>CAVZEW010000008.1:0-405131 GCA_963774435.1 uncultured Chloroflexia bacterium | reverse complement strand
GGATTAATAAGACTGGCGCCCGCGGACTTCCGCGGGCGCCTGATGCTTTTCGCTTGCGCTCGATCGCTCGCTAGCGGCCGGTCTTCTCCTTGACCTTGTCGGCGACGTCAGAGGCCTTGTCCTTCAGGTCGGCGGCGGCAACCTGGGCCTTGCCCTGGAACTGGTCGCCCTTGCCTTCGGCTTCCATGCGGTCGTTGCCGGTCAGCTTGCCGGCGCCTTCCTTGACCTTGCCCTTGGCCTTGTTGGCTTCGCCTTTCATGCGTTCCTTGCCGTTATCAATATCTGCCACTTGTGTACTCCTCGTGGGTGATTTCATTGCTCGATGGGGCAGACGTACATAGTTGCCCCACGACTCCACAAGCTTCGCTCGCCCTGCATAGCGGCCACATAACAACCACAAGCGACGCCATCACGGTCCTCGATCCATATGGCGAACGCACGGTTCTCGCCGATGTAGTAGATATATGAAGATGTCTGAACTACCCACACGAACGCGAAAACGGACGCTGGGCCGGTCGTTGCGCCAGGCACGGCGGGCCGAACGGAAGACACATCGGGACTATCGCCACACGTCACGGAGCCAGCGGCTGAACCGCGGGAAGCCGTCGCGGATGGCAGTCCGCAAGCCCTACGTCCGGCGCCACGCCATGCGCACAGGGCTGCAGTCCAGACTGGCGCCGCCACGGACGTTGCCGCCGGGTGCGGAAGGATTCGGGGGCTCCGGGAGGAGCCGGGTTGGGAGTGTCCTTCGGGTGGTTGCGGTGGTGGCAATAGCCAGTGTCGTAGCGGTAACGACCGTTGCCTGGATGCTGGGGCGCCGGAGCCGCACTGAACAGTAGCCCATGTCACCACGCTCATAGGAAAGGGGCTCCCGAGCATATGCTCGGGAGCCCCTTCTTTCGTGCTGTTCGATTTCACGAGTTACTCGTAGCGAAGAGCCTCCGCGACGGGCACCCGGGCTGCGCCACGGCTGGGCCACCAGGTCATGAGCAGCGCGACGAGCAGCGAGGCGATCGCCAGACCAGCCACTTCGAACCAGGGGATTGAGAAGTTGACGGTCTCCCCCTGCGTGAAACTGTCCGAGGTGAGCAGGTTCCGCGAGAGGATGGTGCCGCAGACGACCCCCGAGAGGATGCCCATCACGGCGATGAAGCCAGACTCCACGAGGAAGCTAAGGGCAACCGTGCCGCGCTGGAAGCCAATGGCCCTCAGCATCCCGATCTGCTGACGCCGTTCGACGACGGAGCGGAAGGAAACGACGCCGAGACCGGCGATACCAACAACAAGTCCGAGCGCCATGAAGGCCTGGAACATGCGATTGAACGCTGTGGTCTGAGCCGACATCCGCTCGATGGTATGCGCGACCGACGTCGCCCCTACACCGCGCGTTGCGAGGGAGGCTTCGATGGTATCTGCGAAGTCGCGGGCATCGGTTCCATCGTCCAGGCGGAGATACTCCTTCTGGTAGACGGGCGCCCCGAACAGGCCGCTGTACGACTGCTCGTTGATGTAGATCCCGGCGATGTCCCCGGCCTGGAGGCCGATTCGCAACACGCCGACGACGGTCAGCGTTCGTGTCTCGCCGGTCTCGGCATTGCGCACCTGAATATCGAATGGCTCGAAATAGCCATCCTTCGGATCCACGTGCACGGACCAGTCCAACTCACTGTACCCCTGGCCGGAGCCGTAGAGGTCGATGAGGGCGAGCGAAGGGTCACTTCCAACCGCCGCCAGGGCCGCCTCGTCCGATCCGTAGCCATAGGCCCGCGAGTCGAGCGTGGGCTGCACCCCGCCGAAGAATGTCGCGTCCCCGGCAATCACCGGGTAATCGAGCCATTCGTCGGCGGTGGCATCGAACGCCTCCTGGCCGGGCCGAGCGAGCGTGAGCGCGCCGGCTGCAGCGACCTGGGCTGCATCATCGTTGCTCAGTTCACCGACAACGTTTTCGACGTCGCTGGTGTCGGTACGGGTCGTGATGACGTCGATCCCGCCGCGGGCTTCGTCGCCACCTTCAAATGCACCGAAGTTCGCGATAAGGATGCTGAACGCCGTCAGGGAGAAGACGATCAGAGAGAACATCGCAATCGTCATGCCTGTCCGGAACCTGCTGGCCATCGGGTAGGCAATCGCGATCTTGAGGGCGGGTGCCGCACTGGAGAACTTTGCTGCCGCCAGGGCGCAGACCGCACCGGCAGCCACCACCGCGGCCACCATGTAGGCCAGCTGGCCTACTCCGTTCGCGTAGTCACCGAGCGCAAGGCCCGTCGCCACGAGGGCGCCAGCGACGGATGCAAGCATCAACGGGACGCGGCTGACGACACCCTGGTTGGTGGTCCCACCGAAGAGCGAGGTGATGATGTTGCCGTTGAAGGCGATGACCAGCGTGGCGCCGACGACGATCATCAAACCGGAGAAGACGAACATCTCGTCTCCCTTGGTCTTGAACTCCCCGAAGAGGGCATCGTGGGTGCCGGGTGGCAACAGCCAGTAGGCCAGCAAGAGGATGCCAACGCCCGTCCATGTACCGCGGGCAGGCAACCCCCACCGCAACGCCATCGCCGCGACGCTCAGGGGGATGAGCGAAACACCGAGGGCGAAGTAGGCGAGGACGTCACTCGAAAGCCCGAGGAGAATGAGGAGCGCGCCTGAGACAACTCCGGCCGGCCCGAGGATCCATGTCTTCGAGATGCCGAACCCCTTGCGCAGGAGCCACCAGAGACCGAGCGGAGGGATAACCATGGCGGGGACGCTCAGGGCAATCCACTTCCAGCTCATCCTGCGCTTGCGGGCGGGACGAGGCCCTTCCGGAAGGCCACGAATGGCGGCGACGATGTTGATATGGGTGACCCGCATCGCTGCGATGACCACCGTGATGAATGTGACCACCACGCCGAGGCTGTAGCCGACAACAATGGCCTGCCACGTCACCTTCGGTTCGACGATGGAGAAGTACTCCCTGTCGAAGGCAGGCAGGAGGACGTTGGTGAGTCCGAGCGAGGCGAGCACGCCGAAGACCACGCCAACCGTCCCGGCGAGCAGCGAATAGGCCATCCCTTCGGCGATGAACGACTGGAGGAGGTGCTTACGCTGGGCGCCAACGGCGCGGGCCATTCCCATCTCCGAACGACGTTCGCTCGCGAGCATGACGAGAATCATGAAGATGAGGAGCACGCCGGCAGCGATGCTAAAGAGCCCAAGGATGATGAAGAACGCGACGAACTGGTTGCCGTTCAGCTCGCTCGCATCCACGGCCTCCGCCTTTACGTCGAATGCCTCGACCGCCCGGCCCTGGGGCAGACCAGCGGCAGCGAAGACGCCGGCGCCGGCGCCGTCCAGCCAATCCTGGACCTTCGTCGCAGCCGCGGAGCCGCCATCGACGGTGCTATGGACATCGCCGTGCAGGGCAACGGTGAGGATGCTGATCTCGTTGCCATCGAGTCCCATGAGCGACCGAAGGTGGTCGATCGGCATGGCCACGCCGCCGGGCACGGAGGAGAACTCGAAGCCGAGGACTCCGCTCGCGAGCTCGTCTTCCACGACAGCGGCGACGTGGAACTGCTGGGGGCCACCGGGACCGTAGACGGCGATGGTGTCACCGGGCTTGAGGGCGAGGTCCTTCGCCGTTCGCCGGCTGATGAACACCGCGTCGC
Source organism: uncultured Chloroflexia bacterium (assembly GCA_963774435.1). GTDB lineage: Bacteria > Chloroflexota > Dehalococcoidia > Tepidiformales > Tepidiformaceae > JAGQGZ01. The sequence continues at coordinate 401,481 of CAVZEW010000008.1, read as the reverse complement.
TCGAGATGTCGAGGTTGCCCGCATCGCCGTCGATTGCGTGCAGCCCACCGAACTCCGTCAGCCGGGCCGGGTCGTAGCCGACCAGTTGGAGAGCTGGTGAGGCATCGCCGCTGTCGACGTTCCGGGCCGGCATCAACGTGTAGAGCCACGGGAGGAAGCCGTCGATGGACGGATCGTCGGCAAAAGCGACATCTAGCGACTCGACAACGGAGCCATCGACGTAGGCCGGCGTGGAACCATCGGTCGCGCCCTGGTCGCGAAGGAAGTTGCGCTCACCGTTCCAGGTGATGTCGAGGTCCGACCGCTGGAACAGTTCGTAGCTTCCCTTGGTCAGGGAGTGGTCGATGGTGTCGCCGGTCACGAAGGCGGCGGTGATGATGAGCGTCGAAAGCATGAGCCCGAAGACGATGAGCCCGGACTGTATACGGCGACGCGGGATGTTGCGGACGCCCATGCGGAACATGGTCTTGTTGGAGACGGCGATGAAGGCGGTGACCGCGAGGGCCACCCCGAGGAGGATCACCATCGCCACGGTGATCCCCGACATGGGAATGCCGAATAGCTCTTTCACTCTGTTGCCTCCTGGCCGGCGATGAGGCCGTCCTGCATGTAGATGGTCCGATTGCACCGAGCGCCGATGCGCGGGTCGTGGGTGACGATGACGAAGGTGAGGCCGTGGGTACGGTTCAGTTCCTCCATGAGGGCCATCACCTCGTTTGAGGTGCGAGTGTCGAGGGCTCCCGTCGGTTCGTCGGCCCAGACAATGGCGGGGTCGTTGACGAGAGCGCGGGCGACAGTGACGCGCTGACGCTGGCCTCCGGAAAGCTGCGACGGCCTTGAGTTCGCCCGGTCCCTGAGACCAACGCGGTCGAGGGATTCAAGGGCGCGGGCCCTGGCTTGCCCAGGACGCGTGCCCGAGACGATGAGGGGCAGCTCGACGTTTTCCACGGCCGAGAGGACGGGGAGAAGGTTGTAGGTCTGAAAGATGAAGCCCATCTCCTCAGCCCGGTGCGACGTGCGCGCCTTGTCGGACATGCTTGAGATGTCGACGCCATCGATGCGGACCTCGCCGGAATCGATTTCGTCGAGCCCGGAAAGGCAGTTGAGCAGGGTGGTCTTGCCGCAGCCCGACGGCCCCATGATGGCGACCATCTCGCCGCGGCCGACTGCAATGTCGACGCCCCGGAGCGCGTAGACCGACTGGCCGTTGGAGCCGTAGGTCTTTGTCACCCCTGTGGCGGTGATCGCGTAGTCGTATCCGATGGTGGGTTCCTCGGCCTGCGGCCGTTCCAGTAGTTGAGTAGTCACGGTTTCGGTTCTCCTGGTGAGGTTTTGTTGCAGTGCGTGCCGGCCAGGCCGGCGTTCGGGGGAGCTAGCGTGTCGTGCCATTCATCGTTCCTCTTCGCTTTCTCGGGGCAGCTCGTTTGCCACTCGCCGGATGGCGGCCAGGAGAACCCCGGCCGGTTCGTGCTTGCTCACGAATGCCTTCGCGCCGGCCGAGAGGGCGGCGCTCCGCATGCGCAAGCTGTCGTGGAGACTGAGGATCACGATGGGCAGCGCGGGCCGTTCCCGTTGCAGCGCGACGGTTGCCGAGATGCCATCGACCGACCGCATCTGGATGTCCATGACGACGAGGTCGGCGCCGAAGGCATCAGCCTGTTCGAGCACGCGGTCCCCATCGTCGGCTTCGCCAACGACGGAGATATCCGGCTCCAGCTCGAGCTGCATGCGCAACCCTTTGCGGATGGCCGGCTCGTCATCGACAAGCAGGACGCGGATGTGGTCTGTCTCCATGTCCTGAAGTGTCGGGGCGAGTCGAGCGCGCCGAATCGGGCATCGGTGGCCTCGCACTCTCAGTCTTTCGGCGGAGGCGAGAATCCGCCCTGCGGCTGTCGGTAGCGCTGCCGGAGACTGCTATAGTCGCGCCACTGCTCGCGAATAACGTTGCGGAGCCAACACCATGGCAATCAGAATCCTTATCGCCGACGACCACGCGGTAGTCCGACAGGGCCTCCGAATGTTCCTTTCGCTCGACGACGAGCTGACGATCATCGGCGAAGCCGCCGATGGCGCGGAAGCGCTGCGGCTTGCAGGAGAGTTGCAACCGGATGTCGTGCTGATGGACCTGCTGATGCCAGTGATGGACGGCATCACGGCGATCGGCCACATCCGGCGCGAACACCCTGACGTGGAAGTCATCGCACTGACGAGCGTTCTCGAGGATGCCTCGGTGGTGGGGGCTGTCCGGGCGGGAGCGATCGGCTATTTGCTGAAAGACACCGAGTCCGACGCACTGCGACGCGCGATCAAAGCGGCCGCCCAGGGACAGGTGCAACTGTCGCCCGAGGCGGCGGCGCGGTTGATGCGGGAATTGCGGACGCCGGAAGAGCCAGAGCAACTGACGGAGCGCGAGACTGAGGTCCTTCGGTTGGTAGCTGCCGGGCGCGCGAACAAAGAGATCGCACGGGACCTTGGGATTGGCGAAAAGACGGTGAAGACGCACGTCAGCAACGTGCTGAGCAAGCTGGGCGTGCAGAGCCGGACGCAGGCGGCGCTCCACGCGGTGAGGACCGGCCTCGTCGACTCAGCTCCTGTCCCATGAGCGAGGGCGCCTCAAGCGGCAAGCCCGTATCGGGTCCGGTGGACTGGTTGCGCGAGTCGGACCAGGTGCGCCTCTTCCTCGACATTTCGCAGGCGATGACTTCGACGCTGGAACTCGACGAGCTCTATGGCATCGCGCTCGACCGACTTCACGACCTGATTCCGTTCGTGGGGGCCGTTATCGGCGTCAAGACCCCGGCAGGTTGGATGCAGGGGGCCGCCCGGAGGCCTGCCGAAATCGGCGAGGGCACTATTCAGCGCCTCCCGGGGTGGGGGCGAAGTGAGTGGATGCGTGACATCTCCGCTGGAAAGGCATTCATCGTCGAGGACATCAGGGGCGATGACCCAAAAGCGGTGGAGTACCGGGCACATCTCCCCGTGCCGATCGAGCAGTCTTCCATGCGGTACTTCCGTTCGATCATGGAGGTCCCGATTTCGCTCAACGGGGAGACAGTCGGGGAAATCAGCGTCTCCCATGAGGAACCCGGGTTCTTCACGACGGCGCACATGAACCTGGTGAGCGCAGTAGGCAGCTATCTCGTCATCGCCATGGAGAACGCTCGTCTGTATTCGGAGGCGCGGGAACGAGCGCAGGACCTCTCGACGTTGCTCGACCTCTCGCGTTCGGTGACTTCGACGCTCAAGCTCGATGAACTGTACGAAACCGCACTGGATCGGCTCCAGGACTTGATCCCCTATGTGGGCGCCAGCATTGGCCTGCGGACGAACGGGGAGCGACAACAGGTTGCCGCGCGGCGCCCGGCGGAAATTGGACCGAACCCGCTGGATCGGCGACCCGGCTGGCACGAAAGCGAGTTCATGACTCGCGTAGCGCAGGGAGAATGGTCCCGGATCGATGACATCCGCGGTGAAGAGCCCCTCGCTGTCGAGTATCGTTCGTACTTCGATGTTCCGGTGGAGGAGTCGCCGGTACGCTACTTCCGCTCCATCCTCTCCGTGCCTTTGATTGCCCAGGGAAGGGTGATTGGCGACCTGGCAATCGCACATGAGCAGCCCCGATACTTCAACGCCGGGCATGTTGACCTGGCGCTGTCCGTCGCCAATCACATCGCGATTGCAGTAGAGAATGCACGGCTGTACGCAAGTGCCGAGGACCGGGCAAACGCGATGGCGGCCGTCCTCGATTTGTCGCGGGCGGTGACCTCAACGCTCGACCTCGAAACCCTGTACGAAGTCGCGTTCGACAGGCTGCGCGAGATGATCCCGTATACGGGCGCCTCGGTTGGACTGAACACGCCAGCGGGCCCGAGGCAAGTGGCCGCGCGAAGGCCTTCGCCCATAAGCGCGAACTTCATTGCGCGCCGGGAGGGCTGGGCCGAGTCCGGATTCATGCGCTCTCTCGGGGCCGGGAAAAGCGTCTTGATTCGGGATGTCCGAAGCGAGGAGCCGTTTGCGGTCGAGTATCGGAACCACCTGACCGTACCCATCGAGGAGTCGGAGGCGCGCTATTTCCGTTCGGTCCTCGCCGTGCCGCTCCGGATCGGAGCGAACGTGATCGGCGACATGGGCGTTGTCCACGAGACGGCGAACTACTTCACCGCCGAACACGAGGAGATCGTGACCACCGTTGCAAATCACGTATCGGTGGCGATCCAGAATGCGAGGCTCTACGCAGAAGCCCAGGAACGCACCCGGGAGATGGCTTCGCTGCTGCAGGTATCGCGGAGCGTCGCCGGCTCGCATGACACGGAAGCGCTGGCGGCACTGGTGCTCGACGAGTTCCGCAACGTGATGGACTTCGGCAATGCGTCGCTCGTGCTGCGGGACGGGGACTACCTGCGCATTGCATATGCGAACAGCAAGACTGACCCGGCACCGCGCCGCGATGTTATCGGCGTGACGTTCGAGATTGCGAATGCCGGACCAATATGGGACCAGCTCGCGAACGGGCAGCCGCTGCTTGTGGACGACAACCGCGACGGCGGCTACTGGTCGCAGGCCTACCAGGAGATCGTTGGCGACCTCTACGACACGGCGTTTGCACAGGTGCGGTCCTGGCTCGGTGTGCCACTTGTGGTGCGGAACGAGACGATCGGCTTCCTCACGATCTCCGCGCCCCAACCGCGGCAGTTCCGGCAGGAACATGTAGACCTCGCCATGGCCTTTGCGGCGCAGGTCTCGGTTGCGTTCGAGAACGCCGAACTCGTCCAGCAAGCACAGTCGGTGGCTGCAAACGAGGAGCGACAGCGGCTTGCGCGGGAACTGCATGACTCGGTGTCGCAGGCGCTGTACGGCATCGCGCTTGGCGCGCGCACAGCGCGCACCCAACTCGATCGTGATGCGACGGCGGCGGTAGAACCTATCGATTATGTCCTATCGCTGGCTGAAGCCGGGCTTGCAGAAATGCGGGCGTTGATTTTCGAATTGCGCCCTGAGTCCCTGGCGAATGAAGGGCTGGTGGCGGCCCTCGAGAAGCAGGTTGCCGCCACGCGCGCCCGCTACGGGTTAACCATCGAACTTGCGACCGAGGGCGAGCCGGACCTGCCGATCCGGGCAAAAGAGGCCTTCTATCGCATCGCGCAGGAAGCACTGCACAACGTGGTGAAACACGCCCGGGCCACGCGAGTGCGGGTCGCCCTTGGGGGCAGCAGTGCCAGGACGGAACTCACGGTGGAAGACAACGGCGACGGGTTCGACACCCGGGCTGAGTTCCCGGGTCACCTTGGCCTGCAGAGCATGCGGGAACGAGCGGGAAGCATCGGGGCGGCGGTCGATGTGTCGAGCCAGCCGGGAACGGGAACCACCGTGCGGCTCACGCTCTAGGCTCGACACCACCGCCTGGCGGCGAGGTCAACCCGCTAATGTCTGTCGAGACGGCGCCTCAACTTCGCGAGAGCGCGGGCTTGCCTTCCCTTGACGCTGTCCACGGTGGTGCCAAGCGCGACTGCGGTCTCTTGCAGCGACAGGTCATGGACGAAGCGGAGCGTGATGACCTCGGCATATCCGCGGTCGAGCGCAGCGATTTCGCGCACGAGATCAAGCATCTGGGCGCGTCCACCGGGGTCACCGCCGGCGCCGTCGAACGCTTCGATCGAAAGCGCGGGCGGCCGCTGGAAGCGCCGCCTCCGATGCCGGTTGACCACGTTCGCGGCAATTCCGAACAGCCAGGCCCTGGCAGGCAGGCCCCGGTCTTCAAGCTTAGGAGCATGGCGCCATGCTTCTTCCATTACTTCGCTCGTGACGTCCTCAGCATCAGCCGCGTGGCCGAGGCGCCCGAATACGTACCGGTAAATCGCGGGCGCTTCCGAGGAAACGAAGACTCGCCAGGTCTCCGGGTCGCGTTGGCGAAGCGAATGCACCTGAGGGGTGGAGGCATGCCAATCGACCGAAGGGGGCGGCCCCACTTGCCGAAAGGCCGCCCGCAGCAATCCAAACCCGGCATCGAGCGTGCCCGGCTGCTGGACAACCACACCGATCATTCGTCGCTCCCGGACCCGGAGTGTCCCCCGCCGCCGTCCGGCGTCACGGTGACCTGGACAACGCCACCGATCAGTCGTGCCTCGAACTTGACCTCGTTGTCAGGTCGGTCGAATTTCACCTCGAAGTAGTTCCCCTGGGCGCCCTCGAGGTGCGCTGACCACCCGGGAGCGGGGTTGGCGCTGACGAACTCCAGCACGGTCGGGGAGTACCGCAGGGTCACGGTTCCGGCGACGTCGGCCTGGTACGTTGCGGTCTGGTAGCCACCCGACACCGTGGGGCTGGGTAATGGCGAGGGACTCGGCGAGGGAGTTGACGACGGTGTTGCGGTTGGCACGGGCGTCGCAGTCCCCGTTGGAGTAGCCGATGGACTCGGCTGCCTGGCGGGTGAGCCCGACGTGGGCGGAACAGGCGACGGCAGCTGGCCCGGGTACTCCGAGTTCGGCTCCTGGGGCTCATCGGGCTGCTCAGCCTTCGGCGGCACGGTACCGGTGGGAGATGGCTCGGGGGACTCGAACGCCGGTGCCGCAGTTGGTGTCCCATCGCCTTCCGGCGTGGCCGATGCGGCGGGTTCTCCGGTGGGAAGGACACCAGCGCTCGGCGACTCGCTCGGCGGGGGAGTGCCACCGATTTCGGCAATTGGAGTCTGAGAAGGCGGAGGCGCGATTCCACCGCTTTGGGCGGTTGGTGACGGGGGAGTCGCGGTGGCCGTTGGCGCGGGTGCGCCGTCCGGGTCGGCGAATGATGGAGCCTGGGGGCCGCTGAGGCGCCCAGGATTGAGATTCACCACGATGCTGTGGGCAATCTCCGTCGCTTCGCGGACGGCGTCCCACGGCGAGATGCCAGCGGCCGTGACGGTGCCGGAACCCAACGCTCCGATGACCAGAGCGCCTGCGGCCAACCGCTGAGCGAGGGGGCGGGGCGACAGTCCCGAGCCAAGCCAGCCCGCCAGCCAGCCGAGCGGACCACGCCCGGGCTGGTCGCCGACGAGCCGGTCGAACTGCGCATCGATGCGTTGGAGCGCTGCAGCGGATGGGCCAGGCACGGTCAAGGCAGCGCAACGACGGGCCGCGCGCAGCAGCCTGCGCTCATCGAACGTGAGAACACGACCGAGCGCGCGACCATCGATGGCATCGGCGATGACCGCCGGCGAATCCCGATTCACATCACACCACTTCCCCGGCCGCGACCGGCTGGTTGAGACGCGGCCGGCGTGGCCGCGCATAGGTCACCCGGACGACGAGTCCGGTCACGAGGCTCATGCTGGTCGCGAGATACAGCCCGAGCACCCACCCGGTCTGGGCGTCCGGGCCCGCCTGGAATCCGTGCCAGAGTGCGCCCAGGAAGACCAGAACCGATGTGTAGTGGATGAGGCGCCAGGTTCGACTCCCGATGAGACCGCGAAACCAGAATGAGAACGAAACCACCGCGCCCAGATAGAGCACCAGGGTGCCTATTCCGGACGTGATCGGGTCGTAGTAGGAACCGAACGGGACGAACAGGTCGCGCAGGCCGAAGTGGGTCCACGAATCCGGGATGAGGAGGAGGGCGTGCGCCAGCCCGAGCACGACGCCTGCAATTCCTGCGGTCTGGTGGAGGGCCAACAGCCTCGGCCTCGCCACCAGACCATCAAACCAGGACGAAGACATCGTCAATCCTCCAACGAGGGAGAACCAGATGCAGAAGTAGCCGGCCAGGCCTGCAGACCGGGATGCATACCATGGCCCATGGGTGCCGGGGTCCGGAAAGTACCGGGCCACCAGCGCGCCGCCATAAACGGCCCCAAGCACGGCTCCCGCCACCCCGACAAGCATGAAGAACAGTAATAGCCGCATCGGTCGCTCTCCTAGGATGCCTTGCTGGCCGGTGGCTTCGGCTTGGGCGGTGGGGGCGGCGTGGGAGTTGGAGGCACCGGTGTCGGAGCAGGAGGCACAGGTGTCGGAGTCGGTGGTACGGGCGTCGGGGGAACCGGCGTAGGCGGGATTGGCGTTGGAGGGATGGATGTCGGTTGTACGGGCGCTGATGCCGGTGGCGGCGCCGACGGGGGAGCAGTGGCGGGGCCCGCAGCGGAAGGGGCGGGTGCGCCGGTTGTGGGCACCGCGGTTGGTTGCGAGCCGGACGAAGCAGGGGCCGGCTGCGCACCAGGCGCCGACGCCGACGTAGGTGCGGACGAAGCCGGTGAGGGTGCCGCGGGAGCCGAGCCTGTAGTGGCAGCAGGCGAAGCGTCGGCCGAGACGCCAGCGGATGCCGGGTCGGGCTGGCTCGCAGCGGGGGCAGGCTCGTCGGTAGCCGCGACGGGGACTTCTTTCGTGACGTAGACGTAGCGGATTTCTGGCTCGCGCTGAATGACCACGACCTGGTTCGCATCGGCAGTCACCGCGGGATCGCCGGCTGCCGCAGGATCGTCGGTGGCGGAGTCGTCTCCCACCCACACCCAATCCTGTTTGGCGTCGTCCCACGCCCAACCGTCCTGGGTGGCAGAACTGTCGGTCGCCGAGCTGTCGGTGGCCGTATCGGTGGAACCGTCGATGAGAACCCAGTCTTGAAGATCATCATCCCACCGCCATCCGTCCTGTTCGATGACGGCCGTTGTGCCGTCAGCCGCGGTATCGGCGACGGTTTCATGCGCGGCGGAGACGGCGATCGCTCCCCACATGCCGACAACCAGCGAGCCAATGATCCCAACGAGGAGTACGCGGCTGAGCACGTACTTCGGACCGCGATTCTGCTTTGCCATCAGTCGCGGCCCTCATGGTCGTCTTCGTGCTCGTCCTCATGTTCGTGTTCGCCCCCATACCCGGCCGAGACCGTCGGCGATGGTTGGGCGGTAGCAGGCGGCGCAGTTGTGGGGCTCTGGGTCGCCGTCGGAGCGGACTGCGTCGGTGACGGAGATTCCGGAGGTCGTTGGACAGCGGAGGAAGGGCCGGCTGCCGGACGACTTTGGAGGCGGCGCGAACACCGGCCCGGAGGGTGCGACGGGAGCTGGAGCAACTGCAGTTGGCCCAGACGGAGAGTTACCGTTCGATGGTGTCGGCTGCTCAGCCGGGGTCGGCGAGCCGGGATCAGCGGCGGTGGGCTCCGATGCCGACGCGCCGGGCACTTCCGGGAGCGAGCTGGCAACAACATCGACCGGAGCGTTCTTTGAAACGGGGACCGGGACCACAATCTCCTTGGTGACGATGACTGGTGGCGAGTCGACGTAGACGTAGGTGGTCTGTGGGGTTTCGGTCGCAGCCACGTCTTCAGACGCTGGAGTGGCTGCTTCGGCAGTTGCGGTCGGGGTCTCCGTCCAGTCGCTCGACGCGGCGCTTTCGTCAGTTCCGGAGCCGCCAAAGGCGAAGAGCCCCTGGCTTGCGCTCACTGCAGAAATTGACGCGCCAACGAGGGCAGTTGTGACTGTGGCCATTGCCAAGGACGCGATACGGTTCATGTGCGATGTGCTCCTATAGAGGTTCGCTGTGCACATCGCGATGTGTCTGCAAAACGAGTCGTGAGATTTGCAAACTCTCAGGAAACTTGGTGTAAACCCTGGGGGTTAGCCCTCACACAACTGTGAATGGCCCTCATTGTCGAGTGTGAGAAGTGAGACACCGGCGGCGAGGGCAGGTTGCACTGCCGGCTCACCACCGATCAACACGGCCTTTGCCCAACACTCCGCTACGCGGGCTGTTTCTGCGAACACGGAGACCTGGACAAAGGGAGACTCGGCAGGAAGACCTGTCCGCGGGTCGACGAGATGGTGGGCTTCGCGGCCGTCGAGGGTCCGCCACCGGCGCTTCATTGAGGTGGATGTGGCTAGACCCCCGAATAACCGCCCTTCCCAGATGACCTGGCCCGAGATGGGAGCCTCGATCGCCACCGTCCAGCCGCCTTCGCCTTGCCCACCGATGCAACGCATGTCGCCGCCCGCATTCACAAATGCATTCGGTACATCTTCAGCCAGGAGTTCAACCGCGAGGTCGGCGGTCCAACCTTTCACGATGCCCCCGAGATCGAGCTGACCGGACTGCAAGGACACGGTGCCGGCCTCGATGACCAGGCAATCGTTGGGGTCGGGGACGGATTGGGCCGTGGGATTCCCTCGCACCCCCGGTGCAAATGATTCGCCGTATCCGGCTTGCGCGAGTGCCGGGAGCACCATGGGGTTGAACATCCCATCGGTGGCGTCATGAGCCTCCAACGCCAGCTCGCAGGCCATGACCATCCACGGATCGGCGACGGTTTCGCCGCGATTGAGGGCCGATAGCAGGCTCTCTTCGCGAAAGCGCGAGAAACGGGCCTCCTGCTGTTCGAAGAGCAGGCGGACGGAAAGCAAGAGCCAGGGCACGGGGAAGTCGGCTTCAAGAATCGTGTCGATGTCGGTGTTCATCGCGAAGAATGAGTCTTCGTGTTCGGTCATTCCATCAGCTTCGGACGTGCCGGTCATCGGCGCCAACCGGCCGAGGCGGCTCCGTCTCGTTTCCTTTGCCTCAGTGCGATCGGCATGTAGGTTTGGCCCACCATCCGGCCTCTCCGGCCTCACCAAAGGAGGCCAGTCGTGCCTTTCTTGCCCTTCCTTACGCCTGCGTGGTTCCACGACACATTTCTCGGAATCGAGATGCGCCAGTACATCGGTATCGGCGCAATCGTGGCCATCGCGCTGATCGCGCAGTTTGTGGTGGTCCTCGCCATTCGCGTTTACTTGCATCGCGCCTATCGCGATGATCGCGAGTTCTGGAGCGTCGAGCGAAGGCGGATGACGCTCCCGGTGTTCGTGCTCTGCGCCTCGATCACTATGCTCATCGGCTTCCCTATCCTCGATTTCGACCCGGACATCGAGAATGCGGTCGACCGGATCTTCAGTCTCTTCGGCGCGGCCGCGATCGTCCTCGTGGCCTACGGTGCCGTCGACATCCTCACCGACGTCCTCGCCCGGCGAGCAGCGCAAACCGAGAACCGCCTGGACGACCAGCTCATCCCTCTGCTGAACACAACGCTGAAGGTGTTTGCGACGGTGGTCGGCATCCTCTTCATCCTCCAGAACCTCGACGTGAACATCACATCTCTTATTGCCGGTCTTGGCATCGGCGGTCTCGCCGTGGCCCTGGCGGCCCAGGACACAATCAAGAATCTCCTGGGCGGCATCACGATTTTTGCGGACCGCCCATTCCAGGTGGGCGACTGGGTGATCGTGGACGAGGTCGAAGGGACCGTGGAGCACGTTGGCTTTCGTTCCTCGCGAGTTCGAACCTTCTACAACTCCCTGGTCACTGTCCCCAACGCCAAGATCGTGGACGGCGGAATCGACAACATGGGCCTGAGGCGTTGGCGGCGATACAACACGACCCTGGGGATTGCCTACCACACGAAACCGGACCAGATACAAGCGTTCGTCGAAGGAGTGCGCGCTCTTATCCGGGCGAATCCTGTCACCCGCAAGGATTACTACGTGGTCGAGTTCCACGGTTTTGGCGCGGCCAGCCTGAACATCCTGCTCTACTGCTTCTTCGACGCCCAGACGTGGAACGAGGAATTGCGGGCCCGGCATGTGCTCAACCTCGACATCATGCGACTCGCCGCCGACCTCGATGTCGAGTTTGCCTTTCCCACCCAGACCCTCCATATCGCTTCGACACCGGAGCGGCCGCAGGAGGTCCCCGCCGCGCCGCCAAGGGCTGAACTTGCGGCAATCATCAACGGCTACGCACCCGAGGGAGGACGCGCCCAGGCGACGGATAGACCCATCTCGGCCGGGTACGACAACGGGTGAACCAGCCTTAGCGGTGCTGCCGGGCCAACGCTCCTCTACACTTCCCAATTGTGGGCAACGCTGGACTCGCGGTGGTTCTGGGAGTGGTGGTGTTGGTCGTTGGCATAGCCGCGGTCGCCGGCCTCGGATTCCAGTCGAAGAGTGTGGTCAGCGACAGCGATTACACATTCAATTCGGAGACTGACGCAGATCGGGGAGCCGTCGTCGTACACCGTGCCAAGGAGGGTGGATTCACTTTCCTCGGTCACACCATGGGTACGGTCACGCGCACTGTGACGGTTGACTTCGTCGCTCCTGCTGGATGCTCCGCACAACTCAGCTATGGGGCCGCCTGGCCATCTCCGATCGCCTCGTGCCAGATCGATGTCGGCGTTGCAGGCACCGTAGAGGGCCTGGGAATCACTCCTTCGGGCGAGTCCTTTGTCGGCGTCACATTCGATGTTTCGAAGGAATGCTACGAACTTGCGGTCCCCGGCGTCGCCTGGGCAACGCTCGGCTGCGCGTCGATCGCTTCCTGATAACAATCGGTTAACAGGCCTTCCGCAGTTTCGCGATTCGCGACGCACAGCCACGCGTGGCGGCCGGGTCCCTTCCGCAGGCACAAGTGCCATGGAATGTGTAGCGCTCGAAACCGTGGCGAAAGCCCTGGGCGGGGCCTAGCCCCCGGGCGTTTCGCCCGATTCGGCCACTTTCGGTTTCTTATCGATCCGCCAGCGGAAGAACGCCCATGTTCCGAACGTTACTCCGAGATAGCCGACGAGGATGATCAGGCCGGTAATCGACTTCTGGCTGGAGACGAGGTCGAGATAGGCCTCGTCGTCGTTAAACAGGATCTGGATGAAGAGGAACGTGGAAGGCACGAAGAGTGCCACCCAGGCGACCGGGCTGTACTTCCAGATGCGCCAACCGTCCATGAACTCGAGCGGGATGAGGCTGAAGAGCAGGCCCTCGAGGCAGACCACGAAGACCGAAATCGCCACAGCCTCGGGCAGGCCTGTCCAGACATTGGGACTCGCTTTGTAGAGCTCATGGAGCGGGATCGCGGCAATCCAGGCGAGGACGCTGATCGCGAGCATGAAGGCTGCGATAAGCGCCCATGAGCGGCCGCGTTCCTCCTGGGTGAAGTCCCCTTCGCCAAGGACGACGGCAGCGGCAACGAACCCGATGACGATTCCCGGGTGGAAACCGGCGGCCCGTGAAATGAGCACCGAGACGAGGGCGATGATGATGCAGGCCGGGAAGAGTCGCATGCCGGCGTCAACACGGAGCGTGCGGCGGTAGAGCCACGCCTTACCGCCCTCGTAGAACAGCACCAACACGCCCTGGCTGATCACGAGGCTTACGAAGAGCGTGAAGCTCCTTTCGTTCCAGCCGACCCCGGGTTCGAGCAAGCTATAGATAAAGCCGGTGCCGAGGAGCAGTGCCGCAGGGCCTATGGCACGGTCGAGCCAGGTGCGGCCCGGGATGATTGCGGCCCAGAATGCTGCGATCGAGCGCCACGCGTCCCCCAGCCAGTTCATGCCAGCCCCGAGGGGGCCGGGGAGCGGGACTGAACGGACTCCAAACCCGCGAATATTCTCTTCCAGCGCTTCGTTGAAGAGGGACGCCCCGGCAAGGAGTAGCAAAAGCAGGCCCATCGTCACCAGGAGGTTGGTTCCCGCAACATCGGCGCCACCCTGGAAGAATTGGTCGACGAAGTGCACCTCTTCGAACGCCTGTGGCAGCGGACCAGCAGGAGGGGGCGGCGTAAGTTCTGCGGGCCTCCAGTCGAAGGTCAGCGGGCCGGGCTGACCGCCGAGGTCCTGGGGCGGGGGAATCCAGAGCGTGTACGTCTTTGTTTCACCGTCCTCAGTGACACGAACGTGGAGGACCATGTCAGGAGCCGGAGCGATTGCGCTCGTGACGTAGCCTTCGTCCGGGGCCGGACCGACCTTGCCGGCATCGTCTGCCGATTCGGGATCAGCGAAGCGCGCGCCATCAGATCCCGTGAGGCGGTTGCCGTCCCAGAAGATGTTGAACCCGGTGTTCGCCCGTCCCGGCGGGTTGAAGATGAAACCGCTGCCAGGCTCGAGCGTGATGCGGTCGAAACCGTCGCTCGGAGGCGGCGGCTGCGGTCCCACAGGCGCCGGCGTAGGCGTGAATGTCGGAGTGGCGGTAGGCGGAACCGGGGTGTTCGTCGCTGTAGCCGTCGGAGTCGGCGTATTCGTGGGCGTCGGAGTTGTCCTCGCACCCTGAACTGCGCTGAGGGGGGTTGGAGTGAACGTGGGCGTCACCGTCGGAGGAACCGGGGTCGCTGTCGGCGGAACGGGTGTGTTGGTAGGTGTGTTTGTGGGCGTGTTGGTCACTGTTGGAGTGTTCGTGGGCGTGAGGGTGACGGTTGGAGGGATTGGCGTCGGTGGGACCGGCGTGGCGGTCGGTGGGACCGGCGTCGATGTAGCCGTTGGAGTTGGCGTTAACGTACCTGTCGCCGTGGCCGTGGGTGTACTCGTCGGCGTGTTGCGTGGGACGTGTTCGTGGGCGTGTTCGTCGGGCGTGTTCGTCGGGCGTGTTCGTCGGCGTGTTCGTCGGCGTGTTCGTGGGCGTGTTGGTAGGAGTGTTCGTCGGCGTGTTCGTTGGGGTCGCGCGTCGGCGTGTTGGTTGGGGTCGCGGTCGGCGAAGCCAGGTCAAATATGAGATCGACGTGGCCGAGCGCCTGACAGCCCGGGCCTGGCGTGCCGTATCGCGAGACCACAACGAAGTGGCCGTCCAGCGTGATCCAGACTCGGTAGCAGCCGTCGTCGTAGTCGGGGGTTAATGGGTTTGCAGCAACATCGGGGATAGGACCGCTATGGCCGGAGCCGCCGAACATTCCTGTGCCGCTCTTGATGCAGATGGCCTCAACGCGCTGCGACGAGACCTCGAGGGTGAAGTTGTCCCCGTAGCCATCTCTTGTCTCGCCAACACCCGGACAGTTCTCGGAGCCGTTGCCTGCACCGTCGACGGAGTGCGGCGCTCCGAGCAGCGCGAAGAACGTAGCGACCGCCGAAACGGCAAGCCCGATGGTGATGAGGGCTACCTGGCGCGCGCGTGTTTTACCCGACAGAGCAAGGGTCATCGCTGGGCCTCAAAGAAGCGGCCCGGGCAAGCTCGCCGCGGCTGGAGTAGAGCCCAAACAGGACAGGGCCAACCAATGAGCCACCGCGCGGAAACAGCATGAAGCCGCTCCCGCGCGGAGGAGTCCGACGTAGGACGAGCGTTGTGTACCAAGGTCTGGCCCTGACCCCCTCTGGTGCAGACTGCGATTGTAAGGGTTCTGTATGACGTTGGTGTTTCTCAGGTGTATGAATTCGGTTCGAGTTAGGGAGTTTACGGATAGACGGTAACGGTTGTGACAGGATCGACGCGGGCGCGGGATAGTCTTGCCACAGGGAGCCGGTAACTTCGGACGGATGAAGACCCGTCTCCTACTCGTCACCGGCTGCGGCCTTGCCTTCTCCCTGCTGGCCGGGGGCTGCATCGAGGTCAACGTGAACACCAACGACCGTCATACCGTCCAACCTTCCGGCGAGGTCCAGACGGTGGAATATGCCTTCCGCGACTTCACGGCGGTCTCCATCTCCGACACTTTCACCGCAACGATCCAGCAAGGCGACGAGTACGCCGTAGTCGTCCGCGCGGACAGGAATGTCGTCGACTACCTGGACGTCGGGCTCAGCGACGGCTCCCTGGAGGTGGGGTTGGAGAACGGGACGCGGCTTAGCGGCTCCTTCGCGCTGGAGGTCAGCATCACGATGCCCGCGCTCGACACGCTCCAGGTGAGTGGAGCATCGACGGCGACTGTGGGGCACTTCGCCGATACCCCATCGCTCGCCGCTGAGGTGTCGGGGGCCAGTCGTCTGACACTCGTCACGGATGGCACGGACCTCGACCTCGATCTGTCGGGTGCGAGCCGGGCGACCTTGAACGGCAAGACCGGAGCCCTGCATCTCGACGCATCGGGCGCGAGCAGCATCGATGCCGAGGATCTCGAGGTCGAACGTTGCGACGCCAAGTTGAGCGGTGCAAGCACCGCGCACGTGCGGGTGACGGGCACGCTTGGACCGGCGAGACTGAGCGGCGCATCGACGCTCACATACCAGGGCACACCGGAACTCGTCGAGATCGATACCACGGGCGCGAGCAGCGTCCGCCGGACCATGCCGTAACCTTCGCACCGGCCCATTCGATAGAGGGGTGACGGCCGCCGCTCCGCGGCGCCCGGACTCACGAAAAGGCACTGCCGGGCGTGGCTCGCCGGGCAGTGCCGGTGCAAGGACATCGGTATCCCTTGCCGGCCGAGTGTAGCACGCGTCTGTGCCCCTCCCGGTGAGCGTCCGCGCGCCGGGAAGGAGCCGCCCGGAACCGAGACAAACTCCCACAACCTGACCCTGACTGACTTTTCCGCAAGCGTCCCTCGCGCGCTGGCTTTGCTGCGCTGTGTCCCGCGCGAGCGCGCACCTTCACGAAGGAGACCCACGTGATCCAGAAATTCTTCGCCCTCGCGGCGGCAACCACCGCGCTTGGCGCCATCACCTTCGGGGCCGTGCTGGCCTGGCAAACGAGCGATTCCGCCCGTGGCGCCGCCCTGGTCGGCACAAACGGCTTCGAAATCGTTTACCAGCCCAACTGTGACGGCGTCTTCGGCGAGCCGTACGTCGACACCGAGGAGACTGCCGCCGACAACACGGCTATCACCTGCCACACGCTCATCGGGCCGAACGGCACAAGGACCGAAGTCGGCAAGGGCTACGGCATGAACAACGGTGACTTCGACCTCGTCGTCACCGGCGGCGAGGTTCGTATTCGACGGCTGCACTATCCAGACCGCGAATGCAGCGTCGACGACTTCAGCGGAGACATCGCGGTGTCAGGTGACGAGAAGATTCCGCCGGGCGGGCAGGGCGGCGAATTCGTCGCGTCTCTTGCCGTGGCCGATGACGCTCCGGCGGACTGCGCCGGCGACCTCGTTTACTACAAGGTCATCGTCGAAGCCGAGAACCCCTAGACCACAACGACTTTCCCGGGAGGGCGGTCATCGCCCTCCCTCGATCTTTCAAGAGGAGGCTTCACCATGTACGAAGCAACGGCTGTACATCCCACAACGCCGCGTGTGATGCGTGGCATGCGTCTTTCCCTCACGCTCATCGCCGGCAGCCTATTCGGATTGCTCTTCGGCTGTGCTGTTGTGGTGTTCCTTGCGACGCGGTTCTTTGGTTTCGGCGTCCTGACGATCACCTCCGGAAGCATGGCCCCGGCCATCCAGCCCGGAGACATCGTAGTGGTGAAGCCGGCGGCGATTGCGGACATCGAGACGGGCAACGTTGTCCTCTTCACCCAGGGCGGCGACCACGTGCCCACGCTTCACCGGGTGGCCGGCATCAACGAGGTAGAGACGCACATCACGAGTCGATCGACGGGCGAACAGACGACCGTGACCGAGTACCGCCTCGTCACCCAGGGCGACGCGAACCCGGCCCCCGATGCGTCATCCGTGACCCGTGACAACCTGCGGGGCGAGCTGTGGTTCACGGTGCCAGGGAGATGGTTGCACGGGTTGTCGGTGCAGGGACTCCTGTTCCTCGTCGCGGGATGCTTCGGCATCGCCTGGCTGGCGAGCTGGCTCCACGGCAGACGGGCCTGCTGACATCGCTTTCGGAGCGGCACATCCATGGAGATGAAGAGCCCGCCACGGTGTCTCGTGGCGGGCTCTTCATTCGTTCGGAACCATTGGCATCGCGGGGTTGGCGGTCTAGCGTGCGCTGCTGTCTCCCGAACCGACCGCGGCATCCAGCGACGTGTTTGCGGCGTCATCGTTGCCGGGGGACGGCATGATCGCCGTGGCATCGCTGGCCATCCCGATATCCGGGGCTGCGGGCGTCGTCGTGGGCTTCACGGGGGGTTTCGTTGGCGTGGGTGAAAGGGTCGGTGTGGGGGTGAGAGCTACGGCACCGACTATGTCGGAGCCGGCGTTGTCGATCGGCGGTGAGACAAGGGAAGGCTTGTCGGCGGCACCGCTGGTCGGCTGGGGACGCACGCTGATTGCTGGCCGCGGTGTGGCAGTTGGGACCGCCTTCGTCGGTGACGGCTGGACAGTCGTAGCTCTTGTGGTAGGTACCGGAGCGAGAGCCGAAGCGGCATCGGTGGACGGCGTTGGCTTCGTGTCGGAGACCCTGGCGGTTGCAGTAGGCGCAGGAGCCAGTGTCGCTCGCGGCGTGGGCGCTACTGCATCCGCCACGGCCGAGTCGCCGGAGCCAGCGGGGCGGCGATCGTCGCCATTGTCAGGAACGGGGGCATCATCGCGAGCCGGGTCTCCAGCTTCGGTGGCGCCTGTCGGGGAGGCTGCGACTTCGGCGGGAGGAGATGAGGTGTCGATCCTGCCCACAATTGCCGCAGGGATATCGGACACGGAGTCGCGGATGACGCCGACGGCGCCGCCATTGCCGGCAGCGCTGGCCACCAGCATGCCGACGCCCGCGATCGCCGCGGCGGCGAGTGTGGTCCCTCGCGTCAAGCCCTTCGTGGCAGCACGCTGGTCGGCGGCCTGTTGGGCCACGGCGGCAAGCATGCGGGCACGGGCCTGGGCGAGGTTCCGGGCGGGCGGAATCGGTTCCGCAGCCTGGCGCCGAAGTTCGAGGGCGATCTCAGCAATTTCGAATTGTGAGTCGGTGCCGGGCGGAACGGCGCCCGAGAGGACATCTTCGACCTGGTCGGCCTCGCGCGGCCAACGGACGGGACTAACCATCATCACCCCTCCCATCGGCCAGGATCGAGCGCATCCGCCGCAGGGCCCGGTGCTGGAGGGCCTTCACGGCGCCTTCGCGCCGCTGCGTCACTTCGGCAACTTCGGCAACCGAGAGACCTTCGAAAAAGCGTAGGACGATGACATGTTGTTGCTCGTCGGTCAGGAGCTGAAGCGCCTGCACAACCTCCGCGCGGTCGGCCACCTGGTCCGCGAATCCGCCTGCTTCAGTCGGGCTGCTGAGGGCGTTCGCCGAATTCGCTCGCCGGACTTCGCGACGCACGTGGTCGACGGCGAGATGGTGGGCGATGCCATAAAGCCAGGCACGGAGGGCGATGCCCTGGTAGCGGAACTTCTCGATCCCGCGAACAGCCTGGTAGAAGACATCGGAGGCAACGTCTTCGGCGGCGTCGCGATTGCCGAGTCGGCGCACCAGGTAACGGTAAATAGCGTCGTGGTTGGCGGCGAAGATCTCTTCCCAGGCGCCGGGGTCCATCTCGCGGGCGCGCTCAATGAGCGTTTGCGTCCGGTGAGGAGCGATATGCCCGGCCGCGGCACTTTGCAGAGTCATTGGCGTCGCCGCCCCCGGAGATCCCGTGCCATCACATCTCTATCGCCTGGCATGGGCGGGAGGTTACGGGTGGTGGTGGAATCTCATGAAAAAGCGGACGCCCGGCCGAGAGACGACCGGGCGTCCGCCAAAGAAGCTTTAGCCTTCCTTCGGGCCGAACTCGTTGGTGAGCATCCGGCCAATCGTCTCCGGGAAGACGCGGAACATGTCATCGTTGGTCCACGAATCACCCGGGGAATACACCGTCGCCTCGAGCTTCGGGATCGAGTAGAGGCCAACGGCATTACCACGGATCATGAAGTCGCGGCCGTTGATGTTCTGGGCGTCATCGGAGGCGAGGTAGGCGACAAAGGGCCCGATCCGGTCCGGATCCATCGAAGGACCGCCGAAGCCGCCGCGGCGGGTCTCTCCACGCGCTTCGGCCGCCTTGCGGGCCGCTTCCATCTCGGGCGAGACGACGAGGCGAGTTGCTGCCCCAGGCCGAAGCGCATTGCAGGTGACACCGTAGCGGCCGAGGTCGCGGGCGACGGTGCGGGTGATGCCGACGATGCCTTCCTTGGCGGCCGCGTAGTTCGTCTGGCCGGCGTTGCCCAGTCCGGAGCTGGAGCTGGTGTTGATGATCCGGCCAGAGCGCTGCTGGCGGAAGACAAGCGACGCATGCTTGATGGTGTTGAAGGTGCCCTTCATGTGCACGGCAACGACGATGTCCCATTCCGCTTCGCTCATGTTGAAGACCATGCGGTCGCGGAGGATGCCGGCGTTGTTGACGAGGATGTCGAGCTTGCCGAACTCGTCGAGGGCCTGCTTGACCATTGCCTCGCAAGCGTCGTAGTTCGAAACGTCGGCGTAGTTTGCGACGGCTTTGCCGCCCATCTTCTTGATTTCAGAAACCACCGATTCGGCGGGCGTCTGGTCGGCGCCTTCACCGGCGGTCGAGCCACCGAGGTCGTTGACGACGACGGCCGCACCCTCTTCAGCGAGAGCAAGCGCCTCGCCACGGCCGATGCCCCGTCCTGCGCCGGTCACGATTGCGACCCTTCCTTCTAGTCTTCCTGCCACGAGCACACTCCCTTATTTGTTTGAACCATTTGTTTCGTGTGAAGCGAAATTCTACACGTCGCCCGAAATTGTGCACGGCGCCGAGCAGGCTGCGGTGGTGTCAGCGCTGGACACGCTCGGGGACGACGGCCGCCACATCCACAGCGCCCGCACCCGACACGCGTGAAAAGAGCACGAGCGTGAGACCCATCAGGGAAGCGAAGGCGATGGCTGCGGTCATGGTCTTCGGGCCGGGATCGACGGCGGCATTGAAGACGATGCTGTAGAGCGTCGCCACACTGATCTGCGTAAACCCCATGACTGCCGACGCGAGCCCCGCCATCAGCGGGAAGGGTACGAGCGCCCGCGACATGGCCGGGGGGCGGACGAAGCCCTGGCAGGACGCCGTGATCATCATGGGAATGACGATAAGCAGCGGTTGATGGTGGCCGGTCTGGGCGATCAGAGCCATCGAAACGGCCGCCGTGGCGCCAACGGCTGCGCCCGTGATCATGACCCTCTCCGGCTCCCAGCGCCCGGCCAGGCGACCGGAAAGTGTGGCGCCAATCATGATTCCAACCGCCACGGAACCGAACGCTAACCCGAATACACCGGGGCTGAGCCCCATCTGGTCGACGAGTACGAACGACGAGGTGGAAATGAAGACGAGGTGGCCGCTGAAAAGAAAGGCCATGAGGAACGAGGAGACCGTGAACGGCGAAGCAGAGAAGAGCGTGCGGTAGTTGCGGAACATTCGCCGCAGGCGGAGCGCGCCCGGATCGCGCGCGGGCACGGTTTCACCGAAGACCAGCCAGTAACCCGTGGCCAGCATGAGCCCCCAAAACGTCTGGACGACGAATACGGCGTGCCAGTCCCAGATTTCGTCGAGGACTCCCCCGACTATCGGTGAAAGCATGGGTGCGAGAGCGGTGCTTACGGTGATGACCGCGAGGATGCGAGTAGCACGCTCTCGGGGGTAGATATCGATCACCATCGCCCGCCCGATGGCAGGCCCGACGCCCCCTCCAAAGCCCTGGACAACCCGCGAGGCGACAAGTATCGGCACGGAACCAGCCGAGAGGGATACCAGGCTCCCGACGACAAACAGAGCGAGGCCGACGAACATCACCGGGCGCCGGCCGAAGCGATCCGATGCCGGGCCCCAAACAAGTTGGGATGCGGCGAAGGCAAGGAGAAAGAGCGTGACGGCGAGGCTGATCGACCCGGTGCTCGTGTTGAACTCCCGAGCCATGTCCGGCATCGAAGGCAAGAACATGTCGATAGAGACAGGAGCGATGGCGGTGAGGGCAACAATCAGCGCCGTCGCGAGGCGGGATTCAGCCCGGGCAGGAAGCTGGGAGGCTGCGGAAGGTTGCAGTGGAATCTCCGGGGCGGAGCGGTTCGATGAAGCCTACCAGCGGACCTCTCCATACGCAGCAGGCCCGGCCATTTCTGGCCGGGCCCACCGGATGATCACTGTTGGCTGGTCGCCTTAGCGGCGCTTCCTCCCGAGGGAGGTGAACGCTGCACCGGCGGTGACGGCGGCGAGTCCGAAGATGATGAGCAGCAGGTTGGTGCTCGTCTCGCCGGTGCCGTAGCCGTTGCCGGTGTTCGGCGGGATCGGCGTCGACTGGTTGCCGGGGCCAGGCGTCTTCTCACCTGCCACCGTTTCAACCGGTGTCGGGGTGTCGGTCGGCGGCTCCACCGTGTTCGTCGGCGTTACCGTCGGCGACGGCGGGGTCGCCGTTGCGGTTGGCGTCGGCGTACTGGTCGGTGTCGTCTCCGGCGTCGTATCGGGGACACGCTGGTTGGTGAAGGTCACCACGGCCGTCTCGCCGGGGCCAGGGTTCACCGACTGCTGACCAGACGGGCTCGTCGTGAAGCCATCCTGGTTGGCCTGCTCTTCCTTCACCAGGTACTGGCAGGGGATGAGCGAGCTCCAGGTGATCTCGCCATTCGCATCCGTCTGTGCGGTCTTGAAGTAGCCGCAGCCCTGGAGGGTGAAGACCCAGCCTTCCCGGGTGGCGTTGCCGACCTTGTCGTTGACGACCTTGATGACGTGGACCGAGGCGGTCTGGCGGTTGCCGAACTCAACCAGGGTGTCGATCGTGTCGGACAATGAGTCGTCCTTCACTTCGGCCTGCGTGGTCGTGCTCGCGGTCTTCTGGACGCCGTCGACGATGAGGCCGGTGACGTACCAGTCGGCCGGGTCTTCCTCGTGGACCTGGTAGAAGCCGGCGAGGATACCGCTGAGGACGATCCGCCCGTCAGCGTCAGTGGTGAAGAGCTGGCCCGAGGGGAACTCAGGACCCTTCACGGTGATGTCCCAACCCTCGATCGGGTCTTCGTTAGCGTCGCGGACGCCATCGCCATTAACGTCGTTCCACTTCTCGATGACCAGCGAGCCTGTTGCCAGGACCACCGGGCAGGAGGTGTTAGTGAACTCGAAGCGGATGAGCTTGCCGGGGCTATCGATATTGGTGCCGAACGGGGTCGAAACGGTGGTGTACACCCCTTCTCCGTTCGGGTTGGGCTGCGGGCATTCGTCGATGGAGCTGTACTGGCCGGGGTTCGTCTCGGCGACGCTGTACTCGCCCGAGGGGACTGGCGACCGGGTCTCGGTGCCGCTCCCGACGATGCTGAACAGCTCGTCGTAGCTGTCGACCGGCGCGTTGAGTTCGAAGTTCCAGGTGCCACCGGCGACGGTGTTGTCGTTCTTGACGATTTCGACCGTACCGACGGCCTCGTTCGTGAAGGTGACGTCACAGTCGACGCCCGGGGCCACCGTGACGATGTCGCTGGCCAGTTCCTGCGACAGGGCGCTCACGTCGAGGCCGATGAGCGACAGCGTCTGCTGGATGAGGTCGTTGACGACCTGCTCGCTGGTTTGGCCGCCACAGGTATCGCCGAGGAGGATGTCGATGTTCCGCCAGCCATCCGGCAGGAGTTCTTCGACGTTAATCGGCTGGTTGGCCGGCACTTCGATGGCGACCCAGTTGTTGAGGTCGTATGGCGTCGCGGTGGTGCCGTTGACCGTCACGACTGGCTGCCACGAATCGTCCGGGTTCCCGCCGGGGAACTCATAGGCCTTGTGGACCAGGATCCGGGCCAACTTGAGGGTGTTGGTGATGTTGACGACAGCCGGATTGCCCGTGCCGACGGTGGCGCTGCCGGTGAGCCCGGAGACGCCGTCGACTACGGTGGTCCACTCGTTGCCGTCACTCTGCGGGAACGTCTCGACGACGGTGTAGTCACCGACTTCGAGGTCCATCCAGGCGGCGACAAGGTTGTCCTTGTCGATGGTCTTGCAGGCGCCGTCCTCAGTGCCGAGAGGGTACGTCGGGCCGGTGATGCAGACTTCGAACGTCTGCCCGTCATCAACGGGTGCGCCGTTCCAGTCGATGGTCTTCACCACGTTGAGGTCGCCCTCAAGGATGGTGTTGGTGATGGTGTGAGTGCCCGTGCCGCCAGCCGGGGCGTTGGCGTTGATGCCGCTGCCCGAGACGCCCCATTCAGCACTCGGAGGCGTCTCCACGACGTTGTAGGTGCCGGGAATGAGATTGGCCCAGGAGAGGATGCCACCGTCGGAGTCGGCATCCTGGCAGGCGCCGTCTTCGTCGCCGTTCGGGTAGCTGGGGCCGGTAATGCAGATCTCGAAGGTCTGCGTCGTGTCCTCAACCTGGCTGCCCCAATCGACGACCTTGGTCACGTCGAGACTGCCGAGCTGGTACTGGTTTGTGATCATGGCCGTGCCCGTCTTGAGCGAGCCGGCCGGGCTAACGTGAACCGACGACGAGGTCGTAGTCACGTGCCAGGCCGGGAGGGCAGCCACGGGGTCGCCGCCAGACGACTGGTATTCGCCGACGTTGTAGTCGCCGGGGATGAGGTCAGTCCAGCTGACGGAGGTGGTGGAGTTGCCGACCGGTCTTGCAGGCGCCGGTTTCGGTGCCGTTCTGGAAGCTCGGGCCCTGGATGCAGATGACGAAGTTGACCGTCGGGCGGTTCTCGACCGGAACGCCCTGCCAGTCGAACTCCTTGTCGATGGTGAGGTCGCCGTGATTGAGGGTGTTCACGACTCCGGCGTCCTCTGCTTCGCCGGAATCAACGGTGTTGTTCTGGCTGCCGCTGGTGTCGCCGTTGTAGGTGACAGTCCACTGCGCCGACTGGTCGCTCTCAGCCACGTGGTACACGCCGGGGAGCAGGTTCGACCAGGTGGCCGAGCTTCCTCCAATGATGTACTTGCAGGCATCGATCTCGTTCCCATTCGGTTGTAGCCTTAGGTCCGCTGATGCAGACGTAGAAGTGACTTCACCGTCGCTGTGCAGCGGCTTCGGACGGGTCGGCGCCCTGAAGGTTCACTGTCTTAGCCACTTCGAGGCTGCCGGGGTGGTAGGTGTTGGTGACGGTCGGGCGATTCGTTGTGACGCCAGGCGCGACAGCGAACATCACCGAGGGGTTGGGGGCGAGCGAGGTCGTCCAGCCCGTCGGCAGGGATGATTCGCCCAGTGTGTACATGCCGGGAGTCAGGTTGCTGAAGGTGACCTGACCGCCAGTGGTCTGACTGCAGGTTTCGGCGTTCGAGGGCTGGCCGATCGGGCCCTGAATGCAAAGTTCGAACGTCGGGTTCGACGGGTGATTTACCGTGTCGCCCCAGTTGACGACCTTCGTGAAGCTGATCGAGCCGGGCCGCTGGGTGCAGTTGACGGTCACATCTTCGGTGGCCTGCTGGGAAGTCTCGACGATCTCGGCGATGTTGTGGATGGTCTTCTGGCCGAAGCCGTCGGTGTAGGTGATGTCCGAGCAGTCGAACGTCTGGGAGTACTCGAAGGTGTGGTCCTTGTCCGTGCTGCCCAGGTCGACCCAATTGCCGGGATCGCCCTTGTCGTCGTTGACGTTGATCGTGTCAGAGCCGGTGAGGACATCGACCGTGAACGCGATAGGTACGGGGCCGCTGGTGCCGTTCAGGTTTGTGTTCGTGGCCACGACCGACGCCGTGTTGTCCAGTCCCGCGTATAGCGCCAGCGAGAAGGTTGTGCTGCGTCTCGTAGGTGCAGACGAGGTCACCGTTTGCCGGGATCGTCACCGGGAAGGAGACCACGTCACCAACAGCGTTGATCTTGCACTCAACGGTGCCACCGTGAGTGTCGACCAGCGTGTCGGACAACGATTGGACCTGAATCCCAATGCCGTTCGGGTTGTGGACGGTGATACCGCCGCTAACGTAGATATCGGAGAACTGCGTGGACTTGTCGACCGTGACGTCGTAGTTGACGACCTGGCTGCCGTTGTCGGCGAGGTCGACGCTCGTCTCGTCGGCCGACTTGTCGATCGTCCAGGTGATCGTCTTGTCGAACGAACCCGCGCCGTCCTTGGTGACCGACGAGCGGATTGAGCGGCAGGGTGCAGTTGACCTGGACGGAGGCGCTGTCTTCATCGTTCGTCTGGACGATGTCGGCGGTGTTCGTGATGGTGTAGGTCGCGTGGCCCTGCTGGTCGTAGGTGACCTGCGAGCAGTCAAGCTGCTGTTCGTAGCTGATCGACTCCCCACTGGTCTTGTTGTCCCACTGGTGGCCATTGGTATCGGTGATGTCAACTTCGTCGACTTCGCCGGTGTCGTGGGGATCGGCGGGGAAGGTTACCCCGGCGCTCCCCGAGTTGCTGAGATCCCCGTACGGGTCAGCCACGCTCGCGTTCAATGTGTTGATCCCATCGGACGGGTCGGAGTTGTCGCCGAGGTCGATGGTGTAGTCGCAGGTTACGGTAGCGCCTGCGGCAAGGGGCGTGAGCGAACCGGAGCAGTTGCTGAACGCGGCCGGGTGCCCGTAGTAGGTGTCGTTGAGATTGACGTTGAGGCCGATCGGGTTGGGGTTGGCTACGGTCACGGTACCCGTGACCTTGGCCGAGTAGGTGGAGGTCTTGGTCGTCGTGACCTTCCAGGTGACCGTCTGGCTCGCGCCGTCGTTGAGGTCCACCGTCGCCGAGTTCACCTCGGTCTCGTTGCTGTCGCTGACGACCTTCTCAATCGTCCAGTCGTTATTGCGATCCCATGTGGTGTCGGCGGTCTTGGAGACCTCCACCTTCTTGAGGTGGAAGTTCCAGGAAGTTGGCGGTGTAGTCCCCGTCGGGGCTCACGGTGATCGTGTAGCAGACCGGTGAGCTGGTTGCAGTGGCAATCCAGCCGGATCTTCTGCACTTCGCAGACCTTGTAGCTGCCGGGAGTGACGTTGCTGAAGCTGTAGTCGCCGTCTCCGTCAGTGTTGGTGGTGGCAACTACGTTGTCCTGGAGACTCCTTGAGCTGCGATCTGCCAGCCGGACATCTTCGGCTCGCCGTTGTCGACGCTCGCCGTTGCCGTTGAGGTCGTTGTACTTGGAGCCGCTGATGGAGCCGGTGGTGGGGCAGTTCTCGACCGTGAGGGTGGCGCTGGCCGTCTTGTCGGGCGTGCCGCTGGTGTTGCCGTCGTAGGTGAACTCGGCGGTGTTCGGCAGGTCGGCGCAGTAACCCGCGGCGTTGGGGAAGTCCGCAACGACCGTGACACTCAGCACCTCGGTGCCGCCCGGATCAAGGGCCGGCACGTCGCAGGTGAGGACCTTCGCGTCGGATCCGATGCCGGTTCCGCTGAGAGAGCAGCCCGCAACCGCCGGGTCGATCGACCAGTCGATGTCGGCCGGCAACACGTCCGTGATGGTGCCGGGGTCGGAGGCCTGGGAGCCGTTGTTCTTGATGGAGATGGTGAAGCTGCCCTGGTTGCCCGCGTCGATGGGGCCATTGCTGGTCTTCGTGAGGACAATGTCGGTGCAGCCGGACTGGGTGAGCAGCTCCTGCTGGATCTGGTCGAAGTCGGAGAGGCCGGCGTAGGAGCCGCCGCCGATGGCGGACATGACCTTCTGCGACCAGAGGACGCGGTTGGCGTCGCGGCAGTTCCGTGCCGGCCCAGGTCATGTTCGGGTCGCCGTCGCTGCCGAGGTCCACGTAGAGGGCCTCGATGTGGTAGGTGCCGCGGGCTGTGTCGGCGGCATCGATGGCGTGGTTCGCGGCGGTCAGCCAGGTGGAAGAAAGGCCTGTGCTGGGGCTGCCGCCGCCGTTCCAGCGGTTAGGGGCGCCGTCGGTGATGACGAACATGATCTTCGGCACGCCGCTGCGGCCGCCGGTCGCACCGTTGGCGGTCAAGATCCCGCCCTCGGTGTTGGTGTAGGTACCGGTGGAACTCCAGTCCCCGTTGTCGAGGATGTCGGAGCCTGTGGTGAAGTTCGTGCGCAGGTTCCCGTTGTCGCTGAAGACCGTGAGGGCATAGAGGCCCTGGCTGCCGGAGGCCGACTCGTAGTCGCTGATGAACTGCTGGACGTTGGCGATCATCGTCGGATAGTCGGTGCCGACGGAGCCGGACGAGTCGATGACGAAGTTGAAGTCGGCCGGGCCGCAGGTGCCCTGGAAGTCCGGGTTCTGCACGTGGTCGGTGTCGATGAGGTCGTAGGGGGAACAGCCGTCGCTGTCGATCTGGCTGCTGAGGGCGGCGAAGCCCGGAGGGGTGTTGGGGCAGAGGTCGAGGTTGTTCGGGACGCCGTCGTTGTCGTCGTCGGCGGGCGGCAGGCCGACGATGATCGCGTCGTGCGAGCGTGAATACCGTCGCGCCGAGTCCGCACGAGCAGTTGCTGTCGACGCATGCCCGCAGGTCAGAGTTGTATGTGCCGGGAGTGGCCGGGGCGGTGATGGTCGCAAGCTTCGGTGTAGGCACCAGTGGGATCGTCGTTGCCGATGCTGTCTCAGCATTGCGAGAGAACTCGCATGCAACATCCCCACTGTGGTCATGCCAATCTTCGGTCGTCGTGCTCGAGCCGTTGAGTTGGACTGGTGAGCCACACAGGGAACGTTGCACCGGCGCAACCGTACACTGGCGGGCGATGCCATGGTCGTGCTGGGGTCGACGCTGGCGTCAAGGCTCGTAGAGTGGCGGCGGAGCCCATAGTCGATCGCGCCAGATTGCATAGACGCGGCTGTCAGTGTTGGTGCCGTTTACGATGCCGATCTGCAGTGGTGCTGCATCCTAACGACATTTGGATCTCACCGTCGAGTGTGACGTAGCGTCGTGCTGCCGCCCGCTGCAAACGATGAACTCGCGTGTTCGACCATCGAGCGTCTCGGAGTGATGGAGCCATTCGTTCCAGAGCTGTCGTCGTCGCCGTAGCAGAAGGTGATATGTACGGACGTGATCACCGAGCGTCGTTCGGAATCGCAGCCGCACGACGTCGATGTCGAAGCGCTCGTCTCGTTGGTTCCCTCGCCGTGCACGTAGCGTCGAGTCGCCCGAAGATCAGGCGCGCTTCGTTGACATGCTCCCAGTCATCGCCTGAGTTCGGGACGTCATCCCAGTCGTGTAGTTCCCATCGTCGACCGGGTTCAACCGTGAGGTCGTGACGGCAAGGCGTCTCGCGTCTGCGAAGCGCGCTCAGCCCGCCCGCCATGGCGACGAGGGCGACAAAGACGCCAATGACGATCAGCGAGAGCTGGCGACGTCGGCTTTTTCCATAGAGTGCAAGTGTCATGTGTTTGTTTCTGCCCGGCGGCCTGGGTGGCCGGGCTCTCCTCTGGTCTGGGTGTTTGTGCCGACGTTCTCCCCGTCGAGGCGGTGCGAATGCGGATCTCGTGTCCCGGGCGCTGACCCTGCCCTTGGTGGAACCGAGAACAACGCCCCAACCGTCGGGCCGGGGCTACGTGACGAATGTTCACCGCCCGGCCACCAGGTGGACGGATCGGTATGTAATAGGTGAAGAATACGGGCAAACCCTTACCTGGGTCGATGTTTTTGTTAAGAAGGAGCGTAGGAAAGCCGTTAGAAGCGCGGTTGCAATTTGGTGGACGGGCCCGCGGAATGCAATGTCATGTATTCCGAGAACTATCTACCGGGTGGTAGGCAGACAGGCGGACTGCGCGACGTGGCGCTCGTTGGGAGCGGCGGGCCACCTGCGGACTATTTAGGCACTGGCGAAATGTCTCGCCGCCCGGTACAACATGGTGAACCATGAATGATTGCCCGGGGGAATCGTCTTGACCGCACCATCCACCACCTCAGCAGCCAGCAAGGGCGGCAACGTCGCCACGTTCGATGCGATTGTCGTCGGCGCCGGGTTCGCTGGCATGTACATGCTCTACAAGTTGCGCGAGACGGGGTTCAGCGCCCGCGTGATCGAGGCGGGGACCGATGTCGGCGGCACGTGGTACTGGAACCGGTACCCGGGCGCTCGCTGCGACGTGCAGTCGCTCGACTACCAGTACAGCTTCGACGATGACCTGCAGCGGGAGTGGACGTGGAGTGAGCGCTACGCGACGCAGCCGGAGATCCTCCGCTACGCCTCGCACGTGGCCGACCGCTACGACCTTCGCCGGGACATCCAGTTCGAAACGCGCGTGAATGGCGCGACGCTGGGATGAAGCGGCGAACCGCTGGCAGATCACAACGGACCGCGGCGACGCGTACACGGCGCAGTTCCTGATCTCGGGTGTCGGTTGCCTCTCGGCTTCGCGCATCCCGGACTTCGACGGGCTCGCCGACTTCGAGGGCGACACCTACCACACGGGGCAATGGCCGCACGAGGGCGTCGACTTCCGGGGCAAGCGGGTGGCGGTGATCGGCACTGGCTCGTCGGGCATCCAGTCGATCCCGCACATGGCGGAGCAGGCCGACCAGCTCTACGTATTCCAGCGGACGCCGAACTTCAGCCTGCCGGCGAACAACGCCCCCCTGGCGCCGGAAGTGGTCGCCGAGCACAAAGAGAAGTTCCAGGAGATCAAGGCGGAGGCACGGAAGTCGTTCGGCGGCGTGCCGGTGGTCCCGCCCACGCAGTCGGCCCTCGAGGTCTCGGAGGAGGAACGCCGGCGGGTGTTCGAAGAGCGCTGGAACCAGGGCGGCTTCCAGATGATTGGTGCATATAAGGACATCACGGTCGCGCCCGCTGCGAACGCCACGGCCGCCGAGTTCGTGCGCGAGAAAATCCGCGAGGTGGTCCACGACCCGGCGATTGCGGAGAAGCTTTCGCCGCGGACGTACCCGCTGGGGACGAAGCGCATCTGCATCGACTCCGGCTACTACCAGACCTACAACCGCGACAACGTGACGCTCATCGACATCAACGAGGCGCCGATCGAGGGGATGACGAAGACGGGCGTGAAGGCGGGCGGCGAGGAGTACGAGGTCGACGCGATCGTCTTCGCGACCGGATTCGATGCGATGACCGGCGCCCTGCTCGGGATGGACATTCGTGGCAAGGATGGCCTGCGGCTGGGCGACAAGTGGGAGGCCGGGCCGCGGACCTACCTGGGCGTCTCGGTGGCGGGGTTCCCGAACATGTTTATGATCACCGGCCCCGGCAGTCCTTCCGTGCTGTCGAACATGATTATGTCGATTGAGCAGCACGTGGACTGGATCGCCGGCTGCATGGAGTACCTCCGCGAGCACGACGCGGCCGCGATCGAGGCGAAGGTGCCGGACGAGGACGAATGGGTGGAGCACGTGAACGTGCTGGCCGACAAGACGCTCTATCCGCAGGCCAACTCGTGGTACCTCGGGGCCAACGTGCCGGGCAAGCCGCGCGTGTTCATGCCGTACGTGGGTGGGCTGAACACCTACCGGGCGAAGTGCGACGAAGTGGCCGAGAAGGGCTACGCGGGGTTCAGCATCTCGAGCTAGTGCGCGAGCGTTGATGCCCGGTCGGAGGGGCCCTCATCCCCCGGCCCCTTCTCCCGACTCACGCGGGAGAAGGGGAGCATGTGGCGAGACGCTTTGCTCACGGGCGTGAGCACTCTCTCGAGAATGCTAGTGCGCTAACTGGAGTGCGAGTGTGGATGCCCGGAGGGAGGCCCTCATCCCCCGGCCCCTTCTCCCGACTCACGCGGGAGAAGGGGAGCATGTGGCGAGACGCTTTGCTCACGGGTGTGAGCACTCTTCGAGAATGCTAGTGCGCTAACTGGAGTGCGAGCGTGGATGCCCGGAGGGAGGGGCCCTCATCCCCCGGCCCCTTCTCCGACTCACGCGGGAGAAGGGGAGCATGTGGCGAGACGCTTTGCTCACGGGTGTGAGCATTCTTCGAGAATCTTGGTGCGCTAACTGGAGTGCGAGTGTTGATGCCCGGAGGGAGGCCCTCATCCCCCGGCCCCTTCTCCCGACTCACGCGGGAGAAGGGGAGCATGTGGCGAGACGCTTTGCTCACGGGTGTGAGCACTCTTCGAGAATGCTAGTGCGCTAACTGGAGTGCGAGTGTGGATGCCCGGAGGGACTGCCATGTCTCTTCGCTCAGGGGGTCGCCGGTGAAGCCGGGGCACTCGACATGGCGGACGAGGAGGGCGACGGGGCCGGCTGGCGAATCATTGGCGAGGAGGGCGAGCGCGTCTTCCGGCGAGGGTCGGGCGATGCCGCCCTCGGCATTGGCGAAGAGGACCTGGTAGGGGTACTGGCGGCAGGCGTCGGGCCGTCCCGTGTAGACCGAGCAGCCGAGGTCCTCGCCGAGCATGGCGCAGCGGTTCTCGGCACGGCGGAGAAGAAATGGCTTGGCCAGGGGCAGGGTGATCGGCTCGCCCTCCTCCGACTCAAGGAACTGGACGGGCGTCAGCTGCGTTTCTCGCTCCATGCGGGCGCGGTCGGCATCGCCAACGGAGACGGAGAACTTGCGGCAGCAGTGGGCATCGCAGACATGCGGCTGACAGATAAACGAGGGGTCGCCGGGCAGGAGAAGGGCGTAGGCCTCGTAGCGGGGGCTGATCCCGTTCCAGGCCTGCTGGTGGCGAAGCGCGAGGACGTCACCCATACCGCGAAAGCGTACGCCACGTCGCAGGCAGCACGGTAGGATATCGGCGTTTCCATCCAGGAGGAGCGCCGTGGAAGTGAGCGATTACGAGCAGATTCGCGAAGAAGTGACCCGCAGGGCAAGCAAGCACGTCTGGTGCAACCTCGCGACGATCGACCGGGCGGGCCGGCCGCGCAGCCGGATTGTCCACCCGGTGTGGGAAGGTCCGGCGGGCTGGTTCGCGACGTTCTCCGGGTCCCATAAGGAGAAGCACATGGCGAGCACGCCGTGGGTGTCGTGCGCCTACGTCGATGCGGTGGAGCCGATGTACATCGATGCGGCGGTGACCGAGATCGGGGACCTGGCGACGAAGGAGCGCGTCTGGGAGTTCATCAAGACGCAGCGCCCGGAACCGTACGGCTTCGACCCCGGCACCATCTGGACGGAAGGGCCGGGCGGGGCCAATTTCGGCCTCTTTCGCCTTGACCCGTGGCGGGTCCAGCTGACGACGGCGCTACCGGGGAAGGCGCCGGAGACGACGATCTGGCGGCCCGCGTAAACGGTTGGTGATTGCGCTGCGCGACCACGTGGCCGACAATCAGTATATGCAAGCGCCTGCGCGCCACATGGAGAACGTTGCCGCCCCGGACTCCCCGGGGCGCATACTCGAGGCCTAGGCCCGGCGCTTCGTCATTCCCCCTGCCCATTGTGTTTACCAGGGTCCCCAAATCGGGGCTTTCGTGCATGGACTGATCCGGCGAAGCGCTCAATGCTATCCATAAGCGACGCATAGCCCGCCGCGGAAGCCCGCGGCGCGGGCGGCCCTCACGACGAAGGACCGCGACCATGGAAGGAACCCATGAGCGATAGCGAGAAGGTCTACATCTTTGATACGACACTGCGCGACGGCGAGCAGTCCGCCGGCGTGGCGTTCACACCGGCGGAGAAGGTCGAAATCGCCAAACAGCTCGAGCGGCTGGGCGTCGACGTTATTGAGGCAGGTTTCCCCTGTGCCACCCCAGGCGACCTCGAGGCGGTGCAGCGGATCTCGGCGGAAGTGCGCGACACAACGATCTGCGCCCTCGCAAGGGCGGTTACCAGCGACGTGGATACAGCCTGGGAAGCAGTGAAGTCCGCGGCCGATCCGCGCATCCACGTCTTCATCAACACCAGCGACATCCAGATGGCGCACCAGCTGAACAAGGACCGGGAGCAGGTGCTGACGCAGGCGGAGGCGATGGTGCGCCACGCCGCGAAGTACACAAGCAACGTCGAGTTCAGCCCGATGGATGCGACGCGGGCCGACCCCAAGTTCGTCTACGAGATCGTCAAGCGCTGTATCGAAGCGGGCGCGACCACGATCAACATCCCCGATTCCGTTGGCTATGCGATCCCGGCGGAGATCGAGGCGCTGTTCAAGATGATCCAGGAGAACGTGCCGAACATCCACAAGGCGCGGCTCAGCTTCCACGGTCAGAACGACCTCGGCCTTTGCACGGGCAACACGCTTGCTGCGATCAGCGCAGGAGCACGCCAGGTGGAGGTGACGATCAACGGCATCGGCGAGCGCGCCGGCAACACCTCGCTTGAAGAGGTGGTGATGGCGATCAAGACGCGGCCGGACTTCTTCGACCTGCACACCGACATCAACACGAAAGAGATCTTCAGGGCGAGCAAGCTGGTGGAGCGCTACAGCGGCATGCCGGTGCAGTGGAACAAGGCCATCGTCGGAAAGAACGCCTTCCGCCACGGGTCGGGCATCCACCAGGACGGGATCCTCAAGATGCGCGAGACCTGGGAGATCATGGACCCGGCCGACATCGGGATCCCGGCAGGCACCCAGCTGGTGCTGGGCAAGCTCTCCGGCCGCCACGCGTTCCGCAACCACATGGCCGACCTTGGTTACGAATTGACGGAAGAAGAGCTGAACCAGGCCTTCGCCGCGTTCAAAGAGCTGGCGGACAAGAAGATGGAGGTCGACGACCGCGACCTCGAAGCGATCGTGTCCGACAACATGCACCCGGTTGGCGAAGCGCTCTGGCGGCTCGACCTTGTGCAGGTCTCGGCGGGCGACCAGGCGACGGCGACAGCGACATTGCGGTTGGTCGACCCCGAGGGAAACATCAAGGTGGATGCGGCCACGGGCACGGGGCCGGTCGACGCGGTCTACCGGGCGATGAACCGGATCACTGGCATCTCGCCGGAGCTGACGGAATTCAGCGTCACCAGCGTCACCGAGGGCATCGATGCCCAGGGCGAAGTGACCATCCGGATCGAGGACGGCGAGCACCGGACCTATACCGGGCGTTCCGCCGATACGGACATCATCGTTGCCAGCGCACGCGCCTACATGAACGCACTCAACCGGATGATCATCGTGAATCGGCGGTCGGAAGGGACACGGGCCAATACCAGGTCCTGAGCGGGCTACAGATCGAGTGGGCAGGGTCGCGGTCCTCGCCGCGGCCCTGTTCGCGCTGCTCTTCGCCGCCTGCCAGAAGCCCGACGCGTCGTACGTGACGTCGCCTTCGGTGCTCGCCCTCCTGGGCACCACCGAGGGCACCCCAGAGTTTCTCCCCGAAGGACTGCCACCGGAAGCTATCGCGGACTCGAGCGACTGGAGCTTTGACCTCGGCAATGCCCGCTATACGGAGCTGGAGAACTTCACACCCTCGATCCAGGTCGTGTCGGTGCTCGTCACCAAGGACCATGCGGCGAAGATGGAGATGTGGCTCGACGATGGAACAACCACTGTCTGGCACTGGATGGCGGGTCCGGTGGCCCCATATAGCGGCACTCTGTGTTTCCAGCTGGCTCTTTCAGACGACGACAGCGCCATCCCCCTGCAGGTCGATGTCCAGTACAGGCTGACCATCGCCTTCTCTGCCGACGACGGCCAGCCGTTGTCGATCAAGGCGGTTGATATTGCCGGGATTACACCACACGGCCTGAGCGAGAAACCGCTACCCGGTCCGGATTCGAAGGTCGGACGGGTGACGCTCGCCTGTCCGAGGACGCCGCTCTAGCGTCGCGGGGTGCCGCTGAAAGTGGCCGCAGCGTAAGCTACCGCAAACCAATACCGGTTCCGGAGACTTCCATGCGCTGGCTGGCCACCTTGCTCGTGTTCCCATTACTCTTCGCGACCGCCGTCGCTTGTGGCGGCGGAGGCGACGACGACGACGATGCCGGCGCAACGCCGACGAAGGAGGCGAGCAGCGAAAGCGGAGCCGTTGACAGCCTCGACCAGGTGGAAGAAGCGACGGTGCGCATCGTTGCGTCAGGTTCGTTCGTGGACCCCGATTTCGGCCAGCAGAACAACGTGGCCGGCTCGGGATCGGGCTTCTTCATCTCGAGTGACGGGATTGCCATCACGAACAACCACGTGGTGACCGGCGCTGCCTTCCTCGATGTCTACGTGTATGGCGACGACAAGCCTCACAACGCACGGGTCCTCGGCGTCTCAGAGTGTTCCGACCTCGCGGTGATCGATGTGGAGGGCGACGGCTACAAATACCTCGATTGGTACGACGGTGACATCAACAGTGGTCTCAAGATCTACGCCGCCGGCTTCCCGCTTGGGGTCGAGGAGTTCGCGCTGCTCGATGGGATCATCTCCCGGGATCAGGCCAACGGGGCGACGACCTGGTCGTCGGTAGAATCGGTGGTGGAGCACACAGCGGATACGCTGCCCGGCTCTTCGGGTGGGCCGATCGTGACCGAGGACGGCAAGGTGGTCGCCGTGAACTACGCGGGGGATGCCCAGGGCGAATCATTTGCTATTGGCCGGGATGAAGCGCTGAAGATCCTCGACACGCTGAAAGGCGGCGAGGACGTGACTTCGATCGGCGTGAATGGCGCTGCCGTTGGGGGGACCGACTGGAGCGGCGTTTTCGTTTCCTCCGTGGAGTCCGGCACGCCGGCGCAACTCGCGGGCATTCGTGCCGGGGACATCATCACCAGGATGGAGGGCCTGGTACTGGCTTCCGACGGGACGATGGAAGACTACTGCGACATCCTTCGCAGCCACATCCCGAGCGACCCACTCGCAGTCGAGGTTTATCGATCGAGCGACAACCAGGTGTACGAAGGCACCCTCAACGCGACCGAGCTTGAAGCCTCGACGGCCTTTGCGCAGACCGTGGCCAACGACGTCCAGGCGGCACCTTCGACTTCGACCGGCTACGACAACTACGTCCAGGTCCAGGATGATTCAGGGCAGCTCGTGATGTCCGTCCCGGAGGCGTGGGGAGACGTCAGCGGGCTGAAATGGCAATCCGGCAACGAGTACCTCGGGTATTCAATCCTCGCTGCCGGCAACATCGACGACTGGTACACGTGGGACTCGCCCGGCGTGTTCTTCGGAGCCTCGCAGACGCTGCGCGATACCTACACGCCCGAACAGCTGCTGGACCAGGATACGAACGACTTCGGAAGTGATTGCAACTACGAAGGGCGGTACGACTATTCGGACCCGCTGTACACCGGCGTGTACGACGTCTGGACCAACTGCTCGACCACGGGCGGCACCTTCATCGTGCTGACGGCCGAACCGGAGGATGGCTCATTCATCATCCTCCTCCAGGCGCTCGCCCTCTACGACGAGGACCTGGACGCGATCGACACGGTGCTGGCGACGTTCTACGCCGCCTTCTAGCGGCCGCTAGGTGATGAGCCGCCGCCGCATACTCCAGGTGGCAAGCAGGAAGAAGAAGACCGTGGCGCCGGTCAGCCAGCCCAGGCTGGCCAGCATGCTCCATTCGAAGTTGCCTTCGAACAGGCCGCGGTAGATGTCGACAACGTGCTTGAGCGGGATGAACCAGCCAAGCACGCGGGCCCATTTCGGCAGTTCGTCAAAGGGGAAGAAAGCGCCGGCGAACCAGAACATGGGATTGACCACGAGGTTGAAGAAGTAGCTGAACTGACTCATCGCCCGGGCGACGCTGGCAAAGCAAATGGAAATCGCGCTGAACAGGACACCGGCCAGTAGCGCGACCGGCAGGCAGAGCAATGCCCAGGGCGAGCTGACCATGTGCAGCGAGGGCGTCAGGATCAAAAGGATGACGAGGATATAGGACGCGTTGATCATCGACCGGGTCATGCCCCACATGATCTCTCCGGCAATCACGTCGTCTACGGAGACGGGCGTTGCGATGATGGCGTCGTAGGTACCCTGCATTTCCAGGCGCACGTAGCTGCCCCAGGCGCATTCAAAAACCGCGGCGAACATGGGGAACAGGGCCAGCAAACCAGGCGCAAGGAAGCTGACGTAGTCCTCGCCGCTGGCCAACTCGACAAACTGCCCCAGCCCGAGTCCAAGGGCGAGGATAACGATCCACGGTTCGACGGCAATGCCGAGGAGATCGGTCTTCCACAGCTGGAGGAACACGTCACGATTCCTCTGCCAGACGCGGTAGGCGCCGATAGAGATATCCGGAGAGACGGGCAGGACGGTCAATCGAGCAACCCTCGTCCTGTGAGGCGGAGAAAGACGTCCTCAAGGGTGCCGGGACGCAGTGAGGCCAGCCGCACATCGCCCACACGATCGACGACACGGCGAGCCGCGTCGCCAGCCCCGAAGACGTAGACGATGTCCTCGACCTCTTCCACCGCTACACCCTCGATTCCCGAGACCTCGGCCAGCAAGGGCGCGCGATCCTCAGGCGCCGTGCGCAGTTCGAGGACCTCGGCGCCCGCGTGCTGTTCGATCAGGGCAGACGGCGTGCCCTCCTCGAGGATCTTGCCGCGATGCATGATGACCAGGCGGTCGCAAAGGTGGGCGGCCTCATCCATGTAATGGGTGGTGAGGAGCATCGTCACACCCCGGCTCTTGAGCAGACGCAGCTGCTGCCAGACAAGGTGGCGTGCCTGGGGGTCGAGGCCCGTCGTCGGCTCGTCGAGGACGAGCAACTGGGGGTCGTTGACGAGCGCGCGGGCGATCACCAGGCGCCGTTTCATGCCACCTGAGAGGTCGTCGACCTTGGCCGAGGCTTTTTCTTGCAGCTGGAAGAGCGTCAGGCTTTCCTCGATCCGGGGAGCGGCTTCCTCCTTGGAGATGCCGAAGTAGCGCGCATAGATCTCGAGGTTGCGCCTCACAGGCAGTTCCGGGTCGAGGTTGTCCTCCTGGGGAACGAGCCCAAGAACGCGCTTGATCTGTCGCGCCTCGGTGTTCACATCGAGCCCGCGCACGGTGAGGGAGCCTCCGGAAAGGGGCGAGAAGCAGGTGATCATCTTGATCGTCGTGCTCTTGCCAGCGCCGTTGGGGCCGAGCATGCCGAAGCATTCGCCTTCGTGGATTTCGAACGAGACGCCGTCGACCGCGGTGAACGTGCCATAGCGCTTCACCAGGTCGCGCGCGACAACCGGCTGGACGGACATGAAACCTCCTGGAGAGGCACAAACGGGGGAACCCAAGGGAGAGGCTCCGGGGAAGGCAAGAGGCTGTTGAGGCTACGTCCTAGTCGAAGCTCTCATCTTCTGGTTCGATTGAGGTCACGCGCGCTGCCGGTTCGGCATCGTCGTCGTCCTCGCTCCAGCCATCGGCCTCGTCGGTGTCGTCGCCGAGGTCGTCACCATCGTCACCGAAGTCCAGTTCGTCCTCTTCGCGCAGCAAGCCGCGCCGGGTATAGCCACGAACGCCGGTCGATGCGGCCCGCGGGAAGCTCACCTTCCCCGCCTGAGACGGGTGCTGGTACGTCTCGCGAACCATGACACGGATGTCGCCATCGGCAGTGATAAGGGCTGCGGAGTATGTGTTTCCGGCGGCGATCAGGCGAGCGAGGCGCAGGCCAAGCCGGGGGTCGACCATGCCGATGTAGCCGCCCGAAAGCGTGTGCACATTGACCGCGTTGCCCTGCACGCGCAGATCAACAACATCACCGGCGTCGAGGTCGCGGACGATCTCGGAGTCGACGGCCTGGAGCATGGTGGTCGTCGACTTGCCTGTGTCCTCGACGAACATGCGGGTATCGATCTGGCTCGGGGCGCCGCCGCCGCTGCCAGCAATGGCGAGCTTGTCGAGGTTGCGCTTGGCAATGGTGTTGCTGGGGTCGAGTTCAAGGGAGCGAGCGTAGGCGGCCCGGGCTTCCTCAGGCTTGCCCAGTTCGGACATCGCCTTACCCAGGCGGTTGTAGCTGTCGGCCTGCTCGCCGAGGAGGGCGAGGATATCGCGGTTCAGGTTCGCGGCGTCTTCCCAGCTGCCATTGATCGCGAGCTTCACTGCCTGGTCCACCATTTGCCGGCGGACACGGGAGATCTCCTCGGGGGACATCGGCTGCGCGCGCGGGGCGTCTTCGGCTGTCGGAGATGCTTCGGAATTCGTCACGGTGGTCGCCTGCAATGTTGGGGTGGGGAGGCACGCAAAAAGGCGCGCTCAATCTCCCAATTTCGCACGCCCGTTGCTTGCTGTCGATGCCATACACGGTATTTCAGCCGTAGACTGCCCTTCATGGCGATTTCTGTTGCTGTATCCGGGTCCGGAAAGATGGGCCGACAGGTGGCCGAAGCGGTTACCGGTGCGCCCGACATGGAGCACGCCGCGTTCATCGACGCCCTCGCCTCCTATGACGAAGTGGATGGGAAACCGGTCTACCGCTCGGCGACGGAGTGCTTCGAGGCCGTCGACTGTGATGTGGTTGTCGACTTCTCGAATGCTGCGTTCACACCCGAACTCGTGGCCGCCGCATTGCCGGCAGGCGTGCGGCCGGTCATCGGTACGTCGGGATTGCCGGGCGATTGGATTGACCGCCTGCGCCGAGACTGCGCCGAACAGAAGGTTGGCGCTGTGCTGGCGGCGAATTTCGCGATCGGTGCAGTCCTGATGATGCAGTTTGCGAAACAAGCCGCGCCGTTCTTCGACAGCGTGGAGATCATCGAACTCCACCACGACCAGAAGGTGGACGCACCAAGCGGTACGGCGATGAAGACGGCCGAGATGATGCGGGCGGCGCGGGAATCACGGTTCACCCACCCGGACACGGAGATATACACGCTCGAAGGCTCGCGAGGGGCGGAGTACGAAGGGATTTCGATCCATTCGGTCCGGTTGCGGGGGCTGGTCGCACACCAGGAGGTACTCCTCGGCGCCCAGGGACAGACATTGACAATCCGCCACGACTCCACCGGGCGCGATTCGTTCATGCCGGGAGTGCTCCTCGCCGTGCGGGAAGTAATGAGCCGCGACTACCTCACGGTCGGGCTCGAGTCACTACTCGGCATCGGCTAGCGGATGTACCGCGAACTCCACGCCAGCGACCACCAGCGCATGCTCGGGCTCACTCAGCAGGAGTTGCCGGATGTGCTCCTCCTCGTCGGCGTCCTCGACGTGCACAAGACGCTTCTGCGCTACGGCGCGTACCTGGACGAGGTCCACCCGCTGCCGAAGTTCCCGGGCTATGTCGGCATGCTCGGCGGTGTGAAGGTTGGACTTGCCGCGGCGCTTGGGGGGCCAATGGCTGCATTGCTCGCCCATACCTGGCTCGCGGCCGGCGTCCGGTCGGTGGTGCAACTCGGTTGGTACGGCGCGCTCCAGGAGGGCACCGGCATCGGAGACGTGATCGTGCCCCGACACGCCGAGCGCGAGGACGGCGTGAGTGACTGGTATCTGCCGAAAGGTATCCTCGCCGATGCGACGCCGGAATTCGCCGATGCGATCGCCGACCGATTGACCGCGGCGGGAGTGCCGGTCGAGCGCCACGCGATCTATTCGACGCCAGCGATCCTTGCCGAGTCGCGCGAAGTCATTGCCGACTGGAACCGACACGGCTGGTTCGGCGTGGACATGGAGACAGCAGCCACTTTCGCCGTGGCGAAGTCGATCGGGGCGGCACGAGCCGCCGCCCTCATCCGTATCGATGACCTGGTAGCGGAGGAAGACGGGCTCCACGTGGAGATGCCTCGCGAGCGACTCCATCTGCATCCGCAGCCGCGAACCGGAGGTCCTGGCGGCGGTGGTTGGGGCCGTGGCGGCGATGGAGTAGCAGCCAGCCGAAGGAAAAGCCCGGCCGAAGGGCCGGGCTTTCGCTTCCGGTTCGATACGGTTGGACGCTATTCCTCGTCGTCCTCCTCTAGCTCATCCATCTCATCGACGAGGTCTTCGTCCTCATCCTCAGCGTCAACGGCCGGAGCGGTCCCATTCGGAGCCACGCGTCCATTGTCTGAAGTTCCATTGGCGGCAACGCCATTGGAGGTGGCAGCGAGCGGCAACTGCGAAGGGTCCTGTCCGGCAGCGTTGCTCAGGGTGATTGCGGCGATCGCGGCCACCTTGTCGCCTTCGCCGATGCGCATGACGGTCACGCCCTGGGTAACGCGCCCGAGCAGGCTGATCTTGTCGACGCTGGTCCTGATCATGACGCCATCGTTGGAGACAATCATGAGTTCCTGGTCTTCACGAACGATACGGCAGGAGGCGACGTCGCCAGTCTTCTCGGTAATGTTGAGCGTCTTCACGCCCTGGCCGCCGCGCCGATGGACGGGATACTCGCTGACGAGCGTCCGCTTGCCGAATCCCTTGTCGGTGATGATGAGGAGTGCCTCCCCGTCGTCGACCGTTTCGACGCCGACGACGAAGCCGCCGTTGGGAAGCTTCATGCCCCGAACGCCGCCGCTGGTTCGGCTAGCTGCACGAAGGTCGTCGATAGTGAAGCGCGCAGCCTGACCGCGGTTCGAAACGAGGAGCACGTTGGAGGTTTCCGTCGCGAGACGGGCGGCGATAAGGTCGTCGCCGTCATCCAGCCGCATGGCAATCTTGCCGTTGCGGCGAACTTCTTCGAATTCCGAGAGGGCCGTCTTCTTGATGACCCCGTTCTTCGTCGCGAGGAGGAGGAAGTCTCGCTCGTAGTCGCGGACGGTGAGGATCGTGGTTACATGCTCGTCCGAGGCCATCTCGACGAGGTTGGTGATGTAGGTACCTTTGGCCTGCCGCCTCGAGTCAGGAACATCAAAGCCTTTGAGGTGATAGACCTTGCCGCGATTGGTGAAGATGAGCAGGTTGTCGTGGGTGTCGCACACAGCGAGCTTGATGATCGCGTCTTCGTCGCGGACCTGGGCACCTTTAGCGCCGTGTCCGCCCCGCCGTTGGGCCCGGAACTCTTCAAGCGGCGTCCGCTTGATGTAGCCGCGCCGGGTAAGCGTGAAGACGCTCTCCTGGTGGGCGACGAGGTCTTCCTCGCGGAAGTCGGCAGCGTCGGCCTCGACGATCTCGGTGCGGCGTTCGTCGCCGTACTTTTCGGCCAGCTCTGTGATGTCGTCGCGGATGAGGTAGTCGATCTTGCGGGGATTGGCGAGCAGGTCCTCGAGA
Source organism: uncultured Chloroflexia bacterium (assembly GCA_963774435.1). Taxonomy (GTDB): domain Bacteria; phylum Chloroflexota; class Dehalococcoidia; order Tepidiformales; family Tepidiformaceae; genus JAGQGZ01. The sequence goes on along the minus strand of CAVZEW010000008.1, from coordinate 359,257 downwards.
TAGGCGATCCGCTCGATGACTTCCTGGTATTCGTCCTGGAGGGCCTGGCGCTCGAGCGCGGCGAGTCGTCGCAGCTGCATATCGAGAATCGCGCGCGCCTGGATCTCACTGAAATCGAAGGGGTTGTTGATCGCCCCCTGCTCGACAAGGGCGTCGAGGTTCAGGTCGCGGTCCTCGATGAACTCCATGACTCGCTCGGGGAGCTCGATGCCGCCCTGCAGGAGGGTGAGGGCATGCGTCGCCGAGTCAGCGCCACGAATGGCGGCGATCACGAAGTCGAGGAGGTCGATCGCCTTGAGGAGGCCGGAGAGGACATGTTCGCGGTCGCGCGCTTTGCCCAGCTGGAATTCACTGCGGCGGGTAATCACGACGCGGCGGTGGTCGATCCAAAGCTCGAGGCCACGCTTGAGGCCGATGCGCCGGGGCTGGCCATCGACGATCGCCATCATGTTGATGGCGAAAGTCGAGCGCATGGCCGTGAACTTGTAGAGAAGGTTCTTGATCTGGGCGGTCTGCCCTTCGCGCTTGAGTTCGATGACGATCCGCATGCCGCTGCGGTCGGACTCGTCGCGGAGGTCGGCGATGCCCTCGATCCGCTTGTCACGGACGAGGTCGGCAATTTTTTCGATCAGAGCCGACTTGTTCACCTGGTAAGGCAGTTCGGTGACAACGATCATCGTGCGGCCGGCGCGAGTCGACTCTTCTACGACAGTGCGGGCGTGCATGATCACGCGGCCGTGGCCCTCACCATAGGCATGGCGGAGCTGCTCGCTGTCCTTGCCTACGAGGGCGATTCCGGCAGTCGGGAAGTCCGGGCCTTTGACATGCTGGAGGAGGTCGTCGAGGGATGATTCCGGCGATTCGATAAGGAGGACGACGGCCGCCGCAATCTCCCGCAGGTTGTGCGGTGGAATGTTGGTCGCCATGCCCACAGCGATGCCGCTTGAGCCGTTAAGGAGGAGGTTGGGGATGCGCGCGGGCAAAACAACCGGCTGCTCGTATCGTCCGTCGTAGTTCTCTTCGAAGTCGACGGTGTCCTGGTCGATGTCGGCGACCAGTTCCTCGGCGATGGGCGCCATCCGGACTTCGGTGTAGCGCATGGCTGCCGGCGGGTCGCCATCAACGGAGCCGAAGTTCCCCTGCCCATCGACGAGCGGGTATCGCATGGTGAATGTCTGGGCCTGGCGGACCATGGCGTCGTAGACGGCAACGTCGTTGTGGGGGTGGTAGCGGCCGAGGACATCGCCGACAATGCCGGCGCTCTTGCGGTAGCCAGTGTTGGCACGGGCCCCCGCATCGTACATTCCCCAGATAATGCGTCGCTGGACAGGCTTCAAACCGTCTTCAACCCGCGGGAGGGCGCGCGCTACGATGACGCTCATCGCGTAATCGAGGTAGCTCTCGCGCATCTCGATTTCGATGCCGCGAGGACGGATGGTGGAAGTCGGTTCCATGGTCATGGGAATAGCTCCGGCGGGGGGAAATGGCTCACTTAATTATACCAATTCGCCGGTTATCCGCCGAGAGTCATTATGACAAGTGCAATGGAGCCAATCATGACCGGACCAACTCTTCGAATCTTGGCCGCGTCTGGACGCATGGGCAGATCAATCGAATTTGCCTCTTGAAGAAGTTCCGCGCGTGACTCTCTACCATTTCTCAGAAGATCCAACTATCGAGGCCTTCGTGCCGCGGGCGCCTGTTCAACGACCCGGTGTCGAGCCGCTCGTCTGGGCGATCGACGACTGGCATGCGCCGATGTACTACTTCCCCCGCGAGTGCCCACGGATCCTGATCTGGCCACTGCCGGATACCACAGGCGAGGACATGGAACGCTGGTTTGGCCCCAGTCGGGCGCGGACGATCGCATTCATGGAGTACGGCTGGCTTCAGCGCATGGAGGCGACCGCGCTCTATCGGTACGAAATGCCGTACGCGGGGTTCTTTTCCCTCGATGATGCCGGCATGTACGTGTCAAGGGAGACAATAGTTCCGCTGGGAGTTGAGCCAGTGGGGAATCTCGTCGAGGCGCTGCAGGGCGCGCGGGTCGAACTTCGACTCTCTGAGACGTTGACGCACCTACGAGGTGCCTGGGCCACGACACTCCATGCCTCGGGGATACGGCTGCGAAACGCCCGGGGCTGGGAATATGTCGAATCACCAGCGCCGGAAACGATCCGCCGCACCACCTGATCGGCCACTCGTGTATCGTCACCGGCCGTGGCCGACCTACCTGAGCTTCGCCAGCGCCTTGACGAATTGAACCGCGAACTTCTTGAACTTGCGGCGCAGCGATTCGAGACCGTCGAAGCAGTGGCGCGGTGGAAGCACCAGCGCGGTATCCAGATCACCGATGCTGCCCGCGAGCGCGAAGTCGCGGCGCTAACCGAGCAGCAGGCACTGGAGATGGGGCTACCAGCCGGGTTTGGTAGCGCCTTCGCGAACCTGCTCATCGAGTGGGCGAAAGTCCGCGAAGCACAGATCTTCGAGGCAACAGAGGCCTAGCGGCCGGAGAGGCCGCCGACCCGGTCGATGGCGAAAGTCCCACCCCGCTCTTGTTCTACGCGTACCCCTCGCCTGGGCCCTTGCCCGTCGCCAACGGGCGCTCGTGGGGGGCGGTGTCGTAGCGGCCGCGGAAGTCGCGGAAGGGGCCGTCGCGCCATTCGAGGGCGGCCTTGAGGCCATCTTCGCGTGACCGGCGCCCGAACTCGCCACCTGCCGGCCGGTAGCTGCTGAGCCCCTGGATTTCGGTCCCGCTCCAGAGCCCGGTGCGGATACCCATGACCTCGTACTGGCGATTCACGGCCCGCTTGCTGTACATGAGCATGTCGTTGTCGATGTGGGCCATGCGAGTGGCGAACGTCCTGGTGAAGCTCGCAAGGTCGTTCTGGGGCACCGCGTAGTTCGCCCAGCCGAGCTGCGCCATCTGCATCCCGCTGAAGCTATCGCCGACGTAGGCGAACTCGCGGGCCTTGGCCATCGGCAGGTGCCAGGGCGACCACATCATGTCCATCGTGGTCATGGCTCGAACGGGGGGATATCCAATCTGGGCATCTTCGGCAACGATGCGGAAGTCGCAGATGGTAGCCAGCTCGGTGCCGCCGGCGAGGCAGTAACCATGAACCTGGGCGATGACAGGCTTGGCCAGCTCCCAGATTGTCCAGTTGGTGGCAACGACGTGGCGCGACCATTCCATGGGGCCGGGATGGGTGGAGCCAGTGTCGGGCAGGCCGCTGCGGGGATGGACGTAAGGGCTGCCCTCGCTCGCGGTGCGTGTTGGGGAAAGGTCGTAACCGGCCGAGAAGGCGCGGCCCTCAGCCTTGAGGATGATGACGCCAACATCTTTGTTGGCTTCGGCTTCTTTCATCGCGTGCATCACTTCGCCGCGGAGGTTGTTGCTGAGGGCGTTCAGCTTCTCCGGGCGGTTGAGAGTGACAAAGGCGAGGCGGTCTTCCACCTCGAACGTGATGTCTTCGTAGGCCATGGCGGTCTACCTCCGGTCTTGCAAGGTGAGGCCCATTCTAGACTGCCGAATTGGTGGACGGAGGCTCCGTCCCCTGTATTCGAGGATCCCCATCATCCACAGCGGTTCCCAATGCCGTACGCTCAAGAGAGGCGCGCTCGCCGCGCCGCTGAAGGAGGCCACTCTGTGGCAGCGACATTCGAAATCTACGAAGACCAATCCGGCACGTGGCGGTGGAAGCTCTTCGCCGGCAACAAGACCCAGATCGCGGCATCAGGCGATCCCCATCCGACACGATCGAGCGCAGAAAGCGCAGTGAAGGCCGTCAAGCGCGACGCCGCAAACGCCACGGTGACCGTCTCCGGCTAGCGTCCCTGGTCCCCCTCTAACTCCCTTCGCAGCCCACGCCGTTCCCGTCCGCATCGAAGTTGTGGGGGTCCGGCGGCAACACCCTGAAACGCCTGTACTCGATATCTTCGCAATCGAGGTCGGGCGGCCGCGGCGGAATGCAGACGTCGGGGTAGGCCGGGTCGCACTGATCGGCAGTCAAGCCGGACCAGATTGCCAGCCCGGCCGCCTGGGCCGCTGCTTGCGCCGGGAGATAGCGATCGTCCAGGTGCCGAACGTCAGGCGGGAAGGTGCTCACCTGGGCGAGTCCCGCGGCCACGAGCGCTTCGTTCAGCAGCTGCCCATCGGGGAGCCAGACGTAGCGGAGAAGGCGACCGTACTGGTCGCGGTTCGTGATGTCGGATTCGAGGCAGACCCACTCGCCCACGGCGTCGTCGACGTAGTCCATGGCTTCGCGTCCGAATGGTTCCTCGCCCCGTGTCGGGTGGTGGAGTTCCGGCGCATCGACGCCGATAAGGCGGATGCTCTCGTCTTTGCCATCGACAAGCGCGTGCAGGGTGTCGCCGTCGACGATTTCGAGCACCCTGGCCCAGTCACATCGCAGTCCCGGCTCCGACGCCACGACCAGTTGCGGAGGTGCGCCAGCAGCACTTGCTGGAGGTACGGACGGGGCCTGGTCCTGACCGCATGCCGCAACGGTGGCGGTGACCACCAGGCACAGCAATAGACCACAGGTCGGGGCCGCGTCCCGTCTCACTCCGCCGCGAGGTAGTCAGCGGCAGCCCAGCCGGAGCCCTGGGGTGTTTCGACCTGCCACCAGGTGAGCCCATCCGATGCGGTGGGTCCACCAAGGATCGTCACCGCAGTGCCATCGGGAACACATGCGATCGGGTCGTTGGCCAGCCCCGCACCGCTGCGCACGTTGAGGCAATCGCCGGTGTCCGTGACCACGGCTGAAACGCCCGCCCCGAGCTCCCCGACAGGAAGAGGCGTGATGTCGGTGCCCGGGCTTGCCACGATGGTGACTTGCGAAATCGGCGTCGTCGAAGCGCCGGCGCCAGGAACTGGCGTGGTGCTCGTGTCGCCCTCGACTGTGGCGGTGGGGGCGTCATCGGCGGCGGCTGAAGCCTTGTCCCCGTCGTTCCCGAAGATGCGATCGCTGGCTACGATGACCCCCATTGCGATGACGACGGCGACCGCCGCGGCGACGGGCACATACCAGAAACGGAGGTAGCGGTGGCCCGGATAGATGCTGGGCATCGGATTGACTTTGTTCGCACCGGATAGGTCGGGATAGCGGCCAGCCTTCGCCCGTGGGCGATTTTCGAGCACTGGAGCGGGCGGCTCGGGCTCGCGCTTGGTCGTCCGCGCGGGAGCCGAGCGGCCAATCACGAACTCCTCCGCGGGTGCCGCTGCGACGGCAACCTTCGCGGGGATCGTGACGGGGGGCGAGGGACGAGGGGGTCGGGGCGCCACGGGTTCGGCGACGACGGTCACCGGCCGCGGGGCGGTTACGCCATACGCTTCAGGCTGAGGGCTTGCGTTGTGGGGAGTGTCTGTTGCGCAACCGTTGTTGCGGACCCAGCAGGCAGGGTGGTGCTGCATCTGGCAGGCAGTGCACCGCAAAACAGCTTCGCCCTCGTTGAAGAGGCGATCGCAAACAGGGCAGAACCGTTGACGCTCGACCGCCACGTTGCACCACTTTGCCCGAACCCCGCCGGTGGGCGCACTCATCATAAACGACGACCGAACATATGGCCCAGCGTTCTGGCGTTCATCCTTTCGTTACAACGTCGCCATTCGGCGACGTCTACGATGGACAGGTGGAACAGACACGGATTCTTGTGGTTGAGGACGAGCCAACCGTCGTCGATGTCGTCTCGCGCTATCTCGAGAGGGAGAGTTTCGACGTCCGTTCCGAGCAGGACGGCGCCCGAGGACTGAAGCTGTTCTCTGCGTTTCGACCCCACCTCGTGGTCCTCGACCTGATGCTTCCGAGCATGGATGGCATGGAGATCTGCCGCCGCATCCGCGAGCACTCACGAACGCCTGTGATTATGCTCACGGCCCGCGGCGATGAGATGGACCGGATCGCCGGCTTCGAAACCGGTGCCGATGACTACCTTGCCAAGCCCTTTAGCCCCCGCGAACTCGTTGCCCGCGTCAAAGCGGTGCTGCGCCGCTCATTGGGTGACTCATCGGTCGCGCCCCGGGAGCGGATTAGCAGCGGCGGCGTCGTGATCGATCCAAAGACCCGACAGGTGGAGCGAGAAGGCGAGCGGGTGGACCTTACGGCCCGCGAATTCGACCTCCTCTGGTTCCTTGCCAGTCATCCGGGGGAGGTGTTCGACCGCGAACAATTGCTCAAGCAGGTCTGGCAATACGAGTGGCACGGCGATCCGAGTACGGTGACTGTCCATATTCGCCGGTTGCGGACGAAGGTGGAGCTGGAGCCAGACGAACCAAAGCACATCAAGACAGTCTGGGGGGTCGGCTACCGATGGGAGCCATAAGGCCGGTCCCTGTACGCGAGACGTGGCCCGTGCTGGCCGCCATCGGCCTTGCCCTGGGCGGCGCCGGCGTGGCCCTGCTCGCGACCGTCCAACTGCTCTCGCCGCCCGGCAAGGACCTCGTGGTGATGGCAGCGACGTTGCTCGCCACCGCTGCGCTGGGCATTGGTACGGCGCTCGTCGTGCGCCGCATCTCCCACCGCCTGCCGTTTGCCGCGCAAATCGTGGCGTTCGTTGTCATCGCCCTGGTGTTGGTGGTAGTGAACGTTGGCGTGGCCGCCGGGCTGATGTTCCTTTCGAGCCACGACCTGCGCGTGCTGTTCGTGCTTCTCGGCTTCTCCGTGATTGCCACAGCGGGGGCGGCACTGCTGATGAGCCGGCGGACCAGCCAGCGCGTGGCGGATGTGGAGGCGGCCACCCGCAGGGTCGCGGCGGGCGACCTGAGCACCCGGATCTACGATCCGGGCACCGACGAAATCGGCCGGATCGCGCACGCACTCAATGAGATGACCGCGGCGCTCGAGATAGCAGGACGCAGGCAGGTGGAAAACGAAGCCGCCCGACGTGAACTCTTCTCAGCGATCTCCCACGACCTGCGGACGCCGCTGGCAGCGATGCGAGCGACGATCGAGGCGCTCATCGACGGCGTCGTCACGGACGACGCGACACGAGAACACTATCTCGCCACAGCCGCGTCGGAAATCAACCGCGCCTCTGCCCTAATCGACGACCTTTTCGAACTCGCCACAATCGACAGCGGCGAACTGCGGCTGCACTTCGAACTGCTGAATGTCGAGGACCTGATCGCCGAAGCGGTGGATGCCTTTCAGCCGCAGGTGTCGCAAAAAGGCATCCGGCTGCAGTTCCAGCGCAACGGATCCTGCGCGGTGCGGGCGGACGCCCAGCGACTTGGGCGGGTCCTCTACAACCTGCTGCAGAACGCCCTCCGGCACACACCGCCGGATGGTTCAATCGTGCTCACCACGCAGGTAGTCGATGGAGCCGTCGAGGTACTGGTGCAGGACACAGGGGACGGCATCCCGGAGAGCGACGCCGACAAGGTATTCGAGCGATTCTTCCGCGGCGAACGTTCACGCTCGCGGGAGTTTGGCGGCAGCGGGCTCGGCCTCAGTATCGCCCGTGGGATCGTCCAGGCGCACGGCGGAAGCATTCGGGTGAAGGGCAGCCAGGCCGGGGCGGCGATAGCCTTCCGGATCCCGGTGGCCTAACTCCCGGAGATATCTCTAAGGTTCGCCTCAATCACGCGGGCGCCGAACTCGACACCGAGGATCAGGGCGTCTTCGTCGATGGCGAAGGCGGCATCGTGATGGCGGCCGGAGATGCCCTTCGCATCGTTGCGGGCACCGAGCCAGAAGTAGCAGCCAGGCCGGGCTTCGAGAAAGACGCTCATGTCTTCAGCGCCCATGCTGGCGGCGCCGATGATCTGGTCGGGGCCGAAGAAGTCGGCGGCCTGGTCCAGCACAACACTCGTGACATGGTCGTCGTTGACGAGCGGCGGGCAAGTGGTGTCGTGTTCGAAGGTGAAGGTGGCGCCGAAAGCGGCGCAGACGCCGGCTGTCACTTCCTCGACGCGGCGAACCGTCGCATCGCGCATCGCATCGCTGTACGTGCGGATGGTCCCCGTCAGGGTCGCTGACTCGGCGATGACGTTACCGCGGTAGCCAGCCTGCAGCTTCCCGATTGTGACTACGACTGTTTCGGTGGGCGCCGTGGAGCGGCTGACGACGGTCTGCAGGGCCGTGACGAGGTGGGCGGCGACGACGACGGTATCGACGGCCTGGTGTGGAGCTGCGGCATGGCCGCCGCGGCCCGTCAGTTCAATGGTGAACGCGGTGGGCGCGGCGAAGAACGGGCCGGGCGCCACGTTGATCGACCCGATAGGCAAATCGGCGCTGATATGGAGACCGAGCGCGCGTCCGACACGGGGCATATCCAGCACACCGTCGGCGATGCAGGCGTCGGCGCCGCCACATGACTCCTCGGCCGGCTGGAAGACGAAGCGTACGGAGCCGGGAAGCGATTCACCCTCCCCCGCGAGAATCTCGGCGATGCCTATGGCCATCGCCATATGGGTGTCGTGGCCGCAGGCGTGCATGACGCCCGGGTTCTGGCTGGCGAATGGCAGCCCGGACTTTTCGGGGACGGGCAGGCCATCGATATCGGCTCGCCAGAGAACGCACGCTTCACCTGCGCCGCGGACGAGGGCGGTCGCGCCGGTGCGGGCAATGGGCCGCACATCTTCGAGGCCGGCGATGGCGTTGAGGTGACGAAGGATGCGGACCTGAGTGTCGTTCTCTTCCCAGCTTAGTTCGGGGAACTGGTGGAACTCGCGGCGCGTTTCAGCCAGGCGGGGAGCCATCTCACGGACCGCCCTGCGAACCTTCGAGAACGGGGATGCGCTCACACCCGGAGCTTACCACTGACTGGTCTCGTAGCGATTGGCAGCGCTCCTATTGCGAACAAGCCTATGTCGAGCAAACAAGGCAGGAGGCCGGTAGCATGCGGCCCAAGCACATCGCAGAACCGGGGGAGTGGGACCTTGACGACCGCATCGACGCAGAGCACGCGAGCAATCATCGAAGGAGCACGCAAGGAAGGTCGCACGTACCTGTCTCCGGCCGAATGCCGGACCATCCTCGACGCCTACGGTATTCCTGTCCCGGGAGAACAAATGGCCACGTCGCCATCGCAAGCAGCCGAGCTGGCCGCGTCCATCGGGTTCCCCGTCGTCATGAAGGTCGTCTCGCCGGAAATCGTCCACAAGACTGATGCCGGGGGCGTGGTGGTCGGCATCGACAGCGGGGAGGCGGCCTCCGCTGCCTACGAGTCGATCGTCGTGAACGCGAAGAAGGCCGTACCGAACGCCACGATCGAAGGCGTGCTCGTCCAGCAAATGGTGCCCGCCGGGCGCGAAGTGATCATCGGTGCGGTAACCGACCCGAGCTTCGGGAAGCTCGTGGCATTCGGTATTGGCGGCGTGCTTGTCGAGGTGCTGAAGGACGTGGTGTTTCATTTGGCGCCGCTCTCGGCTGCCGACGCCGAAGGGATGCTCGACGCGATCAAGGCGAAGCAGATCCTCGCCGGGGTGCGCGGCCAGGGCCCGGTCGACCGGGCGGCCATCGCCGGGATTATCGAAAAGGTCGGCCAGATCGTCACTGACTTCCCGGAGATCATGGAACTGGACCTGAATCCTGTCCTCGCCCACGAAACGGGGGCGATAGCGGTGGACGTGCGTATGGCGGTTGGCGAGCCAATGGTCGAGCGGTACCGGCCACCCCACGCGGAAATCGTGACGGCGATGAACCGGATCCTGAAACCGGACTCGGTCGCTGTGATCGGCGCTTCGGCCGAAGCCGGGAAGATCGGGAACTCGGTGATGAAGAACCTGATCAACGGCGGCTATCAGGGGAAGATCTACCCTGTCCACCCGAAGGCCGAGGAGATCGAGGGCCTCAAGGCCTACCCGAGCGTCAAGGCGATTGAGGGGGAGGTGGATGTGGCGGTCTTCGCCATCCCCGCCGCGTTCGTCCCGGGAGCCCTGCGCGAGTGCGGGGAGAAGGGCGTTCCCGGCGCGGTGCTCATCCCCTCCGGCTTCGCGGAGACCGGAAATGTTGCCGAGCAGGAAGAACTGCAGCAGATCGGGCGCGAATACAACATCCGGCTGATGGGCCCAAACATCTACGGCTTCTATTACACACACAAGAACCTGTGCGCGACGTTCTGCACGGCCTACGACGTGAAGGGGCAGGTGGCGCTCTCTTCGCAGTCCGGCGGCATTGGGATGGCGATCGTTGGATTCAGCCGATCGGCAGGCATGGGTGTGTCAGCCATCGTCGGCCTGGGGAATAAGGCAGACATTGACGAGGACGACCTCCTGACGTTCTTCGAGCAAGACGACAACACGCAGGTCATCGCCCAGCACTTCGAGGACCTGAAGGACGGCCGTGCTTTCGCCGAGGTTGCCAGCCGGGTTTCGAAGAAGAAGCCGATTATCGCCCTAAAAGCGGGACGGACGGCCGCGGGGGCGAAGGCCGCGAGTTCGCACACCGGCGCCCTGGCGGGCGACGACAAGGTGTACGACGACATCCTTCAGCAGGCCGGAGTGATCCGCGCCTACACCCTCCGCGACATGCTTGAGTTCGCTCGGGGTATGCCGGAGCTGCCGACACCGAAGGGCGAGAACATCGTGATCATCACCGGCGCCGGCGGTTCAGGCGTGCTGCTCTCCGATGCTTGTGTCGACAACGGCCTGACCCTGATGGCGATGCCGGATGACCTCGATAAGGCGTTCCGGGAGTTCATCCCGCCCTTTCGGCGCGGCAGGAAACCCGGTCGACATCACAGGTGGGGAGCCACCAGCGACTTACCGTGCGACGATCAAGCTCGCGCTCGAGGATGAGCGGATCCACTCCCTCATCCTTGGCTACTGGCACACGATCGTGACGCCGCCGATGGTCTTCGCCGAACTCGTCGTCGATGTCGTGAATGAGATGAAGGCGAAGGGGATCGAGAAGCCGATCGTCGCCTCGCTGGCAGGCGATGTGGAGGTCGAGGAGGCGTCCGAGCATCTCTACCGCCACGGGATCCCTTCGTACCCCTACTCCACCGAGATACCAGTCCAGGTGTTGGGCGCGAAGTATCGCTGGGCACGCAAAGCGGGCCTGATGTGAGCATCAAGCGCCGAACCTGCAGCTCAGATACCGCCTAGACCACGCCCAGGTTCACCGCCTAAGAGCGAGCAGGTGTGTTCGGGCCGCGACGGTTAGCGACGGCACAAACTGTGCTCTGGCCGATCGGGCCAGACTCGTCGTAGAGCCAGCACTCGCCAATAGCGACACCATCGGCGCTCTGGTGGTTGCGCACTTCGAAGCCCACCCACTCGCCCACCGGGTCGCGGTGCATGTAGAGCGAGATGTCGGCGTTGATGAACTCGAGGCCACCGGTACCGGAGTTGGCGAACGGATGGGCGAAGTCGGAAGCAGATGCCACACGGAGGAACGGTGTCAACGGCTCGTCATCGACCAGCAGGCGAAGTTCCCTCATCCACATCCGCTTTTGAGCGACGGCGCCGAAGCCACCACTGATCGGCCGGGTGTCCCACATTGGTCCCTTGCTCCCGGGCGGGCCCTGGGTCCCTTCCGGCGGCGCGATGGCGTCGGGCGCGGGTACGTCCCAGGATCCTGGACGCCAGACCTCGCCAGTTGGGTTGTCGGCGCGCCGGAGCAATACGCCGCGCGCCCGCGCGACTTCTTCGCCGTACTGGGTGACGGTGGCGTCGGCGACGCGAATCCGATTGCCAACGCGAACCTCCTGCGAGGAGACCTCGAGGGCGTCGAGCTTGGGCAGGCGAAACATATCTACCGTGAGCCGGGTGAACTGGAAGGCCGGGTCGCCGAAGCCGTGCTCGAGTTCGCGAGCGAGCAGTCCGGCGACCACACGGCCATGGAGGGAGTTGGGGTCCCAGGGACCGGCGGACACAGGTGATGGAATGTACCGGTCGCCTTCGCGCCGGAAGAAAGGGTCAGTCAAGGGGCGTGCTCCTGTTGTGGCGCTATTCGAGCATGCCGGGCCGAGAGCGTCGAGGGGCATGGTGCAAACGCCTGCGTCTGCGAAGATTGATCCGTGGCGGAACTGGCACCCGGAAGCCTGCTGGTCGCGACACCGCGACTGAACGACCCGAACTTTGAACGGACGGTTGTGCTCCTCTGTTCGGTCGACCCGGCGGGCGCTATGGGCGTCGTCATCAACCGGCCGGCGGAAGAAGCATCGGTAGCGCAGTACCTGCCAGAGTGGGGCGATCAGGCGCGCAAGCCCGCCGTGATGTTCCGCGGCGGGCCTGTGGAGCCAACGGCGGGCATCGGCGTCGGCCTCGTGGGGCCCGATGGGCCACCGACGAACTGGACCGCGATCACGGATTCGTTGGGGCTCATCGACCTGAGCGGCGAACCTGACCCATCCCGGCCCCTACGCTCCGTGCGCGTCTTCGTGGGATACGCCGGCTGGACTGCCGACCAGCTCGAGGGCGAGGTCGATGAAGACGCCTGGTTCGTGGTGGAAGGACTGGCGGAGGATGTCGTGGATGAGGAACCGGGGACCCTCTGGCGGCGGGTGCTCCAGCGTCAGCGCACGGACGTTGCGCTGTTCGCTTTCTACCCGGAGAAGACCGGTCTCAACTAGCAGTTTCCGGCGTATTCGCGAGCTCGCCCAGGAGGGCGGTGATGACATTCGCCCGGATGCGACCGTGCGAGGCGTCGTAGACCGAACGGCCGCCGCGAAAGACAAAGAGCTGGGGTGACTCGTGGCGAACGCCAGTGCGCTCGGCGATGTAGCGATTAAGGTCGTGCTGGGTGGTGACGTCGACGGTGTGGACCGTGCCCTCGAGCGTGAGCACCTCATCCTCAGCGCGGGCGCTGATCGGACATGTCCAATCGTGGAGGAAGAGGACGGCAGGTTCTTGAATCGAACCGGCGAGGAGGGCATCGAATGCCTCCCGGCTCTCGATGGCGATAAACGTAGGTTGCGGCATCTGTTTCCAGCGTACCCGAGAGGCGGCACTGCGGCGCGCGACGGTAGTTGACGCAAAACATACTGTCGCGCTTCAGAACGTCGGAATCTGGCGTGCTCCCTGACGAATGAACACAGGTGCCGGGCGTAGTCTCAGGGACGTGGAACAAACACCTCGGGAGAGCACCGTCGTCGGCCGAGTCATCGGCACAGAGGATTCGACACCGCTCGAGTTCTGGGTGGCAGTCGCGCCCGGCCAGTACCTCCAGCTGGACGATGTGGTCGCCCTCGAACGTCAGATCGATGGTGAGCCGGATGTGCAGATTTACGGCATCGTCACCCAGGTGAGGGCACGCCACGAAGGCGCCCGGTTCGATAGCGATGTGTTCCTGATCGAGGACGGCGTGCTCCCGGCGGAGCGCGTGGAGGCGGCGAAGATCCTGGCAACGCGGTATGAGCCCGAGGTGTTCGTGCCACCGCTACCCGGGAGCGAGGTCCGAAAAGCAGCAGGCGCGGAGCGGGAACGGGCGCTGTTCTTCGATGGGATGAAGGCGAAGGTGCCGGCCGGACTCTCGCGGGGTGACGAGCCGTTCTCGATCAACCTCGAATTCCTCGATGGGACGCGCGGCGCCCACGTGAACATCAGCGGCGTTTCCGGCGTTGCGACGAAGACGACGTACGCAATGTTCCTCGTGAACTCCGTCTTCCGTTCGGGAGTGTTCGGACCAGAAGGTCTCCAGAACAAGGCGCTGGTCTTCAACGTGAAGAGCGAAGACCTGATGTACCTCGACCAGCCGAACATCAGGCTCGAACCGGCACAGGCCGACCGCTACCGGGCTCTGGGCCTGGAACCGGCGCCATTTCCGAGCGTGGAGTTCTGGGCGCCACCGCGCCCGGGAGACCCGAACGCCGCACCCCAGACGGAGCGCCGTCACCCGGGAGTCGCTTCGTTCTTCTGGACGATTGAGGAGTTCTGCAGGGACGACCTCCTCCAATTCCTCTTCGCCGACGTCTCGGATGACCGCCAGCAGTACCCGATGGTCGTGCATGCGGTGATGGCGCAGCTCCGCAAGGCTCGAAAGCTCGACGACGGCGCGGTCACCATCGAGGGGGTGCAAATCCGCACTTTCGATGAACTCGTCCACTTCGTCTCCGACAGGCTGGAAGATGAGGAGAGCCGCGACCTGTGGGGCGGCCGGGCCATCGGGCAGGGAACGCTCAACGCCTTTGTCCGGCGGTTGTACGGGGCCATCGCTCACGTGAGGACGCTGATTCGCTCGGATGTGCCGCGACCGTACGAACACACCATCGCCCGCCAGAAGCAGGTGACGGTAGTCGACATCCACAACCTGAACCAGCGGGCGCAGCGCTTCGTGGTGGGCGTGGTGCTCTACCGGATGTTCCAGAAGAAGGAGGCAGCGGGGACGCGCATGCCGCTGGAGTTCATCGTTCTCGACGAGATGAACAAGTACGCGCCGCGCGATGGGAGCAGCCCGATCAAGGAGATCCTCCTCGACGTCGCGGAGCGGGGGCGCTCGCTGGGGATGATCTTGCTGGGGGCCGAACAAACCGCCAGCGAGGTCGAGCGGCGGATCGTGGCGAACGCGGCGATCCGGGTGGTCGGCCGGCTCGACAGCGCCGAGGCCGGGAGGGACGAATACGGATTCCTGCCAACTGTGCAGCGGCAGCGGGCGACGATCATGAAGCCGGGGACGATGATCGTTTCGCAGCCCGAATTGCCGGTACCGATGGTGGTGGAGTTCCCGTTCCCATCGTGGGCGACACGGGCGGACGAAGCGCCGCCCCCGGATGGCGGCAAGTTCCAGCCGGATGACCCATGGGAAGGGCTGAGCGGCGAACGGTGAGGTTGCTCCACACCTCTGACTGGCACATCGGACGGCGAATGCGTGGTCGAAGCCGGGCGGACGAGCATCGCGCCGTGCTTGCCGAGATTGTCGAGGTCGCCCGCACCCGGGACATCGATGTCGCGATCGTGGCGGGCGATATCTTCGACAGCGGCGCCCCCGACCCGGAGAGCGAGGACATCGCCTACCGGGCGTTGCTGGACCTTGCCAGTGCATCCGGCGCTGTCGTGGCAATCGCCGGTAACCACGACAACGTGGCGAGGCTGGCGGCGGTGCAACCGTTGCTCCTGGCGGCCGGCGTCCACTGCCTCCCACGCCCCGAGCGCCCGGGGGACGGTG
This sequence comes from uncultured Chloroflexia bacterium, assembly GCA_963774435.1. Lineage (GTDB taxonomy): Bacteria > Chloroflexota > Dehalococcoidia > Tepidiformales > Tepidiformaceae > JAGQGZ01. The sequence goes on along the minus strand of CAVZEW010000008.1, from coordinate 344,207 downwards.
GCGTCCTGACGCTGAAGCCCGGTGGCGAAGAAGTGCGGTTCGGCTTGCTGCCGTTCGTCTCGCAACGGGCGATCGTCAAGGTTGCGCAGCTGCTGGAAGGGAGCGGGGCGGACTTCCTCGAGACGTACGAGCTGCGGCTCAAGCGCATCCTCGATGAGCTGGCGACCGCATTTGACCCGGGAGCCGTGAACGTGGTGGTCGCCCACAACGCCGTCGTTGGCGCGGGACCGGCGGGCAGCGAACGGCAGGCCCACATCTTTGACTACTACGTCCGGGCATCGGCGTTTCCGGCGGCGGCGAACTACGTCGCGCTCGGGCATTTCCATGGATGTCAGCAGGTGCCCGGCCCCGGCCTGCTCTGGTACAGCGGGTCGCCCCTGCAGCTCGATTTCGGAGAAGCAGGGCAAGAGAAGTTCGTCCTCATCGTCGAGGCAACACCGGGCGTGCCGGCGACGGTTGAGCAGGTCCCGCTAACGATGGGCCGCCGGCTGCGGGATATCCGGGCAAGCGAACAGGAAATCCTGTTTGAGGGTCTGGCGGCCCCCGAGGACTGGCTCCGGGTCACGATTGAAGGGCCGCGGCGAGCGGGGATGGCCGATGAACTGCGGGCCCAACTCCCGAACCTTGTCGACATTCGGCTCGCCGACATCGAGCCGACGCCTGAGCGGCCGGCGCGGCCGACAACCGACCGTCCCGCTGATGAACTATTCGCCGACTACCAGAGGGAACGAAATGCGGTCGACGAGCGCGTGCTGAGCCTATTTAAAGAACTCGCGGAGGAAGCCGGTGCGCCCGAAACGGCTTGAACTCGAAGGCTTTGGCTCCTTCCGCGATCGGACCGTGGTGGACTTTGAAGGCGCGGAGTTGTTTGTGCTCTCCGGGCCGACCGGTTCCGGAAAATCGACCATCATCGACGGCATCACGTTCGCCCTCTACGGGGCAGTCCCCCGCTACCAGAAGTCGAATCTGGTCCGGCCGGCGATCAGCAACGGCAAGGAAGAAGCACGAGTCAGGCTCGATTTCGAAGTCGGTGGCGAAGAGTACACGGCTGTCCGGGTGGTGCGGCGGACCGCCACCGGCGCCAGCACGCGCGAAGCCCGCCTGGTGCAGGGAGAGACGGTCCTCGGTGGGACTGCCGATGAGGTCAGCACGGGCGTCGAAGAACTGCTGGGGCTCTCTTTCGACCACTTCCAGAAGTGCGTGGTGTTGCCGCAGGGGGCGTTTGCACAGTTGCTGCACGATGCGCAGGCAAACCGGCTGGCGCTCCTCCGCAGCCTGCTGGGCATCGAGATTTTCTCGAGGATGCGCGAACTGGCGAACGGCCGGGCACGGGATGCAAAGGACGAGTGGAACCTCCGGGAAGCTCGCCTCGCCAATGAGCTCGCCGAGGCGAACGAAGAGTGGCTGGCCACCGCGAGGCAACGGGTAGAGGCGCTCGCGGCACTGGTGACGGACCTGCGGGAAGAGTCCACCCGCCTGGCTGACCTTGGCGAGGAACTGCGGGCTACGAAGGCGGAAATGGCTGCCGCGGAGACGGCCATCGCGAAGTGCGCCGCGATCCGTTTGCCTCGCGGGCTGGACGAGCTCGCCGGCTTGCTGCAGGCGGCGCGCGATGAGCTTGCCGGCCGCGAAGAGCAGGCGGCGGCCGCGGAGACCGTCCTGGAAGCGGCACGAACTCAGCGCGCAAACCAGCCGGACCGCGATGGCATCGAACGTCTCCTCAGGCTCCACGACGATCTCGGAGAGGTCGTGACGGAGATCGAACGCCTCGGCGACCAGCAGGCCGAGGCCGCCAGAGCCGTAGAGACCGCGGCAGACAACACGACAGCCGCGGAAGCCGCTTTGAAGGATGCGAACATCGCGCGGGAAACGGTTTTCCGCGAGAACCATGCCGCAGCTGCGGCTCGCGGTCTCAAGGCCGGGGACAGCTGCCCGATATGCGGAGAAGTGCTTCGCGAGGCGCCGCACATCGACGAGCCGGCGAACCTGAAGGAGGCCGATGCGAAGCGCGAGGCAGCCGAAAAAGAGCACAGAGCGCGGGTGCAGGAGGAGCAGCTTGCCCGATCGCGGCTCGATGCCAGCGAGCAGCAGGTGGCTCGATCTGAGTCGCGAAAGGCGGAGTTCGAGGCCGCGCTGGCAGGGAAGCCGGAACGAGCAGAGTGCGCGGCGACGCTGAGTGCGATCGCGGACGCGGACGCCGCACTGGAGCAGGCTCAACGCGAATGGTCGGCGTCCCAGTCGGCGGTGCGAGTGGCGAATGAAGCGGTCGTCGCGGCGAACCAAAGGACGGAGACAGCAATCCGGGAGCTGGATGCAGCCCGCGACAGCCTCGCAGCCTACGGACCACCTGCCCTGGACAGGCACGATATCGCAGGCGCATGGAGGACGCTGGTCGAATGGGCAGGCGCCAGGCTGGCGGCACTGAAGACCTCACTCGACGACCTGGGACGCACTTGCGAACAGCTGGAGGGCGAACGCATGCGGATCGTGGCGACTCAGCGCGAGCGGTGCCGGCAGGCCGAGATCGAGGTGGACGAGAACCAGCCACTGGAGGCGGCGGCTTCTGCGCTGGGGCGAGCCGAAGACACGGTGAGCCGCGTGGAGACGATGCTGGCAACGGTTAAAGAGTTGCGAGAGGAACAAGACGCCCTGGTCGAGCAGGAAAGGGTGGCATCGACGCTGGCCCGTCACCTGCGTGCCGACAAGTTCGGGTTCGAAACCTGGTACGTGCGCCAGGTAGTCGAGCATCTGACCTTTTCCGCGAGTGAGACGCTGCTCGCGCTGTCGCGGGGCCAGTTCTCGCTTGCGCTGGCGGAGAACGAAGACTTCGAGGTCATCGACCACACCAACGCCGACGCACGGCGGCACATACGGACGTTGTCGGGAGGTGAGACCTTCCTCGCCTCGCTGGCACTCGCGCTGGCACTCGCCGACAGCATCGCGATGGTGGCCGCGGGGAGCACGGCACGACTCGATGCGATCTTCCTCGATGAAGGCTTCGGCACGCTCGACCCGGAGACACTGGACGTCGTCGCGACGGCGATCGAGGAGCTCTCGGCGGGCGGGCGGATGGTCGGACTGGTGACCCATGTAAGCGAGCTGGCAGCGCGAATGCCAGTGCGCTTCGAGGTCCGGCGTGGGCCGGGCGGGTCGACTGTGCAGCGGGTGGAAGTCTGATGGTGCGCTTCGCGGTCGAGAGCTGGGCACCCGAATACGGCTCATCGACCGGCGATGACGGGGCAATGGAACTCGACCCTAAAGTCGACGTCGACGCAACGGTGGAACTGCCGCTGAGCGACTGGCGACCGCTGCGCCCGGAGGGAGACAGCGCAGCACGAGATGTCCTGTTTGTGGACGGAGTCCAACGCATCGACGCGCGTCTCTGGTTCGAGATCGACGGCCAATCGAGTGCGGGGATTGCAGCCTCGTACGCGGCGGGGGTCGTGCGTTGTGGCGACAAAGCCGTCGTGGAAGGCGAACGCGCCGGCCGGGGCGTCTTCGCGCTATCCGGGGCGTCGGGTATCGAGAGCGAACGCGTGCGCTACGAGCATTTCCCGACAGCCAGCGGCGAACCGGAAGTACTGCAACGCGGGATCCAGGAACAGATGGGGCGTCTGGAGATCGCCGTTGCGGCGGAAGCAGGACCGGCCGAGATCCTGTTTCACGATGGCCCCCTGCGTGGGAGCGAGAACATCCCGGGGGCGATTGGGTACATCAAGAGTCATCGGGCCGGGTACCTGCCACCGGCGGCCGCGGCAATCGTCGGCCAGCTTCGGGCAGGCGAACGGACGCCACTCTTTCTCGTCCAGAAGGCCTGGAGCCGATTCTCCTGGTACCTGCGGTTGCCGATGGACCTGCCGGGCCACCCATGGGCCGGGATTGCCCGCTGCGAACTGGTGGCTCGCGGCCCCATTGCCGAGGCAGTGGAGATGGCTAACCGGTCGACCGCGACGCTACAACGGTTCGCCTCGACGCCCCACAAGGACACTCGCGCGCCCCAGAACCTCTTCCCTATCGCCGGGCTTGAGAACCATTTGCGGCGCCGGCTGGGCGACCGAGACTTCGTATACCGGCAGCTCCTGAAGGCGGCGGCCTCAGCTCGCCAGAGCTAGCGACTCGAGAAAGGCGGCCCGGTAATACTCGAAAAGCTCGGTGACGAAGCCGACCTGTGCCGGGTTCATCTCCTCGAAGACGAGACTAAGGCAGCTACCGTCGCCGGAGGGCCGTCTGCCCACCACCGTACAATCCAGCGTCGCGTGACGGCCCTTCTGGCTGAGCGCCAGCCTGACGGAAGTGGATTCGGTGCTCTCCGTGACTCGGACGCCGGCACCGTGCTGGGAGATATCCGAGATCACCGCCGGCAACGGTGTTTCCATGCCCTCGACGAGGATTTCGGCGGCGTGAGCGCAGGGAAAGCGCAGCGACGTTCGAGCGTCGACGTGGCGCCAGGGCCCGTCAACGTGGAGTGTCACTACCCCACCCGAATCCCGCGAGATGAAGCGAGCGGCGCTGGCGAAGCGGACGCCGGCGGAATGAATGACGAGAAGGATCTCCTCGGCGGGTTCGAAGTCTTCGCCCAGAGATAGCGTCAGGGCTAACACTGATGCTTCGAAGCGATCGACCGATCCTACCTGTAGGGCCGGTGGGCGATTCGATGGGCGAACGATGAGGACCGGGGCGCCGGGCTCGAGTTCGCAGGCCGGGTCATGAGTCCATTCCGTACCCATAGACGTATTTTCGACAGCGGTAGCGTGGTTGGGTAGCTCCGCGGCTCGCAGGTATACATGAAGAGATGGTTAACAGTGCGAGCCATTCGTAAAGGGGAATTGACGCTACCCGAATCTGAGCCACACTTACCGATCGGTAATCAGGAGGTACAGCAGCACATGCGCAATCCCAAGTGGTGGATGCTTTTTAGCATCCTCACGATCTTCGTACTGACCATCGCGGTCGCGTGCGGAGATGACGACGACGATTCGAGCGGTGACGCCACCGCCACGACTGCGCCGGGCGGCGACAACGCGAAGATGGGTGGCGAAGCGACCATCCACTACGTCGAGTTTCAGTCGTTCGACCCCCACTTTTCGAGCTTCTCGCAGGATATTGGGCACCAGACCCAGGTCTTCCGTGGGCTCTACAAGCTGGACGTAGACAATGTCCCGCAGCCGGAGATGGCAGCGGAACTCCCGTCCATTTCCGACGACGGCACGGTCTACACGATCAAGCTCAAGGACGGGCTCAAGTGGTCCGACGATACCGCTCTGACCGCCACCGACTTCGTGGCCGGCATTTTGCGGACCTGCAACTACCACATCGCCGGACAGTACCAGTACGTTCTTTCCAACATTGTTGGCTGCGACGACTACTACAATCCGGACAACGAAGGCAAGAGTGAAGCCGAACTGCAGGCGCTGCAGGATGGCGTCGGCGTGAAGGCAGTCGATGATTCGACTGTCGAAATCACGCTGCAGCAGGCTCAGCCGACGTTCACGATTCTCCTCTCCATGTGGCCGACCTGGCCGGTCCCGACGCACATTGTTGCCAACCCTGGCGACGACTGGCCCACGGACCCGACCCAGCTGGCCTTCAACGGCCCGTTCAAGGTTGACAGCTACGCTCCGGGCGACAGCATGGTCTTTGTCCGCAACGACAACTACGCTGGCGCGCACCTTGCCTATCTCGACAAGCTGACGTTCAAGTACATCGAGGACACCGAGACGGCGGACAACGCCTATCGCAACGGCGAACTCGACATGGCTCTTGCCAACACCTCGAACCTCACCGGTCTTAAGACGGAATTCCCGGACAACCTGCTGAGCCAGCCCTCGGCGGGGACGATCGGGCTTGAGATGAATCTCGACCACGCGCCGCTCGACAACCTCGACGTCCGGCTCGCCCTTTCCCAGGCAACCGACCGCCAGACCATGGTGGACGTGGTGCTCCAGGGGGCTCACATTCCGACCACGACGTGGATCCCCCCGGATATCATCGGCCAGGGGGTCACGGTGGATTCGTTCGCCGATACCATCGGCTACAACCCCGATTCGGCCAAGCAGCATCTTGCTGATGCCGGCTACCCTGGTGGCGAAGGCTTCCCAACGCTCGGGTACATCATTCGTGACACACCGTCGAACACGGCGATCGCAGAGTTCCTTCAGCAGCAATGGAAGGAAATCCTCGGCATCGACATCAACATCCAGGTCGTGGACGCACCGACTCGCTCGGCAGCCTTCACGAACGAGGACTTCGACCTGTACCCCGGTGGCTGGATCCAGGACTATCCTGACCCGGAGAACTGGATCATCGGCCTCTACAACACTGATGGTGGCAACAACCACTACAACTGCAGCGACCCCGAGATCGACTCGCTCGTCGAACAGGCCCAGTACGACACCAACAACGAGGAGCGCCTCGGCCTGTACAAGCAGATCAACGAGAAGGTCAGCGCGGGCCTCTGCGGCATCGCCGTGTGGTACCACCTGGGCAACCACTACCTCATCGGCGACAAGCTGGGTGGCGTGAGAGAAGTCTCAACCTCACAGAACCGCGTCGAAGCTGGTGACTGGTCTGCTGAAGACTGGTACATCAACAACTAACACCGGCACCTAGGGCGGAGGGGGCTCCTGTGATGGGAGCCCCCTCCGTGTTCCATAAGAAAGGGGCTACGGGTGTTCGGTTACTCGGTACGCCGCATCCTCACGCTGATACCGCTGCTCTGGGCAGTGGCAACGATCACCTTCTTTCTCATGCACTCAGTGCCAGGTGGTCCGTTCCAACGTGGTGACCGCCCGCTTCCCCCGGCGACCATCGCCGCGCTCGAGCAGCGCTACAACCTCGACGGCACGCTCGGTGAGCAGTACGTCCATTTCCTCGGTGACCTGGCCAAAGGCGATTTCGGGCTTTCGATCGTTCAGAACCGGCCGGTGACCGACGTCTTTCAGAAGAAATACCCTACGACCCTCCAACTCGGCCTCTGCTCCTTTGCCTTCGCCGTCGTCCTTGGCCTCACCCTTGGCGTGCTTTCGGCGATCAACCAGAACGGCATCCTCGACTACGTGAGCGTGACCGTGGCGACGCTCGGAGTGGCGGTTCCCAGCTTTGTGATGGCCGTCTTCCTGGTCCTGATCTTCTCGCTCAGATTCGGTTGGTTCGACGTCATCGGCTGGGAGTTCGGCAACTGGCACAAGATGGTCCTGCCGACGGTCTCCCTCGGTTTGCTCCCTGCCGCTTATATTGCGCGGGTGACGCGCGCATCCATGCTCGAAACACTTCGCCAGGACTACGTCCGGACAGCGCGAGCGAAAGGTCTGGTGGAACGCCAGGTGGTGGTCCGGCACGCTGCACGCAACGCTATGATCCCGGTCCTCACCCTCCTCGGCCCGATCCTGGCCGGCCTGATAACCGGGTCCTTCATCATTGAACAGACTTTTGCCATCCCCGGGATTGGCAAGGAATTCGTCACAAGCATCGGCAACCGCGACTACGGACTGATCATGGGCACGGTGCTGCTCTACGCCTTCCTCATCGCGGTCATGAACCTGGCGGTGGATCTCGCGTACGGATTCGCCGACCCAAGGGTGCGGTACTAGCCCATGGCGACAACAACAGCCGCAACGCTGAACACGACCGGCGACTATTTCGAGGGGCGCAAGTACCGCGGGCTCTGGCAGCAGGCCTGGAGCCGACTGATCCGTAACCGCCTGGCACTGGCCGCCGGAATCCTGCTGATGGGCATCATCGTGATGGCGGCGCTGACTACGTTCGTGCCTGCCATCGAGAGGTACGACCCGCACGAGCAGCACGTAGCGCTCGACACCGTGGACAAGGGCCCATCCACAGCACACTGGTTCGGCACCGACCACCTCGGTCGGGACTTGTGGTCACGTACCTGGGAAGGCGCGCGCATCTCGCTGAAGATCGGAATCGGAACGCAGATGATCGTCCTCGTGATCGGCATGTTCGTCGGTGGCGCGGCGGCCCTCGGCGGCCGTTTCACGGATTCGTTCATGATGCGATTCACGGACCTGATGTACGCGTTCCCCGATCTGCTTGCGATCATCCTCTTGCGTGCTGTCCTGACAGAACGCTCATGGCCAATCGTGGGGGCATCGGACCCGCAAATTCCAGGGCTGCCGGGGCCACTCCTCCAGGTGATCATCGCCATCTCGCTGGTCAGCTGGGTTCTCACGGCACGTCTTGTCCGCGGCCAGATGCTGTCGCTGCAGGAGACGGACTACGTCACTGCCGCTCGCGCGTTGGGCGCGTCGCAGACGCGAGTGGTGTTCAACCACATGCTGCCCAACACGCTGGGACCGGTAATCGTGGTCGCGACCATCGGCATTCCCGTAGCGATCTTCGCCGAAGCGGTCCTCGGCTTTATCGGATTCGGCCTTCCTCCGCCTACCGCGAGCCTGGGTACGCTGGTGAACAACGGCTTTGCGTACTACCGCGTGAACGCGTGGGGGATCTTTATCCCGGCAAGCGCGATCGCGTTGCTGATGCTGACATTCACGTTCCTTGGCGATGGTTTGCGCGACGCGCTGGACCCGCGAACACGAGAGTAGCCGGGCCTGAACCTAGGCCGGCAGGTAGATCGTGAAATGGGACCCGCGCCCGGGAACGCTGGTGGCCCCCAAGATACCGCCGTGCTCCCTGACGGCGGCGACGACGGCTGGCAATCCGAGCCCGGTGCCATCGACACGCGTGGTAAAGAACGGTTCGAAAGCGCGTGCGAGAACGCGTGGCGACATCCCTTCGCCAGTGTCGACGACGGAGATGGCCAGGTAGTCCCGCCGGGGGATGGGCGTCTCGCGCGACGCGAGAGATGCGATAGGGATCTCGCTGCCACGAACGACCGCGGTCGTGATGGTGATGCTCCCGGGGCCGCCGCCGAGGGCGGCGTTCGCGTTGAGGAGAAGATTCAGAAGCGCCTGTCGAAGATGAACAGGGTTGCCCTCGATCGGAGCCACATTGCCGGCATCAAATTGCGTCTCTCTATCCGAGCCGGCCACAGCAGCGAAAAGCATCAAGACGTCATCGATGAGCGCGTTGACATCAATTTCCTCCCGCTCAGACGATGCACCGGCCTGCCCGACCAGCTGGCGAGTCAGGGTGCGAGCATCGCGCCCTGCGATGGCAATCGCACTCAAGCGCTCACGGACAGGGTCGCCGGGGCTGAGTTCTTCAACGAGGAGGGCAGCGTCGGTGAGGATGCCGACGAGCACGTTATTGAGGTCGTGGGCAACCTGGCCCGCAATCATCCCAAGGGTCTCAAGCCGCTGGGCGTGGAGGAAGCTGGTACGCGGCTGGCCCGGTATCCCGAGGGGCGAGAGGGCCACGAGCTGCAGAGCAGCGTCCCAGGGCGCGGTTGTAACAGTCCGCGCGACGGGGAAGGAACCTTTGTTCGCGTTCCGATGCCACACCACCGCGCCAGGAAGCCCACTCAGCAGCGATTCGTCGTCGTCGGATGTGCCGAGAAGGTCGCCGTAGGGATGATTGACGATGTCGGCGAGTTGCAGGCCGTGCAGTTCGAGCGCTGCAGCGTTCGCTGCACAGACGTTGCTTTGGGCAAGGCTCGGCGCGGCATCTACCAGGAGCAGCGGTTCTGCCGTGATGCCAAAGAGCCACTCGAATGACTCCTGCGGTGGCGACACGTGCCTCGTTGTCATGTTCCTGCGGGCAAACTCCTTGTCTTTAACAGGCTCGCGGGGAGGCGGCCGCTGAGTACGAAGCTGATGAGTTCCACGACCGCGACCGCTAAGCCGGCAAAGATCGCAAAATCGCCGAGGCTGTAGATGTTCGGCCGATAAACCGGCGGGTCGATGAAGTAGCGGTCGGAGAGGGGTTCGAAGTGGATGTCCTTACGAAGTAAGAGGACATCCTTGCTGCCGGGGATCTGTTCGCCGAGCATATTTTCACTTATCGAGGGGAAGGATCCCGATGCATCCACCGTTTCCCACGCGACTGGCATGGTGCCGCCGTGAGCAACGATCGGGAGGCAGTTGAGCAAGATTCCGCCAGCCACAAGCCATGCCCCAATCAGCATGCGCAGCTTTAGTGCGACAAGCACCACAACCGCGGTCGTGACAACAAAGGTCCCCTGGCGCACAGCATCCCAACCACCGGAGACGGGGAGCGCACGAACGGCCACCTGTTGAACGACCAGCGCGACGAGCGCGGCCGCGAGCAAGAGTAGGCCGTCCGCACCCAGGGGGTGGGTGCGGACGGCGACGATGGCTCTCATGTGCGACTGAGAGCGTATCGGCATCAACTGTCCTGGCTTACCAGGGGGCGATGGGAGCGGCGCCAGCGAGGGCGACGGTGGCGAGAGCGGTGAGGGCGAGAAGGGCAGTCGCGAAACGAGTCTTCATGAGCAGGTACATTCCTCCAGGTTCGCTCCGGACAGATGGCCGAAGCGTTGTGGAGAAACCTACGTCAGGGGTTCTCGCAAATCTCTCGCAAACGTTGGGGTGAGTGGCTAAACGGCTGCGCCGGATGCGATAGAAGCGCGCAATTCGCGCAGCCGGCCGGGTAGGGACTCTCCGAGATCCCGGTCGATTCGCCGGCCAAACTCATCGAGCGCACCAATGGCGGCAATGCCATTGCCAGCGCGTGCGCGATTCAAGGCCAGCATATGGACGGCCTCTTCGTTGTAAGGGCTGGCGACGAGCACGAGCTCCAGCTGCTGCGCGGCTCGTTCGTATTCACCGCGGGCGGCGTAGAAGCCGGCGAGCGATGAGAGCGTCTGAAGATTCTGGCGTTCGATCCGGTCCCGAAGGGCATCCGCCCATTCGCCGAAGAACTCTGGCGCGAATGGGCCGCGGTAAAGGGACACCGCGCGTTCGTAGGCCTCGGCACGTTCGGGACTACCACCACGGTGCTGTTGGGCGGTTTCGAGGGCCTGGGCGAACTGCTCGACATCCCATTCGATCGCGGCGTCCTGATTGAGGCGATAGAGATTGTCCTTGCGAACAACGATCTCGGGGTAGAGCGCGCGCCTCAGCCGGTGGAGGTTGGAATGGAAGGTGCTGTTCCTCTTGGCCGAATCCAGGTCCGGAGTGAGAGCGATGACGGCTTCTTCTTTGCGAATACCTTCCGGGTTTGCGAGAAAGAGGAAGAAGAGCTCCTTGGCTTTGACGGTCGACCATCGGGAATCCGGGATGGCCTCGCCATCGATTTCAACGGCAAGCTGGCCGAGGCTGCGCACCGTGATCCTCGGAAGGCCGGCAGCCACCTCTTCGACCTGCTCCGGTACCCGCTGCTCGACCTCCCGGCGGATCCCCTCCACAAGCACCGGCGAGAGGCCGCGCCTCGATGCCGCCCACTGCGCGAACATTGGGTTCTGGTGAATGAGCGGTGCAAGAGCGCCGATCATCCACGGCTCGGATACACAATCGGAGAGCCCCAGCAAGTCTTCTTCGGCGCCTGCCCGATCATCGGCCGCGAAGCGAACGAGAGCGAGCCGGAAGCGAGCAACCCGGATCGCAATCGCCGACTGAACCTCTTCGAACGTGGCCAGGGCCTCCTCGGCCAGACGAATGGCGTTCGTGTGGTCGCTGGAAGCTGAGTGGGTGGCAGCGAGCTGCAGCTTGCAGCTCGCAAGGTTCGGGCGGTTGCCCATCTCCTGTGCCAGTTCGAACGCACGATTTGCGAGGAAGTCCGCATGACGAACCTCTCCCGTCCCGAGTGCACAGGCCGAGAGGCCGATGAGGGTGAAGAGCGTGAGCGTGGGGTCGAGCACTCCCTGGGCGGTGCGCCGGAGAGCGTCCTCGTAATGGGCACGAGCGGAGACCGGGTCGCCCTGCGCCAGCCGGCAATCGCCGAGGGTGGCTATGGCATACGCCTCCATGCGAGTGTCGTCGGTCATGGTCGCTTCGGCACGGCACTCTTCCAGGACGATCACCGCGCTTTCGAAGTCACCAATGGTCACGTGGGCGAGCCCGAGGTTGTTCAGCGTCCAGGCGAGGTTGCCGTGGGCGTTCGCCCGGCGCCAGCCACCGGCGGCGCGAATCAGTTCGTCGACGGCGGCCGGGGCATTTCCCTGCAGGAGCAGCAGGTCGCCCCGAGTGGAGCGGGCAAGCGTGGCCAGTTGAGCGGCACCGCACTCCTCGGCCAATTCGCAGCAGGTTCGCAGGAGAGCATCGGCGCGCGCGTAGTCGGCGGTCGAGTGCAGAGCGTGTTGCGCTTGCTGGAAGTGGTAGTCGGCAACCACGAGGGGGTCGGCGCCGGTCACCGATTCACGCGTCTCGTCGAAGAGGCGGGTGAGTTCCGGTCCGCGGCCCAACGCTTTGAGAGCGCGAATCTGAGCGAGCAGCGCATGGAACCGGGTTTCAGCCGGTACACCTTTTCGCCGCAGAAGCGCACCGGCCTGGTCGAGAGCTGCCTCGAGGAAGCCGGAATGCGCGAGTACCCGGAGGCGAACGCCGTTGAGCGGTGCGAGCGGATCGAGACTGATGGTGCCGAGTGCGTCGAACGCTCGCGTCAGAAGCGCGAAAGCGCCTTGCAGCAGCAGCGAGTTGGCGTGTTCAGTGAGAATTTCCTGCAGCAACTCCTGGTCATCCATCTCAATCACGACGTGGATGGCATCGGCAATGGCGCCAGCGTCGACCATGTCCCTGGCGACTTCGCGGGTCGTCTCGGCTGCAAGATCAGGATGAAGTGTCTGGAGCCGGGTATGGAGCAGTCGCCGGAACGATTCGTTGAGGCGCACGGTTGACTCGGTGACGTGGTCTGAAAGGAAGCCGCGTGTAGCCAGCCATTCGCGAAGCTTCTTCCAGGACTGGCGGCCGACGAGCGCGTTTGCGGAATGCACGTCGATAACCGCGAGGACGCTTAACCGGAGCAACGGCAGTGTCAGCTCGTCAGGTACAGACGCCCATACCTCACGGGTCACGAACCGCTCCCACGAGCCGGGCGCGGTAAGGGCTGCAGCGTTGCCGAGAGGTACGGTGCCGGAGAGAACACCCGCGAGAGCGATTGGCCAGCCGTCGGTTGCCTTATGTGCGGCACCAGGATCCACATCGGAGCCGCGCAAGCAGGCGAGTTGTGCTGCTTCGTCCATGGTGAATGCAAGGTCTTCCGGGCCAAGGAAGAGGCACTCACCGCTGGCGATCCTTCGGTCAATTTCCGTCAGCGGCAGGGCCTCGCGGCCAACGAGGATTGCTTCGCTTCCTTCGGGAAGCGCTTCGAACAGCCACCCCAGAAGCTCACACGAATCCACCGAGCGGGCGAGAACGTGGGTGTTGTCAATAACGAGCATGATTGGCCCTGGCTCGTGCTCGGCAAGGTCTCGCACCGCCGCCGCAAGATAGGCCCGGAGCTGAGTCTGGCTATCGGCGACGGGTAGCGGGCCGGCCGAATCACCGGACAATGCGCCCGCGATCGTGGTCGCGAGCACTTCAGGGACGGTGGACGACGAATCCAGGGAGACCCAGGCGACGTGGAAATCGACCTCGGCCGCAAAGGATTCAATGAGCGTCGATTTTCCATAGCCGGCGGGCGCCTGCGCGACAACGAGCCCGCCGCCAATTGACCCGTGGAGGGCTTCAAGCAGGCGAGTGCGGCGAATCACCGCCGGGCCGGTAGTGCGGGCGCTCATAACAGATCCACAATTCGTTTCAGTCATCCATACTACCGGGCGACTACCGGCGCGGAAAGGGTCGAGGTAGCCGGCGTGCCAACGCTGGCGTAGAAGATCCGAAAAGCAACGGGGAGGCAACCATTGAAGCCAGCAGCAAGGGAGGCTCTTGAGGCCGCCAGGAAGAGCCTCGACGAGGCGATGGGTCTGATTGCGCGGGGCGATCTCGTTGCGCTCACCATCCTTGCCCCGGGGGTACTCTCCACGGCGCTCCAGCGGCGTGCAGAGGAACTCGGCGACCTCAACATCCGCTTCCTCGCGCCGCGCGAGGTGAACCTGCTCTCAGGAGGTTCATGGAGCGGCGAGCGGGAAATCGAGATCTTCATCGGGGACACGGCGAGACCATCGCACGATGCGCACGACTCCACCTATCTCCCGAACACGTTCATGCTCGGGATGAAGGCGTTCGACGCAGGACGCCCGGAAGCGCGCATGCCCGACGTTCTGCTGACGCCGTGCAGCGAGCCCAACGATGCGGGCTATGTGCACTTCGGTCCCCACATGTGGACGCGGAAGTCGTACTCGAAGCGGGTGAAGAAGCCGATCGCCCTGATCGACCCAAACATCGACCAGGTCCATGGCGATATCTGGATGCACGTGAGCGAATTCGCGGCGATTGTCGACGGGGCGATCACGAAGGTCGACCGGCAGGGGATGAAGGACCGAATCAACCAGTTCTCGCCGGAATCGGAGCGGGACGAGCGACTCCAAATGGTGGATGCAACCTCGCTGGAAACGCTCTCCCTGGTCGAACCGCTCGTCCACGCGATCCCGCTCGATCTGCTTCGCCGGACGCTGGGACAAACACCGGTGGACCCGGAAGCGCAGGCGATCGCGAACCATCTCCAGGAGATCATCCGTGACGGCGACACGATCCAGGTTGGCGTGGGCGAGCCGAGCGCGCTGATGTTCAAGGCGGGAGCTTTCGACCGCGCTCACGATCTCGGGCTCCATACCGAGCTTGGCTCGCCGGGGTTGGCGAAACTCTGGGCGAAGGGAATCCTGACGAACAGCAAGAAGCAGGTGCACCGAGGCCGCAGCGTGGCCGTGGCCTGGTCCGGGTGCGACCAGGAGGACCTCGAGATCATCCGCGATAATCCCGCGTTCGAGCTGTATGACCCCGACTACCTGCTGCACCCGCGCCTGATGAGCCAGAACGAGACGATGACCTCGATCAACAGCGCTATTGCGGTGGACCTGCTCGGACAGATTGCGAGTGAGGACCGCTTCGGCGGGCACATGGTAAATGGGACGGGCGGCCAGCCGGATACGCACATCAGCGCGGCCCTTTCGAAGCGGGGAAGGGCAATCACTGTCATGCGCTCGACCGCCGTGGGCGGCTCACTCTCGAAGGTCGTCGCCCAGCACGAGACGGGAACGCTGATCACGGTGCCGCGCTACCTTGCGGACACGATCGTCACCGAGCACGGCGTCGCCCAACTGCTCGACAAGAACCACCGACAGCGCGCCGATGAGTTGATTTCCATCGCCCACCCGGATTTTCGGGCCGAGCTACGGCAACAGGCGCGGCAGCTCTGGTTCAAGGAATGACGGCGCCCGCGCAGTAAGCTAGGGCCGTGGCCGACCGCGTCCTCCTGCTGATCCCCAATCGGAGCTACCGCACCCACGACTTCATGGAGGCAGCGACGAAGCTTGGGATCGACGTAGTCGTGGGTACCGACCGAAGCAGCCCACTCGGTGAAGGTTCCTCAGGCCGGCAAGTGTCGTTCGACTTCAACGACGTGGAGCAGGGCGTCGCGCAGGTGGAGCGCTATGCGTCGCAATACCCGGTGGGGACGATTGTTGCTGTCGACGATGCGGGGATCCGACTGGCGGCGCACGCTTCGCGGAGGCTGGAACTTCCGCACAACCCGGTGAACGCGGTGGAGGCCACACGCGACAAGTCACTGCTACGCGAGCGCCTCGCAAAGGCGGGACTCGATTCCCCCGCGTATCGCGTCGTGCCCCGTGGTATCGACGTCGCGGCGGTGGCCAGGGGGTTGTCGTATCCGGTTGTGCTGAAGCCGCTCTCGATGTCGGCAAGCCGGGGCGTCATCCGGGCGGACGACGTGGACGAGTTCGTGGCCGCATTCGAGCGCATCGAAGCGATCCTGGATGACCCTGAGTACAGCCTGGAGTGTCCGGACCATACGGACCGGGTACTTATCGAGGAGTACCTGGACGGATACGAGGTTTCGGTTGAGGCAGTCCTCGACGGTGGGAAACTCGAGGTCCTCGCGATCTTCGACAAGCCCGATCCGCTCGTGGGTCCCTACTTCGAAGAGACGATTTATGTCACGCCATCACGACATCCGGAAGCCGACATCCTGCGTATCACGGCGGCATCAGAAGCAGCCGCGCGGGCGCTTGGCCTGGAAGCAGGACCCGTCCACATCGAGTTGCGGGTGAACGACCGCGGTGTCTTCCCGATCGATGTCGCGGCGCGCTCGATCGGGGGCCTCTGTTCGCGCACGCTATCGTTCGGGACGGGCATGTCGCTGGAAGAATTGCTGCTTCGGTGCGCGACGGGGCGGGAAGTGCCGAGCTACCGCCGCGAGATGCGCGCGGCAGGGGTGATGATGATCCCGATCCCGTCAGAGGGCGTTCTGCGGAGCGTGGGGGGAGTGGCGGAAGCGGAGGCCGTGCCACTCATCGAGTCGGTGACGATCTCGATCCCGGTGGGCGAGCGGGTAGTGCCGCTGCCTGAGGGAACGGAGTACCTCGGGTTTATCTTCGCGAAAGGCGAGACGCCGGCCGAAGTGGAAGCGGCCCTTCGTGAGAGCCACCGCCGCCTGACATTCGCAATCGAGTAACTACTTCTTCGAGGGGCGATAGTACGGGTTCTGGCCGCCTTCGTGATCGGTCTGGTCAACCACACGCTCGACTCCCTCGACGCGATCGAGGACGGTCGCGGCGATGCCCTGCTTGAGGGTCACATCGGCCATGCCACAGCCCTGGCAGCCACCGCCAAGTTCCACGTATGCGGTGACATCTTCGACACCGAGCAGATGAACGACGCCGCCATGCGAGGCGATAGCCGGGTTGATCTCGTTATCGAAGATCTCCTGGATCGCGAGTTCGCGGTCATCGAACCAGAGCGGATTCGGGTTCTCGAACTCCAGGCCACTTTCGCCGGTCGGCTTTTCCTCGAAGTTGATGGTGACGCCATCGAGGTAGCGGGCGTTCCGAGCCTCGAGGTAGACATCGATGCCTTCGACGTTGACAGCGCGGTCGCCGGCAACCAGGGAGGCGTCTTCGACGAGGCTCAGGACGTGGTGGAACTGCCCGGCAGCGCGGCCAACGATCTGGAGGCGCAAGCCAACCACGTTCCCTCCACGGCGATCGATGACCTGGTGGAGTCGCTCGGACGCCGAGGGTGTGAAGGTAACCGTTGGAGCGGATTCGCCATCCGTCATGTGTCCCATGATAGGCGCTCGTCGCCAGGGTCTCGAATCGACGAGCCGGCCGCCGGCAGGGAGAATGCGCCCATGAGAGCCGAGACGCGCGTCGAAGTCCCGGAGCTGCTGGCCGTCCCCGGCGGGCGGTTCCTGATGGGCCGGGATAACCAGCGGCCGGACGAAGCACCGCCGCATCTGGTTGAGGTTCGACCATTCCTCGCAGCCAGGGCGCCCGTGCTGAACGTTCAGTTCGCAGCGTTCGTGCAGGAGACGGGGGTCGAACGTCCGGAGTTCACCCGGGAGGCGCGGTTCGCACACCCCGAGCGGCCAGCGGTCGGTGTGAGCTGGAACGACGCCGTCGCGTACTGCGTATGGCTCTCGGAGCAGACGGGTCGGAGGTACCGATTGCCGTCGGAGGCGGAACGAGAGTGGGCGGCCCTCGGCGGACGGCCGGATGCCGACTGGAGCTGGCCGGGAGCGATGGACGCTCACCCGGCGTTCGAAACCATCGCGACTCTGAACGAACCCCACGAACCTACCGCAGCCTGTGCCAACGGCTATGGCCTCCTCTGCATGGCCGAGAACGTGCACGAGTGGTGCGCCGACTGGTACGCCAAAGATGCCTACACCTCGTCCAGAGCACGCGACCCGCGGGGACCGGCGAGCGGTAAGCGGCGCGTCTCCCGCGGCGGCAGCTGGCGACATTCGACGAAGTTCACTCGGGTGACCGCCCGCGCCAGTCTCGACCCATCGTTCCGGTACAACGACTTCGGATTTCGCATCTACGCGGACGGGGAGTGAAGCGATGGAACTGAAGGTCGTCGAGTACAGCGTTGGCGAGCGCATTGCCGTGATCCGACTGAATCGGCCCGAGCGCCTCAATAGCTGGACCGGCCGGATGCACGTCGAGTACCGGTGGGCGATGGCCCAGGCCGAGCGTGACACTGGAGTGAGGGTAATTGTCGTGACCGGCGCCGGGCGCGGGTTCTGCGCCGGAGCCGACGCACGGGCGCTTGAAGGGCACGTGGAGAAGGGCGGCTACGACCCGGGAACGCCCGATGTGATGGAGAACCCCGGCTACGGCGTGCGCCCGGAGTACGACCACAACTTTGCTTTCCAGTTCGGGATGACGAAGCCGATCATCGCCGCCGTGAACGGCCCGGCGGCGGGTGTGGGCCTGGCAATCGCCTGCTACGCAGACCTTCGCTTCGCGGCCGAAGGGGCCAAGCTGACGACCGCTCACGGGAAGCTGGGGCTGCCCGCGGAATATGGGCTGAGCTGGATCCTGCCGCGGCTGATTGGTGTTACGCGGGCGAACGACCTGCTGCTGTCGAGCCGGGTGGTGCTGGCCGAGGAGGCGGCAGAGATGGGGCTCGTGAACGCCGTTCTTCCGACCGAGGGGCTTTGGGAGCACACGATGGCCTATGCTCGCCAGCTGGCGAACGGGGTGTCGCCAGCTTCGATGCGCGAGACCAAGCGGCAGGTCTACGCCGACCTGCACGGGGATGTCGGCTCTTCCGTGGCGGAGTCCGAACGACTGCTGGATGTGATGATGCGCGAAGCCGATTACCGCGAGGGCGTGGCTGCGTTCGTTGGAAAGCGAGCGCCGGAGTTCCCGGACCCGGCATGACCACTGCTGCCGCCAGCGCCAGCCGCGTGGAGCGCCGCATCGTGGCGTCGGCGGCAATGGCGCACTGCATGACCCACTCGCTGGAGCTGACCTTCGCGGCTCTCCTCGTGCGGGTGGGTGCCGAGTTCGGGGCCGACCTCGCGCTGCTCGGTATCGTGGCCAACGTTGGCACGGTCACGTTCGGCACGACCGCGCTACCTTCCGGTTTCCTCACGGACCGGTTCGGGCCGCGAACGGTGATTAGCTGGTGCATGGCAGGGTCGGCAGTCTGCGCGTTCGCGGTCGCGGCCGCTCCCAACCTGCTGCTCTTCGCCATTGCACTTTCGTTGCTTGGCGCTGCTCTCGGGCTTTATCACCCGGCCGGAACGTCGATGGTGGCGACGGTGGTCGAGCGGCGCGGGATGGCATTCGCGACGCACGGTATCGCAGGCAACATCGGCGTCGGGGCAGTTCCAGCGATCGCGATTGGCATCAGCATCGCGACCGACTGGCGGGTGGCGTATGTCGTGCTCGGTGTTGCGGCGCTGGCCGTCAGCGTCGCAGTGCGTGCACTCGCACCTTCGCAGGAGGAAGCTTCCGCCGCGTCCAACCGCGCGACGACGGCGAAGACCGTCGCCCGCACGACATCGGCGCGACCACGAACGACGCCACCGGCGGTGCGCACGTGGTTCACCCGACCGCTGCTGCTGATTTACTGCTGTTCCATCGGCACGGGGTTCATCTATCGCGGGTCGCTGACGTTCCTCGAGACGCACCTTGAGAAGCATTTGGGCATCGAGATTTTCGGCTGGAGCCCGGAAGCGGTAGCCGGGGCGATAACGACCATCGCTCTCCTCACGGCCATCCTTGGGCAGGCCGCCGGGGGCTGGCTAAGTGACCGTTTTCCACTCGAGTGGCTGATCGCCCCGGTCATCGGGCTCGCGGCGCCAGCCTTGCTCCTGGTCGCGACCAGCACAGGGATTCTCTTGCTCTTCGTCACCTCGGCGTTCGTCATCGCGAATTTCGGCCAGCAGCCGATCGTCAATGGCCTTATCGCCGACTACGCACCCGACGGGGCGGGGGGCCGGGCATTCGGCGTCTCGTTCTTCCTCACCTTTGGCGTCGGTTCGATCGCCGGGACGATCTGCGGGCTGGTCGCCAATGCACAGGGGACATCCGCGGCGTTCGCGTTGCTCGCGGCGGTGTCGGCGGGCGTGGCTCTGCTGGCCTCGGCGCTGCCGGTTGGGGCGAGCCGGCGGCGACAGGAGGTCGTACCTGAGGCCGTCAGTTTCCCGGGCGGCGGAGCGAGCTAGAGTTCGGCTTCCAGTTCCGTGAGCGACTCGTCGATGATGTCGACGATCGTGCCCACTTCTTCGCGGTTAATAACGAGCGGTGGAGCGATGTAAATGAGGCCACCGGCCCGGGTAAGCAGGCCGCGGGAGCGCATCTTCATCGTCATCCGGGGACCGATGTCATCCGCGGGAGTGAATGGCTCCCGGGTCGCCTTGTCCTTCACCAGCTCGATTCCCCAGTAGAGGCCGATGCCACGCGCTTCACCGACGATGCGGTGGCGCTTCACAAGCTCTGGCAGCTCGGCCTCGAGGTAGCGGCCCATCGCCTCCGAGTTCTCGATGAGGCGTTCGCGCTCAAGGATCTCCACGTTTCGGAGGGCCACGGCTGTCGAGACCGGGTGGGTGCCGAAGGTCAGGCCGCTGCTGAACTGCTCGTCGCGGCCGCCGAGGAAGGCGTCGGCGACACGGCGGTGGGCCATGACGGCACCGATGGGGATATAGCCGGAGCTGAGGCCCTTCGCGACCGTCATGAGGTCGGGGACGATGCCGAAGTGTTCGACGCCAAACCACTTGCCAGTGCGGCCGAAGCCGTTGATGACCTCGTCGGCGATGAGGAGGATGCCGTACTTGTCGCAGAGATCACGGAGGGTCTGCCAGTACTTCTGGGGCGGGACCTGGTTGCCGTTGGCGCTGCTGATCGGCTCGGCGATGAGGCAGGCGATC
Source organism: uncultured Chloroflexia bacterium (assembly GCA_963774435.1). Classification (GTDB taxonomy): domain Bacteria; phylum Chloroflexota; class Dehalococcoidia; order Tepidiformales; family Tepidiformaceae; genus JAGQGZ01. Next base: position 323,549 of record CAVZEW010000008.1, on the reverse strand, counting down.
GTCTCGGGCTTCTCGAAGAGGATGCGGTCTTCGATGGTGCGGGCGCAGAAGACGTCGCACTCCGGGTATGTCTTTTCGTAGGGGCAGCGGAAACAGTTGATGCCGGGGACATGCGTGGCACCGGGCATCAGGGGCTCGAATGGCGCGCGTGAGGTGTAGTTGGCGGCGTTCACACTGAGGGCACCGGCTGTCTGGCCGTGGTAGCTGCCGATGCGGGAGATGGTCTTGTAGCGCTTCTTGTCGCCGCGATTGTAGTGGTACTGCTTGGCCATCTTGATGGCCATCTCGACCGCTTCGGAGCCTGAGTTGACGAAGTAGAAGCGTTCGATGCCTTCCGGCGTGATCTCAGCGAGCTTTTCGGCGAGCCCGATGGCCGGGGGCGTGGCGTAGTCGAAGGTCGAGACGTAGTGGAGGTTCGCCATCTGCTCCTTCGCCACTTCGCCCAGTTCTTCGCGACCATGGCCGATAGCAGTGACCCAGAGGCCGGAAAGACCGTCGATGTAGCGGCGGCCCTCGACGTCCCAGAGGTAGATGCCCTCACCGCGTTCGAGGATCGGGAGTTCGCCTTCGCGGGTGAGGTTGGCCTCCTGCTTGTTGTGGACCCAGAGGTGCTTCTGGGCACGGGCAGCGTAGTCCTGGGTTCGGGAAGAAGTTGCTTCGGTGGTCATCGTGGCCGGCTCCTGGCGCGGACGCGCGCAGGGTCATTGTATGCCTGCTCAGGGGGCGTTTGCGGGAACGGGCCGGGGCACACGCGAGCCAGCGCCGCTTTTGCCCGCGAAGAGCACAAAGATGACCGCCGAACCGGCGAGCATGACGCCGTTGAGGACGATGGCGAATCCGTAGCCGGAATGGTCGACGAGGTAGCCAACCAGTGGGGGAGCGATCACGAAACCTAGGTCGCCGAGCGACCGGAAGAGGCCCATGGCAGCGCCCCGGCGGTCGGGCGGCGCGACCTGGGCAGCGTAGGCGGCCGGCGCCGGCCCAAGCAGACCGCTGCCGACGCCGAGGACGAGGGTGGCCACGACAAAGGGGAACACCGAGTTGGTTGTCGCTATGAAGGCGAAGCCGACGAGGCTGAGGAGGGCGGAGGGAAGGATAGTGGCCTTGACACCGACTCGGTCCACCATCAGGCCGGCGGGGATGATGAGGAGGAGGTTGATCAGAGACATGCCCGCAAAGACGAGTCCGATGCCACCCTCGCTCATGCCAATGTGGCCGTCGGCAAAGAGGGGAATGACCGTCTGCCGCCCCGAACGCCCGAAGAAGACGGCGAAGTTGACGAGCGAAATGAGCATGAAGTTCATGGAAAGGAGGAGGGCAAGGGTGCGGCTCATACCGCCGCGCCCGGCGGCGGCCGGCTTCTCTTCCCTCGTTTGCTCTGCGCCGGCCGGATCGACGGCGGGCCGCGTCTCAGGCACGCGGACCCAGTTCCAGACTCCCGCAGCGCAGGCGGCGACACCGACGAAGTAGAACGGCGCCCGGAGGCCCATGAGTTCCGCGATGATGCCGCCGATCGCAGGGCCTATGGTGACGCCGGCGAGGAGGGCGCCCTGGTTAATGGCGAGGAGGCGGCCGCGGTTTTCGTCCGTCGCAAGATCGGTGACGACGATGATCGAGCCCGTCATATAGAGGGCGGAGCCAACGCCCGCGACGAACCGCCAGAGCAGCAAGATCTCGAGATTCGTTGCGGTGCCGGAGAGGACGCTGCCGATGCCGGTGATGAACGGTCCGCCGATCAGGAGGATGCGGCGTCCCCAGCGGTCGGCAACGATGCCGCTGGGGACGTTGAGGATCATGCGGGCGACGGCGAAGGCGCTGAGGGTGAGGCCCACCGCCGCAGCGGAGACGCCCAGGGACTTGGCGAAGAGGGGAAGGATCGGCCCGACAATCCCCTGCCCGAGCATCACCAGCGAGGTGGAAATGCTGACGATAAGGAGGACTTCGTTCTGGCGGATGGGATTGAGAAAGCGGCCGGCGAAGCCAGAGGACGTCACGGCGACATTCTACGGTCAGAGTGAGGTTTCGCGGTCGGTGTCCGCAACCACTTAGGGCTGTGCTAAGCTTCGCGCCGCCCGAATATGGGCTCCGGGGGTTATGTGCCACGTCTTCGAGAGGTCCCACGCTCAGAGGCGCCGCCAGAAGCGCTGGGCGCCTACAACCGCATGTTCGGCGACAAGGACCCGGTAGCCGAGCCGGGAACGGCGACCGGTACGCCCGGCAACTGGTGGACGGTGTTCGCGCTGTCGCCGGAAATCCTCACCCACTTCCAGGCAGGTGGGGCGGTCTACAAGAGCCGGAACCGGGTCATCCCGCCCTACTACGTCGAGCTTGGCATTCTTCGAACCGGGTTTGCGGTCGGGAGCAAGTTCGTCTTCTCGCAGCACAGCAAAGGCGCCCGGGCCGCCGGCATCTCTGACGAGAAGGTCGAGGCGATCCCGCACTGGTCCGCCACGGACCTCTTCGACGAGAAGGAACGGGCGGTGCTGAGCTACATCGACGGAATGGTGCTGGAACTTGGGCGCGTGCAGGACGGCACGTTCAACGCGCTGAAGAAGCACTTCAACGACGAGGCGATCCTCGAACTGACCTACATCTGCGGGCTCTACATGATGTATGCGGTGCTCACGAAAGCCCTTCGGCTGGAATACGATGATGTGGACGAACGCGTCGTCGAGGTTCCGGTGCCCGGCGGCGAAGGCGGCGCGGCGGTCAACATCATGGCCCAGATGAGCGGGGACAACGACTCCAAGGGCTCATAGCGCAGGCAGCGCCAGCGCCCAAACGAGGGGGAATCATGGCTGAAACGCGATCGACGAAATTCGATGTCCGGGGGATCAACCACCTCGCCCTGGTGGTGAAGGACATGGCCGAGACCATGGAGTTCTACACCGAGGTGCTGGGCTGTCCCCTTCTCCGGCACGACGAGCTCGGCGACGGCGGCCAGCAGGCGTTCTTCGGGATCAGCGACGAGAGCATCATCTCCGTGGTCTGGTACCCAGAGGCACCGGAAGCAGAGGCAGGCGTCGTATTCCGCGGTTTCGGCGGCGTGGATGAGAAGACGGGACAGCATAAGCCGCTGCCCCCGGGGACACGGCAGTCCGCGGCCGGTTCGATGCACCATCTCGCCTTCGATATCCCCCATGGGAAGCAGGAGGAATACAAGGAGCGGCTACGGGCCGCCGGGATCCCCTGCACCGAAGTCAACCACCACATCGCCTACAACAACGGGAAGCAGGCGTACCACCCGACGGTGCTTCCCAACGATGCCGAAGCGATCGACGAGTTCGTGAACTCGATTTACTTCCCCGACCCCGACGGGCGGACGTTTGAATTCGCGGCCTGGGTCCGGCCACTTGTGCCAGACGATGTGACGCATACGCCTGCTCGCGCAGTCGAGCGATAACGAATCCGGCCCGGACGCCCTTCGGGCCGCCTACAATGCTGGCGGGCGGACACGAAGTCCCGCAGCCGACACGGTCAGAAGGTCCAGGCAAGGAGGCCCAGATGCCCAGCCAATCCACCAACTACGAACTCCGCGGATTCAACCACGTGGCGATGGTCTGCCGCGACATGCAGGATACCGTCGACTTCTACGAAGGAATCCTCGGCTTCCCGTTGATCAAGACGCTGGACCTCGGCGGCCACGGTCAGCATTTCTTCTTCCAGGTGACCGAGAACGACGGCGTTGCCTTCTTCTGGTTCGATAATGCGAACGCGGCACAGCCGGGCGTCGCTTCGGCCGACTGGTCGGCCGGTGAGATGAACCCGAGCCGCGCCCAGGGGCTCGCCAGCAAGGCAGCACCCGGTGCGATGCACCACCTCTCGTTTGGCGTGCCCGCCGACAAGCTGGATGAGTACCGGGAGATTGCTGGAGTCGCACGGGATCGAAGTGACCGAGGTGATCAAGCACTACGACGAGAATGGCGAGGCAATCCGGTCGATCTATTTCCGCGACCCGGACGGGATCATCCTCGAGTTCAGCGCCTGGTCCGAGACGCTGGGGACGCAGGACATGTCGAGCTTCCGGCCGGCAGCGGCCCATGAGGCGAGCGCACGTCGCAAGGACGGCATCCCGATCACGCTATAGCGACGGTGAGCACAACGGGGCGTTCGGGGCCTGAGGACAGGCCCTCATCCCCCGGCCCCTTCTCCCGACTCACGCGGGAGAAGGGGAGTAGTTCGCGAGGCGATAAACCGGCGAGCGCAAACTCTCCCTGCGCAGAACTGACACCGAGAGCACGGAACGCCACGAAGGCCACCCTCGGGTGGCCTTCCTCGTACTCGTAGCAAGACCGGTATGCGCGCGAATCAGCCAGAATGGTGTTCGATGTGCTCGCGGATGAGCGCAGTGACACGTTCGGGTTCGTCCTGCTGCACCCAATGACTGGCCTTCGGCAGGTAGTGGAGGTCGAGGTTGGCGACGAAGTCGGCGGTGCCGTAGGTCAGTTCCTTACCGAGGGCACGGTCGTTTTCGCCCCAGATCATGAGAGTAGGGACCTGGATTACCGGCACCGGGTCAGGCAATGGCCGCGGTTGGCGGATGAGCGCCCGGTACCAGTTGATGCCGCCTCCAAGACCCTGGCGGCGCCAGCCTTCGAGCATTTCCATTACGTCTTCGCGCTCGAACGTCCCGGGCTGGCAGTCGCGGATGATCGTGCGGGCGATGTTGTGATAGCTATTCGCCGCCATGAATTGTTCAGGCAGCCAGGGAAGCTGGAAGAAGAAGATGTACCAGCTACGCAACAGCTGTCGGGGATTGCGCAGGCCGCGCTGAAAGACGGCCGGGTGCGGGACGTTGCAAATGGTCAGGGTGCGGAGCAGTTCGGGCTCGTGGATGGCCATCAGCCAGGCGAGGGCGGCGCCCCAGTCGTGCGCGACGAGATGGACGGGGCCACCGATATGGTCGATGAGCGCGGCGACGTCGGCGCGGAGGGTGTCGGTGTCGTAGGGTCCGCGCGCCTCCGTTTCGTTGTAGCCGCGGAGGTCGGGGGCGAAGACGTGGTGGGTGTCCTGCAGCGCGGCTAGCTGATGGCGCCAGGAGTACCAGGATTCAGGGAAGCCGTGGAGGAAGAGCACCGGTTCGCCGGCGCCTGCGGAGGCGACGTGCATGCGGATGCCGTTGACCTCGACGTAGTCGTGCTGGAGGCCCGGAATTTCCATGGTGGCAACTATACGAAGTCGGGCACGCATCCTAGCTCGGAGGAGCGTTCGGGTCGGCGAGTATGTCGCCGGCGACTGCGCGGTGGTCGTCGAGGTATTTCGTGGGATAGCGGCCGTCGACGTTTCCGTAGAGATTGCCCCACATGCCGTATCCGAGCATCTGCTGGAGGCGGGGGTCGAGCTGGCGGACGATCTCCTTCGGCACGCCGAGGACATGGTTTTCCTGGGGGCGGAGCCAGCCGGCGCAACAGTGGAGGATGACACCGAGGCGCGGCCTTGTCGGTGGTGTTGGCGCCGCCGCTGTGGAAGATGCTGCCGACGAAGAACATCACCGATCCGGCTGGCATCGTCGCCTGGACCGTCTCGGTGCTTTCGTCGGGGACCTGTGTCGACCCACTTGTGGCTGCCCGGGACGACGCGAGTGGCGCCGTTCGCCTCGGTGAAATCGTCGAGTGCCCACATGCTGTTGACGATGAGCTCCTGGTGGGGACGTTTGACGGGGAAGCTCTCGTCGCGGTGGAGACGCTGAGCGGTTTCACCCGGTCCAATGTTGATGCCGACCGGGGCGGAGAGGACGAACTCCTTGCCGAGGAGATTCTCAAGGGCTCCCTGGAGGAGAGGGTCGAGGGCGGCATCATCGAACGTTCGGGTCTTGGCGAAGAGCGCGTAGATGCGCTGGGTGCTGAAACCCTCGAAGTCGTTCCGGCCGGTGGGTACCGAGGCGAGGATGCGCTGGAGGTCAGCCTTCTTGCGCGCAACGTCCTCGGGGCTGCGGTAGTTCTCGACGATGGCGTAGCCGTGCTCGATGCAGGGCATCGGTGACCTGGTCGACGGTGGCGGTGTTCGGAAACCGGGCGGCGAGCATGAGAGGCCTCCGTGGGGGATGGGCTGCACTATGCGCCGGGTGGAGAATCGGCCGCAACCACCAATGTGCCATCCCGGGCGTGCTGCTTTGACGTTCGCAACGTAGATTCACGCCCGTGGAGAGCATCAGCCGGGAGGACGCGAAGAAGCTCGCCCTCCAGGGACAGGGGTTCGGGCGGCCGCGACCTGTCGAGCCGACAGCCGAGGATTTCGCGTGGAGCGTGAGCCGGACGAAGCTCGTCCAGATCGACTCCGTGAACGTGGTGGAGCGGGCGCATTACCTGACGTTCTTCGCCCGCCTGGGGCCGTACGACCGGGCGGCGCTGGACCGCTGGATCTATGACGAAGGAGCGATGTTCGAGCAGTGGGCTCACGTCGCCTCGCTCCTGCCGGTCGAGCAGTACCCGTGGCTGGCCCACCGAATGGAACATGGACGCTCGTGGCCCCTGATCGAACGGGTCTGGGAGGAGGAGCCGGAGTTCATGGAGTCGGTGCTCACGGAGATCAGGGAGAAAGGCCCAATTGTCGTGGGCGAGCTTTCGGGCGGGAGCCAGTCGACGGGGCCGTGGTGGGGATGGGGCAAGGGCAAGGCGGCACTCGAGTGGTACTTTCGCCGGGGACACCTCGCGGTGCGGGAGCGGCGGAACTTCGCCCGCGTCTACGACCTCGCAGAACGCGTCTTCCCTGCCGAGCTGTTGGACGCTGCGCCACTGGTGCGGGAAGACGCCGAGCGCGAGATGGTGAAGGCCGCGGTCGACGCCCACGGCGTCGGGACCGTGCGCGACCTGGCCGACTACTACCGCCTGAAGGTCGCCGATGCAAAAGCGCGATTGAACGAGCTGGTAGATGCGGGAGATGTCGAACGGGTCGACGTTGAGGGATGGCGGGAGCCAGGCTACATCGCCACCGGCACAACGGTCCCGGATGCAATTCGCGGTCGGGCGCTCTTCTGCCCGTTCGACCCGGTGGTCTGGGAGCGGGACCGGACGGAGCGGATCTTCAACTTCCGCTACCGCATCGAGATCTACACACCGGCCCCGAAGCGGGTGTACGGGTACTACGTCTTCCCCTTCCTGCTCGGCAACGACATCGTGGCCCGGGTAGACCTCAAGGCCGACCGCAAGAACGGATGCTCTGCTGGCACGGGCGACCCACCTGGAGGAGGGCCACGACGAGGAGGAGGTCGCCACGGCGCTTTCTGATGAGCTCGACGAGATGGCGCGCTGGTTGGGGCTGGGGACGGTGAAGGTTGGCCCGAAAGGAAACCTCGCACGGGCGCTGCGGAGGGCGCGCCGCTGAGGGCGTCCGTATAGTTCGGGGCACACCAAGTACGAGGAGTTGGGCGCCCATGACATCACCGCAAGAAATCGAGATTCCGCCGCCTTCGCTTGATGACGTGCTCTACGAACGCAAGGACGACTACGCAATCATCACGCTGAACCGGCCGGTGGTGCTCAATGCGGTGAACTGGTCGATCCTGCGTCGCCTGGAAGCCGCCCTCGACCAGGCGGAAGCAGACAACGACGTCGGGGCGGTCGTTCTCACAGCCGCCGGACGCGCGTTCTGCGCGGGCGGCGACATTCAGTCGACGCCGCCCGAGGATGACCTGCCGACGCCGCGGGCAACGGATCTCTACATGCGGATGTGGAACATGCCCAAGCCGTTCATCGCCGCTGTGCGAGGTTTCGCCGTGGGCCAGGGGAGCGAACTCGCGGCGATGTGCGACATGACGATAGCTGCCGATGACGCCGTCTTCGGCGAACTCCAGATTCGCCACGGGTTCGGGCCGCCGATGCTGATCGCGCCATACACAGTCGGCATCAAGCAGGCGAAGGAAATGCTCCTCCTTGGCGAGCGGATCCCGGCGGAAGATGCGTTGCGGATGGGCCTGATTAACAAGATCGTGCCCGGCGACGAGCTGATGACGGTGGCTGAGGAATGGGCGGGAAAGCTGAGCCGGCTCCCTCGCAAGGCCGTCGCGGGGAACAAGATGCTGGTCAACCGCGTCTACGAAATCGCCGGGTTCCTGCAGGGGATTAACTATCGTGACGACGAGGTCTGGAAAGCGACGCAGGCGGGCGGAGACGATATGAACGCCCACCTGAAGGTGCTCCGCGAAAAAGGGTGGGAGGCATTCCGGGACTCGCGCGACGCGATGTACCGCGGCGACCGCTAATGCCAGCTGCCCTGTCGACAAGCGAACGTGCGTACGACGGGATCGTCGAGGTGCGGTTCTCGCTGGAGGTCGAGGGGGAGAACGTGCCGGGGGCGCTGTTCATGCCGGAAGGCCTGGACGAGCCGTCGCCGCTGGTCATCATCCAACACCCTGCGACAAGTTCGAAGGACGACTACTTCGTGCGCGACCCGGCGATGCTCTGGTGCCGGCGAGGCTGGATCTGCGCGGGCATTGACGCGCCCTACCACGGTGACAGAGACGATTACGACCCGATGTCAGTGTTCCAGGGCGAGCGACGAACGGAGGTCGTGGAGCAATTCGGACGCGAACTGACGGCACTCGTGGATGCGCTCGCGGACAGGTATCCGGTAGATGCGACACGGATAGGCTACGTCGGTTACTCGATGGGAAGCATGCTCGGCGTGCCGGCGGTAGCCAACGATGGACGGTTCCGGGCGGCGTCGTTCTGCCTCGTCGGTGAGGGCGGGATGGTCGGGCCTGCCGAGGGCGACGAGAGCGTGGTGCCAAGGCTGGAGGACGTCGCCGTTCGCATTGTTGGGAAGGAGTCAGACGAACTCATTCCGCGAGCACGGACGGAGGCACTCTACGAGGCGCTGCCGGGAGAGAAGGACCTGGTGTGGCTGCCGGGCGGGCACTACACCATCGGCCCCGACGTGATCGACGCGGCCGGAGCGTGGATGGCGGAAAAGCTGGCCTAGGCGGGCTGGCGGCCGGAGATGTAGGCGCTGAAGTGCTCGAGCTCGGCCTCCTGGCTGAGCAGCACCCAGCGCATCAGATCGCCAATCGACACGAGCCCAACAAGAAGTCCGTTGTCGAGGACTGGCAAGTGGCGAAGGCGCAGCCGCGTCATCATCTCCATCACCTGGTCGGTGCGAGTACCAGGGGTGACTGTCACCAGGTCGGTGGACATCACGTCACGCACGCGGGTCGTGTCCGTGGGCATGCGCTGGTCCAGGACGCGGCGTAGGACGTCCCGCTCGGTGAAGATGCCAACCGGTTCTCCGCGGCGGAGGACGAGGAGTGCGCCGATCCCGAACTCGTTGAGACGGGACACGGCGTCGCAGACGGAGGCGTCGGTGTCGACGGTGAAGACGTAGGAGCCTTTTTCGGTAAGGACATCGCGGATGAAGCCGTACATAGAATCCTCCTATCGAGGAATCTTATCACAGTCCATTGCGTGACTAATTCCGCGGCTTGATTTTGTGATTGTCCCAGGTGACGGTCTTCTCCGGGTGGATGACAACCCAACGCCAATGGCGCCCACGCGCGGTTGACTCGTTGCGTCGGGGTTCGGCGGACTCTCCGTGGCCACCGGCGTACTTGGCGCCCATCTGCATGCGGATCTCCTCCATGTCCGGTTCCGCCGCTTCGTCCTCAGGCGTTTCGAGGACGATGGCCTTGCCCTGGAACATGGCGCCCTGGAGTTCGGGGAAACGCTCGTTGCGATCGACGAGGACGGTCACCGCGGGATTGCGCCGAAGGTTCACAACCTTCTGACCCCGGCAGTACGTGTAAATCTTGCCGCCAGCCCAGCCGAACCACAGCGGAGTGAGGTTGATCCGCGTGCCGGGCCCGACACTTGCGATCCGCATGTTCCAGGAGCTGAGCATCATTTCGTCAAGCTGTTCGGACGTCAGAGCGAGTTCTTTGGGAATGGGCATCTGCAAACTCCGTGTCTGGGGAAGGTGCGCGCCATGATACGTGGACTCGTTGGGGCCATGATGCGGGAGGAGCTACGAGCTGAGCGAGGGACCACGTTCGCTTGCGGGAACGGTTCGTCGCCCATTCAATGCGAGCGTCACGATATACGTTGGCGAATAGCGATTGATCGAGGGTGCTCTTGAGTCCGTCCGCCTGGACTCGAACAAGCCAGCGATGACGAGGCCTGCGTCGATCTGTCCCTGGATGATGTCTTCAAGGCTGTGGCTCCACGTGAACACCATCTCCCGGCCGACGGCGAGTTGCAGATCGTGCTCGCCGAGCGACTCGCTTTCGACGTAAGGCAATTCGTGGACCACCTCGAGCCCCTTGCCATCTTCGCCTTCGTTCTCTTCGAAGAGGTAGGCGAGTGGGTTGATGGAGCCGGCAATAAGCCGTCCACCCGGTGCAAGGACGCGAGCCGCTTCGCGCCATGCCTGCCTGACATCGCTGATGTATGGATTGGAGACCGGGTTGAGGATGAGGTCGAACGAGGAAGGGTCGAAGCGAGCGAGATCGGTCATGCTTCCCTGTTCGATGCGCACATCGAGTGCGTGCCGGTCACAGACATCCCTGTCGAGCGCGAGCTGGGAGTCGGAGATGTCGAGCAGGGTTACGTGATACCCGGCCGCCGCGAGCACCGGCGCCTGCTGACCGCCGCCCGCTCCGAGGCAGAGCACCGCCTGTCCGGACGGGTCGCCGAGCCATTCTCTTGGGACCGCCCGCGGACCGGCGATTGTAACTTCGAATTCCCCACGGCGAGCGGCCGCGATCCGATTGTCACCGGCGGGGATGGACCAGGGGCAGCCAGGTCCACTCAGCTTGTTCCAGGCGCGGCGGTTGTGTGCCTCGTCAGGCATCACGCCGCACGGTCACTCGGGCATTCACCATAGTCCGGGTCTGCAACACCATATGCACGGCTCCAGCTTCGCGGCGGTGGGCAGCATGATACGATGCGAGTCCGCGCCACGCGGGCGTGGTTCAATGGCAGAACGCGACCTTCCCAAGGTTGAGACGAGGGTTCGATTCCCTTCGCCCGCTCCAGATACCAACGAAAACGCCCGGTCGTTGACCGGGCGTTTTGCTTGTCCTGGGAAGAGGTTCAGGAAGCCTTGCGAAGGATTCGATCGGGGTCCTTGTAGATGGGTCCGCTGCCCCGGGTCCGATTCTCGGCGAGGTCGCGCTGGCCCCGGCGGAGGAAATCCCGTACCTCAAGTTCACCCTGGTAGCCGGTGACCGAGACGACCGGCGTCAGCACCGTCGCGAGGTCAAGGGGGATTGCGGAGCCGATCGCCGTGATGAGTAGATCGGCCTTCTCTGCGGCTGAGCTATCGCGTTCGTCGAGCACGATGGCGGCGAAGACAGGCCCCTGGAGCCGTCCGAGGAAGTCACCGTCGCCGAGTGACTGGCGAAGCGATCGGGTTGCCTGGTGGAGGAACTCTCGCTCGTGGGCACCGATCGAGTCCCATCCAATGATGTCGGTGAGGACAAGGGCGAAACCACGGCCGTTGCGGACGGAGCGCATCATCTGGCGGCGCAGCTCGAAGACAAAGTGACGGCTGTTGGGAAGGCCGGTCTGGTCGTCTTCGTAGATGCGGCCGCGCATGCGCTCAACCGCGTGGTGGAACCGGCGGCCCTGCTCGCTGTCTTCGTACCAGTATTGGAGATGGACGCCGGCGAAGAGTGCCGTCGAGAGGCCGAGGAGCAACCAGCTGACCGATTCGCCGCCCGAAACGACCGCCATGACCTGCACGCAAAAGATAACGAGCCAGAGCCCGAAGGAAAGCGGCCGCATGACCCGGAAGATCGGCGGGGTCGCCACGCTCCCCAGCTCTGTCGTCTCAGTGGACGGGAAGAGGAAGATATTCAGGCTCTGCGGTTTGTTCACAACGCGCTCCCGGGCGTGGGTGTCTGTCTTGAGATACGGGCAGACGGCCTTGCCTCAGCAGGGTGCGCTTGTAAAACGTATGTAAATCATCCGATCAGCGCGGAGGGAGCGACTCCACGTATTCGATGATCGCCTCCGCTGCGCGCCGTCCGTCGGCAAGGGCGGTGACAACCAGATCGGCGCCGTTTACGTTGTCCCCGCCGGCGAAGACACCACGACGCGAGGTTCGCCCGTTCCGGTCGATCTCAATGAGCGCCTTGCCCGACGCACGAAGCCCTGATGTGGTCTTTGGGACGAGCGGATCGGCGCCGTAGCCGATGGCAATGGCGACGGTATCGGCAGGGATGACGAATTCGGAGCCGCGAATGGGGATCGGTCGGCGGCGGCCGGATTCATCGGGCTCGCCAAGCTCCATTTTGCGGCACTCGACGCCCGTGACGCGGCCGTTCTCGTCGCCGAGGATGCGGGTGGGGTTCGTGAGCATGTCGAAGTGAACGCCCTCTTCGCGGGCGTTCTTGCGTTCTTCGGCGCGCCCCAGCATCTCGGCCTCCGTGCGCCGGTAGACGCAGGTGACGTTCTCCGCGCCCAGGCGAACAGCGGTGCGAACGCAGTCCATCGAGGTGTCGCCCCCACCGATAACGACGACGTTCGTCGGCTTTGGCAGGGGCGCGCGGAGGTGTTCCGGCAACTCGTCCGGCTGGAGGTTGCCACGGACGAGGAAGTCCGTCGCCGCGTGTACGCCCTCGAGGTCCTCGCCCTCGATTTCCATGACGTTGCCGACGCCGGCGCCAGTGCCAAGGAAGACCGCGTCGAACTCGCCATCCATCATCTCTTCGATGGTGATGTCACGGCCGACATAGGTGTTGCACTGGAACTCGACGCCCATTGCCTCGAGGTGCTCGATGTACTCGTCGACGATCTGCTTGCGCATCTTGAAGTTAGGGATGCCGTAGACGAGGACGCCGCCGGGTTCGGGCCACGCCTCGAAGACCTTGGCCCCGTGGCCGCGCTTCGCGACCTGTTCGGCGACGGCGAGCCCCGCCGGCCCGGCGCCGATGACTGCGACCTTGCGACCGGTACTTTCGACGGTTCGCGGGGCCGGGTAGCCGCCCAACTCAGTGCGCTGAAAATCGGTGCAGAACGCTTCGAGTTTGCCGATGGTCACCGGGGGTTCGCTGCGGCCGTCAGGGCGAATGGCGAAGCCGACAACGCAGGCGCCTTCGCAGAGACTCTCCTGTGGGCACAGGCGGCCGCACATCTCCGGGAGATTGCTGGTCTGGCGGAAGACGTCGGCGGCGCCAAGGATGTCGCCTTCTTCGAGGAAGGCGAAGGCGCCCGGGATGTCGTTGCCGACCGGGCAGGCTTCCTGGCAGGGGGCCGAAGGACATTGGATGCAGCGTGACGCCTCGATCCGGGCGGCGTTGAGATCGAACCCGATGTAGGTCTCATCGAAGTTCTTCTTCCGTGCTTCGGCGTCCTGCTTTGGCACGGGCTGGACGGATACGGCCAGGCGGCGGTGAACGGAGTTGGTCATGGGCTCCTGTCTCCGTGGATGGGGCATGTGGACGGGGACGATGTGTAAGGAATCGTAAGGAGAGGGCGGAAGGTGTCAATCGGCTCCGGGTCGTTTGCCTGCCTGGAACTCCCGGTCGGCGCGCTTGCCCTGGTAGACGCGCATGTCGATCGCACGCCAAACGGACGGTTCCAGGCGAAAAAGGAGACGCGGTTCCGTCTGCATGTTGGCGAAGAAGCGTTCGACGTCCGGTCCGCGCGACGGATCGCCCCGGCCGACGTATTTCTCGGCGAGCTCCCGGGAAATCGGCCAGATGTCGGTCTCCGGCAATTCAACGGGGAAAGCGTCACCATCGACTTCGACGTGACCGGAGACAGGCGCGCTCGCCTCAATGCAGAGGGAGACACGCTGGTCATGCATGATCTGGCGGCACCAGACGCGCGAGTAGGTCCCCGTGATCCAGAAATGCGGCTCCTTCCAAAGCCACCAGACCGGGACGGTGTACGGGCGACCGTCCTGACGAAGGGTGGCAATCACGCCAACATGCGGCTCCTCGAGAAATGCTCCCAGTACGTCCGGTTTCATCCGTGGCATGAGCTAGTCCTTCGCAGATCCAACGAGTTCGTACTTTGGGGGAACCTTCCACTCGTCGGTCGGCGGGTTCTCCTGGCGGGCGACCTGGGCGCGCGACTCTTCCGCTTCATAGCGCTTGCCGAGCTTGATGATCTTCGCGCGCTTGCGGGCATGCTCAACATCGCGCGTGTTGCTGCGCTTGTTCCTCCGCTTGCCGGGCTGGACGGCCAACCGGCCCTCCTCCTGGAGCTGGGAAAGGTGGACTCGGACGTTGTTGTCCGCCGCGCGGCGTAGCCGTTTGTCGATCTCGGGATAGAGCTTGAGCATGATGTCCCAGCTCGACATCGGCTTGCCACCGGCGAGGACTTCAACGATCTGCCGCTCGCGCATGTTGCGGTGATCGATGTAGGACTGGAGCCGCTCACGGGGGTCGTGTACCAGCGGCCCGTGACCGGGGCAGATGACCTTGAGGTTGGGAAGAGCGACGAGCCGGGCGAGGCTCGCGCGGAAGTCTTTGAGGTTGTTCACCGTCGTAGTCGAGCTGCCGAGCAGGGTGTCGCCACTGAAGAGGACGCCTTCTTCCTCCACGTAGAAGCAGATGGAGTCGACGCTGTGGCCGGGCGTGTCGAGCACCTGCAGTCGTGGCCCGCCCTCAATCGCGAAGTCCGTTTCCGTTCCGAGGGTGGTGACACGTTTCTTCGGGAGCATGCCTTTGAGGAGAGGCTTCGCCTCCTTTGTCACCGCGACATCAGCGTCGAGAGCCTTGCTCACCCATTTCAGGTTGCCGCTGTGGTCGGAATGGTGGTGCGTGATGGCCGCCGTCGCGATTTCGACGCCCTCTGTCGCTGCGAGGTACCCGCGCAGCATCCAGCGGTAGCGATCGAGCGCCTCGCCCGAATCGATGGCAAGGACGTTCGTGTTGCCGACGAGGTAGACGGTCGTGAAGTCCGGGTGCATCGGGTTCTCGTCGGGCACCTGGACCGCTCGAACACTGGGCGAGACGCGCATGACCACCTCCGGGGCCGTCATGGTGCGGTGCGACGCTGGTCAGTGGCAAGCGATCATCGGCCGATTCGAGGGTGTGGCGCGAACCGGAACTTGGGCCGAGAGTCGGATTGTCGATGGTATAGTCATCGAGGCGGAGGTTGAGCCATGGCACAGGTGGTCTGCAACGGCGCGATGATGATGTGCACTTTCGGGGTGGCGCCGGCCACGCTCATCGTGCCGCCAACCGGCATGACGAACACCTCGAACATGCCCGCGGCCACGATCATGGATCACATTCCCATGTCCAACATTCCGACGTTTGGGATGTGCACCTCCATAGCCAATCCACAGGTCGCAGCGGCAACCTCGGCGGCACTGGGCGTCTTGACCCCACAGCCCTGCATCCCGGCAACATCGGCGCCGTGGGTTCCCGGGTCACCGACCGTGATGATAGGAAACAAGCCGGTGCTCAATTCCACGTCGAAGTTGATGTGCAACTGGGCGGGCGTCATCTCCGTGAACGTGCCCGGCCAGTTCACCGTCAACGCCCCCTGAGACGCGCCGGTGCCCCTCTTTACCGTCGGTCAGAACCGCTTCCTGACAGGCCTGCTCCTAGGTGTGGCCGTGTTTGCAGCCAGCCTTGCGATCGCAACAAGCCTCGCTGCTGAGAATCCTCCGGGGAGCGAGGCAACAACCTGGAACTACGTTGAAGGCAGACGCGACGAGTTGCGCTCAATCGCGGTCCAGGCGTGCCGCTTCAATGTCGATAGCAATGAGACCGTGCTCGCGACCCTCCGCGAGGAGTACGACGACACCGCGACTTCCTACGACAGCAGCGTGCGCGGGAGGATGGCGGCTGGTCTTCCGCGGCCGGAAGGAATCGGCGTGGTCGCGCCAACATTCGATGCGTCGCTTGAGCGCCTGTGTCCCCAGGTAGACCGGGGCGTGGTGGATGGCTCGCTACAGGCCACGCTGCCGGATTACGTGCCATCTGGTAGCGATGTGCTGAGCTACGAGGAACTCGACGCGGCAGCCCTCGCGGCCGGCTGGCCCCAGGAACCCGGCTGGTGGCCCGACATGCGGTTGATCATCCAGTGCGAAAGTGGCCGCAACCGGTTCGCTTACAACGCCAGCGACCCGAACGGCGGGAGCTACGGACTGACCCAACTGAACGGCCGGCAACACTTCGACAAGGCGGGCGAGGATTTCGAGATGCGATTCGACCCGGTGGTGAACCTTCGGGTGGCGCTCTGGCTGCGGACGGTACGCGGGCACTTCGGCGGCGCCGGCGGGTGGAAGAACTGCTCGGAGAAGTACGGAATCAACTAATCCCCGGCGAGGGTTAAGGCCGGGGACGAGTCTTTGCTATTCGTCGCATCTTATGAAAACGGCGGCAGGTTCCAGGGGCCCGGCCGTTCGTATGATGCTGCCTGCTGGCCCTCCTGCTAGGGAGGGACGGTTCACCGCGCGCACGTTTCCGACGACGCGCGGGGGCTGTGGCAACTCCGGGTGGTAGGTCGAGAGAACCGCCCGGGGCGGTACCAGCGATGTGAGGTGCCTGGGAAGTGGAGCGGCGTGGTGCACGGCGGGGCCACAACGGACGAGTTTTGCTCGCCGTGCTGGTGCTTGCCACCTTTGTTGCGATCCTTGGGCAGGTGCCTGTCCGCCATGCAGAAGCGGCGGGCGCGGGCATCTTTGAGCTCGACGCGCCGGAATACTTTGTCCAGGAAGGGGCCGCTGTCCCGGTCACGATCCTGAGGACAGGCGGGACCACGCTGACGGAGGATGTCACCGTCACGCTCGAACTCGAAGGCGGCACGGTGAATGAGGACTACCCGGCCTCGACGATTACGCAGCTGGCGACCTTCGCGAAGGGATCAAATCCCACCCAGGTCACCGTCTACTTCCAGACCCTGAACCAGGCCCGGATCAGCCACAACACCGGCGAGATCCAGATCTTCCTGCGCAGCGTCAGCTCCGGGAATATCGGGACAATCGACTCGGCGCCGCTGACGATTTACGGGAACGGGGCACCGCGGGTGTTTACAGTCACACCTCGCAGTGCTGAGCCGGGCACGACGGTCACAGTCACGGGCGTGAACTTCATCACCAGCGGGACAACCCAGACCTGCGTGTATCAAATATTCTTCCAGCCAGAACTGGGTGGCACCGCCCCGGCTCCGCTCTCCACATTCACAGTCGATTCGCGCGAGCAGGCTCCGCTTTACCTTGCCTCCGAATAGTGGCGTGACTCCACCGTATACAACATATGACGTCTCGTATCACATTCAGGTGGTCACTGCCATCGACACGTCAAACAACGGTTCGTGTGCACTGGACACTTCCAAAACTGGTTCGAGCCTGCTTACCGACGATGACACCCTGGTCCCGGTGGACCCCGGCGACCCTACGGTGATCGGCCTGAGCCCCAAGAGTGGCCCCACATTCGGTGGAACGGTCGTGCACGTGTTCGGCAAGAACTTCAACCCGGGAGTCTGCACGTCGGGCATCGAAGTGTACTTCGGCGGCGTGCCGGCGACGGCGTGCACGTACCTGAGCCCAACGGCGATTGACGTTGTCTCACCGGCGCATGGCGTGGGCACCGTGAACGTGACCGTCGACAACGGCGCTGACGAAAGCCCGGCTACGCCTGAGAACCTGTTCACGTTTGCCGGGGCGCCAGCGATCACGTCGATTTCGCCTGCACTGGGACCGGACACAGGCGGGACGACGGTGACGATCATCGGCTCGGGATTCGCGACGCCCGGCGGGATGATCACGGCGGTGAAATTCGGCGGCGATGCGGCGGTCACTTTCACGCAGGTGAGCAACACGACGGTCACGGCGGTTTCGCCCGAACACCTGGGGGGCGGCGTGGTCCAGATCACCGTGACCCACTCCCTGACAGGCGCGAGCGCGTTCACAACGGCGGCGAACTTCACGTATGTGGCCGGGCCCCTTGTCCAGACCCTTACACCGAACAACGGCTCGCCGGCCGGGGGCACCACGGTGGATATCTTCGGTGTCGGCTTTGCGCCCGGCGCTGTGGTCACTTTTGGCGGCGTCCCCGTGGCGTTCGTGGTCTTCAAAAGCAGCACGCACCTGCAGGTGACGAGCCCCGCGGGCACGGGCACGGTCCAGGTGATCGTGACGGTGAACAGCACATCGAGCCCGGCAAGTCCGGAGAGCGAGTTCCAGTACTCGGGCCCGAGTGTGTCTAACGTGACCCCGAATGCCGGGCCGACAGCCGGTGGAACGAAGGTTCTGATTGAGGGCAACAACTTCACCGAGGCTGCGATTGTGAAGTTCGGGAATGATAGCGCCGTCGACATGACCTTCATTTCGCCGGCGATGATCGAGGCGACATCGCCCCCGTCGGCCGCTGGCTTCGCGGAAGTCCACATCACCGTGACGACCCCATCGGGCACAAGCGCAACGAGCGACCAATCGCTGTTCACCTACACAGACGGGCCGATCATCGAGGGCGTCAACCCCGCGAAAGGCCCAATTAGCGGCGGCACCATCGTGGTCATCACCGGGAAGAACTTCGATAACGGCGCGAAAGTGATGTTCGGCTCCACCGAGGCGCTTGCCTTCAACTTCAACAGCCAGACGCAGGTCACAGCCCTGACCCCGCCGGTGGCGGAAGGCGGTGTTGTCGCGGTGCGGGTGATCACCTCCGTGGGCACCAGCCCGGTCAGCGAGCTATCCGACTTCCTCTATGAGTCAGGCCCACCGATCGTCACCGCGGTTACGCCCAACACCGGGACCGTCTTCGGCGGCGACACCATCGTGATCTCCGGTCGCGGCTTCCTGGGAGCGACGTGCCCCGGCGCGGTCATCATCGGGACGGCCACGGTGACCCAATGCTCGGTGATCAACGACACAACTATGACCGTGGTCACTCCGCCCAACCCATCGGGACCAGCGGTCGTCATCGTCCAAACTCCCTACGGGTCGAGCGACATCGCGGAGTTGTTCACGTACACCAAGCCGGGTGACTTGCCGCCCCCCACAACGGGTGGCGGAGGCAGTACCGGCGGCGGCGGCCAGAACGGTGAGCCTGTCCCTGCCTCCGGCAACACGATTTCCTACACTCTCGAGCCCGTCTGGACGTTCATCGTCTGGCGCGGCGCCGACCAGCAGCCGGTGGACGAGGCACTGCTGAGCACCAACGGGATCGACCTGAACGGGGTGGTCTCCGCCATCTACACATACGACATGGATGTGGGGGGCTGGATTGGCTATTTCACCGGCGCGGCGGACATTCCCGGGGCGAACGACTTCGTCGTGCTCGACAAGGATCGCGTGTACTGGATCGCGATCACGGTAAACACACCTGTCACCTGGCAGACTGTCGACAATTGAACGTAGCGGCCGATGCTTACAATGGGTGGAGGGCATAGCAGGCTGCGGAGGCCTGCACGGTTCGGGCTGCGCGCCATGGACAACGCAACCGGGGCGGCCATGAGGTGGATTGAGCGGTGAGTTTCGGCGCACTCCTGGTCACAGGTGCTGATGGCAGCCAGCGGGAGATCGCGCTTGACGCGGCTACGGCCCTCGTCGGCCGTTCGGCGGCGAACACGATCGTCCTCGACGAACTCTCGGTTGCCCGCCGCCACGCTCGCCTTTCCGTAGAGTCGGGACGTCTCCTCGTAGAAGACCTGGCGTCGGCCGAAGGCACCTACATCAACGGCGAGCGCCTGCAACCGCGCAATCCGGCACTGGTGGAACCGGGCGATGAACTGCGGTTTGGCAATGTCGTCGCCTACTTCACGGACGTAGCGACGCCGGAGCCGGAGTCGGAGACGGAACAAGGGGCAGCGGCAGTCGTCATGCCCGGCCAAAGTTCAACGCTGCGAATCTCGCTCCAGGCGCCATCCGCGCCGATTGTCCCGGGGAGCGACCCGGTGCCTATCACGATGGCGCTGACCAATATCGGGCAGGTCGTCGACGAGATTCGTATCGAAGTTCGGGGTGTGCCCGATTCGTGGATCGTGATGAGCCAGGCGTCAGTGGTGGCGCTTCCGGGTGACACCAGACAAGCGGGCTTTGCTCTCCGCGTGCCACGGACCTTCGAGGCCGCCGCGGGCAGCCACGAATTGTCCGTCGTCGCAACCTCCGTCCAAACCGGCCGGGAAGCGCTGGCGACCGCGACGATCCGTCTCGAAGACTTCGAGGACACGGAGATCGAACTCGTCCCACGCCGCAGCAAGAAGAACTTCAAGGTCATGCTGACCAACCGGAGCAATGTCCACCTCGCCTATGCGCTTTCGGGCACCGACGAGGAAGAGGTCTTCAAGTATCAGTTTGAAGAGCCAGACATCACCCTCGCGCCCGGCGAAGCCAAAGAGGTAAACCTCCGGATCAAGCGCCCACGGAAGTGGGCCGGCCACACTCAGGCGGCGCCGTTCAAGATCATCGCGGAGCCGCAAGAGACGGGCGCCACGGCGCCGGCAACCGAAGGCCAACTCCAGATCCGGCCGATTTTCGGAAAGGTGAACTTTTCGCCGGCCACGATCATGCTGTTGCTGGTCGTTGTGGGGCTCGGCGCCTATTTCTTCTGGCCCCGAGACAATCTTGGCCCGACCAACGCCGAGGCGGCGTTTGACGGCGTCCATCTCTGCGACCAGCCGGCGGACCAGCGCGACAACGCGACGGCCACACCGGAGGCCACGGCGGTTCCCGGGCCCGGCGAGCCGGGATTCACAGGTTCGACGGTTGGAGCGCCTTTCTTCGCCCAGAACAACCCTCAATGGGCCAATGTCGAATACGCCAAGGCAGCCGACCCGACCTTCGGCCCGGACTGGTGCGGCACAACAATCGCCCAGTGCGGCTGCGCGATGACGTCGGTAGCAACGGTGATGGCGATGTACGCCCTCCTGGAGATGCCCGACGGTACGGAGTTATCGCCGGAAGCGCTGAATGCCTGGTTCAACAAGAACGCGACCCTGACCGAGCGCGGCTGGGTGAGCCAGGGCTACATCTACGGTGACGTGATCTGGACGGCGGCGAACCAGCTGTCTGCCGAGATGCACGCCCAAAATCCCAACGTCCCGACGATCCGTTTTGCGCGCACCGGTACCGGTTCGGAGGAGGAGATACGGAGCGAGCTGGAAGCGGGCCGGCCGATCATTCTCGCGGTGCCAGGTCACTGGATTGCCGCGGTGGGGCTCGATGCCGACGGCAGCATCCTTATCAATGACCCGTACTACCGCGACCGGACGCACCTGGACAAGGCCTACCCGGGCAAGGTGCTAAGTAGCGTGCTCTTTGAGCCGTCGGACGACCTGAGCGCCGTCGTGTTCACCGCCCCGAGCGACGTCCGCATGCGGATCACGGACAAGCAGGGCCGCGTGGTGGGGACGTTGAACACCGGAACCGCCGAGGAGGCCGAAGCGGCGGCCGTGGTTGGCATCCCCGGGGCCTCGTACAGCTCGCGAAAAGCCTGGCGGGACCCAACATGTATAGCGGATGCCCCGCCCACAGACGCAGGCACCAACCAGATCATTCTCCCCGGCGGCGCCGAGGATTACACCGTCGAAATCATCGACGCAGAGGGCAAGCCGGCGAGCATCGCCGTCCACACCTACGGCCAGGACGGCACGCCGTCGATCGACACAATCGAGACCGACAAGCCCTCGGTGGCCGATGTGGCCATCGCGGCGGACGGCTCCGGCGCTGCCGTCACGGTCCAGAAGGGCGTGAAGCCGACCCCGGAGCCGGAAGTAACCGCGCAGAACCAGGAAGAGGGAACGCCAGAGGCAACAGGTACGCCTTCAGCGACCGCGAGCCCCTCCGTTCCCACGCCAACCCCAACGCCTCCACCGCTTGAGACATCGCTGTCGCTGCCGATCGAAGCCGGCCAGGATCGCCTCGAGATTGGCTCCACTCAAGGCTTCAGCGTCGGCGACACGATCGTCGTCGACCCGGGGACCGCAATCGAGGAGTCGAACAATGTTTCGGGCCTGGGTGTGGGAACGATCATCGTGGCGAGTCCGGTGCGTTTCTCACATTCGGCCGGCGCCGTCATCGTGAGAATAAGACAGGCACCACCCAACCCCGATGGCTCTCCGCCGGGCAACGGCGGCGGCGAAGTCCCCGAGCCATTGGTGCCGCCGGACAACGTGACAGTGGGCTGTTCGACGCTCTACAACTCGAACCCAAAGCGGGCGACAGTGATCTGCGGCGCCACGATTGAGGGTACGTTCACGTCCATCAAGTGGACGTCGAATGGGACCGTGATAAGCGAGGCGGCGAACAAGAAGAGCCTCTTCCTGGCCTTCGAGGAAGACACGAGTGCGACCATCGTGCTCTCGGCCTGCAACATCACGATCTGCAGGTCGACCTCGGCGGTGGAAGCTATCCGCTTCCCGGTAGTGAACACACTGAGCACCGACTCAGGCTCGACGACGCCAGGCCAACCGGTGCCGCCGCCACCGCCAACGACCGGGATCACGATCTCCTGCGCGACAACGTTCAATGCTATTGAGCAGTCTGCGCAGATCAGCTGCGTGGCGGCCTACCCGGATGGGACGCCGTACACCTCGATTACCTGGTCAGCGCCAGGAGCCGAGCCGGCGAACCAAACATCGCTGAGCACCACCTTCACGACGTTTACCAACGACCCCGAAGCAGTAATTCGGGTGACAGCCACCATCTGCAACTACAGCGTTTGCAGCACTTCGGATCCGTTCGAGTTGAACTTTGGCGAGACGATCGTCGAGATTGCCGTGTTCGGGACGACAGGCCCATCGCCGAACGGCGAGTTCCCGCAGTACGCACCGATCACGATTACGGCGACCGTGCGCGGCTCGAGCCCTCCGACGAGCGGATTTGTGAACTTTGGCCTTGGGCCGACCGATGAATTCCCCACCATCGGCGCGACGCAACCGCTGATCCCCGCCGGCGACTTCGGCTTCGCGACGGTCACGATCGAGCCAAACCCTGACAACGCGCCACTGAATGGTGAGGTGGGGACCGGGTATGACCTCTACGCCCGATATTCGGGCGGAGCGACCTTGTTCCCCGGCGTCTCAGATCCAGTCCATATCACCATCGTCGAGGGCACCCCCGACGACTGCGACTCCATCAACAACGACGGGGACAACGCGACTGACGAAGACTGCGATTACACCGTGGACGTGGGTCAGCCGCGTTCGGTGGGTGGCGGCACCCAGCTCCACCAGCTGACGATTAGCGACGGCGTGTTCACTACCGACGACATCCGCGTGGCGCCCGGCACGCTGCTCACGGTGTCCGCGAACGTCACGCGCACGGACTATTGCCCCGGGTGTATCCGGCAGGTTTACATCGGGATCGCGGCGAACCAGGCGAATGGAGTAGGAGGCCAGGGGCCCACCTGCGTGATTTCGGCGGTATTGCCGGCGGCGCCGAACTACTACACGGTCAGCACCCAGTTCGTGGCGCCTCAGACGCCAGGTGTGTACTACGTGCGGGTCACCGGGTCGCTGCAGTACTCGTGCATCCAACAGGACATCGGACCACCGTCAACCACTGCCGGTAGAATTGTCGTGCAGGGCGTCACCAATACGACGGTGACGGCGAACCCCGCGACGGTCAGCCTTGGCGAGACCAACTTCGTGACGATCCGCACCGATGTTGGTCCCACGGCGCCAGCCGTTGGCGCGCCCACGGGAACGCTCACATTCACAGGCATCCAGTCCCACCCGGCCCCCCCGAACCCGACAGCTCCCGTCTGCTGGCGGGCGGGACAGCCTCATACGGGGACGAACGCCGTCAATCCGTCGGTGCCGGTGCAATTGACCGGGGGCACGTTCTCGCTGGAATGCGACGTGAGCAAATTAACGAGCGGGAACTACATTGTGCGAGCGAACTACACGCCGGACCCGAACGTGGGCATCGGCCTGCCGTTCTACTCCTGTAGCGGACCGCCCAACACATGCCAGTCAGCGGCGGTCCCGGTCCTCGCGGTGGAGAACCCGGTGCCCGTGATCACGGGCGGGACGGGGCTGCAGCCGTCTTCGGTGGCCCTGGGCGCCGATCGTGACATCACGATCCTCGGATCGGGGTATGTGAATGGACAGACCCAGGCGTACATCAGCACAACCGGCGGGTGCCCGGCGAACGGGACGGCGCTGACTATCAACACAAGCGACCCGGACCAGTCGCCGACGCGCATCGACGCGACTATCCCGGCGGCGGCGCTGACTGCGCCCACAACCAACGCATGGATCATCGTCGACAACCCGGCGCCCGGGGGTGGCTGTGACGACGAGCCGTTCACGATCACCGCATCAGGAACGACCATTACCGGGTTCAGCAGCGACGGGCCGAAACAGCTCGGGCAGACCGTGACGTTCACCGGCACGGTCAACAAGAGTTCAAGTGGCGGAGGCTCACTGTCCGGCACTGTGCGGATTTGCCTCGGTGGCACTGACTCGGCATGCACGGGAGGGACGGAGCTAGGCACCGACACCATCAATGGAAGCGGCGCCTTCAGCGTAGCGGTGACGGCAACGCCAACATCGCTACCGGCCGGCACAAATACCTCGATCCGTGCCTACTACCTCGGGTCGACAAACTTCGGCCCGTCGCAGTCGGGAACCATCAGCGTGACGATCAATGCCGCCCCGACATCGACGGCGTTCAGCATCAGCGCGGGTCCTCACAACCTCGGAAGCTCCGTCACCCTCACCGCCGACGTGACGTCGACCGGTGGCGGCGGCGCCGACATCACGGGGACGGTAACGTTCCGGCTGGGCGGCAGCAGTTGTGCGACAGGCACGCAGATCGGCTCCCCGGTCACGCTTGATGGGTCTGACCAGGCACAGCTGATGACGACCGCGATCCCCGCGGGGAGCAACCAGACTGTCCGCGCCTGCTACTCGGGCAATTCTGACTACGGCACCTCGAACAACACCGCGACGATCACGGTGAACCAGGCGACGCCCACGATTTCGTTGTCGGCGAATCCGACCACCGTTGATGCCGGCGAAGATGTCGTCCTGACGGCCACGATCAGCCAGACGGGCAGCTTTGTGCCGACAGGATCGGTCGTCTTCAAGTACGGCGGGGGCAACTGTACCTCCGCGACAACGCTGGGAACCGATACGACGGGTAGCGTCAGCAACCAGTGGACGTGGACCACCCACATCCTTCCCGGAGGGAGCCAGACCATTCGAGCCTGCTACGCCGGCGACTCGAACTACGCCAGCAACAACGGCACGACGTCCGTAACGGTGAACGCCACTGGCGCCGGCATCTCCGTTGCGTCGAACCCGGCAAGTCCGGTGTACGGGGCCAGCACCACCCTCACGGCCACGCTAGTGGAATCGCTCCCAAGCGCCGACCCGACGGGGACGGTGACATTGTGCTGGGGCGGGACACTCCCAGACTGTTCCGATGTGCCGGGAAGCCAAAAGACGACGGGAACGATTTCGAGCCACGTTGCCTCGGGTACCCTGAACATCACCCAACTCGGCACCGTCGTAATCCGCGCTTACTGGCCGGGCGACAGCAACTTCACCGCGGTAAGTGACAGCGACGCGGTCACGGTAGTGGCCGCGCCGACGACAGCCACCCTCACATCGCCAGCCGACAGCAGCTCCCATCCTTGGGGATCCAACATCACCTTCGCGGCAACCGTTTCACCTCCGAGTGCGCCGGGAACGGTGAGCTTCTATTTCGGGCCGTCGGGCTCGCCGACGCTGATTACCTCAGCAGCGGTCAGCAGCGGGACAGCGACATCGACGGTGGTGCCGCCAGCCAGCATGCCGGCGTCGGGAACGGCTTACACAATCTTCGCGAGGTTCGTACCCAGCAGCACGAACTACCTGGCGTCACCCGATTCCACGACCCGGTCGATCACGATCACACCGGCCACCACAAACGTCGCAACGACAGCGAGTTCGCCCGTGCTTGTCGGTGCCACGGTCAACCTGGGCGCAACCGTGACGTTTAGCACGGGCGGTGGGACCATCGCCGGCGTCGTCAGGTACTGGCTCGGAGCAAACTCAAGCTGCACCGGTGGTACGCAGATCGGGGGCGATGTGGCGGTGAGCGGCGGGTCCGCGCCCGCTACGACCACGTTCAGCACGGCGGGCACAAAGACCATCAGCGCTCAGTTTGTGTCTTCATCGACGAACGTGGCAGGCAGTTGTGACGCCACCGCAGTCACGGTCACCGTGAACAATCCGACACCCACGATCACGAACGTTTCGCCTAACACCGCTCGCCTGGGAGCCGGTAACACAGCCATCACCATCGCCGGGACCAACTTCATCTCTGGCGTCACGACCGTGACGTTCGATGCGGATGGCGCTGGAGGCGCGGCTCCTGTCTCGATCACATTCACCGTCGATAATGCGACGCAGATTTCTGCGACGATACCGTCGGGCCAACTTACTGCGGCGGGTAGCGCGCTGGTCATCGTGACGAACGCCGACGCCGGGCGGCGGCACGGCCTCGACTACATTTACGATCACGTAAACATCTCGCCGGCCACGCTCTTCGCGCTTACGCCATCTGGCGGGCCCGCGTATCCTCTGCTGACGAGGCGGAGGGGTCATTGGCTGATGTAGCGGCGAGGTTTGGTTCGCTCATTGTGGCGGGGCCCGATGGGCGGTCGTTGGAATTCCCGATCGACCTGGCGTCCACAATGATCGGGCGGGCCGAAGGCAGCGCGATCGTTATCGACGACCTGTCGATTTCGCGGCGCCATGCCCGCCTGACGATCGAGGACGGGCGCCTGCTGGTGGAGGACCTTGGGTCCGCGGCCGGGACGTTCGTCGGCGGCCGAATCATTCCCCCGCACACCCCGAGCCTCGTGGAGCCAGGCGATGAGATTCGTTTTGGCGAAGTGGCGGCCTGGTTTGTTGAATCGACGGACGAGCCGGACGACGAACCAATGGACACCGATGGCGACGCGCCCATGGTGGCGATGCCCTCGACGATCAGGGCGACACTTGCGCCGCCGGTCGACGCAATCGAGCCCGGCGCCACGCCCGGCCTTGCAACACTCGTCGTCCAGAACCGCGGCCGCATCGTCGATCAGCTCGACATCGAAGTTCGTGGGATACCGTCGGAATGGGTGCGAGTAGGGAAGCCGTCGCCCGTGCTGGTCCCCAACGACCAGGAGACGATCAGCATCGTCATCCAGCCGCCGCGCACCTCGGAAGCCAAGGCGGGCGACTATGACATAGCGGTGGTGGTGACGTCGCGCGAGACCGGACGGGAGGTCTTGACTTCGGCCCGGATCAGCATCAAGGCGTTCGAAAACACGCAGATGCTGATGCACCCGATGCGCAGCCCGAAGAAGTTCGATCTCATTGCGCGCAATCTCGGCAACACCCCTCTCACCTACGACATTGCGGGCCGCGATGACGAGGAGGCGTTCCACTACGCCTTCAGCGAGAGCACCGTGCACCTGGAGCCCGGGGAAGAGCGGCGGATCGCGACGCAAGTCCGGTCGAAGACTGCGAAGCTGCTCGGGGCAACGACAATGCTGCCCTTCGAGATTCGGGCCGTACCGGTCGGAGACGGCGAGGTGGAGGCGCGAGCCACCGGCCAGCTGCTGCGCCGCCCACCGATGCAGCGGTTTGTCTTCCCCGCCTTCCTGCTCCTGGTGGTGGCCGCCGCCGTGCTTGCCGCGGAGGCGTACGTCCTGCGCCCGGTCTGGCCATTTGTGGAGAACAAGTCAGTCTTCGTCCTCGATCGTTTGCTCATTTGGATTGCGATCGGCGCGGTGTGCGGGGCGCTGCTCTCGCCGATTCGGCCCTTGTGGACACCGGACGATGACTGGCCGCGGTACACCTTCGCGGTCCTCGTGGTGTTGCTGCTCGTGCTCGCGGCCGCCAGCACGCTTGACTACTTCGTTGCGCCGGGATGGCCCTTCGAAACCCTGGACGGTCGATCGTTCCTGCACGAGGCGTTGCTCGCGCTCTCGTGGGGCGTGGGAGCGGCGCTGGTGCTCCATTTCCTCCGCCTGGTCTGGTGGGCGCAGGGCGACCGGACCGCACTGGCAGCCCAGACCTTTTCCCTTTTCGCGATGATTGGTGCCGTAGCCGGTGGGGCTTCCTACATTGCGATCAAGGTGTGGCCTGACGATGGCCTGCCCACAAGGGCCGAGCTGGAGGCCTACTACGAGGGCGTCCACATGTGCGATCCGAATGGCGGCAAGGCGGAAGGCGCCGATAACGGGTCATCTCCGGACTCCGTGGCAGATGCCAGCAATCCCAGCGAAGCGCCGTTGTTTGCCCAGAGCAACCCACTCTGGGCATCGGTGCCCTATGCAATGGCGACGGACTCGACCAGCGGCCCTTACGCCTGTGGCGACACGATCGAGCAGTGCGGCTGCGTCCTCACATCTGTCGCCACGATGCTGGCGATGTATAACGTCGTCGATCTCAGCGACGGCACGGAGCTTGATCCTGCATCGCTCAATGCATGGTTCAGCAACGAAGCGAAAAACACGCCCAGTGGCTGGGTGAGCGACGGCTATGTGTTTGGCGACGTTGTCTGGACGGCGGTAAACCAGTTGTCTGGCGAACTGTCCCGTAAGAACCCAAACATCAAGCCGCTTCGCTACGTGCGCACCGGGGACTACAACCAGCAGGAAGTCGAACAGCAGCTCAAGAAGGGATATCCCGTCATCCTGGAGGTTCCGGGGCATTGGATCGTCGCCTACCGGCTCGATGGGGAGGACATCCTCATCAACGACCCGTACTACCGCGACCGGACGACACTGGCGAACTATACGGACAGGGGCGTGCCAGTCCTCAGCGCCGTCTTCTTTGAGCCGGCTGCCGACGGCGACCTGAGCGCCGTCGTTATCACCGTACCTCGACAAGCGCGTGTCGAAGTCAAGGACCTCAACGATGGCTCGACGGTCGGGACGCTGGACCTGACGAAGACGGCCGATGAAGCGGCGACGAGCGCAGAGAAGGGAATCGCCGGGAGCGACTACATCACCAGGCGAGCCTGGCGCGACCCGACCTGCGTCATGGCGCCGCCCCCAATCGATGCGGGCACCAACCAGATCATCCTCCCGGGCACGGCGGCGGCATACCAGATCGCCGTGACAGGCCCCGATGGCGAGGAGATGGCCTATGCCGTGCATGAGTATGACGCCAACGGCATCCTCAAGCTCACGGTTAACTCTTTCACAGGACAGACCATCCCAGAACCGGTGCAGTACGACCCGGCGACTCCGAATGGCACGGTGACGGTAATTCCTCCGAGCACCACGCCAACACCCGATGGTGGTGGTGGAACCGGGGCAGGTGATGTCACCGAGACGCCAACGGTAGCGCCGGAGGAGACGCCAACCCCGACCGAGACGGCAACCACTGTCCCCACCGCAACACCGACGCCGCCAATCGCACCCTCGAACGTGGCAGTCGCCTGCGAAACAACCTATGAGGACATGCCTAAGCGGGCGACAGTGAAATGCACGGGGACGATCGATGGCAACTACACCATCGCCACATTCCGTATTAATGGCGTTGTCGCGGCGGCCGATGGGCTCGTTATGGAGGCGGTGTTCGACTTCGACACGAACCTCAACGTCGAATTGAAGGCGTGCAACACCACAGCGTGCGCCACCTCGACCTCGGCGGTGGCCATCGAGTTCCCGCCGGCCAGCCCGACCGCCACGTCGACGCCGATCCCCGGCGATGCTCCGACGCCGACGGCAACACCGGGCCTCCCGGCAATGGATGTCCACGTCGTCTGCACGGCCCTCTTCAACAACGGCGAGAACCAGTGGCACGTCGGTTGCGACGCTTTCTTCAACGGCCAGTTCACGTCCATCCTCTGGTCGTCCGTTGGAGCGACACCTCCGAACGCTGAGACCACCACAAAGAACTGGCAATTCGTCGTGCCGGGAGCCACGCTGAACGTGAATGTCGCCGCCACCATCTGCAACTTCGGCACGTGTGTCGACGCGCCGATCGTGCACGTGGTGCCGCAGCCGTGACTTCGGGACCGGGATTGAGCGAGGCGGTGACCAGCACGGTTCGCCGCATGCTGGCGCTCGAAGTCGAACGGATGCGGAGTGCGGGGATACCGGTCGGAGAGGACGACTATCGCGGCCTCTACACATCGGATACGGAGGCGGACCGCCTCACCACGGACGCCAACGGGCTTCGAGAGCGAGCGGGTAACTTTGCGGCGGAACTGGTCGAGGTAGGGAAGTCATTCCCGCGTGGTGCGCGTCTCGCGGCGATGTCCGGCCTGACGGATTTCGACTTTGGGGCAGTGCTGTTCTGTTTCGCCACCGAAGTCGACCTGGGCCTCGAGCGGCTCGTGGGCTACGTGCAGGACGATGTTACGAAGCGCCGGCCACGGGTGGAGATGATCGAACGCCTTTTCGGTTGCGAGGAGGGCGAAGGCGCCGGCCCGCGCCACTTCGGCCCCGATGCGCCACTCGTCCGCCTTGGCCTCGCCGCCCTTGGGCCTGAGCCGGGTCAACCCCACACACCGCTCGCAGCCGAGTACGCATGGCTCACGCCTCGCGTCGCTGCCTACCTGCAGGACGACGACCAGGTCGCGGCCGAGTTGCTGGCCCATGCCCGACGGTTGCCTCTCGAGGACGCAATGGATGCCGCGCTCGAAGGGGAGGGCCTTGAGACCGTGGAGCGGTTGCGTGACCTGCCAGCCACGCAGCTCGTGCCACCCGTCGTCGCCCTCAACGGCCCGGATGCGAAGGAGCTGGAGCTGGTCGCCCAGGCAGTGGCACGGGGCAGCAGCCTCGGCGTCCTCGACGTTCAGATCGCGCCGCTGGTTGTCGAACGCGGAGCTGCCGCTGCCTATCGCCTTGCCGCCAGGGAGGCATATCTGCAGGGAACGGCGCTCGCGCTCTCGGGCCTCGATGCACTGCATCCCGACGACCGTCATGCGCTCCTCGCCGCGATTCGCACCGCACCGATCGCGGAACTCATCTTCCTTTTGTCAAACACGCCAATCGCATGGCCGGGCGTCTCGGTCGAGCTCCAGGCCCTCGACATACAATGGTTGCTCAAGCGGTGGGAGCAGTTCCTTCAGCCCCACCAGACCAGTATCGACGCGGAAGCAATGGCCCGGCTGGCGGGCAAGTTCAAACTCGGGAGTGGCCAGATTGGCGGGGCGGTGGATGCCGCTGTCGGCATCGCCCGGACCCGTGATCCGCGCCACCCCGTGATCACTGTGGACGACCTCTACGCTGGCGCCCGGATGCAGTCGACGCCGATCCTGAACGAACTTGCGAAGAAGATCACGCCTCACTACCAGTGGGACGACCTCGTGCTGCCCGCCGACCCGAGAGCCCAGCTACGCGAAATGAGCCTGTTCGTCGAGCATCGGCACCACGTCTACGACACCTGGGGAATGGGCGCGCGATTGGCGATGGGCAAGGGTTTGATGGCGCTTTTCGCGGGCAACTCGGGCACTGGAAAGACCATGGCCGCGGACGTGCTTGCCCACCAACTCGGGCTCGACCTCTACAAGATCGACCTCTCCGGGGTAGTGAGTAAGTACATCGGCGAGACGGAGAAGAACCTCGGCACGATCTTCCAGGAAGCCGAGACGTCAAACGCCATCCTCTTTTTCGACGAGGCGGACGCGCTCTTCGGGAAGCGCTCAGAGGTGAAGGACGCCCACGACCGCTACGCGAACATTGAGACGGCCTACTTGCTCCAGAAGATGGAGGAGTATTCGGGGGTGGTCATCCTTGCCACCAACCTGAAGATGAACCTCGACGAAGCCTTCCTGCGGCGGCTCCACTTTGTCGTGGACTTTCCGATGCCTGAAGAGGTAGACCGGCTGCGGATCTGGAAGTCGACGATTCCGCCCCAGCTTCCCCTCAGCGACGACGTGGACCTCGCCTTTTTGGCCCGCCAGCTCAAGATTGCGGGCGGGAACATCCGGAACATCGTGCTTGCGGCAGCCTTCCTCGCGGCGGACGAACGAACTCCCGTGTCGATGGCCCACATGGTGAGAGCGACCAGGCGCGAATACCAGAAGCTCGGCAGGATGATCACAGAGGGTGACTTTGGCGATTACATCGCGTTGCTTCGCGACGAATCGTCGACCGAGGCATAGCGACGCAAGTTGTACCGGGGCTATGATGGCCGTGCTGGAGGATTGTGATGGCTGACAGTCGACTCGCCCAATTGATGAAGCACGATGACACGGCGCGGCAGCGATCCGAGGATCCCTCGGTTGCGTCGGCGAAGGAACATCCGCTGGTGGAGATGCAGAAGGCGGTGGGGAACGCAGCGGTGGCGCGGATGCTCGCGCAACGTGAAGGGGAAGAGGAAGAGATGGCGATGAAGCGGGACCCCAACCTTCAACGCCAGGAGGAGGAAGAGGAGATGCAGATGAAGCGCGATCCCAACCTCCAGCGTGAGGGCGATGAGGAAGAGATGGCCGATGAAGCGCGATCCCAACCTCCAGCGCGAAGGCGACGAGGAAGAGATGGCCATGAAGCGCGCCGACGCTCCAGCGGTGGGTCTGGAAGGTGGCCCGGTGGGAAGCGACATCTCCGATGCTATCTCTTCGCAACGGGGTAGTGGCACGGAACTCGGGGGCGCCGTCAAGGACAAGATGGAAGGGGCATTCGGCACGTCATTCGACGACGTGCGCGTCCACAGCGACTCAACTTCGGATGCACTCAACCGGCAGGTCACGGCGAAGGCTTTCACCACAGGTAGCGACATCTTTCTCCGCAGCGACAGCAATCCGGGCGACGAGTCACTGATGGCGCACGAACTGACCCACGTCGTTCAGCAACGGTCGATGGGCGGAGGCGGTGGCGGCATGAACGTCGGGGCGGCGGATAGTGCGCATGAGCAGGAGGCGGACGCCGTGGCCACAGAGGTCACGTCAGGCGTCGCCGCCCGCGAAGTCGACGAGCACCGTTAGCCACACCCAGACAGGACCCGGGGACCGCCAAGCATGTTCAACGATGTCGATGAATCTCTGCGATCCCTGCTGGTCGCAGACATGCCCATCGAGCGGAACGAGATCGACATCTCCTTTGACCGGCCGACGCGGGAGTGGTCCGGTCGCCTTTCCAAGCCAACGCTGAACCTGTTCCTAATGGACATGCGGGAGCACCCCATGCTCCGCAACGATGTGCCCGAGATCACGCGCCAGGCCGACGGATCCGCCCGCCGGGCGGTCCCTTCCCGGCGCATCGACCTGAGCTACACGGTGACCGCCTGGGCGAGGGAGGCCGAGGACGAGCACCGTATCCTCTCACGCATTCTCGCGACGATGTTTCGTCACAACCGCATCCCGGAAGACTACCTCGCCGGGCAACTCGCCAACACGACGACGAACGTTCTCACCCGGATCATGCCGCCTGATCACCTGACCAAACCGGCCGACTTCTGGGGCGTGATGGACAACGAGCTGCACTCGAACCTCATGTGGGTAATCACGGCGCCGCTGGAAGCTTTCGCGCCGACAACAGGCCCTATTGTGCGGACCGCCGAATTCCGCTTCAGCCGCCCGGACGCCGACTGGATGGAGAACACGTTCACCGTGGGGGGCACGGTTCATGCCGGCGATGACCGGACGGCAGGTATCAGCGGCGTCACTATCGAAGTGCTCGGCACAACGCTGCGGGACACGACAGGTGCCGACGGCAAATTCGTCTTTGCCGGTGTGCCAGCGGGTGAGCGGACCTGGCGAGTGACTCCTCCGGAGGGCGCTCCCCGCGAGCAGGTCATGCAAGTGCCGTCTGAGAGCTACGACATCCAGATGTAATCGACCGGTAGCGGGAAACTTCGCGCCGTCTTCACGAAATTGACCCCCACCTTGGGAACAAAGCTGGTAGTATCGCGACGGCTTTAGATTGAGGCTGAATGGACGAGGAGAGAGCACTTGGCAACTGCGTATTTGACGCCGGGCGTCTATGTCGAGGAAGTATCGGGCGGAGCTAAGCCGATTCAGGGAGTCGGTACGGCGGTAGCCGCGTTTCTTGGCATCGCCGAAAAAGGGCCGGTGGGCAAGGCGACACTGGTAACGAACTGGACCCAGTTCACGGATGCATTTGGCGGTTTCATCCCCGGGGCCTACCTGGCCCACGCCGTCTATGCGTATTTCAACAACGGCGGCGGCGTCTG
Source organism: uncultured Chloroflexia bacterium (assembly GCA_963774435.1). Lineage (GTDB taxonomy): Bacteria > Chloroflexota > Dehalococcoidia > Tepidiformales > Tepidiformaceae > JAGQGZ01. The sequence goes on along the minus strand of CAVZEW010000008.1, from coordinate 289,578 downwards.
CTTCGTCGTGCGAATTGGCAGCGAGGACGCTGGCGAGACAAAGCCGGCGCTGCCCGAAGTGTCACTGTCCGCGGCAGGTTCGCCGGGCCAGTCGACCCTGAAGGCAATTGCAAAGAGCGCCGACGTCACGGACATCACGCTTGAAGTCACACCCGGCGAGGACAGTTTCGACCTCACCGTGCGGGGCGGCGGCCAGGAAGAGAAGCACGAAGGGCTGACGTTTGCGCGCGGCGCGAAGAACGTCTTCGACGTCGTGAACAAGGCTTCGAAGCTGGTCACCCTCGAAGAAGTGAAGACGAACATCGCTATCGCCGAGCGGGCACCGGCAGCCGGGCAATACCCGCTGGCAGCGCCGTCGACCATGGCCCTGTCGGCGGCCGACACCAGCCCCGCGATCTACGAGGGCAATACCTCGGACCGCACCGGCATGGGCGGCCTCGAAGCGATCGACGAAATAACGATGGTCTGCGCACCCGACATCATGGCGGCCCACCAGGCCGGCGCGTTGGACATGGACGGCGTCAAAGCCATCCAGCTGGCGATGATCGCTCATTGCGAGCGCATGGGCGACCGCGTCGCCATTATCGATACCCCGCCGGGCCTCAACGCTCAGCAGGCACTCGACTGGCGCATGAACACGGCCGGATACGATTCGAACTATGCAGCCATGTACTACCCGTGGCTGCAGGTTGCGAACCCGACCCCTGGCGCCGCCAGCACGACCATGATGATGCCGCCGTCGGCTCACATGGCCGGAATCTGGGCACGCAGCGACGGTGAACGTGGGGTCCACAAGGCGCCGGCGAACGAGGTCGTGCGCGGCGCGCTCGGGCTTGAGATCCAGGTGACCCATGGCGAGCAGGGCTTGCTGAACCCGGTCGGCGTGAACTGCATTCGGGCGTTCCCCGGTCGCGGCATTCGCGTCTGGGGCGCGCGCACGCTTTCAAGCGACCCGGAATGGCGCTACCTGAACGTCCGCCGGCTCTTCAACTTCGTCGAGAAGTCGATCGAAGGTGGCACACAATGGATGGTCTTCGAGCCGAACGATTACACGCTCTGGCAGAAGGCAAAGCGCGACGTCGGCAACTTCCTGACGAATGTCTGGCTATCGGGCGCCCTTTTTGGGCGAACTCCCGAGGAAGCGTTCTTCGTGAAGTGCGACGAGGAGAACAACCCGGCAAGCACTCGTGACGCGGGCCAACTCATCGTCGATATCGGAATGGCGCCGGTGAAGCCGGCTGAATTCGTCATCTTCCGCGTCGCCCAGTTCACACCTGGCGCGGAATAGCCGGATACCAGGAACGAGGAGCTAAGCAACTATGCCAACAGGTCATACCGTAGTCGATACCAGCCGCGAAGACCCGCTTGCGGGATTCCACTTCGCGGTTGAGGTCCAGGGCGCGGTCAGCGGCTACTTCACGGAGGTTTCGGGCCTCGGCAGCGAAACCGAGGTGTCGGAGCACAAGGTCGTCAAGGAAGGCAAAGAGGTGGTCATGAAGATCCCTGGCCGCCTCAAGTGGGAGAATATCGTTCTCAAGCGCGGGATCACTTCGAACATGGACATTTGGACATGGCGAAAGATGGTCGAGGACGGCAACGTGGTCGGCGCCCGCAAGGACGGCTCGGTGGTTATGTATGACCAGACGCTGAAGGAGGTTGCCCGCTGGAATTTCCAGAGTGCCTGGCCTTCAAAAGTGACGGGGCCGTCTGTCAAATCGGACTCGACCGAAGTCGGCGTCGAGGAGCTGACGCTGGTCCACGAAGGGATCGAGCGCAAGTCCTAGGTTGTCGAACTCGGCCTCCGGGTCGAACTCTATAAAGTAAGACGAGACGGAGGATGCCTTCTCCGTCTCGTCTTTGTCTCGGGGACATGGAATGGCAGAACTGCAGACCGAATTCCCCTTCACGCTCCCACGCGGTTACGTGGACGAGGAGGGGCAAGTCCACAAGAGCGGCGTGATGCGCCTGGCGACGGCCATGGACGAGATTGCGCCGTTACGTGATCCTCGCGTGCAGCAGAACGAGGCCTACTTGATCCTGATCCTTCTTTCAAGGGTCATCACGAGGTTAGGCTCGCTCAGCCAGGTGACACCGAATGTCCTTGAGTCGATGTTCACCGCCGACCTCGCCTTTCTGCAGCGCTTCTATGGACAGATCAACGAGCAAGGCAGCTCCCGCGTGGTAGTGCAGTGTCCAGAATGTTCGAAGGAGATGGAGGTCGACCTCTCGAGCCTGGGGGGGTGATTGGCTACCCCCTCGAACGTCTCTACGAGGAGGTAGCCTACCTCGCCTACCACTTTCATTGGGACGAAGCGACGATACTGGAGATGGAACACGGCGACCGGCAACGATGGGTAGGCGAAGTGGCCGCCATTAACCGCCGGATGAACGAAGCGAGTGGAAGTGCATAGACCATGACCTCTGCGGCACACCGGGATACCTACACACAGCACCAGTTCGGGATCGAGATCGCCGGCGTCGTCAACGCCATCTTCGACGAGGTTTCGGGGCTGGGCGCCAAAATGGATGTCTTCGAAGTCAAGGAGGGCGGCCTCAACGGGTACATTCATCGTCTGCCTGGGCGCGTGACGCATTCGAACATCACGCTCAAGTGGGGTTCCGCTTACACCACAGCTCTCTACGACTGGTACGCCAGCGTGGTTTCCAAGGCCGACAAGCAATCGGAGTTGAAGAACATCTCGATTCTTCAGCTGGATCAGAGGCGCGAAGAGGTGCGCCGCTGGAACCTGACGAACGCCTTCCCCGTGGACTGGAAAGGTCCGGCCTTCAACGCCTCCACGAGTGCCATCGCGGTGGAGTCGATGGAGATCGCATACTCGAATCTGACGATGGTGAAGAAGGGCTAGGGATCCATGGCGTGGTGGTGGCCGTTTGGGCGCAACCAGTCAACCGCGGAGCAACCGGCTCCTTCGGAGACACCCTCCACAGCCGCGACGACGAGCACGGCGACCGTGAACAGGGCAGTCGACGACGAACCCCGCGGCCTGCCTGCCATGGATTCAGCAGGTGGCGGCAGTTCAGTGCTCCGTACCGTCGCGCGGCCGGGCATCGCGACGGGCCGGGAGGGGCCCGCGCTCAAGCGCGACGCAGCGAGGTTCGGCCACGGGCGTGGGTTCGAATCATTCGCCTTCCGCCTGATCGAGCGGCATGGGGCGGCTGCTTCGTCGGGAGCCCGCCAGACCTTCGCCCGGTCGCTTCCCACTTTGATGAGCTACGACACGGCGACGGTCGCACCACCATTGCAGCGTACGCCGGCCGAGGCACCGTCGAGCGGTCCTTACCCAATACATGAGGCCATCGCAGCCGCGGAGGGGTCCGGACGGCGTACCACATCGACTTCCGCAAACGCGGACATGCGTCGCCTGAGCGAGCTCATGGCGATGCACGAAGCGCAGGGGACATCGACGATCAGCCGCCGCCCGGCGCCCCCGACACCCGAGACCAACCCGGCGGCGAGTGAAATACGACGACTGGCTCCAGCCACCCCCGGCGATGTCCCTCGATCAACGCCAGCGCGGAGGCGGCGGATTACCGAGGGGAAGAACCTGAGCGACCTGCCTCTCCCGGCACCACCGCCTCAGCCCGCAGCGTCAGGGGCCGAACCTGTGCCCGAGGCCCCAGTTGCCCGGATGCCCGCTCCGCTGCGTGCGACGGCTACCCGGCGGGAGGCTCCCACATCTCCACCAGCGGCCACACCGGGCGACGGATCACTCGACCGCAACACGGACGTATCGCCCCCGGTTGCACCTGCTCCAATATCGCCGGATGACGCCATCCAGCGAGCCATTGCCGCGGCAGAAAGACCGTCCGGGTCAGATACCGGGGCTGACCCGGACGAGGACGGCGGCGAGGCGGTCGCCCGCATCCCGGACCCGGGTCCGGCGCCAACTCCTTCGCCCGCGACGGGCACGCCACCTCCAGTCGTCAGCGAGCGTGGTGAGGATGCGTCCAACGCGGACGCAAGCACACGCATGACGGTCGAACCGCAAACACGTGGCGACGCGCCCAGCGACCTGGCGCCGCCGTCGCTCGTCCTCCGTGAAACGCCTCCGACGCCCCAATCCTCACCGGATGCCGAGACTCGAACGTCAGATCTGGCATCAGAGAGGTCGCCCACCCACCCCGGCACCGGCCGTGCCCCGTCTGCGGCAACTCCGTCTCCTGCCAGTGCGCCGCCCACCAGCCAGGCGTCGAACGTTTCTCCATCAGCCGGCCAGCCCGCCGCCAGCGAAACAAACTCGGAGACGGCGTCGTCTGCTAACCCGGCCATCCAGCGAGCACCAGCGTCTCCGGGGACTGCAGGAACCGCCACGGGGCCGGGGAACAACAGCTCGCCCGGAGGGAGCCCGCCCGTTGTTCAACCCTCACAACCGGAACGCGCCGAGCCGGACGCCTCGCTACCGCTTGTAGAACGACAGGTGACGGAGCACGCACCCGAGGCCTCGGCGAACGCGGCCATCGAGGCAGTGCAGCGAACAGCAGCGTCGCCGCTAATGCCGTCAACGCAGGCGTCGTCCCCGGACGCCCCCACCGAACCTGGGGGTTCTGCCCGAGGCATGTCGGGTGCGTCCGCGGAATCACGATCAGTGCCGACGACGCCCTCGTCCCTTCCAACGACAAGTCGAGGGAGCGCCGCCGGAGACCAGCCGGCAGCCCCCGTCATCGCCCGGTCCGCGGAAACCGCCTCCGCAACACCGCCCGCGACGACTCCAGCAGGGGAGCCCGGAACTGACGGTGAGTCCACGACGAATCGTGCAGGAGCGCCTGAAACGCCGGGCGTATCCATCCCATCGACTCTCGAGGGTCCGACGGTCTCGCCGATGACGCAGAGCGATGATGGGAGCGCACCGATCGAGCTCACGCTGGTGGCACGAGTCGCGGAGATGACCGTGGAAAGCGGAGCGGAACCAGCGTCACATGACACCGCTCGCCGGACGACGGAGGGGCAGTCACCAGCAACGGGAACACCGGCGGCATCGGCACCGGCCCCAGGAGCCCTCCAACGCCAATCGGAAGGGCAGATCTCATCCCCGAGCCCGTCTGCCCCTTCATTTGCTGCCGGATCGCCCTTGATCAATCGCACAAGCGCTCCCGGCTCTGCCGAAAGCGGTACAACGGCGCGTTCCACCGCGACGGTAAGCCCATCACGGGCACCGGCCACAGCAGTGGACGTGCCAGCACTGACGGTCGTACGTCCGCTTCAGCCGGAACAGGCGGGGGCGCTGCCCGCATCGCCCTCCCTCCTCAGAACCGCAGACCGGGCCGGGGCGACGAATCCAGCGGCGGCTGGCGGGGCCCCAGCAGGCAGCACGTTCGGGGCGCTCGGAGCGAAGGCATCGGGCGAGTGGAGCGATACCACGCTGCAGAGGGTGACCGCCGGTGAGGCCGATACCGAACCGGGCGACGTGGCCGACACGCCCGTCGTTGTGGCGCTTTCTCGGGGTTCGGCGGCCTCCGCGCCAACGTCCCTCGCCCTCCGCGAGACCGCACCGGGCAACCAACCGTTCTCCGCACCAGGTACCACAACGCTCTTGCGAACTCTCGAGGGCCCTGGTTGGCCGACGTCGCGTGGCAACAGTACGGGCGAGGGCCCTGCCACAGTGCGGCCGCGCCAGGCCACCCGGAGTGGCACCGCGCCCACGCTCTTCCGGTCAGCCACGCCGGGAACCGCGGGGCCGGCTCCCGCCTCGCGGCTAACGGTTATCGACCGTTTGCCGGCACCTGAGTCCGCGCCTGAGAGGGACGAGCACGGTGCGTTTGCCCCATCCACGAGTCTCGTGCCACTAGCGCCTGCCTCCATCCCCGCCCCGGTGAGGACGCTTGCGCGACCCTTGCCGGCCCCCACGAGCGCTGTCTCGACGACGCTCCGAAGGACATCCGCAGGACGAGAGACAGACGTGGCCGACCGCGTCGAGTTCCCCTCGCGCGCGCGTGAGACGAGCATGCCGCTCTCCAACGCCTCGCAACGCCCGGCGTCCGCTGGCAACGCGCCAGCTGCCACGGTGCAACGGTCGCCAGGCCTCGACCTGGCAGTGGGGCGTCCCGATGGTGCCGCCGGCGCTGAAATCAATCGTGCTGAGGAAGCGTCCGGTACGGTGGTTAGTGCGAGTAACACGCCGTCCGACGACAAGGAGAAATTCGACATCGAAGAGTATCTGCCGAAGATCGCGGATGCGGTCTGGCAGGAATTCCGACGACGGTTGCGCAGCGAGCGTGAACGCGCGCGCGGCAGGCTTTAAGGAGCAATAGATGGACAGCGGTCAGCTGGTGAAGGCCAGCATTCGCAACCTGGACACAAACGATGCGATTTCGTTCGAGTTCAACCCGACTGAGTACTCGATTTCGAAGACCAACAACTGGGCAGCGTCCACAACAGTCGGCGACAACGTGGGCGAGCTTGAGTTCAGCGGCGGCAACCCGATCGAGCTGACCATGGCTCTTGTCTTCGACACGAGCCTGAGCGGCGAAGACGTGCAGGGCAAGTACACCAGCAAGCTCTGGAAACTCGCCATGGTGAACCAGGACAACGCCGACTCCACCACAGGACGTGCGCGCCCGCCGCAATGCGAGTTCCGCTGGGGAGGTAACTGGTCGTTCAAAGCGGTGCTGACCACCATCACGGAGAAGCTGACCCTGTTCCTGCCGGACGGGACGCCGATTCGCAGCGATGTGAACCTGACCCTGAAGCAGGTCCAGGACGAAGGAGAGTTTCCCTTCCAAAACCCGACGAGCGGTGGCGTTCTGGGCTACCGCGCGCACACCGTGCGGCAGCGCGAAACGCTGGATGGCATCGCGGCGGCAGAATATGGCCAGGCGAAGCACTGGCGTTTTATCGCAGAGGCGAACCACATCGACAATCCGCTCACCTTGCGGCCGGGGCGCGTCCTCCGCCTTCCGCCGCTTCCGGAGGAGTAGACCGTGCCCGCGGCGACCCGAACCAATCTGACCGATATCAAGATCAAAGTCTCGGGCGCGGATATCGAGCGAGACGTTTACTCCGATCTACTCTCGGTCTCCATTGAGTCGCGGCTCGATATGCCGGCCCAGGCGATTCTCGAGGTTGCCGATCAGAGTCTCGCCCTCGTGGACGGCGCTACGTTCGACATCGGCAAGCCGCTCAAGATCGAACTCCAGTCCGCCGATTCGGGCAGCTACGCGGCAGTCTTCGAAGGGGAGATTACCGCCATCGAGCCCTGCATGGCCGCCGATGGGACGACAACATTGCGGGTCGAAGGGACGACCAAAGCGCACCGGCTCTACGCCGGGACAAAGTCCAGGTCGTGGGAAAACAAGAAGGACTCAGACATCTTTCGGGCCATCGCATCAGAGGACGGTCTCGGGAGCGACATAGACGCGACCACTGAGGTCTACGCCCATGTAACTCAGGCCGCGCAGACCAATTGGGATTTCGTTCGCGAGCGCGCAGAGCGGATTGGTTACCTCGCATTCGTGAATGGCAACCAGCTCCACGTCAGGAGGCCCGACTACAACGAAGGCGCCGTCGAGCTTAAGTATGGCGAAGACCTGCTGGAATTCCGTCCACGCGCGACAGCAGCCGCGCAGCCCGCTGAAGTGGATGTTGATTACTGGGACATGAGTTCCAAAGGGGTCGGCGGCGGGAACGCCAGCACCAGTGCCATCGGTCCCGAGACCGGCAGGACTGCAAAGACCATTGCCGAGAAATACTCACGCTCACCGATGCACCTGGCACGCTTCCCGGCGTTCAGCCAAAACGACGCAACCCAAATTGCCCAGGGAGCCAAGAATGCCCTCTGGACGGGCGTCATCCAGGCGGAGGGCCGATGCGCCGGCAATCCATCGATGGTGGCCGGTGCCAAGGCCACTATTTCAGGAGTGGGGACCAAGTTCGGCGGCAGTTACGTCCTCTCCCAGGTGCGTCACCTCCGCGACAAGGATGGCTATTACACCGAATTCGAAGTACGGGGGCTTCGCTCGGACTCAATGAGCGACCTCATCGTCGGCGGCGTTGCGGGAGCCAGCCCTGGCCAACAATCCCGCTGGACCGGTGTTGTGCCGGGAATCGTAAGCGACAATAACGACCCCGAGAACCTGGGGCGGCTGAAGATATCGATGCCCTGGCTGGCTTCCGACTACGTGAGCACCTGGGCCCGGGTGGCGGTGCCTATGGCCGGCTCCGCCAAGGGGGGTGTCTTCTTCGCCCCCGAAATCAACGACGAAGTCCTCGTCGCATTCGAGCACGGCGACATCAACGTTCCTTATGTCATTGGATTTCTCTACAACGGCCGCGACGCCATCCCGGATGGCACCGTGGTGAGTGGGAAGGTGGAGAAGCGCGTCCTGATCACGACGAAGGGACACACCGTGTCACTCATCGACAAGCAAGGCAGCGAGGCCATTGAAATCAAGGACCACACGCAAAATAACTTCGTCACCATAGATTCGACCTCCGGCCTGATAACGGTTCAGGGGACCGACATCCAGCTCAAGGCGAGCAACTCAATCAAGCTTGATGCAGTGAACATCGAGGTGACTGCCAGCGGGAACTTCAAGGTGAACGCCAGCGCGAACGTGGACATCGTGGCGACTGCGCAGATGAACGTCCAGGCGTCAGGTCCGGTGGCCGTGAAGGGTGCGGTTATCAACCTGAACTGACGAGGGCTCTCGCGAAGGCGAATCGAGGTGTAAGCTACGCCTCCCGCATCACGGAATTGGGTAAGGGATTGGTTCGGAACGAACTGATTGGCAGGGGTTGGGCATTTCCGTTGCAGCCGGACGGCAGCGGCGGCATTGCTATGGCCGACGGCGCCACCGACATCGACGAGGCGATCACCCTCATCCTCGGCACGAGCCTCGGTGAACGCGTCATGCGCCCCGATTTCGGCTGTCGTATCCACGAGCTCGTCTTCAATCCGGTCAATGGTGAGACGATGGGACTGGCCCGGCGCTATGTCGAGGACGCGCTTGGCTGGTGGGAGCCGCGCATCGATGTCGAGTCGGTCGTGGTCACCGTCGACGATGCCGAGGCCGAGCTTGGGCGTCTCCTGATCTCCATCACCTACATCATCCGGGCGACGAAGGATGAACGCACGTTGGTTTACCCCTTCTATCTGATCAGGGACGAGGAGTAGCCGATGCCCCTGCGCGACATCAAGCTGGACGATCGCTCGTTCCAGGAGATCGTCAACGAAGCGAAGAAGCTGATACCCAAGTATTCGCCGGAATGGACCGACCACAACCTGTCGGACCCCGGCGTCACGCTGATCGAGCTCTTTGCCTGGATGACCGAACTCATGCTGTTCCGGCTCAATCGGGTTCCGGACAAGACGTATGTCCGTTTCATGGACCTGCTGGGAATCGAGCTAAAGGAGGCTGTCGCAGCCACAACCAAGCTGACCTTCCGGCTGTCGGCTCCCCAGGCAGGCCCCGTGACGATCGCGCTTGGTACCCAGGTTTCGACAGTCCGAACGAACGAGCAGGAGGCGATTGGCTTCACGACCGATGACCAACTGGTCATCCATCCGCCCGTGCTTGAGCAGTTCCTCTTCTCCTCCGACGATGTGACTTATGTGGATTACATGGATCGGCTGAGCATTCGCGATGAATACTTCGACGCCTTCCAGGAGCCACCCCTTCCTGGTGACGCGATCTATATGGGCTTCGGCCAGGACCTGTCGTCCCACCTGCTGGAGCTAAACCTGACCTGCCTGGTAGAAGGCATCGGCGTGGACCCGGAGAATCCCCCGCTTTCGTGGGAAGCGTGGTGCGGCGATGTGCGGGGATGGGTACCCGCAAGCGTCATCCTCGACGAGACCGGGGGCCTCAACGAGTCGGGGCGGGTCCAGCTCGACCTTCCCGCTGATATTCGGGAGCGGGCGCTCGCCCAGCGCACGGCCCACTGGTTGAGGCTTCGCGTGGTGCAGCCAGGCTCGCGGCAACCGATGTATTCGCAATCACCGCGGATTAACAGTATCCAGGCGATGAGTGTCGGCGGGAGCGTCGGAGCCACCCACTCGGCCCCTATTCAGTACGAGCTACTCGGCAACGTAACGGGGACGCCGGGCGAGACGTTCGAGCTGCAGCACACGCCGATCCTCCCGCGCCGTGAGGACGAGTGCCTCGAGATCGAGTCCGAGGATGGCTGGACAAGGTGGCACGAGGTGGAAACCTTCGCAGCCTCGGGCCCCACGGACCTCCACTACCGTCTCGATGGGGTGACAGGCGAGCTCCTCTTTGGACCTGTCATCCGCGACATGCACGGTGACGAGCATGCGTATGGGGCTCAGCCTCCGCGCGGCGCGAGCCTCCGCATGCGGCGCTACCGCCAGGGAGGCGGTCTCGAAGGAAACGTGGGCGCCGGGACCCTCACCGTCATCCGGTCGTCCATCCCCTTCGTCTCGTCGGTCGTTAACAGGCTGCCTGCAACCGGCGGTCTCGATGCCGAGTCGCTGGATGCGGCGAAGTTGCGGGTCCCGGAAGCGCTTGCCTCACAGGAGCGGGCTGTCACTGCAAGGGACTACGAGTTCCTCGCGAAGGAATCCTCGCGCCGGGTGGCGCGGGCGCGAAGCATCGTAGTGCGGGGCAGTGCGTCCACAAGCTCCGTACCCCCGGGCACCGTCGAGCTTCTGATCGTCCCGACGCTGCCCGACGACACTCCGAGGACACTCGACTTTCTCCAGCCACCACCAGACCTGCTGGAGGAGGTGCGTTCCTATCTGGACGAACGCCGACTCCTCGGCACCCAACTTGCGGTCGACGGCCCGGCGTATGTAGGCGTGACCGTTGAAGCCTCGATCATCGTCCGGGCGGGCCTCAACCGCGAAAACGTTCGACTGGAAGCGGAACGCCGCATTACCCGATATCTCGACCCATTGCTTGGCGGGACAGACGGCCGGGGATGGCCCTTTGGTCGCCACCTGTACCTTTCGGAGGTGCAGTCCGTGCTCCAGGCAGTACCGGGCGTGGAGTACGCCCAGGACGTGACAATCTACCAGGTGGACTTGCAGACCAACCAGGCCCGCGCAGCCGGCCAGCGAATCACGCTTGCCGACGACGTGCTCCTGCTTTCCATCGACCACCGGGTGACGGCAACGAGCGGAGAATGAGCAACGACGCTTTCGCCCCCGTTCTCCGGAACGGCCACAACCCGATTTATCCCCCGGGTCAGCTTGGCCAAGAGACCGTCCCGGTGCGCAGCAAATACGTCGAATTCCTGCCCGGCGTCTTCCATCGCAACGAGTTTCTCGGCCGGTTTCTGCTCATTTTCGAAGAGATGCTGGCGCCGCTCGACCGACAGATCGCGAACCTCCCTGCCTACTTCGACCCTGACACGACCACGGATGAAATGCTGACGTGGCTTGCCGAGTGGGTAGGTATCGTCTTCGATGACAGGGTGCCGACGGAGCGACGGCGGGCCACCGTGAACAATGCTGTCCGTATCTACCGGCGGCGCGGCACCCGTTCCGGGCTGGCCGAGTTCATTGAAGCGGTCACCGGCTCCAGGCCGGAGATCGTGGAGCCTACGCTCGCTGAGTTGAGCCGCGACCCTTCGCTCGCCTTCACGTTCACGGTGCGAATGACGGTGCCCGCCGATTCGCCGATCGAAGAAGACCTGGTACAGCGGGTAATCGACGCCCAGAAGCCCGCTTTCGCGGCGAGCACGCTGGTCTTTGCTCGAGCGACTGCCTAGTTCTGCAACATCATGAACTTGTCGCCGGTACCGGAGGAAGCACCCTCCGCTGCCCAACCGTCGAGGCCATCGCCATTCACGTGCCACCACGTGAAGTCGTCGGATTCCACCGGGCCATCGGTTATCGAGACCACCTGACCATCGCAGAGACGCCCGACAATCTCGCTATCGGGGTCACTGTCGGACAGGGTCGGCCCCTTCCGGACCCTCAGGCAGTCGCCGTCGGGTGAGTTCACAATGACCGCGCTCGCCCCCACGTAGAGATGGTCGGGGGTAGCGGTAGCGGCAGCGGTTGTCGTTTGAGCGACCGTCGCAGCAACCGTCGGCGTTGGATTGGATCCGCCGCCACCAAAGCTCGGCAACGAACCGGTCATCTGCATGATGCCCGCGACGCTCAGGAAGCTGACTCCTACAAAGGCACCCAGGTAGTACCGCCAGTTTTTCAGCGGCGCGCGGTACTGGAAATTGCCGTTCGCGGTTGTCGGCGCGGCGCCCGAAGCGGGTCGCGCTGTACTTGTGAAACGGTAGGTCTTGTCACGGCCAAAAGGGTTCTTCTTCTTCGGGGTGACCTTTACGGTGTAGTTCTTTTCTTCCCCGGGGCCCAGCTGGGCGTGCTCCTCCGGCAACTCATAGGTGAGCTCGTCGCCCTCGTCTCCAACGGTGAGCGCGAAGTCGGCAGGGGCATTCCCCAGGTTATTCAGTGTGAGTGCGTACTGGTTCTTGCCCTGCGGGCCCTTCATCGCGAAGCGGTAGTCATCGAAGGGCAGGAGCGTGAAGCGGCCCAACACTCGCACTTCTCGGCCCTGTTCGGACGACATCGCGACGACGGCAAACTCATGCTCGCCGGCGGTCGACTCGGACTTTTTGGGTGGCTGCAGAACGATCGTCACCTCGTCGCGGGCACCGGGAGCCAGCGAGAGCGAGGTGCGGCGGATTTGCACCCAGCTTGCGGGAAGTTCAGGAATACTGAGGGCAACCTGGTCGACGCGCTTGCCACGATTGTGGACAGTCACGGTGGCCGTGGACGCCGAACCGGGGCTGATCGGCTGCGAGGGCGACGCGAGGGAGACCGCGATCGTGGGCTGGCCTTCCGGCCCCGTCGCCACGGATGTTGCAGTCCCTTCGCCTGGCGCCGCTTCGGTCAGAAACCGGGCTTCGCAATCGCCGAAGCGCATGACCTGGCCTTCGTCGACTGCGACGAACTCGGTTGTTGTCACACGTTGGCTACCAACAAAGGTGCCAGTCGCGGAGCCGATGTCCTGCACCTGCAGGCGCCCGTCTTCGATTTTCAGCTGGGCGTGGCGACGAGATACGGAGACGTGATCGACCGTGATGCCGTTGTCGAGCGAGCGCCCGAGCGTCATCGACGGTGTTTCAATCGGATATTCGCGGACCTGGCCATCGGGGGTGGTCACGCGGAGAATGCCGTATTCCATACTTGACGTGCGCGACGAAGAGTCGCAGCAACTCCACTGGTAGTTCTGGCAAGGATACGTTCGACTCAGGTGAGTGGCTATGGGGCGAGGCGCGAAGAGGGCTGATGGCCGATCCGCGATCGCATCTTGTTATGTCAGTGACGTGAGGGCCGGTACGCGTGAGACGCCCGGTTGCCATTCGCCGGGGAGGAGGCCGTACAGTGAGAGCGGCCCGAAAGTGACGTGCCCCCGTAGCTCAGTGGACAGAGCAGCGGACTTCTAATCCGAAGGTCGCAGGTTCAAATCCTGCCGGGGGTGCCAGGATTCTAGATTCACAACGGCTAACTACTCGACGGCACACGGATCGGTATCCGTCCGGTGAGAACCCCATCTAGCGCCCCATCGACCTTTCATCACGGCACGCCGGTTGCATCTCAGACAACGTCTCGGCAGCCAGCTCGGACCCGGCTACCGATGTGCCGATGGTTGACGCACTCGAGCAAATGGCCGGCATCTGGCCGATGGCTTAGCCGCAGATTGCCTCGAATTGAACCATTCCGACGCTCTCTCCAGTGAATTGGTCGAACAGTTCGACGGGACCATCGGAGGCGAAGTGGTTTCCGTCCACCAGGATTTCCACATCACGGTCGCGGATCCACCGCTTGCCATGGAACCCCACGAATACCACATCCGACAGCGGGCCATCGATGAGCGACAGCGCAATCGCGCCATCGTCGGACTCCGCAGTAAGTTCGGTCCCATCAGCTGTGGTGTCGCAAGCTGTGACTGACAGGGGGTAGTCCAGATCATCAACGGTAACCGTCGCATCGCCACCGGGTTCAGGCAGGTCGATCCCGAGTATCTCAGCGGCCAACTGCGTCGCGTCGTCGAGAGCACCGCCAAAGGTCTCGCACACGACATCGATCGTGACCTCATGCTCCGCCGATCGCACATCGGTCGAATCCTCAAGCACGTGGAGCGCATCGACCGTGCGAATGCGATTGCCCGTGACCTCGACACGGTGTGCGCTCTCGCGTTCGTTCGACCAGATGTAGGTTCCGCCGAGGTCGTTCGGAACGGCGCGCGCAACGGAGAGGAAGATTACCTCCAGTCCCGGGGTGTAATCGGCATCGAGGTCGATGATGAAAGCGCCCCCCTCGCCGACTGGCGCAACCGCGTTCAGACGAAAGTCGTGTGTGGAATTCTCGCTGGATTCCAGAGGATAACGTCGCGGACTTGATCGGGTTGAGAGCCAACCACAGGCAACGGGCTGAACGTCGATTGCAGCGCCATCGACGATGACCACACCACCCCCGGCTGCGCGCTCATCGCTAGTGCTGGCAGCGGCCTCCGCGGTCGGGTCATTCGGGGTCGTCTCGCCATCGGCCCCCCTGACGGTGGATTCAGGCGATTCGACAGGTTGGGATGCTTTGGTCGCGTCCTGAGGCATGGATGTGGGGTCAGTGTTCCCTGCACCACCACATGCGGCCACAACAAGACCAAGCAGCGTCAGGCACTTAATCTTCCAGTTCTTGCATGAGACGAGAGGGATCTCGCGCGATATCGAGCGGGTGGTTCGTGTCCGGTGGGTCATGCGATTCCTTCCGGCCACTCGCGACGCCTGATAGAAGCGCCGGGGCCAACGGTCTAAGGCGCGGCGGGCTTGCACCGAGGAGCCTACCAGACGGATTTGGACCGGAAGCGATGCTGATCGAATTTATGCCGTCGGACCAAACGAACTATCCCGGAAATGCGCCGGGATCGGAACCCCTGATTCAAACCGCGTCAGGAGTGGCCCGCCCTTTCGACGAGGCGGCGTGGACCTGTGGGTCCCGGACGCCGCTTTCGCCGTCGTCGCCACCGCCGAGTGAAATGGACGAAGTGCAGAAACACATTGTCGTCGTCTTAATGCGCCGAACCACCTCAGTGCTCTTCACGCTGATGGCAGAACCGGGCGCGGCATGTGCTCCTTCGCAGTCTGCAAATCGGGACGCGATCAGCCGCTAGGCGGACGCGAGAGCCTTGTTCGCGGCAACGGGCACGGACATGGACTGGAACCGTCCTTCGAGGGCTTTGACGACTTCGGTCGTGCGCGGGGTGACGAGCGACTTGAGGACGTGATGGGCTCCTTCACGGAACCAGGCGGAATCTGAGTGCACCAACAACTCTCTGAGGATGGGGTCGACGGCGGCATCGCCGGCCGATACGAGCCCGTCAGCCGCGAGCCACCGGACGCCTGGCTTGTCGTCGGTAAGGGCTTCGACGAGCGCCGGGATGGCATTCGGCGCTCGTAGCTGGGTGAGGGCTTTGGCAGCCTCCCAACGGACGAACTCATCATCATCCTTGAGAGCCACGATGAGGGCAGGCACGGCCGGTTCACCGATGGATGTGAGCTTCTTGCGGGCTTCGCTGCGACCTACCGGATCATCGCCGCCCAGCTTCGCAATCAGCGTCTCAATGTCGGACGAAGGATGGCTCATGTTCTTCCCTTCAATTTCACCAGAATATCTTGCCGCGGCGAGGCGAAAACCCTCGAGAGCGGGCATCTGCGCTGGGCGATCCGTCCACTGTGGGCCGAGACTGCACCGACTGGTACCCGCGCAGGGCACCGAAAGCGCTCCCAGAGTGTATCAGGCAGGCGGGGCGAAGAGCCCGCAGCGGGATGCCACGGAACTGAAGTGAAGCGGGGAGTCCGACCAGGGGGCTAGCGGAACGTCGGTGCCAGGCGGTCGGTCGCGAGTTGTTCCTGGGCCTCGCCGAACACGCTGCGAAGGGCGGCAACGAGCGCTTCGATCGTCTCGCGCTGCTCGGCGGTCACCAGCACAAAGCGAACGTGCAGCAGGGTGCCCCGCCAGGTGCTTTCGCGCTGGATGGTTTCGCACTCCAGCTGTACGACCTGGCCGTGCACATCGAATTCGAGGCGAAAGAAGGGGTCTTCTTCCCAACTGTCTATCTCGACCGCGGCACCAACTGACGACAGATCGGTGATGACCGCTGGCTGACCATCTGGCAGACCGGGAGCGAAAACGGTGGCGTCGAGCCACGTCGGGTAGCGTTCAGTCTCGCGGCGATCGGGCACCTGGTCGAGTTCCTCGCAGTCGCGGTCGACATGCTCGCGCAACGCCGGATCTTCGACGCGGATAGTCACGGTATCGCCATCGTGGCTGAGAATCCGGCCATTGAGAGCCAGGGGCGCTGACGGGCCACTCGTTACGAGGAACACTGAGGCACCGTCATCTACATCGAGATGCATACCAGTATCATCGGCCCCCCTGCACGTCTCCTTCAGTAGGAATCCAGCGCAGATGCCCATTCAGGGGGCTTACCCTGCCAAGCCGCCGTGGGTTCGCTCGGAAGTGGCTATCGAGGGGTGACTTCGCCCTCGTCGAGGAAGGCCAACCCGGCAGAGATGTTGTCGGGGCCACCGGCCCCGTTGGCAGCTTCCACCAGGCGGGCAGCCGCCTCCAGCGGGTCGTTGGCCCCGACAAGTATCCGCGCAATCTCGTCATCGGGAACGCATCCGTAGAGTCCATCGCTGCAGACGAGGTAACGGTCTCCCGGTAGGGGCGGCCCGGGTTCCGTCGTGTCCAGGCCAAACGCGGCATCGACACCAACGCATCGGGTGAGCTGGTTTCGCCGCGGATCCGTGGCGATCTCCTCCGGATTCAGCAGGCCCTCTCGCATACGGTCGGCGGCGACGCTGTGGTCGTCGGTCAGCTGACGGAGAATCCCTTCCCGGAGGAGATAAGCCCTCGAGTCGCCGATGTTGAAAGTGGCTGTCCCGGCGGGGCCGAAGAGGATCCCAACCGCCGTCGTGCCCATTGCCTTCTCCGGTTCGCCGTTGGCGACCTCGACAAACTCGCCGTTGGCCGCCTCAAGGGCAGCGACTATCCGTTCCAACGGGTCGGACGGTTCCTCGCTGCGGAAGGCTGTGCGGACGCGGCTCATCGCGTGGCGGCTCGCAACGGCCCCGTTCGCGAGTCCACCAAGGCCATCGGCGACCGCGATCAGAGTATAGGCGCCGGCACGAGCGGCCATCACCGCATCCTGGTTTTCGGGCCGCTGGCGGCCACGGTTGGTGAGAGCGGCGATCCGCGGCACGGTCACACGACAGCCTCCATTGAGCGACGACGCAGGCGAACCTTGAACGCATATGCGGGCATGTCCAAACATCTTCGCACGCGGCTCGATCTCGGGCACCGCGAAGGGGCCAGGCGTATGGTGCGAGCTAAATCGGTGGGAGTGGAGACGATGGCACTGGCGGCAACTTCAAACTTCGCGGCGACGCCCGAGGACGCAGGAATCGACAGCGCAAAGCTCGAGCAACTCTTCGCCCGTGTGAAACAGGATGTGGATGAGGGACTGTTGCCGAGCGCGCAGATCGCGATCGCCCGCAAGGGTCAGCTCGCGGGATTTCGAACATTCGGCGATGCCGTCCAGGGGGGTCAGCTACGCCCCGCGACGGACGAAACCCTCTACGTCATCTATTCGTCGACGAAGGGAATCGTCGGAGCGGCAACATGGACGCTCTTCGAAGACGGCCTGCTGCGCCTCGATGAAAAGGTCGCCGACATCATTCCCTCCTTTGGCACCCACGACAAAGAGAACATCACCGTCGAACAAACGATGCTCCACATCGGTGGATTCCCCATGGCCCCCTTCCGGGCCGAAGACTGGGACGACAAGGAGCGGCGCGCACAGCGGTTCGCCCAATGGCGGCTCAACTGGGAACCTGGAAGCCAATTCCAATACCACGCGACGGCCGCGCACTGGGTGATGGCGGAGATCATCGAGCGGCGCACCGGGAAGGACTTCCGCGAGTATGTGCGCGAACGGGTCATCACACCGGCGGGTATCACTGACCTGTACGTGGGCCTGCCGGATGAACTGAACGACCGAGTTGCCGAGGTGATCCACGTGGTGCCACCGGTCGCACCGGAAGGAGGCTTCGGGGAGGTGACTCCAGACGCCGTCCTTAACTTCAACAAACCGGCCATCCGGAAGATCGGCGTGCCCGGCGGCGGCGGCATCGCGACGGCAGCGGCGCTGGCCATGTTCTATCAGCCGCTCGTGAACGGCGGCGTCGCCGGCAATGGCAACCGCGTTATGAAGGCTGAAACGATCGAGATGGCGACAAAGCCGCGCACCACAGACATCCACGTCGACCCGATGTTTGGTCACCCGGTGAACCGTGCCCTGGCGGTAGTTGTCGCCGGCGATGAGAAGTATCGCCAGCAACGAGGGTTCAGTCCCGATGCCTCGCCGCGAGCCTTTGGCCACGGCGGCGCCGGCGGACAGATCGCGTGGGGTGACCCCGACACGGGCTTCTCGATTGGGTACTGCACCAACGGATTCCGCGACATGGATTCGATCCGGGACCGCAACCGCGAGATTTCGCGCATGGCAACCGACTGCATCATCGGCTAGCGGCACCGGCAAGGTAGGATCATCGCGCGGAAAGGCGGCGGCGTGCGATACCTGGCCTGGACTGCCCTTGGACTCATCCTCCGGCGTCTTCCGTTGCGCTTCTCCTACGCCATCGCCGACGCAGTGGGAGCCGCAACCTATGTCTGCTGGGCGCCGGGCCGCCGCAATATGCAGGCGAACTACGCCGTCGTCCTGCCTGCGGCATCGGGCAGCGACCGCAGCCGAATCGCCCGACGTTCGCTTCAAAACTACTGCCGCTACCTCGTCGACTTCATGCGCCTTCCGGCATGTCCTGCGCGGGCGCTGGCGCTTGTGACCGACCGGACGGGCGCATATGCGCGACTTGAGTCAGCAATGGAGAACGGTCGCGGAGTGCTGGTGGTCTGCATGCACTTCGGGAACTGGGATCTGGGCGCCGGCGCCACCGCGGCTCGAGGGTTCGATGCGGCCGCCATCGCCGAGCGGTTTGGCGATGCACGGCTCGACGGATCGGTGTTCGGAGCCCGTGAGCGTCTCGGGCTCACGATTATCCCCCTTGGAGCAACGATGCTGCCGGCTGCGCGGCATCTCAAATCCGGCGGTCTCCTTGCAATCCTGCTTGACCGGCCGACGCCCGGCGAGGGTGTCCGGGTCCGTTTCTTCGGCCGCGAAACGGAGGTTCCGGCAGGGCCTGCGCGGCTCGCACTTCGGACCAAATGTGGAATGGCAGTGGCCGCGTTCCCGCGTGAACAACGCGGAAACCCAGCGGTCGATGTCGTCGCCGAGTTCAACCTTGAGGCGACAGTCAGCGGCGGCGTCGCCCCAGAGCAGGCTCTCACCCAGGCGATAATGTCGGCCCACGAGCGCTACATTCGGCGCTGGCCGGACCAGTGGTACATGTTTCGCGCGATGTGGCCGGCGGGAGTGGCTGGAGTATGAATCTTGCGAGGGTGACCTTTCGTTCGTTCGCAGTCTGCGCCGGGAGACTGCCGGGCGTGGGATACCGCCTCGCTCCGGCAGCGGGGTGGGTCGCCTGGCGATACAAGCGGGAGATGCGCAAACGGATCGTGAGCAACCAGGTGGTCCTCACAGGCGGCGACCGCGACCAGGCGCGCCGCAACGCGCGAGCCATCTTCACGGCCATCGCTCGCTACTACGTCGATATCGCGAGCATCCGCTACCGCGACCCCCGGAGGCTTGAGGAGGGGGCCATCGAGATCGTGAACGAAGAACGGCTCGCGGTGCTCGAAAGCGGCCGACCGATCATCGCGCTGAGCGCCCACCTCGGCAGCCCGGAACTCGGCGTCCAGGCCTTCATCGGTCGCGATAGGCAGTACACCGCACTGGTGGAGCCACTAGAACCCCCCTGGTTCAGCGAGGAGATGAACCGTCTGCGAGCTTCGGGTGGTGGGCGCTACCTGCCAGCAAACGGGCGTGGCGTGCGCGAGTGCCTGCGTACGTTGCACGGTGGCGGGATTGTTGCCCTTGTCGGAGACCGTGACATCCAGGGCACGGGGATCTGCGTGAGCCTGCTCGGCCGGTCCGTAAGGCTGCCCACGGGCCCCTTCGAGTTTGCACAGCGGACGGGCGCCACGATTGTCCCCGTGCTCACAACCCGTACCCACCGCTTCTCTCTCCGCCTGCACGTGGAGGAACCGTTCGCCGTTGGAGCCGAGCCTGACGACGTCGAGAACGGCCTGAAGCGCTGGGCCACTGTTCTCGAGGGCTACCTCCGACGCTACCCCGAGCAGTGGACGGTGGCCGAGGATTTCTGGCAGGTTCACGGCTGTGGGTAGGGCCGATCTCCACGTCCACAGCCGTGTTTCCGATGGCATGGCCACGCCCGAACAGGTGGTCGACTTCGCCGAGTTCGCCACCCACCTCGACGTCATCGCCGTTACGGACCACGAAGATGTCGAAGGCGGACTCCGTGCCCGCGAGCACGCCTTGCGGATGGGCTACACAGTTGAGGTAGTTGTCGGCGCCGAGATAACGACACTGCACGGGCACCTGCTCGGCCTCTTCATCGAAGAGACGCCGCCCAGCTTCAAGTCCATCGAGACAACAATCGAGGCCATCCATGCCCTGGGTGGCCTGGCGGTGGTCCCGCATCCCCTCAGCTGGCTGACCCGGTCGGTGAGCGAACGCACCCTCCGCCGAATGGCATCACAGCGGGAGTCAACCACCTGGCCGGACGCTCTCGAACTCAGGAACCCGTCACCCGCCGGACGGCGAACGGCCACTCGAGCGGAGGTGCTCAACGCTGGGCTCCTCCAACTTCCGCATGTCGGCGGCAGCGACGCTCACCACCTGTCCCACATCGGTACCGGCTGGACCGAGTTCCGCGGCCGCACGGCCGCGGAGCTTCGGTCCGCCCTGGAGTCGGGGGCGGTACGCGGAGCCATGACCGGGTACCCTTCGCTCCGGGAGACTGGACTTATGCAGGTCATCGCCGGGCTCGGATGGGGCTACACGGCCACCCCCCGCAAGTTGATCAAACAGGCTGTCAGCCGATGAGGATCGCAATGGTCTGCCCTTACGACTGGTCCGTGTCCGGCGGAGTGCAGACCCACGTCAACACTCTCGCCGCTCACTTTCGCGGGTGGGGACACGAGGTCACCGTCTTTGCGCCGGCCTCGAAGCCAGACGCCATCTCAGAAGGCGAGTGCGTGGTCATCGGCAAACCGCGCAACTTCCGGGCGAGCGGCTCTATCCAGCGAATCACGTTTTCGTGGAAGTCATCGAAAGTGCGCGCCGCCCTTGGCGAGGGCGATTTCGACATTGTCCACCTGCACGAGCCGCTGATGCCTCTGCTCCCCTACTACTTTCTTCGTCACTCGGAGGCGGTGAACATCGGCACGTTCCACGCGGCGCGCGACAAGGGGAATCGCCTCTACGGGTACAGCCGGCCGATCACGCGGCGCTGGTTCCGCAAGCTCGATGGCAAGATCGCCGTCTCGACTGCGGCCGTCTCCCTCGTGAGCCGCTACTTCGCCGGCTACTTCAATGTGATACCGAACGGTATCGATTACGACTGGTGGTCGTCCGAACGCCCCCGTCGTCCCGAATTCAATGATGGCAAGAAGACGATCCTCTTCGTCGGGCGGCCGGAGAAACGGAAGGGGCTGAAGTACGCGCTCAGGGCATTCGTTGAGCTGAAGGCCCGCCGCGACGATGTTCGTCTCGTCGTCGTGGGAGCCGGCGACTTTCGGCGGTACGAACGGGCGATGCGCGACGTCGGCGATGTCGTCTTCCGTTCCCACGTCCCCTACGAGGAACTGCCGACCTACCACGCTTCCGCCGATGTCTTCTGTGCGCCCAATACGGGCAACGAGAGCCAGGGCTACGTGCTGATGGAGGCGATGGCGGCGGGGCTGCCCACCGTGGCCAGCAACATCGAAGGATTCGCGGGCGTCATCACTGATGGAGTCGATGGGCTGCTTGCAAAACCGAAGGATTCGACGGCGCTTGCGGCAGAGATCGAGCGCGTTCTCGACAGCGACGCGCTGGCAGCGCAGCTGTCGGCGGAAGGGCGGGCGCGCGCTGCCACCTATGACTGGGAGAAGGTTGCCCGCCGGGTCCTTAGCTACTACGAGCGGCTTCTCTACGAGCGCGAACAGGTCGCGGAAGCCAGCCTGAGAAAAACGGAGGTCTGATGCCAACCATCCTCCCGACGCGATTGCCGGCGGGGTTTAGCGAAAAGCTGGGCCGGACCGTGGCACGGACAGGCATCACGCCGAATCTCATCTCCTTCATGGGACTGCTCGGCTCCCTTGCTGCCGCCGTGCTAATCATTGGGGACCACCTGGTCTGGGCCGGCATTGTGTTCCTCGCGGGCAGCGCCCTCGACCTCGTGGACGGGGCGGTGGCACGCGCGACCGGGACCGCAAGCCCGTATGGCGCCGTGTTCGACGCGGTGCTCGACAGGGCGGGGGAGGCATCCGTCCTTGCGGCGGCAGCCTGGTACTTCGGCCATCGTAGCGACGAGGTTGGCGCGGTCCTCTGCTATCTCGCACTCTTCGGGAGTGTGACGGTGAGTTACGTGCGAGCGCGAGCGGAGATCGACGGGATGCTGATGCGTGAAGGGCTGTTTCGCCGCCAGGAGCGGGTCGCGGTGCTGGGCATCGGCCTCATCATCGGATTCCCAGCGGTGGCGATTGGGATTATCGCTGTTCTGGCCAACCTCACGGCGCTGCAACGGGCCTGGATGCTCTCGGCGTATCTGCGTGGGGAAGCGCGAACCTAGGGGGCAGGCGGTGGTGGTGGCCGCCATTGATCGTCTTCCGCAGGTGGCGGCGGCTGGCCAGCGGCGGACTTCCGGTTGTTCGCCATCATCACGGACATCAGATAGAGGAAGACGGCGACGAGAGCGAAGAGCACTGCAGCGCCGACCACGCCGATCGCGACGGGACTCACATTGCTGCTATCACTCTTCGGGGAGTTACTCGTCTGCAGGGGCGGGCGTGTGGGGGCCGGAGTGGCATTCGATTGCGAACTCCCGCTGGTCGGAACGGCTGTCGGGGCGCCGGGCGCCGGGAGACCGTTGGCGGCGTAGAACTCCTCCTCGAAGCCGGCCATGTCGAAGCCGAACACCTGCTCGAGGGCTGTGTCGAAGCGATTCCCGGCCTTGATGGTCGCGAAGTACTGGGCGAACTTCGGAGGGCCATCCTTGTTGATGAGATAGTCCACCATTGCGTACGACTCGCCATAGAAAAGGTTGACCAGGTTCGGGTCGGAGGCGGCGGTAGCCATTTCGTTGAAGGGGATGAGGCGGTTGGCGCGAACCCCGGCCTGGAAAGCGCCGCGGTAGTTGTCGCCCTCGTCCGACTGACCGTGCACGGCCATGCCTTCGTCGAGCCAGGCCGGAAGGACACCGAGAGGCCCGGTGCCGGCGGCCTCGTTGATGATGTGGGTGAACTCGTGCCGGAAGGTGTCGGTCCGGTCCGGGGTGCCGCACGACAAGTTGATCACGAAAACGATATCGGTCGTCACCTTGAGGCCACAGTTCACAACGGCCGCATCGAAGGTGCTGCTGCCGCCGGGCCGTGCGGCCTCAAGATCGGCTTCCTGAGCGAAAAGAACGACCTTCACCGGGAGGACAGTCAGTTCTGTGTTGAAGATCCCTACCGCGATCGACTGGTACGTTGCGAGCCCTGCATCGAGGTACTTCTGAGCCGTCGCCAAGCGGTCGCCCTGGTAGTAGACGCGGACGATGTCGTTTTCGGTGCTCTGCCACTCGTCGCCGGGAGGGAGATAGAGGAACGACTCATCGGGACCGACGGTCGTTGTGCCATCGGCGAGGGCCAGCTCCCAGTGGTAAATGAACTCGGAGCCAACCGGGATGTAGCTGTTGCCACCGGTCGTGACGGTCACGTCGGTGTCAACGCTGGACGCACTTCTTGAGGAAGTCGGGCTTCGCAAGGGCGGAGATGCTCCTGCCGGCGATGTGATAGTTGAGCGTCACGTCAGTTATCTCGATGCCGGCGTTCGCCTCCACGATGGAAGACGATGTCGCGAGGAAACTCGTTCGTAACGGTCGAGGCTGTGATAGTCGCGTCCGCTCGTGCCGGCGTCGCCGCAGCACACCAATCATTGCTATTGCGACAATGATCGCGGCGAGTCCGGCTTTCATTCGGTATCTCCCACCTGGGCAGTGAGATAGGACTCGACGAAGCCGTCGATATCGCCGTCGAGGACGGCGGTCGTGTCGCTCGTTTCGTGGCTGGTTCGGTGGTCCTTCACCATCTTATACGGATGGAGCACGTAGCTTCGGATCTGGCTGCCGAATGCCATATCCATATGTTCGCCCTTGATCTTCGCCCTTTCTTCTTCCTGGCGGGCAAGTTCCAGCTCGAGGAGACGCGCCTCCAGCACCTTCATGGCCGACTCCCGGTTGCGGCCCTGGGAGCGTTCGTTCTGGCAGGTGACGACGATGCCTGTGGGGATATGGGTGATGCGGATGGCGGTGGAGTTCTTCTGAACGTTCTGGCCGCCATGGCCGCTGGCCCGGTAGACGTCGATGCGAATGTCGTCGGGGTTCACTTCCACTTCGCCCGTTTCCTCGACCTCCGGCATCACCTCCACCTTGGCGAAGCTTGTGTGGCGCGAATGGGAGGCGTCGAACGGGGACTGGCGCACAAGCCGATGCACGCCCCGCTCGCTCCGCAGGTAGCCGTAGGCGAACGGGCCTTTCAGCTCGATGGTGGCGCTCTTGATTCCGGCTTCTTCGCCGTCGGACATGTCGAGGATTTCGGTGGTGAAGCCCCGGCGTTCGCCCCAGCGGAGGTACATGCGGAGCAGCATCTCTGCCCAGTCTTGTGACTCCGTGCCACCGGCGCCTGCGTGCACGGCGAGAATGGCATTGCGCCGGTCATACTGGCCCGAGAGACGGAGTTCGAACTCGCGCCGGTTCAGCTCGCGCGCGATCGACTTGACCTCGGAGGCGGCGGTGGCCGCGAAGCTGTCGTCTTCGTCGGCGATGGCGAGTTCAAGCAATCCCACGGTGTCGGTCGCCCGCGTATGCAGCGTGTTCCACGCCTCGACGCGGTCGCGCACAGCGGCAAGATGCTGCATTACCTCGCGGGCGTTGTCGGCATCATTCCAGAGGTTGGGGTCGGCGGACTCTTCTTCGAGTTTGGCTAGCTCTTCTTCGGAGCCGGCGATGTCAAAGTCGCACCATGAGATCAGAGATGCGGTCAGAGAGTTCGCGGGCCGATTGGAGGAGGTCTTCCATAGCTACGAGTGTAGGCAGCGTCTGCGCTTAGCGACTACGCCCGGCCCGCTGCAGTGAGCGTGTTCACCAACAACATCGCTCGCGTCATCGGACCGACGCCGCCGGGGACGGGCGTGATGTAGCCCGCAACCTCCTTCACCGCGGCGAAGTCAGCATCGCCAACCAGGCGCCAACCGCGCTTGCGGGAGGCATCGTCGATCCGGTTGGTCCCCACGTCTATGACGACGGCCCCGGGCTTCACCATCTCAGCGGTCAATGTCCCCGGCCGGCCCGCGGCAAGCACCACGATGTCGGCCCGGCGGGTGTGCTCGGCGATATCCGGTGTCCCTGTGTGGCAGACGGTGACGGTTGCGTTGGCGCCTTCGGACTTGTTGGAAAGCAGGACGGAGAGGGGGCGGCCGACAAGCGTCGAGCGGCCGACAACGACGGCATGCTTGCCCGCGACCTCGATCCCGGTGCGCTGGAGCATTTGGAGAACCCCGTGGGGCGTGCATGGCAGCGGCCCCGTGGTCTCGCCGCGGAGAAGGCGTCCGAGGTTGGCGGGGTGTAGGCCATCGACGTCTTTGCGGGAGTCGACGCGGTCGATGATGGCGCGCTCATCGATGTGATTTGGCAGGGGGAGCTGGGGCAGGATGCCGTGGACGTTGGGGTCGGCGTTGAGCCTGTCGACCTCGGCGAGCAGGGCGTCCTGAGAAATGTCGGCGGGAATCCGGAGCGTTGTCGCGTTGATCCCGACCTCTTCGCAGTCTTTCGTTTTCCCGGCCACGTAGCTAATCGACGCGGGGTCGTCACCGACGAGGATGGCGGCAAGCCCCGGGGTCGTTCCCCGGGCGGTCATGGCCTTCACGCGTTCGGCGACCTCGGCCCGGATTTCGGCGGCGAGCGCGTTCCCGTCGATGAGTTGTGCTGTCACCGCTTCACTCTACCGCGAGCCCGACACAGGCACGAAAGGGGCCGCTCCCGTAGTATCCGGCGACAATGGCGACCAAGTTTGCGGTGGGGATCGACATCATCGAGATCGACCGTGTAGAGGATGTGATCCGGCGGCACGGCGACCGATTCTTGAACCGGATCTACACGCCGGACGAGATCATCCACTGCCGGGGCCGCGTCTCCGAGCTGGCGGCTCGCTTCGCCGCCAAGGAGGCCGTGATGAAGGCTCTCGGCACCGGCGTCCGTGGCGTCAGCTGGCGCGACATCGAGGTGCTTCCCAATCGCCGGGGCAAGCCGCTGGTATTCCTCTACGGCCGGGGAGCGAAACGCGCCGAGCACATTGAGCTCCGCGGGCTGGAAGTCAGCCTTACCCACTCAAAGGAGTACGCCATCGCCTCAGTGGTGGGAGAACGGGCGCTGACCGAAGAAGAGGACTATCCGCGCCGCGGCGACCGAGCGCAGGCGATGGTCCGCGAGGAGGGGTTGCGATGAAGCTGGTAACGGCAGCCGAAATGCGGCGGCTCGAACAGGCAGCGGTGGAAGCCGGCAGTAGCGAAGCGCAACTCATGGAAGAGGCGGGCCTGGCCGTCGCGCAGGAAGCGTGGATGCTGCTTGGCACGCTCGACGGGCGGCGGATCGTCGTCCTCGCCGGGCCAGGCAACAACGGTGGCGATGGGCTCGTTGCCGGGCGACAACTCGCGAGCTGGGGGGCCGAGGTAGCAACCTACATGCCCTTGAACGGCGGCGACCCGGAACGGATGGAGGAGTTCACGGCCGCCGGTGGCACGCTGGTCCGAGCGGAAGACGACCTCGACGGAGAGCTGCACGAGGCGCTGCTGACGGCGCCTGACCTTGTTATCGACGCGCTCCTCGGGATCGGCGCCTCGCGTCCGATCGAGCCGGAGGGCGGATTGGGCGCGAGCCTGCGACGGCTCGCCGAGCTCCGCAACGGACCCCTCGCCCCTCGCCTCATTGCCGTGGACGTGCCCTCCGGCCTGAACAGCGACACAGGAGAGGTCGACCCGTTGCTCGTCGAACCGGACGTGACGGTGACCTTCGGGCTGCCGAAGGTCGGCATGTACCAGGCCCCGGGCAGCGGCGTGATCGGCAAAGTCCAGGTGATCGATATAGGCATCCCGCCCACCGCCAGCGAACACATGGGCCTCGAGCTGCTCACAGGCCGCACGATCCGCGGCTGGTTCCCCAAGCGGCCAGAGGGTGGCAACAAGGGGACATTCGGCCGGGTGCTGGTGATCGGAGGCTCCGAGCGGTTCCAGGGTGCGCCGCTGCTCGCTGCCACCGGCGCCTATCGGGCTGGTGCGGGTCTCGTGACGATCGCGGCAGGGCGGGCGCGAATGCCGGCGCTCGCGGCGGGTATTCCGGAGGCCACCTTCATCCCGCTCGATGACGTCGACGGCGGCATCGCAACGCCTTCCGTGCTCGTCCTTCGCAACGAGTGGAAGAACTTCCGCACGGCGGTGATCGGGCCGGGGATGGGCGATACCGAGGCGACTGCGGCCTTCACCTGGGCAGCCTTTGACGACATGGCAAAGGACGTCGCCGGGGGCATCGTCGTCGACGCCGACGCGCTCAACGCGCTGGCAAGAATGAGCGACGGGCCGGAGCGGGTGCCAGCCAACGCTGTGCTCACTCCCCACCCGGGCGAGATGGCGCGCCTGCTTGGTTCCAGTGTCGACGATGTGCAGGGCGGCCGGCTCCAGGCAGTCCAGGAGTGCGCGACGAAGTACGGCTGCACCGTCGTTCTCAAGGGCGCCCACACAGTCATTGCCAGCGCGGACGGCCGCTCAGCGCTCAGTCCTTTCGCCAACCCGCTGATGGCGACTGCCGGCGCCGGAGATGTATTGGCGGGAATCGTCGCCGGTTACCTGGCGCAGGGCCTCGAACCGTTCGTGGCCGCTGCCACGGGCGTCTACGTCCACGCTGCCGCGGGCGAGGCGCTGCGGGAGGAAATGGGCGAGGCCGGCCTGCTGGCAGGAGAACTTGCGGCGCGATTGCCCCGCGTGGTCCGGGAGATTCAGCAAGTCTGATGCTATACTGCGCACCCAACTACACAGTTTTTGGGGTCAGTGTGTGAACCGACGAGTGGTGGTCACGGGAATCGGGATGGTGACGCCCCTCGGGCACAACAGCCGCGACACGTGGGCGGCGCTGATCGCCGGTACGCCTGGCGTCGGCCCCATCACGCTCTTCGCCCCGGACGGCCAAGAATCGCGCATCGCCGGCGAGGTGAA
The DNA here is from genome assembly GCA_963774435.1 of uncultured Chloroflexia bacterium. Taxonomy (GTDB): domain Bacteria; phylum Chloroflexota; class Dehalococcoidia; order Tepidiformales; family Tepidiformaceae; genus JAGQGZ01. The sequence goes on along the minus strand of CAVZEW010000008.1, from coordinate 261,150 downwards.
GGACTTCGACCCCAGTGCGTATATGGACCGCAAGGCGGCACGGCGAGCTGATCGCTTCACCCAATTCGCCTTCGTGGCCGCCGACGAGGCGCTCGGACAGGCCGGCTATGAGGTCGTCGAAGGCCAGAGCGACAAGGTAGCGGTTGTTGTTGGCACGGCCATCGGCGGGATCACGACGCTCTCCGCAGAGTTCCAGACGCTGGCGGAGAAGGGCGCGACCCGTGTCAGCCCATTCCTCATCCCGATGATGTTGGCGGACATGGCGAGCGGCCAGTTGAGCATTCGCCTCGGCACGCGCGGCGTGAACTACTCGCTTGTTAGCGCCTGTGCCAGCGGCGCTGACTCAATCGGCGAAGCAGCGAACATGATCCTCCGCGGTGACACCGAGTTTGCCCTCGCCGGCGGAAGCGAAGCGGCGATCACGCCGATCACCATGGCGGGCTTCGCCGCCGCCAAGTCGCTGAGCACCCGGAACGACTGCCCCGAGGAGGCATCGCGCCCCTTTGACGCCGGCCGCGACGGTTTTGTGATGGGCGAAGGGGGAGCCATCCTCGCACTTGAGTCGGAGGAGAGCGCCCTCAAGCGCGGCGCCCGGATCCTCGCCGAACTGGGCGGCTACGGCGCCACCAGCGACGCCTTTCATGTCACCCAACCGGACGAAAACGGCCGCGGGGCAGCCGCCGCGATGTCGATTGCTATGGAGAAGGCCGGCGTCCGCCCGGATGAGGTGCACTACATCAACGCCCACGGCACCTCGACGCCGATGAACGACGCGCTCGAATCCAAGGCGATCAAACGGGCCTTTGGCGAGTTCGCGGGCGCCATACCAGTGAGTTCCACCAAGTCGATGACCGGCCACCTGCTGGGAGCTGCCGGGGCGATGGAAGCGGCGATTTGCGTGATGGCGATAGAATCCGGCGTCATCCCGCCGACCATCAACTACCGAGAACCGGACGAAGCCTGCGACCTCGACTACGTACCAAACGTGGCCCGATCTGCCGCCCTCGACACGGTGATGACGAACTCGCTGGGATTCGGCGGACACAACGCGAGCCTGGTCTTCAGGCGCTACCGCAGCGGCGGATGAGCGCCGCGGCACTGACCCGACCCGTCCCCCGCTGGCGCCTGCGAAACGCAGACGCGGAGCGAATCTACCAGCGAAACCTGAGCCATCTGCCGCCAATCGTTGGCCGGGTGCTGGCGGCGCGAGGGATCGACACGCGCGATAAGGCGCTCGCGTTCTACCGGCCGGGCACTGCCCCTGACCTCGACCCGTTTCGGCTCAGCGACATGCGGAAGGCAATCGACCGGACGCGGGCGGCCATCGCCGGTGGCGAGACGATCGCGCTCTATGGGGACTACGACGCCGACGGGGTGACCTCCCTCGCAACGTTGACGCGGGGTATGCGTCCCCTGGGCGCCATCACCCTGCCGTTCATCCCCAGCCGATTCAAAGAGGGCTACGGGCTGAACAGCGAAGCGCTCACGCAACTCCAGCAGTCCGGGGCGTCGCTGGTGATTACCGCCGACTGCGGGATCAGCAATGTGGCAGAGGTCGAGCACGCGAACACGCTCGGCCTCGATGTGATCATCCTCGACCACCACACGGTCCCGGCGATCACACCACCCGCCCACGCGACCGTGAACCCAATGCGCGCCGACTCGCCCGATGACTTCAAGGGACTTGCGGCCGTCGGTGTCGTCTTCCACTTCCTTCGCGCGCTCTACGAAGACTTCGGCAGGCCGCTGGACGAAAGCGAGTTGCTGGCGACGGTCGCGCTCGGCACGGTGGTCGATGTAGCGCCGCTCAGGGGAGAGAACCGGCGGATCACACGACTTGGGCTGGACTCGATGCGATCCGGGCTGCCAGCGGGCCTGGAAGCGCTGCTCAATGTCTCGCGGCAAAAGGGCGCGGTCACGACGGACACATTCGGTTATGCCCTCGGGCCCCGGATCAATGCGGCTGGCCGGATGCAGCACGCTCACTTCGCCCTCGACCTCATGCTGAGTGACTCAATCCGCGAAGCTCGGGAACTTGCCGAGCGCCTCGATGCGATGAACCGCGAGCGCCAGGACGAGACCGACCGCTGTCTCGCTATCGCCGAGGAGCTGGTTGGAAATGCCGACGAGCCGCTGATCATGGTCGGGAGCGACGAGTTCCGCCTGGGCATCGTCGGGCTGATTGCCGGAAGGCTGTCGGAGTCGCGCTCGCGGCCGGCCATCGCCTACTGCCCGAAGGACGACTTCACCGCCACGGCCAGCGCCCGCAGCATCCCCCAGTTCGATATCGTGAGCGCCATCCGCAAGGAAGAAGCGCTGCTGGAGAAGCACGGGGGCCACCGTGCCGCCGCAGGATTCACGGTGCGGAACGAGAACATCCCCGACCTCCATGGAAGGCTGGTCAACACCGCCGCCGAACTGCTCGACAGCGACGGGATGCGCCCGATCATCCAGGTAGATGCGGAGGTGTCGCTGCGGGAGATCCGGGGTAACGAGATCAAGGGCCTCATGCAGTTCGAACCCTGCGGTGAGGGGAATCCACGGCCGGTCCTGCTCGCTCGGGGAGTGCAACTGCGGGACTTCAAGACCGTGGGCGCCGACAGCAGTCACCTCAAGATGCAGCTCCGGGACGGCGCGGCCACCTGGCCCGCTATCGCCTTCCGGCAGGCTGGCGCCGAGCTGGAAGGGGAAGTGGACGTCGTTGTGCGACTGCAGAACGGGTGGATAGACAACCGCCTGGAGCTGGAAGTGCTCGATGTGGCGCCGGCATCGGCTGGCAGGCCCCTGGAACTGCCCTGATGGCTGAACTCCATCTCACAGACGAAGGCGAGCGGGCCCTTCGCGAGGCGGAGAAGGCCTGCTACGCAATGAACGTGGCCATCCAGGGGGCCGAGCATCTGCTCGTAGGGGCCCTGCTCGTCCTCCGCAACAAGGGTGTGGAAGGCGTACCGGAACCGGAAGCACTGCAGCAGGGGCTGGCGATGATCCATGGCTCAGGGGACGAGGCTCTGCAGGCGAACGTCATCGCCGGCTCCGGGTTCCGCACTGCCCTCAACGAGACCGCCCGCGCCACGGCAGCCAGGGGCGAAACCGAGATTGACGCCGCCGTGATCGTCCGCGGCGTGATTGAGTCAGGCGAAGTCAATCCGATGTTCTACGGGGCCGCCGGCACCACGAAGGAAGCGCTGCTCGCGCTCGTCTAGCCCTTGATGCCCCGGTAACGGGAAGCGAGCGGCAGCCGCCGGTCACGACCAAATGCCCGTGGGGTGATTTTCACGCCGGGGGGCGCCTGGCGACGCTTGTATTCGTTGCGGTCGACCAGCCCAAGCACACGGCGGACATCCTCTTCCTGGAAACCGGATGCGACAATTTCGTCGAAGGTGCGGTCGTCTTCGACGTAGGCCTCGAGGATCGGGTCGAGGACTTCGTAGGGAGGCAGGCTATCGCTGTCGAACTGGTCAGGGCGGAGTTCAGCGCTTGGCGCCTTCTCAATGGTCGACTGCGGGATAAGGTCGCGGCCCTCTTTCTCGTTGCGCCAGCGGGCGAGCTCGTAGACCAGCGTCTTTGGCACGTCCTTGATGACCGCATAGCCGCCGGCCATGTCGCCGTAGAGGGTGGCGTAGCCGGTGGCCATCTCGCTCTTGTTGCCGGTGGCGAGGACGAGGGCGCCGGTGGCGTTGGAGAGCGTCATGAGGACGTTGCCGCGCTGGCGCGACTGAAGGTTCTCCTCTGCCGTCCCCGTGTCTGCACCCTCCAGTGCTTCGGCAAGCATGCCGAGCATCGCGGCGTGGGCAGGCTCGATAGGGATAGTGCGGAATGCGATACCGAGTGACTCCGCCAGTGTCTTTGCGTCGAGCACAGAGTGCTCGCTGGAGTAACGGCTGGGCATGGCGACGCCGGTGACGTTCTCAGGTCCGAGGGCATCGACAGCGAGCGTTGCCACGACAGCTGAATCGATCCCGCCAGAGAGGCCTATGAGGACCGACTCGAAGCCTGTTTTGTGCAGGTAGTCGCGGGTGGCAAGGGTCAGCGCCTTCCAGACCTCTTCCGCGGGCTGCGCCAGGGCCGTGACGGGCCGGACGAGCTCGTCGGGCGTTTCCAGCGAAGGCTCGAACGGTACAGTCACGCGTTCCACGTTGAGGGCAACGCCACGCTGCTGGCGCTCGGCCCGGCGTCGGGGGTCGTGGAGGCGCCGCTGGGCAACCTGGTCGAGGTCGATGTCGACGACGAGAAGCTCTTCTTCGAACTGCGCTGCGCGGGCCAGCAACTGCCCTTCGGCGTCGAAGACCATGGAGGCGCCGTCGAAGACGAGTTCGTCCTGGCCCCCGACCGCGTTGAGGTAGGCAATGGCAATCAGGTTGTCGACCGCTCGAGTGGCGATCATCCGTTCACGGTCAGCGCTGCGACCCCGGTGATAGGGAGAGGCGTTGATGTTGATGCAGAGGTCGGCGCCGGCGAGAGCCATCGCGTCGAGGGGGCGGCCGGGGTACCAGATGTCTTCGCAGATGCTCACGCCGAAGGTGAGCCCGCCCGCTTCGAGCACGGGAACGCGGGTGCCCGCAGCGAAGTAGCGCTGTTCGTCGAAGACTCCATAGTTCGGCAGGCGCATCTTGTGATAGCTGTCGACCCATTTGCCGTTGGCGAAGATGGCGGCGGAGTTGTGGGGGTCGCCCTGCACCCAATCGACGTAGCCGACGATGGCGACGATGCCGGAGGTGTGCGAAGCAATGCCGGCCGCTGCCTCGCGCGATTCCTGGCAGAACGAGCGGCGCAGCACGAGATCCTCGGGTGGGTAGCCGGTGACGGCGAGTTCGGGGAAGGCAACAATCGCCGCCCCTGCTGCTTTTGCCCTACCGATCGCATCGACAATGATCGCCGTGTTGCCTTCGAAATCACCGACGGTGGTGTTGACCTGGGCAAGGGCGAGGCGGCAGGTGCGCACGTTCGGAATTCTCCAGTGGGCTGTGGATCGAGTATAGCGTGAGCACCGGTTCCCCTAGTGGTGCTCCCCAATAGCAGGTGCGGCGGGCCGGTGGAACGATGAGTATGGCGGGGCTTTGAGGTTAGGGAGATGACTCGAAGCACTCAGTTGGATCGACCGTGCCCATTTTGTGGGCGCACTGGACAGGCTCACACGAACCTGCAACTCCACGATGTGGAGCGCGCAGGCATGCCGGAGTCTGAATTCACCATGCTGATCTGCAGGGACTGCGCACTCGCTATGGTCCTGAAGGCGGAGGCGGCGCAGGTGTAATAACAACAGCGTCCTGACATCACCGGGGTGCCTCGCTACACTGTCGAGGCAAGGGAGGCACCCTGTGAACGACGTCCTCGCGATGATTCTCGCAGGCGGCCAGGGGGATCGTCTTTCCATCCTTTCGGAGCAACGGGCGAAACCGGCGGTCGTCTTTGGTGGCCAGTACCGGATCATCGATTTCGCTCTCAGCAATTGCGCCAACAGCAACATTTCCGAAGTCGCGGTGCTCACGCAATACCGGCCGCGATCACTCGTCAACCACATCGGTGCAGGCCGCCCCTGGGGGCTCGATACGCTCGATGCCCGCGTCCAGATCCTCCAGCCCTACCTGGGCCGCGACGATATGGACTGGTATCACGGCACGGCCGACGCGGTCTATCAGAACCTCTACGTGGTGGAGGAGTCCCGCGCCCGAGAGGTCCTGATCCTCGCCGGCGATCACGTCTATTCGACCTCCTACCGGAACATGATCGCCTACCACAGGGCGCAACAGGCGGATGTCACGGTGGCCGTGTATTCGGTTCCCAAAGAAGAGGCGCATCGCTACGGCGTGCTCGACCTGGATGAGGCGGGCAGGGTGGTGGATTGGGAGGAGAAACCCGCTAATCCACGCTCCCCCTGGATCTCGATGGGCATCTACGTTTTCAACAAGGACACGCTGATCGATGCCCTCCAGGCCGACGCGGAAGACAAGGCAAGCCGCCGGGACTTCGGGCATGACGTGATTCCTGCCATCTATCCGCATCTCCGCGTTTTCGGTTACCAGTACCAGGAATATTGGCGAGACGTCGGCACCGTGCAGTCGTACTGGGACGCAAACATCGACCTGACCGAGGCGTACCCGGAGCTCGAGCTGAACGCGCCAGAACGCAAGATCCGAACAGCGCGCCTCACAGCTCCACCCGCGCGCTTCGGACGGGACTCCCACGTCCACAGCGCCCTCGTTTCCGCGGGTGCCCGCATCGATGGCACAGTCGAGCGCTCGGTTGTCTCGCCCTTCGCCATCGTCGAGGAGGGCGCCATTGTCCGCGATTCGATCATCCAACACGGCACGATCGTTCGCCGCGGCGCCATCGTCGACCGCGCAATCGTCGACAAGGAGGTCGAGGTCGGGCCGGAAGCCCACATCGGCTACGGCAGCGGTGATGTCCCCAACCAGGCACGACCGGACATTGTGAACACCGGCATCACGATCGTGGGCAAGCGGGTGAAGGTGCCGGGCAGGCTCCAAATCGGCAGAAATGTGATCATCGGACCGGGCGTCGAAGAGGAACTGGAAGCATTCCGCGAACTGCCCTCGGGCGCGACGGTGATGCCCACCCACATGCCGCTGCACCTCTTCGTTTAGCCACGGCGTTCTTCGAAGGCGCTACAATCCGCCCGCACCCACGAGGTGAGGAGGCGGACATGACACTACCGGTCCATGCACGAGATATCTACGTCACGGCGAACAATCTCCGCCACCACCTGATTGCGCGTGGCAAGCCTGGTGGCCGCGTTCTCATGCTCGTCCACGGACTGACCCAGCAGGCGCACGTGTTTGACGGCATCGCCTCTGTGCTCGCCGAGCGATATCACGTCTACGCCCTTGACGTGCGCGGCCGGGGCGAAAGCGAGTGGGGCCCTGCCGATGGATACAACCTCACCAACTATGTCGAAGACATCGAAGCCATCCGCGAGGCCCTCGGCCTCGAGTTGATGACCCTGATCGGGACTTCAATGGGTGGCATGATCACGATGCAGTACGCCGCCCTCCACCCCGACCGCGTGCAGCGGGCTGTCCTCAACGACATCGGGCCGGAGATCGACCCCGCCGGTGGCGTCAGAATCATGCAGATGCTCGGTACCGCACCCACTGGCTTCACAGACCTGAAGGCGGTGAGCAAATACTACCGCGACGAGAACGGCCCGATGATGCGTCGGAAGTCGGACGACGAGGTGGCGGAGTATGCGCGCTGGCACGTCCGTCACAGCGACAACGGCCTCTACGTCTGGAAAATGGACCCGGCAGTGCGCCAACCCCCATCGCCTCCAGTTCCGCCCCCTATGGAGCCCTGGGCGGCTCTCAAGGCCATGTCTTGCCCGGTGCTCATCGCCCGTGGGGCGGAAAGCGACGTCCTCAGTGCTGATGCCTGCAAGCGGATGCTCGAAGCGCTGCCCAACGGAAGGGCGGTTGAGGTGCCGGGGGTAGGTCACGCACCGTCATTTACGGAGCCGGAAGCGAAGGAGGCCCTCCTCGATTTCCTTGCCGAGATGGGGTAGGGCGACCAGGCGTTAGCGGCCGGCGCCGGCAACCGCCTGGAGCAGGGCAGGCGTGACTTCGTCGAGTGCCGGCAAACGGTGGGTGACGGTCCGCTCGATGCTCTTGACCGGCCGGTCGCTGATGCCGCTGACCCACTCCGCCAGCCGGTGTGCAACCAACATGAGCATGGCGGCCCTGAGCAGCGCCGGAAGCATCTCCACTTCTGTGTCGGTCAGAGCCCGCACACGGCCGTAGCCATCCACGAATGCGCCAACGCGCTGTGGATCCAAAGCGTTGTGGTCCGGAGGCAATGTGCAGTCCATGAAGATGCTGATTGCCAGATCGACGGCAGGGGAATCCGTCCGGACGCTGTCGAAGTCAAGCAACCCCGTCAGTTCAGCGCCGCTGAAGAGCAGGTTGTCATGGCGGAAGTCGCCGTGAATGACGGTGGACGGCAGGTCGCCGTAGCCCAGGCGAGCAAGCTCGCGGAGGTTGCGGTAGCGCTGCCGACGGACCCCCGCCGCCAGGTCAGGCTGCTCTTTGCCGAAATCTGCCAGGGCAGTGTTGAACGAGATAGAGCCCGCTGCCTGGAGAGTGACATCAAGCTCCCAGGCGCGGCCAAACCCGGGTCGCTGGGTTTCGAGCGAACCCCCGATGTCGTTGTGCAGGCGGGCGAGCAGGCGGCCTTTGATACGCAGATGCGAGAGGCTATCCGGCGGCGTCGATTCGCCCCGGAGAAACGGGAACAGGCTATAGAGCGCGCCGTTCGCCCAGACCACCCGCTCCCCGTCCAGCGCGATAACGGGAAGGGCAACGGGCCAGCCGGCGTTCGCAGCAGATTCGAGGACGGTGTGCTCGGCCGGTATCGACTCAGGAAGCCGCAGGCGTGTGTAGCGCCGGAGGACGAACGGGCCGGCTGTCGTCTCGACGCGCCAATGGCTGTTCATACGCCCCTCGGCGATCTCAGCAACCGCAGAGGACGTCACTCCCCATGCATCGGACACCAATTTGGCCAGCTCTCCGGTGGCTTCGACATCGCCCATGCCCTCACGGTAGCGCGCCGGGTGGAAGCGGCCAGCGGTGATCAGGCGTCCTTGAGCAATGCGAGCCAGGCGCAGAGGGTGGCGTCCTTCTGGTCGCGGGTCCAGGGCGGCCCGAGAGGCTTGCCGAGGACGTCGATGGCCTGCGCCAGTTCCCTGGTGCTCGTTTGGGCAGCATCGGCGGCCAGGGAGACGAGCCCAGTGCGCGGAAATCGGTGCACCGTCAGGCCCGCCCGTGCACAACCTTCGGCCAATGCTTCCCGGTAGAGCTGCCCCTCGGCGGCATGCATCATCGTGTGGGCTTTGCGCGTGGCGGAGGGAGACGTTGGGACGGGGCGTTCGGCAATCGGCACTCCGGCAAGGGCCAGTGCGGCGCTGTGTTGCGCGAGTAGCTCCTCGACGAGCGCTTGCGTCGCGTCGCAGGCCGCCTCTGAGACGACGTGAACCAGCGACTTGGCGCCATCGGGGTCGAGTTGAGTAGCGGCGTGGTGAGCCTCACGTGGCAGATTGGGCGGGCAGAGCTCGATTCGGCGCCGGTCAAGGACCTGCGGGAGGGACGACCCGCCGGCGAGGAGGATTGCGACGGCCCACCCGGCATGTTCGCGAAACCCGAGCGCGATGCGTGGCACGCGACGAGTCTACTCGCGCTTGTAAACGTCGACGGCGAAGGGTGCCGGAAGGAGAGCTGCGGTGCCCTAGCCGCCGGCGGCGGTGACCTCGGCGGTCGCTGCAGGAGTGCGTGCCCGGAACCGGTCGACGACTTCGATGGCCGTGGGTGCTAGCTCCTTGCAGGCGCCACAGCGGACGCAGAGGTCGTCATCGATCTGCTGTTTCCCATCCTTCTCGATGAAGGCGTTCACGGGGCAAATGGCGGCTGCGGCGGCGATGCTCGCGTCGTCCGGCTTCGTCACCCTGTAGCGGATGAGGCCAGCGAGCGATTGCGCCGGGTCGCGCTTGTCGCGGATGACGGTTTCGAACTCGTCGCGGAAGTAGCGCAGGGCCAGCTTGATGGTGGTCATCGCAAACTGGCCGTGGAGGCAGTTGGACCAGACGAGGGTCTTCACGAGCTCTTCGAGCTTGTCGAGGTCCGATTCGCGACCGCCACCAACGCTCATCCGGCGGAGGAGTTCAACGGCGCGCTGGGTACCGCCATGGCAGGTGGTGCAGCGCCCGCAGGACTCGTCTTCGCAAAAGCCGAGAAAGAAAGTGCAGAGGTCGATCACGCTGGTCTTCTGGTCGAAGTAGACGATGCCGCCAGAGCCCAGGAACATTCCGCGCTCGCGGTAGGGGTCGAGGGTCAGCGTGAGGCCAGCTTCGGACGCGGGAAGCATGCCGGAGAGAGGGCCGCCCGGCTGGTAGCCCTTCATCGTGCTGCCCTCCTCCATCCCGCCACCCCAGCGTTCAAGCACTTCCCGGACCGTGGGGCCCCAGGGAATCTCGATGCAGCAGGGCTGTTTGATCTGGCCGGAGAGGGTGAACATCTTCGTCCCCTTCTCCTTGGTCTCGCTCACGTTGGCCCACCATTCGGGACCGTTGCGCATGATCATGGGGGCGTTGGCGTAAGACTCGACGTTGTTGACGTTCGAGGGCTTATTCCAGAGTCCGGCCTGGGCCGGGAAGGGCGGCCGGATGCGCGGCATCCCCCGGTAGCCGTCAATGGAGTTAATCAGGCCCGTTTCTTCGCCGCAGACGTAGGAGCCGGCGCCCTTCACCACGTAGAGGTCGAAGGCGCGGCCAGTGCCGAGGATGTCCTCGCCGAGGAGGCCTTTCTCGTACGCCTGGTCGACGGCCTTCTGCATCCGTTCGACTGCGAGCGGGTACTCGTAGCGGATGTAGATGTAGCCCGCGGCTGCATTGGACGCGCAGGCACCAATCAGCATCCCCTCGACGATGAGGTGCGGGTCGCCCTCCATGAGGATGCGGTTCACCCAGGCCCCCGGGTCGCCTTCGTCGGCGTTGCAGATGAGGTAGCGCGGGTCCGCCGTTGCGTTGCGAAGGAAGTCCCATTTGCGACCGGTTGGGAAGCCGCCTCCACCACGGCCGCCGAGGCCGGAGTCGAGCATGACCTTGACGACTTCTTCGTCGAGCATGTCGAGCGCTTTACCGAAGCCCTCGTAGCCGGCGTTCGCCATGTAGTGGTCGATGTTGCACGGGTCGATGAGGCCGGTGTTCGCCATCAGCCGCCGGACCTGGCCTTGCATCCAGGGGTGATTCTCGATCAGGGCGACGCCATCGAGCGGGTTGCCCTCGATGACGCCGAGGGCCAGTTCAGGTACAACGCCGCCGTCGACGACGGCGCGCTGGATGAAGTCTTCGACGCGGTCTTCCGTGACGTTGCCGTAGAGGACCGCGTGTGTGCCGGCGGCGCTGCGCACCCAGACGGTCGGCTCGACCCAGTTGAAGCCCCAGGAACCGACAACGCGGATGTCGACGTTGAGATTCTTGGCGGCCGTGACTTCGCGGATCTTCGCGAGCGTCTCTTCAGCGCCGCGGGCGATGGAAGAGGTGTCGATGCAGACGCCGATCATCTCGCGGCCGGAGGAACGCTCGGCGTCCCACGCGTTCTTGGCGTCGAGAATGAGGTTTTCGAGGGTGCGGTTCACTTGCCCGCCTTCACTTCCCGGGCGAGCTCGATCGCCTTCGAGACACTGAGATTGCCGACCACTTTACCGTTGACCCAGACCTGGGGCGCCTCCGTGCAGGTTCCGTTGCACTGGCCAAGGTGGAATCCGTATTTGTGGTCGTCGCTGTGGCCATTCAGCGGCAGTTCGAGCGTGTACTCGATCGCATCGCGAATGTGGTCGCCGCCCTTGAGGCGGCAGGCAGGGCCGCTGCACCAGGCAATCTCGGTCTCTGGCGGCGGCGTTGTCCGGAAGTCGGAATAGAACGAGACCGCTCCGTAGATGAGCGCCGGGGTGGTGTTTAGCTGGCGGGCGACGGCTTCGATGGCCGGGCGCGAGATGTAGCCGTACTTTTCCTGCACCTTGTGGAGGGACGGGAGGACATGGCCGGCATCGGGACGGAATTCAGCGACCAGTTCGCGCAATTCGGCGACGGTAGGCTCAGGGGCCAAGATAGCTCCGCCTTAGTTTGTGAAATGCCGCACTACTATATCCACGCGCCCTTCCGGGCAGCAACCGCGCGGATGTCAGAGTGCATGAGGCGTCCGACGTCCTCGCCGAGGCGCAGGCTATAGTTCTGGCCCCGATCCTCAGGATAAACCTGCGTCGTATTCGCCAGGTAGAGACCGTCTATCCCTGTGTCGAAGGGCGGAATTGAGGCCGAGTAGTTGGTGCCGATGATCGGCTGGCCGCCGGGGTCCTTGAAGAACCAGCTGTTCCGCACCCATGACGGGTCGAAGTCGGGGTTGATGACCTTGAGCCCGGGCGTGTAGTGCTCCAGCACCTCGGCGGTATCCATCTCCAGCACCGGGTCGCCGGGCGAGGCGTAGTTGGAGAGATAGACGATGTGGTTGCCGCCGTATTCTTCCGGGCTGCGAAAGTTCGTGTGCTCCACGCAGGCCACAAACGGAAGGTCGTCGGCAATCGAGAGCCAGTACATATCGCTGAGGGGCCGGTCGAGGGTGACGACCAGGCAGGTCGCCCATTGATACTGCACGCGGTCAAGAATTGCGGCATACGCCTCGGGCAGGGCCGGAGCAATCTTCCGGGTGATGATGTTTGGGGTGGTCATCAGGACTGCGTCGAAGGGATGGTGCTGGCCCTCGGCGAGGATTCCCGTCGCCGCTCCATCTTCGACAGTCACCTCCTCCACGCGCGTGGAGAGCTTGATAACGCCGCCGCGCGTCTCGATGTGGCGGGCAAGTTCCTCGTAGTAGCGGCGAAATGAGCCCTTGAGGTACCCGAGCGACTCCTTGTTGCCCGATTTCCGCGAAGCGAAGCGCAGGTAGATCTTGTTCCAGAGCCAGACCATTCCCACTTCGTCCGTATGGTCGGCGAATTTGCCGCGGAGGAGTGGGCCCCAGAAGGCGTTGAATGCCTTTTTCCCCACGGCCCTTTCCATCCACTTGCGAGCGGTCACGTTCTCGTACTTCTGCAGGCCGTCCTTCTGACGACGCAGATAGAGCGCGACGAGGCCAAGGCGGATGCGGCTCGTGATCGGGATGGCGTCGAACTTGAGCAGGTCCTTCGGCGTAACGAAGGGATAGCGCTTGCCGTTCACGAGGTGGCCGTTGTGGGGTTCTATCCATTCCAGCTCGTCGCCGAGCCCCATCTCCTGGATATAGCGGACGGAGGTCGTGTCGCTCGTGAAGAGGTGGTGGTAGAAGCATTCGAGCGGGGTGCCGCCGACCGGGAAGGTAACGACCTGGCCGCCAACCTCGTCTCGGCCTTCGAAGATGGTGACCGAATGGCCGAGGTCTTGCAGGGTGCGCGCCGCGGCAAGGCCCAGTACGCCGGCGCCGACAATTCCAACATTCATGGAGTGGCAGGACTCTCGCTTTCGGCCACCGCGATGTGGGTAACGCGGTTCATGGATATCCCGAAACCCCAGAGGAAGAAGAAGCCGAGGATCGTCGTCGGGATGAAGATCGTACCGTGGGCCACGATTGCGTAGGCGCCGGCCGTCCCGTTGGCTACTCCCGCGCCCACCAGCACGAGCGTCGCGGCCCATTCGAAGGGGCCGGTGCCACCGAGGAAGGTGGGGATGATGATCGCGAGATTCGCGGCCGAGAGCAGGAGACAGTAGTGGCCAAAGCTGACGCCGAGGTCGAAGCCCAGACCGATGATGCCGTAGGCCCCGGCCTCGATAGTCCAGGCGACAATGCTGAGTCCGAAGACCTGGACAAAGATCTTCGGGCTGTGGACAGAGCGGAGGCTCAGCACCAGGGAGTCCAGTAGCTCCTCGGTGCGGTGCTCGAAGCGCTCCGGGAGAAAGCGCGTGAACCAGCGGAAGAAACGATGCGCCCGCTCCTCGGTGTGGGTGATGGAGAAGAATGCGACGAGGGCCACCGCGAAGAGCGTCGCCGAGGCGACGGCGATGATGCGGAGCTTCGGATCGCCGAAACCGACAAATGCGCCGGCGATGAGGAGAAGCGCGACGAGGGCGATGCCATCGAAGAGTCGCTCGAGGGCGATGGTGCCGAGGGTTCCGAGCCGCGAAACCTTCTCACGCTCGCCGAGCACGTAGGCCCGGACGATTTCGCCGGTACGTGCGGGGAGGAGGTTGTTGGTCATGTAGCCAATGATGGCGTAGCTGAAGAGCCGGTAGGCGGGGATCTCTTTCAGCGGTCGCATGAGGATCGACCAACGGAGGCAGCGCAGGGAGAGCGCGACGAAGAGCACGCAGATAGCCGGGAAGAGGTACCAGTAGTTTGCTTCGCCAAACGCGTCGGCGATCTCTGACGGATGGATCGCCCGCAAAAACAGAGCCACGAGGACGAGGCTGATGATCAGGCCGAGCCAGAAGTGGATGGATCGAAGCACACTCAGTCCCGGGGGGCTTCAGGGGATTTCGAAGAGCCGCACGCGAGCGTTGCCGCCTTCGACTACCCAGAGCTTACCATCGGCCGTCGCGGTCATACCGTAAGGCTGACTTATCGGATCATCGTCGGGCTCGATGGAACTGAGAAGCTCGCCGCTCGTCGAGTAGATCTCCACCACCCCGCCCTGCGGCACCGAAGCCGCGACGCGGTCGCCCGGCAACATCGCCAGGTACGGCTTGTCCGTCACATCCTGGCCGCCCCAGCCCTGGACAGGGAAGGCGTTGAGGAAGTCGCCTTCGGGCGAAAGCTGAACGATGCGCGCGTTGTACATATCAGCCACGTAGACGTTGCCCTGCGAATCGATGGCAAGACCGACCGGCTCGTCGAACTGTCCGTCACCGGAGCCGCTGGTCCCGATGCTCTTCACGAAGGCGCCATCCATCGTGTAGACGACGACTCGGTCGTGGCCGGTGTCGGTCACCCACATCTGGTCCTTGGAATCGACGACGACATCGCGCGGGCCAAAGAGGTCGAACTCCCCGGGGTTGTCGCTGGAGTCGGGGTTGCCGAAGGTCACACTCGTTGGCTGCAGATCGGGTGTGAAGACGCGGATCCGCCAGCCGAACGTATCCGCAACCACGATGCGGCCATCGGGCGCGATGCCAAGGCCCCAGGGTTCGCTATCGGGGAAGTTGCCGCCTTCGTTGGTGCGCACATCGACCGAGGCGATGAAATTCCCCTGCGAATCGAATTTCTGCAACTTCTTGCTGGCCGAATCGATCACGTAGAGGTTGCCTTCCGCATCCGACTCGATGTCGACGGGACTGAAGAACTGCCCCGGCAGCGAGCCGAGGCCGCCGAAGACGGGACGGCCATCGACATCGGTACCCGGCTGGGCAGGCTCCAGCGTTGTCGCCGTGATGAGCCCGGTTGAACGGTCGAATGTGGCGGGGAAGTAGGCGAAGGCGTTGATCGAGCCACAGCTTCGGCAGCGGGCGAATTCCCCAGAGCCGCTGCGCTCGTGGTCGCGGATGTATTTGAGCCAGTCGGAGACCCAGCCCTTGCTCGTGATGCCGGTCCAGATGCGATCCCACGTATCAAGATTTGGCGGGCCCAGCCGCAGGTGCCCGCCGACTGTGACCCAGGGCTCGAAAGGACCACAGTCGCCGCTCGAAGCGACACAGGCGCCCTGGCCGGGTGTCGCCATTGCCCCCTTGTAGGTTTCGTCGAACCACCAGCGGTGGGGATACTTCTCCGGAGGCGCAAACCTGGTAGCCACCGCGGATGCGGCCAGCGAATCCTGGAAGACAGCGATGTCGGCCTGGTTCACCAGGATCACGTCGAACTGGGACGGGTCCGGCACATTCTGGGAGAAGTCGCTGTAGTTCACCGTCTTGTAGTCGCGCAGGTACCACGCCCAGGGCCAGGACTCCGAGTCCTTGCTATCGACGGCGATCGGCATATCGAAGCCCTTGCCTGTGGCCGCCGCCAAACGGTCGATGTCCGTGGCGATCCGCGGGATGTCCGGCGAGGATTGGGTGTAGATGAGCATGTCCTCGGGGACGTCGCCTGTGATGAAAGACACATGGATCATCGTGTAGAGCGACAGGTAGCCGAGAGCGCCAACGACGGCCACGACGGCGAACATGCCGGCGGCACGGCCCCCGTAGGATTGCGCGAGGTAGCCAATGGCGGTGATGGCGGCCAGAGCGGCGACGCCACGAAGGGCGAGGTAGCCGTTGCCGCCGGGCAGATAGGCGATGATGACCATCGCCCCCAGCGCCAACACCGCCACCGCCAGCAACTTCGTCAACAACGCGCGATCGACCGTTTCCGGGCTCCAGGCGCGCCAGGCGCGTTGCACCGTCCAGGCCGCCAGCAGCGCGGTTGGAAGGGCGATGTGGGTGTTCAGCCAGGGCATCTTCTCGCCGGCCCAGCTAAGACCGAGCCAGGTGGCGACAATCCAGAAGACGAGGAACCTTGAGAACGCATCGCCCCGGAAAACGGCCCAGAATGCCCCACCGAGGGCAATGACGAGCGGCAGGAACTCGTAGGCGGGCATGAGGAGGAAGTAGTAGAACCATGGCTGGTCGCCGCGCCAGACCTCTTGCTGCGAGAGCCAGTAGTCGAGCGACCCCCAGGGACCCGTACCGAGTCCGTTGAAGTTCGTCCAGAGACTCGTCATCAAGGTCAGGTAGATGAAGGCCGAGAGGCCGAAGGCGATGGCCCACGTCTTCCAGCGCCATTGCAAGCCGATGAAGGCAACGGCGCCAACCAGCACCAGGTAGATGCCAGCGAGGATGAACTGGTTATGGGCGGAATTGTAGACACCGGGGTGGTCGAGCTGGCCGGGAGAGACAAAGCCGGCCTTCTCGAACACCGGTTTGAGGAGCGGGGCCAACAGCGGCACGGTGAGGGTGCCGAGAATGATGAGGACGTCGCCGGCGCGCGGGATCTCCTCCCAGGCAGCATTGCGTCGTAGGGGCTGGATGAATGGCCAGAGGGCAACAATCGCCCAGGCGTAGGGCGCGATCGCGACGGTGAGCAATACGCGGCGGACGGTGGAGTTCGTGTCGCGATCTTCGAGCGTCTGGGCGGCAAGCTGTGCCGAGAGATAGAAGTCGAGGAAGAGGAGGAGGATGGCGACGGAAAGGTAGGTCGCCTCCTTGGTGGCGAAGGACCCGGTAATGGCGAGGGCGAAAACCACCAGCCAGCGGTCGCGGCCGCCATCGATGTAGCGCCAGAGCGCCACCGCCGAGAGCATGGTGAACGTGGCCATGTAGATGTCTTCGCGGAAGAAGCGGCTGTAGTAAACGATCGTCGGGGAAAAGGCGATGAAAGCGACCGCCGCGATAGTCCCGACGGTGCCGAGCCTTCGCCGGAAGAGCAGCGGCAGGGCCGAAAGAGCGATTCCGAAGAGCGCTGCCGAAAGCCGCGCCGTGTAGTCAGAGGCGCCGAAGATGAGGAAGACCAGTCCCTGCACGTGGTAGTAGAGCGGGCCGTGGAAGACGGGGTCGTGGGTGTAGTTGCCGCGGACGAGGTCCCACGAGAACTTGGCGTGGATTGACTCGTCGTGGTGGAGGGCGCCGGCCCCCAGGTCCCAGAGCCTGAGGGCGACCGCCGCGGTGAGGAGCGCGGCGTAAATCGCCATCTCCAGGTTCACGGAGATGCGAATGCCGAGGACACGATCGAGCGTGCGGGCCTCGTAGCGAGCGGGTATGGAGGGCGCGGTCATCCTACTGCTCAGCCCTAATGTATACGGCCAGGCGGGTGTGACTCACGGAAAGGCTGTTCCGATCCACGTACCAGCGAACGAACTGCAACCACCCGGAGGTGGGCGCCGCGGGCCGGTCGAGCAACGACCAGTCGCCTTCGACAGTCACAAAGCCGTCCGGTTCGGCCATGTCAATCGGCCAGAGGACGATGGACGCATCGTCAGGTACGCGTGAGGCGATGAGAATGTCTCCCGAATCGCGGAGCGGCCAGACGATGTCGTCCTGGAAGTCGGGATGGACGACGATCTCGCCGCCGTCCGCCGCTCGCGTTTCGAGCGCAAGGTCGCGGAGAACATGTGCATTCCGAGGACTCACCGGCGAGGGGATAGGCTCATCGACGGCGCTGAGGGCAACACCCATTGCCCCGATGGCGACCACGACTGCGCCGATCCCGAGTGCCGGGACAACCAGGGCGCCGCGGGAACGTGCTTCGACGCTCGCCACCGAGAGGGCGGCTACGCCGGCGGCGTACAGGGCGATGACCCTCGCCACTTCGGCCCCGTTTCCGGCCATATTGTTCCTGCCCCAGTCAGCGACATAGGCAGTTGCAACGACGATGAGCACAACGCCAACCGGGATCGCGAGGCGGGAGACATTCCAGTCCGCTTCGCGGGCGGCCGAGATGCCGCCAAGGATGGCCGGGGCAGCGACAAGGGCAAGTGGCAGTGAGAGAGCGGCGACCGGGAGCACCGTGTTCTCCCCGGCCGCGGCCACCAGCCACGCGAGAGCAAACCCGAACCAGGCGAGGAGAATCCACTCGGCCCGGCTGAGTGATTGGCGTTCTCGCAGGAGGAGGAACCCGCCGACGAGCCCTGCGATGAGCAACGGCCACGTGTAGACGATCACGACGTCGGCTGCGGTTAGCGTGGCGAGAGGGAGGCCGAACGTGTCGATGAACGCCGCGACCGGCGGAATGACGAATCCGTCGGCGCCAAACCCGAAGCCGATGTTGGCGCACGCAAGGCCTACCAGGGCGCCGACGCCCAGCGCGATCCGTTCTGGCGAAGGCCGCCGCCGCCACGCGGCTGTCGAATCCGTGACCACGAGGGCAAAGAGTAACGGCAGGACGAGGGCGCCGGCCGTGGCAAAGAGGAATCCGAGCGGCGCGTAGCTCCAGAAAGGCATCCGCTCGCGAAAATCCTCACGCATGAGGAGGAGGAGAGCCCAGGCAAGGAGCGGCAGGTCGAATCCGCTGGTGGTTGCCGCCACGCCCGTGTAGATCGCCGGTGCGTCGAAGGCGAAAAGCAGGAGCGCTACGAGGGCCGCGGCCGTGCCAAGGGCCGGCCGCAGGAGGTGGAAAGCTAGCGGCACCGTAGCGATGGCGGCGAAGGCCAGAAGTCGCGGAAGGGCCTCGGTATCGTCGATCTTGAGAAGGAGGGCGGCAAGCGCCTGGAAGAAGGTGGGGATGAAGCGGCTATCGCTGTTGCCCGCGGCAGCCTGCCAGGCCCCGGAGAGTGAACGCAATTCTTCGCCACCAACAGGCGCCTGCCAGATGAGGCCCAGACGCAGGAGAAGGAACGCAGCGGCGACGACGACCCCGACGAGGACCTGGAGGGGGATCTCAATCCCCTGGCGCGGGCGGCTTCTTTCGAGGCGTACGGTCACGAGGTGGACATCACGTCGTGGACAGGGACGGCATAGACACGCACGTCACCGAACTCGAAAACCGTGTCGAGTGCATCGTCCAAAGCGGCCATTGAGGCAGAAGGGTACCGCGAACGCTCGGGAGAACCCACTACAACGTAATGGGCCCCCAACGCATCCATGGCGGCGAGGACATCGGGCGCTGTCTCCGCGTTGTAGACGTCGTCGACTTTCGCCTGGATCGCGGTAAACCGATCGCGGTTGGCCGCGGTGTCGCCACGCCACTGGATCTCGTGGAAGAACCACCCGATCGGCGTCGGCCGGCCTGTCCGCGAACTGAGCCGCCCGCCGTTCGTTGACGAGTAGCTGTCGCTTGGCGCTTCGACGATCGTCATCGACGCGGGGACGTTGCGATCAACCCATCGGACCAACGCGTACTCCGGCGGATTGTCGCGGGCGAGAGCAGCGAAGCCATCGGTAGACGACTCCCCGGTGAAGCCGTTCGTCCGGTTCGGCACGGCCAGAAGCGGATACACCAGGGCAAGCATCAACACGAGGCCGACCGGCGCCGCAACCAGGCGGCCCAAGGCTCGGGGCAGACCCCGCGAGAACAGGGCCGTAAACCCCACGCCTCCGGCCACCGCCATCAGAATCCAGGCCTGGTAGCTCAACTTGAATTCCGTATTGAGGCGCGGGACTGAACCGAAGAACACGTCGCGGATGAAGAATAGCTCGGCGCCATAGAGGAGGAGCGTCGCGACGCCCGCGAAGGCAAAGGCGATTGCGACCGGCCGTCCGCGTTCGGCGAGGATGGCGAACGCCGTCACGTTCGCCCAGGTGATAGCGCCGAGGATCGCCAGCGTGAGCCAACCGCCCGCGCCCCGCGCATCGAGCCCGTTGTTCAAATCGCCATGGAAGGCGGCGAGCGGCGCCCAAACGAGCAGCGGGAGCACCGGCACCCAGAGCGCGATGGGCGCGGTTCGCCCCCAGTCCTGGCGGTGCGTATTGAACACGGCCCAGGCAAGGAGCGCGAGTGAGGCACCAACCGGCGCGCCGAACTGCAGTAGTGCCTGCAGTGGCGGCGTCCCTTTGCCGACGTACGGGTAGATGCCGCCAGCTGCCGTATCGAAGACGAGGATCCAGGGCAGATAGGCGACGGCGGCCGCGACGGTGAGCGGCGCAAGATAGCCAGCGGTAGCCTTCGCGGCCGGGAGGAACGGTGCGCGGCGGAGGTTGGCGACCGCGACGGCAATCGCGTAGAGCCCCGCGAAGGTGATCACGTCCCAGGCATTCTGGAAGGCGAGGGCACCGAGGATGATGACGATGGGGACCGCGTGCAGCGGCCGCTTCTTCAGCGAGGCCCAACTTCGCAACCGTCGCGAGCGGAACGTGCTCGCTGCCAGCCCAAGCGCAAGGAGCACCAGTGGTATCGACATCACGTGGGGATGGAGGTCGCCAAGGAGGAAGGAGAAGAAGGGGAACTCTGTGATCGTCCCATCGATGACGCGCGAGCCACGCCACCAGAAGTAGTACTCAGTGGGGTACCAGCTCGTCGTGCGCTGCAGGGCGCCACTCCGGTAACAATTGTCGTCCGGCGCTGCACCAGGCGGGCAGGGAAGGATGTTCTCGACGCCGAACGCCTCATACAGCCCGCGCGATGTGTGCTCATGCGCCGCCGCCCATTCGAAGGAGCCTATGAGCGAGCTGGCGAACAGCAACAGGCCGATGGATACGCCGGCAGCCAACGGCACCAGTCGTCGTGCATTGCGGCCGAGCACCCAGCGGGCAATCGCGGCGGCAACCGACGCCACGGCGGTCGCGCTCGACGCAAAGACGGCCGCTAACCCGAGGTTGTAACCCACCGATGAAGCGACGCCACTCACGCTCGTGAGGACCGCGGTCTGGAGGTAGCCGAAGTAGTAGTAGGCTGCCGGTTCGCCCGCCAGCCAGGGGTCCTGTGGGGGATAGCTCGGCGAGGTGAGCATGGCATTCAGGTACATCAGGTCCATCGGCTGCTCTGTACCGCCGATCGACGATTGGTAGGACCGGAAAGCAGCGTAGGCGAAGAAGGCGAGAGTGAAGATACCCGCGTAGAGGCCGGCCTGGGGGGCCACCCGCCGGAACGTCGACAGGAACCGGCGGTCGCAGCGGGCTACGAACACCCCCGCGACCGCGACCACGGCGACGGCGAGCAAGAATCCCCCGCGCCCGGCGCCCATCAGTCCCAGGCTGCGGACAATGAAGTAGGTGTAGGCGGTGAGGACGAGCCCCAGCACCGGCGCCAGCCCGGCACCGCCATCAGGGAAGCGACGGAAGAGGACGAAGGCGATCGGGAGCGCCGCTCCCGCTATCACCAGGGCGCCGAACCAGAAGGCGAGGACACCGCTCATCGCGGGTTAGGCCATCAGGGAGTCGACGAACTCGGCGGCGTCGAAGGGGGCGAGATCGGTCATCTTCTCACCGGTGCCGATGAAGCGGACAGGAAGACGGAGCTGGTCTGCTATGGCGAAGGCAATGCCGCCCTTGGCCGTGCCATCGAGCTTGGCCAGAACAATACCGGTAACCCCGGCTGCTTCGGTGAAGGTTCGTGCCTGGATCAGCCCGTTCTGGCCCGTGGTTGCATCGAGCACGAGCAGCACTTCGTGGGGACCGTCGGGCACTTTTTTCTGCACGGTGCGGCCAATCTTCTTCAGCTCCTCCATCAGGTTCGCCTTGGTGTGCAGCCGCCCGGCCGTATCGATGATGACGATGTCGGCGCCGGTAGCCTCCGCGGCGGCGAGGGTGTCGAATGCCACGGCGCCGGGATCCGCCCCAGGCTGATGAGCCACCACGCGGGCGCCAACCCGCTCACCCCAGACCTTCAGCTGGTCGCTGGCGGCGGCTCGGAAGGTATCGGCCGCGCCAAGAATCGTCACCGCGCCATCCTGCTGGAAGGCGTGTGCCATCTTGGCAATGCTTGTCGTTTTGCCGGCGCCGTTCACGCCAACCACGACGATGACCAGTGGCGAGGGGGCGTCGGCGGCGGACCAGCGGGGGAGGTCGACCCCCGGCTCTTCGAGCACCCGGACGAGGTCGTCACGAAGGAGCTGACGAACTTCGGACGACTTCTTGATGCCAAAGTCATTGACCTGCTTGCGAAGCCGGTTGAGGAGGCTGTCCGTCGTCTCAACGCCGCAGTCGGCGCTGATCAGGATCTCTTCGATCTCATCCCAGAGGCTGTCGTCGAAGTCGGCACTCTGAAACACGCCGCCAAGGCGAGAGAACCAGCCCTTGCGGGTGCGTTCGACGGCGCGGGTGGTCTGCTCGTGGAGCTCCTCGGTTTCTTCCTCGGTGAGAGCGAGGACGTCCGCCATGTGCTGCGGTTCATCCTCAACGGGAGCGTCCTCGCGATCCTCGACCGCGACAGCCGCGTCGTCAGCACGATCGTCTTCGCTTGGCTTTCTGCGCCAGAAACGCACTGGCTACCCCCATGCCGAACTGCGAACCATGGTATCGGCGGGCCGGTTAAGAGGCAGCGGGGCTTCCCTTACGCTTCATCGAATCCTGCCTGCGCTTCCCACTTCGCCTTCTGCTCGGCCCGCACGGTCTCGTCGACGCTGCGGTAGCCCGCTAAGAAGGTCTCAGCAAATCGCGAGAATGTGCCATCGGCGATGGCCGTCCGCATCTGTTCAGTAAGACTGACGAGGAAGCGGATGTTGTGGATCGAGGCGAGACGGTAGCCCAGCAGTTCGTCGTTGCGGAAGAGATGGTGGAGGTAGGCGGCCGAATAGCGCATGCACGTGTGGCAGTCGCAGCCGGGCTCAACCGGATCCGGGTCCTCGGCGAAGCGGGCGTTGCGAATGTTCGCCCGGCCTGCCGCCGTGAAGAGCGAGCCATTGCGCCCGAGCCTGGTCGGCAGCACGCAGTCGAACATGTCTACGCCCCGGGCGACGGCGTTCACAAGATCCTCAGGGCTTCCTACGCCCATGAGGTAGCGAGGCCGGTCTTCCGGCAGCTCAGCTGTCACGATCTCGAGCATGGCGAGCATCTCAGCCTTGGTTTCGCCGACGCTGAGTCCACCGATGCTGTAGCCAGGCGCCTCGCGGGCGGCTAACTCGCGGGCGTGCCACCGGCGAAGATCCGCGTGCACACCTCCCTGGACGATGGCAAAGGTGGCGGGCGCACCCTTGAATGCGGCACAGCGCTCGTACCAGCGGATCGTCCGTTCGGCCGCGTCGCGGGCCGCATCAAGATCGGCATCGGGGGCGAGCACGTGGTCCAACGGCATCGCGATGTCAACGCCGAGGCCAGTCTGCACCTCCATCGCCGTTTCGGGCGCATAGAAGTGCTCGGAGCCGTCGATGTGCGACCGGAAGCGGACGCCCTCCTCCGTCACCTTTTGGAGCCGGGAAAGGCTGAACACCTGGAACCCGCCACTATCGGAGAGCACCGGGCCGTCCCAATCCATGAAGCGATGGATACCGCCGAGCCTGTGGATGAGGTCATGGCCGGGGCGAAGGAACAGGTGGTAGGCATTGGCGAGGAGGATTTCGGCGCCGGTCGCTCGAACTTCGGCGGGCTCCAACGACTTCACCGTTGCGAGTGTCCCGACGGGCATGAACGCCGGCGTGTGGATCACACCACGGGCGGTCTCGATGAGGCCTGCGCGGGGTCCGACCGGGCCCAACGGCCGGGACGTCAGCTGGAACCGAAACATCAGGCGAACAACGGCCGCGCCGCCTCGACCACCAGCTCGTCGGGCACGTCGTTGCGCGTCGTCGAGTTACCAAGGCCGTTGAGCAGCACCCACTTGATGCGGCCGCTCGCCACCTTCTTGTCGTGCAGCGTGGCGGCAAGGACGCGGTCGAGTTCAACATCCGGTGCGGCGTCGGGCAGGCCGCAACGAGTGAGGATCGACTGCTGGCGTTCGAGTTCGTCCGGCGTGAGCAGGCCAAGCGAGTGCGAGAGACGGCCGGCGGCGTGCATGCCCACGGCGACTGCCTCGCCGTGGAGGTACTGCGAATAGCCGGTGACCGCCTCAAGGGCGTGTCCGATGGTGTGGCCGTAGTTGAGGAGCGTGCGGCGGTCTGCTTCGCGTTCATCGTCGGAGACGACGGAAGCTTTGATCGCGACGCTGCGGCCGATGAGTTCGGCGCTTTGCATGGCGCTGGGGTCGCCGGCCACCGCTTCAAGATCGTCGAGGAGGTGGCTGTCGAGAATGAGGCCGTGCTTGACCACCTCCGCCCAGCCGGAGCGGAGTTCGCGCTCGGGCAGCTTCTCGAGCACGCCGGGATCGATGACGACGGCCGACGGTTGGGCGAAGGCGCCCACCATGTTCTTCGCACCGGGGAGGTCGACGCCGGTCTTGCCACCGACGGCCGCGTCGACCATGCCGAGCAACGACGTGGGGACGTGGATGAACTTCACGCCGCGGAGGTAGGTTGCGGCTACGAAGCCGGCGAGGTCGGTGACGACGCCCCCGCCCAGGCAAACGATGAAGTCCTGGCGTTCGGCCCGGCAGCCGATGAGCCAGTCGTAGACGCCCTCGACAGCCGCGAGGTTCTTCTCTGTTTCGCCGGCGCGGATGGTGAAAGTCTCCACCGGATAGTCGGCCTGGCCGAGAGCCCTTTCTGCCGCGCTGGCGAAGAGTGGCCCGACGTTGGAGTCGGTGATGAGGAAGGCGCGACCCTTGAGCCCCGAATTTCGGGCCGCTGCGCCAAGGCCGGCAAGAGCACCGTCGCGCACGAGGATGGGATAGCGAGCCGTGGGTGTGGTCACGGTTGCGGCGAGGCCTGCCGCGTCGTTCAGGGCGCCGGCTATCCGTCCCGCGATGGTCTCCGCGGGCTCCTCACCAGCCCCGAGGTGCAAGTCCGAGCGGCCATACAAGGGCGCCCTCCCATGGAGCAACGTCGCCAGGCGAGCTTCGGGATTCCCTTCGAGAAGTGGCCGGTCCTCGTTGCCGGGCTGGAGGGCCAGGCGCAATGCAGCCTTCTTCGGGGCAATGTCGAGCCAGACGCTGTAGCCGCGGTTGATAGCATCCCGGCCACCCTGCGTCGTGGGCGCGCCACCACCCGTGGCAACGACGATGTGGTCGCGGCGGGAGAGCTCTTCCAGCGCTTCGACCTCAAGCATGCGAAAGGCCTGCTCACCGTCGGCAGCGAAGATATCGGCAACTTTGCGGCCGGTCGTCTCCTCGATCAGGCGGTCGGAGTCGACGAACTGCCAGCCGAGGCGCTCCGCCAGGCGGGGGCCGACGGTCGACTTGCCGCTGCCGGAGATACCGACGAGGAAGACGCGGTCGGTTTTCACCGCGCCGGGCGATTCGCACGCGGGCCGATGGTCTCGGCATACCGCTCGAAGTTGCTACGGCTTTCAGCCAGGGTGTCGCCGCCGAATTTCTCCAGCCAGGCGTCGGCGAGGACGATGGCGACCATCGCTTCGGCAACGACCCCGGCAGCAGGGACGACACAGACGTCGCTGCGCTCGTAGTGGGCAAGGACCTCCTCGCCAGTCTCGAGATCAACGGAAGGAAGCGGGTGGGCAAGGGTCGGGATCGGCTTCACGGCGGCGCGAACAATGATGTCCTCGCCTGTGCTGATCCCGCCCTCGATGCCGCCGTGGTTGTTGGTGCCGTGTTGCCAGGGGTGGTCGCGCCACTGGTCGACGGGAAGGATGACATCGTGGACCTGCGAGCCGCGAAGGTCGGTCGCGTCGAACCCGTAGCCGAAGCCGACGCCCTTGAAGGCGTTGATACTGACGATCGCCTGGGCGATGCGGCCATCGAGCTTGCGATCCCAGTGGACGTAGCTGCCGAGCCCGAGCGGTATTCCGCCGACGACAACCTGGACCTCGCCGCCGACCGTGTCGCCGTCCTTCTTCGCCGCGTCGATGGCCTCGATCATCGCAGACTCGGAAGCGGGGTCGGCCGTGCGAACGGCACTCTCTTCGACAGCGCTCCAGTCGATCTCCGGCATCTGCTTCGCGCGGGCGCCGCCGATGGCGGCGGTGTGGCTATGGAAGGTGACGCCGAACTCCGCGAGGAGTCGCTTGGCGATGCCCCCAACAGCCACGCGCGCGGTCGTTTCGCGGGCGCTGGCGCGCTCGAGGACGTTGCGGACGTCGTCGAAGTCGTACTTCTGCGAACCGGGGAGGTCGGCGTGGCCGGGACGCAGACGGGTCACCTTCTCGATCTCGATATCGACCGGGTGGACCGCCATCTTCTCTCCCCAGTTGGGGAAGTCCTTGTTCTCGACCCACATCGCGATGGGCGATCCCAGCGTGAGGCCATGGCGAACGCCGGCCGTGATCTCGGCACGGTCCTTTTCGATCTTCATGCGGCCGCCGCGCCCGTAACCTCCCTGGCGTCGGCGGAGGTCGCCGGCGATGTCATCCTCGCTGATCGGGAGGCCGGCGGGCACGCCTTCGACCACCATCGTCAGGCCCTTGCCATGGCTCTCACCGGCCGTGAGAAACCGGAAACTACCCATTGCGTTCGCTCTCCCGCTCGAGGTTCCAGGGTGCGTCCTGCGCTGCTTCGGCGGCCGGGCGGGGCCGTTCGCCCTCTACCGGAGGGAGCTGGATGGCGTGAAGTTCGTACCCTTCGGATGGATGGTAAATGGTATCGAAGCGGCGAAGAACCTCCGTGGCACTCAACTCTTCGGCGAAGAGCTCGTCGGCGACGCTCCGCGTCGCTGTCGTGGTAAGGATCGGCCGCTGTTCCGTCCCTCCCCCTTCGGCAGCGAAGTCCGCATAGATGTCCACGCGGACCTCAGGCATTCGCAGGTTCGGTACGTCGAAAAGGATGAGGTCGAGGAGTGCCGCCGCAACCTCGCGCGCTTCGTCGATCGGGAACTCGGTGGGCAGGCGCAGGCCATCGCGTGTCTGGTACTCGAGGACAAGTGAGGTTGAGAGGGTCGCGATGCCGGGGGCGACGGCCACGACCTCCGACTTGCTGGATGGCAGACCAGCGGTTTGGCGGCATCTCCTTCGGTGGGCGGGAGCGTCGCCAGCGGGCGATGGAGTCGTTGATGAGGGCGCCGATGATGTCGGGGTCGCCTTCCGAGGCGCGTTGGCGCCAGGCGCGTTGCTGGAACATCTCCGAAGAGACCGCCCAGCCAACGAAGAGGAAGATCGCAAGGACGACGACGATGCCGATGACAATCATTGCGGCTGAGCCCGTCGCGCCAGCTCGTTGTGGGCCGCCTCGAACATGACGTCCACAGGGGCGGCGATACCTGTCCAGTGGGTAAACGCGAGCGCGCCCTGGTAGATGAGCATGGCAAGGCCGCCGAGGGTGCGCAGGCCGCGTTCCTCCGCCTGCCGCAGGAACGCCGTTTTCTCGGGCGCGTAAACGATGTCGACGGCGAGGGCGCCTGCCTTCGCCCCCGCGAAATCCGTCGGCGACTCAGCCTCCGTGCCTGTGCCATGCATGCCGATGGACGTGGTGTTCACCAGTACATCGTAGGCCCCGAGGTCCCCTGGTTCGCGAAGCGCACGCACGCCGGTCCCTCCGGCAAGCGCCAGTTCCTCAGCGCGCTCGAAGGTCCGATTGACGATCGACACCTGCGCGCCGCCGTCGGCGAGGGCAAGGACGATACCGCGGGCCGCGCCACCGGCTCCGAAGAGCAGGACATTCGCCCCATGCGGGTCGAGGTTCCGTTCGTCCTTCAGCGACTGCACGAAGCCAGGCCCGTCGGTGTTGAAGCCGAAGAGCCGTCCATTGCGATTCACGATCGTGTTCACGGCGCCAACCCGGCGGCTGAAGTCGCCAAGGTCGTCGATATGGGGGATAACCGCCTGCTTGTGGGGGATCGTCACGTTGGCGCCGAGCATGTCGGCCGACCGCAGCCGTTGCATCCGGTTCCGAAGCCCGGAAACGGGGGTGTCCCAGGCGGCGTAGGCGACATCGAGCCCGCAGTGTTGGAAGGCGGCGTTTTGGAACACAGGCGACAGCGAGTGGGCCACCGGGTGGCCGATGAGACCGGCGGTGCGCATTACTGGCCGCCGTAGATAGCGATGTTGGCGAGGTGCTCCTGTTCGGTGACCGCGAAACGGTGCGAACCGTCGCCCGCGACGGCGTCTGCGACGAAGTAGAAGTATTCGGTGTCGGCCGGTTCGAGGACCGCTTCGATCGATGCAAGTGAGGGGTTGGTGATCGGTCCCGGCGGCAACCCAGGATAGAGCCGTGTGTTGTACGGGCTGTCGGTCTGAAGGTCGTCCAGGGTGAGTTCCGACTTCCAGTACCCGTACTCCTTCACCGAGTCCGGGTCGAGGGAGACGGCGTACTGGACGGTCGGGTCCGCGCCGAGCAGGTCACCTGCCTTCAGGCGGTTGAAAAATACGGATGCGATGATCGGCCGTTCACTGTCGAGCACCGCCTCGCGCTCAACGATCGAGGCGAGCGTCAGGACCTCGTGCACCGTGAGACCCCGCTCTGCCGCCTTGGCGCGCATGTCCGCGTTGAACCTGGTGTTCATCTCCTCAACCATCCGGCGCACCAGTTCCGCGGGCGTCGAGTCGACCGCAACGTAGTAGGTATCAGGGAAGAGGTACCCCTGCAGCCGTTGGTTGTCCGGCAGCAACTCGGCCGGGGGAAATCCGTCGGCGAGCCCCGGCGGCAGCTGTGCGTTCTGAGCCGCGAAGACAAACTGATCGGCCAATCCAATGCCGTGGTCCTGGAGGATTTTGCCCATCTCTTCGATGCGGATGCCCTCCGGGAAGGTCACTTCGATCTGCGGCGGTCCCGGCCTCACAAGGAGCTTGTCGACGACTTCGGAGGTCGAGGAGTTGAGGTGGAAGACGTGCGCACCGGCGCTCAGGTTGTCCCCAACACCCATCAGCCGGACAAGTGACTCAAACTGCCGGGCCGATCGAATCACCCCGAGGACCTCGAGGTCATGGGCCACATCGCCCGCCGTGGCGCCGGACTTGACGGTGTATTGGACCGTGTCGTCGAGGCGATTGGAGACGATAGGGCCCCCGGGGTCGCGCTTGAGCGAGTCACCCGAATCGGCCATGAGAATGCTGCCGGCGATGACTCCGACGGTGACGGTGGCGGCGGCGACAATCGCCTTCCACGAGAACGGCATCACCTTGGCCTCCGTGCGTCGAGGACGGCCTGGAGGACGATGGCAGCGGCAGCGGAATCGCGACGGCCGCTAGCCCGGTCGCGGCCCGTGATGCCCCGTCCCGTGGCTTCAGCCGTACTCAGGCGCTCATCCCACTCGCTCACCGGCACGGTGAGGGCGCCTCGAAGCGCCGCCACGAATGCACGCACGTCCCGCGTCTGCTGCGAATCACCGCCCGACATGCTGACCGGGAGGCCCACAATGACTTCGTCGATCTCCCCCTCGTTCACGAGGCGGATGATCTCCGGGATCAGGTCGATTGCGTTGCCCTGGAGGGCGTCCCGGGGATGAGCGAACATCCCCAGCTCGTCGCTGACGGCGACGCCGGTCCGCCGGGTGCCGGGGTCAATTGCCAGGAGTCGGCGAGGAGGTGGCGTCGATTGCAGCGGTATTTGCGGGCTCCTGGTTGCTCGTGGCGTCATCCCGGGTACGCATCTCGACATCGATTCGGAAGCCGAAGCGGGGAAGCCGGGGCGCCCAGCCGGGCGTGACTTCAAGTTCGACATCATCAATACCATAGCGTTCGGACAGGGTCGCCATCGCCCCTGACTCGCTCTTTCCGGAAACAGCGGACTCGATGTCGCCCCGGGTGACGTTGTGGGCGAACTCCCCGCGCACCAGCAGCTCGGTCTGGATCGTCCGGGTCTCCGAATCGAACTGGCGCGCACCCGTCTCGACGGCGGTCACCGAACCCGGGATGAACTCGCCCGCTCGGCCATCGTCGAGCACATACCGCGCGACGGTGTCGAGGACAGGAGAGACCACGGCGAGGGCCGTCACGGTCACGTGCACGTCCATCACGAGTACGTCAGACGTCGTCCCAATCGACGGCGATGGGTCGCCCAGTTCGACCTTCACATCGGCTGTATCGAGGAAGACTGCGTCATGGGGCCGGTCCTCGACCAGGGTGCGCTTGATCGAGTCGACAACGGCGAGGTTGTTGGCCAGATCGCGAATGGTTACCACATCGGCGCCGGAAACGGCGGCCTGCGGTCCGTCTTCGCCACCGCCGGCATCGCTTTCGTTCTCTGCGCGGAGGCCCTGAGTTGCCCCTTCATCCACAAAGCCGGTGATGGTCCCCGGGCCAATGTTGCCGATGGTGCCCGGGTCGACAGCGAAGGCAGCGACGTAAGCCACGCCACGTGCCGGGACCTCGGCATCATCCCGGAGTTCGAAGTTCGGAGCCGCTCCTTTCGCCGCGAACAACGTCCCCGATGGAATCGTGACTCCTTCGTCGGTGTCGTTGTGGATGGTCACGGTGACCTGGGCAAAGTTCGACCCGACCAGCTGTGTGCCAGTCGTCGGAATTGCGAGGGTAACGGTACGGGTGCTGGAGATGTTTTGCGCCGGCACCTGGAGCGACTGCAGGTTGACGCCGGTGAAGTCGGGCGAGGCTTCGATCTGGACGGTGCGCTCGACGGACTCGGTCGGGGGGTAGGCGACGATGTTGGCCTTCGGCCCCATCGTGAGGATGAGTCCGATGACCACGAGTACGGCGGCGACCACCGCGAGCCCCTGGACGTAGCGGCCGATGGGCGGGATGAGCAATGAGGCCTTGCCAAAGCGGAGGACCATCCGGCCGCCCGAGTCCCAACGGATGTGCTCGGGCTTGCGAGCAACGGGAATCCGGACCGCCCGGGCGCGCGAGGCAAGGGTCCATGAGGACGTGGCGATGGCGATTGTCCGGCCGGAGTCCTCCGCGTGACGCTTGAGTCGGCGGATGCCGATCTCCCGACTCAGCTCCCGGTTGCCGCCCGGTGCGTGGACAACGACGGCATAGGTGGGAGCGGAGTCGATGCGGCCACAGATCGTGGCCACGTCGGCGTTTCGGTCGATGACGACGACGCTCGCATAGTCCGCGTCGCGCGGTTCTACCGGCGGTGGTGGGGCCGAGGGTGGGGGTCCAGGCGCTTCAGCCCGGGTCTGGTCCGGGGGACGGACAGGCGTGGCCTCGGAATCGGACATCTTCCACTCCGTAGGCCCCGCCAACGCGGATTATACGTCGGCGAGGGCTTTCCTTGCCGCGCCATCGGCAAACGTCAACGCGGCATCGAGCTTGGAAGCATCATTGGCGCCGGCCCGGGCCATGTCTGGGCGGCCCCCGCCACCACCACCAGCCGCCCCGGCGATCTCCCGGATCAGGTTCCCCGAGTGCACACCGGCGGAGACGAGGTCCGGCGTTGCGGCGACCAAGAACACAGCCTTGCCTTCCGGCGCGGCGCCCAGCACGACCAGCGCGCTCTTCAGTTCCTTACGGAGAGCGTCGGCCATGTCGGTCAGGGCATCGGCCGATTCGACATCGACGCGGGCGACGACCAGCCGGTGGCCGTCAACCTCGGCGGCCGACTCGGCGAGATCCTCGGCGAGCGAGGCACCCTGTTCGCGCTGGAACCGGGCGGTCTGCAGACGAAGCTCATCAAGTTCACCGCGGAGCTGCTCGACCCGTTCCTCGACATTGGCCGTGGGCACATTGAGGCGGGCGGCAAGCCGTTGGAGCCGATCGTCTTGTTCCAAGAGATAGCGTTGGGCCTGGGCGCTGCTGATCGCCTCGATACGCCGCGTCCCGGCCGCCACGGCGGACTCCCGGAGGATGTGGACGAAGCCGAGTTCACCGGTGGCATGCACATGAGTACCACCGCAGAGTTCGGCGCTGAAGCGGTTGCCATCGCCACCGATTTCGACCACGCGGACCTCAGCGCCGTACTTGTCGCCGAAGAAGGCGAGGGCGCCACCGGCCACGGCCGAGCGGTAGTCCGTGTTGCGGGCCGTCACAGTGAGGTTGTCGCGCACTTTCTCGTTGGCCAGCACTTCTACCTCGCGGAGAGCCTCGCGAGGAACCTGCTCCAGGTGGGTGAAGTCGAAGCGCAGCCGATCGGAGGAGACGAGGGAGCCCTGCTGGCGGACGTGTTCGCCAAGGATCTCCCGCAGCGAAGCGTGGAGGAGGTGGGTGCTCGTGTGGTTGCCGGTGGCGCCGCGGCGCCAGGCGTGATCCACCTCGGCCTCGATGAGGTCGCCGACGGCGAGCTTTCCCTCGACCAGTTTGCCGCGATGCACGATTGCGCCGCCTGCAGCCTGCGTGTCCTGCACATCAAAGCGGGCGTTGGGCGCGGCGAGCATGCCGCGGTCGCCCATCTGACCGCCGCCTTCGGGATAGAACGGCGTCGTTGAGAGGACGACCTCTGCCTCAGTGCCGGCTTCGATTGAGTCGACGAGGGCACCGCCGACGAGGATAGCGGCGACATGTGCTTCGGCATCTACACGGCTGTAGCCAACGAAGGCGCTGTGGTCCTCGCCCAGGCTGCGGAGGACCGGTGAAACCTCCCCCTTGAGAAAGCCTCCCTGGCGGCGGGCGCGCTGCCGCTGCTCTTCCAGTGCAACCTCAAAACCGTCGACATCCACCTCGAATCCGGCACGGCCGGCGATCTCCCGCGTCAGTTCGAGCGGCAAACCGAAGGTGTCGTAGAGAAGGAAAGCCTCAGCGCCTTCGAGCACCGTACGACCGGCCTCGGTTGCCCGTTCGAGTATCACGTCGAGCCGGGCACTCCCGGCGGCGAGGGTGCGGACAAACCGCTCCTCCTCGGTCGTAATGGCTTTCTTGATGAACTCGCGGGACTCGTTGAGATGGGGATAACCGACCTTCAACTTGTCGATTGCGGCATCGACGAGCCGGCCCGTGAAGAGTTCGCTCACGCCCATCTGCCGGCCAAAGTAGACCCCGCGCCGGATGACGCGGCGAAGGACGTAGCCACGCCCTTCGTTGCTGGGCACAACACCGTCGCCGACGAGCATGGTGGCAGCGCGGCAATGCTCCGCCATAGCCCTGATGGCGTACTCCTGCTCATCGGTCGCGGCGCCGCCGGTGTAGTTGACGCCTGCGATATCGGCTGCGGTTTCGAGGATGGGCAGGAAGATGTCGGTTTCGAAGACCGAATCGACTCCCTGGAGGACAGCCGCGACCCGCTCGAGGCCGCTCCCGGTGTCGATGTTCTTATTCGGCAGGGGCTCGCGACTGCCATCCGGATGCTGGTACAGCTCCATGAAGACGAGGTTCCAGATCTCGAGGAAGCGCTCGTCTTCGTAGGCGGGGTTGATCCCCTCCATGCTTTCGTCTGGCCGGTAGTCGTAGTAAATCTCGGAGCAGGGGCCAAGGGGACCGCTGGCGCCGGGCGTGCCGTTGGGAAAACTGAACCAGTAGTTCTTGTCCTCATCGCAACGGTGAATCTGGCCTTCGGGAAGCTCGACCTCGTGGCGCCAGACGTTATAGGCCTCCTCATCGTTCTTGAAGATGGTGATGTGGAGGCGGTCGCCGGGAATCTCGTAGACCTGCGTCAGTAGCTCCCAGGCCCAGTGGATGGCATCGCGCTTGAAGTAATCGCCGAAGCTGAAGTTGCCCAACATCTCGAAGGCAGTCAGGTGCGAGTGGTCGCCGACCTCCTCGATGTCGGTCGTCCGAAAACAGGGCTGGACGGTGGTGGCGCGGGGGGCAGGCCGCTCCTGCTCGCCGGTGAAGACGGGCTTGAACTGCTGCATCCCGGCGCTCGTGAACATCGAGGTCGGGTCGCCGATCGGGACGAGCGGCCAGGGTGGCAATTCCGCATGCGCCCGCTCCTTGAAGAAGGAGAGGAATGCCTCGCGGACTTCGTCGGATGTTCGGGGAGCGGTCATTGATCCAATTCCTGGGAACGCATTTTGTCTTGACAGGGATTTCGGGCGATACCTAGCATGTTCGTGGACGCGCGATACGTCCATTATGAAGGGCGAATCAGAACCTCCTGAACGCAGCCGCCTGCGTCGCCGCGATGACGCGCTAACGAGCGGCCTTTTCCACCGACGATCGTGAAGAGTGGCACGCCCGGTCCGGGCGTCATTGTGCTGGCGGCCGGGCGTGGTACCCGGATGCGGTCATCGCTACCCAAGGTCCTCCACGAAGTGTGCGGTCGGGCCATGGTCAACCATGTCATCGACGCCGCCGGGGCGCTCGCCCCGGAAAGAATCGCGGTCGTCGTGGGCTATGAGGCCGCGCAAGTGCAGTCCGCAGTCGACGCCAAGGTCGTCTTCGTCGACCAGCCCGAGATGCTTGGCACGGGCGATGCCGTCCAGCGCTGTCGCGAGGCCATGACCGACATCGACCGCATCGTCGTTCTCAATGGCGACGCCCCCCTGCTCACCGCAGAGACGATTCAAGCGTTCGTCGCTGGCGCCGGCGAAGCCACGATGGCGATCGCCGTGAACCGGGTACCCGATCGGGGCGCGTTCGGCCGCGTTGAGCGTGACAACGAGGGTCGGGTGTGCGGGATCGTCGAAGCAGATCGCGAATCCGAGGGAGTTGCCGAACGAAATGCGGGTTTTTATGTCTTCGATGCGTCCTGGCTTTGGGAGAACATCGAGGCAGTGGGGACAAGCGAGAAGGGCGAGCGCTACCTGACGGCCCTGGCTGCCATGGCCGCCGAGCAGAGGAAATCCGTGACGACCGTTGCCGTGGATTCGGAAGACGCGATGGGCGTGGACGACCGGCTGCGGCTCTCAGAGGCGGAGGCAAATATGCGCCAACGCATCGCCGAACGGCACATGCTCGCAGGTGTCACGATCCGCGACCCCGCCACCACTTACATCGACGCGACGGTCCAGATCGCCGAAGACGTGACGATCGAACCGGGCTGCCATCTCCGCGGCCGCTCGACCATTGCGACGAAGGCGACGATCGGCCCGAACACGGTGCTTCGGGATAGTCAGGTGGGCGCCGGCAGCCTCGTAGCCCAGTCGACAATCGAGGATTCGCGCATCGGGAACGAGGTGAGCGTTGGCCCCAACAGCCACGTCCGCGGCGGCGCAACCATTGGCAACCATTGCGAAATCCACAACTACGCCGAAGTGAAGAACTCGGTGGTCGGCGAAGGCGTGAAGATGCACCACTTCAGCTACCTCGGCGATGCCGATGTCGGCGACCGAGTGAACTACGCCGCGGGCGCGATTACCTGCAACTACGACGGCGTTTCCAAACATCGGACGACGATCGGGGCCGGAGCCTTCATCGGCTGCGACACGATGCTCATCGCCCCCGTCACGATTGGCGAAGGGGCCGTCACTGGCGCCGGGGCTGTGATCACGAAGGATGTGGCGGCGGGCGAACGCGTGGCCGGCGTGCCCGCCAGACCCTTGCCCGTGAGGGCCAGTCACTGATGGAGATCGGCGTCGTCCTCGCAATCGTTTTGATGGCGGCGTCGGCCATTGTGCTCGCGCTGGTAGCTGCTGGTGAGACTGCGCTGGAGCGGGCGAGCAACGCTCGGATCCAGGCCCTCGCGGCACGCGGCGACGAAGGGGCAATCCGGATCGCCGACACGGAGGAGCGGCTGGAGCACTTCCTCGACCCCCTGACCACCGCCCGTATCATCTCCGTCAGCATCCTCCTTCTCGGGTTCGCCTACCTGGGAAGTCACATCGACGGGACGAGCGGCGTCGTCTGGCTAGGCGCAATTGGGGCTGTGGTAGTCGCAATCCTTCAGATGACGGTCGGCCTTCTCGTGGCCAAGCGGCCCGAGTACACCGCCGTTCAGCTCAGCCGTGTGATCCGCATCACCGCGATGGGTTTCGGGATCCTCTCCTGGTTACTCTCGCTGCCGGCACGGCTCATCGGCCGGGCGTTCGGGTCGGTTGCGCCACCGCCCATCGACGACTTCCTCGCTCTTGTGGAGCGCGAAGAAGCGTCAGGCGGCGTGGAAGAAGAAGAGCGGCGGATGATTCGCGGGATCATCGATCTCGAAGACAAGACCGCCCGCGAAATCATGGTCCCCCGGATCGACATCGCCGCAGCCGAGATCGACAGCACCGCCGCCGATGTCGCCGACCTGGTCAACGAGCGCGGCTTCAGCCGCATCCCCATCTTCCGGGAGAACATCGACGACATCGTGGGCATCGTCTACGCCAAGGACCTGCTCCGCAGTGTTTCCAATGGCTCCCGGGAGCGGACTCTCGGCGAATTGTTGCGACAGCCGGTCTTTATCCCGGAGTCGAAGAGGCTCGACCAGCTCCTGACCGAGATGCGCGCTTCGCGCACCCACATGGCAATCGTCGTCGACGAGTACGGCGGCACAGCCGGACTCGTCACAATCGAAGACCTGCTGGAGGAAATCGTCGGCGAGATCGAAGACGAATACGACACCGCCGCGCCCCCGATCGAGCGGATCAGCGAGGACGAAGTCTTGCTCGACGCAGGTTCGCCAACCGAGACGCTCCAGGAGATGTTCGACTGCGACATCGAGTCGGAAGACTTTGACACGGTCGGTGGTCTCGTCATTCACGAACTGGGCCGCCTGCCGGACGTGGGCGACGAGGTGGCCGTGGGCGACTTGCAGCTCAGCGTGCTGAGCATGGCGGGAAGGCGAATCAAGCGGGTACGCGTCCAGAGGCTGCAACCGGAGACGGTGGAACTGACCGCTGAGGGATAGCCCCGGCCGCTTGCTATAGTGCCTCCGGCATGGCCGAAAACCCGGATCTCCCGTACTGGCTGGCGCTCCGCCGCGCGGGGCTGGGAAGCCGCAACTTTGCGCTGCTTCTCGCCCACTTCGGGTCCATCGCGGAGGCGTGGCGCGCCGACCCGGAGGCGCTTACGCGTGCCGGCGTCGACCGCAAGTATCAGCGCGGCATCGATCGTGCGCGCCGCGACTACGACGGCGAACGCGAGTTGGAGATGCTGCAGCGGCACAAGGTCCGTGTCTACACCTGGATGGATGAAGACTTTCCCCGGTCGCTGCGCGATGTCGGTGACAGCCCGCCGGTGCTCTTTGCGCGGGGCAGCACCTCGCCCGACTTCGAGCAGGCAGTCGCGGTGGTGGGCACCCGCCGGGTCACGCCATACGGCCGCCAGGCCGCCGAGGAGTTCTGCGCAACGCTCGCGCGGACGGGCGTCGCGATCATCAGCGGACTCGCCCGTGGGGTGGACGCCATTGCGCACCGGGTGGCGCTCGAAAACGGCGCGCCAACTGTCGCGGTCCTCGCCGGTGGCATCGACAAGGTGTACCCGCGGGAGAACCAGGGACTGGCCGAGCGGGTGATGGAGCAGGGATGCCTGGTCAGCGAGTACCCGATTGGGATACCCGCACGCGCCGATTACTTCCCCCGCCGCAACCGCATCCTCTCGGGACTGGCACGGGCCACGCTCGTCGTGGAGGCTGGCGACGGCAGTGGCGCGCTCCACACGGCGAACTGGGCCTTCGAACAGGGCCGAGATGTCTTCGCAATCCCGGGCAGCGTCTTCTCGCGCCAGAGCAAGGGGACAAACCAGCTCATCCGCGAAAGCACGGCCAAACTCGTTGCCACGCCGGAGCAGCTCTGTGAAGAACTAAACCTGCTGACGGCCACCGGCCAGGCGCCTCTCGCGCCAGTTGCTTCCCGTAACAAACCGGAGCCTCCCGTGACAGATCAAGACGAGAGGGTCATGCTTCACACCCTCGGCGACCAAAAACTGCACGTCGATGAACTCGCGCGCATTGGCGGAAGGCCGGTGGCGGAAGTCAGCGCGCTCCTCCAGGTCATGGAGCTGAAAGGGCTGGTGCGGCAGGAAACGCCGTTGACCTATCGAAAGAATTAGGGAGAACGCCAACTGCCCCCTCCTCGACAGAAGGGGAACCGGCTCTCTACCCTCGAAAAACGGAGACAACAGGCCCAGCGCGGGCCGTGGGATAGATAGTGGCAGCAACGAAAGCACGAACAAGCAAAGCCCGGACGACGGCGAGTAAGCCGGCCGCGAAGAACGGCGGGACCGGGCGCAAGCTTGTCATCGTCGAGTCGCCTGCGAAGGCGCGGACGGTCCAGAGCATCCTCGGCGACGAGTACGAAGTGCTCGCCTCGGTCGGCCATGTGCGCGACCTTCCGGTTGCCGGCTACGGCCTCGACAACTTCGAGACCTTCCAGCCGAAGTACCGGAACCTGAAAGAGAAGAGCCAGGTCATCAAGGACCTCGCCAGGGCGGCGAAGGGCGCCGAACACGTCTTCCTCTCCACCGACCCCGACCGGGAAGGGGAGGCCATCGCCTGGCACGTCCGCGAGGCAGCGGAGATCCCCGAGGAACTCACCTCACGCGTGGTCTTCCACGAGATCACCAAGCCAGCGATCGACGCCGCCTTCGACGAGGACCGCAGGAACCCCCAGAAGCTGAACATGGACCTGATCGAGGCGCAGCAGACGCGTCGGGTAATGGACCGCCTGATCGGCTACCCGCTCACGTGGTTTGTGCAGGGCAAGGTCAGCCGCAGCGCAAGTGCCGGCCGTGTCCAGAGCGTAGCCCTCCGTCTTATTGTCGAGCGCGAAAAGGAAATCCTCGCGTTCGTCCCGCGGGAGTACTGGACGCTCCACGCGTTGCTGGCCAAGAAGACGGGCGAGCGCGCCCAGTTCGAAGCCGACCTTGCCAGCCTGCCCGGCGTAAAAGGCAAGCCTGAAATCCACAATGCCGATGAGGCGACCCGCCTCGTCCGCGCCTTCGAGCGGTCCGACTTTGCCGTCAGTTCGGTAAAGAAGGGCCAGCGCAAGCGCTCGCCGGCACCGCCGTTTACGACCAGTACCTTCCAGCAAGCGGCAAACAACCGCCTCGGCATCGGGGCATCCCGTGCGATGGGCGCTGCCCAACAGCTCTACGAAGGCATCGAGATCAATGGTCAGCCAACCGGTCTCATCACCTACATGCGGACCGACTCGCTGAACGTCGCACCGCAAGCCCGCACCGAAGCCCGTGACTGGGCGAAGCGAGCCTATGGCGACGACCATGTGCCGGAGAAGGAACGCGTCTACAAGACGAAGGCCAAGGGCGCTCAGGAAGCGCACGAAGCGATCCGACCGACCTCGCCATCGCGGACGCCTCAGTCATTGCGTGGACAGCTCCCCAACGAGCTCTTGAACGTCTACCGGCTGATCTGGGAGCGCTTCATGGCCAGCCAGCTCGCCGACGCTCTCTACCGCACCACGCAGGTGGAGATTGAGGCGCGAGAAAACGGCGACCTGCACGGCACCTTCCGGGCCAGCGCCCAGGAGCTTGAATTCGCCGGCCACCTGGCCGTCTACGGTCAGAGCGCCGAGAACGAAGAACAGGAAGATGATGCGGAGAACGCTGAGCGCCGACTCCCTGCACTCGAGCAGGGTGAGTCGCTTGACCGCCGCGCCATCCGCCCGGACCAGCACTTCACTGAGCCACCGGCGCGATTTACCGAAGCGTCTCTCGTGAAGGCGCTTGAGGAGCTGGGGATCGGCCGCCCGAGTACGTACGCGACCATCGTCCAGACCGTCCAGAAGCGCGACTACGTGAAGAAGCAAGGGCGCGCACTGGTCCCCCAGGAACTCGGCTTCGTGGTGAACGACATGCTTGTCGAACACCTCGATCGCTATGTGACACCCGAGTTCACGTCGGATCTCGAGAACACGCTTGATGACATCTCGCAGGGCAAGCAGCAATACCTGCCCGTGGTGAGTTCGTTCTGGGGCGAGTTCGAGAAGGAGATCGCCGAGGCCAAGGAACACGCCGAGAAGCAGCAGACAGAGACCGACATCCTCTGTAGCGAATGCGGCGAGGCGAACATGGTGATCAAGTGGGGCCGGAACGGGAAGTTCATGGCCTGCCCGCGCTACCCAGAGTGCAAGAACACGATGCAAATCACCGAGGAAGGCGAGCCCATCCCCGTCTCGGGACCGCAGCGGCTGGAGAACATCGAGTGCCCGAAATGTGGCGGTGACCTCATCCAGAAGAATGGCCCCTACGGCCCCTACGTCGACTGCGAATTCCGCGACGAGACCTGCGACTTCCGCGCCGGGGTCCCGGTGGGTATCGCCTGTCCGGAGGAACCGGAAACGGGCCAGCTCGTCGAAAAGCGCACTCGCCGCGGCACCTTCTACGCCTGCTGGAACTACCCGAACTGCAGTTACACGACGAACTCGATCGAGCCCGACAAGATTGCGCCGGCGCGCCCTGACGACGTGCGCGAAGAGGCGAACAAGAAGCTCCTGGAACGAAGCGCCCGGGGCAAAGCGGCCTTCGCCAAGCGCAAGTCGAACTCGCGGACCCGCACCACGACCTCCGCGCGGACCGGCGCCCGCAAGGCTGGCTAGTCAGCCCGCACGCCTGCTACGGTTGACGGACTCCGCGTGGCGGCGGGGGCCGGTGTGAGCGACCTACCTGCGCACAAGACTGTCGATGCGTTCCTCGAGGCGTACCTGCGCGAGCTGGCAACGCTTGGCAACCGCTCGAAGTACACCATCCGCAACTACCGCAGCGATATCGGCCATTTCCTGGCGTACTGCGAGGAGCGTGAGTGGGCCCCCCTCGACCTCACCCGCGCCCGCTACCGCGAGTACCTCGGCACCCTGAAAGACGCTCAGATGGCAGCCGCTTCGATGGCCCGCCGCACCAGCACGATCCACAGCTTCTACCGGTACCTCCAGCGCGAGGGCGCGAGCGACCGCGACCTCATGCACGGCATCTCGCTCCCCAAGCGGGGCCGTCGCCTGCCCAAGGTGCTGGAAGGGAAAACGATCGAGGCCTTGCTCGGCGGGCCGGACACCAGCACCCCCAAGGGGCTCCGCGACAAAGCTATGCTCGAACTGTTGTACGGGGGCGGCCTCCGCATCTCGGAGCTCACGGCGATGGATGTGGGGGATGTCGACCGCGATTACGGCGCCGCCGTCGTCCACGGCAAGGGCTCGAAGGAGCGCGTGGTGCTGTTCGGCGAGCCCGCGATGATCGCGCTGGAAGCGTACCTGGCGAGGTCGCGCCCGGAGTTCGCGAAGGGCGCGGAGCCGGCGCTCTTCCTTAACCGCTTCGGCAAGCGGCTCACCGCCCGTTCGGTGCAATCGATCATCAAGGAAGCGGCGTTACGGGCGGGGATCACGGCCGACGTCCATCCCCACCTTCTCCGCCACTCCTTCGCGACGCACCTTCTCGACGGGGGCGCTAATCTGCGCACCGTGCAGGAACTTCTTGGCCACGCAAGCGCGGAGACGACACAGATTTACACCCACGTGAGCCAGGCACGGCACGCCGAGGCTTCTTCGGCGGCATGGAAGTCGCTTGGCGAACAGGTACGTACGCGGGCAGCGAAAGCCCGGCGAAGGCAGCTGGCGGCCGCCGATGGCTGAGCCGACGCTGATCCTGCTCGTTAACGGCCCCAACCTGAATCTCCTGGGCACCCGCAAGCCCGAGATCTACGGGCGCACCACGCTCGCCGATATCGAGGCCGACGTCGCCGCGACGGCGAACGCCCAGGGGGCGGCCCTCCTCCGCTTTCAGAGCAACCACGAAGGCGCGATCATCGACTTCCTCCACGAGCACCGGCTGAAGGCCGCCGGCGTCGTGATGAACGCCGGAGCCTTCACCCACACATCGATCGCCCTCCGCGACGCAATCGAAGCGATCGAGCTGCCGGTCGTCGAAGTGCACATTTCAAACACGCACCGCCGGGAAGAGTTCCGCCACGTTTCGCTGCTTGCGGGCGTCTGCGCAGGGCAGGTGACCGGCCTCGGGCGGCACAGCTACACTGTCGCGACATCGCTCCTGCTCGGGATAGTGCGGGAGCGCGCCGAGGGTCGATGACAGAGACACGCCTCGAACGGGTGCGTGAAGCACTCAAGGAAGCCGAACTCGACGGACTGATCGTCTCGTCGCCGGTCGACGACGTCTTCGGCAACCAGTCGGCAAACCGCCGCTGGATCTCGAACTTCACCGGCTCCACGGGCTATGCCCTCGTCACCTTCGATGGCGCCTGGTTCGTGGCCGACTTTCGCTACGTGGAGCAGGCGACCAACGAGTGCACGGCCCTGGGCTATGAGGTCTTTCCCCGCAAGGGGGCGATGTCGGACTGGTGGCCGGAGCTTTGCCGTGCAGCGGGGCTGGCCGGGAAGGAGATCGGCTTCTCTGGCGCCGACTTCTCGCTGGAGGAGTACGAGGAGTTCCTGGATGAGTCGCGGGAGTACGAAGGAGCGCCGAAACTCGTGCCCCACAGCGGACTGATCGAGGACCTGCGCATTCTCAAGGACGCCAGGGAGATGGCGGCCCTCCAGCGCGCGATCGACGTTGCCGACGCCGCGATGGCCGAAGTCCAGCGCCTCGCCACGCCGGAGATAACGGAGCGTCAGCTCGCGGCGTTAGTTGAGCGACAGGTGAAGTTGGCCGGCGGCGACAACATCAGCTTCGAGACCATCGCTGCCGCGGGGCCCGCGGGGGCAATGCCGCATGCGACGCCGAGCGACACCGTCCTCGGCGAAGGGCGCCCGATCGTCGTGGACATGGGCGCAGCCGTCGACGGCTATTGCAGTGACCTCACCCGGACGTTCGTGCTCGGCCAGCAGGATGCGAAGTTCCGCGAGATTTACGAGATCGTTTTCGCCGCCCAGGCCAATGCAATCGCGAAAGTCGAGAGCGGGATGAGCGGCAAAGACGCCCATGAACTGGCGGCCTCGGTGATCGAGGCAGCGGGCTACGGCGA
Organism: uncultured Chloroflexia bacterium; assembly: GCA_963774435.1. GTDB lineage: Bacteria > Chloroflexota > Dehalococcoidia > Tepidiformales > Tepidiformaceae > JAGQGZ01. The sequence goes on along the minus strand of CAVZEW010000008.1, from coordinate 218,740 downwards.
CCAGTTCGGGCACGGATTGGGGCACGGTGTCGGGCTCCAGGTGCATGAACATCCGTATCTTGGTAGGACGGCAGAAGGTACTCTGGAGGAGGGCATGGTGTTCACGATCGAGCCCGGGATCTACCTGCCCGGTTGGGGTGGCGTCCGCATCGAAGATGTGGTGGTGTTGGAGAACGGCCGGGCTCGCGTGTTGAGTCACGCACCAAAGATGACACCCGCAGGAGTGTGACCAATGCTTTCGACCAGTGACCTTCGCAAAGGTGCAACCATCGAGATCGATGGGAAGCTCCTCTCGATCATGGATTACAGCCACATCAAGATGGGTCGCGGCAGCGCCCAGGTGCGAATCAAGATGCGCGACGTGCGCACCGGCACCATTACGGAACAGACCTTCCAGGCCGGCACCAAGTGGCCCCGCGCCCGCGTCGAGCGCCGCCAGATGCAGTACCTCTACCACGACGGCCAGTTTTTCACCTTCATGAACACCGAGACCTTCGACCAGATCCCGGTCGACGCTGAGAAAGTCGGTGACGCCGAGAAATTCCTCAAGGAGAACGCTCTCTGCGAGCTCATCCTCTACGGCGAAGAGGTCATCGGCGTCGAGCTGCCGATCACGGTCGAGCTTGAGATTGTCGAAACCGACCCGGGATTTAAGGGCGACACGGCGACGGGCGGTACCAAGCCTGCGACGCTGGAAACGGGCCTCGTCATCAACGTCCCCCTCTTCATCGAAGCGGGCACTGTGGTGAAGGTGAACACCGATTCCGGGGAGTACATCGAGCGAGTCACGAGCTAACGATGGAACCGCTGGAGCCGACCGATGTCCTCTCGTATATCAACGAGCGCATCGAGCTGGACGAGCGGCTCAGCGACCTCTGGGTGGTCGGCGAGGTGTCCGATTACAGCCGTTCATCGCCGGGGCACCGCTATTTCAACCTCAAGGACGGTTTCTCTTCGCTCAGGAGCGTGATGTTCCGGACGGAGATGCCGGGCGTCGACCTCGAACCCGGCGAAACGGTGATCGCCCACGGCCGCATGGGTATCTATCGCCAGCGCGGGGAGCTGCAGTTCGTCTGCGACTTTGCCCGCTCGGCCGGCATTGGCATTGCGGCCGCGAAGTACGAGGAACTCCGGGAACGACTGGAGAAGGACGGGCTCTTCGACCCCGCCAGAAAGCGCCCGCTGCCGGCCTTTCCGCGTCGCATCGGTGTGGTGACCTCCCCCACGGGCGCCGCAATCCACGACATCCGCCGCGTTGTGGGGCGGCGCTGGCCGCTGGCAGAACTGGTGCTTGCCCCAACGATGGTGCAAGGCGAATTCGCGGGTATCCGCATCGCTGCCGCCATCGAGGACCTGGCGCTGGAAAAGGACCTTGATGTCGCGATTCTCGCGCGCGGCGGCGGTGGCGCCGAGGACCTCGCCGGATTCAACGACGAGCGGGTCGCGCGGGCAGTCTTCCGCTTTCCCGTGCCGCTGGTGACGGGAATTGGCCACGAGACAGACCGCACCATCGCCGACTACGTGGCGGACGTGTACGCGCCGACGCCCAGCGCGGCGGCCGAGGCGTGCACTCCGGATGGCCCGGCCATCGCCTATGCGCTCCGAACCTGGAACCAGCGAGCGGCTTCACGGCTGCACCAGCGGCTGGCTGACCGGGCACAATCGGTTCTGCAGGCGGGGCGCCATCTGAAGCGGCAGGCGCCAGAGCCCGCGGTACTCGCTTCTGACCTTCGCCGCACGGCTGCCGCCATGCGCCTGGCGATGGCCACACGGACTGCAGCGACGAGTACGGCTGTCGAGGCGACCGCTGCCCGGTTCGCGGTGCTGAACCCGATGGCCACGCTCGCCCGCGGCTTTGCCATCGTCGAGGATGCGGCGCACCCGCAAGGTGATGACCACCACAAAGCAGGCGAAGCCGGGCAAGCGCATCGCCGTCTCCGTTTCGGACGGGGCCTTCTGGGCCGAGGTGAGTTGAGGTGGCTGAGCCCTCGTTCGAGGACCTGTACAAACAGCTCGAGGAGAAGGCTGCGAAGCTCGACGACGGCAAGCTGCCCCTCGAAGAGTCGATCAAGCTGTACGAGGAGGGGGTGGGACTCGTCGACAGGCTACGGGAGCTGTTGACCTCGGCCGAGCTACGCGTCCGCACCCTCGAGCGCCGCCTCAGCGACGACGAGTTCGAACTGCGCGAGGTCGACGACGCCCCCGAGGAGGCCTACGACCCGGGCTTCGAGGATGACTGAACCGCTGCGGATCGCCTGGCTGACGACAGGTCGCGGCCCCGGCAGCTACGGCGCTCTGGACTACACCTTTCGGGCGATCGATGAGGGGCTTCCCGTCGAACTCGGTGCGGTCTTTGTCAACCGCGAGCGCGGCGAATACGAGGCGACCGACGAGCTCATCGCGATGGTCGAGGGCCGCGGCGTTCCCGTCGAAACGCTGTCATCCGTTCGCTTCCGGAAGGAGCGCGGCGGTCAGCGCTCGAAGCCCGGCGAAGCGTTGCCGGCGTGGCGCGCGGAGTTCGATGCGGAGGTCGCGGCGCGGCTCAAAGGGTACGGCGTCAGGATGGGAGTGCTCTTCGGCTACATGCTGATCACGACGCCCCCGCTGCACAGCGCCTTCACGCTCATCAACGACCACCCGGCGCTGCCGGACGGGCCAGTGGGTACGTACCAGCAGGTCATCGAAGAGCTCATCCGTACGGGCGCGAAGGAGTCCGGGTGCCTGATGCACCTTGTCACTGAGGATCTGGATCGGGGGCCCGTCGTCTCGTGGTGCCGGTATTCGATTGCCGATGTGGCGAGACCGTCGAAGGACGAAGCCTTGCAAATTAGCGAGGCTTTCACGGAGATTCGCCGTCGCGGCGTGGCCCGCGAACAGCCGTTCCTTGTTGAGACGCTGCGGGCGGTGGCCGAAGGGCGCCTGGCGATACCGCCCAATGCGCCTCTCGATCTGACAGACGAGGTTGAGCGCGCGGTTCGCCCGGATTAGTCCCACGACCCCGTCCCCGGATATACTCCGCGACATGGACAACGCTATCCAGGTTTGCACCACCTGCGCCGCCGTTGCGGACGAGGCCGACAACTACTGCCGCCAGTGCGGTAAGGCGCTCACCGGCGCCCAGCTCCCGGCCCGAGTCGACACCTCCACAGCCCTCGCCCGTCGCGAGCGAGCGCCATTGCCGGCGCCCGTGAAGCGAGCCGTTGCCGCCGTGGCGATCGGAACCGCTCTCCAGATCGGGACGAGGCTGGCCGGCCGCTACGTGGCAAAGCAGGCGGGCAAGAGCGCGGTGAAGGCGCTGAAGGCGTCCAACCCGCGGTCGAGGAAGGCTGTGGAGCCGGTGGAAGAGCCGACCGCCGTGTCGCCTTACGAAGGCGCTGTTGCCGTCTCCGAGACGTTCACGATCAGGCGTGTCTGGATGCGGCGGGAGTAGCCCGTTCGTGTTTGTCATCACAAAGTGGCTCGCGTAGGATCGAAGCTCCGGAGCGCCGGTATGTCGCGCTCGTTTTGAGGTAGCACATGGCATATGGCAAGGGCATAGCGAAGGGCATGAGCCTGACGCTTCGCCAGATGTTCAAGCCTGTCGCCACGATCAATTTCCCGGAAGTGCGCCGCGAGGTGCCGGTCTACGCCCGCACCAACCTCCTCTGGTTCGAGGAGCGCTGCACCGGCTGCAGCACCTGCGCCCAGGCCTGTCCTGACGGCTGCATCCTCGTCGCCACCAGCCAGGACGCCGAGGGCCGCCGCAACATCGACCGCTACGAAATCGACTTCCGTATTTGCATGTACTGCGGGCTCTGCACCGAAGCGTGCCCATACGAGGCCATCCAGCCCGGTGGCCCACTCGACGACGCTGTCTACCAGTTCGACGAGATGTACCGGGACAAGCACAAGCTCACGGAGGAGGCGCAAAGCTTCCTTCGCCGCAACAACAACGCATACCCGAACGGTATGGAGGCGCCTTCCGAGGACGCCGACTACCACCGGCTCTAGGTCACTCGATGGCAACACTCACCGTCAACGGCCAGCAGGTGGAAGCACCCGATGGCGCCCCCCTTGTCGAAGTTCTGAAGAACAACGGCTTCTACGTTTCCAACCTCTGCTACATCGATGGGCTGAAGCCGTACGCCGGTTGCCGGACCTGCCTTGTAGACATCGAGGGGCCTCCCGGCCTCAGCCTGAGCTGCACGGCTATCGTCCAGGACGGGATGAAGGTCCAGACGAACACGGAGGAAGTGACCGAGGCGCGCAAGGCCGTGCTTTCGATCATCCTCGCCAACCACAGCGACCGCTGCCTGACCTGTCACCGGCGTGAGCACTGCCATCCCGGCGACATCTGCCTCCGCGACGACGTGGTCACCCACCGCTGCCTCACCTGTAGCAAGAACTACCGCTGCGAACTCCAGGCGACCTGCGAGATGGCGGAGATGTCAGGCTACGAGCCGTGGGTTGGCGAGGAACGCTCGTTCTACCAGTCACCACAGCCGACGGCCGACCGCGCGAACCCCTTCATGGAGTTCGACCCCCAGATGTGCATCATCTGTACCCGTTGCCAGCGGGCCTGCGAAGAGAAGCGCCACACCGGCGCCATCACGCTCAGCGGCAAGGGATTTACCACCCAGATTGCCTTCGGAGCCGGCGGCCCTATCGACGAGAGCAATTGCGACTTCAGCGGCGCCTGCATCGACGTGTGCCCTACGGCGGCGCTCATGGAGCATCCGAACAAGTGGGTCGCCAAGCCAGACACCTGGACGACGACCACCTGTGACTCCTGTGCCGTGGGCTGCAGCCTGAAGATCGGTACGCGAGATGGCCGGGGCGTCATCGTCAGGCCTGGCACGGGCAATGATTTCAGCGGCGACCAGGTCTGTGTTCGGGGCCGCTACCATTACGACTCATTGAAGCCGCGAGAGCGACTCTCCACCAGCCTCACCAAGCGCGGCAATATCCAGGCGCCAACGCCGTTCGCCGAAGCCGTTGATGCGGCCGCCCAGGCGCTGAAGACAGCTGGCTCGAAAGCCGGCGTGGTTGTTGGTGGCAATGTCACCATCGAAGAGGCCTGGCTCGCACGGCTGATTGCCACGAAGCTCGGCGCGTCCATTGATGCGGCCGGTGGTGACGTGCGTCCGGGCGATTACCGGCGCGCTTGAGGCGCGCCTTGGCGGCTGGCGCATGGCGGCGAAGCTGAACCAGGTGCCCGTCGCAAAGGCCATCGTCGTGGTCGCTGACGACCTGGAAGAGACCCACAACGTTGCCAGCGTCCGCGTCAAGGATGCGGTGGTGCGCAACGGCGCGAAGCTGGTCGTCATCGGCGCCCTTCGCAGCGAACTCGTTGACTTCGCCACTGCCTGGATACAACCGAAGGCCGGCGAAGAAGGCCAGGCGGCCGCCGCCCTCGCGGAAGCGCTCGGCGGAGGACAGGCTTCAGGCGCTATTTCCGACGCGGTGGCCGCGCTCAAAGGCATCGGAGTCGAGGACACCGTTGTCATCTGCGCGCCGAACCCGGTCCATGCCCCGACTGCCGGCGCAATGGCCGGTGGCGCTGCCAACCTCGCCATTGCGCTTGCTGGAAACGCGGCCTCGGAGCGACTCCTGGTCCTCCCACCCGCAGTCAACAGCTATGGCCTGCTCGATGCCGGCATCAGCGGCGACATCTCCGGCGCCTCCACGCTGCTCGCCATCCGCGAAGACGTGACCATGCGCGGCATCGATACCACGAAGTTCGAGACCATTGTCGCCATTGACGGCGTGCTCCACGAGACAGCGAAAGCAGCCTCAGTTGTCCTCGCTGAGGGACGCGCCTACGCATCGTCCGGTACGTACGCGCAGGGCGACTTCCGGGCCCAGAAGCTGGAACCGTCCGTACGACCTGAGGGCGACGCCATGCCGCTGTTCGCTATCCTGAAGGCGCTGGCGGACGCACTCGATGTGGAGGCCCCCGCATCGCCCGCCGCCGCACTTGATGCGATGGCGGCAAGCAACCCCATCTATCAGCCCGCGGCAGACCTTCTGGTCGGTGAGGGAGTGAAGTTGACCATCGCCCCCACCGGAAAAGGCACGGCCGCCGCCGTTGCCGCGGCGGCCGTCGATGGCGATGGGATACGCGTCATCGCCTCCCGCGACCTGTACACCGCGGAAGATGCGGCGGCCCTGCGGCATCCCGAAGCGGAGCGATTGCACCGCTACGACCGGATCCAGGTGAGCGAGGCCGACGCGACCCGCCTCTCCATCCGCGATGGCGACGAGATAGAACTCAGCAGTGGCAGCTGGACGCTGCGTGCCCCGGCAACGGTCACTGAGCGCCTGCCCGCGGGCGCCGTCTTCGTGAGCAGCCTGATGCAGGGCGGCGCCGTCGCAAGACTGTTCACAGGCGCGTCGCTGCCCACCGTGAAGGTCGGCGCCCTGACTCCGGCGTAGCCGCGATTTCTCGCTATCCAATGAAACAAAAGAACCCGCCGGTTACGGCGGGTTCTTTTGTTTCGCATTGCTTCAGGCTTTAGTTGTTGTGGGAAGAGGTAACCAGGTGAAGCGTGCGAGCAACGATGGCAGGGTCTCCGGGTGACTCCGGGCCAGCGGATAGAGCCCGGGACTCCGCATCGTTGTTGCGCTGTTCGCCGCTTCGCAGCGGTGGGGTGAGGTTGTGGGGTGCCTTGAAGCGGCTCACAGCGACTTACCTTTCGCTGAGAAGCGTATCGCGGCAATGTGAAACGGTAGCGCCCCGTTTGTAACGCGTCTGCAAAATCGTACCCATCCCGGTGACAGCCGTGTAGCGCGCCGGTGGACGCCCGGTGAACGCGCCGCGACGACGCGGCAACTAGCCGTAGAGCACGGTCCGGAGGTCGGGGATCGCGTTGACGCCATCCAGGCGGATGTGGCGAGTGTTGAAGCCTTCGGCCGCCACTTCGAGCACCATCTCGGCGGGGCGCAGGTCGGCCGGGATCGCGAGACCGGCGTTGCCATCCGCATCGGTGCGCGAGGTCGCGACCTGGCGACCCTCGGCATCGGTCACCTTGAGGACAGCGCCGGCGACCGCATCCTGCTCGTCGGACGCGTCGCGGTCGTTATCGAGGACGCTCACCTGGGCCGTGCGTCCGTCATGGGCGACGCCAATGGCGATGTCCATGTCCCGCAAGTAGATAAGCGGCTCCGTGGTCACTGTCGCCATACCGTGGCGCTCTGGGATGCGAGCGGGATTGGCGTTGAGCCCGACGTCCTGCATCGCCATCCCGTGATCCGTTGTCACCACGAACAGCGTGGACTCGAAGAGACCCTTGTCGTAGAGCAGGTTGAGGATGCGGCCGATCCGGATGTCCGTCTCGTCCAGTGCCTCGCGGGCGCCGGGATGGTGAGGGCCGTAGTCGTGCGAAGCGCCGTCGGGAAGGCTGAACTCGTGGTAGACCAGCTTCGGGGGCGCGTGTGATTCGTCGAGGAACATCTGACGCGCCTGGGCGAGCGCCCGGTTGTCGGTCAGCCCGATGGTGTGGTGGCCATGCCGCTGGAGTTCCTCGGCCCAGCGAGGGCTGATGTCGACCTCGGTTTCGCGTGTGAGTTCCTTCAGCCACTCGCGGTCGCCGACCAGCTGTCGTTCCAGCGCCGCATGGTCGGCTCCCCGCGTGCAGGGTTCGTTAATCGACGCCGTGAAGGCGCCACCATGCCCACCGTCCCACACACCGAATGCCCTGTGGACAGCCTCGTAGATCGTTTCGACGTCCGGGTTGAGGAACTTCGCGGTATCGAACGTCTGGCCCTGGGGTGAGACCGTCTGCTTCGACTCGCGGAGGTAGTAGGTCGGGTTCACGATATCGTGGTGGCCACTCCAGCAAGAGGTGCCGATGGCGTTGTGGCTTGGCCAGGTGATGCTGGGGAAGTTCGTGATGCTTCCGAACTTCAGCAGCGTTCCGCGGTCGATGAGCCTGCGAAGGTGCGGGAGCGTGTCCCTTTCGTTCTCCAGGCGGTGAGTCAGCTCCATGTGCGACTGGCCGTCGAGGAGAAGGATGTAGACCCGCTCGGGCGACTCGCCGGATCCATCGAGGACCTCTTCAAGGACACGGCCGTCCTGGCGCTGGAAGTAGACGTCGGCGGCAACGCCGCGCTCGCTGCTCGTTCGCCCGGAGCCGTTGCGCCCGTCGATCAGCGGCATGCCGAGGAGCCGGGCGATGGTCGGCGCTACATCGACCTGCTTCGCTTCGGCCTCGACGACAGCGCCAGCTCTTATACCCGGCCCCGAGAACAACAGGGGCGAGCGCGCCTGGATGACGTCGAGGCCGCCGTGCTGGCCCGGCTGGCGGCCGTAGGCGTACGACTTCGGGTTGACCACGAGGTCCGGGCCGTTCGGACTGTCGAAGAGTTGTGAGAGTCGCTCGTAGGCGTAGGGATACGTGAGCGATTCCGGCTCAACGTAGGCAGCCTGGGGGTCGTCGGTCCCGGCGGCCTCCATCTGTGACTGGAGGGTGTTCAGTGCGCGGTGGTCCTGGGCCGCGAGCGGATTTTCACCCACGACTTCGCCGACACGGTATTCGTAGCCGCCGTCTTCGCCATAGTGCCGCGTCCAGCGGACCATCCCGCGCCGCGACCACGCCTCGTAGGCGCCGCCATCCGGCCCATGACGGTAAGTCGCGACGAAATCGGTCCAGGCCACCCCCTCATCGCTCGTGAGGAGCAGTTCGATGGCGCGGTTGCCCGACTCTTCCTGGTTGGCATCGAGGCCCTGGCCACCGGGACGCTCAGGTCCCCGGTGAGTTGTCGAACGTGTATCCATCGCAGTCATCGCGGCCTCCGGCAGTCCGCGGAAATGCTACGCCGCGTTTGTGAATGCCGCTGAGGAGAAGGCTGTCAGGAGGAGATGCGCGCGAGGGCGCCGATGCGCAGCCGTGCGGCGGCGAGACTTCCCACCGCAAGGCCGAACAAACCCGCGGAAGTGAACGCCGGGATAGTTTCACCAAGAGCAATATGGAGGCCGGACTCGACCGCGAACCAGCAGGCGGCGGGCAGCGCCAGCCACTGCCAGGAGCGGTAGAGGCCGCTTCTCATGCGGCTGCTTCCTCGGTTCTCGTGCGCTCTGCTTCCACGGACTTGATGAATTCGACTGCGAGGTCGGGATCGAATTGTGTCCCGGACCCGGTGGTGATCTGGTGTACGGCTTGATCGAAAGTGAGGGCCTTGCGGTACGGCCGATCGGTGGTCATCGCGCTGAAAGCGTCGGCGAGGGTGAACAGCCGCGTGGGCAGGGTCACCTCGTCTCGGGTGAGGCCGCCCGGATAGCCCTCGCCGTCGAATCGCTCGTGGTGGTGGCGCACGAGCTCCACAACGACGTCGTAATCCGTGACAGCGGCGGTGATGGCGGCGCCCATCACCGGGTGTTCCTCCATCTGGCGGCGTTCCTCGGACGTCAGGGAGCCGGGCTTCCGCAGGATCTGGTCGGGGACGACGATCTTGCCGAGGTCATGGATGGGGCCGCCGATGGCAATCGCGTTGACCTGGTCGGCATCAAGGCCGAGGCGCTTGGCGGCAGCCATCGCCATGTGGGTCGCATGGTCGCTGTGAAAGCGCGTGTAGCTGTCACGGCGGTCGATGGCCTTCACCAGGCTCCGCAAGGCCTTGAGGTTGGTGACTTTCAAGAGCGCTTCGGGACTGGTTGCGGTCTCGGCCGCCATCGCCGTTATCGAAGGAGCGAGGCCCTTGTCGAGGTACATCTCGTCTTCGGCCTCGGCAACCAGGTCACGGGGGGCCTGGCCCTCGCGGAGGGCGGCAACCCCGAAGCTCATCCGTGTCGGCAGGGCAATCTTGGCGCCGTTCTCGACTTCGATGTTCGACACCGCGCTCTGTACGTGAGCCATCGCTCGTCGGGCTGTCCCTTCGGCCACGCCGGGGAAGACGACGACGAATTCGTCGCCACCGAAGCGTCCGAAACGGGCCGGGAGCTTGATGTGGCGGCTGAGCACCCGAACGATGCCTCGCAACACCTGGTCGCCCTGTTCGTGGCCGACGAAATCGTTCAGCAGCTTGAAGTTGTCGATGTCGAGGTAGGCAACGCTCAGCGGAGCGCCGTCGCGTCGCGCCGCCATGAGCGAGTCAACAAGGAACTCGTCGATGAAGCGGCGGTTGGGGCAGCCGGTGAGGGCGTCGGTATAAGCGAGTTCGCGGTAGACCGCCGCCTGCTCTGCAACGATGCGGCGAGCGCGGTTGTCGACGGCCCGGTTCAACATGTGCCAGAGGATCTCGGGATCGAACGGCTTGCCGAGAAAATCGTCCGCGCCAGCCTTCATGGAGCCAACAGCGATGTCCACATCAATGAGACCGGTAACCGCCACAATTCCGGCGGCGGGGGCGGTGGTACGCAAGCGGCCGATGACCTCAAGGCCCGACATGTCGGGCAGACTGATGTCGCAGGCCACGGCGTCGTAGCTCGTCCCATCCACGGCCAGGGCCGCTTCACCGCAGTTCGCAACTTGCACTTCGCTCGAGAATCGTCCGAGGACCGTTGCGAGGACCTTGCCGAGCGTGGGGTCGTCCTCAACAACGAGCACCCGCAACTTGCGGTCCTTCCCTGGAGTCAAGAGGGAGTCCATCTCTGAGATAGTCGGTCGATTGGGAGCACACTTTGAGGGCTATCCGTGCTTCTGCCGGAAGATATTCCCCGCGGTTACCCCCTGTGCCCGCGATGCTCCCCCCGCTGCAACCGCAAGAAACGGGGAGGGGCCTCAGTGAGGCCCCTCCCAGGTGTTACCGGCCGCTGTTAAACGGCCATGCCGGTCTCCACTGGACGCGGCGTCCCGTCCGGTTCTTGGCCGGGACATCCACTCGGCGACGGGCCTCACGTTCCAGTTCGGCATGAGCCTGTCGCCACTCCACGGCCTTCAGGTCGCGGGGGCGGAGACGGTGACTGTCATACCTGCCGTTCTCACCGGAGAACAGCGCATAGAACAGGGAGTACATGCTTCTACCTCGCACAGTTGCGCTGGCGACCGATCACCGGGCAAAGCACGGCGATGGTCAGGACGAATGGTTGGGGCTGGTGAGACGGCGGCGCCGTGCAGGCGCCAATGACTGGTGGCGGCGATGTTCGCCGCCAGGCGCCCGCGCAGGGCGAAGCGGCGCTAGTTCTGCGCCATGTGGCCGGGGAGCATCTGGACCATGGTCTACCCCCAGGGCGATCTGCCCGAACCGATAAACGTTACCGGCATCCGGAGGTTACCGCCCTCGCGGTTGGGAACCGTGAACCACTTCACACGAGCGGCTATCAGTCCGTCTTGAAGGGGTTCCCTTCTCCGCCGGGGAGCACGGCCTCCGCTTCGTGAATGCCGAGGAGATGGTCGCGAGCCTCGTCGTATACGGCCTTCTTGCGGGCTTCGCGGTTGAGCAGGCCCTTGATCTGTTCGGGCCGGATCTCCTCGTCTTCAAGGAAGACCCGGTGCACATGTTCGAGCTGTTTCTGCCAGTCCTCCCAGGCGGCGAGGTACGCCGCCCGGGTCGCTTCGTCGGAGAGTGCCATGGCCGGAGCCTCCTCACAGTCTGTACGGGGTCTTGACGCCCACCTATCGTGCCACGTCACGAATGGCGAAGATCGAAAGAAGGGCGAGAGATTCCCCCTCGCCCTTCCGATAGTTGTGGTAGCGCATAGGGGATTCGAACCCCTGATCTCCGCCTTGAGAGGGCGGTGTCCTAGGCCGCTAGACGAATGCGCCGCAGCCTAGAAGTGTAGCGGTGGGCTCTTTGGCCCGGCAAGGAGACGCAGTTGAAGGCAGTCCTCGCCAGTCTTGCCCTCATTAGCCTCGTGTTCGTGTCTGCCTGCTCCAGTTCGAAGTCGATTGGAGGCGGCACGCCAACCGCAACCGTGGCTCCCGGCGCGCTTCCGCCAGCGCTCCAGGAAGTGATGGATCGCGTGGCGGAGATCCGGGGCCTCGCTGCGGTGCCGGACCTGCACGCCGAGATTGTCAGCCGCGAAGAACTGCCCGCCCTCCTCGACTCGCTCATCACCGACGAGGACCGGCAAGTGGCGGCGCACGTCACTACCCTCTATCGGTTGCTCGGCCACTTTCGCCCGGACCAGGATTTCCTCAGCGTCTACCAGTCCTTCGGGGCCGACTCAGTGCTCGGGCTCTACTCGCCGCTCGACGATACCCTCTGGGTTGTCTCGGACAGCGGCACCGCCGCGTTTGACGACCTGACCGACGCCGAAGAGAGCACCCTCGCCCACGAAATGGTCCACGCCATCCAGGACTACCATTTCGCCCTCGACAAGACCTACCACGAGGTTGCCGAGGATCCCGACCGCAACATGGCGTGGACGGTTGTCGTCGAGGGTGACGCTTCCTACTACCAGCAGAAATACACTGATAAGTACCTGTTCGCCGCACCTGCCGGGGGCCGGCTGTTCTCCTTCGGCGTCGTGTCGCAGGTGACGGATATTCCGCGCACTTTCATCCGCGAAATGCTGTTCCCCTACACCACGGGCCAGTCATGGGTGGGCGACGTGCTCGACGCGCGGGGTCAGTCCTACCTCGACGACATGCTGGCCAATCCACCGCTCGGTACCGTCTGTGTGCTCCACCTCCAACGCTGCCTCGATGGTTTCGAGCCCGCACCCGCACCGCTCCCCAATCTCACGCCGGGCCTGGGCAACGGATGGGCGCAGGAATGGACGGGTACGCTTGGCGAATTCCACCTCGGCAACTTCCTCAACCTCGAGATGCCCCTCGCCGACGCCACGGCAGCCGCCGACGGCTGGACGGGCGACAGCTTCGCGACGTACACCAATGGCGGCGAATCGCTTGCTGTCTTCCATGTGGAGTTCAGCTCAGCAGGCGAGGCGAACCAGTTCAGGGGAGCCCTCGCGAACTTCACTGCCGCGGCAGGCGGACGCCCGGGCAACGAAGCGGCCTACTCAACGACGACGGGCGACGGACGCCAGTTCGCAGTTGCGCCTGCCTCGGGGACGGCGGTGATCTTCGCCATTTCGAGCGATACCGGCCCGGCGGCTAGCGCCCTCGATGTCCTGGGGACGGGATAGACGGAGTGTCTGCGGGCGCGATTGCCGCAGAAGGTTCCTATTCGCATACTGCATACAGAGATACATATGAGTGACGATTCAGCAACCGATAGCCCGCGGTCCGGGCGGCCGCGGCTTCACGGCGAACTTCTCCAGACAAGTCTCCTCGCCTTCCTCAAGAATTGGAATGCCTACGGGTACGAACTAACGCAACGGTTGGCCGAGGCCGGCATGCCTGAGTTCGACAGCGGGACGGTGTACCGTACGCTGCGGCAACTCGAAAAGTCGGGGTTCGTTTCGTCGTTCTGGGATACGAGCGAAAGCGGCCCAGCCCGCCGTCGTTACTCCCTTACCGGCCCCGGCGAGCTCTGGCTCAACGGCTGGATCGCGACGATCGAAAACTACCAGTCCGTGCTGCAGAATGCCATGAAGGGCTTTGCCCCGCCGCCCGCCAGCGATCCGGACGACGATGAGGAAGAGGATTAACCATGCCCGATACCACCGCACCCACCTATCCAGCGAGCCATACCATCGGGGGCCAGGCCATCACGCTGCGGCCTATGGTGCGCGCCGACGGCGATGCCTTCCTCGCCTTCTCCTCCAAGCTCGACCATCACGACCTCATGTTCCTCCGCCGGGACATCACCAGCGCCAAGGATCTCAAGCACTGGATCGACGAGATCGAGTCAGGCCTCACGACGCTCATCCTCGCGCTCGCGGGCGACAAAGTCATCGGCTACGCCACCGTCCAGCGCTCCGACCTTCCCTGGACCTCCCACGTCGCCGAACTCCGCGTACTAATCGCGAAGGAGTGGCGCGGCAAAGGCCTGGGGCGCGTGCTCACCGGTGATGCCTTCGCCATCGCCCTCTCCGAGGGTATCGAAAAGATGATGGCCCAGATGACGCTTGACCAGCGGGGGGCAATCGCTGTCTTCGAAGGGATCGGTTTCCGGCCGGAGGCTCTCCTCCGCGACCACGTGAAGGACCGCGATGGGGAAACCCACGACCTCCTCGTCCTCAGCCACGAGGTTGCACGCTACCGCGAACGGGAGTCCTAGCCCGCGACGCGTTCCGCCAGCACCACCGTCCGGTAGTCGTACGTCCCGTCGACGAAGCGGCCGCTGCAGGTCATCAGCGTCACGCTCTCCATGCCCTCGCGGCCGTGCAGCAGGGCGCCCATGTCGATGTCCCCGAGCTTGTAGTCCAGGGCGGACGTGATCACGTACTGGTACACCTCTCCGTCATCGAGCGTCAGGGAGAACGTCTCGCCCGGCTCCAACGAGGAGAGTTGAAAGAATGTCCCGGGGGTACCGCCATACTCGTAGTGGGCAGCGAGGAAGGTCGCGCCATCGACGCCGGGCATGCTGCTGTAAGCCGGGTGCCAGCCCACCGTCACGCTGTCGTGCGGCACATCGAGACGGCCAAACTTGTCGACCCCCAGGCGTTCCACGGCGGCGTCCACACCGAGGTCCGGTATCGTCAGCTCACCGATCGTTGGTCCATCAGCGGGCGGGGGTGGCACCGGCTCCCGTTCGTCCTTGCCGTAGCGTTCGACTTCATGCTCACGCTCGACGATGAACCCTTCGCCGACCCATGTGGGCAGCCCGGTCGCGCCATCCCGGCCGACATGCCGGAGTTGCTCGGAGAGCGACGGTGGGGCGATCGGTGCATCGGCGGCACTCGCCTGGTGGGGCCACGCGAACCAGCCAATGGCGCCAGCCGACGCCAGCACGATCGCCAGTCCAAAGCACGCCAACCAACGCGAACGCATCCACATACGATAACTATCGCAAAGTCTGGCCCCGGTTCGCACCGTGATCGTCGAGATTTCTTCTGCTACGCTCGACCGGCGTGGCGCGTTCGTCTAGAGGCCCAGGACGCCGCCCTTTCAAGGCGGAGATCGGGGGTTCGAATCCCCCACGCGCTACCACCCCCTTTTAACGCCGCCCATGAAGCCCACCCTGGACGAGCAGGCCGCGCCAGATCGCTTCGAAGGCGGCTTCGTTGACCGTCGTGCCGCCAGGATGTGCCCTCGCGGATTGGTGCTATCTCCGGCCACTTCTGCGGGCCTGAGGCTCTGGCAAAGACTCTCGTCAACACATTGGCGTCCCGCTCGCGCCGTCAACGGGGAGGCGCGGCGACACATAGGTAAGATTCAGCCTCGACCTTGCGGCGGATTCCTACCCAGAATCGCAGGAGCCTGGCCATTCCCTGGAGGCGTTCCGTGGGCGGCGAACCGAACCCCAACGCGATAAGACGCCTGCGGGCCGACCTTGGCCGGGTCGCAGGGCCAGTTTGGGTCCTCTGTTTCGTTTCCTTCTTTGCCGACTTCTCGAGCGAAATGGTCTATCCCATCATCCCGCTCTTCATCACGGGAACCCTGGGCGCGCCGGCGCTCGCGGTGGGCCTCACCGAAGGTGTCGCCGAAGCCACGGCCCACCTGACGAAGCTGTTTTCGGGTCGGTGGTCGGACCAGGTGGGCCGGCGTCGGCCCTTCGTGGTTGCCGGGTATTCCCTCGCGGCGGCCGGCAAGGCCATCCTGGCGGTCGCGCCTGGCTGGCCGGTAGCGCTGGGCGGCAGGTCTGTCGACCGATTCGGCAAAGGGCTTCGCACCGCGCCGCGTGACGCGATGCTTTCTGACTTCGCGGACGAGTCCCACCGAGGACTGGTGTTCGGCCTCCACCGGAGCATGGACACGCTCGGAGCGGTCGTGGGGCCGCTTGTGGGCCTCGCGCTGCTTGCGTGGTTTGATGACCGCCTCCGCGTGGTCATTGCGATTGCGATTGTCCCGGGAGTGATATCCATCTTCGTGCTTCGCTGGCTCCCGGAGCGCGGCGTACGGGCAGAGACGGGGAGCAGTGGCTGGCGGCTGGGAGAGTTGCCCCGGCGGTTCTACATCTACCTCGGAATTACGTTGATCTTCATGATTGGCAACTCGTCAGATGCATTCCTGATCCTGCGCGCCCAGAACCTGGGGCTGACGACTACACTCGTGGTGCTCGCGTACGTCGTCTACAACGTGGTCTACGCGTGCCTTGCACTGCCGGCTGGAGCGGTTTCCGACCAGATTCCCCGGGGATGGCTCGTGGTCGCCGGTTGGGGAGTATTCGGAGCGGTCTACGCGGGCTTTGCCCTCACCAGTTCGCAGGCCGCCCTGTGGCCGCTGTTCCTGGTGTATGGGGCGTACATTGCGCTGACCGACGGGGTAGCGAGGGCGCTGGTTGCAGACCTCACTTCCGAGCAGTTGCGATCCACGGCGATGGGACTTTTCCAGGGCATCACCGGCATGGCCGCGCTCTTCGCCAGCGTGGGCGCGGGGCTCCTCTGGGACCATGTGTCGGTAGCTGCCCCATTCGTGCTCGGGTCGGGTTGCGCTCTCGCGGCCGCAGTGGCGCTCGCGGGATTCACCCTGGCCGGCGGCCTGAGACCGATGCGGACTCCGGTGTAGCGATGCGCCGTCGGAGCGAGGCGCACTATCCCACGGGGATGAATCAGAGGTGATTATCCTGACGTGGCGCCTAGGGAATACGCAAGTCGTGGTGCTCGGTGGCAAACCGAAGCTCTTGCTCGGTCAAGTCGGCCTCGCGCACGGGGCTCACCAGGCTCCAATGGTGTCCGACAGGGCAGCGCTGGAAGCGCATCGAGCCGAGGCGAATCGCCTTCAGTGAGCCGCCGGGGATCCAGGTGGTGGTGAACAGGTGCCCGGAACGGCAGCGCACAACCACGTTCGTGCCAACTCGATAGCCTGCTCGGCGCTGGAGAAGCGTGCCGGCTAGCACAACGGCAGCCACGACAACGAGCGGAACAATGACCAAAATCACCTTCATCAGAAGTGCCTCCGCACTAACGATAGTCAGCCGACTCGTAAGGCCCGGTAACGCGCCAGCGGTCTAGCCCCCGGCGGGCCGTGAATTCTTGGTCCGGGGCGCGGGCTTCGGCCTGGTGAGCCTGAAGTAGACGGTGAACATCGGTTCGAGCCAGCCATGCAGGCTGAGCCAATAGATACGCGCGAACATCATTTTCTGGAAGTGTTTCAGGCGGCTGGGTTTCAGCTTCACGACCGGAGCGTCGTACGAGCCGATGACGAAGGTGCCGCGGCCGCGAGCAAGATCGAGGGGGCAGTTGGTGCGGCCGTCAAATTTCGCCTTTTCGCCCTTCAGGAGCCTCGCGACCACCTTCGCCTCGAGATGAGCGGCCACACCGGATTTCGAGGTTGGCGTGGTCGAGCCATCGCCAATTGCATAGGCGGCGGAAAGGCCCTTCACTCGCAGAGTCTCGCGGTCGTTGATGACCAGGTGATCCTGGTCCACGACGTCGCCCGGTTCGTAGGTTATGTCAGCGCCAGCGAAGGGTGGAATGATGATCGGCAGGTCGTAGGTGATCTCGTCACCTTCGATGGAGGTGATCTTGCGGGCTTCGGTGTCGATCTTGTCGACGTCGAAGAAGGTCATGACTTCGATGCCGCGTTCGCGCAGGATCGGCTCGACAATCTCGTTCATCGGTTCTGCCGGATATGGGCGAGGGTACGGCGTGAAGAACACCAGGCGCGACTTCTCCCGTAAGCCCCGCTTTCGCAGCAACTCGTCGGCGAGAAGGATGCCTTCGATCGGCGAAGGCGGGCACTTGATGATCGGCGTACTCTGCCCGAGCGCAATCGTCCCGCCTCGGAAGGCGTCGAGCTTGGACCAGAGCTTCTCCGCCTGGGCGACGCTCGAGTGGTAGTCACCGAACTCGGCGTTCACCTCAGCAAGTCCGGGTATCTGGCCCGGGTCGCTGCGAATGCCGGTTCCGATGACGACCTGGTCGAACTCGATGCGCGCCCCGCTTGCGGTGGTCACCACCCGCTCATTGAGATCGATGCGGTTGGCGGCGTCGTGGACGAACCGCACGTGCTTGCCAAGCAGACTCTTCTGCTTTCGCACGATGTTGCGGCTCGCGTTCTTGAAGGCGATATAGAGGAGCGCAGGCTGGAACATGTGCTCGTCCGAGGCGCTGAGCATGGTCACCTCGAACCGGCGATCGCGCAATGTGTTGGCAAGGATGGTGCCGCCGTCGCCGCCACCCACTATGAGCACCCTGGTGGCCATCTCAGCGCCTTGCGATGTTCAGCACGACGACGATCTTGTCGCCCTCGTCGTCGATAGAAATCACTTCGTTACCGGTCTTACTCGCCCAGGCACGAACATCTGACTTCACGCCCGGGTCCGTCGCCCAGAGTTCGATGACGTCCCCCACCTTCGCGCGGCGGTAGGCCAATGCCAGATCGGTAATCGGCCCCGGACATGCCGAGCCGCGGGAATCGACCATGGTGTGGGTCGTGGATTGATTGCTCATGATTCACCTAGATAAAGAATGTCTCGCCGCCGCGGGCGGTCTCGACGAAGGTCGCTGCACCGACGACGTCATCGACGAGGTCGTTGTAGTCCTCCAACTTCAGGCCCATGACGCCGCTCATCATCGAACAGACATGAACCTTCGCCCCAAGGTCCTTGGCCTGCCTGAGCATCGTGTCCCAGGGGGCGACCTGGTTGCCCTTCATTCCCTGCATGAGCGCCGGCGCCATCGCCGCGAACTCGCTGGGGAATGGCGCTTCGTGGTGCTCTTTCGTGAACCCCATGAGAGCAAACCCGGTCACGAAGACCTCAACGTCCATGCCCATCGCGGCGCCCGCCTGAGCCAAGACCCCGAGCGGAATGAACTTGTCGGCGGTACCGCTGAACATCACGATGGAAATCTTGTTTGTGGGAGATTTCTCGATTGCGGCCTCAGCGACCGCAGTTCCTGTCGATGTCATTTCAGCCCTCCTCACGGGTCGCTTCTCGCCAGCCTGACAACCATCAGATCAGGGTGGAGAGGCGGTTATGTAGTGAGGGTAGGACGGAGAGAAAGGCCTGCTAAGGTCCGATAGGCCCATTCGTCAGCGGCGTTCGACCCCCAGAGTCGATGCCCGGTCTGGGGTGCATCCCCCACTGCCCGAGACCGCACTGCGCTTGAGGCTCACTCCACTACGAGCATGCCGTGCATCTTGTCGTGCGGCGGGAACCGTACAGCGGAAGAGGTAGCTGCCGGGCTGCGGCGCGACGATGTCCACGACCTTTTCGTCCCAGGGGCCGAGCTTCACATTGATGCCTAGCGCGGCGATGGTGAACGTGTGGATGATCCCGTCGGTGTTCTTCACAACGATGCGAGTCGTGCCCGTTGAGCTGGCATGGATGGTGTCGAGGCTGTACTCCCAATCGCGAGCGGTGAGGATGATCGCACCCTGCTTGTCGGCCGCGGAAACCCGGTCGATGCCGGCAATGGTCCAGATCGCGGAGTAGACAGCCACGAGGGCAAGGGCCGCCAGCAGCCCGACGGCAGCCCGGTTGAAGAGGCGAGGGCCGCCATCGCTCTCCCTGTGGCGGAAGTGTTGGACAAGGCCCATGACGCAGCCGACGAGGACAAAGACGGTCCCAACGGGCCAGAAGAATGGGCGATAGGCGAAGTCAAAGAACGAGTCGGGCGAGGAGAGGTTGCTGGAGAGGCTGTCCAGCGTGAAGGGGATGCCCACAAGGCCGCCGAGGATGCCGGGAATCAGGCCCCAGGGCCGGACGAAATAGATAAGGGCGCCGAAGACGAGAACGATTCCGCCAACGAGGCATGGGTACCACACCTGGTCGCGGGGACCGATGACAAGCGTGGCGACGAGGATGACGAGTTCGATGAAGAGATAGACGCCGATGCCGAGAAGGGCGATGCGCGTCCAGTAGGGCCGTTCCATGGGAAACCTCCGTGGTTGGAACATGCGGCGGCGAGCCGTTGCTCAGTTGGCGACTGCTCGGGTAGGGCGGGAAGCAGGAATTCAGGCGGGGAGCGGCGCCGCTCCGACGGGAATCGCAGGCGCGGGGCGGACGATCGCGAGGACTGCCGCCGCGATCGCCCACAGGGTGAGGACGGCAACCGGGAGGAATGTGATACCGGCAAGAAGGACGAAGGCACAGAGAAAGCCGGCGAGGGCCAGCCACATAGGAAATGCCCGCCGCTCGACGATTGCACCCGAAACGGCGGCCACGAATGCCGCGCTACAGAGCAGGCCGGGAATCAGCCAGACTTCGACACCAAAGGTGGTGACACGGACGACACCGGGGTCGGGAGGCATGGTTTCGACCCCTATACGGATGGCGAGTGCCGCGGAGGCCATGGCAACGGCGCCGACCAGCTGGCAGGCAGTAGCGGCCACTCCGGCCGCCTGGATGATGCCGACCAACAAGGGGTGGCTCCCGGCCGAGTGCAATCGGCTGGCAAGTGCCACCGAGAAGAGGAGGAAGGCGATGCCACCGGCGCACATCATGTACATGCCGAGGAGCACCATGGCCCGGTGACCGCTGTCAGCCAGCCACGCCGCCGCATCGGCATTCGTCCCATCGCCGACCGCGACACCATCGCCCATGACCATGTAGCCAGGAACGGTAAGGAGCGCGAAGAGGATTCCACCGATCGTGATAGCCCGGTCGTTCCACATGGAACCGACCTCCACTGGAAGGATGCCTGATTATTTACATGTACATGTAATTAGTCAAGATCGAGGAGGCGCTCGATGCGGTGCGCCCGGCGGACGCCCGCGACGGCAACGAGAACCGCCGCTATCGGGGCCACGAATGTCCACCAGAGGCTCCAGGCAATGGACGCAGTGCCGAAACCGATGAACAACGGGCCGGCCCAGCGATGGGTGACAAGGTAGAGACCGAGCATGGTGAGGGCAGCGCCAATGATGGCCGCGAGCGCGGTCATATTCTGGAGGTCGGTGACTCCGAAGAAATCGATCGTGCTCAACGCTCCCAGCGTGATCACCCCGCCCAAGAACAGGGTGGAGAGCCACGGCAATGGCGGCGACTCACCATGCACGACAGCCATCTCTTCCTCGCGGCCGGTCTCGATGCGCCAGAGGATGTCGCCGATTGCGCCCCGGACCGTGCGTGAGGCGATCTCGCGCTGCAGTGCCCATGCCCCCTCACCCGTGGCAAGGCCGTACTCCACCTCGTCGTGCATGTCGCTGCTCACTTCCTCGCGACGGGCAGTCCTCCGGGCGGCAGAGAGACCGACGGTATAGAGGGTTATCCAGATCAGGTTGAGGCCCTGGGCCCACCTTGCGGCGCGCATGGCTACTGGCCGGCCAACTGACGGCGGATGGCGCCGGTAACCGGGGCATCGGTTGTTTCCTGGGCGGCGGTGAGCCCCAGCGCGGTGAGGCGGTAGATCCTTCGGCGGGGCCGGCGTTCTTCGGTCGCAGCTTCGGGATCTTCCCAGGCGCTGGCAAGCCAACCATTTTTCTCCATGCGTTCGAGGACGCGGTAGAGGTTGCCGTAGGCTATGAGGTCTTTCGCGCCCTTACGGTCGCGCATTTCGTGGGCGATGAGGAAACCGTAGAACTCTTCCGTACCGCGGGACATGAGGCCCACGGCCGCAGCGAGGAGTTCTCGCTCGATAGGAAGCACGGTCCCGGCCTTGCGTCGCATGGCGCCAGTATAGGGCGGCGTGCGGGCCAGGGTGAGCGACAACTCGCAACCCACCTCACGTCACTTCACCGTGAACGCGGTGTGCATGCCCTGCTTGAAGTGGTCGACCTCACTGCCGGCTTCGCCGGGGACGATGAGACAGGCGAGGACGTAGTCACCGGGCGGCAGATCGAGCACCAGCTCACCAGAGGCGCCGGGGGCAATATCTTCGATCTCGCCGGTGGTCTCGTAGTCACCATCTTCCTTCACGCGTAGCACGGCGAGTTCGTGGACCTGCGTTCACTCGTGTTGGTTGCAACAAACTTCACGGGACCGGCATCAACCGCGTCCTGGTCTGGGCTGACCGAGTACTCGACCAGGCCGACGTTGACCGTGGTATTTGCCGTGGCCGTCGTCAGGTAGGCACTGGTTCCTTCATCGTCGGTCGAGTCGCCGCCGGTTGTGCCCGAGCCGGAGCCCGCTGCCCCAATCTGCAGTTCGATGATGGTCGAGTTGCCACCCGGAACGTAGCACTTGATTTTGCCGGTCTCGGGGTCTGATGGAGCGGTGTAATTGACCTTTCGGGTGCGGCCGGACGGGACGAGTACCTCTTCCACCTTCGTGCCTTCAATCCCTTCGACCTCCCAGTCCCTGGAGGCCTGGTTGTCGATGCTGAAGGTGACCTTCTCTCCAGCCGCGAGGTCGACCGAAGCGGGGGTGCAGCCGTCGTCGGTCTGGACGATGTCGATGACGCGCCGGTCACCGTCGTCGGACGAGCAGGCAACGAGCGCGAAGGCGATCGCGAAGGACAAAGCAGCGGCGAGAAGTCGAGGCATGAGAGTCTCCTGAGAAGGTGTACTGAGGTAGAACGGCGACTAGCCGGTCGAGCGTTCCGATGACGACCTGGGGTCGAACGCCTCGGCAGCTGCGGTGCGCGGACCGCGGCGTTTAAGCCGGGGGAGGGTGATGAAGGTGACAGCGGCGACGAGCAGGTATGACCAGTAGAGGCCGATCTGCAGCATGGACGGCGCCGAGTCGTAACCGAGCAGCGTATTGAGGAACTTGCCGGTGGTGGATGTGATGCTGATGAAGCTCTCGGTGTCCCACGGCCTGTTGCCGAGGTCGGTGATGATCGCCGCTTCGTACAGCTTGACCACCGAGTTGGCGAGGAGGCCGGCGGCGAGGACGATGAGCACCAGGCCGGTCACGAGAAAGAAGGGCTTGAGCGGAATGCGCTTCGAGCCGTGATACATGGCGACGCCGATGGCAGCTGCAGCGGCGAACCCGAGGATGCCGCCGAGGATGAATCTTGCGCCGGCGCCGCCATTGGCCGAGCCGGCGAAGAGAAAGAGCGTCGTCTCGAGTCCTTCGCGCCCGATGGAGGTTGCGGCAAGCAAGACCAGCGCGCTCATCGAGCCGCGACCAATTGCCTGGTCGACCTTCGCATGGAGCTCGGCCGAAATCCCTGATGCCTGGCGGCGCATCCAGATCGCCATCCCGGTGAGCACGATGACGGCGAAGATCATCGCGAAGCCTTCGAAAGCTTCAACGACACGCTTGTCGAGTTCGCGGGAGGAGACCTCCAGGACCGTGCCGATCGCAAGACAGACGGCTGCCGCGATCCCAACACCGAACCCAGATCTCCTTGAAATGTTCGCGGCGGCCGGTGTTCGCGAGATAGCCGAGGAGGATGGCCACGATGAGGGCCATCTCTACGCCTTCACGAAGGGTCACAAGGAAGGAAAACGCCACGACCGAACTCCCACTGTGCTGCAAGAATTAGCCATACCTAATTTCTCAGCCTCGGTCAGGTTAGCGAACAAATGACACAGCGACAAGTCATGGGATGGAATGCCAGTGAGCGGTGTTGATTCGGTTTGGCATGCGCGGCATCTGCGGGTTGAGTCAATTTCGTCCAAGACAGCGCTGTCCGCGCCGCGCTAATCTCCAGCGACTGGAGACGCCAATGACCGCATTTACTCCTCCCGGCTGGCCGACCGTCGCGCCGCGCATCTTCGTCGAGGACCCGGGTGGACTCATCGCGTTCTTGAAGGATGTGTTTGGCGCGGAAGGTGAGATGCCTGAGATCGGGCCGGCGGAGATGCGAATCGGCGACTCGATCGTCATGGTCAGCGGGACAGAGGCTCGGGGGAAGGTGGCCGGGTTTCTGTATGTGTACGTGGAGGACGCCGATTGACCTACGCCCGGCCATTGCGGCCGGGGCCGAGACAGTCGAAGCCCCCCGCGACATGCCCTACGGAGACCGGCGGGCGACAGTGAGCGACCGGTGGGGCAACGTCTGGCAGATTGCGACGCGGAAAGCCTGACCGGCAACTCGAAGCTGCGGAACCTTTCGCGCTTGCGAAACTACCGCGCGATAGATGTACCGGAGAGGTGAGCCTTGAACCAGGTCTGGTTTTACAGTTCCGAATCAGAAGCGTGCTGGTGTGCCCAATTCGTTGCTTCGACGCGATTGCGAACGCCAAGCTTGAGGTACACATTCGCGAGATGACGGGCTATCGTCGCATTGCTCAGCGAGAGCACAGTGGCGATCTCCTCATTCGTGGCGCCAGCAACAACGTGCCGCAGGATTTCGGCCTGGCGCGGCGTTAGCGACTGCGAACCACGGGCACCGAGCACACCTGGTACACCGGTTCTGAACGAACCCGTTCTCGTTTCCTGGGAGTCTCCCATGAGGAACCGTTCAATCTCGCGCCCGGCCTTTTGCTCTGCTGACCACCGCTCACCCGACCAGATCAGGAGGCGTTGGCGGGGCAACAGGCGAGCGAGATCAGCCGCAGCCGTTGGGGAAAACATTGGATCGTCTGCGTTGTGGACGAGCAGGCAGTCGGCCTGAACGAGCGGTGCATAGGGAGTGAGGTCGGCCCTATCCATGAGGACGTTGAGCATTGCCCGGATATCCACAGGATTTGTCGCCGAGACGAGATACCGGACCGCTGCTTCAACGTCGTAGGGCTTCCCCAACCTATCGCGAACTGGAGGAACGCCCTCCAGAACGTAGCGAAGTCGTGATCAAGGAGTGCATACAACGACCTCTGAGCCGGCAGTTCGTCTCGGCGGAAGTGATGGGCGGGCTCAGCGAGGAGCATGCGCACCACCCGCGGGGTGCGAGCAGCGAGAACGACGCTCTCGAATGTCCCGGCGGCCGCCGCATAGAGCGTCAGCAGATCGATCCCCGCAGCGTCGGCTACCGCTTCCAGGTCATCCGCGTACTGCTCGAGTCCATGCTCCACGCCCCAATCGGATCGGCCGAACCCCCGCCGGTCATAGAAGATGATCCGACCCCCGAACACGCGACGGACGCGGCTCCGAAGGAAGCCTGCTTCGATGGTCTCGGTCCAAGGAGGAACAAAGACAATGGACGGGCCGCTACCTACGGCTGTCCACGCGATACGCGTGCCATCGCGCGAAGTCGCGTAGCGAATCGGGCCTCCGGCGGTCACTCTCCAGGCCCCCAAGGGCATTGCCGCTTGGGCAAACCGCAGTCCGGGAACAGTCCGGCCATAGCACCGGCATTATGCCATCTTCGTAGGCCCCCCGGATGCGAGGCCGCTTGAAGCGGCCTCGCTCAGGGAACGCGCGAATCTCTCGGGCCGGTTGGCGTAAGCGGTCTGGCTCCTAGGTTCGCCTCCATGCGCTGGCACCGACGAGCCAGCCGGCAATCACGACCAAGGCAAGCCCAAGCCACCCGTACAATGGCGCGGCGTCGCCGGGCATGGCCGCGCCTGTGCCGGTTGATGGGGGTAACGGAGCCTCGCCGACGGGAGTTGCTGACGGCACGATCGTGGCTGTCGGCGATTCGGAGGGCGACGGTTTGAGCCCTGGGATTACGCGGTACAGTGCCGGATTCGGGTTGTCAAAGATGAATGCAGATTGATTGACGACATAGAGGAAGCCTTGGAACGGGCCCTTGCCGAAGGCAAGCGTCACGGGCCCGACCAGGCCATCTTCGGTATCGGCGATAACGCTCAGGGTGCCGTTGTCGTCCAGCACACCCAACGTGCTGCGGAACCAGGACGAGATGTAGATTGTCCCGTCGGGCGCCACGGCTATGCCCTCAGCGAGATACAGCGACGGGTCCTCAGCGACGACCGACAGGCTTCCTGCCGAACCGTCCTGGTTGAAGTTGATGCGGACGATGCGAGACTTCTCCTCTACGGTGACGAGCAGCGACTGCCCGTCGACGGTGATCCCTCCAACTCCGAGGGGTACGCCAAATCCCACGCTCCCATCTCCCTCCAGGAGCGCATCATGGATCCAGAGTTCAGCCAATCCGGTGTCATGGCTGATCCTCCAGATCGAGCCGTGGAAAGAGTCGGCGACATAGATGTGATCGCCCTCCACGGCCATACCGTTCCCAGTAATCGCCTCCGTTCCGGGAAGGCGCGCCAGCGCCCCATCGGCGCTGATCCTGTAGACACCTGTCGCGTCACCGGTTTCGACATCCGTGAAGCTGGCATAGATCACGTCATCTGCGGCGCCGTTGCCTTCAATCAGCCCGATGGCGGCTAACAGTCCGCCCCCGATCGATCCGGAAAATGGGATGGTCGCCAGGGTCTCTAGACTGCCGTCAGGCGATAGCTTCCTGATTTCTCCCAGGAGCTGCATGCAAAAGTAGACGTTTCCCTCGCTGTCAAATGTGATGCCCTTAGGGAACTCCGACTTTGCAGGGTCGAATTGCCTTACCAGCTCAAGTTCCACAGCAGCGCTCTCCTGATCACTCTCTGCGTATCCAGTATCACTGTTCGCATATCCTGCGAGCGCGATGACAACTGTCCCCAGGACGAGAGATACCTTAAGTACCATTGCTATGCCTCCTCGCCGGGCTGTTAAGGTCCAGCGAGTTGCCACGCTAGGCGAAGGATGGGACCGCGGCATCGATCAACATGTGTAAATTCACGGCTGCCAATGAGACGGCATATGTAAGGGAACTCGGTCTGGCCAGCGATCGATGCCCGGGCCGTTGCGGCCGGCGCCGAGACGGTCGAAGCCCCCCGCGATGTGCCCTACGGAGACCGGCGGGCGACAGTGAGCGACCGGTGGGGCAACGTCTGGCAGATCGCGACGCGGCAGGCTTAGCGCTCCGGCGAACTCGGGGCCAAGCAGGTCCCAGCGATTCCCTGACACGTCGAGGAACACGGCCACCCGACCGTACGGTTCATCGCGCGGCTCGGTGACGAATGTCACTCCCGCCTCCACCATCCGGGAGTACGACGCCTCAAAGTCCTCGACCCGGAGGAAAAGGCCGACGCGCCCGGCGAACTGGTCGCCGACCACCGTCCGCTGCCGGTCTCCATCGGCCTGCGCGAGCAGCAAGGCCGTTTCGCCCCCGGGCGGACGGACCACCACCCAACGCTTGGCACGGCCGTCGTTGGTCGTTGCGGGCGAGTCTTCGACGAGGTCGAATCCGAGGCGGTTCACGAAGAATTCGATCGCCTCGTCGTAGTCGCTCACAACGATCGCCATCTGTTCGAGGTAGGACATGCGGCAAGAGCGTAGCGGCCGCCTGCGTCCTGTCCACCGAAAGCCCTTCGCACTTGCCGAACTACCCGGCGACCGGTAGACAGGAAGGTTGAGCCGAGACCGTGCGCTGCACGGCGAAGGACTCCATTTGCAAAGGCAGGGACTACTACTTGGCGGATTACCGCAAACCGATCCCGCAGGCCACGCCAGAGACCCAGGACTTCTGGGATGGCGCGAAGGCGGGCAACCTCCGGCTGCAGAAGTGCGACGAGTGCGCGCACGTCTACTTCCCCCCACGACCGTTCTGTCCGAAATGTGCGTCACGCTCCGTGACCAGCTTCAACGCAACCGGCAAAGGGAAGCTCCACAGCTACGTCATCAATCACCGGCCGGCGCCCGGCTTTGAAGATGATGCGCCGTACGCGATCGCCGTCGTCATGCTGGACGAAGGCCCGAAGATGATGACCAATCTCGTCGGCGTCGAGCAGACGCCGGAGGCACTGCAACTCGATATGCCGCTGCAGGTCAGCTTCGAAAAGGTGAATGACGACATCAGCCTTCCCAAGTTCAAGCCGGCGGGTGCCTGAGTGAAGCAGAAGTCAGTAGCTGTTGTCGGCGCCGCCGAAACGACCGAAATGGGCCGCATCCCCGACATGTCGCAGATCATGCTGCATGCCGACGCCGCCCTGAACGCCATGAAGGACGCCGGCCTCAAGCCGAGCGACATCGATGGGGTGGCCACGGCGGGTGAGAACCCGATGTCGCTGGCCCACTACCTTGGCATCACGCCCACCTATGCCGATGGCACCTCCGTCGGTGGCTGCTCGTTCATGCTCCATGTTCGCCATGCTGCAGCCGCCATCAACGAGGGCCTCGCAACGACGATCCTCATCACCCACGGTGAGAGCGGCCGTTCACGCGTAGGTACAGGCGGCTTCGGGCAGGCTCGAGGCAGCCTTCCGGGCCAGTTCGAGGCGCCATACGGTCCTTCCGGGCCGCCGAGCATGTTCACCATCCCGGTGCTTCGCTATCTGAAGGACACGGGAACGACGCAGGAGCAGCTGGCGAATGTCGCCGTGGTCCAGCGCGAATGGGCGGGGATGAACCCGCGGGCCACCTTCCGCGACCCGATCACAGTCGAAGATGTCCTCAACTCGCGGATGATCGCCTACCCGTTCCGGCTCCTCGAATGCTGCCTCGTCACCGATGGCGGCGGCGCACTCATCCTCACCAGCGCCGAGCGGGCGAAGGACTTTCCCCAGAAGCCCGTCTACATTCTCGGAACCGGTGAGAGCGTGGAGACGCCGATGATCAGCCAGATGGAGGACTTCACCAGCTCGAAGGCGTTCCGCGTCTCCGGCAAGAAGGCCTTCGACGAAGCAGGCATCAGCCATAGCGACGTCGACCACCTGATGATTTACGACGCCTTCGCCCACCTGCCTCTCTACGGCCTCGAGGACCTCGGGTTCGTCGGCCGTGGCGAAGCGGGCGCATTCATCGCCGATGGCAACACCCGCCCCGGTGGCAAGCTGCCACTGAACACCAACGGCGGAGGCCTGAGCTACATGCACTCCGGCATGTACGGCATGTACGCCCTCCAGGAGAGCGTGCGCCAGATGCGTGGCATCGCCCCGGCACAGGTGCCCGGCGCGAAGATCAGCGTCAGCCACGGTGTCGGCGGCATGTTCGCTGCCAGCGGCACGATCATCTTCACCAACGAAGCGTAAGCTTCAGCAACTATGACAACGCCCCCGGAAGAGCACCCGACTCGCTCCTCCGGGGGCGTTCGTTATCCGGCGACCGTCTGCCTCTCTTTCGACTTCGACGCTTTCTCGAGCTGGCTGCGCACGGACGGCTCCAACACCCCCGGCAATCTCTCCCGGGGCGAGTTTGGCAACGTGGGCGCTCGGCGTCTGCTGGCCCTGCTCGCCGAGTACAACATCGCCAGCACCTGGTTCGTGCCCGGCCACACGCTGGAGACCTTTCCGGAGACTGCGGCGGCGATCGTCGAAGCGGGCCACGAGATCGGCCATCACAACTACGCCCACGAGAATCCTCGCTCTCTCGCCGAAGCCGACGAACGCAAGGCGATCGAACGCGGAATCGCCGCCATCAAGCTTGTCACCGGCACTCGGCCCGCCGGGTACCGTTCGCCGTCGTGGGATGTCAGTGCCAGCACCCTCAAGCTCCTCGTGGAATATGAATTCGCCTACGACTCGAGCCTCATGTCGCAGGATTTCACGCTGTATCGCCCGCGCGGAGGCGATGTCATCAACGCCGACGGCCCGGCCCGGTTCGGCCATGCACTCTGCCGCTTGTCGAAATGCCAATTGATTGGTCGCTCGACGACTACCCCTACTTCGGCCTGCGCTGGCCGACGAACCTCGTCGGGTTGCGCACGCCATCGCAGGTCGGCGAGGTCTGGCAGGAAGAGTTCGACTGGATGCGCGGGCACGTCGACGGCGGCATCTTCACGCTCACTATGCATCCGCAGGTGATCGGACGAGGGGCACGGCTCGCGATGCTGGAACGGCTCATCGTCTACATGCGCGAACAGCCCGGCGTGACCTTCCGCCGGATGGGCGATGTCGCTTCTGAATGGGCCGCCACGAACCCTTAATCCGGGCCTGTCCCGAAAATCACCGTCCCGTAGGATAATCGCGGGCCCCGGCAGACTGGCGCCCGCGGAGGTGATGACGATGAGCGGACCCCTTGTTATCGGCCTGACGGGCAGCATCGCGGCCGGCAAATCGACGGTTGGGCAACTGCTGGAGGCCCGTGGCGCCATCCATTGCGACGCCGACAAGCTCGTCCACAAGCTCTACGACCCCGGAACGACGGGCTTCGAGAAAGTCGTCGCCCACTTCGGCCAGGACGTCGTCGGCGCCGACGGCTACATCGACCGCAAGGTGCTCGGCTCGAAGGTCTTCGGCAAGCCGGAGGAGATGCGAGTACTGACCGAGGCGATGGGTTCGATTAGCGACCTCATCGAGGCCGAGATCAAGTCCTGGCGGGACACGCTCGGCGAGGGACAGATGGCTGTGATGGAAGCCGTCAACCTGATGGAGCCGGGCTATGCGCGCTGGTGCGACCAGACGTGGCTCATCGGGGTGAGCGATGACATCGCCCGGACCCGCCTGAAGGAGACCCGCGGCATGAGCGACGAGGAAGCTACCCAACGACTCGCCAGCCAGCGGCCTTTCACCGCCCGGGCGCCTGGCGCCGACTGGACCTACATGAACGATGGCACGCCGGCCGATCTCGAAGCCGCCGTCGACGCCGAGCTCACGCGGATTCGCAGGGCCCACGATGCCGGCACGTTGGAGAAATCGATTTTCGAACCGTGGTGGAACGACTTCCGCGAAAAGGCGAAGGCAGCCGCCGAGGCAAAGAAGGCGGAGGAGGCGAAGGCCTCCAGCTAGGACTCAGCTGCGAACATGCACCGGTCGACGCAGTGAGACAGTGCCCTACATCCCCCGATCCGCTTCTCGATCAACGAATTCGCGCGTGCAATCCTCTTGCCATCCGTTAGGCATCTCCGCTTTCCAATTCCAGATTGAGTTCGGGGGCGTCGTCGGGGGCGGTGCCCATCATCCGCGCCAGCCATTCGGTGTCGGGGTGGGTCTGCAGGGCGAAGCGCAGGAGGATCGTGAGGGGCGTCGAGAGGAAGGCCCCGAGCGGTCCCAGCACCCAGGCCCAGAAGACGACGCCGATGATGAGCACCAGCGGCGACATGCTCAGGCTTCGTCCCACGATCCGCGGCTTGAGGAAGTTATCGACGGCCGTGTTGATCACGATGATCGTCAGTAGCACCGCCCCCGCGACGTCCGGGCCGTGCAAGAGCCAGGCCATCGCGACCGGCGGGATAACGGAGATGATGAACCCGATGCTGGGGACGAAGCTCATCACGAGGATGAAGATTCCCCAGAGGATCGCGAAGTCGATCTGAAAGAGCATGAAGGCGATCGTGCAGGGCACTGCCACCAGGAGGCCCATCCCGAACGTGATGAGCAGCCAGCGCCGGATATCGGCCACGAAATCCGCGATGTGAGGCCCGAGGTCGGTCTCCGTCGTCGGCAGAGACGCCAGCTTCTTACCCCAGTCGTTGCTCTCGGCGAGCATGAAGAGGAGCAGGAGAAAGATCAACGCGAGGAGGCCGGCGGCGGCGAACGTCCCTGTCACAGCATCCTGGGCAAGCGAGGTGAGCCGGTCGGCGCTGAACACTTTGTCGGCGAAGACGCCGCTGAGGTCGATCGGCTCATCGGAGATGCCGAGATCGTTGATGAACCCCTCGATATCCATTTGGACCACGTCGAGGCGGTCCTGGTATTCGGGCAGACGGTCGTCGAAACGGATGAGGTAGACCGTTACCAGCAGGCCGAAGACGGCGAAGACGACGACAAGCGACGAGAGCGCAACGACCGTCGTCCAGAACCCCTCGATGCCCTTCGACCGCAGCCAGGACGGGAAGGCACTCCAGACGACGGCGATGACGAGCGCGAGAAGCACCGGCGTGATGACCGGCGAAGCGATACGCATTCCGAGGATGACGACGGTCGTGGAGGCGGCAACGAGGGCGACACGGGCAGCGGGGGAGAACGTGTTCATGGCCGGTAGTGTGGCACACCACTGGAGCTCCCTCGCGTAGACTGCGACACCACAAGCCAGGAGGAACCAGATGGCAGACGACGGCTACGAATTCCCGGTCGACCGCACGCAGGTGATGCTGTTCGCACGGTCGCTTCTCGATATTCGCCCCGAATTTTCCGACCCCGACGACCCCGCGACGAAGGCGCTCGGCGGCATGGTTGTGCCGCCCACGTTCGTACAGAGCAGCGCGCACTGGCAGCCGAACTACGGCCTCGACCTCACCCGCCCGCTGAAAGAAGGCGGTACGGTCGCTACCCGTCAGCGCTCAGGCGGCGGTGGCGGCGGAGGGCTGGGTCGCGGGCTGCACGCCGAACAGCGTTACGAATACCACCACCCCATCCACGTCGGCGACACCCTGACGGTGACCAGCAAGCCCGGCAAGTCCTGGGAGAAGGAAGGTCGTCGCGGCGGCAAGCTCAAGTTCAACGAATCGGTCACCGAGTACCACAACCAGGACGGCGTGCTTTGCGTGACGGCGACCTCCGTTGGCGTTCAGACCGAACGCGCCGTGGACCAGTAGGAGCGACAAGATGGCACTGAAAGTTGGCGACACGAACGAAATGGTGGTGATCGAGAACGTCTCGCGATCCCACATCGTCAAGTACGCGGGGGCGAGCGGCGACTTCAACCCGCTGCACCACGACGACACAATCGCCCAGAACACGGCCGGGTACCCGTCCGTCTTCGCGCACGGGATGCTCTCGATGGGGCTGACCGGCCGGATGCTGACCGACTGGCTCGGGGCCGACGGATTGAAGAGCTTCGGCGTCCGCTTCACGAAGCAGGTCTGGCCTGGCGACACGCTGACGGCGAAAGGTGAGGTCACCGCCGTGAACGACGGGATCGCCACGATTAGCGTGGTGACGACGAACCAGAACGGGGAGTCGGTGGTGGAGGGAGAGGCTACGGCGAAGGCGTAAGCATCGGGCGGGAGCATCACCGCCCCGCCGGCTTTCCGCAGCCTTCACGCTGCGTGTGGGGGACGCGCGCTAGAATGCGGCGTCGCCGTGCCGCGGAGGCCGTGAAGTGCTGGAGTTCTTCGCCTTTTCGGGAATTTCGGGTGGCCCCAAATTCGACGGGTTTTCCGGACTCTCCCTCGTCGCCCTCGTTGGGGGCGTCGTCGCCCTGATTGCCTGGTTCATCCTGTTCGCCTACCGCTGGTGGCGGACGTTCCCCAAGATGCCCGACGCCGGTCCGGAAACCAGCGACCTCGGCGAAGAGCCGCCTGCCATCGTCAACCTGCTCGCGAATCGCTGGAAGGTCACGCAGTCGGCCATCTCGGCAACGCTCATAGACCTGGCAGCGCGACGCGTCCTCGCCATCGACCTTGTTGGTGGCGACGAGTACGTCGTCCGCATCCGCGATGGCGACCAGAGCAAAGAGAAGCTTTCCGACTATGAGCGGCAGGTGCTCGACCTTGTGAAGGAGCGCGCCACGGGAGGCTCCTGCCCGGCCAAAGCGCTCGACCTTGGCGAAGAAGACCAGGCGAAGGGCTTCGTCAATCGTTTCAAGAAACGTGTGGTCAGCGATGCGAAAAGCCGGGGACTGGCGCGCAACCGGTGGCAGGCCCACGACTTCGCGATCATCGGCATTGGTCTCGCTATCGCGCTCGGCCTTTTCGCTTCGTCGTTCGCCCTCGCCCACCTTTTCGAAGGGACAGGCGGCAACAGTTCCGGCAGTGACCAGTGGTCGCGCACCGACTGGTTCTACGCTGCCGGCTGCCTCTGGTTGGCAGCGATGTTCGCTGTGACGCGCACGCAGGCCATTCGCGAAACGACGCTGGGGAAGACCGTGTGCGCGCGCTGGCTTGGCGTGCGGAACTACTTCCGCCGCAACCACGCGTTCGACCACGCCCAGGTCGCCTCGGTGATTATCTGGGAGCGCAACCTGTCGTACGGCGTGGCACTGGGCGCCGCCTACCAGGCCGCGCACGAGATCCCGCTGGCGCCCGACGACCCGGATGAGGCGTGGAGCCGCGAAGGCGGAATGTGGCGCCAGGTCCGCGTCGAATACCCGCGAGGCTTCGGCTATGGCGAGGCACCCGGGCACGTCCTCCTCGGCGGCCTTGGCCGGATGGCGTTGTGGGGCGGACTCTGCTTTGTCGCGCTGCCGGTGCTGCTCAACATCGTCTATGGCATCGCCTCCGACGTGCTCGACTCAGGGACCGGCGCCACTCCCCAGGAACGAAACGTCTTCTTCGGCATCGTCCTTGGCTTCGCTGTATTTGCTTCCATCGCGGCGGTCTACCTGTTCGTTCGCTTCTTCGCGGGCGTTATCCGCACGTGGCGCGCCATCGGTGATCTCAACAAGACGGTCACGGTCGAGGGACAAGTGGTGAAGGTGCACCAGGGCCGGGCCGCGGTGGACGACGGCCAACACAACGAATTGGATGCCTTCGGGATTGGGGCAATCCATGGGTCGCGAGGCGACAAAGTGCGCGTGACGATGACGCCGCACCTCCACTTCGTGAAGCAATGCGAGGTGCTGCGGGCCGCACCGAAGAGCGCCGACGAAATCGCCGAGGACGCTGCCGTGCGGCAGCCGGAAATGGCTTCCGCCTTCGCGCCTGTCGCGATGCCCAACCTCGATGCCGCGGTGCAGTCAGCGGCAGGGGCGGCGTTCGTCCGCAGCAATGAACTCGACGACCAGCTCGGTGCGTTCGGCCGGGGCGGCGCCGTGCAAACTTTCTCCGACGGCAACGGAAGCATCGTCGCGGTTGCAGCGATCAGCCTGGCCGACTCCGGTCCGATGGGGGCGATGATGGGCTTCGTGGCGAAGCGCCTCGCGAGCGCCCGTGAGCACGCGGATGGTGGCGACGGAAACACTCTGTGGATGCACGAAACGGACCTCATCATCCGCCACGGGTCGGGCATCACGGTGGTGCACTGCGACCTGAAAGGGAGGTCCTCGCAGGACCGGCGGCAGGTAGCGGAGGCGATCGCCGCTGCGGTGGAGCCAGCGGTGGGAGGGCCTGAGATGCATCCATCGGCGCGAGCCGCTCCGGGCACGGGTCCGGCCGCACCCGGCGAACCGGTGGGCCGACAACAACTTTCGGGCAAAGGAACGTCCCGCTCCAACGCACATCCATGCGATGACGCAAAATACGTTGATGCGGCCGCAACTAAAGCACGAAATGCCTCAAATAAGGCGACTTAGACACCTTGCCCTCCTTCAGGGAGCAATCCCGTTCTATCCCCGACGGTATTCCGGGCCGATGATCCACGTGCGGTGGCACCCGGAATTCGCTATGGCCATGACGATGACGGAGACGAGACAAACTCAAGTCCATGGCGTCTACAAAAGGCGGAGAATCGATCCAGCACACTTCGTAGACCATCATCGAGTGGTACCCGAACGATAACGCTCACTTCCCAAGACCCTGCGACAAGCGCATCCAACGCAACCGACCGTTCTTCCAATTGACCCAACAATGCGATGTGACGGCCTCACGTGTCTCGCCAAGACTCGTGTATGGCACGACGTAGAACCAGCCATTACGCGGAACAGTGCCCAACTCTATGACCGCCTGGGCTGCCCTGCCCTCACCGTACTCGTTGGTTGAAGACCGACAGCATTGAGAAACCGCCGGACCTTGCACGGCGTGATAGGCGCAATTGTCTAGATCCGATCTCTCCGGCTCTCCCGCCATCACGGTCTTATCAGTATCGGCGATGCCTCTCTCGGTGTCGTCTACTTGACGAGCCGCCGCAGCCGAGCGGATTGTAACCGCAACCGATGTTCCTTCATCTGCTTGAGCACCTCATCCGGAGGGATCACGAGCCTATAGGGGCTGGCATTCGGTCACCGGACCATCAATCCAATGCCCACGGCTGTGAGCGACTATGGAAATCACTGAGAACAGGCTCCATATTATCGTCCAAACCGTTGCATATCTGGCGGGGCCAGCATGGCCTAATCCGAGATTGGGCCTAAACGGCTGCCTCGACCTCAAGATACGTCCGTATATTTGACGACGGCGTGTCGACCACCTTAACAGTGACCAAGAGATAAGACCGATTCCTACGACCAAGACGATCATCTGGGAAGGCACACCGCAATCGTTGTGGAACCGTCGCCGGGGGCGAGCCAAGGCTTAGGGGCCAATGGTACTTCGCCTGACGTGCCCGCCTTGGAGTTGGACCGCACGACACATGCCAGCGTGGGGGGATGGCTGTCGAGTACCGGGAGGAGCCGTGCACGGTCGCGGTGAACCGCGTGCAGGGGATGATGTTCGGGTGGTCACTGAACCCGTACATGGGGTGCGCGCATCGGTGCACGTTCTGCTACGTGCGGGCCTTTGAGCGGCGGGCGGACCGGCCTTCAGATGACCGCTACGGGCGCTCCATCCGGATCAAGACGAACATTGCGCAGGTGCTTTCGGAAGAGTTGCGGCGGACGTCGTGGAAGGGCGACCACATCGCGATCGGGACGGCGACCGACCCCTACCAGCCGGCGGAGGGGAAGTACCGGCTGACGGAGGCTTGCCTGAAGGTGCTCGTCCGGAAGCACAACCCGGCGAGCATCATCACCCGCAGCCCGATGGTGATCCGCGACATCCCCCTGCTTCGCGAGGCAGCCGTGCGCGGCGGGATGAGCGTGAGCCTCTCAGTGCCGACGCTCGACCGGGAAGTGTGGCGAACGACGGAACCCGGTACGGCGCCACCGCACCAGCGGCTGAAGGCGGTCGCCGCGCTGAACAGGGCCGGTATCAGGGCCGGTGTCGCGATGGCGCCGATCCTGCCGGGCATCTCCGATTCGCCATCGGCGCTGGCAGAGGTCATGCGGGCGGCGAAGGACGCGGGAGCGCCAGTGGTCTGGTGCCGCGTGCTGCACCTGCGGCCGGGCACGCGAGAGCACTTCATGGAGAACCTGGCACGCGACTGGCCCGAACTGGTGCCGAAGTACGAGGGTCTTTACACGGGGAGCGGCTATCTCCCGAAGTCGGAGACATCCGATACCGAGGCACTGGTCGAAGCGTTGCGGGTTCGGTACGACGTTGAGGACCGGCGCAGCAACTGGCTGGAGGCGCGGACGGAGCAGGGCGTGCTGCTGTAGGTCGTGCCCTCACCCCCCGGCCCCCTCTCCCGACTCACGCGGGAGAGGGGGAGTACGAGCGTAAGCGGTAGCGGTCTCAGCTATGCCTTTCGTGTTACCTATGTAACACTGTCCCTACTTACCAACGGGGTACGAGATGTCTGAGGCACCTACCACCGATATCGAACGCGTCCAGCTTGGCGTGCGTATGGAAAAGCGCATGGTCCAGGTGCTGAAGGGCCTTGCCGAATTCAACGGCGAGACGCTCGGCCAACTGCTGGAGAAGATCGTCCTCCACTCCTTTGAGCCGTATCCGGGAGAAGAAGGAGAGTGGGCGGCGAGCCCGCACGGCAAACGCGCGCTGCAGGCGATCGCCGACCTGAAGAGGGTCTACGGGATGGAATACGACGTGCACGCAGAACGGGCGTTTCCGCAGGACCAGCCGTAGGCCGGCCGGCTCTCCCCAAAACGGGGAAGAGCCGGCCCCCTCCCTCGGGCTATGGGGCAAGCGCCTTCGTATCTCGCTCGGTACGGAGCCGCTCAACGATCTCGACGACAGGAAGCGCGCCGAGGTTTTCGCCGCCGCGTACTCGCAGTGCAGCCGCTTCGGCTTCGGCCTCGCGGTCACCGACGATGAGGGCGTAGGGAATCTTGCGGATCTGGGCGTCGCGGACCTTGGCGTTCATGCGCTCGTTGCGGGTGTCGACCTCGACGCGGAGGCGGTGGGCGCGCAGTTGCTTCGCCACGGTCTCGGCGTACTCGATGTGGCGGTCGGCGATGGGGATGACGATCGCCTGGGTGGGCGACAGCCAGAGCGGGAAGTTGCCTTCGTACTCCTCGATGAGGAGGGCGACCATCCGCTCCATCGTCGAGAGCAGACCGCGGTGGACGATGATCGGCTGGTGCCGTTCGCCGTCTTCGCCGACGTACTCGAGGTTGAACTGCGACGGGAGGTGGAAGTCGACCTGGGCGGTGACGAGCGTTTCGGGCTTGCCCTGGGCAGTCTTGAAGTTCACGTCGATTTTGGGGCCATAGAACGCGGCCTCGCCGATCTCCTCGTGGAAGTCGACGCCAACCCGTTCGAGGACGCGGCGGAGCAGGGCTTCACCAACCTCCCACATTTCGGGGTTGTCGACGTACTTCTCCTTGTCCTCGGGATCCCAGCGGCTGAGCTGGTAGCTGTAGTCCTTCAGGCCGAGGGTCGAATAGGCGTGCTCCATGAGGCGGATGACACCCTCGATCTCCTGCTCAACCTGCTCGACGTTGGCACAGAAGATGTGGGCGTCGTTGAGGGTCATGATGCGGACGCGGCTCATCCCGGTGAGCTGGCCCGACTTCTCGAAGCGGTGCATGTCGGCCAGTTCGGCGATGCGGATCGGCAGTTCCCGGTAGGAGTGCAGCTCCGTCTTGAAGATCATGATGTGGTGGGGGCAGTTCATCGGCCGGAGGACGTACTCCTCCTCGCCCTCGCGGTACATCACCGGGTACATGTCGTCGCGGTAGTGCTCCCAGTGGCCGCTGATTTCGTAGAGCACCTTCTTGGCGACGACGGGCGTGTGGACGAGCTGGTAGCCGTGCTCGAGCTCCATGTCCTCGGCCCAGCGCATCAGCTCGCGGCGAATGGTGGCGCCGGCAGGGAGCCAGACGACGTGGCCCGGGCCGATCTCGTCGATGAGGTCGAAGAGCTTGAGGTCGCGGCCGATGCGGCGGTGGTCCCGGCGCTTCGCCTCTTCCTGCTGGCGCTCGTACTCCTCGAGTTCGTCCTGCGTCTCGAAGAGCGCGCCATAGACACGCTGGAGCTGCGGGTTCCGCTCGTTGCCCCGCCAGTAGGCGCCGGCAATCGATTCGAGCTTGAAGGCGGGAATCTCGCCCGTGGTATTCACGTGGCCGCCGCGGCAGAGGTCGGTGAACGCGGCGTGCGTGCACTGGGTGATGTTCCCGTCCTCGAGTTCGGCAAGCATCTCCATCTTGAATGGCTGCTTCTGCCAGCGTTCCTCCGCTTCCTGGCGGGTGATGGAGGCCATCTGGAACTGGTGCTTGCCGGCGATGGACTTTCGCATGCGAGCTTCGAGCCAGCCGAGGTCTTCCTCGGTCAGCGAACGGGGCAGGCGAAAGTCGTAGTAGAAGCCGGTGTCGATTGGCGGGCCGATGCCCAGTTCGGCTTCGGGCATCAACTCGACCATGGCTTCGGCAAGGACGTGCGCGGCTGAATGGCGCATGCGGGCGAGGCGATCGGCCTTCGTCAGGGAATTGAGGTCAACGTGGTCTTCGATAGGTACAGGCATGTCCGGTCTCCTTTGTTCAGTCGGCGAAAGAGGTCGTGGGAAGGAGCCGGGTAGTGTGTGCGCGCGCCGCACCGGTTCGCCAGCGAGGCGAACGAACGAAGACGGACGGGTTGGACATGACACGCGCTCCGGGTGGAATCGTCACAATCCGGGGCGGGAGACGTTTCCCGCGGTTCCACCCGGGTTCTCCTGCACGGGGCAGGACTCGTTGCGGCCGCTAACGGGGCCAATCGCGCACGCCTATCGCCAAAATCAGCGCTTCGGGTGCGGGCTCGCGGGTGGTTTTCGGCTCCCGGTGATGCGCTCTCAGCCAGATGGCGCGTCTCTCTGTCGGGTGGGTGCCTACTCGTCCCGGTCGTTGCCTGTGGAAACGAGTATAGCGCGGCGAGAGGATCTGGCGGCCAACTCGCCCTGCCGGTACGCTGTGAAGTCCTACGCGGGCGGTTAGCTCAGTTGGTTAGAGCGCTACGTTGACATCGTAGAGGTCACTGGTTCGAATCCAGTACCGCCCACCATCCGAACTCGACCATTGAATCCGCATTCCAGTTCCGGCTAACGCCCCCCGGCGGTGGCTGGCCGTCGTTTCGGCGGCCGCGTCCGCTTGTGGATCTCGACCACCGGGATGATCGTCACCACCACTGCGAGCACGAGCGCGAGGTGGGCAAGGCCGATCGGTTCGAGGTGGAGGACGTTGCGCGCGGGCGGCCAGTAGACCGCGACTGCATGAAGTCCGGCGGCTCCTAGACTGCCGAGCAGAAGAAACGAGTTCGACCAGAGCGACATGCTGAACACCGACGCATATTCGGACCTGGCGTTGTATGCATGGATCACCTGGAAGAGGACCATGGTGGTGAGGGCGATGGTCCGGGCTTCTTCAAGACTGGCTCCCTCTTGCCGTACGAACAGGAAGAGGCCGATGGTGCCCAATGCCATCCAGAGACCGGAGATAAGCGTCCTTTCATAGAGCACCCGGGACAGGACGCCCTCGGTTCTCGGGCGCGGCGGTTCATTCATCAGGCGCGGTTCGCCGGGCTCGAAGGCAAGCGCGATGTCCTGAACGCCGTTAGTCACGACGTTCAGCCAGAGAATCTGGACCGGGAGAAAAGGAATGGCGAACCCGAAGACAATCGCGCTTACGACGGCAACGACCTCGGCAACGCCGGATGAAACCAGGAAGAACGTCGCCTTGCGGACGTTGTCGAAGCAGTACCGTCCTTCTTCAACAGCGGCGTGGATGCTGGCGAAATTGTCGTCCGCGATGATCATGTCCGACGCCTCTTTGGCGACATCGGTGCCAGACCTGCCCATGGCGATGCCGATATCCGCGGCCTTCAGGGCCGGGGCATCGTTCACACCGTCCCCGGTCATAGCAACTGCTTCGCCCATTAGCTGGAGAGCCTGGACTATCCGCAGCTTGTCGCGCGGCGACACGCGGGCGAACACGGAGATGCGGCGAACAAGGTCGGGCAGATCCTCATCGCTGACGGCCGCCAGGTCGGCACCATCGACAACCTCGTCATCCCCGGGGACAAACCCGGTGATTCCCAGTTCGCGGGCAATCGATCGCGCCGTCTTTGCGTGGTCGCCCGTGATCATGAGGACGCGAATGCCGGCCGACTGGCAGCCTTTGACAGCGTCCCTGGCCTCTTCGCGTGGGGGATCCCACATGGCCTGGAACCCGAGGAAGATCAGGTTGAAGGGCTCGAAGGGCTCGGGCGGAGCGCCAGTCGTGTCGATCTCGCGGTACGCCATCGCCAGCACCCGGAGACCGTCGTCGGCCAGGCTCGCGGCCGTATCCAGCAATGCGTCCGGATCGAACTCGGCCTGCTCGAAGGTGCGATTGCACATGCGAACCACGGCCTCGGGTGATCCCTTGACGAAAACGAAGTCGCGGACGGCGTCGGACCGGAAGGAAGCAGCGAATTGGCGCGACGATTCGAACGGCAGCTCCCCCCAGGACTCGTACTTGCGCCGCAGCCGGGCAATGTCCACACCGCCCCAGGCCGCGGAGACGAGGAGCGCTGCCTCTGTTGGATCACCGTCCGCCCGGTACTCGTCGCCGCCAAACTCGATGGCCGCTTCGTTCGCAAGCACCGCAGTCTCCAGCGTGAGGCGAAGGGCGTCGTGCTCAGGCGTGGCTGAGCTGACGATTTCGCCGTCCGCGAGTACGCGGCCGCTACTTTCGTAGCCTGTGCCCTCAACCTCGTAGGTCCGCATCCCGGCAACGATGCGCCGCACCGTCATCCGGTTCTGCGTCAGCGTGCCCGTCTTGTCGGAGCCGATGACCGTACAACTGCCGAGTGTCTCGACAGCCGGCAAGCGGCGGACAATCGCATTCCGCGCAGCCATACGGCTCACGCCCACCGAGAGCGCCACGGTGAGGACGATGGGGAGTCCCTCAGGAATCGCCGAGACAGCGAGCGTGATAACCGTGAAGAAGAGTTCCTGGACATCCTGGCCCAGCGCATAGCCAACAGCGACGATACCGGCGCCCACTACGACAACTGCCATACCGATCAGATTGGCGAAGCGGCTCATCCGACGC
This sequence comes from uncultured Chloroflexia bacterium, assembly GCA_963774435.1. Classification (GTDB taxonomy): domain Bacteria; phylum Chloroflexota; class Dehalococcoidia; order Tepidiformales; family Tepidiformaceae; genus JAGQGZ01. The sequence goes on along the minus strand of CAVZEW010000008.1, from coordinate 177,283 downwards.
TGTAACGGTGTGGCGACCGTGCCGATTTCGCGAACGGTACCGGCTATCTGGCCGAGCTCAGTGTGGCTGCCGGTTCCCGTTACCAATGCCTTTGCTCGCCCGCGGGTTACGACCGTGCCTGCAAAGACCATGTTCGTGCGGTCTGCAAGCAAGGTCGCCGCTTCGATGGCGACCTTTCCTTTGGCCACGGGGGCCGACTCCCCGGTGAGAATCGACTCATCCACCTCGAGCCCGTGCCCATCGACAACACGACAGTCAGCAGGAACCCGGTCGCCTCCCCGGATATCGAGGACATCACCCGGCACCAACTCGTCGGCATCGACGAGGGCGGACGTGCCCGCACGAATGACTCGAGCGCTCGAGCGTGCCAGCCGCTGCAAGGCCCGGATCGCCTGCTCCGCACGCGCTTCCTGGAAGTAGCCAATGACAGCATTGAAGACGAGGACCACGCTGATCACCGCCGCGTCGACAGTGTGCCCAAGCACAATGCTCACCAGCGCGGCAATAACAAGGATGTAGATCAGAGGGCTCTGGAATTGCTTGATAACCAGGCCAAGGCGACCTGGCCCGCCCTCGTCGGCGAGGCGATTGGGGCCATATCGGCCAAGCCGCGCCCGGGCTTCAACCTCGTCGAGTCCGTTCTCATCGGTGGCGAACGCAGCGAGGGCTCCAGCGGGAGTCATCGCCCATGGCGTGGCGTCCGGAAGCATCTTGCTGTGACTCACCGCACTCCCTCTCCCGTGTCACGTTGCCACGCCGACCTTGTCTCTGTGCAACCGCCGGACAATGAGCGCTTCGCCTTATCGAATGGGTAGATTGCGCGCTCCGCCGATCGAAGGCGAGGGCCAGGCGGCCCTCATGTGGGTTCTGGCTGTCGCAACCGCGTAGCCACATTCCACCGCAAACGCCGGGTAAGAAAGTCGTTGGGCCCTGTGAGCCGGACAGGCTCGCGGCGTCACGGTCACACACTCGCGCGCAGGCACTACTCGCCCAGCCCGGACTCCGCCGGCACCAGGCTGACAGCCGAATAGATCTCGTGGAGGAAGCGGCTTGGCCGCCTCGCGAGAAGGCGCGTCGACTCGAGGCCCGCACCCTCGGCCAGTTGCACCCAGCGGCGATACGCCACCGGGTGGGGGACGGCGAAGTTCCCGCGCTCGATGTTGTACTCCACGATGAGCAGGCGACCGCCCGGGCGCAGATATTGCGCAACGCGCCGGACCACCGCCTCCTGGTCCACCTGGAAGTGGAGCGAGTTCGCCATCACGAGGCCATCGAGCGCCGGCAGGGTGAGCGGACGTGTGAAGTCGGCGACCTGATGCTGGGCGTGGCACTCGGGGAACCGCGATTTCATCGTCTGCTCGTTCTCCCGGAGGGCGCCCGCGTCGCGATCAACGGCGTAGATCTCGGAACCCGGGCCGAGGAGGTCCGCGAGAGCCAGCGTGAATGCGCCACGCCCGGCGCCGAGGTCCGCCCAAACGCCACCCACACCATCGATGCCATCGCGCAGGAGGTTGACGTGATCGGTGTGGTCCATGGCAGGAACACCGTAGCAGTCCCGGTGGGGATGCAATCCGCACCCTGTGGAACAATGAGCGCGTGGAAACGGCAGACGCCTCTAGCGATACATCGGTGTGTGAACTTCGGCCCGACCGACCAACCCTGCTCTACGACGACGACTGCCGTTTCTGCCGGGCAATGGCCGAGCTGCTCTGGCGCATCGCACGCCGCCGCGAGCTGGCCTTTCTCCCCTGGTCATCGCCCCTGGCGACAGCCTGGCTCGCTGGCCTCGAGCCTCAAATACGTGATGCCAGCATGCACCTGAAGCTCACAGACGGGACGTTGGTGAGCGGAAATGACGTCTTCGCCATCACGCTGGAGCGGGTGCGCGGTCTGAAGTGGGTCGCCTGGCTGGGGGCAAACGTCCCCGGGGCGCATCGTCTGCTGGCCGCGATCTACGGTCTCGTTGCTGGCCACCGCGAGTTCCTTTCGAAGCTCGTGCCCTACCGGCCGGCCGTGACCAGCGAACCCCGGACGAGCTGACGGGATGATCCCCGAATCGACGCGGGTGATCATGCGCCGCACCGTCTTCCTCGGTGTCATCGCACTCCAGCTCATGTTCATCGTCCGGGCCTACTGGGCGCCGCACAAAGAGTTCGGCTTCCAGATGTTCCCCGAGGCTAGCTTCTGGCAGGCGGACATCGTCCGCGTCACCGAGGACGGAGACCGGGTGCCGATAGACCAGCCCTGGTCCGGCTACGAATGGAACCAGCTGGTCGGCGGACGAGGGCTGTATTCGCCATGGAACCGGCATCACGCCGACGCCGGTCTCGACAACCAGCTTGCTTTCCTCCAGGAGGCCCTGGACTGGGTGGCGGCGAACACCCCGAACGACACCGAAACCCGCTACTACGAAGCCACCGTTACGACCTGGTACAACCTCGGCGACCCGGAAACGCAAACAATGCGCAGCGACGAGCGGGACCTGCCATGATTGCGCGCCTCGACCGGCTTCTCGGCCAGCGAGTGAGCATGCGATCTCTCGCTATCGTCCGAATTCTGGTGGGGCTGGTCACCGTCAAGCACCTGCAGCCATTCGTCACGGACGCCCTCGACGGCCACACGTACCAGGACCACTTCCACCATGCCTACGTTTCCTGGTACCCGGAGTTCCCGGAGCCCGTCTTTGCGGCGGTCCTGGTCATTGGTCTCGTCGCCGCGGTGGCGATGAGCGCCGGCCTGTTCTCGGGCATAACCACGAAGGTTGCCTTCGGGGTCGTCGGCTACAACCTCTTCGTTTCGACGACGGAAATGCACAACAACCGCGCCTACCTCTTCATCGTCCTCGGCATCCTCGCGATGGCACCGTGTGGGCGGGCGCTCTCCATCGACGCTCTCTGGCACCGCTGGCGTGGGCGACCCTTCGACCCCACCTCGACCGCGTGGACCGTCTGGCTCCTCCGCGTCGAGTGCGCCGCCGTCTACGCCGCCTCAGGAACCAGCAAGCTCATCGACCCGGACTGGTTCAGCGGCACCGTCACGTGGGGCCGGATGATCGCCGTGGAGGCGAATGTGCGGGCGTCTCTGCTCCCGGACGCATTCGCCGACCTCGTGCTCAATCGCGAGTTCCACACCTTCGCCGCGAAGATGATCATCGGCACCGAACTCTTCATCGCGACCGGCCTGTGGTGGCGTCGCACCCGTCCCTTCGCGATCCTGGCGGCCATTTGCTTCCACATCGGCATCGAGTTCACGGCGCACGTGCAAGTGTTCTCGTACCTCGCTATCGCCGTCCTCTTCGTCTGGGCCGACCCGGCAGTGCCATGGCTCCGGCTGCCGAAGTGGCGGAGGGGCCCTGCCGGCGAGTCATCATCGACAGCGCCAGCCTGAGCCGCGAGGTCCAGGTTAGGCAGGGATGTCGGCCTTTTCCGTCCGAACCTCGAACGTCTCGGGCATCGGCTCGTCTGGCAGGGGCGCCCTCAGTCGCCCGGCCACCTGGAGCTGCACTCCATCGGCGCCGTCGGGCACGTCCACCGCAAACGTGATGATGCCGTAGCCGCCCGGCGGCACCAATGCCTCCCGGCTGAGTCCCCCGAAGCCACTGGCATCGGGCGCGATGAACCCCGTATCGAGCGTCGGGAACCGCTGCCAGCTCAGCGGTTGGCCCCCCTGGAAGAAATGGACCGCACATCGATCCGGCGCCAGTTCGAACTGCACGGGGCGCTCCCCGGTCGCGACCACCGCAAGCGCAACATTGCGCTCCCCCGGGATGACCCTGCCGTGGAACGTGGCCACAGCCTCCGGCGATGCAATCGCCTGCTCCCGAACCCGATCCAGCACCGGGAAAATCGCTTCCAGCGGCTGTTCGGGCCCGAGCAACTCGATGATGAAGGAGCCGGGGCCATTCGCCGTCAGTGCCGCGAGATCGTCCGGAGCCGGCTGACAACCGTAGCAACCAATCGCCGCTGTCGAGTACCGCGGCCGCCGTACGACCAGCCATGCGCTGCCATCATCGAAGATGGCCATTTCCTCATCGACCGCTGCGGGTGGCGAAACGTGCCAGTGGTACTCGGCAAGCCGGGCCAAGATCAGCTCGTCTCGGCCCGGAACGGATCTTCCGTCGTCGCTTTGAAGTTCGCGTTGAACGCGTCAACCATCGGCTGGAACTGGTCGGCGCGGATAGCCGTCGATTTGTTGGAACCCATCAGTCCCTGGAAGCTGTAGGTCACATCCTGGTCGGGCGCGGCGCCACCACCACCGAGCGGATCGCGGCCCGTCGCCGCGGTTGCTGCCTTGTCCGCGTCGAGGCGGCCCTTCATGTCCTGGATGAGCTGGCGCATCGCGGGGTTCGGATTGCCGGCCGCGGCCAGGTCGGTGGGCGACATCGTCATGATGCGATCGACTTCGGCGAGCAGTGTCGTCCGGAAGGCGGTCACGTCGGCCTGGATGACCGGTTCGACCTGGGCCCGCACCAGCTCCGAGGTCAACTGGGTGGCTGCTTCGCGGGCGGCATTGTTGAGGAGTGAATACGCGCGCTGGTACATCTGGGATGTCCCGGTCAACGCCGCCGGGCCGGTGGCCCCGGGCACGATCGCTGCCATCAGCGACTCGGCTACGGCGGCGGCAGCGGTCGGCATGATCGCCTGCATTTTGGCCGCGAATGCCGCGGGCGTCACCGCGGTCTCGAGAGCCGATCCAGCGGCCGTCCAGGCGGCAGGAAGGGCTCCGATCTTGCCGACCAGTGTATCCGGCGGCGGCATCTCCGGGAGCCCTGTCGGGCCTGCAGCGGCACCCACGTCGCCAGCCGCGACGGTACTCGCGGAGGCCTGGCTCGGACCGGTTCCCACACCGGCGCTGAAGACGGACCCATGGACGTTAATCGCCACGTCACCGAGGCCCTGAACATTGACGACAGTGTCGCTGAGCGGGGCATCGAGGGCACTGGCGTAGATGCTTGAGAGCTGCCTGCCGAGGGCTCCGGCATCGAATGCTGCATCGACACCTTCGCCGGCACGCGAACGGTTGCTGAAGTTCGTGGTCGTCTCGAATGCCACCGCCTGGGGCACCTGTGGGTCCACCCGGTCCGTGGCCTCCGCCAGCAGCCGTTCCCGAAGTTGTTCTTGCACCGCGGGCGACCGGGCTGCCCCTTTCGCCGCCTCTGACATCTTGTCCTTGACGAGCCGGCCCTGCCCGCGGAACGCCTCGACCGCCGGCCCCATCGCTGCACGGAGTTGCTGGTAGAGCGGCCGTACGAGGGCGGCATAGGACATTCGTCTCACGGTTTCCTGGTCCAGCGCTGCGAGCGACGCAGCCGCATCCCCCGGCGAGGCCTGGTGGAGCAGCGCGTTCATCTGTTCATTGCTCTGGCTGTATTCGTCGGGAATGCCGATGAGGTGGCCGTACTCGTGGGCGTAGATGATGTCGTCGTTGGCCGGGTACCGGTCGTTCTTGTTCATGTACCAGTTGCCCGCGTCGATCGGCTGGCCAGCGGTACCGGCGGTTGTGGTTGGCCCATGGACGATGACGGTGTTCGGCGCGTCGTCGTTGAGGCCGAACACGGCCTCGGCACTGAAGGTGACGGGCAGACGCACGGTATTGATGCCTGCGGTCTCGTCGGTGGTGTCGCTCACGAACGTGACACGGCCATTCCAGTGTGAGACAGCCTGGTTCGCCATATCGGCGGCCCAGGCCCGGCGGGGATCAGCATCCGGAAACTCCGTCGGCGAACCGAGCATCTGGCCCAGACGAGGCGTTCCCGGCGGAGGATTCGGGCCCGGCGGGGTGGTGTTCCGGGCCTGGTTGAGGAACTTGATCTTCACGTTCACCGTGGCGCCTGTGTCGCCCTGGCGCGTGATGTCGTAGGTCTTGTTGCCGCCGTAGTGGGCCGAACTGGCCGCGCCCGTGGCCGAATTGCTCTGGTTGTAGAGGGTCTCACTTGTGCTTGCCGTGATTGGCACGCGCTGGGCGAGCTTCGCGAATACCTCACCCGTAACCCGGTTTCCGACCGCTCGCTGGAGCCCCAGGAGCTGGCGTTTCGACACTTTGCGAGCGACCGCGTTCCGCGGCGCAGTGGCCTGGGGGTCGGCAAGCGTGCGGGCCGCAAGACCGGCTTCCTGGTTGCCCTCGACCTCAAAGGGCTGTTCCACCTCGGCCGAAACGCGTGGCTCGGCGCGGGGCTTCGCTACCTCAGCGGTTTTCGATTGTGAGACGCCTGCCTCGGGCATGGGCGAAATAGTAGCAGGATGTGAACCGCGCGATGCGATACTGAGTCCACCAACCGGTACACTCGCCAACCGTGATCAACAAAGTCGTCACCTCGTTCGATGAGGCGGTCGCTGACATCCCCGACGGGGCCTCGGTCCACATCGGTGGCTTCACCGGCCCGGCCGACTGGCCTGCCTACCTCATCGCTGCCCTGGCACGGAAGGGGTCCACGGGTCTGACGGTCGCCTGCTGCAATATGTCCGGCGTCGGTTCTATCGCCCGGGAAGCGATGAGCGACGAGGAGGTGCGAGGTTTCACGGGGCTCGCGGGCACCGGACCGGACCACGTCACCGTCGCCTTGCTCGTCGAGAAGGGGCAGGTGCGGAAGGGAATCACCACTTTCTCGGCGGCCATGCGTGGCAACACGAAGAGCGCCTTCGAAGCCGGCCTTGAGGCAGGCGAGATTGAACTGGAGCTGGTCGGCCAGGGAACGCTGGCCGAACGGATCCGGGCCGCCCGGGCCGGTATCCCGGCCTTCTACTCGCCAGTCAGCGTCGGCACGCTTCTCGCGGAAGGGAAGGAAACACGGTCGTTTGGCGGCCAGGAGCACGTCCTCGAGACCGCCATGCATGCCGATTTCGCCCTCGTGCGGGCTGCCGCTGCCGACCGCTACGGCAACCTCGTGTGGGAGCACCCGTCGAGCTTCAATGCCACGATGGCCGGCGCTGCCACGGTGACGATCGCAGAGGTTGAACGCCTCGTGCCGCTGGGCGAGCTGGGGCCCGGCGAGATCGAGGTCCCCGGTGTGCGAGTGGACCGGGTCGTGGTGCGGCCAACCACGCCCATGACCTCGTGGCGGGAGACGCACTGATGCCCGAACGGCTCTCCCCCGAATTCGTCGCCCTGCTCGTGAACCGCGACTTCAAGGATGGCGACGTCGTCAACCTCGGTATCGGCTGGCCGCTCCACTGCGGGCTACACCCGCGCGACGACATCGAGGTGATCTTCCACTCGGAGCAGGGGCTGCTCGGTTTCGGCCCGATCATCGACGACCCGCCGCCGGGCTGGCGTTTGCAAACTGCCGGGGGACACTCGGTGGAACCGAAGCCGGGGATGGTTTTCATGAGCCACGACGACTCGTTTGCCCTCGTCCGCGGCGGCTTCCTCGACTACACGGTGCTGGGGGCGTTCGAGGTCGATGCGCTTGGCAACCTGGCCAACTACTGGCGGCCGGGCAACATCTCCGGCAGCGCCGGGGGCGCCCCGGACCTCGCAACCTGTGCCCGCCACACGTACGTAATGATGGCCCACACCGACCGCGACGGCGCCCCGAAGATCGTGGAGCGCTGCACTCTCCCAATCACCGCCATTGCCTGCGTCGAGAAGATCTACACGGACGTCGCAGTCATGCGGATCGAAGGCGGCGCCATCGTGGTGGAAGAGTATGCACCCGGGTGGACGTTGGAGGAGATACAAGCGATCACGGGCGCGAGGCTGGTGGCCGATGCAGGGATGAGGGAAGTGGGGTTGGGGTAGGGGCTGGGAACTCATCGAGAAGTCTCCATCGCAGAAGTGCGCGGTGTGCGGCATCTTCCAAATGGCTAGGCGTATTCTGAGGTGAATGAAACGGCGTAGCGCTCTGCGGGTTCCCCTATTGGCTGCTCGCCCGTTCCCGCCATCTTCGATATGACAGAGGGCGTCCAATACGTCTTGAGCTTTGTAGCTGTACTTGCCGGCGTTGGTTTGAGCAGCTACCTGAGCGCCACCATCGGGAGACTGCCGGCTCTTGCCGCTTTGTTCGGGACGCTCATTCGGTGGTCGCTGCACTCTTTCTGGCAGCCTACAGACTCCAGGAGCAGGCTGATCGTCTATCGAACCACTCCGACGTGATAAACCGCTTCGGCGATGCTCGGTGCGAGTCGACTCAGACGAATGGCGGCCAGTGAGGATTAAGGGTGAGTCGGCGAGTTGACAGCAATCTCGGCCGTTCCAATGATGATTTGGCTTTTCGATCTCACGAGAAGTGGGATGGAGCAGCGATCGACAAAGCAGTAGCGGTTCGCTCAACGAACACAAGTCGAGCAACCGGGGAATCATAGAGTGAACCGACGCGTCAGGATCCTCACGATTCCAGCACACTTGCTTGTCAAGCATCGACAAATGGTCCCGCCTTGCAGGCCGCATACGATTGGCTGAGGCCGATCGATCCAATCGGATGATAGTGGTATACGCCTGAGCGCCTGACAAGATTGATCGACGACCGTCGGCAAGGAATGCGCGAGCGCAATTCGTCCCTAAGTGCAGCGATCAGGCATCAATGTTGGCAACACGCTTACGGTTGGCTTCCTTTGCGGATGGTGTCATTCCAGCGAAGGCTAGGAACGTCACTCATCGCCGAAATCTAGTTGCATGCCGCACTCGGACTTGCGCACTCTACCGCCTAGCCCGAGGCCCCGCCGCCACCACCGCCGGACGTGCCTGCCTCGGCATCGACGGGCGCCTGGCCGGTGACGGGCGGGGAGGACGCGGCCACGGCTGCGCCTCCGGCCGGAACCGGTGCGGCGGGCATCCGTACGGGCTGCGGGCCGCCGCGCCGGAGCGGCATCTCGTGCATGATGATCGCGAACGCGGCTGAGAGCAGGGCGGCGGCCAGGGCCACTGTGAAGATGTTCTGAGTCGCCTTGGAAACGGACTCGTCCTGGGCCCGCGTTGCCCGCTGCAGGATCGCATCACCACCGTCCAGGGATGTGATCGCAGCGGTGATCGGCGCCCACTCACTCGGGTTTAGCCGAACAGTCGGGTCCTCAAGTTCATTGAGGATCATCGGGTCGACGCTCTCGATCGCTGTGCGGTCGGCCGTCGTGATCTTGTCCGCGAGCTGCGACTGGTAGGTGTGGGAGAGGATGACCCCGAAAATGGCAATGCCCATCACCGAGCCGATCTGCCGGAAAAACTGGGTCGAACTCGACGCCACCCCGATGTACTGCGTCGACACGGCATTCTGCACGACGAGCGACATCGTCGGTAGCACCATCCCGAAGCCAAGCCCCATGAAGAACATGTACCCGGCGATCTGAATCTTCTGTGTGTCCTGGTCGATCGTGCGCAAGAGGGCCATGGCGGCAGCGATGATCAGGGCGCCTGAGACCGTGAGCCGCTTGTATTTCCCCGACCGAGCGATGAACTGCCCGCCGAGAATGCTGGTGATGAGCACGCCCGCGCTCTGCGGGGTCGTCACGATTCCGGAGGCGGTCGCGCTCGCGCGGAGGGCAGTCTGCACAAACAGGCCGAGGTACTGGAAGGCTCCGAACACCCCAAGCCCGAAAGTGAACACGACGAGGTTCGAGAGCAGGAAGACCTGGTTTCGGAAGAGGTGCAGCGGGAGGATCGGCTCCGGGTGGCGCCGCTCCTGGAGGATGAAGGCAGCGGTCAGGAGAGTCGCCGTCGTGAGCAGCCCGAGGATCTCGGGCGAACCCCAGGCGTACTTGTCGCCAGCCCAGACCATCGCCATCAGGAAGCAGACGCTCGCCCCGCTCAACGTTGCGGCGCCGATGTAGTCGATCTTGACCTTCAGGCCCTTCGCCTTGGCAGGCAGGTTCGCGTAGATGGCGGGGATGGCGATCAGCGCGACCGGGATATTGAGGTAGAAGATCCAGCGCCAGGTAAGGCTGTCGGTGATAAAGCCACCGAGCGTCGGGCCAAGGATGCTGGCAAGGCTGAACGTGCCGGTGAAGAAACCGATGTACTTACCGCGGTCGGCCGGGGCAAACATGTCGCCGAGCGTGGCGAACACGGATGCGAAGATCATGCCGCCGCCGAGGCCCTGCACGAACCGGAAGGCGATGAACGACTCCATCGTCGGCGCCGCACCACAGGCCGCCGACGAGGCCATGAATATCACCACACCGAAGATCAGGAACAGCTTGCGCCCATAGAGGTCGCCCAGCTTGCCGACGAGGGGAATGACGATCGTCGAGGTCAGCATGTAGCTCGTGAACACCCAGCTCAGCAGGTCGAAGCCTTTGAGGTCCGCGAGGATGTGCGGCGCCGCCGTCGACACCACCGTTTGGTCCAGGGCCCCAATGAACAGGCTGACCATCAAGGAGAAAAGCAGGAGATACACCTGCCGGCTGGTCATCGTTTCGGCCAGCGGCTGGTATTCGGTACCAGGTTGCATCAAGTGCCACTTCCGCCGCGTCCATCGCGGCGTTCACACGAGTTTCACAGAGTGTAATGGTTCGGCGCCGCCGAACAATCCTCGCTTTGTGGGGAGTTGCACCTATCTTTCCCGCTTCACCGCGAAAACGTCCCCGTCAGTTTTCCTTCTGCGAGCAGGTGGCCGGCGAACGCCCCAACCAGCTCGGACGCAGTTGGCTGCTTCACGAACTGGATAGTCGTATCCACGGCGTAGACGGTGAACCCGTAGTGGTGGGGGTCCGACCCTTTCGGCGGACACGGCCCCGTGTAGCCAGACCCGCCGGCGCTGTTCTTGCCTTCGATCCCGCCGAGGTCCGCGATCCCGGCACCGGTCGCCCCTTCGTCCAGGCTGGTCACGTTTGCTGGCAGGTTGCCGATGACCCAGTGCACGTACGTCCCGCCGGGCGCGTCGGGGTCATCCATCACGATTGCGTAGGCGACCGTCCCCACCGGGCCCGCCTCCCACGACAGCGGCAGCGACACGCCATCCCCGTCGCAGGTGTACTGCACTGGTATTGGTTCGCCGTCCGCGAACGCCGGGCTGGTGACCGCGATTGTTGCAACGTCCGCGGCTGTCGGGTTCGGCTCGACCGTGGCATCGTCGTCATCGTCGCCACACGCAACGGTCGCGACCATCGCCATCGCGAGTGCAAAGAGCGGGATCCATCTTCGTTTCACGACTGGGAGCGTACCGCGCAGCGCCCCCTGCCACATCGTCCTTCGGGCAGCCTGTACCCTAGAAAGAGGCGCGATCACCACGCGCCCCCGAAACCTATGCAACCGATTGTTCGAGCGAGACAGGCAGCCGAGACCGCCCTTCGCGCCGGTACAGCCTTCGGCCGCGACCGCTGCAGCATCTCGGCCGGCGGCATCACCTACTTCGCCCTGATCTCGATTTTCCCCCTCGCTCTCGTCGCCCTCAGCGTGGGCGGCTACATCCTCAACGAGAAATCCGAGCAGCAGGACTTCATCAACTCGATCATCGACCAGGTCCCCCTCAGCGAAGACGGGGGCCGCGCCGACCTCGAGTCGATCATCACTTCGGTCGCCGATGCCCGGGGGAGCCTTGGCATCTTCGGCATCCTCGGCGCCCTCTATACAGGCAGCGCCCTCTTCACCGCGGTCCGGCTCGGCCTCAACGGCGTCTTCGGTGGCGAAAAGCCGCGATCCTTCTTCCTTGGCAAGGCCATCGACATCGGCCTCGTGCTCACCTTCGCGACCCTGCTCACAATCAGCATTGCCGCCACCTTCGTCATCACCTTCGTCGTCGGCGCCGTCGACAGCATCGCCCCCAGCGACTTCGAGATGGTCACACGGATCGGGCTCATCGCCTCCTACTTCATCCTGCCCCCGGCCATCTCCACGGTGACCTTCCTGCTCCTCTACAGCATCGTCCCCGCGAACCCTGTGCCCTGGCGCTCCGCCCTCCCGGGCGCGATCGTCGCAACCGTTGCTTTCGAGCTGCTGAAGGTCGGCTTCTCCTGGTACGTCGCCAGCTTCGGCAACTACAACGCCACCTACGGGTCGCTCGGTTTCGTGATCATCCTGCTGTTCTTCATCTATCTGAGCGCCCAGCTCATGCTGTTCGGCGCCGAAGTTGCCCGAGCAACCCACGAGGTGCGCACGGGGTGGCCTTTCGCACCCGGCGAATCACAGGTCGACACCATCACCGCGAAGGTGCGGAGCATGCGGGCGAAACTCCTCCGGCAATCGCCGCCCGATGCTGGCGAGGCAGCGGCAACGACTCCTTCGGCAGCCCGTCGGCCGGCGCCAGCAACCGGCCCAGCAGCCATCGCCGCGAGCCGACCCACACCATCGCCCGCACAAGCGGCCGGGATCAGCGCCACAACAGCCTCTCCCTCCATCGCCGGGTGGATGGTCACGGCCGTGGCACTCGCCGGCATCTATGTGCTCGCCTACCTGGGGCTTAGGCGGCGATGATCCGCGCGTTCGCCCTTGCTGCCGTGCTCGCCGCGACCCTCGCCATTGCCTGTTCGCCCCGCCAGGGCGCGGAGCCGACACCAACCGCCACGGCCACACGACCGGTATCCCCGACGGTCGTCGCGCCGACGCCACGACCGACCGCCACCCGCACGCCTTCGCCGACCCCGATGCCGACCGCCACGCCGGTCCCGGCGAGCATCCAGTACACCTTCGACGACGATGTTGACCCCCGCGAGCAGGCGCTCATCCAGCTTGGCGTGCGCGCCGGTGAGGACTACGCCAACGACCACTTCGGCGGCGCCGCCTCCCGCACGGTGTTCGTGCACGTCGCCAACGACAACAGCTGCATCAACGGGGCGACGGCGATTGGCTACGAGATCTGCGTGAACGCGGTGTCGGATTCGTGGGTCGCGCTTTCGCCCGATTACCTGAAGCTGAAGGTGCTGGCCCACGAGTACTTCCACGTCTGGCAGCACGACCTCTTCTGCTATCGCGAACCGCAGTGGTTGTACGAGGGGATGGCCGAGTGGTTTGGCTACCAGGCCATCGTCAGCGCCGGCCTCGTGGACCCGGTCGCCGCCAGCGTGGAGAGACAGGTGCTGCTCCAGGAGGAGCCCATCCACACACCGCTGAGCGAGCAGGAAGGCGCCGCCGTCGCGCCCCAGCCGGCCGACTACGCCCTCTGGAGCTTCGCCGCCCAGCGCCTGATGTCCGGCCACACCGACGCCGACGTCCGCACCTTCTGCGCGGGCAAGGGGGAGGGACTCACCTGGCAGGAGTCGTTTGAAGAGGCGTTCGGGATGTCGGTGGAGGACTGGTACGCGGAGTTCGAGGAGTGGCGGGCGGGGTTCCTGCCGTATTCGGCTGTGGGGTGAGGGGTTGCATATTGGCGCGGCCGAAAGCTCGTGCTATGGAGCCTGAGTCCAGGCGCCGATTGTGCTGACCCTATGCACGCAGGCAGAAACGGCAAGTGCTACGCCGAGAGAGCGCAAACAATTCGCTTCCGCGTCGCTGAGCATGGGAATGTCTGACTAGCCTTCCCCGGCCTCCAATCCGGCGATCAGATCCAGCAGGCCCTCGGCCTCCCATGCACGGTTCCAGCGGCCGCCGCCGAGGGCGCGGAGGACGCCGGCAGCTTCGAGGGCGTTGACTCCGTTGGTTACAGACGGGCGGGTCCCGCCAGTTGCCGCCACGAGTACGGCGATGGTCGGCAATCGGGTGAGCTGGCAGCGTATCGATAATCGCCCACGCCATAGACCCTTCACGCGGGTTGGAGTCTTCCCGCAGCAGCTCGCGCCATTCCTCCTGGAGTGCAACCACACGATCGCGATAGCGCAGCGCCAGCAATGATGCTTCCGCTGCCGCTGAAGCAAAGATCTCTAGCCAAGCCGCCACATCGTTCTCACGGTACAGTTCGAGCCCGCGGATGTAGGTTGGCTTTCGTTTCGCCAGGACCACGCTGATCGGCGGCACGTAGGAAGGCGCCAGTCCCCGCCGGCGAAGAATGACCTGCACCAAGGCACGGCCGGTTCTTCCGTTTCCGTCCACATAGGGGCTGGATTGTCGTCGAATTGTGCATGGGCGATCGCTGCCTGTATCAGCGGCGGCAAATCGTCGCCGGAGCTGTACGCGCAAAGGTCGTCCACCAGGCGAGCCACCTCTTCGGTGTGGCGGCGGCACGTAATCGGCTCCACAGGGGTTGTAGTCGTTGCCGCCAATCCAGTTCTGCTCAGTCCGAGCCGTTCCCGCGCGCCTTGATCCGTTCGTCCCGCTCGGTCAGGACCCTCGTGGACTGCGTCGATGTCGGCGGAAGCGAGGGCCTGGCGGGCTGTAGCGTTCTCAACGGCCAGTTCCATGGCTTCGATGTTCGCCAGGATTTCTTTTTTTCCCGCCTTTCGGGACCTTCGCAAGTCTCTGCGGCCCGCCTCGAGGTTGCCTTCCGCCCGACCAAGGGCACGCGCGTCGACTTGCAATCCTTCGACCTTCGAGGCACGCGATTGGATTCGGTGCGGAGGAGTAATCGGACCGAGGGGCGCCAGCGCTGCCACCGGTATGGCATTCAGCGCAGCAATCGCGTTCTCAGCTTCTGAGACGATCCCCGCGACGTGGCCGGGAACCTCAAGCTGGAACTCCGCCAATTCGTCGGGGATGAACGCTTCGTAGCTGCAGGCACGCCGGTACCGTGCCGGTGCGTAGAGCGTCGGGTCGTATTGCCAGGTGCGTCGAACGCCGTGACCGCGCACGCGGATCCTTTTCATTCCCCTCGCGAGAGAACGCAAGGTTAGCACCATATTGCTTTCCATTTCCTCGCCACAAGAAACACAAGGTTAGGCCCTATCCTTTCGTTTCTCATCATCCAAAACGAAAGGATCGCTCCGCTAAGGTGGCGAGCGTGACTTCGGGAGTCGTTATGTAGGCAGGGCTCGGAGCAATGCTGACTTAGCGCCTGGCCTCGCATTTCTCTGCCTTGAATGAGAGGTTGCGGCCGGGCTGGCTCCCGGGGTGATCCGAGGGCGAGCGGCCACGGGGGGCCGCGACTACGGATTTGGTGCGGCCCCCGGGATTACGGCTTGGCGAACTCCATGATGGCGCGGCCGGAGATCTGGCCGTGCTCGAGGGCGTCGGTGGCTTCGTTGATGTCGTCGAGCTTGTAGCGGGCGGTGACGAGGGCGTTGAGGTCGAGGTCACCCTCTTTGAACCAGCGGAGGAACATCGGGAAGTCGCGGTCGGGGCGGCAGGAGCCGCCGATGCTGCCGATGTACTTCTTCTCGTTGACGAGGAGGTCGCGGGCATCGAGCTCGACGTTGGTCGAGGGGACGCCGACGAGGACGGCGGTGCCGCCGGTGCGGCGGCCGAGGACGCCGGGACGGGCGGCGGGGAGGATCTGCTCCATGGTCTGGCGCACGCCGATGCAGTCGAAGGAGAAGTCGACGCCGGCGACGGGGGTGCCCTGGAGGGTGAACTCACTGTCGCTGCGGGTGAGCTCGTGGATGGCGGCGATGGGGTCGCCCTGGGAGGCGTTGACACCGTGGGTGGCGCCGAACTTCTTCGCGAACGCCAGCTTGGTGTCGTCGAGGTCGACGGCGATGATCGGGTTCGCCTCGACAACGGCGGCGGCGGCAATCGCCGAGAGTCCAACGCCGCCGACGCCGAAGACGGCGACGCTCTGGCCCTTCTTGACGCCGGCCGTGTGGTAGACGGCGCCGGAGCCGGTCATCACCGCGCAGCCAATGATGGAGGTGACGTCCGTGGGCACGTCGTTCGGCATCGCGACGACGTACTGCTCGTCGGCGATGGTGTGGTCGGCCCAGGTGAAGACGTTGCCCATGGCGACGGTGCCGTCGGGCAGGGGGATGGAGGCGCCGACGGGCTGGCGCTTGTTGTTCTCGCCATCGCGGGGCACCCAGGTGACCATGACGCGGTCGCCTTCCTTTACATGGGTGACCTCTTTGCCCTTCGCGAGGACGACGCCGGTGGATTCGTGGCCGAGGACGACGGGGGCCATGCGCGGCCGGTGCATCTGGTGCAGCTGGGAATGGCAGATGCCGGAGGAGTACTGCTTGACGACGACCTGGTAGGGACCGGGATCGGGCAGCTTCACCTCGTCGATGCGGAGGACGGGCTTGTCCTCTCCCTGGGGAACGACGACGACGCGAGCGGGTGTGGGCATGGTGCAACTCCGGGCGGTGGATGGCCGGATTGTAGCGAACGGGGAGCGGGTTGGGGGTCAGCGGGGGCGGGGGGTCTGTGGGTCGAAGGCGGTTGGGGCAGGGTAACTGACACGGTCAAGGCAGGCGGAGCACTCTCTTCGCTTTGTCCGTATGATTCCGCGCATAACGAAACGAGGGAGAAAGCCAGACATGGCAGAAGTTAACGGCGCAACGCTGATTGCGCGGAGTCTGAAAGAGCAGGGCGTTGAGTACATGTTCGGGATCGTCGGGATCCCGGTGGTACCGATTGCGATGGCCTTCCAGCGCGAAGGCGGCCAGTTCTTCGGGTTCCGGAACGAGCAGGCAGCGAGCTACGCGGCCGGCGCGGTGGGCTACATGACGGGACGCCCCGGTGCATGCCTCGGCGTTTCCGGCCCGGGCATGGTGCACGGCATCGCCGGGATGGCAAACGCCTGGGCGAATGCCTGGCCGATGATCCTGCTCGGCGGCGCGAACGACTCGTACCAGAACGGCACGGGCGCCTTCCAGGAGACGCCCCAGATCGAAGCGGCGCGGCCCTTCGCGAAGTACGCGGCCCGGCCCGATAGCGTGCGGCGGCTGCCGTTCTACATCGAACAGGCCGTGCGAACGAGCATCTACGGCAAGCCCGGCGCTGTGTACCTCGACCTGCCCGGCGACATCATCACCGGCACCTGCGACGAAGACGAAGTCGACTGGAAGAAGCGGTGCCCTGAGCCGCCGCGGACGACCACGCCGCAGGAGAACATCGATGCGGCGCTGGCAGCGCTGAAGTCGGCGGAGCGGCCGCTGGTCATCGTCGGGAAGGGCGCAGCCTATGCCCGGGCCGAGGACGAGGTCCGCGAGTTCGTCGAGAAGACACAGCTGCCGTACCTGGCATCGCCGATGGGCAAGGGCGTTATTCCCGACGACCATCCTCTCTCGGTGGCCCCGGCCCGCAGCTACGCGCTGCAGAACGCCGACCTCATCCTGCTGATGGGCGCGCGACTGAACTGGATCATGCACTTCGGACTACCCCCGCGGTTCAACAAGGACGTCCGGGTGATCCAGATGGACATCAACCCCGAGGAGATTGGGACGAACGTCCCGACCGAAGTCGCGCTGGTCGGCGACGCGAAGGCGATCACCGGACAGCTCAACAAGGCGCTGGACGCGAATCCCTGGCAGTACCCGGCGGAGACGACCTGGCGCACGGGCCTCGAGAACAAGGCGAACGACAACCTCGCGAATGTGGCGCCACGGTACAAGGACGACAGCGAGCCTATGGGCTATTACCGCGTCCTCGGCCAGGTGCGCGACCTGCTCCCGCGGGACGCAATCATCAGCAGCGAAGGCGCGAGCACGATGGACATCGGGCGGACGGTGCTGCCGAACTTCTATCCCCGCCACCGCCTGGACGCCGCCACTTACGGCACGATGGGCGTGGGCCTTGCCCAGGCGATTGCCGCGGCGGTGGTGAACCCGGACAAGAAGGTCGTCTGCGTCGAGGGCGACTCGGCCTTCGGCTTCAGCGGCATGGAAGTGGAAACGGCCTGCCGCTACGACCTGCCGATCACGTTCATCATCGTCAACAACAACGGCATCGGCGGCGGCCCCGACGTGCTCGACCCGAAGAAGGCGCCGCCTTCGGCCTACACGCCAAGCGCGCACTACGAAAAGGTGATCGAGGCGTTCGGCGGCAAGGGCTACTTCGTGACGAAGGTCGCGGAGCTGGAGCCGACGCTGAGAGGAAGCGCTGGCGGACAAGAAGGCGAACATCGTGAACATCATGATCGACGCCAAGTCGCAGCGGAAGCCGCAGGAATTTGCGTGGCTCACGCACTAGTTCCTTCCTGACGGAAGGATTGAGAGCAGGCCCTCTCCTTGTTTCGACAAAGAGAGGGCCTGTGAGCATCTAGCAACGGCGGCTGCACCGCCCGGGCACATCGGAGGGCATGTGATGCCGGTAACAGAGACAACCATCAAGGCCAGCGGCATGACGTTCCGTGCCCGCACAGCAGGCGAGAGCGGCGAGCCGGTGATCCTCCTGCACGGGTTCCCTGAGACGTCGCACATGTACATCCCGCTGATGGAGCGGCTGGCGGACGAAGGGTACCGCTGCCTGGCGCCGGACCAGCGGGGATACAGCCCTGGCGCCCGCCCGGCAAAGGTCGAGGACTACCGTTACCTGAAGCTGGCTGAAGACATTCGTGGATTCGCGGATGCGATGGGCGCCGAGCGGTTCCACCTGATCGGGCACGACTGGGGAGCGGGCGCCGGTTGGGCGCATGTCTGCGCGATGCCGGAGCGCGTGATCAGCTGGACGGCACTATCGGTGCCACACGTCGCGGCGTTTGGAGCGGCGATCCGCGAGGATGCCGACCAGGCGCAACGCAGCCAGTACATCCAGCTGTTCGTCCAGGAAGGCGCCGCCGAGGCGGCGATGATGGCGAACGACTGGGCAGTGTTGAAGGGTGTCTGGAGCGAGAGTAGCGAAGAAGAGAAGGCAGAGTACCTCTCGGTGTTCACGCAGCCGGGGGCGCTCACGGCGGCGCTGAACTGGTATCGCGCGAGCAATGGCCTCGACCCGGCGAGTACGGAAGTGCAGTTTGGCGAAGTCTCCGTGCCGACAGTGCTCGTCTGGGGGAACAAGGACCAGGCGATTGGGCGGAAGGGCTGCGTGGATGCGGAGCAGTACATGAAGGGGCCGTACAAGTTTGTCGAACTGGACGCCGGTCACTGGTTGGTGCAGGAAAAGCCGGAGGAAGTTGCGACGGCGGTGCTGGCCCACCTGAAAGCGAACCCGGCATAGGGCATCGCCCGGCCGCGTCCTACACTACGGTCCATGACCGATGACCTTCGACCGATTGACTTCTCAGCGCTGACGCCTGAGGCGAATAGCCAACGCCTGCGACGGGGCGATGAAGGCGAGCGACGCCGCCATCGCGTCTGTGGTTGGCATACCGGCGGGCGAGCGTACGTTCGCGAATACCATGGCGACGCTGGACGAAGCGATGGATGCGCTTGGGCAGGTGTCCGGAGCGTACGCGTTCATGTCGTATGTATCGTCGGACGATGCGTTGCGAGAGACGGCCCGGGAATGGGAGGCGAAGCTCGACAAGTACATGGTCGGGCTCGGCTTCCGGGAGGACCTTTACGCGGCTATCCAGGAGTTCGCGGCGCGGCCGGAGGCGACGACGCTGGAGGGCGAGGCTGGGCGGCTGCTGGAGTTCTGGCAGCGGGACTACCGGCGAAACGGGTTTGAGTTGCCGGCGGACGAGCGGGAGGAAGTGCGGAAGCTGTTCGACGAACTGGTCGACCTGGGGACGAGCTTCCGGAATGCGATTGACGACTGGGACGACGGAATCGAGCTGACCCGGGAAGAACTTGGCGGGCTGCCGAAGTCGTACATCGAAGGGCTGCGGACGGTGGAGAAGGACGGCCAGACGCTGTACAGGGTGACGCTGGAGTACCCGGACCTGCACCCATTCATGGCAAACGCGGAGTCGAGCGAGTTGCGAAAGGAGCTGTTCTTCAAGGACCAGCGCAAGGGCGGCGAAGAGAATGTGTCGCGGCTGGAGAAGGCGATTGCGGTGCGGACGGAGATCGCGAAACGGCTGGGGTACCCGTCGTGGGCGGCGTATGTGGTCGAGACGCGCATGTCGAAGACGCCGGAGACGGTGCGCGGGTTCCTTGGGGAGTTGCGGAAGAAGGTTGACCCGAAGGCGAAGCTGGACCGCGACGAGCTTGCGCGAGCGAGCGAACAGCACCGGGGCACACGCGATGTCGAGATGTGGGACTGGCGGTTCTACAACAACCAGCTGCTGAAGACCGACTACGCCGTGGACGACTTCGAGGTGGCGAAGTACTTCCCGCTGGACGCCTGCCTGGAAGGGCTGTTCGCCGTCACGCAGCGGTTGCTGGGTGTGCGGTTCGAGAAGGTGGCGGCGCCGGTGTGGCACCCGGATGTCGAGGCGTTCGATGTGTATGAGGCGGATGGCAACGAACCTGTCGCGCGGTTCTACATGGACCTTTTCCCGCGACCGAATACGTATGGGCATGCGGCGGCCTTCACGATCCGGAGCGGGCGGCAGCGGCCTGATGGGAGCTATCAGCGGCCGGTGAGCGCGATCGTCGCGAACTTCACGAAGCCGGGCCCGGACACGCCGTCGCTGTTGCGGCATTCCGAGGTCGAGACGCTCTTCCACGAATTCGGGCACATCCTCCACCAGGTGTTGACGCGGGCGACGTTCTCGCGCTTCAGCGGGACGGCGACAGAGCGCGATTTCGTGGAGGCGCCTTCGCAGATGCTGGAGCACTGGTGCTGGGACCGGGAAGTGCTGCGGAGCTTTAGCCGCCACTACGAGACCGGCGAGCCGCTGCCCGATAGCCTGCTGGACGCCATGGTGGCGGCGAAAAACCTCTCGTCGGGCGTGCTGACGCTGCGGCAGATGTTCTTCGCGACGCTGGACTTCACCCTGCACAGCGAGGGGTTCGATGGCGACTCCACGGCGACGGTGAAGGCGCTTCACCCGATCACGGGATGGCCGTTCCCGGAGGGGACGCACTTCCAGTCGGGGTTCGGCCACCTCTTCGGCTATGACGCCGGCTACTACGGGTACCTCTGGTCGCAGGTGTTCGGCGACGACATGTTTACGCGGTTCGAGGCGACGGACCCGCTGGATGTCGCGACCGGCCACGACTACCGGGCGAAGGTGCTGGCACGTGGCGGGTCGGTGGATGGAAGCCAGATGGTCCGGGAGTTCCTCGGGCGGGAACCGAACCAGGAGGCGTTCCTGCGGGGGCTTGGGCTGGAGTGAGCGGTGAGCACAGGCACGGGATGATTGCGATGGCCGTCACTTTATTGCGGCTTTAGACCATTGGACGGGTAACCGCGGGGCAGGAGTCCGCGGAGGAGGCCCGTCATGGTTGCACCAGGAGATCGAGGAGTTGCGGGGAAGGCTTTGGGAGCGGCGCCAGACGCGCCGGGCGGTGCTCGCGGGCACTGCGGCGGTGGCGGCCGGCGGCGTTGCGGCGGCAACGGTGGGGTTCACGCTGGCCAACAACGGCGATGGGTCGGAATCCGGAACGACCGCTGCACCCGAGACGAACACCTCGATCCCGAGCGCAACCGGCACTGCTACCGCAACGGCGACGGCAACGGAAAGCATCGACCCTGGTGCACCGATTGAGAGCGCCTACGTGCGAGCCGCGCACCTGCTGAGGCGGGCGGGATTCGGGGGGACGCGAGCGGAGATCGAGGAGTTCGCATCGCTGAGCCGCGAAGAAGCGGCGAACCGGCTGGTGGACTACGAGTCGGTCTCGAACGAGGCGCTGGATGCACGCATCGATGCCGCGAACTTCGAGCTGGTGTACGGGCAGGGGCTGCGGGTGGACATGATCCGCTGGTGGCTGACGCGGATGGCGTACACGGCGCGTCCCCTGGAGGAGCGGATGACGCTGCTCTGGCATGGCTGGCTGGTGAGCCAGGTCTCCCAGATCCAGAACGTGCTTGCGAACTACATGGTGCGCCAGATCGACCTGTTCCGGGAGCACGCCCTGCCAGTCCACGAGGACTTGATCCAGGCGGTGAGCAAGGACCCGGCGATGATGCTCTACCTGAACACGGCAGAGAGCGATGTCGCCCACCCGAACGAGAACTACTCCCGCGAGCTGATGGAGCTGTTCACGATGGGGGTCGACAACTACAGCGAGGAAGACGTGCGCGAGGCGGCGAGGGCCTTCACGGGGTGGCGATTCACGCAGCCATCGCGGGACATGCTGACCGGGGACATGGCGACCGACCAGGAGTTACGGGCCCGCTGGGTGCCCGAGTTCTTCAAGGCGCGCCGCCAGCAGGACACTGGAACAAAGACGTTTCTCGGCCAGACGGGTAACTGGGACGGCGAGGACATCGTCTCGATCATCGAGGGACAGACGGCGACGGGTGAGTTCGTATCGCGACGGCTGTTCAGCGAGTTCGTGCACGAGGCGCCGTCGGACGAGGATATCGCGCCGCTGGTGGCGGTGTGGGATGCAACGGGACACGACGTGCGGGAGGTTGTGCGAGCGATCCTCGTGAGCGACGTCTTCTATTCGGAAGCTGCCTACCGGGCGAAAGTGCGGAGCCCCGTCCAGCTGGTGACCGGGGTCGTACGTGGCCTCGAGATGGAGACGGACTTCCGGATCGATATCCGGGGCGCCGGAGGCATGGGGCAGGTGCTCTTCGACCCGCCGAACGTGGCGGGCTGGCCCGGCGGCGAGGCGTGGCTGAGTTCAGCGACGCTGTTCGCACGGGCGAACTTTGTCGATGGCCTGCTCAGCGGCTTTGGACCGCAGGATGGCCCGCCACGCGATCGTCGCGGGGGCAACGCCGTAACGCCGGCGGCCCTCATGGGGCTCAACAGCGTGGAGGAGATGGTCGATGCGGCGCTCTGGGCGCTGGTCGATGGGAACGTCCCGGAGGCCAGCCGGAACGCGATTATCGAGGCGGCAGCTGCAATCGACGACGAACGCGAACGGGCCAACACGGTCGCCTACCTGGTGGCGTGCAGCCCTGAATTTCAACTGGTGTAAGGAGCCGGATCATGGGTATCAGTCGACGTGATTTCGTGAAGGGCGGGGTGTCCCTCGTTTCGATCGGGACGACCGCGAGTTCGTTCCTGAAGGGGGCGGTGGCGTTCGCGGCGCAAAACCCATCGTCGGTTCTGCCGGATATGGGCGGGAAGACGCTGGTGCTGGTGCAGATGGCCGGCGGCAACGATGGCCTTTCGACACTGGTGCCGTATTCGAACGGCTCCTACCAGTCAGCGAGGCCAACGTTGCGGTTCGATGCCGAGGAGGTCCTCCCTCTCGACGCCGACTTTGGGCTCCACCCCAACCTGGCTGGCATGAAAGGGCTCTGGGATGAGGGGAAGCTGGCGGTCATCCAGGGGGTCGGCTACCCGGACCAGAACTACAGCCACTTCAAGTCGATGGCGATCTGGCAGCGGGCGGACCCCGGCCTCACGGCCACCGACGGCTGGCTGGGACGAACCCTGGACGCGATGGAGAGCGAGGCGCACGACCCGTTCCTCGGTTTCAACGTGGGCGGATCGACGCCGGCGTCATTCCAGGGGCCGGTGGCCGTGCCTTCGGTGAGCGACCCGGATGACTATGCCTTCAAGGTTGGTGGGCAGGCGGCAAGTCCGGACCATCAGCGGACACAGACGCTGTTGAAGCTGTACGAGGAGTACCCGGCGAACTCGCCATTCGGCGTGCTCCTGGAGACGACGGTGGATACGGCAGTCGACAGTTCGGCGGCGCTGGCCGAGGCCGGGGATGTGTACACACCGGCGGTGGCGTACCCGGAGACATCGTTTGCCGGTGGGATGTCGTTGCTGGCCCAGGCGATCGTGGGCGACCTCGGGATGCGGGTCGGACATGTGACGCTCGGCGGTTTCGACACGCACACGAATCAGCGCGATGACCACGATGACCTGATGACCACGCTCGACGGTGGCATCTCGGCGTTCTATTCCGACCTGGAAGCGCACGGGAAAGCCGACGACGTGATCGTGTTGACCTGGAGCGAGTTCGCAAGGCGGGTGCAGGAGAACGCGAGTGAAGGCACCGATCATGGCGCCGCCAACCTGATGTTCGCGGTGGGCAAGGGAGTCGAGGGCGGGATGTTCGGCGAGCCGCCAAGCCTGGAGAACCTGGTGGACCAGGGGAACCTTGGGTACACGACGGACTTCCGGTCGGTGTACGCGACGATTGCCGAGCGGTGGCTGGGAGTGCCAGCGGACGAACTGTTGGGCGAGACGTGGCCGCAGCTCGGATTCATCCCCGCGGCCTAGAATGGGCGCGTGAACCTCGACGACTACGTGCGTGCGATCCCGGACTTTCCCCAGCCGGGGGTCCTCTTCCGCGACATCACGCCGCTGCTGCTGAACCCGGCGGCGTTCCGGCACGCACTGGATGGCCTTGCGGCGATCGCTGAGGGCGACGGGGCGGAGGCGATCGTGGGGATCGAGAGCCGGGGATTCATCTTTGGCACGCCGCTGGCCGACCGGATGGGGCTGCCATTCGCGCCCGTGCGAAAGCCGGGGAAGCTGCCGGCGGCGCGGATGAGCGTGGAGTATTCGCTCGAGTACGGGGAGAGCCAGCTCGATATCCACCAGGACGCGGTCCAGCGCGGGCAGCGCTGTTTCATCGTGGACGACCTGTTGGCGACAGGTGGTACAGCAAGGGCGGCGGCGAAGTTGGTGGAACTGATCGGGGGCGAGGTCGTGGGCTGCGGGTTCGTGATAGAGCTCGATGCGCTGGAGGGGCGGAAGCAGCTGGAGGGCTACGCCGTCCACAGCCTCCTGCATTACTAGTGGAGAGCTACCGACCAATCGAAGTGCTGGCCGGACGAGGCGTCAGGGTGCTGGATCAGACGCTGCTTCCGCATGAAGAGCGATACATCGAAGTCACCACGGTCGCGTCACTTTGTGAGGCAATCCAGGCGCTGAGGGTACGGGGAGCGCCGCTGCTCGGTCTGTGCGGAATAGCCGGCATGGCGATCGCGGCGACGACCGACGCGAGCGACGAAGAGCTCATGGCCGCCGCCGAGCGGATCACGGCCACACGGCCCACAGCGGTCGACCTCGGAGCCGGGGTTCGGCGAGCACTGGAGGCCGCTGCAGTCGAGCCAGCGCCGGAAGGTCGGACGGACGTGCTATGGCGGCTGGCGGCGGCGGCGGTAGCCGGGCAATGGGCGGTGGACGATGCCCTGGCGAAGTATGGGGCGCCTCTTCTCGAAGGGGTGGGCTCGGTCCTTACGCATTGCAACACGGGCGCGCTGGCAACCGGGGGGCGAGGGACGGCTCTCGCGGTGATTGACGAAGCGTTTAAGGCCGGGTTCGTCACCGAGGTCTTTGCGACGGAGACGCGGCCGCTATTACAAGGCGCGCGGCTGACGACGTGGGAACTTCAGAAGCTCGGGATCCCGGTAACACTGCTGCCGGACACGGCGGTTGCGTCGTTGCTGGCGAGTGGGCAGGTGGGCGCGGTGGTGACGGGGGCAGACCGGATCGCGATGAACGGCGACAGCGCAAACAAAATCGGGACGTATGGGATTGCTCTCGCGGCCAGAGAACACGCGGTGCCGTTCTTCATCGCGGCGCCGCGGACAACGATCGACCCGCGGACACCGGCGGGGGCGGCGATCCCTATCGAATATCGCGCCGATGCCGAAGTTGGGGGATTCGGGGACCAACGATGGAGCCCCGAGGGAGTGGGAGCTTACAACCCGGCGTTCGATGTGACACCGGCAGCACTGATCGCGGCGATTGTCAGCGAAGCCGGTGTGGCGATGGCGCCATATGAAACCTCCATCGCAAGGCTCCTGACGATGGAATGAGCCAGTCCCGATAGAATGTGAGGGTGAGCGGGGCGCCGGCGGTCGAGCTTGCCGTAATCGGCGGCTCCGGTTTCTACGAGTTCCCGGGGATCGGGGACCTCGAGGAGCGACGCGTAGATACGCCCTACGGCCCGCCCAGCGACATCATCCGGGTTGGGACGCTCGGAGGAGTGCGGGTCGCCTTTCTCGCACGGCATGGCCCCGGCCACCGCTATTTGCCTTCAGAAATTCCACAACGAGCCAACTTCTGGGCGTTGAAATCACTGGGGGTGCAACGCGTGCTGGCGGTATCGGCGGTTGGAGGTCTGCGAGAGGAGTGCGCTCCGGGGACGGCGGTGCTTCCGGACCAGGTCATCGACCGGACACGAGGCGACAGGCCGGAAACGTTCTTCGGCGACGGTGTTGTTGCCCACGTAGGTATGGCGGATCCGGTCTGCGGGCCGTTGCGGCGGGCACTCCGCGAGTCCGCTGAAGCGTCCGATCAGCCGATGATCGATGGGGGGACGTACGTGGTGATCGAAGGGCCGGCGTTTGGGACGAGAGCGGAGAGCCAGTTGTACCGGGATTGGGGAGCGAGTGTTGTGGGCATGACGGCATTCCCAGAAGCGAAGTTGGCAAGAGAAGCCGAGCTCTGCTACGCCTTGCTGACGACGGTGACGGACTACGATTCGTGGCATCCGGACGAGGAGTCCGTGGATGCGGCAACGGTGTTCGGGGTGCTGCGGGCCAACGTGGCGCACTCGCAGGAAACGGTGGCCCGGCTCGTCTCCAGGCTCCCAGATCGATCAGCCTGCGGTTGTAGCCGGGCACTCGATGCGGCACTGCTGACGGCTCCGGGGGCGCTCTCCGCGGAGGCGCGAACTCGACTTGCGCCTATCCTGGGCCGGCGGTTGGAGGCAGGAGCGTGACGCTACTCGTGACCGGTTGGGTGGCCATGGATGATATCGAGACGCCGTTCGAAAGCCGAATACGGGTGCTGGGCGGGTCAGCAGCCTCGGCAGCGTTGGCGGGCCAGCTGTTCACGGAAACCCGCCTCGTAGCGGCGGTAGGAGACGACTTCCCGGCGGAGTACAAAGAACAGCTGGCGTCGACGGGGATCGACCTCGGAGGCCTGGTCACTGTTCCGGGTGAGACGAGCAAGTGGGGCGGGAAGTACCACTTCGACATGAACACGCGAGACACGGTGTACACCGTGCTCGGAGTGAACGAGACGTGGAAACCGGTGCTGCCGGCCGGCTGGGAGCATTCGCAAACGGCTTTCTTGGCCGCCGACCACCCGGTGATCCAGCGTGAGTTGTTGGGTCAGCTGACGAATGCGCTGGCAACGATGGTCGATACGATTCGCCTCTACATGGACCGCCACGGCGATGAGTTGGCGAAGACGTTTGCAGCGGCGGACTTCGTGTGCCTTAACGATGGCGAGGCGCGGGAAATTGCCGGGACAGCGAGCGTCGCCACGGCGGCGCGGAAGCTGGTTTCGCTCGGCACGCGAGGGGCGGTTGTGAAGTTAGGAGAGTACGGAGCCGTATTCGTCAGCGCCGAGGACTACTTTGTTGCGGCGGGCTATCCCCTTGAGACGCTCATGGACCCCACCGGCGCGGGAGACGCCTTCGCGGGCGCATTTATGGGCTACCTGGACTCGCAGGGGAACACAAACCCGGCCACTTTGCGGGAAGCAACCGTCTATGGTTGTACGGTGGCTTCTTTCCAGGTCGAAGGTTTTGGGCCAGAGCGACTGCTGGACCTCACGCGCGATGAGGTGGATTCCCGGTACAGTGAGATGCGAGCGCTGACGATATTCGGGGCGAGCGAGTAATGGTCGAACGCGAGTTTCGCTGGGAAATGGATGCGAGGCGCCACGAATATGTGGTGACCGAACTGACCGACCCTGACGAGATCCGGGGGCTGCTGCGAGCGCGAGTGGAATACACCGCGTACGCGATGGGCCAGCTGGAACCTGACCTCTTTGCGCGGACGCAATGGCTGCGCGCAGTCGGAGATACGGGCGCCGGACTGGTGCTGCACAGCCGCGGTGGACTGGGCGAAGCGACCTTCGTGCTGGGCGACCCGGGCTGCGTGGCCGCGATTCTTTCCATCCATCCCGGGCGACCGAATACCTACGCGACCTGCCAGCCGCAACATCTTGATGCCCTGAAGACGGTGTACCGGCTCGCGAACCAACAGCCAATGATGCGGATGGGGGTACGGCCGGGCAGCTTCGCCCCGATCTCAGATCAACAGACCGTGCGCCTGAGCGGACTGGACATCCGGAAGATCAACTCCCTCTACAGCACGGATGGGACGACGGCCTACTACGTTCCCGAGCACATCGACTCCGGCGTCTACCGGGGGCTGGTGATGGATGGGCGACTTGTTGCAGTGGCAGGCACGCACGTTGTGTCGCGCCAAGAGCGGGTGGCAGTGGTTGGCAACGTGTTCACCCACCCGGCTTACCGCGGACGGGGGTTCGCAACAGCCGTTACCAGCGCTGTCACCGAAGCGCTCTTCGAGTTCTGCGACAACGTGGTGTTGACCGTGGACCCGGTGAACAGGCCCGCCGTGGCTGCCTACCAGAAGCTTGGTTATCGCGAGGTTTGCAGGCTTGTGGAAGCAAGCGCCGTGCGAAAGGACCCGACTGGCATCGGAGCGGCCTTGCGCCGATTCCGGGCGACTCTCCGGGGGAGAAAATACGGCGGCGCGTTCGTCCGGCGCCGGTCCAGCTAGCGAATCAATATTATCTCGACCGGCGGGAGAGAAACTCGCCGCATTGGAGTAACTGTATGACTGTGCCTCATGACATTGCTGACGCCTCGCAAGTAGACGAGGGCGTACGCCGGATAGAGTGGGCGGCCCGCGAAATGCCCGTCCTCAAGTTGATCGGCGAACGGTTCGCGAAAGAGCAGCCGCTGCGCGGGATCAAGATGGCGTGCTGCCTGCACGTGACGACCGAGACGGCGAACCTGGCGATCGCGTTGAAGGCTGGCGGCGCGGAGGTGCGGCTGTGCGCGAGCAACCCACTTTCCACGCAGGACGACGTGGCTGCGGCGCTGGTGCACCGCCATGAGATCTCGGTGTACGCGATTTGTGGCGAAGACAACGAGACGTATTACCGGCATATCCACCAGGCGCTGGAGAACGGCCCGCAACTGACGATGGACGACGGCGCCGATGTCGTCGCAACCATCCACAAGGATCGCCGAGACCTCCTGCCGGGCGTTGTGGGCGGGACGGAAGAAACGACCACCGGTGTCATTCGTCTGAAGGCGATGGCCGGCGACGGTGCGCTCGGCTACCCGATCGTGGCCGTCAACGAGAGCGACACAAAGCATCTGTTCGATAACCGCTACGGCACCGGCCAATCGACCCTGGACGGAATCATCCGGGCGACGAATGTCCTGATAGCGGGGAAGACGTTCGTGGTGGCCGGCTACGGCTGGTGCGGTCGCGGCTGCGCGAATCGGGCACGGGGTATGGGGGCGAACGTCGTGGTGACCGAGATTGACCCCGTGAAGGCGCTGGAAGCGGTGATGGATGGCTTCAGGGTGATGCCGATGGCGGAAGCGGCGAAGATCGGCGACTTCTTTGTGACCCTCACGGGCGACCGCGACGTGATCGACCGGTCGCACCTGGAGGCGATGAAGGACGGCGCAATCATGGCGAACAGCGGACACTTCGACAACGAGATTAACCTGAAAGCGCTGGATTCTATGAGCGAAAGCAAGCGCAGTGTGCGCCAGCACGTGGAAGAGTACCGGCTGCAGGACGGCCGGAAGCTGCACGTGCTGGGGGAAGGCCGCCTTGTGAACCTGGCCGCGGCGGAGGGCCACCCGGCGTCGGTGATGGATATGTCCTTTGCGAACCAGGCGCTGGCGGCCGAGTGGATCGCACTGAACCACTCGAAGCTTGAAAACCAGGTGTATGAGTTGCCAGACGAAGTGGACCAGGAGATCGCGAAGCTGAAGCTGCACGCGATGGGGATCCAGATCGACTACCTGACTGAGGCGCAGCAGAAGTACCTGACGAGCTGGCAGGAAGGAACCTAGGCCGATGTCGCCAGGTCGAAACGCCCTGGGGCGCCTGGGACGCGCTAGGACCCGGCCGCCATCGCGGAACTCCTTGCGGGCTTCGACCGGCCGTGGTGGATCGCCGGCGGGTACGCCATCGATGCATTCTGCGGTGGCGGCCGGCGGATCACACGCCGATATCGACATCGGGATGTTCGGTGAAGACCAGCTGGCGATGCGGGACTTCCTCGGTGGCTGGGATGTGCAGGCCGCAGACCCACCGGGAACGCTGCGGCCATGGGCCGAGGGCGAGCATGCTTGCAGCCGACATGACACGATATCTGGGTGCGAAAGGCCAGGCCGGCGACCCATGGCGATTCCAGCTGATGTTCGACCGGCGACGGGCGATCGCTGGGCTCTACCGGCGCGACCCGCCGCATCACACTGCCGATTGACGGGCTGACCTGGGAGACGCGACGGTATCCGGTACCTCGTGCCCGAAGTACAGCTGCTCTACAAGTCCAAGGGCTCAAGCGAGCGAAGGACGGACAGGACTGGCGATGACACGTCACCGCTGCTCAGCCCGTCGCAACGCCAGTGGCTGCGTGAGTCGCTCGCGCTGGAAAGCCCACAGGGATCATCCCTGGTTGTCGTCAGCTTCGCACAGGGGTACTTCCCCGACTCCCTTGCGCAAGCAGGCCCTGCTAGGATTGGATAAGCGTTAAGAGGGCGCGGTCGGTTGAAGCCGAGCGCCGGCAACCTGGTTAAGCCTCCAAGGTGCCAAAACAACGCGGTCCTTCCGCGGAAGGACAACAAAAGGCGGGCCCACAAGGCCCGCCCCTCCGGTACGAGGGGCCAGCGCCAAAACGGTGTGCCTGAGCTGGTTCCACGGCAAATGCGGAGCGACCGCCGGCCACGGCGTTGCTCGTCGAGGGTGCTATGACTGCGAAAGAACCACGACTGCTCACCAGCGAGTCGGTGACGGAAGGCCATCCTGACAAGGTCTGCGACCAGGTATCGGATGCGGTGCTGGATGCGTTGCTGACGGAAGACCGAATGGCGCGGGTCGCCTGCGAGACGGCGATCACAAACGGGCTGGTGCTGGTAACGGGTGAGATAACGACGACGGCCTACGTGGAGATTCCCTCCATCGTTCGGGAGACGATCCGGGACATTGGCTACACGTCGTCCGAGATCGGTTTCGATGCCGATACCTGTGGTGTGCTGACCTCGATCAGCGAGCAATCGCCGGACATCGCCGGTGGCGTGGACGTCGCCTACGAGGTTCGACGCGGGGCTGTTACCGAAGCGGGACTGGGGACGGGAGCAGGCGACCAGGGGATGATGGTCGGCTTTGCCTGCACCGAGACGGTCGAGAGAATGCCGCTGACCATATCGCTGGCACATCAGCTGACGAAGCGACTGGCGGAGGCACGCAAGTCGGGCGAACTTGGCTGGCTGAGGCCGGATGGCAAGTCGCAGGTGACGATCGAGTACAACGACGACTGGACGCCGCGGCGACTGCAGGCAGTGGTGGTGTCGACGCAGCATGCGCCGGATGTCGACAACGAAACGATCGAGACTGACGTGCGCGCCGGCGTCATCGACAACGTTGTTCCAGGTGGACTGATTGATGAAGGCACGAAGATCTACGTGAACCCTTCCGGGCGATTCGTCATTGGCGGGCCAAAGGGCGATGCCGGCCTCACCGGCAGGAAGATCATCGTGGATACGTACGGCGGCATCGCCCGGCACGGCGGCGGCGCCTTCAGCGGCAAGGATCCCGACAAAAGTCGACCGGTCCGGTGCCTACGCGGCGAGGTGGGTCGCGAAGACGATAGTGGAAGCAGGGCTGGCGTCGCGGTGCGAGTTCCAGCTGTCCTACGCTATCGGGGTCGCGGAGCCGACATCGCTGGGGATCGAAACGTTTGGAAGCGGTAATGTTTCGGACAGCGCGATTCTGAGGGCGGTGCGGAGCACGTTCGACCTGCGACCTGGCGCGATCATCCGGGACCTGGACCTGCGGCGGCCGATTTACCGCGCCGTGGCGAAGTACGGGCACTTTGGGCGGACGGATCTCGGTGTCCCATGGGAGGACACGAGCCGGGCGGCGGACCTTCGGTCGGCCGCGGAACGCCTGGAATAGCGCGGGCGGTCTACTATCCACCGATGGACGCAATCATCCTGGTCGGAGGGCAGGGCACCCGGCTCCGCCCGTTGACGCTGCACCGGCACAAGAGCCTCGTCCCGGTGGCGAATCAACCCGCAATTGGCTACCTGTTGGGATGGCTCAAGCGGTACGGGATTGGACGCGTGGTGTTGGCCCTCGGCCAGCAGAACGAGGACCTGGCCGAAGCCTTCCCTCCGGGGTCGATCGAAGGACTTGAGATACTGCCTGTTTTCGAGCACGTGCGGCTGGAGTCAGGTGGGGCGATTCGAAACGCCGTAGCAGAGGTTGGCATCGACGGGCGTTTTCTCGTGTTGAACGGCGACGTCTATGTGGATTTCGACCTGCACGAAGCGGTTTCCGCGCACGACGCGGCGGGGGCGAAGCTCACCCTGGCCCTGACGGAGGTCGAGGACCCATCGCAGTTTGGCGTGGCGGTGACGGATGGCGATGGGCGGATCACGGGCTTCGTCGAGAAGCCCCCGCGGGATTCGGCGCCGAGCAATAGTGTGAATGCCGGGGTCTGGATTTTCGAAAGGGAGACAGTGGAGCAGATTCCAGCCGGAGCGGTGCGCGTGGAAGAGACACTATTCCCATCGCTGGTGGCACGCGGACGAAGCGTCTTTGGATACCGCATGCCGGGACTGTGGGCGGACATCGGTACGCCGGCACGGTACCTGGAGCTGAACGTGGCGTTGGCGCGCGCAATAGGTGACCTCGGGCCCCAGTTGTTCGCCAGCTTTGCGGGGGCGGGGACGGAACTCGGTCAAGGAGCGACGGTGACTGAGTCCGTGCTCTGGGAAGCGGTGCATGTGGGGCCTGATACGGCGGTGAGGGGAAGCGTCCTCGCGGATTGCGTGAAGATCGGCGCAGGTGCATCCGTCGACGGGCTGGTGGCAGGGCGTGGAGCAATCGTGCCCGATGGTGCGATTGTGGAGGCGGGGACGGTCCTGCAACCCGGCGAGACGTATCATCGGGAGCCATGACTGACACGCCTATTCGATTTGGGACCGACGGTTGGCGGGCGCTGATCGCGGACACGTTCACATTCGAAAACGTCCGTGCCTGCGCGAAAGCGGCGGCGCTCCACTTCAAAGAGACAAGGGGAACAGGCGCCCCACTGGTGGTGGGGTGGGACACCCGGTTTCTCTCCCAGGAATTCGCCCGGCAGGCAGCCGAGGTGCTGGCATCGGAGGGATTCCGCGTGCTGCTCTCGAACCGGGCGGCACCGACGCCAGCGGCAAGCCAGCAGCTCGTGGAGCGTGGCGCCGGCGGGGGGCTCGTGATTACGAGCAGCCACAACCCGTACCAGTGGAACGGGGTGAAGGTGAAGCCCTTCTACGGTGGCAGCGCCAGCCTCGAGGTGGTGGCGGATATCGAGGGGCGTTTGCCGTCGATCCTTACGAAGGGCGTGGCGAGAGCAAATGCGCCGGCCGGAGCCATCGAGGAGTTCGACCCGGTGCCGGGATACCTCGCAGCGATTGGCGGGAAGGTCGACCTCGAAGCGATACGGGGAGCGGGAATGCGGATCGCTTACGACCCGATGTACGGGACGGGCGCGGGACTCCTGACGGAGTTAGTTGGCGGTGGCCGGACCACGGTGACAGAAATACACGCCGAGACAAATCCACGTTTCCCGGGAATCCGGGCGCCGGAACCCATCGACGAGAACCTTGGGGCGCTGAAGGAGATGATCGCCGGGGGCGGATACGACGTCGGCATCGCGACGGACGGCGACAGCGATCGCCTCGGCCTCGTGGACGAACGGGGCACCTACATCGACCAGCTGAGGGCATTCGGGCTGTTGTGCTACTTCTTCCTCGAGATTCGGGGAGAACGTGGGGCGATCGTCCGCTCGGTGACGACAACGGAGATGGCCGACCGATTGGGGGAGAAGTACGGCGTGGAGGTGATCGAGACTCCGGTCGGGTTCAAGCACATCGCGCCGGTAATGATGGACAAGAATGCACTCATCGGTGGGGAGGAGAGCGGCGGCTACGGATTCAGGGGGCACCTGCCAGAGCGCGACGGACTGCTGGCGGCGCTCTACGTGCTGGAAGCGCTGGCGACGACGGAAAAGCGGCCGAGCGAACTGGTAGAGGCGATGTTCGCAATTACCGGTGCACACTTCTACAAACGCGAAGACTTCGCAATCGATGAGGGGGAGAAGTCGGCGATTGTGGACCGGCTGGATGCCGCCTCGGCGGAGCAGATCGCCGGAGTTGCGGTGAAGAGCAAGGACCAGATCGACGGCTGGCGATTCAACACGGAAAGCGGGTGGCTGCTGTTCCGGATGTCCGGCACAGAGCCGCTGCTCCGGATCTACACCGAGGTCCGCGACGAAGGGCTCGTGGAGCCGTTCATCGCGGCCGGGCGGAAGCTGGCGGGGATCGACAAGTAGCCCTCTGCCGATGCTTCACGTAATGCGAGAAGCGTGCCTACACTAATCGCCTACGGTTCTTGTTGGAGGTACCACGTGGCTTACCGGCTGCGGCCTCCTGTCCGTTGCCCGTCCATTGGCAGCATGCGGTGAGCGGGTAGCCACGACCGAAAGGCGTGGTTGGGCGCCGGGTACGCAACAACTGTGCGACCCCCGGTAACAAAATCAACAGGCCGTGGAAAAGGCACAGTCGCGACATGGCAATGATGACAGGGGCGCAGATCGTGCTGGAGAGTCTCCAGCGCGAAGGCGTCGACACGATATTCGGCTACCCCGGTGGGGTGGTCCTCCCCCTCTACGACACGCTTCCGCAGTTCCCGGGTATCAAGCACGTCCTTGTTCGGCACGAGCAGGCGGCGGCGCACATGGCCGACGGTTACGCGCGGGCCAGCGGCAAAATGGGCGTTTGCCTGGGCACGAGCGGTCCCGGGGCAACCAACCTTGTGACGGGCATCTGCACGTCGTTCATGGATTCGACACCGGTGTTTGCGCTCACGGGGAATGTGGCGCGGACGCTTCTCGGCCGAGACGGCTTCCAGGAAGCGGACATCACGGGAATCACGCAGCCCATCACGAAGCACAACTACCTTGTGATGCGGGCGGAGAACCTGGCGATGACCGTCCGCGAGGCGACGCACATCGCGACGACAGGCCGACCCGGCCCGGTGTTGGTGGACGTCCCCAAGGATGTCTTCCAGGAAGAGGCGCCGTTCGAGTGGCCAAGTGAGATCAACCTTCGAGGCTACAAACCGACCATAGAGGGCCACGCCGGGATGATCCGGCGGGCGGCCCGGCTGATCAACGAAGCGGAACGACCGATTATCATCGCCGGCCACGGCGTCATCTGGGGCGACGCAGGCAACGAGCTGGTGGAGCTGGCCGAACGCGCCGGTATCCCGGTGATAACGACGTTTCTCGGCATAGGGGCGTTTCCAGAAGGGCATGAGCTCAGCTACGGCTGGCTCGGCATGCACGGCATGTACTACGCGAACATGGCGGCGGACAACGCGGACCTCGTCATCGGCGTTGGGATGCGCTTCGACGATCGGGCGATGGGGCGATTCAGCGACTTCAACCCGAATGCGAAGATCATCCACATCGACATCGACCCGGCGGAGATTGGGAAGAATTTCCAGACGGCGGTGCCGATCGTTGGGCATGCGAAGAACGTGCTCCCGCGGCTGGCGGCCGAGGTGGATGAGACCGAACATCCGCCATGGATTAAGTGGATCGACAAGATGCGCGAAGACCACCCGAGTCTCGACATCCGCGAATCTCGGAGGATGTTGCCGCAATTTGTGATGCGAACGCTCTACGAACAGACCGGAGGCGATGCGACCATCGCAACCGGCGTCGGTCAACACCAGATGTGGGCCGGCCAGTTCTACAACTACAAGCGACCCCGCCAGCTGATTTCGTCGGGCGGCCTGGGAACGATGGGATTTGAGCTGCCGGCCGCGATCGGCGCGCAGGTGGCATTACCAGGACAGGAAGTGTGGGCGATCTGCGGCGACGGCGGGTTCCAGATGACGATGCAGGAGCTGGCGGTGCTCGTGGATGAGCAGCTACCGGTGAAGATCGCCATCTTCAACAACGGCTTCCTGGGCATGGTCCGGCAGTGGCAACAGCTGTTCTATGACAAGAACTTTGTGAGCGTGGCGATGACGCAGCCGGACTTCTGCAAGATCGCGGACGCCTACGGGATTCGGGCCCTGCGTGTGGAGCACAAGAACGAGGTCGAGCTGGCGATCAAAGAGGCACGAGCCCACAAAGGCCCGGTCCTCGTTGACTTCCAGATCGACCAGGAAGAGAACGTGTGGCCCATGGTTCCGGCAGGGGCAGCCCTCTCGGAGACGATCGAGGCTCCCGCGGAGGAGATGGCCCGATGAGCCGCGAAGCCGGCGCCCACCTGAACCCGGGGCCGCGCCACCACACCGTGGTGGCGATCGTGGAGGACAGGCCGGGCGTGCTCATGCGGGTAGCGTCATTGTTCCGGCGGCGCGGCTTCAACATCGACTCGCTCACCGTGGGTCCAACCGAACTCGAGGGCCTGAGCCGGATCACCATGCTCGTCGATGGCGAGAGCGCGCCGATGGAGCAGGTGGAGAAGCAGCTCTACAAGCTCATCGACGTGGTGAAGGTCTCGGACCTTTCGCTGGAAGACATGCTGGCGAGGGAGCTCGCGCTGATCAAGGTGCGGGCGAACAACCTGAATCGCCACGAGATTCTTGAGATCGCGCAGGTCTTCCGCGCGGATGTCGTCGATATCGCGACCAACTCGCTGATCCTCCAGGTGACCGGCGACGAGGACAAGATCGACGGGCTGATCAAGATGTGTGAGCCATACGGGATCAGGGAACTGAGCCGGACGGGGCGCATTGCGATGGTCCGCGGGGCGAAGTCGACGACGGTGCACGAGCCTGAGCCGGAGTCGATCGCCAGGATTCACTCGACGCAGGGTCGCCGCGTCGAGGGGGAACTCCCCTTCAGCAGCGACTAGCTGGCGAATCGTCTGCGTTGAAGGGCGCCGGGCAGTTGCCCGGCGCCCTTTTGCGTTAGGGCCACGGCTAGAATCGACCCATGAAACGCATCGCACTTGGTAGCAGTGGTCTATCCGTTAGCGAGATGGGCCTTGGTGGACTGCAGTTCGGCTACACGGCGGACGAGGCGGCCTCGTTCGAAGTCATGGATGCCTATGTGGAGGCCGGCGGGAACTTCATCGACACGGCGAATCTCTACTCGCGCTGGGTGAGCGGGCATGAGGGCGGCGAGAGCGAAAGGGTGATCGGGAAATGGCTTGCAGCGCGGGGCAACCGGTCGGAGATGGTCATCGCGACGAAGGTGCGGGGAGAGATGTGGTACGGGCGTGACGGGCAGGGGCTTGGTCGCGACCACATCATCCGGGCCTGCGAGGACAGCCTGCGACGGCTGCAGGTGGACGCCATCGACCTGTACCAGTGCCACTGGCCGGACGAGAAGACCCCAATCGACGAAACGCTGCGGGCGTTCGAGGAACTAATCGCGGCGGGGAAGGTGCGGACGATCGGGGTGTCGAACTTCCAGGTTGAGGAGCTCGAGGCGGCGCTGGCGGTGGCCGTGGCAAGCGGGCTGCCGAGGTTCGAGTCGCTGCAGGTGCACTACAACCTGGCCTGGCGCCAGGAGTTCGAAGACGGGCTCGCACCCCTGTGTGCCCGTGAGGAACTGGCGGCATTTGCGTACAGCCCACTCGCGGCGGGGTTCCTGACGGGGAAGTACACGCGGGAAGTGGCCGCGAAGAGCAAACGGGCGAGCGGGGTGAAGAAGTACTACACAGACCGCGGATGGGCGTGCGTCGAAGCACTGGTGGGGGTTGCCCTTGCCCACGGTGTGGAGCCGGCGACAGTTGCTATCGCATGGCTTATGAGGCAGGACGGGATTGCCGCGCCGATACTCGGCGCCAACACGGTGGGCCAATTGGGGACCGCCCTGGCCGGAGCGGAACTCGAACTGGCCAACACGGAGCTCGATTTGCTCAACGCGGTGAGCGACTGGCGCCAGACGTAGGAAACGAGAAGGGCCGGAGTGAACTCCGGCCCTTCCCTGTTTGCGCCGTGCTCCTCTAGCGGGAGGACGATTCGGCTGCACCGGACGACCCGGAGCCGGAACTCGACGCAGCGTCGGGCTCGACTGGCAGTGGCTTGGGGTAGCCACCACCGTCGTTGAGGTTGTCGATGTCGAACTGCGGATCGACGCTTGTGGCGACTTCGACGAGGATGTCGCTGACGTTCGAACCGGTGAGGTCCGTCCACACCGAGAAGTTGCGGGTGCCGTAGCCCCATTCGAGGCCACCGTCGTACTTGTTGCCCCACTGGCCGCCCTTGTCGTTGCCCGGACCGCTCATCCAGGAATAGACCTGGATCTGTCCATCGGACGACTCGAGGCTCCAGTTCAGCTCATAGCTGGTGCTGTCCTGGTACTTCGAGGCGTTAGGGCAAGAGGGGTCGACACCACGCCGATTGAGCGTCGACTTGCCGAGCGTGAAGCCGTTTGCCGAAGGGGCGTTGATGCCGAGGCCGGCAAGGTCGCTGGCATCGAGCGGGGTGAGCGCGATGAGGCACTGGGTGGAGAATTGCGGGTCGAGGGCACGGGCGACGGCCCCGATAACATCGACGCCGAGGCCGTCCTTCTGACCACTGCCCCAGACGCTGAAGCTGACGCCATCGTGGCTCCAGTTGGCGCCCCATTGGTCGAGGTTGCCGGGCCAGGAGTCATCGCCGCCGCCGTTGTTGTAGACGTTGACTTCGAGGTAGCTGTTGCCATTGTCGCCGGTCCACTGGGCCCAGAAGGAGTCAGCATGAGGCGGCTCGGCGCCGCTGTCCGGGCAGGACGCGGCCGGTGGCGTGAAGGTGTAGAGGTTGAAGTTCGACTGGGTGAAGCCAGACGGGATTGCGGACCGCGGGTCGCCAACACCAAGGCCGGCGAGATCCGACCAGTCGCCCTGCGTCTGGACGTAGTAGCAGGTGTTGGGAACGGACGGGGCGAGTTGAGCGAGAGCGGCATCAAGCGCGGCCGTCACGTCCGGCTGGTTACCTGGCGGAACGATGCCGGTTGAGGCAACATCATCGCCCTTGTTGGGGGCGACCACGGGAGCGTCTTCCGCGTAGTAGATGTTGTTCCAGGCGCTGACGTAGAAAACGTAGCCGTTCGCAACAACGGTGGCCGAGGTGTCATAGCGGACGTTGGCGACGGCCTCGCCGAGGATGCGCTGGTCGACGGTGATGGTGGCGCCGGTATCGGTGTGCCGCCAGGTGGATTCGAGGACGGGCTTGCCGGTTGTGGGCTGACCGTCATCGCCGCAGTCGCCTTCGGCCCACATGCTCAGGCGGACGAGCTGGAAGCCGTTGCCGAGGAGGGCCGGGGTGATGCCGGCGGACGCCGGGTCAAGCGTGGTGCCCTGGAGCACGTCGCCGAGGAGCGCCTCGCACCCGTAGTAGCTGGGTGGGATTACGGCGCCGCCATAGCCAGCGCGGGCGAGGGAATCGGGCGGAGCCGCTTCGTCCGCGGCAACGGGGTTCGAAGCCCCATCGTTACGAGCGACGAGATCGGTGCCACTCGTCTTGCCGCCGTTTGCGAACGGGCCAGTGAGTGGCAGGAGGTTGGCTGAGGTGTTTCCCTCATCTGTGGAGGCAGGTGCGTTGTCGTCCCCGCCGAGAGCTTTGCCGGCAAAGATGCCGCCGCCGAAAAGCGCGGCCGCCAGGACCACGCCCGCAATGCCGAGGACGGGCCAGGTCAGAAGTCGAGATCGCATAGAGACGCCTTCTCCTTCAGGAGATACGGGTTACATGGCTCCAGACGAAGCCAGTGCGTAAAAGGTTCCCCTGAAAGCAAGGCAATCGGGAATCTGTGCGACAACAGGGCCGCTAGAGGATTGCAGTGGCCATCGCGAGCAAAGCGCTGCCGACAAGCATGACGTAGACGATGGTGGAGAAGAGACGCTCGTCCATGCGGCGGAAGATGTGGCTCCCGGCCCACCAGCCAAGGGCGATCCCGGGGATGGCAGCGAGCGCGAGAGCTAGCAGGCCTCCGTCGAGGCTCCCCTGCGCCGCGAAGAGGGCGACACCGACAACGCCCGTGGCTACGAAGAAAGCCGTGATATCGGCGCGCTGACGTTCGGGCGGAATACGGGTGGCCTGGAAGTAGAGCACAACGGGAGGGCCCGGGAGCCCGGCTGCCATGCGCGTGACACCACCAACGAAGCCCGCGATGAGCGGTCCACGCGTGCCAGAGGC
The DNA here is from genome assembly GCA_963774435.1 of uncultured Chloroflexia bacterium. Lineage (GTDB taxonomy): Bacteria > Chloroflexota > Dehalococcoidia > Tepidiformales > Tepidiformaceae > JAGQGZ01. The sequence goes on along the minus strand of CAVZEW010000008.1, from coordinate 137,509 downwards.
GTGAACTTCGAAGCCGCGGACGAGGATTGCCGTGGCTACGAGCACGGCGAGGGCAATCACCACCTGGAGAATGTTCTTGTCGAGGGTGACGAGGACCAGGAGCCCGACGGGGAGACCGGCGATGGCCCCACCAACAGCGAAGGTGACGGGGCGCCAATCAACCTGGTGATGCAGGCGATGGAGCATGAGAACAGAGAGGGCCGTGCCGAGAACGGTGGAGAGCACCACGGCATCGCGAGGGCCGAGAAGAAGGATGAGCGGGGGGATGATGAGAAGCCCGAACCCGAAACCGGTGACGGACTGGGCCGTCGCGGCAAAGGCCGTGAGGGCGAAGACGGCGAAAGCATCCCAGGGGTTCACTGTGTGGTTGTACGTTCGGCGCAGGAAGCGGGCAATGGGCTAACGGGGTCGCAGAGCCTCGCGGACGTCCTCGTCTTCAACAAAAGCGGCGCCGCGGCGGATGCGGGCTGCCTGGGCGGCCTTGATGACTTCAGCCTGCGATGCCCCCTCGGGGAGCGGCGTGAGCCAGCAGAGCAGCTCGATGGTGACGCCGTTGGGATCCTTGAAGTAGATAGAGCGCTCGTAGCCGCGGTCGATGGGGCCTTCGAATTCGACGTTTGCTTCGCGGAGGCGCTGGCACCAGGAATCGATAGAGCCGGGCTCGATGTCGATGGCGAGGTGGTCGAGCCAGCCGGAGCCGGACTGGGCGGGCTTGAGGCCCGTGTCGACGCCGGGCTTGGGGAGGAAGTAGGCGATGAAGTTGTCGGCGCCGACGTAGAAGAAGAAGTGATCTTCCTCGGGGACGTCGAGGTTGTCCTGGAGAAGGACGACGTCCATGCCGAGGACATCGCGGTAGAAGTGGAGCGTCTCTTCGCGGTGGGAGCCGGAGAAGGCGGGATGGGCGATACGAAGGGTCTTGAGCACGGGTCAATCCGGTGAGTTGCTGACATCAGGATAGCGGCCGCATTCGGTGAGAGGGTTCCCGGTAGACTGGCGGCATGGAAGTAGCGAGTGAACTGATGATCCGGGGGATCGTCGTAGGTGTGTTCCAGGAGAACTGCTGGGTCGTCGGGAGCAGGCGAACGGGCGAGGCGATCTGCATCGACCCCGGTGACCAGCCGGACGAGATCCTGGCGCTGGCGAAGGACATGGGTGTGACCATCAAGTACATCGCCAACTCGCACGCGCATGTTGACCACATCCTGGGCGTGGCGGGTGTGCATGCGGCGACGGGTGCGAAGTTCCTGCTGCACCAGGACGACCTGGACCTGTTACGCAATGGCTGGAAGGGCGCGGCCGAGCGATTCGGGATCGACGTCGGGCAGGGACCGCCGGACCCGGATATGTTCGTGCACGACGGCGACAAGGTAGAGGTCGATGGGCTGCAGCTAACGGCGATCACGACGCCGGGGCACACGCCCGGCAGCGTGAGCTACTACAGCGAAGGGATGCTCTTCAGTGGCGATACGCTGTTCCGGGGAAGTATCGGGCGGACGGACCTGCCGGGGGGCGACATGGTGCAGGAGATGACAAGTATCTGCGATCGGTTGCTCGTGTTGCCGGACGAGACTCTGGTTCTGCCCGGACACATGGAACAGACGACGGTGGCGTTCGAAAAGGAGAACAACCCGTTTGTGCAGCAGTTCAACCAGCTACGAGAGCAGGGACGAGCATGACCGACGAGATGAGCAGGGACGAGGCCGATGCGTTCCTCCGCGAGACGCGGATTGCCAGCCTGAGCACGGTTGGAGCGAACGGGCGGCCGGTGACGATCCCGGTGTGGTACGAGTGGGACGGAAAGGTGGCACGGGTATTCAGCTCGAAGTCGGCGGCGAAGATCCGGCGGCTGGCGGCAAACCCGGCCGTGTCGCTGACGGTGTACGAGGGGGCCGGCGTGCCGGAGGCGTGGGTGAGCATCGAGGGAAACGCCAGTGTCAGCGAGGACGGGGTGGAAGAATTGATCGGGCGGCTTGCGCGGCGGTACTACCCGGCGGAGCGAGCCGAACGGATCGTGAAACAGTGGCTCGGTTCGGGCCCGGTGTTCGCGATGATTACGATTGAGCCGGAGCGCGTTCGGAGTTACCGGACAGAGTGGTAATGGCCCTCACGGAGCAAGCGTGAAGCGGACAGGGTCCATGCTTTCGCGGTCGGGGGTCAGCGAATGCGGCGATGTGTTGAGGGGGCGCCTGGCGGCCCTCACCCCCGGCCCCCTCTCCCGACTCTCGCGGGAGAGGGGGAGATGGCGCGGTGGAATGTTGAAAGTTGCGGGGGCCGGCGCCGAGAGGATACGGGGTACCTGCAATCCGTACGCTCCCTTGCGGTCGCGGCTCAACAAATGGGGGGCGGTTGAGTGGCCTAGTCGCGGAAGTTGAGGTAGTAGCGGCTGGGGGTTGGGCCTTCCTGGCCCTGGTACTTGCTGCCGGCGGCCTTGGAGCCGTAGGGCTGTTCGGCGGGTTCGGTGAGGCGGAGGAAGGAGATCTGGGAGACCTTCATCTTGTGGTAGAGGGTGATGGGCAGGTTGGCGACATTCGAGAGCTCGAGGGTGAGGGCGCCGTCCCAGCCGGGGTCGACGTAGCCGGCGGTGCTGTGGATGAGGAGGCCGAGGCGGCCGAGCGATGACTTGCCTTCGAGGCGGCCGACGATGTAGTCGGGTAGACGGACACGTTCGTAGGTGACGGCGAGGGCGAACTCACCGGGGTGGAGGATGAAGGGCTCGTCGCCGCTGATTTCGACGAGTTCGGTGAGGTCGGGGTAGTCCTGCTTCACATCGATGAAAGGAATCATGGAGTTGCGGAAGACGCGGAACTGGTGGCCGAGGCGGAGGTCGACGCTGGCGGGCTGAACGGCGTCCGGGCCGAGGGGTTCGATGGCAAGGCGGCCGGCTTCGAGTTCGGCCCTGATCGTGCGGTCGCTGAGTACCACGTGCATCTCCGGTTGGTCGGGGTCAGGGGCCAAGCTTACGGTCCCCGCGAGTTTGGCGCAGTGGCTAGAATTGCGGCGGTTTGGATGGAGGGAGCAACATGAGCGGACCGCTGGATGGCATCAAGGTTGTTGAAATGGGCGTCTGGGTGGCGGGGCCATCATGCGGGGCGATCCTGGCTGACTGGGGCGCGGAGGTGGTGAAGATCGAGCCACCGGAGGGCGATCCCTGCCGGGGCCTCTTCGCGATGCTGGGGCGGACGCAGAACCCGGTGTTTGAGCAGGACAACCGGGGCAAGCGCAGTGTGGTGCTGGACCTGGAGAAGGAGGCGGCGCGGGAGATCGCGGGGAAGCTGGTTGGAGCGGCGGACGTCTTCCTGACAAACATGCGGCCGCGTGCGCTTGAGAAGTTCGGGATGGACTGGCAGACGCTGTGCGGACAGAACGAGCGGCTGGTCTACTGCCAGGTGGGCGGCTACGGGCCGGACTCGGAGGATGCGAACAGGGCTTCGTACGACGTGGGCGCGTTCTGGTCGCGGGCGGGGGTTGGCAAGAGCCTGGTGTTGGAGGGGAATCCGCCACCACAACAACGAGGCGGCATGGGAGACCACATGACGGGCGCCAATGCAGCGGGGACGATCGCGGCGGCGCTCTATCACCGGGAACGCACGGGGAAGGGCCAGCGGGTGAGCGTCTCGCTGGTGCGGGTGGGCGCCTACATGATGAGCTGGGACCTGAACACCCACCTGCGGACGGGCGACCCGATCGTGCCGTACGACCGGATGCACGCGGTGAACCCGATCATCGACTGTTACCAGGACTCGGAGGGACAGTGGTTCTGGCTGTTGATGCTGCAGGGCGACCGGCACTGGCCGGACTTCCTCCGGGCGATTGAGGCGCCGGAGCTGGGTGAGGACCCGCGGTTCGCGAACCTGATGACGCGGGCAATGAACGCGGAAGCGCTGGTGACGGAGATCGACAGGATCCTGGGAACGAAGACGCTGGCCGAGTGGGGGCCGATTTTCGACCGCGAGAACGTCTGGTGGGCGAAGGTGAACAGCATCGAGGAAGTGGCAAACGACCCGGTGGTGCGGGAGGCGGGTGCATTCGTGCAGCTGGAGTCGCCGGAAGGTCCGGTGACGCAGGTTGCGGGACCGGGAGAGTTCTATGGGACACCGGCACGACCACGAGCCTGGGTGCCGGAACTCGGCCAGCACACGGAAGAAGTGCTGCTGGAGCTGGGGATGGACTGGGACGAGATCATCGCTCTGAAGGAAGCTGGCGGGATTCTGTAGGACTCAGGCGAGGCCGACGGTGTGGGCAGCAACGCCAAGGAGGGCACCGGCGGCGATGAGCCAGGTGGTGTTGAGATTGCGGAAGAGAGCGGCGGCGCCGAGCGCGAGAATGGCCGCGGTCCAGACATCGACGACGCCGGAGCGGAAGAGGTCGACGAGGACGCCTGCCATGAGCCCGATGGCGGCGACGTTCACACCGTCGATGAGCGATGAAGCGATGATGTTGCCCCGGAGCCGCGGCAGCAGCGGATTGACGATCGCCACATAGAGGAAGCCGGGAGCAAAGATGGCGACGGTGGCGATAACGGCGCCGATGAACCCACCCGTGAGATAGCCGACGAAGGTGGCAGTAGTGAAGACAGGACCGGGCGTGACCTGGCCAATGGCGACAGCATCGAGGAGTTGCTGGCTGGTGAGCCAGCCGAGGTTGTCGACGAAGTCGCGCTGGAGGAAGGCGACGAGCACATAGCCGCTGCCATAGAGAAGGGAGCCGATCTTGAGGAAGGTGAGGCCGAGGGTGACATGGCTGTAGTTACGAGCGCCTTCGGCGGCAGCAGGGGCAAACAGGGGCACCCCGAAGGCGACCGGGATGAGCGCCACAGCCTTGCCGGAAAGGGATCGATAGATATCAGGCGCGTGGCGGACGACGGCAAACGTGATGCCGCCACCGAAGAGGAGAATGAGCTCGTGGACGTTGAGGAGGTAGAGCACCATGACTGCCGCACCGCCGAGCACGAGCCAGGGAGCTGGTTTGATGGCGACGAGGCCGAGGCGCCAGACGGCCTGGGCGATGATCGCGATGACGATGGGCTTGATGCCGTAGAGGATCCATTCGACCGAGGGCGTTGTGCCGTAGCGGTCGTAGAGGACGGCGAGGACGAGGACGATGGAGAATGCCGGAAAGATGAAGAGGGTGCCGCCCGCAATGAGTCCGCGCCAGCCGGCACGCTCGAGGCCGAGGTGCATGGTCATCTCGGTGGAATTGGGGCCGGGGATGAGGTTGGTGATGCCGAGGAGGTCGAGAAACTCCTGGTCGGTCATCCACTTACGGCGGGTGACAACCTCGTCGCGCATCATCGCGATGTGGGCGGCAGGGCCACCAAAGGCGACGCAGCCAAGTCGCACGAACAGCAGCGAAACCTCACGAAGGGCGCTACGGGAGGAGCCAACGGTCACGGGTGGATTCTGCCACCCGGAGGTTTACGGTGTTGGCTCCCGCATGATCTCGATGTGTTCGGCATAGTGCTCGTAGGTGTTGCCAGCGATCCAGGGCCAGACAGGATTGGCGTTGTAGGGCGGGTCGTCGGGCTGGAAGTAGGAATACGGCCGCTGGAGATCGGCGTCGCTCATGCTGGCGACGTGGGCGACCAACTCAGCGTGGATGCTCTCGTAGTAGTCACGGATTTCGGCGAGCGGACGATCGCGGAAGAGTTCGACGATGCGGGCGTTCTGGTCGTCCATACTCATCGCCGCGTGTTCTTCGGCGGTGAGGCCAAGATGGGCGTGGCGAGGCTCACCCCTGAGCAGGGCGAGGGCCGAGTGTTCCCAGCAGGCGAGGTGGGCCATGTGTTCCGCGCGGGTCCAGCCATTCGCTGTGGCGCTCTCAGGAAGCTCGGTGAGAAGAGCGTCGAGTTCCGCACGGCCTTCGGCAATGCGGCGGAGCAGCTCGGAGACCGTTAGTTCAGGCTCGTCGGGCATATGCGGTCTCCAGCCTCCTGCTCCCGTTGGAGCAGGAGGCGATTGCCTGGAATCAGGCCCGCGGGAGGCCGAGGCCTCGGGTGGCGATGATGTTCCGCTGGATTTCGCTGGTGCCACCTTCGATGGTGTTGGCGACGCTGCGCAGATACATGTACTTGATGCGGCCGTGGAGCGGGACATCAGGGCCTTCGGACTTGCTGTCGAGCTGGCCATAGAGGCCGAGCATCTTCATGCCGGTGCGATAGACGCGCTGATTGAGCTCGGTGCCGTACATCTTGGCGACACTGGCCTCGTGGCCGGCGGGGACGCCTTCCTTCGCCTGCATGGAGACGATCTTGAAGCTCATCTGCTGGGCAACGCCAGCTTCGATGAAGCGTTCGACCAGCTCCGTGCGGAGAGCAGCGTTGCCCTTGAGGGTAGAGACATCGGCAGTCCGGGCGAACTTGATCATGTCCTCGATGTTCTGGCGCGTGCCGATGGCGGAACCGATGTTCGAGCGCTCGAAGCTGAGGGTTGTCTGGGCGAGGTACCAGCCGCGATTCTCATCGCCGATGACATTCTTCGCGGGGACGCGGACGTCTTCGAAGAAGACCTCGTTGAACTCGTGGGTATCGGCCATGTTGATGAGGGGCCGGACCTGAATGCCCGGCGACTTCATGTCAACGATGAAGTAGGTGATGCCGCGGTGCTTGGGGGCATCCGGGTCGGTGCGGGCAAGGAGGATCATCTGGCTGGCGAGGTGGCCGCCGGAGGTCCAGATCTTCTGGCCGTTGACCACGTAGTCGTCGCCGTCACGGACGGCACGGGTCTGGAGCGAAGCAAGGTCGGAGCCGGAGCCCGGTTCGCTATAGCCCTGGCACCAGATGTCGTCGCCGGTAAGGATGCCGGGGAGGTACTTCTTCTTCTGCTCCTCGGTGCCGTGGACGATAAGGGTGGGGCCGGCGAAACCGGTGGCAATGCCGCCAACCCGCGGGGCGCGGGATTCAGCCATCTCGTTGTTGAAAATGAACTGCTCCATGACGGTGAGGCCGGCGCCGCCGTATTCCCTGGGCCAGGCGGGGGCGATCCACTTGCGATCGGCGAGCTTCTTCGTCCACTCCTTGCTGGGGCGGGGGAAACCATCAGAGGGACGATCGGTCTTTTCTTTGGGGAGCTCCGCGGCGAGGAAGCTTTTAACCTCCTGGCGGAAGGCGGCTTCTTCTGCGGTGTCGTTGTAGTTCATGAAAAACCTCGGGCTCGCCGTTGTGGCGGATGTCTGCGGACTCCATTCTACGGGCGATACTGGAGTCCGTCAGGGAACGGAACTGCGACAGGCGGTGTCCGCGGGCCCGGTGAAGCTTGGGCGGCCCACAGCAATCGACAGGAGACGACGTATGCGATGGGGTGAATTCGAGACGGATGCACCGGAGCTGGCGAAGCTCATCCGGGAGCGGTTCGATGCGACGGAACTGGTGATGATGGGGACGTTGCGACCGAACGGGTGGCCGCGGATCTCGCCGATTGAGTTCACGTACTGGGACGGCGACTTCGTGCTCGGGGGAATGTGGCAGTCGAAGAAATTCCTCGACATCATTCGAGATAACCGGGTGACATTGCACAGCACGACGGTCAACAAAGACGGCCAGGAAGGCGACGCGAAGGTCTACGGACGCCTGTTTCCCCTCGCCGAAGAGCGCGTGGAGCCGTACTGGCAGCACATCTTCGAGACGATAAACTTTCGGCCCGATGGCCCGGCGCACGTCTACGCACTGGACGTGGAGTCAGCGGCGTACACCAAGTTCACTGGCGATGGGACCATGCACTGGCTGCGCTGGCCGGGGAACGAGTGGCAGACGCAACGTTCGAGTTGACGTGCGGGTTTGGCAATCTGCCTGACGGCGTAGGATAGCCGCCATGTCAGCTTCACCCACCTTCGAACCACCGACACGCATTCTCATGGGCCCGGGGCCGAGCGGGGCACACCCGCGCGTCCTCCGGGCGATGACCGCCCCGCTGCTGGGCCACCTCGACCCCGAATTCCTGAAGATCATGGATGAGTGCCGCGTGATGCTGCGGCAGGTCCTTCGCACGGAGAACGAGGTCACGCTGGCGACGCCGGGGACGGGCACGAGCGGCATGGAAGCGGCGGTGATGAACCTGGTGGAGCCGGGCGACAACGTCGTGATCGGGATCTGCGGGTACTTTGGCGACCGGATTGCGCAGATGGCGGAACGCGCCGGCGGGAACGTGACGAAGGTGCAGGCGCCATGGGGTTCGCCGCTGGACCCGGCAGAGATGAAAAAGGCGATCGCGGCTGCGGGGCCGGTGAAGCTGGTCGGGATGGTTCACGCCGAGACATCAACGGGGGTGATGACGCCGCCGGAACCGATTGCGAAGCTGGCGCACGATGCGGGGGCACTGATGCTGGTGGACTGCGTGACGTCGCTTGGCGGCGTGCCGGTGGAAGCGGACAAGTGGGGGGCGGACGCCATCTACTCCGGGACGCAGAAATGCCTGTCAGCGCCTCCCGGGGTGGCACCGGTGACGTTCAGCCCTGCGGCATGGGACAAGGTGCGGGCGCGTGAGGTGCCCTCGAACACGTGGTACCTGGATATGTCGCTGCTGGAGGCGTACTGGGACGACCGGCGCGCCTATCACCACACGGCGCCGATCTCGATGGTGTATGCACTCCACCAGGCGCTTTCTCTCGTGCTGGAAGAGGGGCTGGAGAACCGTTGGGCGCGCCACGAACGGAATGGCCGCGCCCTGCAGGCAGGCCTGGAGGCGATGGGCCTCGGACTGCACGCGGATGAGGGCTACCGGCTGCCGGTTCTGACCACGGTGAAGATCCCCGACGGCGTGAACGATGGCGAAGTGCGGGGTGCCCTGCTGAAGCGCCATTCGATCGAAGTAGGCGGCGGCCTGGGCGATTTGCGGGGCAAGGTGTGGCGCGTGGGGCTGATGGGCGAGTCGAGCACCGAGGGCAATGTCTTGCTCTTCCTTTCGGCGCTGGGCCGTATCCTCGCGGAACAGGGCGTGCAACTCGACACGCGGGCGGGAATCGCCACGGCATCGGAGCGACTGCGCGCATAAGGGGCGTGTGTGAGGGAGAAGCGAAGAGGGAGAGGGGAGAAGCGGACGCTTCTGCCACTCCATTCGGCCCTGGCGGCTACGGCATTCATGGTCCTGCTGGTTGGAGCGTCAGGGTGCGGTGACGCGTCCTCGGAACCGACCGCGACGAATACGGCAGTCGCCACCCAGAACCAGCAGGGGCAGACGACGACGATCGTACCGGGCGTGACGAAGGGGACGGAGACGGCAGTGCCGTCAGCAACGCCCACCACGCCGGGTGAACCTCCCTCCGTGCAGCTGACCGACGCATTCCCAGGACTTCCGGACCTCGAACGGCCCGTGGAGCTCATCGCTGCCGATGGCAGGGAGCACGAGCTGGTGGTGGCGCTCCAGGACGGGCAGATTCTCTCGCTGCTCAACGCGCCCGATGAGCCGGACGAGCAGGTGGCCCTCGATATCCGCGACCAGGTGTCGCGAGACGGGAACGAGGAAGGGCTGTTGGGGATGGCGATCCCGGTGGAGGACCTTGCGAGGAACTCGGGGCGGATCTTTGTGTACTACAGCGTGGCCGGTGGAGAACGCCGGGGACGGCTGGCGCTCCTGCAGTGGAGCCGAAGCAGCGGACGGCTCGTAGTCGACGCGAGTTCGGAACTGGTGATCCTCGAGCTCCCGGAGCCGTTTTCGAACCACAACGGTGGGAAGGTAGCGTTTGGGCCGGACGGATACCTGTATCTCGGCCTTGGAGACGGCGGCTCCGGGGGTGATCCGCAGGGGAACGGGCAGAACCTGGGGACGTTGCTGGGAACGATCCTGCGAATCGATGTGTCGAACAGCAGCGAGGCACAGCCGTATGCCATACCGACCGATAACCCGTTCGCCGGTGATATCAACGCGCGGGGCGAGATCTGGGCGTACGGGTTGCGAAACCCGTGGCGGTTCAGTTTCGACACCGAGGGTCGCCTGTGGGTGGGCGATGTGGGGCAGGGCCAGTACGAGGAGATCGATCTTGTGACGGCGGGTGGCAACTATGGCTGGAATGTCGTTGAGGGAGAGGACTGCTACGAGGCGGCAAGCTGCAACAGGTTGGGGTTCACGGCGCCGGTATCGGTGTACGACCACAGCGATGGCGACTGCAGCGTGACCGGAGGGGTGGTGCACGCGGCGAAGGACAGCGAGGCGCTCCAGGGCTGGTATTTCTTCGCCGACTTCTGCTCGGGGCGTGTGCGGGCATTCAATCCCGATGCGGCGGACATCGTGACGTACATTCTGATTGAGGACGGGCCACCGATCTCGGACATCGCCCAGCTCTCGCGGGGGGTGATGATGTTGAGTTTTGACGGACGGATCTACCAGCTGGCGGCTGAGTAGCCAGCCGAGTCTCGCGGGCGGAAGTGCCTCCTGCTGGAGCTTCCGAACGAGCCTTCGCGTTGGCAGCGTCAGAGCGCACGATGGGCTGCGGCCAAGTGCCGCGCTGGCCTACGGTCGGCCTCGTTTTTTGTTGGCGGGAGCTATGCGAGGGGGCGTCCGACGCCCAGGTAGTGCACGCCTGCAGCGGTGATTTCGTCCCGGTTGAGGGCGTTGCGGGCGTCGACGATGAGGGGGGCGAGGGTGGCCCAATCGATGCCCCGATAGTCGTTGTGGTAGGCGTGGACGATGGCGGCATCGAAGCCGGAGAGGGATGAGGCTGGCTGGAAGCCAAGGTTGCGGATAGCCTCCTCGCTCAGGAGCGGGTCGTGGCCGGAGACGTTGGCGCCGTGGGCGCGGAGAGCGTGGAGGAGGTCGACGGCGTTGGTGTGGGCGGTGACATCGACGTTTGGGCGAAAACTGAGGCCGAGGACGACGACACTTCGACCGGATAGTCCGCCGATGGCGGTATCGAGACGATCGACGACGTAGGCGGGCATGGCGTCGTTGACGCGGCGGCCGAGGGCGGCGAGTTCGCTGGGTCCTTCGCCCTGGACGAGGAACTGGGGGTAGACCGGGATGCAGTGGCCGCCGACGCCGGTGCCGGGGACGTGGAGATGGCAGTAGGGCTGGCTGTTCGCGGCTTCGCGGACCTCGCTGAAGTCGATGCCGTGGACGTCGGCCACGCGGGCGAGTTCGTTGGCGAGGGCGATGTTGAGGTCGCGATAGACGCCCTCGGCGAGCTTGCTGAGCTCGGCGGCTTCGGCGCTGGCGAGACGGAGGACCGTTGTCCCGAGCGCTTCCGTATAGAAATCGGCGGCGAGGCGACCGGATTCCTCGTCGAGGCCACCGACGACGGTGGGGTACTTGTCGAGGTCTTCGAGGACGCGGCCCATGAGCAAGCGCTCGGGGCTGAAGGCGACATGGATGTCTTTGCCAAGCTCGAGGCCGCCAGATTCGAGGAGCGGGGCAAGCGTGTTGCGGGTGGTGCCGACGGGAAGGGTCGTATCAAAGATGCAGAGGGTGCCGGGCCTGATGCCGCGTCCGACCGAATCCGCAGCGGCTCGCAGGGCGCCAAGTTCCGCGCGGCCCTGCGCATCGACATCGACGGCAACGGCGAAGAGGACAGCCTGGCAACCGGCGACGGCTTCCGTGGTGTCGGTCGTCGCCTTCAGATGGCCGGAAGCGACGACCTGCTTGAGAAGATCAGCAAGGCCAGCCTCGTCCGGGATGGGATTGCCACCGTGGGCTACGAGGTCGACACGGGCAGCGTCGATGTCGCAACCAACGACGTGGTGACCGCGGGAGGCGAGCTTGGCGGCTATGGGGAGACCGATACGGCCGATGCCGACGACGGCGATGTTCACGAGCGGGTGGGGACGGTGGCGACGTCGGTGGGACGGCGGGTTCGCGACGACTCGACGAGCGCTTCGGCTACGGCCAGGGCGGCGATGCCATCGGCGGCGGTGACGGGAGCGGGCCCACCAGCGATGACGGCGTCGCGGAAGGCTTCGAGTTCGAGGCGGAGGGGCTCCTGGAAACCGATGGGATAACGGGTCATTGGGCCTTCGGTGACGCTGGCGATGGCGCCCTCGCGCGCTGAGGCGGAGAAGTTCTCGTAGAAGGCGAGGGACTGGGCGGCGTAGTCGACGGCGAACATGCCTTTTTCGCAGAGGACGGTAAGGGAACGCTCTTTGGTGGGCGTGAGCCAGTTGATGTCGAGGACACCGAGCACTCCGCCGGCGAAGTGGAGAAGGCCAACGAAGAGGTCTTCGTTGTCGGTGTTGATATGGCTGCGGGCGTTGGCGTAGACGCTGGCGACGTCGTCTTCAAGAAGGAAGCGCATGATGTCGATGTCGTGGGGCGCGAGGTCATGGATGACGCCAACGTCGCGGATGCGGTGAGGGAACGGGCCTACGCGGCGCGCCTGCACCTGGAGGACGCGCCCACCCTGGCCTTCGTCGAGGCGACGCTTGAGTTCGCGGATGGCGGGGTTGAAGCGCTCGATGTGGCCGACCGTGAGAACGGCACTCCCTCCGGCAGCGGCAATCCGGGCGGCGGATGGCAGGTCGCCGGAAATGGGCTTTTCGACAAGGACATTGCAGCCGGCGTTGAGCGCGGCGATGGCAACGGCTTCATGGAAACCTGTGGGGACGACGACGGAGACGAGGTCGGGAGTGGAGTCAGCAAGGAGCGCTTCGACCGAGGTGAAGGCCCTGGCGCGGTAGCGGGCGGCGATGGTGTCGGCCCGGGCAACGTCGGCGTCGCAGACGGCGCTGAGACGTACGCCGGGCAGATCACTGAAGACGCGGGCGTGGTTGGCTCCCATGGAACCAAGGCCGATGACGGCAGCGTTAAGCGTATCCACTGGTTACGAGCCTAGCGGGGAGACGATGCGGGAGGAAGTGCTAGTCACGAGCGGCCTCGTTGAAGGCTTCCGCCACGCGGATAAGGTCGTCTTCGCTGAGGGAAGGATGAACCGGCAGCGAGAGGACGGTGGAGGCAGCCGCTTCGGCGACAGGAAGATGGAAGTCGCCGAGTTCGAGTTCGGCGATCGCTGGTTGCTGATGGATGGGAATGGGGTAGTGGACGGCCGAGCCGACGCCGGCAGCCTGGAGGCGCTGCTGGAGCGCGTCGCGGTCGCCGGTGACGCGGACGGTGAACTGGTGGAAGACGTGGCGGTCACCCTCGCGGACGCGGGGGAGTTCGCAGCGCTTGAGCCAGCCCGAGAGGGCGCGGGCGTTGGCGATGCGCTTCTCGTTCCAGCCTTCCAGCTTCTTGAGCTGTTCGATGCCGATGGCGGCGGCGATGTCGGTGAGGCGGTAGTTGAGGCCGAAAACGTCGTGGTAGTAGCGGCGTGACTGGCCGTGGTGGCGGACCTGGCGACAACGGGTGGCCACGTCGTCGTCGTTCGTGGTGATGATGCCGCCCTCGCCGGTGGTCATGTTCTTGGTGGGATAGAAGCTGAAGCAGCCGGTCCCGAAGGTACCGACGCGTTGGCCCTGATACTCAGCACCATGGGCCTGGGCCGCATCTTCGACGATGACGAGATCGTTGTCCTCGGCGATCTCGCAGATGGCGGCCATGTCGGCGGGGCCCCCGTAGAGATGAACGGGCATGATGGCGCGGGTTTCGTCGGTGATGGCGTCTTCGATGGCGTTGGGATCGATATTGAGGTCGAAGGGGTCGACATCGACGAAGACCGGGGTGGCGCCGACCGCGAGGATGCTGGTGGCGGTGGCGATGAAGCTGAAGGGCGTTGTGATGACCTCGTCGCCGGGGCCGATACCGTGGCCCTGGAGGGCGACGATGAGAGCGGCTGTGCCGCTGTTCACGGCAATGGCGTGCTTCGTGCCGATGTAGGCGGCGAACTGCTCCTCGAAGGCCTCGGTGCGAGGGCCCTGGGCCAGCTGGCCGGAATCCATGACCTCGAGGACGGCGCGCTTTTCTTCGTCGCCGATGAGCGGGCGAGCGATGGGGATGAACTCGCGATCAGCGGCCATGAGTGGCACCGGCGGGAACCTGGACGAGACCGGAGGCGGACTGCTGGTAGGAGCGCCCGCAGGCGGAGCAGGCGAACGAGGCATCGAGCTTTTCGGCACAGGCGCAGACCCAGCCAAGCTGCTTCGCCGGATTCCCGGCGACGAGGGCATGGTCGGGCACATCGCGGGTGACGACGGACCCGGCGCCGATGAGAGCCCAGCGACCGATGTTGATGCCGGGAAGGATGACCGAACGGGAGCCGACGGCGGCACCCATGGCAACGTGGGACTTCCCAACAGTCCAGTCATCGTCCGACTTAAGGGAGCCATCGGGGTTGATGGCACGGGGGAGGCGGTCGTTGGTGAAGACGACGTGGGGTCCGATAAAGACGCCATCCTCGAGGGTGACTCCGTGGTAGAGGCAGGAGTAGTTCTGGACCTTGCAGTTGGCGCCGAGGGAGACGTCGCTATCGATGTAGACGCCCTTGCCAATGATGCAGCCGGGCCCAAGGCTGGCGCCTTCGCGGACCTGCGCCTGGTGCCAGATGCGGCAGCCATCGGCGACGGTGGCGCCGGGGCTCACCTCGGCCGTGGGGTGGACCGTGGTGGTCACGATTCGGTGGCGGCTTTCGGCTCGGCAGGCACGTCGGCTTCGTCGGCGGCCCGTGAGTAGAGCTGGGCGACGAGGTGGAGGCGGCGCTGGAGCTCCGGAGCGTCGGACCACATGGAGGCGCGCAGTTCGTCGACGAGGCGGAATATCTCGGCCGGGTCGACGGTGATGCCGGAGGTGAGACGGCGGACCTTGGGATGGGCTGTCGCCACCATCGATTCGTAGTCGGCGACCAGCTCCTCGCGAAGCTTCTCGCCAGGGCGCGGACCGGTGAAGACCACATCGATGTCGCGACCGGGGCGCAGGCCGCGAAGGCGGATGATGCGGTTGGCGAGTTCGAGGATGTTGACCTCTTCGCCCATGTCGAGCATGTAGATGCTATTCGACCCGCCAAAGGAGCCGGCCTGGATGACGAGGCTGACGGCCTCGGGGATGGAAATGAAGTAGCGCATCATGCGCGGGTCCATGACGGTAACCGGGCCGCCGTTTTCGATCTGGCGCATGAAGATGGGAAGGACGGAGCCGCGCGAACCCATGACATTGCCGAAGCGAACGGCAACGAACTCCGTGCGTTCGCTGGTGGCAGCAAAGGCGAGCATGAGGAGTTCAGCAACACGCTTGCTGGCGCCCATGGTGCTGGTGGGCCGAACGGCCTTGTCGGTGGAGACGAGGATGAAGGAAGACGCCTCGTACCGCCGGGCCGCATTCGCGAGGTTCAGGGTACCGAGGACGTTGACACGGAAGGCTTCCTCGGGGTGGTCCTCCATGAGGGGGACGTGCTTGAGGGCGGCGGCATGGT
Organism: uncultured Chloroflexia bacterium; assembly: GCA_963774435.1. Lineage (GTDB taxonomy): Bacteria > Chloroflexota > Dehalococcoidia > Tepidiformales > Tepidiformaceae > JAGQGZ01. The sequence goes on along the minus strand of CAVZEW010000008.1, from coordinate 122,251 downwards.
AGATGACGTCGGGGCGGATGGTGCGGACGATGTTGTCGATGCGAGGCTCGTCGGCGATATTGGCGATCCAGCTGCGGACGACCGACTGGCCAGCCTCCCGGGAGAGCTCGAGCTGGAGGTCGTGGACGCCAGACTCGTTGTTGTCGAGCAGGTGGAGTTCGCGCGGACCGAAGTTGAGGACCTGGCGGCTTAGCTCGGAGCCGATGGAGCCGGCGGCGCCGGTGACGAGCACGACCTTGTCGGTGACTGAACTGGCGCAGGAGGCGTAGTCGATTTCTACCGGTTCGCGGCCGAGAAGGTCATCGGGTGTGATGTCGCGGAGGGTGTTGGGACCCTGGCGGCCGAGGGCCCAGTTGTCGACACCGGGGACCATACGAACGGGGATATTGAGGTCCTGGCAGATCGCGACGATTTTGCGAATGGCGGTGCCGGTGGCCCGGGGAATGGCGATAGCCACGACTTCGGCGTCACGTTCGTCGATGACGCGGGCGAGGTCGTCGTCGGTGCCGAGGACGCGAAGGCCATGGATGCGGGCGTGCAGGCGGCGGGGGTCGTTGTCGACGAATCCGATGGGCTGGTAGTTGAAGTGGGGGTTGGCCTGGAGTTCGCGGGCGAGGAGCTGGCCGGTCTGGCCCGCGCCGATGATGAGGAGGCGCTGGCTGGCGACGGTGGCCCAGGGGACGCGGGCAAGGAGGCGGGTGCGCATCTTGAGCATGGTCATGCCGGGGAAGGCGAGGGCCCCGGCCATGAGGATGACGGAGAGGGGAAGGTGGCGTTCGGGCAGCCAGACGCTGGCAAAGAAGAGCCCGACGGTGACCAAGAGGATGGGCCGGAAGAGGTTCAGGACATCGCCGATGGAGCCATAGCTCCAGACGGTCCGATAGACGCCGAATATCACGTTGGCGGTGACGAAGAGCGCGGCGATCAGCGGGAAGACGCGAATGGTGAATTCGATGCTGCGCTGGGGAACATCACCGTCGAAGCGAAGGAGGAGGGCGCAAGCGTAGGCAACGGCCAAGACGATGACATCGAGGGCCATGGAGCCAACGGTGTAGAGGGGGTCGCCTGCGAAAACGCGACGGATGGAGCGGGAGATGGCGACCATTCAGCGAGCTCCTTCGCCTGTGATGGCGAGGCGAGCAGTGAGCCCGAGTAGCCGAAGGTCACCCATGAATGAGTGCGTTTGCACGTATTGCAAATCGTAGGAAGCGATTTCGGCGTAGGTCAAATCCGCTCGGCCGTGGACCTGTGCCAGCCCGGTGATTCCGGGTGCAACCTTATGTCGATTGAGGTATTCCTCTGGATACTGGTCAACCAGTTGTGGGATCTCCGGGCGGGGGCCAACAAGCGACATATCGCCCTTGAAGACGTTGAGGAAGTTCGGAAGTTCATCGAGCGACCTGGACCGCGCGAAGGCGCCAACTCGCGTGACGCGAGGGTCGACGACGCCGGGCGGGCTGAAGATGTAGGTGGACCAGTCGTCGACGAGGTAGTTGGGAGTCTCGCCGGGGGCGGCGTGGCGCATGGTCCGGAGCTTGTACATGGTGAATGGTTCGCCGTCGCGGCCGATGCGGGTCTGGAGGAAGAACGGGTTGCCGCGCAACTCGACGGCGAGGGCAATGGCGGTGAGGGCGACAACAGGGAGGACAAGCGGCGCGGTAAGCAAGACGACCGTGACATCGAAGAATCGCTTGAGCATGGATCGAGGGTAGAGGGTTACGGGCGAATGGGAGAATGGGGTGCCAGGCGAACCCTGAACCAGTAGCCTCTCGGACATGCGGCAGTTGGCATTGGGACTGGTTGTTGGTGTTGGGGTGCTACTGGCGGCGTGCGAGGACGAGCCGGAGACGATTGGCACCGTACCTACACTCGATACCCAGGAACCACCAGGTACGCGCCAGGAGCTCGTGGACCGAATGGTCGACGCGGTCGCCCAGACTGGCGCGGTGCTCCACCTCACGGCGGATCTGACCACGGCCGGAGACGACGGGCACGAATTGCACTTTGCCAGCTGGGAAGGCTGGTTCGACTTTGAAAGTCTCCAGGGCCGGCTGCATTACGAGACCGGTCCTGACGCCACAACTGACAGCGCAGGCTTCGAGGAGTACTGGTTCGATGGAGAGGTTCGATACCGGCAGGGACCGGACGATGAAGTGCCACGTCGGTCTGATGAAGCATGGCGCGGCTGCCTGGACAACCAGCCGTTGATTGCGGAGGTGCTGACGTGTGGATTAGCGAGCGAGCAGGCCGACTTCCAGCTGAGCGAGCCGCCGACTGTCGTGAGCGGTGACTGGCACGGACTGGCGGCGGTCGGAATCGCCTATGCGCGGGAACAGACGATTGTGCCGACCGACGGACAGTCATCCACGCCCTCGCCCACGGCCGACACAGGGACTGCGGGGGCGGCAGGCGGGACGGTGCTCTTGAGGACGGAGTACACGTTCTTCGTGGACAGCTCAACCTATTTCCCCCTCGGAGTCCGGGTAAGGGGCCTGAGAGATGGCGCGGAAGAGACAACTTACGACCTCGCCTACCAGACCGATCTGGTGAAGCGCGCCGACTTTGACGAAGAGCTGCTCGACCCGCGGGCTGCGGGGTACCGGACCGATGACGAATCAGAACTGGAGTTGCTCGACCACCCCGAGGGAGATGGCCCTGTGTACTGGCTCGGTCGCGACTTCGACGGCGGTGACGTGGTGGGAACGCTCGTGCTGGACACGGTGGAGCAGCGATATCACCCGCAACGGCCGTCGCTCCTGACGCTGTATTACAGGGCAGCCGACAGCGACGGAGCGTTGGAACTCGAGCTCTGGGAGGCGGAGGGCTGGGAGAACTTCGAGGCGGCGTTGCAGGAGTCGGACAACGACTCGGGGAGGTGGCCGTTTGGGGAGGCGTGCCGCGACGTCGATGCGTTCAGTGCCGGCGACTTCCAGGGGAGCATCATCGCCGGATACAACTATGACCGGCCCGAGATAGGCGGCGTGGTTGTTACCACTCCCGGACTGACGCCGCCAACTGCGACCGCATTCCCATCGCAGCCGTGCCCAGAGCGCGCGCATGATGAGTTCATGGCGGTGATCGACAGTCGAGGATGGATACGTGGTGACGTTGAACGCTTCGATCGGGATCTTTGAGCTTGGCGAGGCATACGAGCAGTTCGACAGCCCGGAGGCGCTGCAAGCAATCGCGGCAGGCCTTCGATTGCGCGTCGATGGGGAATAAGGGCGCGCCTAGACCAGTTCGATGCCCTCGCTCTCGTAGCGTTTCGCGTTGCGGCGGAGGGCGACGAGGTTGTCGAGCTTAACGACGCAGTCGCTGACGCCGTCGGATTCGCCGAGGGCATCGAACTTCTGCATGCCGCAGACGTTGCAGGAGCCGTGGTGACAATCGGCGACGGTGTGGCCGTTGAAGACGTCCTTCCACTGGCCGCGGAGGTATGACTTGGTGACACCACTATCGATGTGGTCCCACGGGAGGGGCTCACGGGTGTCCCATTCGCGATGGGCGTACCAGGCGGGATCGATGCCGAGTTCGGCGAACGCCTGCTTCCAGCGGGAGGCGTCGAAGTGTTCGCCCCAGGCGTCGAAGCGGGCGCCGAGTTGCCAGGCGCGATAGACGGCTTCGGCGACACGGCGGTCACCTCGGCTGAGGACCGCTTCGAGGAAGGAATCCTCGGGGTCGTTCCAGCTGAATTCAACGCCCGCCTTGCGGCAGCCGTCTTTGAGCAGATAGTGCTTCGGCGTGAGTTCTTCGGCAGATTCCTGGCGGGCCCACTGGAATGGCGTGTGGGCCTTGGGAACGTGGTTACTGGTGCTGACGCGGACACGGGCGCGGCCGCCGACGTGGCGCTTGCCAATCTGCTTCACCTGGCGGCCGAGGTCGACGATGCCCTGGACGTCCTCATCGGTCTCGGTGGGGAGTCCGACCATGAAATACATCTTGATCCCGGTCCAGCCGCGCTGGAAGGCATTCTCGGCGGCGCCAAGGAGGTCGTCGTCGCTGACGAGCTTGTTGACTGCGTTGCGGAGGCGCTGGGTGCCGGCCTCGGGAGCGAGGGTGAGGGTGTGCTTCTTTCCCTTGGCGACGACCTCGGCAACATCGACGGAGAAGCTGTCGACGCGAGTGCTGGGAATGCTGATCTTGAGGGCCGGGAACTCGGCGGTCAGGGCCTCGACCATGGGCACGATTTCGCTGTGATCGGTGGTGCTGAGCGAGAGGAGTGAGAGCTCGTCGTAGCCGGTGTTCCGGAGGAGCTGGCGCGTGGTCTCGACGACCTCGGCGGGCGTGCGTTCGCGGGTGGGCCGGTAGATCATCCCGGCCTGGCAGAAACGGCAACCCTGGGTGCAGCCTCGCTGGATTTCGACGGCGGCGCGGTCGTGGACCGTCTGGAGGTAGGGGACGATCGGATTGACGAGAGCGGGCGGCAGCTTCTCAACGATGCGGCGCCCCACGACGGGCGGAATGCCCGGTTCGGTGGGTTCGAGAGCGCGGAAGTGGCCGGCATCGTCGAAGTGGACCTGGTAGAACGCGGGCACGTAGGTGCCGGGCATGGCGGCGAGGGAGCGAAGGCGTTCACGACGGGGGGTGCCTTCGCGCTTCCAGGTGCGGACGAGCCCGGCGATTTCGGCGACGGCATCTTCGCCTTCGCCAAGGATGAAAGCATCGATGAAGGGCGCCAGCGGCTCGGGATTGAAGGCGCCGCTCCCGCCGGCAATGACGACCGGGTCCTCGACGCCGCGCTCGTCGGAACGGATAGGGACGCCGGCGAGGTGGAGCATGTTCAGGATGTTGGTGTAGGTCATCTCGTACTGGAGCGTGAAGCCGAGGACGTCGAAGTCGCGGACGCGATGGCGGGTCTCGAGGCTCCAGAGCGGCGTTCCGGCAGCAACCATCTCGCGTTCCATGTCGTCCCACGGGGCGAAGACGCGTTCGCAGAGAACGCCGTCGAGCTTGTTGAGGATGTCGTAGAGGATGCCGAGGCCCATGTTCGACATACCGATGTCGTAGGAGTCGGGGTAGGCAAGGGCGATGCGGACATCGCAGGAAGCCCAATCCCGGGTAACGCTATTCCACTCGCCGCCGGTGTAGCGGCCGGGCTTGGAGACGTTGAGGAGGATCTGCTCGATATCGACGAGGGGGTCGGTACTTGTGGGCTGAGGCATAGCAACTTCCCATGGTAGACGACGGGAGCCGGTGGTTGAACCCGGGCGGTTTGTGGGCACCTTTGCTACGCTCCGCGGGTGCAGGTTGATGCGGTGATCGTCGCAGCCGGGAGTTCCACACGTTTCGGGACGACGGACAAACTCCTGGCGCCCCTGGGGGGCAAGCCGGTCCTCGGCTGGTCACTATCGGTCCTTGGAGCCTGCCCCTCGGTGGCGAAGATCGTGGTGGTCGTCCGGGATGCAGCGGACGGTGAGATGTGGGGAACCGTGCGGCGGTATGCGCCGGAAGACCGGACGGAGATGGTGGAGGGGGGAGACCGGCGCCGGGACAGTGTGGAGGCCGGGTTGCGCCGGTGCACGACGCGCTACGTCGCCATCCAGGACGGGGCAAGGCCGCTGGCGACGGTGGAGCTCGTTGAACGAGTCGTCGCGGCGGCAGAAGGAAAGCCGGGGGCGATTGCGGCGATTCCCGTGACAGACACGATCAAGGAGGTACGCGACAGCACGATCATCGGGCACCCCGAGCGCTCAGGACTCTGGGCAGCGCAGACTCCCCAGGTGGTGTTGCGGCAGGCATGGCTGGACGCGGCCGCGGCCGGCGACGGCGACGAAACGGATGACGCCGCGATGCTGGCGCGCCTGGGCCTTGAGTGTGACGTCGCATTGGGCGAGGCCAGCAACATGAAGATCACACGACCGGAGGATATTGGGATCGCGGAATGGTGGCTAAGGACAAAGGGGCGCAGCGAATGATGCGGATCGGTCAGGGGACGGACATCCACAAGATCGACGACGGGCGCACGCTTGTGCTGGGCGGCGTCATCATCGAGGAAGGCCCGGGGTTGGCCGGGCACAGCGATGCAGACGTCCTGCTGCATGCCATTACCGACGCCATCCTGGGAGCGGCAGCGCTGGGCGACATCGGGAAGTACTTCCCGTCGTCTGACCCGCGGTATGCACACGCGGATTCCGCTGATTTCGTGCGGACGGCGCTGCGGCTGGCAGAAGATGCCGGATGGTCAGTTGGCAACGTCGACACGACGGTGATCGCGGAGCGGCCGAAGCTGGCGCCCTACGTCGAGCACATCCGCGCACGGATTGCCGAGGTCCTTGGGATTGAGGTTGGGGCCGTGGGAGTGAAGGCAAAGACGCGAGAGGGTCTTGACGCCATTGGGCGGGGCGAGGCGATGGAGGCGCAGGCGGTGGTGCTGCTGGTTTCCCGGGAGGACTAGACGGGGCTGCGGAGCGGCAGGCCACGAGGAGAGCGGCAGGACAACCGCAACGGCGAGATTCAAGGAAGTGGGCAAACCGAGCGGCGGGGCAGTAGCGAAAGCGATCGCCCGGATCGACGAGCACTTCGCCGGGTTCATCGGACGGTCTCCGTTCATGCTCATCGGAACGTCGGACAGGCACGGGAACCAGGATGTCTCGCCGAAAGGCGCCCGGCTGGTTTCGTACGCGTACTGGACGAACCGGCACTGGCCACCCCGGACCGCCCGGGGAACCGGCGGGCAGACACGTTCACAAACATCCTGCAGAACTCGAAGGAAGCACTCTACTTCCTGGTGCCGGGTGTCCGCGAGACGCTGCTGGTGCAAGGACGCGCGAGAGAATCTCTACGAAGTACCGTTGAATCTGAAACAAAGAAGGGGCTCCCGAGATGGGAGCCCCTTCTTGTTGGTGCCGCAAGCGGAACCGCTAGTCGCGGCCTGCCGGGATGGTGAAATCGCCGTCTGCGTCGACTTCGATGACATCCCCGTCTCCGTCTTCGCCCGCCGCCCGCTCGGCGAGGAATCGAGAGAGTTCCTCTTCCTCTTCGAGCATGAGGGATTCGGGGAGGTCGAGTTCTGCCGAGTGTTCGCGGCGAGGGATGTCGACCTCGGCGCGAGCGGGGATGAGCTTGCCGATGATGACGTTTTCCTTGAGCCCGCGGAGCCGGTCAATCTTGCCTTCGACGGCGGCGTTAGTGAGAACGCGAGTCGTCTCCTGGAAGGAGGCGGCGGCGAGCCAGGAATCAGTGTTGAGGGACGCCTTCGTGACACCAAGGAGCACGGGCTGAGCCGTTGCCGGCTCGCCACCTTCGGCGACCACCCGGTTGGTGATCGACTCGAACTCGTGGCGGTCGACGAGGTCGCCAGGAAGAAGGCCGGTGTCGCCGGGATGATCAACCTTCACGCGACGAAGCATCTGGCGAGTGATGACCTCGATGTGCTTGTCGTTGATATTGACGCCCTGGGACTTGTAGACCTTCTGGACCTCTTCGACCATGTACTTGCGTACGGCATCGCGGCCCTGGATAGAGAGGATGTGCTGGGGATTGCGGGCGCCTTCCGTGACCTGGTCACCGGCGTTCACGTAGTCCCCGGACTCGACGAGGAGGCGTGAGGCCGCCGGGATGGCGTACTCGCGCTCTTCGCGCTCTTCGTAGATGACCTGCAGCTTCTTCTTGTCGACCCGGACCACGCCCGAGATGCGGGAGACGATGGGGCGCGCGACTGCGGCCTCTTCGCCCTCCTTCGGTTTGGTCGCCTTCGGCTCGACGAGGACTTCGCCCGACGTCACGTGCTGGCCGTCCTCGACCTTGAGGTCGCTACGGGCCGGGATTTCGTATTCCTCGACCAGGGAGTCGACGTTGGTCACGCGGACCACGCGCTGCTCGCCTTCGAGGGAGACTTCCACGGTGCCGTCGATTTCGCTGATGATCGCTTCGCCCTTGGGAGCGCGCGCTTCGAAAAGCTCCTCGACGCGAGGAAGACCGCTGGTGATGTCGGCGGCGCTTGCGACACCGCCGGTGTGGAATGTGCGCATGGTGAGCTGCGTACCCGGTTCGCCGATGGACTGGGCGGCAACGATGCCGACCGCGGTGCGAAGGGCGGCTGTCTTTCCGCGGCCAAGGTCACGGCCATAGCAGCGCTGGCAGATACCGCGTTCTGACTCGCAGGACATCGGGGTGCGGACGAGGATGCGTTCGATTTCGAGGTCGTCGATGCGGCGGGCAGCCGTCTCGGTGATCTCTTCGTTGCGGTCGACAATGACTTCGCCACTCGCTTCATCGACCACGGGAGTGGCGGCGAAGCGACCGACGATGCGTTCCTGAAGACTCTCAAGCGAGTTTGCGCCAACATCACGGTCCATCCAGAGGCCCGCGGTGGTTCCGCAGTCCTCTTCGAGGATGATGACATCCTGGGCGACGTCGATGAGGCGCCGCGTGAGGTAGCCGGAGTCGGCCGTACGGAGAGCGGTGTCGGCGAGCCCCTTACGGGCGCCGTGGGTGGAGATGAAGTACTCAAGGACGGTGAGCCCTTCGCGGAAGGAGCCGCGAATAGGAAGCTCGATGACCTTGCCGTTCGGGTCCGCCATGAGACCGCGCATACCGGCCATCTGGCGAATCTGGGTGATGTTACCTTTGGTCCCCGAACTGGCCATGTAGAAGAGCGAACCATAGTCGGGCAGACGCTCGCGGATACTCTCCTCCACCTGGCGGGTGGTGTCCTGCCAGATGTCGACGGTGCCCTGGTAGCGCTCGTCCTCGGTGATCAGGCCCATCTGGAACTGTTCGAGCAGCTCGTCGACACGGATGTCGGCGGCCTTGAGGAGTTCACCCTTGTTCTTCGGGACCTGGATTTCGTGGATGGCGATGGTGACGCCGGAACGGGTGGCGTAGTGGAAGCCGGTGGACTTGATGGCGTCGACAATCTCAGCCGTCGCGGCCTGGCCAAGGTCGCGGTAGCAGAGAGACACGACCTTCCGAAGGTTGGGACGGTCCATGTTGTCGTTCTGGAACGGAAGGCTGTCCGGGAGGATCTCGTTGAAGATGATCCGGCCCACGCTGGTCTCGATGAAGACCGGCTCGCCTTCCAGGTTGGCCACTTCGCCGTTCTGCTGAACTGAGCGGCTGGTACGCACCTTGATGCGAGCGCGAAGGTCGAGTTGGCCCAGGTCAAACGCGTAACGAGCGCTTTCGAAGGAGCCGTAGACGCCCTTCTCAACGTTTCCGTCGGCAACCGGCTTGTAGGCGCCGGCAGCGGACTCCTCGATGTCCGTCATGTAGTAGCAGCCGAGAACCATATCGAGGGACGGAGCAACCACCGGGTCGCCGCTGGCGGGCGAGAGGAGGTTGTTGGTCGACAACATGATCTGGCGTGCTTCGGCGACGGCCTCACGGCTGAGGGGCACGTGGACGGCCATCTGGTCACCATCGAAGTCGGCGTTGAAGGCCGAACAGACGAGCGGGTGAAGCTGGATGGCCGAACCCTCGATGAGGATCGGCTCGAAGGCCTGGATGCCGAGGCGGTGGAGCGTGGGGGCGCGGTTGAGGAGGACCGGGCGGTCCTTGATGACCTCGTCCAGCACGTCCCAAACCTCAGGGCGGGCCCGCTCGACGATGCGCTTGGCGCTCTTGATGTTGTGCGCGAGGCCCTTTGCGACGAGCGAGTGCATGACGAACGGCTTGAAGAGCTCGAGGGCCATCTTCTTGGGAAGGCCGCACTGGTTGAGCTTCAATTCGGGGCCGACGACGATGACGGAACGGCCGGAGTAGTCGACGCGCTTGCCGAGGAGGTTCTGGCGGAAGCGGCCCTGCTTGCCCTTGAGCATGTCGCTGAGGCTCTTGAGCTTGTGGTTGCCACTGCCACTGACGGCACGCCCCCGGCGGCCATTGTCGATAAGGCTATCGACGGCCTCCTGAAGCATGCGCTTCTCGTTGCGAATGATGATTTCGGGGGCGCCGAGGTCGAGGAGCCGCTTGAGGCGGTTGTTGCGGTTGATGACGCGGCGGTAGAGGTCGTTGAGGTCGCTGGTGGCGAAGCGTCCGCCGTCGAGCTGAACCATGGGGCGCAGTTCGGGCGGGAGGACGGGGAGGACCTCGAAGACCATCCACTCGGGCTTGTTGCCTGATTCGCGGAGCGCTTCAACAACGTTGAGCCGCTTCGTGGCCTTCTTCCGGCGCTGGCCAGAAGCAGTGAGGATTTCGCCCTTCAGCTTGGCGCGCAGCTTCTCAAGGTCGACGCGCTTGAGGACGTCAAGGACGGCCTCGGCGCCCATAGCAGCCTTGAAGACGTGCCCGAAGTGATCACTGAGTTCGCGGTAGCGGCTTTCGGTAAGGAGGACGACGCGGTCGTCGCGGAGAGGATCGGCGAGGTCTTCGAGGTCCTGAATACGTTCGGCGTACTGTTCCTCGATCTCGCCACGAATCTCGCGCTCCTTCTCCTGAAGAGGATGAAGCTCATCGGCGAGGCCGGCCTTGGCGTCATCCATCGCAGAGTCGACCACGGCCGATTCGGCGTCACGGCGCTTCTGGGTTTCCTTTTCGAGGGCGGTGATCTTCTTGTTGCCTTCGCGGGTGACCTTGGCGATGGCCGTCTTCGTGACCTTGCCCCCGGGCTTCACGATCTCGATGTCGAAGAGGGTGAGGCCGTCCTCGAGCTTTTCGTTGGCGTGGGCCTCGGCAAGGGCGCTGGCGGCGTCGAGCTCCTTCTGGAGCCTGTCGCGTTCCTTCTCGAACTCAGCGTTGATGGCAACGATCTTCTCGTCGACCTTGCCCTGGAGTTCCTTCTCGGCGTCTTCGAGCCGGCGCTCGAGCTCTTCGCGGCGGGGAGTAATGTCGGCGAGGCGGTCATCAGTCGCCGTACCCATCTCCTCGCGGAGCTGGGCGAGGGCGATCTCGCGAGCCTCATCGTCGACTTCGGTGATCATGTACTGGGCGAAGTAGAGGACGCGCTCGAGGTTACGAGGGGACATGTCGAGGAGCAGGCCGAGCTTGCTCGGGGTGCCCTTGACGAACCAGATATGGGTGACCGGGCTGGCGAGCTCGATGTGGCCCATGCGTTCGCGGCGGACCTTGGCGCGGGCCACTTCGACGCCGCACTTGTCACAGATGATGCCCTTGTAGCGAACGCGCTTGTACTTGCCGCAATAGCACTCGAAGTCCTTCATGGGGCCGAAGATCTTCTCGCAGAAGAGTCCGTCCTTTTCCGGCTTGAGCGTGCGGTAGTTAATCGTCTCCGGCTTGGTGACTTCGCCATAGGACCAGGAGCGGACCTGCTGGCTGCTGGCGAGGGCGATGCGGACCTGGTTGAAGTCGTTAACTTCGAGCATTAAAGAAATCCTCCGCTTCGAAACCGGACAGGTTGATGCCAAGCTCAGGCATGCTGGACTCGGGGTCCTCGGCAAACGAGATGCTGCCGCTATCGTTGGACACCTCGACGGACAGGCCGAGACTCTGGAGCTCCTTGACGAGGACCTTGAAGGATTCGGGGACGCCCGGTTCGAGCACGTCCTCGCCCTTGACGATGGCCTCGTATGTTTTGACACGCCCGACGACATCGTCGGACTTCACGGTGAGCAGCTCCTGGAGGACATGGGCGGCGCCATAGGCCTCGAGTGCCCACACTTCCATCTCACCGAAGCGCTGGCCACCGAACTGGGCCTTACCACCGAGCGGCTGCTGGGTGATGAGGGAGTAGGGGCCGGTGGAACGCGCGTGGATCTTGTCCTCGACGAGGTGGTTGAGCTTGAGCATGTAGATGTAGCCGACGGTGATCGGCTGATCGAATGTGTCGCCGGTCCGGCCGTCGATCAGGTTCATCTTTCCGTAGACGGGAGGAGCCACGCCGGTTTCGGTGTAGACCTTCTGGGCCAGGATCTCGAGCTCTTCGAGTTCTGCATTCTTTTTGCGCTTGACGCCGGCGTCGTCGAGCCAGATTTCGAGACAGGCCTTCTTCGCGGCTCCGGGTTCCGGGGTATCGAAGATAGCGGCCGGGTCGTAGCCCTTTTCGGCGAGCCAATCGCGGGCGATGTCGATGTCGACGCCACGGTCACGTGGGTCAACGAAGTACGCGGCGCCAGATTCGAGCGCCATCCAGGCGAGGGCAAGGGCGTCGTCGATGCTGGTCTCGTCGGCGCCATCAAAGACAGGCGTACGAGCGCGGAAGTCGAGGATGCTGGCGGCCCATCCAAGGTGGGTCTCCAATACCTGGCCGATGTTCATGCGGCTGGGGACGCCGATGGGGTTGAGGATGATGTCAACGGGGGTGCCGTCGGCGAGGTACGGCATGTCCTCGGTTGGAAGCACGCGCGAGATGACACCCTTGTTGCCGTGACGGCCGGCCATCTTGTCGCCCTCGGAGATCTTACGGCGCTGGGCGATGCCAACGCGGACGAGCTTGTTAACGCCGGCCGCCATGGCCTCGTGGTCTTCACGATCAAAGACCTTGACGTCGATGACCTTGCCGCTCTGGCCATGGGGGACACGGAGGCTCGTGTCTTTCACCTCACGGGCCTTTTCGCCAAAGATGGCGCGAAGGAGCTTCTCCTCAGCGGTCAGCTCAGTCTCGCCTTTGGGCGTGATCTTGCCGACGAGGATGTCGCCTTCACGAACTTCGGCGCCGATTCGAATGATGCCCTCGTCGTCGAGGTCGCTCAGGCTCTCTTCGCCAACATTGGGAATGTCGCGAGTGATTTCTTCGGCGCCGAGCTTTGTGTCGCGGGCTTCGACTTCGTACTTCTCAATGTGGATGGAAGTGAACTTGTCTTCGCGGATCATGTTCTGGGACACGATGATCGCGTCTTCGAAGTTGTATCCTTCCCAGCTCATGAAGGCACAAAGGACGTTCTGGCCGAGGGCCAGTTCGCCATCTTCGGTGCTCGAACCATCGACCAGGGGCTGACCCTTCTGGACTCGCTGGCCGCGAAGGACGATGGCGCGCTGGTTGAGGCAGGTGCCCTGGTTGGACCGGGTGAACTTGGTAAGGCCATAGGCCTTCTCGCCGAGGCTCGCGTCGTCGTAGCGAACGCGGATGCTGGTGCCGCTAGACTCGACGATTTCGCCATCGCCTTCGGCAACGATGACGTGACCGCTATCGACGGCGACGCGGCCCTCCATGCCGGTGCCCACGAGAGGCACTTCCGGCTTGAGGAGAGGCACCGCCTGGCGCTGCATGTTGGATCCCATCAGCGCGCGGTTTGCGTCGTCGTGCTCGAGGAAGGGGATGAGCGACGTGGCGACAGAGACCATCTGCTTCGGGGAGATGTCGAGGAAGTCGACATCCTGGGGCGCGCGATAGATGAAGCCATCGCGGACGCGGCACTCAATCCGAGGGTCGACGAGGAAGCCGTCGGAATCGACGACGGTGTTGGCCTGGCCAACGGCGAAGCGATCCTCTTCATCGGCGGTGAGATAGACGACCTGGTCAGTGGTGCGAGGTTTGATGGCCACGCTCTGGCCAATCTTCTTCGCCTGGTCGGCGATCTCCTTCGTGATCTCCGCGCCAGCCCTGGCGACGACCTTGCCGGCATCGTCCGTGAGGTCCTCGCGGAGGATCTGGCCGACGAGTAGCGGGTCGTCAGCGGTCAGGGTGCTGATGACACGAAGGTACGGCGTCTCGATGAAACCGAAGTCATTGAGGCGGCCGTAGTTGGCGAGCGAGCCGATGAGGCCGATGTTCGGACCTTCGGGAGTCTCGATGGGGCAGATGCGGCCGTAGTGGCTGTGGTGCACGTCGCGGACATCGAACCCGGCGCGGTCGCGGGAGAGACCACCAGGACCCATGGCGCTGAGACGCCGCTTGTGCGTGAGTTCCGTGAGCGGGTTGGTCTGGTCCATGAACTGGGAGAGCTGGCTTCCGCCGAAGAACTCTTTCATGGCGGCGACAACCGGCCGAATGTTGATGAGCGCGCTCGGCGTAGCCTCTTCGGGATCGGTGATGGTCATGCGCTCGCGGACGACGCGTTCCATGCGGAGGAGGCCGACGCGGAACTGCTGCTGGATGAGTTCGCCAACGGCGCGCACACGGCGATTGCCGAGGTGGTCGATGTCGTCACCGAAGCCGCGGCCATTGTTGATGGTGATGAGCTCTTTCATGATCGCGAGGAGATCGCTGGGGCGAAGCCAGCGCTGCTTTGTCTCCTCGAGGCGGAGGCGGCGATCGAGCTTGTAGCGACCGACACGACCGAGGTCGTAGCGGCGAGCGTTGAAGAAGAGCGACTTGACGAGGTTGCGGGCGTTTTCGAGGGTGGGCGGGTCACCGGGGCGGATGCGCCGGTAGAACTCGAGGAGCGCCTCGTGCTTGTTCTTGCTGGGCTCCCGGCTGATAGTCGTCGGCATGAATTCCGCCACGTCGCTGGTATCGACGTCGGCGAACATGGCGAGGACGCGCTCATCCGTTCCGAGTGTTTCCTCGAGGGCACGATCGGCGGCATCGCGAGCCTTTTCGAGGTCGGGGTCATTGGGCGATTCGGCCAGAGCATCGTAAGCGGCCCAGTACTTCGCGAACTCGGGGTTGTCGCGGTCGCCGGGAAGCTGGCCGGGGACGTCGATTGCCCGGACAAGCGTGGAGATCGGAATCTTGCGCTTGCGGTCGACCTTCACGGAAAGGATGTTGCGGTTCGAGGTCTCGAATTCGAGCCAGGCGCCCCGACTGGGGATGAGCTTGGCGGAGGTGAGGCGTCGGCCTGTCTGGGCGTCGTTGTCAATCGTGTAGTAGACGCCGGGGGAGCGGACGAGCTGGCTGATAACGACGCGCTCGGCGCCGTTGACGATAAACGTGCCACGCTCGCTCATGATCGGGAAGTCGCCAAAGAAGAGCCGCTGTTCCTTGATCTCGCCGGACTCCTTGATGCGAAGCTCAACGTCGACGAAGAGGGGCTTGGAGTAGGTGAGGTCGCGCTCGCGACACTCTTCTTCTGTGTACTTGGGGGGGCGAAGTTCGTAATCGCCGAAGATGAGGTCCATCTTCGAGCCGGTGAAGTCCTGGATCGGAGAGATTTCGTCGAGGAGTTCGCGCAGGCCTACGCGAATGAACCAGTCAAAGGAATCGAGCTGGATTTGAATGAGGTTCGGGATTTCGAGGACGCTGGGAATGCGTCCATAGGACCGGATTTTGCCAGGGGCACCAAAAGACCCCTGAACGAGATCACGCGTTGCAGTCATCCTGCGGCGACTCCTTCAGGACTGTGGGTGGGCGATTCGATGAGACGTGAAAATACTATTCAATTGAGCGCGACGGGGTACGGTGGGGACACCTTGCCGAATACAAAGGTAGCGCAAACGAGCATGCGTCGTCAAACGTGGAGCAGGAGAGCCGGCCGATGATCGTGATGATCAGGCGACCGGCGCTGCTTCCCGGGCGTTCTCGATGCTGAGGTTGTCGTCGGGGCCAATGTCCACGCGGACTGTATCGCCTGCCTGGAACTTGCCACCGAGAAGCATCTCGCTGAGGACGTCCTCGATGCTGTCGGAGATAAGTCGCTTGAGTGGCCGGGCGCCAAAGGCCTGGTCGTAGCCCTTCTTGCCGAGCCAATCCTTCGCGGCGTCGGTCACCTCGATCGTGATTCCCTTGGCAACGAGTTGCTTGGTGACACCCAACAGCTCGAGGTCGACAACCTTGCGGATGCTTTCCTCGCTGAGCGGGCGGAAGACGACCGTGCTGTCGATTCGATTGAGGAACTCGGGCCGGAAGACGACTTTCAGCTCCGTGAGCACCTTGTCCTTCATGCGCTGGTACTTGTCTTCGATCGACTGGGCTTCGTCGCCGGTGCGCTGGAACCCGAGACCCGAATCCTTCTTGATGAGGTCGGATGCGACGTTCGAGGTCATGATGATGATGGTGTTCCGGAAGTCGACCTTGCGACCCTTGGCGTCGGCCAGGCGGCCTTCGTCGAAGATCTGGAGGAGGATGTTGAACACCTCGGGGTGAGCCTTCTCGATCTCATCGAGAAGGATGAGGCAGTAGGACTTGCGGCGGACGGTGTCGGTTAGCTGGCCTCCGTCGTCGTAGCCGACGTAGCCGGGAGGGGCACCGACGAGGCGAGAAACGGTGTGCTTCTCACTGAATTCGCTCATGTCGAGCTTAATCATGTTGTCCGCGGAATCGAACATGAACTCCGCCAGTTGGCGCGCGAGGTGCGTCTTGCCCGAGCCGGTGGGGCCGACGAAGAGGAAGACGCCGATCGGGCGGCGAGGGTCCTTGAGGCCGGCGCGGGCGCGGCGAACGGCGCGGGCGATCGACTCGATGGCCTCGTCCTGGCCGATGACGCGGCTGCGGAGGTTCTCTTCCATCTTGAGGAGGCGGGCGCTCTCTTCGCTGGCGATGCGGGCAACGGGGATACCGGTCCACATGGCCACGACTTCGGCGATGTCTTCCTCGGTGACGACAGGCGTGGCGATGCCGGTCTCGCCGTCACCCCATTCGCCCATCTCGTCGATCTTCTCCTGGAGCTTGACCTCGCGGTCGCGCAACTCGGCAGCATATTCGAACTGCTGCGAGCTGATGGCCTGGTCCTTCTCCTTGCGAAGGCTCTCAAGCCCGCGCATGGCTTCTTTGAGGGAAGGCGGGGTCGCAGCGCGGCGGATGCGCACGCGGCTGGAGGCTTCGTCGATGAGATCGATGGCCTTATCGGGAAGGAAGCGGTCGATGACGTAGCGCGAGGAGAGCTCGGCGGCCGCCTGGAGAGCATCGTCACCAATCTTGAGCTTGTGGTGCTCTTCGTAGCGAGGGCGGATGCCTTTGAGGATCTCGATGGTCTCCTCGACCGATGGCTGCTCGACGGTGACGGGCTGGAAGCGGCGCTCGAGCGCGGCATCACGTTCGATGTGCTTGCGGTACTCGTCGAGGGTAGTGGCGCCAATGCATTGAAGCTCACCGCGGGCCAGCGATGGCTTGAGGATGTTGGCTGCGTCAACGGCGCCTTCGGCAGCGCCGGCGCCGACGAGCATATGGAGCTCGTCAACAAAGAGGATGCAGTTGCCTGCCGCCTTTATCTCCTCGATAACCTTCTTCAGTCGCTCTTCAAATTCGCCCCGGTACTTGGTGCCGGCGACGAGCGAGCCGATGTCGAGCGTGAGGAGGCGCTTGCCCTGGAGCGTCTCGGGGACGTCGCCACCGGTAATGCGCTGGGCAAGAAGTTCGGCGATGGCCGTCTTGCCAACGCCCGGCTCGCCAATGAGGACGGGATTGTTCTTGGTGCGCCTCGAGAGGATCTGGACGACGCGCTCGAGTTCGTTGGAGCGGCCGATGACCGGGTCGAGCTGGCCGGCGCGGGCAGCAGCGGTGAGATCGATGCCGAGCTGGTCGACGGTCGGGGTGCGGGAGGCCTGGCGGGCGCCACCGGCCGCGGCGGCCTGGGGAGCCGACTGGCTGAGGATGCGGGTGGTTTCGGCGCGCACGCGCTCAAGGTTGACGCCGAGGCTTTCGAGGACACCGGCTGCGATGCCTTCGCCCTCGCGGACGAGGCCGAGGAGGAGGTGTTCGGTGCCGATGTAGCTGTGGTTGAGGCGGCGGGCCTCGTCGACAGCGAGCTCGATGACCTTCTTGGCACGTGGAGTGAGTCCAATTTCGCCAAGGACGGTGCGATCGCCGCGGCCGATGATGAATTCGACGGCGGAGCGAACCTTGTTGAGTTCGACACCGAGATTTGCAAGAACCTTGGCGGCGACGCCGTCGCCTTCGCGGACAAGACCAAGCAGGATGTGCTCGGTGCCGATGTAGTTGTGGTTGAAGCGGTGAGCCTCTTCCTGAGCGAGGGTAAGGACGCGCCGCGCGCGTTCCGTGAATTTATCAAATCGATCCGCCATGCCAGCCCTCCAGCCTCAGGTTAGGTGAACGCGCCGCTACGCGTCATCGGCTTTGTCGTCCCCCTCGTCGCCGGCTTGCGCGGGCTCCGTCTCTTCAGTCTCTTCGGACGCCGGCACGGGGGTATCCCCGGCATCCACCTTATTCTCAGTCTCAGGAACGCTATCTTCCGTTTCAGTGGGCGCTTCGGCGACAGCCTCCTCGACGGGGGCTTCTACCTCGACTTCTACTTCAGCTTCCGGGGTTTCGACCGTCTCGGCTACTACCTCTTCGGCGAGTGCGGCCTCGGCGGGGGCGGCCTGGGTGGGCACCGCCGATTCGTCCGCGACCGTTGTCGTGTCCTCTTCGACGGCCGTATCGCCGGCGTTCTCGAAGGCCTGAGCGAAAGCATGGGCCATGGCGCTGACAGGCTCCGGGTCGCGGGCCACGGCCTGCTCGATCGCCTCGGAGGCGTTGCGCGGCTGTTGCTGGGCCCGTGCCATCTGCTCCTCAGAGCGCGCCGGCAGTTCGTATTCGGAGCGGACGTCGTCCGGGTAGTCGATGACGCGGCCGTCGTGGTCGAAGACGAAGCCCATGGCCTCGGCATCGTTGCGCGCCTGGCGCAGACTGAGGCCGAGCCGGTGGCGGTCCTTTTCGATGCGAACGAGCTTGACCGGCACGACGTCGCCCTCTTTGACGACGTCTTTGGGCGTCTGGATGCGGCGGTTGGAGAGCTCGGAGATGTGGATGAGACCTTCCACCGGACCTTCGAGACGAACGAAGGCGCCGAAGGCCATGATCTTCGTGACGCGGCCGATAAGGATCTGGCCGATGACGTAGCGATCAACGGTGTCGTCCCACTGCTCGGGCTGGGCGCGCTTGAGCGAGAGGGAGATCTTCTTGGCCTCGCGGTCGACCTTGAGGATGTAGGCCTGGACCGTGTCGCCGACGTTGTAGAGGTCCTTGGGCTTCTTGCCGCGTTCCCAGGTGAGTTCGGTCATGTGAGCAAGACCGTCGGCGCCGCCGAGATCGACGAATACGCCGAAGTCGGTGATGGACGAAATCTTGCCGTCGCGAATCTCGCCTTCCTGGAGTTCGTCGATGATCCGGTCTTTCTGCTCCTTGCGCCATTCGGCCATGGCGGCACGCTCAGAGAGGATGACGCGGTTTCGCTTGCGGTTGAGTTCGAGAACCTTGAGACGGATGTCGCGCCCGGCGAGGTTCGCGAGGGCGTTGGCGGCATCAGGGTCGTCCCGGCGGATGCTGTCGATCTGGGAAAGGGGCACGAAGGCGTTGACGCCTTCGACGTTGACGAGGATGCCACCGCGATTGTGGCCAGTGACCTGGGCATCGAAGATCTCGCCGGACTCGAAACGCTCGGCGAGGACGTCCCAGCCCTGTTCGCCGCGGGCGCGATCGAGGGAGACGATAGCATGGCCTTCAGCGCTCGAAGGCTGGAGGACCATGACCTTCACGGTGTCGCCCGACTGAAGCTTGTTGGCGCCATCGACGCCGAGGGAGAGCATCTCGCCCTGGGGGATGACGGCTTCGGTCTTGATCCCGACATCGACAATCATGCCATCGGCGGAGGCGCCCATGACGGTGCCCTCGACGATCTCACCGCGGCGAAGCTGAGAGGGCTGAGCGGCCTCCGATTCGAGGAGGGCGCCCATATCCATTTCGGCTTCGGCCTCAGGTGGGGCGGGTTGCGAGGATGACGTATCGACTGTGTCTGCGGACAAAACGGACTCCGAATGGGCGGCTATGGCTCGTTGGAATGGACGGCGCGCAAATGGGCCGAACGTAGGAGGATTGTAGCAGTGGGGGGAAGCTGTGTGAAAGCGAAGCCGGTCGCGGGAGCGGGTCGCACATAAAGCTGCGACGGTATGTCAACAATACGCGGGTTGACGAACGCTCCGAGAGAAGAACCGGCGGCGGCCTATTTTCCCACTCAGTTGCCCAAGCAGTATCGTCAGCGCTGAGGCGTTTCACTTCCGTGTTCGGGATGAGAACGGGTGGGGCCACCTCGCTCTAGCCACCAGAGATTTCAGTATGGCGGACTGGTTGCGTTTCGAGCAAGACCCCGGGCGATTGCCGCTTGGGTCGCCAGGCGGCATCTTGCTGCAATGCGCGGAGCACTGCTGCTGTTGCTGGGCGTGGCGTCAGGCGTAGTCGGCGCCGTCCTCCTGTTCACGATCGCGGGAACATTCGACACGGACGGCCCGGATGATTCAGGCGGCGGCAACGCCAGGGTGGAGGTTGAAGAGGGCGCGCTGGCGAAGCTGATCAAGGACCGCGTGCGGCAACTGGTGTCGGCCGACGAGCCTGTAGAGACGACGGTGGCGATTCTTGATTCCGGCCAACTCCAGATCACAGTTCTCCTCGGTGAGCCGGGAGTGGGCGACGAGAGCCACCTGGAACTGGACCCGCAGGTGGTCGACGGGGCTCTCGAGTTCTCAGTAGTCACCGCGGAGCTGGATGGTCTGCCCCAGGAGGCGCAGACGGTGGCGTTCTTGACGGGGCCGCTCTATTCGCAGCTCGATGCGCTGGCCGGTGGGCAACCGTATCGCCTCGTGGCGATCACGACGCACAACGGCAAGTTAACGCTGGATATTGTGATCTAGACAGCTAGATGCCCGTTCCCACGCCGATTGCGGTACCGATACCAAAGGTGATGGCAGCGGCGATGAGACCAAGGACCAACATGCGGGTCCCCGAGAAGAGCGTGCCCCTGCCCGTGAAGATGGTGATGAGGGCGCCGAGGGCGAAGAGTCCAAAGGCGCTGAGAATGACGCTCGCGACGGTCGCGGCGACTCCGCTCGTGATGAACCACGGCACCACGGGGAGGATGGCGCCGATGGCGAACATGACGAACGATGTGCCGGCAGCGACCCAGGGATTTGCATCGGCGTCTTCGCTGAGACCGAGTTCTTCGCGGGCGAGCGTCTGGAGCGCGCGTTCAGGGTCGCTCATGACGTTGGCGGCCGCAGCCCTCGCCTGCTCGAGCTCCATCCCGCGAGCCTGGTAGATGAGGACGAGCTCCTCTTCTTCTTCATCGGGGATCTCGGCCAACTCATCGCGTTCGATGGCGATCTGATTCTGGAAATACTCGGCGCTGCTGCGGACGCTGACCCACTCGCCCAGGGCCATGCTGAGGGAGCCGGCAAGGAGCCCGGCGATGCCGGCGAGAACGACAACGTCACGGCCCGGGTCCGCCCCGGCAACGCCGGCGATAAGGCTGAGGTTGGAGACGAGGCCATCGTTGGCGCCGAGGACGGCCGCACGGATAGCGTTACCGGAGGCGCCGCGGTGACGCCCTTCGATGCGCGCGATGTCGACGGATGATCGGCGGTCGCGGTTGATGGACCCAATCTGGCGGAAGATGCGGGCATGGGAACGCTCGTCGGCCGGGAGGTGCTCGGCGATGGCGTCGGGCTGACCGTCGTACATCGCCGTGGCCGATTGTTCCATGCGGGTGACAATGGGACTGACGAAGCCGCTGCCGAAGCGGCGGGCAAGGAATCCGAGCATCCGAACGCGAAAGCTCGGGCGACTGGAGGGAAGCTTTACGCCTGCCTCCGTGAGCTTCCGGGCCCAGAGCTCGCGATGGCGGACTTCGGATTCGGCGAGGCGGCGATAGAGTTCTTTGAGGTTAGGGTCTTCCTCCGCCTCGGCGAGGAGCTCGTAGAGATGGACGCCATCTACCTCATCGCGGTAGTTGCGGCGGTACCTTGCGATGTCGTCGCTGGATGCGGGAGAGGGCGGGGTTGTCACCACGAGAGCGTACAGGGGCGAACGGCATCGGAGCTACGTGGCAAGACGAGTGAGGTGCCGGAGCCAGGGAGCAGGCAGGCCATGTTCGCGGGCTCCTTCGAGGATGGTATGGAGATAACGGGCGGACGGATGGCCGCCTTCTTCCGGCTCCACAACGGCGTAGGCGATGGCATCAAGTTCGGCTCGGGGCGCGATCAGCGACACCTCCAGCCGGCGATAGGCGCCGGAGGCAACGCCCTCGAAGCGGTCGAGGCTCTCGAGATGCGCCTCCGAAACGTTCCAGGCGAGGCCCCAGGCGTGGGACCCCGGAGCCGGGAGGATGTCCGCAGCACAACCACCCCAACGACGGCTTGGACGCGTGAATGCCAACTGGTAGCCGTCGAGCCGGGCCGGGCCAAGCGCCGTGGCGCCCGGACAGCGAAACGCCATCTGGCGGGCGCTGAGGTTTGAACCGTAGGCGAAATAGCAGGGCATACGCCTAAGGATTCTCACCTAGGAATCCGAAATCAAGCCACGAGTCACCTCTTGGCCGCGCCCCATTCACCTGTTCGCCACGTTGGCGGGGGCCCGCCGATGCCGACATTCCTAGCAGGGAGCCGACGGGGCTCCGCGGGAGAAGTGGATGGCATCGACGCGATGGACGCAGGTGGTTTTGAGCATTGCGGCAGCGGCCATGCTGGTGAGCGCGGCCGGCCTGGCACTGGCAGCGGACGGTCATGAGGCGCGCGCCCTGACGAACTGTTCGGTGTCGGACTACTCCCTCGATTCTGAAGAAATGGCCTTCCTGGGATTGATCAACCAGTACCGCGCCGACAACGGATTGGGCGCCCTCACCATTTCGACCAACCTGAACCGCGCGGCCCACTGGATGGGAAACGACCTGGGCGTGAACAACTACTTTGCCCACACGGACTCGCTTGGGCGGTCGCCCTATTCGCGGGCGATTGACTGCGGCTACCCGGCGGGTGCAGGCGAAAACCTGGCGGCCGGGTCGGCATGGGATACGGCGCAGGAAGCCTTTGTCGCCTGGCAGAACTCGCCGGGCCACAACGCGAACATGCTGGGCACGTACTACAAGCAGATAGGGATTGCCCGGGTGCAGGTGCCGGGGTCCCAGTACACGTGGTACTGGGTGACGAACTTCGGCGCGACGGACGATGGCACGGGTGGCGGCGGTCAGCCGACGAACACGCCCACACCGACGAACACAAGCGTGCCCGCGACGGCCACCCCGACGAAGACGTCTGTCCCTGCCGACCGCGACGAACACCGCTGTCCCGCCGACAGCGACGAACACCCCCCAGGGCCAACCGACGAGCGGCGCGACGCCAACGAATACACCCGTGCCGCCAAGCGCGACGCCGACGAATGTGGCGCCGACAGCGACACAGACGACTCCATCCGGAAGCGGCGGCGGCACTCCGACGCCGCCAACCACACCCACGGCGACGCCAACGGCTACTCACACGCCCGCGAGCGGTGGCAACACAGCCACACCAACGGCCACCAAGACACCAACACCCACGGCAACGCCGACGAAGGCCGCTGCTACGCCGACGGCAACGCCCACAGCCACAACTGCCGCCGGATCGCTGCCACTGGTCCCCGGGTCGGCGAACCTGGTTGGCTGGCCGGGGACCGAGAGTGACCCGGAAACCGCCCTCGCCTCAATCGCCGACACGATCGAGATCGTGTTCCATTGGGACCCCGACACAGAGGAATGGGAACGCTATGGGCCCGGCCTGCCCTGGTACGTGAACTCGCTGAAGGAGCTAGCCCAGGGCGAAGCGTACTGGGTGATCATGAAGTAACGAGCGAGACGGGACCGGGCGCGCTACGCTCGGCTCGAGATGCCGGAACTGCCTGAAGTCGAAACAATTCGGCGCGACCTGGAACCGCTGGTACGCGGGCGACGGATCACCGCCGTCGATGTCGACGCAGCGACGCTGCCGCTCCTCGCCGGGGCGGCAGTTTCGATCGAGGCGCTGCGGTCGGCCCTGGTAGGGCGGACGATCATCTCCCTCGGCCGCCGGGGCAAGTACCTGCTTTTCGGGCTAGACGACGGACGGACGTTCGTAGCCCACCTGCGGATGACGGGCAGGGTGCTATGGCGGAAGTCGGACGCTCCTCCCGAGGCCTACGAACGCGGGCGGCTGGTGTTGGACGACGGGCACGACCTTCGCTGGTCGGACCTGCGCAAGTTCGGCACCTGGCGGGTCGTGGACGACGTGGGGCCGCTGTTCAAGAGGCTGGGGCCGGAGCCGATCGACGAGGGCTACTCGGCCAAACATCTGGCGAAGGTGTTCAAGGGCCGGGAGGCCGCCGTGAAGACCGTTCTGCTGGACCAGGAAAAGGTGGCTGGACTGGGGAACATCTACGTCGATGAGGCGCTGTTCGAGGCGGGGGTGCGACCCGAATCGCCGGCGGGCGAGATCTCGAAACCCGCGATCGAGCGGCTGGCAGTCGCGACCCGGGAGGTGCTGCTCCGGGGCATCGAGTACCGGGGGGCGAGCTTCCGGGACTATGTCGACGGGCAGGGCAACGAGGGCCAGCAACATATGTACGTGAAGGTGTTTCGGCGAACCGGAAAGCCCTGCTACACATGCGGCAGCGAGATCCAGAGGACCGTGGTGGGAGGCCGAGCGACGCACTACTGCCCGAAGTGTCAGCGGTTTCCGAGGCGACGTCCGAAACGGGCGTAAACTGCGGGGCCATGACGACAGCCGGAAACCGGTACCCCCTGGGACTGAGCGAGATCGAGTTCGTCGATATGTACCGGCGGATAACGCTGCGGAAGCCGCAGGTAGGCGCGGACGCGGCGTTGCGAACGATGGTCACCGCTGCGGCGGACGATCGGCTGGGGCTGCTGGGGGTAATTGGGGACTACGTGGCAGAGGCGGCCCTGCGCCTCGTGGCGGTCCACAAAGCGCTCTCGGATAGAACGTACCCGGTTGGGCAGGTGCTGCTCGAACCACTCCCGAAACCGGACGAATGGGACAGCTTCGCGCAGTACGCTGTCGCGTCGGAACCACGATCGACTGTGCGGGACCTCTACCTGGGCGAAGATGGGCTGGCGCCGGCGGAACGGTTGCGTTCGCTCGGCGATATCGGCTGGGTGGGCCCGCTGATTTCAGCGACGGGTGGACGGGGAATCCTGGCGGACAGGGTGCCGAATCGCGGATTGGTAATGGCGCGATTCGCCATTCCGGGCCGCGAAGCGCCGGTGCTCGAAGTGATGGAAGACGACGCGGCGACGCTAGCCGATGCGGCGGCGGAACTCTCCGGCATCGCCCGGGGATTCCTGGGCGCATACGTGGAGGCACGGATGTACGCGGGACGCGTGCATTAGGGTGCGTCTGAAGCCACTGCCCAGCGGCCCGAAGGATGGGATCACGGATGTGCCGGGGGTCCGCATTGGACACTGGACAAACCGGCGGGGTGGGACCGGCTGCACGGTGGTGCTCTGCGAAGGCAGCACCTTTGCCGCCGCCGAGGCGCGCGGTGGGGCACCCGGAACACGAGAGCTCTCGACGCTTGATCCGGCGAGCGTCGAGCAGACCTGTCACGCGATCCTCCTGACGGGCGGTAGCGCATTTGGACTTGGTGCGGCTGATGGCGTGATGCGCTGGTTGGAGGAGCGCAAGGTTGGATTCGAAACGGCGGCGGGACCGGTGCCGATTGTGCCGGCGGCGGTGATCTATGACCTGACCATGGGAAGCGCGAAAGCTCGCCCGGGGGCCGCGGAGGGCTATCGGGCGGCGGCGGCGGCGCGGGCGGGAGCCGTCCGCGAGGGGAGCGTTGGGGCAGGCACCGGAGCGACGGTTGCGAAGCTGGCCGGTCCCGAAGGCATGGTCAAAGGCGGGATTGGCACCGCGAGTGTGCAAACGCCCGAAGGCGCGGTCGTTGGTGCGCTGGCCGTGGTGAATGCGATCGGTGTCATCGCCAACTCGATGACGGGCGAGGTGGTAGCGGCGCCACGTGGAAAACCGGGCAGGTTCCTCGGTCTCGAGGAATCGCTGCGGGCGCGAGCCGCGTTCATTGCAGAGAAGATGGAGAACACGACGCTGGTTGTGGTCGCGACGAACGCGGCCCTGGGGCACGGACAGGTGCAGCGGATGGCCTACCAGGCGCATAACGGCATCGCGCGGGCGATCCTGCCCGCGCACACCTTCGGCGACGGTGACACGGCGTTCGCTGTTTCGATGGGGCAGCTAGAGGTTCAGCCACAGGACGTATTCACCATTGGCCTGATGACGACGCTTGCTGTGGAGCGGGCAATCGTGAAGGGGGTGCAGGCGGCGACCGGGTTGCACGGGGTGCCGTCGGCGGGGGAGTGGCTGGCGAGCCGTTAACACCCTGTTGGCCAAGTCAGCGTTCGATGCCCGGCGATGCGCCCTCATCCCCCGGCCCCTTCTCCCGACTCTCGCGGGAGAAGGGGAGCAACTTACAAGGTGATGAACTCACAGGCGCCCACTCTCCGTGCAGTGTTAGGGGAGCTGACCGAGGAAGGAAAGGATTGCGGCGTTGACCTCGTCCGGGCGTTCCTGCTGAGTCCAGTGGCCGGCGCCGTCGAGGATGACGAGATCGCGGAGGCCGGGAAGGCTTTCGCGAACGGACGCCCTGGCTGCCTCGGTCATGGGGACCACGTCGCGGGTGCCGGAGATGAACAGAGACGGCTGATGGATCTTCAGGCCACGAAAGGCGCCGAAGAGCTCCTGGTTGCGATTGATGTTCCGGTACCAGTTGAGGCCGCCGCGGAACCCGGTGCGGACGAATTCGCCGGCGAAGTAGTCGAGGTCTGCTTCCGTTAGCCAGGGCGGGAGCGTGTCAGGCTCGCGCATGGCATCGAGGAAGCCGGCAGTCTTCGGCAGCGGCGACGCGACACCGGGTTCCCGGTTGGAGTCGCCCGAAGCCGAGTAGAGGACCATGCGGAGCGTCTTCCTCGGATCGCGGTCAAGTTCGGCTTCGGCCTTCCCGGGATCCTGGAAGTAGAGGATGTAGAAGAAGTTGTCCTTGTAGATGGCCTTGAACTGCGCGGTGGTGGGCAGGCCGCCGGTGTTGAAGGGGACGCTCAGGCCGATGACGGCGCGAAAGCGGTCGGGGCGGAGGAGGGCGCAGTGCCAGGCAACGGGCGCTCCCCAGTCATGGCCGACGATAACCGCCTGCTCTTCACCCAGAGCATCGAGGAGGCCGACGATGTCACCGACAAGGTGGAGCTGGGTGTAGGCGTCGATGCGATCGGGCGCGGAGGTCCGGCCGTACCCTCGCTGGTCGGGAGCGACGGCGTGGTAGCCAGCCTCGGCGAGGGCAACGAGCTGGTGCCGCCAGGAATACCAGGACTCAGGGAAACCGTGGAGCATGACGACGAGGGGCCCTGAGCCAGCCTCGGCATAGTGCATCTGGATACCGTTGGTGGTGACGGTGCGGTGCTGAATCTCGGGCATGGCGGCCTCCCGGTGCGGATGGTAGCGGATGGCACGCCTCGTGCGGATAGAATGCGGCGACCAAGGAAGCGAGGGCACAAATGGAACGACGGTACGAAGGCAAGGTGGTGATCGTTACTGGCGCCGCGGGCGGCATCGGGCTGGCGGCGGTGGAGCGATTCGCAAAGGAAGGGGCGAAGGTCGTGGCGGTCGACCTCTCAGGGTCGGCGCTGGCAGATGCCGAGGAACGAGCGAAATCGGCCGGGGCCGAGGTGCTTGCCGTGCCGGCGGACGTGACGAAGAGCGGCGACGTGGAACGGTACGTGAAGGCGGCGGTTGATCGATTTGGTGGCGTCGATGTGCTTTTCAACAATGCGGGAATCGAGGGATGGGTCGGCCCGAGCATCGAGTACCCGGAAGACATTTTCGACAAGGTGCTCGCCGTGAACATCAAGGGCGTGTGGCTCGGGATGAAATACGCAGTGCCGGCGATGAAACGGAGGGGAGGCGGGGCAATCGTGAACACGTCGTCCGTGGCAGGGTTGGGCGCGACATCGAACATCATGGCTTACGGGGCGAGCAAGCATGCGGTGATCGGGATGACGAAGAGCGCGGCGATCGAGTTCGCGGGCGACCACATTCGGACGAACGCCGTCTGCCCGGCGCCGATTGAGACGCGGATGATGCGCTCGCTGGAGCGGGGGATGAACCCGGACGCACCGGAAGCGGCACATGACTTCATGGCCCGGGGCAACCCGATGGGGCGCTACGGCGAACCGGCGGAAGTGGCGTCACTGGTGGCCTACCTCTGCAGCGAGGATGCCAGCTACGTGAATGGGGCGATCGTCACGGTTGACGGGGGCTCGCGGGCGCGCTGAGTCGCTTGACAGGGGGCAGGCGATTTCCGGACGATGTGTTTGCCGCCAACCGGAAACGGACGGCGAGCACCTGGTTTGGAAACGTCCCACAGTCCGCCTGGACCCAGCGTGGCCGGCAACGGACGACATAGCTGCCCCGGAACGGGCGATAGCCCGCCGAAAGCCACCGTCGATCCTGCTGCGCGAAGTCGAGAGGATGGGGACGGAGGGGGAGCACGATGGGACGCCTTTCGGTCCATCAACTGAAGGCATGGAAAGACGACGGCCGTCGCTTTGCGATGGTGACGGCGTACGACTATGGATCTGCCCGGCTGGTCGAACAGGCAGGGATCCCGGTCATCCTCGTTGGCGACTCGGTCGGTAGCGTGATGCTGGGGTATGAGTCGACGGTTCCGGTGACGATGGACGAAATCGTCCATCACACGAAGCCGGTCGTGCGGGCGACGGAAAAGACGATCGTGGTCGCCGACCTGCCGTTTGGGAGCTACCAGGCGAGCGCGGATGAGGCGATGACGAATGCGATGCGCCTCCTCAAAGAGGGCGGCGCGACAGCTGTGAAGCTCGAGGGTGGCGCACACGTGGCGCCGCTGGTCCGGCGGATGGTCGACGCGGGGATCCCGGTGATGGGTCACCTGGGGCTGACGCCGCAGTCGGTGAACCAGTTGGGCGGGCACAAGGTGCAGGGCCGGACGCCGCGGGCGGCGGCCAAGCTGATGATGGACGCCCAGGCACTGGAAGAGGCGGGGGCGTTCGCGATCGTGCTGGAAACGATCCCGGCTCCGCTTGCACGCTGCATTACGCAGCGGCTTTCGATACCGACGATTGGAATTGGCGCCGGGAAACACTGTGACGGCCAGGTGCAGGTCTGGCATGACCTGCTCGGCATCTATGACGACCAGCGGCCGTTCAAGCACGCCAAGCGGTACGCGACGCTGGGTGCGACGATCCGGGACGCGCTGAAGGAGTACGCGTCAGAGGTCGAAGGCGGGGCGTTCCCGACGGCCGAGCACAGCTTCGATGTGGAGCCGAAGGTGCTCAAAGAAGCGTCGCTGGCGTAGGGATTGTTGGCCTTGGAGTTCGTACGCGGCGCCGGGGCCTGGCCCTCACCCCCCGGCCCCCTCTCCCGACTCACCCGGGAGAGGGGGAGGACATGGGACCGCTGGCATGGCTGTGCCAACTCTCGGGCGATCGAGGCGTAGCGGATATGGAAGTGTTGCGTACGCCGGCTGCGATGCGTGCGTGGCGGACGGGCGTCGAGGGGCAGGTGGGGCTGGTGCCGACCATGGGGTACCTCCATGCGGGTCACATGTCGCTCGTGGAGCGTTGCCTCGAAGAGAACGATGTGGCGACGGCGAGCCTGTTCGTGAACCCGACCCAGTTCGGAAAGGGCGAGGACTTCGGCACCTACCCGCGGGATGAGGAGCGCGACTTCGCGATGTTCGAGGGAGCAGGGATCGTGGCGGTGTACGCGCCCACGGTCGAGTCCATGTACCCGGAGGGATTTGGGACGTCGGTGCAGCCGGGACCTGTCGCGGAACCGCTGGAAGGCGCTTCCCGACCGGGGCATTTCGCGGGTGTGGCGACGGTGGTGGCGAAGCTCTTCAACGGGGTTCAGCCGCACAGGGGCTACTTCGGCAAGAAGGATGCGCAGCAGCTGCGGGTGATCCGGGCGATGGTTCGAGACCTGGACATGGCGGTGGAGATCATCGGCTGCCCGATTGTGCGGGAACCCGATGGGCTGGCGATGAGCAGCCGAAACATCTACCTGTCGCCGAAGGAACGTGCGGCGGCGCCGGCGATCCATCGGGCGCTGACAGCCGCGAAAGAGGCATTTGAGGGCGGCCAACGGGTGGCGACGACGTTGCGCGCACTCGCGCTCGGTGTGATTGAGGCGGAGCCGTTGGCCACTGTGGACTACCTGAGCATCGCGGACGACGTGACGCTGGCGGAGGTGGAGGGCGAAATCGAGCGGCGGGCCCTGCTTTCTACCGCGGTGCGGTTTGGGCGGACCCGCCTGATCGACAACGTCGAGCTGGGCTAGTTGCTACTCGGCGCGATGCGGTCGAGGTGGCCGGCGTCGCGGTCGAACATCGCCTGGAGTTCCTCTTCGAAGAAGAAGCGATCCTCGCCGAAAGCGGGGCGTAGCTCGTCGATCCAGGTGGCTTTGCTGTCGTAGGCCGCGAAGAAGGGGCGCCGGACCCACTCCGGGTCGCGGCCCTGGATGAAGGTAAGCGTGAGCACCTTGCGACCGGCGACCTCAGCGGGGCCCAAAACCTGGATTTTGCCGGGGTCCGTGGACATGCTGGGGCCACGGACGGTGCGGCAGATGCCACTGACCTGGCGATAGGCCCTGCGGAAGATCTCGTCGGCCCTGACGAGAGGGACGCTGAAGTAGTTCTGGGCGCCCGTGTCGCGGGCGAGGAACATGTAGTAAGGGATGAGGCCGAGGCTGACCTGGCGCTTCCACATCTCGGCCCACACCTTCGGATCGTCGTTGATGTTGTGCATGAGGGGCGACTGGGTACGGATCTGGGCGCCGGTCTCGAGGATGGCAGCGATGGCCTCTTCGACGGCCGCGGTGCTGAGTTCGCGCGGGTGGTTGAAGTGGGCCATGAGGGCGAGGTGGATGCCGGATTCCTTGACCTCGCGGAAGAGGGCAAGAAGGTCATCGGCGTCCTTGTCGCGGGTGAAGCGGTAGGGCCAGTAGCTGAGGGCCTTGGAACCGATGCGAATGGTGCGCAGGTGGGGAATGTTCGCCGCCAGTATGGGCTCGATGTAGCTCCGGAGGTTCCTGGCGCTCATGACCAGGGGATCGCCACCGGTGATGAGGAGGTCGGTGACCTCGGAGTGTTCGCGGAGGTAGGCGACGAGGAGTTCGGTCTCGCGCATGGCGAACTTGAGCTCGTCGTCGCCGACGAACTGGGGCCAGCGGAAACAGAATGTGCAGTAGGCATGGCAAGTCTGGCCGTTGCTGGGGAAGAAGAGCACGGTTTCGCGGTACTTATGTTGCATACCGCTGAGCTTGTGGCCGTAAATCTCGGGGACGTTGTGCTCCATCTGGCCGGCGGGATGAGGATTGAGCGAGCGCCGGACCGTCTCGACGGCAGCATCGAGCGCCTCCTGGCCCTGATCCATCGCAGCGCGGACGAGTTCGTAGTGATCCGGGCGCAGCATCTCGGGCTGGGGGAAGTTGAGGACGAACATGGGGTCGTTCGGAACGTCATCCCAGTTGATGAGTTCGTTGGCGACGTAGGAGTTCGTCTTGAATGGGAGAACCTGGCCAACGACACGGATGCCTTCCGCAATGTGCGGCGGGATCCGGTCAAGCTGAGGAAGCGACTCCAGGTTGTGGAGCGTGTAAGCCTTGTAGCGATCCGCGGGGGCATGAGCGGGCACGGACGGACGTTCGATCGTGGTCATAGCAGCAGGTCCTTTCGGCGGGCGTCTAGCCTTCGCCTCCGATGTCCCGGTTGGCCCATTCGAAGGCAAGACCGGTGGACGTGAACTTGTGCTTGGCAAGGCGGCGGGCGAGGACGTCGATCTCGGCAGGGCTGATGTCGAGGCCGTCCTGGCGCGAGGCGCGGGCAATGAGCCCGTCGAATGCGTGACGGATCTCCACATGGTCGTCGCCAAGACGGCCGACATCGGCAGTGAGACGCGGCTTCTGCTTCAGGAGATGGGCGACCGGACCGTCGGCGGAGGTGCAGACGGTCGAGTGATTGAGGAACGCCTTTCGTGCGGCGAGTATTTCGCTGAGGCAACGCCAGCGGCGAAGACTCGACTGTGGCTCGCGAAGGACCGCGTGAGCGCGGTCAATTGCCTCGCAGGCGGCGTTGAAGGAAACGGTTGCGGTGTGACCGGGTGCGAACAGGGTTGTGGGCTCAGCTTGAAGTGCTGACATCGGAGCTACCTCCTTGTGGGGGGTCCTGGGGAAAGCCGTGCCAAGCTGCGGTGTGCGACAAGACGCAGCACCACTCGGCAAGAGTTCCCGGAAAGCGTGAGGCCGGTTGGCGTTAACCGAGGGCGCGTACGCGCAGTGAGGCCCGATGGGGCCCGGTGGGACGATTTCTGTTCATTTAGACAGCCTCCTTCGAGACGGGAGCACCGAAGTGCTCGGCGAAAGAGGGGTCACAGCAGCTGACTCTGTCTGCGTGTTTACCCCGAAAGCCTGCGAGGTTAGCTGTCGGGTTCGGCGTCGGAAGTCGCCTATGCGCACTATGGCGCAATACACCCCATTGAGTGGTTCCCCCGCTCCCCACATCGGTCATGGGGATTCGGCTCTCTTGGGTATAACACAGAAATTTGAACGTCGACAAGCGGGATGACACTGCTTTACCGGCGTCTGTTACTAATTTGACATGCCTTCCCCCGGTATTCTCGGCTTGTGTCGGAACTGGTGGAACTCGACGGGTGTCGAGACTCGGCTGGCTGAGTGAGAGCCTGACCGAGGAGACGCCGCCCGCAGCGCGCCACGCTCGTCGTGATGCTGGAGCCTTTCGCGGTCGGCCCGCGAATACAGTCCAGCGGCAGCGGGCGACATCCTCGCGCGTGGGCACTCGTTCAACGACCCGGCGCTTTTCGTCGCACCATGATCGAGTTGGGGCTGATACCGCTCACGAGCGACGGTTCGCGGTACTGGAGAACATAGTCGGAAACGTTCCTGACAGCGGGCGTCAGGAGAGGACGCGAAGGGCCCGATCGGCGCTGCTACACTGCCTGTATGTCGATTCTTGCGGCGGAGCTGAAGCCGGGGAAGTTCAAGCTGACGTCGGACTTTCAGCCGACGGGCGACCAGCCCCAGGCCATTGAGGAACTGACGAC
This sequence comes from uncultured Chloroflexia bacterium, assembly GCA_963774435.1. Classification (GTDB taxonomy): domain Bacteria; phylum Chloroflexota; class Dehalococcoidia; order Tepidiformales; family Tepidiformaceae; genus JAGQGZ01. Next base: position 89,645 of record CAVZEW010000008.1, on the reverse strand, counting down.
GGGCGTCGAGCGGGGGGACCGCTATCAGACGCTGCTCGGCGTAACGGGTTCGGGGAAAACGTTCACGATGGCGAACGTGATCGCCCGGACGCAACGACCGACGCTGATTCTTGCACACAACAAGACGCTGGCAGCTCAGCTCTGTTCCGAGCTGAAAGAGTTCTTTCCCGAGAACGCAATCGAATACTTCGTCAGCTATTACGACTACTACCAGCCAGAGGCGTACATCCCGCGATCGGACACGTACATCGCCAAGGATGCGGACATCAACGACGAGATCGACAAGCTGCGGCATGCGGCAACGCGGTCGCTTTTCACACGCCGGGATGTCGTGATCGTTGCCAGCGTGAGTTGCATCTACGGCCTTGGCGAGCCGGCACAGTATGCGGAGTTTGTGCTGCACTTCGAGAGAGGACAGCGGTTCTCGCGGAACGAGGCGATCCGGCGGATGGTGGGGATGCAGTACGAACGCAACGACATGAACGTCGTACGCGGCAAGTTCCGACTCCGAGGCGATTCGCTGACCATTTTGCCAAGTTATGACGAGCTGGCAGTACGGGTCGACTTCTTCGGTGACGAGGTCGAACGGATTGTCGAGCTCGACCCGCTGACGGGCGAAATCCTGGCGGAGAAGCAATCGACCGACATCTTCCCGGCGAAGCACTTCGTCACGACGGAAGACCGGATGGTCGGGGCTATCGAGCGCATCGAGCAGGAGCTGGCCGAACAGCTGGAGTTCCTGAAGGGGCAGGGAAAGATCCTCGAGGCGGCACGGCTGGAAGAGCGGACGCACTACGACATTGAGTCGATGCGGGAGACGGGCTATTGCCCCGGCGTCGAGAACTACTCGCGGCACCTCCAAATGCGGGAAGCGGGATCGACACCGTGGTGCCTGCTGGACTACTTCCCGGACGACTGGCTGCTGTTCGTGGATGAATCGCACATGACGCTGCCACAGGTGCAGGGCCAGTTCTTCGGCGACCGGTCGCGGAAGGACACACTTGTGGAGTTCGGGTTCCGGCTGCCGAGCGCCGTGGACAACAGGCCGCTGACGTTCGAGGAGTTCGACAAGCACATCAACCAGGCGGTGTTCGTGAGCGCGACGCCGGCGGCCTATGAAATCGAGCGGTCGACGCAGGTGGTGGAGCAGGTGATCCGGCCGACGGGGCTACTGGACCCCGAAGTGGAGATCCGGCCGACGAAGAACCAGGTGGACGACCTGATGGACGAAGTTCGGCTGACCATCGACAAGGGACAGCGGGTCCTGGTGACGACGCTAACGAAGAAGATGGCTGAGGACCTTGCCGACTACCTGACCGAGTTAGGGATCAAGACCCATTACCTGCACAGCGAAGTAGAGACGCTGGACAGGGTGGAGATTCTGCGGGATCTCCGGCTGGGCGTGTACGACGTGGTCGTGGGGATCAACCTGCTCCGGGAGGGCATCGACCTTCCCGAGGTCTCGCTCGTCTGCATTTTGGACGCGGACAAGGAAGGCTTCTTGCGGAGCAATCGGTCGCTGGTGCAGACAATCGGCCGTGCGGCGCGGCACATCGACGGACGCGTGATCATGTACGCCGACCAGGTGACCCAGAGTATGCAGAACGCGATCGATGAGACGTACCGGCGGCGAGACGTCCAACGCCGCTACAACGAAGAACACGGGATCGAAGCAAAGGGTATCTACAAGACGATCAAGGACATCACGGACCACGTCCGCATGGCAGCCGAGGAGAAGACCGGGTACGACGCCGGCCCCGACATGCCGAAGGACGAGGCGCTGCGGATGATCAAGGAACTGGAAAGCCAGATGAAGTCGGCGGCCAAGGCGCTCGAGTTCGAGAAGGCAGCGGCGCTGCGCGACCAGGTGGTGGAACTACGGAGGCGGATGGTGGGGAGCGACGAGGAAGAGCTGTCGCAATTCGCAGCGGTAGCGGGTCGGCCGGGGCCGATTCGCTACGGGCGGAGCCAGGCAGGTGGAAGGAACAGGCGGCGGAAGTACAAATAGGCGCGGCTTAGCGGGTCCCACGCTCCTGCCGGCCGGGCAACCCAACCCTTCGCGCCGCTTCTAGGAGACGGCGATATCGAGCCGGATGCCGCCTGAGTCGCCGGAGGCTACAGTGTAGCCGGACGAAAACACGGAGCCGTTTACGGCGATGGAGATCGCAGCGGCGGGGTTGTTGGCACAGGTTAGACCGCCTGCAGCGAAGAGCACCTTATAGCCCCCGGGCTCGGATACCGTAACAGTGGGTCCCGCAACACCATCAAAGAGGACCGTGACCACCGTTCCGATCGGCGCCGGGGCTCCGTCGACGGTGAGCAGGCCATAAATGGCGGCCGGCGGATTCAGACCGCCAACGTTGTCGCAGTAATCACTCGCAGCCACGATGGCAGGAGTCGTCGGCGTGGGCGTCGGGACGAATCCGCCACCACCGGCGAGGTTCTGCGTGGCGGGCGTTGGCGTTTGGGTGGGCGTAGGCGATGGCGTAGGGGTACGGGTGGGCGTCCGCGTGGGAGTTGGCGTGCGGGTCGGTGTCGCGGTGGCGGTAGCGGTCGCCGTGGACGTTGGCTCGGCCGAAGCGCGGGACGGCCCATCGTCGCTGCCGCTGTAGAAGAGCATCCAGGCCCCGAGCACGGCGAAGACGATGCCCGCCATACCGAGCCCCGCGAAGCCGTAGGCCTGACGGCGAGGATCTGTGAAGAACGTGGAAAACCGGGTCAGCAAGGGCTGGAGGAATTGCACTTGCAACAGCCTATGTGATCCGGCGGAAGAGTCGAGCAGGGCGCCGGGGAGCAGGCTCCCTGGGTCAGATCACAACCAGCCCGGAAATGTCTTCGTCGGCCATGGGATAGCGAAGGTCGAGCGCCTTCAGGCGGGCGACGAGGGCCCGGAGGATGACGACGTCGCGGTACCACTTATGGTCGGACGGCACGATGTGCCACGGCGCATACTCCGTGTTGCAGTAACTGAGCATGTCGGCGAAGGCAGCCTGGTAGTGGTCCCAGTTGTTGCGGTCCTCCAGGTCGCCGGCCCGGAATTTCCAGTGCTTCTTCGGATTATCGACCCGCTCTTGCAGCCGGACGCGTTGCTCGTCATGCGAGATATGGAGGAAGAACTTCATAACCAAGACGTCCTCCCGAACGAGCATGTCCTCGAAACGGTTGATCTGGTCGTAGCGGGGCCGCCAGATCGACTCAGGGACGATGTTCTTCACCCGCTCGGCGAGAACGGCCTCGTAGTGGGAGCGGTTGAAGATCGCTATTTTTCCGCGTTCGGGTGCGTGCTCGTGGTAGCGCCACAGGAAGTCGTGCGAAGCTTCCTCGGCGGAGGGGACGCCGAAGTTCATGACGGAACAGCCGACCGGGCCGACCTGCTCGAAGACACTGTTGGCGGAGCTGTCCTTGCCGCTCGTATCAGTCCCCTGGAGGACGACGAGGATGCCGTAACGACGGTCGGCATAGAGCAGGTCCTGCAGCTCGCCAAGTTCGCGGCGGAGAGCGTGACGCTCCTCCTTACCCTTCGACTTCTTTATTTCGCCCGTGTAGTCGGGCGAATAGTCGGCGAGGTCAACTTCGCTTCGGGGCTGAGGCGTAATGGGTTGGCTCATGGTGTGCGGCCGTCCGGCGTGGCGTAGGCTTTCGATTCTAACGAGAACGCACGGGGAGACCAGTAGATGCCGAGCCGACGGAACGCAATTGGAATGACGGACGAAGAGCAGCGGCAATTCCTGGGAGACGGGTGGACGCTACAGGTCGCGTCCAATGGGCACCACGGCTACCCGCACCTGGTGGCCATGTGGTACGTCCTCATCGACGGCGAGGTGTACTTCACGACGTTCGGGAAGAGTCAGAAGATCAAGAACCTGGAACGGAATCCAAAGCTGACGGCGATGCTGGAAGCAGGAACGAAGTACCAGGAACTGCGCGGGATGGTGATCGAGGGGGAGGGAGAGGTCATCCGGGACAACGCCTTCACGGCGAAGGTGATGGGCATGGTGGGTGCGAAGTACAACGGCCTCCCGATCCCGACGGAGACGAGCGAGCAGCAGATGAAGGCGGCCGCCAAGCGCGTTGCCGTGCACCTGAAGCCGGAAAATGTGTACAGCTGGGACCACGGGAAGCTGGGTGGCCGCTACTAGCGCGCCGGTGAGGCCGGAAACGGATTCTCTAGAGAGCGGAATTGTTCGCGTCTGTCAGGGCCGGCAGCGTCGTTTGCACCGGGCCGATTGAGAAGGTTTCCGAGGCGGTGACGACGCCGAGGCGGACGAGCGGCACCCGGCTCTGGCGGGCGAGATCCTGCAAACGAGGGGCCGAAGCCGGGCGCGCTGAGACGATGACGCGGCCCTGAGCCTCGCCGAAGAGCGATGCGTCGAGGCGTCCGGCGAACGCCGCGTCCCCCTCGAAGCCGTGACCACCAGCCAGAACAGACTCGACGAGTGAGACGAGGAGACCTCCCTCCGCGCAGTCGTGAGCGCTAAGAAGGAGACCTTCGCCATGGGCGGCCAGGATGAGGCGCTGGAGGCGGGACTCGGCGGCGAGATCGATTGAAGGGAGGCCAGCGACGAGGTCGTGGGCCATCTCGAGGTATTCACTGCCGGCGAGGCTGGTAACCGGCTGGTCGATCTGCGAGCCAAGAAGCCAGGCATCGGCATCCGGCGTGGAGAATCCGCTGCGAAGGGCGGTGCTGACGTCGTCGATGATTCCGAGCATCCCGATAACGGGCGTGGGATAGACGGGGCGGCCGCCGGACTCGTTGTAGAGGCTGACGTTACCGCTGACCACGGGAGTCTCGAACTCACTGCAGGCTTCGGCGATACCGTGCACGGCCTGCTCGAGGGTGTAATAGACCTCAGGCTTGGTAGGGTCCCCAAAGTTGAGGCAGTCGGTGACGGCAACCGGGGTGGCGCCGGTGCAGACGACGTTGCGAGCGGCCTCGGCGACGGCGGCGGCGGCGCCGATGTAGGGGTCGAGGTAGCAGAGGCGGGAGTTGCAATCGGTCTTCACAGCGAAGCCTGAGTTCGTGCCGGCGACACGGACGACGGCGGCATCGCCTCCGGGCAAGACCACAGTATTGCCGAGGACCTGCTGGTCGTACTGGCGGAAGACCGGGCGGCGGCTGGTGATGTTCGGGCGTGCGAGCAGGCGAAGGAGGGTCTCGGTCGCCTGGTCCGGCTGGAGGTCGGGGAGGGAAGCGAGGTCGTAGTTGTTCAGCGCCTCCAACTCGGCGGGGCGGACGCCCTGCCGGCGATATTCAGGCGGCTCCGTGGCGATGGAGACAGGCACCTGGCCAACTTCGACGCCGTTTTCGCGAAGGATGACGGTGTCTCCATCTGTGACGACGCCGATATCGGCGCAGTGAAGTTCCCAGTGGTCGAACAGGCGCCGAACGTCGTCGACGTGTTCCGGTTTCGCGACGACGAGCATGCGCTCCTGGCTCTCGCTGAGCATGACTTCATACGGGGTCATGCCGGATTCGCGACGAGGTACGTTTTCGAGATTGAGGACGGCCCCTGAATTGCCCTTGGCACAGCACTCGAGGACAGAACTGGTGAGGCCCGCGGCACCGAGATCCTGGAGGCCGACGATCCAGTCACCGTGCTCGGAGGCGAGTTCGTAGCAGGCCTCCATGAGGAGCTTTTCCATGAAGGGGTTGCCGACCTGGACGGCAGGCCGCATCTCCTCGAAGCGGGCATCAGGGTCCGTGCGGCTGGCAAGGCCACTGGCACCGTGGATGCCGTCGCGGCCGGAGTCGGCGCCGACGAGAAGGAGGACGCTGCCGGCGCCCGTTGCTTTGGCGCTCTGGAGCTTCGCGGTCTCGGCGATGCCCACGCACATGGCGTTGACGAGCGGGTTTCCGTTGAACGAGGGGGAGAAGAAGACCTCACCCCCGACGTTGGGGATACCGAGGCAGTTGCCGTAGCCGCCAATGCCGCCGACGACGCCTTCGAAGAGGTAGCGATTGCGAGGATCCGAGGGAGGGCCGAACCGGAGGGAGTCGAGGATGGCGACGGGGTAGGCGCCCATCGCGAAGATGTCGCGGACGATGCCGCCGACACCGGTGGCGGCGCCCTCATAGGGCTCAACGGCGGAGGGGTGGTTGTGGGATTCGACCTTCATGACGACGCACTTGCCGCCGCCGATGTCGATGGCGCCGGCGTTTTCGGCGCCGACGCGAGTCAGCACGCGGTCGCCACCGCCGGGGAGGAGACGAAGGAGCGGCTTGCTGTTCTTGTAGCCGCAGTGTTCGCTCCAGAGCGAGCCGAACATCCCGAGTTCGACATCGTTGGGTTCGCGGCCAAGCCGCTGGACAAGGAGGTCGTACTCGTCGTGGCTGAGGGCGACGGCATCGAGGGCGGCCTGGGTTACTGGCATGGAGTGAGGGTACGCGACGACGGCAGAATGATCAGTGGTTATTCGAAGACGTATTTGAACCCGCGCTGGAATCCGGGACGCCAGCGAAGTTCGGAGGGCGTGGCAGTTTCGGGGATGACGAAGACGGCGCGGACGGTGACGACATCGTTCTTGTCGACACGAGCAGGGGCTAACGAGTCTCCGACCGAGATGAAGACGGCGCTCTCGGTGTGGTGGTCGCCGCCATCGGTGTAGTCGAGGCGGGCGCGGGAGTCGCTAATGCGGACGGTGCGGTCGATCGTCCCGACATACCACTCAAAGACGATGGCGCGTTCACCGGAACCGAGGTCGAGGACGCCAACGAGATCATCGCCCGGGTCGTGGACTGCGGAGAGTTGGAAGAGGAGTTCGCCGCGGTAGTCGTCGAAGACATAGATCTTCGTGTCGGCGACGCCGTCCTGGAGTTGAGCATAGTCGACCGTTTCTGAATGGAAGCCGGCGGAAACGATGACCGCCACGACGATGGCGGCGGCGATTCCACCGGTGGCAACGAGACCAATGACGCCACTGGCCACGGTCGAGGCGCCTGAGGCGGGTCCGGCGTCGGCGGAGAGGGAATAGGGCGGGTAGCGGTCATTGAAGGACGCAAAGTAGCTGAAGACGCGGAAATACCAGCGATGGATGCCGGTGACGAAGGCGAACATGCCGCGGGGGTAGTTGCCGGTGAAGAGGATGGCGAACCAGGCAATAAGGACGACGACGAAGGCGGCGATGGCGAGAAAGCCGAGGACAATGAACTGGGGGATGAGGAGGACGAGCTTCCAGAAGAAGACGCGCCAGCGGCTGAGCTCGCCGTTGGGAGGCTCGTCGAATTCGAGGTGGACGGGAGAACCGGCCGACTCGAAACCGGGAAAGCGGTCGGTGAGGAGAGAGCCGTAGGCATAGGCGCGCGCATTGAAGCCGGCGACACCGGTGAGAGCCCGGAAGAGCCAGTCAGGGTAGCGACGCTTGAGGAAGATGGCGATCCACCCGGCTCCGAGAGCGACCTCAGAGAGGTTCCCGATGATCGCGATGTAAATCCAGACGGGGATGAGGAGGACGAGGCGGAAGGCGGTGGAAAGCCGGGAGAGACGTTCGGGATAGTCGACATCGAACCGGACCGGATAGCTCTCCGCGGGGGGCGGAGCGACAGGTGGTGGCGGCGGGGGTTCGAGAGATGTCATGGGCGTGTGCGGCGAACGGGGCCTGTCGCCAGGCCCGTCGAGTCGCTCCTAGCTCAGGGAGAAGGGTGGGTATTCATCCGTAAGGAGGATGAAATACGCAGTGACGCGGGTGTTCCAGCGAAGCACACCGACGAGGAAATTGTGCATCCCCGCGGGGACAGACCCCGTTATGAGGGCAGCCACCCAGGCGATCAAGAGCACGATTTCGGCCGCGAAACCGAGGACGGCGAGAACGATGAGGTGGGGAATGGCAAGGATGTAGCGGATGGGCCAGAAGGTGGTCAGGCGGTTGCGGTTTTCGATCTGGCCCATGGCGAGCAAACGAACGGGGTACGCTCCGTCGGGGCCCATGGAGAACGGCGGGTATTTGTCGGTGAGCAGGTACACGTAGCCGCTCACACGAGTCTGCCAATGCATGACATTCACCATGAAGTTCATCATCCCGCCGGGGTATCCGCCGGTGAACAGGATGGCGAACCAGGAAATCACGTAGATGATTCCGGCGACGATGCCAAGGATGTAGAGGACGATGATGTGGGGGATGATGTAGAAGATGCGGAGAAGAACCGAGAGCCGGTTCTGAGGCAGTGGCTCGTCTACTTCGAGCCCGAACGGGTATGCACCTGTCATCGTGGTCATTGCTGGCCCTCCAAATGGCGCGACGGGTAAGCGCCGTGATATCGCTCAGGCGGTGACCGCGACGGCCTCTGCGATGAGTGATTCCCAGATTCGGTTGCCGTCGACGCCACCAACGATGGCTTCTCCGGCACGTTCGGGGTGGGGCATCATGCCGAGCACGTTGCCTTCCCGGTTGATGACGCCCGCGATGTTGCGGACGCTTCCGTTGGGATTGGACTCGGGGGTCACGAGACCGGCCTCGTCGCAGTAGCGGAAGATCACGCCGCCGCGCTCTTCGAGTTCATTGAGGGTGGCAGGATCGGCGAAGTAATTGCCTTCGCCGTGGCTGATGGGGATACGGAGCACGGAGCCAGCCGGGATGCCGTTGGCCCATGGGGTAGCGGCGCCTTCACGGCGGAGATGGGTCCACTCGCAACGGAACTGGAGGCTGTCGTTGCGGATGAGGATGCCGGGCACGAGGGAGGCTTCGCAGAGAATCTGGAAGCCGTTGCAAATACCAATGACGGGCTTGCCAGCTGCGGCGTGATCGATGACCTGGGCCATGACAGGCGAGAACCGGGCAATCGCGCCGGTGCGGAGGTAATCACCGTAGGAGAAACCGCCTGGGAGGACGATGGCGTCGTAGCCTGAAAGGTCAGCATCTCTGTGCCAGAGGATGTCGGCGGGCTGACCAAGGACTTCATGGATGACGCGATAACAGTCTCTGTCGCTCCAGGTGCCTGGAAAACGCAGGATGGCGAATCGCATGGAGCCTCCGAGGTAAAGACTGCCGGGCAGAGTATAGCAGCAGTCGGCGCGAAGGCGGTTAGTCGCCGATAGCGGGCGCGGCCGTGGTGGGTTTGGCTTCGAGGTCGGCCGTCGGGTATTCGATGCGCTGGTGATAGACGGCCCGAAGGGTGGCCTTGAAGGAGTCGGCGACGGCGTTGACTTCACGCATGGTGATGTCGCATTCGTCGAGCTGGCCCTCGGCAAGGCGCTCGGCGAAAACGGAATCGACGGCCGTTCCGATCTGGTCACTGTCGCGCTGCATGCCAGCCCGGACGGCAGCTTCGCAAGAGTCGGCGAACATGACGATGGCGGCTTCCTTGGTCTGGGGGCGCGGGCCTTCGTACTGGAAGTCGGCAGGGTTGGGATCGAGGCCTTTGTTGCGGGCCTGGCGATAGAAGTAGACGACGAGGCGGGTGCCGTGGTGCTGGGGGATGAATTCGCGAATGATCTCGGGGAGGCGGTTCTTTCGGGCGATCTCCATGCCACGTGTGACGTGCTCTTTGATCCTGGCGGCGCTCTCCTCCTCGGGCATGCCGTCGTGGGGGCTGGTAGCGCCAGGGAAGATGTTTTCGATGTAGTACTCGGGCTGCGCCAGCTTCCCAATGTCGTGGTAGTAAGCGCCGGCGCGGGTAACGAGGGGGTCGGCTCCAATCTGCTCGGCGGCCCGTTCGGCAAGGGCCCCGACAAGCATGCTGTGGTGGTAGCTGCCTGGCGCTTCGTCCTGGAGGCGACGGAGGAGGGGGCTGTTGGCCTGGGCGAGCTCGAGGAGCTGGAGGCGCGTGGTGACGCCGAGCGGATGGCTGAGGATGACGATGATGCCAACCGCGAGCATGGCGGATGCGACCCCGGTGGTGGCGGAGACAGCGGCTATCCAGCCGAGCTCGCCATTCTCTCTGCTGTTGTCGAGGAACCAGAAGGAAACGAGGATCGCTGCGGTAGCGACCGAGACGGCAACCGCAGCGGCGGCGAATCGCCCGAGGCGGTCGGCACGGAAGACCGTGGCGGCGCCGGCGAGGCCGCCGGCGGTGTAGGCAAAGGCGAGTTCGAGCGACTCGAGTGGGCCAACGAAACTGGCGCCGGCAAGGTCGGGGACGGTGGCGGCGATGAAAGCCGAAAAGAGGCCCACGGCGGCAGCGACGATCACCCCAAAGGAGAGCTCAGAGAACGCTGCGGCAACCATGGCTGCGGCAGCGACGGGCAGGGCGAAGGCAAAGTAACGACCTTCGACATCGGGAATGAGCGATGGCAGAGCGAGACGCATCCCGGCGAGGGTCAGGAGGATGACCATGCCGACGAGTACCAGTGGGCGAGATGCAGGAGCCGGAATCGGCTGGAAAAGGTAGAGATAGCCGCCCAGCATGGCGCCGAGAATGAGGGCGATGATGACGCCCGCCCCAAAGTCGTAGATATCGATGCCGCTCTGGATGACGCCGGTCTTGCGGAGGGCCTCGACCTGGGCGGCGTCGAGCGGGACGCCAGCGGGGGCGATGACCTGGCCAGCCGACCAGATCTGGACGACGGGATTGACGTTCGCGCGGGCGTTTTCCCGCGCTGCCTCCGTCGCAGCCTGGTCGATCTGAACGTTCGGTACCGTGAACGCCTTGAGAACCTCTTCGACGATGAGCTTTTCGTCACTGTCGAGGGTGTTGGAACCGCTCTGGGCGATGGCATCGAAATAGCTCTGGATCGCCGGTCCGATGTCCGTGTCGTCGACGATCGGGCCGTTGAGGACGCTTTCGAGGGCGCTGCGAAGGGTGGAGCGCATGGAGGAGAACCGGCTGTCATCGAGCGAAAGCAGGGCAACCTGGCCGGCGCTGCTTATCGGTTTCACCTCGTCGATGGTGGCGAGCATGGTCACGCGCTGTTGCTGGGTGAGGCCGGACTGTTGGCGGACGATGGTGACTTCGTTGAGCGCGCTGAGGAGAAGATCGATCTGCTGCGTTCGAATCTGCGGGTCGATGGGGCGAAGGACGGGCTCGGTGGCCGCCGCCTTCTCATCGCGTGCGGCCGCGGTCAGGACGTCGGATTCGTACTGGGCGTCCTGAGCGGCAACGAGGTCAGTGGGGGGACGGTCACCCTCGCCAATGGTGTTCTGGCCCGGCCAGAGGGGAACGACCATCAGCACAGCGGCGCCGGCAACAACCAGGCCAAAGAGGGCCGCGGCGAGGCGTGAAATGACCGGGTGGGGGCGGCGACGGAGCATGAGACGCCTCCGATGATAGCAAGGGCGGAGGGGGAAGCTGGTTCAGGGGCTCAGGAGACCGCGGACGATCTCGCTGATGCGGCGACCGTCGGCCTGTCCCGCAAATCGCTCGACGAGAACCGGCATGACCTTGCCGATGTCGCGGGGGCCAGACGCGCCGGTACTGGCAACGACCTCACGGGCCGCCGCGAGAATGTCGTCGTCGGACGCCTGAGCAGGAAGGAATGTCTCAAGGACGACGAGTTCGGCAGCTTCCTGATCGACGAGGTCCTGCCGGCCAGCCTTAGAAAACTCTTCAATGCTTTCGCGCCGCTGCTTCGCCTGCTTCTGGACGACAGCCAGGGCCTCAGCGTCTGTCAAGGGTGCTTGCGCTTCAATCTCGGCATTCTTGAACGCCGCGATGAGCATGCGCAGGGCGCTGCGCTCGACCGCGTTCTGGTCGCGCATGGCCTGCTTGAGTTGCTCCCGGACCTGTTCCTGGAGGGCGGTCATAGAAGTCTCCAAAGAGAAGCGCCCGGGCGAACCCGGGCGTTTCGTTCTAGTCGCGAATGCGCGGCGTTACCGTCGCGCGGCCGCCCTTGCTTCACTCCTGAGCTGCTTCTTACGGAGCTTGCGGAGGCGGGCTGCTTCTTTCTTCTTGCGCTTCACGCTGGGCTTTTCGTAATGCTCGCGGCGGCGTGCTTCGGAGAGGATTCCATCCTGCTGCACGCGCTTGTTGAAGCGCTTGAGAGCAACCTCAAACGGTTCGCTCTCGCCAACAATGACTTCAGACAGAGGCTCTATCACCTGCTTTCTGCTGAGAGTGGCCAATGGCCATCGCACTTTCAGTATAGGGGAACGGAAGCTAGCGGGTACCGGGGATATCACCGAGAGGGCAGGAAAGCCGGCTGTCGAGCCGTTCCAGTCGGTATTCGACCCAGACCGGCGGGCGCTGTGAAAGGTGACCAGGCGCCTGCCAGTTGAACTGTTCCTGGGTGGCGCGGAGTGTACGTGCGGTCTCTTCGAATCGCTGGCGAAGCTGCAGGAGCACTGGCCAGGCTACTTCCCAGGCGACTGGATCGGTCGCGGTGAGGGCGAGCGTAGCATGACGGGCGTCGATGTCCGCCAGCTGGTATTCGAGCACCTCGACCTGGCGGCCGATGTTGAGGAACTCGGGAAGAAGTCCGCCGTTCTGGAGGACCTTGAACCCGAGCCAATCATCGCCGGCGAGGCCCTCCTCAGGCTTGTACGTGAACGGCCGGCCCTCGCCGGGAAGTCCGGAGAAATGGCCGGCTGCAACGGCGTCCTGGAGGAGCGCTTCGACCGCCTCAAGGTAGCTCACGGCATCAGTCGGCCGAAGGGAGCACCTTGGGCTGCATGAGTTCCATGTCCCGGCCGGCGATCTTCAGTTCGCAGTTGCCGGGCTTGATGACCAGCAGCTCGATGCCGGTGGTCTCGTCCTTGTAGCGTTTGCCGAGTTGTACTGCCATGTGTTCTGCCTCTCTACTTTTTCAGTTCGAGCGGCGTGTCACCGCACATGAGTTCGCCATCGCCACCCTTGGTGACGATGAATTCGGAGCCGCATTTAGGGCACGTGTAGCGCTTGCCAGTCTGGGCTGATGCCATGGTCAGATTTCCCCCTCAGGTTCCCAACGGATACGCGGATGTCTGTTAACGCGATCCTAGCGATTGGTGTTTTGTGGCGCCAACGACGCCGGACTAAGGCTGTGCGGCCGCCGGCACGGTGGCGCCCTCTTCGATGGTGAGCGTTCCCTTCATCGTGGCATGGACCGCGCAGTCGAAGGCGTAGGTGCCGACATCTGGCGTCGTGAAGACGAGGGTCTGCATTACCGGGCCGGTCTCGATCGGCGTGGCGACTTCACTGTCAGTATCGCAGCCCGAACTACACCCGGTCAGCTTGTCGCCACCGGGCGTGTCGCCCTGGAAGAACTGGATGTTGTGCTGGATCGAGTCCTGGTTATCGAATGTGAGCTTCACTTCCGTGTTCGGAGGCAACGTTATCTGCGTCTGGACGAAAGCGATGTCCTTGGCCACGACCGTGCCCTCGAAGGGAGGCGGCGGCGTCAGCGGTTCACCAGTCTTGATCTGGTCGTAGATGTTCGAAGGGACGGCGTACTGCACGCAGGCGGCGCCGTCGTTGATCGTCTCAGGGGGAGTGCCACCGTAGGCGTCAGCCGGAAGGCTCAGCGGCTGTGAGACGCGGAGGGCGACGTTCGTGTCGGAGTTGTTTGCGGTGGCGAGCGAGTCCCCGGTGACGTTGCCCCAGGCTTCGGCAACCTGGTCCCATGTCTGGCCCCGAGTGACGTAACCATCGACCTTCGGCAGGTTGAGGGTGACATCGGGGATGTTGCCGTTCGCATCGGCGGGAGCGAGGTCGGCGGTGACGTCGGTACCCGCGAGATCGGGATTTGCAGCGATCAGATCGTCGGTGGAGATGCCGTGGAGGTCGGCAACACCCTGGAGGGTGTCACCGGAGTTCACCGAGTAGGTTGAACCGTCAGGCAGGGCCAGCAGTTGGCCCGTGACCAGCCCGGGTACCACGACGCCGCCGTCAAGCAGATGGAATGCTTCGTCGTGGTAGTTGAGGTCGTAGTCGAGGCCATTCAGGTCGGCGAGGATGGCGGCCCCGGCGTAGGTCGACTTGACGATGGATACGATACTGTCGCGATCGTTGGCGACCTTGAAGGTGCCACCGTCGGGAGCGCCATTGACGGGCGGGAGCTTAATGATAGTGCCCTGAGGAATGAAGTCGCCCGCGTTCGCTACGTCTACGCCATTGAGTTGCGCGGTGTCGGCTACGCCGACGCCATGGACGTCGGCAATTGTCTGCAGGCTGTCGCCAGTCACGAGGATCGTGGTTTCGCGGTTGAGGTTGTGGGCAAACTCCACCGCTGCTTTCCAGCCTTTGCTGGTGGGAATGCCGTTCTCGTCGAGCACGTTGGGGTCGACCGGGGCGGTGATGAAGTCGATGAGGTGGACCAGCTGTTCGCCGTTGAGGGAGCCACCATTGGTGTTGAGCCAGGCGGGCATGCGCGTGCCGGCGCGGCCACACATCAGGGTGTGCTTGATGAGGTCACGATTCGACGTGAGTACCAGAGGGTCCTGGTTTTTGAAGTTGTCGGTGTTGAGCGGAAGGCCCACAAACCCTTCACCGGCATTGCCATGACAGGTGCGGCAGTTGTTGGCGAAGAGGAGCGCGCCGCGATCGACGGACTCGTCGAATTGCCAGTCGGACTGGATGCCCGTGCGGTAGGGGAGGTCAATGACGGCGTAGCCCGCACAGGCTCCAACGGTGAGGAAGAAGAGGGCGACGATGACGATGATCTGTTTCTGAGTATTCAATGTCGCCTCGACTAACCGGAGTACGGGATGGCGCGGAGTGGATTGGGAGGGTTAGCGGCGCCGCTGGTGATTGATCCTGTGTTGATAACGAGTGAGCCACCGGGATTAACGGTCACCTCGAAGGTATCCATGGAGCGCGGCGCGGGGCCGAAAACGCGAACGCCGGCGCGCGAATAGGTGGAGCCGTGGCAGGGGCAACGGAACCATCCGATGACACCGGGGAATCCAACGCCAGCGCCATTGAAGTCCGAGCGCCAGGGGACGGTGCAGCCAAGGTGAGGGCACTTCCAGTAGAGCGCGATGAGGCCGCCAGTTGCACCGGTGTTGAAGACGTCGCCCTGGTTGCCCTGGAGGTGCGAGAGCCAGGCCTTGCCTGCAGGAATGCGGGCAGGGTCGGCGCCCTGGGGCGGAACGAGAGCGGCGGCGACGTTGACGGGCGCACCGAAGCCTGTGGGCTTGCGCTTATTGAAGAAGCCAAGGAACGACGCGATAAGCGCGCCGGTGAAGAGCGTGAGACCGGCAAAAACGGTGACACGGAGGAATGAGCGGCGCGCGATTCTGCGTGCTTCCTGCTGGCGCACCCGTTCGATGCGTCCGGTACCGGCTGCCTGTTGGGCCTGCGTCATAGCGTTTGTCGTTACTCCTCGCCCGGAATGCCTTCGCCGACCTTGAGGTCCCAAGGCCAAACGAGCTGCTGGCTCTGGCCCCGGAATGCGGTGCCACAGAGTGTCAAAATGCCATAGGAAGCGACGAAGCCGCTAAAGAGGACGATAAGGGCGTCACGCCGGCTGAAGACCCAACCGATGCGCCAGAGCGAATAGATGAGGAGGCAGGGCAAGCCGACCATCGCGGAGATGGGGATTGCTTGCTCGACGAGGAAGGCCGGGAAGTTGAGGTGCTGGAACGCAGTAGCACCGTAGCCCGTGTTGCCTTCATCGAAGAGTTTTATGTTCCACGGTGAGTAGGGAATGCTCAGCGACCAGTGCGGCCAGGGCAAGTTTTCAGGCGACTGGATGGCACGAACATTTTCAAGGAAGCGGAACGTATCGCCGCCGGAAATCCCGAACCAGCTGTTGAGGAACTCAGCGAGCTTTCCTGAATCCCAAAGGATGAGGGAGGTGGTGCCAACGACACCGACGATAGCCGAGACGACGGTGAGCTTGACGGCGTTCTCGGTGCCGAACCAGGCGCCCTGGCGGCTGTTGTCCTGGTCGAAGTAGGGGAAGGCGGCAAGGATACCGAGCCAGACGGTGGGGATGATGATGCCGGCGAGGGCGGGCTGCATATGGAGCAGCAGTTCCTGGAGGTTCAGGAGGTACCAGGGCGCCTTGGACGGGTTCGGGGTGACGTCGGCGTTGGCCTGGTCGAGCAGTGGCGCATTGACGAGGACGGCAAGGATGAACAGCGTCAACGTGAAGAGCATGGCCGCGATGAACTCGACAAAGACGAGATCGGGCCAGACGAGAACCTCTTCGTCGCGAGCACGGTTCTGGGGACGACTAGCGGGCCGGGCAACTACCGCAGTAGCCATGGGCTAGGAATGCCTCCTGGGATTGCGATGCATCAAAGCGGCCGGGCCAACCCGCCATCGCGGCGGATACGCCAGAAGTGGATGGCCATGAAGATGGCTGCCAGAAGCGGCAGGCCGATGACGTGGAGTGTGTAGAAGCGGATCAGCGAGTCGGGGCCGACTTCAAAGCCGCCGAGGAGCCAGAAGCGGGACTTGGGGCCGAGGACGGGCGCTGAGCCAGCGATGTTGGTGCCCACGGTGATGGCCCAGAAGGCGAGCTGGTCCCAGGGCAACAGATAGCCGGTGAAGCTGAGGAGGAAGGTGAGGACGAGGAGAATGACCCCGACCACCCAGTTGAACTCCCGCGGGGGTTTGTAGGCGCCCGTGTAGAAGACTCTCATCATGTGGAGGAAGACGAGGATGACCATAGCGTGGGCCATCCAGCGGTGGAGGTTCCTCATCAGCTGACCGAACTGGACGTTGGTCTGGATTGTCTGGATGTCCAGGTAGGCCCGTTCGACACTCGGCACGTAATAGAACATCAGCAGGATGCCGGTGATCGTGAGGCCGAGGAACATGAAGAAGGAGAGACCACCGAGGCAGTAGGTGTGGGTGATCTTGACGTGCGTACGGTGGATGCGCGTCGGGTGGAGGTGGAGGAAGACGTTCGTGGCGACCACGAGCATCTGGTTGCGCGGAGTGTTGGGATAACCGGTACGAAAAATCGACTTCCACACGTAATTGTGGAAGAGCTTGTCGTAGATCTTGTCGCCAATGGTTGGCTGAGACGGTTGTTCGACTGCCAAGACGGGCTCCTACCGCTGCCACCATCGCCCGAAGACCACGAGGATGGCCAGCGAAGCGACGATGGTGATTCCGACAAAGACAAGTTCAAGGGTTTCGGCGTAGTCGTGCGGCAGGTTTGCGAATTCCAACCGGGCCCTCCCCTATCAAGCGCGTTCGGCGCACGGGGCTACCCAAGGGGCCCGGTGCTGCCGAGAGATTGTGAATCTCGTAGCAAACGATTTATACCGCGACCCCGTGGGGGGGTCAACGCGAAACGGAGATCGTTTACGAGAGTGAAGGTCGGGGACCTACGCCTTACCTATGCCGAAGCGCATCCGGATGAGCCCGCGGATGTCCTCCATGGCGGTGCTGACGATCCGGACCTTTGTGTCGAGGTCCTCGTCCCAGCGGACGGGAAGTTCGCAGATTTTGAGATGGTTGCGATGGGCGAGGATGAGGAGTTCTGTGTCGAAGAACCACATCCGATTCTGAATCTGGGGCACGAGTGCATCGACGGCGTGCCGGTTGAGCGCTTTGAACCCGCACTGGGCATCGGAGATCTTGAGGCGGGGGAAGAACGCGCGGATCATCAAGACGTACCCGCGAGAGGTGATTTCGCGCTTGAGGGAGCGCCGGGTCTTGGAGCCGCGGGCAAGACGTGAGCCGATGGCAATATCGCATCCGTCGTTCGCAATCATCGAAACCAGTGTTGGAAGATGCTCGATGTCGGTGGAGAGATCGACATCCATGTAGGTCACTATGTCGGCGGTTGAGGTGGTCCAGGCTTCCTTGAGGGCGAGCCCCCTGCCCTTGATGGTGAGGACGAGGGCATGGACCTGGGGGTACTCAGCGTCGAGTTCGCGGGCGAGCTCGCCGGTGCCGTCGTTCGAGCCGTTGTCGGCAATGACGAGACGCCAGGCGTATTCCGGGTGGCGGGCGAAGAGTGCCACGGTGGTCTCGACGCTTTCGCGAAGGACAGCCACCTCGTTGTAGCAGGGTATGACAACGTCGACGCTGGGCCGATCGGGCTGAGTCACCGGCCTATTGTTGGCGACCGGCCGGGAAAGGGGAACTGGATCATTGCGATAGCCCGAGGAGGTCGCGCACGCCTACGAGGGTGAACCCGCGGTCGCGGAGGCCAGCGACGACTGCCGGGAGGGCGTCGAGGGTGTTGTAGCCGCCGAGGTGCATGAGGACGATGGAGCCCGGCTGAGCGTTGGTGAGTACCTTGTCGACAATGTCGGAGGTCGTAGGGCCGCCATCGGCCTCGGCGAGCCAGTCGATGGCATCGATCTCCCACATGATGGTGTAGGGGTAGCCGCTGTCGGCGACGGCGCTGGCGACCGTGTCGTTAACGCCGCCAAAGGGAGGCCTGAAAAGGGGGCGCGGCGAACGCGCGCAGGTAGCGGCCATCGCTGTCTCGGTTGTGGAGAGTTCCTCGGCCATCTGCGCAGGGGAGAGGTCGCGGAAGTCGGGGTGGGAATAGCTGTGGTTGCCGGGCTCGAAGATGTCGGGGTAGTCACAGATGAGCTGAAGGACCTGTCGACCGGCATCAGTGTTGGGGTTTTCGGCCATGGCGCCGGTCATGAAGATCGTGGCGCGGACATTGTTGTCGAGGAGGAAGTGCATGATGTCGAGCGCGGGATCGACTCGGCCTCCCATGTCGAAGGTGAGGGCGACCGCGTTGGTGTCGCGGGGACCATGCTCGACGATCTGGCCGGGCCCGCCGGGTGTCGGCGATGGAGGGGTGGTCGCGGTGGGGGAAGGCTCCGGCCGTACGGTCGCCGTTTTGGTGACCGTGGACGTTGCCGCCGGTGTCGAGGTTTGGGCGGTGGGAACGGGCGAGCTGGTTGAGGTTGGTGTGGCGGTCGGCGAAGCATCGCGGCCGGAGCAGGCGACCAGTCCCATGGCAAGGAGGGCGAAGAGCACAGCGAGGCAGGCGCGAAAGCGATTCACATGTCTAGCGTAGGGACAGTGCGAGTGAAGGAATCGAAAGGCGGGTCAGGAGGCCTTGTTGACGAGGTGGGCGAGGCGGCGCTTACCCCGGTCAGCGGTCCCGGTGTGGATGGCGCCGGTCTTGGCGGCACGGTCGAGGGCCGAGAAGGCAGAGGGAAGAAGTTCAGTTGCCTTATCGAGATCGCCCGCATCCACCGCTTCGCGGACGCGACGGACGGCGTTGCGATAGGTGGTGCGACGGGCCCGGTTGCGATCGCGGCGCCTGATGGACTGGTGCCAGCGCTTGATAGAGGACTTGATGTTGGCCATGCGGCGGGTGCTTCCGAAGTATTGAGGATGTGTTGTTGAGCGTATGTGGCGGGGGGTCAAGAGGCAACGCCCTCTTTGTGGAGGCGACGTGCGGATATTGCGCGGCAGAGAGAAGGCGTCGTATTATCGATACGTCCACAGGTTCGGCGATGAGAACGGCACCAGGTGCCAGTCGATGCCCTGTATATCGACGCCCAGGAACAGGATCTTTAGACGCGGCGTTGCCCATGCCCCTGCAGAGGCGGCCATGGGCCAAACCCCCAAACCAAATCCCCAATCGCATGTTGCACAGGCAGGTACCAAGCCAATGACGGAAGCTCTGAATATCGCCGAACTGGAGGCCACCTCCCGGGATGGGCTGATCTCCATTGCCAAGGAGCTGGGAGTAGAGGGGGTTTCCGGCCTTCGGAAGTCCGACCTGATCTTCCGGCTGCTCCAAAGCCAGGCCGAGTCGCGGGGGAACATATTCTCCGGCGGCTTCCTGGAAATCAGCGACGACGGGAATTACGGCTTCCTGCGGGGCGAAAACATGCTTCCGGGGCCGCACGACATCTACGTGTCGCAGTCCCAGTTGCGTCGCCACCACTTGAGGCCGGGCGACTACATCACCGGGCAGGTTCGCAACCCGCGGAACAACGAAAAGTACTACGGCCTGCTGACCGTGGAAGCGGTCAACGGGATGGATCCCGACGCGGCCAAGCAGCGGCCCTTCTTTGAGAACCTGACCGCGATCTTCCCGAACGAGCAGATGAAGCTGGAGACAACGTCGGACAACCTGACGCACCGGGTGATCGACCTCGTCGCGCCGATTGGCCGAGGCCAGCGCGGACTCATCGTTTCGCCGCCGAAAGCGGGCAAGACGATGCTGTTGAAGAACATCGCGAACGGGATTACGGAGAACCACCCGGATGTCCACTTGATGGTGGTGCTGATTGGCGAACGGCCGGAAGAGGTGACGGACATGCAGCGGAGTGTCCGCGGCGAAGTCGTCAGCTCGACCTTCGACGAACCGGTGGAGGACCACACGAGGGTCGCGGAGATGGCTTTCGAGCGAGCAAAGCGGCTGGTGGAGATGGGGAAGGACGTGGTCATCCTGCTGGACTCGATCACCCGTCTTACCCGCGCCTACAACCTGGCCCTTCCGCCGAGCGGCCGGACACTCTCCGGTGGTGTCGACCCGATCGCGCTCTATCCGCCGAAACGACTCTTTGGTGGCGCGCGGAAGGCAGAAGAAGGCGGTTCGCTGACGGTACTGGCCACATGCCTGGTGGACACCGGGTCGCGGATGGACGAAGTGGTATTCGAAGAGTTCAAAGGGACCGGCAACCTTGAGCTCAGGCTCGACCGGCGGCTGGCCGAACGGCGCTTCTACCCGGCGATCGACATCCAGGCGAGTTCGACACGGCGTGAGGAATTGCTCCTGGACGAAAAGGCGCTGAAGGGCGTCTGGCTGTTGCGGCGGATGGTGGCGATGATCTCGCAGTCGTCGCCGAACCAGCTCGAGGCGACGGAGCGGCTTCTGGAGCGTCTTTCGCGAGCGACGTCGAACGACGAGTTCCTTACCAGCCTGAAGACCGACCTCTAGGGGAAAAGCCTAAGGGGAATTTCCAAGCGAATCGGTCGTTGATCCGGTGGCTTGCAAGCGGATCTTCCCTCACTCTTAGCTCTGGCCTATGCTTGCGCGGCTTCAAGGAGCCGTAGATTCATGCTGGCCGATTGGACGTGATGGGAAAGCAAGGTACCCGCACCCGCTCCCACGCGCATGGCAAACGACACGGTCGCCTGACGCTGCATTTGCTTGTGCTGGGTCTTGCGCTGGCCGCGGTGGCATTTGCTTCCCAATATCCAACGGCCACATCTGCGAGCGCACCGGCGCAGTTCCCGACGCTGGCCTATTCCGGCGTGGCGGGAGTGGCGCCCGAACAACGCGACAACTTCCTGCAGGCCGGGACGAGCTTGCGGACGCTGAACTCGGTGGCGGCAATGACACGCAGCTCGGACGTCGCCAGCGTGCGCGCCGTTGGTGGCGTCTCGCCGACTGCGTCGTTCTCGGCGGGCGTTTCGGCCGCGGTGGCGACGAGTGGTTCCACGGGCGGTGGCGTGACCGCGCTGGCAGACGTGATCGACCCGCGGCAGCCATTCATCATCTACAAGGTCCAGGCCGGCGACACGGTGAGCAAGATTGCCGACACCTACGGCATCCTGCCCGGCACCATCCTGGACAACAACCCGACGCTGGGTAGTGGCAACCTGCTGGTGCTGGGGCAGGAACTGTTGGTCCCGCTCGAAGACGGGATCATGCACAAGGTGGGCTCGGGCGAGACGCTGAGTTCGATCGTGGGCCAGTACGACAACATCACGCTGGAAGCGGCGCTGGCGTTCCGGGCTAACTACATCTCGGACCCAGAGAACCTGGAGCCGGGTAGCTACGTCCTCCTGCCGGGTGCGACGCTGAAGCCGCCGCCCCCGCCACCACCAGCGCCAGTCGACAGTGGAAACGGCAATAGCGGTGGCGGGTCGCCGGTGTTCACCGGCGAAGGACCCGCTGCGTCAGGCGGCCTGTTCTCGATGCCGCTCAATGCCTACAACGGCGTGAGCGACCCCTTTGGCTCTGACCGCGGCGAGGGCCGCTACCACACCGGCATCGACCTTGACCTGTACAGCTACCACCACTCACCGATCTTCGCGGCCTGCACCGGCACGGTGTCGAGGGTTGAGTACCTGACCTATAGCTACGGCTACCACGTGATCATCGACTGTGGCGGAGGCTTCTCGACGCTGTACGCGCACATGAGCCAGATTGACGTGGTCGAAGGGCAGTCTGTGAGCCAGGGCGACGCGCTCGGCTACTCCGGCCTCACGGGCTTCACGACTGGTGAGCACCTGCACTTCGAGATTCGGTTCCAGGGCCAGCCGGTGAACCCGGCACAGTACATGTCGTTCCACGGCTACTAGGCGAAAACAACAACCGGCCTCTTGGGTGCTTGTGAAGCCCGCCGAAAGGCAACTCGTTTCGGGCTTGCGACGGTTTGGCGCCTTCCTCACCCAACCTTCCTTGGACCCGACGGGCGTACGCGATAGCGAGAGCAGGAAGGGATGCATCGCGGGCGATTGGGCTGTTAGCGACCGGGGAGACACCCTCACCCTCCATCCCGACAGAGAGCGGAGAGATGTGGTGGGTCCGGCGTGGGTCGTCCTTCCTGGGCAGGACGACTACGCGGGCATGGGTGATGACGGGACGGCGACGCCTGGGGAGTGATCGGGGGTTTGATGGCCGGGGCGCCTCCCCATCGGATCGGTGGCGGGAGGCGTGGGCAAACCTTCCCTGGAAGGACAACTCCAGGGTGTTCGCGAGCTGTCGAGAGGGCTTACTAGGGTTGGATGCTGGCGGAGCAGGTGGCGGAGGAGTAGACCCAAACGGCCGTGCCGGGGTTGCTCGCGGTCAGCGTCTGGAGCTGGGCAGGCACGCCTCGGACCCAGCTGGCCCAGCCGGCACCTCCAAGGCTATAGACAGCATCAACGCAGGAGAGGCCGCTGACGAGCGTATCGATCTCCCCTGTGGGCATCGTGACGAGGTTCCAGCCTTCTTCGACCGAAACAGTGAGGGCGGGAAGGGCGTCGCCGACGACGCCGGTGGGTTGCTGGGCGGGGTAGAGGAGTGTGAGGCCGGTGACATCGTCAGGCGCGAGTTGGCGATGCTCGCCGCCGTAGGCGTAGAACATGACGGCGTCGATTTCGTCCTGGCTGCAGGGGCCGAAGATGGGGCAGCTATGCTCGAGGCCGAGGACATGGCCGGATTCGTGGACGAGGACGCTGACTGTGTCGACAGTGCCGTTTTCGCCGTTGCCAAGATTGGCTTTGGCGTTCGTGTTGAGGACGATGTCCGCCTCGTGGGAGGTGAAGGAGCGGGTGGTCACGCCGAGGACGCAGCCCGGATTACAGGCAAGGTCCTTCCAGGCGATGACATTGACGCCATCGGGGCCGGAGACGTCCATGGAGGTCGTCAGTGAGGTTTCGCCCGCGTAGGCGTAGCTGAAGCTGGAGCCGGAGACGTTGCTCCAGGTGCTGAGTGCGGAAGCGACATCGGCGGGTGCGAAGCCTGCGGGCGCGCCGGTGGGATTGTAGACGACGCGGACGGGCAGCTCAGAGGCATCCCAGCGCCAGCCCCAAGGAGCCCATTGAGCAGTGACCCGGCCCGGTTCCCGGGTAACGGCGGCGCCTTCGGCCGGAGTGATGGTGGCACCGGGGGCGAGTTGGAGGGCGGCATTGAGAGCCGTCTCCATGGTTTCGTGGTCGTCAGCGGCGCGGATGATGAAGTTTGCCTGGAACGGTTCCTGGCCGGGGAGATCGATGACGAGAGCGAGCTCGTCGGTGCGCTCAGCGGCGTGGCCGTGGCCTTCAGACGTGAAGGCGGCGCATAGGGAAAGACCCGCGAGAAGGGTGGCCAGGAGGAGTACGTGCCGTGACATGTACCCGTACTGTAACGCACATGTACCCGGTTCCGACCCCCCTGTTCACCCACCCGTCACCGAAGTCCAACGGGATTCTTATGCACACCCGTGGACATCAATCGATCGGGGAACGAACGGCTGGCTAGTGCACTTCGATGAGGGCGCTACCGGATGCTATGAACCAGTAGGCGTTGCCTGTCTGAAGCCACTGGAGGCTGTTGACGTAGGGCGGAAGATTGGGCCCGTAGTGCTCCCACCGGCCGGTGTCAGGATTCCAGCTGTAGACGATCTGGATGACGTTGCCGTGGCCACCGAGCGCGTCGGAGGCGCTGACCGTGCCACCGGGCCAGGCAAGGAAGTTCGCGCCCGGGAGAATCGGCAACGAGGGGGGCAGCGGCTGAGGCGTATTGGTCGGCGTCGGTGACGCTTTCGGTGTGGGAGTCTTTGTCGGCGTTGCCGTGGCGGTTGGGGTGTTCGTGGCGCCAGCCGGATGGGTCGGTGTGCTGGTGGCCGGTGGTCCTCCCGCAGGCGTATTCGTGGCGGTGGGACCGCCAAACGGTGTGTTCGTAGCGGTGGGACCGCCAAACGGTGTGTTCGTGGCTGTTGGGCCGCCAAACGGTGTTGGGGTGGCCGTCGGTCCGCCAGGCTGCGTCGGCGTGGCGGTCGGACCGCCCGGCTGGGTCGCTGTTGGGGTTGGCGTGTTCGTACCGGCGGGGGTAGCCGTATCGGTGGGTGTGGCCGTCGGCCCGCCACCAACTGCGCCGTAGATGGCGAGGATGCCATTCACGTCGTCGGGCTGCGGCGTGCGATTGATCGTGCCGGAGCTATAGGACGGGAACATGACGGCGCCGCTTGTGCTGGTGTGGCCGAGGCCAAGGGCATGGCCAAACTCATGAACGGTAACGCTCGCGAGGTCCACCTGGGTCGGATTGCCGGTGGTCCAGTTCCAGTCGGGGTCGATCTGCATGTCGAATTCGACGGCGGCGGCCGGGTTGCCGTTCCCGTACCAGGTGCAGGTGACTGCGAGGACGGACCCCGACTGCGGGGCCCAGCCAACGGTATTGTTGCCATCGAGACCACCACCGCCACAGGCGCCAGTGTTCGCGGTGTTGGTGCCGGTATTGGAGAAGCTGAAGTCGGCACCGGTCGCTGCCCAGGCACTTGAGGCGGAGATGAGCGAGGGGAGTTCGCCTGAGAGGCCGGCGGGTTTGCCGGCATCGTTGTAGGCCCACGACGTGGTGTGGGAAGACCACCAGTAACCGTTGAGGACGAAGGCGGCTTGAACCTGGCCTTCGCCACCGGCGACGACGGCGCCCGGGAAACGAGCAACGATCGAGTCCCGGGCAGCCTGAGCGTCGGCTTCGAAGTTGCCTGTGTCGGCAACGAACATGTCGACGAGAACGTGGTACCACGCGCCGTTGGACTGCGTGTAGAGCTCTACGTGGACGTCGTGGAACTGTTCGTCGCTGCTGGCGCCGGCCGGAGTGGACATGGCTACCCAGGCCCAGAGAGCGAGGCCCCAGAGGATAAGCGCGAGCGGAGCGAGTGTGACGCCGGCGCGACGACGCGCTGCCACGGCACGAGAAGAGTTACGTTCCACAACGATCTCCTGGGGGGCGCATCAAAATGTACACGCGCGTCTATCAGTAGGGTCGGATGGGTATGGGGAAGCATTGAGAGCCTTTACCCTGAAGGGGCGTCGCTCCGGTTAAATGTAGGTGAACCCCCGAACGCGAATTGGAGACGGAATGAGGATTGGAACGGTCGCTGAGCGAAAAGACGGCGAGGAACGGGTTGGCCTGACCCCGGAAGCCGTGGCAACGCTCCGACATCGGGGCCATGAGGTGCTGATCGAGCGAGGGGCCGGCGAGGGAAGCTCGTTCAGCGATGCCTCGTACGAGCGCGCAGGGGCTTCGATCGTGGAAGGCGCGGAAGCGGTGTGGGGAAACGTCGAGCTGCTGGTGAAGGTGAAAGAACCCGTGGCGGCGGAGTATCCGCTGCTGCATGAGGGCTGCGCCGTGTTCGGGTACCTGCATATGGCTGCCGACCGATCACTGGCCAAGGCAATGGTCGACGCAAAGGCAACGGGGATTGCGCCTGAGCTGATCCGATTGCCGAGCGGGTTGTTACCCTGCCTGGCGCCGATGTCGCAGATTGCCGGACGAATGGCGGCTGAAGTTGGCGCCCACCTGCTAAAGAAGCCGGGGGCCGGCCGGGGGAAGCTGCTGGGCGGAATCGGCGGCGTTGCCTCGGGCCGGGCGGTTGTCATCGGGTCGGGGAACGTCGGGACGGCGGCCACGCGTGTACTCCTGGGGCTCGACGCCCGAGTGACAATGATCTCGGACGACCTGCCACGCTTGCGGGCGGTAGTCGACCAGTTCGACGGGAACGTTGCTACACGAGTGTCATCGCCGGCAGCGATCGCGGAGGAACTGGAGGGGGCAGACCTGCTCATCCTGTCGGTGCTGGTGCCAGGTGACCGGGCGCCGCACGTGGTGACGCGGGAGATGGTGCGGGTCGATGGGGCCCGGAGCCGTGCTGGTGGATGTCTCGATCGACCAGGGCGGGGCTTCGGAGACGAGCCGGCCGACCACGCACAGCGATCCCACCTACGTGGACGAGGGCGTTGTTCACTACTGCGTGACGAACATGCCTGGTGCGGTTCCGCACACGAGCACATCCGCATACGTCGTGTCGGCCCTGCCATACATCATGGCGCTGGCCGAGAAGGGCATCGATGGGGCACTGGCGGCAGACGCGGGGCTTGGGGCGGCGCTCAACACGTACAGGGGCACGATCACGAATTCGCTGGTGGCGGAGGCTGTGGAGATGACGCCGGCGCCGAACCCGTTCCTCTAGCGGCGAACTGCCTGTTGCCTGCGGAACGACTCGACGGTGAGTTGAATGCCCTGCTCGAACGAGGTGGCGGGCTCCCAACCGAGTTCCTGCCTGGCCAGAGAGCAGTCGAGCCAGAAGTTGCGGACATCGCCAGGACGCGGGGGACCATGCCGTGCGGGCACGGTGGAGCCGGTTGCCGCCTGGAGCGTGCTGAAGATCTCATTGACCGACGTGCCCTTGCCGGCGCCAATGTTGTAGGTCCCGGCCGAACCGTGATCGAGGGCGAGGACGTTGGCCCGGGCAATATCTCCGACGTAGAGGTAGTCCTTACGTTGCTCGCCGTCGCCGTCGATAGTGCAGGTGGTGCCCTCGAGCATACGGGCCGTGAAGATCGCGATGACGCCGGCCTCGCCGTACGGGTCCTGACGAGGGCCGAACGCGTTGCCGTAGCGGAGGATGGTGAAGTCGAGGTTGTGGCTGTGGTTGAAGAGTCGGATGTACTGTTCGCCCACCCACTTCGAGAGGCCATACGGCGATTCAGGATGAGCTGGCTGTGATTCGGCGATGGGGAGGTCTGCGGGCGAGCCGTAGACCGTGCCACCTGAACCGGCGTAGATCATTTTGCGGACGCCCACGTCGACAGCGAGTGCGGCGACGCGGGCAGTGCCACCGCCATTGACCTCGAGGTCACGGACGGGGTCGGTGGTGCTGACTTTGACGCTGGCCTGGGCCGCGTGGTGATTGATGACGTCGGGCCTGAACTCGCGGATAAGGCGTTCGAATTCGCGCGAGTGGACATCGACTTCGTGAAGGGACGCTCCTTCTGGTACGTGGGAGCGCCAACCGGTCGACAGGTTATCGAAGACGACAACGCGGTGGCCTTCAGCGAGGTATGCCTCGGCGATATGCGAGCCAATGAAACCTGCGGCGCCGGTGAGGGCGATTCTCATGCGTGCGACCTGCGTCGGGGCCTGACCGAACCCATGCGTAGAGGGTATCGCGGGGGCAGGTCTAGTGCTCGCGAAGGCGAGCGACGCCCCAGCCGATGGCTGCGCAGGTGAGCCCGGCGACGACACCGCCGAAGAACATGGGCGCGAGAAACTCGGTCATGGAGCCACCGGTCGAGACCTGGGCGTACTTGGCGATGGCGACGTTGAGGGCAAAGCCTCCGGCGAATCCCCAAATAGCCCAAGGGATCTCGGAGGGCGAGCTTTCCTGGCCGAGGTCGTGGAGCATGCCCTTGAGGAGGCCGTCGGCCGGTGTCGGGTTGGTGGGAGGGTTAAGACGACGAGCCTCAGCCTCGGTTTCGAGGGCCGCGAGGAGTTCTTCAAGAAGCTCGTCGGGGACTTCGTCCACCATCTGGTTGTAGGCGCGATAGTCGGATGTGAGGGGAATGCGTTCGACCGGCGCAGGTTGGGGCGCATAGCGAGAAGCGGCGGAGCAAGCGCGACAGGCGGTGGTGCCTCGCTGCCATTCTTCAAAGGGAAGACCGCGGCCGCAGGACTGGCAACGGGCGCGGACGGCCACGGAATCGGGCACGCCGGCTAACCCTCGGTCGGTGGAGTGTCACCGCCGGAGGAGCCGCCCTCGGTTGGCGGACTACCCTCGGCCGGCGGCCCAGAGGTTGGCGTGGCCGTAGGCACCAGGGTTGGCGTTGGTGTGGCCGTTGCTGTGGCTGCAGGAGCCGTGGGGCTGGCGGTTGGCGTCGGTGTGGGAGTGGTCGTGCCGGGCTCGAGCGGGAGGGAGCCGGAAGTTGTGGGAGTTGGGGTGGCGGTCGAAGGACCGGGAGTTGTCGCGCCAGCGACCGTCTGGGTAGCCACAGGGGTCGAAACGGTGCCGTCCTTGCCACTCGGCGTCTGGTCGGTCTCCGCGAGCACATCGTTGGTGGTGCCGTCGAAGAGGGAAAGGTCGGAGTTGCCACCCTGGAACTGGCTGAGGAGCTGGGGCAGCCGCGATTGGGCGCTGGTGTCTGAAGGTGCACCTGGCGTCGTGACCGCGCCGGTGGCCGGGTAGTCGAGACAGGCGGTGGCGACAAGGACAAGCGGCACGGCGAAGGCGAGGAGTCGGACTCGGTGCCAGTGGGGCCGGGTGATCTTCATTCCAAATCGAGCGTAGGAGACGAGCATCCAGGCACCTATCGGGAATCTGCTCAAGGGGGACGGGGAACTCCCGTAGATATGCGGGCGAAAGCGCTACCGGATTGGGAGGGCGGGCACGACTGTGGCCTTGTAGGCCTGGGTCCCCTTCACCGCGCGCATTTCGACCGTGACGGTGGTGTTCACGAACAGGCGGCGGTCGTCACCGGTGACTTCGTACTTCCAGGCGCCGCTTGTGAGGTTGGCGGCATTTGTCGCTTCCGCCTCAGTCCATGAACTCGATGCCCCATCCCAGTACTTGTCGTCCGAGCCACGCTTGATGACGAAAGTGACGGAGTCGGGCGCGATCGAGCCCGCAGTGCCGGAGAAGGTGAGGCGGCTGCGGGGAACCATCTGGCCAGCGGGCGGAGTGGAAACGACGAGGTCAGCAGAGGCGATGACCGTCGGTGTACCAGTGGGCGTCGAGGTTGGCGTGTTCGTGGGCGTGCTTGTCGGCGTGCTGGTGGGGGTTTGTGTCGGCGCCTGAGTGCCGGTAGGGGTCGCGGTCGGCGTACTCGTGTTGACCGGCGTGGCAGTGCTCGTGGGCGTATTGGTGCTGGTGGGCGTCGGGGTCGCCGCCTGGCAGGATGGCGTCGAGGTAGGGTTGGCAGAGCCGCCGTCGGAGACGTATTCGAAGACCAGACGGGGCCGGTTTGTGTTGAGCGGGTCGTTGAACGAGTAGAGGTCGATCCAGTCGATGACCGAGGGGATCGGCGACTGCTGATAGACGTGGAAGCCGAGGTTTGCTTCGCCATTGGCCCAGGACTGGACGATGGCAGTGACGTCGAAGGTCAATTCGGACATGCCGTTCGTGTAGTTCAGGGCAGGACTCGCCTGGACGGACTGGAGCGCGGCGTAGGGGATGCCGGAGTAGGTAGCGTTCGAGATCGCGCCACTGATGCTGAGGCCCGCGGGGCCGCAGATACGGGCAGCGTGAAGGACACGGTCAACACCGGCGACTTTCACAGGGAGGATGAGCTGAGCACTGACAATGGTGGAACGCGTCAAAGCAGGGAAGTCGGCCCCAAGGTTGAAGCGGAGGAGAGTATCGAAGCGGTCGGCAGATGAACGACCGACGCGAAGGTAGTCAAGTGTGCCGTTCGGGGCGGTTGGTGCGCCGGGCTGGACGAAAGTGTCTTCGTACGAGCCGGCGACATCGGTGGCGTAGGCGCCGGCGGCTGGACGCAATGTCGAGGTGTTGGTGTTGTAGGTGATAGTAAGCGTGGGGCGATTGGATGCAGTGACCGCCTCCGAGGAATAGAAGACGACGGTGTCGCTCCCGGTCTGGGCACGAAGGGTCCAGCCGTTGTTGGTGAGCGACCCGCTGAGGTAGCCCTGGACATCGGTGGTGACGTCGATGGTGAGGCTCGTGGTGGCACCGGTGATGGGATAGTTGGCGCCATCCGTTCCCGAAGCCCAGTCAACAGACTCACCGTCCCAGGTGGCTGCTGCATCCCAGGCGGAGGCAGCGGCAAGTCGCCTTGGCGTAACCGTCATGGCGCCGGTGGCGGGAGTCGCAACGGTGAACTTGAGTGAAGCACTGACGACTGAGACGTCCTGGGGATGGCCGACGGTGTCGAAGTAGCCGGCGAGGTCGAACTTGATGCCGGACCACTCAGCAGCGCCGGAATCATTGCCGGTGACGTTGAGGACGGCGGTATTGTGCTGGGAACCGGACTCCGCTTCGTCGATGTAGGTATCGGTGACGGCGTTATTCGCGGAGTTGAGAACGATGACTTCGGAGGTGGGGGTGGAGGCGCCGGCCCCGGTGACGAGGCTCGCGAGGATAAGAAGGAGACCGATGCCCGCGGCAGCGAGAGGGGCGAGGGCCCGGCCGGGCTGGTTCCGGGCAGCCCTGATTCGTGCGGTCATGGCTATCCGCCGGTGTAGGCGATGGTGACGCCGCGCAGCTTCGTCCCGGAGCCGCCGGTGAGGTCGACAAGGAGGAAGTAGACGTTGGTGCCGTTATCAACGGTGTGGGCGAAGGCCTGGGCCGTCTGCGGTGACGATCCGGTGGCGCTGCTGACCTCGGCGAGCTTGTAGACCTTGGCGGCGTCGGTGCCGTTGGAGAGCGGCGTGTAGTCGAGACGGACGATGACGTCGCCACCGGACGCCTCGTAGTGGGCGGTCAGACTGGTGATGGTGGCGCCATCGGGGATGATGACCGGTGCGAAGTACCGCTGGGATTCGGCGTCGGTGCTCACGGGATTGAGCTGGTTGTAGGTCTTTTCGTAGATAGCCAAATCGCTGCTGGGCTGGAAGGTGCTCGCGGCGATGGCGATCTTGCCACCGGACGAACCGGCAGAGGTGACAAGGCTGGCGGACTCCGCCGTGACATCGAGCCAGATGTTGTCACCTGCGCTGAGCTGAGAGAGCGTGTTGACGACCGCAGGAGCACCGGGGGCGTAGACGTCGTACTCCTGGGAAACAGGATCCCAGCGGTAGACGGACGCGTACTGGCCCGAGATGGTGGAGAGTGCTTCGGCCGGAGGAAGCGACCCGCCGGTGTAGGTGACGTTGTTCCAGCCGGCGATGAGCGATGCAGATGCACCTGCGTGATCGCTGCCGGCAAGGCCGATGGCGGTGGTAAGGGTGACGATGAGCGCCACCACAAAGAGTTTGAGCCGCGACCCGGGCATGTGCTTCCTCCGCTCCGCCGAATCAGCCACCTTGGGTGGTCTTCGATTCAGAGTAGGGATGAAGTGTCCGGGCGATTAATGAGCGGAATCCCGAAGGGAACGACGGGGACGACCCTGATCGAGGAGGAGAAAACCCTAAGAGTTTGGGGCCGGGTCAGGCGTGAATCGTGTCGACCAGGCGCGCCACGACCACGTCGCGGTGGAGGTATTCGCCCCATCCCTGAGACGACGTTTGGACGAAGGTGCCGCCACAGGTGATGAGCGTGATCCACTCTTCATCGGCGGGCTTGTCTGGTGGCCAGATGATGTCGCCCATGGGGATGGTGTCGGCGTCGTAGCGAGTGAGACGGACAACTTCGTAGATGTAACGAGTGCCGTCTTCCATGACGACGTGGATGTGATCCCCGGGCTTGGATTCGTCCAGGCGGTTGAACGGGCCACGAATGTTGGGCCAGTAGTCGACGTGGGCGGAGAAGACAGCATTGCCGCCCCAACCGGGCCGATCGTAGATGTAGTACCAGCCGACGTTGTGAGGATTCTTCGGGGTCTCGAGGACGTTGTTGCCGTCGATCCCGATTTCCTCGACGGCCGCGTCTACACCGAAGGCCTCAAGCTGGATGTCAGATATGGGGCCGTCGAACGGCGTAGGGGTCGCGGTCGGTGGACGGGGTGTGCCTGTGGCTGTCGGGCGAGGGGTTGGCGTCTTTGTCGCGGCAATGGTGGGGGTGTGAGTTTCGGAGACATCGAAGCCCTGGAAAGCGTCGTCCTTGCTGCCGGACGACCCGGTGCTGCTGCAGGCCGCAACAAGGCCAAGGGCCAGCAAAACAAGCCCAAGGGCGAAGGTCCCAAGTGCAATTCGACGAAGTAAGGTCATCTCAACAGGTAAGACCGAATACGGCCCAATCTCTTACAAGGATATACGACAGAAGGGACAGGAGAGATTAAGGGTCGCTGACGTCTTGACCTCGACGGCGGCCGAGGAGCGTGCCGCCAACGACTCCCAGGAAAAGGAGGGCGATGACCACGGCAGCAAGAACGAAAGCTCCGCCGCCGCCATCGTTCCCCTCGTTGACGCCCGACGTGGGTGGGGCAGGCGTGCGCGTCGGTCCGGTCGTGCCGCCGGGGGGCGTGATCTCGTCGGTCGGAGGCGTGCCGGGAATGGGTGTGAACTGGGCCGCCTCGGTTGCGGTCTGGGCAACCTGCGTGGGCTCGAGGGTAGCGGTCGCCGTGGGGGGAGGCAGGGTGGGACCGGTGCCGGCACCGACATTGAGGTTGACCTCGGTGACCCCCGCCTTCCATTCGGAGGTTTCCCGGGCAGGAACGCCGCCAACCGTGAATGTGACCGTGCGGCCCGCATCGCCACAGCCGTCTTTCTGCGACTGATGGACGACCTCGATCGCGTACTGGGAGACTCCATCGATGGTGAGCGTCTTGCGGTAGTTATCGCCAAGCTGGGTGCAGTCGATGCCATTGATGAAACCGCGGACTTCGGTGCCGTCGGGGACGGGCTTACCGTCGACAGCCACGGCGCCGTGAAACGAAGCGGGGAAGCCCGGTTGGGCGTGGGCGTGGCCACCGATGGCGAAGGCAACTGCCGCCAGTGCAACCAGGGGAAAGAGCCGCATGAAGGGATGGTAGGGCCGGGCGCCACACCGTAGAAGCGGCGACGTATTCGCATGTTTGACGCTGCGCCCATACCTTATGTCTGTTCACGAAGAGGTGGCGATGGGATCAATTGGCCCACGGCTGCGCGCAGCGCGGGAAGCGCGAAATCTGTCGACCGAACAGGCGGCGGATGACACGCGTATCTCGTTGCGCTTCATCGAGGCGCTCGAACGGGAGGAGTTCGACGCGCTGCCGGCACCGGTCTACGTACGGGGTTTCCTGCGTTCGTATGCGAACTACCTGGGACTGGAACCGCAGACACTGCTCGACGAGCTGAATGGGGCGAACGCAGCCGAGGCGATGCCGGCACCGTATGTTCGCGGCCCGGACCGGCGACAAACACGACCGGACCCCATCCCGGTGCGACGAGAGCCAGCGGTCGAGCCGCCAGCGCCGCGCGAACCAGAATCCGAGTGGGACCCCGAGCCCAACGACGACGACGGCGGTTACGTATATGAGGATGTGCCCGCGGGGGACTACCGCGCGCGGCCGGTACCAGGCGTGCTGGTGGAGCGCGCCTACAGCGAGAACGACGCAGGGACGGCCCGAACGGTCATGCTGGCCGGGATCGCGATCATCATCGTGGTGGTGGCCCTATTCGCGGCGGTGGCGCTGCGAGGCGGGGGTGGCGGCGCGCCGGGTGCCGGGGGCGACGACGAGGAGCCAACACCCACGCAGGCGGACTCGAGTGCCGGAAAGACGGTGATCACGGTCGGCAGCCCGACGGTTGCAGGTACTGCCCCGGCGGATGGCACACCCGCAGGCCAAGGAACCACCGTACCGGCCGACGGCACCGACCCGACCAACACACCTGCGGGCGGAAACACACCCTCGAGTGCGGCGACGAACACGCCTGCACCCGACGCGACAGCGACGGAAACGCCGGCACCGACGGCGACCGCGACGCCGACTACGATTCCGCCGACGCCAACGCCATCGCCCGCGCCGGTCGTGCACCCCATCCGGTACGACGAATGTCCCCGGTCCTCAAGCGGACAGGTGGACTGCGGAAGTGGCGACTTGCTGGTGATTTGTGGCCCGAACGGTTGGTTCATCGACTACGGCGCCGACTACCCGAACACCCAGAACTGGTCCTCGTTTACGTACTCCGGAATCCTGTTCGATCTCCCGGCCTACGCCGCGTCCGCCTGCTCCTAGGCACATTCTCCTAAGCCCTCCGGAAGTTTGGGGTTGTCCCCGAACCTGGCACCTAAGGGTGACCCCTTAGGTGGCAGGCGGGTTGCTCGCTCCCTTCCTGTCACCGTCCCGCCACGTGTGTACCCGATTGCCCTCCCTTTCACCGCCGATTTTTGGGGTATGCGTGAAGGGTGCCCTTGAGGTAGCCGTGCCCTTCCGCCGGGGAGGCTCCAGATGGCTACATTCGAACTCGAGCGGTCACCGTTCATTGGTGCGATCCGCGATTGGCGCGCGACGAAGGTGTTGTCGCTCTACGCGGGCGGTCTCCTTGGCGGCCTGGCGATCGGGCTTGGCATCGCCGCGGTAACGTCAGATAGTTCCGAAGCGCCGGAGATTGCCGCGATTGTCTACAGCGGGCCGGAAGTGGGTGTACCGGCAACGGCCCCTGTTTTCGTGCCGGTGGTATCGACAGGCGACTCGGACCCTGTGACGGCGTATACGAGCCCCTACGACCCGCCGACCGGCAGCTTTGAATTCCCCACATACCCGATCTACGCGGCGCCACCAGCGCCACAGGTAGCGGCACCGGAAGCGCCTGTAGAGGCCGCTCCCGCCGCACCAATCGCTCCCGCTGCGTCGCTGCCACTCGTCCCTCAGGCGCCACAGGCGCCACAGGCCGACCCCGCCCCGCAGGCGGACCCTCAACCTGCAGCCCCGGCTGTGGATGCGAAGCCGAACTTCTACGTCCCGTCGGTACCGAGCGGACCATTGAACAACGCCGAACAACGGCTCTTCGATGCGGCAAACAACGAGCGCATCGCGGCCGGATTGCCCCCGCTCGTGTTCGACGCCACGCTAACGCAGATCGCAAGGACGCGATCGCAGCAACTCGTGGACCAGGACTACTTTGGCCACACCGATCCCGTATGGCTACTCGATGTACGTCGAGTTGCTCGAATACTTTGGCATCCACTGGTACGCATGGGCCGGCGAGAACCTGGCGATGAACAACTACAGCGCAGCCGAATCACCGGAGCGGGCGATGACAGCGCTGATGAACAGCGCGACCCACCGGCGGAACATCCTCGCGACGGAGTTCAACAAGCTCGGTGTTGGGCTGGTTACCCTTCCGGACGGCCGCAAGTTCTACTCGATGATCTTCCTGGGTTAGGAGACGGACCCGGCCGACTGGCGGGAGATGTAGATCCCGGCACCGGCGCCGACAAGCCCAAGCCCAATAAGGGCGAGTAGCACCGTTCCCCAGACCGGGAACCCACCGCCCCCGCCATCACCGCTCGACGGTGGCGCGGGGGTGCTGCTTGTGACGCCCGTCGCGGTTCGACCCGGTGTCGCGCTGCGGGTGGCCGTCTTAGAGGGGGAAGGGGTGCCGTTCGCCTGACCCGTCACCGTGCCTACAGCCGTGGCGGAGGCAGCAGTGGTGGCCGTGGCAATCGTCGTGGGAGTCGCAGTGGCCGTTGGAATGGGCTTTGGCGTGACGTTTTCGCCAAAGACGATATCGAAGCGGACGAGCCCGGCCTGCCAGCCCGTGAACTTCGGCGAGATGCGATCACCGACGCGAATACGGACCGTGGCTCCATCCTTGCCGCAACCGTCCGTTTGCGACTCGCTGACGACATCGACGACGTAGACCGTGACGCGGGCATTGCCTTCGCCGGTGTATTGCGTGGTGCTCTCGCCGCAAAGGTTATTCCCGACGTACGCCTCAATCGCAACGCCCGCAGGGACATCACCGGCGGCATCGGTGATGGAACCGACGAATGTTGAAGGTGGGTCCGGGAGGGTACCCGAAGGCGCAGGCGACTGAGCATTGGCCATGCCACTCCCAAACAGGAAGGCGATGGGCAAAGCGGCGACAGCCAAGGATCGGAGAATCAGAAGCATGTGAACGGAGTACGGTGACCTGAGTTGGGGCTCAGATCACCGTATCGGTTTCAAAGGGTACGGGCACTCACTTCCCGAGGTAGAGAGTAAACGGTTCTTTCACCTCGACCCAGTACACAACGCCCGGCTGGAACTGGGTGAAGGTGCTGGCGTAGGCGGGTGCCGACATGAAGCTGCGGTCCCATGTACCGGTATCAGCGTTCCAAGCGTAGACGGCGCCAACGAGCGCTTCGTGGCCATTGAACGCCTCGCCGACGTTCACCGGGTCACCACCATGGGTGAGAAGGTTCCAGCCCTGGGAGAGCGGAACCTGCGTCACGTCACCGAACGTGACGACCTGGTCGATGATGATCTCGCCTTCGCCGTCCTTGGGGAGGGGGGAGGTGATAGGGGTGTTTGTGATGTGGCCGTCGCAGTCGGCGATGCTCAGCTGGTACTCGTTCCAGACGAGGCGCGCGTATTCAGCACCATCGTTGAACGTCTTGCTATCGGCGAAGAGCCAGCCGTTCATGTCGCCGCCATAGAACGTCTTTGACTCGCCAGGCGCCAGATGGCCGATGAGGTCGAGGTGATCTTCGGGATTGATAATGTCGGCGCCGCGGCTGCGGAGCGCGAACCCGGCAAGAGAGACGTCGTGGTCGTCAAAGTTGGTGACGGTCACAGGCTCGTCGCCGCCACAGACGGCGCTGGTGATACGCACATCGGCAGGCACGTCGGACGGTGGCGCGTCGAAGATGACGGTCACATTGAGAGGCTTGAGAAGGCTGCTGCTTACGCGAATCCAGGCCTGGCATTCATCATCGAAGAGCGTGGTTTTCACCAGCTGCGCGTTGATGGGGTTGCCCTGGTTGTCGAGTGTGTCGAAGGTCGTTGCAGTCGCATCGCGGCCGTCGACGGCGATTGTAGAGGGCTGATCCTGGGCTTCGATGGCGACACCGGTGCCCGAGTCAAGCAGGAAGCGGACCTTCTGGCCAAGGGTGTTGTTATAGCTGAGGGCGTCGCAGAAGCCGTCGCGATCCCGGAGGTGGGCGACGACGTACTTCTGGTAAGGCAGACCAGTGTCCTCGACGGTTACTTCCTTGTAGCCGGCCCAATAGAACTTCGTCTCGGCGATGTTGGACTTGGCCGGTGGCTGCTTGCCGACGTCGCCAGGGTATTCGGCCACGGCATAGTAGTGGGTGACGCCAACGAGGTCGTCGATACCGCAGAGCGGGTTGCCGGTCTCCTTGTTCACGTCGCAGCCCTCGTAGCTGAGGTTCAGGTCGCCGAAGAGGTCGACCGTGGCGACGCCGTCGTTGTCACTGAGGTCCGTAATGATCCGGGGCTTGTCGACCGACCCGAGCACGCTGGGCTTGCCATTGAACGGGTTCACATTGAGCGACGACTCGGTCAGGTCGAGTAAGAACCAGCCATTGGCACCATCCTTCACTCCTGTCTGGAAATTGTTGACGGTGCTCTCGTTCTCCATGAAGAAGGTGACGTTGAGGAGCGGCATGGGTGCCGAGGGCGCCCAGCTGGGCCGGAAGTCGCTGTCGCCGCGGAGGCGATCCCAGTCGTCCGGCAGGACCCAACGGTCGGCCGGAAGGTGGCGGCCATCGTCGGTGACACGGGCGGGATTCCCGGAGGGGTTGGTGCCGGGGAACCAGCCGCGGACGTTGGCCGTGAGGTCGCCGCGCTCGGAGACGATGAGTTCTGGGCTCGAGACGAGGGTCACGTCCTCGAGGCCGAGGAAGAAGATCGGGTGCGCTATCTGCGCGTACGGCGTACCGGCGAAGGAGACGAAGATGTCGACCTCACCCGGGTCTTCGGTGTGGTAGCCAACGGAAATGCTGCAATGGTCGTCCAAGTAGCCGGCGGCACTGTCAGGACCGTTGATCGTCACACCGCCGGAGGGTACGAAGGTTCCCTTCTGGTTCGCGGCGCGAGTGAAGGTGACCAGTTGATTCGAGAACTGATCGCAGTTGCCGCCCAGGGCGAAGACCGTGGAGACGGTAGTGCCCGCCCAGGCAACGCGCGGAGTCTTGAAGGCCGGCGTGAAGGTGAAGTCGTATTCGACCCACTCCGTACTGTGCAGGAGCCCAGTGGCGGAGCCGATTGGGCCCGGATAGCTTGCATCGATCTCGACGCGCAGCACGCTGCTGACGTCGCAAGCGGGATCGTTCGTGATGGTCACGGTGAGGTTGTCGAAGAGGCCATCGGCGAGACCATCCGCATTGTTCAACGGCGTATCGCCACCGGTGACATCGAAACGCCCCTGAATGCTGGTACCGGTGAGGGTCTTTGGCTTCTCGACGGCGGGGTCGACGCCATCGACGAGGAAGTATCCACACTGGGAGGTGATGCGGGCGGTAAGGAGCACGCCATCGAGGAGGGCGTTGATGTGGCCCGTGGCTCCATCATGGGAACCGAAGACCAGCTCGGTCAGGCCGATATTGCCGGCGAAGAAGGTGCCGTCGGCGATGTTGAACTGGAGGTTCCTGGTCTGCCGGGTGTAGGTGAGGTACGCATCCGTGTTGGTGGGATCGTTCGTCGACGAGATTTCCGTGCTGTCAATGACGTTCCACTGGATAACGAGGGCACCGTTGGCGGGGCCGCTGGTATCTGGGTCGTCGTCGTTGTTATCGCTGTTGCTATCCCAGTCGACGAAGTAGACGCCGGGATTGAGTCCGCCAACCACGTGAAGATGAAGGTCGAGGAACTGCTCGCCGGGAGCGCTGCTGGTCCAGCCGAGGCAGATGGTGCCGTCAACCACGCCGGAGAAGTTGGGTAGCCCCGCGTCGCCGTCGTGGAAGATCTGGAGGTCGGTCGTTGTGGGGCCGTTGCCCGTGAAGTTCACATCGGATGGGTTAAGGATGTCGTTCGCATCTGACGGAACGATGCAGGCGTAGTGGCGGCTGCCAATGACGTTCTCGTTGCTGTCCTGGTCGAAGGCGAGCTGGCCAGTCGGAGTGATGTGTCGAAGCTCAGGCGCAGCATTGACGATGTTGACCGTGGTGGAGGGTTGGTGCTCCTGATCGTCCAAGTTCGTGTTGAGGTTGTAGAGCGCATAGAAGTCCAGCGCGACGGTGATGTCATCCACGGCCTTGTCGGTCGAGAAGGTCATGCACCATTCACGGCCTTCGGGGGACTTTCGGAACTGGCCGAGCTTGGTGATAGCGCCGGCCGTGCCGCCTTCCCAGGTGGCGCCGGTGTCGTCGATCCGCCAATCGGGGTCGCCGGGCACCGGGTCGCCAAGGGCGACTTCGTCGGTGGTGTCGGGAAGAAGGTCGTCCTGGTTCGAGACGAAACCGGTGAGGATGTCGGGGTCCCAATTCATCGTGCAGACTTCGGAGGAACCGCCGACCTGGCCCTGGCGGCCGATGAGCCGAACTTCGAAGAGGTCGATCGTGAGGCTGAGCGTGTAATTCGCGTCGCCGTCGGTGTAATTCCAGGTCACGACCATGGTGCCGAGGCCGGTGTCGGGGTCGACTGTCGTCCCCGCCACCACGCTCACGCAGTAGATGTCGTCGACGGACGATGGAGTGCCGGCATTGAAGAAGTCCGAGTCGTAGACGGAGCCGTTGGTGACCGTGAAGCCGTTGTTGCCGCCTACGGGAGCAAGGCCGGAGATCGCGAGATTGATGCAGTAGCCATTGGTGCCGCCATCAGCGGGGTTGGCATCGGCCGCGAGGCCATCGGCCGGCGTGTTGAGATCGGCGTGAGAGACGTCCCCGACGTAGAGCTTGCCCGGAAGTTGCGTGGTGAACTCGTCGATGAGTTGGGCACTCGCCGTTGGCGTGCCCCTGAGTCCGGGAGATGCAGCGGCCACCAGACCGATACACGCCAAGAAAATAACTAGAAAGAAGGCGCGGCTTGAGG
The DNA here is from genome assembly GCA_963774435.1 of uncultured Chloroflexia bacterium. Lineage (GTDB taxonomy): Bacteria > Chloroflexota > Dehalococcoidia > Tepidiformales > Tepidiformaceae > JAGQGZ01. Next base: position 49,933 of record CAVZEW010000008.1, on the reverse strand, counting down.
CACTCGCCATTAAGGTCCCCTAGACCAGACCCTAGACGCACCCCGCCGGACGTCACGTCCGGATTCAACAGATTGACTTAGAGGGCGACTCGACTCGCCCGGCCGACGGCCTGACCATTTATCGACGAGGGGCGTCCCTGCGTCAAGTTTTGAGCAAGGACCGTCATTGGTCAGCGCTGAATATAACGCAGGGAGCGATAAGAGGTTAATGGCGGTACGGGCAGGGTAAACCCTGACTCGCAGAATGTTGCATACGTCGCGACGGAGCGTTCTGGTGGTGGGTAACCTTGGTAGAACCTCAAACATGGATGGTGCGATGATCAACACGAAGGCATGGCGGTTGCTGGGACTCGCCGCAGTCGGGGTAGTCGCTTTTGCGCTTGTCGCGGCATGCGGCGGAGACGATGACACGGGCGGCGCCAGCGGCACGGACACCCCAGACACCGGTTCAGCCACGTCGACGGCGACCAGCGCGAGCGACTCAGGCAACAATACGGATGGAACGGCAACTCCCACGACCGGGTCCGGACAGGACAACGGCAATGGGGGTGGCAGCGACGACGGCCTCGCGGTGTTGCAACAAACGGCGAATAGCTTTGAGGCTGGCACCTACCACGTCGTCTATAGCATTGAGAGCACCAGCGTGACCGGCACTTTCACGTTCGCGTCGGAGCCGCCGGCTTCGTTGCTAGCTATGGATGGAACCATGGACGGGCAGACCGGAAATTTCTCGATCATCAACCTTGAAGACGCAACGTATTTCTGCAACGGAACGCCGGGCGAGGAGATGTGCCTGAAGCTGGCCAAGGGGAACACGTCGGCGATCCCGTTCCAGTTGCCCACGGCTCTCAACGCTGACTCGGTGTTGGGCAATGTTCTTGATCAGCCCGGCGTGTCAGCGAACAAGACCGGGAGCAAGACGATCGCGGGAATCACCGCCGATTGTTACGACGTCACTTCGACCGCCGGAGACAGCGGCTCGTTCTGCGTCGGGAACAATGTGATTCTTTCCATGGAATCCGACGTCGACGGTGAGCATTACAAGATGGAAGCGACGGAGGTCGAGACCGATCCCGCGAAGATCGACATTTCGGTGCCGGACTACCCGGTAACGGATATGACCAGCCTGGGCAACTGACCCGAGGCTGGAGGCTACGGTAGGATGAAAAGGCGCGCCCCGCGGGGCGCGCCTTACTTTCAGGAGCCTGAGCCGTTATGTCCGATCCAAGAACGACGTCCCAGAAGATTTGGGACCAACATGTGGTGCGCAGCGAGGCCGGGAAACCGGACCTTCTCTACATCGACCTCCACCTTGTCCACGAAGTGACATCGCCGCAGGCGTTCGAAAGCCTGCGGCTCCAGGGTCGGAAGGTGCGGCGCACGGACCTGACGCTTGCGACGGTCGACCACAACGTGCCGACCATTGACCGCGACAAGCCGTGGACGGACCCGCTCTCGGTGCAGCAGGTCGAGGCACTACGAAAGAACTGCGAGGAATTCGGTGTCACGCTGTTCGGCGTTGGCGACGTCCGGCAGGGAATCGTGCATGTGATCGGGCCGGAGCAAGGGCTCACGCAGCCGGGCATGACGATCGTCTGCGGGGATTCGCACACCTCGACGCACGGTGCGATGGGCGCCCTCGCCTTCGGGATCGGCACCTCGGAGGTTGAGCATGTGCTCGCCACGCAGACTCTCCCGCAAGCGAAGCCAAAGACAATGTCGGTTGAGGTGAGCGGGGCACTACACGAAAGCGTGACGGCGAAGGACGTGATCCTCGCGATCATTCGGCAGATCGGGGTGTCGGGCGGCGTTGGGCACGTCATTGAATACCAGGGAGAAGTCATCCGCGGGCTCTCGATGGAGGGACGGATGACGATCTGCAACATGTCGATTGAAGCAGGCGCCCGCGCGGGGTTGGTGGCGCCGGACGACACAACGTTCGCCTACCTTGAGGGCCGCAACTATGCGCCGAAGGGGAAGGCTTGGGAGCGGGCGCTGGACCACTGGCGGGCGTTGCCGAGCGACGAAGGAGCGGAGTTCGACACCGTGGTGGAGCTCAAGGGCGAGGAGATCGAGCCTTGCGTGACATGGGGCACGACGCCGGCCCAGAGCGTGCCGGTGACGGGGCGGATCCCGGACCCGAAGGATGCAGCGAGCGCTTCGGCATCGGAGCTGGCCGAGCGGTCGCTTGCTTACATGGACTTGAAGCCCGGGACCGCGGTTGAGGACATCAGCCTGGACCGCGTGTTCCTTGGCTCATGCACGAATTCGCGGATCGAAGACCTGCGGGCGGCGGCCGAGGTTGTTCGAGGCAAGACTGTCGCAAAGACGCTGAAGGCGATGGTGGTCCCGGGGTCGGGCCTGGTGAAGATCCAGGCGGAGCAGGAGGGCCTCGACAAGATATTCAAGGACGCAGGGTTCGAATGGCGCGACGCCGGCTGTTCGATGTGCCTGGGGATGAACCCGGACATCCTGATGCCGGGAGAACGCTGCGCGTCGACGTCGAACCGGAATTTTGAAGGGCGACAGGGCACAGGCGGCCGCACGCACCTGGTGAGCCCGCAAATGGCGGCGGCGGCGGCAATCGCCGGCCACTTCGTCGACATCCGCAGCTGGGGGAAATAGCGATGGACAAGTTCAAGACAGTGAAGGGCAACGCAATCCCGCTGAACCGGGCAGACGTGGATACCGACCAGATCATCCCGGCTCAGTACTTGAAGCGGATCGAGCGGACGGGATTCGGCGAGTTCGCCTTCGAGACATGGCGCAAGCGCGACCCTGACTTCGTGGTGAACCGGCCGGAGTACCAGGGCGCGCCCATCCTGCTGGCAGGTCCGAACTTCGGTTGTGGGTCGAGCCGAGAACATGCGCCCTGGGCGATTGAAGATATGGGCGTGAAGGTGCTGATCGCACCGTCGTTCGCCGACATCTTCCGGAACAACTGCGCGAAGATCGGGCTGTTGACGGTGACCCTGCCTCAGGACGACATCGACCACCTGATGGCGCGGGCTGAGGAGCTCCCGGGTTCGGAGATCGTGGTGGACCTGGAGATGCAGACCGTTGCTACCGCCGACGGGTCGTTTGTCCGCTCATTCGACATCGACCCCTTCGTGAAGAACTGCCTCGTGGAGGGACTCGACTCGGTGGGGCTGACGCTGCAGGAAGAGGATGCGATCACCGCATTCGAGGCGGACCGGGAGGATGTCTACCCGGCGCTGGCAACATCGTGAAGAAGAACCGGGCCAGCTTCGGCGCTGTTGTTTCGAATTGGCGTGAGTACGACGCCGGGACGATGACGAAGTTACGGCTGGCGGCCAAGAACTATTGGCTGCGGGTGCGGCACCTGGATACGTGCTGCGGCAACGATGGCGAGCCCGGATGCTGACAGGTACCGCCGCCGTCCCGTGAGGATGGCAACGATGACGGCCGAGCCGACGATTCCTAGTTGCCGCGTCGATGCGAAGGCGGCAAGGGAGCCGCAGCCGGTCACGCCATCGCGGTTCAGCTTCCCGGACCCGGCCGAGTCGCCGGGGCACGGGCTTGTGGCCGTGGGCGGAGACTTTGAGCCGGGCACGATTCTCGAAGCGTATTGCCGGGGCATCTTTCCATGGCCGCATGAAGACGAGGACGAACTCTGGTTTTCGCCCGATCCGCGGACGGTGATTCCCATCGGCGGGCTGCATGTCTCGCGGCGGTTGGCGCGACGGATCCGGAGGGGCGAGTTCGTGGCGACAGTCGACCGCGCATTCGGCGACGTGATGCGGGCCTGTGCTGAGCGGACCGAGGGTACCTGGATCACGCCGCGGTACCAGCAGGCGTACCAGCGGCTACACGAGGCCGGTTGGGCGCACAGCTTCGAGGCATGGACACATGATGGAATGCTCGGAGGAGGGCTGTACGGCATTGCCGTGGGTGGCCTCTTCGGGGCGGAGTCGATGTTCCACCGGGTCACTGACGCATCGAAGTTCGCGATGGCGGCGATGATGGAGTACCTGGACTGGTGCGGCTTCACGGTCGTGGATGTACAGATGATGACGCCGCATCTGAAGTCAATGGGGGCGGTAGAGCTGCGCCGGAGGGAGTATCTTGCGCTCGTAGCGGAGGCAATCGAAGGCCCGCAGCGCTTCACGATGGGGAAGACCCTGTAACGTCCGCTTGCTGTGGCCGGACATACTAAGCAGCGATAGCACCAATATGGACGCAAAGCCGAGCAACCCCTGCGCCGAATTGCGGCAACTGGTCACCGACTACCTGGAAGAGGTAATGACCGGCGAGGAGCTTGCCTGGTTCGAGGGCCACGTCGAGGAATGTGGCAGCTGCGATGTCCATGTGCGCGAGGTGAAGGCATTCGTGGGGGTGCTGGCGAAGTGCGGACCCGAGCCCATCTCCGCCGCGACTCGTAGCCGACTTCACATTGCCTTTCGGGAGTGGCGGGCAGAAGTCGAGCGCTAGACAGACGGTCGCGTTCGCCTAGCACGGCAGGCAGGCGACGGTTAGCATCAGCCCGAGATGATGGGGCAGCAGTCCGAAGCCGTTCGTCGACGCAGCCTCCTCCTTTTTCTTTCCCTGTTACCCATGTTGACCTATGTGGGCCACTGGCCTCGTATCGCCTTCGATGTTCCCTTTACGAACGGCTACTGGGAGCTGCCGTTCGTTTCCGAGACGCATGTTCATGAGGGCGATGTACATGCCGAGGAAGAACATGAACAGCACTGCCACGCGAACGTGTCCAAGTGCCTCAACGGGACAACGTCGGCGATTGGTTTTGCATCGCTCCTCCTGGCGGCGGTCGCGATGCTGGGCCGCAATGGCTCTCTGCGCAGGGTGAGGCTCGACGGACACGCTCTCTATTCGGGGATGGTGTTCTGGCCAGAGAGCCCGCCACCGCGCGCCTGAGACCACTTATGCGATCACAACGACAACTATTTCCGCGCAGGCGGGCTGGTAGCCGCGTGCGCCTTGAAAGGAATCCACTTGAGTATTCTCGCAACGTCGCGCGCGCTCCTGGTGGGAGCGACGACACTGGTGGCGCTCTCCATTGTCTCGGTGGCAGCAGCGCACATCACGGCGAACCCGGGGTCGGCCCCGGCGAACGCTTACCTTAAGGCCGACTTCCGGGTGCCCCATGGGTGCGCCGGTTCGCCAACAGTCGGTCTGACCGTCAAGATCCCATCGGGCGTGGTTTCGGTGAAACCGGAACACATCGCTGGCTGGGACGTTCAGGTGACGGCCGGGCCTCTGGACGAGCCATATGTGGATGATGGAGAAACCATCACCGAAGGGGTCACCGAAATCAGCTGGACGGGCGGAAACTTGCCCGACGAGCAGTACCAGGACTTCGGGATCAGCATGAAGCTGCCCGATAAGGCCGGAGAGACCATCTACTTCCCGACCGTGCAGACCTGCGACAGCGGCGAGGTCGCATGGATCGAAATTCCGGAGGCAGGCGAAGACGAGCCGGAACACCCGGCTCCCGCGATCGTGCTGACTGCGGCGACGGCAGGCGGCGGCGATGAGTACGCCATCCCCACGGAAGTGATGGAAGTCGATAACAGCGACGGACCGTCAGACGGTCTGGTCTGGACGGCGTTGGTGGCCGGGATCGTGGGCATTCTTGCCGGCGGCAGCGGTCTCTTCGTGGCGCTTCGCAGGAAGTAGCCACCCAATACAGGCCTTCAAAGGGGGTGGGTGCGCATGCGCCCACCCCCTTTGAAGGACGACCGGGGGGCGGGAATGGCAAAGCGCTTGCTCGCGGTGCTGGCGGCGATTGCCGTGCTCATGCAGCTGTCGAGCGTCCCGGCCTCCGCGCACGCTGTGCTCCTCGGGACGGTGCCAGGCGATGGGGAACAACTGGATTCCCCGCCGGGGGCAGTGGTCCTGAGGTTCAACGAAGCTGTGACCCCCATCCCGAAGGCAAACACCGTACTCGACCACGGTGGAAAGCGGGTGGACACCGGGAAGGTGACCACAGACGCAAGCGGCAAGGAGGTGACAGTCGGCCTCGGTAGCCTGGCCAACGGCTCTTATCTCGTGAACTGGGGCGTGGTGTCCGCCGATGGACATTCGGTGCGCGGAGCCTACGTCTTCTCCGTTGGGGAGGCGCTGGATCCGGGCGTCGCCGATGTGGTGGCGCAGATTGGACCGGGGCATTCAGGACAGGTAGCGGCGGCCGCACGTGCCCTCGGCTACCTTGCCGCTCTGCTGACGATCGGCATGGTGGTGTTCGGTCTTGTCGCCGGCACGGACTGGAAGGCGGCGAGGACGTGGGTGGCGGGACTGGGAGGAGTGGTAGTGGCCACCTCGCTGTTGGTGGTCGCTGCGGAGACCCTTCGGCTGGTGAACGGGGATTGGGGTGCACTGGATAGCCGAGACACCTGGAGGCTGGCGTGGGATGCGCGCCACCTGCCCGGGGCGATCTGGACAGCGGCAGGCGGCCTGGTCATTGCGGGGTCCCAGATATGGAGTCAGCGGAGAGGCAGACAGCTGGGCGGACTGACCGGCGGCGCACTTATCGCGCTGGGTCTGGCATGGACGGGACACCCCGCTGCGACGAGTCCGCAATGGTTCGGTATTGCGGTGGACTACGTGCACGTAGCAGCGGTGGGGACGTGGTTTGGGGGGCTTGTGGCGCTGGCCATCGCCCAATACGGAGAGCCTGGGGAGGGACGATGGCGTCTCGCCCGGCGGTTCTCAGTGCTGGCGACGATCACGTTTCCCGTGGCGGTCGCCACAGGGCTGATCCTGGCATGGCGAGTCCTGCCTGGGTGGCAAGAGCTGACGGACACGACGTACGGACGACTTCTCATAGTGAAGGTTTCAGTGGTCTTGCTTGCAGGGATCGCTGCGCTGGCGAATCGGCAGTATGTCGTGCCGCGCCTCGCAAGAGAGGGGGTCAGAGCGCAGACTCTGCTGACCCGCCTGCTGGTGGTGGAGGTCGTCGCCCTGCTGGTGGTGATTGGGGTGACGGCGTCACTAACGGGAAGGTCGCCAGAAGGCGAGAGCCAGGTGCCGATCGGATCGCCGTTCGTACGGGACCAATTCCTGGGGCCGTATCACGTGGTGGTCTCGCTTGAGCCCGGGCGCGCCGGCCGGAACACACTTGGGGTCGACTTCCATGGCTTTTCGGAGGGTGGTGAAACGCCGCCCGTCGCGGTGAACGCCAGCTTTGAAACGACCGATGGGAAAGCGGGGCCACTCACGAGCGAACTTACCCTGGTGGACGGCCCGCACTGGGAAGGACGCATCGACCTGCCGTTGACGGGAACCTGGGAGATGACCTTGAAGGTGCGGGTGACAGAGTTCGACGAAGAAAAACTGGAGTTCCGCATCCCCATCGGGCGCTAGGAGCGGGAGAGGCGGAGGAGTTCGTCGGCGAGTTCGGCGCCGAGGCCGGACGCGTGTTCGACGGCGCCACCGATCTTGGACCGGATGATGCGGCCGCCGGGAGCAATAAGAGCACTGAGTTTGACGGTGGTGCCGAAGACCTCGGCGAAGGCGGCGGCGGGGAAATCGCAGCCGGCTTCGAGACGGGCCAGGAATGAACGCTCGGCGGCGACGGTCGTGCGCAGCGAAGAATCGTCGATGGGGCGAACAAGGGCGAGGGTCTCGGAATCGTTGGCGCGACACTCGACGGCGAGGGCACCCTGGGCGGGCGCCGGCAGCATTTCCTCGTAGCCGAGGACCTGCGAGACAGCCGACTCGAGCCCCAGGCGCTGGAGGCCGGCGAGGGCGAGGACGGCAGCGTCGTATTCGCCGGAAATGACCTTGCGCACGCGACTGTCGACGTTGCCGCGAATGGATTCGACACGGACGCCGGGATTCACAGCGAGAACCTGGGCGGTCCGTCTCGGGCTACTGGTGCCCACCCTGGCGCCAGGGGGAAGGTCGCGGAGACGGAGGTTGCCGCGGCTCACGAGCGCATCACGGGAGTCGGCGCGGGCGGGAATGGCGGCGATTACGAGCCCCTCGGGGCGCTTCGTTGGCAGGTCCTTGTAGCTGTGGACGGCCATGTCGATCTCACCCGCAGCCAGCGATTCCTGAATGACCGTGGTGAACCAGCCGGAGCCTGAGCTCAGAGGTGAATCAGGGTCGAGGTCGCCTTTGGTGGAGATGGGCACGAACTCCGTTTCGAGCGCGGGATGGGCGGCACGGAGCGCATCGATGACGACCTGGACCTGGATGCGCGAGAGCTGGCTGCCGCGGGCGCCAATACGGAGGGGTGTCACGCGCCGGCCTCGGCTGCCTCGCGGAGCGCCTCATGAGCGGCGTGCGCGGTTGCGTCGATGGTCGCTTCATCATGGGCGGCGGAGACGAACCAGGCTTCGAACTGCGATGGGGGCACCATGACCCCGCGGTCGAGGAGGGCACGGTGGAAGCGGCCGAAGAGCGCAGTATCGGAGGCGGCGGCGCCAGAAAAAGAGGTGGGGCGGTTGCCGGTCATGAAGAAGGTGAGCATGGAGCCCACGCGGGAAACGGTGGCGGGAGTACTAGCGCGGTGGGCAGCAGCGATGAGCGCGTTCTCGAGGTGGCCAGCAAGGGCATCGATGCGTGGATAGACCGTGCCCCCCGCGAGGGCGTCGAGCATGGCCGTCCCGGCAGCCATGACGACCGGATTCCCGCTGAGGGTGCCGGCCTGGTAGACCGGGCCGACCGGGGCGAGAAGGTCCATGTAGCGGGCTTCTCCGGCGATAGCCCCAACGGGGAGGCCACCACCGATGATCTTCCCCAGGCAGACGAGCCCGGCGGACGGAAGCACACCCGACAGTCCGTAGCGCAGGCGGAAGCCGGTGATGACTTCGTCGGCGATGAGGACGGTGCCCGTGTCCGTCGTGTGCTTTTCTAGGGCGCGAACGAAGTCGGGAGAGAGCGGGACGACGCCCATGTTCGCGGGCACGCTCTCGACGATGACGGTGGCAGTGGAAGCCGCGTTTGCGGCGAACCAGGCATCGAGGGCGGCAACATCGTTGAGGGGCAGCACTGCTGTCTGAGCGGCGATCGGCTCGGGGACGCCGGCAGAGTCGCTGACGGCGAGGGTTGCGATCCCGCTGCCCGCTCTGGCAAGGAGGCCATCGCTGTGCCCGTGATAGCCGCCTTCGAACTTCACGACGACCGGGCGATTGGTGACTGCCCGGGCAATGCGGATCGCGGTCATCGTGGCTTCGGTGCCTGAATTGACGAAGCGGACGCGGTCCAGCCTGGTGGCGTCGAGGATGCTGCGTCCGAGTTCCACTTCGCCGGGACTCGTGGCACCAAAGGCTGTCCCGGCAGCCGCGGCGCTGGCAATGGCGTCTACCACGGGTGCCGCGGCGTGGCCAAGGATGAGGGGGCCGAAGGCGCCGATGAAATCGATGTACCGTTTGCCCTCGGTGTCGTAGACGTAGGGGCCGGCGGCGCGGGCAATCGGGATTGGGGCGCCGCCCACGGATTTGAAGGAGCGGACGGGGCTGTTCACGCCGCCCGGGAAGAGCTTTTGCGCGGACTCAAGAAGTTCGGCGTTGGTCATTGGGCTCCAGTTTGGGCCATGGCCAAGAGGTGTGTCTTGCTAGGAGGGGCGGGGGGAGAAGGGGGGACACCTTGAGGCCGCCCGGTTAACGAATGCGAGTCTCCCTTAAGTCGGACTAAGAAGGCGGGCGTGATTTGCGCAGGGACGCGGCTCGCTCTTCGACATCGGATGGCAATGCGGCATCGATAGTGTCGCGGATGGAGGCTGCGAGGCCGGGACCAGCGCCGTCCGTGGTCACACCAACCTGGACGGAACCGCGGCGAGTGGTGGCGAGGGAGAAGAAGGTGCTCTCCGCCTGGGAATCGGCGACAAGGACCGGTGTGCCAGCGGCACGACAGAGCTCGCCGACGAGGCGGTTGACGGTCCGGTCATTGGTGCATGCGAAGACGATGGCGGCGCCATTCAGGTCGTCTTCGGCGAAGACTCGGCGATGGAGGGTCGCGCCCGAACTAGCGATGAAATCGTCGATCACGGGTGAGACGACGGTTACGGCGAACCCGGCTTCGACGAGGGCCCGCACCTTACGTCGGGCGACGTGCCCGGCGCCCACGACCAGAGCAGGACCAAGAGATGGCTGAAGAGCGATCAGGAGGCTCACCTGAGTGCCTCTTGGACGGCGTTGGCGAGGTCAGTCGGCGATGGGGACGCGGCAACGGCGTCGATGCGGCCAAGGGTCTCGCGGGCGGCGGCGGCGGTGGTCGGGCCGATGGCGACGAAGCGAGCCGGACATGTTTCGTGTCGACGCAGATGCGCGGCAAGGGATTCCACGGCCGACGGGCTGGCGAGGGTGATGGCGTCGGCAGACGCGAGCGCTTCTGCGTGGTGGTCGCTGAGGGCGGCCGGTTCGGTTCGGTACGCCTCGACGATGGCAACGCCCGCGCCCCGCTGGACGAGCACATCGCGAAGGGGGTCGCCGGCTCGGTTGGACTGCAGGATCACGACGCGGTCCGAGGGACCGATGGGCAATTCGGAAGCGAGGCGGGAGGCGCCCGGCTGGCTGGGCTGGAAGTCGGCCCGGAGGCCGATTCGAGCGAGTTCGTTCGATGTCCCGCCGCCAGCCACGGCCAGCTTCCAGGAGGTGAGGGCACGGGCGTCCTGCCCTTCTGATGCAAGGGCGGAGGCGAGGGCGCGGACGGCGTTGCGGCTGGGGAAGACGAGCCAACCGGGACCGGACGCGAGGGCGTCGAGCACGGCGGCAGGCGGATTGAAGGCGATGACTATCAAGGGGACCACCCTGACATTCGCACCGAGGGCGCGAAGTGTGGCGGCGTAGCCTTCGGAGACCGAGCCGGAGGTGGTGACGACGACGCTGCGACCGGCCAGAGGGCCCGGCACGAACCATTGGAGCGCATCATGGAGCCCGACGGTTTCGCCGACGACGAGGAGCGCGGGGGGCCCAAGCTGCGCCGCGATTGTGGCGATGGTGGCAAGTGTTCCCCTGACGGATTGCTGCTGGGGCGTCGTGGCCCAGCGGATGACGGCGGCCGGAGTATGCGGCGGGCGGCCTGCGGCGATCAGCGCTCGGGCAACAGCCTCAACCTGGCGGGCAGCCATGAGGATGACGAGCGTGTCCACGGCAGCGAAGCCGGGCCAGTCCGTGGCGGCATTATCGGCGGTGGTGCCGGTGACGACGGCGAACGAGCGGGAAAGTCCGCGGTGGGTGACCGGGATCCCGGCGTACGCGGGGCCGGCGACCGCGGAGGTTACGCCGGGGATGACGATGAAGGGAATGCCCGCCGCGCGGCAGGCCTCAGCCTCTTCGCCACCGCGGCCGAAGACGAACGGATCGCCACCCTTGAGCCGGACCACAGCCTTGCCGGCTCGGGCAGCCGCGATGAAGGCTTCGATGATGCTGGCTTCGGAGGGCTGCGTTTCACCGCCGCGTTTACCAACGTCATGAATCGTGGCATTGGCGCTGGCGAAGGCGAGGGCAGCGCGAGGCGCGAGGGCATCGATGTAGATGACGTCGGCGGTTGCTATGGCGTCACGGGCAGCGAGCGTGAGAAGACCGGGATCACCGGGGCCGGCGCCCACGAGGGAGACGGTGCCGGGCGCCATTCAGTCCAGTTCGCCGGGGTCGGGCTCGAAAAGATCGGCGAAGGCAGCCGCGAGCTGCGGTTCGTTGCGGAGGGCTTCGGTTGGGCGATGGAAGAGGCGATTGACGAGCGAGCGGGTGAGGGCGTCGATTGCAGACGGATCGAGTCCCGGGTTGGCAGCGGCGAGACGAGCCGCTTCACGGTGGCGCGTCGCTTCGATGTTCTTGCGGAGGCGACCGAGGGGGGAGGCACCGTCGGAAGCGACATCGGCGAGGCGAGCATCGATCGTTGTCGCGAGGCGGGTCGCGCTTCGCAGGCGCAGGGCTTCTTCGCCCGGCGGGCGGGCGCCGATGATGCTGGCGATGGTGACGACAGGGATCCCGCTCTCTTCGGAACGGGCGAAATTCCGGGGAGTGCCGAGGTCGACAAGGAGAGTGCGGACAGGGGGTAACTCGGTGGCGGGATCGACCGGGTCGGCGGAGGCGCCAAGACATCCGACGGCGACCTCGACAGGTTCGGCATCAGCGAGATCGAGCAAGGGGATCCAGTTCGCGTCGACCTGCGCGAGCCACGCCGCTTCCGGGGGACGGCGAGAGGCGACAACGATGCTTTCGAAACCAAGGGCAACCCCGCGGGCGGCAACCAGGCGGCCCATGCGACCCGCACCAAGGACGAGGAGAGCGCCAACGGGACGAACGCCGCCGAGGTCAAGGGCGCGGTCGAGAAGGCGGCCGGAATCGGTATCGAACTCTTCGTTGCGGCGGAACTCCCGGGCCGCGCTTACGGCAACAGTGGCGAGAAGCTGGAGATCGCCGCGGGCGCCGGAAATGGCGTCGCGGACCTGGCCCATCACCTGGTCCTCGCCAAGTTCGGCGGAATGAAGGCCGGCAGCTACCTCGGCGAGGTGCTGGAGAGCTTCCCGGCCATGCAGGCGGCGGGGCGCGTCGCAGCGGCAAGAGCCAATGCCGTAGTACTCGAGGCGCTGGCAGCTGTCGACGGCGGCACGATCGGCGCCATGGACGGAAGCGAGGTCGCGGACGATGCCCATTGCCCGAGGGGAGAGTGAGGCCGTCTCCCAAAGGCAGGCAGTGAGGGAATCGAGGGCGCTAAGGGTCGGAACGGTCACAGGGCACCTGCAAAACGATGAACCATCATGGTACCGGCTACGGAGGGGGAATTTCGAGCCGAGGTCAGGCCGACAGCGCCGCCTGGCCGCCTCGGCGGCGTTCGGACGCGACGCCAAGGAATTTGCGGGGGAGCCGGACGGAGAAGGTTGTGCCACCTGCTTCGAGACTCTCGGCGAGGACGGTACCGCGATGGGCGCGGACGAGATGCTTCACGATAGCGAGACCGAGTCCAACCCCGGCGTTGGAGCGGCTGGCGTCGGCCTTGTAGAAGCGCTCGAAGACGCGGGGAAGGTCCTCGGGGGCGATACCGGCTCCGTGGTCCTCGACGGAAAGACAGACGAGATCACCTTCGTCGGTAGCCATCACGCGGACGACACCGCCGTCAGCGCTGTACTTGATTGCGTTGTCGAGGAGGTTGCAGACGATACGAGTTACCGACTTCTTGTCGCATTCGACCATGACGGACTGATGGGGAAGAAGTAGCTCGATGGCGCGCTCGCGGTGGGCACCCCCGATGGAGTCGGCCGCCTCGCTGATGATGCTGACGAGGTCAACCTCCTCCGGGTGAAGTTCGATTGCGCCGGATTCGATGCGGGAGAGGTCGAGAAGCTCGTCGACGAGTCCGCCAAGGCGATCGAGCTGGGAGAGGGAGCGACGGACGAACTCGCTGATGCCGGAATCGGCCCCAGGGTCGTGCGAGGAAAGCTCGCCGATGGTTTCGACCATGGCGCGGACGGAAGCGAGGGGTGTGCGCAGCTCGTGGGAGACGTTGCTGAGGAAGTCGCGGCGGACCTGATCGAGGCGTTGGACCTCGGTGAGGTCGTTGAGGACGAGGAGAACGGCCCAGTCCCCGCCGCCGACGATTGGCATGCAGACGGCGCGGAGTGGGAGGCGGTCGGGGCCATAGGTGACAAGACGCGTTTGCATCGTGCCCTCGCGGTGGACGTTGCGGACGATCTCGTCGAGTTCGTAGTCCCGGGCGCTTTCAATGAAGGGGCGGTGGAGAGACTCGGCGACATCGACCTTGAGGAGGGTGCGAGCGGCGGCGTTGAGGTAGCAGACCGAGGTGTCGGCGGCGAGGGCGATGAAACCGTCGGCGGCGGCATCGAAAACAGCCTCGAGGCGGGAGTGCTCGGCAACAGTCTCGGCAACGAGTTCCTGGACGCGGTGGGCCATTGTGTTGAAGGCATGCTCCAACTCATGGGTCGCGCTGGAGCTGACTTCGACGCGGTAACGGAGATCGCCCTCGCCGATTGCTTCGGCCGCGTAGCTGACGGCCTGGAGCGAGCGGTGCGAGCTGTGAAGGGTGAGGTAGCCGATCAGTGCGCCTGCGAGGAAGACCGCGACGGCGAGGACCGCGGCGGCTGTGATGGAGGGCGAGTCTCCCTTGACCCATAGGCCGAAGAGAAAAGCCGCGAGGGCAGCAACCGCGGTAGCGAACGCGGCCCGCCCGGTGATACGACCGGTCATGACGGATCAGCCTTCGAAGAGGTAGCCACTTCCGCGGACGGTACGGAGGCGACCCGGCTGCGCGGGGTTTTCCTCGACCTTCTGGCGAAGCCAGCGGACATGGACGTCAACTGTCCGAGCATTGCCGTAGAAGTCCTCTCCCCAGACCTCATCGAGGATCTGCTCCCGACTCCAAACTATTCCGGGATGTTCCATGAAGAATAGCAAAAGCTCGAACTCTTTCGGTTTGAGACGCACGAGCTGACCGCGACGACGGAGTTCGTGGCGATTGCGATCAAGTTCGAGGTCCCGGGACCGGAGACCGGGCACCGAGGGCGCGACGGCGGGATCGATGTGGCCGGCGCGCCGAAGGAGAGCCCGGATGCGGGCGAGCAGCTCGCGCATGCCAAAGGGCTTGGCCATGTAGTCGTCGGCGCCGATGTCGAGGCCGGCTACCTTGTCCGACTCGCCACCGAGAGCGGTGAGCATGATGACCGGGACCTGGGAATTGCGGCGAAGCTGGCGGCAGAGCTGGATCCCGTCCATGCCGGGGAGCATGAGGTCGAGGACAACGAGGTCGGGGGAACGTTCTCGTGCGGTACGCAGGCCATCATCGCCGCGGCTGGCCGTTAAGACATGGTAGCCCTCGCGTTCGAGGTTATAGCGAAGGGTGAACAGGAGGTTTTCCTCGTCCTCTACCACGAGGACGGTCGGCGCAACGCTGAGGGCGGGTGCAGCCATTGAGTCGGATGGTGGCGTGCCAGTGTTAATAGGAGGTGAATGCGTCATTCCTTCTCCGATCTTTACACACCGCCAGCGGGAATGCCCAAGGATTTGGGAAACTGGGAGACGTGCCGAGTATTCAGAGACTTGTCCTGTTGGCGGTGGCCGCACTCGTGGTCGCGGCGGGCGCGTTCTACTTGTTCGTGAACACGGGGAGCGACAGTCCCGCTGCTGACGATTCCAATCCGATCGCGGGCACGCCACTGCCAGACCTACCGGGAGCGCCGACGGCGGTCCCGGGGACCGGTCCGATCGGTCCTGAACGTCCGGAAGTTGGCCAGCCGGCCCCGGACTTCGCGCTGCTTGATGTCTTCGACGGGACGACAGTCCACAAGCTCTCCGACTTCAAGGGGACACCGGTGGTGCTGAACTGGTACGCGAGCTGGTGCGGGCCGTGTCAGGAAGAGCTGCCTGTTTATGAACAGGCGTCGACGGACCTGGACGGGCAGGTTGCGTTCTTCGGCGTGAACCTGTTGGAGACGCAGGGGAAGGCGCAGGGGATCCTCGAAGACCTCGGGATAACGTTCCCAACGGTGCTGGACCCGACCGGCTCCGTCAGTGATCGCTGGCGAGTGAGTCTCATGCCAACGACGTTCTTCATCAACGCCGATGGAGTGCTGGTTTCGGAGAACGTCGGGCAGGTGACGAAAGAGGTGCTGGCCACGCACCTTGCAGAGCTGGGCGTTACCTACACGCCCTAGAAGTCGTCGGGCGGGATATCGCCCGGACTTGCCATGCGCTCCGTACCACCCCAACGAGTGCGGCGGAAATGCTCGGCGTAGTCGACCCCATACTTGCGTCCGATGGCGGCAGCGGTGCCCCGTACCCGCCTGTCGATGAAATCGCGATAGTCGTGCGGATCGAGGGATGTGACGTCGGGCACGTCGTAGGGCGCGACGCCGATGCTCATCTGCGCCTCGGCGAGAGTGAGGACCATCTGGCTATCGAAGCACCAGAGCGCCTCGATTTTCCTCCGAATCGCGTCGCCGCTGATGTCGACATGGCGGTTCGCGTCGCGGGGCGACTTGGCAAAGTAATAGACCTCGGGCACCTGCCACGGTTCGAGCCCGGCCGCGAGCTGCTGCGGTTCGTAGAGCGGAAAATGGGCAAAGCTGGTGGCTTCCATGGCGGCCCAGGCGACGGCCCGATGGTCCTGGTGGTTCTCATACGGGGCCCAGGGGTCGAAGGTGAAGACGATGTCGGGGCGAACGCGGCGAATGGCCTCCATATGGTGGCGGCGAAGGACGTTGAGGGGAGTGTCGGAGAGTTCGCCATCGGGGTAGTCGAGGCATTCGACTGACTTCAGGCCAAGCACGTCGCCGGCGGCCCTGGCTTCGATCAAGCGGAGGCCGTGCATCTGTTCGGCTGAGAGCTCGAAGGTGCCCTTGCTGTTGTCGGTGGCGATGAGGAGGTGGACGTCGTCGCCGCGGGCACAGAGTCTGGCGATGGTGCCGCCGGCGAAGAACTCCATATCGTCGCCATGGGCAGTAAGGACGAGAACGGTAGCCATTCAGCGAACCTCCGCGAGGGTGGTAAGTGCGGTCTCGGCGAGGAGGGCGTCCGCGCCGGGTGCGAAGGGGGTGACGCCAGCCTCGTAGCCGCCCTGGGCGTAGCCCTCAGCGCGGCAGAAGTAGCCGGGGTAGTCGTTGGCGTAGCTGACGATGATGATGTCGCCACCACCGAAGGCGGCGCGGATCTCCTCCTGGGTTTCGACGAAGACTTCGCCCGGGAGGGCAAGCAGAAAGAGGCGATCACCAAGGCGGACTGCCTGGACTTCCTGCTCGCGGGTGGCACCGCGATCCGCGACGCGCTGGAGCGAGATGCGCTCCATGCTCGCGGCGGTGAGGCGGGCGGCAATCTCGCGTTTCGCAGGACCAGAGGCGGCATCGTGTTCAGCGCGAAGGGCTTCGATGCGTCGAGCCATCTCCGCATCGGAGGGGCCTGTGCGATAGGGGGCCGCAAACCGCCGGACGGCCGTCTTCAGCGCAGCGTTGCCAGCGAGGCGGCCGGCGGTAACCGGCCGCGGTGTGGCTTCGGACCAGCGAATGTTGTCGGCGGCATGGGTGCCACCGAGGGGACGCAAGAGCTGGGATATGCCCGCCGCGTGGGCACCGAGTACGGAGCCGACGCGGTGCACTTCGTCGAACTCGCGGCGAACCCAGGAAGGGTTGATGTTCGCGCAGCAGCCATTGAAGTAGAGGGCGCGGGCCCCATCGCCAACCACGGACTCGATGGTGGCGCAGGCCGCGCCAGGATAGTCGGCGCTGATGAGGAGGTTGTCACCGGTCATGACGGTGGGGTGGCAGCTGTAACGGGCGAGTGTGGCGAGGTTGCGAGCGTCAGGAGTGTCGAATGCGAGGACATCGAGGCGGTTGTCGATGGGCCAGGCGGGATCGCGGCGGTTCTGGGAGATGCCATCGACCGAGGTGAATCCGTACTTGAGGTTCACTTCCTGGAGGTTGAGAGAGGCGGCGAGCACGGCGCCGGCGATCGTGCGGGCGAGCATGGTGATGAGCGGCTGGTCGCCGCGACCGCGAACACCGGCAGGGCCGGCGTGCGTGTGGGTGGCGGCGATGAGCACATTCTCCGGGGGGATGCCGGGCCGCTGACCAATGAGTTCGCGGGCGCTGGCGACGAGATGGGCGCCGACCCCAACGAGGTCGCAAACGACGAGGGCGACCCGGGTGGAGCCATCATCGAGAACGATGGCGCGGGCGTGGAGGGGGTCGTGGACGCCGAGGGCGTTGTCCAGGCGGCCGCCATAGCCGTCGAGCGGCGTGCCCACCGGAGGGGTGATATCGACGACCGCGACACCTGCCCGGAGGGTCATTGGGCCGAAACCGGTCGCGCGAGGACTCTGTGAGCATGCATCGGGAATTTGCTCCTCCTCGCAATGGGGGAAGGTACGGGACGGTGGAGATGGCGGCAACAGGACTGCTCAAGACAGAAGTGGCTGCCGACTGCTCTACTAACAACCGGCGCCGCGGGGCGCACCCGGGAGGATCGTCATGGCTCTTCGCAAAGGCAGCGTCTGGCTGGCGGTGGCGCTCGGTGTAAGTGCGGCTGTCGTCGCCGGATTCGTGATGCTCACGTCCGGCAAGGCCGGTGGTGTGAACCTGACGTCGGCAAGCCTGGTGCCGGCCGATGCCGGCGTCTATGTCGCTTACAACACGGACCTGAAGTCCCCCCAGTGGGTTGCAGCGTTCGACCTGATCGAGCGATTGGGGGAGGACGACCCGGAGGGCCAGATCAAGGACAGTGCCGAAGGCGAAGGCGGCCTCGATTGGGAAAATGACGTCCAGCCGTTCCTTGGCGGGAACGCGGCGCTCTACCTGAACGGGTTTGACATGGAGTCGTTCGACATCAACGGCGCGATCATCGCGAAGGTGAAGGACGGTGACCGGGCGATTGAGGTCATCGAGGAGCAGAGCGGCTTCAACCTGACGGAAGACTCGTATATGGATACGACCTTCTACCGGGCGGAGGACGGTCCGCTCTGGGTGGCAGTGATCGAGGGCCACCTCGTGGTGGCGATGAACGAAAACAGCATGCTGGACGTGATCGAAGTGGCGAGAGGTAAGAGAGCATCGCTCGCCGCGGATCCGGACTTCGTCACCCTTCGGGACGAGCTGGAGAACGACTTTCTGGGCTTCGTGTACGTGGACATGGGACGGATGCTGAACGAGGTCACGGGCGGCGAAGCGCTGGCGACGGCGCTGGGCGACGCCGACGCGGGCGTGGTCCTCGAACCGATCGCGGGGGTGTACGGCGCGAAGAAAGATGGATTCGTTTTCCAGGCGGCCGGTGGCGGCGACAGCGGCATAGCGGCAGCGATGTTAGAGCCACGGGTGTCGCGCTACGCGGCGATGGTGCCGGACGACACGGCGATCTTCTTCTCGACATTTGGAGTTGCCGACGCATTCGACGAGGCATGGAACAAGGCGGGGGCGGAATTCGACGACGCACTGAGCGCCAACTCGCCGTGGCCGAGCGTGGACGACATGCTGAACGAGCTGGGGGCCCAGGCCGGCGTCGGGTCACTACGCGACGTGGTGGACCTGTTCCATGGCGAGACGGCGTTTGCGGCGTGGTTCCCGGATGGCACTGAAGAGTCGGCTGAGGGCGTGGTGATCACCGAAGTCGAGGACGCGGTTACGGCCCGCCAGGTGATTGAGGATCTCGTTGGCGACCTGCCTGAGACCGTGTTGGAAGAGGTGAACGGTGTGCCGTTCTGGACCGGCGGCGAGGATACCGCCATCGCGCTTCGTGGCAACGACCTCTTCATCGGGACCGTCGCAGGGGTTCGGCGGATGATCGACAGCGACATCGGTGCCACGCTCGATGGGAATGACGTGTACGAACGCGGCCTGGCCACGCTACCGACATCGACCGGGACATACGGGTTCGTGGACATGAGCACCGTGCTCCGCCTTGCTTCGGGTGGCATCCCGGCGGACCTGGACAAGGCGGAACAGGTGATGGATGCGTTTATCATCAACTGGGTCACCGAACGTGGGCTGACCCGCGTGAATGGGGCACTGACGGTGGCGCCGGAGTAATCGATGCGCATTGTTGGCGTGCTCAGCGGCGTTGCCGCACTGGCGGCTTTCTTCCTTCCCTGGGTTGACGGGGTCGGGCCGCTGGCGGGTCTGTCGTTCAGCGGCTACGAACTGGTCGGATACACCGGCGCGCTGCGGCAGCTGGAGAGCCTGAATCCGGTGCTTGTAACTGTCGCGCAGGTAAGCACGCTGCTCGTCGCAATCGCGGCTACGTGGCTGATCATCCTTGCAGCGATGGATGCGTGGCAGCCGTTGCGGCGCGTTTGCGGGGGCTACCTCCTGGCGGTCGGCGCAGTGCTCCTGACGATCAACAGCATGCAGGCGAACCTCCATGCTGGCGCCGGGACGGTGGCCTTTGCGGGCGTAGTGGCGATTTCCCTCGAACTGCGGAAGGTGGCTATCCGGCGGTTGCGGCGAGTGGTTCCGGTGGCTCGGCCGTCACACGAGCCCGCCGTACCTGTGGTCGTGTAGCTACAACCACAATGACCAGGGCCGTGAGGAAGACGGCGAGGAGCGGGAAGAGCAATCGGAGTGACGACGCCTGGCCGACAACGGCGATGGGGAAGGTCATGACCTGGGCGACGGCCATGTTGAGCCAGAGGATGCTCATCATGCGGCCACGGACCTCGTTCGGGGCGATGTGCTGGACGAGGGCGGCGGCGGCGATCTGAGCGGTGGCCATCCCAGCGCCAAGAAGGGCGTTGCCGATGACGGCGCCAACGAGCGTGCCGGTACTGAAGACGCAGAAGCCAGTAGCGAAGACGACGGCCGCACCGGCAAGCAGCAGCCCCTTTCCGCCATAGGACGCGAAGCGCGTCATCAGCATGGAGGTGATGAAGGCGGAACCGCCCCAGAAGATGGCCACGAGGCCGAAGTGGCGGTAGGAAACGCCGACGACGGTCGTGACCCATGTGGGGCCGAGGTTGGCCACGGCGGGGAAGCCGAAGACCATGATCGAGCCGAGCAGGAGGATGACCCAGAGGAGAGTTTGATGCCCTCGGGCGTACGCGAGGCCTTCGCGGATGTCTGAGAGCGTCTGGCGGGCGCCGTAGCGCTTACCAGGCACGGTCAGGTGCAGCGGGGTGCGGTAGTGCATCGCGAGGAGGGTGAGAACGGCGGCAACGTGACCGGCGGTCGAGATGAGGTACGTCTGAGAGAAACCGAAGGTATCGACGAAGAAACCACTGAGGAAGATGGAGACCGGAGCGGCAACCTGGGCGCCGGCCGAGGTGAGGGCAATGGCGCCGGGCGCGAGCGAGGGTCCGGTGATGTCGGGGATGATGGCCTGGCGGGTAGGCATGTCGACCGCCCACATGGACGAGGCGAGGAAAGTCAGGCTGAAGAAGAGGGCGAGACCGAGCGGACCGCCGTCGCTGAGCCACATGACGGCGGCAACACCGACGTTGAAGCAGAAGGCGGCCGACTGGGTGGCGATGAGCAGTCGGCGGCGGTCGAAGCGATCGGCGAAGGCGCCGCCGAAGAGCCCGAAGATGAGGGCGCCAGCTCCGCGAGTGGTACCGATGAGGCCGATGAAGAGGATGCGCTGCGACTCGCTGACGCCATCCTGGACCCAGAAGATCTGGGTGACGAACTGGAGCGGCATGAGCGCCTGGGCGAAGACGAGCCCGATGAAGAGCAGGCGGAACTCACGGACCTTGAGGGGAGCAAAGCCGGACTCGGTCGCCATCGAGGGAGCATACCGGCGCCGGTTGTGCGCGGCGACAGAAAGGGCCGGGCGAATTCGCCCGGCCCTTTCTAGCTTGTTTGGCTGATTCCCGCTTAATTCTCCAGCTTCGGGATGGAGCTGCCGAAGACCTGGGGCATCTTTTCGAAGATCTCGTCGACGGTCCACATCTTGTTGCCCTGGAGGACGACCTCGGGCTTGATCGTGTTGTAGAGGGTGACCTGGTAGCCACGGACGCCGAAGCAGCGGCCGTTGATCCACGCGCCTTCGTCGCTGGCGAGGTAGACGAGGGGGACGGCGACGTTTGCAGGGTCGCGCTCGGTGCCGGCTGCCTCATCGGCCTTGGTTGCGGAAGAGCGGCGCGTATCCGGGACAGTGTCGGTCATGCGGGTAGCGGCGCCGGGGCCAATGGAGTTGGAGGTCACGCCGTAGCGGGCGAGGGCGCGGGCGCAGCTGAGGGTGAAGCCCCAGATGCCCATCTTGGCGGCGGCGTAGTTCGGCTGGCCGGGCGCACCAAAGAGGCCGGAGCCGGAGGTGAAGTTGATAAGACGGCCGCCTTCGCGGCGCTGGCGCCAATGGATGCTGGCGAAGCGAGTGGTGGCGTAGGTGCCCTTCATGTGGACGCGAACGACGGCGTCCCACTCTTCTTCGGTCATGTTGAAGATCATGCGGTCGCGGAGGATGCCAGCGACGTTGACAAGGATGTCGAGCTGGCCCCATTCATTGAGGGCGGTGCGGACGAGATCCTCGGCCTGTTCGACATCGGCGATGTCGGAGAAGTTGGCGATGGCCTCGCCGCCGTTCTTCTTGATCTCTTCCGCGACGAGCGTGGCCGGCGAGTTGTCTTTTCCTTCGCCATCCACCGAGACGCCGAGATCGTTGACGATGACGCGAGCGCCCTGGGCGGCAAAGAGCTTGGCGACTTCAGCGCCAATTCCGCGGCCGGAGCCGGTGACGATGGCAGTTTTTCCGTCGAGTTTTCCCATGATTCTCCCTCGATTACGTATGGGCTCGACTCTACGCGGCGAGTGAATCGCGGACAACGAAAAAGGGCAGCCCACGGGGACTGCCCTTTCCGTTGTTGCTGAACTACTCCCTAGAGAGCGGAGCAGATCGTGTTCGTGACAAGCCGCGTGACCACATATGGGTCCATGTTGGCATTCGGGCGACGGTCTTCGATGTAGCCCTTTTTGTCGCGGGCGGCTTGCCAGGGAATGCGGACGGAAGCACCCCGGTCGCTGACGCCAGCGGAGAACTCTTTGTAGCTGGCGGTCTCGTGAAGGCCGGTCAGTCGACGTTCGATGCCATCACCGTAGTTGGCGATGTGGAGGTCGTGATTCTTCTCGAGCGCTTTGATCGCCTTGTCGAAGTCGTCATAGCGCTCGCGCATCGACTTCGTGGAGAAGTTGGTGTGGCAGCCTGCGCCGTTCCAGTCGCCGCGGACGGGCTTGGGATCGAGCGTGACGGAGACACCGAAGTCTTCGGCAATGCGGTAGAGCAGCCAGCGGGCCACCCAGAGCTGGTCGGAGCAGTCGAGGGGGCCAAGGGGGCCAACCTGGAACTCCCACTGGGCGGGCATGACTTCGGCGTTGATGCCCGAGATGGAGATGCCGGCGTCGATGCAAGCTTCGAGGTGGGCTTCGACGATTTCGCGGCCATAGACCTCATCGGCGCCAACCCCGCAGTAGTAGTCGCCCTGAGGTGCGGGATAGCCGTGCTCGGGCCAGTTCAGTGGCTTCGAGCCTTCGAACATCGTGTATTCCTGTTCGATGCCAAACCAGCATTCGTGGTTCTTGAACTTCTCTGCGACTTCGCGGAGAGGGGCGCGGGTGTTGCTTGGATGCGGGGTCATATCGGTGTGAAGGACTTCGGTCATGACCAGCTTGCTGTCGCCGCCGCGAACCGGGTCGGGGAAGACGCTCACGGGATTGAGGACGAGGTCGGAATCGTGACCGGTTGCCTGGTTGGTGCTGGAACCATCAAAGCCCCAGACCGGGGGCTCCTGGCCCATGGGAATCACCTTGGTCTTGGAGCGAAGGGTTTGCGTGGGCTCCCGGCCATCGATCCAAAGGTACTCGGCTCTGTAGACGGACATGCTTGTGTTTGTACTCCTGAGTTATCGCACGAGGGTGCTGTCGTTCCGCTGGAATCTAGCAGCGATTTGTTTCAACGAGATTACCCACCTCCGGCGCTGGCTTCAGTAGCCTCGGGTTCGAGTCCATAGCGGTCGCCGCGCTCGAACCGAACGGCGAGATCGACGCCTTCGAGACGTCGCTGGCCCTCGACGCGGCCGCTGCCCTTGTACTGAATCTTGGTGATGTAGTCGCTGAATGCAGCGTCGACGGCGGCAGTGTAGCCCTGGATGTCCTGGGTGCGATTGACCGCCACCTTGGCCATGCGGACGGCCATCGGATTGTTTTCGGACACGCGACGGGCGTAGTTGTAGGCCTCGCGGTCGAGGTCTTGAGGAGCGTAGACCCGGCTGACGAAGCCGAGGTCAGCGGCCTCGTGGGCATCGATAAAGCGGCCTTCGAAGAAGATCTCCTTGGCTTTGCGGGCTCCGATGTCCCAGGGGTGGGAGAGATATTCGACCTGGGCGGCGAGAAAACGGGCGGAGGTGTCGGCGAAGACGAGATCCATGACCGCCGCCAGCATCCAGCCGGCGAAGATGCAGTAGCCGCGGACAACGGCGATGGTGGGCTTGGGACAGTTTCGCCACTTGAGGAGCAGATCGAGGTTGTACTTGCGGAAGTTGTCGTAGGAATCGAGGCCACCCTGGAGATCGGCGGCGGCGCGTTCGGCTTCGGAATCGGGCGAACCAAGGTCGTGGCCGGAGGAGAAATGCTCGCCGGCTGCCTTGAGGAGGACGCAGCGGACGTTGTCATCGGCCATGGCCATGTCGAGGGCGGTGTCGAAATCATCGAGCAGGCCCCAGCTCTGCGCGTTTCTGTATTTGGGACGATTGAGGGTGATGACGGCGACAGGGCCATCGGTTTGGTAGGTGACGTTGGTGAGGCCGGGCACGGAGCTCCTCCTGTTGGCGGACTTGTGGGCCGCACTCTACGCGAGGGAACGCGGAGAGGGCACCGGAGCAGCTAGACCGGCGGCGATTCAATCTCGCCAAGGTAGGCACGGCGGACGCTGTCATCGGCGGCGAGTTCCCGTCCCGTACCCCTGAGGGAGATGACGCCTGACTCAAGTACGTAAGCGCGATCCGCGATTTCCAGCGCCAGGGCGGCGTTCTGTTCGACGAGGAGGATGGGGGTGCCGGCGGCCCGAATATCGGTGACGGTGCGAAAGATGGTCTCGACGAGCAGGGGAGAAAGGCCCATGGACGGCTCGTCCATGAGGAGAAGTTTTGGGCGGGCCATGAGCGCGCGACCGATAGCGAGCATCTGTTGCTCGCCGCCGGAGAGAGTGCCACCGGTCTGACCGGAGCGCTCCTTAAGCCGGGGAAAGAGATCGAACACGCGCGGAAGATCCTCGGCGGCGGCCCGTGGGCCCTGAATGTAGCTGCCAAGCTGGAGGTTCTCATAGACGGTGAGGCGGGCGAAGATGCCGCGGCCCTCGGGGACGTGTGAGATGCCGAGGCGAACGATATCGTGCGGCTGGCGCTTCTCGATGGGCTGGCCGGCGAAGGAGATGGTGCCGGCTCGGGCCCGGACGAGGCCGGAGATGGCTTTCAGGGTCGTCGTTTTGCCCGCGCCGTTTCCGCCGATGAGGGTGACGATTTCGTCGGCCCCAACCTCAAGATCGATGCCTTTGACGGCGGTGATGCCGCCGTAGCCGGCCTCGAGCCCGCGGACCTCAAGCAGGGCCATGGCGGGTCCCAGAGACGGCGCCGCTACCGAGGTAGGCCTCGATGACGGCCGGATCGGACTGGATCTCAGCGGGGACGCCTTCGCTGATCTTGCGCCCGTAGTCGAGGACGGTGATCTGCTCGCAGACGCCCATGACCACGCGCATCTGGTGCTCGATGAGAATGATTGTGGTGCCCTTGTCGTCGCGGATGGCGCGGATGAGGTCGACCATAGAACCGCTCTCGCTCGGATTCATCCCGGCGGTCGGTTCATCGAGGAGCAGAAGGCGGGGGCGTGTCGCGAGGGCGCGAGCGAGTTCGAGGCGACGCTGGTCGCCGTAGGGAAGGTTCCGGGCAAGTTCGTTTTCGCGCCCGGCGAGTCCGACGAACCGGAGCAGGTCCCAGGCTTCGCGGAGACCATCGCGCTCGGCGTGCACCACGGGCGGAGGACGGAGGATTGCGCCGCCGATCTCGGCCATGCCGGAAACAAGTTCGAGCGGAAGGTCGCGCAGGCCACGGAGAAGTTCGGTGCTGCGCCGGCCACGCCGATGGATGTCGACCGCCTCGCGGCCGCCGACATGAATGTGGCGATGGCCGCCGATGAGGACATTCTCGACGGCAGTCATATTGGCGAAGAGGCGGATGTTCTGGAATGTGCGAGAGACGCCGAGGGCGCTCACTTCGTGCATGGGAAGGCCATCGATGCGGCGGCCAGCCAGTTGAAGGGATCCCGACGTCGGCCGGTAGAAGCCGGTGACGCAATTGAAGAAGGTCGTCTTGCCGGCACCGTTGGGGCCGATGAGACCGTGAATTTGGCGCTCCGGGACCACCAGGTCGACGTCGGCGAGAGCGTCGAGGCCCTCGAAGCGCATCCCGAGGCCCGTGGCAGCGAGGACCGGGACCGGCGGCTCACTCATCGCGGGACTCCGCGTGCGCGAACTCGATGCGGCGACGACGCGAGGGGAAGATGCCAGATGGCCGGAGGGTCATGACGGCAACGAGGAGAGCGCCGTAGATGATGAACCGCTTGTCAGCGATGGCGGCGCCCCAGTCGTCGGCGGGAGGAATGGAGCCGACCTTGAACGGAGTGCTGGCGTTGATGCCGTCGATCACGGAGTTGATGGCGCTGCTGAGGAAGGTGAAGTGGCCGAGGAAGTCGGCGGTATCGCGAAACTGGAGGATCTCGGGGATGCCGATGAGGATGAAAGCGCCGATGACGACACCCGGCGTGCTGCCCATGCCGCCAATGATGACGATGGCGAGGACGTTGATGCTGACCTGGAGCGAGAAGGCCTGAGGATTGATGAAACTGATGAAGCTGGCATAGAACACACCACCGACCGCCCCAATGGAAGCGCCAATGGCGAAGGCCATGAGTTTGTACTTGACGGTGTTGATGCCCATGGCGGCGGCAACGTCTTCGTCTTCGCGGATGGCCTCCCAGGCGCGGCCGATGCGGGCATCGCGGAGGCGCGAGGTGGCGAAGGCAGTGAGAATGCCGGCGACGACGATGAAGTAGTACCAGATCCAGGGCTGGTCCACTTCGCGGAAGCCAAGGTCGGGGGTGGCGATGGCGCTGAGGCCCTGCGAGCCGTTGGTGACGCCCTCAACGTTGGTGATGAGCAGGCGGATGATCTCGCCGAAACCGAGGGTAACGATGGCGAGGTAGTCTCCGCGCAGGGGCAGCACCGGCAAGCCGAGGAGGAGGCCGACGAGCGCTCCGAGGAGCACGGCCATGGGAAGGACGAGCCAGAAGTTCGCCGACAGACCAATCGGCGAGCCGGGCGAAGTGAGCGTCGCCATGAGGTAGGCGCCCGTAGCGAAGAACGCGACATAGCCAAGATTGAGCAGCCCGGCAAACCCCACCACCACGTTCAGTCCAAGGCCGAGGACGACGTAGAGGCCGACGAGAAAGAGGACGCGCAGCCAGGGGTCGGTGAAGAAGGGAATGACCGGGACAAGGAAGACGGCGGCAAAGAAGAGGATGGGCAGGAGCGAACGGTTGAGCCAGCGACGCTCCGGACGCAGAAGAACCCTCCAGTCAGGCACGGCGGTAGGTCCGCTCGCCGAAGATACCGGTGGGCCGGAAGAGGAGCACGAGAACAAGGAGGCTAAAGGCGATCACATCGCGCCATTCGTTGCCGAAGGTGACGCCGGGTATGCGGGTCAGGAGTTCGCGGCCGACGGTTTCGGCGAGACCAAGGAAGTAGGCGCCGGCGACCGCTCCGGGAATACTGCCGATACCACCAACGACCGCCGCGGTGAAGGCCTTGATGCCGGGCAGGAAGCCCATGGTGCCTCGCACGCTTCGGAAGAAAAGGCCCCAGAGGACACCACCGACACCAGCCATGGCAGCGCCGAGGACGAAGACAATGACGATGGTGCGGTTGACGTTGACCCCGAGGAGGGCGGCGTTGTCGGCGTCCTCCGCCACGGCGCGGATGGCGCGGCCGGTGGAGGTGCGCTGCACGACCAGGTAGAGGAACGCCATCATCACGAGGGATGAGCCGATGAGAAAAAGCTGGATGTAGCTGACGGTAAACTCGCCCGGGCCGACGGCACCGGAGGGGAAGATGGCGGGATAGAACTTTGCTTTGGCACCAGTGAGATCGAGGACGAGGAATTGGAGAAAGATACTGGCCCCGATGGCGCTGATGAGGGCGGTGAGCCTTGGGGCGTTGCGGACGGGGCGATAGGCGATGCGCTCGATGGCGATGGCAGCCGCTGACGATGCCGCCATCGCGACGATGATGGCGCAGAAAATGGAGATAGCGATCATTGGGCCCGAAATGTCCGAGCCACCAAAGCCCACCATGACGAAATAGCCGGCGAAGGAGCCAAGCATGAAGACCTCGCCGTGAGCGAAGTTAATCAGCTGAAGGACGCCGTAGACCATGGTGTAGCCGAGGGCGAGAAGGGCGTAGATGCTGCCTGTGGTCAGACCGTTGACGGTCTGATCGAACCAGAAGTTGGCTGACGCAAGGAAGAGTATCTGCATGGGGCCTACTGACACGACGGTCGCCTCTCGCACGAAGGAGGCGCCAAAGTATCGGCGCCTCCTTCGATCGAGGTCAATGAGGCGAGAGTACGCCGCCTACTTGTAAGCGACGAACTCGCCATTTTCGACAACGAAGAGCGTGACCGGGGTCTCGCCACCGGCGTTGTCGCCCTTCTCATCGAACTTGATGTGGCCAATCGCACCGTCGAAGTCGGTGGCGCGGATAGCATCATTCAACTTCGCGAGGTCGATCTTGAGGCTGTCTCCGTCGGCTACGGCCGTGGCCTTGATTGCCATGACGAGGACCGTCGCGGAGTCGAAAGCCTCGGCGGTGAAGGGGCTATCGGTAGCCTTTTCGCCCGTCGAAGCTTCGAAGCGGCTGGCGAAGTCATCGAAGACGGCGCCCTGGAGGACGGGGGACGGCAGGGACAGGTAAGCGCCCTCCGCGTCTGCACCGGCACCGGCAAGGAACTCATCGTCGCGGACGCCGTCGCCGGCGAGGAATGGGATGTCGGCATCGACCTGGCGGAGCTGCTGAAGGAACGGAGTCGCCTCAGCGTAGAAGCCCGCGAAGTAGACGAGGTCGGCATCGGAGCTGGTGATGTTGGTGACGATCGACTGGAAGTCAGTCGTCTTCTTCTCGTAACCCTCGGAGCCCGCGATCTTGCCGCCGCCAGCTTCGAAGGCATCGCCGAAGGCGTCGCGAAGACCGGAGCCATAGGCGTCGGTGTCGTAGACGACGTACGCGCTCTTGGAGCCCAGTTGATCAAGGGCGAACTGCGCCTGGGCCGGGCCCTGGATGCCATCGTTGTAGGTGACGCGGAAGAACGTGGGATAGGGCGTCCCACGGTCGGGAGCGGTTGCCGCAATAGCTGTCGAGGACGGCGAGACGTGGCTGATGCCGGCGGCCTCATAGAGGTCCTGGGCGGCGATCACGCTGCCGGAACAGACAGGACCGACGACGGCGACCACGCCTTCTTCGATGAGCTGGGAGGCAGCGCTGGCGCCACCTTCAGGAGTGCACTGATCATCCTTGCGGACGAACTCGATGCTGTGGCCATCGATCTCCACCCCTTCGCCGGCAAGCTCAGCGGCCTGGGCGATTGGGACTCCGAGCGACTCGAGGTCGCCGGCGAGGATGCTGGAGATTCCGATCTTGATTGGATCTCCCGAGGCGATCGTGACGGTTTTGAAACCAGCTCCGCCGGTATCGTCGCCGCTGCTGTCATCGTCGTCGCCACAGGCAACGACGAACAGGGCAATGATCGCCAAGGAAGCGATCAACCAGAGCCACTTGGCTCGCTGACTGCTGAACAAAAGAATCCCTCCGAACAGTCCGTCTTGGAAGATTGCCGACCCTCAAATGACGGGATAGAGCCGGACAACTGAGGAGATTGCAGGGGCCAATTCTTACGGGGAAGGGGTGCAGCGGAGCCAGGGGTGTGCCCGGCTTACCGCCCGGTAAGGCGGAAGCGTGGCACGATGCTGCAGATGAGTCATCTGCCCGCCCCAGAAACGAAAGCGGCCGTGGTCGAGGAGATGTTCGACCGCATAGCGCCTCGGTACGAACGCATGAACCACTTGCTGACACTGGGGATGGACAACCGCTGGCGGCGCACGGCATTGGATATGGCGGGAGTGGAGTCGGGGCAGTCGGTGCTTGACCTCGCCTGCGGGACGGGAGACTTTGCGCGGCTGGCGGCGGGGCGGGGAGCCGAGACCGTCGGCGCCGACTTTTCGGCCCGCATGCTTGCGGTGGCCCGACGCCATGATGGCAGCGCATACGTGCGTGGTGACGCGCTAACGTTGCCATTCGCCGCCGGGCGTTTCGACGCCATCGTCTCAGGCTTTGCCGTGCGCAATTTCACAAAGCTCGAGACGGTGTTCGAGGAGTGTGCCCGGGTGCTGAAGCCGGGCGGCCGGCTGGCGATCCTGGAGATAGACGCGCCGCGCTCGCGGATACTGCGGGCTGGACACTCTGTTTACTTCGGGCACCTGATGCCGGTGATGGGTGGGCTGTTTTCGGGGGACCGGGATGCGTATCGGTACCTGTCGCGAAGTGAGGCCTATCTGCCCTCCCGGGTGGAGTTCGCCCAGCTCTTTCACGGGGCAGGTTTCGGCAAGGTGAGGAAGCGTTCGCTGATGGGCGGAGCCATCCAGGTGCTCGTGGGAGAACGCGAATGACCGCGATGGCGGCCGCGGGGTCACCCGGGAAGCTGCGGGCGTGGCGGATGGCGGCAAGAGTGCCAACGCTGTCAGCCTCGGTGGCACCTGTGGCGGTTGGAACCGGTGTGGCGATTCGGTATGACAGCTTCGACCTTTTGCCCGCGTTGGCAGCCCTGTTCGGGGCACTCTGCCTGCAGATCGGTGCGAACCTTGCGAACGATGTTTTCGACTTCCGCAAAGGCGCGGACACGGCGGAGCGACTGGGCCCGCCTCGGGCGGTGCAGATGGGGATGCTGAGCGAGCGTGAAGTCGTCGCTGGCATGTGGGTGGTGTTCGGGCTGGCAACGATTGCTGGTGTGTACCTCGCCTACGCAGGCGGATGGCCGATCATCATCGCGGGTGTGGCCTGTATCGCCGGAGCGCTCGTGTACACGGGCGGGCCATGGCCGATCGGCTACCACGGTCTCGGCGATGTGTTCACGTTCACGTTCTTTGGGTTCGTAGCAGTGCCGGGGACCGTCTATGTGCAGGCGACCACGATCCCGGACTTCGCGTGGATTGCCGCGATACCGGTGGGAGCGACAGTGACGGCGATCCTTGTGGTGAACAACCTGCGGGACATTGCCACCGATCGACGAGCGGGGAAGCGCACGTTGGGCGTGCTCATGGGAGACCGCCGGACGCGGTACTGGTACGGAACGCTCATCGCGGGGGCGTTTCTGGTCGCGCTCGCTTCGTGGCCGCTGGGGCCTCTGTCCTGGACCGCCCTGTTCGTGCTCGGGGCGTTGGTGCCCCTCGCGAAGGCGGCTCGGCCGGTGTTCGATGGCACGAATGGGCGGGCATTGAATGCGTCACTGAAAGCAACGGCAAACTTCAACCTGGTATTCGGGCTACTGTTCGCAATCGCGATCGCGACGAGTTAGACCCGGGCTCGCATCCCCGGAAGGTACCCCACGCCGACGGGCTCGTCGCCAACGGTGATCATGCACTCCTCAGCCCAGGGGGAAGCTGCAGCCATGACTCTGGGCACATGCCGTTTGCGAACGTTGAGGAGGATGAGCCTGACCGGCCCATCGGCACCTTCGCCATCGAAGGTAGTGACTACGTAGCCCTCCTGGCGAAGGGCCTCAGCGATGCCCACCGGGCCGTGGGGTGAAACGATGCGGATGGTGGCCATGCCGAGATTGAGGGAACGCGTAGCGGTGATGCCGAGGCCAGTGCCAGCGGCGTAGCCGGAGGCGTAGCCAGCGATCTTGATGGGGTTTATGTCGCCAGACAGGACGATGCCGGCGCCAATGATGAAAGCTGTCGCTTCGCCGAAGGCGAAAAGGACGGCAAGCAAGCGGCGGCCCTCAACAGCGAAGACCATGCGGATGGTGCCGAGGGAGATGTCGAAGCAGCGCAGGCAGAAGATGAGGCCAGCGGCGGCAAGTGACTCCTGCAAACAGTGGCCTCCCTGTGCGATTCTCCCGGGGCGAACGGTGGAAGCAAGGGGGCTAGCGTTATCCGCCGGCGATGGCGGGCAGGATGTGGACCTCGCCATCGGGAGCGACTGCGGCATCGGCGGCACGCACTTCGTCGCCACCAATCGCGATCATCACTTCGGGACGGATGCCAGCGGCATCAATGACCTTTTGACCAAGGCCGGGGAACTGCCGATCGAGGTCGGCGACGACCTCGCGGAGGGTGGAACCGGCGGCCTGCACCTGGGCAGCACCGCCGGTATCACCTCGAAATGGAGCACCGACGTAGACGGTGGCCACGAGGGTCCTTAGACCACGTTGCGCGTGGTCTCGAGAAGCCGCCGTGGCGACATCGGGAGCTGGTACTGGCGGACGCCAGTCGCATGGGCGATGGCGTTGGCAATGGCGGCAAGGGGCGGGACGATCGGCGGTTCGCCGACGCCACGGACGCCGAACGGGTGGAGAGGATTGGGAACCTCGACGAGGATAGTGTCGATCATCGGGACATCGAGGGTGGTGGGGATGCGATAGTCGAGGAAGCTGGAGTTGGCCATGCGGCCATTGTCGTCGTAGTAGTACTCCTCGTTGAGCGCCCAGCCGATGCCCTGGACGGCGCCGCCCTGCATCTGGCCCTCGACGTAGGAAGGATGGACGGCGGTGCCGACATCCTGGATCGCGGTGTAGCGAAGGATGGTGACCTTGCCCGTGTCGGGGTTCACCTCGACATCGACGATGTGATGCGCAAAGGCCCCTCCCTGGAGGAAGCCGGCGTTGACCGATCCGCTGACCGTCAGTCCTGGGCCGCGACCAACGACCGCCTGGGCGATTTCCTTGAAGGTTCCGGACTTGGCGCCGTCCTTGCTCTTGAATGTGCCTCCTTCGAACTCGATATCGTCGGCGGATACCTGCCAGGTTGCAGCGAGACGGTCGGTCATCTCCTTGATGAGGTTGTTGCCGGCTTCGTGGACGGCCATACCGGAGGCGAAGGTGACGCGGCTTCCAGCGGTCACGTCGTTGTAGCCGACCGAATCGGTATCAACGACGGTGGGCTTCACATCTTCGTAGGTGATGCCCAGCGTCTCGGCAAGCTGCATGGCGAGCGAAGCGCGGGTCCCACCGATGTCGGTGTTGCCCTCGATGAGACTGACGTTGCCATCAGGTTCCACGCTCACACTAACCGACGATCGAAGGCCGACATTGAACCAGAACCCGGAAGCAACGCCGCGGCCGCGATTTGGACCTTCGAGCGGCGATTTGTAATGCGGCGAATCGAGGGCGGCTTCGAGGCACTCTTCATGGCCGATCGCCTTGAAGGGCATGCCGGCTGGACCACGCGTGCCCTCGTGGGACGAGTTCATGAGCCGAAGTTTGAGAGGATCGATCCCGAGCTTCTCGGACAACTCGTCGACGAGCTGTTCCATGGCGAACATCGCCGCGGGGGAACTGGGGGCGCGATAGTCCTGGGTGCGCGGCTTGTTGACGACGACGTCGTAGGCATCGAGGAGGAAATTGGGGATGTCATAGGGCGCGGTGATGCACATCGTGGCGTAGTTGGCGGCGGAACCGGCATAGGCGCCGTTTTCGTAGGCAAGGTCGGCCTGGAAGGCGACAAACTTGCCATCCTTGGTGGCGCCCAGCTTCGCGCGGATGGAGGTGCCAGGCGTTGGTCCCGTGCCCTCGAAGACTTCGTCGCGGTCCATCTGGATCTTGACAGGTTTGCCGGTCTTCTTCGCGAGGAGGGCGGTAACGGGCTCGAGGTAGACGCCGATTTTGCCGCCGAATCCACCGCCGATCTCCGTGGGGATAACCTTAATCTTGGAGATGGGATGGCCGAGGATGGTGCTGGTGCGCTCGCGAGCGGGGAATGATCCCTGGGTGCAGGTCCAGATGGTGACCTGGCCATCACTGTTCCACGTCGCGGTGGCGGCCTGGGGCTCGATGTAGCCCTGGTGGACCATTCGGGTCGAGAAGTCGCCTTCGACGACCTCTGCGGCCTCTTTCCAGCCAGCCTCGATGTCGCCGAACGGCACCTGGGTGTGGGCAACGATGTTGGAGGGCTGATCGCCAGGGCCGGAGGGAGTGCGGGTGCGCATGGCCTCGTTGAGGATGGGTGCGCCGGGCTGCATCGCTTCGCGGACGTCGAGGACGGCGGGCAGCACTTCGTAATCGACTTCGATCAAGCCGGCGGCTTCTCGGGCTACCTCGTCATCGATCGCGGCTACGGCGGCTACGGCGTGGCCGCGGTAGAGCACCTTTCGGCCGGCGAGGACGTTGGCCGAGAGGTCGGGCAAGTCGTCGATCGTCTTGCCGGCGGGCACCAGATCGGCGCCGGTGATGATGGCCTTGACGCCGGGGAGGGCCATCGCCTTGGAGGTGTCGATGCTCTTGATGTTGGCGTGGGCATGGGGGCTGCGGAGGACATGCCCGCGGAGCATGCCGGTGAGACGGACGTCGGCGCCGTACTGGGCGCGACCGGTGACCTTGTCGATGCCGTCGGGCCGCACGGGGCGGGTGCCGATGACCTTGTAGCTGGAGCGATCCTTGGTGACCATGGGTGCCTTCCTTTCCTAGGTGGCGGCCGGTTGGCGCATCTGTTCGGCGGCTTCGAGTACCGCACGAATGATCTTGTCATAGCCAGTGCAGCGACAGAGGTTGCCGGCCAGCCAGTGGCGAATACGGGCCTCGTCGGCGTTGGGCTCATTTTCGAGGAGTTCCTTGGCGGCGACGATGAATCCGGGGGTGCAGATGCCGCACTGAAGCGCAGCGTTTTCGAGGAAGCTTACCTGGAGAGGATGAAGCTCTTCGCCCCGGGCGACGCCTTCGATGGTGCCGACTTCGCCGCCGTTGACCTCGACAGCAAGGACGCAGCAGGAGTTCACCAATTCGCCGTTGAGGATGACGTTGCAGGCGCCGCAGTTGCCGTTGTTGCAGCCTTCCTTGGAGCCGGTGAGCCCGAGCTCGTCGCGGAGAACGGTAAGGAGGCTGGCTCCGGGGTCGGTAAGAAACTCGACAGATTCGCCGTTGATGGTGGTGGAAACGTACTGGCGGGCCATTATCCCCTCGCTCGATCTATGGCTTTGTGGATGACGGAGCTGACAAGGACCCCGGCAAGATGCGTTCGTTGGGCGGCAGAACCACGCATGTCTGTAATTGGCCTGGCGGCGGCACGTGCGGCATCCGCGGCAGCGGCGATGGTGTCATCGGAAACGGGCTTGCCGGCAAGGGCCTGGCCCGCCGCGGCGACGTAGAGAGGGGTCGGAGCAACAGCGCCAATGGCGATGCGGGCAGACACGAACGTCGAATTGTCAGCGGAGAGGACCACGCTGGCAGCCGCATTGGTGACGGCGATATCCATTTCGTTGCGGGGGATGAATCGTTCGAAGGCGGCGCCGGAGTGGGCCGCGGGGGCCGGGAAGTCGAGGCCGACGAGGATCTCACCGGGCTGGAGGACGTTCTGGCCGGGGCCGGTGCAGAAGTCTTCGACCGCAACCGTGCGACGGCCGGAAGGCCCGGCTATTTCGCAGGTGGCCCCAAGCGCGATAAGGGTCGGAATGGAGTCGGCCGCCGGGGAGCTGTTGCAGAGGTTGCCGCCGAGGCTGGCCCGAGATTGGATTTGAATGCCGCCGATGAGGGAAGCAGAGTCGACCAGTGCCGGGAAGCGAGCCTGTATCTGGGGGTCGCGATAGATGTGAGCGCAGGAGGTGGCGGCGCCAAGGCGAAGACCGCCGTCCGGCTTGTGAGTGATCGCCTGGAGCTCGGGGATCGATTTCACATCGACGAGGGTGTCGACGGCGCGCCGGTTCTCACGAACCTGGATGATGACGTCGGTGCCTCCGGCCAGGGCGCGGGCGGCGCCGTTGCCAGACTGGAGAGCTTTGACGGCCTCATCGACGGACGAGGGCGCGACGTAGTTACGTGCTTGCATTGAACCTCCCGGTGGTGGAGCGGCTATGCCCGTGGTTGAGTCTACGCAGAACGAGGCATACCGATTCGGATGTTTACGCTGTTCGCGTCATCGCGACAAGTGCGAGGGACAGGCGAGGGAAGGGACGAAAAAAGCGGGCCGCAGTAACTGCGGCCCGCTTTGCAATGTGTGGATGTATCCCTTAGTCGGCGGGGAAGGAGTTGGAAACGCCTTCCGAGTCGCCACCGGGGAACTTGTCGGCGCCGACCTGGTTGATGACGATCGACGGTTTCGTCGTGGTGACGGTTAAGCCACCGAAGAAACAGTTGGGCGTCTGACCGACGGGGAAGCCGTTGTCGGAATCCAGGTTGGCGTAGAACACGCGGCTACCGGAGACCGAGAAGGTGGCCTCGTAGGGGCCAACGGGACACCCGGAGGCCGGGTCGCCGGCGAAGCGAAGGGTGACATCGGCGGTTGTGCCGTCGGCGATGATCACCTGGACCCAGCTGTTGTAGCCGACCGTCCCGGGAGGGCCCGGGGCGAAGCGGCGGAAGTAGAGCGGGTCCGTCCACGTCGTGGCGGCACGATCAGTAGGCACACCGCTGACGGACGTGTAGATGGGCTCTGCGTCACCGGGAGGGTTGGAGGAGGTGAGCTTGCCGCGAACCTCGACGACGGCGAGTGGCTGCGACGACGTGATCCGCGCGGAGCCCACGAAGCCGATCGGGACATTGGCGCCGGGCTGGTAGGTGCTGTGGAAGGCGGCCTTTTGGACGCCCGGCAGCGTTACGACTGTCGTCGAGTTGGTACCGGTACCGTCGGATAGTTTGCCTTCGTAGGTGATCGTGACGTCGGCCGCGGTGTCGCCGAGGTTCATGATGCCGGCGACCGTGTAGAAGCCGCTGGTGCTCTTCATCGCGATGGGCAGGACGACATCCGTCCCGGCATCGTCGGTTTCGGGGGCGGCCGCATCGTAGACCGGAGCGTTGTAGGTGCCCAGCAGGCGATTGCCGTCCGAGCGGTAGATCTCGACTGTGGCGGCGATGTCATTCGTGGCCGCGGCGTTGCGCACGACGGCGAGGGCAGCCATCTGGTTGTTGAAAGTACTCGTGGGGAAATTGGTATCGCCGGGCTCGGGGCTGATCGTGAGCTGGGAGCCGCCGTTCACGGTGTAGCCAGTGCCACCAAGGCAGCCGGGGCCGTTGTCGACGACGGTCTGGGCATTGCTCCCGGTGGCGCCGCCGGCGTTGGGAAGCAGGTAGTAGGTCATGACCACGCAGGCGGGGGTGGAGCCCACGTTCACGATTGTGATGCGGCTGTTCCAGTCGAAGGTCAGGAGCTCGTTGAGGAGCAGCGGCATGGCGAGTGTGTGTCCGCCGGTGCTGGCGGCGCCGACGAGGCCATACGACTTCGCGGCGGTGGAGGTCGGGCGGAGGATGTCGCGCACGATGATCGAGTTGACCGGCTGGCTGGCGGAAATGACACCGAAGCCTTTGAAGCCGGAAACGAGGCCGTTGTTCACAGCCTGCGGAAACTGGGTGCTGGCACCGGGTGCGACACCCGTGCTCACCCGGCTCGCCATCTTCACCAGCAGGCCACCGGGTGTGTAGACATCGAGGGCGATATCAGCCGACGAGTCACCGAGGTTCTGGACGAGGACGACGGTGTTCTCGGTGCCGGCGGGGCGGCCTTTGGCGGCGTAGGTCGATTGGACGGTGGCGAAAAGAACGATGGCTGCCAGCCCGAGGGCGATAGACAGCCGATACATGTGCGGGCGAACGATCACGCAGGCACTCTCCCATCTAGTAAACGGCCCGGCAGCGGGGCGCCGTCCCGGTCCGCATGCAATAGTTTGGCATGAACCGTCAAGATGGCGTAATTCGGGAACGCCTTGGTAAAGAACGCCAGGTGAAAGCAGGTACGGCATGCATCCAGCGAAGGCTCTGAAGGCAAGCTCGCTGGCGGCCCTGCCGCTGCTATTCGCGGCGGCGATCGTGGGAGCGTGCGGCGGGAGCGACGGCGGCTCGACGCCAGTGACCAGTTCCGCGAACGCAACGGTGAATGAGGATGACGGAAGCGGGACGGTCGGCGCAGGAGCGAAAACAGGAATCGTGACGATCGGGGATGAGACTTTCGAATTCGCGATGTCGACCGCCTGCGTCGCGTATGACGGTTCGATCGGGGCAGTGGGTTTCACAAAGGACTCTCAGGTGAGCGTCGACCTTGACCTGCCACCGCCGGATTGGGAGACGAGTACCGGCTGGCATCCGCCGTCGATCCGCGTGAAGGACAAGCGAGGGCCCGATGAACGGGACTGGAACGCGGGAAACGACAAGTTCACGGACTCGCCGACGGACTACCCGGGAATCGAGGGGAAGAGCCAGGTCGATACGTATGCCATCGACGGGGCAAAGGCGCACGGCACCGCGACGTTCGTGGATCTGAACGCCTATCTCGCCTGGCAGGGAGGGACGTCCACGGAGCCTGAACCGGTTCTGGGTACGTTTGAGGTGGATTGCAGCTGAGGGCCACGACCTGCCGCGCGAACGGGATCAGCCGCAGACCCTGCTTATACTTCGCGAGTGATCCCCGACGCGCTGAAGCCATTCATCCCGAGTGCTCGCTTGCAGGGTGCGCTTGCGCTCTTTGCGGCGGCAATTGCCGGTGGGACGGCCGGCTACATGCTGCTTTCGGGGATGAACTTCGTCGATGCGCTCTACCAGACGGTGACGACACTGAGCACAGTTGGTTTTCGCGAGCTGAAGCCGTTTGGAACGGCGGAAAAGTTGTTCACGGTCTTTCTGATCGTGTTCGGGACGGGAACGGCGCTCTACACACTGACGCTTGCGATCCAAGAAGCACTAGAGGGCGATTACCGTAGCCGGTTTTACCGGAGGAAAGAACGGATGCACATACAGGATCTTGACCAGCATCACATCGTTTGCGGGTTCGGCCGCGTGGGCCAGGAGGTGGCGAGAGAGTTCCGGGAGCGCGGCGTGCCCTTCGCGGTGATCGAGCGCAACCCGGAACAGGTGGAACTGGCGCGAGCCTTCGGATATATGGTGGTGGAGGGCGATGCCAGCGCGGAACGCTCGCTGATCGCGGCGGGGATCGGCCGGGCAAAGAGCCTGATTGCCGCAAGCGACAGCGACTCCGGCAACACCTACATCGCCCTCACGGCCAAATCGATCAACCCCGGCTGCCACGTCGTGGCGCGGGCCTCATCGTTGCACAACGAGGAGAAGTTGAAGCTGGCTGGCGCCGACCGTGTCCTCTCGCTCTACGCCTATGGCGGACGCCAGATGGTGCTTTCGGCCCTTCAGCCGTTGGCGGCAGACTTCATGGACACGATTTCGAGCGGGCGCGAAGGAGAGCTCGTGCTCGCGGAGTTTGAGGCAAACAACACGAATGGACTTGAGGGCAAAACGGTCGGTGCGGTATTGAGCAATGCGCCCACCGTCTCGCTGCTGGGTGTGAGGCAGCAAGGAGGCGGGCTCGTCGTAGGCCCCTCGACCGACTACACGATTGTGTCCGGGGACATCGCAATCGTGCTCGGCACGGAGCGTGAGATTGCGGCGATGGTGGCGCCGATAGCGGAAAGCTAGCCGATCTCGTCGAACGTGTCGCACTTTTCGGGATCGCCGGTGTCAAAGCCCCGGCGGAACCACTGGACGCGCTGCTCGCTGGACCCGTGTGTCCAGGTCTCAGGGTTGATGCGACCGTTGACGGACTCCTGGATGCGATCATCACCCACCGCGGCCGCGGCGGTCAGTGCCTCCTCCAGGTCGCCGGATTCGAGGATGTCGCGGGTGTAGGTGGAGTAGGCCCAGACGCCGGCAAGGCAGTCGGCCTGCAGCTCCTGCTTGATGGAGAGGGAATTGCGAAGCGAGGGGTCGTCCTGCACCTGCTGGATAACGGACTGGCTGACGCCGGTGAGGTTCTGGACATGATGGCCGAGCTCGTGGGCGATCACGTAGGCCTGGGCGAAGTCTCCAGAGGCGCCGAAGCGATCATGAAGTTCCTGGAAGAACCCGAGATCGAGATAGACGCGCTTGTCGAGGCTGCAGTAGAAAGGGCCGGTGGCCGCGGAGGCGGAGCCGCAACCGCTCTGGACCGAGCCATCGAAGAGGACCAGCTGGGCGTGCTCGTACTGCTCGCCCGAGGCGGCGAAGATGCCGGACCAGAAGTCCTGGGCATCGTCGAGAACGAAGGAAACGAGCGCCTCATCGTCGCTGAGGTTGCCGTCGGGCAGTGGTTTCCCCTCAGCGGGAGCGGGTGCCTGGGCAGCCCCGAGACTCTTGAGGATCTCGTCGAGGCTGCTGAGTGAGCCATCGGAACCGCCACCGGTGAGGTTGCCGCCGCCAAGAATGGCGAGAAGGACGACGATCAGGATGCCGCCGATCCCGCCCCCGGCGCCGAGCTTGCCAAGGGATATACCGGGCGCGCGCCCACCGGACGACGAGCCTCGGACGTCGATGATGTCGTCGCTTGCCTGACGCCGCCGGATTTTCACGCCGTTAGTACTGGAGCGCGCGAGGGAGCGCTTTTGCTTCCTCGACCCAGGTGGCGACGTCTTCAGCCGAGGGAAGCATTCTCACGAGGATCTTCTCCTCATTCACTTCGAGGAGGCGGGCATGCAGGTTCGCGGCATTGCGCTGAGCAAGCTCGGGTACAGTGTCGACC
Organism: uncultured Chloroflexia bacterium; assembly: GCA_963774435.1. Lineage (GTDB taxonomy): Bacteria > Chloroflexota > Dehalococcoidia > Tepidiformales > Tepidiformaceae > JAGQGZ01. Next base: position 9,780 of record CAVZEW010000008.1, on the reverse strand, counting down.
CCGGCCGCTTCGAGAAGGTCTGCGTACTCTTCACCGATCCCGCGAATGCGTGCCAGGTCGGCGCGGTTTGCCCAATCGAGGACCTGGTTGCGGGTGAGGTTCGCCTTTGCGGCAAGGTCGTCGCGACCGGCGGGGGTGGCGGCAGCGGCGAGGAGCTGTTCCTGGGTGGTGATTCCGATGGCCTCGAGCTTCGCGGCCTGGACCTTTCCAATGCCCTCGATATCGATAAGACTCGCCATATTCCAACCTCTGTTTGTGGTTCGGAGGGACACTGTAGCGCGGGCAGGTTTGATGCGCCCACCCCTGAGCGCGAGCAGAGCGAATGCCTTGAACTCCGCACCAATCGCATCCGACCGGGAGACTTCCACGGGGTCGGTGGCAAGACGGGAGACAGTGGCGGTGTCACTTCGACAGGAAGGAGTCCGCTGACAGGCTCCCATTCCTGAACCGCTACACTTCGGCAGGTGCACGAAGCATCACTCTTGCCCGACCTGGCGACTGCGCTGGCCGCCGCCTTCACCGGTGGCTTGCTCGCGCGGCTCTTTCGACTCCCAGTAATCGTCGGCTATGTTGCCGCGGGTATCGCCATCAGCCCATTCACTCCGGGCTACGTAGCGGACGTAGACACCGTTAGCGAGGTCGCGGACCTCGGAGTCATTTTCCTGATGTTCGGCATCGGCTTGAACTTTGAACTACGCGACCTGCGCGAGGTGCAGAAGGTGGCAGTGCCGGGGGCACTGGTGCTCATGGCAGTGCTCACGGTTGGAGGAGCCGGGTTGGGGCTTGCGACCGGGCTTGGCGGGTCGGCGGCCATCGCCGTAGGGCTGGCGGTCTGCGTGTGCAGTTCGGCGGTCCTATCGCGGAGCCTGCAAGACCGGGGGCTTGTCGATTCCACCGCAGGAAGACTCGCCATCGGTGTCTCGATCGTTGAGGACCTGACAACCGTAGCGATCCTGGCGGTCCTTCCGTCACTGGCCGCGGACGGATTCGGCGATGCTGTCGGGGATGCCGGAATCGCGGTGTTGAAGGCCATCGCTTTCGTCGGAATCATGATCGTGGCCGGATCGAGAATTGTCCCGCTGGTGCTGCGATACGTCGCTGGCACCGGCTCCAGAGAGCTCTTCATCGTCGCGGTGGTCGCTATGGCGCTCGGTATCGCCGTGGGCGGCGCGGAACTCTTCGACGTTTCGATCGCGATCGGGGCATTCGTCGCAGGCGTCGTGATCAGCGAGACGGAGATGGGGCACCAGGCAACTGCCGATGTCGTCCCCCTGCGCGAAGCATTTGCCGTGCTGTTCTTCGTCTCGGTGGGGATGCTGGTGGACCCTGGTGAGATTCGAAGCGAGCTCACTCTCATTGGCGGATTGGTTGCGCTGGCACTCGTTGTTGGCCCTGCCACGATGGTCGGGTTCTTCGCCTTCATGCCGTACCCGGGCAGAGTTGCGCTCATCGTGGGAGCAAGCCTCGCGCACTTTGGCGAGTTCTCGTTTCTCATTGCCCGCGATGCGCTCGACCAGGGCTTGATTGGAGACAACGTCCACAACGCCATCCTTGCGGCTTCAGCAGTGACGATTGCGCTCAATCCCCTGGTTTCGAAGCTCATCCAGCGAAGCGAGCGGCTCTTCGCACGTTCGGGGCCGGTCTGGCGGTTCGTGGACCGCCAGGGCTCGGTGCCTCCGCGGATCAAACGGCCGAGCGGCCATGTTGTCATCCTCGGCTACGGCAGGGTCGGCGAACTTACGGGACATGCGCTGGGATCTCTGCAGCGGCCATTTGTGGTCATCGAGAGTGATCTGGGCCGGGCCAGGCAACTCTCGCGGAGCGGGCTCAGCGTGATATGGGGAGACGCGGCGAATGAGGCAGTGCTACGAGAGGCGGGCGCCGACCGGGCGGACCTCGTGGTGATTGCGCTGCCGGACGAAAACACGACCATCCTGGCGGTCCACTGCCTGCGCCGGGTGGCTCCTGGCGTGCGCGCAGTGGTGCGAGCTCGTGCACGGGATGAGATTCGCGAGCTGGCGCGTCTTGGCGTGGACGAGGTGGTCGTCCCGGAGTACGAGGGCGGTTTGGAGCTGATGTCGCAGGCCCTGATAGCGCTGGGCTACCCGGTGGAAGACGCCGAGATGTACCGCCTTGCGATTCGGGACATCCACTACGACATAGAGTCGCTCACTCACCATGAGACAGCGCCGCAGGTGTAATGGCCCGCTACGAGAATCGGGCGGGATAGCGGGCTTCGAGAGCGTCGATGCGGGCGATGGATTCGTCGATCCGCTTCTCCTTGATGACTCCGGAGAGGACCAGGGACTCGACGTGATTGATGAAGCGTTCGGCGGTGCTTCCTTCGCCGATGGGGCTGGCGTAAAGGAGGATGTCGACGCCTGCTTCGATGGCCTGCTGGACGGCGGTCTCGAAGGAGTAGAGGTCGGTGATGGCGGCCATGCCCATGGAGTCGGTAATGACGACCCCATCGAATCCGAGCTGTTCGCGCAGGATGCCAGTGACGGTCTTGTGGGAGAGCGAGGCCGGCCAGTCGGCGTCGAAGTTCGCGTTGTAGAGGTGGCCGACCATGATCATGTCGGCAAGGTCGTCGGCGACGATGTTCGCAAACGGCTTGAGCTCGGCCTCGGTCCAGGTGTCGGTGATGTCGACGAAGCCGAGGTGGGAATCGCCCTTCGAACTGCCATGGCCGGGGAAATGCTTGAGGGTAGTGGGAATGCCCTGGTCGTGGTGGGCGCGGATGAAAGCTTCGGCGTTGCGGGTGGCGATGTCGGGGTCGGCGGAGAAGCTGCGGTTGTAGCGGCCAATGATGGGGTTGTCGGGATTGATATTGAGGTCGACGACGGGGGCAAAGTTGAGGTTGAGCCCCTCGGCTACGAGCGTCCTGGCGATTGCCTGTCCGGCATCGTAGGTAACCTGGAGGTCGTTGACGGCGCCCAGGTGAGCGGCGGAAACGGTGGGCGGAAAGCCGTGTGCGGGCGAGAGACGGGCGACGGCGCCGCCTTCCTGGTCGACAGCGATGAGCAAGGGGCGTGGGCTGAGCGTCTCAAGCTGCGTCGTGAGGGTGCGGAGTTGGCCGGGCGAGGCGATATTCCGCGGCATCCCCGGGCCAACGTCGTAATCGAAGAGAACGACGCCGGTAATCTCGCGGTTGACGATCTCGGTGCCCACGGGACTGGACTTGCCCGCCTCGAGACCGACGAAGCCGGTGAGCACCATCCGGCCGATCTTGTCGCGGAGATTCGGCTGGATGGCGATGCCGTCGGCAGCGAGATTTGGAACGAGAATGCGCTGCGGGGCGGGCGTTGGGCTGGGGACAGCTATCGCACCGGTGTTGATGGATCGGGATGGAAGGGACGCAGAAAGCGCACGACCACGACCACAGGCGGCGAGAGGGAGAGCGGCAAGGCCAGCGACAATCGCCTTGAGGACACTGCGGCGGGAGTGGGGCCGAGGCGTTGTCCCAGGGCCAGGAGGGATCATTGCTTCTCAGCCTACGCGGCGATCCGCACATGTTCTGCCTCGGCCGGAGCACGCCCGTCCCTTGACGGTCCCACGGCGGCGGCGGTTAACTCACGCGATGCTAACCACACCGTTCACCAGCACCTTTCATGTCGAACACCCAATCATCCAGGCCGGGATGTCCAGCGATTGTGGCTGGCAGCTCGCGTCGGCGGTTTCGAACGCCGGCGCGCTGGGGACGATTGGCAGCCTGGGCCGCGATCCGGCGAACCTCCGGGAGGAGATCGGCCGCTGCCGTGCGGCCACGGAACGACCATTTTCCGTCAATGTCGGCACCTTCGACTGGGCGCCATTCGCGGGACAGCTCCTCGATGTGGCAATCGAAGAAAAGGTGCCTGTGGTGACCCTCTCCTTCGGCGAGGTGATACCGGCCCTCCGCCGGTGCAAGGCGGCAGGCGTGCGGGTGGTTGTGCAGGTGCAGACGATGGCCGGCGCCCGCGAGGTCCTGGGCGAGGGCGTTGACGGGCTGATCGTCCAGGGTCACGAAGCGGGAGGACACACCGGGATGCGCGGCACGCTCGGTTTCGCGGCGCAGGCTCTCGGAATCGCCGGTGACACGCCCGTCGTCGTGGCGGGTGGGATCGGAAACGGCCGAGGACTTGCCGCAGCCCTGGCAATGGGTGCCTCGGCCGTCGTGATGGGAACGCGGTTCAAGGCAACTCCTGAATTTGGCCCGCTTGCCACGCTCGACGCGGAACAGAAGGCGGCGCTCGTGGCGCACGACGGTGACAACACCGTGCACGATCCGATCACCGACATCGCGATCGGGATGACCTGGCCTGAGGGGATAGCGGGTCGTGTCCTTGGTAACCGCTTTACCGAGGAATGGCTCGGGCGACAGGACGAACTACGGGCCGCGGTGGCAAGCAGAGAAGAACGGTTCGCGTGGACCTCAGAGAACAACCAGGCGCCGGATACGATCCTCAACTGGGCTGGAGAATCGGCCGGGTTGGTCGACAGCATTCGGCCTGCCGCCGAGATCGTTGGAGCCACGGTGGCCGAGGCGGAAGCCTTGATCCGGGAGGTCGGGCGGCTGGTGACGTAGAGGCCCTCGCCTCGGTGGCGCCGGATGTCCGTGGTGCGCCCGGCAAGCGAGCGCACCACGGTGAGCGTCAGCAACGATCAGGAGAGGTCGAAGCGGTCGAGGTTCATGACCTTGTTCCAGGCGGCGATGAAGTCGTTGATGAACTTCTGCTGCGAGTCATCGCAGGCGTAGACCTCGGCACAGGCCCGGAGCTCGGAGTTCGAGCCGAAGATGAGGTCGGCATCGGTGCCGGTCCACCTTGTCGCGCCGGTCCGGCGGTCTCGTCCCTCGTAGACGTGCTCGGCCACAGCGGTCTGAACGGATCCGCCCGATGTGGTACGGGCCTCCCATTCGGTATCGATGTCGAGCAGGTTCACAAAGAAGTCGTTGGTCAGCACGCCGGGGCGGGAGGTGAAGACACCGAGCGGCGACTGGCCCGTGTTCGCATTCAGGACGCGGAGGCCACCGACGAGAACGGTCATCTCAGGGGCGGTGAGAGTGAGCAGGCAGGCGCGATCGACAAGCAGCTCGGCGGTCGACTTCCGGAGGCCATCCGCACGGTAGTTGCGAAAACCATCGGCGTGGGGCTCGAGTACCGCAAAGGACTCGACGTCGGTCTGGCCCTGGGAGGCATCGGTGCGACCGGGGGCGAAGGGGACATTCACGTCGTGGCCGGCGTCCTTCGCGGCCTTTTCCACGCCCGCGCATCCCGCGAGGACGATGAGGTCGGCGAGGGAGACGCGCTTGCCGCCGGATTGGGAGCCGTTGAAGTCCTGCTGGACCTTTTCGAGGGCGGACAGCACCTTGCCGAGTTCGGCAGGGTCGTTGACCGCCCAGTCCTTCTGCGGGGCAAGGCGAACGCGCGCGCCGTTGGCGCCACCACGCCGGTCGGTACCGCGGAACGATGAGGCGGCGGCCCAGGCAGTGGAAACGAGTTGGGAGACAGAAAGCCCGGAGGCGAGGACACGCTTTTTGAGGTCGGCAATCTCCTTGTCGCCAATGAGTTCATGGTCCACCGCGGGGACGGGGTCCTGCCAGAGCTGCGGCTCCGAGGCAACCCACGGGCCGAGGTAGCGGGAGACGGGGCCCATGTCGCGATGGGTGAGTTTGTACCAGGCCTTAGCGAAAGCCAGGGCGAACTCGTCCGGGTGCTCGTGGAAACGTTTCGAAATCGCGGCGTACGCCGGGTCCGCGCTAAGCGAGAGGTCTGTGGTGAGCATGACGGGTGCATGCTTCTTCGATGGGTCGAACGCGTCGGGCACGGTAGCGACGGCGGCGGCGTCCTTCGGGGTCCACTGAGCAGCGCCGGCCGGGCTCTTCACCTGCTCCCATTCGTAGCCATGCAGGTTTTCGAAGAAGTTGTTGTCCCATTTCACCGGGTTGGTGGTCCAGGCGCCCTCGAGGCCGCTGGTGATGGCATCGCCGGCCTTGCCGGTGCCGTGGCTGCTCTTCCAGCCAAGGCCCTGGGCCTCAATCGGGGCGGCCTCGGGTTCGGCGCCGACGAGGGCGGCGTCACCGGCGCCATGGGTCTTGCCGAAGGTATGGCCACCGGCGATAAGGGCGACGGTCTCTTCATCGTTCATCGCCATGCGGCGGAACGTTTCGCGAATGTCCTTCGCAGCGGCGAGCGGATCCGGCTTGCCGTTCGGGCCTTCGGGATTCACGTAGATCAGGCCCATCTGAACGGCGCCGAGGGGATCGTCGAGATCCCGGTCACCGCTATAGCGCTCGTCGCCGAGCCAGGTGTCCTCGGGGCCCCAGTCGGTGTCATCGGGCTCCCAGACATCTTCGCGCCCGCCGGCGAAACCAAAGGTCTGGAACCCCATGGACTCGAGGGCACAGTTGCCGGCAAAGATCAGGAGGTCGGCCCAGGAGATCTTGCGCCCGTACTTCTGTTTGACGGGCCAGAGCAGGCGGCGCGCCTTGTCGAGGTTGACGTTGTCGGGCCAGCTATTGATGGGTGCGAACCGCTGCGCCCCGCGAGACCCGCCGCCGCGACCGTCGCTGATCCGGTAAGTGCCGGCGCTGTGCCAGGCCATGCGGATGAAGAGCGGACCGTAATGGCCGTAGTCCGCGGGCCACCAGTCCTGGGAGGTGGTCATGACCTCGATCACGTCCTTCTTGAGGGCGTCGAGGTCGAGCTTGTTGAACTCTTCGGCGTAGTTGAAGTCCTCCCCCATCGGGTCGGAGAGGGGGGAATTGTGCCGGAGCAGCGCTAGGTTGAGCTGGTTTGGCCACCAGTCCTTATTTGTCACAGTCATTGTCTATGTCCTCCTTGGTATCGGCCGGGTAGGGCGCACGACCGCCGGGGGCCCGGTAGGAGCCGGGCCGGAATCGAGCGAGCTGCCGCTGTGGCGACGCTGGCGGCCGCCGCATCCCGGCTGCAGCTGGCGGCGAGACGACGGTGCACCCGCATGTTCCACCATCGTAGCGTTCGTTGTGAGCAGCTTCACCTGCGGGCCGTCTGGCGCAAACCTCCGCGCCGGGCAGAAGCACTGCTGCTCGGATAGCAGCACTGATAGATGTTCATGGCCCGATGAACGGATCGGATATGCTCAGTGGGAGGACGAGCATGGCTGACATCGACGGCGCCACCCTATCCAGGCTACGACGGTACAACCTCGCAATGGGTGTGCTGCACCTGGTGCAAGGGTTGGCAATCCTTGCCCTGAGCAACGACTTCTCGTTGCCGGTCTATGCGACCTTCATGAAAGGACCGCCCGGCGATGCGCCCCCGCAGCTGGACATGCTCTTCGACCTGCGGATTGGCCCGATTGTCGCCTCGTTCGTATTCATTTCGGCGCTGGCGCATTTCGTCCTCGTCTCGCCGGGCGGTTTCAAGTGGTACTCCCGGAATCTCGCACAAAGCAGGAACGACGCACGCTGGATTGAGTACTCGATTAGCGCATCGATCATGATCGTGCTCATCGCGATGCTGACGGGCATAGGTGACATCGCGGCGCTGGTGGCGCTGTTCGGCGTCAATGCCTCGATGATCTTCTTCGGCCTGGTACAGGAGCATTACGCTCGCCCCGGCCAGGGCAGCCTGCTGCCGTTCTGGCTGGGTTGCATCGCGGGGGCTGTCCCGTGGGTCGCGATCGGTATCTATTTTGTCAGTCCCGGCACCGCGGCCAACCCACCCGGATTCGTATACGGCATCTTCATTTCGCTCTTCGTCTTCTTCAACGTGTTCGCGCTGAACATGTGGTTGCAGTACAAGCGCATCGGCCCCTGGCGCGACTACCTTTTCGGCGAAAGGGCCTATGTGCTCCTCAGCCTCACAGCGAAGTCGGCGCTTGCGTGGCAGGTCTTCTTCCCAACCTTGATGGGGTGAGCGTACGTCGCGGCGCCGGCAAGCTAGCGCGGGCCAGGTCGCCGGGCAAAGCGTCACCGGCCCAGTCGGCCCGATTGGAACGGCGTCGACGAGACCTGGGTCACCGGCTGAAATCTTGGGAGTTATCTCCAGGTTCTCGAGCAGGGAAGCTTCATCACGGCTCATAAGGTCTTTGAGAATCGCAAACCACGAACCTGGGCAAAGCCGAGTCGGACGGGACGAACGGAGACGGGAGTGACATCCGCACCGCTGCGATTGGTCCGAACGGCCCGCGGCCGGGGATCCTTCGGACGTGTTCGTTCGGCGCGGCGTGATCCAGTGTCATCGTGCCGTTCCAGTGGATGGCGGAGGACAGCAATGGACGCGGGACCCTGTCCACACAAGCAAGAGTGGTACGTCGATGTGAAAACGAAGCGGATCATGAGGAAGCCCTGTGCAACGTGCCTGCTCGCAATCGCTGCCGCCCGGGCCAGCGAGGGCGCCAAACCCGTCCTAACGGAAGAACAGGAATCGCCCAGCGGCCCACGGACGGCGGTTGCATAACAGCCCGGCTCCGCTCGCGGCGCTGTTGACCTGCCGTTCATCGTGGGACGCAGTTGCGCCGGCCGCCCCTTCGTCGCCGGGCCTAAGCGAATCGCGAGTAATCCCAGCGCCGGTCTGATGAGGGGCCATGTGGTCCAAACCTCTGGGGCTGCTCGGTCCTGCCACGTGGGAGGGGCCATGGGCACCATGAAGTTGCAACCTAGCCGAGGAGGCTTCGACCATGGCCGAGCGAATGCAAGCAGGAGCTGTCCGCGCCTCCACGTGGAAAAACCGGGGCGACGCACGGACAGCGGGATTCCGTGACGACTCCTATAAACAGCCACGCCAGCTGCCGGAACCTTCGACATGTCGGGGATGCGGCGCCTTCTACCACAATGGGCGGTGGACCTGGACCGCTCCCGGGCCGGGCGAAGCTCAGCCAGTTACATGCCCCGCCTGCCAACGGATCCAGGACAACTTCCCGGGCGGCGAGCTGGAAATTGCCGGGGACTTCGTCGGCGAGCATCGGGAAGAGATCGACGGGTTGATTGCGAACACTGCGAAGCTGGAGAACGCAGAGCACCCGCTTCACCGTCTGATGAGCATCACCGACACGGACGGAGCGGTGGTGGTGCGCACGACGGACACCCATCTCGCTCGCCGGATCGGAGAGGCCATGCAGTCGGCCTATGAAGGCGACTTTGAGTTCCAGTATCTCGCAGACGAAAAGGCGATCCGCGCCAGCTGGTGGCGCGGTAGCGACTGATTAACCGGAGGTAACCATGCAGTCTCCACTCGAAATTCGCAGCGATGGCGTACCAGTGGTAGAGCCACTCGACGAAGCCATTCGAGCCCGGGCCGATCGGCTCGAAGAGTTCTTTGACAGGATCGTGAGCTGCCACATCACGTTGCATCAGCCGCCGGGACACAGCCAGAAGGGCGCCCCCTACGAGGTGGATATCAATGTGAGCGTGCCGGGCGAGGTGCTCGTGGTGAACCGGCAACGCAACCCGGACCTCGAACTGGCGGTTGGTTTGGCCTTTGACGCCATGGAACGCCAAATCGAGGACTATGTTCGGCGCATGCGGCACGACGCGAAGAAGCACGTTACCCCACCAACCGGCGTGGTCCGCGTCGTCTTCGCCGACGAGGGATACGGGTTCATCTCGGGCGATGATGGCCGTGACGTGTTCTTCCACCGCAACAGTGTGCTCGGCGGCGGCTTTGAAGCATTGGAGCCGGGAACGCCGGTCCGATTTGCGGAGGAACAGGGCGACAAAGGCCCGCAAGCGAGCAGCGTCAGTGTCGTCGCTGGCCACCAGCGCGAATAAGGCCGGTGCGTGAAGGGCGTGCAACCCGCGAAAAGGAGAGCGTTTGG
>CAVZEW010000007.1:0-154138 GCA_963774435.1 uncultured Chloroflexia bacterium | reverse complement strand
GACCAGGAAGATGGCCAGGACGGCGACTCCGACTACCACCAGGGCGCCGACGGCCACCAGCGCCATTCGAAGCGACAGAGCCGCAACCAACGCCCGCATCGCCCGACTGAAGCGAAGGGGCATGCGGTTGTACGCGCGCCAGTATTCGGCGGCTTCGTCGCGGGAGCTGGTGCCGAGCTTGGTCATCACCTCGCTGACGTGCCACTTGGCGCCGTCGAGGGAGATACCGAGGGCGGTGGCGATCTCGCCGTTCGTGCGGCGCTGGGCGAGGAGGTCGAGGACCTGGCGCTGGCGGGGTGTCCAGCCAAAGTCCTCGTGGAGGCGGTCGAGGGGGGAGATGTGCGGGGCGGTCACGTTCACGATAGTAGCGTCGCAGGGATGCGCTGCGGTGAACCTACCCGATGGTAAAGATGATGTTTTGTGATTGGCGGCGGGCCACCGCCGGCGCGACCCTCACCCTTGGTCCCTCTCCCAAGGGGAGAGGGAGCATCCACCGTCCTACCGGCTTAGGCGAGTCTCAATCTCCTGCACAGACGCCGTCTCAAAGAAGAGTTCGAGCGCTTCCTGAAGGTTCGCTCGAGCTTCGGGGACGGTGTCGCCCTGACTGGCGATATCAAGTTCCGGGCAGAGGGCCACGTAGCCATCGCCCTCGCGCTCGATGATGGCAGTCAAGTGACGGGTCACATCAACTCCGGACAGCCGTGTCGCTGGAACTCCTACCATAGCCGAGGCGACTCCCACCGGCTCAAGTCCCGTGCATAATCCGTCACCACCAACAACTACGGAGCGAGCATGGACCTCGACGAGTTTGAAGACTTTGCGGCGCGGCAGCGTGCCCACCGTGCATTCACCGAGGAGCCGGTGCCGGATGAGCTGATCGAGCGCGTGCTGCGGGTGGCGACGCGGGCGCCGAATGCGCGGAACGTGCAGCCGTGGCACTTCATCGTGGTGCGCGACCGGGAGACGAAGCGGCAGATCGCGGACATCCAGTCGGACATGACGGGGCAGCCGCGAGGACAATCGGGGCCGGGGCGACAGAACTGGGCGGATGTGCCGGTGCTCATCGTGGTGTGTTCGGCGCTGCCGTTTGCCGAGGGTCGCGAAGGTGACGCGGCGACGGCGGGTTCGATTTACCCGGCGGTGCAGAACCTGATGCTGGCGGCACAGGCGGCGGGCCTGGGGACGGTGCTGACCACCCGCTGGCGGCTGCACGAGGATAGGGTCGGGCCGGTGCTCGGTCTGCCGGAGAACATGGCGGTGCATGCCGTCATCCCCATGGGCTGGCCGGCAGAGAAGCTGGGGAAGAACCGTCGCAAGCCAGTGAAGGAAGTGACGTCCCGGGAGAAGTATGGGAATCCGTGGTAGGCGACTGGGACGCCAGCGTTGAGGGTGAAGCGTAGAGCGTAGAGTCGCGTACTTCGCGCCGAAACGTGGAGGAGCAATGGCATCAACCGAAGAAACCCTCGCCGTTGTGCACGCCTGGTATGGGCTCCGAGGAGAGTGGAACAGGGTGCCGGAACTCGCGGGGCCGGAGTACATACGCCACGAGCCGGCAGGAACACGCATCGTCACCGGCGAGGAGGTCCGCGACGAACTGATCGCCCGTGGCTTTGTCGTGCAGTGGGAATACTGCGCGTTTGCCGAGGGCGACACTGCTTTCGTTCTCTGGCTGGCGAGGGATACGCCGAGCGGGACGATGAGCGGAGTGCAGGCTTACCGCGTTGCCGAGGGCAGGATGGTCGAGACATGGCTCAGCGCTGTGGCGCCCGTCGAATGGCCGATTCCCGCTTCAGTCGGCGAAGGCGATCCCGAAGCCAACAAAGCGCTCCTTCGTCGCTGGTATGGCGAGATGTACCGCGAGCGCCGTTTTGAGGAACTGGCGCCACAACTCTGTGGGCCGGTCTTTACGCGCCATGAGGCTTCGGGGACTTTCGAGGTCACGGCCGAAGAGCACGGAGCAAGACTGGATGCCCACTATCGCGCGCAACCAGACGGGATCTCGTCGTGGCCGTACCGCGCCTTCGCGAGCGGTGACCTGGTAGGCGTCATCGTTGACGGCGAGAATGTACCGGGATCGGTGCAAGTCTCGGGAGTCGCGGACGGCAAGTTCGTCGAGTCCTGGTGGGCTGGCGTTGCTCAGGTGAACTGGGCGTAGCATCGACACCACAAAGGAGGTTCGAGTGATGGACGTGGACGCGAAGACGGCGGGGTTCGACCCGGCGCGGATCGAGCGCATTACGGGGCACATGGAGCGCAACTACATCGAGAACCGGAAGGTGGTGGGGGCGCAGGTGATGGTGTCGCGGCACGGGACGCCGGCGTATTTCCGATCGTTCGGGCAGATGGATCGCGAGCGGGAAGAGCCGATGCGGGACGACACGATCTTCCGGATCTACTCGATGTCGAAACCGATCACGTCGGTGGCGCTGATGCAGCTGTTCGAGCAGGGGCATTTTCAGCTGAACGACCCTGTGTCGCGGGTGATCCCGGAGTGGAAGGGTCAGCGGGTCTACGTGTCGGGCGACGCCGACAACATGGAAACGAAAGAGCCGGACCAACCGATGACCTTCCGGCACGTGCTGAGCCATAGCGGCGGGCTGACGTACGGGGCGACGAACCACCCGGTCGACAAGATCTACCGGCGGGTGGGTGTGAACCGGGAGCCGGGCGAGACGCTGCGGAGCTTCGCGGAAAAGCTGGCGGAAGTTCCGTTGCGGTATGAGCCAGGCGAGGCCTGGATGTATTCGTACTCGACGGATGTCTGCGGCTACCTGGTGGAGGCGATCAGCGGGATGCCGTTCGACGTCTACCTGCGGGAGAACATCTTCGCGCCGCTGGGGATGGTGGACACGTCGTTCCAGATTGCGCCGGAGAAGGTGGACCGGTTCGCGGCCAACTATCAGCGAACGCCGGAGAAGACACTAAAGCTGATCGATGACCCGCAGGACAGCACCTACGCGCAGCCGAAGACGTTCTTCTCGGGCGGCGGCGGACTGGTGAGCACGACGGCCGACTACGCCCGCTTCTGCGAGATGCTGCGTCGCGGTGGCGAACTCGATGGCGCCCGCATCCTTGGCCCGCGGACGATCGACCTGATGCACCAGAACCACCTGCCGGGCGGCCAGGACCTGACCCAGCTGGCGATCGGCAGCTTCAGCGAGACGGCGAACGCGGGTGTCGGATTTGGCCTGGGGTTTGCGAAGACACTGGGACGCGTGGAAGCGGGGAGCATCGCCGCCGGTGATTACTACTGGGGTGGCGCCGCCTCCACCATATTCTGGGTGGACCCGGTGGAAGATTTGTACGCGATCTGCATGACCCAGCTGATGCCGTCGAACACGTTCAATTTCCGGGGGCAACTGAAGAGTTTGATCTACTCGGCGATTGTGGATTGATGGCGGCAACGGAACCCCGGACGGTGACGTACGCCCGGAGACTGCGCGATGGACACGAGTGGCAGGCGGACATCTATGCGCCCAGCGGGATGGGGCACTGTCCGGCAGTGATTGTCCTGCCGGGCGAAACGAGCACGCGGGAAACGCCGGCGTTTCGTGACATGGGAGCTGCCCTGGCGGAGCGCGGCATCGTGGCGATTGTCGCCGACCACTGGCCGGCGCCGGGGGCGCAGATGATGCGCGAAGGCGGCGCCGGCTTTCGCGAGGCGGTGGAGAACGTGTCGTGCCTCGTGCGATCGGCGGGAGAACTTGCGGGCGTCGAGGCTGAACGCGTGGCGATCTATGGTCAGTCGGCTGGTGGCGTCGATGGGCTCTTCGTCGCGTTGGAGGGAGAGGCTGCGCCCGATGCCTGGGGCGGGTACCAGGACGGTGCCATCGGCCAACAGGTTGAATGCGCAACCGACGGCGGAGCATTTCGGCTCGACGGGTTTGTGGGCCTCAATGGTGGCTACGAAGCACCCTACGCAATGCGTTCGCTGAACGAGGAGCTTGGCCAGTTCATGAGCCCGTTCTCGCGCGTTGAACAATCAGCCCGAACACTGCGATTCATCGTTGGGACGGGCGACGAGACCATCCCGGCGCCAATCCAGGGGCGCCATCGAGAGTTGTTCTCCACACTTAAGCAGACCGGCCACGACGTGGCGGTAAGAGAGGTAGATGACGTGCACATTCCACAAACGGGAAGCGCAGGCTGGGTAGCCAGCCTGGACGCGATCACGGAACTGCTGGGGGGCTCGCGATGATCCAGCCGGCGGATTTTGCGGTGGCGGTAACGCAGCAGGTTGAGGTGACGACAAAGGACGGCGTCAACGGGCGGGTGATTGCGCTCGGTTGGTGGACGGAGTCGGAAGTTGCGCGAGACCCGGAATTTCTCTCGTCGGGGACGTTGTACCTGGTAGTGGACCCGAAGAAGCCGCGACCGCTGTGGGTGCCGGAGGGGGACCTGGTGGCGGTGCGGATGGTGTGAGAACTACGCAGATCTCATCGTCACCGGGACGATAGAGTCGCTGAGTCCAGGAGCTGAATATGGCCGGGATGGATATGACCGGGTGCGCTACGCCGTCGGCACGCTGCGAATCGATGATGTGGTTGGCGCGCAACCGGGAGTGGAGTGGCAGCCCGGACAGGTGGTGGCCGTTGATTTCTTCCTTGGCTCTGGGGACTTCGAGACGTACGAACCGGCGCTCACGGGGCTAAGCGGCATGTGGTTCCTGCTCGACAAGCAGTTGGAGGGCGCCCGCCTCGGTACAGCGATTTCGCCGGACGACAAGGGGCTGTACATGCTCAGTTCGTCGCGTGGCTTCATCAGAGATGTGCAGGGAGGCGCACAATTCTCCTTCAGTGTCCCGGATGAGTTCGGGGACGAAAGTGACGCAGATCCGCTAATGGGCGAAGTCATGTTGATGCGTTTCGATGAACTTGAGGCGAGCGTGAAGGGCAGGCGGCAGAAGTGAGGCAGGTGGAGGCGGCAGGCCCGTCGCGTAGCGAACGCTCCAGGGTCCTGGCGACGGGGTGGCGGCGTGCGGCCACAGGGGGCCGCGGCTCCACGGTTGGCGCTTCGAGGCGTGAGATCGAGTCCTAGTTGACCGGGAAGACCTGGCCGAGGTCGAAGAGGGTGCCGCCGGTGTTGAAAATGATGTCGCCTTCGCCGGGCAGGATGATGCCGGTCCAGACCTCAGAAATTGGAGCCTGGCTGTCGAGGTCGTCGGTGGGGAGCCAGAAGATGAGGAGTTCGCGGCCGACCGGAGTGCCGGATCCGTTCTGATGGCTGAGGATGCCGCTGAAAATGGCGAGGGAGCGGGAACATTCGGCCGGCGCCTCGTCGGGGTCGGCGCAGCTGACGGCGACAAGGCGGAGGGCGCCGTCGCCGAGGTCGTCGTTTGCCAAGGGGTCCGAGTGTTCGACGTAGTCCAGGAGCATGCCGGCGTAGCCATCGGTGCTGAGGACGCTGCCCTCGGAGTAGCGGCGAGCGGCGCCGACGCCGGTGCGAATGTCGCCTGGAGTTGCACCATCGCAGAGGGGGAACGGACCGCCGACATCCTGCGGTGCGCTGCCGGGGCAGGTGTACTCGCTGGTCCGGGTCGCGCTCACGACGGATGCGACGTCACCGGTGGCATCCAGCCATCGATCTCGTTGATGCGCTCGCAGGCTGAGGCCGGGAGAGGGCATGATCCTGGTTCCGGGGTCGGGGTGTCGGTGGGATGCGGGGTTGGCGTCGCCGTCGGCGATTCGGGGGTTGCGGTGATCCGGGCCGTCGGTGTTGGACCGGATGGGGTGGGAGTCGGGGAGTCGTCGTCTCCGCAGGCGGCGGCGAGGAGGAGGGTCGCAAGCAAGAAGAAGGAGGCGAGGAGCTTGGTCATGGTGTGCCCGGGATTGAGTGTAACCAATGCCTTGGGCGGTGGAGGAAGGCATGCGGCCACGGGGGGCCGCGGCTCCAGGTTGGTTGTGCAGTTGAGTGGCGAGGGTGGCCAACAATGTCGAGTTGCTGGCGGCTCGCGGCCACAGGGGGCCGCGGCTACGAAGGCAGGATGGCTCCGGCTCTTTTCCCTTCTCCCTCACCCCTTCTCCCTGGCCAACTACCAGGCGTCGATGTTGGAGCGCTTCTTGCCTACCCTCGGTTCGGTGCGGATGGACTTGAGGAGGTTGGAGAGCCAGTAGCGGGAGTCGGCGGGGTCGATCGTGTCGTCGAAGTGGAACATGGATGACTGGTTGAGGGCTTTGCCGCCCTGCGTATGACAAATTGCGACGATTCGGTGCAGCGCGGAGAATGAACGAGGTGGCGCCGCGTGTGTGGTGCATGGCCGAGCGTGATGTGAGACGGAGCAAACCGATGTATGCCAGGCCCGTGGAAGAACGCGATTGGGACATGATTGCCTGGCTCGCGTCGGACGAAGTCCAGGAGGGGGACCACAGCTCGTTCGGCTCTGGTTGGGTAACGGCCAGGCGCGCTTTTACTGGCGAAAAGGTCGAGTCAGTGATCGACTCCAGTGGGGAGACGAAAGCCTATTGTTCGCTTGAAAGGGCGTCCGGCGAACAAGCGTGGCGGGCGTTCATCGTTCTTGACTGGTCGAACGATGATCTCGCGGTCCGGGAAGCCGCCTTTGCTGAGCTTGAACGATTGGCCACGTCCGTGGGCGCCCCGACAGTGTGGATGCGTGAACTCGAAGACGATTGAACGCTGCTCGCCTTCGTACAGTCGAAGGGATTCACGGTCGTAAGACGATATGAGTTCGAGGGCGCGGCCATGGCGAATCTTGAGAAATTCTACGACGGTGACCCGAGCGGACCTGGCGCGGTCACCGAGGTGCCATTGCACCAGGCGTAGAGGAGATGTATCGAGCCTCGAACGGGTTCGATCGTACCTGGGTGAGGAGGACCGCGGCGGCATGGATTTCGCTGCCGCTGGGGGCCGCCACTACGCTTACCACGCGTCGATGTTGGAGCGCTTCTTGCCTACCCTCGGTTCGGTGCGGATGGACTTGAGGAGATTGGAGAGCCAGTAGCGGGAGTCGGCGGGGTCGATCGTGTCGTCGAAGTGGAACATGGATGACTGGTTGAGGGCTTTGCCGCCGGCGTAGGCGCGGGCGACCATCTCTTCGTACTTTGCGAGGCGCTCGGCGGGGTCTTCGATGCGGGCGAGGTCCTCGCGGTAACCGAGTTTGACGGAGCCTTCGAGGCCCATACCGCCAAACTCACCGGTGGGCCAGGAGACGGTGAACATCGGCACCTTGTAGTTGCCGCCGGCCATGGCGATGGCGCCGAGCCCGTACGCCTTGCGGAGGACGATGGTGAAGAAGGGGATTTTGAGGTTGGCACCGACGAGGAACATGCGGCTGGAGTGGCGGACGAGCGCGGTCTTCTCGATGTCGGGGCCGACCATGATGCCGGGGGTGTCGCAGAGGTAGAGGAGGGGGATGTCGAAGGCGTCGCAGAGCTGCATGAAGCGGGCGCCCTTGTCGGAGCCGTCGCTGTCGATGGCGCCGCCGAGGTGGACGGGGTTATTGGCGATGACACCCACTGGTCGGCCTTCGATGCGGATGAGTGAGGTGAGCATGCCGATGCCGAAGTTCGGACGCAGTTCGAGGACGCTACCGACGTCGGCGAGGGTGCTGATGACATCGCGGACGTTGTACACGCGGAGGCGGTTCTCGGGGATGATCCGGCGCATCTTGCGCTGGTCGGGCTCTTCCCAGGTGGCGAGAGGACCCTGGAAGTAGGAGAGATACTTCTTCGCGACTTCAACGGCCTCGCGCTCGTCCTCGACGGCGAGGTCGACGACGCCGTTGGGGACCTGGATATCCATCCCGCCGATGTCTTCGGGGGCGTAGACGCCGAGGCCGCCGCCTTCGATCATCGCGGGCCCGCCCATGCCGATGTTGCTGTCGGCGGTGGCGATGATGACGTCGCAGCAGCCAAGCAACGAGGCGTTGCCGGCGAAGCAACGGCCGGACTGGTGATGCCGACCATCGGGACGAGGCCGGAGAGCTGGGCGAAGCGGGAGAAGGTGCGCTGGCTGCTGACGCCGATACCGTCGGTATCGCCGGGGCGGCCGCCGCCACCTTCGGCGAAGAGGATGAACGGCATGCGTCCCTGCTCGGCAATGTCGATGATGCGGTCGGTCTTGCGGTGGTTCTGGTTGCCCTGTGTGCCGGCGAAGACCGTGTAGTCGTAGGCCATGACGGCGCAGCGGTTATCCGGGTCGGAGAAGAGGTCGCCGTTGACGCTGCCAACACCGGTGATCAGGCCGTCAGCGGGGGACTTCTCGATGAGCTCCTCGACAGAGCGGCGGCGGCGCTGGGCGGCAAGGACGAGCTGGCCGTATTCGACGAAGGTGCCGGGGTCGACCAGGTGTTCGACGTTCTCGCGGGCGGTGCGCTGCTTCTTTGCGCGGCGGCGTTCGACGGCTTTCGGGCGGTTGGCGTCGAGGGTCGTGGCTCGGCGGTCGACGACCTCCTGGAGGTCGGGGCGAATCTCGTCGAGGTCAACGTCCTCTTCGATGGCGGCTTCGCTGTCGGCGCCTTCGACCGGCTCGAGGAGGATGAGGGTGAGGCCTTCGACGATGGTGTCGCCGGGCTCGACCTCGACGCTGCGGACAACGCCGCCGGACTCAGCACGGAGCTCGTGCTCCATCTTCATCGATTCCATGACGGCGAGGACCTGGCCGGCGCGGACGGTATCGCCCACGGAAGCGGCGATGCTGACGACGGTGCCCTGGAGGGGTGAGCGAATCGCGAGCATGCCTTCGGGTGGCTTTTCTTCGGCCGCAGTGGAGGTACTGCGGCGGCTGACCGACTCCTGCTGGCCGTAGGTGAGGACAGCGAGAGGGTCGGCGGCATCGACGCGGACACCGGCGAGGCGGCGCTGTTCGGCGGCGGACGGCGGCGCGGGTTCGGCAGGCGCCGATAGAGGCGGTACAAAGGCCAGGGCAGCGTCGATGAGGGAGGCGGCGTGGTCGTCGACGAACCGGGTGTACATCTCGGCCGCAACGACTTCCGGGGCGGCGAGGATGGCGCGGAGAAAGGGGATGTTCGTCTGGAGCCCCTCAATACGGAACTCGCCGAGGGCCCGCGACGTCTTGGCGAGGGCGCGGGGGAAGTCGCCGTCGATGTGAGCGATCACCTTGGCGAGGAGGGAGTCGTAGCGGGCGCTGGTCTTGTAGCCGGCGTAGCCAAAGGTATCGGTGCGGAGGCCGGGGCCGGTCGGCGGCTGGAACTCCGTGAGAGTGCCGCCACTGGGGCGGGCCTGGCCGTCCGGGGACATCGTCTCCATGTTGACGCGGGCCTGGATGGCGAAGCCGCGGAAGCTCGTCCGGGGTTGGTCGAGGCCGAGGTCTGCGAGAGAAGCGCCATCGGCGATGCGGAGCTGGGACTGGACGATGTCGACGCCGGTGACCTCCTCGGTGATCGTGTGCTCGACCTGGAGCCGGGGGTTGGCTTCGATGAACGCGAAGCGCCCTGAGCTGAGGTCGGAAGCATCGACGAGGAACTCGAAGGTACCGGCGCCGCGATAGTTGCCGGCTTTCGCAAGCTTCAGGGCCGCTTCCCAGATGGCCTCGCGGAGGGACGGGGGAAGGTTGGGGGCGGGGGCTATCTCGACAATTTTCTGGTGGCGACGCTGGATGCTGCAGTCGCGCTCGCCCAGGTGGCTGACAGCGCCGTGGGCGTCGGCGATGACCTGGACTTCGATGTGGCGGGCACGGGTGACAAGTTCCTCGGCGTAGACGGCGCCGTTGCCGAAGGCCGCCGCGGCTTCCGACTGGCAGCGCTTATGGGCGTCGGGAATGGCGGCGGCCGATTCGACGACGCGCATGCCGCGGCCACCGCCGCCGCCGATCGCCTTGATAACGATGGCGCGGCCACCCAGTGACTCGAAGAAGGCGGCGATGTCCTCGGCGGTGGAGTCGGCTTTCGACGCCTGGAGGACGGGGACGCCGGTCCGCGCAGCGAGGTCGCGAGCGGTGCCCTTGTCGCCGAAGAGTTCGAGGGCTGCGGAGGTTGGCCCGACGAAGGTAATGCCGGCCGCTTCGCAGGCGCGGGCGAATCCTGCGTTCTCGCTGAGGAATCCGTAGCCGGGGTGGATGGCGTCGCACTCGTGGTCGAGGGCGATGCGGACAATCTGGTCGATGTCGAGGTAGGCACGGGCGCCGGCGCCGGTGAGCGCAACCGACTGGTCGGCGCTCACGGGCATGGAGGGAAGCGGCGTCGTCTTCGGCGTAGATGGCGACCGTGGGGATATCGAGTTCGGCGGCGGCACGGGCGATTCGGATGGCGATTTCGCCGCGGTTGGCAATGAGCAGTCGGTGCATGTGGCGTTCCTCTTCAGGCCACGTTTTACCGTACGCAGGCGAGAAACGCCGCATTGGCGCTGAGCGATGGACCCGCGGGCCTGTATCATGCCGCCATTCGGAGGGAGTCAAGGATGCCAACTGCGTCGGAAGCGGGGCCCGTACCGCTTCAAGGCATCCGCGTCATCGACCTGAGTAACGGTGTCGCGGGTGCCTACGGGGCAAAGCTACTGGCCGCCTGGGGGGCGGACGTTATCAAGGTGGAACCGCCGGAAGGCGACCCTACGCGGCAACGTCTGCCGCGGGTGGGTGACAGCCCGGACGGCAGCGTGCTGTTCGGCTACCTGAATACCGGCAAGCGCAGCGTTGTGGTGGATGCGATGACGCGCGAGGGGATCGAGGCGCTGCGGGATCTCGTCGGTACCGCCGATGTCGTGATCGAATCGCAGGCGCCGGGCTGGTGGGCGAGGCGCGGACTGGACCTCGATGCGGCGAGGGCGGACAACCCTTCACTCATCGTCTGCTCGGTCACACCCTACGGACAGAACGGTCCGCAGGCAGGCTGGAGAGCGACGGCGCTAACGGCCTTTGCCTCAGGCGGCCAGTTGATGCTCTCGGGCGACGAAGACAAGCCGCCGATGAAGACTGCCGGCTACCAGGCTGAGTACCAGGCGGGCCTTCACGCCTTTTCCTCGATCGCCACGGCGTTGTACGCAGTGAAGGCAGGCGGCCGGGGCGACCATATCGATCTTTCGATGCAGGAAGTGCAAAACGCCAGCCTCGAAGGGTTCGGGCCAGCGGCGATGGTGCGGGGGTCGGACGCCTCGCGGACGGGAAACCAACTGCGCGCGATCTGGGGCATGTACCAGTGCGCCGACGGCTGGGTGGGAGTGAGCGCGATGGCCCGGCAAACGGGCGCGGTTTACGACTGCATTGGAAGGCCGGAGCTGGCCGACGACCCGGCTTTCGTGAACCTGTTGCTGAACCCGGAGATGAACGATGTCGTGAAGGTGATGATCGGCGACTGGGCCGCTGAACGGACGGCAGCAGAGATCTTCGCGGAAGCAGGACGAAAGAGAGCGCCGTTTTCGCTGGTGGCGACGCCGGAAGACCTGCTGGACAACGCGCAGCTGAAGCACCAGGGATTCTGGCAAACGCTGGAGCACCCGGTGCTCGGTACCCACCAGATGCCGGGGATGGCGTTCACCATCGATGACGAGATGGCCGTGCAATCGCGGGCGCCCTTGCTGGGCGAGCATACGAGCGAGGTGCTGGCGCCTCACAACGGCCACGGCCACCGCGAGCAGACCGCCCCGGCAGTCCCCGCCAGGCCCTTGCTGGACGGGGTGCGAGTGCTGGACTTTTCGCAGGTGTGGGCCGGCCCGTACGCCGCGCGGTTCTGGGGCGACATGGGCGCGGACGTCATCCATATCGAGGGGCCGGACTTCGCGGATGCCGTTCGCGGCGTCGGTCGCAGCCAGGAGCCACGGGGGTTCGACCAGTCGAGCTACTTCAACGAGTACAACCGCAACAAGCGGGGAATGGCGCTCGCCCTGGACAAGCCGGAAGGGTACGAGGCATTCCTCCGTTTGCTGGCGAAGTCGGACATCGTCCTGGAGAACTGGAGCGTGGGCGTGGCCGACCGGCTGGGGCTCAGCTGGAACGCGATCCACAAAGCGAACCCGCGAGCGATCTTTGTCCAGATGCCGGCATTCGGACAGACAGGGCCGGAGTCGTCGCGGGTCGGATTCGGTCCGGGGATCGAACAGATGGGCGGACTGGTCGCGCTGCAGGGTTACGAGGGCGAAGGCCCGCACCGGAGCGGGATCAGCTACGGCGACCCGAATGCTGGCATCCTGGCGGCAGGCGCGGCAGCGATAGGGCTCATCCAACGGGAACGAACGGGCGAAGGCTGCCACATCGTGGTCCGCCAGCGCGACAACCTGACCGGGATGGTCGGCGAGTACATGGTGGCTGCCTCGATCGGGGTGGAGATGCCGCGACAGATCGGCAACCGCGACCCGCAGATGGCGCCGCATAACGTCTATCGCTGCGCCGATGACGAGGGCCGATACCAGGCTGACGTCGCGGGCAACATCGTTCGCGAACTCAAAGACACGTGGATCGCGATTGCTTGCGAGGGTGACGCTGAGTGGAAGGCGCTGAAGGCTGTCGTCGGCGACCATCGGCTCGAAGATCCCGCCTACGATTCATTCTTCGGGCGAAAGCAACACGAGGCCGCAATCGACGCGGTGCTCAGCGATTGGGCGGCAACACAGGAAGCCGGGGCGGCGGCGGTAGCGTTACAAGCCGCCGGCGTGGCGGCGGCACCGGTGCTGTCGCCACTGATGCTGATCGGCGACCCGCAGATGGTGGCGCGCCAGGCGTTCACAAGTTACGACCACCCGATTGCGGGCACGCAACTGAGCTCGCGGCCGGTCTGGCGCCTGCATGACCGGATCTTTAAGGGTGTGGGGCCGGCTCCCTGTTTCGGCGAGCACAACCGGGCGATCCTGCGGGAACTCGGCGGATACGGCGACGCCGAGATCGATGTGCTGGAGGCGGCCGGCGTGATCACGGACGAACCGACAGCTTAGGGGCCGGGGTCGAACCATTCTGGTGCTGGCCCCATCGCTTCCGTAACTTCGGGCACGAAGGTGCGGTCGAGTTCGCGGACCAGCGCGGCGAGGTTGTCGACAATCTGTTGCCATTGGGCGGCATCGCCGATGGGGTACTGGCCGGTCACACCGGGCGCCACGGGCAAGGGTACGGTCGCCCGGGCGGCAGGGCCGCGGACGGCGAGGAAGCCGGAGACCATGTGCCCCCAGGTGCCAACATCGAGGGTGATCTCGACAATGTGGTTGGTTTCAGTGCGGCGGCGAAGGGTGATGACCCCCGACTTCGCTGAATAGTCGTAGCCGAGTGGCTTGAAGGCGCGAACGAGGGCCGGTTTTCGCGGGCCGGACTTCTCGCCCGAGGGAGAAGCGAGGGCTTCGCTGAGCGGCGGCAGTTCGTGCGGCATATGAGCGCGGTCGACGACCGCGGCGAGATCTTCCCGGTAGCGGAGGACGGTCGCCGCAACGGGACTCTGTGGAACTGGCGATCCGGGGGCGGGGGCGGTTCCCGGTGCCGGGATCTCGGGCATAGCCACCTGGTGCGTGCCTTCGACGACTCCACAGGCGGCGATAATGAATTCGACCGGCGAGGGCACAGGCAGCGGACCCCGATGCGATGAGTCGACTTCAACCACCGTCAGGGCCGTGAGCGAACGCATGCGGCCGTTGACCCACCAGTCGTCGCGGAGATGGACGCCCGGAGGGGGCGTCACAGCGGGGTCGCCGACCGGAGGGCCGAATTCCTCGTGGGCGAAGGTGAACTCGGCGCTGTGGAATGGGAAGGGGCGGGGGATGCCGGCAGCGATTTGGCGGAGCGTGGGGAATGCAATCACTGCTTCCTTGGGGCTACGGAGCTGGTGGACCGGTGGGCCGCCGGGCAACGCCGGGGCATCGGTCACGAACGGCGCCAGTTCGGGGAAGCGCTTTGTGGCGCGATTGACGGCGGATACAGAACCGGGCAGCGGCGAGTCAGCAAGCGTGAAGCCAGTCGATGGATCGAGGCCAGCGGCTATGAAGGCGTCCGAGACGCGATCGAGGGCATCGGTCAGCGGTTCTTTGGCGTTCGTTTTGAAGGTGGTGAAGAGAGCGACGCGCATGGGCTTTCCTGTCGTCAGTATGGAGCCGGCAGCAAGCAGGAACAGGTCTTGGCGAAGGCAGACCACTCACTGTAACGGGGTACTTTCGGAATCACTCGCTTACGTAACCTTTACCGCGAGTGCCATCAACGTATTGAGTTTTGACGCGACTTCTGCATGATGCTCCGACCCGGCATCCACATATTCAGCCGGCGGAGAAAAGCGATGGCGAACTACCTGCTGGTATATCACGGCGGAGGCATGCCCGAGAGCGAGGAAGAGGGCGCGAAGGTCATGCAGGCGTGGATGACCTGGATGGGCAGCCTTGGGGAGGCAATGGTCGACGGGGGCAACCCGGTTGGCATGGCAAAGACAATTGCCGCGAACGGGACCGTCTCCGATGGCGGCGGTGCGAACCCCGCGACTGGCTACAGCGTGCTCAAGGCCGACAGCCTCGATGATGCAGTCGCGAAGTCGAAGGGTTGTCCGATCCTGATGAGCGGTGGCTCGGTCGAGGTGTGCGAGACGTTCGAGGTGGGAATGTAGCAAGGGCGTCAGAGACGGCGGGCAGGCGCCGGGGCGTGAAGAATGCCCGGCGTCCGTTCGCTCGCTTGCGGTCGCGGCTCTGCCGCGTGCCGCTATGGATCGATCAGCACGCCGGGGTTGAGGACGCCGTTGGGGTCGAGGGACTTCTTGGCGGCGCGCAGGGCGTCGGCGAAGAGGTCGGGGCGCTCTTTGTCGTACCAGGGGCGGTGCTGGCGGCCGACGGCGTGATGATGGGTGATGGTGCCGCCCTCGCGGATGATGGCGTCGGAGACGGCGGTCTTGAAGGCCATCCAGTCCTTCTGGGTAAGACCCGGCTTGTAGCGCCCGGCGAAGGTGTAGTACGGCGCAGGGCCGTCGGTATAGACGTGGGTGAACCGGCAGTTGACGGTGCCACCACCGCAGATCTCGTTGAGAGCCTTCTGGGCGGTCTCGCGCATGGCGGCGTCGAAGGCGGGCCAGCGATCCCAGGTGATCGATGTCTCGAAGGTGCCGGTGACCATGCCGACGCCGGTCGAGACGGTCCCTGAGCCGGGGATGAAGGCGTCGCGCCAGGCACCGACAGCGCCACCGCGGCCCGTTGGCTTCCCTTCGCCAGAGATCTGAATTTCGTCGTCGGGGATGTGGCCGCCGTTGTCGCGGACAATCTCGATGGCCTGGTTCATGACGGTGGTCTGAGGTACCTCGGCGGACTCGAAACCAACGACGAGGAGCGACTTCTTGCCGTCGAGGCCGGCGCTGTCCTGGGCCAGGAGCGGATCGAGAAGGCGGAGGTTTGCCGGCCAGAGCTTCGCCTGGACGACGTGGCGAGTGGCAGTGTAGGCCTGCTCGTAGCTGTCGAAGGTGACTCCGGCGGTAGCGCGGAACGTGGGCCGCTTCTGGATGCGCATCCAGGCCTCGGTGATGATGCCGAGGATGCCTTCGCTACCGACGACGAGGCGGTTCGGGTCGGGGCCGGCGCCACCACCGGGGAGGCGCCGGGACTCGTACCAACCCTTCGGCGTGAGCATGCGGACGGATTCGACGAATTCGTCGATGTGAGTGTGGTTGGTCGCGTAGTGGCCGCCGGAGCGCGTCGCGATCCAGCCGCCCAGCGTGGACATCGTGAAGCTCTGGGGGAAGTGGCGGAGGGTGTAGCCCTTCGGCCGGAGCTGGTCTTCGAGGTGGGGGCCGTAGACGCCGCCTTCAATGCGGGCGGCGCGGCTGGTCTCGTCGATTTCAAGGACGCGGTGAAACTGGTCCATATCGATTGTGACGATGGCGTCAGGGCCTTCCGGCGGCGTAACGCCGTCGACGACAGAAGAGCCGCCTCCGTAAGGGATGACCACGTGGCCGTTGTCGCTGCACCAGGTGAGGACGGCCTCCAGTTCCTGCTCGTTGCGCGGGTGAGCAACGACGTCGGGCGGGTTCTTGAAGATGCCACGGATCTCTTCGAGGCGGTCGCCTTTCTGATGCACGGCGCGCTCGTAGTTGTCGGTGAAGCAGAACTCATCAATAGAGGCCGGCGGCGTGATGCGCGGCTTACGGAGCTCCAGTTCCTCGGCCACAGGAATGGGCGGCAGGTCGACCTCCACGCCGATGCGGGCGGAGAAGGCGGCCGCCTGTTCCCGGCGCTGAGCCTCGGTGGGTTCGTCTGCCTCGACGCCGTACATCCAGATGCTGCGGCGGGGGCGGGTGCTCTGGAACGGCACGGGAGTGCGCCTAGCGCTCGACGAGCTGGGTGAGGACGCCGCCGGTCATGGCCGGGTGGATAAAGACCTGGCCCGTGGCCTTGTTCCCGGGGCCGGGATCGCCGACAAGGCGGATGCCTTTCTCGCGAAGGTCGTTGAGGGTGGCGTCGAGGTCGTCGACCTTCATGGCGACGAGATGAACGCCTTCGCCCTTGTCGGCCAGGCGCTTGGCGATGGGGCCGGCGTCTCCGAGCTTGGAGACGAGTTCGAGGTAGGAGTCGTCGAAGCGGAAGAAGGCCATGGTCATGCCACCGGCTTCCGACTCGCTGCGATCGCTGACCTTCATCCCGTAGATGTCCTGGTAGCGGCCAACGGACTCTTCAATGTCGTTGACTGCGATGACGACGTGGTCGACGCCTTTAAACATGGGTTGCTCCCCCGGTGGTGTGTTGGGCCCAACGATACGCGATTGGGACTTCGAGGGATGAGAGACGAAGAGCCGCCCTGCGCTGAGCGGGGCGGCTCCTGTTGATTGGTGCGTTGTGATTCGTGAGATCAGGCGATGAGTTCGGCCGGCTTGAGGTTGAACTCCTTGAGCATCACGTCGGCGTAGGTGATGCGGCCGGAGAGCTCGGAGGGGTCGCCGTAGACGAGGCGGAGGCAGGCCTCAGCCATGTTCTCGACGGGGACGGCGCGGTCCTTGTTGCTCTCGTTGATGAGGCCGTGGTGGACGACACCGGGGGTGGCGATGAGCCCGGGCGAGATGACGTTGACGCCGATCTTGTCCTGGTGGAGCTCTGCGGCGAGGCCAGTGGTGAAGCGTTCGAGGGCAGCCTTGCACATGCCGTAGACCGTGCCACCGCGGCCGGCGGAGTCGAGCGCCGGGTGCAGCGCGGCGTGTGAGGAGATGTTGAGGATCCAGCCGCCACCGCGCTCCTGCATCTTGGGGATGGTGAGCTGGGCGAGGTGCATAGGTCCAAAGACCTGGACTTCGAACATCAGCTTGAGGCGCTTCTCGGGGAAGCTCTCGATGGGAATGAAGTAGGTGACGGCGGCGTTATTGACGAGGATGTCGACGGGGCCGAAGGCCTTCTCGGTTTCCTTGATGAGGTTCTCGCGGTCGGCGGCGCTGCCGAGGTCGGCTTTGACGGCGACCGCTTCGCCGCCGGCATCGTTGATGCGCTTGACGACGGAGTTGATGCTGCCGGGGAGGATGTGGTCGCCCTCTTCCACGGTGCGGGCGGACACAACGACTTTCGCGCCCTCCTGGGCGTAGCGGATGGCGATTGCCTCGCCGATGCCGCGGGAAGCGCCGGTGACGACGGCGACCTTGCCGGCGAGGACGCCATTCTTGTTGACTGTGGCTGCCATAAGCCGAGTGCACTCCTTGTTGGTTATGCAGCGGAACCATACCGGTTCACAGGCGCGAGGGGCAGGACTCCCGCCTTGGTGGCGGAGGGGTAGACTCCCCGGCGTGGACCGTGCCCTTGACGATCTGACTGTCCTCGACATCTCGACGACACCGGCGGGAGCCTGGTGCAGCCGGCTGCTTGCAGATTTCGGCGCCGACGTGGTGATTGCCGAGCCGCCGGGCGGGAACCCGATACGAAAGCTGGCGCCATTCGGCCGCGACGGGAGCAGCATCCCGGCGGAGTACTGGCTGGCGAACAAGCGGTCCCGCGTCATCGACCGGGATACGCCTGAGGGCAGGGCCGAATTGATGGACCTCGCGCGGCGGGCACACGTGCTCGTGACGTCGGCCGATGTGGCGGAGCTGCAGCGCCTGGGGTTGCTCTACGAAGAGATAGGCTCGGCGCGGCTGGTCATGGTGCATGTGACGCCCTACGGGGTAGTCGGTCCCCTGGCCGGAGAACCGGCGAACGACCTGGCGATAGCGGCGCGATCGGGCTGGGCAAGCATCAATGGAACGGCATCCCGGGAACCCCTGAAGCCGAGCGGCTGGCAGGCGTCGTACTGCGGGGGAGTGGCAGCGTTCATCGCCGTCCTGGCGGCACTTCACGAGCGGGAGATCACGGGGCTGGGGCAGGAGATCGACGTTTCGACGCTGGATGCGATGCTGGCGGCCTTCGCTCCCGCCTTCCTGCGGGCGCAGTACACGGGCGAACCAATGCGGCGGAAGGACGGCGGCGACCTGCTGGCCGGGCCGGTACCGGTCAAGGACGGTCACTTTGCCCTGACCCTGAGCCGGGCCCAATTCTGGCGCGATGCGATGAACCTGCTCGAGTTGCCGGACCTGGCCGAGGACCCGCGCTGGGAAGCTTCGTGGTACCGGCAGCAGCACAAGGACGAGTATGTCGAACGGGTGACAGCGGCGATGTCGACCTGGCGAAAGACGGACCTCTTCGACGAGCTTGCGGCACGGCGGGTGGTGGCCGGGCCGGTGCTGACGATGGAGGAGCTGTCGAAGAACAATCATCTCGTGGCGCGAGGGTTCTGGCCGGAGACCGCGGAAGGCCGCGTGTTCCCGGGGGCGCCGGTGAAACTGAGCGAGACACCATGGGCACTGCAAAAGGGAGCCCCGCAGCCCGGCGAGGGCGGGGAAGATCGACACTGGCCAACGCTGCTTGGGCGAGCGCCGGAGCCAAAGGCACGTCAGACAGGTCCGCTGGAGGGCGTGCAGGGGATCGTGCTGACGCAGGCCTGGGCCGGGACATTCTGCACCGAGTTGCTGGCGCTGCTTGGCGCCGACATTGTCCAGGTGGAAGTGCGAAAGCGGTTTGATTCGTGGCGGGGCGACACCTCGCGGCCGATGGGCGAGAAGATCGAAGCCATCCCGACGGCAAAGCACCCGTGGAACACGAACTTTCTCTACAACTCGGTAAACCTCAACAAGCGCTGTGTGACGCTGGACCTGCAGGACGAGCGCGGCCACGAGACGTTCCTGGAACTGGTGAAGCATGCGGACGTGATGGCGGAGAACTTCTCGCCTCGCGTGATGGGCAACCTCGGGATCGGCTACGACGTGCTGCACGAAATCAACCCCGGGATGATCGTCTGCAGCCTTTCCGCGTACGGCCACGACGGGCCGTGGGCGAATGTGCCGGGCATCGGCGGGACGATCGAGCCGAGCAGCGGGATGTCGGCGCTCCTGGGGTATGAAGACGGGCCTCCACTGAACTCGGGCCAGATGTACCCGGACGCCGTGGCCGGTTACTACGGTGCGGCAGGCATCCTGGCGGCGCTGCGGCACCGCGACCGGACGGGGAGCGGGCAGTACATCGACCTCTCGATGATGGAAGCGAACCTTGCCAACACGGGCGACGCGGCCCTGGAGTTCCTGCGCAACGGGACGCAGCGCCTGCGGATGGGGAACCGGCACACGATCTTCGCCCCGCACGGGATCTACCGCTGCGCGGGCGAGGAGCAGTGGATCGCGATCGCCTGCGAGACGGCGGAACAATGGCGGGCGTTGGTCGAAGTCAGTGGCGGCGCCCTGGCTGACGAGGGGCGGTGGTCAACTGCAGAGGGACGCAAGGAACACGAAGACGACCTGGACGCGGCGATCGGGGCATGGACGCTTTCGGAGGGACGCGATGAGCTTGTTGCGAAACTCTCGGCGGCGGGCGTGATCGCGGCGCCGGTGCTCGACGGAATGGAAATCGCTGAGGACGAATCGGCGCGGCAGCGGGGCATACTCGTCGAGACGGACCACCGGGAGGTGGGCCGGATGCTGCAGCTGGCGAGCCCATTCCGCTTCGGGGGAAGCGACCCGGTACCCGTTCGGGCAGCACCCTTGCACGGGGAACACGGACTGGAAGTCTTCCAGGAGTTCCTGGGGATGAGCGAAGAAGACTACGAAGCGCTGGTAGCCGCCGGCGTTTCGGGAATGGGACCACCCGACCACATTGAGGAGCGCGCGCATGCCTGACTACACCCAGATTCGCTACGAGATGGACGGGAAGGTGGCGCGGCTGGTGCTCAACCGGCCGCAGTACCGGAACGCTCAAAGCCGCGTGTTGCTGGAGGAGCTCGACGACGCCTTTCTGAAGGCAGGTGACGATGACGATGTGAACGTCATCGTGCTGATGGGCGCGGGTGACAACTTCTCGGCGGGACACGACCTCGGGACGCCGGAGGAACTGGCGGACAAGCAAGCGCGGCCCTACCAGGAGGGTTTGCGGGGCCGGTACAAGCGTTCGTGGGAGCTGAACGTCGCCAAGACCTTGCGCTGGCGGAACATCCCAAAGCCGACGATCGCGGCCGTGCAGGGGTACTGCATCTTCGGGGGCTGGATTATCTCCTCGGCCTGCGATGTTGTCTTCGCGGCCAGTGATGCGAAGTTCCTGCCGACCAACTTCCAGTACTTCTCGGTGCCGTGGGATATCCATCCCCGGAAGACGAAGGCGATCCTCTTCGAGAGCCGGTTCATCGACGCGGAGGAGGCGGAGAAGCTGGGCTATGTCGACCGCATCTTCGCGCCGGAGAAGCTGGACGAGGAGACGATGGCCTACGCGCAGCGGGTGGCGGAGAACGACCCGTTCCAGCTCCGGATGATCAAGATGGCGGTGAACCAGGTGCAAGATGTGCAGGGCTTCCCGGCGCACATCCAGGCGGCGCATTCGAACTACATGCTGTCGTCGGGCGGGGAAGCGGACCCTGGCTACGCGCTGAAGAAGCCGGAGGGGCGGCGCCGGCCGATGGTGCAGCGGGCGATGGAGAACTACGAGCGGCACAAGGAATCGCAGGGCTGAGGCAATCTCCGACGGCGTGCCTATAATCCCGACCGAACAGGCTTCGGAGGCTGTGGCATGGGTTCATTGGACGGCAAGGTCGGCGTGATCACCGGGGGTGCAAGCGGCATCGGTGAGGGCACCGTGCGGAAGTTCGTGGAGGAGGGGGCGCGGGTCATCATCGCGGACCTGCATGAGGGGCGGGGAAACGCCCTGGCGGAGGAACTCGGGGCCAATCATGCCTCGTTCGTGAAGACGGATGTCTCGCAGGAAGAGGACGTTGCGGCGGCAATCACGGCGGCGGTCCAGAAGTTTGGACGGCTCGACAGCATCTTCAATAACGCGGGGTTCGGTGGCGTGTCTGGACCCATCGACGAGACGGATATGGCCGGCTATACGCGGACGATGGATGTGTTGTTGAAAGGCCCGATCATGGGGATGAAGCACGCCGTCCCGATCATGAAGGAACAGGGGAGCGGAACGATCATCAGCACGGCGAGCGTCGCAGGGCTGAGGACGAATGCCGGCCCGCACGTCTATAGCGCGGCGAAGGCAGCGGTGATCCACCTGACGAAGTCGGTTGCCGTCGAGGTCGCGCCATTCGGAATCCGGGTGAACTGCGTCTGCCCCGGCGCGATTACGACGCGGATCTTCGGGGGCCAGATGGAGCTGACGCCCGAGCAGGAAGAGCAGATGCTGGCGACGCTGCCGTCGATGTTTGTGAACTCGCAGCCTCTGCATATCGCCGGGATGCCGGTCGACATCGCGGAGGGCGTCGCGTGGCTGGCAAGCGACGCGTCGCGGTTTGTGACCGGGCACGCGCTCGTGATCGACGGCGGGATCACGCTGCATTCGACGGGGATCATCCAGGACCCGGCGACCGGTGAGTCGCGGCCGGCAACGCCCGAGGAGCGGCGCGCGCGGTTCGTGAGGGCCGCTGGCGCCGGGGGCTGAATCCGCGACCGGTAGGCCGATCCACGATAGATTCCGCGAGGTGAAACGCGCGCCCGAGGCGACGAACAGGCCGTGAGCGAGCCTTCGCCCCCTGGTGAACCGGCACTACGCCCCTGGGATGCGTTGCGCTTTCGAGACTATCGCTTCCTCTGGGGTTCGAACTTCCTCGTAGTCGCGGCGCTGTGGCTGCGAATCCTCGTCACGGCGCAGTGGTTGCTCGACAAGACCGATTCGCCGGCGGCGGTGGGGCTGATCGGGCCGATCCAGCTGGTCGTACAGATCCCGGCGCTGCTCTGGGGTGGGGCGATTGCGGACCACCTGAACCGGAAGTGGGTGATCACCGGAGCCCAGCTCTGGACCTTCGCGGTGCTCCTGACGTTGGGGGTCCTCGCCACTGCAGGGATGCTGGAGACGTGGGAGGTGTACGTCGCGGTGGGAGCGACGGCGATCTCCCAGATGGTGTCGAACCCGGCCGCGGCGGCGCTGGCGCCTTCGACGGTGCCGCAGCGATACCTGATGCACGCGATCACGACGACAAACGCGACCCAGAACGTGGCGATGATCGCGGCGCCGCTGGTGTTCGCCGGCGTCGCGACGACCGGCGGGCTGACCGCGGTGTTCTACGTCGGCGCGTTCGTCGCCCTTGGGGCAGCGATCCTGCCGCACGGGATCAGAATTTCTGGCAAGGCAGCGGAGTCTTCCACGGGATCGACGTTGCGCCGGGTGCGCGATGGCTTCGTGTATGTGGTTCGGCACCCGATCCTGCCGGGGCTGTTCCTGCTCGACACGGGGATCACGGTGGTGACGTTCTATCGCGAGATCCTCCCAGCGCTGGTCAAGGGACTCTTCCAGGGAGGGGCCGGCACAACGGGCGTATTGGGTGCAGCGAACAGCGCAGGCGCATTTGGCGGTTCGTTCCTGGCGCTCGGGCTGGCGGAGTACAAGGCAAAAGGGATGCTGGTGCTCTACGCCAGCATCGCTTATTCGATCTTCCTGTTCGGGTTTTCTGCATTCAGCATCCTCTGGGTCGGGATTATCTTCATCGCCCTCGTCGGCGGGGCGGATTCGGTGACGGTGGCGGTCCGGCACACGACCGTGCAGCTCACGACACCCGACAACATGCGCGGGCGTGCGCACTCCTTCATGGTGCTGAGCGCGACGACGGCGAACAACATCGGGACCACGTGGGTCGGATTCTCGGCAGGGTGGATCGGCGCGCGGGAGACGCTGTTCCTGGGGTCGGTGCTGGCAGTGCTGGCAACGCTGGTGATCGGCAGGATCTGGCGGCCGATCCGGGAGTATCGGGGGTAGAAGTGGGCCGCGGGTTGCTGTCGCAGGGTTGTCGATGAAGGCATCAGATCGTTGCGGATCCTGTCGAGGCTGTATTGAGCTAGGATCGAATGCAATTCAGTTGTGAGGCGAGCGATGGCGACCTACTACGATGCGATTACGTCTGAGCAGAAGCTGCTGATTGAAGAGGCGCCGATGTTCTTCGTCGCGAGCGTTGCGAGCGACATGTCCGCGGGAGCCAGCACGGGGGTGGTGCGGTCAACGTGTCGCCGAAGGGTGGCGATCAGGCTCCACGTCGTTGGCGAGACCGGGTTGCCTACCTCGACTTCGGCGGAAGTGGAAACGAGACGGCGCGGCACAGCGAAGTCGGGAGGCCCGTGCACGGTGATGGTGATGTCGACGACGCCCGGACGATGCCGGGATTGTGCGGCTGTACGGCCACGCGAAGGTGTTCGGCCTGGATGAGTACGCAGCACCGCGAGGTGTTCGAGGGGCGCCGGAACCGCGTGAAATCGGGCTGGCCATGCGGCAGGTGGTCGAGGTGACCGTGGAGAGCACGCAAACGAGTTGCGGCTACGGAGTGCCGATCATGGAGATCAAGGCGCAACGGACAAAGGGCAGAGCACGGGCGGCGGTACAAGGATTAGGGCGCTTTGGGCCCGAGGCCCAGGAAGCCGGTAGTATCTCGACACCACTGCGCGGCTGGATGACGCTTGCCCGGACCACTTGAAGGACTCGTTGTACTGGAACTCGCCGAGGGCGTGGCCGGGCCGTATTGCGGACGGTTGCTGGCGGGGCTTGGCGGCGACCGTCGTGAAGGTGGAGCCGTCTGACGGTGACCGGAGTCGGCGAGCCGGGCCTTTCCCGGGTGACGTACCGGATGGGGAGAGAAGCGGGCTCTTCCTGCACCTGAACGCCGGCAAGCAGAGTGTTGTGGCGGAGTGGGACGAGGTCCGCGACCAGCTTGGGAAGGTCGACGTGCTGGTGACCGAGGGCGGTCCGGCGTCGCTGGCCGGACGGGGTATCGACCTCGAGGGAGTTGCGCGAGAGTTTCCGCGGCTGGTGGTATGCAACGTGTCGTGGTTCGGGCTGACGGGGCCGTACGCGGATTACGCGGGAAGCGAGCTCCTTTGCTACGCGATGAGCGGGTATTCGAGCCTGACGGGGGCACCGGACAGGAAGCCACTGAAGGCATACGGCGATCTGCTGCAGTACGAGACCGGGGCACATGCGGCACTGGGGATCATGGCGGCTGTGACCGCGAGGGCGAGGACCGGCGCCGGGCAGATCGTGGACGTATCGACCATGGAGGCGGGGACATTCCTGCTCGGCGGCGTGGAGCAAACGGCGTACTTCTACGGCTGGGCGCCGAAGCGAAACGGGACACGACTGCTCGGCTTCCCGCCGGAGCACTCGTATCCGTCGACCATCCGGCCGTGCAAGGACGGGTACGTCCATTGCCATTCGAACAATCGGAACCTGGAGCTTGTTGGCGCGCTGGTGGGCGATGAGAGGCTGTTTGAGCCGGAGCTGCTGGCGAGCATGCTCGGGCACGCAGACGTCATCGATGAGGCGATGGAGCCATACCTGATGGCGCGCACGCGGGACGAAATTGTCGAGGCTGCCCAGGCGATACGGCTGCCCGTTCACGGCGGTTCGGACGCCGGGCGAAGTGGTGGTGGAGCGGCACCACCAGGAACGCGGCAGTTTCGTCTCGATCGACCACCCGGGCGCCGGCCCGACGCTGCAGCCCGGCACGCCGATTCGCTTCCACGGCACCCCCTGGGTAAACCGGCCGTCCCCGATCCTCGGTGGTTCGCTCCTCGACGAACTGGGCTTCGAGGAGCGGGACGCGGTAGCGCCGGGACGACCCGCACCGGCTGATGGCAAGCGGCCGCTGGCCGGGGTGCGCGTGGTCGACTTCACCAACGCCGTGGCGGGGCCGATGACCACTGGGCTACTGGGCACACTTGGCGCCGAAATCATCAAGGTGGAGACGCCGAATGGGCGCCCGGCGAAGGCCGCGGGCACGGCGCCGTTGGAGGAGGGAAGCCCGGATCACTCGTGGGACCGGATGATGCTGTTCAACTCGTTCAACCACGGCAAGAACG
This sequence comes from uncultured Chloroflexia bacterium, assembly GCA_963774435.1. Classification (GTDB taxonomy): domain Bacteria; phylum Chloroflexota; class Dehalococcoidia; order Tepidiformales; family Tepidiformaceae; genus JAGQGZ01. The sequence continues at coordinate 128,949 of CAVZEW010000007.1, read as the reverse complement.
GGTCGCTGGTGCTGGATGTGGGGAGGCCCGAAGGGCGAGCAGCGTTCCTGCGGCTGGTGGCGGTTAGCGATGTGCTCGTCCAGAACTTCTCGCCGGGGGTGATGCCAAAGCTTGGTCTTGCCTACGACGACCTGCGCCAGGCAAACGACCAGATCATCGCGATCTCGATGCCGGCCTTCGGGCTCACGGGCCCGTATCGGGACTGGCGGAGCTACGGCCCGGGTATCGACGCAATGTCGGGGTTGTCGCACCTGACCGGATACCCGGATGGGCCGCCGGTGAAGCCGGGGAACTTCTTCTGCGACCAGAACGCTGCTATCCACGCGGCGTTTGCCACGGTGGTCGCGCTGTACCATCGGCGACTGTCGGGCGAAGGCCAGCACGTGGAGCTGGCGATGATCGAGGGCGAGATGCAGATCCTGGCCGACGCCTACATGGACCAGGTGCTGAACGGGCGGGAGCGGATGCGGAAGGCGAACGACCACGACTGGATGGCGCCGCACGACATTTTCCCCTGCCGAGAGGCGGACACGTGGGTGGCGATTGCGGTGGAGACGGACGGCCAGTTCGCGGCACTGTGCGACGTGATCGGCCAGCCGGCGCTGGCGAATGATGCGCGGTTTGCTACTGTCGCGGCGCGGCACACGCACCGTCGCGAGCTCGATGAACCGATTAGCGCATGGACGAGTGAGCGGACGCCGTACGAGGTGCAGGAGACATTGCAAGCCGCGGGGGTGCCCGCCGGGGCGTCGCTGGATGCGCTGGGGCTGTTCCGGGACCCGCACGTCGCGGCACGCGAAGGGCTGCAGTACGTGGAGACCGCAGGCGTCGGGCCGACCCCGTATCCGCGCCCGGCGTTCCGGCTGAGCGGGACACCCGTGCCGCTGGCGAACCCGGCGCCGGAGTTCGGGAGCGCCAATAGCTACGTCTTCCGCGACGTGTTGCGGATGAGCGAGAAGGAGATCGCCGCGCTCTACGAAGCGGGGATCACGAGCGACCGGCCCACGGGCAGCGGCGGGCACTAAGGAGGGAATCGATGGCGGTTGTGGAAGTGACGAGCGCCGGGCCGGTGCGGACGGTGGCGCTGAACCGGCCGGAGAAGCGCAACGCCCTCGATGGGGAGATGCTCGAGTTGTTGTTGGCGGCGTTCAGTGCGGAGCCGGAGAAAGGCGAACGGGTCACGGTGATCCGAAGCACGGGAACAGTGTTCTGTGCTGGACTCGACCTGCGGGAACGCGGCGCGACGCTGAGTCGCCCGGGCGCGAGTGCCATCGAGCCGGTGTTGCACGCGATCGAGCACTACCCGCTACCGGTGGTGGGCGTTGTGCAGGGCGACGCCATTGCTGGTGGGAACGAGCTGGCGTTGCACTGCGACCTGGTCGTGGCCTCGACGGCGGCGCGGTTCGGGATGTCGCTGGCACAGATTGGGCTGGCTCCGACGTGGTTCCTGGCGAAGAAGCTGCTCGAGGTGGCGGGGCCGGTTGCAGCGCGGGAGATCCTTCTGCTCGGCGACCCGCTGCCGGCGGAGCGGATGTACGCACTCGGTGTCATCTCGCGCGTCGCGCCTGCGGAACATTTGGAAGCAGAGGCACAGGCGGTCATCGACCGGCTGGCGAGCAACGCGCCGCTGTCGCTGCGGGCGATGAAGGTGTTGCTGGTCAGGGAGATGGCGTTTCGCGACGGGATTGGGCACGAGGATGTGGACACACTGGTGCAGGAAGCCCGGGAAAGCGCGGATGCGGCAGAGGGTATTGCGGCGCGGATGGAGAAGCGGAATCCGGCATTCCGGGGGCAGTAGAGTTCAGGCTATGAGGCTGGCCAGATCCGACCAGCCGTAGAGTACCTGCGTGTTGGTGAAGCCGTACTCCTCGTCCTCCATCTGCCCGACGACGATGCCACCGAGGTGCTCGTAGAAGCCGCGGGCGGACGTGTTGGTGTCGAGGCAGCCGATGATGAGGCGTTCGAAACCGCGGTGCTGCTGGTCGACGATGGCGGTTTGCAGCAGTTCAAGCCCGAGCCCCTGACCTCGACGGTCCCGGCGCACATACAGTGCGACGATCTGGCCAGCATCCCTCCACGGACCATGGCGCGCCGGCGCTCCCATCACGAGACCGTCGAGCTGATCCCCGGCGGCGTCGTACCCGAGGAAGATGCAGGTTCGGGTGCGGGTTCCATCGGACATCTCGGCGAGTGTATTGCTCCACCCTCCGGTGGAAAGCTCCGGCGTCCATACGTCACGACGACGGCGCCACTGCTCATCCGGGATCTGGCCGCGGTGAGCTTCGAGCCATGTTTCGACCATGAATTGGCCCATCCGGGGAGCGTCGGCGATGGTCGCTTCGACAATCTGCACCCGAAGATGGTTACACAGCGACGAGGGGGAAGACCATGGCGGGCGTTGGCGTAGACTGCGCCACCGATGGCAATTGCACTGACCAAACCCTGGCGGTCGCTGACGGAAGTGGAAGTGACGAAGCTCGCCGGGCAGATGGGTGTCTACGAGCTCGGGAACGAGGCAGGCGAGACCGTCTACGTCGGGTACGCGGGTGGGAAATCGCTCTTCGGTCTGAAGGGTGAGCTCTCTCGCATCCTGCATGAGGAGCCGGTACGGGCGGCGAGCTTCCGGGTCGAGGTGACGACCGCATACATGACGCGGTACCGGGAGCTGCTGATGGCGCACGTGGCGAGCAGCGGCGCGGTGCCAGAACAGAATCGCAACGAACGGCTGCCCTCGCTGGGGCGGTTGAGTCCCGGATAGGAGTGCCTGGTGGAGCTTGAACCAAGCGAAGAGCAGCGGCTGATTGTCGAGACGACGCGGAAGTTCGTGCGCGAACAGATTGTGCCGCTGGAAGCCGACCTGGACCCGGATGCGAGTGAGCTGGAACCGGAGGACCACGCGCGGCTGGTGGCCCGGGTCAAGGAGATGGGCTTCTACGGGCTCGATATCCCGGAGGAGTACGGCGGGCCGGGCGTCGACATCGTCACGCGGACGCTGATGGCGATCGAGATGGCGCAACACCGGGCGGGGCTCTACGCGCCCTGCTACGGCGTGTTCGGCGGGGCAGGGCTGGCCCAGCTCTTCGAAGCGAACGAGGAGCAAAAGGAGCAGTACCTCTTTCCGACATTGCGGGGAGAGAAGCGCGGCTTCTTCGGGCTGACAGAGCCGAGCGGCGGCGCCGACCCCGCCAGGGCGATCCAGACGCGGGCAGTGAAGGACGGCGACGACTGGGTGATCAACGGCGCCAAGATCTTCATCAGTGGCGCCGACCGGGCGGACTACGGGATCGTCTTCGCCAGGACCGACCCTTCGGCGGGGCGAGCGGGGATCACCTGCTTCATCGTGGACACCGATGCGCCCGGCTTCCATGTGCGGCGTGTGGTCCACACCCTCCGGTCGACGCATTACGCGACGGAGCTGCAGTTCGAAGACATGCGCATCCCTGCACGCAACGTTCTCGGCGAGGTGAACAAGGGTTTCGCGATTGCCAACGACCGTCTGAGCCGCCAGCGGATCCCCTACGCGGCGGGGTGCATCGGCGTGGCGGTGAAGGCGCAGGAGATGGCGATCGCCTACGCGAAGCAGCGGGAAACCTTCGGCGATGTGCTGGCAAGCCGCCAGGCGATCCAGTGGATGGTCGTCGACAACGAGATCGACATTCGATCGGCGCGCTGGCTGACGCTCGCGGCGGCGGATAAGGCACTGAAAGGCCAGCCGTTCCGGACGGAAGCGGCGATGGCCAAGCTGGTCGCGAGCGAAGCGGGCGGACGAGTGGTCGACCGGGCCATCCAGATCCACGGGGGCTACGGTGTGACCAAGGACCTGCCGCTGGAACGCTGGTACCGGGAAATGCGAATCCGGCGGATCGGCGAGGGGCCGAGCGAGGTGCAGCGGATCATCATGGCGCGCGACCTGCTGGGAGGGAATTTTAAGTAGGGCTGAGGGCCAAGGGCCAAGGGCCAGGGGCTGGAGTAGACTCGCGGCCATTCGGAGGCGAGCTCTATGCCGGAACCAGGAATCGTTGATGCGCAGGTGCACATCTGGGGTGCGAATACGCCGGAGCGGCCGTGGCCGGCGGGCAGGGATCACCTGGCCCAGAAGCCGTATCCGGTGACGAAGGAACTCATCCTCGCGGGGATGGATGAAGCCGGGATTGACCGCGTCGTGCTCGTGCCGCCCTCGTGGGAGGGCGACCGAAACGACCTCGCGCTCGAGGCAGCAAGGCTCCATCCGAACAGGTTCGCGGTGATGGGGCGGATCGACCTCGCAACGCCGCAGCCGGAGCTCATACCGACCTGGCGGAAGCAGCAGGGAATGCTGGGCCTCCGGTTCACCTTCCATCGCGGTGAACAGCGCCCCTGGCTGACGGACGGCACGGCGGAGTGGGCTTTCGCCGCGTGCGAAGACGCAGGCGTACCGCTGATGGTGTTCGTTCCGGGGTCGGTGCCGGCGATCGGGGAGGTGGCGGAACGGCATCCCGGGCTGAAGCTGGTCATCGACCACCTGGCCTGTGCCGGGGAACCCGGACCGGAACGGTTCAACCACCTGGACGAGGTGCTGGCGCTGGCGAAGTACCCGAACGTGGCGGTGAAGGCGTCCGCGCTGCCCTGCATGACGACGGAGACGTACCCGTTCCCGGGGCTTCAGCCAATCATCCGGCGGGTGTTCGATGCGTTTGGGCCGGAGCGGACGTTCTGGGGCACGGACTGGACGCGCCTCCCCTGCACCTGGCGCGAGGCGCGGGATCTGTTCGAAGTGGAGTGCGACTTCCTGAAGGGCGAGGACCTGGAGATGGTGATGGGCGGGGCGATCTGCCAATGGCTGGGGTGGGAGTAGCGAGATTTCATTGAACAGCCTTGCCAACCGCGGCTGCCGTCGGCGAGTGGCGTGCGCGTTTTGGCTCGCCTCGGTAGGATGCGCCCGGCCTTGTATGGCGAGGAGCGGTTGGATGTCGGAACCAGTGAAAGTCGTGACGAACGAGGGGCTGAAGAGCGGACCACCGACGCCGGGCATGAATCGTGCTGAGGCATTCGCGACGGATGCTGTTTGGGTGGGCGAGGTGCGGACCGACCCGGGAGTCATGTCCGGGTGGCATCACCATGGCGAACACGCGACGTATGGTCGGGTCCTGTCAGGCTCGGCGCGCGTCGAGTTCGGCCCTGGTGGGTCGGAGACGCTCGAAGCCGGGCCGGGCGATTTCTTTCACGTTCCGCCACATACCGTGCATCGAGAAGGCAATCCCGGCGACCGCGAACACGTAGTCGTGGTGGTCCGGCTGGGTTCGGGTCCGACGGTCGTGAACGTCGACGGACCGGAGAACGGGTAAGCACTCCTTAATCGCGGCCGGCGGCTGAAGCCTGGCCGGAGTTCGTCCCAAAGGGGCGGTTGTCCATCATCGCCTCGATCCAGCGGATCCAGGGGCCGCCGAGGAAGGCTATCCCGAGGACGAGGCCGCGCTCGAATCCAGAGGGCGGAGTGTGTCACGATTTCCGCGGGCTTCTGGATGTGATACTTCTGCGATGAGCGCCGGGTAGAGTCCGCAACATGACTGATGGAACTGCTATCCACGTTCGCGAACTCGCCAAGCGCTATGGCGACGTGCGAGCCGTTGCCGGGGCGAGTTTCGACGTCCGGGCGGGCGAGATCTACGGGATCATCGGAGCGAACGGGTCGGGAAAGACAACGACGGTGGAGTGCCTCCAGGGCCTGCGGACGCCGGACGGCGGCGAAGTCGCTGTGCTGGGGCTGGACCCGAGAACGCACGGCGCCCAGCTGCGAGGACGGGTCGGGAGCCAGCTGCAAAGCTCGGCGCTGCCTGAGCGTCTCAAAGTGTGGGAGGCGCTGGACCTGTTCGCGGCACTCTCGCCCCGGCGGCGCGACTGGCGCGAGTTGCTGAATGAGTGGGGTCTCGAGGAGAAACGCAACGCCGCATTCAGCGACCTCTCGGGCGGCCAACAGCAGCGACTGTTCATCGCCCTGGCGCTGGTCAACGAACCGGAGGTGGTGTTCCTCGACGAAATGACGACGGGGCTCGACCCGCAGGCGCGGCGGGTGGCGTGGGACCTGATCAGCTCGGTGCGGGAAGGCGGCGCGACGGTCGTCCTGGTGACGCACTTCATGGACGAGGCGGAGACACTCTGCGACCGAATCGCGGTGTTCCAGCAGGGGAAGGTGCTGGCCGAGGATACGCCGCGGGGGTTGGTCAACCGCTTCGCTCCGGGCGGGGTGGTGCGGTTCAGTACCGACGTCGAAGACCTGTCGTTCCTTGAGGGGACGCAGGGACTGGAGTCATGGGAGCGCGACGGGCAGAAGGTGTCGGCAACGGGAACGGGCCCGCTGCTGGCACACCTGGCGGCGAACCTCGTGGCCCACGATATTGCGCCGCTGGACCTGCGGGTGGAGCTGCCAACGCTCGACGATGTGTTCGTGCAGCTGGCCGGCGAGGTTGCGGAATGAGCGCGGTACTCCGTCTGACGTGGGTCGAGGTGAAGTTGTTCGTGCGCGAGCCACTGGCGCTGATCTTCGTGTTCGCCTTCCCGTTATTCGTCCTTTTTGTGCTTGGCGGTGTGTTTGGAAACGACCTCGACACGCGCGACGCCGAGGAGGTGCGGATCTGGCGGAATGTGGGGCCCGCGGACTACTACCAGCCGGCGTACATCGGGCTGGTCATGGCCTCAGTCGGCCTGATCACGATGCCGCTTCGGGTGACGACCTACCGGGAGCAGGGAGTGTTGCGGCGCTTCCAGGCGGCAGGCGTTGCGAAGCTCTCGATCCTTGGGTCGCAGTTGCTGGTCGGGCTGGCAATGATGCTGGTCGGCGGGATCGCAATCATTGTGGCGTCGCACCTGACCCAGGGCACGGAGCTTTCGCACGGCTGGGGATTGACCGCTGGAGCCTATGTGCTGGCAGCAGTGATGTTCGCGGTGATCGGGTTGATGCTGGGGTCGGTGCTGCCGGGGTCAAGGTCGGCGCAGGGGGCGGGGATGATCCTCTTCTTCGTGATGATGTTCATCTCGGGGGCAGGACCACCGAGGGGTGTACTCACGAGCGGGATGGAGGCTTTCAGCAACATCCTGCCGCTGACGCACGTGATCCTGCTGCTGCAGGACGCCTGGCTGGCCGCGACGTGGGATGGTGGCGCATCGCTGGTGGTTGTGGGGTTCCTGGTCGCGGCGGCCGGAGTGACGGTGCGGTTCTTCCGCTGGGAGTGAGGCGATTCGGAGGTTCGGCGCCGTTCCAAGAGTTTGCGGCCACGGAGGGCCGCGGCTCCATGGCTAGCTGCGTGGCAGGCCGAGGCCGCGGGTGGCGATGACGTTGCGCTGGACTTCGCTGGTGCCGCCGCGGATGGTGGCGGGCACGGTATCGACGTACATGTGGCCGTAGCGTCCGCCGGGAGCGTCTTCGTCGAAGACATTGCCGTTGAGACCGAAGACGCGGACGGCCGTCTGGGCGATGCGCTGGGCGAGTTCGGAGTTGAAGAGCTTGGCGGTCGAGGCTTCGTAGTTGGGGATCTCGCCGGCGTTCTGCATGGAGATGATGCGGAATGAGTACTGGAACATGACCTCGGTTTCGACGTAGCGCTGTGCGATCTCGGCGCGGAGGGGGCCGCTGCGGACGCGTTCAGCCAGTACCGGATCGGCCTTGATTTCGGTGATGAGGCGGTCGAGTGTGCGGCGGGCGGAGACGGCGCCGCCGATGTTCGAACGCTCGAAGTCGAGGAGGGTCATGCCCACGTACCAGCCGCGGTTCTCTTCGCCGACGAGGTTTCGGGCGGGGACGCGGACGTCTTCGAAGAAGACCTCGTTGAAGTAGTGGCGGTTGGCCATGTTGACGAGCGGGCGGACGGTGATGCCCGGGGTGTGGATGTCCTCGATGAGGAGGAAGGAGATGCCGCGGTGCTTGGGCGCCGTAGGGTCGGTGCGGACGAGGCAGAAGAGGGCATCGGCGGCGTGGGCGCCGGAGGTCCAGATCTTCTGGCCGTTGATGACGAAATCGTCGCCATCGCGGACGGCGCGGGTCTGAAGGCCGGCGAGGTCGGAGCCAGCGCCCGGTTCGCTGTAGCCCTGGGCCCAGACGGTTTCCGCGTTGAGGATGGCCGGCAGGTACTTCTTCTTCTGCTCCTCGGTGCCGTGAACGATGAGGGTCGGCCCGAGAAGGCTGACGCCGGATCCGCCGACACCCGGTGCGCCGGCACGGGCAAGCTCCTGGTTGAGGACGAACTGTTCCATGGAGCTGAGGCCACCACCGCCGTATTCGGATGGCCACTGTGGCGCGACCCAGTGTTGCTCGGCGAGGGCCCCGTGCCACTCGCTGGCGGCGGCACGGGCGGATGGGTCATCGGCCTTGCGGTCGAACTCCCACTGGCGTTCGCCGGGGCCGCCGCGGGCGGTTGCCATGTCGCGATAACGAGCGGGAAGGCGTGTGTGGATCAGCTCACGCACGCGGTTACGAAAGGCGGCTTGCTCAGGAGTATCGTTCCAGTCCACGACGGGGAAGGATACCAGAGCCGGGGCACCCCGATTGAGCAAAGGAGGCCGTGATGAGTGACGTGGAAGAACGAAGGACGAAAGTCCAGGCGACGGTGGCGGCAGTAGCGGGCGACTTTGCGGTGCAGCGGCAGGAGAGGCTGCGACGGAACTCCCTGGACAGGGCGGACTTCGACAGGCTGGCGGAAGCGGGCTACCTGCTTACGGGCGTTCCGGCCGAACGTGGCGGACTCTGGACGGACCTGCCGGGGTCGATTCGGAGTTATGCAAAGTTGCTGGGTACGATCGCCGAGGGCGACCCATCGGTGGCGCTGGTGTCGTCGATGCACCCTTCGGTGCTGGCTGGCTGGCTGGCGGTTGGCGACGAGACCGAGGCCCTGAAGGACCAACGGGCGGCATTCTTCGAGACGGCACTGGCAGGAAAGTGGTGGGGGACGGTGACGTCGGAGCCGGGCTCCGGTGGCGATGTGATGCGGACGCGAACGCAGGCAGTGCCGCACGTTGGTGGCAAGTACCGCCTAACCGGCGACAAGCACTTCGGCAGTGGGTCCGGCGTGTGCTCGCTGATGCTGACGACGGCTCTACCGGACGATGGAAACGGGCCTGACATCTTCGTGATAGAAGACTGGGACCGGCCCTGGGATGGGAGCTGGGGCGCTGAAATCGCAACCGAGTGGGATGGCCACGGGATGTCGGCGACGCAGAGCCACGCGTTTCGGCTGAAAGACTGTGAGGCGATCCGGGCGGCGTCGCCGGTGCTCATGCAGAAGGGACTGCCGGCCGTTGGTGTGACGGCGAGCGTGCTGTTCACGGCGGTGATTGCCGCGGTAGTGCGGACGGCCGTGAAGACGGGCCACGACAGGCTCGTATCGAAAGCGAAGGAGATGCGGCCCTACGAGCGGGTGGAGTGGAGCAAGGTGGCGAACGCGCAGTGGCTTATCGAGCAGGCGCTCGAGGGGATGATCCGGGCGGTCGAGACTGAGGCCGACCCGCGCCTGAGCGTGAACCGGGGCAAGGCGAGCGTGGCCGAGCTGGCGGAGACGAGCATGATGGGCCTCAGCCGGGTAATCGGCGGGGCGAGCTTCGCGCGGGGGATGCCGTTCGGCCAGTGGGCCCAGGACGTGAAGGCTTTGGGCTTCCTGCGGCCGCCCTGGGGGCTGGCGTTCGACCAGCTGTTTGGGCTGGAGTTCCCGGAGGCGGGTTAGGCTCCCGCGTGCGGCTTTGCCAACGCGGAGAGCTGTCCTAGCCGCCGGCAGCAGCCATGGGGGCGGCCTGCCTCCGGCGCTCATCGCTGTCGAGTTCGAGGGCTTCTTTACTGGTGGCGTCGATGCGGCGGAGGGAGGGGCTGAGAACGTAGAAGAGGATGGCGGCAACGATGAGCGTGGCGCTGGCGCAGGCGACGGCGAAGGGGGCGCCATAGGCCTGGGCGAGGGCGGCGATAGGGACGGTGCCCAGCGGGGTAAGGCCGAAAGACATCATCAGCAGGCTCATCACGCGGCCGCGGACGTGGTCGGGGATGATGACCTGGATGATGGTGTTGTTCAGCGTCTGGAAGATGCCGACGAAGAGGTCGGAGAAGAGGACGAAGACGAGTCCCAACACGAAGAGCGGCGAGACGGCGAACATGAACAGGGCCGAGCCGAAAAGGAGAATGCTGATCATCATCAGGCGGAGCTTGCGGTCGGTGTCGCCGAAGACAGCGACGTAGGCGGAGCCGATGAGCCCGCCGAGGCCCGCCGCGGCGTTGAGCATACCGAGGCCGAGCGAGCCGACGTCCCAAACATCCTCCGCGAAAACGGCGAGAAGCGACTGGAACGGCATCGCGAGGAGGACGGGGACAAGTCCGAAGATGAGGAGGGTGCGCACCGAGGCTTCGCCGCGGACGTAGCGGACACCATCGGCGATGTCTCCGAACATGGACTTCGGGATGGCGACCTTCTCGGGCCAGAAGCGCTCGACGCGGGTCATGCTCACGAGAGCGATGAGATAGAAGACGATGGCGACGACGTAGGTCCAGTTGATGCCGACCGCCCAGATGAGAAAACCGGCGAGGGCGGGAGCGATGACGCGGGCCGCGTTCATGCCGCCCATCTGGAGGGCCATGGCGTTTACAAGGCCGTTCTTGCCAACGATGTTCACGACGATCGCCTGGCGGGCGGGCATGATGAACGGGAAGACGCAGCCCATCACGAAGCTGACGGCAAGCAGGTGCCAGAAGGCGAGGACGCCGGCCAAGAGCAGCACGAGGACGATCGCCTCGTTGACGACGAGGACGCACTGCCCGGCCATGATGAGGTTGCGGCGCTCGACGCGGTCGGCGATGACGCCGCCGAAGGGGGCGATGATGAGCATTGGGATGGCGACAGCGAAGTTGACCATGCCGAGGGCGAGGGCGCTGTCCGTGATCTCGAAGGCGAGCCAGGAGCGCGTGACGAACTGGCCCATCATCGCGAAGAAGAAGGCGAGGTTGCTGACGTAGAGCCAACGGAACTGGCTGTTTTGGAGGGAAGCGAAGGGAGACCGCGCGGGCTGGAAGGCGGCGGGTGGCCTTTGCATCAAGTTAGCTTACGGCGAAGTATCGCAACCGGCGCGGCCGGTGGGACCGGCGATCACGCGCCATCATGTTACGTGGAGTTAACGTGGCTCCGATACCATCGAACTATGACAACAGTAGACAAGAGCACGCGCGATGTGCATGGCGACGAAGCATTCTGCGACCATCCGCAGCGCTGGATGGTAGATATCGCGACGCGCAAGGTGGCACGACGTGCGTGCCGGATCTGCGCCGCCGCCCGGTTGGAGCAAGAATTGCTTGAACAGCAGGCGGCTAGCTGAGAGCACGGTAGGCTGCCCGCATGCTCTTCGACATGCAGTTTCGCAAGGGTGTGCGTAGCGGCGCTGTCACGCTGACATTCCGGGCGTGGAAGCGCCGGCAGGCGAAGCCCGGGGCGACACACAGGCTGTTCGGCGACACGTTGATCCGGATAACAGCGGTCGACGTGGTGCGGCTGGCGACCATCGACGATGGGCAGGCTACGAAGGCCGGGTTCGCGGACCGGGAATCGCTGCTGGCGTACCTGCGGGCCGGTCCCGGCGGCAACCTCAACGACGAAGCCGAGGTGTACCGCGTGGCGTTCGCCTATGCGGGCGACATTGAGGACACGCCGGCGGTGTTCACAGAGGCGGATGTCGAGCGGGCGCTCGCGAGGCTGGCTGACGTGGATCGAAGGAGCAACCACGGGCCGTGGACGCACGAGGCGCTGGAACTGGTCGCGACGATGCCGGCGACGTTGGCCGCCCGACTGGCGGCAAAAGCCGGGCGCGATGTGCCGAAGTTCAAGGCAGACGTGAGGAAGCTGAAGTACATGGGGCTGACGCGCAGCCTCGAGGTCGGCTACGAGCTGACGGAGCTTGGTGAGCGTGTACGGGAGCGACTGGCCTAGCTCGACCCTTCGACCTGGAACGGTAGCGGCGAGCGCCAGTGGACATCGCGCTGCGGGAAGGGAATTTCCACGCCACGCTTGCGGAACTCGGCAACGACCGCCTTGTTGATGTCCGAACGGACAACGATGTGATCTTTAGGGTCCGGGATCCAGACGCGGAGGCGCATGTCCCAGGCGGAATCGCCAAAGCCCATCAGGAGCACATCCGGCTCCGGGTAGGAAAGGACGCGGGGATGGCTGCTTCCCGCCTCTATCAAGGCGGCCACCACCTCCTGAACGTCGGAGTCGTAGGAAACGCCGACGTCGATGTCGAGCCGCTGTCGCCGGTCGCCGTGCGACCAGTTCACTACCTGCTGCTCCACGAAGTCGCGATTGGGAATGATGACCGCCGTGTTATCGATTGAGCGAACGGTTGTGGCGCGCATGTTGATGGACTCTACGTCTCCCTCGATGACGCCGACCGTCACGCGATCACCGACGACAATGGGCCGCTCGAACAAGAGGAGCAGGCCGGAGATGAAATTGGCGGTGAGATTCTGGAGGCCGAGTCCGATACCGACGCCAAGAGCGCCAAGGAAGATGGCGAGGGAACTGACGTCGATCCCGAGGAACTGGAAGCTGATGAAGAAGCCGACGGCAAGCGTGGCGTACTGGACGACGCGGGAGAGAGCGTAGCCCACCCCTCGTTCGACATCGATGCGGCGGAACATCCACCGCCGGACAACGGCAGCAAGGACCCTCGCGACGACGAGAAAGCCAAGAAAGACGAGGACGAAGGCGAGGATCGACGCCAGCGTAAGCGGTGTGTTCCCGATCGAGATGATCTCGTAGTCGAGCACGCGACCAGTGGTATCGACGATGTTGGCGACGTCCATGAATCTACAGCCAGTGTAGCGAAGGGCTCGCGGGTGACCGCGAAACGAGCCATGTGGCCAGTGGTAGGATGCGGCAACCGCCACCAGGAGTCCGCCCATGACGACCGCACTCGAAGGTCTGCGCATCCTCGACATGACCCAGTACGAAGCCGGGACGAGCGCCACACAGATGCTGGCCTGGCTCGGCGCCGATGTGATCAAAGTGGAGCCGCCGCGGGGAGATGCCGCGCGGCAATCGTTCGCGAAGGACATCGAAGACCCGCAGTACTTCATGAACTACAACGCGAACAAGCGGAGCATCGTGCTCGACATCAAGCACCCGCAGGGACGGGAGATCATGCTGCAGCTGGCAGAGAAGTGCGATGTCTTCGTGGAGAACTACGGCCCGGGGATCATGGAAGAGCTTGGGATCGACTACGAGTCGATGCGGCAACGAAACCCGGCGATCATCTACGGGCGGCTGAAGGGGTACGGACTGGACGGGCCCTACGCGAACTACAAGTGCTTCGACCCCCTGGCGCAGGCGGCCGCGGGCACGTTTTCGGTGACGGGTTCGGCAGACGGGCCGCCGGTCAAGCCCGGCCCAACGATGTCGGACACGGGGACCGGGATGCAAATGGCGCTGGCGATCACAGCGGCCTGGGTGCAGAAAATGCGCACAGGCGAGGGCCAGTTCATCGAGGTCTCGATGCAGGAAGCGACGACGATGTTCATGCGCACGACGGGCGTTGTGCACTGGGCACAGGAGGCGGTGCCGCGGCAGCTGCACAAGGCCGGTGCACCAAGCGGGATGTACCCATGCAAGGGCGGTGGGCCGAACGACTACCTCTATATGCTCGTCTCGACGTCGCGCATGTGGGACCAGTTATGCGTGGCGATGGGGCGCGACGACCTGCTGACGGACCCGCGCTTCGAGACGCCGAAGCTGCGCAACTCAAACCAGAAGGACCTGGACGCCGAGATCGCGAAATGGACCTCGCAACACGACAAGCACGAGGCGATGCGGATCCTCTGCGAAGGCGGCGTCGCGGCGAGCGCGATCTTCGACACGATGGATGTCTTCAACGACCCGCACCTGAACGCGCGGGGCTTCATCGAACGGGTCCAGCACCCGACCGAGGGTGAGGTGGTGCTGATGAAGTCGCCGATCCGGATGTCAAAGTCGGACGTGCCGCTGACGGCGCCGCCGTTGCTCGGCGGTTCGACGAACGAGGTGCTCGGCGAACTCCTGGCGCTCGGGCCGGACCAACTGAACGAACTCTGGGAGAGCGGGGTGACCCGCCCGACCTTGAAGCGAAAACAAACAGCAAAAGAGGAGGCTCGCGCGTGAGCGGAACGACAACGGGGGCGGCGCTGCTGGCGAAGTGCCTGAAGCAACAGGGAGTGGACTACCTCTTCGGGGTGGTCGGCTTCCCGGTCACAGTATTTGCCACAGAGGCCCAGCATGCCGGGATCCGATACACGGGCATGCGGAACGAACAGGCGGCGTCGTACGCGGCGCAGGCAGCGGGATACATCACCGGGAGGCCGCAGGCGGCGACGGTAGTCTCGGGGCCTGGCGTCATCCACGCGATCGCGGGGCTGGCGAATGCGCAACAAAACTGCTGGCCGATGATCCTCATCGGCGGGGCGTCGGCGGTCTACCAGAACGGGATGGGGGCCTTCCAGGAAGAGGACCAGGTGGGGGCGGTGAAGCAGTTCTGCAAGTACGCCCACGCCGTGGAGGACGCCCACCGGATTCCCTACTACGTCGAACAAGCGGTGCGGACATCGCTCTATGGGCGGCCGGGCGCGGCATACCTCGACCTGCCAGACGACATCTTCACGCAGGAAGTGGATGAGTCGCAGGTGGAGATGGCGCCGACAGTGCCAGAACCACCACGAAGCGCGGCGCCGCAGGCGGCGGTCGATGCTGCCCTGGCGGCGATCCAGAGCGCCCAGAACCCGCTGGTGATCGTGGGCAAGGGCATGGCGTGGTCACGGGCGGAGAACGAAGTGCGGCAGTTTATCGATAAGACGCAGCTGCCGTTCCTGGCGACGCCGATGGGGAAGGGTGTGGTTTCGGACGACCACCCGCTCTCCGTTGCGGCGGCGCGGACCTACGCGCTCCAGAACGCGGACCTGGTCTTCCTGCTGGGGGCCCGTTTCAACTGGATCCTCCACTTCGGACGAGAACCGCGCTATCGCAAGGACGTCCGCGTGGTGCAACTGGACGTCACTCCCGAAGAGATCGGGACGAATGTGCCGGCGGAGGTGGCCCTGGTCGGCGACGGCCAGGCAATCATCGGGCAGATAAACCAGGCGCTTGAATCGAAGCCATGGCAGTACCCGGTGGAGACGACCTGGCGCACGGGGCTGGAGCAGGCGGCCGCCGAGAACGAGCAGATGACGGCCCAGATGATGGCCGACGACAGCGTGCCGATGAACTACCAGCGCGTGTTGAAGGACGTGCGGGACACGCTGCCGCGGGACACGGTGATCGTGAGCGAAGGCGCGAACACGATGGACATCGGGCGGACGATCCTGCCGAACTTCCAACCGCGTACGCGGTTGGACGCCGGCTCTTACGGGACAATGGGCGTCGGCATGGGCTTCGCCATTGCAGCTGCAGTGACGAACCCGGGGAAGCGGATTGTTGCTGTCGAAGGCGACTCCGCATTCGGATTCAGCGGGATGGAGCAGGAGACGATCTGCCGGCACAAGCTGCCGATCACGACCGTGATCATCAACAACAACGGCATCGGCGGCGGCGTTGCCGAGTTGCGCGACGATGTCCCACCGCCGCCTGGCGTGCTCCTCCCCGGCGCTCGCTACGACAAAGTGATCGAGGCGTTCGGGGGTCGCGGCTATTTCGTCACGCAGCCGGACGAGCTGAAGCCAGCCCTCGAAGCGGCGAACAACGGGGACGGCCCGGCGATCGTGCACATCCTTATCAATCCGCGGGCGCAGCGAAAGCCACAGAAGTTCGACTGGCACACCGGCCGAACCTAGGCCGGCGGGAGTAGTTCCGAAGAAGGGCAGTGGCGCTGGCCACTGCCCTTCTTTGTGCCCACGATGGCGAGATGCGGTGGTTGCTCCTGTTCTCCGCGATAGCCGGCCTCCTGCTGATGGGCTGCCGGTCCGGTTCCGGCGGCGGCGCAGTAGTGGTGTCGACCGTGAGCGCCGGGACACCTTCGCCAACGGCGGAAACAGTTAGGGCGGAATCGACGGTGGCGCCATCAACAACGGTGTCGCCGGAACCTGCCGACGGGGCCGTGACGCTAGCGGCGGTGGGGGACGTGATGTTGGCGCGGTCGATCGGCGGGCGCGTGGTCGATGGCGGAGCGGCTGACATCTTCGCCGGCGTTCGGGACCACCTCGCCGGGGCCGACATCGCATTCGCGAACGTGGAATGCGCGATCTCGGACATGGGCTCTCCCGCGAACAAGGGGTATACATTCGAGGCGCCGCCGCAGTCGATCGACGCGCTCCTCGATGGCGGGCTCGATGTTGTCTCGCAGGCGAACAACCACGCGCTGGACTACGGTCCGGATGCTCTGCTGGACACGCGGTCCCGACTTGAAGTTGCGGGGATCGCGGTCGCCGGTTCCGGGGCGAACGACGCCGGAGCAAGGACACCGGCGATAGTCGAGCGAAATGGCCTCCGGTTCGCCTTCCTCGCCTATGTGGATACCGCGGCCGAGGGTTCGTATAACGAAGCGAACTGGGACGCGACAGCCGAGAGAACAGGTGTCGCCTGGGCGACGGCCGAGAAGATCGCCGCCGACGTGATCGCAGCAAAGCAGGTAGCGGACGTGGTCGTCGTCTCTATGCATGCCGGTGTGGAGTACGACACCACCCCGTCCGCGTCGCAGCGGCTCTATGCCGAGACAGCGATCGATGCCGGGGCGACCCTCGTACTCGGCGCGCACCCGCACGTCCTCCAACCGGTGGAGGAGTACAACGGCGGATTGATTGCCTTCAGCCTTGGAAACTTCGTCTTCGATGGCTTCGACGGGGAGGCCAACACCACGGCGATACTGGAGGTGACGTTCGATGGAACATCGATCGCGAGTTGGAAGACGGTGCCTGTCTCGGTAGTGGATGGGTTGCCCGTGCTCGACTAGCGGTGCGTCACCGGATCGACCACGTAACCGGAACATTCGCTGACGGGCAGAGGCGGGTACTTCGGGAATCGTGGTTCGGACTCAGAGCGGGCGCAACGCCAGTAGGTCGAGCCGCGCGCTGATTCGACGATCCGGGCGAAGAGGCAGTCGCCGCAAAGGCCGGCGCGGCGAGTATCGACCGTCATCGGGCTTCAGCCTCTGAAGTGGTGCGTTCGATAGCGTTGTCCAGCAAGCCGACCTCCTCCTGGCTCAGGCGCGGAGGGTGGCGCCCAGCTCTCGCTGAAGGCGCCCGAGCAGGGCGTCGCGGACCCTTGCCACATCGGCGTCAGTGAGGGTGCGCTCGTCGCTTTGGAGACGCAACTCCAGGGCAAGGGAGCGCTTGCCTTCGGGCAGCCCGGAGCCGCGATAGTCGTCGAAGATGTCGGCGTCCACGCGGATGTCGCGGGCGCGATGGGAGCGAACGAGGCGGAGCACCGCCGACGCGGGAGCGTCGAGATCGACGAGTAGAGCGATATCGAGGCGGGCGATGGGATGGCGGGAAGGGGGGCTGTAGGAAGGCCGCTCGGGCAACACCCTCGCAAGGTCTTCAAGCCAGAATTCGACGAGGTAGACGGGCGCATCGATGTCGAAGGCGGCAGCGGCGGCCGGGTGCACCTGACCGACGATGCCGACCTGTTCCCTGCCGGACTCGATGACGGCGGTATGGCCGGCGAGCAGGCCGTACTCCTCGGTGCGAGAAAGGGCGAATTCGACTCCAAGAGACTGTAGTGCAGCTTCCACCGTCCCGCTGGCGTCGTAGAAGTCGAGGTCACCGGCAGCGGTTCGAGCCCAGCGGTCTTCCCGGGCGCCACCAAGGACGGCGGTGAAGACCGGCCGCTCGTGGGGCAGGTCAGCCTCGGTCGGCAGGTATTCGACGGCGGTTTCGAATACTCGGAGGGCGCCGGCATGGCCGCGGCGGTTCGCGCTGTAGCTCTGGAGCACGGAGCCTCGGAGCGACGTGCGGAGCAGGCTGTGCTGTGAAGCAACCGGGTTGACGGCCTTCACCGGCTTGCTACGGAGGTCGTCGGTGCCATCGACGACGGGGTTGAGCACCCGCTCGTCGACAAGTGAGTAATTGATGACCTCGTAGAAGCCGAGACCGACGGCTATGTCGCGGAGGCGTTCGCGAAGGTCCTCGATGGGGCGAAGCTCAGGAGGAGGCAGGGTGCCGCGAAGCATCGTCGGCGGGATTCGATCGTAGCCGTAGATGCGGCCCACTTCCTCGACGACATCGTCGTGGACGAGGACGTCGGGGCGCCAGTAGGGCGGGGTGACGGTGTACACGCCCGCCGCGAAGGTCACCGCGAAGCCCAGCGCTTCGAGGATGCGCCGGACCTCGGCCTCGGGGACAGCGATGCCGAGCACCTGCTCCATGCGGGCGGCAGTGACCTCGACGGGCTTCATCGGCTGTGGATCGGGATAGACATCGACGAGGCCAGCAGCAACCTTGCCGCCGGCAACCTGCTGGAGGAGGTGCAGGGCGCGATGTTGGGCGAACAGCGGAACTTCGGGACCGATGCCTTTTTCGAACCGAAGGGACGCTTCAGTCCGAAGCTTGAGGGCGGAGGTGGTGCGGCGGATGGTGGCCGGGAGGAAGTTGGCGACTTCAAGGAGGACGTTCGTCGTCCCGGCGTGGACCTCGCTGGCACCACCACCCATGATGCCGGCGATGCCGGTCGGGCCGTCGCCGTCGCAGATCATGAGCATGTCCGGCGTGAGTTCGCGATCGACCTCGTCGAGGGTGGTGAGGCGCTCGCCGGGGAGGGCGCGGCGGACGTCGATACGCTTGCCGCGGACGAGGTCGTAGTCGAAGGCGTGGAGCGGTTGTCCGGTCTCGAGCATGACGTAGTTCGTGACGTCGACGACGTTGTTGATGGGCCGCATACCCATGCGCCGAAGGCGGTCCTGCATCCAGATGGGCGAAGGGCCGACCGTCAGGCCTTCGATGACAGAAGCGGTGTAGCGCCGGCAGAGATCCGGGTCCGCGATGGTGACTTCGATCCGGGACGATGCCAGCGTCTGGCCCTGCGAGTACGAAGTGTCGGGTTCGCGGAGAGGCAATCCCAACAGCGCAGCAACCTCGCGGGCGAGTCCGAGGACGCCGAGGAGATCGGCACGGTTGGCCCAGGTGGAGACGTCGAAGACGACGTCGCCGAGCTGTTCGACGAGGGGTCGGCCTATCGGTGCGTCGGGAGGGAGGACGAGGATGCCCTCGTGCTGTTCGCTGAGGCCAAGCTCTTTCTCGCTAAGTACCATGCCGGCGGATTCAACGCCGCGAATCGTGTTGCGCTTGAGCTTCGCGGTCTGGCCGGTGTGGCCATCGACGAGGACAGCTCCTTCGGTGGCGAAGGCGACCTTCTGACCCGCGGCAACGTTAGGGGCGCCACAAACGACGGTGCGTTCGCCCTCACCGGCGTTGACGGTAGCAAGGCGGAGGCGGTCGGCGTTGGGATGTGGCTCAACGCTAAGGACTTCGGCAACGCGGACGAGGGCGGGGTCCCAGTCGCCGCCGATCGTCTCCCAGCCTTCGACTTCGGCGATGGAGTCCGTGATTTTGGCGGCGAGCTCCTTGACGGGTATATCAACGTCCACGAACTCGCGGAGCCAGGAAAGGGGAAGCTTCATCGGGACCCTGTTGTTGGCGATGTGCCGGGGTGGGACATCTATTGTGGGCGACAAGCGCGGCAGGGGAAAACGACGCAAATGCATTGGCGCAGGCGGAGGGATGTATTCTTTCCGCGGCGGCAGAGTGCGATGAGCGGTATGACGACGGTGACGAAAGGCCCGGGTACTGGCTTCCCCGCGTTCTCGACGCCGCTTGTTGGACGGGAAGCGGAAATCGAGAGTCTCGTTGCGATGCTCGACCGCCCTGAGTGCCGGTTGATCACCATCACAGGGCCGGGCGGGGCGGGGAAAACGCGTCTCGCGGCGGAAGTGGCAACCCGGCCGAGCGACCAGCTTGTGCCGGCCCATTTCGTGGAGATGGCGATGGTCACCGGCGCTGACGCGGCAGCCTGGCGGATCGCCCGAGCATTCGATGTGGCTGTGCGGCGGATCGAGGGAGACGGCGAGGCGGTGCTCGTCGAGGCACTGCGGGAGAAGACGGCGATAGTGGTGATCGACAACTTCGAACACCTCGTCGATTCATGCGCGGCGACGATCGGAGCAATCGCGGCGCAGTGCCCGGAGATCCGATTCATTGTGACGTCGCGGGTCGCGCTCAATGTGCAGCAGGAATGGCGGTTCAACCTCCAGGGGCTGGGCGAAGGCGGCCGCGGCAGGAATGCTGCCGAAGAGTTGTTTCTTGAGCGAGCGGCCAGGATCAGCGGACGCGATGTGGCGACCTTCGATATGGCGGCGGTTGGGGCAATCTGCGAAGCAGTGGAGGGGATGCCGCTGGCGATCGAGATGGCAGCAGCATGGACACGGTCGCTGCGCGAAAACGAGATCGCGGATGAGCTGAAGCGGCGATTGGACTTGCTAACGACGAACATGCGCGATCTGCCCGAGCGGCAACGGAGCATGGAGGCGGTGTTCGACCAGTCAGGCGCGCTACTGGGGGAGCAGGAACGCGAAGTATTCATCCGTCTCGGAATCTTCACCGGGGGGTTCACCCGGGCAGCTGCGATTGAGGTAGCAGGGGCGTCGCTTCCGCTTCTGACGAAGCTTGTCGACCATTCGCTCATCTCGCTTGAGCCGGAGGGGCGGTACCGGCTGCACCCGCTGCTGCGGCAGTACGCCCGCAACGAGGCGGAGTCGCGAGGAATCTACCGTAGCCTCAGCCGCGACCACTGCCGCTTCTACATCACGTTCATGGTGCGCCAATTCGATCGGCTCCGCGGAAGCGAGCAACTCGACGCGATCCGGGAGACGAATCCGGAGATGGGGAACCTGATGCAGGCGTGGCGAACACTCCCGACCGTGATGGGGCCGGAGTGGATGGACGACGTTGTGGCCGCTGCCCTGCACTCGGCGATATTCATGGACGCGACGACGCGTTACCAGGACGTTGTGCCGTTCGCGAACGCGTTGGTTGAACTTGCGCCGGGCGCCGGAGAGCGGCAATTCGAGATTGAAAGCCTGGGGAGGACCATCCGTGCCGGGAACGATATCCGTCTCGGCAACGTGGACAGTGCAGAGGTGGACCTTCAGACCGCGTTAGCCCTTGAGAGGGAGTACAGCGTCCCGAGCCACCACACGTTTGGGATGAACGCGGCTTCGATGTTGCCCATCGTGTCGCTGGTGCGGGGAGAGTATGCGCAGGCAGCCGCACTGGCTCGCGACGCCGAAAAGGCCGCACAAGCCGATGACCCATGGTCAAAGGCACTCGCGCTGTACTCACTGGGAGGCGCCTATTTCGGCATGGGGGAATACGCGAAGGCTCGAGCCGGCCACCGTGCGGGCACTTGGCGCACTGCAGCTCGGTCGGCGACCGCTGGTTCAGCGACTACCTGCACCTGCAAATCGCCGAGTGCGCGATCCGGCAAGGTTCGCTGGAGGAAGCAACAACACACGCCGATATCGCCCTGCGGTCGCGGGTCGACTTCGCCGATCGGCAGGGCCAGGCTCACGCTCAACTCCGGCTCGGCGATGTCGCGATGGCGCGAAAGATGCATGCCGATGCCCGGGAGCGGTACCTTTTGGCCCTGAAGCTGTATCGCGAAGCCTCGGACAGGGGCGGTCAAGCATTGAGCCAGGCGAGCCTGGCGGCTGTCGATATCGGAGATGGTGACCGCGCGTCGGCTCGTGGCCGCTACCTTCGAGCCCTGGAACTGGCAACAGCGATCGGCTACGCACAGGCCCTGGCGGAAGTGGCGCTTGGGGTGGCGAAGTTGCAGGCGGAGGACGGCGATGCCTCGGGCGCGGCGATGGTGCTCGCATTCCTCCAGGGCTGGCAGAACGCACCGCTCGCCGCACGAGAAGAAGCGGAGCGCGTGCAGGCCGGCCTCGGACTGAAACAACCGGCCATCGCGGACGCAAGGCGCCAGGCGGAGGGGCTGACACTGGCGAAACTGTGCCAGGCTATCGAACGCGTGCTGCACAGTGCCGGTGCCGCGTCCGTCCCCCTCGCACCGGGAGAGAGCGAACTGACCCGAAGGGAGCTGCAGGTGCTGACCCTCCTCGACCGTGGCTACACAAACAACGCCGTCGCCAAGGAACTGGGCCTGACGGTGAGCACGGTGAAGTGGTACTGCACCAATATCTTCGGGAAGCTCGGCGCGGCCAACCGGACGGCGGCCCTGGCGAAGGCGCGGACGGCTGGACTGCTGGCCTAGGACGGGGAGCCCGGCCAGGGACGTACCCGACCACCGCCCGACCATGGTCGGGTTCCATGCGGGGCGGCCGCCCCAACACTTGCTCTCGAGACCGGCGGCAAGACCGCCAACGGGGAGCAAGCAAGATGAATTGTCCATTCTGCGGCAGTAACGATGTCCACGGGCCGGCGACGCTCGTTGCCGACCGACAGGCAGCGCTGTTGGGTTGCAAAACCTGTCACGAAGCATTCGACGCGACCATCTGGTTCGGCACGCGTGAACGTCGCGACAGCCGGGCAGCGGCCTGAGGAGAACCCCGATGACACAGGTAACAGCACGAGTGAACTTCAATGAACTCGACGCGGCGATGGAGGGTTTTGTTCTCGTCCCCGGGTCAGAGGCATACGACGAGCGACGGAAGATTTGGAACGGAATGATCGACCGGCAGCCGGCCGCCTTTGCGGTCGTGAAGTCCACTGGCGACGTTGCCAAGTCGGTTTGTTTCGCCCGCGACCACGGCCTCGCGCTCTCGGTCTGCGGAGGGGGACACAATGTGGCGGGCAACGCCCTAGTGGACAACGGGCTCGTCGTCGACATGCGCGAGCTTCCGGGACGTTGAGGTCGACCCGGCGCGACGGATCGTACGGGCCCAGGGCGGGGCGACGCTGCTCGATATCAACAACGCCGGAACACCGCACAACCTCCAGGTGCCGATCGGCGTCGTCAGTGACACCGGCATCGCCGGACTCACCATCGGCGGAGGTCTTGGACTGCTGATGCGGCGGTATGGGACGACGAGCGACAACCTCATCGGCGTCGAGGCCGTGACCGCAGAAGGCGAGGTGATCGAGGTCAGCGACGACCAGAACCCGGACCTGTTCTGGGCCCTGCGAGGTGGCGGCAACAGCCCCGTCGCCGTCACGCGGTTTGACTTCCGGGCCTACGACTACGGCCCCGACCTGGACGTGACGTTCCTCATCCACCCGATTGCGGCAGCGCGCGAGAGGTGCTGAGGTTGTACCGGGAGTTCGCGAAGACGGCGCCGGACCCATTGAGCATGATTGCCGTTGTCGGACCGGTGCCGCCGCTCCCCGAGATCGACGAGTCGCTGCACTTCAGCGACGGCATCATCCTCCTGGCGGTGTGGACGGGAGACCGGGCTGCGGGCGAGCGAGTGGTGGCACCCCTCCGGGCTTTCGGCACGCCGATCGCGGACCTCAGCGCCACGATGCCCCGAGGGGTTGTGGAGTCGTTCTTTGACGCCGACTACCCGAAGGGACATCGCTACTACTGGAAGTCGCGGTACATCGACGGCCTGCCGGATGAGGCAATCGATTTCGTGGTGGAGTCGGTCAGGAATCGGCCGTCGGTCGAGAGCACCGTGGATGTCTGGCTCCTTGGCGGGGCGTTGTCCCGGGTTGACCCGGCGGCGACGGCCTACGCAAACCGGAGCGCGGCGTTCCTTATTGGCATCGAGGCGAACTGGGACGCCCCGGCGGACGACGTGGCGAATATCGCGTGGGCACGCGGGGTGTTCGCGGGGGCGGAACCCTACGCAGCCAACGGCGGGCTCTACATCAACTTCCCTGGATTCGGCGAAGAGAAGGACGCCCTCCTGCGGAAGGCGATGGGGCCCAACTACGATCGCCTGAAGGCGACAATCGCGAAGTACGACCCGGATGGGCTGTTCTCAGCGAACGCACACATCCGCACCGGCGAGTAGCCCGCGGCAGACAGCATGAACAGGGCCGCGCCTCCCCAGGGGCGCGGCTCGTTCGTGTCTAGAACTGCTTCAGGAAGGCGAGGTCGTTCTGGTAGAAGCGGCGGATATCTTCGATGCCCCAGCGGAGGAGGGCGACGCGCTCGACGCCCATGCCGAAGGCGAACCCTGTGTAGCGGTTGGAGTCGTAGCCCATGTTCTCGAGGATTTCGGGGTGGACCATGCCGCCGCCGAGGATCTCGATCCAGCCGGTGCCATGGCAGGTTCCGCATTCGGCGCCGGAGCCGCGGCAGATGAAGCAGTCGATCGCCATCTCGATGCCGGGTTCGACGAAGGGGAAGTAGCTGTGGTGGAAGATGATCCGGCGGTCTTCGCCGAAGAGCCGTCGAGCAAACTCGTAGAGGGTGCCCTTGAGGTCGGAGAGGCGGACGCCTTCGTCGACGGCGAGCCCCTCGACCTGGGTGAGCATCCATTCGTGCGTGGCGTCGGTGGCTTCGTGGCGATAGCACTTGCCGGGAACGATGACGCGGATCGGCGGCTGCATGCGCTCCATCACCCGGATCTGGTTCGGCGAGGTGTGAGTGCGCAGTAGCATCTGGCGGTCGTCCTCCCCCTGGGAGACTCAACCCAGATGGTGTCCCACATATCGCGGGCCGGGTGGTCTTCGGGGATGCGGACGAGGTCGAAATTGTAGCGCGACCACTCGACTTCCGGGCCTTCGACAACGCGGAATCCCATGTCGGCAAAGACCTTCACGCAGTCGCGCATCGTTTGGGTGACGGGATGGAGGCGGCCAAGCGGTTGGGGGCGCCCGGGGAGGGTGACATCGATGGCGCCCTCGGTGCTGAGGCGAGCGAGGTTGCGAGCAGTGATGACGCTTTCACGCTCGGCGAGCGCGGACTCGAGCTCGTTCTTGAGACGGTTGGCTGCCTGTCCGAAGGCAGCGCGCTGGTCCGGCGGCTGATCCTTGACGGAACGGAGCATCGCGGTGAGGCGGCCATCGCTGCGGCCGAGCCACTCGGCGCGCCAGGCGTCGAGTGCGGCAGCATCAGCTGCGGATTCGAGCGACGCAAGGGCCTCGGAACGCATGAGATCGGCAGTCGCGGGCTGGGCCATGGGGAAGAGTATAGAAAAGGAAAGCGCCTGGGGTCGCGGCCGGTGCCGTAAGAAAGATTTCACGTGCCCGTCGGCGGGGTCTGGCTACCATGGCAGCATGCACCTGCCGGCGCGAGGTTTGCGCGCATTCCCTATCCTCTTCTTAGCGTTTGGATTGGCCCTCTACGCGGCGTCGTGCAGCGGCGGGGACCATAAGCCCGATCCAAACGGAAGCGGCGATGGAGGGACGGGTACGGCGACGAGCGACCAGACTTATGCCGGTACCGACCCGGCGCCCGCGTTCCCGACCGGACTGAAGTGGTTCAACGTGACCGAGCCACCGACACTCGATGCGCTCAAGGGCAAGATCGTGCTGCTCGACTTCTGGACGGCCGGCTGCATCAATTGCCAGCACATCATCCCTGACCTGAAAAAGCTGGAGGCGGAGTTCGCTGACTCACTGGTGGTGATTGGCGTCCACTCGGGAAAGTACGCGACGGAACACGACGACGACACCGTGCGCGAGGCCATCGCTAGATACGACCTGGAGCACCCGGTGGTGAACGACCCGGACTTCGTGTTCTGGGATGCGTACAGTGCGAACGCCTGGCCCACGCTTGTATTGATCGACCCGGCGGGAAAGCTCGTCGGGAGCCACTCCGGCGAGGGGGTCTATCCGCTCTTCCAACCAATAATTGCGGCGCTCGGCGGTGAGTTCGCAGGACAGATCGACACGACGCCATTCCCGGTGGCACTGGATCAGTCGGCGGCATCCACGGTGCTTTCGTTCCCCGGCGCCGTGCTTACCGATGAAGCCCATGACCGGCTGTACATCGCTGATTCGGGCCACAACCGCATCCTCGAAGCGGATATGGACGGCGCTCTTATCCGGGTGTTCGGCACGGGCGCGGCAGGCTTCGCGGACGGCCATGCGGATGAGGCGCAATTCCTCGACCCCCAGGGGCTCGAGCTCTCGGGCGACGGATCCCAGCTGTATGTCGCGGACACCCGGAACCACGCGCTGCGGGTGATCGACCTCGACTCGGGGGACGTGACGACGCTGGCTGGGACCGGAGAACGGGCGACCGCTTTCCCAAAGCCCGGAGATGACCCGAAGACAACGGCCCTGGCTTCACCATGGGGACTGCTGCTCCATGACGGTGTCCTCTACATCGCCAACGCGGGAACCCACCAGATCTGGACCTACGACGTCGAGTCGAAGCAGCTTGCCGTCTTTGCGGGGACGAGCCGGGAAGGCATCGATGACGGCGATCGACTGACGATGGCCACGCTAGCCCAGCCGAGCGGGATGACGACCGATGGACACTACCTCTACTGGGTCGACCCGGAGTCCAGCGCCGTGCGGAGGACGCCATTCGACGGCGAGATTGTCGACTCGCTGGTGGGCACCGGTTTGTTCGACTACGGCGACTCCGATGGGACCGGGCTCCAGGCAAAGATCCAGCACCCGCAGGGAATCGCGTTCGTAGGCGGCCTCCTCTACATCGCGGACACCTACAACAACAAGATCAAGAGCGTGGACCCCGCAAGCTTCGTAGTGACGACTGTTGCCGGCAACGGCGACGACAAGTGGGCTGATGGGAGCAAGGAGGAGGCTTCGTTCAACGAGCCATCAGGCGTCGCAGCGTACGGCGATAAGGTGCTCATCGCGGACACGGGGAATCACCTCCTTCGCGTCTATGACCCGGCCACCGGGGACACGAGCACACTGCAGCTCTCCAACATCGGTGTGCTCTCAGGTTCGGGAGCGGGCCGCGTGCTCCATGTGGACCTGCCCGCCCAGAGCGTGGCGCCGGGCGCGACGAACCTGCGGCTGAAGTTGAGCACGCCGGACGGCTATCACCTCAATTCGCTGGCACCTTCTAGCCTTGACCTGACCTCGTCAAATCCGGAGGTGCTGGAACTGGGCGAATCGACGATTTCATGGTCGACCGACGGTTCCTCGGTGGAGATCCCCATCCCGGTGATGCTGGCGAATGGGAGCACGACGCTGACCTTCACCGGCTCCGCCTACTTCTGCGCCGAGGGCGAGGAAGCCCTGTGTCTCATCCAGCAGCTGGAAATCGTCGTGCCCGTGGAAGTGAGCGCGAGCGCAAGCGGCGGTGAGTTGGTGGTGCAGTACGAGTTGACGCCGGAAGCCTGACCTTCTTGACGGGCCGGGATGTGTCTCGCGATGATTGCCCGGCGCAACCAGCGCACCGGGGGAACTATCCATGGCCGTTCGTGGCTACGTCCTGATCGAGGCAGAAGTCGGTAAGGCGAGGGCCGTGAGCGCGGCTATCGCGGGGTTCTCTCACGAAGGAGCGAAGGTCGTGAACGTCGATACGGTCACCGGGCCGTTCGACGTCATCGTGTTGCTGGAAGCGAGCGACCTCGACATCCTTGGCAACGCTATCACCGAGGCTATCCAACACGTCTCCGGCGTGCAGCGGACGACCACCTGCCTGGCGGTGTCCCTCACCTGAGCCACGGCTCCCGCTACAATTTCCGTATGACCTTGCCCGCAAGCGAGATGATCAGCGTGGAAGAAGCGCGCGATCGGATTCTCGCCTTCTTCCATCGTCTCGAGATAAAACGGAAGCCGCTAGTCGAGGCGCTCGGACAGGTGCTGGCCGAAGACGTGGTGGCGCCCTTCGACATTCCGCCACTCGATAACACCGCGATGGATGGCTATGCCGTTCGGGCGCTGGACACGCTTGGCGCAAGCGAGGACAACCCAAAGCGGTTGAAGGTAATCGCCGACCTCGCCGCCGGGTACGTGCTCGACACGCCTGTTGGGCCGGGCGAGGCGGTGCGGATCATGACGGGTGCGCCGATCCCGCCTGGCGCCGATGCCGTGGTGCCATTCGAGGAAACGGACGAACCGCTGCGGGATGTAGGACAGCGGGCCACGAGGGCCGCGGAAGTCGCTGTGTTCAAGGCAGCGGGCAAAGACGCGAATCTGCGCTTCAGGGCCGAGGATGTGAGCGCCGGGCAGACGGTACTGGAAGCCGGTCGGGTCGTGCGGCCGTCGGAAGTGGGCGTCCTCGCCAGCATCGGCCTGAGCGAGGTATCCGTGTACCGACGTCCGGAGGTGGCGATTCTTTCGACCGGCGACGAGATCACCGCGCCAGGAGAGCCCTTGAAGCCGGGCCGGATCTATGACTCAAACGCCCATGGGATAGCGGCACTGGTCGAGAAGTACGGGGGCATCCCCCGGATGCTGGGCATCGCGCGCGACACTATCGAGGACCTGACCGCGAAGATCCATGAGGGCCTGGATGCGGACATGATCGTGACGAGTGCCGGCGTCTCCCGCGGGGACTTCGACGTGGTGAAGGATGTGCTGGCGCGCGAGGGCGAGATCAACTTCTGGACGGTGCGAATGCGGCCGGGGAAGCCGCTTGCCTTCGGGGCTTTCAACGGGCCGGATGGCCGCCGCGTACCCCACCTCGGGCTGCCGGGGAACCCGGTGAGCTCGATGGTTTCGTTCGAGTTGTTCGGGCGGCCGGCGCTGTTCAAGATGCTGGGACGGAGCGACTGGCAGCGTCCGGTGCTGAAGGCGATCACGCGAGACCGGGTTGAGAACACGGACTTCCGGCGGTTCTTCGCCCGCTGCATCGTGACGCAGGGTGAAGACGGCCAGTACTACGCCGATCTCACCGGACCGCAGGGCAGCGGCATCCTGACGAGCATGAGTGCCGCGAACGCCTTGACGATCATCCCCGAGGAGCAGGCGACGGCGGAACCAGGCGACGAGATCGACGTGATGATGCTGGACTGGGAGCACGCTCCCTAGGCGCCACCGGCCTTCGTGGTGCGATGGTCCTGCATCTGGCCGTCACGCATCTCCAGGATCCGATCGGTGAGCTCGGCCATCGCAAGATCGTGGGTGACCATGATGCCGAGCTTGTCGCGGCCCTTCACTTCGTCGATGAGCGACTGCACCACACGCTTGCCGCGCTCGGAGTCAAGGCTGGCTGTCGGTTCGTCCACGAGGACCACGACAGGATCGTTCATGAGGGCTCGCGCAATGGCGATCCGTTGACGCTCACCGCCACTCAGTTCGGTGGCGACAGCGGCGGCGCGGCTTTCGATCCCAAGCTCCTTCAGCAGACGGTCCGCTCTCTTTCCGGCCTCGCGGCGATCGGTGCCGCTTATCGCCTGCATGACCATGAGGTTTTCGCGTGCGGTAAGGAAGGGGACGAGGTTGTTGGCCTGGAAAACATAGCCAACCGAGGTGCGGCGGTAACGGGCGAGGTCGGCGCCGCCGAGGGCAGTGACTTCGACATCGCCGACGCGGATGGTGCCGGACGTGGGAGTGAGAAGGCCGCCAATCATGGCGAGAAGCGTGGTCTTGCCGGAGCCGCTTGGGCCAACAACGGAGATGAACTCGCCAGGCTCGGTGCGGAACGAAACATCGCGAACGGCGTGCACGGCTTGATTGCCATGACCGTAGACCTTGTCGAGGTCCTGGACGTCGAGGAACGCCGGGCTCATTGCTGTTGCCCCAACGCAATGATGGGGTCGACGCGGACGACCTGGCGGGCCGAGAAAAGCCCGCCTACGAGCGCGGTGACGAGAAGGATTATCGAGGTGGTGATGAAGGTTCCAGCATCGAAGGCGATGGGCACGGTGGTTGGGAGCTGACGCAGGGCCCGGTCGGTCGCCCAGGCGAGGGGAACAGAGATGGCGATTCCGACGATGGAGATCACGACGACCTGAATGAGGATCTGGCGAAGAACGAATCCACTGCTTGCGCCCACCGCCTTGAGGACTCCGATCTGGGCAACCTTCTGCAGAGTGAGCACGTAGAAGAAGACGCCGATGACGAGGGCCCCGATAAGGTAGCCGAAGAAGCGCAACGCCTGCACGGTCGATTGCTGCCCCTGCACACCTTCGATGTTGGCGAAAGCGGTGGACTTCGAGACGACTTCATAGCCATCGAACTGTCCGAACAGGTCCTTGCCCTGGAGGAGGACGATGCTGGCGTCCGGGCGTTCGCCCTGTGCGACGGTGCCGTACTTGAGTTGTTGCCACGTGGTGCGGAGCAGATAAACCGCGGGCTGGAAAAAGAACGCGCCTTCGTCGATCTCGCCGACGATGGTGAACTCCTGTTTTTCGAGGCGGAGGGCGACGAGGAGCGTGTCGCCGACATTCAACCCTGAGAGCCGGAGGAAGCTCTTGTCGGCGAGGAGGCCGTAGGTGTCGTCGCTCGTGAGCGGGCGGCCAGCGGTGACGTCCGGTGCGCCGATCGTGCCAGGGTCGAAGCCGAGGAAGGCGGCGGAGTCGACGTTGCCATCGGCGTCTTCGTAGTTGGCGGCAACGTAGCCAATGGGGGCCGCCGCTGTGACTCCTTGCTGCTCCGAGATCCGCGTGACGAGTTCCCCGCCGAGTTCGGAGCGGATGACCGACAGGCCAGCCTCGCTTGAATAGGCAATCGCGTCGGCATCGAAGTTGCGGAGGGCGCTGCCAGCCTGTTCGTTCAAGCCCACGCCAAGGCCGTTGATCATGAGGACGAGATACGAGATGAGCGTGACGACGAGGGCGATGAGGGCAAACTGGAACTTACGGCGGCGCAATTCGAGCAGCCCAATCATCGACGTTCCTCTCGTCGCGGAAAGCAGAGGAGGCGAACCGGATCGGCTGAGTGCATCACCATCCATGATGCACAGGCGTTCGGCGACTGGCGACAGATGGGCAATTGGCCGCAGCTGGGGGAGCTATCCTGTACTGGTGATGGAAAGCCCGAAACGCCGCTACCGCGCCACTGACGTTTGGCAACTGCCAAAGGGCACGCCCTAATGCCGCTGGAGGATTTGCCACCCGCGACGCCGTCATGGTTCGCGCCACGGGCGACGCTCATTGCTGGAGCCGGAACGCTTCCGGGGCTGCGTTCAGAGATATGGATGGGCGGAGCGCACAGCGCCACCGGGGAGCACCTCCACGGGGACTGGCTCTCCAGCGCCTGGGTGATTGACCTCGCCGGCGATACGCATCCGGGAGCACTGACAAGGGCCCTCCGGCGCGAATCCTGCGTCTTCGCCGACATGGAGCAACGGCCTGACAAGATAGGGCGGCTGCTCGCGCTCGCCGCGGAGTTCGCTGAAGCGGCGCGGTCGGACGGGGCGCCGACCCGGATCGTGAGCCTCTGCCAGTACGGGATGAACCGGAGCGCACTGGCAACGGGCCTGCTGCTGCGTGCTTTGGGGCTGGGTTATCCCGACGCGATAGCGATGATGAGGAAGGCGCGGCCGGGCGCACTTGCGAACCACGCCTTCGAGGCAATCCTCGCGGAAGAGCGCTACCCGTCTCCGGGCTTGTAGCGTTCGAAGAGGTCGGGACGACGATCGGCGGTACGGGCGAGGCGCTCACGCTGCTTCCACTCTTCGATTCGGGCATGGTGGCCACTGAGCAGCACTTCGGGCACTCCCCAACCGCGGTACTCGGCGGGTCGGGTGTACTGGGGATGTTCGAGCAGACCGTGGGCGAACGACTCGTCTTCGGGCGACTGTTCATCGCCGAGGACACCCGGGATGTGACGGGTGACGGCGTCGATGAGGACCATCGCGGGGAGTTCGCCGCCGGTGAGGACGTAGTCGCCAATTGAGACTTCGAGGTCAACGCAGTGCTCGAGGAAGCGCTCGTCGACGCCTTCGTAGCGGCCGCAGACGAGGACAAGGCGCGGCTCGCGGGAGAGTTCGCGTACGAGTGTGTCGTCGAGAAGGCGACCCTGCGGCGAGAGGTAGATGACGAGGCCCGGCGTGGATGCAAGGGCTTGCACTTCCACAAGCGCCTGGTCGAGGACATCGACCTTCATCACCATTCCCTGGCCGCCGCCGAAAGGGTAGTCGTCGACGGTGCGATGGCGGTCCGCCGCCCGCTCGCGGATGTCATGGAGGTGGAGGTCGAGGAGGCCGTCCTGGCGAGCGCGGGCGATCATCGAAACGTCGAGCGGACCACCGAAAGCCTCGGCAAACAGGGTCAGGACGTCGACGCGCACAGTTAGTCCTGGTGCTCGACAGGGCCGTTGAGGAGAGCCGCGGCGTGGTCGAGGAGCGGGATGAGAACGCCCATCCCCTCTTCCACGGCATTGGGGCTGCCGGGCAGATTGACGATGAGCGTGTTTCGGCGGGTCACTGCCAGTCCGCGAGTGAGTGCTGCGTAGGGCGTGTGCTTGAGTCCCTCGATTGCAAGCGCTGTGGCGATGGCGGGCACCTCGCGCTCGGCGATGCGACGGGTCGCCTCGGGAGTGACATCGCGGGGGGTGAGGCCGGTGCCGCCGGTGGTGATCACAACATCGACGGCGCCGCTCTCGCTCCACTCAAGAAGCTTCTCGGTGATGTCGTCCTCGTCGTCGGGGACCACAGCGCGGCCGACGACGCTGTGGCCGCCGCCAAGGCAGCGGCGCTCGATGACATCGCCGCTTGTGTCTTCGCGTTCGCCGGCGGCGCCTTTGTCGGAACAGGTGAGGATCGCAACGCGGGCCATGGTTGGGATGGTACCGCGTGCGTTCCCAAGCCGCCGAGTGGGATCGGGAGAAACCCCCTTGCGCCCCTGAGTGGGTTCGATGTAGCATTCGCGGTGCGTGATGTGGGTGAATGTGGGAGAGAATGGATCTCCCGGTCCGCCCCCGACCGCTAAATGAACGAAGAACGGGGACGCGCTGCAAGCTATGAGCTTCAGGGGCACCTTCGACTACACGCTGGATGGGCGGTACCGACTTCCGTTGCCGCCGCGCTACCGTGACCTGTTCACGGAAGGCGCTGTCCTGGTGTCCGGCGTTGAGCCCTGTGTCCTCGTCTACACCCAGGACGGCTTCGAGGACGCGGAACGCAAAGCTCGCGCTATTCCCGAAGAGACGGACAGCGGCCGCGACGCCCTGCGCGACTTCTTCTCGAATGCCTTCGACGCGGACCGCGACGCCCAGGGGCGAATCCTGATCCCGGAAAAGCTCCGGGCCCACGCAGGCCTCGAGAAGACGGTGTCGCTGGTTGGCGTCGGTGACTTCATGGAGATCTGGGACCGGGACGCCTGGGAGAGCGCCGAGGAAGCGCGAAAGAACGCGCGGCGCGGCGAAACCGCAGCCCTCGGAGCTCGGCGATCAGCTTCACGGGAGGGGGTACAGTGAACGTTATGACTACCAGTCGTCCCACCCACATCCCCGTGATGCTTCACGAATCGCTGACGTACCTCGCGGTGCGGCCGGGAGGCATCTATATCGATTGCACGACGGGCCTCGGGGGGCACTCCGAGGCGATTGCAAAGGCGATGGGGCCGGATGGCCGGCTCCTCTGCCTGGACCAGGACAGCGAGGCGCTGGAATTCGCGCGCGAGAGGTTGGCCACGTATGGGAGCGCGGTCAACTTCTCGCACGGGAATTTCCGCGAACTCGACGGTATTGCCCGGGAGCACGGCTTCGACGCAGTCGACGGCGTGCTCATCGACCTGGGCCTCTCCTCATTCCAGCTGGGCACGGCCGAGCGCGGCTTCGCGTTCGGGCTGGAGGGTCCCCTGGACATGCGGATGGACCGTGAGAGCGACGGCGTGACCGCCGCCGAGATCGTGAACAACCAGGATGAGTCGTCGCTGACCCGGCTTCTACAGGAGTACGGGGAAGTGCGGCAGGCGCGACGGATCGCTCGGGCGATCGTTGCTGCCCGGCCGCTATCGACGACCTGGGATCTGGCCAAAGTTGTAGAGCAGGCCGTGGGGGGTGCGAGGGACCGAACCCAAATTCACCCCGCCACGCAGGTTTTCCAAGCACTCCGGATTCTGGTCAATGGCGAACTCGACAGCCTTGACCAGGCACTTCCGCGAGCCCACGGCCTGCTCAACTTTGGATCTAACGGCGGAGGGAGGCTGGTGGTTATCAGCTTCCACTCACTCGAAGACCGTCGTGTGAAACAGTATATGCAGCGGGAAGCTACTGGCTGCATTTGCCCGCCGAAGCTGCCGCAATGCGTGTGTGGCCATGAGCCCACGCTGCGCCTTCTGACCAGGAAACCGATCCGGGCGCAGGCCGACGAAGTCGCTTCCAACCCCCGATCGCGGAGCGCGGTCCTTCGGGCCGCCGAGCGGATTCTCTAGCCATGGCGACGATACTCCCACCCATTGGGGGGGCCACCAGGGCGATCCCGTTCCGACGCCCGAGGATCAACCTCTGGGTGGTCGCCGGTCTACTGCTGGCAGGCATGGGCGCCGTGCTCCCGGTGATTGAGACGAGCGTTGCAACGACGCGCGGCTTCGATAACCAGGAGCTCTCCGCTCAGCGGGTCCAACTGCAAGGCGACATCCGGGAGCTCGAAGCAGAGCTCGCGAACTTTACCTCGCTCCAGCGCATCGAGCGCCGGGCGCAGAACCTGGGCATGGTGCCCGCGAAAGATCCGATATACGTCGAAATCAGCGAGCCGGGCCCAGAACCGGCACACGTCCCCGCCGGACTTCTCCCCCAGGCGACGCCAGAAACGGCCGAACCGGAGTCCTGGTGGGGTTCGCTGATCGGGTGGCTCCCGCTTCCCGATTAGCCAGGAGCCTTTCCGCGCTCGACGCGGTGGGGCAGGAGCGTTCGGTATGACGGAGCACCGTGTTCGCGGAACGCGACGGGTTTGGATGCCCGCGTTGGTGCTCGGTCTTTTCGCTCTTGTCCTTCTTGGGCGACTTTTCCAGCTCCAGGTTCTTGAACACCACTACTATGCTGCCAGAGCGAAGTCAGAGCTCGAAGCGAGCACGACACTCTTCGCACGCCGCGGCGCGATCCTCGACAGGAATGGCAATGTCCTCGCGGTCAGCGTCGACACGTGGGACATCTATGTGAGCGCGCGGGCCTGGCAGGATTCGAGCGTCGCCATCCCCGCCTCCGATGAGCTGTCGGGGATGCTCTCAACAACCGCGGTGAGTCTTCGCGAAAAGGTCCTCGACCAGGGATCGGGAGATGTCCTGGTGTCGCGAGACGTGGAGTACGAAGCGGGACGCGCCATTATCGATGCCCAGATCAGCGGCGTGGTGGCGCTGCCTAACTCCCAGCGTGTTTACCCAGAAGGCGACGTTGGCGGCTCGATTCTCGGCATCACCGGGCTGGACAACAACGGCCTTGCGGGCATCGAAGCGGCCCTCGACGACCTGCTGTCGGGAACGCCTGGCAAGCTGATCTACGAGCGGGACACGACGGGCGAACCGATCCCGTTCGGCCAGCTCATCGCCGAGGAACCGGTGCCCGGCATGGATATCCAGCTGACAATTGACCGCTACCTGCAGCGACTTGCCGAGCAAGAACTCGACGATGCGATTAAGGAGCACGAAGCGACCGGCGGGTCTCTGATCATCATGGACCCGAACACGGGCGAGATACTGGCCATGGCATCGTCGCCTTCGTTGAAGTACAGCACCCTCGACCTGAACGACCCCGCGCAACTCCAGTTGCTGCGGAACCGGGCGGTAACGGATCTGTACGAGCCGGGCAGTGTCATGAAGGTCGTCACGGCATCGGCGGCGATCGATGCGGGAGTGGTGACGCCGAACACGACCTACGTGGACACGGGCGTGGCGAAGATCTACGACACCGAGATCCGAAACTGGGAAAACAATGTCTACGGCGAGCAGACGATGACGCAGGTGCTGCAAAACAGCATCAACACCGGTGCCATCTTCATGGCGGAATTGCTGGGTGAAGACCGCTTCCTGCACTACCTCGACGCTTTCGGATTCGATGTGCCATCGGGGATCGAGCTGACGGGCGAGGCTGTGGGTATCCTGCGGCGGCCCGATGACCCCGCGTGGTCGCCGGTGGACCTGGCGACGCAATCGTTCGGGCAGGCGATCTCGGTTACGCCAATCCAGATGACTACGGCTGTGGCGGCGGCGATCAACGGCGGTGAGCTGCTGCGGCCGCACCTGGTGCAGAAGTACATCCACCCGGACGGGACGACGCTGGAACAGGAGACGATCGTCCGTGACCGCGCGGTCTCGGAGAGCACCAGCGCCCAGATACGCCAGATGATGGACGCCGTGGTCAATCCCGGTGGCTACCACCCGGCTCAGCCGCATGACTACGAAGCCGGTGGCAAGTCGGGGACGGCGAACGTCGCGATCCCGAACGGCGCTTACTCAGACGTGAACATCGCGAGCTTCATCGGATTCGCGCCCGTCGATGACCCCAAGATCCTTGTGCTGGTGAAGCTCGACGAGAACGCAGACCTGAAGACAGGCACTGTCGCCGCCGGCCCGGTCTTCGCAGACGTCATCGACAAGGCGCTCACCTATATGGACGTTCCGCCGGACGGCGCGCTGGTGTCGAAGCCATGAGCCAGATGACGACCGGGTTCCTTGCACGGACGATGCGTGACCGCGGCTACGAGGTGACGGCCGGTCCCGATGTGGAGTTGACGGACGGGTTCGCTGACTCGCGCCAGGTGACGCCGGGTTCTCTTTGGGCGGCGTTCCGGGGCGATACCCACGATGGAAACGACTTCCTCGAAGGGGCTCTGGAACGCGGTGCCGCCGCCGTCATCGCCGAACGCGCGCCAGCCGGTGCATGGCCCGGCCGAACGATCGTCGTAGCTCCTGACACGAGGAAAGCGCTGGCCGAGGCAGGCTCCGCCTGGCTTCAGCACGTCGGCCCGAAGGTGGTCGGAATTACCGGCACCGTGGGGAAGACGACGGCAAAGGAGCTGACCGCCGCCGTGCTTTCCGCAAACAACGAAGTGCACAGGAGCAAGGAGAACTTCAACTCCTACGAAGGGCTCCCTCTGGCGCTCGTGACGCTACGCGAGGGAACAGAAATCGCGGTACTGGAATTGGCGATGGACCGGCCCGGTGAGATTCGCGAGCTGTGCGAGTTGGTGAAGCCGGAGATCGGCGTCGTCCTGAACATCGGACTGACGCATGCCGCGAAGCTGGGAAGCATCGAGGCCATCGCAGAGGAGAAGCTCTCGTTGCCGCGCTGGCTTCCGGAGACCGGAACCGCGGTGCTCAATGCGGACGACCTGCGGGTGATCGCAGTTGGCGACGAACTCCGGTGCCGCGTGCTCAGCTTCGGCATGGCAGAGGACGCGGACCTCCGGGCGACAGAGGTGGTCTCGGAGGGGCTCGAGGGGACGCGATTCACCGTGCGGTTCGAGGGCGAAACGCTCCCAGCTCACACTCCGCTTCCGGGGCTGCATACACTTCCGGCAGCGCTGACAGCACTGGCCGTAGCCCATGCCTGCGGTATGGAGCTGGCAGCGGCGGTCGAAGCGCTGGCGGAGGCCCCATATAAAGGGCGGCTGGTGCGGCGCGCAGGCCACAACGGTTCGACGTTGCTGGATGACCGCTACAACTCCAGCCCGGCCTCGCTTGAGGGCGCGCTGCGGATGCTTGGTGAAACGAAGGGCCGCCGCCTGGCGCTACTGGGGACGATGGCGGAACTGGGCGAAGCCGAACGCAGTGAGCATTGCCGGCTGGGCAGAGTCGCTGCCGCAAGCTGCGATGTGCTGGCCGCGATCGGCGAGCCCTGTCGCGTGCTGATCGAATCCGCCCTCGAAGCCGGGCTCTCCAGTGCGCGGTGGTTTGCAGATCGCGATGAGGCGGCCGCCTGGATTCGCGAACAGCTCAAACCAGGCGACACGTTGCTCGTGAAGGCCTCGCGAAGCCAGGCGTTTGAGCAGGTCATCCCGCTCCTGGAGGCGCGGCAATGATCAATGCCCTCGTCTCCGGTACAGCGGCGTTCATCGTGGCTGTGATTCTCGGGGTACCGATTGTCTTCTACCTGCGCCGAGCGAAGGCCGGGAAGAGCATCAGCGAGGACCAGCCCGCGAGCCACCAGGTGAAGGCCGGCACGCCTACGTTCGGTGGTTTCGTTATCTGGGTACCGACCTTGCTGATCACAGCGAGCGGCCTCTCCGTGCAGTGGTGGGACCACCGCTCCATCCTGCTGCCGGTCGGCACAATCGTCGTAACCGGTGCGGCAGGATTCTTCGACGACCTGGGAACGCTTCAGGTCCGGCGAGTGCGGGGCGGGCTCTCGTGGCGCTTCAAGATGATCTTCCTCTCGGTCGTTTCGGTGGTAGCGGCGTGGGTGCTCTACGACTACGTCGAGGTGCAATCGATCAACATCCCCTGGCAGGGCTCCTACGAACTGGGGCCGTGGTACATGCTGATCGCGGTCATCACGATCGTCGCGACAACGAGCGCGGTGGCAGTGAGCGACGGGCTCGATGGGCTCGCGGGTGGCACAACGCTGATTGCGTTCGTGGCCTACGGGGTGATCGCGTTCATCCAGGGCCAGGATTTTGTGGCCGCGTTCTGCCTGATCATCGCGGGGGCAAACCTCGGTTTCCTCTGGTACAACGCCCATCCCGCCCAGATCATCATGGGCGATACGGGGGCGCTGGCGCTGGGCTCGGGCCTCTCGGTCGTAGCGCTGATGACGGGCCAGTGGCTCCTGTTGCCACTGATCGGGATCATCTTTGTGGCCGAGGCGGCCAGCAACATCATCCAGATCGGCTATTTCAAGTACAGCGGCGGCAAGCGCGTCTTCCGCAGGGCGCCGATCCACCATCACTTCGAAGAGATTGGCTGGGCCGAGACCCAGGTTGTCACCCGGTTCTGGGTGATTTCGATCGCTGCGGCGATGCTTGGCGTCGCTCTTGCACTGGCGGTCCCCGCATGATGCCGGCGCCGGGCGAACTGGGTGGCAAGCGAGTGCTCGTGTACTCGATGGGCATCGAGGGGCGTGACCTCGCAACGTGGCTGCTCTCGAAGGGCGCCGAGGTCGTGATGTCGGACACTCGCAGCGAGGCGCAGCTTGCGGCCGCAGGCGCCACCGCTCCCGACGGCGTGAGGGCGACGCACACCGGCGGTCCGCTGCTC
Source organism: uncultured Chloroflexia bacterium (assembly GCA_963774435.1). Taxonomy (GTDB): domain Bacteria; phylum Chloroflexota; class Dehalococcoidia; order Tepidiformales; family Tepidiformaceae; genus JAGQGZ01. Next base: position 90,084 of record CAVZEW010000007.1, on the reverse strand, counting down.
CCGGCCGACGGCTTTGACCTGCTCGCGGTGTCGCAGTCGGTGCTTCGGCACTCGCCGGAAGTAACATCCGCAAAGGCGGCCGGGGTGCCGGTCGTTTCCCAAATGCAGCTGTTCCTGGAGCTGTGCCGCGGACAGATCTGCGGCATCAGCGGTTCGAGTGGCAAGTCGACGACGACGGCACTTGTGGGGGAGATGGCGAAGGCCGCGGGAATCGCCTACACGCTTGGTGGCAACATCGGGACGGCGCTGCTGGGACGCGCCGAAGCGATTCCTGCGAATGAGTGGGTGATCCTGGAGATCAGCCACACGCAGCTCCAGTACGTGACACGGTCACCGCACGTGGCGGCCCTCACGAACGTGACGCCGAATCACCTGGATCAGTTCAGCTGGAACGAATACGTCGACCTGAAGCGCGCGCTCGTCGCCAGGCAGGGGCCAGATGACATCGCCGTACTGAACGCCGACGACGAGGTGAGCCAGGGGTTTGTGGCCGACACGAATGCGCGAGTGACGTGGTTCGGGCGATGCGATGCGCCCAAGTTCGATGGCGCCTTCCTTTCGGGTGAAACAATCACAGTACGCCGCCGGGGCGAAACCCTCGGGACGATTCCCGTGTCGGCCATGCGGCTACGTGGCGACCACAATGTGTCCAACGTCCTGACCGCCTGTGCGGCGGCAGCAGCGATCGGGCTGCCGGTGGACGCGATGGCAAATGCAATCCGGACGTTTACGGGCGTCGCGCACCGTCTGCAGGTCGTTGGGCGGGCGAACGGCGCGACCTGGGTCGACGACAGCATTGCCACTTCACCGGAACGGACGATTGCCGGCATCCGGGCCTTCAGCGAGCCCGTCGTTCTCTTGCTGGGCGGGCGCGACAAGAACCTGCCGCTCGAGGGCCTGAAGACAGAGATCGAACGACGAGCACGGGCGGTTGTCTGCTTCGGAGAAGCGGGCCCCCTCTTCCACAAGGTGCTCTCCGGGGCAGCGCCAACGTCGCTCCTGGTGGGGACTCTCGCCGAAGCGGTGGAATCCGCCGCGGACCTCGTGCGCGGAGGCGAGGCCGTCCTGCTTTCACCTGCAGGCACCAGCTTCGACGCCTATCCGAACTTTGAGGCGCGCGGAGCAGCGTTCGCCGAACTGGTGGCCGCGCTGCCGGGATTCGAACCGGAGGTAAGCCGATGAGCCGCGTGGCAACCGGTGAACGCACAGCCGGGCGGCCGGACTATGCCCTCCTCCTCATCGTCGCGATCCTGACGATAACGGGGCTAATCATCGTCTATAGCGCCAGCTTCGTCATCGGGCTGGCGGACTACGGTGACCCGAACTACTTCATTTTCCGGCAGGCCATGTGGGCAGCCCTCGGCCTCGTCCTCATGTTCGCAGCGATGCAAGCCGACTACCGGTTATTGCGGACGATTGCGGTGCCAATCATGGCAGTGACCATCCTCACGTTGCTGGCGGTGCTGGTCATAGGCTCCGAGGGGAATGGGGCGCAGCGCTGGATCGGCGCCGGGGCCTACACCATCCAGCCGGCCGAGTTCGCGAAGCTGGCGGTCATCATCTACCTCGCGGCGTGGCTGGCAGCGAAGGGGAACAGCATCCGGAGCCTGGAGGAAGGGCTGCTGCCGTTCGTCCTGATCATCGGGTCCGTTGCTGTGCTCATCGTACTGGAGCCGAATCTCGGGACGACGCTGATCATCCTCCTTATCACAGTGACCATGTTTTATGTCGCCGGCGCGACGTTCGTCCAGATGGCGGCGCTCGGGCTCACGGGCCTCATCTCGATGGTGATCCTGGCGACGGCGGCCGGCTACCGGCTCGACCGGCTCTACTCGTACTTCAACGCCGAGAACGACCCCCTTGGGAAGGGCTTCCAGACGCTGCAGTCGCTCATCTCCATCGGGAACGGCGGAATCACCGGGCTTGGCCTGGGCACCAGCCGCGGCAAGTTCTTCTACATCCCGGAGAGCCACACCGACGGGGTATTCGCGGTACTGGGCGAAGAGGCAGGGCTCATCGCTACCTCGATGGTGCTCCTGCTCTTCGTGATCCTGATGGTGCGCGGCTACCACATCGCGCGGAAGGCGCCGGATGACTTCGGGACGCTGGTGGCAACGGGCATCACGACGTGGATCGCGGTGCAGGCGATGCTGAACATCGGCGGTATCACGCGAACCATCCCGCTGACAGGCGTCCCGCTTCCATTCCTGAGCTATGGCGGGTCCGCACTGGCTTCGGTGATGCTGGCAATGGGTGTGCTGTTGAGCATCACCAGGTACATGCCCAACAGCTCGAGCTACCTCGACCGCGTGCGCGAACCGGCGCGCCGGGTGGTGAGGAGGGGGCGCTCATGAGGCTGGCAGTGACGGCTGGCGGCACGGGCGGGCACATCCTTCCGGCACTTTCGGTCGTCTCGGCGTTGCGAACGATGGAACCCGACCTCGATGTCCGCTTCTTTGGGCCGGAGAACCGGGGCGAGCGATACCTCGTGGAGAGCGCCGGGTTGCCGTTCGAAACCGTGCCGGCAGCGGCGATACGGGGCAAGAACCCGTGGCAGCTGACGAAAGCAGCAGCTTCGTTGGCCAAAGGAACGGGCCTCGCCCTGCGGAAGCTTCGGCGATTCAAGGCCGATGTCGTACTGAGCACGGGCGGCTATGCGAGCTTCCCGTGCAGCCTGGCGGCGCGAGCGTTGCGGATCCCGCTGGTCGTGTTCCTTCCAGACGTGGAGCCGGGCTGGGCTGTGCGCGCCGAGAAGCGGCTCGCAACACGGATTGCGACGACGACAGAAGCGGCACGGAGGCAGCTTCCAGCAGACAAGACTTATGTGACCGGGTATCCCGTTCGGGACAGTTTCCGGGCGGCGGACCGAATCGCCGCACGCGAAAGCATCGGGGCAAATGGAACTCCCGTAGTCCTGATCGCAGGGGCGAGCCAGGGCGCTGCGGCCATCAACAAGGCGCTCTTCCGGGCGCTGCCGGAGATGACGACTCGGGCGATCGTCGTGCATATCACCGGCGAAACGGACAGCGAAGAAGCGGGCGAGCGGGCCGAAGCGCTGCCCGAGGAGAGCCGCTCCGCTTACATTCACGCTCCATTCCGGGACGACCTGCCCCAGCTGATGGTGGCCGCCGACGTGGCCGTGATGCGGGCCGGGGCAAGCGTGCTGGGTGAGATCCCGGCGGCGCGCCTCCCGGCAGTGCTGGTGCCGGGGAAATTCGCCGGCGGACACCAGCGCGCCAACGCCAAATGGCTGGTCGATGGTGGGGCTGCGGAAATGCTCGATGAGACGCGCATCGGTGAGTTGTTGCCGCGGGTGTTCGGGTTGCTGGGCGATGCGGAACGGCGGGCGGCAATGCGGGGTGCAGCGAAGAAACTTGATCGGCCCGAGGCCGCGGTGGATATCGCCCGGATCGTGGCGGAGGTGGCGCGATGAGCGGCGCCGCGGTGGAGGGCCCGGTGCACCTCGTAGGGATCGGCGGCATCCACATGTCGGCGATTGCCCAACTGCTGATGGAACAGGGTGTCTCCGTGAGCGGCAGCGACCTGCGGCCCTCGGCGATCACGGCCCGGTTGGAGCGCCAGGGCGCCCGAGTTGCGGTTGGTCACGATGCCGGAAACCTGGGTGACCCGAAGCTGGTGGTGACGACGGCGGCAGCGGATGACGCCAACCCCGAGATCGCCGAGGCAAAGCGGCGGGGCATCCCGGTCATCCTCCGCGCGCACATGGTCGCGAAGCTGATGGAAGGCAAGCAGGTCATCGCCGTCGCCGGTTCGCACGGAAAGACGACGACGTCCTCCGCAATCGCCTTCGTGTTGCGCGAAGCGGGGATGAAACCCATGTATCTGCTCGGCGGAGAAAGCCGCGACCTCGGTGGCCATGCCGCCTGGGGCGGACCGCTCTGCGTCGTAGAGGCGGACGAATACAAGCGCGCCTTCCACGAGTACACACCGTGGCTGGGGATCATCCTCAACGTCGAGGCCGACCACCTGGACTACTACGGAACGGCGGAAGCGTACTCCGAGGCCTTCACCGTGTTCGCGAAGACGATCGTGCCTGGCGGCCTCCTCCTTGTTTGTGGGGACGACGCCGGGGCCATGGAAGCGGTAGCCCGCCTCCATGAAGGACCAACCGTTGAGACGTTCGGGATTGACGCCGATGCCACCTGGAAAGCGACGAACGTCGCTGTGAATGCCGAGGGCGTCGCCTTCGCGGTCGTGCGCGAAGGGAAGACGCTGGGCATGGTGCGGTCGACGCTCTCCGGACGACACTCGGTCTACAACGTGCTGGTGGCCACGGCTGCGTGCATGGACGCCGGGGTGCCGTTCGAGACGGTGGTTTCGGCGCTGGGCAAGTTCTCGGGCGCCGATCGGCGGTTCCAGCGCGTCGGTGAAGCGGCCGGGGTCCTCGTGATGGACGACTATGCCCACCACCCGAGCGAGGTTCGGGCGATCCTCGCCGGCGCAAAGCAGCGATTCCCCGGGCGACGCCTGGTTGTCCTGCACCAGCCGCACACCTACAGCCGGATTGCCTACCTCTGGGACGAGTGGACGCGCTGCTGGGACGACGCCGACGAGCTCGTGATCGTGGAGACCTATGCGGCCCGCGAAAGGCCCGAACAGGGGCGTGGCGCAGCGGAACTGGCTGCGGCGATCAACCGGCCGGCGCGGTATGCAGCGACATTCGAAGAAGCAGCGGAGATGGCAGCCGAGATCGCCAGGCCCGGTGACGTCGTGTTCACGGTTGGCGCCGGGGACGTGAACGAAGTAGGGCCGCTGTTGCTGGAGCGACTGCGATGAGCGCCCTCGAAACGCTGGCCGCCGGTCTTGCGAGCCACGGCGAGATGCGCCGGAACGAGCCGATGTGGCGGCACACGACGTTCGGAGTGGGCGGCCCTGCGGACGTCTACCTGATCGTGCGCGAAGCCGCGGACCTCGCCGCCGCGACGAGGGCTGCACGCGATGCCAACATCCCGGCGTTCGTGCTGGGGAGCGGCAGCAACATCGTCGTGTCAGACGCGGGGATTCGCGGGATTGTTATCGACAATCGCGCCAATGGCCAGGAACAGAAGGACGGCCAGCGCTGGCTGGTGGAGAGCGGCGTGAGTTTCGCTGCTTTTGCACGGCGGATGTGTCGCCTGGGCATCGCAGGGCTGTCCTGGGCCGTGGGCATTCCCGGGACGATTGGCGGCGCCGTGGTCTACAACGCGGGCGCCTACGGCGGCTGCCTTGGCGACGTGCTCACCCGCGTGCGCCTGACGACACCCGAGGGTGGCGAGCGGTGGCACGAGGCGGACGAGATGCACCTCGTCTACCGGGGGAGTGTGCTGCGCGAGCGCCCTGGAGAAGTGGTGTTGGAAGCGGAGCTGGCGCTGCAGGAAGGGTCGGCGACGGAGCTCATGGAGACGGTCGCCGAATACGACCGACGGCGGCTGGCGGCGCAACCGCGGGGCCGGAATGCCGGTTCGATGTTCAAGAATCCGCCCGAACACCCGGCCTGGAAACTCATCGACGAGGTCGGCCTGCGCGGTGTTCGGCGCGGGGATGCCGGGATCAGCGAGCAGCACAGCAACTTCTTCGTGAACCTCGGCTCGGCGAAGGCGGCCGACATCAACTGGCTCGCGACCGAGGCGGAACGGCGCGTGAGGGAGCAGTTCGGGATCGAACTCCAGCGCGAAGTCGGCTTTGTGGGGGAGTGGTGATGGTGCAGCGCGTGGCCGTGATCTTTGGCGGCAAGTCTGGCGAGCACGAAGTAAGTGTGACGAGCGCCAGGAGCGTGATGGCCGCACTCGACCGCGAGCGGTGGGAGGTCGTGCCAATCGCCATCTCCCGAAACGGCGCCTGGCTGGATCCCGAAGAGACGCAGGCCGGGATCGAATCCAACGCGCCCCACTTTGGAGGAGGCACCGACCTCCTCCATTCATCGGCGGCACTTGCTGCGCTTGCTTCCTGCGACGTCGTATTTCCGCTCGTGCACGGCAAGAACGGGGAGGATGGCACTCTCCAGGGGTTCCTCGAAATGGCCGGGCTGCCGTATGCCGGGCCGGGAGTGGCAGCGAGCGCAATAGGGATGGATAAGGCGCTGATGAAGGCGCTGTTCCAGGAAGCCAATATCCCGGTCACGCCTTACGGCGTGTTGCGCGCATGGGAAGTCACAGAACGGGACGACACTGCCCTGCGCTTCATCGAGGCGAATATCGGTTATCCCAGTTTCGTGAAGCCGGCGAACGGAGGCTCGAGCGTCGGGGTCTCGCGGACACAGTCGCGCGAAGACATGAGCGAAGCGCTGCGGATCGCGTTCGACTACGACGACAAGGCGATTGTCGAAGCGGAAGTGGCCGGACGGGAGATCGAGGTCTCGGTGCTTGGCAATGAGTACCCGGAAGCGAGCGTGCCGGGCGAGGTTATCCCGGACCGCACCTTCTACGACTACGAAAGCAAGTACGCGCCAGATTCGGCCTCGACTCTCGTGATCCCGGCCAATTTGCGCGGAGACGTAGCCGAGCGCGTGCGCGAGATGGCGGTGCGGATGTACCAGGTGATGGGTTGCGAGGGCTACTCGCGCGTCGACTTCTTTGTGACACCGGATGACAGGGTGATCGCCAACGAAGTGAACACGATCCCGGGCTTCACCAGCATCAGCATGTATCCAAAGCTCTGGGCGGCGAGCGGCCTTGGCTATGCGGAGTTGCTGACGCGGATCCTCGAACTGGCACTGGAACGCCACGAACGGAAGGCCCGCCGATGATCGTCAAGCGAGGCGGCAAGAAGAAGCAGGGTGTGCGATCGATCGTGCGGCGCGGCATGCCCGCCGTCGGGCAGAAGCGGCGGACGATTGTGAAGCGCCAATCGCCGGTGCTGCCGCCGCAGGGGCCGGGATGGTTCGAGCGAGCGGTCGCCTGGCGGCCGGGCCGGGGAACCATGGCCATGGGGATCCTGGCGGCAATCGTCGTCATGCTCGGCGCGGCGGGCTACTGGGCCTGGACATCGCCGGTGTTCGAAATCGACAACATCAAGGTCGAGGGCACCCAGCATCTCGATGCGGCAGAAGTGGCCGCGGCCACCAACCTGCTGGGCGAACGAATGTTTACCGCGGACCTCGGAACGGCGCAACGCACGCTCTACGGGATGCCGCTGGTTTCGAGCGCCGAGATCAAGCGCGAATGGCCGGACACAATCCGGATCACCCTCGTCGAGCGCCAGGCGTGGGGCATCTGGCAGCAGGACGGACTGAGCTACACCATCGACCGCGACGGGGTGGTCATCGATACGGCTCCACCGGAAGGTGCCGTGGTCATCGTCAGCGACCAGCCAGGACCTCTGGCACTTGGCGCCCGCGTCGACTTCCAGGCCGTCGACTCGGCTGCTGAGATCTTCGAACGATTGCCGCGGCAGCTGGGCACGACGGTGGCCGAAATTCGGTTCCTCGGGAATGCCGGCGTCCAGGTAACGACGGCGGACGGACAGATCGGCTACCTCGGGGACAGCGGTGGTATGGCGTACAAACTTGCCGCCTGGGCGGCAACCGCCGCCGAAGCCGACCGCGAGGGCATCAATTACACCTCCATCGACCTGCGCCATGGGAATCGTCCGGTGGTGCAGTGACCAGCAATGAACAACGAAAGTGGGGCCAAGCCATGAAACGACGCAGAGCAGTTGCAGCCATCGACGTGGGCTCGACGAAGGTCGCGGTGATAGTCGGCGACCTGGGAGAGCGCGGCGAGATGCGCGTCCTCGGATTCGGGGTGGCGCCCGCAAGCGGGCTTTCGCGGGGGGTGATCGACAACATCCAGTCGGCCCGCGATGCCGTCGCTACGGCGGTGGAGAAGGCCGAGCACTCGTGCGGGATGCGAATCCTCAGCGCGGTGGTTGGCATCTCCGGGAGCCACATCGAGGCCCAGAACAACCGCGGCATCGTGACCATCCCCGACCGCAACCGGCCGATTTCGCCGGAGGACAAGGCGCGGGTGCTGGATATCGCCGGGGAGATCAGCATCCCCACGAACCGCCAGGTCATCCATGTGCTGCCGCGAGGCTACTGGGTGGAGGGAACCGAACTGGTGAGCGATCCGGTCGGAATGTATGGCAACCGCCTTGATGCGGAGACGCACATCATCTCGGGCTCCGTGTCGGCGATTCAGAACCTGACGAAATGCGTCGAAGGCGCCGGCGTCCAGGTCGACGACATCATCCTTGAGCCGCTCGCCTCGGCGACGGCGGTCGTGGCCGAGCAGGAGCGACAGCAGGGCGTGGCGGTCGTCGACATCGGCGGGAGCACCACCTCGGTGGTCGTCTACGACGAAGGATATGTGGCACACACGGCGCACCTGCCGATCGCGGGGTCGCACTTCACCCACGACCTCGCGCGGATGCTCCGCTGCCCATGGGAGAGTGCCGAAGCCGCCAAGTGCGAGTTCGGCGCCGCATACCCGTGTGAAGACACCAGCGAGATGGTGGAGATTGAGGCGTTCGGAACGCAGGCCGTGAAGCAGGTCGCGCTCGCCCACATCGGCGAGATCCTGCAGGCGCGAGCTGAGGAAGTGCTGGACATGGTGGCACTGGAGCTCCGCAAGGTCCGGCTCTTCGACCGGGTCGCCGCCGGGCTCGTGCTCACCGGAGGCGGGAGCCAGCTGCGAGGATTTCCTGAGGTCGCGGAAGCGCACTTGAAGTTGCCGGCACGGCTGGGGCGGCCGAAAGGCTTCAGCGGGATGTCAGACCTCATCGGGACGCCGGCCTTCGCCACGTCCATCGGCCTGGTCGAACACTCCCTCCGGGAAGACGACGTCTACGAGCCCACCCCAGGCTTCGACGTTGGCGCGGGGGGACTCTTCAAACGCATCGCATCACTTGGGAAGGCGCTTATGCCGCAGTAAGGAGAAAGACACGCACCACGAAACCCCGCCTCGACGCTCACCAATCCAGGAAAGGGAGATTCCGGGAATGACAAACTACATCGACACAGACCTTTTGCCCGACATCAAGGTAGTAGGCGTTGGCGGCGGCGGCTGCAACGCCGTCGACCGCATGATCCGGGCGCGGATCCCCGGCGTTCACTTCGTCGCCTGCAATACGGACTCGCAGTCGCTGGCCCAATCGGAAGCGCCCAACCGCCTGCGGATCGGGGAGAAGCTGACCAAGGGCCTCGGCGTTGGCGGCGACCCGGCGCGCGGCGAGCGAGCCGCAGAAGAGAGCCGCGAAGAGCTGCACAACCTGATGCGGGGCACCGAGATGGTATTCGTGACTGCCGGCATGGGCGGCGGTACCGGTACGGGTGCGGCGCCGGTGGTAGCCGAAGTTGCCAAGGAGTGCGGCGCCCTGACGATCGGCGTCGTGACGAAGCCGTTCGCATGGGAAGGCGCCCGGCGCGGCAAGCAGGCCGAGGAAGGTCTCGCCCGCCTGCGCGATTCGGTGGACACGCTCATCGCCATCCCGAACGCGCGCCTGATGGAGATCTGCCCGCCCGATGCAACGATCGAGCAGGCCTTCGAGACGGCCGACGACGTGCTGCGGCAGGCCATCCAGTCGATCTCGAACATCATCAGTCAGAACGGATCGATCAACCTCGACTTCAATGATGTCCGCACGACGATGAGCGAAGCCGGCCCGGCATTGCTGGCGGTTGGCACCGGCGACGGGGAGACGCGGGCAACAGATGCGGCCCACGCGGCGACCCGTAGCCCGCTCCTCGACCAGTCGATAGAAGGCGCCCAAAAGGTGCTCTTCAACGTCACCCACGACGGGACGCTCGGGCTGCGCGAACTGGACGCGGCCGCGCGGATCATCTCGGAATTCGTGGACGACGCCGCGAACATCATCTTCGGCACGGTCATCGACCCGACCGTGGGAACGAAGGTGCAGATGACGGTGATTGCGACAGGCTTCCCGCCGAAGCGCGAGCGTGCGCTGGAGCGCGCGGACGACAGTCGCATTGCTGACCTGGGGCTGCCTGGTGTGGCCTCGATCGAAGATGCCGAATTGCCGGCCTTCCTGCGGCGGAACATCAGGTCGCTTGGCGCCCTGAATTCGGTGCATGAAACGGCAGAGGCAAAAAAGGGCTGAAAGGAGGAACTATCTAAACCGAGCGCTTGAGTCCGTAAGGACCCCCCGGAAAATCCGGGAGACGGGGCTTGCTGCTATGGGAGATGGCGCAAGCCCCGATTTCTTTCACAACCACTCGGTAACCCCGCCGATAGCTCCTCGCTTCCAGCCGGAGAGAGAACGTAACACACCGGTAAAGCTAAGCGCTAGCAGGGAGCGCCCACGTCTCACAAAGTTCGAACGAAGGTTCAGGCGTCCGGATTCGTGGGGGGTTCGGGCGGTTTCTCGCGCCCGGCATCAGGCGACGGCTCGCGGCCCTCGAGAGTGGCCGGGATCCAGTCGAGCAGCAGCTCGGCAAGTTCGTCTTTGACCTGGATGAGCGAATGTCCCCCTTCGGCGTAGAGGACCATGCGCTTGGGCTCTGTTGCCCGGCGATAGATGTCTTCGCTGGCTTCGTGGCTGAGGACGTTGTCGGACATCCCGTGGACGAGGAGGAGGGGGACGTCGAGGTTCTCAACGGTTTGCGTGCCGAAAAGCTGGGGGGACATGGAGACGACGCCGCGGATCATGGGGTGGAGTTCGCCGGCACGGACGACGACGGCACCGCCGAAGCTGTGTCCGACGGCGATGGCATCAGCGGCGCCGATGCCCTTGAGAAAGGAGCATCCGGCGAGCACATCGAGGACGCACTCCTCGAGGTTGTTCGGCATCCTGTATTCAATGCGCAGAGAAGAAATCTCGTGCGCGCGAAGCATGTCCGGAAGACGGGCGTAGAGACGGTCGGCGGGGCCATCGATGCCGCCCATGGCGCCACCAACGAAGATCGCGGCGCCGGTCCCGCCCTCGACGGCATGGAAGATGGCTTCGATGTTGCCGCGTGTCGTCTCGAGCATCAGGCGGAAGGCGCCGGGGTCTTCGCCGTAGGGCTTGGCCCCGACCCGGAGCACGCTCAACGTGAGGTCGTCGTCTTGCATCGGGGTCACTATACGGCGATGACCCGGTCACCGTTGGGATGGCTTGCGGTAGGCTTGAGAGGCGTCGGGGTGTAGCTCAGCCTGGCAGAGCACACGGTTTGGGGCCGTGGGGTCCTCGGTTCAAATCCGAGCACCCCGACCAACGCATTTCTGCAGAGCAACGCGGGTTGCGCAAGCAGCGAATGCCATTCAGACTCCCGGGACTTCAGCCGCCGGGGGAACTCAATGACGGTCACACTGATCACTGGGACGAGCACGGGCATAGGGCAGGCGGCAGCGCTTCACTTTGCCCGCAAGGGGCACCATGTCTACGCATCGATGCGGAACCCTGACAAGGGAGGCGGACCGCTGCGCGACGCGGCGAACGCGGAGAATCTGAGCATCGATCTGGTGGCGCTGGACGTGGACGACGCGGAGTCTGTGAAGCAAGGGGTGGCCGGCGTCCTGGAAGCGGAGGGCCGGGTAGACGTCCTGATCAACAACGCTGGCGTCGGAGGTGGCTCGCCCTTCGAAGAGACTACGGACGAAGCATGGCACGCGATGATGGAAACCAATTTCCATGGCGCCGTGCGGATGACGCAGGCTGTGCTGCCCGGAATGCGGGCACGGAGACATGGCAACATCGTGCAGGTCAGCTCGGTGTCCGGGCGGCTGGCGAATTCGCCCCAAGCCGCATATAGCGCTTCCAAGTTTGCGCTGGAAGCCGCGAGCGAAGTCCTCGCCCAGGAAGTTGTGCGGTTTGGTATCCGCGTGGCGATCGTGGAACCGGGCGTCATCCTGACGCCGATCTTTGCGAAAAACGCGGGCGAGCCGGACCTCTCGTCGCCGTATGCCGAGTTCGCCATCCGCATCGGGCGATTCTTCGCCGCGAGGCTCCAGGAACAGGTGCCACCGAGCCTGGTGGCGGAGGTCATCGAGCAGGCAATCGAGGCAGACCCGCCAAAGCTCCGCTGGCTCGCCGGGTGGGACGCGGAGGCGCTGGTCGATGGCCGCGCAAAGATGACCGACGAAGAGTGGGTCGATTACGGTCTGCCGATGTCGGACACCGAGACTATCGCGTTCTTCCGCGAACGGTTTGGCATCGATATCGGCTAGGATGATGGGTACGGAGGTCTTGCGATGACCGTACCCTTTCACTCGCGCGAGATCACGATCCGCGGGGTCGAGATGGTTGCAGAGGCGATGATGAACAACTGCAGCAACCTCTGGACGGGGACCGTGAAGTCCGGCGACATGCTGGTAGCCACGGGCGCCGGGTCGACACCGGAGGCGGCGATGGACGCGGCGGTCGAACGGGCCGAGGCGGCAGTTCTACTCCGCAGATAGCGACGACCCGGTGGAGCACCAGGTTCCAGCAGTCCTCAATCGCGTTTCATAGGAAGCCACATCGTACGGTTCCTGGCCCTGCATGCACGACCACCTCCACGCCAACTTTGTGGCGGATCAGGCGCTTTTGTAACCCGCAGTACAGAAATCTAGGGTAGGGACCGTATGGGCCCCGAAAGTTGGCTCATTCGACCGCGTGCAGCAGCACTGTATGAGGCGATGCTGTGGTCAGACAAAAGGTTGGGAAGGAACCATGAACTACACCAAGCAGCACTCACGCAAAATCTTCGCACTTGGCGGATTCGCCTCTGCCATCATCCTCGTCGCCTTCGGCATCGCGTCGATCGTCATCGGATTCAACGGCCGTGGCGAAGTTCGCGACACGCTCCGCCAGGAGCAGATCTACGGCGCCGCGGATTCCTCGATTCCCGGCCAGCTCGTCGATACCGGCTCCGAGGCCCGCGCCCAGGCCGACATCATGCGACACCACATGCTGGAAACGACCAACGGTCTGACGTATGCCCAGATGGGCCGTTTCGCGGTACCTGACGGCAATCCGGCCGGCACGAACGACGCCACGCTGGCCGCCCTCGATGACAACGGGAACCCGGTCGCCAACGCGGCCCGCAACACCTGGGTGACGGAGACTGCTCTTACGACCAGCCTCAACACCGCCTACTTCGCCGAACAGGTCGGCCTGTTCAGCATCGTCGTCGGCTTCGCCCTGATTCTCACCGGCGTCGGCTTCGGAGTCCTGACCTTCGGCGCCCTCTGGCACCAGCAGAGCGTGACGGCAGATGCCCGCGAACGTGCAAAAGAAGGCGCACCTGCAGGCGCGATGCAGGTCAACCACTAATCGCAGTCCTGGTTACCGATAGAGAGGGGCCCCGGAAGGGGCCCTTTTCTTTGCCTCGAGGATCAGGGAGCGAGCTGGAACGGCGGGTATTCGTCAGTGACGAGGAGGAATGCGTAGGCCTGGACCCGGAGGCCCCATCGTCCGACGCCAAGGATGAAGTCGAAGAGGCCGCGCGGGTAGGTTCCGGTGAAGAGAATCGCGAACCAGGCGATGATGACGCAGATGATGGCGGCGAAGGCAAGGAAGAAGAGGACGATGTAGTGGGGTATTGCCAGGAACCACTTCACGAGCGGAAGCCATCGGTTGAGGTCGTGTTCAACATCCTCGGGGTAGTCCACCTCAAGATGGACGGACTGCTCCTCGGTGGTTGACGGGTAGGTGTCGGTCATCAGAGCCGCGTAGGCGCCGATCCGACTTTCGAAACGGACCAGCTCGCGGGCGAAATCGAACCACCAGCGTGGGTATTTCTGGCGGAACACGATCATCGCCGCCGTAGCGAGCGGGAGACCGCCGCTGGCGCCGGCGATGGTGATGGTCGCCTGGTTCCCGAAGCCGGTGGCGGTATCGAAGGCCGTGCCGGTGAGGAATCCAGAAACAATCGCGATCGGAATGATCCAGAGGAACCGGAGTCCGGTGGTGAGCTTGTCCAGTTCGCCGGGATAGTCGATGTCGAGCCGAGCGGCATATTGCCGAACGCCAGGGGATGTCATGGGTACCTCGCATGGCCGTACCGGCCACTGGTGATCGGCGCAGTGTACAGCGGCTCGACGACGATCGGTCAGGGCAAACGAGGCTTATGGAAGAACGAGGTTCAACATTGCCATGTTTCTGGCGCCGCGCCAGTGGACGCGGGCGAACCTCGACCGACTGCTGGTCGACGGCGGCCTTAAACCCGCCGGAAGACAACGTGGAGCGTCGCAGCCGACTCCCTCAGCGGGCAGCACCCGTAGCCCCTTTCCGGGCCACGTCAATCTCGGTGAGGTGGTTGGCGCAGTGGAGGAGGGCCGGACGGGAGAAGAGCTGCCAGACGGGCCATTTGGCCATGTCTTCCCGGGCCATCTCCTCTTTGTACCCGGGATCCGCGTAGCGACGGCTAAGGTCCCAGTGCGTGGCGGCGGTTGCCGACGGCACGGCGAGCTGAGCGTCGTCGGCTGAGTCGAGCCAGCCGAGCAGCTCCTTCGTGACGGCGGCCGAGTACGCAACGACGTCGGCGGGGTTCGTCGCCTCGGCGATAGCGTCGGCCTCCTCCAGTGACATACCGAAGGGAATCTCGCAGGAGGCGACGCCAGTGCTGGCAAAGGGGGCATCCCAGCCGATCGGGCGCACGCCCTTCAACATGGTCTGAGCGAGCCAGTCGCGAGTTGCGACCATATGCCAGGCCATGAATCCGACGCGGTTTTCGCCGGGAAGCGGCCGCGCAAGCCACTCTTCGGTGGTGGCGCTCGCAATACCGCTGAGGCGTCCATGGATGAGCTTGACTTGATTGGCGATGACGTCGGTTGCGTTCATGACGATGCTCCTATGCCGGGCTGGCGTGAATAGTTGGCGGCTAGCCTAGGGTTCCGTGCGAAAACTACCGTGAAGTTCGCCACACTACGGGAGATTGCCCGCATGACTCGTCGTTGAATGGCAGAATGCCGCGACCAAGACCAGGAGGCTGACATGGGGCGACTTGAGGGCAAGGTGGCATTGATCACCGGGGGTGCCCGGGGACAGGGCGCCGCGGAGGCGCGAATGTTTGCGACCGAGGGAGCGAAGGTCATTGTCAGCGATGTGCTCGACCAGGAAGGCGAAGCGGTGGCTCGAGAGGTGGGCGGCACGTACCTCCACCACGACGTGACGAGCGAGGAGGAGTGGCAATCGGTAGTGGCCGAAGTTCTGCAGGAGCACGGTCACGTCGACATCCTGGTGAACAACGCAGGCATCGGCTCCGGGGGCAACCTGGAGACGACGGACCTGGAGCGGTACATGCGAGTCATCGGCGTGAACCAGGTAGGCGTCTTCCTGGGCATGAAGGCCGTCTCCGAACCGATGAAGGCGCAGGGGTCCGGCTCGATCGTGAACATCTCATCCATCGCCGGGATGAACGGCTTCGACAAGCGCAATTCGATTTCCTACGTGGCGAGCAAGTGGGCCGTGCGGGGGATGACGAAGGCGGCGGCACAGGAACTCGCCCAGTACGGCATCCGTGTGAACTCGGTACACCCGGGCTACATCGACACTCCGATGCTGCGAGGCGGCCGCGACGCTGTGGATGAGGAGCGGGCGATGCGGATCAACCGCCGCATACCGATGCGGCGCATCGCCGAAGCCGAGGAAGTTGCGCAACTCGTGCTCTTTCTCGCCAGCGACGAAGCGAGTTACTGCACCGGCGGGGAGTACGTGGTGGACGGGGGCGTCACGGCCTGAGGTTCACGACCAGCGAACCGCCCGGGCCCGCACCGGCTCCTCGGAACCTTCAGCTCCACCAGGCCGATGAACCTGACGGTTAAGGGATCACAATGACCGGCTCTGCCGGAATAAGACGTGTCGCGTTACGGAACAAGCTCTGTGCAGCCGCGGATTCGTTGCCCACCTGGCGAGCCGCGTCGGTAGCCCAGCCGACTTCGGTCAGGGCGACATACTGCGCATCCGGCCTGGGATCCAAGGCAGCCGATGTCGTGACCCTCACGGGATTGCTGTCGAGTGCCATTAGCGGTGCAACGTCGATATCCCATTCTGGGCGACTTCCTTCCACGAGACTCTTCACTGGTCGCCAGAGATACCACGTGCCGGTTGTAAGCGGAGCAGGGCCTTCGATGTTGACATGCTCCTTTGTGACCAGGAGCACACTCGATTGGCGGTCGCCCATTTTTGCAGTGGGGTCATCTCCTGTTGGGGGCGGCGAAGAATAAGCTCTCCTCCAGTGCTCCATGTCTCGATACCAGAGCGTCACGGCGTAATGAAACGCCTGGTCTACTTCGCCAATGGGCGGGAAAGCGACGCAGTAGTACCGCAGCGCCTGAGTGCGCGAAGCCATCATGGGCGCATGATGGCGAAGCCACGCCTCCCGGAACTCCTCGTGCGTAATGCCCGGCCGTCGGCGCATGAACCTGATGTGCTTAATCAAATTGCGCATCCCTTCGTTAACGCGAACTGCTCACTCCCAGCGCACCGCCCAGGCACGCACCGGCTCGTCGAATCCCTTGAGCTCGACCGGGCCGCGGTCCTCGAAGTCGAAGTCTTTGCCGGTGACCATCTGCTTGACGACGTCGCTGACGAGGATGCCGTTGGTGTCGGCGGCGACTCCAGGCGCTTGGCGATGACGACGCTGGCGCCGTGGAGGTCGCCGTCCTCCTCGATGGGCTCACCGGCGTTGATGCCGATGCGAATGCGCACGGGCACGTCGGAGTCGGCGAACTTGTCGCGGATGGTCCGCTGGGCTTCGATGGCCGCTTCGACCGCGGCACTGGGCACCGCGAACTCGGCCATGAAGGCATCGCCAATGGTCTTGATGACGCGCCCGCCGTGGCCCGTGACCGCCGCCTCCATCACGGCATCGTGGTCGCGCATGACCTCGCGCATCCTGGCGTCGCGGAGCTGGGTGAGGAGGGGGGTGGAGGAGACAACGTCGGTGAAGAGGATGGTGCGGAAGGAACTGTTCGGCGCCTGAGACGCCAGGCCGGCTGGCTCGTCGCGGACGAAGGATTCCAGCGCCGCCGCATAGTCATCGGTGCGCACGAACACAGCGTCGGGAATGCCGGAGGCAAGCGCGCGGTTTACCTCGCCCGTTACCATCCCGGATGAGTCCTCGATAACGAGGGTGCGAGCCCGCAGTTCCGCAAGCTCGCCAGTGAGGTCGAATTCACTCGCTGCCGTGAACCAGCCTACGAATGTAGCGGCACTCATTGACCTGCGAATCATGGCTGCCGTCTCCCGAGCGCGGTCCGGGTCAGCATGGTGCATCCACGAACTTATGACGGTATGACTGAGGAACTCCCAATCGGTCGCTGCCATGGAGCTGAGGCTTAACAGTAGCCGCATGGAGGGGTTTTGCGAGAAGTAGGCTGCTCCATCAGCGAAGGTATTGACCAGCACGAGATGTGATACGCGGTCTGGGTGTCTCAGGGTGTATGCGATGGCAGTCGGCCCCCCCTGGCCGTAGCCGCAGAGCACGAAACGTTCAGCGCCTGCGCTATCGACCACCGCTTCGAGGTCGAGAAGTCTATGAGCGAGGCTGAGCTGTTGCGCTCGTCTATCAGATTGCCCCATCCCACGCCCGTCATACCGAACAACGCGCCAGCCTGACGAAACCAGGCTATCGACGCCGCGACGAGTGCCTTCGTCTTCGACGTACCAGCTCAGGTCGCCCGCTGTGTTGGAGGCGTACACAAGCCAGTCGTTGGTTCCGAGGACGCAGTAGGCAATATCCATGCCGTCGCCTGTTTTGGTGTAGCGAATCGGTGGTTCCACAACTGCTCCATATATCAGAGAAGCGAAGCCCGAAGAGCGCAGGTGGCGCGTCGCCCAGCTCGGGTTGCGATTATGCCACGACGTCGGTTGGGCTAGCTGCGTACAGCGCCACCGGTTCTGCGAACCCTTTCAGTGTCGCATCGGAGTGGTGGCTGAACTGGAGCTTCTTGCCGGCGCAGAGGTCGGCGACGACGCGGGAGACAAGGACCTGGCCGGGCTCGGCGCGATCGCAGATGCGGGCGGCGAGCTGCACAGCGGTGCCGAAGAGGTCTCCGTCCTCGGCGATGGGTTCACCGGCGTTGATGCCGATGCGGACGCGGACTTCGCCACCGGCAAGGTCGCGCTGGACCTGGAGTGCGGCTTCCACCGCACCTGCGGCTGAAGGAAACGCGGCCATGATGCCGTCGCCGGTATGTTTCACCTCACGTCCGCCGTGGGCTTCGAGTGCCGCGCGGACGGCAGTGTTGTGGCCGCGGAGGACTTCCTGGGCACCCTCGTCGCCGAGGCGCTGGGTGAGGGCGGTGGAGGACTCGAGGTCGGTGAAGAGGATGGTCTGGAAGGCGCCCTCCGGCGACTCATGTCCGAGCGTCCTGGGGATGAACTCCTCAAGGAGTGCTAGAACAGGTTCGATATCGCCGTTCTGAGGCGCATGGCCATCGCCGTCGAGCTTCACCACCTTTGCGGAAGAAATTCCCCGGGCGATCTCTCTCACACCAGCCCAGGGAGTGAGCGCGTTCTCCCGACCAGCAACCAGAGTTGGCACCGCGATATCGCCGAGTCGAGCACGCAGACGCTCCACGCCTTCGACGTAACCGGGGTCGGTCCGCGCCTCAAGGAAGCCGGGATCGAGGAATGTGCCGTCCTTGTAGAAGCGTCCGATGTGTTCCCGGGAGTACTGGTCCTCCCAGCCAGTCCAGAGATTGAGGGTGCGTAGCCAAAGATCGAGGTTGACCGTGCGAAGCTCGGCCAAGAGACGGGTCTCCGGAGTATCGCCAGATTGAAAGCGTGGGTCCCAAAGGACGAGGCGATCGACCGCTTCGGGGTGGTCGAAGAGAAAAGCGAGGGCGCCGGCCGCGACCGGTCCCATCGAAAAGAGCGTAACCGGACCACACCCGACCGCCCTCCAGACCGCGTCCACATCGAGGCTCATCGTCTCGGGTCCGAAGTTCTGCACGTGGCGGTCTGACAGTCCGGTGCCACGGACATCCATGAGTATCAATTGCCAGTGGGAGGACAACGCCGACCACCAGGCGTTGGTCGTTGGCACGTCCCACATCTTTTCGATGTTGTTCCACCAGCCGGTCAGGTAGAGGAGAGGGGAGCCTTCGCCGCAGGTGGAGTAGGCGACCTGCACGCCGTCGCCAGTCGTGGTGTAGCGGACGGGCGGAGGACGCATCATCGCCCGGCGATTATGCCAGACGCCGATGGTGCGGCTTCGATTCGGCGCTAATACACCCAGACGAGTTCGCGGCGAAGTTCAGAAACATCGGCGCGGGCTGGTTTGAGGGTGCGGGTTTCGAAGCGGTTGGGGTCTATGTCGTCGAGTTCGGCGAGCTTCTCTTCCAGCTCGGCGACTTCGGCTTCGAGGCGCTCCTTGCGGCCCTTAGCGGTCTGCTCCATGCGGTTCTTGCTGAGGACGCCACCGACGCCCGTAATGGTGCGTTTGCGGCCGGTGAAGATGTTGATATTCGAAAGGATGGCGGTGCCGATGCTGGCCCACTTCTCGCTGCGGCGGCCGCTGATCTCTTGCGACCTAATGGCGAGGTCGGAGCGCTTCTTTGCCAGGCGGCCCTCGATCGAGTCGCGCTTCTTCTTTTCGCTGGCGACACGGGGAATGCGGAGGGCGAGCGTCATGCCATCCTCGCCGGGCTCGCCGTAGGTCTTGGAGGCGGGATCGTAGAGAACGTCCACGGCGATGGTGTCGTCGAGGCGGTCGCGGATGACGCTATCAAACGCCTTCAGGCCGTCCTTCATCACGGGTGCCGGGAGATCGGCGTATTGGAGGCCGTCGGGTGCTGAGCCGGAGAAGGCTGACTCCTGGAGTTCGAGGCGGGTGCCCTCGAAGAGCTCGCCGGTCGAGTCCAGGTTGGAGATAGGGAGGGCGAAGGCGAGTTCTCGGGCGAAGCTGTTGCCAGTGCGGCCAAGCTTGTATTGGGCCTTCAGCTTGAACCAGACGTAGGCGGAGGCGTTCGTAGTTCCGTTGAGGTTGGCGTACTGGGCGCGGGCACCGGCCGCCGCGGGAGCGACGCTGACGGGAGCCGGAGTGCTTTCGACTGGTGCAGTGGTCGGAGGGGCGGTGGCCGCGGGAGCCGCCGATGCAACGGCGGCAGATGTCACATCGCCGGCCATGGTGACGCCAGTCTCGCGGAGACGGCGAATCTCGTCGCGGGTGAGCGGGCCGCGGAGATAGGACATCGCCCAGCGCGAGTGGATGAGTTCGGGCGCCTTGCGGTGGACGTCATGGATAAGGAAGACGCGCTTGGTGGCGTTGCTGATCAGCGCTTCCAGGTCGTCGGAGCCACTCGCTTCGAGGGCCTCACGGATACCGCTTGCGACGCGCGCCTGGTCCTGCGGGGTCTGCAGGCGGCCGATGGCCCAGAAGCCCATGTTGGCAAGCCCCTTGTAGTCGACGTCGACGGGGTTCTGGGTCGCGAGGAGGACGCCGACCCCATAAGCGCGGGCCTGCTTGAGCAGCGTAAGGAGGGGGCGCTTGGATGGTGGCTCGGCCACCGGCGGGAAGTAGCCGAAGACCTCGTCCATGTAGAGCAGGCAGCGGAGCGAGTCGCGACCCGGCTGGTTGCGCATCCAGGTGATGAGGCGGGTGAGCAGGAGGGTCGTCACGAACATCCGCTCGCGGTCGTCGAGATGGGCGGTGTAGACGATGGTGAGCGGAGTCTTCCCGGCAACGGGTGAGGTCCAGGCACCAAAATCGATGTCGGAGCCGGTGCGCCAGGCCTCGAAGGGAGGCGAGGCGACAAGGTTGTTGAGCCGCATCATGAGCGCCATGCGGTCCTTCTGGGGATAGAACATCTCGAGGGGCAGGGCGCCGACCTTCTCGATCGGCGGCGTAGCGACGAGGCCGACGAGGGTGACGAGGTCGACGGTCTGACGGGCGTTCCAGGCGTTTTCGATGAGGGTGAAGAGGAGGATGTACTCGCGGCTGGAGATTGGGTCGGCTTCGATATCGATGAAGCCGAGGAGGCCACTGACGATGGAGTCGATTTCCTCGTTGACGGCCTCGGTGTTGGCCAGATCGAGTTCCGCGGGGGCGCTGAGGGAGTTGAGCACGTTCAACGGCTCGCCCGATTCGGAGCCCGGGGTGAGGATGCGGACACCGTGCTTCGCGACGTAGGCGGCCACAGCCGACTGGTCGATGCCCCAATCGGCAAGGCCCTTCTGCCAGCGTTCGGCCACGACCTCGGGTGGTTCCGGGTCGCTCGTGTTTTCAAGCCAGGGAGCGAACTGTTCCGGCGCCAGGCGATCGAAGGCAAGGGCCAGGTTGACAAGGTCGCCCTTGGGGTCGATGGCGATGACCGGGATCCCGGCGCCGAGAAGCTCTTCGATGATGACCGTCGAAAGACCGGTCTTGCCTGAGCCAGTCATGCCGACGACAAGCCCGTGCGTCGTCAGGTCGTCCGGGTCGAGGTGGAAGGCTTCGCCGAGCGCCTGGGTTGCGGGGTCGAAGTCTTTGCCGAGGAAAAGTGAGCCCGTCATCAGGATGGCATTCTACCCGGACGGCCGCGCAGCTATGCTTCCGGAATGCAGCAAGAGCACTTCGAGGCTAACAAGGCCATGTGGGACGAACGTGTCCCAATTCATGTGGCTTCCGAGATGTACGACCACGACGCCTTCATGGCTGGCCAGAACTCTCTGATACCGGTGGAATTAGCCGAAATGGGACCGGTCGAGGGTAAGTCGCTCGTGCATCTCCAGTGCCACTTTGGACACGACACCCTCTCCTGGGGGCGGCTGGGGGCGACGGTAACGGGACTCGACTTCAGCGGTCCGGCGGTCGAACAGGCAACTCGGCTTGCGCAGGCGATCGGACTGGATGACGCCCGGTTTGTGGAGTCGGATGTCTATCAGCAGTGAGCGCACTCAACGGCCAGAGGTTCGACATCGTCTACACCGGCGCCGGGGCGATCAACTGGCTCCCGGACATCGCCCGGTGGGCGCGAGTGGTGCGGGACTGCCTCGCTCCCGGCGGCGTGTTCTACATGCGGGAGTTCCACCCGGTACGTTCCGCATTCGACGACGACCCGGCAGTGACCGACCTTCAGCCGCGCTGGACCTACTTCCACGACGAGCCGCTCCGGTGGGATGAGCCGGGCACCTACGCGGATCTCGACGCCGCTACCGTCAACAACGTGAGTTACGAATGGAACCACGGCATCGGGCAGGTCGTGACGGCGCTGGTGAACGCGGGGCTGCAGCTGGAATTCGTCCATGAATTTCCCTACATCAGCTATCAGTGCTTCCCATTCCTGGAGCGTGGAGACGACGGGATGTACCGATTCCCGGGAGAGCGCAACGGCGTGATTCCGATGATGTACACGGTGCGCTGCACGGCCCCAATCTAGGCCGGAGCGTTCGTACCTAGGCGGCTGCGCGGCTACTATGTCGGGGCAGCCAGCGGAGAGGCACCGATGCCAGATGCCAGATGACTATGGTGTCGAGCTAGAGGAAGTATTCGAGATCATCGGGACATCGGAAGTGCTTATCGTGCGCTTCCACCTGTTCCGAAAGCGACTCCTTGTCGACTACCGGACGCGCCCGGGTCAGCCACCGATCATGCGGGTGGTCGCCCCGGCAGAATCGATCGAGGAGCGTTTTCGCTCGATCAAGGAGATGCGGCCAAGTTTCTCGCTTCCCGAGAAGGTGATGTCGTTCTACTGGCCGCGGTCGCTGAAGGTCATGGAGGAGAGCGGCACCTGGAGCCGGATTGCGGGCCGCTTCGCTTCGATTGGCGGAAGCGAGGGCAGCGCCGAAGCCGAGGCTTCGTGGCGCGAACTACTTGCGCTGGAGCGTCTCGAGATTTCGGAGGCGATCAGGGGCGGCAGCCAGTACCAGACCATGTGGGAGAAGCAGACAACATGACCGATATCATCGACCTCCGCAGTGACACGGTGAGCAAACCGGGCCCGGAAATGCGCAAGGTGATGGCCGAGGCCGAAGTCGGCGACGACGTTTTCAGCGATGACCCGACCGTGAACCGCCTGGAAGCGGTGGCGGCGAAGAGAATCGGCAAAGAAGCGGCGATGTACGTACCGAGCGGGACGATGGCAAACCTGGTTGCGGTGCTGACGCACACATCACCGGGGCAGGAGGTGGTCCTGGGCGACCGGGCCCACATCTTCAACATGGAAGTAGGGGGCGCTGCCCGGCTCGGGGCGGTGCAGATGCGGGTGGTGCGAAATCTGCCGGACGGTGGGCTGGACCCCGCTGAAGTGGCCAACGTGATCCGGAAGCAGACGATGCACTCGCCAGGCACTGGCCTTGTGGCGCTGGAGAACACGCACAACGTGATGGGCGGGACCGTGGTGCCGGTGGAATCGGTGGACGCTCTGGCTGACCTGGCCCATGATCACGGCGTCCCGCTGCACATGGACGGTGCGCGGATCTTCAATGCCCAGGTGGCGCTGGACGTGCCGGCGGCACGGATAGCGCGAGGCTGTGATTCGGTTTCGTTCTGCCTCTCAAAGGGCCTTGGCTGCCCGGTGGGGTCGCTGCTGTGCGGAAGCGAAGATTTCGTGAACCGGGCAAGGCGATACCGGAAGATGCTCGGTGGCGGGATGCGCCAGGCCGGAATCATCGCCGCGGCCGGAATCTACGCGCTGGAGCACAACGTCGATCGGATGACGGAGGACCACGCCAATGCCACCATCCTCGCTGAGGGATTGGGCAAGCACGAGGTCTTCCGGACCAACCAACCGGATACCAACATTGTGATGGCCGAGGTGGTCCGCGGCGACGCAGGCGACTGGATGAAGCGCCTGAAGGAAGCAGGCGTCCTGGCCGTGATGTCGGGGCCACAGCGAATGCGTCTCGTGACGCACATCAACATCACACGGGCGGACATCGATGAGGCAATCGCCCGGGTGGACCGGATCGTCGAGGGCGTCGCCGTCTAATGCGCCGACTGCTGTGGCTGGTGCCCGCCGTGTTGGGCGGGCTGGTTCTTGTCGCCTGCGGGTCGGAGAGCCTGGGGCATACGGAGAAGGTCTTCGAGGCGCCAGCGTGGACGGGCGCCGAGCAATTCGAATACGAACTGCGCGATCCTGACCTGCACGGCTATTGCACCCACACAACGGAGTCTGGCCCTGACGGTACGACGATCCTGGCGACAGCCTGCACCGATGCCGAGGGCAAGGGCTATCACGACGACACGACCGCGAAGGTCGATTCCCAGACGCTCGAGCCGCTCCAGACCACGCGCACCATTGTGAACATCGACGATGGCACCGAGACCTTCCGGGAGGCGAACTACAACCCTCCGGACAAGGTCGACATCAGCCTGGTGCAGACCGAGCTCGACGATCCAAGCCAGGTGAAGCGCCAGTACGACACGACACGGGACCTCCCGGTGGCTGACAAGGACTCGCCCGACCCGGGCTGGTACGACGAGAGTTCGTTGTTCTGGCTGGTGCGAGGGATCCCGCTGGAACCGGGGTTCAAGGGCCGTTTCGCGAACGTGAACATCAGTACCGTGCAGCTCGTGGGCGTCGAGATCGAGGTCGAAGGGCAAGAGAAGGTCGAGGTGCCCGCTGGCACGTTCATGGCATGGAACATCCGGGTGAAATCGTCGGTAACGAACCGTTTTTGGGTCGAAGTCGATGCGCCCCACCGAGTGGTGAAAGCCCGGCTGGAAGAAACGACCTTCGAACTCACGTCAGCGAAGTGAAGAGGTATCGGATTACGTATTGTGATAGCGTACGCGCGCCGCTAGCGGGCCGCGACAGATTCAGGGGGCCGATACAAAGTCTTCACGCGCTTATGTTCGTCCCCCCACGGATTTCGCTTGACACGCATAAGGGGTGATTCCCAAGATGGCGAACGCCCCCGGATCAGCAGGAAAGAGACCACATGACTTTCGTCTTCATCGTCAGTAGAGAGCCCCGGATCCACCAAACGGTGGCGGATTATCTGAAGCAACGAGGCTTCGAATCCGGGAGTGCCACTACGTACGACGATGCGATGGAAGACCTACCGGTTGTGCGGCCGGACGCGGTGATTGTGGATGTGCAGGGGCTCCCCCGCGGCGACCACGGATCGAACTTTTCGACGTTCAACCACTGGCTTGCAGGGCACGTCTACAGCGACAACCCGTCGGTTATCTACCTGCTCCACAAAGGCTCGCGGCGACCGGCCTTCAAGGTCGAAGGTCCGGTTATTAAGAAGCCGTTCCCGATCGAGGCGCTTGGTGAGGCGCTGCGAAACAGGATCGGCCATCCCCGCCGGGGCGGCGAAGCACCGGAAGTCATACTGGACCTGGCGAACAACGCGCTGATTGGACCCCAGGACTCCACCCACCTGACGAATATCGAGGCGACACTTCTCGCCTACCTGATGCAACACGAGGGCGAGATCCTTCACCCGAAGACGCTGCTTGTGGACGTCTGGCAGTACCGGGACGCGGCGGGTGCAAGCACGCTGGTGCGCGCCCACGTGAGCAACCTGCGGCGAAAGCTCCGCGATGTGATGGGAGCGTCGGACTACATCCAGACCGTGCGTGGCAAGGGCTACCGCTACACGGCCTGATCGCCTGACCCTGCTGTAGAGTGCGGGGGCTGTGCCGCCCCTCGTTGTCCTTGGTATCGCATGGCTCGGCGGTATTGCCTTCGTTGCCCTCTGGAATGCCCCGACGTGGTTGCTCGCCGCTTCGTTAGCCAGCCTGGTCCCCGTCTCCCTTGTTGGCTGGCTGCCAATCCGATGGTGGCTCCTCGCCCTGGCTGCGGTCCTGGCTCTTGTGGGTTCGTGGCAGCACGCGCACTGGTTGGACAGTGGCCCTCCGAAGCTGTCGGAGTTCCGAGGCCAGGAAGTCACGTTGGAAGGCCATATCGCCGGGCTGCCGGAGTCGGGGCTGACGGTGTCGCGGCAGACCCTTGCCGTCGAAGCGCGGATTGAGGGCAGCGAGGCGATCCCGGTCAAAAGCAAAGTCCTCCTGACGCTCGGGGAATACGACGAGTTCCCCGTCGGCACGCAGCTACGAGCTACTGGCGTGCTGGAGGAACCACCGGTCTTCCCGGACTTCGACTACCGGGGCTACCTGGAACGGAAAGGTATCGCCGGGACGATGTTCCGACCCCGGATCGAAGAGCTGGATGGGGCCGGGTGGAGCATCCGCCGGGTAATTGGTGAGTCTCGACTGGCGCTGGAGGACTCGCTGCAGCGGTCGCTTCCGGAGCCGGAGGCCTCGCTGGCTTCGGGGATTGCACTGGGCAGAGATGGGGGCCTGCCAGACGACCTGTACGACCGTTATCGCCGTGCAGGCCTGGCCCACCTCATCGCGGTTTCGGGGAGCAATATCGCGATCCTCACGCTGATCGTGTTCTTCGTGTCGGTACCCATGGTGGGGAGGAACTTCGCGGTGGCGCCGGCAGCACTGACGCTTGTGGCCTACGTGTTGCTCGCCGGCGCCGAGGCGGCAGTCTTTCGAGCCGGGATCATGGCGGCTGTGGTGCTGGTGGGGGAGGCCTTCGGGCGGCAAAGGTCGGGGCTCGTCGCGCTCTCCGTTGCGGCCTTTTTGCTCACGATTGGTCAGCCGGAACGAGCAGCGGACCTCGGGTTCCAGCTGAGCCTCGCGGCGACTGCCGGGCTGCTGGTATTCGGCGGCTTGATCGAGTGGTCGGTATTGCGAGCATTGGGCCGATGGTCGGCGGTGGTGCCGCGAGTGTTTGTGCAGGTGTTCTCGCTCACGCTGGCGGCAACAGTGGCGACGGCGCCGCTCATCTGGCTGAACTTCGGGCAGATGTCTGTGGTCGGACTGCTGGCGAATGTGCTGGCGGAGCCGCTGTTTGCGGCTGCCCTCCTCCTTAGCCTGGTCACCGCCGTCGCGGGGGTGATGTGGCCACCGCTCGGATGGGCCGCCGGGATCGCTGCCTGGTACCCGCTGGCGCTGCTGAACTGGCTGGCGATAACGCTCGGCGGCCCGCGGTGGGCGTCAATCGAGGTCACCGGGGCGACAGGCACGGGCGCTGCCGTCGCCTACGTACTGCTCGGAGTTGCGGGCGCGGCGGTCTATCTCCGGCCGCCCGCAGAGAGGCCATATCTGCCCGAACCAGTGTGGATGGGCACGGCCCGTCGCTACGGGTATGCGGCTGCCGGGGGAGCGTGCGTGGTCGCAGTGCTGTTCTGGACGGTCTTGCCCATGCGCGGGCCAGGGGAGCTTCGCGTCGACTTTCTTGATGTGGGCCAGGGCGACGCGATCCTCATCACAACGCCGCGTGGTGAGCGGGTCGTTGTCGACGGTGGGCCAAGCGGGCTGCGGATAGCGCAGGAACTGGGGGCGACGATGCCCCACTGGGCGCGAGGCGTCGACCGCGCGATTCTCACCCACCCGCAACAGGACCACATGGCGGGGCTGATTGAGCTGGAGCGGCGGTTCGATGTGGGGGAGCTCCTGTGGACGGGCGCAACGAACAGTACGGCGACTTACGTACTCCTCGTCGACGAAGCCGGAGAGGTGGAGACCATCGGAGCCGGAGACGTTTTCGAGCTTGATGGCGTTCGGTTCGAGGTGTTGTGGCCGGCGCCAGGATACGAGACCGACGAACTCAACAACACCTCGGTGCTGGTGATGGTCGAATACGCGGGGCGGCGGATCCTGCTCACAGGGGACATCGAAGCACCGGGGCAGCGGGCGGTGCTCGCGTCCGGAGCGAATGTTCAGGCGGACGTACTGAAGGTGCCGCACCATGGCGCAGCCACGAGCGACAACTCGTTCTTCGATGCCGTGGACGCAGGCGTCTCGGTGATATCGGTGGGGGAAGGGAACCAGTTCGGACACCCCCGGGACGAGACGCTCGAAGACCTTGCGGGAAGCACGATTCTGCGGACCGACCTGGATGGGCGGGTGACGATCACGGTTTCGAGCGATGGAGCGCTCCACTACTCGACAGAGCGCTAGACCCACCGGGGCCCTGCCCGTAGTCTCGAAAGCCGGGCCGCCGCTGCGGCGTGGGAGTGACGCTTGGGAGCGAGAATAGACGGGCGAGGCCCCGCCGACCTGAGGCCGGTGACCATCGAGACCAACGTTCTGGACCACGCCGAAGGCAGTTGCACTATCCGGTTCGGCAAGACGTGGGTGATGTGCGCGGCGAGCGTGGAAGAGCGTCAACCCGGCTGGCTCCGCGGCAAGGACAGCGGATGGGTGACGGCCGAGTATTCGATGCTGCCGCGTGCGACGCACACAAGGTCGCAGCGCGAAGTAGAGCGTGGCCGGCCCGGTGGACGGACGCAGGAGATCAGCAGGCTGGTGGGCCGGAGCATGCGGGGCGTGGTGAACCTCGAGTTGCTGGGGCAACGAACGGTGACGATCGACTGCGATGTGCTGCAGGCGGACGGGGGAACCCGGACCGCATCGATCACCGGTGGTTACGTCGCCTTAGCGATCGCGTTGAACAAGCTCATTGCGGCGGACAAGATCTCGCCCTCGGTGTTGCAGTCGCAAGTGGCGGCGGTGTCCGTGGGACTGGTGAAGGAACAGCCATACCTGGACCTGTGCTACGAGGAGGACTCGACGGCCGGGGTCGATTTCAACGTGGTGATGACCGGCGACGATGCCTTCGTGGAAGTGCAAGGGACGGCTGAGGGAAAGCCGTACACGCGGGCCGAGATGGACGAGCTCATGGACCTCGCGCGCGGCGGGATTATCGAGCTCTTCGAGAAGCAACGAGCCGCGCTAGCCGGCTCCTAGGCGTAGGGGCCGAGGTGTGTGCCACCGACGATGTGGAGATGGCCGTGGTCCTGGCTCTGCATGGCGTCGTAGCCAAAGTTCGAGAGCAGGCGAAAACCGCCGGGGCTGTACTGAGGACCAATTTCCGCGGCAATGCGGCCGACATTGCCGATGTGTTCGGACCAGAGTTCGGCCTGCGTCTTATGTTCCTTCGTCATCGCAAGCAACATGACGGGGACCCAGCGAAGGACGTTCTGGATAACGATGTATTCGTCGTCTTCGTAGATGACGTTGGCGGGTTCGTTGCCCGCTACAATATTGCAAAACACACAGTATCGCGGCATGGAGACATCACAATGACGAGAAGTGGGGATGAGTCGACGCCAATGCGCCGCGATAGCGGAGTACGCCATCTAGTGGCCCAGATTCTACCGCTCCGGGGCCTCCGGTACACCTCAAAGGCCGGCGAATTCGGCAGCCTCCTCGCTCCTCCCTACGACGTCATCTCACCTGCCCAGCAAACGGCACTCCAGCAGGCGAACCCGCACAACGCCGTGCATGTGGAGCTCGCTGCCGGTGCGGACGACGGATATGCGGGCGTGGCGGGGTTGTTTCAGGGCTGGATCGATGGCGGCATCGTTGCCCGCGATGAGCAATCGATGCTCTACGTCTACGAGCAGGACTTTACGTACAAGGGCAGCTCGCACACGCGGCGGGCCCTGCTTGCGGGTGTGGAAGTGCAGCCGTGGGAAGAGGGCGCCGTGAAGCCGCACGAATACACGATGTCGGGACCGAAGGCCGACCGGCTGGCCCTGCTGAAGGCGACGCGGACGCAGTTCAGCCCGATCTTCATGATCGCGCGCGACCGGGCGGGGCAGCTTCAGCAATTCATGGCGGACACCGTGGCAGCGAGCGAGCCGGTGGCGAGCGGGACGAGCCTGGACGGCGATGGACACCGGCTCTGGGCGGTGGAGGCGGGCCCGCTGGAGATGCGCCGGCTGGCGCCCCTGTTCGCCGAGAGCTTCTACCTGGCAGACGGCCACCACCGGTATGAGACGGCGCAGGCATACCGCGAGTGGCTCACAGAGCAAGAAGGCACGCTGGCGCCCGACCACCCGGCACGCTACGTGATGACCGATGTCGTGCCGGCCGCGGATGCGGGACTGATCATCCGGCCGATCTACCGGGTGGTGGCACGGACGGCACCGAACGACTGGCAGGAACGGTTGGCCGCGTATTTCGAGGTCTCCGAGTTCGAGAAGCAGCCGGGCGAGCCCGGGTTCGCGGATGCCGCGGAAGCGAAGCTCGCGGGCGACGAGAGTGTTGTGGTGACGTTGGGGTTGGAGCCGGGGAAGGCGCACCTGCTTCGAAAGCGTGGCGATGTCGACCTGGGGACGATAGCGCCGCCGGGGCACAGCGCCGAATGGGCGGCGGTGGCGCCGAACCTTGCCCGCCTGGCGATTCTCAACCCGCTGTGGGGGATGACAGACGACGACCTGCGCGCCGGTGCGGTGGAGTTCGTCCACGACGTGGGAGAGGCGCTGCAGAGAGCGGAGCAGGGCGCCTGCGTCTTCCTCATCCAGGCTGTGGGGATCCGGGAAGTGGTCGATCTTTCAGACAAGGGCGAGCGGATGCCGCAGAAGTCGACCTTCTTCCACCCGAAGATGGGGACAGGGATGGTGTTCAACCCGCTGTATCCGTGAGGTTCAGCCGTTGGAGCCACAACTTAGCCGTTCGAAACAGGTTCTGGTGTGGGGGCTCATCGCGCTCGCTGCCCTAGCCATCGGATTCGGTTTGCTGGACGGAAACGACAATCTTGGCGACTTCGCCTCAAAGCTCGTGGACCTCCCCGGCTATGTGGTCGCCACATTTCTGCTCTTCCGAGCGGCTCGAAATCCCCCGTGGCGTCAGCCAGACAACATCAGGCGGTTCGCTACTGCCGTCTTCCTCGCCGCTGGCATTCCGTACATCACCGGGACGTCGCTCTTTTGGAGCATCGCGCTAAGTTTGGCATACAACACCCAGGTCGCAGCGTTCCTGACAAGGATCTTCCGAAAAGTGGAAGAGAGACGATTAGTTGCCGGCCGGGCCGACAACATCGCGCCGGGGATCCAGGAAACCATCCCCTAGAGGCGGACGATCCTGACGTTGTAGATGCCGTCGATGGCGGCGATCTCGGCTTGCTGCTGTTCTTCGGGGGATTCGTCGAGGCCGACGATCATGACGGCACGTCCCCGCTTCTCGGTGCGCCCTACCTGCATCGAACTAATGTTGATGTCGTGGCTGCCGAGAAGGGTGCCGAGGCGACCGATCATGCCGGGACGGTCGTCGTTGTCGCAGATGAGGAGGAAGGTTCCCGGCTTCGGGACGATGTCCACATCCATGCCATTGAGGATGACGATGTTCGGTTCGCCGGCGTGGTGAATGGATCCACCGACGCTTACCTCGGATTCAGAGGTGCCGAGCCGGACGTGGATGAGGTTCTGGAAGACATCGTGGGAGTCGCGGAGGCGCTCGTCGATGTGCCAGCCACGGCCCTGGGCCACGTGCCCGGCGTTGACAAGATTGACGTTCTCGTCGCTGATGGGCGCCATGAGCCCTTTGATGACCGAGGCCCGTAACGGCGATACATCGTGCTCGGCAATGTCGCCGTAGTAGTCGATCTGGACGGAGGTCAAGTTTCCCGTGACGAGCTGGGTGGCGATGGAACCGATCGCTTCGGCAACCTTCATGAAGGGGCCGATGACCCGCATTGTCTCTGGCGGGAGCAGCGGCGCATTCACCGCGTAACGGGCGAGGCGGCCTGAGAGGACGTCGACAATCTGGTCGGCGACATCGAGGGCGGCGCGCTCCTGGGCCTCGGCCGTGGAGGCGCCGAGGTGCGGCGTGAGGAGGATGTTTGGTGCCTTGAGCAGCGGGTTGTCGGCCGCGGGCGGCTCTTCGGTGAAGACATCGACGGCGGCAGCACCAACCGTCCCATCGGCGAGAGCCTTCGCGAGGTCGGCCTCGTCGATGACGCCTCCTCGGGCCACATTGATGAGGCGGACGCCCGGCTTCATGATCGCGATCTCGTTGGCGCCGATAAGGCCCTTGTTCGCCGCCGTGAGCGGCACGTGGACGGTGATGAAGTCGGACTCGCGGTAGATGCGGTCGAGTTCGGCGCGTTCGACGCCAAGCGCCGTGGCGCGCTCTTCGGGGACGAAGGGGTCGTAGCCCAGGACATGCATCTCGAGGCCGACGGCACGGCGAGCGACTTCAGCGCCAACATTGCCGAGACCGACGACGCCGAGTGTCTTGCCACGGATTTCGACGCCGAGGAACTTGGAGCGAGCCCACTCACCGGCTTGCATGGACGCTGCGGCTGTTGGGATGTGGCGGGCCATCGCCATGAGCAGGGCGATGGTGTGCTCGGCGGCGGCGATGGTATTGCCCTGGGGCGCGTTGACGACGATGACGCCGCGTTCCGTGGCAGCATCGAGGTCGATGTTGTCGACGCCGACGCCGGCGCGGCCAACGACCTGCAGGTTCGGGGCAGCCTCGATGATCTCGCGGGTGATGCGGCTGGCGCTGCGGACGACGATCGAATGGTAGGGGCCGACGGTCGCCTTCAGGTCCTCCGGGGAGAGGCCGGTCTTGACGTCGACATCGCCAACCTCGCCAAGGCGCGCGACCCCTTCCTTCGCGATGCTATCGGCGACGAGGATGCGTGGGCGAGCGTCGGGCATCTCTAGGAGACTTTCGCTTCGTTCAGCAGCTTCTCGACGACATCGAGGGCGCTGACAACGTCCTCCTTGGAGACGTAGCCCATATGGCCGACACGGAAGATCTTGCCGCGGAGCTTGCCCTGGCCACCGCCAAGGACGACACCGAATTCCTCGCGGGCGCGCTTGCTGATGGCGCTGCCATCGACGCCTTCCGGCCACCAGACGGCGGTCACCGTATTGGAAGCGCGAGCGGGGTCGACGGCGACAAGCTTCATGCCGAGCGACTTCACACGTTCACGGGTGTAGCCGGCGATAGCCTCGTGGCGGGTGTAGATGCCTTCGAGGCCTTCGGCGCGCATGATCTCGAAGGCCTTGTCCATCGCGAAGTAAACGCCCATTGCGGGCGTCCAGGGGTTTTCGCCCTTGGCGATGGAGTCGCGGGTCTTCGCTGCATCGAAATAGAAGCGGGGCATCTTTGCCTCGGCGTTGGCCGCCCAGCCGCGTTCGGAGAGCCAGAGGAAGGCGAGGCCCGGCTGGGCCATCCACCCCTTCTGGGAGCCGCTGACGACGGCATCGAGGTCCCAGCGCATTACCGGGCAGGGAATGGAGCTGATGCTGCTGACGCCATCGACGAGGATGAGGCGGTCGCGGGCACGAATCTCCTTCGCGATCGCTTCGAGGTTGTTGGTCACGCCGGTGGAAGTCTCGTTGTGGGTGACAAGGACAGCCTTGAGCGATGCGTCGGCATCGAGGCGGCGGCCGATCTCGGCGGGGTCGGCGGCTTCGCCCCATTCCAGGGTGTAGCGCTCGACTTCGGCGCCATAGGCTTCGGCAATCTGGCCGAAGCGGTCACCGAAGGAACCGATGGAGACCGAGAGCACCCTGTCGCCGGGGCTGAGGGTGTTGACCACGGCAGCTTCGAGGCCGCCTGTGCCGGAGGTCGTGATCGAGAGGACATCGGTGTCGGTCCCGTAAACCCAGTTGAGGCCATCGGTGACGTTGCGAAGGATCTTCGCGAACTCCGGCCCCCGATGGTTCATCATTGGCGCGCTAGAGGCGGCCAGCACCTCGGGCGGGACAGGGGTAGGACCAGGAATGCGAAGATTCACCATAACGAGACTCCGGGCAGGTTGGATCTGATCGTGTGGGCGATCTGTTGCGGGGTCAAATGGGGAAGGCAACATGCAGTTATTCGACCGTTCAATCGAATGGGGCGGTAGGATCGGCCAATGAGCGATGGTGCGCTGCGGGGTCTGCCCTCGGTGGACGAACTGGTGCGAGTGGCCACCAGCGCCGATCTGGAAGCGATCACGTCGGCCGGGCACGGCACCACGGTCGAGGTGGCACGCGAGGTCATCGCCGCGGAGCGGGCACGTGTACTGGCCGGGCACGAGGCCTCCTCACCGACGGAACTCGGGGAGACCCTGCTGGGGCGGTTGGCGATGTTCGCTCGACCATCTCTTCGCCGCGTGATCAACGCCACCGGCGTGATTTTGCAGACAAACCTGGGGCGGGCGCCGCTGAGTGAGGCTGCGATGGCGGCCATGCGTGATGTGGCGACCGGCTACAGCAACCTTGAATACGACGTGGAGGCAGGGGAGCGCGGCAGCCGGCACGACCATGTGCGGGACCTGCTCCGCCGAACGACTGGAGCCGAGGACGGGATCGTGGTGAACAACAACGCCGCCGCGCTGTTCATGGTGCTCCAGGTGTTCGCGCAGGGGCGGGAGGTCATCGTATCGCGCGGGCAGGCGGTGGAGATCGGTGGAGGCTTCCGGATCCCAGATGTGCTCCGACAGTCGGGCGCGACCCTGGTGGAGGTCGGGACGACAAACCGCACCTACGGACGAGATTATTCAGCGGCGCTGACAGAGAACGCCGCGGCGATTCTGCGCGTGCACACTTCGAACTTCCGAGTGGTGGGGTTCACGACATCTCCCGGGCTCGGGGAACTGCGCGCGGTTGCAACTGCGGGTGGCGCGCTGCTCATCGACGATCTCGGCAGTGGCTGCCTGCTCGCGACGGAACAGTTCGGGATGATGCATGAGCCGACAGTTCAGGAGAGCGTGGCGGCAGGCGCCGATCTCGTGCTCTTCAGCGGCGACAAACTCCTGGGCGGCCCCCAGGCAGGAATCATTGTTGGCCGTGGCGATTTGGTGGAGGCGCTACGACGCCACCCGCTGGCTCGCGCCCTGCGGGTCGACAAGCTCACGATCGCCGCGCTGAACGCCACGCTGGCGGCCTATGCCAGGGGCACGGCGGGAGGGGATATCCCGGTCTGGCGGATGCTCTCGGCGAGTCGAAACTCGCTGGCGGCGCGGGCTGCGACGTACGCTGCCGCCGACGAGTCCGGCACCGTTGGCGAGGCACAATCGGTGGTTGGGGGCGGATCCATCCCGGGGGAGGGGGTGGCCACGCCGGTCGCGGAATTCGCGGTCGGCCACCCGACTGCGGTCACACGGGGATTACGAGAAGCCGACCCCGCGGTGATCGCAAGAATCGAGGGCGATCGGGTCATCCTCGACCCGAGAACGGTCGACAATGACGATGACGAGCATGTCGTGTCTGTATTGAAGGCGGTTATTTGCTACGCAAATAGCGTTGACCCTGAATATCGGCGGGACGTATAGTTTCGCGAACGTTACAAATTTCACAAACGGCTTCGCCCATGTCCCTGGAAATCCCTGAGGTCGTCATCAACCGGCTGCCGGTATACGCGCGGGCACTGGCGACGCTCGACGCCGCGGGCGAAACGGTGGTCAGTTCGCAGGCGCTGGGCGAGGCACTCGACGTGACGCCAGCGCAGATTCGCAAGGACCTCAGCTACTTCGGACGCTTCGGCAAGCAGGGGCGCGGGTACAACGTGCCGGGTCTGCTCGGGAAGCTGCGGGAGATCCTTGGGCTCGACCGGCGCTGGAAGGTGTGCGTCGTCGGCATCGGGCGGCTCGGCCAGGCGATCGTGGAGTACGGTGGGTTCGGACCACAGGGCTTCGACATCCTGGCGGCGTTCGACTCGGACCCAAAGAAAATCGGGACCTGTGTCGGCGAGGTGCCGGTCCGGGATTCCGGGGAGCTCGGAACGTTCCTGGAGACCGCACACGTGGACATCGGTGTTGTTGCTGTGCCGGCGAGCGCGGCACAGGCGGTTACCGACCAACTTGTCGGTGCCGGCGTGAGGGCGATTTTGAATTACGCTCCGACGACGGCGACCGTGCCGCCGAGCGTGACCATTCGGCACATCGACCCGGTGCTGGAAATGCAGAGCATGACGTTCTACCTGAAGCAAAAGGCGGGCGTGACGCTCGCCAGCGAAGGGCCGATCGTGCAGGCTCCGGCGTTGGGCGGGCGGGCGGCGTCCGGGTAGGAAACTGGAGCATCCGAACGGCTCCGTGCGGGCGCGGCCTTGCCGCGGTGCCCTTTAGCGGTCGGGCTGGGGGAAGAGGCCGATGAGGTTCTCTTCTTCGGTCGGCAGGCTGCGGGTAATGACTTCGATGTGGTCGAGGGCGATGCCGGCGCCGATGGCCACGGCTTCGAGTGGATTGTCGGCGACGTAGCAGGGAACGCCGGTTTCCTGCGTGAGGAGTTCGTCCATGTGACGGAGGAGGGCACCGCCGCCGGTGAGGACAATGCCGCGGTCGATGACGTCGGCGGCCAACTCGGGTGGCGTCTGCTCGAGAACGGCGCGGACGGTCTGGACGATAGTCCCGAGAGCATCCTGGATCGACTGGGCGATCTCAATGCTGTCGAGCGTGATGGTCTTCGGTAGACCCGAGAGCTGGTCGCGCCCTCGCACCTGGGTCTTCAGTTCCTCGTCGACGGGAAGGGCGCTGCCAATAGCGATCTTGATTTCCTCGGCGGTGCGTTCACCGATGATCAGGTTATGTCGCCTTCTCACGTAGGCGACAATCGCCTCGTCGAGACGATCGCCGGCCATGCGGACGGATTCGCTGACAACGATGCCGTAGAGGGAGATGACGGCGGCCTCGGTGCGGCCACCGCCAATGTTCACGACCATATTTCCGCGAGCGGTGCCGATTGGGATGCGGGCGCCAATGGCCGCGGCGAGCGGTTCGGGGACGAGATGCGCCGGGCGACGGGCACCAGCCTGTTCGGCGGCGTCACGGACGGCACGTTGCTCAACGCTGGTGACGCCCGCAGGGACGGTGACCATGACCTCGGGGCGAATGAGGTTGAAGCGACCGGTGATAAGGCCGATGAAGTAGCGGAGCATGGCCTCGGTGGTGAGGTAGTCGGCAATGACGCCATCACGCATCGGACGGATGACGCTGATGGAGCCGGGAGTGCGGCCCTGCATGGCGCGGGCCTCTTCGCCGACGGCAACGATGGTGTTATCGCGGTTGTGGCGGGCGACCACGGAAGGCTCGTTGACGACGATACCCTGGCCCTTGACGTAGACGAGGATGTTCGCAGTCCCGAGGTCGATGCCGACTTTTCTTCCGGCGAGAAATTCGAACATCAGTCCCGCTCGATATCGGCACCGAGGCCGCCGAGCTTCGTGGCAAGGGAGTCGTAGCCGCGATCGAGGTGGTAGACGTCGTCGACGACGGTCTGGCCGTTGGCGCAGAGGGCGGCGAGAACGACAGCCGCGCCGGCCCGGACATCGAGGGCGCGAACGTGGGTGCCATGGAGAGGCGTCGGGCCACTGACGATGGCTGAGGAACCGGTACTGACGATCTCGGCGCCCATCTTGCGGAGCTCGCTCACGTAGAGCATGCGGTTGTCGAAGACGCGTTCGTGAATGATGGAAACGCCTGCAGCCTGCGTCAGGAGAGAAGCCATGGGCGCATGGAGGTCGGTTGCGAGGCCGGGATAGGGGAGGGCCTGGAAGCTGATGGCACGGAGGTTCTCCGGGCCTTGCACACGCATCGTCGATGGCGTGGTCTCGACGGAGGCGCCGACCGCGCGGAGCTTGGCGATGAGCGCATCCATGACATCGGTGGGGGTGTCTTCGAGGTAGACATCGCCCCGGGTCATGGCGGCGGCGATGGCAAAGGTACCGGCCTCGATACGGTCGGGCATGATCCGGCAGGTGGCGCCGTGAAGGCTGTCAACGCCATCGATGGTGAGCAACTGGGTGCCGATACCGGAGATGCTGGCACCCATGGCGTTGAGGACGTGAGCGAGGTTCTGGACCTCTGGCTCGGTGGCGGCATTGATGATGGTGCTGCGGCCGCGGGCAAGGGTTGCCGCCATCATCACGTTCTGGGTACCGCTGACCGAGGGATAGTCCATGAAGAGGCGTGAGCCGAGGAGGCGGCCGCCAGTCGGGACACGAGCCACGTAGCGCTCGCCGTCACGCTTGACCGTCGCGCCCATAGCCTCGAAGCCGGCGAGGTGAACGTCGATTGGACGCTGGCCGATGACGTCACCGCCGGGAGGAGCGGAGGCGGCATAGCCGTGCCGGGCGAGGAGCGGCCCCATGACCTGGAACGAGGCGCGGTTCTCGGTGATCAGCTCGCTGGGGGCCTCGAAGACGTTTACGCCGCGACCGCTGAGGAGCAGCTTCCCATCGGGGCGGAACTCGACACTGGCGCCAACCGAGACGAGGAGTTCAGCGAGGGAATCGACATCGGAGATGCCGGGGACGTTTTCGAGGACGAGGTCATCGTCGGTGAGGAGCGAGGCGCACATAGCGGCAAGCACGTGGTTCTTGGCGCCGGCGATCCGCACGCTTCCGCGCAGGGCGTTACCACCCCGTACGGCATAGCGAGCGCCACGGGTCCGTACCGTCATTCGTGTGGCCAGAATAGGGTGTGCCGATAGATACGGCTACATGCAGCGGTCGGGCGCAATGCCGCGCGGCGACCTAGCCGCCGGGACGGGGAGCACTGGCCCGACGCCGCCTCTGGGCGACGCTGAGCCGAAGCAGCGACCGCTGGAGCGCCGCCTGGGCGCGCGCAAGGTCGATAGCACTGTCGCGGACAGTGGCCTCGCGGAGCCTCTGTTCGGCGCGCTGACGGGCGCTTTCGGCGCGCTCGGTGTCGATCTCCTCTGCATGTTCGGCGGCGTCGGCGAGGACGGACACGTGGTCGGCGCGCACCTCCAGGAAACCGCCACCGATGGCGAAGTACTCGTCTCCGGCGGGCCGCCGGAAGACCATCTCACCGAAATCGAGGGTGGTCATGAGCGCCGCGTGGCGGGGAAGGATGGTGAGCTGACCCTCGGAGCCGGGCACGATGAGGGCCTCCACGTCCTCTTCGACGCGGACCACGCGTTCGGCCGTGACGATCTCGACCGTCAGGGGCATCGATTAAGCCTCGTTGAGCTGGCGGGCGCGCTCGACGGCATCATCGATCGTGCCCTGCATGTAGAAGGCCTGTTCAGGCAGACCATCGTGCTTACCGTCGAGAATCTCCTGGAACCCACGGATAGTTTCACGGACTGAAACGTACTTGCCAGGGGTGCCGGTGAACTGTTCGGCGACGAACATCGGCTGAGTAAGGAAGCGCTGAATCTTGCGAGCGCGGGCCACTGTGAGCTTGTCTTCGTCACTGAGTTCGTCGATGCCGAGGATGGCGATGATGTCCTGGAGGTCCTTGTAGCGCTGAAGGACGCCCTGAACGCCGCGAGCGACGCTGTAGTGCTCCTCACCGACGATGCGGGGCTCAAGGGCGCGGCTGAAGGAGGCCAGCGGGTCCATGGCAGGGAAGAGGGCCTGCTCAGCGAGAGAGCGCTCGAGGGCAACGACAGCGTCGAGGTGGCCGAACGTCGTAGCGACGCCCGGGTCGGTGTAGTCGTCGGCGGGAACGTAGATGGCCTGGAAGCTGGTGATCGAACCCTTGGTGGTGGAGGTGATCCGCTCCTCGAGGTCGCCCATCTCGGTAGCCAGCGTTGGCTGGTAACCCACGGCGCTCGGCATGCGGCCAAGAAGCGCGGACACCTCCATGCCGGCGAGCGTGTAGCGGTAAATGTTGTCGACGAAGAAGAGGACGTCGCGGCCTTCTTCGTCGCGGAAGTACTCGGCCATGGTGAGACCGGTGAGGGCCACGCGGAGGCGTACGCCGGGAGGCTCATTCATCTGGCCAAAGACCATGGCCATCTTGGGGAGCACGCCCGAATCGCGCATTTCGTGCCAGAGGTCGTTGCCTTCGCGGGATCGCTCGCCCACGCCGGCAAAGACGGAGTAGCCGCCGTGTTCGCGGGCGATGTTGGAAATCAGCTCCTGGATGACGACTGTCTTGCCGACACCGGCGCCGCCATAGAGCCCGACCTTACCGCCGCGGACGAGAGGGGCGATGAGGTCGATGACCTTGATGCCCGTCTCGAGGATGGAGGGTGTCGTTTCCAGTTCATCGAACTTCGGAGGAGCGCGATGGATGGGCCAGAGAGGTGCGCCTTCAGGGGCGGGCAGGTTGTCGATCGGCTTACCAAGTACGTTGAACATCCGTCCGAGTGCGCTCTCGCCCACGGGGACGGCGATGGCCTCGCCGGTGTCGGTCGCCCTGGCGCCGCGGCGGAGGCCGTCGGTGCTATCCATGGCGAGGCAGCGGACCCAGTTGTTGCCAAGGTGCTGTTGCACTTCGGTGACGAGGACGGCGCCGCTTTCCGTTTCGATGTTGACGGCGTTGTTGATCGCCGGGAGTGCGTGGGGCGGGAACTCGACGTCGATCACCGTTCCGATGATCTGGACGACTTTGCCTTCTGTTGATGCGACGACGCTGGTCACTGGGTGCCACCTCCAATGGTGTTGCTCAGATTGATGATGCGGTTGCTGGCGCTCACGCCGCCACTCCCGCGATGTCTTCGATGCTGATTTCTTCGAGTGAATCGAGCTCGCGATCGTTTGCGGGAAGGGCGAGGCCTTCGGTGTATTCCGTGCGGACGGCCCAGACTGTCATGCCGGCGGCGGATGCAGACTCGATACCCGCAGGAGCGTCCTCGATAGCGAGGCAGACAGCGGGGTCGAGACCGAGGCGCTCGGCCGAGAGGAGATAGATGTCGGGGGCAGGCTTGCCGTTCTCGACGTCGCCGCCGGTAACGATAACGGCGAAGGCATCGAAGATGCCCAGCTTCTGGAGGCAGGTTTCGACCCAATTACGTCGCGAGGACGAGCAGACGGCAATGGGGATGCCTGTTCGCTGAAGCCCGCGAACAAGGTCAAGGGCGCCGGGGAGGGCGACGGAGGCTGTTCGGTACTGCTCGAGAATGAGGTCGTCGTAACGGCCGGTGTAGGAATCGGCCGGCAGCCTGAGGCCGATATCGGCGGCCATGTCGCGCCAGCCGGCCTTGGTCCCCATATAGGGCTTGTAGGCCTCGAGCGAGATGGACTTGCCCTCCTCACCGAGGAGCTGGTTGACGGCACGGAAATGCAGCGGCTCGCCGTCGACGAGCACGCCGTCCATGTCGAACACCACAGCTGCGAAGCGAGCCAGCCTAGGCCTCCAATGCGGCAGCGCCGCCAATGATGTCGAGCAGTTCGGTGGTGATCTGCTCCTGGCGGGCCTTGTTGTAGGTGAGGGTGAGTTCCTCCTCGATCTCGGAGGCGTTGTCGGTGGCGTTCTTCATCGCGACCATCTGGGCAGCCTGGAAGCTTGCGCTGTTCTCGAGCACGGCCTGGTAGATGATCATGTCGACGTAGCGAGGGAGCAGCCGTTCGAAAACGGCCTGGGCCGACGGCTCGAAGAGGTAGTCTCCAGCCATGGCGTCACCGCCATCGTCGGCGGTGGGTGTATCGATGGGCAGAAGACGGACGACCGTGGGCACCTGGCTTGCCGTATTGATGAAGCGCGGGTAGCTGATGTAGACCTCGTCCACCGCGCCGCTGATGAAATCCTGGGTAACGACGCGGGCGATGGGCGTGGTGTCGGCGGGACGCGGGTAGTCGCCGAGTTCGATGAACTCAGCACTCATGTTGGTTCGGGCGCGGGCGAAGAAGTCACGGCCCTTCTTGCCCACCGAGACCATGGTGACGGGATGTTCCTGGGAAGCGACCCAGGAACCTGCAGCCCGGTTCAGGTTGCCATTGAGGGCACCGCACAGACCGCGGTCGGGGGTGATGTGGAGGATGCCGACGTTCTCGACGGGCCGCTGGGTGAGCAGGGGATGTGATGTCTCTTCATCGTCGGTGCTTGCGGCCGCGAGACCGGCGAGTACGCGCTGAAGCTGCTCGGCATAGGGACGGGCCTGGAGGGCACGATCCTGGGCACGACGCATCTTCGACGCTGCCACCAACTGGAGAGCGTTGGTGATCTTTGCCGTGTTGCGGACGCTGGTGATCCGTCGCTTGAGCTGTCGAAGTGTTGCCATGCGTTACCCCTGGTCGACCGGCGGCCTAGTAGGGAACCGTGTCCTTGAATGTCTTGATAGCGGAACGGATGGACTCGGCGATTTCGTCGCTGAGCACTCGCTCCGACTCGATCCTGTCGCGAAGCTCGGGATGGTTGCTCGCGAGATAACTGCGAAGCCCGGCTTCGAACGCGCCAACTTTGTCGACGGGGACGTCGTCCATAAAGCCCTCTTTGAGGGCGAGGATGGTGAGCGTCTCCTCGGCGAGGTCGAGCGGCTGGAACTGGCCCTGCTTGAGGACTTCGTTCACGCGGAGGCCGCGTTCGAGCTGGCGGCGGGTACTGGCATCGAGGTCGCTGGTGCCAAACTGGGCGAAGGCCTGGAGTTCGCGGAACTGGGCGTGCTCGCCCTTCAGGCCGCTGGAAACGGACTTCATGATCTTCGTCTGGGCAGCTGACCCCACGCGACTCACGGAAAGGCCGACGTTGATGGCCGGGCGGATGCCGGAGTTGAAGAGGTCGGACTCGAGGAAGAGCTGGCCGTCGGTAATCGAAATGACGTTGGTCGGGATGTAGGCCGACACGTCGTTCGCCTGCGTTTCGATGATGGGCAGCGCAGTGAGTGAACCGCCCGTTTCCAGCTTCGCGGCACGCTCGAGAAGGCGGCTGTGGAGGTAGAAGACATCGCCCGGATACGCTTCGCGGCCCGGCGGGCGGCGGAGCAGGAGCGACAACTCCCGGTAAGCCCAGGCGTGCTTGCTGAGGTCGTCATAGATGATGAGCGCGTCGCGGCCACTCTCCATGATTTCCTCGCCGATGGCGCAGCCGGCGTAGGGAGCGATGTACTGGAGGGCCGCCGACTCGGAGGCGTTCGCGGCGACGACGACGGTGTGCTCCATCGCGCCGTGCTCTTCGAGGAGGGCGACCACCTGGGCAACCTTCCCGGCCTTCTGACCGATGGCGACGTAGATGCAGGTAAGGTCGCCACCTTTCTGGTTGATGATCGTATCGAGGGCGATGGCGCTCTTGCCGGTGGAGCGGTCACCAATGATCAGCTCGCGCTGGCCGCGGCCAATGGGGATCATGGCGTCGATGCCCTTGATGCCCGTCTGGACGGGCGTGTCGACACCCTTTCGAAGGGTCACGCCCGGGGCGATACGCTCCACCGGGCGGACGCGCGTGGTGTTGATCGGGCCACGGCCATCGAGCGGGTTGCCAAGAGGGTCGATAACGCGGCCGATGAGTTCGTCGCCGACCGGTACTTCGATGATGCGGCCGGTTGCGCGGACCTGGTCACCTTCCTTGATGTCGATGTACTCGCCGAGGATGACGGCCGCAACCGACTCTTCCTCGAGGTTCATGGCGATGCCCATGGAGCCGTTCGGGAACTCGAGGAGCTCGGAAAGGCCGGCCCCGGAGAGGCCATGAATGCGACACACACCGTCGCCGGCATCGATAACGGTGCCGACGTCGGTTGAGACGACGGAGGTGCCGAAGCCTTCTATCTGCTGACGAAGGATGGAGGCGATTTCTTCTGCTCGAACTGCCATTGCGTTATGTCCTTGGTTCTTAGGTGGCTACGCCGTGAGCTCACGACGAAGGAGGCGAAGGCGGGTAGCCACGCTCCCATCGATGAGCTGGTCGCCAACGCGGATGATGGTTCCGCCGACGAGTGAAGGGTCCACGGCCGTTGTCGCCGTCACTGTTTTTTGGAGCC
The DNA here is from genome assembly GCA_963774435.1 of uncultured Chloroflexia bacterium. Taxonomy (GTDB): domain Bacteria; phylum Chloroflexota; class Dehalococcoidia; order Tepidiformales; family Tepidiformaceae; genus JAGQGZ01. The sequence goes on along the minus strand of CAVZEW010000007.1, from coordinate 46,881 downwards.
GCTCTGAGAGCTGCTTTTCGATCGCCAGGCGCTGGTTGTCGTCAATGGGCACCGCAGTCGTAATCTCCGCTTTCGCGATCCTGGCATAGGCATCGGCGATGGCGTCGAAGGCCTCGGCCACGCCGCGGGCGGCACTGGAGCGCCCTTTCTGAACGAGGAGCTTGGCAAGGTTCCGGGCCACGGGCGGCACATCGAGCACCGAATCGATGATCTCGTATCGGCGAGCGGCGGTCACACGATCGTCGGCGAGGAGAGCAGCAAGATCCGACTCCACCAGGATGGCGGCGATGTCGTTGAGGTCTGACCGCCACCGGTCGACGGTGCCGTTCTGCAACGCGATCGCAAAGACCGCCTGCGCGTACCTGTTGGCTGCTTCTTCGCCTGCCATGTGCTCCTAGTTCCCGCTGAACTGAGACTCTGCGAGCGTCTCTTCGATGATTCGCCGGTGGCTATCGGCGTCGAGTGACTCGCCGATGACCCTGCCGGCCGCCCTGACGGTGAGGTCAGCGAATTCAGAGCGAAGCTCGGCGATTGCGCGATCACGCTCCTGCTGAATCTCCACCCGCGCACGTTCGGCGGCGGCCTGGCGATCCCGCTGGGACTGCTCATGCGCTTCCGCCTGAATGCGGTTGGCGACCTGCTGGGCGTTTGCAACGAGTTCCTGGCCGTCGCGGCGGGCGGCGTCCAGCTGCTGCTGGATGTTCGCCTGCGCCATGGCGGCTTCTTCTCGAGCGGTCTCGGCGGCGTTCAGTCCCTCGGAGATCCGGCGCTTGCGCTCATCGAGCATCCCAAGGATGGGCTTGTAGAGCGTGAAGCGGAGAATCACGAGGAGGACGATGAAGTTCGCCACCTGCGCGATCAGCTGGGGGATGTTGAGCCCGAGGGCCTCGACTGCTGCACCCATAGGGTGACCTCGATTCCGGCTAGATGACGAAGGCGATGATGAGGGCGGTGAGGAGGGCGTAAATGCCGATGGCTTCGGCGAACGCCACACCAAGAATCATGTTGGTCTGGATGGCGGCACGGGCCTCCGGGTTGCGGCCGAGGGCTTCCATCGCCTTGGCGACCAGCATGCCGATGCCGATACCGGCGCCGATGCCGCCGAGGCCCATTGCGAGCCCGGCGCCGATCGCCTTGCCGACAGCGGGTTCATTGAACGCTCCCTGCGTGACCTGTTGGAGGAAGGGCAGCAGGAGCAGGATAGGGGAAAAGTCCATGTGTTGAGTTGCCTCCGTTGCGCCAGTTGAATGCGCGAGTTTGTTGTCTAAACAGGCGTCCGGTCAGGACGTCTGTGCAGCACCCGAGTGATAGTGAGCGTCAGCCGCGGCATCCTCGCCGTGGTGGGCGGAGGATCCATCCTCCGCATCGTGGTGTTCGTCATCGTCGTGGTGTTCCACGGCCATGACGCCGAAGACGAGGGTCAGCAGGGCGAAGACGGCGGCCTGAATAAAGCCGACGAAGATTTCGAGTCCGTAGATGACGTCCACGAACAGGAAGGGCATGAGGAAGGTGAGCATCAGGATCAGCACTTCGCCAGCGAAGATGTTGCCGAGAAGACGAAAGGCGAAACTGATGATGCGGATGAACTCGGAAAGCAATTCAAGGATACCCACGAAGGTCCCGATGGGGGACTTGATGGGGTTCACGAAGAACTTGCCAAGGTAGCCAATGCCGAGCCGCTGGATGCCCCAGAACTCGATCATGATGAAGGCGATGATGGCGATTGCCAGGGTGTTGTTGATATCGCTGAAGGCGCTCCGGAGGAAGGGAACGACGATCGCCAGCTTCTGGTCAGGGAATTCTATCCCGTAGACCGCGAGGTCCGTGGTGGCGCTCTCGACGGCGTGTGGTTCGCCCTCGCCTTCGACGAGTGCCGGGTCGGTCAGGAGGATTGGAGCAGTGTCATCGGCCTCAAGGGCGGCAGCAGCGGCAGAAACGGTCGCCGCGCCGGGGTTCTCGGCGTCATCGGCCTCGAAGTCGGTGAACTGCTCGGCGAGGGCGACGATGTAGCGGTCCAGGGCCGCTGACGGCTCTTCGCCGGCACGGAACTCGAAGTCGAACGTCTCGCCGCGCGGTTTGGTGTAGACGACTGAGCCGGCGTCCTCCATGACCCAGGCGTCGTGGGTGTCAACTTCCTCGAAAGGCTTGCCGGCATCTTCCTGCTCCTGCATGAGGTGGAAGATCTCGTGGCCGACGTCCTCGGTCTTGCCGATGGAGTTGAAGATGGGGAGGAGGGCCATCCAGTTGGAAATGATGATGAAGATGAAGATGGTCGCGACGACGGTGAAGAACTGGCGGCCATTCCGCTCGCCAGCAATTTCTTCACACTGATCGACGAGGAATCCGACGCCGGCTTCCACAAAGTTCTGAAGGCCGCCGGGCATCAGCTTCATCGACCGCGTAGCGGCGACGGAGACAAGGATGATGAAGGCCATGGATATCCAGGCCGTGATCAGCGAGTTGGTGAGGTTGAGCGGGCCGACCTTCGTAATGACTTCCGCGGGCAGCACAATCTCAGGCTGCGGCCCCTGGGCGATGAACAGGCCCAGCGCAAGCCATGCGGCAACGCCAAGGACAGCGACGATGGTAATGACGAGCTTCAAATCAGCCTTTTCCCGTTGTCCCGTTACCGAATCTATCCATGAAAGGCTTCAACATACGGAAGCCGCCAACGAGGGCGACGGCTAACCCCAGGAAGATGCCCACCAAAGTGAACGTGGGTTCGAGTCCAGTCTTGCCGTCGACCCAAATGCCGACGACGATGCCGAGGATGATGCTGGTCGCAAAAAACCAGCCGGCGCCAAGCAAATACGCAGTGGGTGCAACCCAACTGCTCTTCACCGCCGCCTCCTCAGCTCTCTAGCTTCGGAACCCCGGGCATAATAGGGGGATTGTGATAGATTGCGCAAGCGAATTGGGGAGAGTCGTCTTCTAGGTCTTGCGCTGGTCGAAATCGTCGAGGTCAAGGCCCTCGATAAAGTCCTTGAAGGCGCCGAGGCGTTCGAGCTCCGCGGGATCGACGGGAGCGGGCTTCTCGGAGGTCACCGGCTCACCCTCCTCAGTGGTGTTGTCTTCGAGGAAGACGCCGGCAGACGAGAGCACGGATTCTTCAGCGTAGATGGGGACGCCGACACGCACGGCGAGGGCAAGGGCGTCGGATGAGCGGGAGTCAATATCAATTGTCTCGCCGTTCGCTTCGAGGACGATGCGGGCGAAGAAGGTGTCGTTCGTGACGTCGTTGACGACGACATGGAGGACACGGCCACCGAGGCGTTCGATCGTCGAGCGCAGCAGGTCATGGGTGAGGGGCCGCGGTGTTTCGGCTTCCTGGAGCTTGATAGCGATGGCCTCAGCTTCGCCAGCGCCGATCCAGATACAGAGGTAGCGGTCGGAACCTTTTTCGCGGAGAACGACCACGCGCTGATAGTTCGCGAGGCTGAACCGCACACTCTCGATGGACATCTCCCGCACGGAATCCCCCTGAGTCGGGAACCCAACTCAACTCGATGATAGGAGTCGCGCGATCAGGCAGTCAACGAACCGCGTGTCAGCGGCCGACAGCGACAGGCTCGACGCGGGCTCCGCCGCGCCCCGTGAGCGTGGTGTACGCAACCACTGCGATCGTCAGGGAAAGCAGGGCCATCACGAAAGTGACGCCCGCCACATCGGTGAGTGCCCCGGCGATAAGCACTGGCACCGAGGACGCAATCGCCGCCATCGCACCCTGAGTCGCAAGGACGCGTCCCTGCATGCCGAGAGGGACGAGGTCGTTGAGGACGGTTTGGCCGGCGACGGCGACGAGGGCGTAGAAGAAGCCGAGAGGGGCGACGAGCGCAGCAGCGAGGACACCCGCACCGTCGAAACTTCCGATGCTCACCGAGTCGAGCCACGAGAAGGCGCCGTAGCCGCCGAGGAACTCGGACTCCTGGCGGACGAAGGTGAGGAGGGCCAGGAAGGCGATGAACCCGAGGTATCCGGTCCGGCTGAGGACGGTGACGGGCAATCGGTGGGCAAGGAGGTTGGCGAGCTGGAGACCGAGAACGATGCCGATCGCGGCGGGCAGAAGGACGACGACCCCGACTTCGATGGGGAGGTTGAGGACGTCAGTGATGAAGGTGGGGATGAGTCCGCCGAGGATGATGAGGGAGGCGCCGATGACCGTTAGTTCGACGGCTGCCTGGAATACGCGCTGGTCGCGGTGCATCTCACGCCAGCCGGCGGCATACCACGGATCGCGCAGTTCACCCGCCAACTCGACTTTCTCGCGGCGGGCCTGGCGGCCGATGAAGAGCGCGTAGAAGCCGGCAATGACGAAGAGGGCGGCCGAGATGTAGAGGAGGACGTCCGGGCTGTCGAAGACGCGCAGGGCAAGCGGGGTGAGGATGACGAACCCGGCGATCTGGCTGGCGCCGGAGATCGCGTGGCCGATGGCATTGGCGCGGGCGAGTTCGTTGCGCTGGACGATTGACGGGAGGAGCGCCCCTTCGGCGCTGGAGGCGAACTGGGTGAAGGTCGCGAGCACGATAGCAATGCCGAAGTAGCCGATGACCGACGAGTCGTAGGAGGCAAAGAGGAAGCAGGCGGCCGCGCGGAGCAGATTCGCAAGAAGGATGATGAGGCGTTTGGGGAAGACATCGGCGACAACGCCTGCCGCAATGCCGCTGACCGTTGCAGGGATAACGAGGGCAAGCACGAGCAATCCGCTCATCAGCGCTCGCCCGGTTTCCTGGACGATGAGGAGGACAAGCGCGAAGTTGAGCGCGTTGGTCGCCACGCGGGAGGAAAAGCGGCTGATCGAGAGCATCCGGAAGGGCCGCTGCTGCAGGAGGGCGACGTTCGCCACGATCTCGGTCATTGGGCGGACGCCACCAGCGACTTCACGCGGGACTCGAACTTCAACCGTTCGAGCATGACGCGGCGCCGACAGCCGAGACACTCGATGCCGATGTCAGCGCCGACGCGGTACACCCGAAACTCGAAGCTGCCGCAAGGATGTTTGCGGCGCATGCGGTAGGTTTCGCCGACCGCAATCTCCATGGTCAAGAAGGAGACGCCGCTCGACGAAGCTGGTCCCGGAGTTCGACGGCGGCGGCAGCCGGATCGGCGGCGTAGTAGATGCCACGGCTGGAGGAAACCACGAGGCTGCCGGGTTTCGAGCCCGCAGCGCGAATGGCCGCATCCGCATCACCGCCCTGGGCGCCAACGCCGGGAATGAGAAGGGAAGCATCGGGGGCGACCGCACGGACACGCGCGATCTCGGTGGGGGCGGTCGCGCCTACGACGAGGCCGATCTGGGGCGACCATTTTGTGACGATGCCCGCGACCGCTTCGTAGAGCCGGAGCCCGGAATCGAGGATGGACTCCTGGAGGTCGACCGCGCCTTCGTTCGCGGACGTGCGGCAGACGATGTACACACCTTTCTCTGGATAGTCGAGGAAGGGTCGGACGGACTCCAACCCCATGTAGGGGTGGAGGGTGACGGCATCGAATCCCCAAACCTCAAAGGCGGCGCGGGCGTAGGCGGCGGCTGTTGAGCCGATGTCACCGCGCTTGACGTCGCCGAGAACCGGAATGTCATCGGGGACGGCGGCCACGGTGTCTTGCAGGGCCTGGAGGCCGGCAATGCCGTACTGCTCGTAAAACGCGTAGTTGGGCTTGAAGCAAGCGGCGTAGGGCGCGGTCGCCTCGATTACCTTGCGATTGTGAGAGGCGATCTCTTCGACGGGCATCCGACCGAAGTGAGGATCGAGGCCGACGCAGACAAGCGTGTCAGCCTGCTCGCTGCGAGCCCGAAGGCGTTCGAAATAGTTCATGAGGCAGCCTCACTCAGGGCGGACCCAAATCCAAGGCTCTCCATGGCGTTGCGGAACTGGACGCGGTCTCCAGATACGATCAGGTCGATTCCTCCCTTGCTACTTAACGGCGCTTCGAGACCGTGTTCGGCGAGCACGTTGATGGCATGGCGGGCCACGGCTTCGCTGGTGTCGATGATGGAAAGGTCCGGGAACTCAGCGAGGATGTCGGCAGTGAGGAATGCGTAATGCGTGCAGCCGAGCACGACCGTGTCGGCGCCCGCGGCAACAACGGGCCCGAGCACCTGGCGGATAGCAGCACGGGATTCGGGAGTGCCGGCCTTGCCACGCTCGACCAGCTCGGCCAGGCCGGTGCCAGCGACATCCTCCACCTTCGTACCGTCCGCGACACCTTGCTCTACGTCGGCGTAGAGGTCACCTCGGAGCGTGCCGGGGGTTGCGAGGACGGCCACGTGCATGGAGGCATGGGCGGCGGGCTTGAGGCCAGGCACCATGCCCACGAAGGGCACCGGGAAGACTTCCCGCAGGTCCTTGAGGGCGGCGGCGGATGCGGTGTTGCAGGCTACGACGATGAGCTTGACGCCAGCATCGAGGAGGCGGCGGGTGACGGCGAAGGCTCGCTTGCGCACCTCCGCCTCAGGCCGTGGGCCGTACGGAAACCAGGCCGTGTCTGCGAAATAGACGATCTGTTCGTGGGGGGCAGCGGCGCGAAGGGCGCGGACAACGCTGAGACCGCCGATGCCAGAATCGAAGACGCCGATGGGGTGGGGGTCCATCGAAGGCTAGGATAGCACCTGTATGGTCACACTCCCGACACGGTTGGTTAAGCCTTGACCCGCTTCCTCGATATCGCCCTGTTACCCGCTGAGGCCGTCGAGATGGCCGCCGACTGCTACGTGGTGGTGGATGTTCTGCGGGCCACGACGAACATCGCGACGATGTTCGAAGCGGGTGTGCGAGATGTTGTCGTCGCGGACAGCGAAGCGCGAGCGCGAGAGGTCGCGGCGCGGGAGAGCCGGTTGCTTTGCGGCGAGGTGAACGGACTGCCGCCGACGGGATTCGATTATGGCAACTCGCCGCTGGAGATCCGTGAGGCTCGCGTGGCGGGTAAGCGAGCGGTGCTGTTCACGACCAACGGCACGCGAGCCTTCTGCTCCGTGGCCGGGCGCGGTCGAGTGCTTGGCGGAGCGCTGGCTAACCTCGAAGCGGTGGCGATAGCGGCGGCGACGCACAAAGTGGTGACCGTGATCTGCGCCGGCAACGCGGGAGGCAAACGCTTTGCGCTCGAGGACTTCGCCACAGCGGCAGAGATCGTGCAGCGCATCCTGTTCCACTCGCGGGCCGCAGAGATCGGGGACGCCGCAGGCGTAGCCCTGGATTCGATGGGCTATGAAGACTGGATCGCGGCGAGCCTGCCACAACAGACAGATAAGAGTGCGCGGGCGCTGAGAAGTTCGGCGCATGGACAGAAGACAGCGGCCATTGGATTCGGCGGAGACGTGCACTTCGCCGCACGGCGGAACACCACGACCGCAGTGCCTGAAGTCGTGGACCATGGCGAAGGCTGGGCGCGGCTAGTGAACCGGGCCTAAGGTTCCTGAACGAGGCGGGACTGCTCCCAACGTCGTTGGAGCTCTGCGACCGATGCGGCATCAGTCTCGCGACCGGCGTAGCGAGCGTGTTCGAAGGCGACGGTGATCTCGTCTGTGACGCCTGCCCGGTAGGTAGCGGCGAGGACCGGAGCATGTTCCTCCGGAGTGCGAGAGGCGGGCCGTCCGATCCCGCGACCTTCAGCGTCGTCGAGGACGGCGGCGTAGAGGCGATAGATGCCATCGCGCTCGACGTGACCACCGCTGCCATCTCGGCGGGAGAACAATGAGCGCAGGCCGGCGGCAAGGTCAGCGCCGAGGCTACCGGCCGAGGAATGAACGGCTTCCGATTCACGCAGGGTGGCGCCCCGGCGCTTGAGACGAATGACGACGATGAGAAGGCCGATGACCACGGCCGCGACAATACCCAGTAGTCCGAGGCGAACCGCGAAACGCAGGAGCCGTTGCCAGGCAGGATCGTTGCTCTGCATTTCGTCGACGGCATTCTGGTCTGCATTGCCGGGGTTCAGTCCGGAGTTATCGACGAGCTGGGACATGGCACCTTCGGGAATGATCAGGTGGAAGAACCAGGCGAGGACGATGGCGATAGGAGTGAGAATGACGTAGGCCACGGCGTCGACGACGGTGTAGATGACGGACCCAATCTCGTCACCCGCGACACCCACGACGACTCCAAAGACGAGCAGGCCAACGAGCGTCGCGGCGACGGTCCCAAGCAAGAGCACGCCGGTGACACTGCCGGCGCGGGCGCGGCCGATCGTCGTTCCGGAGAGGGCTGACTGGGAGAGAGCCATTGCGATGATGGCGAAGGAGAAGAAGGCCGCCGCTCCCCGCCCGATGAGAGCGGCCCGGTCTGACCCGGCATTGAAAACGACAAGGATGAGCACGAGGACCAGCCAGATGCCCAGGCTGGCCGGGATGGTTTCCAGTTCGAGGTCATCGCCGCCGCGCCAGGCGCCACGCGCAAAGCAGAGGATGAGGAGCGCGCTACCGAAGATTGCGGGCGCGGCATCCTTGGAGGTCTCTTCGGCGTTGGAGAGAAAATCGCCAACCCAGCTCCAATTCCAAAGCATGAGGTCGTGGCCGAACTCGATCCGCATGGCGCCGTAGAGCACGACGTAGCTGATGACCCCGATCGCGATGATGGAGTTGCGGCGGGAGAGCGCGAGTTCAGCCGCAAGGCGGGGGAGGGCGAACCCGACGAGGGCGACGATCGCAAACGTAAAGGCGGTCGGCGCAAAGGCACCGGTGCGTTCTATGTCGTAGCCATTCGCGAACATTTCGGCCGCGCAATAGAAGGCAAGGGACTCGGCGACTGTCGCAGCGAGAATCGAAAGCAGGCCGATCATGTACCAACCTCGGCGGGAGGCACCGGCTGCAAACGTTCGAAGGCGCGGACGACGGACTGCATCCGAATCCCATGCAGGTTTTCGGCGTCGACGCGGTCGGAAGTCGCGAGGAGAAAGACAGAGTGGCCCTCGTCCTGGAGACGAAGGAGGGCGCCCGCCAGGTCATCGGGGACAAGCGAGGCGACCACGACGATGGTCGAGCCTATGGGGATCTTCCCGGATTCGCGCTGGATGGTGTCGGCGAGCGAGTTGAGCGTGAGGGGCTGGACCATCGCCAGCGCCTCGAGAATGCGCGTGACCTGGACCCGGGCGCTCGACGGTGGGAGCCGGATCGGCCTGTCGGCTTCGGGGAACGAGCCATTGGCAAGGAGGCCGACCGCATGGCGCTGGCCGGCGGCCCAGACGGCGAGGGAAGCTGCCGTCGAGACGGTCCGTTCCAGCTCTTCCTTGAGATAGCCTTCCCAGGCGTGGGTGAGGGTATCGATGTTGACCATGATGTAGAGCTGCCGGGAGGCGGCAGGGTCATAGATGCGCGAGGTAAGGTCCCCCCGACGAGCGGTCGCTTTCCAGTCGACGCGGCGGAGCGAGTCACCTGAGCGAAACTCGCGAAGTCCAGCAATGCGGAGCGGGTCCTCGTACATACGGATGCGCCCACGCAGCTCGCCGAAGGGCCGCTCAGCGGCGATTCCCAGGTCTTCGAGGGAATAGACGCGGGGAAAGACGATGAGGTGTTGGAGGTCGCGATCCGCTTCCTGGCGCGGGAATACGCCGAGCAGGTCCGCCGAGTTGATGGTCGCGCCGCCGTACTGGTGGTATCCGCGCTCACCGATGGAAAGTTCGAAGTCCCAGGCCTGCTTCTCGTACCAACCGATGGCGCCGCGGCGACGGAGAAAGCTGACACCCGGCGCGGCGGCGGCGGCGAGAGTCTCGCCGGCGACGTCGGTGTGGTCGGCGACAGCGATCCGCCATTCGTACCACGGCAGCGGCAGCGGCTTGCGATTCTCGAGTTCGACGTGGAGGTTCACGGGCTCGTCGACGAAGGCGCGACGTTCCCCGAGGGTGCGGCGAAGTGAAACACGGTCGAAGAGGTGGACACTCCAGTACTTGGCTATCCCGCCGACCGTGAGGATGACGAGACCGGTCGCGGTGACGATGGTCGAACCGGCAGCGAGGCCAATGAGAGTGAGCCCGATGCCAAAGAGCAGCCAGAACTCGCGAAGAGGCACTTATCGCTCCACGGGCACCGGAATTCGTTCGAGGAGATCGGCGAGGACTTCGCCGGTGCCCCGCCCACGGAGCCGGGCGTTGGTGGAAAGGATGAGCCGATGGCCGAGCACGTGCGGAGCCATCGTCTTCACGTCGTCGGGGAGGACGAAGTCGCGACCGTTGATGGCGGCGTGGGCGCGCGAAGCTCGAAAGAGGGCAAGGCTCGCACGGGGGCTGGCGCCGAGTTCGAAGGCCGGTTCGTCGCGGGTGGCGCGGACGATTTGGACGGCGTAGCGGCGAATGGAGGGGTCGACATGGAGGCGGCCAAGCGCCCGGGCGTGGGTGACCAAATCTTCGGCGCTGACCGCCGGGGTAAGGTCGTCCATGGGGTTCTCTGACTCAAAGCGCTCGAGAATCTGGTCCTCGCCATTCTCATCGGGGTAGCCGAGGGCGAGGCGGAGGAGGAAGCGGTCCAACTGGGCTTCTGGCAGGGGGAACGTGCCTTCGAGCTCCACCGGGTTCTGGGTCGCCATCACGAGGAAAGGGCGCGGGAGGATGGTCGTCTCCCCTTCGACAGTGAGCTGGCGTTCCTCCATCGCTTCGAGAAGGGCGCTCTGGGTGCGAGGCGTGGCGCGGTTGATCTCGTCGGCGAGGACGACCTGGGCCATGAGGGGGCCTTCGCGGAACTGGAATTCGCCGCTGCGCTGGTTGTAGAAGTGAATGCCAGTGATGTCGGCGGGCATAAGGTCGGGAGTGAACTGGATGCGGCGGAAACTGCACCCCATCGAGCGCGCGATTGCCTTCGCCATGGTGGTCTTGCCGATCCCGGGCACGTCTTCGAAGAGGATGTGGCCTTCGCACAACAGGGCCACCATGGCGAAACGGACGACATCGGCTTTGCCGACGATGACCCGCTCGACGCTGGCCTGGATTGCTTCGGCCGCGCGCCGAATCCCCGCTACATCCGCCTCTGAGAGTCGCTTCCCAACAGCTTCGGTCACGCCTGCCTCCAGTTCGTTCGGCGATGGTAACGGTAGAGCGACCAGATGGGCGAACGGCCCGCTCCCGGTAGACTCGCGCGATGAGCTCCGCAACCGTTGTTCGGCTGCACTACAACACGGTGTACGCGCTCGAGGCTGGCGGCGGACGCATCCTCATCGATACAGGCCCGGATTACCGGGGCGCCTGGGAGGCGTTGGAATCGGAGCTCCCATGGAGCCCGGATATCGTCATCACGACCCATGGACACATCGACCATGCCAGCCTCGGACATCGCTGGCTTGCGGAAGGTGTGGCGGTGGCTGTGGGTGCGGATGACTTCGGACTCGTAGAGACCCCGGCGCTTCACCGCCCGGGCGAGTTGGCGGCAATGGAGTCGTACATCGCCAAATCCGGAGCGCCGCCCGAGATCGCGGCCGAGATGGTAGCCGGCCTGCGGCGCCGGTATGCCTGGGCAACGAAGACAGCCTCGCACCACTACCCACCGGGGGGTTCAAGCGACCGATGGCCCACGCCGCTGCGCTTCGACACGTTCAGCCCGAGTGCAGCGGCGGAGGCTGTCACCCTCCCGGCCGGAGTCACGGTAGTGCCCTCGCCAGGACACACGCCGGGGAATCTCGTGGTCGTGGACGAGTCGGAAGGCTGGCTGTTTTCCGGAGACCAGCTCCTGCCGGAGATCACGCCTACGCCGGCAATCCAGGCCGGCCCCTCAACTGCAGACCCGAGCGAATGGCGGTTCCACAGCCTGCCGGCGTTCTACGCGTCGCTCCAGCGACTCGGCCATCTCTCCCTGACTCGTTGCTACCCCGGCCACGGGGAGGTCTTCGACAATGTAGCCGGGCGAATCGGGGCCAACCTATCCGCCATCGACGCCCGCTCCGCGCGGCTGCGAGCTGTTCTCGCTGTCGACGGCCCGCATTCGGCATGGGCGCTCTGCGAGGCGCTGTACCGCCGGGCGGCGGCTCGTCGACCGTGGCAAATTCTCTCGACGATCCAGGGGCACCTCGATCTCCTGGCTGTCGCGGGCGAAGCCAGGGAAACGCCCGAGGGATGGACCACCTAGCCCTGCCGCGCGAAGGCCCGGGATAATGGAGGGAGGCCGGGGTGGCGGAATGGCAGACGCAGCGGACTTAAAATCCGTGGCCGCAAGGCATGAGGGTTCGAGTCCCTCCCCCGGTATTAGATTCAGCTTCTTCGATCGTTATCGGTCCGGCCGCCGCTTTGGACTTCGAGGTGCGAATTCGGCGGGACCGGGGTCGCGGCAAGCATCCGCCGTCCAAGCGTGATCCCGACGGCGGCACATGCGGCCGATGTTCCGGCCGTCAGCCACGCTGCGGTGTAGGTGGCGTGGTCGACGATGAGACCGAAAACGATCGGTCCTGTGACGCCTCCCAGGTACACGCCGCTTTGGGTGACGCCAGTCGCGGCTGCAGCGGTCGCTGCGTTTCGACGAGACACGGCGAACTGAAACATTGCAGGCCAGGACCAGCCAAGACCAAACGCCAGGGCTACGCCCGGAACGAACAGCCACATCCAGCCAAGAGCCATCAAGACATATCCAGCGGTTCCTCCAGCGAGCAACAGCGCCACCAGCGCCAGCGGATCGCCGACACGGCGATCGCTTATCCAGCCAGACCAGAGCCGCATACTGATTCCGAGGATGCTGCCTCCAGCAAGAAACAGGCCGGCATCTGCTTCGCTGGCACCAAGATCCACGGCGGATGCTGTGACGAATGAGCCGAGGTTCGTGGCGGCGGCAGCCCCCAGCGCAGCGCTCATGCTGAGCACGAACAAGGGTCCGTACTCCAGGCGGCCCCTCGCGCCTGACATCGGCTGAGTGATGCCGGTGTCGGAGTCTCTGTTGTGTCGCAACGCCAGAATCATCGTTCCAGCAGCTCCCGACGCTGCGAGAACGTATGCCCATCGCCAGCCCACCGTGAGAGCTACGAGCGGAACTGCCAAGCCCCCGGTCAGCGTCGCGATAGGGATGGCAGACTGCTTGATCCCGAAGGCTAGTCCCCGGCGACCATCTGGGATGTCCCGAATAATCACACCATTCGCGGCCGGTTGAGCAAGCGCATTAGACAGTCCAGCCAGGCTTGTTGCGACCACGAGAGATGCGTAGTTGAGGGCCGCAGCAGCCACCAGCATCGAACCACACGCGAGAGCTGCGGCGATGCCCATGCTGCGATAGAGCCCAATCCGTTGGGCGGCATGCCCCATGTACGCGGAGGTGACCGCAGACACCGCGAAGTAGGCGGCGACGGCCACTCCGAGAAGTGCAGCAGAGAAGCCAAGGTCAGCACGGAGTTGCACCGACAGCGCACCAGTCAGGAAGACCGGCAACGACCCGCACAGAGTGACACCAACTGCCAGGGTGGCCGGAACCCGTGCGTCAGGCACGTTGACGACGGCGCTCACGTCGCGTTCGTCACTGCGAGTAGTGGCCGATGCGTATCCGGCTGCCTACCAGGTATCAATGTACGGGTATTTCTTCTCGGTCCGCTGAAGAACCGGCGGCAGGCGCCGGAGGCTCTGAGCTATCCAGTCGCGAGTCTCTGCGGGATCGATCACGTCGTCGACTCCTCCACCAACGGACGCATTGATCGCCTTCGCATTCTCGTAAGCCCGTTCGACGCGTCGTTCGAACTCCAGTCTCCGTTCCTCCGGATCCTCAATGGCCGCGAGTTCCTTGCGGTAGCCGAGCTTGACCGACCCCTCGATGTTCATCCCGGCGAATTCTGCCGTCGGCCAGGCGACGGTGAAGAAACCTACGAGGGAGCTGGCACCGATCATCGCCTGCACCCCGAGTCCGTACGCCTTTCTCACCACGACACCGAACAAGGGCGTCGTCATATTGGCGCCAGCGTTGAACATCCGGACGCAGTGGCGAACGAGGGCCGTACGCTCGACATCGGGGCCCACCATCATTCCCGGACAGTCCATAAGGCTGAGGACGGGAATGTCGAAGGCGTCACAGAGTTGGAGAAAGCGGGCGCCCTTGTCCGCCCCATCAGAATCAATCGCGCCGGCCAGGTGATACGGGTTGTTCGCGATCACACCCATCGGCCGGCCTTCGACGCGGACGAACGCGGTGATCACGCCGACGCCGAATTGCTCGCGGATCTCCAGCACCGAGTCCTTGTCCGCGACGGTGCGGATGATTTCACGCATGTCGTAGAGGCGAAGCCGGTTCTCGGGGACGATGTGGCGCAGGGGCCGCTGGTCGTTTGCCTCCCATTGGTCGATGGGTCCCTGGAAATACGACAGGTACTTCTTCGCGACATCAACCGCCTCGTCCTCGTCCTTCACGAGAATGTCCACGACACCATTCGGGACCTGGAAGTCCATAGGCCCAACTTCTTCGGGCGTGTACACGCCAAGCCCACCGCCCTCGATCATGGCGGGACCACCCATGGCCACCGTCGAGCCTTCCGTCGCGATGATCACGTCGCAGCAGGCAACGAGCGCGGTGTTGCCCGCGAAGGTACGACCATTGATCACCGCGATGAGGGGGACCAGGCCGCTAAGCTGTGAGAACGTGGTGAAGGTGTCCGTATCGAAAGCGACGCGGGGGCCTGTGTTGTCGTCGCCGGGGCGGCCACCTCCGCCTTCGCCAAAGAGCACGACCGGTAACCGGAAGCGTTGGGCAAGTTCATACATCCGATCCTGCTTGTAGTGGTTCCGGCCCCCCTGGGTGCCCGCGAGAACGGTGTAGTCGTAGTGGACGACGACGGCGCGTGAAAGGTCATCAGCAAACAGTTCACCGTTGATGGAGGCTGTCCCGGCGACCAGGCCGTCCGCCGGTGTCTCCCTGCGGAGCGTCTCCATGTCGTGCCGCTGATGCTGGCGCGCGACGACCAGCGGCCAGTACTCCTTGAACGAATCCTCGGATCGACCAGCCGCGCGATGTTCTCCCGCGGCATCCGGTAGCCCCGAGCGTGGCGTTTTGCGACGGCCTCGGAACGGTTCTCATCGAGCGTGTAGGCACGCCGGTTGATCGTCTCTTGGAGGTCCGGGCGAATGTAGTCGAGGTCGATTGCCGTCTCCTGCTGCAGGTGCCCGCCTTCAACCTCGGCTTCTTCGATGAAGGCGAGGGGATAACCGGCTCGCACGACATCACCAACCGCCATGGTGACGTCGCGGACGATGCCGCTCCGCTCGGCGACGATGACGTGCTCCATCTTCATCGCCTCGACGACGGCCACCTGTTGCCCTGCCCGTACCTCGTCCCCAACTGCAACATCGAGGGAAACGACTGTCCCCTGAATGGGCGCGGCAACTGCCATCGCCCCCTGTGGAGCTTGGGCGGGCCGCTCCGGGGCTGGCTCTGAAGCAACGACCGAAGCGGCCCGCACAGCCGCATCGTGGGCAAACAGCGCCAAGGGGTCTCGGCTGTCCACCCTCGCACCGGCGAAGCCATCACTCTCCCGGTGGTCCGCGGCGGTGCCGGAGGTGGCAACATTCATGGCCTCGGACAGCTCCTCCAGGTGTTCGTCAATCCAGCGTGTCGTGATGCGGGCTGCCGCGAAGTCCTCGTGCTCCAGGACGGCTCGCAGAAAGGGGATGTTCGTGTCCACTCCGGCTATCTGGAACTCGCCCAGTGCACGGAAGAGTCGCCTAGCGACGGCCGAAAAGTCTCCGGTCGGAGCATGTGCGATGACCTTGGAGAGCAACGAGTCATAGCGCGAGTTTGTCCTATAACCGGCGTATCCGAAGCCGTCGGTACGGATGCCAGGGCCTCCCGGCGGCTGGTATGTCGCGAGTAGGCCGCTGGACGGACGGGGCGTCCCGTCCGTCCCTATCGTCTCCATGTTGACCCGCGCCTGGATGGCATATCCGGTCGTTCGGGGCAGAGCAGCGATCGCCACGCCAAGGTCCGAGACATTGGCACCGGCAGCCAGGCGAATCTGCGCCTGAACGAGGTCGATTCCCATCACTTCTTCGGTCACGGTGTGTTCGACCTGAAGCCGCGCATTCGCCTCAATGAACACGAAGCGCTCCGGCGAATCGCCAGACGTGTCGAGGAGGAATTCGAATGTGCCGAGGTTCCGGTAGCCAACCTGCCGGGCGAGCCGGACTGCCGCCTCAGCGATCGCTTCCCGCAGCTCACCGGGGAGGCCCGGGGCAGGCGCAATCTCGATGAGCTTCTGGAATCGGCGCTGGACGCTGCACTCGCGTTCGCCAAGGTGGACGACGTTCCCATCGTTGTCACCCAGAATCTGCACCTCGATGTGCCGGGCATGGGGAATGAACTCCTCGACGTAGAGGGCATCATTGCCGAACGACCTGGCGGCTTCCGAGCTGCAGCGGTTGAACGCAGTCTCAATCTGGTCCCGCGACGCCACAGCCCTTGTGCCTCGGCCACCACCGCCCCCAACCGCCTTAATCATCATCTCGCCCGAACCACCCAGCGAGTCGAAGAACGCCTCGGCATCGGCCAGGGTGACGGCCCGGTCGATACCACGGGGGACTGGAACGCCCACAGCCTGCGCCGCCTCACGAGCTCGGGCTTTGTCGCCGAATAGCTCGAGGTGTTCGACGCTGGGCCCGATAAAGACGAGGCCGGCATCGGCACACTTCCGGGCGAAAGCGGCGCTCTCCGCGAGAAACCCGTACCCCGGGTGAACCGCATCGCAGCCTGTGGACCGCGCAGCAGCAATAACCGCGTCAAGGTTGAGATATGACGATGGCCCGGAGCCCTCAAGGGCCACGGCTTCGTCCGCAGCCCGCACGTGCAACGATTCCGAGTCGTCCTCGCTGTACACCACCACGCTTCGGAGCCCCAGGTCGGCCACAGCACGAGCGATCCGGATCGCAATCTCGCCACGGTTCGCAATCAGCACTGAGTCAATCGTCATGTCGATACCTCGATGGCGAGTATGAAGTCCTCAAGAGCGCTCCGCGAGGTCGTCGAGCGTGCCTGTCACGCCTTCCGCCACGAGCTGTTGGTAGTACGCCTCGTCCAGTCCAAGTTCTCCGACGAGGATCTCCCTGCTGTGCTGCCCAAGGCACGGGGATGGACGAAGCGCGGCGGATGCAGCCGCGGAGAATTGCCAGGGACGGCCGGGAAGCCACGTGGGACCGGTCTCAGGGTGTTCAATGCGACTGACGAAACCCGCGTTAAGGAATTCCGGGGATGGTTTGGCATAGAGGTCGTAGTACACGGCAACGCGCGCGGCTGCCACGCCGAGCGCGGTTAGTTCGTGTTCGACTTCCGTGGCGTCCCTGGTTGCGCACCACTCGCCAACGATGGCATCGAGTTCAGCTTCGCGGGCTTTTCGCCCGGCAGATGTTCGGAAGCTCTCTGCCGCCAGGCGGTCATCGTCGACGAGCCTCCCGAACCGCATCCACTCTTCATCCGACTCAACCGCGATCGCTACCCACGCTCCGTTCGCCGCCTGGTACATGTTGTGGGGCGCGAAGGCTGGATGATGGTTGCCGTTCGGGCGCGGAAGGCGGCCGGTCGCGTCGTACTCAACTATCGCGTCACCGCAGACCGCTGCAACGGCCTCCATCATCGAGAGGTCAATGCGCTGGGGGAGCCCAGTCTCATCCCGGTGGTTGAGGGCGGCGACTACCATGCCCGCCAGGAAGTACCCGGCCACGGGATCGGGGTAGAGACCACCGGTGTTCATTCCCGGATCGCCCTCGTACCCATGCAGCGAGGACAAACCGGCCATCGGCTCGGTGGTGGCGCCATTGCCCGGGTACTCGCGGTATGGCCCGTCGGAACCATAGGCCGAGATCGATGCCCAGATCATCCCCGGACGGGCTTCGTGCAGCCGGTCAAGCGTGATACCCCACGACGGCATCACCGTCGGCCGGAAGTTCTCAGCGAGAACATCGAAACGAGGCAGCAAGTTCCAGAAGATTTCCTTGCCGCGAGGATCGCGCAAATCGAGGCTGATCTCGCGCTTGTTGAGGTTCACCGAGTTGTAGAGCCCCTGGGTGTTGAGCGGGTGCTGCACCTTCGACTCATCGGCAACACCCCTCGGGACACGATCACGGACGCGCCGCCAAACGTCGGGCCGGTGGAGGGAACCGATCTGGACGACATCCGCGCCTAGCAACGCGAGCAGCTCGGTACCAAACGTCCCCGACCAGGCCTGGCAGAGACTGAGCACCCGAACACCGCTCAGCGGCCCTTCGGACGGAGTACCGGGCCTGGCAGCCGCGGTGGTTATCGAGCGGCTCTCGGTGTGACCAGCCTTCAGCCGGGGCGCTGTGTTCATCAAGCGGTGGGGCGAATCGCGCGAGACGCCACGCCTCGGGGGAGAGGCGTGCGGGCGGCCCGGCCGCGCGCACCTTGCTTCCCTCTATCTCTGTCGCCACGAGAAAGTTGCGGGCGTCCAACTGTGGGTCCTGCACGATGTCTCCGATGTCCTGCACGACACCGACATTGCAACGGAGCTGCGCGAGAGCGTGGAACACTGGCCAGCGTTCGAGTTCCGGGAGGGTGCGGGCGGCGCCAGCCACAGCGGCCGATAAGTCCCTGGAGTGGCGGCCGATGTCCGAAATGAGATCCTCACGCTCAGCAAGCTCCGGAAGGCGGAGCACTTCCATGGCTTCCCGCCAGTTGTGGAAGTCACCAAACCCGAAGTTCATCCGGCCGTCGGCAGCCTCATACAACGGCCCAGGTTCGCCTCGTTGGCGGCCGCCGGCAGGGCCGTAGCTCCAGCCCGTGTTTTCGTAGACTGCCGCGATTGCCCAAGGGTGGACGGTCAGGGCGAACGCCTCCACCTCGCTGACATCGACAGTCTCGGGCTGGTCGACCATCGCCCGCCGACGGAGCGCAGCCGCCCCCGCCAGAAATGCAGCGATCCCTCCGATGTAGCCGGCCTGATTCCGCGGCATTTGCAACGGCGGTTCGTCGCGGTAGCCATTGATATACGCCCAGCCGGTACGAGCGCTGGTGGTGAGGTTGTTGCCTGGCTTTCCAGCAAGTGGTCCGTGCAATCCGTGCGGGGTCACCGAGACGTGGACGGCCTCTTTGGCCAGCGCGGCGAGAGCACCCGCGAACGGTACGTCTTCGAGGCGCGGCGAGTCCGTCACGACCAGATCCGCGCCGGTCATGAACGCTCGCACTTCGTCCTCAGAGTCGGCGATGACTGACTGCTTGTTCCAGTTCACGTACGCGTGCAGGACGCCACGATTTGGCCCCGGCACGTCGCCGAGAAAAGGAGCCTGGTGGCGCAAAGGATGCCCTTGCCGGGTCTCCAACAACACGACGTCGGCGCCCAGGTCGCCGAAGAGGCGCGCGGCAAACGCTCCGCTCAACCGAGTCGAAAGATCGAGCACGCGAAGTTCGGAATAGGGTGCAGTCATGTCGGTTGCAAGTGCGACTCCCCGAAGAGGCCGCAGTAACGAGATACTAACGGCTCGACGTAGCGATGAGACAGACTGGCGCGAGGCGTCGTGAGTTTACGGCCGATAATCGTCCGCGGATTGGGGAACGGGGGCCCCCTGGTGAAAGCGACGAGCGAGTAGGACCTCCCGGTACCTACCCGCCCACACTTGCCGATGCGCATCGGTGGCGGCGGCGATGTTGGTCCGTCTGGTCCCCGGATGATGCGCGAGTGGCCCTCGGCGAACTCGATCGTTGCCGCTACTGTGGAGTCGATATTGATCGCGGGAGGTGGTTGCGATGACACCAATGGAGAAGGCGGTTGGTTCGCTGCGGAAGTTATCGAGGGGCCAGTTGGTTTCGCTGGCGCTGGCGTATTTGGAGAGCCATCAGCGATCGTGCGAGTTACTGGGCCAGGAGCCGCCGGACCACGCAGCGTTCGGTGAGGTGAGCGACCGCGTGGCCAAGCTGACAGATGACGAGTTAGTAGAGTTCCTGATGCCGATTTCCGCCCTGGGGCACAGTGATTGAGGGCCTCGTCGCCGAAGCCCGGGGAAACGACGAGCGACTCCATTTCATGAGGTAATCGCGAACCTCAACCGCGGCAGTCGAATGGTCACTCGGACCAACTGTCTGTCAACGGCCACGAAGCACATCACGGAGGTGCCGACATGCGTTTGCAGGACAAGGTGGCTGTGATCACCGGAGCCGGATCAGGCATGGGTCTGGCGATGGCGAAGCGCTTCGCGGCCGAGGGCGCGATGGTTGTGGCCGGCGACTGGAATGACGAACGCCTGGACGCCGCGGTGAATGAGATCCGCCGCAGCGGCGGCACTGCTACCGGCGCCCAGGGCGACATTGCCGACCGGGGTACAGCGGAAGCGCTGGTGGACCTGGCGGTGTCGACGCATGGCCGGATCGACATCCTCGTGAACAACGCGGGCGTGATGGACTACATGCAGGGCGTCGGCGAGCTAACGGACGAGATCTGGCGGCGGGTGATGAGCATCAACCTCGATGGGCCGATGTTCACGATGCGGCGAGCAATACCGCGGATGGTCGAGCATGGCGCCGGGTCAATCGTCAACATCGCTTCGATTGGCGGGCTGCAAGGGGGCGCGGCTGGCGCCGCCTACACGGCAGCGAAGCATGCGCTGGTTGGGCTGACAAAGAACACGGCGTGGATGTACGCGGCCAGCGGGGTGCGCACGAATGCGATCGCACCGGGGGCGACGAAGACGAACATTGGCGAGAGCATGCCACCCGACAAATTGGACCCGGCCGGCTCGGCGCGAGCAGGGGCATATGCGGCGCTGATCCCGGTCTACCTTGACCCGGGGGACATCGCTGCGCTTGCGCTCTTCCTCGCTTCAGACGAAGCGCGCTACATCAATGGTTCGGTCGTCGTTGCCGATGGAGGATGGACCGCGGCCTAGGGGAGGGGTGCCAGCACGGCGCCTGGGTTCGCCGGAGACAGCGCCGATCGAGTCATCGCGGTTCAGTCAGATCGTGGCGCGCAGCCTCGGCGTTGGCGAGGGGCCCCCGCCGAGACCCCTCAACCAGGCAGATAGCCTTGCCCGAACTCGGGTGCGACGCTCGGCGTGGGGCGAATCGCCCTATCAGGACTCCCAGCTGGGGACGAGAAGCACGGGGCACGGCGCATCGTGGAGCACACGCCAGGCGGTGCTGCCAATCGAGCGGCGGTCGCGTTCGACTCCGGTGGTCCCGTGCGTGCTCATTACGATCAGGTCGACGTCGGAATCCTTCGCCTCAGCGAGAATCTCAGACGCAGGGACCCCGAGCCTGACTTTGAGGTCGAGCGGGAATGTGTGAGGCGCACGCTCATCGGCGAATTCCTGCAGGTACTTCGTGCCAAGATCTTCGCTTTGCGCATCGAGCTTCGGTACGTGGATCTTCGACTCAGGGAACCGAAGCATCACGGAAAGTAGCGTCACCCGGGCACCGCCATAGGCCTCGGCAAGTGAGGCGGCGTCCGCGAACGCTGCTTCGGACTCGGCAGAGCCGTCGAGCGGCAGGAGAATGTGGTTGAACATCGTGAACCTCCAGGGTGGGAACGCAGTGCGGGTGGAGTTCCCCACCGGCAGATCGAATCTTGTCACTGGTTGCGGCGCAATCACACGGCCCTTAGGTCCCACGATCCCGGGCTGTTGGATCTCAACGGCGCGGAGGGAGCGAGAGAACCATGTTTCGGATCGTGAGGTCCACGCATCCGGGTCCGATCACCTGAGTCAATCAGGGGAGAAACGCTAGGCCCAAGACACCCCGTACGTCACGTGCTCCCCCTCCAGCCCCTTGAATGCGCGCGCCTCTCGCGCTGCCAGGGCGAACTCCCCGCTGGGCTCGACGAGCTGGGCGAGGAGCGACGAGACGACAATCTCGCCGCCGGTGGCTGAGGCACCGATGCGGGCGGCGAGGTTGACGTGCTTGCCGAAGAAGTCGCCGTGGTCGCGGACAGCCTCGCCGGTGTGGAGGCCGATGCGGGCTTCGATAGCCTGCTCTGCGCTGTCGTTACGGGCGGTGAAGGCACGCTGGAGGGCGATGGCGCAGCGGAGGCCGTCGCGGGCGGACGGGAAGGCGACCATGAAGCCATCACCCATCGACTTCACGACATGGCCGTGGTGAGCCGCGACCTCGCGTTCGACGATGGCGCTGTGCTCGCGGAGGATGGCCATCCACGTGGTGTCGCCGAGGCGTTCGTTGAGGGCGGTGGAGTTGATGATGTCGCTGAACATGAGCGTGACGGTGCCGTCGGGAGCCGCGTTGGCAGAGAGGTCTGGGGTTTCGGCGGCGACGGAGGTGCTGACGACGAGGATGGAGGAGTTGACGTCGGCATCGGCGAGGCCGAGAAGGCTCATGCGGCGTTCGACCACGCGGGAGAGGTAGAAGGCGGCGTCGATGCTGCGGAATCGCTCGGCGGCGCTGGTCGAGGTAGTCGACGGCGGCGGCGGTGTCGCCCCGGGCTTCGGCGACAGAGGCGAGGCCCTCGAGGTTGCGACCCTGTTCGACAGGGAGGCTTCTGCTCGGTGGCCCAGTCGAGGCCTGTGCGGTAGTGGTCTTCGGCGTCGTCGACGAGACCGAGGCGGAGGGCGAGGGCGCCACGGATGGCGTCGGCGCCGCGCGTAGCAATAGGGTCCCAGCGCAGGGGAAGACAACCCGTTAGTTCTTCGTAGATCGCTCGGGCGGCACTATCATCGCCGAGTACGCCAGCCGCTTCGCCCAGCTCATTGAGAGCAAAGAACCGGCCCATGAATACGGGCCGGGCCGCTCAACCGGGGCCAAGTCCGACATCACCGCTTCGAACTCGGTCTCGGCACCGACGCGGTCGCTGTTAAGAAGCAGAATTCGGGCGGCGGCGGCGTGGATTTGTGCAGTCCAGATTGGGACACCTCCTGCCCAGCTACGTCCGGCAGCAGTCCGACCGCCCGTTGGAGATCGCCATCGATCTCGGCCTTGGCCACAAGTTGAACGTTATATGCGTAGCTGTTCGGGACATTCTGAAGCTCTTCGCAGCACTGTTCCCAATCAGTGATCCTCATTCCGCGCTAAGGCCGCGCCGGCCAGCCGGGAATAGATGTTGTGGATGCCGAACTCCATATGGGTCCTTCGGCCTTCGTGCAGCAGTGGCTGCACGATGCTATGGGCGTGTTCAATATCACCCGGGAGGAATGCGGTGATTCCGAACCACACAACCCGCTGCTCTCGAAGCATGTCTGAGACTTCACCGCTCGTGTGGTCAATAGCATCGTCCAGAATGCGCCGGGCTTCGGCAAAGTCCATCTGGTAAGCCGCTAGGTGGTGATCACGGCCCTTGACTATCCAGCGGACGTCCTCGAGGTCGTGCGCATCGGCGAGCGCGAGGACCTCGGAGCGGTGGGCTCGCGAACTTGCAGCGGGCCGCGCCCGGAGAGTAACAGCAGCGCGCGCAGTCGCGGCTCATGCTACCCAGCCCGGCAAGAGCGTCGGCCACCAATCGCTCGGCTCGGGCCTGCGCTTGCGGCATCCAGACTGCACCGAGTCGTGGCCCGCGCGGCGGCGACATGGTCGCCTCGTTCGCGGAACTGGGCGAGGGCTCGCATCAGACTCCGCGTGGCGGCGCGATACTGGGCGTCGCGGCTGAGTACCAATCCATGAGAGAGCAACAATTCCGCCTCGTCGATCCCTTCCATCCCATCGACATCGGAAACCAACGCGAGGCAGCGTTCGTACCAGCGGGCAGCCTCGGCCCAACCGGTTTCGGCTTCGGCGGCTTTGGCAGCGAGCATGGCGTACTTGATGGCCCGTCCGGCATAGTCGGGGGAGAGCATCGCGGCTTCAACGAAGTGCTCGGCGAGGCGGGTCGGGCGCTCTTCGGCGGCGGCCCCCCAACGCTTCTCGAGGGCATCGCCGACCATGCCGTGAATGCGAACCCGCCGGGTGGTGGTCAGCTCGCCGAGGAGGGTTTCCTGCATGAGCGCGTGGGTGAAGCGATAACGGCCCGGCCGGTCCATCTCTTCGATGACGCGGGCTTCAACGGCCTCTTCGATTGAAGCGAGGAGGGCATCGTCGGTCGAGTCGTTCATCAGGCGGAGTGTGTCGAAGGTGAATTCGCGGCCGACAACGGCGGCGGTCTGGAGGAGCTCATTCGTGTCTTCGGAGACGCGGTCCAGCCGGCGGCCGAGCGCCTCTTTCACGCCGTCGGGGATGGCGATGTCGGAGACGGAGTCGTCGGAGAGTGTCCCTTCCTGGGCCATGAGGTTGACGACCTCGGAGAGGAAGAAGGGGTTGCCCTCGGTCTCTTCGTAGATGCGGGCGACGAGGCGCGGCGGTGGAGCCGTGTTTGCGGTGGCACGGATGTAGGCTTCGACTTCTTCGCGAGAGAGCCCACGGAGGGGGATACGGAGGAAGCCCGCCTCTCTGTTGAGGCTGGCGAGCGCTTCCGAAAGCGGATGGGTGCGTACGAGGTCGGTATCGCGGTAGGTGGCGATGACGAGGATGCGGAGGTGGGAGAGTTCGCGGGCGAGGTATTCGAGGACGAGGAGCGACGGCTTATCGGCCCAGTGGAGGTCGTCGAGGACGAGGACGAGGGGAGCCAATTCGGAGCCGGCGCGCATGAAGGCGGTGAAGGCGTCGTAGAGGCGGAACTGGGCGGAGCCGGCGTCCTCGTTGGCGGGCACGTCCGGGCCCTGGAGTGCCGGGAACATGCGGCGGAGCTCGGCGACCTGCGAGGGGTCGATGCTGCCGGCAAGGTCAGCCGGCGGGACGAACTGGGCGTGGGCGTTGCCGATCTGCTTCCAGAGCCAGTAGGAGGGAGCGCCAGAGGCTTCGTGGGCACGTCCCCAGAGGACGCGGGCGCCGCGCATGCGGGCGTACGTCTCGACCTCCTGGGTGGCTCGGGTTTTGCCGATTCCTGGTTCGCCGACCAGCATGACGAGGCTGCCGTGGCCGTTGAGAGCGTCGTCGAAGGCGCTGCGAATGCGCTGGAGCTCGTTTTCGCGGCCGACGAAGACACCGCGGGCGATGCGGTCGAGGGCGTGCCCGGCAGAATGGACCGCAGGTTGCTCGCTGAGGTCGACGGAGGCAAGGAGGGCGTCCGTGGCGGCGGCCGACTGTGGGCGGGCGGCCGGGTCCTTTTCCAGCAGCGCGAGAATGACGCGTTCGAGTGACGGTGGACACTCGGCCCGATGCCAGGAGGGTGCGACGGGAGACGTGTTGAGGTGCTGGGAGATGACCGCCGTTGGGCCATCGCCAATGAACGGGGGACGGCCGGTGACCATCTCATAGAGGACGCAGCCGAGGGCGTAGAGGTCGCTTCGGGGGGACACGTCACCGCCGACTGCCTGTTCGGGGGCCATGTAGGCGACGGTGCCGATGAAGGTGCCGTGCTGGGTGATACGACTGAGGTCCATCGCCATGGCGAGCCCAAAGTCGCCGACCTTCGCGATGCCGTCTTCGCTGAGGAAGATGTTGGCGGGCTTCAGGTCACGGTGAATGAGCCCGGATTTGTGGATGAACTCGAGGCCCTGGCAGGCGCCGCGGCCGAGGGCAAGGGCACGCTCGATAGGAAGGGACCCTTCAGCGGCGCGGAGCGTGGCAGCGATGTCGCCGCCGGCCATGAACTCCTGGACCATATAGATGTCGCCGGCGTCATCGCCGATGTCGTGAATGCCAACGAGGTTGGGGTGGCTTCCGAGGCGGGCCATTGCCTGGGCCTCGCGCTCGATGCGTTCACGGCCCTGGCCATCGAGGCCTTCGGTCTTGATGACGCCGAAGGCGACCTCACGACCGAGGCGTTCGTCTTTCGCAAGATAGACGCGCTTGCGGCCGCCTTCCCCGAGGAACCGGAGGACGCGATAGCGCCCGTTCAGGAACGACGAGGGGAGGGGCCGGGCCGGAATCGTGAGCTTCGGGCCTTCGTGGCTGGAGGTTGCCTGGGCTGACGGGGCTACGCCGGTATCGCGGGCGGCCGCATCGAGATACGCCCGCGCATCTGCGTTTTCGGGATCGAGGCGAAGGACGGTGTCGCATTTCTCTCGGACCGCCGACCAATCGGCGGCGGCGACGGCTTCGTCAACCTCGTCGAGGAGTGCGTCGATGCGGCGTTGGATGCGGTCGGAGGGCATGGAACGGCGATTCTAACCGATGGGTAACGATGAGGAGGACGACAGAGGATTACGCCGGCGGTTCGTTTGTTATCACACCGAGTTCCGTGAGCCTGCCTAATGCCTCGTCATCCATCCCCAGGAGGTCGCCAAACACCTCGCGATTGTGCTCGCCAAGGCCCGGTGCGGCCAGCCTGTAAGCGGCCGGCGTCCGTGACAGGTGGATCGGCAGGCCCGGAAAAGGGTGGCGACCAGCATCGACATGAGAGATGTCGGCCCAGAAAGCGCGGGCGGCCAGGTGGGGATTTTCGACGAGGTCGCGGGCGTCGGAAACGGGAGCGGCGGCCACGTCGCGCTCCTGCAGCATCGCCACCAGGTAGTCGCGGTCGTTGGTGCTCGTCCAATCGGCGATGAGGGCATCGATTTCGCCGCAGCGGCTTCGGCGCGCTTCCACACCCAGACCGCGAACGTCCGCGGGGAAGCCCCCAACATCGCACAGCGCTTGCCATTGGGAGTCGCCGGTGACGGAGATAGCCACCCAGCGATCTTCCCCTGAGCAGGGGTAGCAACCCTGGGGCCAGGCGGTCTCACTGCGATTACCGCGGCGGGGCGGGTCGCTCTTGTTGATCTGGGCAGCGAGAACCTCTTCGCCAATGAAGCAGATCATCCCCTCGAGTTGGGCAAGCTCGATGTCCTGGCCCTTGTGCCCGGGGTCGGCTTCGCGGTCGTAGAGCCCGATGAGGATGGCGGCAGAGGCGTGGAGCGCGGCAACGGGGTCGGCCCAGGCGACGCCGGACTTGTACGGGCCCGAGTCTTCGTAACCCATCAGGCTGGAAAGGCCGGCTTCCGGCTCGAGCGTAGTGCCGAGCGCTGCGAAGTCCTTGGAGGGACCGCTGCGGCCGTATCCGGGCATGCCAATCGAGACGATCGGAGGGGTTGAGTTCCTTGAGGCGCGCATAGCCAAGGCCGAGCTGAGGCATCACCCGCGGGGTGTAATTTTCGATGACCACGTCGCTCACTTTGACGAGCTCTTCGAGGATGCTGACACCTTCGGGTTTATGGAGGTCGAGGGTGACGCCGCGCTTGCTGCGGTTGAGCTTGTTGAACATGCCTTCGCGATTCCAGGGCCGTTCGCCGGGTTCGTTGTCCGGGTAGCGGCCGGAGAGCCGAACATCCTCGACCGAGACCGACTTCGGTCCGCGAGCCCATGGCGCTTCCACCTTTACGATATCGGCGCCAAGGTCTCCGAGGATGCGGGTGCAGAGCGGACCGGCCCAGACCCGTGTGAGGTCGAGGATGCGAACGCCCTGAAGTGGGCGATCATTCAATTCCTCCGGCACGGCAGGCGGATTCCACGGTGCCGCCTCGGCTGTGGCACTCTCCGGCGTGGTAGAGCAGGCGGCGGGTGACGGTGACAGCCGCCAGGGATGGGCAGACATCCGGAACGGCGGACCTGGATAGCGAAGATCCTCGCCTTCGGGAGAGCGCCAGAAGTCGCGGGCGTTCAGATGCTCGTCGGCGAGGATGCGGGAGAGTGTCTGGACGGGCGCGACGGGGGCGCGGACATCCTGGGCAATCTGTACGACTTCGGCAACGGTGTGGTCCAGCATCCATTTTCCAACGACAGCATCGAAGGCATCGGCATTGGCGAAGCGCTTGGCGCCGGAGACAAACCGCGGGTCGTCGAGCAACGTTTCCATACCTACAACCGCGAGGAAGCGGCTGAGGGACTCGTTCCCCACCGCGCCGAAGGCAACGAAGCCGTCGCTGCATTCGTAGATGGTGCTCGGGTGGAGGGACCCGTACTTGTTGCCGGCGCGGGTCTGGATGATCCCGCCGTGGGTGAAACGCGTCGTCGTCCACTGGTGGAGGCTCGTCATCACCTCGAAGTGGCTGACGTCGATGTCCTGCCCTCGGCCCGTACGTTCTCGAACAAGAAGTGCTGTCATGGCGCCGATGAAGCCATAGGCACCACTGGCGTAGAGGCTCTGGGGGCCGGCGCCCTGGAGGGGCTCGCGACCGGGCTCGCCCGTGAGATACATGTGGCCGCTGACGGCGAAGTCAGTGAAGGGTGTCGAACTCCAGTTTGCGTAGGGGCCGTCGAGACCGAAGGGGGAGATGCGCAACCTGACCAGGCCCGGGTTGCCGCCGGAGCTCGCGGGAATCGGGGAGAGTGGGCCGGGGGACGAACTCTCGATAAGCACATCCGCCGCATCCGCGAGCTGGCGGAACTGTTCGCGGCCGGAAGCATCGCCGAGGTCGAGACAGAGGCTGTGTTTGCCGGTGTTGAGCGAGTGGAAGAGGGCACTGACGCCGTCGGGGGCGATGGTACCCACGCTGCGGGACGGGTCGCCCGATGGCGGCTCGAGCTTGATGACGCGAGCGCCGTGGTCGGAGAACAGCTTTCCAACGTAAGCACCCGCGATGGATCCGGACATCTCCAGCACGAGCAGCTCGGCAAATGGTTTCACAGTCTCCCCCGCAGGCGTGGGTCAAGGGCGTCACGCAAGGCATCGCCGACGATGTTGAGTGACATTAGCGCATAGGAGCGGTCGACGGCTGCGAGCGGTGGGCACTCCCTCTCGGATTGCCAATAGAATCCGCCCATCGTTGATTGAAGATGGCAGGCGGAAGGGTAGGTACATGTCCTGGGAACAAGAAGTTGCAGAGTTGAACCGCCGTCGCGAGATGGCAACGCATATGGGTGGGCAGGCTGGCATCGAGCGGCAGCATTCGCAGGGGAAGCTCACAGTCCGAGAACGGATTGCCAGGTTCGCCGACGAGGGGTCGTTTCGGGATTTTGCGGGGCTGGTTGGTGATGCGACCTATGAGAACGGCGAACTTGCCGCGTTCACACCGAAGGCTTCCGTAGATGGGTTTTGTCGCGTCGACGGGCGGAAGGTTGTGGTGTCGGCAGGGGACTTTACGGTGCGCGGCGGTTCGGGTGGAGGCAGCCGTGGGGGGCTGGGCACGGAGCTCCCGACCAATCAGCGGGCGCTTGAGTGGCGGCTGCCACTGGTACGGCTGCTCGACGCGGCGGGCGGGAGCGTACGGTCGTTTGAGGAAATCGGGCGGACCTACCTTCCCGACGGGAACACGATGTCGGCCGCGGACGTCAAACTGCTCCGCGTGTCGCCGGTTGTCTCGGCGGTCCTCGGGTCGGTCGCGGGGCTGCCGGCGGTCAATGGTGCGATGTGCCACTTCAACGTCATGGTGAAGGGCATCAGCCAGCTCTTCCCCGGGGGCCCACCCGTGGTCAAAGCCGGCCTTGGGATCGACATCGACAAGGAGACGCTGGGCGGACACGCGATTCATACGCGTGTGAGCGGTGTGGTGGACAACCTGGCGGAGACCGAGGACGAAGCCTTCGCGATGATCCGCAGATTCCTCGGCTACCTCCCCTCGAATGTCTGGGAGATGGCGCCGCGCGGCCCCCAGGACGACGACCCGGACCGCCGGGAGGAGTCGCTCCTGGACCTCGTGCCAAAGGACCGCAAGCGGCCCTACAAGGTCCACCACCTGATCGACTCGGTGGTGGATCGCCGATTCGTTCTTCGAAATCGGCGCACTCCATGCCCGCTCGCGGGTGACGGGACTCGCCCGGGTGAATGGCTACCCCGTCGGGATCATGGCGAACAACCCGATGTGGCTTGGCGGGTCTACCGACGTAGCGGCGGGCGGGAAGGTGATGCGGCTGCTATCGCTCTGCGACACCTTCCACCTTCCCGTGATTTCGTTCGCCGACGAGCCGGGTTTCATGGTGGGACCGGAGTCCGAGAAGCTCGGGATCGAGCGGGCCGGGGCTCGCCTTGTATCCACGGTGTGCGACACGCAGATGCCGTGGCTGACGGTGGTTATCGGGCAGCTCTACGGCGTGGCCGGTCAGTGCCAGCAGCGCCCGAGCGGAATGTTCCGCCGCTACGCGTGGCCATCGGCGAACTGGGGTTCGATGCACATAGAGGGTGGCGCCTTTGCCGCGTATCGCCGCGAGATTGAAGCGGCGCCGGACCCGGAAGCGAAGCGCGAGGAAGTGGAGGCGATGCTGAAGGCGCTCGCTTCACCATTTCGGACAGCGGAAGCCACGGGCCAGGACATCATCGACCCGCGGGAGACGCGGAGTTACGTCAGCGAATTCGTCGAGGACGCACAACCGATCCTGCGCAGCCAGCTGGGCCAGACGGCGGTGCCGTACCGGCCCTAGGCGAGGTTGGCCGTTGTCTCCGTGTGGAGGGGCGCATCGAGTTGGTGCAGCCGGGGGAGTACCTCGCTGGCGAAGAGACGCATCGAGCGCTCGGAAGTGGCGGCGGGCATGTTGCCGAAGCGGAAGTTGAGAATGAACTCCTCGGCGCTGGTCGTCTCCTGGATGTGGCGCAGCTTTTCGAAGACCTGGTCGGGAGTGCCCCAGGCCTGGGGACGGGCGCTGTGCTCGCCGACCTGCTCGGGCGTCTTGGTGTTCAGGAGCTCGCCAAACTTGGCGTACTGCTCGTAGCCCTTCGTCGATTTGAGCCGCTCGACGTCCTTCCAGCCGTAGTGGCGCTGGATGCTGAGCTGGGCTTCGATCGTGTGGTCCCGCATGACGGACCAGGCTTCCTGTTCGGAATCGAAGCAGGAGACGTGGACCACGACGGTCGGCTGGATGGGGTCCCAGCCAAGGCCGGCGCGAACGGCGTTGAAGCCCGTGACGTCCTCGCGGTATTCATCCCAGCTCTTCTGGTTGGTCATCAGCATGCCCAGCCCGGCGTTCGCGGCGATGGGCAGTGTCTGGGGGCTGGTCCACGCGACACGCATGCGGCGAACGATGTCTTCCGGATTCCGGGGGCGCGGGCGAATCGTGGTTTCGGGGATCGAGTAGAACTGGCCTTCGTGCGAGAACCACTCGTTGGTGAGGGCCTTGCGGACGATCTCGAGGGCTTCGGCGAAGCGGTCGCGTGACTCGTCCATGGGCACGCGGTAGCCGTCGAACTCGCGTTTGGCTGCACCACGCCCAAGGCCGAGCGTGAGGCGCCGTCCCTGGAGAAGGTTGTCGAGGACACTGACCTGCTCGGCGACCATGACGGGGTCGTACCAGGGGAGAACGATGACCATCGTGCCGAAGTCGATGCGGCTGGTCTTGCCGGCGAAGTAGGCGAGGTGCTGGATGGCGCCGCCGGTCATGATGTAGGGCGAGAAGTGATGGTCGATGGCCCAGTAGGAGTCGAAGCCGAGGGGTTCGACGAGGGAGCCCAGCGCCAGTTCCTCTTCGTAGAGCTGCTGGTCCGACACCTTCTGCGGCGTCGATCCTCGAGCCTCGAATCGTTCCCAGTCGGTGTAGTTCTGATAGTTGAAGTGGACGCCGGCGCGCATAGCTACCTCCATCCCGTTTGCGGCGGGGGGCCGCATCATAGCACCGGGTGGGGAGCCTGTTGGAAACCTAGGCGGTCGAGGGACGCAGGCGATGGACGAGCCGGTCCCGGTTCAGGTAGGCGAGGACCACCAGCGCCTCCAGTGCGAGGAGGACGAGGGCCGTGACCTGCGCCTGGCGGAGGCCGGCCATGACGATGGGTTGGGACCGCCACTCGAAGACGACAAGCTGGCTGAGGCAGTATCCGGCCAGGTAGAGCGCAGCGAACGCCCCATTTGGTAGCCGCTTGCGGATGGGGAAGAGGATTGCGATGAGGATCAGATTGGCGATGATCTCGTAGATCGCGGCCGGGTGGTAGGACTCTGTCGTGCTCGGGGCGAAGCTATGGGGATTGGTGTAGCGGAACGCCCAGGGAAGGTTCGAAGGCGCGCCGATGATGTCACCGTTGACGACGTTGCCAAGGCGGCCAATCGGCTGGCCAACAAGGGCGAAGACGGCCGCGATATCGAGCATGGGAAGCAGCGGCCCTCGCTTGAGGATTGCGAAGATGATGATGACGACGGGGACGGCGAGGATGGCCCCGAAGTAGGCCATGCCGCCGTTCCAAACCTGGAACATCTCCTGGGGGTGGCGAAGGTAGTTGCCAAAGTCGTTCTGAACGACGTAGTAGAGGCGGCCGCCGACAAAGCCGGCGGGGATAGCCCAGCTGCCCACATCCCAGACGAGGTCCGTCGCGATGCCACGCTCGCGGGCGTAGCTGAGGATGACGCGGAGGCCGACGGCGATCGCAACGACGTAGCCGATCCCGTACCAGTGGACGGCGATGGGGCCAAGGGAAAAGGCGACCGGATCAAGCCCGATGGAGATGACGGCGAACAACGGGGGCAACCTCTCGGCGAGGGGACGTCGGGCCCTGCTCGCCTTCTCCTAGCTTCTCACCCGTTGGGTCTGCTCGCGAGGTCGAAGCCCACGAATCCTTTCCCGGGCGTTACCGCCGCGACCTACCGGGGCTTTGGTTTCTTGCCGTACCTGCCACTCAGGTCGAGCGGGCCGGCAAGGAAAGCCGGATTGGGATTGAGCGCGTATTCGCGGAGACAGGCTTCCGTGAACTTGATGGCATGTTCGTCGCCGGAATAGACGGCACGGTCGATGAGGTCGTCGGCGGTGGGAAGCGCCGCGGGCATCTCCACGGGGTGGGGATAGTGCCCACGGGAGTGGATGGCGGCAGCCGCCTGCCAGGCGTAGCGGGCGGCAAGCCGCGCCGTTTCCTGTGTGAGATGGGGAAGCATCATGCGAAGAGCGCTCGGGGCGGTGACGGTGTGGACGTAGGGAATGCTCGCGGGGCCCGCGTTCTCAAGGTAGAGGTCGGCCATGGTCGAGGTGAGGTCGGAGAGGAACGCAGAGAGATCATCGCCGGGGGCGGCCATGTCGATCGCGGTCGCGAATGGCTCGAAATCATCCAGTTCCTTGACGGCGCCGAAGATGCTCGACGGCCTGCGTGACCGCTGACGAGGAGGCATGATCGGGAGCCGCTCGATCACGCTGGAGGGCATCGCGGGTTCAACATTTGTCGGCGAGCCGGGAAGCTCCTGGTAGCGGGCGGCCCAGTAAGCGAGGCCGGTAACGAATTCGGAGAGTCGCTCCGGCGACTCTTCAGCAGAAAGGCTGCGAACAGCGTGGGCGGTACGGATGAGTCCGTGCGTGGCCCCGCTCATCAGGCCCGGGGCGAGACGTGGCACCCAGCGTTCGAGCACGTCAGGCCATGGCGCCTCGTCGACTTCGATAGCGAAGAAGTCTTCCCAGTCGGATACGCGCTCGACGTCGCCGAGCGACTGGTGCCAGGCCTCAGGCCGAATCGGCTCGACGTTCGGTGGCCGGTCGAGGAGCCGCTTCCGGTAGTGTGCCGACCAGTTTTCCATCGCGTCAGACCGGCCGAGCTGGAAGAGGGCCTCAGCGGCCATTGGGCCGTGGTTCGAAAGGCCCGGACCGAACTCCGGTCCGCAGTCGGCGAAGAATGTCAGTGCTTGCTCGATGACGGCCAAAATGCCCTAGCCCTCCGGGATCGACGATACGCCGAGAGGCAAGCCCTTACTCGGAACGGAACCCGATGGCGCGGTGGGTCAGGTCGCAGTACGGCTTATTGGCAGACTGACCGCAGCGGCAGAGCGCGGCCCGAGTGGCCACGCGAGTGGCGTTCCCCTGCATATCCACCACTTCGACTTCGCCGCGAACGAAGAGGGGACCGTTCGTGCGCGGTTGGATATGGGTTGGTTGGTCAGGCTGTTCCTGAGGTGCGCCGTCGGTGCGCTCGTAGTGGAGGGCGCCCGTCGGACAGCCTTCGATAGCCTCCGCGATTTCGTCTGCCGTCGCACCGTCGACTGCTACCCACGGGCGGGCAGCGTTGTCGAAGACGCTGGGAAGATCCCGAAGACAAATGCCGGCATGGATGCAGAGTTTCGGCTCCCAGTGGACGATGATGCCCGTGCCTTCGTATCGCCGGAGCACCTCCGGTTGGTGGCGTTCTTCGGTTGTCATCAGATACCTCCTTTGCGATAAGTAGCGGAGACAAGGCCGGCGTACTCAGGGTGCCTCTCGATGTAAGCGCGTACGTAGGGGCAGATCGGCACAACTGAGAGATGGCGCTTCTTCGCGAACTCGAGGGCGTGGTGAGCGAGTCTGCCGGCGAGCCCGTGATGTTCGAGCGCTCGTGGGACGACGGTGTGGGGGTAGACGATTGTGTCGCCCTCGATCCGGTACTGGAGGAAGGCCACCTGCCCTTCGATGTTGATCTCGAACTGGCGGGCGGCCTCGTTGTTCACGACCGGCAGGGTGTCGGCGTCGATCTCCATTGGTGCTCCTTACCGTGCCCAGACGCCGACAGGTTCCCAGACCATCGGGACATCGATCAAGATGAGTTCGGTGGGGTGGACCGCCTTCACAGCCAACGCGTCCTGCCCCTGGACCAGGGCGGCATCGCCGGTGCGTACTGGCGAACCGTCGAAGGTGGCCTCGCCCTCGATGATGTAGACGTATGCCCCGCGGCCGTCGCCGATGGGATGGGCAACCTCCTGGTTGTCGCCGAGCGAAGAGATATAGGCTCGAGCATCCTGATGGACCTTCAGAGCACCCTCTCCGGTAGGGTTGAGGACCTCAAGCAGGCGACCTGAGCGTTCCTCTTTCGTGTATTGCCGTTGTTCCAGCGACGGTTGCAGGTTCGCCGTGTCGGGCAACAACCAGAACTGGAGAAACCGCATGGGGCGGTCCTGCGAACCGTTGCGTTCCGAATGCTCCATCCCCGAGCCAAGGGTCGCCCGTTGAATCGCACCCGGTTCGAGGACACCGCCGTTGCCGAGGCTGTCGGCATGTTCGAAGAGTCCCTCGACGACGTAGGTAATCCCTTCGATGTCGCGATGGGGATGCATCGGCCAGACCGCGCCCGGGATGAGGCGGTCGTCGTTGAAGACGCGGAGCGGACCGAAACCCATGTGGTCCGGGTCGCGATACTGGTCGAATGAGAAGTGCCAGTTGGCGGAGAACCAGCCCCCTTCGGTGTGGAAGATGTCTTCAGCCCTGCGGATGGTGAGCATTGGTCCTCCTGCCAAAACGAGCGGATGCTATTCGATCCGCGGCCGGAATGTTAGGCGCTAGCCGATCGTTTTCAGGCGTTCTTTCAGCGCCATGATTCGACCGTAGGACTGGTTGATTCGAGCCTCGTCCAAATCGCCCGCCTGGACCGCTGTCACGATGTGGTCCATGACGTGGTAGGCGATGGCCTCGTCGAACGACGTACCGTTGTTTCCATAGAGAAGGATGTCGACGCCGGCATCGATGGCGAGGTCGATTGCCTCTTCGAAGCTGTACTTTGCTGTGATTGCTGCCATTCCCATGTCGTCGGAGATGACGGCGCCCTTATATCCCAGCTGGCCGCGGAGGAGGTCGGTGATCGTGGCCTTCGAGAGGCTCGCCGGGTGGTCCGGGTCGAGGTTGGCGTTGAAGACGTGGGCGGACATGATGATGTCCTCGAAGCCGCCGTCGATGAGTGTCCGGTAGGGCTCCAGCTCGACGTCGGACCAGGTGTCGGTGACGTCGACGAAGCCGAGGTGGGAGTCGCCCGTCGAACTGCCGTGGCCGGGAAAGTGCTTGAGAGCACAGAGGATGCCGTGGTCGTGATGGGCGCGGATGAATTCAGCGGCGTTTCGGCTGACCACATCCGGGTCGGCTGAGAAGCTGCGGTCGTAGGCGCCGATGATCGGGTTGTTCGGGTTGACGTTGAGGTCGACCACCGGCGCGAAGTTGAGGTTGATGCGGGCGGCCTCAAGGGTGGCGGCGATACCGTCGGCGGCGGCATACGTGGTGGCCGGGTCGTCGATGGCGCCGAGCTGGGCGGCGGACTGCGTCGCCGGGAATCCACGTTCGGGGGAGAGCCGGGCAACAAAGCCGCCTTCCTGGTCGATGCTGATAAAGGGCTGAGGCTGCGCGTATCGCGCGATCTGGTCGGTGAGCGCCCGCAGCTGATCGGGCGAATCGATGTTGCGCGTGGCGGAGCCGGACGGGAGGTCGGAGTCGAAGAGGATGACGCCACCGAGGTACCGATCGATGAGGTCGTGAGCGATGGCGCTGTCGGGACCTGCCGTGAGACCACGGAACCCGACGAGCACCATCTGGCCCACCTTCTCGGGGAGACTGACTTCGGGGAGGGGAGTGGGCGTTTCTGTCGCCGCCGGCTCGGCCGTTGGGGTCCCCAGTAGCGGAGTTCCGGACGAGGGCGACCCGCCGGGCACGGTAGTCGCGGTTGCACCAGAGGGTTCGCGTTCGCTGCAGCCCAAAAGGGGGAGTCCGGCTGCGGCTATCAGCGCGCCTCGCAGGAGCGTACGCCGGTCGATGGAGCGCCGGATGCCGTCGTCGGTCATCTCATCTAATGGTAGTGGACAGGAGTGTACGGGGGTAAGGCGCCGGCAAAGGCGCTACGAGCCTAGAGCGGCGGGAGGTAGCGCTTGTCGATGAGGTGCTGGAACTGTTTGACGAACATGTCCTCGGTGTCGATGCAGTCGTGGAAACCAGCCTGCCGGGCGGCGATGGTACTGTTCAAGAAGGGCGTCCCTTCGCGGCGGCCGCCGGAAAGCACCATGTCGGTGTAGACCATGGAGTTGTAGCCGACGAACTCCACGATGTCAGCCGGCGCAGCGAGATTGTGCTTGCGAACGATGGCTGCCCACTCGATTGGCAGCCCTCGGCAAGTCTTCGGCGAACGAGAACGGCTGCTCGCCGCCAGGCTCCATGCCCAGAGTGCGGGCGATGGAGGGCCACACGTTTTTCCAGGCGAAGACATCGCCATTTGTGAGGTTGTAGGTGCCGCCGCGGGCAGCGCCCGATGTGGCTGCCCAATCAAGTGCGCTGGCGACGAGGTCCGCATCAACCGCCTCACGAATCTGGTGCGCACCCGCGCGACCGGGGTATAGGAGGGACTGCCCCCGGTCGCGCAGAAGCGCGGCATAAGCGCCGATCGCAGGGATCGGGTTCATGTTGTTGCCGACGGCATCGCCGTAAATCACGGTCGGGCGAAAGACCGTAAGACCCCAGCTGTGGCCCTGTTGCTTGTCGTGGAGGTAGTCCTCCTGGACGAAGTAGAAGTTACGGTGGGGGATACGCGGCTCGCGTTCTCTAAGCGGATTCCTCACGCGATCAGCGCCAACGTCCGGATGATGCAGTCCGTAGGCCTTGGTGCCGTGCAACAACGAGACGTGCCGCAAGCCCGTTGCAACCCGAGAGAGCGGCTCGAACAGATTGCGGAGCATCGCGCCATTTCGCTCGATGTTCTCCTCGTCGATCCATCCAGGGAACAGGCCCGGTGTCTCGGCCAATGCCGCGTAGACCAGATGGGTCACGTCGCGCATTGACCCGAGCACGGATTCGCAGGCCGCAGAGTCGGTCAAATCGAGCGAGATGAGTTCCGACCCGGTGAGATCCGGCGGAATCCGTCGTGAGATACCAACGACTTCCCAGCCGGGCGAACGGGCGAAGCGCTCGATTGCGGCGTGGCCAACCAGGCCGGAGGCACCGGCCACCAACACTTTGCCAGTCATGATGTGCCTCCTACCGCTCGCGCAGGCGAGGGTCGAGTACGTCCCGGAGAGCGTCGCCCATCATATTGAAGGCGTAGACGGTGAGGCTGAGGGCGAGACCGGGGAAGATGAGCATCCAGGGAGCCTGGCGGAGATAGAAGGTGTTGGTGCCGGAGATCATGTTGCCCCAGGACGGCGCTGGTGCGGGGATTCCGAGGCCGAGGAAGCTCAGCGACGCCTCGACGAGGATCGCACCGGCGATGTTGATGCTCGCGATAACGATGATGACGTGGAAAATGTTTGGGAGGATGTGGTGGGTCAGGACGCGGAGTTCCCGCAGCCAGTCGATCGGGCCGCCTCTACGTATTGACGCTCTTTTACGGAGAGCACCTCCGCTCGAACAACACGCGAAGGCGCCGCGATGATGAAGATCGCGATAGCGAGGATGACGTACTGTTCCTGGTTCCCAAACATCGCTACCACGAGCAGGATGAGGACAAGGGATGGAAACGCCATCATCGTGTCCACGACGCGCTGGAGCACCATATCGAGCCAGCGGCCGAAGTAGCCGGAGACAGCGCCGAGGACGGTGGCGATGGTGATCCCGAGAATCACGGAGGCGAAGCCAACGCGGAGCGAAATGCGAGCACCGTAAGACGTGCGGCTAAGAATGTCGCGCCCGATGTTGTCAGTGCCAAACGGGTGACCGATGGAGGGGGCCTTTTGCACCGCGTGGACATCCTGGAACTCCGGAGGGGCGGGAGCGATGATCGGTGCAAAGATTGCCATGCCGACAATGATCAGGATGATGAGTCCACTGAAGAAGAACTCAAAAGGGTGATTCTTGACGAGTCCCCTGGCGACGCCACCCCAGAAGGTGTGGCCTTCGTTTGGAGTTCGCCCTCAAACGGAAGCGGGGCGGTCATTCGGTCGCTGCCGGATGCTTGGGTCATTGCCTCACCTGTACCTGATTCGGGGGTCGCTCCACGCGTACAGCATGTCGGTTCCGAGATTCACAATGACGACGATGCTTGCGTAGATGAGTGCGACGGCCTGAATGCCGGGATAGTCGCGTTTTTGGACTGCGTTGAAGAAATAGCGTCCGATGCCGGGAAGCTGGAAGATCTGCTCGAAGATGATCGAGCCGCCAACGATGAAGGCCAAATAGATGCCAATCACCGTAAGGATCGGGAGCATGGCATTGCGAAGCACGTGGCGGGTGATCGTTACGTATTCCTGCAATCCTTTTGCTCTCGCCGTGCGAACGAAGTCCTGACGGATCACCTCAAGGACGGCTGTACGGGTGAACCGCATGAGGCCTGCGGAAGCCGTCAACCCGAGGAGGAAAGCAGGCAGGAGGAACTGATGGAGATTGGCGACGGGGTCATCAGCCAACGACACATAGCGAAGCAGCACCGAGTAATGAAACCACTTCGCGCCGAAGACGATAATCATCTCGGCAAGCAGGAAGTTCGGCACTGAAAGAAAGACGATGGAACCCGAACGAGTGACGTAGTCCAGAATCGAGTGCTGCTTCACCGCCGAGAGCACGCCAATGGGCACTCCAATCAGCGTCGCGAAACCGACGGAAAGAAGCCCAAGCTCGAGCGTGACGGGGAGAGCGGACTTGAGGTCGCCACCGATGGATCGCTTGGTGATCAGGGAGTCTCCAAAGTCGCCGTGAGAAACATCGCCGAGCCACGAGACGAATTGGACGAAGATAGGCCGGTCGATGCCAAGCGCCTTCTCAAGCTGCTGTTTCGACTCAATGTCGCGATAGCCGGCCGAACCAAGCAAGACATCGACGGTGTTGCCCGGCAGGAATCGCACCGCAGAAAAGACTACGAAGGCCACGCCCAGCACGGTAATTGCGGCGATCAACAGCCGCCGTAGAAAATACGCGCCCACTCACGCCTCCCCCGGATGAGATGAAGAAGGGAGACGGGAAGGAGTGCGCTTCCCGTCTCCCCCTGATGGACTAGGCGCGGTCGAGCCAGACCTCGTCCATGAAGTTGCGCTCGAAGAGCGCGCCGGCGCTGTACTGCCAGAACCAGCCTTTCACCCAGGCTGAGTGGCAACGTAGCCCTCGCCCTGTGGCAACCAGACGGAGACCGCCTGGTCGACGAGGTACTTGGAGGCACCCTTGTACTTCTCGACCTGTGCCGTCTCATCGAGTTCCTGGCGCGCGTCGATCAGGAGCTGGTCGAGGTCAGGATCGTTGACGTGACGGTTGTTGGCCGAACCCTTCGAGTAGAAGGCGTTGTAGAGCTGGCGGTCCGGGCTGATGTAGTCGAATTCGCCGCCCATGGTGACCTCAAAGTCGCCCTTGATGCCATAGACGTTGGAGCGCCAGTCGGCCCACTCCATCTCCTGATTATCCATCGTGATGCCAGCCTCGCGAGCGACTGCTGGACCTGAAGAGTGCCGAACGCTGCCGTGCCACCCTGGAAGGTCTTGTTGGTGAAGCTGAAGCCATCCGGATAACCGGCCGCCTCGAGGAGCTTCTTAGCCTCGGCGACGTCGTGGGTAGGAATTTGATCCTCGCTGAGGTTGTAGCGGTGAGCCATGCTGGAAGCGGCTGGCCCTTGAGTGCCAGTCCCACGTACTGGAGGTCGATGATCAGCTGGGGATCGATGGCGCGGTAGACCGCCTGGCGGACCATCGGGTTGTTAAACGGTTCCACAGAGTTGTTGATCATGAATGGGTTCATGACGCCGACGCGGACATCGTAGTGGCCATCCGAGTAGTCGGACTTCAACTGCTCCATGATCGGAGTGGCGGCGCCAATAAGCGTGTCGAGGTCGCCCGACTGGAAGGACGCAGCACGCACGGCCTGGTCGGAGACGAGGACGAAGTCGATGCCGTCGACGTACGGCTGGCCGGTTCGGAAGTAGTTCGGGTTCTTGTTGAGCGTCTGGCCAACGCCCTGCTGTGCCGACTCAAAAATGAACGGGCCGCTGCCAACCGGCTTCACCTTGGCCTGGTCACCATCGTAGAGCTCCGGCGGAATGACCTTGGCCCAGATATCCGCCGTGTTGACCGTGAACTGGCCGTAAGGCTCCTTCAGGTTGACACGGACCGTGAGTTCGTCGGGCGTGTCGATGGTGTCGATCATCGAGAACATCGGCCGGAGGACGTAGTCGGGCTCGTCCGTTTGCATGCGCTCGAAGTTCTTGGCGATGTCATCGGAGGTCATCGCGCGACCGTTCGTGGGGTCGACATCCTGCCAGGTGATGCCCTCAGTGAGACGGTAGATGTAAGTTGTGTTGTCGGGTTGTTCCGGCAGTGCCGAGACAAGGTCCGTCTCGATGGTGAAGTCTTCGCCGATGGGGGCGCGAGTGCGGAGGAGGCCGTTGTAGACGGCCGACATCACGATCAGGCCGGGATAGCCGGCGTCGCGATGCGGGTCGTACTGGTCGGGTTCCGAGGTATTGAGCTCCTGGAGGCGGCCGCCAGTCTTTGGCTGGCCGGCATCCGGCGTCTGTCCGGTGCTCGGAGTATTTCCACCGTTGCTCGAGTCGTCGTCGTCATCGTCGCCGCAGCCCACCAAGGCAATGCCGGCGGCGCCAACGCCAGTTGCTGCGCCTGCCTGCAAGAATCGACGGCGCGAAAAGCCGCCAAACCGGTTCCATCGAGAATCGTCGTTGCGTGTCACCTGGGATCTCCCTCCAAATTGCTTCGAATAGATTGCGAAGGGGTTCAGCCCTTCGCGGCGCCTTCGAAGTAGCGCCGTGGGTTGTGAATCATCATCGTGTTAATGGTTTCCTGTGATACGCCAGCCTCCTTGAGCCTGGGAAAGATGTTCTTGATCAGATGTGTCGGGTTCCAATTGGCCACCTTCTCGGCAATTTCGGGAGGCGGCGTGAAGCCACCCCGGCTGAGAAAGGTGCAGACGGAGTCGTGGCCCAGCAGCATGCGATCTGCATGGCCCACGCCAATAAGCCCCAGCAATGAGGCGATGCGAATCTTGTCGGTTGCCGAAATCCCAAAGCCGAAGCGGTCGAAGGCCAGGAACGCGCCACGATCGATCACGTTGAGCAAGTAGGGGATGTTGCCGTTGCCACAGGAATGGCCGATGGCGATGTTTGCCGTGCTCGCGCCGCGGCTTTCGTAGAGGTCCAGCTGGCTTATGCCCATCGGGCCGGCCTCGTCGGTGTGTGTGATGATGGGTACGCCCGTAGCGACCTGCGCCCGGCCGGAAGCCAGGTGGACCTTTTGCTCCTGCTCGGTAACGACGTGAGCGTTGGTGGCGTTCTTGATGATGCCGGCCTTGATGCCCGTCCCCTTCATGCCGTCCTTGATGTCGGAGATGAAGAGCTCGGCCAGCTGCTCCTCGGTGAGGCCGCGGTAGTAGGCGGGTATGCCCAGTTCAGAGTGATACAGGCCGGTTGCGGCGATGATGGTGATTCCGGAGCGCTCCGACGCCTCGGCCATATATTCGGGGTCCCGACCCATGTCGATGGCGCAGGGGTCGACGAATGACTGGACGCCCAGACCTTTGAGTTCCTGGAGCATATCGACTGCCTTGGACAGCTCTGCTTTGCGGTCGATAGCAGCGAGCTGGTCCCACTCCCAACCGGCCCAGCCGATAAGGAGATGCTCGTGGATGAGCGTGAAGCCGAGGTCTGCCGTGTCGACCGGTCCCGTGACCGAATTGATGGTTGCCATTGCGCTCGCTTTCCTCGATGGGCCCGCGGTGAGCCGTAGGTGGGTAAGGCGCCGGGCAAGGAGAAGAGCGCCCGCTATTGGTGTGCGGACAGGTTTGGTTCGTCGGAGGTGATGTGGTTGTCGTAGAGCTCGGCCACCTCGGCATCGTTGAGTCCGATGATTTCGCGGAGGACGTACTCGTTGTGCTCGCCGAAGGCCGGAGCGTTCATGCGAATCGAAGTTGGACGATGGGCGAAGTGGTAGGCCGGGCCGTCCATCTCCCAGGTGCCGGCGTCGCGGTGTTCGACCTTTTGGAAGAAGCCGCGCTCGCGAAGGTTCTTGTCGTGGTAGAGATCCACGTGGTTGAGGACGGGGGCACTCGGAACCCGCGCTTCGGTTAGTAGCTGGAAGAGGTCCTCGCTGGACCTGTCACGGGTCCAATCGGCGATGATTGCATCCAGCTCGTCCTGACTGGCATGGCGCTTATGGGCGTCACGGAACCGGGGGTCCTCGGCGAGCCCGGGGTCGCCCATTGCGGCACAAAGCGCTGCGAATTCATGGTCATTGCGACAAGCGATCGTAATCCAACGGTCTTCGCCAGTGGTGGGATAGCAGCCGTGGGGTGCATAGGAAGGATGGCGATTACCAATCCGCTCGGGTATCTCACCATTCATCGAGTACCCAACGATGTACTCGCCGATCTGTGAGGTGAGGACCTCGCGCTGGGCCATCTCGATGTACTGGCCCTTGCCGGAGCGTTTGCGGGCGAGGAGGGCCATGAGAATGGCGCCGGCGGCGGCTGTGCCGGCAACCGGATCGCCGAAGCTGATGCCGGTCTTTTGCGGCGGTCCGTCGATATATCCGCTCAACGACACGAGGCCGGCGAGCTGCTCGACGTTCGTCCCGAAGGCGACGTAGTCCTTCTCGGGGCCGTTCTTCCCGTGGCCGGGCATCGAGACCAGGATGATGTCGGACTTCGCTTCCTGGAGCCGCTCGAAGGTGAGGCCGAGGTTACCCATCACCTCCGCGCGGTAGTTCTCGATGACGACGTCGCTTTTCGCGACAAGCTTGAAGAAGGCGTCCCGGCCGGGATCGGTCGAGAGGTCGAGAGTGCAACTGAGCTTGTTGCGATTGTTGTGGTTGAAGTACGCCGACTTGTTGTAGGCCTTGTCGGTGCCAGCGGGCAGCAGGCTGAGGGCGCGAAGCTGGTCAGGGTTGTTGGGCGACTCGATTTTGACCACTTCGGCGCCCATATCAGCAAGCAGTCGGGTCGCATAAGGCCCCGCCCAGACGGCGGTCAGGTCGACGATGCGGATACCTTCGAGGGGCAACTTCGCGCGTGGTGCGTCGGCCATCAGACAATCCCCTCGCCGCGAAGGACAGCGATGTCATCGTCGGAGAGCCCGAGCTCAGCCAGGACTTCGTTCGTGTGCTCGCCAAGGAGCGGCGCGGGGAGCGATTCCCAGGGCGTCTCGGTCATCTGCCAGGGGGCGCCCGGGTAGGTCTGCGTGCCGGCGACCGGATGCTCGACCTCGGCAAGGTAGTCGCGCGCCTGGAGCTGGGGCGAGGCCATGATGTCGGACAGGTCGTGGACGAAGGCGACAGGAGCCTTGAGGTTCCCGGCCTTCTCGTAGACGTCGCGCTTCTTCTGGTCTCCAGCCCACGCGTAAATGAGGGCGCGCAGCTCGTCTTCGTGCTGAAGGCGGGCAGCGGCCGTGGCGAATTCTTCGCTCTCGATCATCCATTCGGCGTCCATGAGGCGGGCGAAGGCGGGAAAGTTGCGGGGCATCGCATGGACGCCGATGTAGCCGTCCGCGCATGGATACATGCCGATGGCGGAAGACATGACGTTACCCCGGCGGCCGCGCCAGAAGTCGACCTGGGTATAGCAGTACTGGTTCAACGCCAACTCGAGGGTCGAGGCCATGCATTCCATGGCGGCGACATCGATCTCGTCGCCTGCCCCATCGCGCTCGGCTGCCCAGAGGCCGCCGAGGGTCGCGACCATGCCATTGAGGCCGAGCTGGTAGTCGGCCTGGTAGCCAGCGTTCTTCAACGGTTCGCGGTCGGGATCGCCCGTGACAGCCATCTGGCCGCCCATGGCAAGGCTTGTGAGGTTGGTGGCGGGGGCGGATGAGTACGGTCCCATCTGGCCGTAGGCCGAGAGGTGGGTGACGACCAGCTGGGGGAA
Source organism: uncultured Chloroflexia bacterium (assembly GCA_963774435.1). Lineage (GTDB taxonomy): Bacteria > Chloroflexota > Dehalococcoidia > Tepidiformales > Tepidiformaceae > JAGQGZ01. The sequence goes on along the minus strand of CAVZEW010000007.1, from coordinate 2,717 downwards.
GGTGAGCGAAAAGGTACTGGTATCGAATCCCTCGGATTCGAGGACGCCCGGGTCGCGGTCATCAACGAGGACAGCGGCGCCTTTCAGGAGTTCTTCCAGCAGATCGCGGCCGGTGGCCGTGGTGGTGTCGAGCGTGATGCTTCGTTTACCGGCGTTCAGGTAGAGATGGAGGGCGCCGGTTTCACCGGGCGCAGCAGGATTGGCGAACGGACCCTGCTGCCGGAGAGGGTCACCCACGCCGGGCTTTTCGATCTTGATGACATCGGCGCCGAACCCCGCGAGCAAGCGCGTGCAGTAGCCACCCGCAACTCCGCGAGAGAGATCAACGACGCGCACTGAGGCCAGCGGCCCTGTCCGCTGAGTTTCTAGCACTTAGCTTCCTCAACCAGATAGTCTGCGTAGACATCTACACTGGACAGACTGTTCGGACAGAATGAAAATCGTTCGGGAAGTAATTGTCAAGCGGTGTTGATCTGGCCGATCCGCCGAGATGTAGCTAGCGGTCGATGCTCGGTATCGCCGGACACGAGGAGGTCGCACGTTCTTGAACGCTCCACGCCGACCGGCACCCGAGGCTGAGGCCACCGTTCCCCGTCGTGGCCGGCCAGTCTCCGGCGATGGCGGCGCTCGCGGCGCAATTGTCGAGGCCGCTCACGAGGTCATTCGGGACGTCGGCTACGCAGACCTGACGGTCGACGACGTCATCCGTAGCGCTGGTGTCTCCCGCGCGTCTTTCTATTTCTACTTCCAGAACAAGAAGCACCTCCTCATGGAGCTTTCACGCTCGGTGATGGAGGAGCTCTACGAGGTGGCCGGCCGCCACTATCCCGACCACGACCAGTACGCTCGGATCGTCCTCGCCAACATCTCTTACCTCGATGTCTGGCGACGGGAGGCGGCGATCCTCGGCCAGTTCTTCGCCCTTTCCCTTGTCGATGACGAACTTGCGGCGATCTACGGCGAGTACCGCGAGCGTTTCGAAGCCCGTATCCGTGAACGTATCTCGCGATTGCTTGAGCAGGAGCGCATCCCCGGGTGCGAACCGGCCGTGTTGGCCGGGGTCCTCTCAGCAATGGTCGAGTTTGCAGCGTTCCGCCACTTTGTGACCGATGACTCCATCGGCCATACGAATGTCCGATTCAGCGACCTGGTCAAGCAGCTCTCGGAGGCCTGGTACCGTGCCGTCTACGGTACCGACCCGCCGTCGGGCTTCGACCACTACGACTTCGAGTAACCCCGGGCGCCTGTCTGGCGTTCGAGTTTCATCCCCCAGAGGAGCACCAAGCATGGGCCTGCGCACAGCAGCGGAATACGTGAAGAGCCTGAAGGACAACCGGACGGTCTACTACCGTGGCGAGAAAGTCAGCGACGTCACCACTCACCCGATCATCGGCAAGGCCGTCAAGCACGCCTCCGTCGACTTCGAGATGGCCGAAGAGCCTGCCAACAGGGACCTCGCCGTCGTCTCCGATGAGGGTGAACCGTACTCCCGCTACTTCAAGATCCCGCGCAACTCCGATGACCTCCTGAAGCGCTCCCGCCTCATTGAAGCGGGCACGGCGAGGGGGAAGACGCTGGTGCCACTGGTGAAGGAGATCGGCACCGACTGCCTCTTCGCCCTCCACAAGGTCAGCCGCCTGATTGACCAGCAGTACGAGACCGAGTACGCCGGCCGCGTGAAGGCCTTCTACGAGCACTGCCGCGACAACGACCTGACGATCTCTGTGGCCCAGACCGACACCAAGGGTGACCGCGCCAAAGGACCGGCCGACCAGCCCCACCCGGACTACTACACCCGCATCGTCGAGCGCCGCCCCGACGGCATCGTCGTCAGGGGGGCGAAGATCCACACGAGCTGCACGACGAACGTCAACGAACTGATCGTCATCCCCACGCGGGCGATGTCGGAAGCGGATGCTGACTACGCGGTCGCCTTCGCCATCCCGGTGGACACTCCCGGGGTGAAGCTGGTGGCGAGCTCCTACGGTGGTGGCGTCAAGAACGAGTACGACCATCCCCTCAGCGCCGAGCGCAAGATGATGGAGACGATCACGATCTTCGACGACGTCTTCGTCCCCAACGAGCGGGTCTTCCTGGCGGGTGAGCACGACTACTGCGGGCCGATCGCCCTGGGATTCGTCGAGTACCACCGCTTTACGGCGGTGAGCTACAAGCTGCCGCTTGGTGGATGCGCTCATCGGCTCGGCCCTGCTGATGGCGGAGATGAACGGGATCACGCGGGCGGCTCACGTGCGGGAGAAGCTGGTCTGGCTGATCGGCTACGCGGAGACGACGCGGGCGTTGATCGAGATGGCGGCTCTGCGGGGCAAGGCGGACGAGCAGGGGATCTTCGCGCCGGACGCCCTGACGACAAACATGGCGAAGTATCACTTCGCCCACAACTACCACGAGGCGCTCCAGCACGTGCAGGACATCGCCGGGGGGATGCTGGTGACCGGTCCCGGCGTCGAAGACTTCGCCAACAGCGAGACGGGCGACCTCCTCCGTCACTATCTCGGTGGCGTTGCGGGGGTCGATGGCGAGCAGCGGGTGCGGGCGATGAACATGGTGAGCGACCTGACGACGGGGGACTTTGGTGGTTACCACACGGTCCTGGCCATCCACGCGGAGGGCTCGCTGGAGGCGGAGAAGCTGATGATCGCCCGCGCCTACGACCCGAAGAGGACCCTCGCCTACGCCCGGGAACTCGCGGGGTT
>CAVZEW010000006.1:0-565914 GCA_963774435.1 uncultured Chloroflexia bacterium | reverse complement strand
GGGTCGGTGGGCATCCCGTGGAGCGCGAGGAAGGCTCCGAACTGGCGCACGCCCATGAGGTAGGTCCGGATCGTTAAGGGAGCGGCGTTGACCGACTCGAGGTAGTCGCTGAAGAGTTGCTGATAAACTGCGTAGGTGTCGTACGTCGGCCGAGCCGAAGGCATCGCCACGGGTGGCTCCCGAACCAAGAAGTTCGTTGAAAGTCATCAACTGAACAAGCGCTGTGGCAATGATGCGGTTCGCAGTTGCGAACAGATATCGTGTGTATCTAGGTTCAGAAACGCCTGAAACACGTGCCCCCGTAGCTCAGTGGATAGAGCAGAGGTTTCCTAAACCTTGTGCGCAGGTTCGATTCCTGCCGGGGGTACACCCGCTTCCATACTCGCGACTCGAGAGAAAGTCTCCTGCTCGAACAATGCACGCTCCTCGATAGCCAGCGTTCGCGGAACGACGCCGAATCCGACATCCCTGCTGTCGGGCACAACACGGGAACTTGACCGCTCTGGCTCATTCACTTCGTGCCGGCGGCCCAGATGTCCCCAGGAATCGCCACGGCGGCAAAACGGAACCCCCTAGCGGGAGATGGCTCGTATGAGTCCGTGGAGGGGCTTACCGTCTCCGTCATCACTTGCCAAAGGAACACGTATGCGGACCTTTCCTGACATCACGCTCGCCGCAATTCAGGCCAATTCCGTTTGGTTCGATAAAGAAGCGGCCACGGACAAAGCAGTCCGACTCATCGAGGAAGCGGGCGACCGAGGCGTAGATATCGCCGCATTCGGTGAAACATGGCTCTCCGGCTATCCGTTCTGGAAGAACGAAGGATGGTCCACGGCGGTCAACCACGCCCGAGCCCAATACCTGGCCAGCGCGATCACGATCCCCGGCCCGGAGACGGAACGTCTCTGTGCAGCGGCACGCCGTGCCGACATCGATGTCGCCATCGGAGTGGTGGAGCTGGACGCGGTGAGCCGCGCGTCGGTGTACTGCACGCTGCTGTTCATTGCACGAGATGGGACCATTCTCGGACGCCATCGAAAGCTCAAGCCCACCGACTCAGAGCGTCGATTCTGGGGGGAAGGCGACGGTGCAAGCCTCGTCGTCTACGACCGCCCGTACGGACGTCTGAGCGGACTAAATTGCTGGGAACACCTGATGATGTTGCCGGGCTATGCACTGGCGGCCCAAGGCACCCAGGTCCACGTGGCAGCGTGGCCCGACATGGACGGATCTGGAAGCGAGTTGCTTTCGCGCGCTTTCGCGATGCAAGCCGGTGCCTACGTGATCTGCGCTGGTAGCATGCGCGACCCGGAGGACGCTCCCGAAATTGAGGGTCTCCAAAGCGAGACGCTGGATCGCCTGGTTGGGAACAGCTGCATTATCGATCCATGGGGCACAGTGATTGCGCGGGCGGAGGCGGGGGAGGAGACGATCCTCACGGCGACCGTGTCCATGGAGGCCGTGTACCAGCGCAAGTCGATGAGTGACATCGGCGGCCACTACTCTCGTCCCGACGTTCTGAGCTTGGAGTTGAACCCTCGGTCCAGCCGGAGGCTCCGCCAATACGGTGCGGTAAGTGTTTCGGAGTTGCCCATGGAGTTCGAAACCGAGCCAGCCGCTCGGGCGTCGGTTCAAGCATCGGCTTTGGAGTCAGAGGAGGGCTAATTCCCGCACCCTAAGACGTAGGCCGGGCGGCACGAACTTTGGGGTGCCTTTCCGCATATGCGCAGACCACCCATCGCCCGTCCACCTGGTTGCCACACAGGCGAAGTTGTCCGTGACCACGGCGACTTCTTCGGCAAGCACGTCAACCTCGCCGCCCGCATCGGCGCATCAGCCACCGGCGGCGAGATTGTCGTCTCGTCGCTCCTGGCGCAGTTGGTGGAGCCGAGCGGGGAGTTCGCAGTTGGAGGCGCGGGAGGCACGCGCGTTCAAGGGGTTAGAGGGCGAGCACGTGACGTATGGGGTGGACTGGAACTAGAACCCCGTCTTCGTGTGCGAGATCAGGGCCTCAGTCGAGCAGTTCGTGGGACATGATCACGAGGTCGTGGGCCATTCCCTTGCGGTCCTCCACCCATGACGGGAGCGTGGCGTTCTCCACGAAGCCGAGGCGGTGGAAGGCTGCCCTGGCGCCGGTTTGCTCGGCGGTCATCTGGGCGGTCAGTTTGCGCAGCCCGAACTTCCTGGCGATGCCGATGATCTCGAGTGTCAGCATCCGGCCGACGCCCTTGCCGCGTTCCCCGAGGGATACGTTGACGCGAACTTCGCCAATGCCGCGCGTCCACTTGGAACGCGTCTGGTGAAGGCTCGTGAATCCGACGAGCGGCCCATCCTTGCGTGCCAGGATCGAAATGGTCTCCCCGCGATTGATGTTGCGGATCCATTCGTTGACGACCTTGGGGTCAGCGATGTCGTCGCGGAGGTACAGCAGGTCCTCCGGCGGCAGAGACGTTGTAAAGCCGTGAACTTCTTTCGCGTAGGCGGCGGTCATCAAGAGGAACTGGGCGGTGCCGTCCCCGGGGATCTCTACTGCGCGGGGATACCGCTCCGTTAGCCAAACCGTCGCTTTGTCCACGGGCCTTACCATCCTGCCGGCTCCCGGCCGGGTCGTGTTGGGCCCGAATCATAGCCGTGTCTCGAGTGAATGTCCGACTCCCCGCGACTCCTCCAATTTCGGAATCTCTACCACGCCCGAAGGTGGCTCTGTCCGGCGCCTCATTAGCGTTCAGCTAGCGTAAAGGTTACTGTTGAGACGGTTTCAGCCCGTCGGAAAACCCGATGAAACGAGACTGGGAGGGCAATCTAGCTTGATAGAAATTCGAAAGTATCTCTTGCTGGTCGTTGCGCTTGTCGCAATGGTCGGCCTGCTCGCCGCCGCCTGTGGGGACGACGACGATGACAGTGGCTCCAACGGTTCCACCGCCGGCAACACGCTCCAGGTGGTGAAAGACCGCGGCACCTTGAAGTGCGGCGTGAAAGACAGCCAGCCCGGGTTTGGCTTCGTCGACTCGAGCGGGACATACACCGGGAACGACATCGAATATTGCAAGGCAATTGCTGCGGCCGTCCTCGGCGACCCGAGCAAGGTCGAGTACGTGCCGGCCAGCGCCGACAACCGCTTCGAGCTGCTGAGCTCGGGCGAAATCGACGTCCTGATTCGGACAACGACATGGACGGCATCCCGCGACGCAGCGTTGCACGCCGACTTCACTTCGACGACGTTCTTTGATGGCCAGGGAATGATGGTCGCTGCCGACTCACCCATCCAGAGCGTGGACGACCTCGGTGGCGCCACGATATGTGTGACCACCGGAACGACAACTGAATCAAACCTTGCCGACCAGATGGCGGCGCGGAACCTCGATTACACGCCGCTCGGGTTTGGCGACGACACTGAAATCCTCCAGGCCTTTGCCGAAGGCCGCTGTGACGCATGGACGGCTGACAAGTCGAACCTCGCTGGCCAGCGGGCCAACTACACCGAAGGCCCCGATGCCCTGCGGATTCTTCCGGAGACCCTGTCGAAGGAACCGCTTGGCCCGTCAACGCGTGACAACGACACGCAGTGGCACGACGTCGTGCAGTGGGTTGTCTTCGGGACCGAAACGGCCGAAGAGCTCGGGGTCACGTCCGCCAACGTGGCGGATATGGCTGCCAACCCGCCGAACATCAACGTCGCGCGCTTGCTCGGCGTGAAGTTTGGGGATGCTGACGCCACGGACTTCGGGCTCGGCATCGACGTCGACTTCATGCAGAACGTGCTGGCGGCCGTGGGCAACTACGGCGAGATTTACGATCGGACACTTGAGCCTATCGGGCTTACCCGGGCGGGCTCAATCAACGACCTCTGGACCCGCGGTGGATTGATCTATCCGCCGCCCATGCGCTAGGCGCGGAGCAAGAGCGGGGGTGGGGCCTGACGCCTCGCCCCCGTTTGCTATTCCACCGTGGCGCTGCGAATACCGGCCATTGGACTTGGGCCCCTCACCCGGACCGGACGGTCCCGGCGGCTCACGCTTGAAGTGCTCTTCGGGGCGATCTTTCTTGCGATCTTCGTCTATCTCGTTGATCAGGCGAGTCAGCTCGACCTTGGCATCACTACGTTCGATGGCCCGGAAGCGCGGTTCTCACTGCTCTTCTGGAACTTCAAATTCGATGTGCCGCTGCCGCTCTGGCTCAAGTTCCTCAACGGTTCTTCCGGCTTCCCCGTAGGCACCCAATGGTTGACTGACACCACTGCCGGTAGCACCCGATTTGAGGCGTACGCGACCGGGATCTGGAACACCGTCCGCGTTGTTGTCATTGGCATTGTCCTGGCGACCGTACTGGGAGTGCTCGCTGGAGTGGGCCGGCTCTCGAGTAACTGGCTGGTGTCGCGGATCTCGACGCTCTATGTCGAAATCGTCCGGAACACGCCGCTCGTCATCCAGATCATCTTTTGGTACACGGCCGTGTTCCTGCAGCTTCCTCAGATCGCGGACCCAATCGACATCGCCGGCCTTGGTTTCCTCTCGAATCGTGGCCTGACGTTGCCCTGGTTCCATGGCGCCGTAAGCGAAACCGCGTGGGCTCTGATGCTGGCAGTGTCGGTGATCCTTGCGATGTCCTTTGGCGCCAATGGCTGGCTGATTCGCGCCGGTGTGCCCCGGAAGACAGCCCTCTGGATTACGCGTGGGTTGCTGCTGGTGGTGTTCGCGGCGGCCAGCGATATTGCTGCCGGTGCACCGCTCGAAGGTTCTCCGGCGCTGGACCTCACGTGGGCGGCGCTGCTCTTCGCTACCGTCATGGCAGCGTTCTTTGTCCGCCGGAAACTGGCTGCCGACGAGGATGCAACCGGCCAGCCGAGACATGCCAACCGCACGGCCCTGATCATCCTCGCAGTCGGGATCGCCGTCGCCTACGCGATCACTCTCGCCCCCATCACCCTCGACGTTCCAGAGCACCACGTGAGTGCCACGGGCATCGCCAGGGCCGACGGCGGCTTAACGGCCACGCCGGAGTTCTTCGGGCTGCTGCTCGGGTTGGTCATCTACACGGGCGCCTTCATCGCGGAAATCGTAAGAGGGGGCATCCAGTCGCTGGCGCGCGGCCAATCGGAGGCGGGAATGGCGCTCGGGCTTTCGGGCTACGACCGAATGACCCTGATCATCCTTCCCCAGGCGCTCCGCTCGATCATTCCCCCGTTGACGAACCAGTACCTCAACCTGCTGAAGAACTCGAGCCTTGCAGCGTTCGTTGCCTATGCGGACTTGCTTGGCGTTGCCCGCACGATCATTAACGACATTGGGAGAGCCGTGCCGCTGTTCCTGATGGTGCTCGTTACGTACCAGTTGATGAGCTGGCTCATCGCCGCCCTTATGAACGCGCTGAACTCCCGCGTGCAACTGGTGGGCCGCTGATGGCGATCGCTGCGCGGATGCGGCCGGACCGTGTTCGGACCGGTGCCTATACCTGGACGCGAGAGAACCTCTTTAACGGCTGGTTCAATTCGCTGCTGACGATTCTCCTTGCGATCTTGATCGTCTACGCGGGCTACTTCGTGACGCGGTTCATCTTCGTCACGGGCGAGTGGGGCGTGATCACCAGCAACCGACGGCTATTGTTTGTCGGCCGCTATCCTTCTGATGCGGTATGGCGTGTGTGGCCGTCGGCCGTCCTGCTGGCGGCTGTCGGCGGGCTCAGCTACGGCGTCTGGTCGCGGTTGAGTCTTCGGGAGGCCCTCTTCCTCGGCTCTGTGAGCGCATTCCTCCTCGTCTACATCGCCCGAGGCCAGGCGATGGCGCTGCTGGTGACGGTGATAGTGCTTGGCGCCATCGCTTATCTCGCCGGCCGACAACTTCGGGAATCCGAATTTCTGCCCAGGGCCAAGCAGGTGGCGATTATCGGCTGGATCATCTTCCTGCCGCTGGGCTGGATGTTGCTGTTTGAGTTCGGGGCGCCATCCTCGGCGCAGCTCGGAGGCTTCCTTCTCAACGTCGTACTGGCAGCCATCGCTATCACTGCGAGCCTCCCGATCGGCATCGCCCTCGCGCTCGGACGCGCGAGTACCTATCGCACGCTGAAGTACGGATGCGTCAGCATCATCGAGTTCGTCCGAGCGGGCCCATTGCTCGTCTGGATCTTCATGGCCCAGTTCGTGCTGCCCGACTTCCTTCCGGGCTTCGTTGGCAACCTTGACCTCGTCGTCCGGGTCATTGTTGTCCTCACTATTTTCACCTCCGCCTACATCGCCGAGATCGTGCGGGGTGGTCTGCAATCAGTCCCGAGGGGGCAGGTAGAAGCGGCGGAAGCGGTCGGCCTTGGAGCCTTGACCATCACCTTCTGGATCGTTCTCCCGCAGGCGCTGCGGACCGTCATCCCAGCGCTGGTGAGCCAGCTCATCTCGCTCTGGAAAGACACGACGCTGGTCGCCATCATCGGAGCCTTCGACCTGTTGCGTGTCGCCCAGGCGACGCAGGCACAGCCGGAGTTTCGTGGCACGCCGCACGAGGTCTTCCTCTTTGCAGCGCTCATGTTCTGGCTGGTTGCCTTCACCATGTCCCGCCTGAGCAAGCGACTGGAAGGCACGCTCGGCATTGGCACGCGTTAGGGTGCAAGGAAGGAAGAGCAATGGCTGACAAGGATGGTTCCGACGGCCCGATCATCGTTTGCGAAGGCGTGAACAAGTGGTTCGGCGACTTTCACGTCCTTCGCGACATCAGCACGACGGTCGCCGAGCGCGAAGTCGTCGTCATCCTCGGGCCAAGCGGCTCTGGGAAGTCGACATTCATTCGGACGCTCAACCGCCTCGAGGTCCATGACCAGGGGCGCATCGTAGTTGACGGCATCGAGCTGAATGACGATCTCCGAAACCTCGACCGGATTCGTTCCGAAGTCGGGATGGTGTTCCAACAGTTCAACCTTTTTCCTCACCTCACCGTGCTGCGCAACATCACGCTGGCGCCGCAGAAGGTTCGTCGGATGCCGCGCAAGGACGCGGAAGAACTGGCAATGGAATTGCTGGAGCGGGTGGGGATCCCCGAGCAGGCGTTGAAGTTTCCGGGGCAGCTTTCCGGTGGCCAACAACAGCGCGTCGCCATTGCGCGGGCGCTGGCGATGCAACCGCGAATCATGCTCTTCGATGAGCCAACGTCGGCGCTCGATCCGGAGATGATTAAGGAAGTGCTTGACGTCATGCGGGAGCTGGCGGTCAGCGGCATGACGATGCTGGTGGTCACGCACGAAATGGGGTTCGCGCGCGAGGTCGCGGATCGTTTCCTCTTCTTCGACGAAGGGCAGATCGTGGAGGAAGGGACACCTGAGCACTTTTTCACGAACCCCCAGGAAGACCGTACGAAGCTGTTCCTCAGCCAGATCCTTTAGCCGGACGGGATATCGCCGGTGGGTTGGCCAGGCGGCCGGCGATCAGCTATCAAACTTGTCAATAGCCACATTCGGTACCCGTCGACGATAGCTTTAACGGGAACGCAGGGCTAAGCTCCGATTCGTGAAGTCGACGCCGATGCGCTGCACGATGCCACATGCGTGGAACGTGGCGCCTGTCGACCCGAGCGTCGAGTCAACGATTAGAGACTCGCAGTCCCCTACGTTCGTAACGCATCACCGGACGATCGTCCTCCGCCTGGAGAGCCCGGCTGCGTGAGAAATCAAACCCGAGGAGAGATCGTGATCAAGCTGAAGGACCTGCGGGCGCTGCTCGTAATCAGTGGGGTAGCGCTCGCCGCGATTGTCGTGGCCTTCGCTTTCCACGCCGGCTCCGCCCGCGCAGACGAAGCGCCCGTTCCCGGCGGGAGCCTCGATTGGGGTATCAAGACGAGCTTCGTTTCCTACATCCAGGGCTCCATTGCCCACGGAGAAATCACCACTGAGGGCGTGACGACCAACGCTGACGGCTCCTACCGTTTCCCGCTCGCTGAAGGAACGACGGACACACAGACCGGCGCAACGTCGGCATCGTTCACCGGCAGTGTGCACTTCACAGGCCATGACGAGGGCACCGGCCCCCAGCTCGATCTCCTCATCACGAACATCCGGATTGATGTCTCCGGCGTACAAGGGACCGTTGTTGCCGATGTCACGAGCAAGGGCCTCGGCCAGACCGATGCGACCGACTATCCCGATGTCGTGTTTGCCACGCTCGATTTTTCGATGACACCTCCAGCCTTCGAAGGCAGCTCGATCGTGTTCCATAACGTCCCTACGCTCCTGACGGCAGATGGCGCGGAAGCGTTCGCGGGCTTTTACGATGAAGGCACTGAACTCGATCCTCTGACTGTCAGCTTTGAACTCGGCGGGGCCCCGACCGGTAGCGAGACACCGAGCCCGAGCACCACGGCGGAGCCCACAGCGACCCCTGCACCTGCAGGCAACCCGGCCACAGTAAGCGTGTCGAAGACGACGGTGGATCCCGATGGCGACACCATCACGGTGACGGGGAGCGGCTTCCTGCCGAGCCTCGCGACCGGGACGCGGCCGCCTCTCACTGGCATGCCGTCCGGGACGTATGTGGTATTCGGAGCCTTTGCCGACACCTGGGCTCCGAGTGCTGGTGCTGCGCCATCTGCGCGGCCCGCCTACGGCGACGGCGGCATTCTGTGGGCTGTGCCCGAGTCTTCACGTGACAGCGTTGGGCGTAATGCATCGGTGACGTTGAACGCCGACGGTACCTTCACTGCCGTCCTCAAGGTGAAGCGCGGCTACGACGGCGCCCTCGCCGATGGCAACTACGGCATCTATACCTATGCAGGTGGTGGCGCCGTGCAGCCGCTCTTCGAGACATTCACGCCGATCACCTTCACGACAGCACCTGCTCCCCCGGCAACGGGCACGGGCCTCGCGGGCGGCGGCAACACTGAGACCTGGCTGCTACTGCTTGGGGCGCTCCTGCTTGGCGGCAGCGGCGTGCTCGCGTTAGCGGTTGCGCGCAGCCGCTAACGAAGCGTTCGGGGGCGGCACGCGATGGGCCGCCCCCTGGAGAGTCAAACCGTATGGCCGAATCCAGCGTCGCTTTTGCCCCTGACGAAGTTGCCGCAATTCTTCGCCACATGAACGGCGACCATCCCGAAGACATGGTGCTGATGTGCCAGGCCTTCGGGGGTCAGCCTGCCACGGTTGCGGCCCGCATGACCGGTGTCGACCGGGATGGGATGGAGTTGGAGGCGATCGTCGACGGTGCGAAGGTCCCGGTACGGATCAGCTGGGGCCGCCGGCTGGCCTCCAGGGCCGAGGTCCGTGCCGAGGTGGTGCGGATCTACCGTGAGTCCTGCGCCGCGGTGGGCGTGGCGCCGCGCGAGTCAGAAGGGACCCACTGAGCTGTGCGACCGCAGAGACGTCACGCGTGGAGGAGCTAGAGGTCGTGAAGCATCTCAGTGGCCAGGTCGTAAGCATTGAGGATCTCTTCGACGATCCAATTGCGCTCCTGCACGCCCCAGGGTGCGTCGTCGAGCCGTTGGCGATAGCTCTCCTTGAAGGCAGCGAGGTCGTCGATCGGGAAGGCGAAACCACGGACGCCGTCGTCTTCGAAGCCGAACGTCTTCTTGACGATCCGGGCGATGTGCTGGCCGCCGGAGAGGTCGCCGAGGTAGCGGACATAGTGGTGGGCGACGTAGCCGCCGGGCCAGGTCGACGCATGTGCGATCGCCTCAACGTAGCGCCGAGTCGATGTCAGGGGCGTAAGGCTGGATTGCCACGCGTTTCCGAGGAGGTGTTCGAGGTCAGCGTCGACACTCGGCAGTCGATCGAGACGGCTGTCGATGAACGCGCCGGTGGTGGCATCGTTCTGCAATGCAGTCCCGGCACGGTCCAACGCTTCGTAGATGAACCGATTTTGGGCCACATACCTGGCGTAACGGCGTCGGTCGACGCGTCCCGCAAACAGGGCGGACATGAATCCGGTGGCCTGGGCAGCTTCGTGCGAATGGGCTGTCGCGGCGCGAATTTGCTGCGAAAAAGGCAGTTCAATCTGCACCTGCGTCATATTTCGATTGTCGACGGGGTCCAGAAGCCTCGCAAGAGAACGGTGCGCCCATGAAGCGCCATACGGCGTCGTTGGCTGCGATGAGAGACTCTCTCAATCCTTCCAATTGCCGACTGTCTTGCCGTCGCCGGTGGTGCGTATTGCGAGGCTTCCGGAATTATGCCGGCACGATATTGCAACTTAGCGCGCTGGTTATGGCATTCGCGCTTCTCCTTGCCGTCGCCATTCCGGTCACGGCACGAGCGGAAAGCGTGACCAGCGGGCCACGGACGCTCACGGTCTCGAAGGCGACCGGCCTCAATCCCGACGGCGACACGGTGAACGTCTCAGGTTCGGGCTACGACGAGGCGAAGGGAATCTACGTCGCGCTGTGCATTGTCCCCGCCGCCGGCCAGATTCCATCGCCGTGTGGCGGTGGGGTCAACCTGACGGGATCCCTCGGGGCTTCTTTTTGGATCTCGTCGAATCCACCCTCGTACGCGACCAATCTTGCCATTCCGTATGGCCCGGGTGGTTCGTTCTCGGTGTCTCTGACCGTCGGGCCTGTCATCGACGACGCGCATGACTGCCGGGTGATCCAGTGCGCGATCGTCACGCGATCGGACCACACCCGTCTCAGCGACCGCTCCCAGGATGTGCTCGTGCCGATCTCCTTTGCCGCCCCGGCAACGGCGACGCCGGTCATCACACCGACGACGCCCGGGAGTACGGCGGTTCCCGCGACGGCAACCCCCACAGCAACCGTGGCACCGCCCACCGATACTCCTGCCCCGACTGCCACAGCGACAGCGACGCCGGGACGAGCGCCAGCGGCGGAGGTTTCTGAGGACGGCCTTACCTCGACGGCAGGCGCTCTAAGCCTTCACGTGTCGCAGGCAGAAGGGATAACGCCGGGATCGACCGTGTCTGTCAGCGGCAGTGGCTTCACCGAAGATAAGGGCATCTACGTGGCTCTCTGCGCTGAGCCTGCCGAGGGCCAGGCTCCCGGGCCGTGCTCTTCGGGTTCGGCGGATGTGACCGCCTGGTTCACCTCGAATCCTCCCGCCTACGCGAATGGCCATGCGCGGCCGTACGAGCACGGTGGCGTGTTCGGTGTCGATCTGAGCCTGGATCCAGTAATCGACGCCAACACGGACTGCCGGGTCGTCGCCTGTGGCGTGGCGACACGGTCGGACGACCGTGCGCCGGAAGACCGCTCCCAGGACCTCTACGTCCCCGTGACGTTCTCGTCAGCCCCGACTCCCGATGCCAGTTCCGAGGCAACACCTGGTGCTGGTGCCCGGTCGAGCAGCTCGAGCGGTGGAAGCAACTCGAACTGGGCGCTCTGGGCTGCCGCAGCAGGTGCCGTGGTGGCGCTTGGCGGTGCTGTCGCATTCATGGTGAGGCGTCGAATCGCAGCGGTCGTGACAACGGTACTTCTCGTGCTCTTGCTGTCTGCCTGTGGTTCAACCAGCCCGCGCGAGCAAACACCTGCGGCCAGCCCGACGGGTGCGCTTCCGGTCACGGTCCAATCAGCCGACGGGCGGACCGTCACGGTGACCGACACTACGAGAATCGTCTCGCTCTGGGGGAACATCACCGAGGTCCTCTTCGACCTTGGCCTTGGCGACAACGTTGTGGGCCGCGACATCACGTCGACGGTGCCGGAGGAGGCGAAGGCACTTCCAGAGGTAACGCGCGCCCACGACGTGTCAGCCGAACCTGTCCTCTCCCTCAACCCGACGCTCGTCCTCGGCTCGCTGGACAACAGCGGGCCGGATACAGCGCTGCAGCAGATTCGCAATGTTGGCGTGCCCGTCATTCTCTTCGACGACCCGACGAGTGTGGAGGACATTATTCCGCGCATCCAGCAGATTGCCATCGCAGTTGGGGTGCCCGACCTCGGCCAGCAGATGGCGAGCCAGACGGCGACTGCGCTGGCGTCGATCGAGAAGACGATCCCGTCCGGTACGGACAAGCCCAACGTTGCGTTCCTCTACATGCGCGGCCAGGCCGGGGTATATCTCCTCGCCGGTCCCAAGTCGGGGGCCGATTCCATGATCGCGGCGGCAGGTGGCATCGACGCCGGAACAGCGATGGGCCTCGCGAGTCCATTCACGCCGATCACCAGTGAGGCGCTCGCCGAGGCCGCCCCCGATGTCATCCTGATGACGACGACGGGACTCGATTCCGTGGGAGGGGTCGATGGGCTCGTGAAGATCCCGGGGATCGCGCAGACTCCGGCCGGGAAGGAACGCCGGATCGTGACAATGGAGGACACGCTGCTCTACAGCTTCGGCCCGCGCACCCCCGACGCCATCGCGGCGCTGAGCCACGACATCTACCAATGGTCGGCGGCGTCGCCATGAGTCCGGTTGAGCCCACAGGTCTCATCGCCGATGCCGCTGCACCCGCGATCGAGCCCAGTCACGAGCATCACTACGAGCGGCTTCGCGGCCCGGCACTGCTCGCGGGCCTGACCATCGGGCTCGTTGTGGCCTGTGTGGTGGCGGCGGGCGTTGGCGCCTACCCCGTCAGCCCGGCCGAGGTGATTGGCACACTCTTCCATCGGGTCGGACTGAACATTGGGCCGGTGCCGGCAGGGTTGGGTGACGATGTGCTATGGAATATCCGCTTTCCACGCATTGTCCTGGCCGTGCTTGTGGGGGCCTCACTCGGCTGTGCCGGCGCGACGATGCAGGGGTCGTTCTCAAACCCGCTCGCCGAGCCGGGCGTCGTAGGCGTTTCTTCCGGTGCCGCCACCGGGGCGGTGGCCCAGATCGTTCTCGGGTTCAGTTTCGGCGGCACCTGGAGCGTGGTGTTGGCCGCGTTCATCGGTGGCTTCGTGACTGTGTTCATGGTCTACATTGCCGCGCGGTCGGGGGGACGGACCGAGGTCGTCACCCTTGTCCTCACGGGCATAGCGGTGAATGCGCTCATGGGTGCCCTTATCGGGCTGATGATGTTCTTTTCCGACGATGCGGAGCTTCGCAGCATTACCTTCTGGACGCTGGGCAGCATGGCTCAGGCCACGTGGGACAAGGTCGCCGTCATCCTTCCCATTACCTTGCTTGGGATCGCCAGTGCGAACCTCATTGCGAGGCAACTCGACCTCCTGAGCCTCGGCGAACGCTCCGCCAGCCACCTCGGCGTGAATGTCGAGCGTCTGCGGTTCTTTTCGCTCTTCGTCGTGGCCGTCCTCGCTGCTTCAGCGGTTGCTGTGTCGGGGATTATCCAGTTTGTCGGGCTCGTCATCCCGCTCCTCGTCAGGATGGTCGCGGGTCCAGGGCACCGGCTCCTGATGCCGGCCTCGGCCCTTGCGGGGGCAATGGTGCTGGTGGTTGCCGACATGCTGGCGCGGACCATCGCATCGCCAGCCGAGGTACCGCTCGGCGTGCTCACGGCGCTCGTCGGCAGCCCCTTCTTCTTCTGGCAGTTGCGCCGAACCCGGGCGCGGCAGGGTGGCTGGGCATGAAGTGGATGCATGCGGCACGGACACCGCAGCGGGTGGCGCCGGGCGAGTTGCTCGCGAAGGCAGCGAACGTTCACGTAACCCTTGGCGGCAACGAGATTCTCCACGGCGTGGACCTCGACATCCGGGCCGGCGAGATTGTGGGACTGGCCGGCCCCAACGGCGCGGGCAAGACGACGCTGTTCAACGTTCTCGCCGGCGACATCGTCGCCAACAGCGGCGAGGTCGAAGTCGATGGCGCCGAGATCTCCAGCTGGTCGGCGATCGAGCTCGCCCAGCGACGCGCGGTCCTTCCCCAACAGATTCAGATGTCGTTCCCGTTCCGCGTGCGCGATGTTGTCGGCATGGGGCGGGCGCCGTGGATTGGCACTCCTTTGGCAGATGAGGATGACGCAGCCATCGACGCCGCAATCCTCATCTGCGACGTCCGTCGGCTCGAAGCGCGCCAATTCACCTCGCTCTCTGGCGGCGAACGGGCACGCGTGGCCTATGCCCGGGCGCTCGCTCAGCGTTCCCAGTGGATCCTGCTCGACGAACCGACGGCAGCGCTCGACATCCGCCACCAGGAGCTGCTCCTTGAATCGCTGCGGTCGCGCGTGCGCCAGGGCGACGGTGCGTTGGTGGTGATGCATGACCTTGCGCTCGCCGCCGCCCACGCCGACCGGATCGCGCTCATCAGGGCCGGCATCGTCGTTGCCTGCGGGCCGCCACGTGAGGTGATCAAGCCGGAAATCCTCGGTGAGGTGTATGGACACCCGATCGACGTCATCGAGCACCCCAAGACCGGCGAACTGCTCATCGCGCCGGCGCGAGCCTAGGCGTCGTCCCCGCCGAACTTTAGGCACCGGCCGCAGGACGCTAAGATGAACAGGGGCCGGGGTCGCCATAACTGACGGGGGGACGCGTGATTCGCAAAGCTGTTGCTAACGAACCGGTTCGCCCACGCGCGGAAGTCGGGTCGCCCGTCCTTCGTTTCCGCTCGGGCGAGTACGCGCAGGTTGATGATGTACTCGCGGCGGAGGAGCCCCTCGAGATCCGGCTGGCATGGCAGCAAGATGGCGTGGCGGAGATAAAGAGCATCGCCGTCACGATGCGCACTCCGGGTGACGACTTCGCCCTGGCGGCAGGATTCCTCTACGGCGAAGGCATCGTCCGCCACATGCGGGACATCGTTGATGTTGCGTTTTGCGTGGACGACGAAGAGGAACAGCAGTTCAACATCGTCACGGTAACGCTGCGGCCCGGCCTCGTATTCGACGCATCGAGGCTCGACCGCAACTTCTTCACCTCGTCGAGCTGTGGCGTTTGCGGCAAGGCAACGCTGGAGGCGCTCGATGTCATGGGCTGCGAGATCCTTCCCGCCGGCTTCAGCCTTCCAGAGGAGTCGCTGATGCGCTTGCCTGCCGCCATCCGCAACTCCCAGGCTGTGTTCTCGCGTACGGGTGGACTCCACGCTGCCGCTTTCTTCGACGGCGACGGCACGATCCGCGACCTTCGCGAGGACGTTGGGCGACATAATGCGTTCGACAAGCTGGTCGGGAACGCCCTGCTCTCGGGAGCGCTTGACGATGCAGTCCGGGGCGTCTTGCTCAGTGGTCGCGCGAGTTTCGAACTGCTGCAAAAGGCGCTCATGGCCCGCGTACCTCTGGTGGTGGCGATCGGGGCTCCCTCGAGCCTCGCAGTCTCGCTGGCGGAGGAGTTCGGCATCACGCTTGTCGGATTCACTCGCGCCGACAGCTTCAATATCTATACGCACCCGCAGAGGATTGCCGGTGCACCGGTGGCAGTGGAGGCTTCGTGACCGAATTTGTTGGATGGAATGTGGCAGCCGCCGCGCCGATTGTCTCGCGGTGGAAAGATGTGCCGGGCGGGCTGCTGCCAATGCTTATTGAGTTCCAGGAGACCTTTGGCTACATCGACGATGACGCGATACCGATAGCAGCCGACGCCCTGAACCTCTCGAAGGCGGAGGTTGTCGGCGTTGCGAACTTCTACCACGACTTCCGCAAATCTCCGTCGGCGCCACACACTCTGAAGGTCTGCCTGGCGGAGGCATGCCAGGCGGCGGGTGGCAACGAACTGGTAGCGCACCTGACGCAACGGCTCGGCGCCGCGCCGGGCGAACGGTCGGCCGACTCGAAAGTGGATGTGGACGCCGTCTACTGCCTCGGCAACTGCGCACTCTCGCCAGCAGTGATGCTTGACGGGATGCCCTACGGCCGGGTGACGCCTCAGCGCGCCGATGCCCTGCTCGGGAGGCTCGCCTGATGGTGCGCGTGTTCGTCCCTCGCGACTCGTCCGCGCGATCGGTTGGCGCCGATGAGGTGGCAGCCGCAATCACAACGCTGGCCTCGGAGCGCGATGACGACGTTATCGTCGTACGTACCGGAAGCCGGGGCATGTTCTGGCTCGAACCGCTGGTGGAAGTGGACACGCCGGCTGGGCGCCTCGGCTACGGGCCTGTGACGCCCGAGGATGTGGACGCCCTGTTCGCCGCCGGGTTCCTGTCGGGTGGCGAACACGAGCTGTCAGTCGGCCTGGTCGAGGAAATCGACTACCTCGCCCGCCAGGAGCGCGTGACCTTCGAACGGTGCGGGATCAACGACCCCCTCTCGCTGGCTGACTACGAGGCCGCCGGGGGCTACCGCGGGCTGAGGCGGGCGCTGGAGATGACAGGCGTCGCGATCGTGGACGAACTGGTGGCCTCGGGCCTCCGGGGCCGCGGGGGTGCAGGCTTCCCGACGGGCATCAAGTGGCGCACCGTGCTCGAACAGCCCGAAAGTGAGAAATATGTCGTCTGCAACGCGGACGAAGGCGACAGCGGGAACTTCGCCGACAGGATGTTGATGGAAGGCGACCCGTTCCTCCTTATCGAAGGGATGACCATCGCCGGCATCACGGTCGGCGCCACGAAGGGCTACATCTACCTCCGCTCGGAATACCCGGACGCTTTCAGGGTGCTCATCGAGGCGCTCGCCATCGCCCGCGCTGCCGGGTATCTCGGCCAGTCAGTCGCGGGTTCCGGTCATGCGTTCGACATTGACGTCCGCCTCGGCGCCGGCGCCTATATCTGCGGCGAAGAGACAGCGATGCTTGAGAGCCTGGAGGGGAAGCGTGGCGTCGTCCGGGCTAAGCCACCACTCCCGGCGATCGCCGGCCTCTTCGGCAAGCCATCGGTTGTGAACAACGTCCTTTCATTCGCTGCCGTCCCGACAATCCTCGACAAGGGCGCAGCGTTCTACGCGGCGTTCGGCTACGGCCGATCCCGGGGGACCGAGCCGATCCAGCTTTCGGGGAACGTGAAACGGCCGGGTCTCATCGAGATCCCATTTGGCTCCTCGCTGCGCGACGTCATCGAAGGCTTTGGCGGCGGGACGGCCAGCGGTCGCCCGATCCGGGCTGTCCAGGTTGGTGGGCCGCTCGGCGCCTACTTGCCCGAGGATGCGCTCGACGTGGCCATCGACTATGAGGCACTGGCCGGGCAGCAGGGATTGCTCGGCCACGGGGGGATCGTTGTCTTCGACGATAGTGTGGATATGGCTCGCCAGGCCCGTTACGCGATGGAGTTCTGCGCGGTCGAAAGTTGCGGCAAGTGCACGCCCTGCCGCATCGGCAGCACGCGAGGCGTGGAGGTGATCGATAAGATCATCGCCGGGACCGAACGCGAGGCGAACCTCGACCTCCTCCAGGATCTTTGCGACACGATGGTAGACGGTTCCCTCTGCCTTCTCGGAGGTCTCACGCCATTGCCCGTGCGGAGCGCTCTCCTTCACTTCACTGAAGACTTCCATCGCCCCGTCGACGGCACCCAAGTTCAAACCACCGCGGAGGTGCATTCATGACGCTCGTCCAGGAAATTGATTACGGCACACCGAAGCGACGTGCAGCCGAGCAGGTGACACTCGAGATCGATGGCCAGCCGGTTTCCGTCCCTGCCGGGACCTCCGTCATGCGAGCCGCGATGGAGTCGGGAACGGCGATCCCCAAGCTTTGCTCCACCGATAGCCTTGAGCCATTCGGCTCCTGCCGTCTCTGCCTCGTTGAGATTGAAGGACGCCGGGGGACGCCCGCGTCGTGCACCACGCCCGTGGAACCGGGCATGAAGGTGACGACGCAAAATGGCAAGCTTGCGAAGCTCCGCCGCAACGTGATGGAGCTCTACATCTCCGACCATCCGCTCGACTGCTTGACCTGCCCCGCGAATGGCAACTGCGAACTCCAGGACATGGCGGGGGCTGTCGGTCTCCGCGAAGTTCGATACGGCTATGAAGGCGCCAACCACCTCGACCTGGAAAAGGACGAGTCGAACCCCTATTTCACGTTCGATCCTGCCAAGTGCATCGTCTGTTCGCGCTGCGTGCGGGCCTGCGAAGAAACCCAGGGCACCTATGCGTTGACGGTCAGCGGCCGGGGGTTCGCCTCGAAGATTTCGCCTGCCGACATGTTGTTCCTCGACTCAGAATGCGTGTCGTGTGGCTCCTGCGTGCAGGCCTGCCCAACAGCCACGCTTACCGAGAAATCGATCATCGACAACGGCCAGCCCGAGCACAGCGTGGTCACGACCTGTGCCTACTGCGGGGTCGGTTGCACCTTCAAGGCGGAGATGAAGGGCAATGAGGTCGTGCGGATGATGCCGTTCAAGGACGGCAAGGCGAATCACGGGCACTCATGCGTGAAGGGCCGATTCGCCTGGGGCTATACGACCCACCCCGACCGCATTCTCAGCCCGATGATTCGCAAGAAGATCACAGACCCCTGGCAGGAAGTGACGTGGGAGGAGGCGATCAACTACGCGGCCTCCGAGTTCAAGCGAATCCAGGAGGAGCACGGGCGCGACGCCATCGGCGGCATCACTTCGTCCCGCTGCACGAACGAAGAGACGTTCCTCGTCCAGAAGCTCGTACGTGCGGCGTTCGGCAACAACAACGTCGATACCTGCGCCCGCGTCTGTCACTCACCCACGGGATACGGGCTGAAAACGACCTTCGGCACTTCTGCCGGCACTCAAGATTTCGACTCGGTGGAGGAGGCCGATGTCATGGTGGTAATCGGCGCCAATCCTACCGATGCCCATCCGGTGTTCGCCTCCCAGATGAAGCGCCGCCACCGCGAAGGCGCCCGGCTCATCGTGGTGGACCCGAGGAAGATCGGACTCGTGAAAAGCCCGCACGTCGAGGCGGACTACCACCTGCCGCTTCGCCCCGGCACCAATGTTGCCGTTATTAATGCGATTGCCCACGTGGTCGTCACCGAAGGGCTCGTCGACGAGGCGTTCGTGGCGGAGCGCTGCGACACCGAGTCTTTCAACCGCTGGCGCCAGTTCGTCGCCGACCCGAAGAACTCCCCCGAAGCGACCGAGGCTTTGAGCGGGGTCCCCGCGGACATGGTGCGCGGCGCCGCACGGCTCTATGCCACCGGCGGGAACGGGGCAATCTACTACGGCCTTGGCGTCACCGAGCACAGCCAGGGTTCGACGATGGTCATGGGTATGGCAAACCTCGCCATGGCCTGCGGCAACCTTGGCAGGCCGGGCGTTGGCGTGAATCCGATGCGCGGCCAGAACAACGTCCAGGGCTCCTGTGACATGGGTTCGTTCCCGCACGAATTCGTTGGCTATCGCCACGTCTCCGATGACGCTGTTCGGGCGACCTTCGAGGAGGCGTGGAGCGTCGGGCTGCAGGGCGAGCCTGGCCTTCGCATCCCCAATATGCTCGACGCAGCGATCGATGGCACCTTCAAGGGCCTCTATATCCAGGGCGAAGACATCGCCCAGTCTGATCCCAACACGCGCCACGTTTCGGAAGGGCTCGCCTCGATGGAATGCGTGGTGATCCAGGACCTCTTCCTCAACGAGACGGCGAGCTACGCCCATGTGTTCCTCCCCGGGTCCACCTTCCTCGAGAAGGACGGGACCTTCACCAACGCCGAGCGACGGCTGGGCATGGTACGCAAGGTCGTGCCTCCGAAGGCGGGCATGGCCGACTGGGAGATCACCTGTGCGTTGTCAAACGCCCTCGGCTACCCGATGGAGTACGAACACCCCTCGGAGATCATGGCCGAGATCGCCCGGCTCACGCCGACGTTCGCGGGGGTCACCTACGAGAAGATCGACCGCCTGGGTAGCCTCCAGTGGCCATGCAACGACGCCGCTCCAGAGGGGACGCCGGTCATGCACGCGAACGGCTTCGTTCGCGGCAAGGGCCAGTTCATGGTCACCGAGTACATCCCCACCGATGAGAAGACGACGGACAGGTTCCCGCTGTTGCTCACGACGGGCCGCATCCTCTCCCAGTACAACGTGGGTGCCCAGACTCGGCGCACGCCAAACGTCGCCTGGTTCGACGAGGACGTGCTCGAGATTCATCCATGGGACGCGGAGAATCGCGGTGTCAACGACGGCGACCTCGTCGAGCTTGCAAGCCGGGAGGGTGCGACGACACTCCATGCCCAGATTTCGGAGCGGATGCAACCCGGTGTGGTCTACACCACGTTCCATTTCCCGCAGACCGGCGCCAACGTCGTCACGACGGAGTTCGCCGATTGGGCCACGGATTGCCCCGAGTACAAGGTCACAGCAGTGCAGGTTCGCCGGACGTTCGCGCGTTCCGCCTGGCAGGAAGAGTACGACCAGACGCGGGACGAAACGACGTTGATGCGATCAGCCGTCGGCGGTGGCGGCGCATGAATCCTGAGCACATGGTCCACAAGGCGAACCAGATTGCTCTCTACTTCGCGAGCTTTCCGCGCGAGGAGGCGATTGCTGGCATTGCCGACCACATGAAGAAGTTCTGGGAGCCGCGGATGCGGCGGCAGATGTACGACTACATCGCGGGCGGCGGCGGAGGACTGCACGAATTGGTGCCGCCCGCGGTCGAAGTGCTGAAGCAGCTCGAGGCGGCAACAACGAGCTAGACGGGGGCTAACGTCCTCGTGCTGGGCCTCAGTCCCGGTTCACTCCCATGCCGCGGCGAACTCGCTGACGCCCTTGAGAGCGGACTGGCGAGGTTTGCCGGCGGGGAGCGGTGAATCGACTCTTCACCGACTATAGGCGACATAATATAGCACGGCAGGTGCATCACGGTCGTTAGTGGCATGGAATTGCGATACCTGAGACGGCATGGCCGGAGCGTGCGAAATGGGAAGGCCCTACCGTGGATCTCATCCGAGCTGGCGAGATTGCCGGCTCCAGCAGGGGAAGCCCATGACCGCAACAGTTGGTTTAAACGACAAGAACGCCCGCGAGAGGCTGGAGGCTGCATGCAATGCTCTCGCGGAGATCGCCGCTGCGGACGCGGCAGGGAGCAAGGTCGTCTGGGCGGCCCGTCTCGAAAAGGCTGCCCGCTCGTTAGAACGCGCGCTTAAGCGCCACCGCAAGGCTTCGGAGGCGAAAGACGGCACGTTGGACGAATTGGTTGCTGCCAAGCCAGGACTCGCCGAGACCGTCGAAGCCCAGGCGCAACAGCACATGGACCTCCTCCGACGTGTTGAGACACTCGCCCTCGATGGCGAAAAAGCAGTTGCATTCGACGACCCCAACGTCGCGCTGCTCGCCCTTGATGCGCAAATCATGACCTTGATGGTCCGGCGGCATCTGACCTGGGAGTCGATTCTTCTTTATGAGGCATTCTTCCGCGAAGAAGGTGGCCAGGCCTAGCTGGCAGCAATCCTTTCGCTTGCGCCTGATTGCCGGATGCCTCCGCCGGCAGCAATCATCCGGCTCCAGCAGCCATCAAGGCGTGCCGCCAACCCGAACCCGACGTCATCAAGGTTCTCTTTTCACCTGGCGCGTGGCTGTGGACACCGATTCCCGTCGTGGCCGTTCGCGATGGAGGGGCGCTCGCGGAAACGGGGCAGTACTTGCGACGTCGTGGGGTCGCCGTGGCTGACTTCCGATTCCAACCTTGGATCCGGAGGTATACGGCATGGCTGACACGAATCGTCGCGACTCAGGCGGCAAGCCAATCCAGGTCATGGAAACAACTTGCTCGTCACAATCAGCGGGAGCACGACGAAGGTCGATGTTCCGTTCGCCAAATCGAGAGTCCGCCGCCAAAAGACCTGGCGGACTCTCGGTCTGGGCCGGTGTTTCAGGGTCGTCAGGCTACTCGGCCCGCGCCCTGGATGAGCGCCTTCACCTTGTCCCGATCGAGTGCCACGCCCGGATGCGTGGCTCGAACATGTTCGTCGGCTGCCGCTAGCAGCGCCTCCTCGTGCTCATCCTCGGACTCGAATTTGCAGTCGGGATGGAGCCATGAACATTTGTATCGCATGGTATTGACCTCCATCAAGATCGTAGCCACGTCGGCGAATCGTCGCTACCGGCTCGCGTTTGGGCGTCCGGGCTTCCTCGCGCCGTTTGACCCCTAGCTGGCTGCGCCAGCTATCGGAAAGAGCAGCACCGGGCGGCCTGTTTCATGGACGACCGCGTCGGCAACGCTGCCCAGCTCCAACCTCTCTGGGCCTGAGCGACCGTGTGTTGCAAGGACTACGCCGCCGCAACCGGCGGCTTCCGCGTAGCCGAAAATCGCGTCGAGCACCGGCCCATCCAGCACAGCCGTGCAGTCGTTTGGCTTCGCTACGCGCTTGAGGTAGGCCTCGCCCCATTCGGTGAGGGAGGTGGTCAGCCGTTCTTGGGCGTCTGCGGGAAGTGCCCAGCCTGGATTCGCATCAACAACGTGCACCAGGTGGAGAACAGCGTTCATTCCCTTCGCGATCTCGCGCGCAAGTGGTAGCGCCTGTTCCGCCGCTTCCGATCCATCCAGGGCGACAAGCAAGCCGGCCCATTCCTCGGAGCTCGTCTGCGGCGGGACCACCAGCACCGGCTTGGAGCGCGCCCGAACGAGCCGGTCTGTCACGCTCGTCGATGGCACCCCTTGAAATCCGGCGCCGGACGTGGTCATGGCCACCATCACCACATCCGGTTCCGCGGCGGCATCGCGCAACTGTTGGTTGACCTCACCCTCATGCACCGACCACCGAACTTTCACGCCTTCAGCTCGGGCTTTCGTCGCAACTCCCTGGAGGTACTCCTCCAGCCAGGCGCGACGATGGCTCAGTTCGGCCGACAGGTCGATGTGTGCCGCCGCCCACAGCTCTTCGTCCGCCGGGTGTATGGCCACCAGGCACAGGCCCGCGTCGAGCGACTTCGCGAATCGTTGGGCCAAGGACAACGCGAGCTCAGCGTGATCCGTACCATCCAGTGGAACAAGAACTTCCTTCATGACGTTGTCCTCCTGCGACGAGCTTGTTGCTCCGCCCCAAGCTTGCTTGCCGAGGGTTCTCCTTGCTAGGACCCACTCGGCCCTTTCTCAGGGCCATTCAGTCATGTGTCCTCCTACGTCCGTGAAGGCCGCTCGTGGTGGTTGTGCCCGGCGACCCGGAAAGGAAGGGTGGTGGCGCAACCTGCGCGGGAATCCGAGGTCGCGTTGCGGCGCGGCGGCAGGAGCACGCTGGCAACGCGCGTGCCCAACAGGAATGAATCGATACCGATCGCCTGGAAACGTCGTTGTTGCTTAGACGCCGGGGACGGGTGCAGGCGCGCGGGCGAACCGTCTCGAGGATTCCATCTCGGTATCTGGTGCGCGCAGGACGGCCACGGCCATAGCCACCATCCAGACCCAGAGGCCAATGAAGCCGAAAGAGCCGATCAGTTCGAAGACATCAGAGACGACAGAAAGCACTGTCATCCAGCCGCCCACAACCGCAACGAAGAACCCCAGCCATGCAACCCACCGGGGCGCAAGTCCAGTGCGCAATAGTGCAAGGGAAAACATGGCGACGCCGACTCCAGGGATGAGCGCGGCGCCGACGATGTCGGCCCCGGAAGCAAAGCGATCCAACGTTTCGGCGACCGCAAGAATTGTCACCTGGCTATCGCCGCTCGCGCTCGCGTAGGCGGGGGCCAAGTCCAGTGTCATTGCGACGTAAACAAAGCCTCGATAGACAGTAAGAAGGCCACCGCCCGAGAACGCGACGAGCGCCACCCATGTCCCCGAGCCGGCCTCGTGGAGGGCGTGAAAGAAGGCCACGCCGGCAATTGATACAAAGATCGGGCCCACGATCATCATCGAGGCGCCAATCGCGACAGCTGTTTTGTGATCGACCATCACGACCAGCAGGTCGGCGGTACTTGTTGCGTCCGCCACTCCACTTGTTATCTCCACAACGGAGAGCACAATGACGGCGACGGTATAGAGGACCGCGCAGGCGGCACCGACCCTCCGCAAGTTGAGAAGATCCATTGTCCCGCTCCTCGGTTGGTTGGACCTACACTGAGCCGGTCCGCACTGGCGGCGATAGGGGGATCTCCCTCAATCCAAGTGCATGGATGGTCCAAACGAATGCCCGGGAAAGCCGCTTCCGCGCGGCCTGTTCTGGTTCGCTGCTTGAACGCATTCTCGAGGTCGTGAACAAGTGTGCCGAATCACTGTTGGCAGCTAGCGGTCAGGCCGAACGGTCTGCCAGTCCATGCTCAACTGCGTACGCTGCGATTTGCGCCCGGGTTCGTAAGTCGAGCGACGCCCTTCCGTTTTCGCGAAGTGATGAGTGTGATGCGTAGCGGGCGATGAAGTCGCGCGCTGGCGCCGTTTGGTCTGCGGCCGCACGACCACGCTTGTTATCGTTACGTAGCGGGTTGTGGCGACCCCGATCGGATTCGAACCGACGATCTCCACCTTGACAGGGTGGCGTGTTAGGCCGCTACACCACGGGGCCGGGTTGCAGGCGTACGACGGATCGTATGGTGGCCACCCGATGGAGGCAAGCGGAACTTCGCCGCAGGGACTCGTGGGCACTAAGCTCTGAACATGGGCCGACGCCAGCGCTACCGCACTCCCCAACTCGAAAACACGGTCCTCACGCTTGGCCCGATGGTGTCCGGCGGACGGAACCTTGCCCGGGTGGAAGACGGCCGTGTCTGCCTCGTTGCCTTCGGGGTGGAAGGCGAGAAGGTCGAGGTTCGCTTCGAGAAGGAGCATGCCGACTACCTGGAAGCGGAGGTGGTCCGAGTTCTGGAACCCTCGCCATCTCGCATCGAACCGCTGTGCCCGGTTTTCGGGAACTGTGGGGGATGCCAGCTGCAGCACATGGACTATTCGGCACAGCTGGAAGCAAAGCGCAGTGTGGTCCGCGAACAGCTTGAACGCATCGGGGGTTTTCGCGACATCGAGGTGGAGCCGACCGTAGGCATGGATGACCCCTGGGCCTATCGCAACCACATCCGGCTTTCCACGGGCCAGCGCGAGGGCGAGGTGGGGTTCGTGCCACGTTCCCGTCGCGGGCTCATCCGCATCGACCACTGCGCCATCGCTGACCCGCTGGTCAACCGGCTCTTGCCGGAGTTACAGGGGAAGGGCCGCGGCCTCCACCAGGTGCAGATTCGCAACAGCCCGGCCACGGGGTCGTACCTCATCTCCCCCGAGCTCGCGGGGTTGTCCCAAAGCTCCGGGCAGCAGTTCTACAACGAACGGCTGGCTGGCGAAGACTTCCGTGTCCACCAGTCGTCGTTCTTCCAGACGAACGATGAGCAGGCGAACCGTCTCGTCGACCTTGTTGCCCGCGAGTTGCCGGAACGCGGCCGGATGCTCATCGACGCCTATGCAGGTGTGGGCACCTTCGCGAAGATCTTCGCCAGCCGCTTCGAACAGGTCGTCGCAATTGAGGAGTCGGCGACCGCGATGGACGATGCCCGAGAGAACCTCGCAGGTACGCCTAATGTCGCGATCTGCCCCGGCAAGGTGGAAGACATCCTTCCCGAGCTCGACATCCGGCCAGACGTGGTCCTCGTTGACCCCGCGCGACCGGGTTGCGCACCACCTGTGCTCGAAGCAATCGCGAAGATGGCTCCGCCACTGGCCGTCTACGTCTCATGCAACCCATCGACACTCGCCCGCGATCTCCGGGTGCTGGCGGACAACGGGTACGAAGTTCGGCGCGTGACGCCAATCGACATGTTTCCGCACACGGCGCACATCGAATGTGTCGTCCGGCTCGAGCGACGGGGTGGCTGAAGTCCCTGTCATCCTCGCCTCAGCCTCTCCGCGGCGACGCGAACTGCTGGCTGCCCTCTTCTCGGAGTTTTCGGTGGTGGTGAGCGGCGTCGACGAGATTCGAAGATCCGCCCCTCGCGACGTTGGCCGAGCGACTGGCGCAACTCAAGTGCAGGTCAGTTGCAGACGGCCACCCGGAGGCGCTGGTCGTGGCCGCCGATACGGTGGTCACCCTCGAGGGTGAGAGCCTCGCCAAACCGGATGACGAGGCAGATGCGCGACTAATGCTCAAACGTCTCGCAGGCAACTGGCACGAGGTCCATTCCGGCGTTGCGGTCATGTACGGCGGTGCCATGTCGTCCGCCACATCGACCAGCCGGGTCCTCATCCACTCCCTTGATGATGGGGCCGTCGATGCCTACGTCCGCTCGGGGCGGCCGATGGATAAGGCGGGCGCTTACGGTATCCAGGACGACGACGTTCCTACAGTGGAAGCCCTCGACGGTTGCTTCTGTGGCGTGATGGGGTTGCCGCTCTGGCTCACCAGCCGGCTGCTCCGCGACATCGGTGGGGAATGCAGAGGGCCGGCGCTCGAACGCTGTCTCAGTTGCCCCGAGCGGCCTCGCTAGTGTTCGGCGTAGTAGTCGCGCGAACGTGCCAGGGCTGCCGCCGCCCGTTCGAAGCTATTGAAGACCGGAACGCCATGGTCGTTGAACTTGGGTTTGATTGAGCCGACGTATTCCTCCTCGTGCGCCGAATGCAGCACGGTGACGAATGGTTTGGCGGACTTCCTCGCGTGTTCAGCGAGCATGGCCAGCATCTCGTCCAATGACTCTGGCTTGGCCTTCCACTGGCGGGCGGCGAACATCGCCGAGAGTTCCATCGCCATTGCGTCGATGTTGGGATCCGCTTCGACAATCTGGAGGATGCGTGCGGCCACTTCGACCTTCCCCTGGATGGTCCCGGCCATGTCGAGCGGGTTCTGGTAGCTGCCGCCGACGATGTTGAAGAACTCGCCGAGCTGAGCGTATGAGGCGTCGGTCAGACTCGGCACCTCGAACCCCTGCTTGGCAAAGGCGTCGGTAATGCTGACAGATTGACCGCCCGTTTGGGCGAGCAGCCCCATCCCGGTCCCCCGCACCGGTTTGGCCTGGAGGAGGGCCCGCATCGTGTCCACGGTCTCGTCGAGGTTGTTGGTGGTGATAGCCCCGCACTGGCGCATCATCCCGTCCCAGGTGGCCTGGGGAGTTGCGAGCGAGGCGGTGTGCGACATGGTGGCGCGAGCGCCGGCCGCGGTCTGTCCGCCTTTCCAGACAACGACGGGCTTCTTTGCGCAGGCGGCCTTCAGTGATTCGAAGAAGCGGCGACCGTTGCGCACGCCTTCGACGTACATGCCGATGACTTCCGTCTCGCTGTCCTCGGCCATGTAGTCGAGGTAGTCGCTGACATCGAGGATGATGGCGTTGCCGATGCTGGCACAACGGCTGAGGTGGAGGCCGTTGGCCGCAGCCACGAGGCTGAACATGATTCCGTGCGTGCCCGACTGGGACATGAAGCCGATCTTGCCGTCGTCGGCCACCGCGGCATCGTTGCTGAAGCGCACGCCCGACTTCGGCAGGTAGAGACCCATGCAGTTGGGCCCGACAAGATTGAAGTCGGCTTCGCGAGCCATCTCCGTGAGCTGGCTCTGAAGCTGGATCCCGAGCTCTTCGCCCGTCTCGGCGAATCCGGAGGTGAAGAAGGCGGCCCCGTTCGCCTTTACGGAAATGAGATCCTTGAGGACGTAGGGCGACACCTGGCGCGGGACCGCTACGAGGGCGTAATCGACGGGACCGGGCACATCGGAGATCGATGTGAAGTTTTCGATCCCGAGTTCCACGATGCCGGGTATTTCGCGCTCGTCGATCTGGAGCGAGTAGAGGTTCCCGCCCTTCTCCTTGAAGGGCATGTTGTTCTTCAGCCACGTGTAGTTGGGGCCTTTGTCCCCAATCACAAGGACGGTTTTTGGGTTCATCATGGCGTCGAGCTTGTGGCCGGGAACACCCATTGCTCTAGGCCTCCGAAACCACGATGCGTGCGTCTACCGCCATGGCGCCGTCCGAGTAGGCAAAGACAGGATTGAGGTCGAGTTCGCGGATCTCAGGGTGCTGCTCGACCAGCCTGGAGACGCCAAGGATGGTTTTCGTCAGCGCCACCTTGTCTACCGGTTTGCCACCCCGCACGCCTTCGAGAATGGGCGCGGCCTTGATATCGGTGAGCATCTGGTCGGCGTCGCGCTGGGTAAGCGGCACCAGGCGGAATGCAACGTCCTTGAGAACCTCGACCATGATGCCGCCAAGCCCGAACATCATGACCGGCCCGAACTGCTCGTCCGTGGTCATGCCGACAATGACCTCGGTGCCGGCCGGAGCCATCTGTTGGACGGAGACGCCGTCGATGTTCGCTCTGGGCACGGCCGCTTTCGCTTTTGCAACGATGGTGTCGTAGGCCGCGGCGACCTCGTCACCGTTCTGCAGGTTGAGGACCACGCCTCCGACGTCGCTCTTGTGGGCGATGTCCCGGGAGACGATCTTCAACACGACGGGATAGCCCATGCCGTCGGCCTGGGAGCGCGCTTCGGCAGCGGTCGTTGCGAGTGTTGTCGCGGTCGCCGAGATTCCCGCTTCGGCCAGGATCTCCTTGGCCTCGACTTCGTTGAGCAGGCTGCGGCC
Organism: uncultured Chloroflexia bacterium; assembly: GCA_963774435.1. Taxonomy (GTDB): domain Bacteria; phylum Chloroflexota; class Dehalococcoidia; order Tepidiformales; family Tepidiformaceae; genus JAGQGZ01. Next base: position 537,789 of record CAVZEW010000006.1, on the reverse strand, counting down.
CTCCGATCGGGCGCGCGCCAGCACGGTATCGAAGCTCATGAACAGGCCTCCGGGTCGAAAGTATGCGAGTGGGGAAACTTCCCCTGCTGGATGATACGGACGGCCCTCGTGGGTGTCATGCCGGGATGATGGCGCCCGGAAGCGGCGCGTTCTACCGTATGCCCAACCTCAGGAGGCGTGGCATGGCGGAAGAGCCCTTCGACATCGTGATCGTAGGCGCCGGTTCGAGTGGAGCGGTTGTCGCGAGCCGGGCGAGCGAGAATCCCCACCTTCAGGTCTGCCTGGTCGAAGCGGGCCCGGACTACCAGTCGACCGCAGATACGCCCTTCGACCTCGTGAACAGCCACAAGAACAGTGAGACGGACCACGACTGGGGCTTCAGCTACCAGCCGACGGCGCTCGGGCGTTCGCGGCCGTTCCCGAGGGGGAAGGTCACGGGGGGCAGTAGCGCCGTGAACACGACGATCGCGCTCAGGGGGATGCCGGAGGATTACGACTCCTGGGCTTCGATGGGCAATCCGTCGTGGAGTTGGGATGCTGTGTTGCCAGCGTTCATCCGCATGGAACGAGACCTGGACTTCGGCGACGAGCCATATCACGGCAACGCTGGCCCCATTTCGATCCGCCGTTATGCGGTCTCGGAGATGACCCCGGTTCACCAGGCATTTCTGGAAGCCAGCCGTGCGCTCGGCTATCCCGACTGTCCCGATGCCAATGACCCTCAGAGCTGGGGCGCTGGTCCGCACCCGATGAACAAGCTTGGCCGCGTGCGTATCTCAACCGCCGTTGGCTACCTTGCGTCCGCGCGAATCAGGCCGAACCTGACAATCCGCGCGGGCACGCTCACCCGTCGCCTGCTCATCGAGAACGGGCGCGTAACTGGCGTCGAAGTGGAACGAGATGGGCAGGTCTCACAGATACGAGGGCGCCTCGTGGTCCTCTCGGCTGGCTCACTCCAGACGCCGGCGATCTTGATGCGCTCCGGGGTTGGGCCGCACGATGAACTTGAACGCCATGGCATCGACTCCGTCCGCGAAGTTCCCGGTGTCGGTGACAATCTCTGTGACCATCCGGCGCTCGCCGTCGTCGCCTCAGTGAAGGACCCATCGATCGTCGACGGCGACGACCCGATCGTGCAGTCGATCCTTCGCTACACGGCCCCGGGTAGTGACCAGCGCAATGACCTTCAGATCGAGCAGTTCTCGTTCTCCCCGCGTGGTGGTGAGCTTCGGCATGTCTCGATCGCGGCGGTCCTGGAACAGGCCTATGGAACCGGACGCGTCCGCCTCGCCTCGGCCGACCCCAACGATGGGCCAATCACGGAGCAACAGTTTTGCGAAGACGAACGAGACATGGAGCGGTTGGTCGGTTGCTTCAAGGACACCATGCAATTCCTCTCGGCCGAGCCGCTCGCTTCGCTGATCGAGGATGTCGTCTTTCCCGACCCCGAACGCAATCTCGACGACGACGCTATTCGTGAGCTTGTACGGAAACTGGCGGCGAGCGGCTTTCATCCCTGCGGTACGGCGAAAATGGGGCCCGCGACGGACGCCATGGCGGTTGTGGACGATCGTGGCCGTGCTCATGCTCTCGAAGGCCTGGTGGTCGCGGACGCATCGATAATGCCAACCGTGCCCCGCGCCAACACGAACCTGACATCCATCATGATCGGCGAGAAGGTAGGCGAGTGGCTCCGTACCGAGCCATACACCTACGGGCTCTGAGGCCGCGATGGCCGCTCGTTTCCCGTACCATAAGGGGCGAAATGGAACGCCAACTTTCCTATCGCGAGTGGCTTGAAGCGTCGAAGGCGTCGCTCGACGCCGCCCGACGGAGATTCGGTGGCGACCCCGATGCGGAGGCGCCCGAGTATGACATGACGGGCCACCCCCTCAATCCGCTCCTACCACCAACCGGCGACGACGAATACGACGCGGGCGGGGCACGCACGCAACTACATTCGCGCGCTGCCCAGGAAGCGGCGGGAATCGACAGGCGTGATCTCGATCGCATTCGGCGAGCGCTGGATGCGGGAGAAGATCCGCCTTTGCCTCCGGGCTGGCGCCACCTGGAATCCCGCCCTGAGGGCAACCGCTAAATCGAAACAGCCCTCACCGCCCTGGACTACTCGTTCGAACATGCCATTTGAATGGATCAACCACCATCTCCATTCCGAGGCTCGCGCGGACGGGGATGTCACACCGGAGTCCTGGGTCCTCGTATCCGAGTTCGCAGGTCCGGTCGACGAGCGACTTCTTCCTGACTGCTCAAGAGGCGCCTCATTGGATATTCCCTGATCATCCTCATCTTCTAGCAAGCGCCTGCGCCGTGGCGCTGAAGACCGCACCGTCCGTTCCGGGCGGTGCGGTCTCTTTGCCTGACGACTCTTCACACCGCTTTCCTGGTCTAAGATTCGCGTCGCAAACCCAATCAGGCGGCGATGTCCATGACGCGAAGCGTGATAGTGGTCCCCCACACTCACTGGGACCGTGAGTGGTACATGCCCCTCGAGCTCTTCCGCTGGCGGCTGACGCGGATGGTGGACGCGCTGCTGGACCACCTGGAGAGCCATCCGGAATACCCGTGCTTCAACCTCGATGGCCAGTCGATCGTCATTGATGATTACCTCGCACTTCGGCCTGAAGCGCGCGAGCGGCTCACCCGTCTGATTGCTGAAGGAAGAATCGTTATCGGGCCCTGGTGGGTGCAGCCTGATGAATGGCTACCGTCGGCGGAGTCGCACATCCGCAACCTGCAACTCGGCATCCGGGAGGCCGAGAAGCTCGGTGGCTGCATGATGATCGGCCATTGTGCGGACCAGTTCGGCCACATCGCCCAGCTCCCACAGATCTTCTCCCAGCTCGAACTCACGAGCGCCTGCCTCTGGAGAGGTGTGAGCGATGAGGTGCCCGGCTGGTCCTTCTGGTGGGAGGCGCCCGACGGTACCCGCCTGCCGGTGCTGTACCTGCGGCAAGGCTACGGGAACGGCGTCAACCTGCCCGCGGAACCCGGCGAACTCAACCAGCGGATCCAGGCAGCCGAGGAAGACCGCCGGGACGACGAACCGGCCCTTCTGATGAACGGCGGCGACCACACCTTTTTCGAGCCGGACGTGCCGGCGTACCTGCTCGGTGCAGGAGAAGGGTACCGGCCTGAGATCGGGACCCTGGTGGATTACCAGCGGGCGATGTTCGCGGCAGGCATCGACGAATACGTGCACACCGGCGAACTTCGTTCGACGAACCGCTCGAACATTCTCGTCGGGGTGCTTTCGGCCCGGATGAACATCAAGCAGCGCGACTTCGAGGCCTCGGCCGCCCTCGAGCGTTATGCCGAACCGCTGGAGTTTCTCGCAAACCTGACATCCCGCTACGACGGGCTCGCCGCCCTCAAGTTCGCCTGGCGCATCCTGCTCGAGAACGCGCCACACGATTCGATCTGCGGCTGCAGCATCGACCAGACGCACCGCGAGATGATGCCGAGGTTCGACCGCGCGGAGCAGCTTGCCACGCAGGTGGTCGAAGAGTCGGTGGCGTCACTGCTGCCGAAGCTCGCAACGGGCACCGGGGCCATCGCCTTCTGGCGGCCCGCGACCGGCCAGCCAACACCTGTGTCGGTCCCGGTCCCGGGCGACTGGGCAATGAACGCAGTAACGGTCGGGGGATTCACAATACCCGTTGCCCGCGGCGAGTTGAGGCGGAAAGAGTTGCTCAGCAACCGGACGATGACTGTCGCGGCAGCTATCCAGCACCTGGATGGTGCGACGCGCGGCACGGTCCACGGACGGCGAGTCCAATCGGTGTCGCTTGAGGATTCGGCTGAAGGGTTCGTTATGGCGATGACCGTGGGCAACGGCTTTTCGCAGACGGATTTTGCGGGCGTGCGGGAGCGACTTCGTGCCGCGGTCGACGACCCGAGGCCCGTGCAATACACCATTCATACCGAGTCGACAGTCGAGCTCTCGATGGTCCTACCGCCAACGGACCAGATGGAGTTGGCGGTTGCCATCGGCTCCCCATCCGCCGCCCCGGTTGCGGGCACCGCCGTCGCTTTGGCCGACTCCGTCGCTAACGAATACTTCCGTGTGCGGCTTAACGGCGACTCTCTCGAGGTGGGTGACCTTTCAGATGGCACCACATACGACGGGTTGAATGCCTACGCAGCAGAGGGCGACCGGGGAGACGAATACAACGCCGATATCACCGGGTCGATCGTTAGCTCGATTCGAAGCGAGCTGGAGAGCGTAGAGGCCGATGGCGTCAGGGCGACGCTTACGTACCGCACGCTCCTCAACGTCACTCAGTCCTTGAGTGCGGACCGCGAACGACGGGAGGGCTCCGCGACAATCGCCCTGAGGACGGCCGTGACCTTGTGGGCGGGAGTTCGCCGGCTGGACTTCGCGACCGAGGTCGAAAACGGGGCAGCGGACATGCGACTCCGGACGCTCTTCCCGCTGCCCTTCCAACCTTCGCAGGTCGCGACCGAAGGCCACTTCTACGTCAATCGTCGGAGCCTGGAGCCCGAGCCGTGGAACGGAACCAGCGCAGAGCGCCCGCAGCCGACGTTCCCCCAGAAGACGTTTGCGGCTATGGAGGGCGACGGTCGAGGAGTCGCCGTGTTCAATCGCGGCCTGCCCGAGGGCGAGGTTGTCGGTGCCACCGGCCGGCAGTCTTATGCGCTCACGCTGCTGCGGGCGGTCGGCTGGCTTTCGCGTCCCGACCTGGTGACGCGCGACGGTGGCGCAGGCCCGACGATCCGGACGTTGGATAGCCAGATGCCAGGCACGAGCGAGTTCGAGTACGCATGGACTTCCTACAGCGGCACCTGGCAGGACGCCGAGATCCAGTCGATGGCCCATGCCTACGCGTTCCCACCGATGGCCTGGGCGGTCTCCGGATTCACCGGAGAGGCCGAACGGCTGCCCACACTGAAGCTCGACGGCGCTGTCTTTTCCGCGCTCCACCGCAGCCATGCGGACGGAACGCCGATTGTCCGTCTCTATCGCGGGTCAGATGAGGCGGGGGAAGTGGCGGTGGAGCTACCTATGGAGGTAGCCGGGGTCCAAGGCACCAACCTGCTGGAGCGCCGGGGGACGCCCCTCGTGCTCAGCGGGCCCGGGACCTGGACTCGATTCGCTTCGCGCCTGGGAGATAGCGAGCTATGGCGCAGGTCGCTGAGAATGTTGGAGGCGCCGACCGGAATCGAACCGGTGATAAAGGTTTTGCAGACCTCTGCCTTGCCACTTGGCCACGGCGCCGTGTTAGTTACGTGGTGCCCAGGGCGAGATTTGAACTCGCACGCCCAAAAGAGCACTGCCCCCTCAAGACAGCGTGTCTGCCGTTCCACCACCTGGGCACTGGGCGATTATCCTATCGCCGCGATCGCCGTGAGGCCATAGCCGGCTGAGGTTGCCGGCATACGCGGAGATGTATCTGGCAGGGGTGGCAGGATTCGAACCCGCGACACTCGGATTTGGAGGCCGATGCTCTACCAACTGAGCTACACCCCTGCGCCCAGACGTTCCATCGTAGCCAAAGGTCGCGTAAGGGTGAATCGTTGTAGCCTCGATGCGTGTCAAATCCACCAAAACACCTCCTTGCTTCTTCCGACCTGCAGCCGGCTGAGATCCGCGATCTCATCGTTTTGGCGCGTCGTCTGAAGGCAAAGCCTCAGCCGGTCCTCGCCGGGGTGGAGCTTGGCCTGCTGTTCGAAAAGCCATCCCTGCGCACCCGTATGAGCTTCGAGGTGGGGATGCGGCGGCTTGGCGGCGACGCTGTCTACATGGCCCCCCAGGAAGTCGGGATTGGTGAGCGCGAGGCGATCAAGGACGTTGCCCGGGCCGTCGCTCGCTATGTCGATATCGTCGCCTTCCGGACCTTCGGCCAGGCCAACATCGAGGAGTACGCAAAGTTTTCCTCGGTGCCGGTGATCAACGCCCTCACTGAGGAAGAGCACCCTTGCCAGGCGCTCGCGGATCTGCTCACGCTCACGGAGCACATGGGCGATGTTGCCGGGCGGTCCATCGCGTTCGTCGGCGATGGCAACAATGTGGCCGCCAGCCTTGTGACCACGGCGGCATCTTTGGGGATGCACGTGCGCGTCGCGTCACCTCCGGGTTATGGCCTGCCCGAACACATCGTGGGCGAAGCCAGCATGAGGGCGCAGGCCGCAGGCGGCTCCTTCACGACGATGACCGCGCCCGACCAGGCAGTCCGCGACGCCGACGCGGTCTACACCGACGTCTGGACCTCGATGGGGCAGGAGCGCGAGACCGAGCGTCGCCGCCTTGCCTTCGAGGGGTACCAGGTCGACCGGACACTGCTCAACTACGCTGGTTCCGGCGCCTACGTCATGCACGACCTTCCCGCTCACCGTGGTGAGGAGATCACCGAGGACGCCATCGAAAGCCCCAATTCGATCATCTTCGATCAGGCCGAGAACCGGCTTTGGGCCCAGGCTGCGGTGGTCGTCTCGCTGCTCGGTCTTGAAGATTCCATAACCGAATAGGGCGGCGGGCGGCCGCCGCCGGGTATGATGGGCGTGTCGAAGACCCCCGACTGGGAAGCTCCGTGCGATGACCGACCTCCAGAACTTACGCGAGATCCTGCGTCAGTTTGGGCCGTCGAGCGTGCTCGATATCCTGCTGATCGCGGTCGTGATCTTTGCGGCCATGCGCCTCCTGAGCGGCACCCGCGCCGTCACCCAATTGCGCGGAGTGGTGTTCTTGCTGCTGCTCGTCGTACTCGTCGGCAGGGTGTTTGACCTGACGGTGGTGAATTTCCTGGTCAAAAACTCATTTCTGCCCCTCGTCATTGGTGGCATCCTGATTTTCCAGCCCGAGATCCGGCGAGCTCTTGACCGTCTCGGCCGCACCGGCATCCAGGGATGGCTTGCGAAGCCGGAATACGAAGAGTTCGTGGAATCTGTTGCCACCGCAGCCCGCCGGATGTCGCGCGACAGGCATGGCGCCTTGATGGTGATCGAACGCGAGACCGGGCTCCAGGACGTGATTGAGACGGGCGTTCCCGTCGATGGCCAGGTGACGCCCGAGCTGCTGACCGGGATCTTCTTCCCAAATTCGCCCCTGCACGACATGGCTGTGGTGATTCGCAACGACCGCGTCATGGCGGCCGGGTGCGTCCTGCCCCTCGCCCAGGAGTTGCCGGAGTCGGAACGTAACCTGGGCACGCGGCATCGCGCCGGCCTTGGCATCACCGAGCAGACCGATGCCCTCTCTGTCATCGTGTCCGAGGAGACGGGGGGCATCAGTGTGGCGGAGGATGGTCACCTTATCCACTTCGCCGACGATCGCCGCCTGCGCCAGTACCTGCTCGACATGTCGCACCACAACAACGGCACGCACCCGAAGGACGACGAATGAGCACGGCAAGCGGGGCAATTCGCCAGGCGATCGAAGTTGGCTGGCTACTGGTGCAGGCGGGGACGCGCAACCTGGTCGGCCATTGGGCTCTCGCGCTCTTTAGTCTGCTCATCGCCAGCGGGACGTGGTTCATCATCCAGGACGTCGAGAATCCGCGTGTTGAAGGCATCGTGCCCCCCGATGGCGAGCAGCAGATATCCGTGGAGTATGTGAACTCGTCCGCCGACGTCACCGTGGTCGATACCCCGACGGTGCGCGTGCGCGTACAGGCGCGCAGCGATCGCATCGATCAACTTCGGGCCAGTGACTTCCACGCCGTGGTTGACCTGCAGGGCTTGTCAGCCGGCGAGGTCGTCGATCTCCCGGTCAGCGTCACATCGACTGACAAGGACGTCCACGTCATCGAAGTGAACCCGCCGACCGTGCCGGTGGAATTGGTGGCGGTCGTCGATAAGGAATTTGAGGTCGAGTACCGGACCGTCGACGGCGGCCAGTTGCCTGCCGGGTACGAACTCGCCGAGCCGCCCGTGATCGATCCCCAGTTCGTGACGGTGCGCGGGACCCCTGATCTTGTCGCGAATGTCGACCGTGTGGAGATCGATGTGAACCTCTCAGGCAAACGGGCCGACTTCGAGGTGACGGCAAACCTGTCGGCCCGAAACGCCAATGGGCAGACGCAAACGGTGACCCTCTCGGCAAAGCAGGCAACCATCAGCTTCAGCGTGAAGCAGACGATCCAGCAGCGAGAATTCGCCGTACGCCCTGTGCTGACGGGAAAACTTGCGGATGGCTACAGGGTGGCGGGCATCCAGCTGACGCCGAATGTGGTCCAGGTCAATGCCTCAGACGATGTGCTGGACGGCATCGCTGACATCGTGCTCGAGTCGATGGACGTCGGGGGCGCTTCGGCTGATATAACGCGCACGGTCGATATTCGTCCCATCAACAACGTGATCATCACACCTCAGCAGGTCGAGGTGAAGGTGATCATCGAACCGATTACCTGTCAGAAGGTAGAGGGTGGTTCGGCGTGCCCGACGACCGTCGCGCTGGTCGCCCCTACGTTCACCTCCGTGCCGAGCGGCCTCAGTATGAGCGCGGGCATCTTCATGACGAGTGTGAGCCTCGAGGGAAGCCCAGAAGCTTTGGCGAATCTCAAGGCGGGTGACATCACGGCGACGGTCTCGCTCGCCGGTCTTTCGGCCGGGACACACGCGGTTACGCCCCAGGTGACCGCGCCAGCCGACATCACTGTGATCAGCGCCAGCGACGTGTCTGTGACGCTGGTAGCCAGCCCGTGACGCCGCACCAGGCACTTCCGCGCGTAGCCATCGTAGGCCGCCCTAATGTTGGGAAGTCGTCACTGTTCAACCGGATCGTCGGGGAGCGGCGTGCAATCGTTGAAGACGAGCCTGGCACCACTCGCGACCGCAACGAAGCGACGGTCGAGTGGCTTGGCACCCACTTCCGCCTCGTGGATACCGGCGGCTACGAAGAGTCGCTCGGCGACGCGTACCTTCCCCTCATCGCCGAGCAGGTACGGTCCGAGCTTGCACTCGCCGACGTGGTCCTGTTCTGCATCGACGCGCGGGACGGGTTAACGTCGGCTGACCACGAGATCGCCCAACTCGTCCGCGAGGCGCAACGCACCACCTTCGTTGTTGCAACAAAAGCCGACAACGAACGACGAGAGACTGCGGGCATTGCGGATGCCGCGAGGCTCGGCCTCGGCGTGCCAACCCCCGTCAGCGCCCTCCATGATGTGAACGTTGGCGTCCTCCTCGATGAGGTCGTCCGCCGATTACCTCAAATCGATGCGCCCCCGGATAGCGACCGCGTTCGGGTGGCAGTAGTGGGTCGGCCGAACGTCGGCAAGTCGATGCTGGTCAACCGGCTGCTTGGCGACTCCCGCGTGATCGTGAGCGATGTGGCCGGGACCACCCGCGACGCCATCGACACAGACCTTGATACCGAGCAGGGCGCGTTCACGCTTATCGACACTGCCGGGGTCCGGCGGCCGGGCAAGCTAGGTCTCGGCGTCGAGCGTCATTCCGTGATGCGCACACGGCAAGCAGTGGAACGCGCGGATGTCGCGGTCCTCGTCGTCGACGGGACCGTCGGCGTGACGTCTCAGGACACGCACATCGCCGGGATCGCACTCGAAGCGGCGACGGGCCTCATCGTCGCCGTGAACAAGACCGACCTCTGGGAAGACCGATCCGAACGCTTGGAATGGGCGAAGCGCCAGATGAAGAGCCGGCTATCGTTTGCCCCATGGGCCATGGTCACTTACATCTCGGCACTGAGCGGCCGTGGCCTGCCTGAGCTGTTGGGCCTGGCGGCTGAGGCCCGGCAGGCACGCCGTCGCCGCATCCCAACCGGCGAGCTGAATTCTGTGCTGAGAGCGGCATTCCGAAAGCATGGCCCGGCCGTGGTCCGGCACAAGCGACTAAAGCTCTTCTACGCGACCCAGGCGTCGATCGAGCCGCCTACGTTCATCCTCTTCGTCAACGATCCGGCCATCGTCCACTTCAGCTACCGGCGTTACCTCGAACGGGCGATCCGGGAGTCGCTCGATTTCGAGGGTACGACCATTCAGCTCACTTTCAGGTCCCGCAGCGAAAGCGAGGAGGGGACGACCGCATGATCGTGGCCGTCCTGGTTTGTGCTGTCCTCGGCTATCTGCTCGGCGCGATTCCGTGGGGCCTGATCGCCGGGTTCGCCTTCACAGGAAAGGACATCCGTACCCTGGGCAGCGGGAAGACGGGTACGACCAACGTCCTGCGCACGGCAGGCAAGACGGCGGCAGCGCTCGTGCTGATTGCCGATGTCGCCAAGGGTTCGGCCCCGGCGCTCGTTGGCCGCCTGCTGTTCGATGAGCCGGTGGCCGCCGCTGTCGGCGCCGCAGCCGCGGTGGTGGGCCATGTCTGGCCGGTGTTCGCGGGGTTCCGGGGAGGCCGAGGTGTCGCGACCGCCTTCGGGGGCATCCTCGGCCTTTCGCCGTTGCTTGCGCTGGTGTTCCCCGTCGTTGCCATCATCGTCGTTGGCACCACCCGCATCGTCTCGCTGATGTCCATTGTCGCGGCGCCGATCGCTGCCGTGATCGTCGTTGCAGCATGGGCATTCGGGGATGTGCACGGCGCCTATGCCATTTATGCAGTGGCGGTAGTGAGCCTCATCGAGTTCATGCACATCCCGAACATGCGGAGGCTGCGGGCCGGCACGGAACCGCGCTTCGGCCGGGGTGGCGACCGACCTGCCACGGGGTAGCGGATTTGCGGTGCTAGACTCGTAGGTATGGCACAAGCGCAGGTCGGAGATCTTGAACGAACGCTGACCGAACTGACAGCCGGAAGGGCTTTGCGGCAGGCGGATCTCGACGGCCTCGCGGACCTCGATCGCGATGGCGAAATGACCCTTCGGCAACGTTGGGCGGCTCTTCCCGACCCCATCCGGATGACGGTCGCAGCCTACATCGACCAACGTTCGAAGGAATCTGTCGATGAGGACTATGACGCTGCGGCGACGGTGGCTCTGGACGACCCGCTTCCGGTGGTCCGGCGGTTCGGCGTCGAGGCTCTCTGGGAGAGCACCGACCGCACTGTGGGCCAGCGTCTTGTCGAACTCCTTCGAGAGGACAGCGACGATGCTGTGCGTGCATCTGCTGCGCGCGTTCTCGCCGGATTCGTGCTCGAACGTGAGTTCGGCCACGGCGACCTCGCCTGGGGAGACAAGGTTGTCGAAGCTCTGCGTGACCTCGTTGACAAGCCATCTCTGACCGTCGAAGTGCGGGCGAGTGCTCTGACCGCCCTGGCCCCCCGGACCGATCCCGGCGTCCAGACAGCGATCCGCGAGGCCTACTATGCCGAAGACCGGGACTACCGGCTGGCGAGTGTTGTGGCGATGGGCCTCACGGCGCAGCCGCAATGGCTGGAATACCTCTACGAGCAGCTCCAGTCCGAGGACCCCGACTTCCGCAAGGCGGCAGCGACAGCATGCGGGGAAATGGCCGACGAGGACGCTGTCGACCCCCTGGGCGATCTGCTCGACGACGAAGACCCGATTGTCGTTGTGTCGGCGGTGGCGGCTCTCGCTGAGATTGGCGGCGAGCTGGCAACGGAGTACCTCGAGGAATTCCGCCGTCGCGTGCCTGAAGAGCTGGCGGGGAGTCTTGAGGAAGCAATTGTCCTTGCCCGCGAAGCCGAAGCCGGTGATGGCCGGGAGGACGAAGAGGACGACTGGTGAGACGGGGTCTCCCGATCCGGAACGCCGTCTCAGCGGGCGGCGTCGTCTACCGCCACGTTGGGGATCAAGCAGAAATCGTGATCTGCCGCGTTCACGGCCGCGATGTCTGGGCGTTGCCAAAGGGGACGCCCGAGCCGGGCGAGTCCAACCTGCAAGCGGCGATCCGGGAAGTGACCGAAGAGACCGGCCTCAAGGTCGCCGCAGGGCATGAACTCGGTTCAATCGACTACTGGTTCGTCCAGGACGGGAGCCGCGTGCACAAGGTGGTCCACTTCTGGCTGATGGCGCCGACCGGTGGCAGCCTCGATGACCACGACCGCGAATTCGATGTCGTCGAGTGGTTCCCGGCAGAGACAGCACTCCAGAAGCTCAGTTACAAGGGCGAACGGGAAAAGGTTTCCTCGGCGATGCAGTGGATTGCTGCCGGTGTCTAGCGACGACCACGTCCAAATCGAACTTCGCGAAAAGCGGCGGACCGATCTGCCGCAGGACTACAAATGGCGGATGGATCCCGAACTTGCCCGCCTCGACGCCCGTTCGCCATCGACCCTTCGCTTCGAGGAATTCGAGCAGTCGTTCCTTGTGGATCTCGAGTTCCCGCGGCCGGGAGTCTTGTCGCTCTCGATCGACGCCGACGGCACGCATGTCGGCAACCTCGTCGCCTACGACATCGTTGCTGCCGACCGGTGTGAAATTGGCATCGTTGTTGGACCAGCCGAGTGGCGGGGGCAAGGCATCGGAAGCCGAGCGATTGTCGAGTTCCTGCGGCACGCCTGGGCGGTGCTGGGACTGCACACCGTGTATCTCCACACGCTCGAGTCCAATGGCCGGGCCCGGCGAAGTTTCGAAGCCTGCGGGTTTCGCCCGGTCGCCCGAGTGCAGCGCCAGGAACTCATGCTTCGCTACGAAGCGCGACGTGAGTGGTGGCTGATGGAAGACGAACGAGAACGCTACCCGCGGTGGGGCGCAACGCAAGGACGGAAGGACCCATCCCGGTAACCCCGCTGTCACCTCGAATGAGGAGATAGGCAAGAGCCGCACTACGTGACCGGCCGACGACTGCCGACAACCAGAACAGGGCCTCGTGCGCGGAGCATGTGGCCACGGTGGGTCAATGGAATACGAAGCTATTGGGTCGGACGGAAACCTCGCGTTCGCGACGGTGCCGCAGAGCGTTCCCCAGGAACAGCCTGCACCGCAGCGTGACGAGCCCCATCCAACCCTGCGCGCGCTCCCGAGCCTTCCTCCTGCGCCCGAAAGCGTGGAGGACCTTGGCGTCCCCGAAACCTTCGTCGAGGACCTTCTTCTCAAGACGCTCTACCGAACGCAGGTACCAACGCCGATGGGTCTCGCCAACCAGCTGCGGGTGCCGCCCTCGATTGTTCGCGACGTCCTCGACGGTCTGAAGCGCCAACGCCTTGTCGAAACCACGTCCGCCTCCGGCCGACTTGAGTCGGACTGGTCCTACCGCCTGACTGAGGCAGGACACGCTTCGGCCGAGAACGCGTTCGGCCGTAGCAAGTACACCGGCCCGGTACCCGTGCCGATTTCTGACTATTTCAGCATCCTCGAGCAAGACAATGACGTCGGCCGGCCCGACCCCGTTCGGCTCGCGAAGGCACTGCAACAGCTGGTCCTCGCCCGCGACGTCGTCGCCAAGGTTTGCCTTGCCCTGACCTCCGGGCGGCCCGCGATGCTCTGGGGCGCTCCCGGCAACGGCAAGACGACCATCCTGGAACTCTGCAGCGAAGCCATCGTCGGCGTGACTCTCATGCCCGTCTGCGTCTGGGTGAGCGGCCACATCATCCGTCTTTACGACGACCTGGTGCACGTCACCGTCGAAGGCGATTTGGCCTCGGAGAATGCTCAGAACGTCGACCGGCGCTGGGTGCGCATCCGGCGGCCGTTCGTCTTCGTCGGTGGCGAGCTGCGGCCCGAGGACCTCGACCTCGCCTATGACCCCGCGCTCGGCTACCACCAGGCACCGCCGCACGTGAAGGCGCATGGTGGCCTCCTTGCCATCGACGACTTTGGGCGGCAGCAGGTCTCCCCTCATCAGCTCCTGAACCGGTGGATCGCGGCACTCGAACGTGGCGAAGACACCATGTCACTCGTGACGGGCGAGCGGATCAGTTTCCCGTTCCGTTCGACGATCGTTTTCAGCACGAACCTGGAACCGAAGATCATGCTGGAAGAGGCGCACCTTCGCCGGATTCCGTACAAGATCCACATTCCCGAGCCGACGCCTGACCAGATGGCCGAGATCTTCCGGCGCTTTGCGAACGCGATGCATGTGAACTGCCCGCCGGGTGGCATCGAGACGGCGGTCGAAATGGTGCACCGGGCCAGCCAGAACAACATGCGAAGCTGTCACCCGCGCGACATCCTGCAGTTGGTTATCGAAGAGGCTCGCTTCGTAAAGAGGACCGCGACCCTCGAACCCGGCGCTACTCGCCGGGCGTGTGAAGTGTACTTCGCGACCGATCCCGGGGCAGCGGCAAGCTAACCCTCCGGGACCGGCTCCACCTCGACCTCGTATGTCTCGATCACGGGATTTGCCAGCAACCGCCGGCACATCTCTTCGACGACCGCCTTTGCGCTCGCTGCGTCGTTCGACTCGAGCGTGACCTTGAAGAACTTGCCTGAACGTACCGACTCGGCGCTGTAGCCGAGGTTGGCCAGCGCCCCCTGGATCGTGTTGCCAGCAGGGTCGTTCACCGTGGGCTTGAGCGAGATGTAGACGCGAGCGAGGTAGGTCGAAGGGGTCAAAGTTCCTTGCCTGTGAGCATGCGGTAGGCGGCGAGATACCGTTCGGTGGATGCCGTGACGACGTCTTCGGGGATCTCCGGGAGTTCCTGACCGTCCTTCCAGCCTGAGTTCGCGAGCCAATCGCGGATGGGCTGCTTGTCGAAGCTGGGTTGGGGTCCCCCCGGCTTGTAGCGATCAGCCGGCCAGAACCGGCTACTGTCGGGAGTGAGTACCTCGTCGATGAGGCAGACTTCCTCGTTGATAATGCCGAACTCGAACTTGGCGTCGGCGATGATCAGCCCGCAGTCGCGGGCAACGGTGCGGCCATAGTTGTATACGGCGAGCGTGCGGATGCGCATTGCGTTCGCCTGTTCGTCGCCCACGAGGTCTACGAGCTGTTCGAAGGTGATCGCTTCATCGTGACCTTCGCTCGCCTTCGTCGTCGGTGTGAAGAGGGCCTCGCCGAGGTCGTCGGATTCCTTCAGGCCGGGAGGCAAGGGCAAGCCGGAAATAGAGCGGGTCTCCTGGTAGCTCTTCCAACCCGAACCGGAAAGATAGCCGCGGGCGATGCATTCAGCGTCGAGACGCTCGGCCTTGCGTACGAGCGTCGTCCGTCCGTGGAGTTCTTCCGGGAGCTCGATCCCATACTGTTCGTGATTCGATGCGTCGAGGACGGCGATGAAGTGGTTTGGGACGACTTCCTTGATGCGCTCGAACCACCAGGCCGAGAGTCTCGTAAGCACTTCGCCTTTCCGTGGGATGCCGTTGGGCAGCACCCGGTCGAAGGCCGACACACGATCGGTCGATACCAGAAGGAGCCGGTCTCCAAGGTCGTAGATGTCGCGCACCTTGCCGCGGTACGCGGGATTCGGGAGCGGCGATTCAAGCAGTGGTGACGTCATGCGTCTGCGCCTTCGCGTTGAGGTAGAAGAGCGTCATCATCGCCACGATCGCGGCTTCGACCGGGATGAGGACGACACTCTGCAGTATGCTGACGCCTGCGATAGTTACAATCTCGGCTGTCCGTCCACCCGGTTGGACGACGCCGATCATTCCGACAACGGCAAGTGACCCGAAGAACGACAGGGCGGCAAGGATAAGCAGCGCCCCGAGGCTTCGCATGTGCCCCCGCGTCCGGTGCCAGGACTGCGTGAACGCTTCCCGGATGCCTCCGCCCTCGAGCATGTAGCCCTGCCCCGAAAGCGCCAGCCGGACAAGCAGGTACAGGGCCACCGGAATCCCGATGATTGACGCGATCAGGAAGACGAGCCCGAGGTAGATCGCGATGGCGATCACAAGGAGCTTTCCGATCTTCGTGAACGCGGGGTCGAGCGCCTCGACGAGGGGGATGGGCGATCGACGGGCACAGGCTGCGGCCGAAACAATCGTCGCCCCCACCGCAATGACCGTGAAGAAGAGTTCAACACCGTAAAGGATCAACAGGACAAAGAGTTCGGAGCGGTCGCCTTTGAAGTCGAAGATCGTGGGCAGGTCGCGATCGTCGAATACGGTCAGGTAGACCGCCGCCAGGGCGACGGCAGTGACCATCCCGACTGGCACGAGGATGACCAGCATCGGACCGAGCGTCTGGCGGGGATACTCGATCACGAGCCGAAAGCCGTCTGCGAAGGTCCGGCGAACGCCGGGGTTGCCCTGGTGAAGATACTGCCGGGCCTGGCTGGCGGTGGCCGTCAAAGACCCAACCGCTCGAACGTCGCTCCGATGTTCTGGGTGTAGAACGCGTAGTCGAAGAGCTTGTGGAGTTCGTCTTCGCTGACCCTTGTGACGACCGCGTCATCGGCGAGTAGCAGGTCGAAAAACTGCGTGTGCGTCTCCCACGCTTTCATGGCGTTGCGCTGGACGACCTTGTAGGCATCCTGGCGGCTCATGCCGGTTTCGATCAGTGCGAGCAATACCCGCTGCGAAAAGACCAGGCCAAACGACCGCTCGAGATTCGCAAGCATGTTTTCCGGATAGACAACGAGGCCCTCCATGATGTCGCTGAACATCGAGAGCGCGTAATCGAGGATCAGGCAGGCGTCGGGGAAAATGATGCGTTCGGTCGAGGAGTGCGAGATGTCCCGTTCATGCCAGAGCGCCACGTTTTCCATGGCTGTGGCCGCGTAGCCACGCAAGACCCGCGAGAGGCCTGTGATCCGCTCGCATTTCTCCGGGTTCCGCTTGTGCGGCATCGCGCTTGAACCCGTCTGGCCGGCCGCAAACGGCTCTTCCACCTCCCGGACCTCGGTCTTCTGGAGCCCGCGGATCTCCGTGGCGAATTTCTCCAGTGACGAACCGATGAGGGCAAGGGTAGTGACGAACTGCGCGTGTCGGTCTCGCTGGATTACCTGCGTCGAAGCGGCTTCCAGCCCCAGGCCGAGCTTGCGGCAGACGATCTCTTCCAGTTCCGGCGGCACCGAGGCATGGGTGCCGACCGTGCCGCTGATGGCGCCGACGGACACGGCGTCGCGTGCCTGTTCCAGCCGGTAACGGTTGCGGCGCATTTCATCGACCCAGACAGCGATCTTGAGCCCGAATGTCGTGGGTTCGGCGTGAACGCCGTGGGTGCGGCCCACACAAAGGGTGTCGCGGTACTGCGTCGCCTTCTGTTCGAGCACCTTGCTCAGGCGGTCGACCTCGACGAGGAGAATGTCGCAGGCATCGCGGAGCTGGAGGCCGGTGGCGGTGTCCCAGACGTCGGAGCTTGTCAGCCCGAAGTGGACATAACGCCCTTCTTCACCAAGAGACTCGGCGACGGACTGGAGGAAAGCCGTGACGTCGTGGTGGGTGACGTCGATGTACTCGTAGATCTTGTCGAGCTTGAAGGAGGCGTTCTTCCGGATGAGGGCAGCGGCTTCCGGCGGGATAACGCCGAGCTCCGCCCATGCTTCACAGGCAGCGACTTCGACATCCAGCCAGCGCTGGAACTTGTTCTGGTCGTCCCAAACGCGTGACATGGCCGGGCGGGAGTATCGAGGAATCATCGGAAGTCCAAAGGGTACCGTGCCACGGTAAACGCGGCTACGGCTCAGTACTGGTTGGCGTACTTCGGGTCGCGATATTCATCGCGGGGCGGGGAGAACACATCGATGGCCACAGAGTCTTCAATGACCTCGACCTCGTGTTCGACGTCTCCAGCCACGCTCCAGCTGTCGCCGGGATTGACGTCGAACCAGTCGTTGGCGATGCGAAAGCGAAACTTGCCGGAGACGAGGTATCCGGTTTGCTCATGGGGATGGGTGTGCGAGGGGACGTGGCTGCCGGCTCGCATGATCAATTCGCAGAGCATCGTGTGGGAACCTTCGCCGAGGGTGCGGCGGACGATGCCCGGCAGCATGTCGATGGCGGTCGCCTCGCGGTTGAAGGTGATGCCGTGGGGCATGAGTTTCCTCCTCAGACTCCGGCGGCGATATCCGACCGGTACTGCATGTCGGTGAAATGGATGCGGCGGACATTCTCGTACGCGCGTTCTCGGGCCTTCGCGACGGTCGGTCCTGTGGCGACGATCGTGAGCACGCGCCCACCATTCGTGACGATGCCCCGATCGGTCTGGAGCGTGCCCGCATGGAAGGCGAGGACGCCGTCATCGAGCTTGTCCAGGCCTTCGATCACGTACGACATCTTGTACGTCGCCGGGTAGCCACCGGAGGCGAGGACGACGCCGACGGCAGCGTCTTCCGACCATTCGATGGGCACATCTGCGAGGCGACCTTCTGCAGCTGCGTGGCAGATAGAGAAGAGGTCGGATTCAAGTCGGGGCATCAGTACCTGCGTCTCCGGGTCCCCAAACCTGGCGTTGTACTCGAGCACCCGCGGCCCATCCTTCGTAACCATGAGCCCGGGAAAGAGGGTGCCTGCGAAGGGATACCCACGTTCTGCCATGCCGGTGAGGAGGCGCTTCACGACCTTGTCTTCGATTGAGGCCGCGAGGGTCGCGTCGACCTGCTTGCTCGGGCTATAGGCGCCCATGCCGCCGGTGTTGAGACCTATATCGCCGTCGCCGGCGCGCTTGTAGTCCGTCGCGAAGGGCATGAGGCGCGCCATCGTTCCATCGCAGAAAGCGTGGACGCTCGTCTCCCAGCCTTCGAGGCACTCTTCGATAATCACCCGGTCGCCGGCAGAGCCGAAGTCCCGCCGACGCATGACGATGTCGAGCGCTTCACGGGCGGCGTCAATATCGGAGCAGACGATGACGCCTTTTCCAGCAGCCAGCCCATCGGCTTTCACGACTACAGGCCGGTCGGGAAGGCCTGAGAGATATTCGAGTGCAGTCCCGTAGGCCGTGAACGAACGCGCGGCGCCCGTCGGGATACCAAGATCGAGCATCAGTTCCTTGGCGAACCACTTGCTCGCCTCGACACGCGAAGCGGCGGCCGTTGGGCCGTAGCAGAGGATTCCGGCTTCCGTAAGACGGTCGACGAGGCCGAGAGGCTGGGGATCATCCATCGTTGCCAGGTAGAAGTCGACGCGGTGTTCTTTCGCTGCCGCAACGAGGCCGTCGATATCCTTCGGCTGGAACTTGAGATTGGTTGCGAGCGCGGCAGTGCCGGCGTTTCCTGGCGCTACGAAGATGTCATCGACCTCGAGTGCTCTGCCGCAACTTCCAGGCAACCGCATGCTCGCGGGCGCCCATGCCGACGAGAAGGACGCGTGCACCCACTACGTCCTTACTCCCACTCGATCGTCCCCGGCGGCTTGCTGGTGATGTCGTACACCACGCGGTTCACGCCCTCAACCTCGTTCACGACGCGGTTGGCGATCCGCCCGAGGAGGTCGTGGGGCAGCCGGGCCCAGTCGGCTGTCATGGCATCGTCGGCGGTGACAGCGCGAATGGCGAGCGCGTAGCCGTAGGTGCGGAAGTCGCCCATGACTCCCACGGTCTTCGTGTCCGTGAGGACGCCGAAGCACTGCCAGAGGTCATCCATCTGCCCGGCCGCCTCGACTTCGTTGAGGATGATGGTGTCGGCTTTGCGGAGGATATCGAGGCGTTCGGGCGTCACCTCGCCGATCACTCGAATCGCGAGGCCTGGGCCCGGGAACGGCTGACGCCAGACGATCTCCTTCGGCAGTCCCAGCGCCTCGCCAATACGCCGAACCTCGTCCTTGAAGACGAAGCGAAGCGGCTCAACGAGCTTCAGCTTCATGTCCGGGGGCAGGCCACCGACGTTGTGGTGCGTCTTGATCTTGGCCGCACCGGCGCCGTGCGAGGCGCTCTCGATAACGTCCGGGTAGAGGGTGCCCTGGCAGAGGAAGTCGGCCCCTTCGATGCCGCGAGCTTCGCGTTCGAAGATGCGGATGAACTCGTTCCCGATGCGCACGCGCTTCGTTTCGGGATTCGTCACTTCGGCGAGCGCACGCATGAAGCGCTCGGTCTCATCAACATGGATGAGGTTCATCTTCATGTGTTCGCCGAAGGTGGTGACGACCTGCTCGGCTTCGCCAGCGCGGAGGAGACCGTTGTCCACGAAGATGCAGGTGAGGCGATCACCGATGGCGCGATGGACGATCGCCGCCGCGACCGCGCTATCGACGCCGCCCGAGAGTCCGCAGATTACGCTTGCCGTCGCCGACCTGGGCCCGGATGGTGGCGATTGCTTCATCGATGAATTCGCCGGCTGTCCAGTCGCCAGGCGCGCCACAGATGGTGTGCACGAAGTTGCCGATGATGTCCTTGCCGCGCGGCGTGTGGACGACCTCGGGGTGGAATTGGAGCCCGTAGTAGTGCCGGTCGAGATCTGCCATCACAGCAGTCGGAGAGTTGGATGATGTTGCGATCGACTGGAACCCGGGCGGCGCGACAGTGATCCTGTCGCCGTGGCTCATCCAGACCTCCAGCGAGGCAGGTAGACCGCCGAGGAGCTTGTCGTTGGCGACGTGGTTGATGCTGGCCGGGCCATACTCCCGCTCGCCGCTTGGCTCGACCTTGCCGCCTAGCTGGTGGGCGAGGAGTTGCATGCCGTAGCAAATCCCCAACACCGGCACGCCGGATTCGAACACCCAGGCCGGCGCCTGCGGGGCTCCTTCGTCGTAGACGCTGTTGGGGCCGCCACTGAGGATGACGCCGCGGATATCGTGGTGGGCCAGGGCCTCGCGGGTGGTGTCCGGTGGGACCATTTCGCAATAGGTGTTGAGCTCGCGGACACGGCGGGCGATCAACATGCTGAACTGGGATCCGAAGTCGATCACAACGATCGTTGGATGCCCGGTCGCCGGGTTCGGATCGCCGGTTGTTTGCGATTCAGTTAGGGTTTGGGCCACTGGGTGCGTATCCTGCCGGGAACGTATCAAAATTGTTCAGTTTGATCAACGATATGGCTTTGCTTGGGGAGAGCCTGTGGCTGGAAAAGGAATTGGTAAGCGGACGGTTCGCGACATCGGCGTCCGTGGCAAGACCGTGCTGGTGCGGGCGGACCTGAATGTGCCGCTCGAGGACGGGACGATTGCCGACGATGCCCGGATCCGGGCATCGGTCCCGACCATCCTCTACCTGAGGGAACATGGCGCTCGCGTGGTGGTTTGTTCCCATTTGGGGCGCCCAAAGGGAAAGCGCAGCGAAGCGCTGTCGCTTCGCGTTGTCGGCGAACGCCTCGCGCAACTTCTCGGCGAACCGGTGGCATTCGCAACCGACTGTGTTGGGCCGGAGGCGGAACGCGTAGTCGGGGATCCTGCCAATGCCGTCGTCCTGCTCGAAAACCTGCGCTTCCACGAAGAGGAAGAGGCGAATGACCCCGCCTTCGCTCATCAGCTGGCTGCTCTCGCCGACGTCTACGTGAACGACGCGTTCGGGTCAGCCCACCGCGCGCACGCATCGACGGCGGGCGTCGCCGCCTACCTACCCGCTGTCGCCGGCCTGCTGCTGGAGTCGGAGGTTCGCTATCTTGGTTCTCTGGTGGCCGACCCGCCGCGTCCATTTGCGGCCATCATCGGGGGAGCGAAGGTCAGCTCCAAGATCGACGCTGTCCGGCACCTCCTTCCGAGGGTGGACCTGATGATCATCGGCGGCGGGATGGCGAATACCTTTCTCGTCGCCCAGGGCCACGATGTCGGCAAGTCCCTCCTGGAGCCCGACCTCGTCGAAATGGCGAAGGAGGTCATCGACACTTCGCGCGAGTCGGGGACAACGCTCTTGCTTCCCATCGATGTCGTCGTGGCGGCCGAATTCTCGGCGGACTCCCGGCCAACGGTTGTGCCCGTGGATGCAGTACCGCCCGAAGAGATGATCCTGGACATCGGGCCAGAGACGGCCAGCCAGTTTGCGGAAGCGCTGCGGCCGATGAAAGGCGTCGTCTGGAATGGGCCGATGGGCGTCTTCGAGATGCCGCCGTTCGCCAAGGGCTCGCTCGCGCTGGCGAATGCCGTGGCAGGACTGGATGCGACGACTGTCGTTGGTGGCGGAGAGACGGCCCAGCTCGTTGCCGAAGCGGGTCTCGCGAGCAAGATTACGCACATTTCGACGGGAGGCGGCGCATCGCTGGAGATGCTCGAGGGCAAGGCACTGCCCGGCGTCGAAGCCCTGGAGGACAAACCACAATGACCCGACGACCGTTCGTAGCCGGAAACTGGAAGATGAACACGAACCTCGCGGAAGCATTGGCGCTTGCCGAAAGCGTTGCGCGGCAGGCCGAGAAGGCGTCCAACGTCGATGTCGCGATCTGCGTCCCGTTTCCCTACCTTCCGGCGGCGAAGGACGCGGCTGCCGGCACCAGGCTGCTTGTGGGCGCCCAGAACGTGCACCAGGAGCCGAAGGGAGCATTTACCGGTGAAGTGAGCCTCGCGATGCTCGCCGACTTCTGCGACCTCGTCATCATCGGCCACAGCGAGCGTCGCCACGTCTTTGGCGAATCCGATGATGTGATCCACCTCAAGCTTGTGGCCACACTTGCCTCCGGTATCGACCCCATCCTCTGCGTCGGGGAGACGCTGGACGAACGAAGAGCAGAGAAGACGTTCGACGTGCTTTCTCGCCAGGTGCGCTCAGCTCTCGCCGGCCTCCAGCCAACCGCACGCCTCACGGTCGCTTACGAACCTGTGTGGGCCATCGGTACGGGTGAGACGGCAACGCCGGAGATTGCGCAGGAAGCATGCGCTTTTGTGCGAGAAGAGCTTCGTGCAGTGGCAGGCGATGTCGCCGACAATATCCGCGTCCAGTACGGCGGCAGCGTCAACCCCGGGAATGCGGCCGAACTCCTCGGCCAGCCCGACATCGATGGCGCCCTCGTCGGCGGCGCATCGCTCGTGGCTGAACAATTCGCGGCGATCATCGCGGCAGCGGGATGACGGATCGGCGGCTGGTAGCCGTCGTCGGCCCTACTGCGGCGGGCAAATCCGCCGTGGCCGTCGCTCTCGCTAAACGATTCGGCGGCGGCATCGTCAACGCCGACAGTCGCCAGGTGTATCGGGGCATGGATATCGGCACGGCCAAGCCATCGCCGGCCGATCAGGCAACCGTCCCTCACTACCTCTACGACATTGCTGATCCGACAGACGGCTTCAGCCTTGCCCTTTACCTTCGACATGCCCGGGCGACGCTCGACGAGATTTGGAGCGCCGGTAGGACGCCATGGCTCGTCGGAGGAACCGGACAGTACGTATGGGCACTCCTGGAAGCGTGGACCGTCCCGGAGGTGGCTCCTGACCTGGGCCTGCGGGCGGAACTCAGGGCTGTCGCCGACACCGAAGGCGCAGATGCGCTCCATGCCCGCCTCGCACTCGTCGATCCCGTGGCTGCGGACCGTATCGAGGCGCCAAACGTGCGGCGAGTGATCAGGGCGCTCGAGGTCTACCACCGCACCGGCCGCCCGATCAGCGAGTGGCAGCGAAAGGGCGACCCGGGCTTCGCCTTCCGTGTGCTTGGTGTCGATCAGGCCGACGATATCTTGCAGTCGCGGATCGAAGATCGGGTGCGGGACATGTATGAGGCCGGCTTTGTGGCAGAGGCAGGCGGACTCCTCGAAGCCGGTCTGACGCTGGATTCGCCGGCGATGTCAGCGATCGGATACCGCGAGGCCGCTCAGGTCGCCACTGGCGAGCTAACACAAGTCGAAGCTGTCGAGCAGACGGTAGCCGCGACGCGCCGTCTCGTGCGGCGGCAGCGACAGTGGTTTCGCAAGACCGATGACCGCATCAAGTGGGGTTCGTCAGTGGATGATTTCGAACCTGCTGTTGAGGCGATTCTCGCGGCCGGCCGTTAGCGCCGCTGCTACACTGTGACGATGCGCGTCACGAAGATGCACGGCTGCGGAAACGACTACATCTTTGTCCGCCCGACGCAGGAGCGGGACTGGGGAGAGGTGTCGCGCCAGGTTAGCGATCGCCACTTCGGTATTGGCTCCGACGGGCTGATCCTCGCCCTTCCCTCCGATTCCGCCGACCTCCGCATGCGCATGTTCAACGCCGATGGTAGCGAGGCCGAGATGTGCGGCAACGGTATCCGTTGTCTCGCGAAGTACGCAGTTGAAGAGGGGATCGTCCCCGCCGAAGCCGAGACCGTCCGGATCGACACGCTGGCCGGGTTGATCACCCTGCAACTCTTCCGAACGTCGGGCGAAGTGACATCGGCACGAGTCGATATGGGCCGGCCGAACTTCGACCCTGCCTCGCTGCCGGCGAACGTCGCTGGCGCAGGCCCGGTTTTCGATTATCCAATGGTCGTCGATGGGATGGAGCTAAAGCTGAGCCTGGCGAGCATGGGAAACCCGCACGCCATCCACTACATCGATTCAGACCCCGACGACTTCCCGCTCGAGCGCATCGGGCCCCTTGTAGAGCACCATTCGCTCTTCCCCCGCCGGACGAACTTCCAGGTCGTCCAGGTCCTCGATTCGGGCCATGTGAAGCACCGGGTCTGGGAACGTGGGACAGGAATCACCCTCGCTTCAGGAACGAGTGCTTCGGCTGTCTGCGCAACCTCGCGCCTCCGTGGATTCACTGGCGACCGGATTGTCGATTCGCTCCCGGGCGGTGAGCTGGTGCTGGAGTGGGACGGCCAGGGCTCGGTGTTCATGACGGGGCCCGCCGTGCGCGTCTTCGACGGCGAGTTCCGGGAGCGACCGGTCTGAGCCGCCACAAGGTGGGACCGGTGGTACGATCGAGCGCGGTCCCAGACCCAACCATCACGAACCAGGAATCTTGCCAATGAAACTCGCCAGCCGTGTGGAGTCGCTGCCGCCGTATCTGTTCACTGAAATCTCGAAGAAGATCGCGGCAAAGCGCGCGGCCGGCGAGGACGTCATTACCTTCGCCATTGGTGACCCCGACCTGCCGACACCGAAGCACATCCTCGACAAGCTTCACTCGGCCGCCGACCAACCCGCCAACCACCGCTACCCGGAGTCCGAGGGCCTTCCTGCCCTGCGGCAGTCCATCGCTGACTGGTACGACCGCCGGTTCGAGGTGAAGTTCGACCCGCTCTCCGAAACGCTCCCGCTCATCGGTTCCAAGGAGGGCATCGCTCACATAGCCCTTTGCTTCATCGATCCCGGTGACATCGCCCTGGCACCGGACCCGGGATACCCGGTGTATGAGATCGGGACGATGTTCGCCGGCGGCACGACCTATTCGCTCGACTGCACGCGCGAATCCGGCTGGAAACCGGACTTCGATGCGATTCCCGTCGATATCGCAGCGAAAGCGAAGATGCTCTGGCTGAACTACCCGAACAATCCGACGGGCGCGGTCGCGGACCTCGCCTTCTTCGAAAAAGCGGTTGCCTTCGCGAAGAAGCACGACATCGCGATTTGCCACGACAATCCCTATTGCGACGTCGCCTACGATGGCTACAAGCCGGTTTCCATCTTCCAGGTGCCCGGTGCACGGGACGTGGCCGTCGAGTTCAACAGCTGGTCGAAGATCTACAACATGACCGGCTGGCGGATCGGCATGGTCGTCGGCAACGCGACGATGATCGATGCCCTCATGCGGGTGAAGTCGAATATCGACAGCGGCATCCCCCAGGCGATCCAGGAGATGGCAATGGCGGCCGTGTACGGTCCGCAGGATTGTGTTGATGAACATAACGCCATCTACCAGCGTCGCCGCGATCGAATCGTCGAAGGCCTTCGCGGCATCGGCCTCACGGTCGACATCCCCAAGGCATCTCTCTACGTCTGGGCGAAGCTGCCGGATGGCGTCAGCAGCGCGGAATTCGCCGCACGGCTGATCGAAGACACCGCCGTTGTTGTCACTCCGGGCCGTGGCTATGGGGTCAATGGCGAGGGCTACATTCGGCTCTCCGTCACCACACCGGATGAGCAGGTGGATGAAGGCATGAAGCGAATCGCGGCCTGGAAGGGCATCTGAATGAACGGTGGAGCCACTCGGTGAGGACCCGTGCCTCGTAGCCTGCACTCCACCGCGCCGACTCGCGACAGGGCCTACCTTGTCGCCGCCGACGTGCCGGATGCCATCATCGCTGCTGAAGACTCCATTGAAGAACTCGCAGAACTCGCGGTATCAGCCGGTGCCAAGGTTGTCGGCGCCACGATCCAGCATCGCCGAAAGCCCACGGCCGCGACCTATATCGGCAAAGGAAAACTTGAAGAGGTTGGCGCCGACCGCCGCGAACTGGGCGCCAACGTCGTCATCTTCGACGATGAGCTTTCGCCCTCGCAGCAGCGCAACCTCGAGGAAGAGCTTGGCGCCAAGGTGATCGATCGTACGGCGCTCATCCTCGATATCTTCGCCACGAGGGCTTCTACCCGCGAGGGCAAGCTCCAGGTGGAACTGGCCCAGATGCAATACCTGCTCCCGCGCCTGGCGGGCCAGTGGTCCCACCTGGAACGGATGGAAGGTGCGATCGGCACCCGTGGCCCCGGCGAGACCCAGATCGAGACCGACCGCCGCCTCGTCCGCAGCCGCATCGACAAGCTGCGGCGCGACCTCAAGAAGGTGCAGACGCAACGGGAGCTCTACCGGCGGCAACGGCGTCGAAGCCAGATACCTGTCGTTGCTCTTGTTGGCTACACCAATGCCGGCAAATCGACGATTATGCGCCGCCTGAGCGGGGCCAACGTCCTTGCGGCGGACAAACTCTTCGCAACCCTCGATCCGGTTACCCGCCGCGTTAGCCTGGAAGGTGGGGATATCTTCCTCCTCAGCGACACGGTGGGGTTCATCCAGAAGCTGCCGACGCAGCTTGTGGCCTCGTTCCGCGCCACGCTCGAGGAGCTGACGGAAGCGCAGCTGTTGCTGCACGTTGTCGACGTCTCCCACCCGCACGCCGCCGACCAGGCGGAGGTCGTCGCGCGGACACTCGAAGAGATCGGCGCCGGGGACAGACGGCGGGTGCTCGTCCTCAACAAAGCTGACAGGCTCTTCGACGAAGCGGTCCCTACTGCCAGCCAGCTCGGGACGCTCGCGCGCGACATGCACGATGTCGATGGGGCAGCGGAGGCGGCGGTGGCGATATCGGCTACCAAGGAGTGGGGGCTCGGACAGCTCAAGCGCGTCATTGAGGATCGCCTGGCGCCTGCTGCAACGGCCGGCTGGGACACTGGACGTTGAACGGCACTCCGGTTGCCGGTAGAACGAGTGGACATGCCGTCCGATAGCCCTATCCCGCTTCCACATCCCGATGGACCGCTATCCGGCTACCGCGTCCTCGACTTCGCCGACGAGAAGGGGCAGCTTTGCACCCGGTTGATGGCCGAGATGGGCGCGGACGTCATGAAGGTCGAACCGCGGGGCGGCGATTCCACTCGCCAGAACGGCCCCCATTTCCGCGACGAACCGGGCGACAACCACAGCCTGTACTGGTGGGCGATGAACGCTGGGAAGCGGTCGATCACTCTGGAACTGAAGCTGGAAGCTGGCCGCGAACTGCTGAGGCGGTTGGTCGAGACGTCGGACATCGTTGTCGAGACCAACAAGCCGGGTACCGCGGCCGCGCTGGGACTGGACTATCGCAGCCTGTCCCGCGTGAACCCCGGGATTATCGTCACGAGCATCACGAACTACGGGCAGACGGGCCCGTACCGCAACTACGAGGCCACCGACATCGTTGGGTCGGCGATGGGCGGCCACATGTACCTGAACGGCGATGCCGAGCGTGGCCCCGTGCGGACGACGGCGCCGCAAGCCTATGCGCAGGTCAATGTCCAGGCGGCGATGGGCACCGCGATCGCGCTCTACGCCCGGGCCGTGAACGGTGGTGTAGGACAGCACGTCGACGTTTCGATGCAGGAAGCGATGGCAAACGCGATGGACCATGCCCAGCAGACCTGGGACATCGCCGAGTTGAACATCCAGGGCCCCGGGCTGGGCCGAAACCTTGCAGGCATTCAGCGCGGACGCTACCTCTTTGAAGCGGCGGATGGCTGGGTGGCTTGCCTCGCGAACGGCAATATGCAGGGACCCCGCGGCGGTCCGGTTATCGACTGGCTCGCCGAGCATAACGGTGCCGGTGACATCGCTTCCGACCGCTGGCGCCTGAAGCTTGCTGTTCTTGAACCCCTGACCCCCGCAGAGACGACTTACGTCGAGGAGACCCTGGCCGCGTTCTGCAAACGGTTTCCCAAACTGTGGCTCGTCGAGGAGGCGCAGAAGCGCGGCGCCGGCTGGGCTCCCGTGCTTTCACCTCGCGAAATCGTCGAGGCGAACCACCTGGCCGAGCGGGACTACTGGGTCATGGTCCGGCATGAGGACATCGGGGAGACGTTCATCTACCCGGGTGCGCCGTTCAAAATGGGTGCATCGCCCTGGCGGCAGCGCGGCCGGGCGCCCCATGCCGGCGAACACAATGCCGATGTCTACGGCGAACTCCTTGGGATGGACGAGGCGGCGCTCCGGCGCGCCCGGATGCGGATGGTTATCTAACGATGGCTCGTGCGAAGAAGGACCTGAAGAAACCGTTTGCCGGCCTACGCGTGGCCGACTTCAGCTGGGTGGGCGTTGGCCCGACTGTGGGGAAGTACCTCGCGGATTTTGGCGCCGACGTCATCCGGGTCGAGTCTCGCCAGCGACCTGAAACGCTACGGTTCGCAGGGCCGATGGCTACCCCCGAACCCGATCTGGACGGGTCCGGGTATTACGCGAACTTTAACAGCAGTAAGCGCGGCGCCAGCATCGATCTACACCATCCTCGTGGCCCGGAGATGGCGAAGCGGCTCGTCGCCGAATGCGACATTGTGCTCGAGTCGTTCGCGCCCGGAGCGATGGGACGCCTCGGGCTCACCTACGAGGTCCTCAGCGCTGGCCGCGACGACCTTGTGATGATGTCCCTGCCCCTGTTCGGCCAGACCGGCCCCTGGGCGCCGTGGCGCGGCTACGGCCACACATTGCAGGCTGCGGCCGGGTTCAACTACCTCACCGGCTGGCCGGATGAGCCGCCCATCGGCACGGGAATCGCGTATACCGACTTCCTGGCGCCTCACTTTGCCACGTTCGCTCTAGTTGCCGCCCTCGACTACCGGCGGCGCACTGGTAAGGGTCAGTACATCGACTTCTCCCAACAGGAAGGGTCGATCCATGCCCTGGGGACGGCGATTCTCGAGTGGACTGCCAATGGGCGAGAGGCTGAGCGCCTCGGCAACCGCGACCCCGAAGCGGCGCCGCACGGTTGCTACAAGTGCAAGGACGGGAAGTGGGTGGTCGTTGCCTGCTTTACCGAGAAGCAATGGGAAGGCTTCCGGGCAGCCCTGGGACGGCCTGACTGGTGTGACCTGGAGCGGATGCGGAGGAAGTGGCAGCGGCTGAACGAGCAGAAGGAAATCGACTGGCACGTTTCAGCGTGGTGCCAGGAGTTCACCGCCTCCCAGGTGATGAGGAAGATGCAGGAGTTCGGTGTACCTTCCGGGATCGTGAAAACCGCTGAAGACATGCACCGCGACCCCCAGATGCGTCACCGCAAGCACTATGCCACGCTCGATCACCCGGTTATGGGTGCGCGAACCTACGACACTCCCGCCTTCAAGCTCTCGAAGACGCCCCACGAACTAACCCGCCCGGCGCCCCTTCTTGGCCAGCACACAGAGGAAGTGTTCCGCGAGGTTGTGGGGATGAGCGCCGAGGAATTTGCTGCCGGCAAAGAAGAAGGCGTCTTCGAATAGAAGACGCCTTCTCGGTCGATCAACGACCCTTCGTTCGCAAGCTCTCGCCGCCCGTGGCCAGCTAGCTGCCCGGGACGGGCGCGCCATCTTTGATGACAAGGGTGCCTTGCATCTGGTCCGGGTGGAACTGGCAGTTGAATGCATATTCACCCACGTCAGGCGTGGTGAAGGTGAATGTGGCGGAGTCACCACCTGAGACTGCCGGAGTTGAGACGTCAGTGCCGCCGCTCGCACACCCTGAGCTACACGTGGCGACAAGAGGGCCCTGGCCCGGAGTCGTCCCCTGGAACAGTTGCCAGCTGTGAATGCTAGCGCCGGTGTTGTCGAGGGTGAGCGTCACTTCCGTGTTCGGCGGCAGCGTGAGCTGATTCTCCGGGAAGTCAAAGTCTTCGGCCTGGATGGTGCCGGTCGTAGCGAAATTCCCGGTCGAGCCGCCGGAAGCTCCTGATCCGCTACCACCCGCGCCACCCGGGACTGGCGCGCCGGCTTCAATAACCAGCGTGCCTTTCATCTGGTCGGGATGGAAGGAGCAGTGGAATGCGTACTCCCCAACGTCAGGGGTGGTGAAGGTGAACATCACGGAATCGCCGCCTGAGACTGCGGGGGTGCTGACGTCGGAGCCGTCTTTGTCGCAGCCTGCCGTGCAAGTGCTGACGAGCGGTCCTTCGCCGGGAGTCGTGCCCTGGAACAGCTGCCAGTTGTGGATGCTGTTGCCAACGTTGTCGAAAGTGAGCGTGACTTCGGTATTCGGCGGGAGCTTTATCTGGCTATCCGGGAATGTGAAGTCGGCGGCGCGAATCGTGCCGGTTTCGGCGAAACCAGTTGGCGTTCCACCACCACCGCCGCCCGTGCCGGTGGACTCGTTCTGGAAAAGGGTGAGGCCGGCGCCGACAAAGAAGCCGCCGATAATCAGTGAGCCGAGGAGCATGGCCGCGGTGCCGGTGCCGAACCGGACGGAAACGTCTTTGGTGTCGCGCACGACTTCCATGTCGAAGACCTGGACAGTGCCTGCCACGACCTGATCGGCGTGACCGTTTATCAGGTCGAGCAGCGTCTCACGGCTTTCGTCGTAGGTGGCGAGGCCTTCGCGGTTGGACCAGGTGGTCTCGACCATCACCTGCGATGTCCCGGTCGCGGCCGGGGAAACGACAATCCGGAGGTCCTGGAAGCCTGCCAGGTCGCGCAGGCTGTTCTCGCGGCTGTTGATGTTGGCGAGGACGCCTTCACGCGCGGCATCGAGCTGGCCCTCAGGAATAGCGAACGTCAGGACCTGCGTGAACCGCGCATTGGCATCGGCGGGGGCGGCATGTGCGGAAGCCTTGGCCCGCATGCGACCGTCTTCGTAAGCCCAGCCGGCAACGGCCAGGAGCGCCACAGCGCCGGCCGCGCCAAGGGCCACAGCGGCTATGTCGCTGCCGGTGTCCCGTGCCCACCACACCAGGGCCGCGCCCAGCAAGAGGGCCGCCGCACCTGCGACAATCGGCCAGGGACTGGGGTCCGGCATATGGACTTCGTGGCCTGCACCCGGGCCGTGTTCGTCTTCCATTCGAATGGGGCTCCTTCTCCTCTTACGAGGGGATGACGTAGAGAATGGTGAACAGCGCGATCCAGACAACATCGACGAAATGCCAGTACATGGAACACGCTTCTATGGCCTCGTGGTGGTCGGCGTCGAATTGGCCCCCGAGGCTCCGCATCAATGCTACGAAGATGAAGAGCACGCCCCCTGTGACGTGCGCCCCGTGGAAGCCTGTCAGTGTGAAGAACGTGGTCCCGAAGATCGTGTCGTCAGCGCGGAAGGGGAGTTGTGCGTAGTCGTACATCTGGAGGGTGAGGAAGGTCATGCCCATCACCATCGTGATGAAGAGCGCCCAGATAAGGCCGGTACGGTTGCCCTTCTTGATCTGGAAGACGCCCCACTGGATAACGAATGAACTCGATACAAGGATGATCGTCCCAATGATGGGGATCGTGAGTTCCAGGTCGAAGTTGACTCCCGCGGCTACCTTTTCGGGGGAGAGAAGCTGCACCGGGGGCCATTGCTCACTATCGGCGCGAGCAATGAAGTAGGCGGCAAAGAGGCCACCAAAGAACATGACCTCGGAAGCCAGGAAAAGGATGAACCCCAGCATCCCATTGCTGATCTGTTCCCGGTGCTGAACTGAACCGTGCGCTGCCATCCCGTCCTCCTAGTGAGCTTTCTCAGTGAGTTCCGGGTGGCGCAGGTCGAAGAGCGGTCGCTCCGAATGCACCTCGGGAAGGTCGTCGAAGTTGTGTGCGGGCGGGGGTGACGTCGCCCACCACTCGAGCGTGTTCGCTTCCCAGGGGTCGTTGGGCTGGTCCTTGGGTCGCATGAAAGCGGCGATCACGGCGGCGAGGAACGGAAGCATCGAGACGGCGATCAGGTAGGCACCCGTCGTCGAAAGCATGTTGAGGAATTCCCAGTCCGGGTTGTTGTACGTCGCGATCCTGCGGGGCATGCCGTCCAACCCCAGCAGGTGCATTGGGAAGAAGGTGAGGTTGAACCCGATGATCATCAGGGTGAAGTGGATCGTCCCCAGCTTGTCGTTCAGGCGGCGGCCCCAGATTTTGGGGAACCAGTAGTAGAGGCCCGAGAACATCGCCATCACGGCGCCACCGAAGAGCACGTAGTGGATATGGGCGACGACGAAATAAGTGTCGTGGATAGCAAAGTCGACGGGCACAGCTGCGCTGT
The DNA here is from genome assembly GCA_963774435.1 of uncultured Chloroflexia bacterium. GTDB lineage: Bacteria > Chloroflexota > Dehalococcoidia > Tepidiformales > Tepidiformaceae > JAGQGZ01. Next base: position 505,655 of record CAVZEW010000006.1, on the reverse strand, counting down.
AGGTGCCGTTGATTCCGCCGATGAGGAACATGCTCACGAAGCCGAGGGCAAAGAGCATCGGCGGTTCGAAGGTGATGGATCCGCCCCACATGGTCCCGATCCAGTTGAAGATCTTCACGCCCGTGGGAACGCCGATCATGAAGGTGAGGAAGCCGAAGTACGGCAGCAGGACTGCGCCAGTGGTGAACATGTGGTGCGCCCACACGCTGAACCCGAGGCCGCCGATGCCCATGGTCGCAAAGACAAAGGCCTTATAGCCGAAGAGCGGCTTGCGCGAGAACACGGGAATCACCTCGGAGATGATGCCCATGCCCGGCAGAATCATGATGTAGACAGCGGGGTGGGAGTAGAACCAGAAGACGTTCTGCCAGAGGACGGCGTTTCCGCCCTTGTTCGGGTCGAAGAAGCCGCCGCCGTAGTTCCGGTCGATGAAGAGCATGACCAGGGCGGAGGCGAGGACGGGAGTGGCGAGGAGCTGAAGGACGGCCGTCACGAGCATCGTCCAGCAGAAGATCGGCATCCGGAACATGGTCATCCCGGGTGCGCGCATCCGGAACATGGTGACCATGAAGTTGGCGGCGCCGATGGTCGACGAGATGCCGAGCATGAGCACGGCGACGATCCAGAGGTCCATGCCGGTGCCGAGGCCGCGGGCGAGTGGGCTGTAGGCGGTCCAGCCAGCAGAAGCGGCGCCACCGTCGACCAGGAACCCGGAGAACATGATCAGACCGGCCGGGGGCAGCAACCAGTAGGAGAGCGCGTTGATCCGTGGGAACGCCATGTCGCCGGCGCCAATCTGGAGCGGCACAAAGTAGTTGCCGAAGCCAGCCCAGACAGGAATCACGAAGAGGAAGAGCATCGCCGAGGCGTGCATCGTGAAGATCTCGTTGTAGTGCGTGCTATTGAGGAACGAGCTATCGGCAACGGCCAGCTGGGTGCGGACGAGGAGAGCGAGGATGCCGCCGACGAAGAAGAAGAAGATCGTCGTGTAGAGGTAGAGGATGCCCAGCTTCTTGTGGTCGACGGTCATCAACCAGTCGAGGATGGCGGGGCGTGCATATCCGGTATTTGGGACGGCAACGGTGGCCATGGGTCAGGCTCCCTCCTGAGATGCGATGCGGCGCGAGAAGCCGCCGCGGTTACGGCTTGGTGTGGCGATGACCATCGGAATCACGGTTGCGCAGCCAGGTTCGACCCCGATTGGTCTGCGATCCAGGCGTCGAAGTCCGCGCGCGACAGCACCTTTACGGTGAAGCGCATGAACGCGTGGCCGATGCCGCAAAGTTCGGCGCACTGACCGTTGTAGACCTTGCCGATGGCGTCCGGGTCAATCGTCACGCTGAACTTGTTGTCCCGCCCGGGAATCACGTCGAGCTTGTAGAGAAAGTCGCGAACGTAGAACGAGTGGATCACATCGTTCGACGAAAGCTCGAACTCGATCCGCTCACCGGCTGGTAGCACGAGTTGGGGTTCCTGGTCCGGAGTGCCGAGAACGACGACCGTGCCGTTGTTGTTGGGGTCCGAGCCGGGGCCAAGGTCGTTCAGGTCGTAGGTGAACTGCCATTGGAACTGGAAGCCCTGGACGTGGACCGTCATGTCTTCGGGGTCGGCTGAATGCTCGACATCGAGGAGAACGACGACCGAGTAGCTGAACATGATGACAACGAGGAGGACGGGGATGCCCACCCAGAGCATCTCGAGAGGGGTGCTTCCATGGGTCTGGCGCGGGAGGGTGTCGTCCTTCTTCCGGAACCGAATGATGGCGACGAGCAGTGCGCCGCCCACGAGCGCAAACACGGCCAGCGCCAGGGCCGTGACGAAGAGGTACAGGTTATGCATCTTGTGCGCTTCTTCAGTGATGCCCGACGGTTGCTGAGCAAAAGCGCTTTGGATGGTGAACAGAGCCAGGAGTCCGGTCGAGAACAAGATGAGCGCGCGGCGTGATAATCGCCGAGAGCCAAGTCGACGCATGCGGTGAACTCCCCTTCCCCTACCCTGAAACGGGCTGCGCGCGCCCGCTTCTCGGGTCCCGGGCACAGCCCAGGAAGGCCCGGTTGTGAAGGGCGTCGCAATCAGTTTTATAAGCCTCGCTGGATTCGGGTGTCAAGAAATGGAGAAGGCGGGTGAGCAGAGTGGCCGCCCGAAGCTCAGAAGACAGCAACATCGACGCCCATCGCCACAAACAGCAGCGCAAGATAGAGGAGCGAGTACTTGTACAGCTCCATCGGTGAAACCGTGGCCGGCCGGCTCCAGAGTTCCCAGGCCCTGTAGATGAACGCGGCCCCGAGAATTGTGGCGCTTGCGCCATAGATGAGTCCCAGCCCGGCGGCGGGGATGAGGATGAAAGAAAACGCCACAAGCACGACGCTGTAGAGAAGAATCTGCTTTCTTGTAGCCGCTGGTCCGTGGGTGACGGGGAGCATGGGGACTCCGGCCTGTCCGTAGTCGTCTTTCAACCTGAGGGCGAGAGCCCAGAAGTGCGGCGGCGTCCAGAGAAAGATGATCCCAAACATCACGGCGGAGGCGAGAGTCACATCGCCGGTGACGGCTGCCCAGCCCACGGCCGGGGGGAACGCCCCCGCAGCGCCCCCGATGACGATGTTCTGGGGCGTCCGACGTTTGAGCCAGATCGTATAGATGAAGACATAAAAGAGCAGGGCCGAAAGCGCCAGGATCGCCGCCATCGGCGTCGTGGCCAGCCAGAGAAAGACGAAGGCGCCTGCCCCCAGTGCGATGCCGAATGCCAGGGCGTGAGCCGGCGGTATGACGCCTTTCACGAGGGGCCGCCCCCTTGTGCGCTGCATCACGCCGTCGATATCGCGGTCGTACCAGCAGTTGATCACATTGGCGCCCGCGGCCGAGGCCGTTCCGCCCACGAGGGTGGCCACCAGAAGCCAGCTCCCGGGCCAGCCACCGGCGGCGACGATCATCGCTGGAACCGTCGTGATCAGGAGGAGGGTGATGATCATCGGCTTCGTCAGCGCCACGTAGGCACGGACAGTGTCCATCACCGTCACCCTCGGCGTCGCAGTGATAGCGGGCGCGGTCATGCAGTCACCGTTGACTGGTTCGGCACTTCGGCATGGACGACCGGATAGAACAGCGAGAGTGCGAGGGAGAAGCTCAAAGTAAGCCAGATTGTTGCGGCGATTTCGGTGTGACTAACGGCGAGCGCATCGGGGAATTCATACCAGACATTGAGCGCCCCCACCAGAACCTGGGCGCAGTACAGCGCAACGACGAGCGGAGCAATCACGCGCGCCCAGGCTCGCTCGGCCCGCGACTTCCAGAGCTGGACGACGAGCCACACCAGAGGAATCGCCAGCCCGGCGGCGAGGTAGCGGTGGACCATGTGGACGACTTCGTGCTTATCGGCAGCCGGGAGTGGGGCGCCGTTACACAGGGGCCAGCCGGAGCAGGCCGTTGCAGCGCCGCTTTCAGCCATATAGCCGCCGATCCAAAGCACGGCGGCAAACACTGCGAGGGTAATGAATGCGGCGCGCCCGCCGGCCGGCCAATGAGCCCCGCCGAGGCGATGCTGGCTGTTTGGGTCAGCCCGGTACATGCCCACCACGACGAATGCCTCCATGGAGAGGATGATCATGGCCATGAGCAGGTGGGTCGCCACTACCGCAGGCGGCAGTTCGCGCCAGACGGTGATCGCGCCAAGCAGGCCCTGCAGCATTACGAGCGGCACCACAATGATCGCCGTCCAGAGCACGGCGGGGACTGCGCGATAGTAGCGCCAGGCATAGACGGCTGTGGCCACAACGAGGAGGCCGACCGTCGCCGCGACATAGCGGTGTGTGAACTCGATGATTGGTTGGTGGCCCATGTCGCCGGGTGGGACGAGGCCGCCGTGGCAAGTCGGCCAGTCAGGGCAGCCGAGGCCCGATCCCGTGGCCCTCACAAGGGCTCCCACACCCACAAGTATGAGCGTGGCCAGAGTGGTCACGACAGCGACACGTTGAGCGTTTTTCATTCGAGAATGAGGCCCCGGTGATGGGAGAACATCGATGCGACTCGCACGCGTTCAGCATCCCACATCAGCCATAACCCGGCCAATAAATGATCAGAATCCCTGGCTTCCATCCAACCACCGCAAACCATCGACAAGGATGCCATTCACAGCCAATTCCCAGTGGAGGTGGTTACCGGTGGAAAGTCCCGTGGTGCCCACCTCGCCAATCTCCTGCCCGGCCGCCACGGTTTGCCCTTCAACCACAAGAATCTTCGACATGTGGCCGTACCCCGAGAAGATGCCGCCTCCGTGGTCGATGATCACCATGTTCCCGCGCTCGGGAAGCTCACGGGCGATGACGACGGTGCCGTTGTTGATGGCGTGGATCGGTGTGCCGCCGTCGGCGCCGAGGTCCGTGCCGCCGTGGTGACCGGTCGGCGGCCCCCCGTAGAAGGAGCGCTGTTCGCCGAAATAACCGGTGACGCGCATGTCGTCGAGTGGCGGGAGCCACGAATCGCCGTACTGGCGGGGCGTCACGCCAGCGTATGTCGCAGCAAGCAAATCCTCTTCGGCCTGGACGTTCTCCGGGGTCAGGTCCGAGCCGACACCGGGTGGGAGGGTGATGTAGTCCACGGTCCAGTCAGTTTTCAGTACTGTGACCGGCTGGTTGACAGTTGTCGTCGCACCCTGGATATCCGTGGCCTGGATCAGCACATCGGCGGAGCCGGGCGCGATGAGGACACCGACGCCAAAGAAGGCCTGCACAGCGTTGCCTGCGGGGTCGGGCACCATTTGGTAGGTGACGCCGAAGACCGAGAGCGTTCCCGACACGGCGCCGGGTACCCGCACGGACGCCGCACCACCCTGGTAGATGGCGGTCGTGGAGAAGGCCGGCGAGAGCGTCTGGCCCTGTGTCGAGAGACCGGGAACGACGAGTCGCAGCGGCCCCGGGGGTACTTTGGCGGCAACCCCGAATGGTGGCATGCCCGAAAGCGTGTCGTAGCGGGCGTTGCTGGATGAGCCATTTTCGAGCCAGTTGGTGGTGGTCGTCAGGACCATTGCTATGAGCACGGCCATGAGCAGCCCCACAGCAGGCGCAAGGGTGATATGGGCGCCGTCGGCGCCGCGCCGGCCCGGCTTGGCTACGGACTCCATGGCTCCTTCACGCGCACCGTGCGGGCCGCATCCCTCGCGGCATCGACGAGACCGAGGATATCCGCGGGTTTCGGAATGCCGGCGAGGATGAAGTTGGGCACCTCACCAGCCGTTTGGCAGCGAAGGTCGCCGTAGTTGAAGACCGTGGGGAGCAATCCCTCACGTTGGACGGCGATGTCCTCCACATCAACGAGGTCAGCGGAGGCCATGCGGTGGTGGAACCAGTGCCGCTTCAGCGAATCGACGATCCGCTGGTTGGTGATCACCCAAATGTCGTTGTTGTATCGAAAGAACGTGAAGTAGATACGGACAGACCAGTAGCCCGCCCAGAGGACGTCAAGGATGAGAACGACGAGGCCTGTACCACCGGTCAGCCCGGGGCCCGCGCCGGCGAGCAACGTGAGGAGGAGCACCGGCAGCGCTCCAACGAACACCTGGAGCGCGATCTTCGGATAGAGGTACATCCAGTGACGTCGGCAAAGCTTGATCACGGACTCTGAATCCTGGAGCGCGAACGGCAGATTCATGGGCGCGCTAGCTGGTCACCGCGCCTTCCGCGGCGCTCGTAACTTCGCGGGCGTACTTTGCGAACACTCCTCTTGCATAGCGTGGCGTCGGCTGGGTCCAGAAGGACTTGCGGCGCCGCATCTCATCGTCGGAGACATCGAGGGTGAGCGTGCGGGCGACGATGTCGAAAGTAATTGTGTCGCCCTCCTGGACGAACGCGATGGGCCCGCCCACGAAGGCTTCGGGGGCAACATGTCCGGCCATCAGGCCGTGCGTCGCCCCGCTGAAGCGGCCATCGGTAAGCAGCGCAACCGACTCGCCAAGTCCGGCTCCAACCAGCGCCGCGGTGACACCAAGCATTTCGCGCATCCCGGGGCCGCCCTTCGGCCCTTCGTTGCGGATGACAAGCACGTCACCGGATTTGATATGGCCCAATGAAACCGCCTCAAAAGCGTCTTCCTCGTGTTCGAAGACGCGTGCGGGACCGGAATGCATCGTGCGCTCCTCGCCAGCGACCTTGATGACGCAGCCTTCCGGCGCGAGGTTCCCCTTGAGAATGACGAGGCCGCCCGTTGACTTAATGGGGTTGTCCATTGGCCGGACGACATCCTGGCCCGGGGTTTCGACGGCTTTCTCCGCCTCTTCCGCGATAGTTCGGCCTGTCACGGTCATCACGGAGCCATCGAGCTTTCCGGCGCGGACGAGTCGCTGCGCCACAAGCTGGATACCGCCGGCCCGATCGAGGTCGAGAGCTGCGTAGCGTCCACCGGGGCGAAGATCGCCGATCAGGGGCGTGGCTTCGCTGATCCGATCGAAGTCGTCGACAGTGAGACCGTCGATACCCGCCTCGCGGGCAATGGCCAGCAGGTGGAGGACGACGTTCGTGCTGCCCCCGGTGGCGGCGGCGCCGGCAATCCCATTGTCGATGGCGGCTCGCGTAAGAATGTCGCGAGGGCGAACACCACGATTGAGGAGGTCCATGACAAGTGCACCTGCTTCGCGGGCCACTTCGTCCTTACGGCGGTCGGTTGCACCGACGGTGCCACTGCCCATGGGAGAGATGCCCATGAATTCCAGAGCCATCGCCATCGTGTTCGCGGTGTATTGGGCACCACAGGCGCCGGCTCCCGGGCAGGCTACGTCTTCGAGTGCGGTGAGATCTTCGTCAGAGAGATTGCCGGCGGAATGCTGGCCGACCGCCTCGAAGACGTCCTGGATCGTGACATCGCGCCCCTGGAAATGTCCTGGCGCGATCGAGCCACTGTAGAGGGTGAGCCCCGGAATGTTGAGGCGGGCGAGCGCCATTGCCCCTGCCGGGATGGTCTTGTCGCAGCCAACGATGATGACTGCTGCGTCGAATGAATAGCCGATGGCGGCTAGCTCGATAGAGTCGGTGATCACTTCGCGGCTGACGAGCGACGCCTTCATGCCCTCGGTGCCCATCGAGATACCGTCGCTGATTGCGATGGTATTGACTTCCATCGGCGTGCCGCCGGCCTCGCGGATGCCTTGCATCACGTGTTGGGCGAGTTCGCGCTGGTTGAAGTTGCAGGGCATGGTCCCAATCCATGAATGGGCGACCATGACGAGTGGCTTGCGAAGATCGTCGGCATTGAATCCGACGGATTTGAAGTAGCTGCGGGCGGGTGCCCGCCCCGGCCCATCGACGAGCGTGTGGCTCTTGTGGCGTGGATCGAGCGGCATAGCGGTTGGCCTCCGAGGTTTGCGGTAGGCCAAGGGTACCCCGGCAATCGAACTAGCTGAAAGCGAAGGGCCCGGCTATTTGACTCCCACCGCCGAGGCCACGTCGCTCATCGCCTCGCCAAGCAGTTGGACACCCTGCTCGATGTCTTCGATCGGCACGTACGAGAAGGCGAGACGCAGGTGGTTGCTCGCGTTGCCATCGGCGTGGAACTGGGGGCCGCCGCCGACAATGACACCGCGCTCGGCCGCCAGCTTCTGCACCTCGGCGTACGGGATGCCGGGCCGGAGGTGGAGCCAGAGGAAGAAGCCGCCCTGGGGCTTCACGTACGTGCAGTAGTCGCCGCAGTATTGCTGCAGTGAGGCTTCGACGCGCTCCAGCTTCCGCTTATAGATGCCCCGGAGCCGGTCGATGTGCCGCTCGAGGTCGCCGTTGTTGATCATCTCGGCAATTACGCGGCCCTGGAAAGGGCTCGTGCCCATGTCATAGCGAACGGCGGCGATGCGCGAGACCAGCGCCTCGGGGGCGAGGATCCAACCCATGCGCAGGCCCGTCGCGATGATCTTGGAAAAGGTGCAGACCTTGATCGAGTGCTGCCCGCCGCTCAGCGAAAAGAGCGAGGGCGGAGGTTCTTTGTCGAACCAGAGTTCCCCATAGGCGTCGTCCTCCATGACGAGGAAGTGATGCTTCTTCGCAAGGTCGACGACTCGTTGCCGGCGTTCGAGGGGCATGGTGCAGCCGGCCGGGTTCTGATGGGTGGGGATGGTGTAGAGCAGCTTTGCGCGCTTCCCCTGCGCCGCCAGTTCGTCGAGCCGCGCTTCCAGTTCCTCGACGATGAGACCATCGTCGTCCATCGGTACGGCGACGAGCTCAGCGCCGAACGTGCGGAAGGTTCGCATGGATCCGGGGAAGTTTGGTGACTCGACGAGGATGACGTCGCCCGGATCGATGAGCGCCTCGCAAACGATGCCAATGCCGTGCGCCGACCCGGAGGTGATCACGACCTGGTCCAGGGCAAGGTCGAGGTGTTCGATTTTCGAGCTGCGGCGAGCGATAGCCTCACGCAGCGGCTCGGGGCCGAAGGTGCCTCCGTACTGGAGGGCTTCCTTCTGCTCGCGATCGATCACCGTGCGGGCTGCCTTCAGCAGCAGTTCGCCGGGGAGCGAAGGAATGTCTGGGAGGCCGCCGGAGAACGAGATGACCGGGCCCGCCGACGGACGCGCCGCTGCCCATACCTGGCGCCCAAGAATCTTCGCGCGCTGGCTCACAATTTCGTCGAGTTGGTCAGCGTCCCAGTAGACGGGTTCGGTCATGCGATTCACATCCGGATGTTTGCCAAAAAGTATAGCGCGCGCCCGGGTAGCTGCCGTCGGCGATCCAGGACACAGCCGGACGAATGGCGGTTGTATACAGAATTCATTCAAATCGCTTGCAGGTGCTGCTATACTGCCCCTTCAACCAGCGCCCGCCCAGAGATTGGGAATCTTTTCACAATCGTGGCAGCCGGGGGAAACGGCTTCCCGGCTGCTTCTCCGCATTTGCGGCGAGGGCCGGTAAAGAAGGGAGCCCTTTATGACGACGCCCCCACGAGCGCCCACTGGCGGCCTCTACCGTTCTCAGTTCGAACACGACGCTTGCGGTGTCGGATTCGTCGTCCATCTGAAGGGCCAGCGCTCCCACAAGCTGCTCCGCGACGGGCTCACGGCGCTCGGAAATCTGCACCATCGTGGCGCCAGCGGCGCCGAAGTGAACACCGGCGACGGCGCCGGCATCCTCATCCAGGTCCCTCATGAGTTCTTCCTCCATGAGTGCGCGCAGCTCGGGATCCGGCTGCCCGATGCCGGGCATTACGGCGTCGGTATGTTCTTCGCTTCGCCCGACCAGCGTGCCCGTGACCAGGCGATGGCCCTCTTCCGGGCGATCGTCGAGGAAGAAGGCCAACACTTCCTCGGCTGGCGTGATGTACCGGTCGTCAGCGACGACCTCGGCGAGTCCGCCCTGGCCGCCGAGCCGACCGTGCACCAGGCGTTTATCGGCCGCGGCTCCCATGTCACCGACGAAGAAGATTTCGAGCGTGCGCTCTACATCATTCGCAAGCGGTTCGAACGCTCCGTCGGCCGCTGGGGCATCCCCGACGACGAGGAGTTCTACTTCACCAGCCTTTCCTGCCGGACCGTCGTCTACAAGGGCATGCTCACGGCGCGCCAGCTCGACCAGTACTACCCCGACCTTTCCAATCGCCGCGTGATTACGGGGATCGCGATGTTCCATTCGCGGTTCAGCACGAACACGTTCCCAAGCTGGAAGCTCGCCCACCCGTACCGGATGGTCGCCCACAACGGCGAGATCAACACCCTGCGCGGCAACATCAACTGGATGACCGCCCGCGAGGCACTCTTCCAGTCGCCGCACTTCCCAGTCGTTTCCAAGATCCTCCCAGTCATCGAAGAAGGTGGCAGCGACACCGCCACGCTCGACAATGCCGTCGAACTCCTCGTCCGCGCCGGACGCCCGATCGAGCACGCGATGATGATGCTCATTCCTGAGGCGTGGAGCGGGCATGAGTCGATGTCGGACGAGAAGAAGGCCTTCTACGAGTACCACAGCATCATGATGGAGCCGTGGGACGGCCCGGCCTCGGTAACGTTCACCGACGGCCGCACCATCGGCGCCGTCCTCGATCGGAATGGTCTCCGTCCGTCCCGCTACTACGTCACGCGCGACGATCTCGTGATCATGGCGTCGGAGGTTGGTGTGCTCCCGGTGGAGCCCAAGGATGTCCTCGTCAAAGGCCGCCTCGAGCCCGGCAAGATGTTTCTCGTCAACATCGACGAAGGCCGGATCATCGACGATAACGAATTGAAGAAGCGGTACACGGAGGCGCTCCCCTACCGGTCGTGGCTCGATGAGCACGTGATTACCGAAGATCACCTGCCGGAGGCGTCCGCGCCCGAGCTGCCCACGGCAGACCAGCTTCTCGAACGCCAGATCGCCTTCGGTTACACCGTGGAGGATCAGAAGTACATCCTCGGGCCGATGGGCGACCGCGGCGAAGAGTCGCTCGGATCCATGGGTAACGACACCCCACTGGCGGTCCTCAGCGACCGTCCCCAGCCGCTCTACAACTATTTCAAGCAGCTCTTTGCACAGGTCACCAACCCACCACTCGATGCCATCCGCGAGGAGATGGTGACGGGAGTCCAGACCCTGATCGGGCCAAAGCCGAACCTGCTCGACCAGGCGCTGGCAACAACCCGAAGCATCAGCCTCGATTCGCCGTTTATCGGCAACGAGACGATGGCCCGCCTGAAGGCACTGAACGAAGAGGGTCTCCAGACCGTCACGCTGGACATCCTCTTCCCCGCGAACGAAGGGCCTTCTGGCCTTGAGCCGGCGATGAACCGCCTCTATGCCGCCGCCGACCGGGCCATCGAGGATGGCGCTCGCATCCTCGTGCTCTCAGACCGCGGTATGAATTCCGAGCTGGCGCCGATCCCGTCACTGCTCGCGGTTGCAGGTTTGCATAACCACCTCGTGCGCGAGCGTCGCCGCACGCATGTCGGCTTCGTCCTGGAGACCGGTGACGCCCGCGAGGTCCATCACTTCGCGCTGCTCATCGGGTACGGGGCCGGCGCCATCAATCCCTACCTTGCGCTCGATTCGCTTCGCCAGATGGCCGAGGACGGACTTGCAGGTGAGGGGACAACTTCCCAGGAAGCCGCCGAACACTATCTCAAGGCGCTCAAGAAGGGCGTCGTCAAGGTGATGTCCAAGATGGGCATCTCCACTATCCAGAGCTACCGCGGTGCCCAGATTTTCGAAGCCATCGGCCTCGGCGAGGAACTTGTCGACCGCTACTTCACCAACACGGTGTCGCGGATCGGTGGCATTGGCATCAACGAAGTCGCCGTCGAATCACTCGCCCACCACCGACGCGCCTTCCCTGTTGCCAGCGGCGGACTCGAAGAGCTCGAGTGGGGCGGCCAGTACCAGTGGCGCCGGGGTGGCGAGTTCCACCTCTTCAATCCCGACACAGTCTTCCGCTTGCAGCACGCGACTCGGACCGGCCGCGAAGAGATTTTCCGCGAATACACGAAGCTGGTGAACGACCAGTCCGAACACTTCGCGACACTGCGCGGCCTCATGAGCTTCAAGCCTGACCGCAAGCCGATCCCAATCGAGCAAGTCGAACCGGTCGAGTCGATCTTCACGCGGTTTGCAACCGGGGCCATGTCATTTGGCTCGATTAGCGCCGAGGCGCACGAGACGCTGGCCATCGCGATGAACCGCATTGGCGGCAAGAGCAACACGGGCGAAGGCGGCGAGGATCCCCGTCGCTTCACCCCGGATGCGAACGGCGATCTCCGCCGGAGCGCGATCAAGCAGGTCGCTTCCGGCCGCTTCGGTGTCACAAGTGAGTACCTCGTCAACGCCGACGAAATCCAGATCAAGATGGCCCAGGGCGCAAAGCCGGGCGAGGGCGGTCAGCTTCCTGGCCACAAGGTCTGGCCCTGGATCGCCAAGGTCCGTTATTCGACGCCCGGCGTTGGCCTGATCTCCCCGCCGCCACACCACGACATCTATTCGATCGAGGACCTTGCGCAACTCATCCATGACCTGAAGAACGCCAACCCACGGGCGCGGATCAGCGTCAAGCTGGTCTCGGAAGTCGGTGTTGGTACTGTCGCGGCCGGCGTCGCCAAGGCAAAGTCGGATGTGGTCCTCATAAGCGGCCACGACGGCGGGACGGGCGCAAGTCCGCTCACCTCACTTAAGCACGCCGGTGGCCCGTGGGAGCTCGGGCTCGCCGAAACCCAGCAGACGCTCGTGGCTAACAAGCTCCGCGACCGCATCATTGTCCAGACGGACGGCCAGATGAAAACAGGCCGCGATGTCGTCGTTGCGGCACTCCTCGGCGCCGAAGAGTACGGATTCGCCACGGCTCCGCTGGTGGTGATGGGCTGCATCCTCATGCGGGTCTGCCACCTTGATACCTGCCCGGTTGGCATTGCCACACAGAACCCTGAACTTCGCAAGAAGTTCGAAGGACGAGCCGAACACGTCGTCAACTTCTTCACCTTCGTTGCCCAGGAAGTCCGCGAACTCCTTGCCGAGCTTGGCTATCGGAACCTCGAGGAAATCGTCGGGCGGGTCGACCTGCTTGATACGAAGCGAGCCGTCGACCATTGGAAGGCGCAGGGGCTCGATCTCTCGGCGATTCTCTACCGTCCCGAGGTCGACGCGTCCGTGCCCATCCGCAAGGTGCGGGACCAGGACCACGGACTGGAGCACGCTCTCGACCAGGAACTGCTCAAACTTTGCGCCGCCACACTCGAAAATGGCACGCCTGTGAATCTGGATCTGCCTATCCGAAACATCAACCGGACCGTCGGCACGATCCTCGGGAGCGAGCTTACGCGGAAATACGGATTCGACGGGCTGTCCGACGACACCATCGACATCTCTTTCTCTGGTTCCGCCGGCCAGAGCTTTGGAGCCTTCGTCCCACGGGGCATCACCCTGCGGCTCTCGGGCGATTCCAACGACTACACCGGCAAGGGCCTGAGTGGCGGGAAGTTGATCGTGCGCCCGCCCGCGGAGTCCCCTTTCGTGCCGGAAGAGAACATCCTCATTGGCAACGTGGCGCTTTACGGGGCCACCGGGGGTGCTGCCTTCTTCCGGGGTGTTGCTGGCGAACGGTTCTGCGTCCGCAACAGTGGGGCTGTGACGGTTGTTGAAGGCATCGGCGACCATGGCTGCGAGTACATGACCGGCGGCCGGGCGATCATCATCGGGAAGACCGGCCGGAACTTTGGAGCCGGCATGAGCGGCGGCATCGCCTATGTTTGGGACCCGCGTGGCGAGTTCGCAGCGCTCTGCAACCTGGAAATGATCGACCTTGAAGCGCTCGACGATTCGGAGGAGATCGACCTCGTGCGGGGTCTCCTTGAACGGCATGTCGAATACACGAACAGCACCGTTGCGGCTGGACTCCTCGAGCGTTGGCCCGAGGCGGCTCGCGAGTTTACGAAGGTCATGCCGACCGACTACCGGCGGGTGCTCATGGAGCAAGAGCAAGAGCGAGACAAGGAACTCTCCACCTCCGCCGCAGGAGGCGCGGGTGGCTAAGCCCACGGGGTTCATGGAGTTTGACCGCGAGACTCCCCGGCGGCGGCCGGTGGATGAACGCGTCCACGACTGGCTGGAGGTCTACGAGGAGTTCCCGGTCGAGTCGCTCAAGAAGCAGGCCGCCCGCTGCATGGACTGCGGGATTCCTTTCTGCCACCAGGGTTGTCCTCTTGGGAACATCATTCCCGACTGGAACGACATGGTCTGGAAGGGCCAGTGGCAGCGCGCGATTGAGCGGCTCCATGCAACGAACAATTTCCCGGAATTCACCGGCCGCCTCTGCCCGGCGCCTTGCGAGGCTGCCTGCGTCCTTGGGATCAACGAAGACCCCGTGACTATCAAGCAGATGGAAGTCAGCATCATCGATCGTGCATGGGACGAAGGCTGGGTCGTTCCACAGCCTCCGGAGATCAAGACCGGCAAGCGCGTCGCGGTCATCGGGTCGGGCCCCGCGGGCCTTGCCTGTGCGCAGCAGCTGGCCCGGGCCGGCCACGATGTCGTCCTCTACGAGCGGGACAACCGGATTGGCGGCCTCCTTCGCTACGGCATTCCCGACTTCAAGATGCGGAAACACCACATCGACCGGCGGATGGCCCAGATGGAGGCTGAAGGCGTCCAGTTCAAGCCCGGCATCAACGTTGGCGTGGATGTGGACGTCCGCGAGCTACGCACGCAGTTCGATGCCATCTGCCTGACCGGCGGCGCTACGCAGGCACGCAATCTTGACGTACCCGGTAGGGAGCTCGAAGGCGTCTACCTGGCGATGGAATATCTTCCGCTCCAGAACAGGCGGGTCGCCGGGGACGAAATCCCCGACAGTTCCTTCGTGTCGGCCAAAGGCAAGCGCGTCATCATCCTCGGTGGTGGCGACACAGGGGCCGACTGCCTGGGCACGGCCCACCGGCAGGGCGCCGTCGAAGTGAAACAGTTCGAATTGCTACCCCGTCCAGCCGATTCACGCCCGGAAGAGAACCCGTGGCCGATGTGGCCGAATATCTACCGTGTTACGTCAGCGCACGAAGAGGGCGGCGTCCGCGAGTACAGCGTGCTGACGAAGAAACTCACTGGCGAAAACGGGAAGCTCAAGAAACTCCATGCCGTGCACGTGGAGTTCGAATCGAAGAACGGCCGTATGGAGATGAAGGAAGTCCCGGGGAGCGAGTTCACGGAGGATGTGGAGCTTCTGCTCCTCGCCATGGGATTCCTTGGACCAGAGACTCCTGGAATGCTCGAGCAGCTCGGTGTGAAACTCACCGAGCGCGGGAATGTGTGGTCGGATGAAAACAAGATGACCAGCGTACCGGGCGTCTTCACTGCCGGAGACATGACCCGGGGCCAGTCGCTCATCGTCTGGGCGATCGCCGAGGGCCGGGCGGCCGCTCGGGGCATTGACCAACACCTGATGGGCGAAACGGTCCTGCCCTAGCTTTCGCGGTCGACCAGCAGCTTCCCCATTGTCAGCAACCCCGAGCGGGCGTCTGCGTCGGGCAACGCGTCCAGCAGTGCCTCGGCCTCCGCACGAAACCGTGCCGACATCGACGCTGCCTGGTCCCGGATGCCGGCGGCCTCGAGCGAGTGGACGACTTTGGCGATATCCGTGGCTCCGGGTTCCGGCTGTCCGAAGGCCAGGAGGATGACATCCCGTGGCGCGGCCGCGAGTCCGAGGAGGACAGGCAGGCTTTTCTTTCGCCGCGCGATGTCGTTGGTGTTGGACTTTCCAGTCTGTGCGCTGTCACCCCAGATACCGAGATAGTCGTCCTGGGCCTGGAAGGCGAGACCAATTGAGACTCCCCATTGCCGCAGGGATTCCACCGTGTCCTCGTCGCGCTCGGCGGCAACACCGGCAAAGGCCGCGCAAGCGCCGATAAGAGCGCCGGTCTTCCCGGCCACCATGTCGAGGTACTCGTCTGCAGCCACGTCGTCGCGCCCCTCAAATTCCAGGTCCTTCCACTGGCCCCGGATCATCTCTTCAGTCGCAGCGGTCAGGATGGCGGTGTAGCGAGCGCCAATCGCCGGGGCGGAGATGTCGCCGAGCACGGAGAAGGCGCGGCTGAACAGGAGATCTCCGGCGTTGATCGCCTGGGCGGTGCCGAAGCGTGCCCAGAGCGTCGGGCGGCCGTGGCGCGTCGCGTCCTGGTCCTGGATTTCGTCGTGGACGAGCGAGAAGTTGTGGACCAGTTCGATCGCCACCGCTCCGGGCAGCACCGTCTCGAAAGGTGCGCCGAACAGATTCGCGACGTGGCAGGTGACGAGTGGGCGCAGTCGCTTGCCCCCGGCTACCGAGGGCCGGCCTTCGTCGTCTTCCCAGCCCATCACATAGCGGCAGGCGGCTGACACCGGGGAATCGTCACGGGGGAGGGCGGCCTTGAGCGCCGCCTCCAGGGGAGCGCGGTAGGGCGCGAATACATCGGAGGGCATTGTTAGTTGCCGCCGGCGACCGGCAAGGGATCGACCGAGTTGCCCGTCCCGGCAGGCCTACCGAGGCGTTCGCGGGCGAGAGCGGCGATGCCAGGCCCATCCAGTCCGTACACCTGACGGAACGTCGTCTGGGGGCCGTGGTCGACAATCGCGTCCGGCATTGTCCGCATTGCCAACATCCGCTCCGCAAGGCCGTGGTCCGACAGCAGGGCCAGGACGGCCTCACCGAAACCGCCCGCCCGGACGTTCTCTTCGGCCGTCACCAACCCGCGAGTGTTTCGTGCGACATCGAGCAGCAGCGATTCGTCGAGGGGTTTTGCGAAGCGGGCATTGACGACCGACGCTGCAATGCCCTCGCCGGCAAGAATCTCCGCCGCGTCGAGGCAGGCCATGACGGTCTGGCCGATCCCGACGAGCGCGATGTCAGGGCCTTCCCGGAGCAGTTCACCCCGGCCGATCGGGAGTGTCTTCATCGCAATGTCGGTGGTGGCACCCGGGCCAGCGCCACGCGGATAGCGCACCGCGAAGGGCCCTTCATGCTGTACGCCTGTGAGGAGCAGGTCGCGCAGTTCAGTCTCATCCTTTGGAGCGGCAACAACCATGTTTGGCAGCGCCCGCAGGTAGCTGAGATCGATGAAACCCTGGTGCGTCTTGCCGTCGTCGCCGACGAAACCCGCCCGGTCGAGCGCGAACGTGACAGGGAGGTTCTGGACGACGACGTCGTGGACGACCGAGTCGAATCCACGCTGGAGGAACGTTGAGTAGATCGCGCAGATCGGGTGAATCCCCTGCGTCGCAAGCCCGGCGGCGAGGGTAACGGCGTGCTGCTCGGCGATGCCTACGTCAAAAACGCGGTCCGGGAACTGCTTCTGAATGGGTGCGAGACCGGTACCTTCGAGCATGGCCGCTGTGATGGCGACCGTGTTTGGGTGCGACTCGAGAATCTCACCGGTGGCCTGGGCAAACACCTGGCTGTACGTGGGCTTTGGTTTTGGCGCGTCCGCGGCCGGCGGCTTCTTCAGCCAGAACGTCCCGCTGTGGCTCTTGATCGGGTCGGCCGCTGCCTCGGGAATGCCGTGCCCCTTGTCGGTCAGAATGTGGAGGAGCACCGGCTTGCCACGGAACTGTTTGATCTTGTTCAGTGTGGATTCCAGCTCCTCGAGGTCGTGCCCATCGATGGGGCCGTAGTACTCGAAGCCGAACTGTTCCCAGAAGCTGGCAGGCACAAGGAGGTCGCGCATCCCGGCCTTGAACCGTTTTGCGGTGTTCCAGGCCTGGCGGCCGAGCGGCAGGTGCTCCACAAGGCTACCGATCTCTTCCTTCGCGGCGCGGTAGTGCGGGTCGATGCGGAACTTGTTGAGGTTGCGGCTAAGGGCGCCGACGTTCGGCGAGATCGACATCGCATTGTCGTTGAGGACGACGATCAGGTTGGTGTTGACGTGGCCGGCGTGATTCATGGCCTCGAAGGCCATTCCCGCGGTCATTGCGCCGTCACCAACGACAGCGATGACGTCGTAGTCCTCACCCTTCAGGTCGCGAGCCATCGCCATGCCCACCGCGGCGGAGATGGCCGTCCCGGCGTGTCCGGCGCCGAACGCGTCGTGCTCGCTCTCAGACCGGTCGGCAAAGCCGGAGAGACCCTCGTACTGGCGGATGGTCCGCATCCGCTCCTTGCGCCCCGTGAGCATCTTGTGGACGTAGACCTGGTGGCTGACGTCCCAAACGATCTTGTCCTTCGGGGTATCGAAGAGTCGGTGGAGGGCGACTGTCAGTTCGACGACACCGAGATTACTCGCCAGGTGTCCGCCACCGCCGATGCACTCCACCGTATCCACGAGGAAATCACGGATCTCGGAGCAGAGTGCTTCGGTTTCGGCCTGGTCCAGCTTGCGCAGGTCAGCGGGGGAGTTGATTCGATCGAGGATGGGCATCGGTTCAGGCAGTCTCCTGCATTACCCCATAGTCAAGCAGAAACCAGCCTAACAAGCGGTTGGGGCGCTTACTCGATCGTGTCACGAGGGCCGCCAAACGGCGACCCCATGACTGGCCCGGTAGACCAGCCCTTTACAGCGCGTCGTAGAGCAGCGGCGAGGAGGCACTCCATGGCGCCGGTTCCTCGCTCACATTGAGCGCGACCGACTGCCACGACACCTTGACTGCGCCCTCGTCCTTGCCCTCCTGCTGGTCAACCATGACCTCGAACATCGCCCCGTTGAGCGAATCACGCGGTTGGGAGAGTGCCTGGAGGAACGCTTCTGCGGCCTCATGGGTTTCGAGCATTCGCGGCTGCCAGCGGCCGAAGACGCGCGGATTCTCGGCGTACTCGCCGGTCATCCCCGTTCGGACGAACGGATAGAGGACGGAGAATGCCGTCACCAGCTCAGCGTTGCGTCCAAGGTTCACGCCGAGGACCTTCGGCAGCTGGAGCACGGCCCAGTTTGCCAGTGCATAGCCGGGAACCGAGACGCCGGGGTCGATGGCCTGTCGCGACGAGATGTAGACAAACGTGACAGGCTCGTTGGCGTGCAGCGCCTCGCCCGACCAGAGGTGAGTCATCGCCAGGAATCCATCGATCTTGGTGTCGATCACGGCGCGGGACTCAGCGAGGTTGTCGACGAAGGCCTGGCGGACGCGGGCACGGCGCTTGGCCGACGATTCGCCTTCAACTTCGCGTAGCGAGCGTCCGAACGAATAGCCGGATTCGGTGAGGCCGGAGTTGCAGATGACGAGGTTGGGGGACTTTCCGCCCATGTGGTCGATGATGTAGGTGCGGCTCGCCCAGAGATCGCTGAGATTGGTCACGTCGGCCTGAACCGGGAAGGCGTTGACGCCGTTCTCACGGAGGACATCGACGAGATCGAGTCCGTCTTCGTAGCTGCGATGGAAATGGACGGCGACGCTCTCGGCCCCATTGAGCCCGGCAGCAAGGGCGAACGCCTGCCCCATGCCGTTGTCTTTTCCGGCGCCGCTAATCAGGACGCGCTTGCCCTTTACGCCGGCGGCCAGCGCCTCGGTGGTCTTGAACTTGGCGGCATCGACGGTGAACGCCATGAAAGTGCTCCCTCAGTTTGGTGAAGGGGAGGCTACAGGTTCGACGCCATCGACGCCAATGCCGTTTTTGCGACCAAGCTATCGATTGCCTCTATGTCTCGAACCTAGGCAGCGCCCGTTGCCATCGAAATCGTGAACACTGAACCCTCGCCCTCGTTTGATTCGACGCGGACATCGCCGCCCATGGCTTCGCAAAGCTCGCGGACAATGGCAAGGCCCAGGCCGGACCCTCCTTCGCGGCGCGAACGTCCCCGGTCGACCCGGTAGAAGCGGTCGAAGATGTGCAGGCGGTCTGCCAGCGGGATCCCGGGGCCGTCGTCGCGGACCTCCACGAGCGAACGTGCGCCGGACGATGTGCACCGCACGACAACGTTCGAACCGGCGCCCGAATACTTGATGGCGTTATCGACGAGATTGAAGATGCAGCGGTAAAGCAGGTCGCCCTTGGCGTTGGACCAGACATGGAGCGGCGAATCCAGCCGAAGCGTAACTTCGCGCTGATCCGCGACCGGGCGGAGTTGCTCGATGATCTCGGCCGAAAGGCCGGTCACGTCGACAGGCTCCAGCTCGACACCCTCCCCGTCGCCGCCGGTGGTCAGCAACATGAGGTCATCGCTCAGCCTCGCCAGCCTCGCCGTCTGCACCTTCACCGTGTCGAGGAGCGTTCGGTACTCATCGAGCGTGGCATCGTCGTCCATCTCCGTGACTTCGATATTTGTGCGGATAGCGGCGAGAGGCGTTCGCAGTTCGTGGGAGGCGTCCTGCACAAATCTTCGCTGGCTTTCGAATGATCGTTCGAGGCGCGCGATCATCGAATCGAAGGTATCGGCAAGATCCTTCATTTCGTCCGCTGGGCCGGCGTAGTTGATCCGCCGTTCGAGGTTCGTGGCGCTGATCTCGGAGGCAACCGAAGTGATATCGCGCACCGGCCGGAGCATTACCCCGCTCAGGACATAACCGCCGACGCCAGAGGCCACAGCCAGCCCGATGACGGCAAGGATGGACCATGTCTGCAAGCGCCGTAGCGTGTCCTCGCTGACGCGATCTTCAACCTCCTTGAGGCTGACCGTGATATAGGCGTTGGGTCCGGGATTGACGGCCTGACCGGGCTCAAGGCGCACGATCTGCGCCGTCGAAAGATCCGGGACGAGGATCGACGAATGGTCCAGGCGCACAGCGACGTTCAAGGCGATGACAAACGCGATGCCAAACACCAGTAACAGGCTCGAATACCAGATGGTGAGCCTGAAGCGGACAGTCCGGGCGAAGGCGGGGATACGGATCCTAGAGAACGTAGCCCTTGCCGCGGATAGTCTCGATAAGCTGCTCGCCGAATCCCTCATTCAACTTCCGTCTCAGGTTGTTCATGTGCACCTTCACCGTCTGGGTGAAGGGGTTGGCATGCTCATCCCAAATATGCTCCAGGAGTTCTTCCTGCGGAACGGCCCGGCCTTCGTTGCGAGCCAGGTAATAGAGCAGGGCAAATTCCTTTGGGGTGAGGTGAATCTCCACCGCATCACGCTTGGTGCGATTGGTGTTGGGGTCGAGTTCGACGCCACGCGTGGTCAGGATCGGTTCGCGCAGGCCGCCCTCGCGACGGGTGACGGCGCGGATGCGTGCGGCGAGCTCGGAGAAGGCGAACGGCTTCACGAGGTAGTCGTCGGCGCCGATATCGAGGCCCTCGATACGCTCGCGGATCGAACTGCGCGCAGTCAGCATGATGATGCCACCGCCGAAGCGGTCGTCGCGCAGGCGACGGCAGACCTCAATGCCATCTACTTTCGGCAGATTGAGGTCAAGACAGATCACGTCGTAGGAGTTAATGGCGGCCTTGTCGATAGCGTCAGCCCCGTCGTACGAGACATCCACCGCGTAGCCCAGTTTCGAGAGGCCGCGTTCGATTGCGTCGGCAATCGGCTCCTCATCTTCTACAACCAGTACACGCATCCCTGTTCCGATCCTTTCTCAACCCTCTCCACCGTAGCTGACGATGGCCGAAGCGAAGGTAAAGATGGGGCCGGACCTATCCCCGCGAGGCCGCACCCACCGTTGGCGGCTCGATCTCTACCGGTTTCTGGACAACGTGCTTGAGAACGATGTCCCGGGTCTCCTGCGCCTGGAGCTGGTTGATCAGGAACTCAAACTTCGACTGGAGCGCACCGCCCAGTTCTCCGCGAGTGCCTTCGGGCAGATCCCAGACCTTGCGTTTGAACGGACCCCACGCCTTCTTGCGCGTCTTGTAGAAGAACTGGATGTCTGTCTCACCATCCTTGCGCTCGTCCGAGAGCTCGGCGTTGGCGTAGCCCTTCATCTCGTCGAGCAGCGGGCCAGGGAAGCTCTCGTGGTCCATGAGGATGTTCTGGAAACCGGTGGCGAGATGGATCTCGGCGGTCTCGACGGCGGGGAAGCGATGGAAGAGATCGTCGGGGAGTGTGCTGGCGCCATGCTGGACGGCGCCGGCCATGCCGAACTTCTCGCGCGCCACGTGGCTCAGCTCCCGGAGCGTGTCGAAGTCGATCGCTACGGATGCGATGGTCCCGTCCGCCAGCGGGATACCGCCGTGGGTCGTACCCGTTTGCACGCTGACTTTTGAGACGCCGAGGAAGTCGTTGCCGACGATTTCGTGGAAGCCGTCGATGTAGGCGGTCAGTTCCTCCACGGTGCTGTTCTCTTTGCCAACCTCGCCGATTTCGCCGCCGATGGAGATGGTGACGCCATCTGGCTCCAGTTCGCGGACGAGACGGGCCAGGCGAGCCGTCAGGGCCGAGTTCGGGGCCTGTTGCTCGCTCACCGCGTCGAAGCTCAGATCGACAAGGGTCGATGCATCGATATCGATGCAGTAGAACTGCGCGGCGACGGCATCGCGGATGAGCTTTTCGAGAGCGAGCGATTCACCTTCAGGGTCGGTTGCGAACTTCTTCGCGTTCGCCTGGAAGTGGTCGCCCTGGATGAAGACGGGACCCTGGTATCCCTCGGCGATGGCGGCTGCAAGGACTACCGCGGACAGCTCGGCGGGCTGCTGGTGGGTGTAGCCCATCTCGGAGCGGGCGAGTTCGAAAACGGTCGCCCAGGCATTCGTGGCGAGGATGGCCCGGAAGAGGGCGCGGCTCATGTCGTAGGCCATCCCACGGATGTTGACCGCCGGGACAGTGAAACCGGAGACTTCGCCGCGGCCCCGGGCCGCGTAGAGGCCCTGGATCGATGAGGAGACGACTCCCAGCTCGGGAGCGGCAGCGTGGATGGCATACCGGGCAAGGGCCTGTTCTTCGGCGTCGCCAAACACAGCCAGCCGGATGATGTCAGTGATGTGGGCTTTGACAGCGCCGGCGTCCTTCAACGAAGGCCGGGCGCCCGAAGTGGTGAGGCAATCGGAGAGCACGCTATTCATGCCCCCCATTCTACGCCCCTCGGCGAAGCGACTGCGCTTGAGAAGGAGTGGAGCTCTAAGGCTTCGGGGCGCCGTGCCGCTTATGCAGCCTGGCGGCCTTCGCCGTCGCGCGACAGATTGCGGCGTTCAAGCATGTATCCGAAGCCACGCACGTTCACAATGTAGTTCGGGTCGCTGGGGTCGACTTCGATCTTGCGGCGGATGCGCCGGATGTAGACCTTGACGATCTCCTGCGCCTCGCGCTCGGAGTACGTGTAGTCCTGCACGGCACGAAGGATTTCGACCGGGCTTACGACCTTACCTGCGCTCTTTGCAAGGAAGGCAAGGATCTTGAATTCCGTGGGCGTGAGCGGGATCGACTCTGTGTCTCGCACCGCCTGGCAGCGGTCGAAGTCGAGCGTCAGGTCACGAACGGTGATCGAGCTTTCTGTCTCTTCATCGTGTTCCGCTGCGGCGAGCTTACGGACCCGGGCAATCGCGCCGATCTGAGCCGCGAGAAGGTCGACACCGTCGGTATCGCGGATGCAGACATCGGCCCCGGCGTTAAGCGCCTGGGCCATGCCATGGGGATGAGGGCCGGGAGCGAGAACGAGAATCTGCGCGTCGCACGCCGAGGCAACGGACGAGACGAGCTGGACATCGGTTTCGAGCCGCGGGTCGATAGCGAGCACGACGAGTTGCGGCTGGAATTGGCCAAGGAGGCGCGCAGTCTCACGGTCGTGAGGGCGCTCAGTCGTCGTATATCCATTGCGGGCAAGAGACGGCAGCAGGTCAGCCGACCTGTAGTCACGGGTATGGGTGACAAACGCCATCGGCGTTCGGAAGCTCTCGTCTGCTTTGTTGGGCATGGCTCAGTCCGTCTCCTCAAGCTCGCACGCAATGTGCGAACCCTGTCTCGCAATTCCCAGGGCGTCGGCGAACAACTGTCAGCGTCGTTCGTCTTAGTTAGATGTTCGGCACGGTCTTTGGGATTCGTAGGGTCTGTCGTGCGCGAATCTGGCGGATTCGTTTCGGCCCCGGCGTCCTAGGCCGCGTCCCGGAGCATGACGTTCCGGAGCCGCCGCACGGCCTGGGCGTGAAGCTGGCTCACGCGCGTCTCGGACACGTCCAGCACAGAGGCGATGTCGCGCATCGTCAGTTGCTCGACGTAGTACAGCGAAATGACAAGGCGCTCGCGCTCGGGCAGGACCTGGATCGCGTCGGAAAGGTCTTCCAGGGTTTCGCGTTCGTCTAACCTGCGGGTGAAATCGAGACCGTCGTCGTCGCTTGGCATCTCGGCAGCGGGGAAACTGGTCTCCGAAGCGGAGTCGCGATCGAGCAGACGGTCCAGGGAAACGGTCACCCACCGGCCATTAGCCGAAGCATCGCGATATTCCTGGATGGTCATACCGAGGTGGTCGGCCGCCTCCTGTTCCGTGGGGCTCCGTCCGAGTTCCATCTCGAGTTCGCCCTGAGCCCGGGCAACGCTTCGCGCTTTCTGCCGCATCGTCCGGCTCAGGCGGTCCATCCGGCGGAAAGCGTCGATCATTGAGCCGCGAATGCGGCGGATGGCGTAGGCGTGGAAGTTGGTGCCCTTGGAGGGGTCGTATCGACGCACCGCCTCGATGAGGCCGCAGGTGCCATAGCCGACAGCGTCTTCGAACTCGAGGACGCCGGGGATTTCGAGCGGAAGCGTCCGGGCAACGCGCCGAACGAGCGGCGTGTACTGGACGACCAGCGCCTGTTGTTCTTCAAGTGTCAGACGTCCGTCGTGCTCCGTGTTCGGAGCAGCGACCGCTTCTATCTCACCCATGTTCCCGGTCCCACATCCGGCCCTTGGCTGCGCGTAGAGCCTCTCTGATGGTTGTCGCAACCTCTCCGCTATCGTTCAGGTGCCGGCGGTGACAGGACAACGGTTGTCGCGTGGCGTTTGCGTGACGGGCCGGGGAACTTGTCTGCCTGCTTTCACGGCGCCCCGCCGGTAGGATGCGGATCGGATGAAAAAGGGAGCACTTGCCGGACTCCGCGTGCTGGAGATGTGTGGCTGGAACGGGGTGCTGGCAGGCCGGATGTTGGCCGACGCCGGAGCAGACGTCGTCCGCCTCGTTGGCAACGACGACCTTATCAACGATGCGCCGCCACATACCGGGACCGACGGCATCTCGCTCCAGGACATCTGGTACAACGCGGGCAAGCGGCTCCTGGCGGACCCAGACCAGGCAACCCTCGATGACCTTCTCCGCGGGGCAGATGTGCTGTTGCACGACCCTGGTGCCGGTGGTCTTAGCGATGCGCTCCTCACCGAGTGCCGAGAACGCGGGCTTGTGCAGGTTACGGTCAGCCCTTTCGGCTTGAGTGGACCATGGGCCGCATACCGCGCACCTGACATCGTCGCCAATGCCATGTCGGGCTCGGCCTCGGTCACGGGCGATTCAGAGACCGGTCCCTTGAACGGGTATGGGAACCAGAGCTACCACACTGTGGGGCTGTACGCGGCCGTGTGTTCCATGGTGGGAATCGTGGCTCGCCGACGTACCGGCCGCGGTGTGCACATCGACCTTTCCGCTCACGAGGCATTAGCGAGCTGCACCGAACAGGTGCTCATGCAGTGGTTCTTCCCGGAGGGCGGCCCCTGGCGCTCACGGATCGCCGAACGGCTGGGCAGCCTCCACTGGAGCCGGGCCTACGAGGTGTACGGCGACAAACGAGGCGATGGCCTCATGGTCACCGCTTCGCTCCGTCCGTTAGACGTGCTCGTGCCCTGGCTCGCCGAAACGGGAGAGGCCGATGACCTCGCCGACCCCACGCGCTACCCGACAGTGATCGACCTTGTCCGGGACCTGCCGCACGTCATGGATGTCCTCGATCGCTGGGTGGGAAACCACGACGCCGACGAACTCTTCTTCGAGGCGCAACGACGCCATCAGCCGTTCGGCGCCGTCTGGGACATTCCAAAGGCGGTCGCCAGCCCGCAGCTGGAAGCCCGCGGCTATTTCCAGGATATCGAGCTGCGGCCGGGCCACACTGTTCGCTTCCCCGGACGGTTCTTCCGGACGTCCGAAGATGGGGAGCACCCTCGGCCGGCAAAGCACGTGTCTCCGGAAGAAGCGGCCTGGGCGGCACGACCGCCACAGGTAGCACCAGACGTTGGGGCACATGACAGGCCGCTCGAAGGCATCCGCGTGCTCGACTTCACCCACGTGCTGGCCGGCCCGTTCGGCACTCGCCTGCTGGGCGACCTTGGCGCGGAGGTGATTAAGGTCGGCAGCGCAAAGCGCGGCGGTGGTGCCAACTCACCGGCCCATCCCTACTACCTGAGTTGGAATCGGAACAAACGAAGCATCAGCCTCGACATGTCGACCGAGCCGGCGCGAGATATCGCTCGACGGATCGCCGCCAAGAGCGACGTTGTCATCGACAACTTCAGCAATGGCGTCCTCGCCCGCTGGGGGCTCGACCACGATTCGCTCGCCCGCGCCAATCCGCGGGTCACCAGCATCGCAATGGGCGGCATGGGGAAGGATGGCCCGTGGCAGGACTTCGTAACCTTCGCGCCCACGATTCATGCGCTCGTCGGGCTGACATATCTGACCGGAGTTCCGGGGCGCAACGACCTGGGCTACGGCTTCTCGCTCACGGACCACCTCAGCGGCCTCGCGGCAGCGCTGGCGGCGCTTGAAGGCGTCGAGCATGCCGCCCGCACCGGCACGGGATTGGATGTCGACCTCTCACAGTACGAACTTGGAATGGGATTGATGGCTCCGGCCTGTCTCGAGTACTTCGCAAACGGCACGTCTCCGATGCCACCGGGCAACACCCCCGCTTACGGCAACGAGGCGCCGCACGGCATCTACCCGTGCGCGGGCGACGACGCCTGGATCGCAATCGTCTGTTCGTCTGACATCGAGTGGACAGCGGCTGCCGGGGTGCTGGGCATTGCCGCCACTGGTGAGGCCTGGGCGGATGGAGATAGACGGGCCGATGACCGTGAGCGGCTGGACGAGGCTCTTGCGACCGCCACTCAGGGGTGGGAGCGCTTCGAACTTATGGAGGCGCTGCAGGCCGTTGGTGTTGCAGCGGGCCCGGTCATGAACGCGCAAGACCTGGTTGAGCGTGACCCGCAGCTCGCCGCGAGAAGCTTCTTCGGCACGGCCGAATCGGAGCGCTTTGGCACGTATGGCCTCGACCGTTTCCCGGCGACGTTCGATGGCGCGCGCCCGGCAAGGTACGATGGGCCGGTCGCGACCGGCGCCGACACCTACGACGTGCTATCGACGCTTCTGGAACTGGACGACGAGACTATTGCCGGCCTCATGGCGGAGGGCGCACTGACTTGATTTCGACGCATCTATTCACGGCTGTTTGCCGGGTGCTGGTTCGATGAGCCTGCAGTTGTACAGCAGCCTCGGCAGCGCTCGCCGCGAGTTCAAGAGCGTGACCGCCGGGAAGGCGACCATGTATGTCTGCGGCGTCACCCCGTACGACGTCACCCATCTCGGGCACGCATTCAGCTACGTTCAGTTCGACACCATCAGACGGTACCTGGGCTACCGGGGCTACGAGGTTCGCTACGTTCAGAACGTCACCGACATCGATGACGACATGATCATGGTGTCGAAACGCATGGGCGGCCGGCCAATCGCCGACATTCGCGACGAAAACGACGCCATCCTCCGTCGCGACCTCGACGCGATGAACGTTCTTCGGCCCCATGCCTATCCGTTCGCCACCGACTACATCCCCCAGATCATCGAGACGACGCAGAAGATCATCGAAGCTGGGCGAGCCTACGTCGTCGGTGGGGACGTGTTCTTCGAGGTTTCCACCTTCTCCGATTACGGGCGGCTCAATGGGATCACGCTGGAAGCGCTCGGCAAGCTTGAGAACCCCGAGTCGAAGCGCGAGGAGAAGAAACGCGGACATCTCGACTTCCTTCTCTGGCAGACAACCGAACCAGACGAACCGTCGTGGGACAGCCCCTGGGGCCCTGGCCGCCCGGGATGGAGCATTGAATGCACCGCCATGTCGATGGCGCTCCTCGGTGAGCAGATCGACATCCATGGTGGCGGCAGCGACCTCAAATACCCTCATCACGAGAACGAGATAGCGCAGGCCGAGTCGGCTTCAGGGCACGCCCCCTTCTGCGGCTTCTGGATGCATAACGGGATGCTTCAGCTCGACGGGGTCAAGATGAGCAAGTCGCTTGGGAACCTGGTCCTCGCCCGGAACCTGCTGCCAACCTACGGCGGCGACCACCTCCGCCTCTATCTCCTCGGCACGCACTACCGGACCGACGCGAACTACAGCCATGAGCCTTTGGAGTCCCTTCGGCCGCGCATGGATCGGCTTCAAACCGCTGCTGTCGCTGCTGGTGGGGACACATCGACTATGGGCCACCCGCTGACGCGCGCCTTCGAAGCAGCAATGGACGACGACATCGATACGCCACAGGCCCTCGATCTGCTCGACCGGGCTGCTGGCCGGGTACTCGACGGTACGTCCGACCCTGGGGAGGCCGACGCATTGAAAGCGGCGGCCGCTGTGCTTGGATTCGCGTTCGCCGGCGGCCGTGGTCCGGCCAACGGCGATCTCAACGCCTGATCTCGGCTAGGCCAGCTCTGGCGCTTCGTGCCGATGCAGACTTAGCCCGAGCTCCAGCTCTTCGATTACAAGGTGGGCGAGCTGTTCGTCCGCTGGTGAGAGATGGTTGCCAAGCCAGGCGCTGGCGCCGACCTCTGCCATCCGGTTCGTCCCTTCGGCTTCCTCGGCAGCTGCGAGCTCGGCAACCAGGGCTCCCTGGCGCTGCGAGAGCCGTTCCCGAAGGATGGCGTCGATCTTTTCGCGGGCGGCCTTGCGGGCCGACTCGCCGCTGAACACCGGCAGGCGAATCGCCTTGAGGCGCGCGAGTTGAACGCCGAGGGCATCGTCAGACACTTCCAGTTCGTCGAGCTCCGAGGCCGTCCAGCGGGCGAAGATCTCGCGGTTCAGCGTGTCGGCAAACAGGTCGGGCGGGAGATTCCGCACTGAGTACCGCAGCGACGGGTAGGCGAGGACGATCGAGAGGAGATAGTCCTCCTGGCGGGCCACCCGGCGCTCGCCCTGCTGCGGCCGCGGCTGCACACGTGGCCCGGGTCGAATCCGGTCGGATACGGCCTGCTCGTTCACGCCGAGACGACGCGCGAGGCGCTGCACGTACATCGCGCGTTCAACCGGGTCGCGGACAGAGACGAGCACAGGCCGAACCTGGTCGACCAGACGCGCGCGCCTCGAGGCCAGAGTCCGGACGCTGCCCTCCGAGGAGCCTTTCGATGAGGAACTCGGGGAACGGCATAGAACCGGCGATGGTGGATTTCCAGAGGTCAGGGCGTTCCCGGGCGAGGTCGTCGGGGTCCATGCTGCCTGGGAGCACAGCGACACGGAGGTCGATCTGGGCGCCCCCGGCGATGGCGTCGGCAGCGCGCGCGCTTTCCGCGGCGTCACCCGAAGAGCTAATCCCGAGGACGATGGAGCCTGCACGCTCGGCGGCGGCCGCACCGGCCCCATCCGGGTCCATCGCGAGAACGACGCGCGTCGCGTACCGCTTGAGCAGCCGGGCATGCGTTTCTGTCAGCGAGGTACCCATGGTTGCGACGACGTTGGTGAAACCCGCCTGGTGCGGGCCAATGACATCCATGTACCCCTCAACGACGACGACCTCGCCGGCCTCACGAGCGGCATCACCCGCCCAGTTGAGCCCGTAGAGCGTGCGACCCTTGTCGAACAGTTCGGTCTGGGGCGAATTAAGGTACTTCGGCTGTTCATCACCCAGTGCGCGGCCGCCAATACCGATGGGCGCGCCCCGCTCGTCGTAGATCGGGAACGTGACGCGGCCGCGGAAGCGGTCGTACGGTTCGCCACCATTGTCGCTAACGACGGTGAGGCCTGCGTCCATGAGGTCCTGGTCGCTAAATCCGCGCGCGGAGAGATGCTCACGAAGTTCGCGCCATTCTGGGGGGGCCCAGCCGAGTCCAAAACGTCCGACGGTGTGATCGCTGAGGCCGCGCTTGTTTTGGATGTACTCCCGCGCCTCGCTGCCGGTGGGGTCGGCAAGCCGCTCCTGGTAGAAGCGAATGGCGCCTTCGAGGGCGGCGGTCAGACGCTCCTGCCGACTGCGCCGTTCGGGATTGACGGGTGTGAGGACGACGCCCGCCTCGCGGGCCAGCTCTACGAGCGTGTCGCGGAACTCGAGGCCGAGCTTCTTCTGGGCAAAGCTGAAGAGGTCGCCGCCTTCGCCGCACTGGCCGAAGCAGCGCCACGTCCCACGATCCGGGAATACATAGAACGACGGGGTCTTCTCAGAATGGAACGGGCAGAGGCCTCGAAGATTGCGTCCCGATCGCTTGAGGTCGACCGTGCGGCCAATGTACTCACCGACATCTATGCGGCGTTTGATCTCCTCAACGGTATCCACACCGTCGATGCTAGCGAACGCGATGAGACCTGCGGGGCCGGTCCGAGGAATCTCGCGACAACAGGCGTCGTTACGACGACTCCGCTAGCTTTCCGTGGTGGGCTCAGGCGTAGCGGTAGCCGGATCGCCCACCTGCACCGAGCCAGATCCAATCGCCTCGCCGTTCGCGAAAACCGTTACCTGGGCTACGCCGCTGCTTGGGGGCGTGGAGACGACGAACTGTTCGGACTGACCGGTCTCAAGCGTGATCGACTTGGTTGCGCTGGAGTTGGTCACGCCCAGGGACACCGACACGTATACGGACGCTGTATCGAGCCTGCCGCCGACGTTCGTCACTGTGACGTTGATCTGGGGGCCATTGACCACCGCCGCCACGGTCAACTCCGGAGCATCGACCGCCGCAGCAACGAGGAAGGTCGCGTCGTTATTGTCTTCGTTCGACTCCTCGATGTTGTCGCCCACATCCACTGAGATGGCCACGGTGCCACCGTCGGTGTTCGCCGTTGGCAGGTCGAACTCGACCGTCTGGGTACCGCCGGCCTTGATGTTCACGATGAATGCTTCCTGGAGGTCGCCTTCCGGCAGACCGACAGCCGATACGACCAGCGGACCCTGGTAGTCGGCCGTGCTCTGGTTCTTCACCGTCACCCGGAGCGTATTGCCGTTGTTCGCCAGTGTGGCATTGGAAGGCGAGAGGTCGGGCAGTCCGCCTGGCGGCGTGGCTGTTTCGCTGGGCTCTGGCGTTGGCGTCGATGTCGGGGCAGGTGTTGGCGTAGGTCGGCGGACGGGGAGAAGAGCCAGCGAGTCGTTGACGCGCACGGCGGCCGCCCGTATCCAGAGCCCCGAATCCAGCAAGACCCAGTCCGGTTCACCGGCGTTGCTCTTTCCGACGAGCACGACACGCTGTCCGGCGTCGTAGGTGTTGACGGTCGGATAGTCCTCACCGGGGCCACTGCGGGCATTGACGGTGGTGATCACCTCGCCCGTGATGCTAGCCGGCTGCTCATCTACCAATTCCGTCACGACGCTCACGCGAACCGTGGCGCTCTGTTTGGTGGCGCCTGACTCACTCGTCGCCCGGGCGACGAGGTCATAGTTGCCCGTCTCGGCGAAATTCAGTGTGAGCGTAGGGGAGTAGACGCCGTCCGCCGGAACCGTGCTGAAGTCGGTCATGTCCTTCACAACGCCGCCGACGAGGAGCTCGATCTTCGTTATCTGCTCGTTGGAGTTGGCACTGACGAGCACTTCGATGTCGTCGCCGACCTGGACTCGGTCGTTGTTCTGGGGACTATCGATTCGGATGTTGAATGCCGGGTCATCAGGCTCGGCCGGCGGATTGTCGCCGCCGCCGTTGAAGATGGAGAAGAGCAGAAAGACAAAGAGCCCGCCGAGGACCACGGCGATCCCGATGAAGACATAAAACACCGGCTGCCGGGCCGGCAGATCGTCGTCGTAGTAGTAGTACGGCTCCCCAATCGCCTGATCGTCGTCCGCGTAATACTCATCGTCCTCGTAGTACTCAGGCTCGTCATCGTCGTAGTAAGGCGAGTCTTCGATGACCGGCGCAGGGGCTTGCCTGCTCCAGCGATCTGCGGGGCCCGGTACGCCGCCGATCTCACCGCCAACCATCTCTTCGGATTCGGTCTCGGGTGCAGGCGGAGGGTAAGTTTCGCCGATGACGAAGTCGTCCGGCGGGTACTGGTCTTCTGAATTTGTCATGGAAGGCAGGGGGTAGCCACTAACCGATTATCAAAGCGGCATGCTGTTACGGCAACGGAGGAACCCCGGACGGCGCTGTGTGCGTTTACCGTGGCTTAAACGTCCCAGCCGGTCGCGTCAGGGCAGCCGAGCTCCCGGGCGAGCCGGATCGCATAGCGATCGGTCATGCCACTGACGTAGTCTGCGGCCTGCCTTTCGACCGTATCTTCAGCAAGAGAGAAGCCGGCCGAGATGCCGGCAGGGAAGCGCCGGAAGTGTTCGAAAAGGAAAATGACCACACGCTTGCCGCGTTCTGCCTCGCGACGAGTGGCGTCGTAGAGGTACACCCGCTGAAACATGAATTCCCGGAGCTCATTGGCGACTTCGTGCACCTCAGGGCTGAAGCGGATGACAGGAGTCTCGATGGGCGGGCTGGCGCCGGTGGCCGCCCAGCTCGCTTCGATCGTGTCGAGGATGAGTGAATTGATGCGATTTGCGTGGTCCTTGCCGAGGACGCGATGGCTGCTGTCGGGCAGATCCGCCTCGGAGATGAGCCCTGCGCGGATCGCGTCGACGATGTCGTGGTTGACGTAGGCGATGGCGTCCGAGGTTTTCACCACCTGCCCCTCAAGAGTGGCCGGAACGCCCCAGCCCTCGGCGAAGATGTCCTCGCGAACCTTGCTCGACTTCTCCACGGCATCCAGCACTTCATAGGTCAGATTCAGTCCCTGGCCATCCCCTTCCAGGCGGTCGAGGACACGGACTGACTGGTAGTTGTGGCGAAATCCCTCGGGCAAGCATTCGGCCAGTGCTTCCTCGCCGGCGTGTCCGAAGGGGCCGTGGCCGATGTCGTGGCCAAGGGCAGCGGCTTCCGCGAGGTCCTCGTTCAGGTTGAGTCCCCGGGCAATCGTCCGTGCTACCTGGGCCACCTCCAGCGTGTGCGTGAGCCGAGTGACGAAGTGATCGAGGGCCGGGGCGATGAAGACCTGTGTCTTGTGTTTGAGCCGGCGAAATGCCTTGGTGTGGAGAATACGGTCGCGGTCGCGCTGGTATTCGGTCCGCACCGGCGAAGGAGACTCGGGACGCTTGCGGCCCTTACTCGTCGCCGTCTGGGCGGCGTGCGGGCTGAGCAGCGACTCCCGGTCCAGGAGTCGCTGCCGCACCTCGTCGAGTTCCACGCCGTTCAGGCTAGCGACCGGTTGCTGAGATGCCCAGCTTCTTCTCCGCCGCTGCGATGATTTCGCGGGTCTGGTCGATCATGTCCGGGCTGACACTCACACTTGTGGTCCCCCACTCAACCAGGCGTTCCGTCACTTCCGGATAAACGCTTGGCGCCTGTCCGCAGATGGAAACGGTGACCCCTCGGGCCCGCGCTGTCTTCACGGCAGTCTCGATAGCCAGGAGGACCGCCTCGTTCCGCTCGTCGAACGTTTCGGCCAGCTTTTCGCTGTCGCGGTCAATTCCGAGGATGAGCTGCGTCAGATCGTTTGAGCCGATCGAGATGCCATCGATGCCCTCGTCGATAAAGCGGTCGAGGATCAGCACGTTGCTCGGTACCTCCACCATCATCCAGAGCTTGAAGCCCTCGCCCTTCACCAGTCCATGTTCGGCCATGAGCCGTTTAACACCGCGAAGCTCCGATGGCGTGCGAACGAAGGGCACCATCACGTTGAGGTTCGAAAACTCGCGGCGCACATCCTTGATCGCCTGCAACTCAAGGGCGAAGACATCGGGTTCACGGACGTACCGTGAGGCGCCACGGTAGCCAATCATCGGGTTCTCTTCGACTTCTTCGAACTTCGCACCGCCGATGAGATTGGCGTACTCGTTAGTCTTGAAGTCGGTCAGACGGTAGACGACCGGCCGAGGCGCGAAGGCCCGGCAGAACTCGCGGATGCCTTCGGCGAGCTTCCCGACGAACTCAGAGGCCTTGCCTTCTTCGATGAATGCGCGGGGATGTTTGCCAATCTGGGCGACGATGAATTCGGCGCGAAGGAGCCCAACTCCATCGACGTTGCGCTTGGCGACGATGTCGGCCAGTTCCGGTTCGGCCAGGTTGACGTACAGCTTCGTGGCAGTGGGCACAGCGGCAGCGTTGGCATAACGAGCCTTCCGCGCCTCGTGGTATGCGAAACGGCTGTTGGCCCTGCCATCGAAGATGACGCCTTCGTATCCATCGACGCTCACGAGGCGACCGACCTCGAGCGCTTCGATGGCATTGTTCACACCCACGACGCAGGGGATCCCCAATTCGCGACTGACGATCGCAGCATGGCAGGTGCGGCCACCACGCTCGGTGACCAGCGCGGCGGCGCGTTTCATCGCGGGCACGAAGTCCGGGGTGGTCATCTCGGCGACCATCACGTCACCCGGCTGGACAATGCCGAGCTCGTCCGTTGAACGGACGAAGCGGACGCGGCCAATACCAACCCCGGGACTGGCCGCCTGGCCTTTCGCGAGAATGGGCGCGGTCTCGGGCATGGCGACCGGTTCTTCGCTGCCGTCGCCGTCATCGGTGAGGGTCGTGATCGGGCGTGACTGGGTCAGGTAGAACTTGCCTCCCTCGTACGCCCATTCGATGTCCTGGGGCGAGCCGTAGTGCGTCTCCACAGCCAGGGCAATCTTTGCCAGTTCGAGTATCTCGTCAGTGTTGAGCTTTGGGGCATCGACCAGACTGTCTGGCACGGGCAGCCATTCGTTGGCGCCTTCATAATCACCTTCCCCGGCACTTGCTCGCACAAACTGGCGTGTTTGGGGCACATGCTCGGAGACTTCGATCGCAAGGTCTGACTTGCGAACTACGTACAGATCGGGGCTCAGTTCGCCGGAGACGATGCCTTCGCCCAGGCCCCAGACAGCCTCGATGGTGACCTTGCTGCGGTCGGAACTCACCGGCTCCACCGTGAACATAACGCCGGATTTCTCCGACTGCACCATGCGTTGTACCGGTACGGCAAGCCCGACCGAGAGGTGGTCGTAGTTGGCCTCTACGCGGTAGAAGACTGCGCGCGCCTCATAGAGGGAAGACCAGCAGGCCTTCACCGCCTCGACGACATTGTCACCGCCCTGCACGTTGAGGAACGTTCTTTGCTGACCCGCGAAACTGGCGTCTGGCAGGTCTTCCGCCGTCGCGCTGCTACGCACGGCAACGAAACCGCCGCCGAGCTCTTCGTAGGCGCCACGAATATCCGCGGCAACATCCGGCGGAACGGTGCCCGACATGATGAGCTCACGGATCTTGGCCGCATGCTGTTCCAGAGCCGCCGAATCGGAGACGTCGAGGCCATCGAGTTCCGCCCGGATCGCGGCATCCAGCCTGTTGCGGCGGATGAAGCTGAAGTAGGTATCGGCAGTAACGACAAACCCTGGCGGGACCGGGATTTGTGCTTTGGTTAACTCTCCGAGATTCGCCCCCTTGCCGCCCACGAGGGCAAGGTCGGCGACGCCAACATCCCGGAACCAAACTACCGATGGAGTCACGCTTACCAAATGGCTAGCCCTCCTGTGCCGCGGTTTGCGCGACAGAATTCGCAGCCCTCACCAGTATATTCCACCCGGCAGGGTCGACGTGCGGTTTATGGATCGTCGGGGGCCGATTCATCCATTTGTTCTTTTTATGGCTCATGCTCATTCGACCGTGACTGTCTTCGCGAGATTGCGGGGCTGGTCGACGTCGTAGCCTCGCGCTGTCGCGATTTCGTAGGCAAGAAGTTGTAGGGGAATGGACGCGACAATCGGTTCCAACCAGGGCCCCGCATCCGGGATCGGGAGGACGGCATCCGCGAGACCGGCGATCTCTGTGTCTCCCTCGGTGACGACGGCGACGACGTGGCCGCCTCGCGCCTGGACCTGTTCGATATTGGAGATCATCTTGGTCCGGAGCGCGTGCTTTGGGGCGATGGCGACGGTGGCGAAGTCGGGCTCGATGAGGGCGATGGGGCCGTGCTTCATTTCTCCCGCGGCATAGCCCTCGGCGTGCAGATAACTGATCTCCTTGAGCTTGAGCGCGCCCTCCATGGCCACCGGAAACGCGAGCCCACGGCCAAGAAAGAAGGCATTGCTTGCTCCCGCCACCAGGTTGGCCGCCGCCTCGACACCCTTGCGGTCGTTGATGACTTGCCCGACGAGGCCGGGCAGCCGCAGGAGCGCATCGAGGTGGCCCCGGAGGTCGTCCTCACTAATCTGGCCGCGAAGGTGTCCGAGGTGGAGCGCCAGGACATTGAGAGCAGC
Organism: uncultured Chloroflexia bacterium; assembly: GCA_963774435.1. Taxonomy (GTDB): domain Bacteria; phylum Chloroflexota; class Dehalococcoidia; order Tepidiformales; family Tepidiformaceae; genus JAGQGZ01. The sequence goes on along the minus strand of CAVZEW010000006.1, from coordinate 469,987 downwards.
GATCGCCGTGACGTAGGACTTGGTGCTCGCCACGCCACGTTCGAGGCCCGCCCGCGTGTAGACCGTGCCCTCCGCGACCCGCGTGGTCTGGCCGCCCTCGTTATTGCAGATGGTGATCTGCAGCGCCCCGGCCCGTTTCGCAACATTCATTGCTTCGAGGACGTCGACCGTTTCGCCGGACTGGCTGATCGAGACGACCAGCGTTTCGGGACCGAGCACCGGGGCCCGGTGGCGAAACTCGCTGGCGTTGTCCGCCTCCGCCGGGATGCCAGCTAAACGCTCGAAGTATTGCCGGCCGACCATCGCCGCGTTGAGGCTTGTTCCCATGCCGATGAGCACCACACGCTGGACGGAGCCGAGCCTCGATACCGCCGAGCCGAGGTGCGGCATGCGAAATTCGACAGGGTCGATCGAGACGAGACTCTGGACGGTATCCGCCAGCGCCTCCGGTTGCTCGTTGATCTCCTTCAGCATGTAGGTGGGATAGGTGCCCTTCTGCACGCTCTCAGCGTCCATCGCGATCTCCTGGAACTCGCAAGCGGCAGAATCGGTGCCGAGGCGGGCAATGACGGCGTTGCCGGGTGACACCCGGGCGAAGTCACCGTCATGGAGGAATGCGACCCTCCTTGTGTGAGGCAGGACTGCGGCAAGGTCGCTCGCCAGGTAGAAGGCGTCGCCGGCGTCACCCAGGACAACGCCACCGGCATTGCCGATGCGCGTCGTCACAACGGCGTCCGGTTCGTTCGCGGCGACGGCGGCGATCGCTTGCGATCCTTCGAGTTGGGGGGCGACGGCGCGGAGCGCCGTCAGCAGGTCATCACCCGCGTTTGTCTGCTCCTCGAGCAGGTGGGCGATCACCTCCGTGTCGGTGTCGCTGGCGAAAGAGTGTCCCCGGCCGAGGAGGTCCGCCTTGAGAATGGCGTGGTTCTCCACGATCCCGTTGTGCACGACGGCGATGTTGCCGTCGCAGGAGCGATGCGGGTGTGAGTTGGCGTCAGACGGACGGCCGTGAGTCGCCCACCGCGTATGGCCGACAGCACATGACCCCGCCATAGGGGCGGCGGCCATCGCTTCGGCGAGCTGACTGATCCTGCCTTCGCGACGAAGGACCGTGAGGGTGCCCGATGCCTGGGCCGCGATCCCCGCTGAGTCGTATCCTCGATATTCGAGGTCCCGAAGACCCTGCAACACCTGGTCGGCGGCGTTGGTCGCCCCGACGCAGGCAAATATTCCGCACATAACGTTCCCCGTTCGTGTGGGCTACCTCAGTAGCGGTTTCGCACGCACAACAGGACAGCGACAGCGTGGCTGGTCAATCAAGCTACTTGTCGTCGGTCCGGGGAGAAGGGCACGGAGTGCTGCCCTTACACGTGAGTCCGCCTTTGTCAGCCGGTTACCCTGGCTGGTTTGTGCGCGACTCTTCGACCGTGCCGGCCGGGGGGCCACCCGCCGAGTGGTTCGATTCTGCCCCCACCTCGTCATCCTTCCGCAGGAAGGACCTGGCGCTTCGTTTCTCGCTCCCTGTGCAGTTCGTCCTCGTGCTCCCGGCACCTCCCGATTGCTGGATGAACATCAGTGTTCGCTCAACCGGCTGCGATCGTCAAGCCGTGTCAGCTCTCGTGGCGGGGAATGGCGGCCAGGCCAAGGAACTCGTCCTCCCACTCAACCACCGCACGCACCATGTCTTCGGAGACTGGGGAAGGGTTGGCGGTGATGCCGCGGACGGCGAGTTCGTCGGTCACGACGCGGACGATGCGGTCGGTAGGCTCGGCATGGACGTCCAGCTCTCGCTCGGTCGAGAGGATCAGTTCGACCAACTCGCCGGCCATATACATCCCGTCTTCCTCCTGGAGCTGCTCCCAGATCCACTCGGCGCACTCGGTGAAGAGGGCGCCGCTGAGCTTGCCTCCGTGGTTCGGTCCGGTCGGTTCGGTCACAGGTGCCTCCAGCCCCGAAATCCTACCGGGCTGGCCGTTTGTTACCAATCGAATGTCAGGCCGGGGCGGGCAACCCTGCCTCTTCGCGCAACTTTTTCAATCGCGTCACGTTTTCCACGTCGGGGCCGTCGTTCTCAATACCCGGCACCTCCAGGACAAACGGGACGTCGCGGAACGCATGGTGGGACATGACGGTCTTGAACCCTTCGTAGCCAATGTGGCCGTCGCCGATGTTCTCGTGGCGATCCCGCAGGCCACCCAGTTCCATCTTGCTGTCGTTCGAGTGGACGACCTCCAGGCGATCGAGCCCGATCTCCTTGTCGAACTCGGTCATCGCCGTCTCGCAGCCTTCCTTCGAAGCGATGTCGTATCCCATAGCGAATGCGTGACAGGTATCGAGGCAGATCTTCACGCGAGGGTCGTTGTCGAGGCTCCGGATGATCTCGCCGAGTTCACCAAAGGTTGACCCGACGCCACCGCCCTGGCCGGCATTGTTTTCCATAATCAGGAGGGCGTCGTTGTCGGCGTAGTCGAGGACCTCACGCATCGCCTTCACGATCTGGTCCCGGTAGGTTTCGAAACCTGCACCCTTGTGGCTGCCGACGTGGAAGACGGTGCCTTTAACGCCGAGTTCCCCGGCCCATCGCATGTACTGCTTGAGCGAGCCGATCGACCGGCCGAGCATCGCCTCGTTGTCGGCAGCGAGATTGACGAGGTAAACCCCGTGGAAGTACGCGGGGATTGCCGCTTCGGTAAGGGCACGTCGGAAGTTTTCAGCCTGCTCATCGGAAATCGATGGCGGACGCCATTGCTGGGGGGCTGAGATGAAGAGCTGGATGACTTCCGCACCGAGTTCGAGGCCCTTGGGGACGATTTTCTCGATCCCGCCGGCCCCCGACACATGCACGCCGATTCGCATCAAAACACCTCACGCCGCAAGCGGGACGTGCCCGAGCGTAGGGTCGCTGCCGCGTGCTGTGCAAGTTGCTGCCTTCCCTTGTTGTAGAGGGTAGGGGGGTATCCTATACTGGAGCTATGCAGCCAGAAGTCCGGGAACAAGCTCTGAGGCGTCTCAAGATCCTCCAGGGGCAGCTGTCGGCTTTGGAACGACAGGTCGAAGAGGACCGCTACTGCATGGAAGTCCTCGACCTCTCCATGTCGATCCAGAAGGCGCTTCGGAGCCTCGATACACTTGTTATCGAGAACCACCTGCGGACCCACGTCATCGAGCAACTGGCCGGTGGCGAGACCGATAAAGCCGTGCGAGAACTGCTTCGCCTGTACAAAGTGCAGGGCCCGGCGGACGCATGACCAACAATACAACGACAGGGGTGAACACCATGACCGAATCCATCGTCCTCAACGTCCAGGGAATGACCTGCGACCACTGCGTGAATGCCGTCCGTGGCGCACTCGAAGCCGTGCCTGGCGTCATCTCAGCGACTGTCGACCTCGACGCCAAGAAGGCTGAGGTTTCTGGCGAGGTGAGCGACAAGTCGGCCCTTATCGCGGCAATTGAAGAAGAGGGGTACGAGGCAGTCCTCGTCTAGATCGGAACATGGCAACAACGGCACTGAAGGACGGGGCAATCACGCTCTCCGTCACGGGGATGACCTGCGCGTCATGCGTGCGTCGCGTGGAACGGGCCCTCGGACGCGTGGAAGGCGTGGATACGGCGTCCGTAAACTTCGCCTCCGAAACGGCGCGCATTACAGGCGGACCGACGGTCACCCTCGACACGCTTGTGTCGGCCGTAGAGAAAGCTGGCTATGGCGCCACCCTGTCGGAGGACCGGAGCGAACAGCGGCAACTGCGGATGCAGCATGCTCGACGGACGCTGTGGACGCTCGTGTTTGGGGCCGTGCTCGGCGTGCCTGCCATCATCCTTGCTATGGCAATGGACCTCGCCGACCTCTCGCTGGGAAGCAACCAGTTCACCGGCTGGCTGATACTCGCGCTTGTCGCGCCCGTCCAGACAGTGGTCGGTTGGCGCTACTACCGCGGCGCTCTGGCGAGCCTGAGGCATTTCAACCCGAACATGGACGTGCTCATTGCCATGGGCACGAGCGTTGCGTTCGCCTACAGCACCTGGATTGTCGTTTCGAATAGCCACGAGCATATGTATTTCGACGCCAGTGCCGCTGTCCTGCTCTTCGTCACCATGGGGAAGTATTTCGAGGAGAAGTCGAAGGGCCAGGCCGGAGCTTCGATCGAAGCGCTACTGAGTCTTGGTGCAAAGTCGGCCGTGATTCGCAGTGACGATGGCGGCGAGACCGAGGTCGCACTCGACACCATCATGCCGGGCGACCTGGTCGTCGTGCGGCCCGGGCAGTCGATCCCCGTCGATGGCGAAGTCGTCGAGGGGACAGCCGCAGTCGATGAGTCGATGCTGACTGGTGAGCCGATTCCCGTGGAGAAAGCGACCGGGGCGATCGTGACCGGCGGAACCGTTTCCCAGGATGGATTCCTCGTGATCCGCACGACGGCGGTCGGCGAGTCATCGGCGCTGGCCAGGCTGGCACACCTTGTGGAAGACGCCCAGGGCTCGAAAGCGCCAATCGAACGACTGGTCGACCAGGTCGCCGCGATCTTTGTCCCCGTTGTCATCGGGATTGCCGGCCTCACATTTGCCAGCTGGTGGCTGGCGGGCGACGCAACGGCCGGCTTCGTGGCCGCAGTTGCCGTGCTCGTCGTTGCCTGCCCGTGTGCACTCGGGCTGGCGACGCCCACTGCGGTCATGGTTGGCACAGGAATGGGCGCTGAGCGCGGCATCCTGATCAAGGACGCCACGGTCCTTGAGGCGATGCGCGGGCTCGATACCGTAGTCGTGGACAAGACGGGAACGCTCACCGAGGGAAGGCCACAGGTTGTCGCCATCAATCCGGTCGAAGGCGTGTCGGAGCACGAGCTATTGGCTCTTGCCGCATCCGCCGAATGGCCCAGCGAGCATCCCCTCGGACGCGCCGTGGTCGACGCGGCGGTAGAGCGCGAACTCGATATCGCACGCCCCACGGAGTTCTCCGCAAGTGCCGCGGTCGGCGTAAAGGCCACCGTGGACGGCCAGGTGGTGGAAGTCGGCAACATGGGTGTTGCCCCGGGAGACGACGAACGTGCGACGGCCCTCAACGTGAGGGTCGATGGCCGGCTCATCGGCACGCTCGCGATCGCAGACGAAATCAAGCAGAACGCCGGGCGGGCCATCGAAACCCTGCATGCCCTGGGCCTCAAGGTCTCGATGTTGACCGGCGATGCGCCTGGGCCGGCCGCGGCCGTGGCCGCTACCGTGGGCCTCGATGACTGGCAGGCGCGCGCAACCCCACAGGACAAACTCCGAACTGTGCAAGACCTCCACGCGGAGGGGCGCCATGTCGCCATGGTCGGCGATGGCATCAACGATGGGCCGGCACTCGCGGCCGCCGACATCGGCATCGCAATGGGCAACGGCACGGACGTCGCGATGGAAGCGGCCGACATCACGATCCTTGCCGGCGACATTTCGAAGATCGCTGAGGCGGTGCAGCTCGGCCGAGCGACGCTTCGGACCATTCGCCAAAACCTCGTCTGGGCTTTCGGCTACAACGTCGTCGCCATACCCATGGCAGCGTTCGGACTGTTGAATCCCATCATTGCCGGGGCCGCGATGGCCTTCAGTTCAGTAAGCGTGATGGCGAACAGCCTTCGCTTACGGACTACGCTCCCAGCCATCGTCGAACGAAGCGGCAATAGCTTTGTTGGCCCGCGCCGGAGCTTCCTTGACGCCAACCGGGGGCCAATCTTTGCGATGGCCTCTTCGGCCGTTGTCCTCGTCGTGCCGTTCGTCATCTTTACCGGCATTGGCAACGGCTGGATCTAGCAAGCGAGGTCACCAGCGATTAACCGCGGCATTGGTACAATCCATGCTGTGAAGCGCGCTCAGACCCGGACCGTCCCCATCGGCACCGTAAGCGTTGGTGGTGGGGCGCCGTTCGTTGTCCAGTCCATGGCGGCAACCAGGACCCAGGATCTTGAGGCCACGACCCGCCAGGTGCGCATGCTTCACGAGGCGGGCGCCGGCCTCGTCCGCGTCGCCGTTGACAGTGCAAAAGACGTCGAGTGTCTCGCAGAGATTCACCGGCGCGTCCCAGAGGCGAACCTCGTGGTCGACCTGCAGGAGAACTATCGCCTCGTCACGAGCGTCGCGCCGCATGTGAGCAAGGTCCGCTACAACCCCGGCCACCTGTACCACCACGAAAAAGACAAGTCGGTCGACGCAAAGGTCGCCTTCATCGCCGAAGCAGCCGCCGAGAACGATTGCGCCATCCGCGTTGGCGTGAACTGCGGCAGCGTCGACCCGGAGATGGCCGCGAAGTATGACGCTACCGATCCGCCGGAGCTGTCCGGCGTCACCGCGATGGTGGAGAGCGCACTCCAGCACTGCGCGATCCTCGACAATCTCGGATTCACCCGCTACGTCGTCTCAATGAAGGACAGCGATCCGCGAAAGGTTATCGATGGCAATCGGCGCTTCGCCGAGCGACGTCCGGACGTGCCGCTCCACCTCGGTGTGACCGAAGCGGGGATGCTCCCCGATGGCGTGATCAAGACGCGTGTTGCGTTCGAACAACTGATCAGCCAGGGCATCGGCGATACGATCCGTGTGTCCCTCACCTTGCCCTTCGAAGAGAAGTGGCGCGAGGTGGAGGCCGGCAACGAGATCCTCGCGGACATTGAGGCCGGCCGATTCCGTTCCGTTCCCGACCTGGGCCACGGCTTGAACATCATCAGCTGCCCCAGCTGCAGCCGGGTTGAAAACGAAGCCTTCATCGACCTCGCCTTCAACGTGAAGAAGATGGCCGCCTACGCCAAGGAGTACGACATAACGATAGCCGTGATGGGCTGCCGGGTGAACGGACCGGGTGAGACGGACGACGCCGACCTCGGACTCTGGTGCGGTCCCCGGTATGTGAACCTCAAACGGGGCGAAGAAAGCGTCGGAGCGTTTGGTTACGACGAAGTGCTCGACAAGCTGAAGGAAGAGCTCGACGCGCTGATCGCCGTACGCGCCTGATTTGCCCGGCCGCCTCGACGATTTCGCCGCTGCCTGCTCTCTCCTCGGAATCGACCCAAACCGCGTGCCGCTCGTCGGGCCGACCGAATGGAAGGCGACCGTTGGGCGATCAGTCCCACGGAGAGCGCGCGGCGTCGCCAGCCCTAAGCACGGCGTCATCTACATCAAACGCGGCGCCACGGTGGACATTTACGTCCACGAATTGCTCCATCTGCTCTTCCCCAGCCGCCCCCACTGGTGGGTCTACGAAGCGACCTGGAGCCTCTGCGGGATCGAGTCCAAGGAGCGCTGGCGCTACGGCGGTGGTCATTGGACCAAACCCGGCAGACACAAAATGGAATCGCGGGAACGGCTGATCGAACTCTCACACCGGGCGGCGAAGCGCCGAGGCTTCGCTGGCTAGCGCACGCGCCTTGGCGGCATATAGATGTGAAACAGCGTCCGCCGGCAGAGCAAGACTGAGTGCGGTTCCTGCATCTCCGCTGGCGTGAGCACTCCGAGCCGCTCCAAAAGGCCGAAGTGGAGATCGCGAGGCGCGCCAACGGTAAGCGGCAGCAGGTCGTGGGAAACGGAGTACGTGCCCACCTTCTTGTCGAGGCGATAGAAGTACCCGTCCACGGGATGCGTGAGGACCAGTGTCATCTCATCTGGGGAAGCAAAGCCGGGGAGTGACTCCACACCCTTGCCGGTATCCGCCAGGTCGATCCGGGCGTCGGCCCACTTCGAACGTGCCTCGTAATGGAACGTGTCGTAGCGCTTCTCGGCTTCGTTGAACTCGCACCTCCACCTGTACTTCGCCGGGTACCAGGGAATCTTCCAAAGGAAACGGGCGACGTGGACCGGCCAGCCGCCGAGCGTGGTCCCAAAGAACCAGACGCATGGCTCGCCGGACTCCCTGTCGATGACGTAGACCCGGTAGTTGGTCTGGGCGAAGTGGAAGCGAGCAAACGGCAGCATCCGAAACCGGAAGTTGGCATCGATGAACGGCACGACACTGAGAAGCGCAAGCTGCTCGCCGCCGATGTCGAACGTTGGAATTTCGAAGCGGTCCGCCGGGATGTGGGGCGTCAGCCGCTCCAACGGGACCGCGTAGGTAATCAGCGCAAAGTGGTCGAGCGGCGAGTCGATGTCCAGGAGGCCCGCTTTGCGGGGTCTCAAGCGGGACTCAAGGAGGGCGCGCGGATCCAGAACGGTCATGTGAAGGTGAGACTACAGTGCCCGGCGTGGCCACCGTAATCCAGCGACATAAGTGGGGAAATTGTCAGCGTCAGCGCACTGTCGGAAGCGTGATCTCGACATTCCCTCCCGCCCCCGGTTCCCGCACGATCCTGGCCTCTCCGCCATGGACACTGATGATGGCGGCGGTGATTGCCAGTCCCAGCCCGCTTCCTCCCCGCGATCGCGATTCGTCACCCTGTGCAAAGCGGTGAAATGCTCGGTCGGCAAGCGCTTCGGGGAACCCTTCCCCATTGTCGACGATGGATATGGTCGTCATCCGGGACGCTATGTCGGTGGTCATACGGACGTCGATGGCGACGTCGTCGCCAACGTGGAGCGCGGCGTTCTCCAACACGTTCATGAACGCGCGGGCGAGCAGTTCAACGTCTCCGCGCACGCGAGTGCCTGGTCCCTCATCGCGAACTTCAACCTGTGCCGCGGGGTGAGTATCGAGGAACGTTGCCACCACTGCGTCGAGCAACTCTGCTATCTCGATAGGCTCGAATTCCCATTCAACATCCCGAGCATCCAATCGGGACAGCAAGAGTAGCTGTTGCGTCAGCCGTGCAAGGCGCCGGGACTGCGTCTTGGCGGCCTCGAGGGCGTGGCGGTACTCCGCCTCGGTGCGTTGCTGTCCGAGGGTCACGTCGACGCTGGCCTCAATTGCCGCCAGGGGCGTCCGCAACTCGTGCGCCGCATCGGCGGTGAATCGACGCTCTCGCTCCACAGTCTCGGCAAGACGGGCGATCATGGCGTTCAATGTGTCGGCGAGTTCCCCAACCTCGTCCTTCGAGTGCACGCCCTCGATGCGACTGCGAAGGTCGCCTCCACTGATCCGGCGCGCTGTGGCGGTGATTCGCGACACCGGACCAAGCGCCACCCGGGCAATCCAGTAGCTGCCAAGTCCCAACCCGATGCTGGTGAGCGGAATGGCGAGCACCAAGATGATCCGGAGCACGGCGATCGGCTCGTTCACTTGCGAGCGCTCAACCCCGGTCACAAGGATCGCGACGATCGAACCGTTCGATTCCAGGGGAGTTGCGACGACGCGGAAGTCCCTGTCTTCGTTCAAGTCGATTGTGCGATACACACTCTGGTCGCGTGCGACCGCAGTAAGCACGAGATCGCGCTCCGAATCCGAGGTCATCGTCGCGGGCGACCCGTCCTTCAAGACTTCGCCGGAAGGAGCGAAGAGGCGCAAGACCGCCTCGCCCCGGGACAGTTCACTTCCGGGGTCGGGGCCTGCCCCCAGCTTTGGTGGACTCGCCGTGAGGTCCACGAGCGCCATGTTCGAGTCCTGGCGGAGCCGGAGCGTGTCATCGAGGTTGTCCGTTAACGCATGCTCGAACGCCGCATACACGGCGATGGACATGGCAACGAGTGCACCAGCCGAAAGGCAGAAGATCGCCAGCGCGATCTTGGCTCGAATGGGCCAGTCACGAAGTCGGCGGAGCATGGAGTCGATACCCGGTTCCCCTCACGGTTTGGATCATCGCGGAACCGAACGGGGCGTCGATCTTCTTTCGCAAGGCATAGATGAATACCTCGATGAAGTTCGACTCGGCTTCCAGGTCAAAGTTCCAAACATGCTCGGCAATCATGGTCTTTGTCACCACGCGGCCAGCATTTCGCACGAGGTACTCGAGAAGGGCGAATTCTTTCGCGGTGAGATTGATCTGCTTGCCCTGCCGAGTGACCGTTCGGGCCGCCGGGTCGAGCTGGAGATCTCCGACAGAGAGGACGGGTGTCGAGTTGGGACCCCGGCGGAGCAGGGCGCGCAACCGCGCGAGCAACTCGGCGAACACGAATGGCTTCACCAGGTAGTCCTCTGCGCCCATATCCAGTCCTGCGACGCGGTCCGAAACGGCTTCCCGGGCAGTCAGGAAAAGAATGCCGGGCCCGGGTTGCTGGCTGGCCCGGATCCGCCGGCAAACTTCAAAACCGTCAATACGCGGCATGTTGATATCCAGGATCGCCGCGTCGTACTCCACCGTCTGGGCAGCGGCCCACGCCTCTTCGCCATCTGCAACCGGGTCAACTGCGTAGCCGGCCTCTTCCAAACCCCGGGTCACAAACTCGCGGATTGTCGGCTCGTCCTCCGCAAACAAGATCCGCATCCCTGCATTCTTACACCGAAACCTGAGCGACAAATGAGCCTCCAGAAGGAGTGGAGGCGCGTTTGATTGGCCACTTATCGTTTCGAAGGAGCCGAGAGAAAGTCGCTTAACTGAACCTTAACCAAATGCCACGGGGCCTCATCGCGGCCTCAGGTTCTTCAACCATCCTTTGGAGCGTGGTGCTCCACCCAACGGGTTGTTCCGCGTACTCTTTCCCGATGAGTCCCTGTCACTCCGGCGCGCCGGCGAGTGCAATCGTTGGAACGACGATGTCGGCGGCCCGTTCAACGGCCGGAATTGCGAACCGCCCATGGTCGCGGCAGTCCGGGGAAGAGGACGATGGCCATAACGAGAGCCAGCGCCACCGTGACCATCCCAGCGAGGCCATCGATCCAGTAGTGATTGGCCGTGGCGACCACAGAGAAGAGCACGGCCGCGGGCCAGCACCAGACGAACCATCGCGCAACTTTGCCTGGCAGCACGAACCACAACGTTACCGCGAACAACGTGGGGTAACCGACGTGGAGCGAAGGCATGGCTGCGAAGTCATTGCGATAGCGCTCGAAGACCGCCCAGCCGGGAGTGCTCGCCAAATCGGCAGCGGTTGGGTCGGCAAGACCGAGTTCCGGTACGAGGCGGGGCGGCGCAACTGGATAGAGCATAAACACAAGCAGCGCCACGCAGTGGGCAATCCAGAACCAGCGCCACACGAACGGGAAAGCAGTCGGTCGGCGCGCCCAGAGCCACAGCAGAAACGCTATCGACCCCACCAGGTGCTCGTACTTGTAAATCGTGACGGCCACGCGCTCGAGCAGTGGGACTGCTTCCGCAAACCGCTGGACGCGGGGTTCGATAAACAGGCCCATAGCTCGTTCGACATCGATCAGGTCCCGGGCGTGTCGCAGGGCGGCGGTCCCGGAATCCGGACCGACGAGGTACCGGCAGGTTTCGTAGATTGCCGTGAAGATCAGAAAAAGGGCTGCCACGCCGAGGAAGGCAGGCAAACGTTGGAGCCATGGCTCGCGTCGCGTCGTCGGCTCGATACGTTGCAAGGAAGTCATACTGAGATCGGATCCCGCATTCCGTCAACGTCTCAACCAATAGAGGTTTTACTGTGCGAATAGCCATCGTATCCGATTACTACTATCCGTCACTTGGAGGCATCACTGAACACGTCCAGGGGCAGGCGCAATACCTTCACTCGCAGGGCCATGATGTAACCATCATTACCCCAGACGTGCGTCGCACACCAAAAGTCTCTGATGGTGTTTATCGCCCCGATGGTAGAGAATCGTTCAAGATCGAACGATGCGGCATTTCGTTCGGATTCTATGGGAATGGAGCCCAGACGCTGCACACCGTTGGCCTTCGTGCCCCGTGGCAGCTACGCAGCATGTTAAGGGATCGTCCTTTTGACGTGATACACATGCATGCACCATACAATCCGAGCGTTATGCAGCTGGTTCCATTCTTATCTCCAAAGCGGTCAGCGCTCATTGGCACGTTTCATTCGGTGTTTCCGAAGAGTGGAAAGCTCCGCTTTGCTTCGATGTTCATGCGACCGTCTATCGAACGCCTGCACGGGCGTATCGTCGTCTCCAAGGCCTGTATCGAATCGCTCGATCCTTATTTCCCATCTGAGTACACAGTCATTCCCAACGGTATTGACGATCAGCACTTCAGCCCGGCTGCCGAACCCTTTCCGGAGTTTGCCGACGGGCGCCACAACATTCTCTACGTTGGCCGTTTCGACCCTCGCAACGGCCTCGACACGATGCTCCGGGCATTCACCCTCGTGAGGCGCGCCCGCGGCGATACGGTGCGGTTAATCGTCGTCGGCGACGGCCCACTTCGCGCGTTGTACCAGAGAGCTGTCCCACAGGATGTCGCTGATTCAATTGTCTGGGCAGGCACAGTGAACCGCGACCGCCCACGGTACTTCGCAAGCGCGGACCTGCTTTGCACTCCCTGCGAACGGGCGTCTTTCGGCATGGTTCTTCTCGAGGCGATGAGCTGCGGCCTGCCAGTCGTCGCGAGCAGGAATTCTGGCTTTCAGCTCGTGATGGAGCACCAGAAGCACGGGCTCATGGTTGACAACTCATCTGACGCGCCGGGATTTGCCCGGGGAATCGAACAGCTCCTCGACCGACCCGAAGATATGGAGCGGATGGGCCGGGCTGGCCGTCAAACCGCGATCGAACGGTTCTCCTGGTCTACCGTCGGCGCCCGGCTGGAGGAATACTATTCGGAGGTTGTTGCCGCCCGAAAGGCCGCCGTTTGAATCGCAATCAGGCTATCGCAACATTCTGTTTGATCGGGACGGTAGTGATCTCCCTGGCCGTGCTGCCATTCTCCGTGGGGGCATCCGCCAACCGGGACCTGGCCATCCTGGCGGGGATCTCCGCCACGTTGGCGGTTCTGTTGGCTGCGGTCGCCGCTTTCCTCCCAAACGCGGCCCTGTTCGGTACGGTTATCTCCGGCAAGGGTGTCCGCGAACCGGTGATGGCCCTCACGTTTGACGATGGGCCGTCGCCTGACACCACGCCGCGGGTTCTCGACGCGCTTCGCGACGCAGGCGCAAGGGCGACGTTCTTCGTCCTCGGAAAGCACGCGGTGCGCCACCCCGAACTGGTGTCGCGGATGGTCGAGGAAGGCCACGAAGTGGCCAGCCACGGCTGGAGCCACCAGATCATGGTGTTCAGCAGCCCCGGCGCGATTCGCACTGAGCTGAACCGAACGGCGGAGGTACTGGTCCGCGCCGGCGCTCCTCGTCCAAGGTTCTTTCGAGCTCCGCACGGGTTCCGCGGGCCGTTCCTCAACCACGAGGCAGCGAAACTCGGGAGCTCCGTAGCCGGCTGGACCAAGGGTGTCTTCGATACCGCCCGTCCCGGTGCGGAAACGATAGCCGAGCGGGCCGAATCTGGCATGCGGCCGGGCGCCATCCTCTTGTTGCACGACGCTGACGGGAACGGACATGACGATCGATCGCAGACGGCCGACGCTCTGCCATCGATCCTCGAAAGGATGACGGCCAAAGGCCTCCAGCCGGTGACAGTCTCCGAACTCGCCGACCTTCAGCCGAGCAAGAGGGTGTCCTGGCGCCGCTTCGGACTACTCGGAGCAATCGCCGTGGCTTTCGGCGCGTTTGTGTTTTACCGCGCCGATTTCGCGGCGATCGACTCGATGATCGAATCGTTCGCCGGGGTCAACCTCGGCCTTGTGGCGCTGGCAATTGTCGCCAACGTCGTTTCGGTGGGTCTCAAGGCCGTGGTCTGGCGAGAAGCACTGAACTTTGTTCCCCGGCGACCGCGCATACGGTTCGTCCATATCGTCAGTTCGATCTTCGTCGGATTCCTCGTGAACTCGATATTCGTTGCCAGGACCGGCGAGGTAGCACGAGCCGTGGTCCTTCGCCGACGGATCAACCGCGATACCGGCGTCGCGGTCTCGCTGGCGACCCTCTTCGGAACGATCGTTGCCGAGACGGTGGTACTGGCAGCGTCGCTCCTGTTGTTGCTGGCCGTGATGGTCTTCGCCGCCCCGGATATTCCACCCCTCGTAACGACAGGGGCCGAGACGCTCCTCGGACTGCTCGCGGTGGTCGCTATCGCACTCGGTGGGATTGCTCTCGCCCAACGCCACGGCAACATCCGCGACGCCGACGGACTATCGAGCTGGGCGGGACGGCTGCTCGGCAGGGCTCTGCGCGACATTCACCAGGGTCACTTACTTTTCGGCGATGTGCGGCGCACCATCATCGCGATGCTGGCGGGCCTCACCTCATGGGCCGCAAACCTCATTGCCATCTGGCTCACCCTGCTCGCCTTCGGCATGGACCAGCATGCTCTTGGCGCAGCAGTACTGGTGTTTGCGGTCTCGAACCTCGTCGGCATCGTTCAATTGACACCTGGCAACGTCGCCGTATTCCAGGTTGCGATCGCCGTAGCGCTGGCACAGGCCTACGGAGTTGACCGGGCCGCGGGCCTCTCATTTGGCCTCGGCCTGCAGGCGATCGAAGTTGGGCTTGGGGCCGGCCTCGGGATAGCGTTCCTCGCCTACGAGGGCCTTTCGCTGGCCGACGTGCGATCCGAAGTCTCAGCAATGTCAGAAGAGAACACGACGCTGCCGCGAGCTGAGACCGTCGTCAAGTGAGCCACTGACGGGCGTGCCTGGCCTCGATGTCGAAGCATTTATCCGCACCGTCGGCTACATCGGGCTCTTCGTCATGGTCTTCGCCGAGACCGGCCTGCTCGTTGGATTCTTCCTTCCCGGCGACACGCTCCTGATCACGGCCGGGCTCCTCGCCGAGCGTGGACATTTCCACGTTTGGACGCTGGTGGTGCTACTCATTGTGGCCGCACTCGTGGGTGACTTCGTGGGGTACGAGATTGGCAAGCATGTCGGCCAGCGACTTTACCTGCGGGAAGACTCGCGCTTTTTCAAGCGTCGTCATCTCGAGCGGGCACAGTCGTTCTACGGACGGCACGGTGGCAAGACCATCGTCATCGCCCGATTTCTCGCCATTGTCCGGACATTCGCGCCCACGATCGCAGGCGCGGCCGCAATGCCCTACCGGAAGTTCGCGGTCTATAACTTCGCCGGGGCGGCGCTGTGGGTGTTGGCGCTAATCTGGCTCGGGTACTTCTTCGGGAGCCGCGCGAACAATCTTGAGCTGGCGTTCACCCTCCTCGTAGGGGTGACAGTGGCCGTTTCGATCGCACCCGGCCTTTGGCACCTCTGGCGACACCGTGGCGGTAGCGGAGGGGCCCAGGCGTAGCCGTAAGCACGAAGACACGGGGGCCGGCAGGGCTCGTCTTCGGGACAAACTCACGCCCCGCCAACGTCAAGTTAGAACACCAGAGCGACGCTACCTAGCTCGGACAGCCGACCGTGACTGCTTCGTCAGGTCTCGCTATTTGGCGAAGCCCTGGAGGCAGATCGAAGAAATTGAACTTCATGTGAGGGTCATCCTCTCCTCTAGTGCCAGCATGACTTCCCCCCACCGAGCAAAAGAGGTGATAGTGCGAGCGGGGTTCGCCGACGCTGAACTCCCATCCTCCGTTGCTGGCCTGCTCCCAGCTGAGATCCGCTCGGTAGGCTTCAATGCGAACGATTGAGCCAGGGCAGAATTTGCCGTTAGCGTCGATGAAAGGGCAGCGAACGACCTTGGGGTCCGGTTCGACAACGTCCTGGTTTTCCGCGCTGAGCACCCGAAGTCTAGCCAACATCGACAGCAACCTCCCAAGAAGATGGCCCCATGTCTACGGGGCCTCCCAGTTTGACGAAACGTCCACACGGTGCCGTCATGAACGGCCAAAGGTCGCATAGGCTCCCCGGTGTCCGCGTGGTTTGACGGACACAATCGAAGCTTCGTGGGTGGCTTTTCGGAATGGGCCTACTGTCCCTCTACGAGGGGTCGTTCGTACCAGACGGGGGGCGACTTCGTGCGTACGATCGTCGGCGGTGGGCCGCCGATTCCGTCGTGCCTGCGATGCTGACCTCACAGGGTCATCATGTTGTCACGCTCGTTCGTCTGGAGTGGCCCTGCGCGACGTCGGTGGATGTTATCGGCGCGGCCCGCCCTGGGGGTGAAGCCCGGTGGGTAAGCTGGGGGTTCTGGTCATTGTGGCGATCCTGGTCGTCGCCTGCGCCTGTGATGGCGACGCTGCGAGCCGGGCCCAACCGACCGATGGAACTCCTGAACCACTGGCTTCGCTCTCGCCATCCCGCGGCTCGTTGCTCTGCGAGCTGCTCAATGCCACCGAGCTAACCATGATCCTAGACGTGGCGCCCTCCGGGGCACCCCAGGTCGAGGCGCCGGTTCAGTTCCCGAGCTGCCGATGGACTGCTCCCGACGCCTCCTACATCGCGGTGGTCGACTACTCGGGGGAACCCGAGCGATTTGACGCAGACCTCCGTCAGATCAGCGAAGGCGCCACGGTCACCGAACTCGACGGAATCGGGGAGACCGCTTACTTCGTCGAGGCACCCGCAGAAGCCGATCCGAAGCTCCTGCGCCAGGTCGGGGCGGCATTTCTGCTCGTCCGTCTGGACGATGGGTACCTCTTCGCCGTGGTAAACGAACGGGCGGCCGCCCAGCCGCTGCGCTCACTCGCCCCTGTGATCGTCCAACGATACCTGGACGGCCAAGGCGAGAGGGACACTCAGGCATCGAGCACTCCCTGAGACTCGATTCGGCCCCGCGAGATCCTGCCGACTGGCCACGCTCCGATTACGCGCACGGTTCGGGCGCCAGACACGGAGCTACATGGAGCGCTATCATCCGCCCCATTATGAGATGGTTACGTTCGATGATACTGGCCGTAGCCAACTGGTTCGGGGCAAGGATCGGCCACTTGCTTTTTGTGCGTCAACCTACGGTTGGACAGGTCATCGTGTTCGTGCCTCTGCTCTACGAGCTCGGTATCAGGCGTCTTGGTGACAGGCATCACCACCGCCCTGTTGCAGGCCAGCCGCCCGATGAAAGGGAGGCAGGTAGGGCAGCGCCTGTCAGATTATCGATCTGAAAATGGTGGAGACGCGGGAGAATCGAACTCCCGGTCCAGAAAGTTTCAGCCCCGAATTGTCCTACAGGCTTTCCCACCGATTAAGTGTCGCCTTCGCGTTCGATGGTGGTCCACGTGCGCGATGGCCAAGCCAATGAGGCTTTCGCTAGACGTTATTGGCGTGGACTAGCGGCATCCCGGTCTATGTGACACCCCATATCTCCATCCGACCAGGAGCGAGATGAAGAGGGATGCTCACAGCGCTTTAGGCTGCGAGAGCAAGTTGACGTTCGTTGCCAACTATTTTGTGGTCACGTGATTTACGAGGTTGGCGACCATCCTCGGCCTGCTACCCGGGTACTTACACCCCTGTCGATACCTGTCGTCCCCTTTCATCTACAAGCGTAGCAGGTGGCGAGTGTGACAAACGAGCGGGGGATGAACCGGTTCAGACTCGCTGGCGAATCGCCCTCGCAGCCTGGCGGCCCTCTTCCCGTTCGCGGATCTTCTGGCGCTTGTCGTATTGCTTGCGGCCCCGGACCACGGCCAGCTCTACCTTCGCCATGCCTCGCTTGAAGTACATCGCCATCGGGACCATCGTCAGGCCCTTTTCGCCCATCATGGAGTAGATCTTTTCGAGCTCACGCTTGTGAAGGAGTAGCTTGCGGTCGCGCCTGGCGTCGTGCTGGGCGTAGCCGGCGTTGGCATATGGGGAGATGTTGACGTCCTGCAGCCAGAGTTCGCCATCCTTGAAGCGCGCATAGGAGCCCTGGAGCTGCACACGATGCTCGCGGACGGACTTAATTTCCGAACCCGTGAGGACGATGCCGGCCTCGAACCGCTCGACGACGTCGTAGTCGAAGCGGGCACGACGGTTAAGGGCGATGGTGGATTCGGACACGAGGACCCCGGCAATGGAACAGGCCCCAAAACGGGGCCTGCAAAGGTTTGAACAAGTCTCAGTGTAGCCGTCGTTTATTCCCCGCGCAGAACCTCAATGGCCTTGAAGAGTTGGATGTCGCCGTTGTCGTTGTAGTCGTCGGCGGTCATCTCCACCTTGATGTCTGGCTGTACCCCGAGGCCCTCAATCTGGTCGCCGAGCGGCGTAAGCCAGCGCCCCACCGATATGTACATGGCGCCGCAGCCGGCCGGGTCGTTGCAGTCCTCCAGAGGGTGGAGCTGGTTGACAGTGCCTTTGCCAAAGCTCCGTGTGCCGACGATTGTTGCGCGGCCGTTATCGCGGAGGGCGGCGGCCAGCACCTCGGCCCCGCTGGCGCTGCTCTGGTCCTGGATGATGGCGATGGGCAGGTCCGTGGCCTCGCCGCCGGGATTGGCGGTCCATTTCTGCTCGTTCTTCTGCCGGTCCTGCTCGATGAGGATGATGCCGGAATCCAGGAACTCGTCGGCGACGTCCACGGTCTCGCTGAGGAGGCCGCCGGGATTGCCGCGCAGGTCGAGGATGATGCCCTTGTAGCCGCCACCGTCGAGGGCCTTCAAGGCCTCGTGAAGCTCGTCCGCTGTCTTGTCGTGGAATTGAGAGATATTGACATAAAACAGATCAGTAACGGGATTTCCATCTGCATCGACGAGGTTCGTTCCCGATTCGCCCGGGATGGCTTCGAGCAAGGGCTCGGTGAACACGCTCGCAACATCGATATCGCCTCGGACGATGCTGATGTCCTCCTGGGTGCCGTCGAGATGCACGACAGTGAGATTGACTGTGGTCCCCTGTGGTCCGCGGATGACCTGCACCGCCTGCTGGTCCGACCAGCCGTCGGTCGATTCACCATCGACCGCGACCACGATGTCGCCGGCCTTGATGCCGGCCGCCTCGGCGGGCGAATCGCGGAAGGGAGCGACGATTGTCACCTGCCCACTGCGGTCGCTCACGCTTGCGCCGATCCCTTCGTACGTAGAGCTGAGGTCGAGGGCACCGGCCGCGAGTTCGTCCTGGGTGAGGTACTCCGTGTGCGGGTCGTTCAGCGAGTTAATGACGCCGTCGATCGCCGCCTGGCGGAAATTGTCCTCGGTAATGAGGGTGGGATCGACGTACTGGTCACGAAGCAGGCGGTAGATCTCATCGAGGATCGAGGCCCCGATTTCGTCGCTAGAGCTGCCACTGGACGCCTGGTCCGCGCTGGCGGGCGTTGAGCCGTTGTCTTCGACTACCGTGCTCACGATGTAGCCGAGCCCAAACGCGAGCGTCACGACCGCGAGGATGAGGAAGACAGGGACAGCGGTTCGGACCAGGCGCTCTCCGAATCCTGGTTGTGCCGGTTCAGGGTTCATTGGCGCGATGGCCCTTTCATACATCCGAGAAGTGAGGGGGAATCCTTGGAGTGTACCCCTCGGTTTTCTGAGGCAGCAACGAAGAGATTACCGGGTGTTTACGCAACGCCCGCTGGGAAGCCGGCGATGCCACCGGGGCCGATTGCAACCACGACTTCGCCGGGCCGGGCCGTCCAGCTGAGGAGCTGGTCGCCAATGGGATCGCCGAACGAGCTTGATATGCCGTCCGTAAAGAGTCTCCCGGAGATGATGAAGGCCTCACCTGTGGCGCCCCAGGGCGAGAGCGACTGGGCGTATTGGTCGAAAAAGCCGAGCGCGAGGCGCGTGTCCTCGGAGGGGATGAACCCCGGGGTGGCCGTCACAATCCCACCGCCGTCGTTGAGGCAATAGAGGGCATAGCGTCCATCGCCCATCTGCGTGGGAACGAGGATAACGACTCGATCCCCTGTCGGGCTCCACCAGTGCGCGACATAAGGGTTGTGCCAGAGCACGGTCCGCGACCCTTCCTCAATATCCAACCGCTCGAGGCGGTCGAAGACGCCGGTGCTCGGGTCGGTCGTCGTTGCGACCGTCAACTCGTTGTAGCCAGGGCGAAATCCAAGCACCAGTCCCGTGTCATAACGGGCAACTACCTTCTCTTCGCCCGAAGCCACCACTACGACCGCGACATGGTCATCCACCCGCCGGGCGTAGGCGTATCTGCCATCACGGTCGGATGCCGGGGCACGGAATCCGATTGCTTCCTGGCTTACCGCCAGGGACTCGCCGCTGCGCGGGTCGACAAGCGACATTTCGCTGCCGTGATGGACCAAAACCGCCGACGAGTCCGCAAGCCAGGAGGTGAACAATGGTGCGCCGAGGAGGACACGCCGAGACGACTCCAGCGACTGTCTCTCGGCCAGGAAGAGCGCCAGGCCATCCGATGTTGCGGCGACATAACTGAGCCACACACCGTCCGGCGACCACGAAGCGTAGTGAGGCACCCGTGGGGCGATCATCGCCGGTCCCGCCTCGGAGGAGACGAACGGCGTCGCCACGAGCTCATGCGTCTCGGCGCTCCGGACTTCGAGGCGGCTCCGTCCCGCTTCCCTATCGACGACCGACAGAGCATAGACATCACCGCGCGGCGATGACGTGGGCCAGCGCCCTGTCAGCTCAGTGTCCGTCCGATTCCAGACATCGCCATGACGGTCGTACGCGATGATTCGATCGGCCCTGCCCACCGTCACGAGTCGGCTCACGGAAGGCCTTCGGCAGGTTGAGAGTAACTTCGCACTATATAGGTTATGTGTATCGCCATCCTGGAATTAGCAGTCACGACGCTGACCCACGAACAGGCCGCCAGACTCGCGCGAACAGACGAACACCGTCGCGCATGGCTATCCAGACATCTTCGCTCACCACAGCTTACGAAGACTACGAACCCCGCCCCGCTGAAGCGAGCTAGCGGGCGACGGCTGCGTAGTTCGCCCCCGTGACTTGAACAAAGTCTTGGGGCGAGAGTCGGAGGTCGTAGCCACGCTCACCTGCGCTCACGAGCATCAAATCAAGAGACCGGGCGGACGTATCGAGGATGACGCGCCAGCCGCGCTCGGTGAGGGCGAGGGCGCTTATTCCGCCGACGCGAAGACCGGTCAGTCGCTCCGCTTCGGCATGCGACGCCATCACGCACTTTCGGGCGTTCACACAGCCTGCCAACAGTTTGAGGTCCAGTTCCCGGTCTGCTGGTATGACCGCGAGCACTGGCTTTGCTCCCGGCCGCGGTTCCATCGTCACCAGCGTCTTGAATACGCCAGCCGGGTCCTCACCTGCCGACTCCGCCACGACGGCGGCGGAGCGGATGGCCGGGTCGAACTCGACCAGCTCGTAGGGCACACCCATCGCCTCGAGCTTCCGCTGAGATTGCAGCTTGCGGCGCGCCTTCGAAGCCATCGCCCTACAGGTGCGTCATGATGCCGCCGTCGACGTGAAGAACCTGCCCATTGATGAAGGAGGCGGCGTCGGAAGCGAGGAGTACGGCGAGGGCGCCTAGCTGGTCGGCTTTCCCGAACTGGCGCATCGGCACGAAGCGCATCAGCAGGTTCTGGCCGACCTCATCAGGCCCGCGGCCGGGCGTCCAGTCCATCCAGCCGGTGGAGATGCAGTTGGCCGTCACACCGTCACCGCCGGCCTCCTGGCTCACTGCTGCCATGAGCCCGGTCACTCCGGCCTTGGCTGTCGCATAGGCTCCAAGACCGGTCACGCCGCGTTCGCCGAAGATGCTTGTTATGTAGATTAGGCGACCACGGCTGCCCGCAGCCCGTTCCTTCAGGAAGGTGCGCGTCGTGTAGAAGGCACCGTTCTGGTTGACCGCCTGTATTCGCCCAAACTCCGAGTCTGTCACCTCGGTGATCTTCTTCTGGAGTGGTGCATCGGCGTTGAAGACGACGATGTCTGGCATCCCGAAATCACGTTGCACCTGCTTGAAGCTCACCTGCACATTCGTGGGCAGGGTGACGTCCCAGCCGTGTGACAGCGTCGTCTGGCCAAGTTCCGCAACTGCCTTGCTGGCACGCTTTGCGGCCATCACTTCGTCTCCATCCATGGTCGCGCTGGCCGCGGCGACATCCGCACCGGCTTCCGCCAGCGCGACGGCGATGGCGTGCCCCGCGGGGTTAGCGAAACCGATCACAAGTGCCCGCTTTCCGCTGAGGTCAAACCCGGGACTCCTCTGCCACTCAGCCACGGGGAGCCTCCACAGCGCCGGTGCGCGCGTCCCATCGCGTGGGCGCGATTCCGCCCGTTAGTCCGCCACCATCAATGACGAAGCTCTCGCCTGTTATATAGCGCGAAGCCTCCGAGCACAGGAAAACCGCGAGCGGTCCCAGCTCCCAGGCTTCACCGAGGCGCCCAATTGTGTTGAAGCGGCCCCGCGATGCGATTGCGTTCTCTTGTTCTTCGGTCTCGGGGGGAGCCTGTACGACATAGCCGGGGACGATGCAGTTCACCCGGATCTCTTCGCCGGCCAACATTGCCGCCAGGCTCTTCGTGAGTGAAATGACACCGGCTTTTGCCGCGGCATAGCCGAAGGACGCTGGCGTGCCCCTGAGCGCCGTCCCGCTGGCGACGTTCACAATAACGCCGCCGCCGCCCTGGGCGATGAATTGCGAAGCAGCCTTCCGAGAACAGTAGAAGGTGCCGTACAGGTTCACCTCGATGGTGTCGTGCCAGTCCTCGTCGGTGAGTTCCCAGAGGCGTGACCCGGCGCCACGGCGGTCACCGATGCCGGCGTTGTTCATCATGATGTCCAGCCGGCCGAAGTTCGCCACCGTCTGTTCGATGAGGGCATCGCAGGCGCTGCTCTGCTGGATGTCGGTGGCGATGACGTGCGGACGGCGGCCCGTATCGCGCTCGATAAACGAAGCCGTGTCTTCAAGTTGGGCGAGCGTTCGGCTGGCGAGAACGACATCGGCGCCGGCTTCCACCAGGCTCCGTGCCATTTCTCGCCCGAGACCACGACCGCCCCCGGTAACGATGGCAACCTTGCGCGGGGGTCCGCCAAGGTCGAGGGATTCTTTCAGTGTCATGGGAGGAAGTTTACGCGTCTCACTACGCGACGCGGATCGCGGCAATTATGAGTGTGACAGCGGCCAAACCGAAACGGTAGAAAATGAAAGGCAGGAGATCCCCCCGCTGAAGGTAGAGCAACAGGTAGCGTATCGCGGCGAATCCGACGATCGCCGACACCACCGCGCCAACCAGCAGTTGTTCGGTTTGCACATTGTTTCCAAACAGGTCGGGGAGCTTCAGGATGGCGGCGCCGACGAACACCGGCGTCCCGAGGAGGAATGCGTAACGGGCGGCATCGGCCCGTTCCATCCCCAGTGCCAGGGCGGCGCTGATCGTCGCCCCGGAGCGCGAGACACCCGGGATGAGCGCAACGGCCTGTGACGCACCGATGATCAATGCGTCGCGCCAACCGGCGTCGGCAAGCGTTCGCGTCCGCCGGGCAGTGCGATCTGCCAGCCACATCACGGCGCCTGCGCCGGCAAGTGCGAGCGCCACCACCCACGCCTGGCGGACGTTCGCCTCGATCCAGTCGCCGAAGAGCACACCAGCGATGCCTGCGGGCACGGTCCCGAGTGCAAGCGAGAGGAGGAAGCGCCCGTCAAACGACCACGCCTGGACCTTTGGACCATGACTCAGGACATCCCGAAGTCCGGCGAGCAGGAGACGTTCCCAGTCGCGCGCGAAGTAGACGAGGAGCGCCGCCAATGTGCCAACGTGGAGTCCCACGTCGAAGGCGAGTCCCTGGTCCGGCCATTTGAACAGCGCAGGCACGAGAATGAGATGGCCCGACGACGAGACGGGGATGAACTCCGTGAGGCCCTGGACGATACCGAGGACAATCGCGCGCAGGATCGCTTCCATGCCGCGCTAGCGTTGGCTGCTCCGCGACTAACACGCAACGCACAGATTTGAGACCGGCTACGCTAGTTTCGTGCGATATCCGCGGATGTCAGCCAAGGACCGTGTTGCGGCGCTCAGCGAAGCGCTGGAGGCTGGCGACGCGCGGCCGCTGAGCTACCCCTCATGGTATATGCGCCACCGGCATTTCTTGCCCGGAGGCTACCTGTCGGCGCGGTCGGCAGCCCTCTACGAACGTCTCGTCGCTCCGCTCTACAACCTTCCCTCGCCCGCATGGGTACGGGATCATGTCGCCGCGTCGGTGCTCGGAACGGCGCCACGGCGCATTCTCGAACTGGGCTGCGGGACAGGCGCTCTTCTCGCCACGTTGCGCCAACATCTACCTGGCACCGAAATGGAGGGAGTCGACCTTTCGCCCTTCCTCCTTGAGCAAGCTCGGGCCGCCCTCAGCGACGATGCAACACTCGGCCTCCACCACGCCGACGCCGCCTCATTCGCGGGCGAGCGCCCTTTCGACGCAGTCGTTGCCGTCCATCTCCTCGGCCACATACCGGTCGACCATGCGCGTGCCGTTTTCGCGAATGCGATCTCGAACCTCGTGGCGCCCGGCGGCGTTCTCCATATCGTTGAGCACCGGTGGCACCGGCCCGTATGGGGTCTCCCGGCGATGGAACGCGGGGCACAACTCCTCACGCCGCTCCTTGTGCATCGGTCGTACACAACAGCCGGGGGCTGATCGGGTAGCATGTTGCTACTCTCTCAGGGAACGCAGATGACCACACCACCGCAAACAGAATCCGAACGGATCCTCGGCTATCTCCAGGGGCAGGCGGCCTCAAAATCCATCGACGAACTGGTTCAGCGAGTGCAGGAGGGCGTGGATGAGCTAGCCGAAGCAGCAAAAGCTCTCGATCCGGCCAAACTCGATACCCTCTGCCCCAGCGAAGAGTCGCCTGGTGAGGAATGGACACCCCGGCAATGCTTCGCCCACATCGTCGGCGGCAACATTGCCGGCGCCACCCGCGTTCTTCACGTCGCCCTTGGCGCCGAACCTCCGGAAGACGAACGGCCGACGGTGCCGGACGATGTCTCGGAGGCGCTGACGAAACACCAGGAAGCTATGGACTCGCTTTACGAACACGTCCGGTCTGCCGACCCCGAAGGCAACCTCGATGTTCGCTGGAAGCACCCGATGTTCGGCGACCTCAACTGGCGCGAGTGGTTCCTCTTTCTCCGCATTCACAGCAAGGACCACGCCCGCCAGCTGCGGAAGATGGACGCCGGGCTCTGAGTTCGCCGCGACCAATACGGCTCGTCCATACGAGCGACGTCCACCTGGGGGCTTTTTCTTCGCGGGCGGAATCAGCCTGGTCCGGTCGCCATTTGCTCATCGAGGCCGCCTTCCGCGGCGTCATCGACCTCGCCCTGGCGGAGAACGCCGATGTCCTCGTCATCGCCGGCGATTTCTTCGACAACGACCGTGTGCCGCCCTCTGTCGTCGATTTCGCCCGCGCTGAACTGCGACGCTTCCCCGGCCCGAAGGTGTTGCTCCCCGGGAACCATGACCCGCTCGATGCTGGCCGACTCTACGACCGGGAGGACCTCGAGGCCGACGTGCCGAGACTCCGGATCATCCGCGCCCGCAACGGCGAGATGGTGCAACTGGACGAGATCGACGCCGTCTTCTGGGGGCGCGGCTACCACGACGATGACTGGACGTTCCGGCCCATGGCGGGCCTGCCCGGTCGGCAGGATGGCCGCCACCACATCGCGATCGGGCATGGCCACGTGGGTGGCCCCGAAGACGAGCACCGGTCGCTCCTCATCAGCCACGATGAACTCAGGGCCGCAGACAGCGACTGGGATTATGTCGCGCTCGGCCATTGGGAACCGCACGCAGACGTCAGCGTGGGGAGCATGCCCGCAATCTATTCCGGTGCACCGATGCCGCTTTCCGATGCCAATCGACGCGCCGGCTGGGCAATGCTGGTCGACCTCGACGGCGACCAGACCACGTGGCGCGCCTGTCCTGTGGACCCACGCCGCGTTGCCGGGGAATTCGACGCCTGATTGCCGGGTGTGGGCGCCGTTGCTAGATTGACGTACTGGTGTCGTTCGCCCGTGAAGGCGTCGTTCGGCAGCCCGAAGATGGCAGGGTAGCTCAGCCGGTCAGAGCGCACGACTCATAATCGTGAGGTCGAGAGTTCAAGTCTCTCCCCTGCTACCACTGTTTTTGAATCTGGATAACTCGTTCTGGCCGGGTGCACTAGCTGCATTCAGCGTTCTGACAGCAACGTTGACAGCAACCCGGCTTCGACTGCGTGGTTGGCGGTAGGCACAAGCCGTGCGATCCAACGATGCGTTGCTTCGACTGGCTACTTGCCAGTCCGATCCCTTGACGGTTTCGATGCGAGCTCCCACCGATTGACCCAGCTATTCGGCAATCGAACTGGGGGAAGCCAGAGTCGCGAATCGATTCTCCTGGCACGCAAAGCTTGCCCGATGGCCAACGCCTACTCCCTAGCGACTGAACGCCTGGCGAGTCGCGAATCGACGGAGGCGTTGGGTTGTGGCTTCGGCCGCGTCGAGCGAGCGGCGGGCTGCAGCCACCTGCAATACCGATACGGGCACTAGCGCTGCGGCGAGGCCGACCGCTTGCGCCAAAGGCGCGCCGGCTCCCGATACCACGCTGAACGCCAACACGACGACGATCGCGCAGGCAAACATATGCCACTCCAGCTGCGACGTTGGCGCGACCGGTTGGCGGCGATTAAGTTCGCGGTTCCAAATCGTCTGCACCACGGAGGCCAGGGTCCGCGCGGCCACGAACGGAATTCCGATCCACAGGGGCGCTCCGAGACACCCAAGATAGAGCCAGGCGGTCGCCAACGAAGCAAGCCGGGCTCGGGCCGAAACGGTCCATGTCCACCAGTCGGGAAGCACACGCTCATGGCATCAAGTGGCCTGCTTCTGCCCCATCCGTGCTTTGCCGTGTCGACAGCGAGCAAGCCCCTATAGCGGGCGCACAAGACCCCGAACACGATGTACGCGAAGACCGTGTCGAGACTAGAAGGCTTGCGGAAGGGGAGTTGGAGTGGGAGGCAACGGGCGTGGGGTTGGAGTTGGCGTTGGCGCCGGGGTAGGAGTGTCCGTGGCCACACTGGTCGCAGTGGCCGTCGCGGTGGGTGTGAGCGCCGCTTCCGTCTGTGTCGCGGTTGCAGGGACCGGTTCTTTCGTCGCCTCCGTTTCGATCTGACCGCCCGGTGAAGAAGGGTGGTACGGCCGGGAAGTCGGTGTCGCCGTCGCAGTAGGGGTGGGTGTCACGGGCCGGGGCGTCCCGGGAATCACATTCAAGTCAAAGACATCTTCCGGGTTTACTGCCTTGTCCTGGTATCGAATCTCGAGATGAATCGTGCTCCCCGTCCCGGTGGCGCCGATGACTGTCTCGCCGGCGCGCACTTCATCACCAGCGACTGCGGTTGTATCCGATAGCCAACCAACCACCCCGTTCCAGCCGTTCCCGCAGTCCACGATCACGAAAGGTCCGTAGGTCAACGTTCTGGCTACGCGCGAGACCACACCGTCACAGGGAGCGTAAACAGGTTCGGCGCCATCGAGTTCGAAATCTAATCCGCCGTGCACGAGGCCGCCCAATCGACCCGCACCGAACCGGTCACCAAGAGATGTCCAAACAGCGACGGGAACGACGAGGTACGGGGGAGCCACCTGGGGCACCGCCCATTCGAGGTACGCAGGCGCGACGGCCGCCTCCGAATCGGCTGCCATGCGGAGGCTAGACGGCGAACCGTTCTCAGGCTGGATCGTTGCGCCTTCGACGCCAACGTAGTCGCCGAAAACTCGACTGCCGGCCTCATTGCCACCACAACCCAGAAGCACCATGGCGACGACCGCCCATCCAACATACGAACCCCACGCAATTCGCCTGATCACTTGCTGTGGGACGGGGATTCGGCCCGACTGTTACGGGCGCGCTCCAGCTGTTGGTCAATCTCCATTGGCCCGCGTAACAAACACGACGCGTCCCCGTCCTACTGCACGACCGCCAGCGCCCACCCGCTGAGCCCGACTTCGGACATCTCCATTGAGACTTGACGCTTTGCGACTTCTCGGACCATGCCTGTTGGTGCTCGTACTGGCCGCCGTAACACTACCCGGCAATGCGCGATCCGAAGATGGCGTCAGCGTAGAGATTGCGGGCGTGGACACCGACGGGAACGTCGCCACGGTGGGTCTCGTGGTGCGCACATCCGATGGAATCCCGGTATCAGGTATACCGGCATCGGAATTCGCGGTGAACGTAAATGGAACGCCGGCGCCAGTCGACGCTGTTGTCGCCGGCGAGGACGCGGCCCTTCCCATCGGCCTCGTAGCGGCAATTGATACCAGCGGAAGTATGGCCGGAGAGTTCCTTGCGGCAGCCAAGTCCGGGGTGGCCGGGCTTGTGGACGCACTGCAGCCAGGCGACGGCCTCGCGCTTCTCAGCTTCGACCAGTCGGTAACCGAAGTGAGCGATTTTACGGATGACAAGCAGTCCTTGCTCAGCGATGTCGATGGTCTCGTGGCTGGAGGAAACACAGCCCTCTACGACGCGGTGACCACCGCAGCGACGGTGGCACGCGGCAGTTCGCGTCCCCGCCACGCGGTGGTGTTCCTCGCCGATGGTGAGGACTTTGGAGGCGTGTCCGCCTCCAACCGCGACCAGGCTATCGCGGCAGCAGCGACCGCAGGGGTGCCTTTCTACGTCGTCGGTGTGGGAAGCGACATTGACTCGGGATTTCTAAAGCAGCTGGCGAACGATACCGGCGGCCGCTACTACGACGCCGCCACCGCGGCCGACATCGGCCGACTTTATACGGAGGTCTCCGCTGCTCTTCGCCTTGAGTACGCCCTGACCGTGCGGCTCCCAGCCGGCATGACAGCGGGTGTGCAGCAGTTGGCAGTGACGGTCCATGGCGCCAGTACGACGACTACCTTCCGCGTCGAAGGCGTCACCGGAGGCACGGTCGTTCCAAACTTGCAGGGGCTTCCATCGTTGCTCGCCGACGATGCAACGATTTTCGCCACCGACGTTTCACCTGGCACTACGCTCAGCTGGCTGGTCGATGGCATCGTTCAGCCGGCTGCTGATGCCACGCTTCACCTCGATCCCTACAAGCTTGCGCCGGGTCCCCACACCGTGGTCGTCCGTTACACCGACGGCGGGGGTGCAACGGACGAAATAGAGGCGCCATTCGCGGTGGCCAAACTGCCCCCGAGGATCCTCGCTCCGGCGGAACTCCCTGAGCTTGAACCGAGCGACATCATCCGAGTTACGGTCGAGTCCCAGACGGGGACCGCGAGCGTGAGCTACCTGGTTGACGGCGCCGTCGTGGAGGTTGACGAAAGCCCTCCCTACGAATTCGTCGTACCGAACAGCGACAACCTCGAAGAAGCCGACTTCACTATCAGGGCCGCAGATAGCCACGGCGACACGACAATGGTCACGACGATCGCCCCAGCATCAGCCTCCAGCGGAGCAGCTCCCTGGGGCCGTCTCCTCGGCTACCTTCTGCTCGGTGGAGGATTCATCGTTCTCGGCGGAGGTTCCTTCTTCTGGGCCCGGTCCGTGCGAGACGCGCGACCTCCCAAGCCAGACTTTGACGGTGTCGGGCCGGTTCTTGACCGCTGGCAACGAGCAGGCCCGCCGGAAGCCAACGAGACTGTCCAACCGGCCCGATCCCAACCGCCAACCGCCTGGGGCACGCTCCTGGTGCTGAGCGGCAAACTGCAGGGTCACGAGTTCCCTTTGCGAGACGACACGGAACTCGTCGGACGGGGCAAGTTTTGCTCCGTCCGCATCGACGAAGGCTCCATCGAGCCTGCGCACGTCCTTCTCAACCGTGACGGGACATTCCGGGCATCCCGGCCCCGAACGTCAATTGAAGTTGACGGAACAAATGACGGATGGGGCCGACTGCTGAACGGTTCCACTCTTCGTCTCGGTGACGTTTCGCTGGAGTTCCACGATGCGTAACAAACTGTTGGAACGACGTATGAAGTTCCATCCGTCAAGTCCCCTAGGTGAATACCCCGTAACAAACCTGTATAAATCGCGTCTCACTGGACGTAAAAGCCGGACGGGCAGTGCCCGTGTCGAGACCGGCGAATCCAGGGGGAAAGTACGCTATGGCAGCCACCGCAGCGGGGGCGGTGTCGGCGCCAGTACGTCCTGCGATCGATGCGGGGCCACGGCAGGCGGCAGCAACACGGCTCGACGCGAATTGGTTCGCGAACTTCTACGAGGACACGGTGGACCGCGTCTATCGATTCACCTGGGTCCTGGTCAAGGACCCGGACCGCGCAGAGGATCTGACGGCCGAGACCTACCTGAAGGCGTGGAACGCCCGTCACACGCTGAAGGACCCGAATCGCGCCTCTTCCTGGTTGATGACCATCGCGCACAACTGCGCCTACTCATTTCTCCGTTCCGCCCGGGAGACGCTTGACATGAGCGCCCTCAGCAACCGAGCAGACGCGATTCCCGATCCGATCGAGCGCATGGAATTCTCGGCGACGATGGACCAGCTCCGCGACGCCTTCGAGCATCTGACACCCGAGCAGCAGCAGGTTCTCTTCCTGCGATTTTTTGAAGGCAACTCGCACGACGAAGTAGCCCGCGAAATGGACCGGCAGCCGAACGCCATCCGCGCGATCCAGTTCCGGGCACTCAAGCGCCTTCGCAAACTCCTCGACCGGGAGCCGTCGAATGCCTGACTCACTTGAAAGAACGCTCGATCAATGCGTTGACCGTCTGGTGGCCGGCCAAGACTGGCGCGACCTCGCCGAGGGTGAACACGCGGAAGAACTCCACTCGCTAATGGACGTCGCCGCGGGCCTTCTCCACCTCGCGAGCCAGGTCACGCGCCTCGACCGGCGGGGCCGAGAACGTATTCGTTCGCGAGTCCGGAACGCCCAAAGCACGATCCGGCGGATCCTCTTCTACAGGATCCCCTTCCTTCCACCCCTCTGGCTTAAACCGGAGGCCTGTTAGCCCACAACGCGTTCGAGTCCGCCGGCGCGTTGCCGGGAGGCCTCACGGCGGACACCGCGATCACAAGATAACAAAATGGAGGAAAAGAAATTGCGGAACGTCATTCTCAAGACTATGACCTGGATCCAGGCCCACGAGAGCGAAGAGGGCCAAGGCGTCGTCGAGTACGGGCTGATCGTTGGCCTTGTCTCAATCGCCTTGGCCGGTGTGCTGAAAACGGCAGGCACCGGCTGGATCAACGCTGTGACCTCTTCGGTCAATGGGGCGCTCGGTATCACCCCATAGCGTGCGTCGAGCTCAAAACCGTGGCCAGCGCGCGCTCGGGGGTTAGACGAGTTCGGGCACGCGCTGGCCTATCTCCTCGGCGAGGTTAGCGATGGATCCACGGCGAATCCAATGTGAAGAAGGCCAGACCGTACTTGAATATGGGCTCGTGGTTGCACTTGTGTCTGTAGCCACAGTCGCGATTCTAGCGAGCGCTGCAAACGGCTGGCTGGCCGCCCTGGTCGCGAACACTTCTAGCGCGATTGGTACGGCACTTCCGTGAGACGGGTGCTGTCTTGGATCCATGTGCTGCCTACGAGGGACGGGGCCGCGTCTGGTCAGGCCACGGTTGAGATGGCTCTTGTTTCCATAGTGTTGTTGGGATTCATTCTGTTCATCGCCGACGTCGGGTTGCTCGACCTGGTCCCACATCAGCGCCACGAGCGCCATGCGCGAAGGCTGCTCGTTGCGCCGCCGTCGGAGGTACCCAGGCTGCCGATGGAAGACAGGATCGAACAGCTATGCGGTTCCGGTTTCGCCAACTCTCGACCAGCATCGAACTCAGCTGACGTACACGCCCAACCCACCCGAGGTCGGAGGCGAAGTCAAGGTCGACCGCGCCACATACAGCTACAACTGGATCACCCCCGTGGGGCTCGTCCCCGGCCTCGGTAGCGGCATCACGCTTCACCCGCAGCAGCCACCATGCGGATGGAGACCTACGACGTCGCCAAGAGACACGCTGTTGATGTTGAGAACCGCCCTTCGAGGCAGCTGGAGCGAACGAGAAGACGGCCAAGTGGTTGTCATCTGTCGCTCTCATGTCCGACGTTTCTTGCTGATCATCCTGCGCGATCGCACTGGAGTCCGGTTTCATCTGGATGCAGCGGCGCAATCTGCAGACCTCAGCGGACGCGGCGGCGCTGGCAGGCGCGCAAGAGCTCGACGGGACCAGCGCAACAGCAAAGCCTCGCAGCCATTTCCGTCGCCGAGGGCTATGCAAAGAAGAACGTTGGCAATCTTGAATGCGAATGACGCGACCGTCGAGGATAACTACCGCGCCGTTCGAGCCGAGGTGAGCAAGAACGCGTCGACAATCTTTGGCAGTTGGTTCGGATTCGGAGGGATGGAGATCAGCGCCCACGCGGTGGCGCGGATCGCATCCCAGAACCTCCCCGGCAAAGGTGTTGTTCCGATTGGCGTCCAGCAAAGCGACTACCATCCCGACGATGGCGCACTCGTCGAACTGAAGGACAAAAAGATGGACGGGGTCACCAGTAACGCCGGATTCATCAACCTCATCGGCGACACTGGCGACCAGAGTCCGCGACGGCCTGAAGTATGGCTCGGATGTGCCGCTCACACCGATCATCAACACCGAGCCAGGCAACAAACTCGGCCAGGCCACTCAGAACAACAACAGCGGTCTCCGCGTCCGCATTCAGCGAGCATTGGCGCACAGTCCACAGTGCTTTTCGTGGAGCGATGTCCAACCGCCGTCCGACCCGACCGATGTCTGGGAGTGCAACCCTTTCACCGGCCACGGAGTCAGACGGAGTCCAGGCAACAGCCGTGATTCTCATCCCGGTCATCGTCGAGGACTTCACCCAACTCAACGGGAACAAGTCGATACATGTAGTCCCCGACGGCGCGGGCGGCCAAACGCTCTACATCCTCGCGTACTTCTGGGTCGATGCAACTGCGACATGGAAAGACCCGGCCCACGGTGACTGGAGTCTCAATCCGGCCAACACCAAGGGAGCAATCATGGGCAAATGGATCGAAGACGCGCCAACGCAACTCTCGGTCTTCAGCCGTGGAGACTGCGGTGACGACTGCGACATCATCGACTACGACCCGGACTCGATCTTCAAGGTTGTCCAGCTGATTGAGTGACGCTGCATAACGCGGAACGAGTTACCACGTCTAACGAACCACACCGGAGGACCCGACCATGACCACGCGCACCTTCAACCTTGGCGGAAGCAGCCGAACTGGGCTCTTGCTTGCGGCCATTCTCGCGGTGATTGCGGGCATCGTTGCCCTGGCGGCACTGAATGCAAGTAGCGGCGACAGCAAATCGACCAGCCTCTCCGGAGGCGGTCAGGCGTACGTCGTGGTGGCGAACCAGGATATTCCTGCCCGGACTCGGATCACCGCCGGCATGCTGCAGGTGAAGGAATTGCCGGGTAACGCGATGCTCGGAGGCGCCTTCGTCGACCAGGACCTCGTTGTTGGCCGCGTCGCCCGCATCCCGATCTACAACGGCGAGCAATTGGTGCAGGACAAGCTCGCCAGTGAAGGAAGTGACCTGGGCCTCTCCTACATCGTCCCAGAAGGGATGCGGGCAATGGCGGTTGGCGTGGACAAGGTCATTGGCGCGGGCGGTTTGGTTCGCCCCGGAGACCGCGTCGACATCGTGGGCGTGATGGATCTCGACTACCAGGACATCAACACCGAACGCAGCCTGAACGTCACACACGCCTTCATCCTCGCCCAGGACGTCGAGGTCCTCGCCGTGGAGCAGCAACTGGAGAACCAGATTTCTTCCCCAGGGACAACGACCGGCGCTAGCGACAGCGAGGGCGACTTCGTGGACCAGCCGGACCCGCAGCCTGACGGGACGGTCGTCACCCTTGCGATCGAGCCCGAGGCCATGACTTCTGTGCTGCTCGCCGAAGAGCGAGGAACCATTCGCCTCTCGGTGCGACCCGTTGGCGACGACGAGATTGTCGACGTGAAAGGGATCACGCCGATCTCACTAACCGACCAGAGCTACCAGGACTACATCGAGGCGGCTCTCGCACAGCCGAAGTAAGAGCAGGGAACCAGATTGGAGAACTCTATGGGCCGCAATCCGCTCGTTATGATCATCGACCAGGACGCTCGCCAACGCGAAGAAGTGCAGGCGATGCTGACACCCGCACGCCTCGCTGTCGTCGCCGACTGCGGCTACGGAATCGAAGCCGCGTCACTTGCTGAGGAAACTCACCCCGACCTCGTCCTGATTTCGCTGGAAGAGCCGCTTCCGCGGGCCATCCAGACCATCAAGGCTGTCCGCGATATCAGGCCGGATGCGCCAGTGGTCGCGTACTCATCAGTGACCGAGTTGCGTGTGGTGCGCCAGGCAATGCAAGCCGGCGTGAAGGACATTCTCTCGTCGCCGTTGAAGGCAGGGGAATTGCTCGCGGCCATAGAGACCGCGATGGTGGGTTCGGAAGAAGAGGAGGATCGGATACGCCCGGATGCCGCCTCGAACGGCCGGCGCAAGTCGGCGGGAACGGTGCTCACCATCTTCGGAGCTAAAGGTGGCATCGGAAAGACAACGATCGCGACCAACCTCGCAGCCGCAATCGCGCGCGATAGCGAGAGTTCCGTCCTCGTCATTGACCTCGACACACGCTTCGGAGATGTGGCGATCCTGCTGGACGTGGAGCCGCGCCACACTGTGGCGGAACTGGCCGCACAGGTGTCCACCCTCGACCGCGACACATTCCGGTCGGCGCTCATCCGCCACGACTCTGGCGCCTACGTCCTGCCCTCGCCCAAACACCCGAAGGAATGGCAGCGGATCGAGGCTGAACAGATCAAAGAACTGGTCCGGATGGCGGCGCGGATGTTCGACTACGTCATCCTCGACACGCCCGGGGCCTTCAACGACATCGTGGGGACGGCGATACAGGTCGCCACCGAGGTGCTTGTCATCACGAGCGTCGACATGGCCAGCATCAAGGACACCTCGTTCATCCTCGACCTCCTCGATGCCGAATCCTTTCCGGATGAACGCCTCCGCCTGACGGTCAATCACGCAAACGGTGCCAACACCATCCGAGCTCACGACATTGAACGGGTACTGCGCAAAACCGCATTCTGGGAGATACCACATGACTCCGCGGTCACGCTTGCGACCCAGGTGGGCCAACCGGTGGTCGTCGCCCGCCCGCGATCGCGAGCCGCGAAGAGCTTCGCCGGCCTCGCCGAAAAGATAACGGGCACGTCGCCCGTCACTCGCGACGAACCTCGCGGAATCATTCGACGGCTCATTCCCGCCCTGGGAAGGGCTTGAAATGGCTGACAACAAGGACCATTTCGACCGGGGTGATCGCGAGGGGCTGTCGAGCGGGCGGTTTGCCGGAGCGAAAGCGGATGGGTTCACGGCCCTTATGAACCAATCGCCTCAGCGCGTCTTGAAGCCCAGTTCCGGTCCCGAACTTCCAGAGTTGGTTGGTCGCCTCCACGACGAACTCATCGACTCCCTCGACATGGACAAGCTAAAGGCCGCAAACGGCCCTGCGGCTCGCCAGCTCGTCGAGCAGGGCGCCCTCTCGTTGATCGTTGGTCACGACTATCCCGTCTACGGCGAGACGCGCCAGCGGCTGGTGTCGAGGGTTGCCGATGAAGTGCTCGGTCTCGGACCGCTGGAGCCGCTGATCCGTGACGAGGCCATTTCCGAAGTCATGGTGAACGGTCCCGAGAATGTCTATTACGAGCTAAACGGCGTCATCCACATGAGCGATATCAAGTTCCGAGACGATGCTCATCTCCGCCGTGTGGCTGAACGCATCCTGGCGCCAATCGGGCGCCGCGTCGACGAAGGGACACCCATGGTTGACGCGCGGCTGCCCGACGGGTCGCGCGTCAACATCACGATTCCGCCAGCCACACCAGAACACTCAACGATCACCATCCGCAAATTCCGGACCGATCGCTATCGCATCGAGGACCTCATTCAGGTCGGAACGCTCGACACAAGCATCGCGGAATTCCTCGGAGCCTGCGTTACCTACCGCCTCAACATCCTCATCTCTGGTGGTACCGGCACCGGCAAGACCACACTTCTGAACGCTCTCTCTGCCTATCTTCCGCGCACAGAACGCATCGTTACGATCGAGGATCCAGTCGAACTTTCATTACAACAACGGCATGTGGTTCGTATGGAAGCCCGCCCGCCGGACATGACCGGCAAGCATGCCATCACCCAGCGTGATCTTCTGAGAAATGCGCTTCGCATGCGCCCGGACCGCATCATCGTCGGCGAGATCCGTGGCTCCGAGGCCTTCGACATGATGCAGGCGATGAACACAGGTCACGAAGGCTCGTTAAGCACGGTCCATGCGAACTCCCCACGCGACGCGCTGTCTCGTGTCGAAAACATGGTCCTGATGTCCGGCATCGAGCTTCCAATCTCAGCGATTCGCGAGCAAATGTCATCGGCACT
Source organism: uncultured Chloroflexia bacterium (assembly GCA_963774435.1). Lineage (GTDB taxonomy): Bacteria > Chloroflexota > Dehalococcoidia > Tepidiformales > Tepidiformaceae > JAGQGZ01. The sequence continues at coordinate 433,933 of CAVZEW010000006.1, read as the reverse complement.
CCACCTCATCATCCAGCTCCAGCGGCAGCCGGATGGCGTCCGACGGATCACGCGAATCACCGAAGTAACCGGGATGGAGGGCCCAACTATCACCCTCCAGGATCTCTTCACCTTCCAAACGGCAGGCTACGGAGAGGACGGAAAGATCCAGGGCTCCTACCGGCCAACAGGGCTTCGGCCCACGTTCTCCGAATTCCTCGTTTCGCAGGGCTGTGAGCTTGACGCCGGACTCTTTCTTGCGGGAGCCCAGCGATGACGTTGGAATTGATAGCTGCTCTGACTGCGGCCCTCTCGGTATTCGTCGCGGTAGGAGCGCTCACCGGCCAGTTCTCCTTCACTGAGCGGAAGGTGGCGGCCCGAACGGCCATCTTCCAGCGTGGCGGCGAGGTCTCACAATCGCCACGGGAGCAGCGCACCCTTCTTCTTAAGGACGACGAGTATTCTCGCAGTTCTTCTTTCAACGCCATTCTGAGCCACTTCGCGTGGGCACCCACTCGAGCAAGGCTTCTCGAACAGTCTGATCTCCCCCTCAGGGTTGGCGAGTACCTGATGGTTGCGCTTGGCTGCGCGATCGTTACCGGCGGGCTCGCCTGGCTCCTGAGTGGTCTGTGGCCGGTCGGGGTACTTATCGCCGCTATGTCGGTGATCGCCCTCGAATATTGGATTCGGTCGCGTTCTCGGCGGCGCCTGCTGACCTTTGAGAAACAGCTCCCAGTGGCGTTGCAGGTGATGTCAACGTCCTTGAAATCAGGGTTTGGGATCATGGAGGCTGTCGCTACTGTCGTCCGAGAGATGGACGCACCCCTCGCTGCAGAATTCGAACGTCTTCTGGACGAAACGCGCGTCGGCGGCTCATTTGAAGAAGGCGTTCAGGACATGGTGGACCGGGTCGACAGCGCCGACCTCCGGATAGTCGCGCGTGCCCTTGAGATCCATCGCAAAGTCGGCGGCGACCTCGCCGCGATTCTCGACCAGGTCGCTCAAACGATGCGCGAGCGCGAAGAGCTACGTGGCCACATCATCGCGCTCACCGCTCAACAGCGGCTCGGGGGCCTGATCGTCGGCCTCCTCCCCATATGGGTCGTGGTGTTCTTCCTGCTCACTGACCCGGAGTTTATCTCTCCGCTATGGACCGATTCTGTCGGGCGGCTCTTGCTGGTCATAGGCGGAAGTCTTGAACTACTGGCGTTCTTTGTGATGCGCCGAATCATGTCGATCGAGGTCTAGTCCAATGTTGATCGTCGCTGCAATTGTCGCCGCCGCCGCCGTGTTCGTGCTGGCCTACACCTTGCTCACGCCCTCCAGCCCGAAGCCGATTGTCGAACGTCTCGATCGGTTCGACCGGGCCGCCATGTCGGAGCGGGATGCAAAGCTGGCCCAACCATTTTCTCGGCGCGTCGTTTCTCCGGCCGGTGCAACCTTCCGCCGGATGGCCGGAGCCCTGTTGCCGGGTTCAATCGTGCGCTTCCTCGACGAGAGGCTTCTTGTATCCGGAAGCCTTCTCAGCCTGCACGCGTTCCTCACAATTCAGGCGGCAGCCATCGGCATGGCGGTGATTTCCGGAATCTACGTCCTGGCCACAGCAACGTCGTTTCCGCAGTACCTTGCTGGTCTTGGCCTGTCCATTGCGTTCGCGGTGGCCCCGGTCTACTGGCTCCGACTGCGGATCGCTTCGCGGAAGCGGGCGATCGTCAAGGCACTCCCAGACGCAGTTGACCTCATCGTCACGACAGTCGAGGCCGGCATGTCTATTGATGCAGCTCTCGCCGAGGTCGGTACGCAGACCAAGGGACCGCTTGGAGACGAGCTGAAGCTGGCAATTCGCGAGACAGCACTCGGCCGAAGCAGGCGGGACGCGTTGCTTCGCCTCATTGATCGGACTCAAGTGCCTGACCTTCGGACATTCGTTCAATCGATCATCCAGGCCGAACAGACCGGGATCCCAATCGGCCAGGTACTTCGGACCCAGGCTGCCCAGATTCGACTCAAGAAACGTCAGCGTGCCGAAGCGGAGGCGCAACGGGCACCGATCAAAATGGTCGTCGTGCTGGTGCTTATGGTGTTGCCGTCGATGTTGATGATGATCATGGGGCCGGCTCTCATACGGATGGCCAACCAGATCTAAGAAAGCTGTAAACCCGTCGCGGTTGTCGCCCCATCAAGGCCGCCGCACTGCCCCGTCCAACTCGCCCAAGGAGGACCGGTCGGGTCAGTCAGGCGCTGTTCGACTCGTTTTGCTCCCGCTGCCGGGGGTCAAGCCACTCGTTCTTCCTGCCCCGGATGCGCGCTGTTCCGACGGGTGTTACGGAAGCACACCGCACCTGCGGCGCAGATGGCGACTAACGCCAGTCCTACGAAGAAGACCGTGGCCAACCCTCGGCTCCGACTTCCCGGTGGCTGGCTCTCTGGAACACCGGCGGCCTCCATCGCCTGGAGTCGGGTGTAGTAGTCGGGCATTTCGTTGAGGTGGGCGAGCGCAATCTTACCTGTAGCCACCGGGTCGTCGTTGGTGACGTTTGTTGCAGGATCGACTGCGCCATGTTCCGCCTCAACATCGAGGCCTGCCTGGAATTGCGCCAGGTCGAACCCCGACTTCGCGAAGTCGATTTCGAGGCCCTCAGCGATACCGCGGGCCTCCTCCATGGTGTATGTACGTTTCATGCATCCTCCGATAGTGGCGAAGACATTGAGCCCATCCGAACGCCACAGCGCCGCGTTAGAGATCGCTACGTTCCCGGTACCAGCGCAGTAACACGAACCGGGAGTCTCCGACTCAAAGGTAGCACTCGCACCCCACTGGCCGCATGAATGCTGCGGCCCACGCCCTCCGGGTGTCCACCTGCGCCACGAAGTGGCTCGACGCACGTCCCGTACGCGAACGAAGCGAAGGGTGAGTGACAGACTCGCGTTCATTGAGTCGCACTGGTCGTTATGTAGCGGAGACCATGCACGGCTCGGCGCGCTAACTCAGCCCTACCGATCTCGCAGATCCTTCTCGACCAGGATGACCGTCGGATCGTCGACCATGGGGATGCTGGTAAAGCCCTGCTGCTGCGCCAGGTCCAACATTGGACTGTTCTGCCGCAGCACTTCTCCGAATATCCGGGCGAGGTCCCGTTGATGGGCGATCTCACAGAGGCGTCGAAGCAGCAACGTACCGAGGCCCTTTCCTTGCAGCTGGTCGCTGACCACTATGGCGAACTCGGCCGATACCTGGTCCGGTGCGACGACGTATCGCGCTACGCCCAACTGTTCATCATGTTCGCCCACCGCGACCAGTGCCATTTCCCGCCTGTAGTCGATCTGGGTGAAGCGCACGAGCATTTCGGGCGTCAGTTCGCGCAGCCCATTCCGGAATCGGAACGTGCGCGAGCGCATAGACAGCGTACGGACGAAGGTCTGTTCGGCGTCGGCGTCCTCAGGCCGTATCGGGCGCACTGTCACCCTGCTGCCATCGGGCAACGTCTCTTCCGATCTCAGCTCCTCCGGGTACGGCTCAATGGCAAGGTGATCGAACTTGCCCGATCCAGTCGGCACCGGTCGAATCGCAACCCTGGCATCGACGGCCATCACTCCGTGTTCGTTCGCGACGAGAGGATTGATATCGAGTTCGATGACTTCAGGGAAGTCGCACACGAGCTGGGAAATGGCGAGGAGCACTGCCTCGACTGCCTTTCTATCGGCAGGTGGATTACCACGAAGCGGCCCCAGGAGCTGTGCCGCGCGTGTCTGGTCGACAAGGTCGCGCACAATCACTTCGTTCAGTGGCGGCAGGGCAATGGCACGGTCTCGGAGGAGTTCGACCAGCGTGCCGCCAGCGCCGAAAACAACCGCTGCCCCAAACGCAACATCGCGCATAGCGCCCGCAAGAAGCTCGCGCCCGTGCACGGGGGTATGCATCGGCTCAATGGTCACGCCGTTGACGGAAGCGTATGGCGCCCGCTGCCCGACCCGGGCGAGCATGGCAGCGAATTCCGCCCCGACTTCGCCGGCGTTCGCGAGGTCGAGGCTGACACCACCGACATCGGTCTTGTGTGAAATGTCGGGCGAATCGATTTTCATCGCCACCGGGTAGCCGGCCTCATCGGCGATGGCGACGGCGCGCGCGGCACTCTCGGCTCGAACAGCGCGAACCACCGGGACCCCGTATGCCTCAAGCAGCTCCCGGGCCTCGACCGATCCCAACTCCGACTGGCCCGCCGCCACAGCACTCGTCACGATCGACCTTGCACGGTCGAGGTCGCGGACCCTCAGGCCAGCCACGGGTCCCGGTGTCTGGCGAAGCAATTCCTGGTTGCGGCGATAGCTGGCGACCGCGGCGAACGCTTCGACAGCCGCCTCCGGAGTCGCGAAATGGGGAATACCGCCGCGTTCGAGGATGGCCCTGGCCGGCCCCACCTGTTGTTCGCCCAGCCAGGAGGAGAGAAGCACCTTGTTGAGTTCAGGCGACATCGAAACAACCTGTTCGGCAATGAGTTCCGGTGCCGTGATGGCCTGGGGTGTGAACATGACGAGGATGCCGTCGACTCCCGGGTCGGCGGCAACAGCGCGGATGGCCGCTTCGTAGCGGCTCGGCGGCGCGTCGCCCAGGACGTCAACGGGATTCCCTCGCGACCAATGCGGCGGGAGTACTTCTCCTAGCGATTGCATGGTTTGGGGCGCGAGGTCCGCAAGTGGAATTCCGACATCGCTCGCCCGGTCCGCCGCGAGCACGCCGGGGCCCCCGGCATTAGTCACAATCGCGAGGCGATCACCTCGCACTGATTTGTTGGACGAAAGTATCTGCGCGACCGAAAACAGCTGGTCGAGCTCCAACACGCGGACCACCCCGGCCCGCCGAAGGGCAGCATCGAAGACATCGTCGGTGCCAACGATGGATCCCGTATGCGACGCCGCTGCCTTTGCCCCGCCGCTGTGACGGCCCGCTTTCACCGCGATAACCGGCTTCACCCGCGCGGCCGCTCGCAACCCACTCATGAAGCTCTGGGAGTCGCGAATGCCCTCGATGTACAGGAGGATCGCGTCGGTTTCGCTATCAGATGCCAGGAAGTCCAACGCTTCGCCAAACCCGATGTCCGCCGCTATGCCCATCGAGACGACGGACGAGAATCCAATGTTGTGGGCCGGCGCCCAATCGAGGATGGCGGTACAGATCGCCCCCGACTGGGAGAGCAACGCGAGCCGGCCCGGGTTCGCATTCTGGTAGCTGAAGGTTGCGTTGAGTTTGGCCCGCGGGCGCAAGATACCGACGCAGTTCGGCCCGATCAGCCGAAGGTGGTGCTTGCGCGCACTGGCGAGCATCGCTGCTTCCAGTTTCCGACCTTCGTCGCCAGCCTCACTGAACCCGGCTGAGAGCACGACGGCCGCCCGTACACCGCTCGCGCCGGCATCTTCGATCACGCCCGGGACCGAAGACGCCGGTGTCACAACGACGGCCAGGTCCACGGGCTGCGGCAGCTGAGCCATGGACGCAACACAGGGAGTATCGAAGACACGCTCGTAGTGCGGATTCACGGCGAAGAGTGGGCCACTGAACCCGCCTTCCACGATGTTCTGCATTACCACCCGGCCGAGCGAACCCTCCCGTTCACTCGCTCCGACCACCGCCACGGACGTTGGGTCGAATACCGGCCGAAGTTCGTGCTCCATGTCCTCGATTATGCGCGACGCGGAGAGAAACGACGTGATCGGCTCCGAGAGCCTCGCATCAACCGCCTGGCCGGGCGCACCGCAGTCAGGCCATCAGGGCCCGGCGATGGTAATGCTCGCAACGTTCGACGGGTCCGAGACTGCACTGCCAGCCATCGCTCGAACGCGATACCAGTAGGTTGTACCTGGGGTCAGCCCGTAGAACGTCCACGATGTCGTATTCGCGAGGACGATACCCGCCTGCGAGAAATTGACACCGTCCGTGGATCGCTCCAACCGGAAATACTGCTCATTGGAGGAATTGTCCTGCCACGCGAGTTTCACGGCCGTTGTACCGATCGGGGTCAACGTGAGGTCACTCGGGGCCGTGGGCGGCGGCAGGGTGATCGCTGTGGCCAAGTTCGAGTAAGCATCGTAGACACCCGAGGTGCTGGACCGGACGCGGTACCAGTACTGCGTGTTCGCGCTCAGCGACCCGTTGCTCCAGGACGTTGTGTTGGCGGACTGAAGCGAGATAACGGAGAAGTTGGTTCCGTTGGTCGAACGCTCGATCCACCAGAACTGTTCGCCATCGACGTTGTCGTTCCAGCTCAGGCTGATCTTTCCCGAATCGACGGCCGCTGCCACGAGAACAACCGACACATTGGAGGATTCGTCGGTCGTCGCGCTGACGGTGTTGCTGTACGTGGAGTAGATGCCACTGAGTCCCGCGCGGACCCGGTACCAATACGTTGTCTCGGCGGTCAGAAGGGTGCTCGTCCACGTCACGGAGTTTGCCGAAAGCTGGGCCACCTGTGTGAACGAGGTCCCGTCAAGCGAGCGCTCCACATAGTAGTTCTGCTCCGTCGTTGCATTGTCCGTCCAGTCCAGCCGGATCGACGTGGAGCCGAGGACCGTCGCTTGCAGCCCCGTTGGCGCGGCGGGTGGCCCGAACGTGGTAACCGTGGCGGGAGAGGTATAGGTGGAGTAGGCACTTCCCGCACTCGCCCTGACACGGTAGGTGTAGGTGGTTGCAGCATGGAGGCTGTAGTCCGTCCATGAAGTGTTGTTTGCAAGCAGGATGCCCGCCTGCGAATAGCTGACGCCATCCAGCGAGCGCTCGATCCTGAAGTACTGTTCGTCGCTCGAGTTGTCGGTCCACGTGAGGCGTACCGACGTGGGCGAAAGGGCGACGGCGACGAGGTTGCTCGGAGCGTTAGGCGGGCCCGCCGTGGTCACGCTCACTGAGTTCGAGTAGCCCGAATAACGCGATGCAGCCGACGCTCGCACCCGGTAGAAGTAGGTGGTTGACGGCGCAAGTCCGTAGTTGGTCCAGGAGGTGGTGTTTGCGAGTAGCAAGGCGACCTGGGTGTACGTGATGCCATCCGTTGACCGTTCAACGCGGAAGTACTGCTCATCCGTTGAGTTGTCTGACCAATCGAGGCGAGCTACATCAGGACCCTGCGCGGTGACGACGAGATTTGAAGGAGCGGCCGGCGGAGGAGGTTCAGCTGCAGTCGACGCGCTTACCGAGTTCGAGTATGGCGAATAGAGGTTGGAGATATTCGCGCGGACACGGTACTGGTAGGTAGTGGAAGCTGCGAGCCCCGAGTTCGTCCAGGAGGTCGTGTTGGAGCCAACGTAGGCCACCGTCGACCATGAGCTATCGTCAATGGAACGCTCGACAATGAAGAACTGTTCGTTGCTGGAATTGTCGGTCCAGCCCAGTGAAACGGACGATTCGGTCGTGGACGTGACGTGCAGGTCGGAGGGCGCGGCAGGCGCATCGCCGGTCGTCGCGGTGACAACGTTCGAGTAGGCGCTGTAGAGCGACCCGGTCTTGGCGCGCACGCGGAACGAGAACTGCGTCCCGGCCGCCAACACGTAGTTGGTCCAGCTCGTTGTATCGGCCAGCACCAGGGCAACCTGGCTGTAGTTCACGCCGTCCGTCGAACGCTCAATGCTGTAGTACTGCTCGTTGTCGGCGTTGTCGGTCCAGGTGAGCTTGACCGTCGTCACGCCGGTGAGATCCGCTGTCAGGTTCGTCGGAGCCGCGGGCGGCGGGACCGGAGTGGCAGTCGGCGTCGCCGTTGGGAACGGCGTTGGAGACACGCTTGGAGTCGGCGTCGGAGTGAACACCGGAGGGTCCGTTCCCTGGACGAGGGCGACTGCGGCAGCGGCATCTATCAGGCCCGCGCCGTATTGCGGATCCCAGCCTGGTGCCCCTTCATCGCGGGCGGTCGTCTCGAGGTAGTACCGAACCTGGGCGGGGCTCAGCCCCGGCGACTCTCCGAGGAGCAACGCCGCGACACCCGCCACATGCGGCGAGGCCATGGATGTGCCCTCGAAGATCTTGTTGCAAAACTGCGTGTAATTGCCCGTGAACAGGAGGTAGACGCCGTCGAGGCAATACGTCTCCTGGGTGATGCCATCAACAACGCCGTCGCCGTTTTGGTCAACGTTCGGGTCCCCACCGGGAGCGGTAACGTCGAGGGTTGCACCGGTGTTCGAATATGAGGTAACTAAACCGTCATACCGGGTGGCGCCGACGGCAATAACGGTCGGGTAGGCCGCGGGGCAGGAGACAGTGGGCGCCCCTTCGTTGCCCGCCGCGGCCACGACGGTGACACCGTGCGCATCCGCGTAGTCGAGTGCCGGGCCAAGCCCGAGGATCTCGGTGCAATACTGCCCGGAGGCATCAGGTGTGCCAGTGTCCGGGAATCCGAGACTCATGTTGATGACGTTCGCACCGTGGTCAACGGCGTAGTAGATCGCATCAACGATGTCGGAGCCGTTTCCTTGCCCGCTGAAATCGAGAATCTTGATCGGCATCAGGCTTGCGCCGTTCGCTATGCCCGCAGCGCCCTGCCCATTGTTCGTCTGCTCGAGAATGGTGCCGGCCACGTGCGTGCCGTGGCCATGGTCATCGTCCGGTTGGGCATCGCCGGCGATGTAGTTCCAGGGCGACACAATCGGAACGCCGGCAAGGTCGGGCGCCGGAGCAAACGTTGACGTGCCGAAGATTCCTGGGCGCGTGTTCGATTCGTACGCCACGCCCGTGTCGATGACGGCGACAACGACCCCTGCACCACGATTCGTAGCAAGGTCCCACGCTGCCTCCGCGTTGATCCCGCCGGCTTCCCCGTGAAGGTCCCACTGGACGGGATAGCCGGGGTCGTTTGGAACTTCGAACGCAGTCGCAATCCGGTCGGGAGCCACCTGAGCCACGAGGCCGCTCTGTTGCAGCGCCGCGAGCACGTTAGAAAGGTCGGCCGGGTCATCGAGCGCAAGAACCCTCAGCCCATCCGTGGCGTCGAGCGCATCCGAGCTGATCCCGAGGGACGCTTCGAGTTCGGCGATGGCAGCCTCGGACGTTCCCGGTTGGTACTGGACCACGATGCCGCTTGGATCCTCGACGGCGGAAGCGCCCGAAAGACCGCCATCGGCGGTGTCGGGCGACTCCGCCGCGACACGGGACGAGTTCCAGCCGGCTGCTGCTACGAAACAGAGAACGCCTGCGAGCATCAATACCAGGCTGGAAAGGCGGGCACGACGGACAGACTTCATAGGTACACCTCACGGCAAGCGGCTGAGACCCGGACTGTACTGCGTGCGGTCAAGGAATCGTATAGGAATTACGTTAGGTTTTGGGGACAACAACGGAGCCGGGAAACGGCGATGGCCCAAACCCTTCCGTTACTCCCGAGCCAGGGTCGAGTGCCCGTGGAGAACGCATTTCGGGAAGCGTGGTTTCCTCGCCCAGACCGACCGGTTGCAATGTGCGGCCCGTCGTCTTCGAACTCCAACGAGATTCATACGTCGCCCCTAGGGGAAATCCCTTGTCCCTCAGCGTTCCTCCCCATAACGTGACTGAACTAAGTTCACTCACCATTCACTGAGTTAACACGGTCGAGTCGAGTCGCCGGAAGGCCACCGGAACGAACTTCGTTCGCGGTCCGGGGCTCGTATGGCTTGGCCATCTGCACATTGCGGAGAGGTGCATATTGCCAATACCCAATCCATTTTCCCGACACAAAACGATAGCCACCGAGGCTCGCGAGATCTCTTTCAGCGATGTCCAGGGCGTTCTGCATGAACAATGGGCTGCGTCCAACGCGAGGAGTCGGGTGGTGCCGGAACGCCCCGGCCGCACCACCGCGGGTGCAGCGCGGTTCGCGTTGTTCCTTACGATCGGCGCCTGGCTTGCCTATCTGGTCGAGCAGTCCACACGAATTTTGGATTCAACTATCTCGGCCCGTTCTCTCCTGGAAACCGCAGTCTACGTGGCGCTTGTGACGCTCCTCACGATGTCCGCTATCGCCTACCTGCTCGCCAGAATTGGTTATTTCAGCCGGATTCGTACGCATCGACGCGTCCCACGAAGCACGATCGACAACTTCTTCGATGAGTCCGTGCCAACGCTCACCGTGCTCGTGCCGTCGTACCGAGAGGACGATCGCGTAATCCGTGAGACGCTGCTGTCGGCGGCTCTCCAAGAATACCCGAATCTGCGAGTAGTGCTTCTCATCGACGATCCGCCCTCGCCGGAATCCGGGGAACAGGCCAGGCAGCTCGGTCGGCGCGTGCGCTTCCGGGGGAAATAGCTACGTTGCTCCACGCCGCCCAAACCGATTTCGAGCGTGCACTCGACGAATTCGAACATCAGACCACCTCAGCGGTCTTTGCTGATCGACCGACCCTGACCGCGCTTGCGGCTCAGTACGACCGGGCGGCCCTTTGGTTCCGGCGAGAGCAGGACCAAACGCCCCGGGTCGACCACGTCGACGAATTCTTCGCTAGCTAATTCTTCAGCCTCATGGCGACGACTTGCAGTTGACCGCCTATGCCCTCCGCCAGCCGCCCAGAGCCACGACAACCAAGTCAGCCGAAGGCGAGTCCATCAGCTCTACACGCGGCTTGTCCGCATTTTCCAGGCGGACGTCTCTAGCTTCCGAACGCAAGCTGTTTGCGTCGCTCTCGCACGAGTCAAACAAGGCCATGAATCTCAATAGCTATCTCGGCCTGATGGGTGGCAGTTTCGCGGTCGTGGATTCGCCGGGCGGACAGGTGCTCGTATCCGCTGGCAACCAACATGCAGACTTCGCCGTCTCCGACAGCGACTACGTGCTGACCCTGGATGCGGATAGCGTGCTACTTCCCGAATACTGCCTCCGGCTCGTCTACTTCATGGAGCAATCTGAGAACTCGAATGTAGCGGTGGTCCAAACCCCATACTCCGCCTACCCCAATCCTGCTTCGCGCATCGAGCGCATCGCCGGAGCAACCACCGACATTCAGCACATCGTCCACCAGGGCCTCTACAGCCAGCGAAGCAACATTCTGCGCGCCAATGCAGTCATTCGCAAACGCGCCCTTGAGGATCTAGAAGAACAGGAAGACGAAGCAGGATTCACCATTCGCCGCTTCATCAAGGATCGCACAGTAGATCAGAGTACAGTCGAGCATCGACCTGAGAGCAAAGGTTGGAGCCTCTACAACTATCCGGAAAGCTGAGCTACAGGCGACACCGCCAGACTTCGGCGCATTGGTGATCCAAAGGCAGCGCTGGCGAACGGTGGTCTCGTCATTCTACCTAGTTGCTCCGCCTCTGGCGGAAGGGCCCGGAGCGAGGCCGCAAAGTATCCCGCGAGGAACTCTTTCTTCGCTTCAACTACCTCGCGTCGATCTCATGGGCATCCTTGGATTACTCATCCTGCTGTTCTACCCCTTCGACGGCGCGTTGTTCAGCCGCTTCGCTGTAGTTACTGCATCGCCTATTTCTGGGCGATGGCGAGCGATCTCAAGCGAATCGGCTATCGCTGTATGCACGTGCTCCGCGTCTACGGATTCAATTTGATTCTCTCGCCAGTCAATCTTGCGGGAACTATTCAGTCGGTCGCCCAGGCCATCGGCGGACAAAAGATGGCATTCGCCCGCACTCCTAAGTGCAGAATCGCACCGTCGCACCCATCGCCTTTCTCACACTGCCTGTCTTCCTCGTCGTGTGGTCGATGCGAGCCTTAACTATCGATTTCAATCTCCACCCTACGTCCATGGTGCTTTTGCAAGCGTCAACTTCTTCATGACCCTGTACGCGGTGCTCCTCTTCATTGGCATCGGGCCACTGGTCGTCTATCTGGCCGTGAACGCACGGAGCTTTGTCTATCGCCCTCGGCGGGCGCCCACTCCTGCCCAACGGTGCCGCATTGGCCTCTGTTCTCTATGTCGGGAGTGCCGTTCCAGAAGAGATCGATCCGAGTGGGCCGCTGGCAGTGGCCCTGGCGGCGGACTATCGATTCGTGAGCCGCGCGGAGGTCGGAGCACTTGCGCAGTCCCGGCCCTCCGTCCGCACGGACGCACCCAGTTCGGCTGACTCGCGTCGGCTTCGCGCAGGGACAGACGCATGAATCGCAAGTCCGGTGACCGTCTCTCTCTACCTCATCTCGCACTTCTCGTCGTCATGGTCTCGGCAGGCGTAGCCACTGCGGCGATATGGATTCTTTCAGTTCTCGCGCAGTCTGATTCGAGTGCGACGAAGACGTGGGTCGCGCCATACGTCGACGTCACCCTTACGCCGACATTGCATTTCGAAGACCCGGCCGAGCAACCAGCGCTCGACGTCGTTCTGGCATTTGTAGTGGCCGACCCTGTCGATCCATGTCAGCCGAGTTGGGGCACCTATTACAGCCTCGACGCTGCCGCCAGAGCCTTCTACCTTGACCGACGTATCGTGCGTCTCCGCGAAAGAGGGGGCGACGCAATCGTATCCTTTGGCGGCGCGTTCAATGACGAATTAGCCGTCGCATGTCAGGACGAAGACGCACTCAAGGCCGCGTACCAGCAGGTCATTGACCGCTACTCGCTGCGTGCGATTGATTTCGATGTGGAAGGGATGGCCCAGAGCGACGCCTCGGCCAACGAGCGCAGAAGCGCCGCCATCGCCCAGTTGCAACATGACAATCCTGGCCTCGCCGTGTGGTTCACCATGCCGGTGACCCCTCAGGGACTAACCGGGCCGTCGATGACACTGCTCGACGATGCGCTTGCCGCAGAGGTCGAGATCGCCGGTGTCAACATCATGACCATGGACTATGGAGGATCTCGCGAAACGTCCATGTCGATGCATGAGGCGAACGTTGCGGCACTCCAAGCTACGTTCCAACAGCTCGACGGTGCGTACCAACGAGCTGGCGAGCCGCTGCTCCCGGGCGAGCTGTGGTCCCGGATCGGTGCGACACCGATGATTAGCCAGAATGACGTCCAATCCGATGTGTTTCGTCCGGCGGACGCCCGCTCGCTTGTCGAGTTCGCGGCAAGCGTGGGACTGGGGCGCCTGTCGTTCTGGTCAGCAAATAGGGACATCGCATGTGGGGCGGCGACGGACGATGTCCGCGTGTCCAATACCTGTAGCAGCATCAGTCAGGCGCCCTCGGAATTCTCGACCGCCTTTTCATTGGGGGCGCCTAATTCTCGCGAACACATAGAAGGGATAGAGACCGAAGTGCAGCAGGGGGAGACAGCCATACCAGCACGCGACGACCCTCGGACGAGCCCCTACCCGCTCTGGCGCACTGCCAAGGCCTACGAACAGGCGCGAAGATCGTGTGGCAGGGACGCGTGTACGAAGCCAAATGGTGGACCCAGGGAGATCAGCCTGACGCTCCCGTGAAAGACGTGTGGGATACGCCCTGGCGCTATCTGGGCCCTGTGCTCGAGAGCGATCGCGAAGCAGTCGAGGAAGAGCGGCCGACCATCGACGGACAACGGCCAAACTGGAGCGGAGAGCAGGTTTACGTCGCCGGCGACGAAGTCCAGCTGGATGGCCAGGCGTTTCGTGCAAAGTGGTGGACTCAAGGTGACCGGCCCAATCAAGACCCGACAACCTACATACCCTGGCGATCTGAAAAGCAAACGCCAACCCGCGCCTTAGCGCACTGCAGTTCGTTCACATCGAAAGCCCCATCTGAGATCATGAACCCATGGCCAACCTTCTCACCCGACGCCTTGGAAGAACGGGCCTTGTCGTTCCGGAGCTGGGGCTCGGGGCGATGGATACTCCGAATTCGCCGGAGCGGCGGGAGACCGTGGAGGCGGCTGTCCAGGGCGGCATCCGCTTCATCGATACGGCACGTGAGTATGCGGGGAGCGAGTTCCTTCTTGGCGAGCTAGTCCGTGCTGGTGGGGCCGAGGGTGTCGTCATCGGGAGCAAGACGTTCGCGCGGGACGCGAACAAGGCGCAGTACGATGTCGACGCTTCGCTACGGACGCTGGGGCTTCCGTCGATCGAGCTGTACCAGTTGCATGATGTGACCACGCCCGAGGCATGGCGCGAGGTCTCGGCAGAGGGTGGTGCACTCGATGGACTGAAGACAGCACGGTACCGCGGTCTCATCCACTTCATCGGGGTGTCCTGCCACGACCTCGAGGTTGCCCGCGAATGCATTGACTCGGGCGAGTTCGACACCATCATGCTGGAGTACTCTGCCTTCTACCCCGAATCGCGCGAGCTCATCGCCCATGCACATGAGCGCGATGTCGGCGTCATTGTCATGCGCCCCCTGGGCGGATCCGGTCGTACGAGCGTCATTCGCGGCCGTCTCCGCGACGGCGGCGCCGGCAACGTGACACCGCACAACCTCTTGCGTTATGTCTTCTCTGACCCCCACGTCGCAGTCGCTATCCCGGGAGCGAGCCATCCGGACCGAGTAGTCGCCAACGTCCAGACTGCCCGGTCTTATGAGCCGATGACCGAGGCAGAACAACGCGCCCTGGAAGTGGAGGCCGCAAAGCTGTACGGAGCGTAGTTCCGACGGCTTGGTCTGGTAGGCTTCCCCCACTTCTTCTGCAGGTGAGAGTGGAATGTCCTGGACGAACCTCAACGGCATCGACACGTACTACACGGAGGCTGGCAGCGGGCCGCCCATGGTCTTTCTCCACGGGATGAGTTCCTGCGGTGAGGCGTGGTGGCAGCAGTTCGACTACTTCGCCGGTCGCTACCATGTGTACGCCTACGACAGCGTGAACCATGGCCACTCCGCCAATTCCCCGCGGGATGTGGACGAGCCGGACCGGACGGACGAGCTTGAGGCGTTCCTTGCGGCGATGGGCATCAGCCAGCCGGTCCTCGCGGGGAACTCGATGGGTGGAGCAACTATCCTGCGCTGGGCAGCGAGGCACCCGGGCGACGCCCGTGCCCTTGTGGTCTCTGGAATGGGCGTGGCCGAGCCCGGGGCAGTCGCATTTCGCACCATCGCACCGCTTGACCACGAGACGCTCTTCCTCCCAATCGGCGAAAGCCTGACCGACCGACTGCGCAAGGAGCGGCCTGAGATGTATGAGCGCTACCTCCGCATCCGCTCGACTGCGACCCGGCTGGAGTACATGCGCAACCCCCGGCCCCGCAATCCTAAGACGCTTGCAGAGACCGAAAAGATCGGGGAAACGGTCAAAAAGGTGACCTCACCGATGCTCGTGATCGTCGGCGCCATCGACCCGCTGGTACCGAATGCCAAGCGGCTCCACGGCCTGTTGCCGCATTCCGGTTACGTCGCAATCCCTGAAGCGCCCCACAACGTCTACTGGGAAGCGGCGAAAGAGTGGAACGCTGCTGTCGATGAGTTCCTCTCGGCCGCACCGGCGAAGTAGGCCGCAGCAGTACCCGCGGCTAGTAGTGGATTGCGCGGCCCACGCCGCCCCCGGCGGCGATTGCGTCGCCGTTGATCGCCACCGAGCGCGGCGAAGCCAGGAAGGCGACGATCGACGCTATGTCGGCGGCATCGATGATGCGATTGACCGAGTTCGCCCCGGCCATCCGTTGCTGTGCTTCTTCGACCGCTTCGCCACGCCGTTCCGCCTGGGCTGCCAGCAACCCGGGCATGCGCTCGGTCCACGTGAGGCCGGGGTGGACAACCGTCACGTTGATACCCGACGGGCCAAGCTCGTCAGCGAGGTTCTTCGTCATTGCCGCCACGGCCACATTCCGCATGCTGCCGACCACGTTGCCGGACTGCCGCGCGGCCAGGCCACTGATGTTGATCACACGGCCCCAGCCAAGCCCCTTCATGTGCGGTACCAGGGCGCGGACGCATCGAAGATAGCCCAGTACCTTCGTGTTCATTTCGGCGTGGAACGCATCATCCAACACGCCCTCGATCGGTGGATTCCCACCGCCGCCACCGGGTTGGGCGGCGTTGTTGACCAGGATGTCGACCTGCCCGAGGGCGCTGACGGCGCGGTCGGCCATCCCCTGCACCGAAGCCGTATCCGTGGTGTCGGCGATGATCGGGACGATCGTCCGGCCCGTGTCGTGGGAAATCTCGGTGGCCGCTTCCCGAAGCGCTTCAATGTTTCGCGCCACAATCGCCACATCGCAGCCTTCGCGTGCCAGTTCCCAGGCTATCGCTTTGCCAATTCCGCGACTGCCCCCGGTAACGACGGCCTTCTTCCCGGTCAGTTGTAGATCCATGGTGCTGCCTCCGTGCCCCCGTATCGTGCGCGCTCTGGCGCTTCGCGCTACCATTTTCGGGCTGCCCCCGTAGCTCAGCGGATAGAGTGTCGGCCTCCGGAGCCGAAGGCACAGGTTCGAGTCCTGTCGGGGGTACCATCATCTGCCTTCACCAATTCGTGGTAGCGGAAACGAAGCGCTAACGTCGCGGAAATCTCCCCGTCATATAGACCTTCTACGGTCGTGTGGTAATCGGGCCATGTCGAGGGCCCACACCGGGGGGCGAACGAACGTGACGCAACTTGCGGACCGGCTAGCGGTCAAGCAGGGGGCCACCCGAGCGCGGGCGGTCCTTTTCGATATCGACGGCGTACTCATGGTCTCGGGCGAGGCTATTCCAGGCGCCCGTGAAGCCATCCTGAAGCTGGACTCGGCGAACGTGCCGTATGCATTCATTACCAACATGACCCGCCCGCGCAGCGCGGTGCTCGCCCGGATGGAGACCCTCGGGATCGACACCGATCCGGCACGGCTTTTCTCCGCCCCGGCAGCGACGCTCCGCTACCTTCAACAGCATTACCCCGAGGCGCCATGCCTTCTCTATGCCGACAGCAAGACGCGGGAGGACTTCGACGGTATCCACCTCACGATGGACCCGCTAGAGGCAGCTGTGGTTGTCATTGGTGGCCCGCACGACGATAGCGACAACCGGCATCTCTCCTACGAATGCATGAACGATGCCTACCGGGCCATCGCAAACGGGGCGGCGCTCGTCGCCATGCAGCGGGGACTCAGCTGGCAGACGGCGCGCGGGCTAGAACTCGACGCCGGCGCGTTCGTAACGGCACTTGAAGCGGCGACCGGAACGAAGGCGCTCGTCTGCGGGAAACCGTCTCCGTTGTTCTTCAAGCAGGCGGTGGCCCAACTGGGCGTCCCGGCTCACGAAGTGCTCATGGTGGGCGACGATGTCGAAAACGACATCCGCGGTGCAGCCGGTTCAGGGCTTATCCCCGTCCTTGTCCGCACCGGGAAGTTCCACCACTCGCACGTTGGCGCGATCCGCGGCATCCCCTTCCACCTGATTGATTCGGTGGTCGATGTGCCGGCGATGCTCGGGGTGGCTTAGCGGCGGTACGGCCGCACCGAAGCGAGGTCGTGTTCGGCGAAGCGCGAGAAGCGAAAGGCCCTGGCATCGACACGTGGCTCGGTGCCCGTGATGAAATCGGCCTGCATCTCCGCGGCTGCCGGCCCCAGGGCAAAGCCATGGCCGGAAAGGCCGGTGAGGACATGGAGGCCATCGATCCCGGGGACAGGCCCAATCACCGGCGCCTGGTCGGGTGTGCTGTCGATGTAGCCGGCCCAGGTCGACTCAACCTCCGGGACCGGTAGGGACGGGAAGGCCCGGCGGAACTGGGTCAGCGTATGTCGCGCGGTCTTGCCGAGCGGCTTCGGATCCACACGTCGCCGGCGCTGCCAAAACTCGTTGCGCTCCCCGCTCTTCGGCACGAGCGACAGGAGGTCGCGATAGAGGCGGCCGCCGGCACGGAGTTGCACCCACTTGCGGTTGCGCCAGGCCAGCGGGGCGAACTGGCGGATGTCTCTGAGCGCGTCGAGGTCCACATCGTAGACCGACGACGCACCCCCGGCGAGGACGAACCGGCCCTCGATGTCCTGCCGGAAGGTGAAGTGGTCACCCCACGCGGTGACCGCCGATACCTGTGGCAGAGGCTTCGTCCGAACGACCGTCGAGCGCACCGATCGCTGGGGCAACTTGAGGTCGAGCCCGCGGAGCAGACGAGCCGTCCACGCGCCACCGGCGACCAGCACGGTATCTGCGCGGATCTCGCCCAGTTCGGTTGTGGCCCCCACGACGCGGCCACCGGCCGTGTCGATGTCCGTTGCGGCACAGTTCTCCACAATCGTCGCACCGGCTTCCCGGGCAGCCCGGGCAAATGCCGCAGTGACGAGATGGGGATTGGCCTGCCCATCACCCTCGACGTGTAAGGCACCCAGATAGGCACCTGCAATCCCCGGGGCGTGTTCCTGGACCGCGTCGCGGCCAATGACGCTGGCGCCAAGTCCCTGCTCGCGCGCGTCTCGCGCGATCTCTTCGAACTCGGTCAGATCAGCCTGGTCGTAGGCGAGGCTGAGGTTGCCGCCCTGCCGCCACTCGAGGGCTGTTGCCAGCGTTTCTTCGAGTCCCTTCCAGATCTCCACTGAACGCATCGCAACCGGGATGAGGTGAGGATAGCGAACCTGCTGGTGCACCCACCCCCAATTCCGCGTCGACTGCTCGTATCCAACCTCACCCTTGTCGACGAGGACGACGGAGAGCCCGCGACTGGTGAGGTAGTAGGCGGTCGCGCACCCGGCGATACCGCCGCCGATGATGGCAACGTCGGCTCGAGATGGGAGAGTAGCGGGCTGGTTCGTCATGAGGCGGCAAGCATGCCACAAGCAGCACTCGCATGCGCCCCTACTCCACGCGCTCCCGGTACTGGATCGCCTCAGCGACGTGGGCCTGCTCGATCCCCTCGCTTTCCGCGAGGTCCGCAATCGTGCGCGCGAGTTTCAACGTCCGGTGGAATGCCCGGGCCGAGAGGCTCAGCCGTTCGACCGCCACCTTGAGCAACGAGGATGCAGTCTCCGACATCCGCAGTTGGGCGAGGTCGCGCACCTCAGCGGGCGTCATCTCTGAATTCACAATCGTGCCGGCGGCAGACTCGGCGAATCGTTCACGCTGCCTGTCTCGTGCCCTTCGCACGCGTTCCGCAACGGCCGCGGAGGGTTCTGCCCTCGTACCGGCGGCCAGCTTCTCGAAGTCTACCCGCGGCACGTCGGCGAACAGGTCGATGCGGTCGAGCAACGGCCCGGAAATCCGCCGCTGGTAGCGCCCAACCGTTTGCGGCGAGCATGTGCAATCGTGGGATGGGTCGCCGTAGTAGCCGCACGGGCACGGGTTCATGGCGGCGATCAGCGTGAAGTTTGCGGGAAAGGTCACGGACATCCTCGCCCGGCTGATCGTCACTACGCGATCCTCGAGGGGCTGGCGCAGCACTTCCAGCACCTGCGGGCCGAATTCGGGCAGTTCATCCAAGAACAAGACGCCGCGGTGGCAGAGGGTGATCTCACCCGGCCGAGGCATTGTGCCGCCGCCAACGAGGCCGGCGTGGGAAATGGTGTGGTGCGGCGCCCTGAATGGGCGCGTCCCGAGAAGCCCGGCACCGGGTGGGAGGAGCCCGGCGACGCTGTAGATGCGCGTGACGTCGAGGGCGTCGTCGGTGGTCATCGGGGGCAGGATGGAGGGCATGGCGCGGGCGAGCAGCGTTTTTCCGCTGCCGGGCGGACCCCGCATGATCACGTTGTGGCCCCCGGCCGCGGCCACCTCCAGCGCTCGCTTCACGTGCTCTTGGCCGACGATATCGGCGAAGTCCGTGCCCTTGTAGAGCTCCGGAGTCTCGGGCGACCCCCCGCCGGGCGTCGGCGGAATCGGTGTGGCGCCAAGCAGGTGCGAAGCGATGGCTGCCAGGCTTTCGACGCCGATGACCTCGATGCCGCTCACCAGGGCGCCCTCCCTGGCGTTTGCTTCGGGGACGAAGGCCCGATGCTTCCCCATCCGCTGCGCCAGCGCCACGACCGGCAGTACGCCATGGATCGGGCGAACGTTGCCATCCAGTGAGAGTTCGCCGACGACGACACAATCGCTGAGATCCGCAACAACCTGGCCGCTCGCCGCGAGCATAGCGACAGCAATCGGCAAATCGAAGGCGGGCCCTTCCTTACGAAGATCCGCCGGGGCGAGGTTCACGATGATGCGGCTATTGATCGGCCAGGTAAGGCCGCTGTTGCGGATCGCTGCCCGGACACGTTCACGCGACTCCTGGACGGCTGTGTCCGGGAGGCCCACGACCGACATGATCGGCCGTTCTGCCCGGGAAATATCGACCTCGACGTCGACAAGTTCGCCATCGAGCCCGACAAGGGCAGCACTGGAGACCGTCGCTAGCACGGGCCGGGACCCACCAACGCCATCAGTCCTTGCGCGTCCCGGGAGTGAAGGCGGATCCAAACATCTCGGTCCAACGAGACATCGCGTCGGGTCCCATCCAGGCGGCGGGACCCTTGGCCATGCTCTGCATCCACTGCTCAAATTCTCCAGCCGCCGAGGCGTAGGCCTCGCCCATCGCTACGTTCGACTGCACAAGGGCGGATGCGGCGGCAAAGAGTTCGGACCAACGTTGGAGCGACTCCGCATAGTGGCGTCCGAACTCAAGTGCGTTCGCGGACGGAGGTTTGGGCATGGTCATGAGATTCGGCCTCCTGCGGCGCAATCATAAACTCCCCGGTATCGAGCGGAGCGACAGCGGATGACGCATTTTAGAACATATGTGTTGACGCCGCGAGCGGCCATCGGCTACCGTTCCCTTTACCAGATTAGAACGGATGTACTGCTATGGACATCGCGACGGTACTATTTCAGCTGACGCTCGTCGGTCTCGCCCTGTGTCTGGCAATCCAGGTGGGTCTCGATGCCATTGGCGAGCGCACGCCGGCGGTTGGGACGACCAGCACCCGCCGCAGGTCGATGCGGCCTTCTGTTCCGGCTGCTAGCCGCGTTTCCGCCGCAAAGGCACGGGCGCGGAACCCTTTTTCGACGGCCCAGATGAGTCGATAACGCGCTCGACGGAGCGCACACCCCGGACTATTTCGATTCGCGAAAGGAGCCGGGCGAGCTGTTCAAGCCCAGACGTCTCGAGCGTGGCCACGATGCTCACGGTCCCTTCCCGCGTCTCGTTCGTCCGCACGCCCAGCATGTTCACATGCTCTTCCGACACCACGTTCGTGATGTCGCGTAGAAGGCCAACGCGGTCCCAGGCCTCAATGCGAATGTTGACGGGATAGCGACGCGAGGGCGCCCCCCACGACACCTCAACGAGACGCTCGCGGTCCGATTCGTTAAGAACGTTATGACAATCAGCGCGATGCACGGTGACGCCGCGAGCACGCGTCACGTAGCCGACGATCTGGTCTCCTGGGAGAGGATTGCAACACCGGGCAATAGTCGTCAGCAGGTTGCCGACGCCGAGGACGGTCAGACCACTGTCGCCGTGAGTCGTCCCCTGCCGCTCAGGTGCTGCGATAACGGGATCGACGGGTTCGCGTTCCTGGACAAGCCCGCCGATACGTCGTGCGAGCGACTCCGTGCCGATTTCGCCGTAGCCAATTGCGGCCAGGAAATCGTCCCATGCCTGGTAGTTGTAGAGGTTGAGGATGTCCGTGCGATAGTTGCCGATGTCCATGGCCAGGCGGCGCATCTCGGCTTCGAGGATCTGCGTTCCGCGCTCGATATTGTCGTCGCGCTCTTGCCGGCGGTACCAGTGGCGGATCTTCTGCTTCGCCTGGGTGGTCCGGACGTAGCCAAGATTGGAGTTGAGCCAGTCGCGTGACGGGCCCTTGCTCGTGCGCGAACGCAAGATGTCAACGACATCCCCGTTCCGCAGCGGCGTGTTCAGCGAGACCATCCGGCCATTCACCTTCGCCCCGACGGTCTGATGCCCGAGGTTGGTGTGGATCCGGTAGGCGAAGTCGAGCGGGGTGGCCGCGGCGGGCAGGTCGAGGACATCACCCTTCGGCGTGTAGACGAACACCTGGTCATCGAAGATGTCGGTCTTAACGGATTCGACGAATTCCTCGGCGCCGGCCATGTCGCGCTGCCACTCCAGGAGCTGACGCAGCCAGGCGATGCGCTCCTCGTCCTTTTCGCGCGGAGAGCTTCCTTCTTTGTAACGCCAGTGTGCGGCCACACCGTACTCGGCCATCCGGTGCATCTCGTGCGTCCGGATCTGGATCTCCAGGGGACGACCACCGGTGGCGAACACTGTCGTGTGCAACGACTGGTACAGGCTGTCCTTCGGGTTCGCCACGTAGTCGTCGAACTGGCCCGGTATCGGGCGCCAGACCGAATGCACGATGCCAAGGGCGTGGTAGCACTCGGCGACGCTATCGACGAACACGCGGACGGCGGAGAGATCGTAGATCTGGTCGTACGACTTGTTCTGGTCGGCGTAGCGCTGCATCTTCTGGTAGATGCTGAAGATGTGTTTCGCGCGCCCCGTGACCTCGGCCCGGATTCCGGCCACCTCCAGGCGCTGGGAAAGCGTCTGGGTCGCTTCCTGGATGAACGCCTCGCGTTCACCACGCTTGGACGCCAGCAGGGCCGCTACTTCGCGATACCGTTCCGGTTCCAGGTAGCGAAAGGCGAGGTCTTCCAGCTCCCACTTGATGTGCCACACCCCCAGCCGGTTGGCCAGGGGTGCGAAGATTTCCTGCGTTTCAAGGGCGATCCGGCGCTGCTTGTCGGGCCGAAGCGCGTCGAGGGTCCGCATGTTATGGAGGCGGTCGCAGAGTTTAATCAGGACGACCCGAATGTCCTCCGCCATGGCAAGGAACATTTTGCGGAGGTTCTGGGCCTGCATCGTGCCCATCGCCGCTTGCGTGTTCTCGCCGATGCGAATGGGCATCTTGTCCAGTTTCGTCAGGCCATCCACCAATTTGGCCACATCGTCGCCAAATCGTTCGGCGATGACGGCGTTTTCGATGCCGCAGTCTTCCTGGACGTCATGGAGCAATGCGGCCGCCACGGCGTGGTGGTCCAACTCCAGTTCGGTGACCGCCAGCGTCACCGCAATTGGATGGGTGATGAATGGTTCGCCCGATAGACGGGTCTGTCCCCCGTGGCACTCGGCCGCAAATTCGTAAGCCTTCCGAATGATGTCCAGCCGTTCAACAGGCAGGTATGTGCCCGCGCGATCGAGAATCGCGTCTATGCCCTCGTTGTCCAGGGCCGGGTCGGAGAGGCTCTGAGGACTGCTCGTAGTGTTCCTTGCCTGCCGGGGGTGAAGAATTATCCTAACACGCAGTACGTTGGACTCGAACTATCCCCATGAGTAATTCAAGGTTCCAGGCGCCCCGCGGGACGCAAGATGTGCTCCCTGAGGCGCAGCCGGGCTGGCGCTCGGTTCACGCCGCCATCGACGAAGTCACGCACGCCTTCGGCTACCGACGGATCGACACGCCTGTCTTTGAGCCCGCCGGCCTCTTCGAAAAGGGCAGCGGCGACACCACCGACATCGTCGAAAAGGAGATGTATGTCTTCGACGACCGCGGGGGCGAGCGCCTCGCCCTTACGCCGGAGGGCACACCGGCTATCTGCCGGGCGTATCTCGAGCACGGAATGGCCAGCTGGCCCCAGCCCGTTCGGCTCTACACCACGCACCCGATGTTTCGCTACGACCGTCCCCAGAAAGGGCGGTACCGTCAGCACACGCAGTTCGACTGCGAGGTCATCGGCTCCAGTGATCCGGTGGTCGATGCGGAGGTCATCGAAGTCCTCTGGCGGCTGTTCGAAAAACTCGGGGTCGAAGGACTCGAGGTCCGCCTCGGATCTATCGACGATCCGGAGCCGCGACGAGCCTACGTCGAGCGACTGAAGGAGTACTACCGTCCACATCTCGGTCGCCTCTCTGAAGACAGTCAAAGGCGATTCGAGCGCAATCCACTCCGGCTGCTCGATAGCAAGGACGACCGCGACCTCGAATTGAAGCTCCAGGCGCCGAAACTCATCGACCAGCTGAGCCCCGAAGCGGCGGCGCATCACGACGCGCTGCAGGGCTTTCTCAAGGCGGTGGGCATCCCCTACCGCATCGACCCGCTCCTGGTTCGCGGCCTCGACTACTACAACCGCACGGTCTTCGAGATCGTCCCCGCGCACGACGAACGTGCCCAGGGCACGGTGGGTGGTGGTGGCCGCTATGACGGTCTGATGGAAATCCTGGGCGGGCCCGCTACGCCCGCTATTGGCTTCGGGAGCGGCATCGAGCGCATGCTCATCGAGATGGAGCGATGCGAAACGTTGCCGATGGAAGATCGCAAGACCGATCTCTACATCGTCCACCGCGGTGAAGGGACCGACCTCGAGGCCGTGCGCCTCGCAAGCG
The DNA here is from genome assembly GCA_963774435.1 of uncultured Chloroflexia bacterium. Classification (GTDB taxonomy): domain Bacteria; phylum Chloroflexota; class Dehalococcoidia; order Tepidiformales; family Tepidiformaceae; genus JAGQGZ01. The sequence continues at coordinate 409,864 of CAVZEW010000006.1, read as the reverse complement.
TATTGCGACAGCGGGGCCACCGGGTTGGGGTTGGCGAAAGCGGACGTTCGATGAAGTCGCAGATGCGCAGCGCCAACAGCGCTGAAGCGCGCTACACGGCCATTATTGGCGAAGACGAACTTGCCGCCGGCACCGTTCTCCTGAAAGCCATGGAGGGCGAGGGAGGGCAGGTGGCCGTCGCTCGCGACGAGGTCGACGAGTTGCTCCGCCGGGGTCCGCGTACAGCCGGGTGATATACTTGAAAGTCGCTGCTCGGCCTTCGCCCCGGTAGCCGCAACTCCTATGGACGACACAATACGTGAACAGCTGAAACGGCTCCGAACGCGCTTCGACGACCTTACCCGTCAGATGGGCGAGCCCGATGTCGCCGCCGATTTCGAGCGCAGTACCGTGCTGGTTCGCGAGCGAGCGGAACTCTCGACCATCGTTGAGCTACTTGACGCCTACGAGGCCGCCGAGTCGCGCCTTGCCGATGCGCAGGAACTCCTCGGTGAGGACGACGCGGAAATGCGTGAGATGGCCGAGACTGAGGCGTCTGCGGCTACAAAGGCATTGGAAAAGCTCGATGCCCGGATCCTTCGCGAACTGCTGCCGAAGGACCCGCGGGACGTTCGCAACGTAATTACCGAGATCCGCGCCGGAACCGGCGGCGAAGAGGCCGCTCTGTTCGCCGCGAACCTCTACCGCATGTACAGCCGCTACGCCGAACGCCATGGCTGGAAGACAGAGATCATGAACATCTCCGAATCCGAAAAAGGCGGCTTCAAGGAAATCGTCTTTGAAGTACGGGGCCAGGCGGCCTATTCGCGGCTGAAGTTCGAGAGCGGTGTCCATCGCGTGCAGCGAGTGCCGGAGACGGAAACCCAGGGCCGGATCCATACCTCCACGGCAACTGTTGCTGTCCTTCCGGAAGCGGAAGAGGTCGACATCGAGGTCGAGGAGAAAGACCTGCGCGTCGACATCTTCCATTCCTCAGGCGCCGGCGGCCAAAACGTCAACAAAGTCGCAACGGCCGTCCGGCTCACGCACATCCCGACCGGGATCGTCGTTGTCTGCCAGGACGAACGGTCTCAGTTCAAGAATCGCACCAAGGCGATGACCGTTCTCCGTTCCCGCCTGTTCGACGCGGAGACGCAGAAGCAGGAGCAGGAGACGAGCGCGGAGCGCCGCTCGCAGGTCGGGTCCGGTGACCGCAGCGAGAAGATCCGCACCTACAATTTTCCCCAGGACCGGATCACCGACCACCGCGTCGGCCTCACCGTGCATAACGTCGCCGACCGCCTCGACGGCAATATCGACGACATCATTGACGCCGTGGCCGCCGCAGACGAAGCCGAACGGCTCCAGGAAAGCGTGGCGTGACACCCCGCGAGGCCGCTCGCGCCCTCGCCTGCCGGCTCGCTGCCGCGAACATCGACCATCCAGAACTCGAAGCCGAAGTCCTCGTCCGAACCGCAACCGGCCTGACCCGCGAACAGTTCTACGCAGGGCAACCGGGGGACCTGACGGCGCTTCCCGCGCTAGGTGACCGCCGACTCGCCAGGGAACCTCTGGCCTATATCACGCGTACTCGCGAGTTCTACGGCCACGAGTTCGCTATCGACCGGGGCGCCCTTGTCCCACGCCAGGAATCGGAATTGCTCGTCGACATGGCCGTCCAGGCAACGCGCTCCCACCCCGGGGCGCTCGTCGTAGACGTCGGCACGGGCAGCGGCTGCATTGCCACCTCCGTGGCTCTCGCCCGCACCGATGGCGGACCCACGGTTGGCATCGAGTCATCTGCTGCAGCGCTGAGCCTGGCGCGACGCAACGCCGACCAGCTCGGGGCAGATGTCGGATTGGTGCGCTCCGACCTCGCTACCGCCATCAGTCGCGCGGATGTCCTCGTGGCGAACCTTCCCTACATTCCCCGGGAGATCATCGCGACCCTCGACCCGGAAGTGCGCGAGTGGGAACCACGAACAGCGCTAGACGGCGGCCCCGATGGCCTGACTCTCATCCGCAGGATCGTCGATGATTGCGGGCGCCGCCTCCACCCCGGCCTGCTCGCCCTCGAATGCGACCCATTCCAGGTGCCTGAACTTGCCCGGATGATGAACGACGCCGGTGGAACTGATATCGATGTCCATCGCGACCTCGCCGGCAACGAGCGTGTCGTCTCCTGTCGTTGGGATGTCCGGCCGTGATTCGCCTCGTCGCCCTCGATATCGACGGGACAGTTATCCGAAACGGCAACTCGTTGCCCTCGCCCCGATGCACCGAAGCCATCCGCGGTCTCGCGGATGCCGGAATCGGCGTGGTCCTCGCCTCCGGCCGGATGTATCCCGGAACAGCCGCCGTCCATCGTCATCTCCATCTCGATACGCCGTTGATCTGCCAGCAAGGCTGCAGTGTTCATGCCCCCGATGGCTCGATGATCCACGAGGTACCGCTCGCGCGCGATGTAGCGCTGGAGATCGTCGACTATGGCCGCGAGCTCGAACTCCCGTACGAATGGTTCAATCCTCTCCGCTACCTGGCGAGCCGCCAGACGCGTCAGTCGGATATCTATGGCCAGCTCTCGGGCATCGTCCCTGAATACCTTGACCGGCCCGAACACAGCGGCGTGGTCCCCACCGGGGTCGGAATCATCAGTTCCGCGGACCGGGCAAATCAGATTCATCGGCATCTCGTGAAGCTTCACGGGGAGAGCGCCCACGTGCTCGACTTTCCCGAGGTGACCGTCGCAGTGTCACCGACGGCGAACAAGGCCACCGCGCTCGAAGTCGTTTGCAGTGAGCTCGACATCGATCGGACGGAGATAGTCGCGGTTGGTGACAGCGTGAACGATGCTCCGATGCTCGCCTGGACGCCCCATGGCTACGCCATGCCCGGTGCTGACGCCTACGCCCGCGACGCGGCCAGCCATCATCTCGATGAGTCCGAAGAACCCCTGGCCGAGCTGCTTGAATCGCTTGTGCGCTAGGAAGGGTCGATGCGATGCCAGGTGCGCATCAGTACGAGGCCAATCGCAAAGACGATGAGAAGCGCTACGGTCACCGGTAACACCGTACCCAACCAATCGATCTGCTCACCTTCGTCACCGGCTTCCACCGGCACCGAGGCCTGTCCGGTGAGGTCCTGGATATCTTGCTCGAGCGCTGGCTCCGCAACCTGCCAGCCGTTCGGGCCTCCGCTGGTGGCCATGCCGTCGGCGAGGACAAACGCCCGGGAAGCATCGGGCCAGGCAAGCTGGTCGTCACGGCTTCCGAGGAGAAGCAACATCCTGCTACCGGCCATGAGCGTGGCGGGCCCGCACGAAGGTTCGGCCGAAGCTAGTCGAAGCAAGAAGGAGCGCGCCTCGGCCGTACCCTTGTAGTACCGCTCGCGGCACGACGACGACACTTCCGTCGTCCGGGCCGTCCGCTACCGTCGCCACCACAACGACGGATGCCTGTTCAACGTCTCGGCGGAGGGTCGCTTCGGTCAACGGCGCGCAGCCGTCCTGAGCACTCGCGGGAAGCGCATGCAGGACGGCCCAGCTACCAAGGAACGCGAAGAGCGTCGCCCTAGCTATCAGCCTGCGCAAACTGGTAGATCTTTCCCTCTGTCTTGATTGCGGGGGCGATGACCATCTCCGCCTTCTGGAACTCGGAGACAGTGTGGGCACCGCACATCCCCATTGCCGTCCGGAGGGCGCCAACGAGGTTCTCGGTGCCATCGGTCCGGCTCGTCGGCCCAAACAGCGTCTTCTGGAGCGTGGTCCGAACGCCGACGGTTACGCGGGTGCCGCGTGGCAGGTTTGCGTGCGGCGTCGCCATGCCCCAGTGGTACCCACGCCCGGGCGCTTCCGTTGTGGCCGCGAATGGCGAGCCCATCATGACTGCATCGGCGCCGGCCGCGATGCATTTGCAGACATCACCGCCGGTGCGGATACCGCCGTCGGTGATAATCGGGACATAGCGGCCCGACTCGCGGAAGTACTGCTCACGGGCGGCGGCGCAATCTATTGTCGCCGTTACCTGGGGAACACCGATACCGAGTACCTCGCGGCTGGTGCAGGCAGCGCCGGGGCCAACACCCACGAGAACGCCGGCAACGCCCGTGCGCATGATCTCGAGCGTGGCATTGAAGCCCACCGTGTTCCCGACGACCACCGGGATTGTGACGTCCTCAAACAGCTTTTCAAACTGGAGGCCTTCGATGCTGTTGGACTCGTGGCGGGCGGTTGTCACGGTGCTCTGGACGACCAGGATGTCGGCGCCGGCTTCCTGGACGATCGGCGCAAACCGCTTCGTGTTCATCGGTGTGATCGAGACCGCTGCGACGGAGCCACCCGCCTTGATCTCCTTGATCCGGCTCGCAACGAGGTCGTCGCGGAGCGGTTGCTGGTAGGCATGCTGAAGGATGGCGGTGGCTTCCTCTGTATTCGCAGCGGCGACTTCTTCGAGGATGGAGCTGGGGTCGTCGTAGCGAGTCCAGACGCCCTCGAGGTTGAGGGCCGCGAGGCCGCCGGCCTTGTGCATCGCTATTGCGAACGACGGGTCGACGACGGCATCCATGGCCGAAGCCATAACCGGGATATCAAAATGATGGGGCCCGATATCGAGCCCCAGTTCAACGAGTTCCGGATTGATGGTGACGTCGCCAGGTACGATGGCAACCTCATCGAACCCGTATGCACGGCGGAGTTGCTTAAACTGGGGAGCGGTCATGCTGGCCTCCTTCGGGATACCGCAGGCCGACCGAACCCCGCTTCGTTGGGGCCGGCCGATCGATTCGAACTGGACGTTATCAAGGGATTGCGTTCCGGGTGCACGAACACAAGGTCGCGCGTTCAGGATGCAACTGAGTGTAGGTTTTGCTCTTTCCAGCGGTCAACAGATCTTCGAATAGACGTTTCGGTTATGTGTGATAGCGCACAGACAGCCCCCGTGCCCGGCCTTTACGTCATCGCCACGCCCATCGGAAACCTCGGCGATCTTTCCCCAAGGGCGGCATTCCTACTGGCGAACGTCGACGTCTTGGCCTGCGAAGACACACGCACGACGCGTCGCTTGCTCAAGGAGGGCCGGGCACCGCGCCTCGTCAGCCTGACTGAGCACAACACCTCCGAACGCATCCCCGAACTCCTGGCGGCCGCCCGCGACCGGGCTGTGGGCATCGTCAGCGAAGCCGGGACGCCGGCCATCGCCGATCCCGGTGCGAGGGTGGTTGCCGCAGCCCACGAGGACGGGATACCGGTGATTTCCGTGCCCGGACCATCCGCCGTGGTCACCGCGGTGGCCGCCTCCGGGTTCGACGGCAGTGACGTCCACTTTCTCGGCTTCCTTCCGCGCAAACGCGGGCCGGCGGCCGAACGATTGGTGGAGGCGGCTTCGACGGCCTCAACGCTCGTCGTCTTCGAATCGCCGAAACGCCTTGCCGAAACGTTAAACATCATCGCCGTATCGCTGGCCAACCCGCTCGTGCTCGTCTCCCGCGAGATCAGCAAGATCCACGAAGAACACGTGCGCGGGCGAGCGTCGACGCTTGCCGAGCGTTTCGCCAGCACCCGCGGGGAATGCGTCATTGTGATCGAATCACCACCGCGTACGGCCACTGCGGACGCCGACATCGCCGACTACATGGCCGAAATGCGTCGTGCCGGGGCTAAGCGGTCCCAGGCTGCCGCGGAGGCCGCGAGGCGATATGGTTGCACCCGCGACGAGGCCTACGGGCTCTGGGAATGAGAGCTTCCTGACAGGCCAACAAAGGGCCCTGTGGTAAGCTTCCGTGAACCGTACTGGAGAGATCTTCAGCCTTGTCCGAACGGATCCTGGTCTGTGTGGCATGGCCTTATGCCAACTACTACCTGCACGTTGGCCAGGCCGCAGGCGCCTACCTGCCCGCCGACATTTTCGCCCGCTACCACCGGCTGCTCGGCAACGAAGTTCTCATGGTCTCCGGCTCCGACAGCCACGGAACGCCCATCACTGTCACCGCCGACCGCGAGGGCGTTAGCCCGCGGGACATCGTCGACCGCTACCACCCGAAGATAGAAGAAGTCTGGGACCGACTCGGGATCTCCTTCGACCTCTACACGACAACGCTCACGGACAACCACTACGCCACGACGCAGGAAGTCTTCCTTCGCTTGCTGGAGCAGGGCTACCTCTACACGGAGACCCAGGAGCAGCTGTACGACGCCCAGGCCGATCGCTTTCTCCCGGACCGCTACGTCCAGGGAACTTGCCCCCACTGTGGCTACGAAGAGGCGCGCGGCGACCAGTGCGACAACTGCGGCAAGCAGCTCGATGCCACGGAACTCATCTCTCCCGTCAGCACGATCTCGGGTTCGGCGCCCACCCTGCGGGAAACGGAACACTTCTTCCTCAAACTCACGGCGCTCGAAGCCACCCTCAAGGCGTGGGTGGAGGAGCAGCATCACTGGCGCCTCAATGTCCGCAACTTCACGCTCGGCGTCCTTAATGAGGGCCTGAAGGATCGCGCGATCACGCGTGATATCGCCTGGGGCGTCCCGGTGCCGGTAGAAGGCTACGAGACCAAGCGTATTTATGTCTGGTTCGACGCAGTGATCGGCTACCTTTCGGCCTCTCGTGAGTGGGCCCAGCGCTCTGGCGACCCGGAGGCCTGGCGGCCGTTCTGGGAGAATCCCGAGACGCGCTCCTACTACTTCATCGGCAAAGACAATATCCCCTTCCACACGATCATCTGGCCGGCCATGCTCTCCGGCTACGGCGGCTTGAACCTCCCCTACGACGTACCGGCGAACCAGTATGTCAACTTCGCCAGCGGTCAGAAACAGAGCAAGTCGAAAGGCACCGGGAACTGGGTGCTCGACCTCCTCGACGTCTACGACCCGGACCTCGTGCGCTTCTACCTCACCCAGGTGATGCCCGAGACCAGCGACTCGGAGTTTCGCGAAGACGAGATGATGCGCGTGAACAACGAGGTCCTCATCGCGACCTGGGGTAACCTGGCGAACCGCGTGATCAGCATGCTTCACCGCAACTTCGACGGTGTTGTGCCCGAAAGCGGCGCCCTCGCCCCCGAATCCGACGAAATCCTTGCCGCTGCGTCCGCTGCCTTCGAGACGGTCGGCGAGCGAATCGGGGCGTGCCAGTTCCGTGCCGCGCTCCAGGACGCGCTTCGGCTAGCGCAGGCAACCAACCGCTACCTCGACGATCGGGCGCCATGGAAGGCGGTCAAGGAAGACTTGCCCCATGCCGCCCAGACTCTGGCGACAGCGGTCAGCGTCATCAACGGGCTGAAGGTTCTCCTCCACCCGGTACTGCCGTTCTCCACCGCCCGGCTCCACGAGTCGCTGGGGCTCGAAGGCACGATCGAGAGCCAGGGCTGGCGGTTTGTCCCGCTGGAGGCTGGCCACCGGCTCGGCGAGGCGCAGGCCCTCTACAAGAAACTGGACCTCGAGCCCGCTTGATGCCCTCCCCGCTCTTCGACACCCATTGCCATCTCCAGGACCGCAAGTTCGGCGGCGAGGCAGACGACATCGTCGCCCTCGCAGTCGCAGCCGGCGTCGAAAAGATGCTGGTCTGCGGCTACGACGACGAATCCATCGACCAGGCGCTCGGACTGGCAGAACGGCACCAATCGGTCTATGCCGGAGCGGGCGTCCACCCCCACGACGCCGATACCATCGACGATGCGCTTCTCACGAAGATTGAACGTGCAGCACGCCACCCACGCTGCATCGCAATCGGCGAGATCGGCCTCGATTTCTATCGTGACCTGTCACCACGTGACGTACAGCATCACGCACTCGAAGCACAACTCGAGATTGCCCGGCGCGTGGGACTGCCCGTGTCGGTGCACACGCGGGCAGCGGAGGATGCGGCGCTCGAGCCGCTGCAGCGGCATGCGCGCGCCCTGGCGCAACAACGCCCGGACATTGCCCCCGGTGTGATGCATTGCTTCGCGGGTTCGCTCCATCTGGCGGAGGCGTACGTCGCCGCCGGCTACGTGATCTCCGTCCCCTGCACCATCACGTATCCCAACAACGATGCCTTGCGGACAGTCGTGGCTGCCCTGCCAATTGAATCGCTCGTCGTCGAGACCGACGCCCCCTACCTTCCGCCCCAATCACACCGGGGTCAGCGCAACGAGCCTGCATATATCTCGGCCGCCGTGCAGGGAGTAGCAGAAGCAAAAGGGGTATCGTTCGGCGAAGCCGCCGCCGCCACGACCGCGAATGCGCGGCGTGTGTTTGCAAAGGCCGCGGTCCTCGAGGAGTCGCGACGGTGACACAGCTCCAACTGAAGCAACTCTACGGCCCCGTCGCCGAGGACCTCATCCTCGTCGAGGACCTTCTCGAGTCCACGAAGTCCACCGAAATCTCGGCCCTGAAACGCATGCTCGACCACGCCCTTCAGGGCAAGGGAAAGCGCATGCGCCCGGCTCTCGTCCTCCTCGCCGGTGCGTTCGGCAACTACGACCTCAACCGGCTGGTGCCACTGGGAACGGCCATCGAACTGCTCCACACAGCCAGCCTTGTCCATGACGACGTCGTTGATGGCGCTCTCAGCCGCAGGGGACGGCCGACGGCCAACTCTGTCTTCGACAACGCCCTGACGGTGCTCCTCGGCGACTACATGTTTGCCAACGCAGCGGAGATGGTGACCCGCACGGGCAGCCTTCACGTGACACGGCTCTTCGCCCTCGCGCTCATGAAGATGACCAGTGGCGAACTCGACCAGGACGCGGCCGCTTTCGACATGGGCAAGGACATCCAGAACTACCTCTGGCGCATTGGAGGCAAGACCGCCGCCCTCTTTGCCACCGCGACCGAAGGCGGCGCCAGCCTCGCGGGCTGCGATGACGGCACAGTAGAAGCGATGCGGGTCTACGGCTACAGCCTTGGCATGGCCTTCCAGATCGTCGACGACGTGCTCGACTTCAACGGCGACGAAGAGGAAATGGGAAAGCCGGTCGGCAGCGACCTCCTCGAAGGCACGATCACCCTCCCGGGCCTCCTCCTTCTTGAGCGCTACCCGAAAGACAACCCGATCAAGCGCTTCTTCCAGGCCAAGCGCGACCGCGAAAAGCACCTGAAAGCGGCAATTGACCGCGTGCTCGACACCGAAGTGCTGGATGTCTCGCTCGAGATGGCACGCGATTATGTTCGGCGCGCGAACGAAGCCATTGCACCGTTGCCACCATGCGCGGCCAAGGAAACGATGGTCGAACTCGGCGAGTACGTGCTCAGCCGGCGGAGCTAGTCCTTCCGGCTCGCCAATCCGTACTTCGGCGTTGCCTTCTTCATCCGCTGGCCAGACTCATAGGTCTGCTTGACCTCGCCGGGCTTCACCCAGTTCCCCATCGAATCGGCAAGCTCGCCCTTTTGCGAAGCCTCGATCATGTCATTGATCATCGACCGCTCGCCGCGCGTCTTGCGTGGCTTGGGCCGGGGCTTGTTGATTTCCGGATGCTCATTCGGCTTGCCATGGGTAATCCGGGACCGGACTTTCTTGCCGAGGTGGTAGAAGGTGCCATCGTCGGGAATTCGACGCGGGTAGCCGTCACGAAACGTAAACGCCGAGAACGACGTCGGCATGATCCGGTTGGCATCCTTATAGCACTGTGGACAGGGAACGGCCTCGCTGGCTTCGCGAATGGGGCGAAGCTCTTCGAAAACGCCGTTGCAGGGTTCGCAGTAGTACTCGTATACGGGCATAGGGCCTCTATTCCGTGGTTATGGCGGTGCGCCTATGTTAGCGCGAATCGACCGCCAGAGTCGCCTGCCGCCGGAGCGCTGCCACGTCATCGACGAACTTCCGCGTAATCGGACGGCGGTCCAACTGATATACGATCGCCTCTCCCAGGGCGGATTCAAGTTCGCCGAGCACTTCCCCTGCCGCATCGATGTCGCAGAATTGGGCCACATTGGCGGTCCGTGCGAAGCGAAGCATCTTGATCGCCGGGACCCCGACCAGCTTGCCGGCGCCCGCTTCGTGGCGGCATCCCCGGCAGACCAGGCCGCCCGCCTCCGGCGCAAAGAGCGTGGCTTCCTCCGCAAGGCGGTTGCCGCAGATGGCACACGCGCCGAGTTGCAGTTCGAAGCCGGTCAACGTCAACACGTGCAGCTCGAAGTAGCGGAGCACCAGCGGCGACGGCCGTTCGCATAGCTCTTCCAGCGAGGCGCGCAGGAGGGCGAAGAGGCCGGGGCTTCCCTCGCCTTCGACAGTGAACCGTTCGGACAACTCGCAGCAATACATCGCTGCTGAGCTGCGATCGAGGTCTTCGCGCACCGCCCGGAACGCATTGACCGTCTCCACCTGGGTGAAGATGTCGAGCGATTTGCCCGCGGCAACGAGGAACCGTCCGTGCGTCAACGGCTCGAGGTGGCCACGCATCCGGCTATGAGTCTTGCGCACACCCCGGGCCACGGCTTCGAACCGGCGCCCATCAGTGCCAAGCACAATGAAGATGCTGTCCGCTTCGCCGATGTTCCGGCGACGGAGGACTATCCCTTCCGCTCGGAACACCCGGGGGCGCGTGCTCACTGCGAGATTTCCTGGCGCCCCTCAAACGCACGGGCGAGCGTCACGTCGTCGGTGTATTCGAGGTCGGCGCCGGAGGGCAATCCTCTCGCCAACCGGGTCACGCGCGCGCCGGTGCCCGCAAGCAGGCGCTGTACGTACATCGCCGTCGCTTCGCCTTCGAGGCTGGGGTCCATCGCCATGATCACTTCGGCCAGTCCGTCCGCTTCGACACGTCCTTGCAGTTCCCGAATTCGGATGTCGTCCGGGCCCCGACCCTCCATCGGGTTCAGGACGCCGTGCAGGACATGGTAGAGGCCGCGATAGCCGGTGCGTTCAATCGCAACGATGTCGAGGGGTTCTTCGACGACGCAAACCGTAGTGCGGTCGCGGTGTTCGTCGCCGCAATAGCCGCAGGGATCTGACTCCGTGAAATTGAAACAGATCGAGCAATAGCTGATCCGGCTCTTCACATCGGCAATCGCCGCGGCCAACGCTTGAGCCTCGCGGTCGGGGGAACGCAAGACGTGATAGGCGAGCCGCTGCGCGGATTTCGGTCCAATGCCCGGCAGCCGGTGAAAGAGTTCGATCAGGCGGGTGATTGGCTCCGGTGTGCCCGATGTCGACCCGGGCATCAATCTACGAGAGCCCGAGACCGGGCAGGTTGAGGCCGCCTGTGATCGCGCCGAATGATTCAGCCTGCTGTTCCGACGCTTTCTCCGAGGCATCGCCGATCGCAGCCATGATCAGGTCCTGGAGCATCTCCACATCATCCGGGTCTACCACTTCGGGCTCGATGGCGATGCCAAGGATCTTCTGGTCGCCGGACATGGTGATGCGCACCGCTCCGCCCCCGGCACTGCCCTCGATCCGTGCCTCGGCAAGGTCTTGCTGAGCCTTCGCCAGCATCTCCTGGGCCGCCGCGAGGGGGTTGTTCCCCATCCCACCGGCACCGGGTCGTGGCATACCACCACCAGTTTGTGCTCGCCGCATGAAGCGATTTCGGCCGCTGCTCTTAGCCATCTAGCTCTCCTTTTCCACCGGCGTTGCACCCATCGCGCGGGCGGCTGCGGCAAGGTGGCCGCTCTTCGGCTTCCGTTCGTTCCGCGCTTCATTGTCGATCAACGAGACTTTGAGGTGGACGCCATGGCCAAGCAGGGCCTCTGCCTGTTGCTCCACAAGCGTCCGGCTCTCGGTTGCCACCTTCTCCATGTGGATCTTGCGGTAGAAGCCGAGTTCCAGTTCCTCATCGCTAATTGACACGACCTCGCACGAGCCGTTGAGCCACGCCGCGGCTTTCATGTTGGTCATCCGACAGCGGTCGTACAGTTCCTTAAGGAACTTTTCCTCTTTGCTGAGCGGCCTTTCCTCTGCTGGTTGACGGCCCTGCCGCCGGGCCGGCGCAGCACCGTTGGCGGTAGGCGCCTGCCCACCACCAGCTGCCGGTTGTGGGACTGCCGTGGCCACGGGCGAACCACCGAGAATCGCCAGCGCAAGAGCCACCTCAAGCGGCACCGCGCTAGCGGGGTCGAGCCGGAAGTCGGCACGGGCCAGTTCGCCTATCGCCGCCGTGAGAACGCGAGCGCGAGACTGCTCGCCATCGCGAAGAGCCGACAACTGGCGCTCACGGAGTTCGTTGATCAGCTCCCGTGTGAAGAGGGCGATATCGAGGCCGTCATCGCTGATTTCGCGAGCGACGGCGATTGCATCGGCAAGTTCTTCGCTTTCGATACTGTCCGCGAGTCGCAGGGCGCGTTCGTCTCGGACCAGTCCTAGCGACTCAAGCACTTCGTCATTGGTTGGATTGGCCCCGTACCTGGATGTGACCTGCTCCATCAACGTGATGGCGTCGCGGAGGCCACCCCGTGCGGCTTTCGCGAGTGCCGCCAGCGCTTCGTCGCCAAGCGTGAATCCTTCCCGCTCCGCGATGAATTGCAGGCGGCCGACGATTGCCTCGTTCGGCACCCTCCGGAAGTCGTAGCGCTGGCAGCGCGACACAATCGTTGACGGCAGTTCATGCGACTCGGTCGTCGCGAGGATGAAGTAGGCGTGTGGCGGCGGCTCCTCCAGCGTCTTCAGCAGCGCGTTGAAGGCGCCCGTGGTCAACATATGGACCTCGTCGAGGAGGTAGACCTTGTACTTGAGGTCACTTGGAGCAAAGGCAATGCGTTCGCGCAATTCCCGGATGTCATCGATCCCGCGATTGCTCGCCGCGTCCATCTCGATCAGGTCCATGGCGCTGCCGTTCGCGATCGCGATGCAGGGTGGGCAGACGTTGCAGGGCTCGCCGTTGGCAGGGGACTGGCAGTTGAGGGCCCGGGCCAGCAGGCGGGCGGTCGTCGTCTTTCCGGTGCCCCTGGGCCCGCTGAAGAGGTAGGCGTGGGCCACCTGGTTCTGCTTCAGGGCGTTCTGAAGGGTGGTGACAACGTGGTCCTGCCCGCTGACTTCGGAGAACGTGTTGGGCCGCCACTTGCCGTAGAGCATCATCCCTCAATCTAGCTGGAAGTAGGGCCAAGTATAGAACAGATGTACCGAACCTTCGATCCGGCAGGGTCAGGAATGGACGTTGCCGAGCGGCCCGAGGAATTCCTCTTCGCGAGCCCGCATTGCGGCTTCGGCGACGGCGCTCTCCTCGTGGTCGTGACCGCAGAGGTGAAGCGTCGCGTGGACCGCAAGATGGGCGACCTCCTCCTGGAGACTCCACTCATGTTCGACCGCCTGCCGGCGCGCCGCCTCAAGGGAGATCACGATGTCGCCGAGCTCATCCGCATCGTCCTTCGCGAAGTCATCGTCTACGTTCAGTTCGAACGAGAGAACATCGGTTGGCGCATCGATCTGCCGGAACTCGCGATTGTAGTGACGGATGCCTTCGTCGGTGGTGAAGAGGATGCCGACGCCGGACTCCACAGGCACCGACTCGGCGACCAGTACGCGCTCCACCAGGGCCTCAATTGCACCGCTGTCCAGATCGCCGGGGTCTGCTTCGAATTCGATACCTACCCGGTAACCGGGCATCTCACTGAGCGAAGACGGCTGCCGCGTTGTGGGCAGCATCGATCAAGGGTCCGGGAATGATCCCAAAGACCAGCACGCCGGCCGTTGCCGCCGCCAGAGAGACCGCGATAGCGGGCGGCACCCGGAACGCCACTGCGTCGCCCTCCTCGCCAAGGAACATCTGACGCACCACGCTGAGATAGTAGTAACCGGCGACGACGCTGTTCAGGACGCCGATGATCACCAGCCAGGCGAGATCGGCCCGGATGCCGGCGTTGAAGATGTAGAGCTTGGCCCAGAAACCGGCCGTTGGCGGGATGCCCGTGAGCGAGACCAGGCAGACCGCCAGGGCGAGAGCGATCGCCGGCGATCGCTTCCACATGCCCGCATAGTCCTTGATCTGGTCGCTGCCGATGCGCTGCGAGATGGCGATGACCGAGACGAATGCGCCGAGGTTGGTGAATGCGTACGCCGCCACAAAAAGGAGGACGGCGCTTGCCCCGAGAGTGAACTCGTCTCCCGGAGTCGCGATGGCAGCGAGGCCGATCAGGAAGTTGCCGGCCTGGGCGATCGACGAATACCCGAGCATCCGCTTGATATCGGTCTGGGAGACGGCCATCACGTTGCCAAGCGTCATCGAGACCGCGGCCAGGACGGCGAACATCATCGACCAGTCGTCGCTGAGGAAGTCGGCGCCGAGCGCCTCAAAGAAGAACCGCGTCACTACTGCAAACGCTGCCGCCTTGGAACCCACCGAGAGGAAGGCCGCTACCGGCGTCGGCGCTCCCTGGTACACATCGGGCACCCACATCTGGAAGGGGACGATAGCCATCTTGAACCCGAAGCCGGCAATCATCATCACGATCGCAAGGATGAGGAGGGAGCGGTTGTGGTCGCCATCGGCAGCGACGAAGGCTGCGATGTCGGGCAACAGCGTGCTACCGCTCACGCCATAGAGCAGGGCCATGCCATAGAGGAGGGTCGCCGACGCGATCGCACCAATGAGGAGGTACTTGAGGCCAGCCTCGCTCGACCGTTGGTCCTTCCCCCAACCGGCAAGCACGTACTGCGGGATCGACGAGAGTTCGAGCGCGATGAAGATGGTGATCAGGTCCCGCGCACCGGCAAGGAACATCAGGCCCGCACAGACGGTCAGGATGAGCGCGTAGTACTCTGCCTCGCCGCGGCCGGCGTTCTCGACCCAGTCGATTGATGCCAGAACCACGACCGCCGTGACGCCGGCGAAGACGTAGTAGAAGAAGACCGAATACTGATCGAGCGAGAACGTCCCGTCGAAGATCGTCTGGTAGTCGTCGCGCCCAACCCATGAGGTCGTCCAGAGCGCGGAAATCGCGAGGAACACGAGCGCGATGTAGGGAAGCAGCCGCCGCTGGAGAGGAAACAGTGCCTCAACTACGAGGATGACACCGGCGCCGACGAGGACGGACAGCTGCGGGCCCAGGACATCGAGGCTGTTCACAGGCCCACCCTCGCCACAACGCCGGCGATGGCCGGGTTAATCATGTCCATCAGCAGCGCCGGCCAGACGCCAAGCAGCACAACGAAGATCGCCAGGCTTGCCACGGCGCCGTGCTCCCACCACTCGTGCTGGTCGGTCACGCCGTTCCAGGTTTCTTTCACCGGGCCGAAGACGACACGCTGTAGCAGCCAGAGGACGTAGCCAGCGGAAAGTACGACGCCAAAGATCGAAGCCAACACGGCCCACTCGTAGCGGTCGAATGTACCAATGAAGACCGTGATCTCGGCAATGAAGCCAGCCAGCCCAGGCAATCCGAGGCTTGCGAACCCGGCGAAGACCATGCCAGTGGTGATCAGCGGCATCTGCCGGGCGAGGCCCCCGAGTTTCGAGATTTCACGCGTATGCGTGCGTTCGTACATCAGGCCGACCATGACGAAGAGCAGGCCGGTGATAACGCCGTGCGCGAGCATTTGGTAGGTGGCCCCGGCAATGCCGGTGGTACCAAGCGCGCTGATTCCAAGCAGCACGAGGCCCATGTGGCTCACGGACGAGTAGGCGATGAGTCGCTTCACATCCGTCTGGCGCAGCGTGACAAACGCCCCATACAGGACCGACGCCGCGCCGATTGCCGCCATCCAGATCGAGAAGTCGTCCGCCTGCGCGGGCAGGATGCCGACGCACATCCGGATGATCCCGTAACCACCCATCTTGAGAAGGACGCCGGCAAGCATGACGGAAACGGCTGTGGGCGCGTTGGTGTGCGCATCGGGCAGCCACGTGTGAAGCGGGATGATCGGCAGCTTCACGGCAAAGCCCAGGAAAAGCAGGACAAACACCACCCGCAGCGGCAACACCGCACCACCCAACTCCGCGGACGTGGTCAGCGTCTCAATGTCGAACGTGCCGGCGTTGAAGCAGATGGTGAGGATCGCGATCAACATCAGAGCTGAGCCGGCAATGGTGTAGAGCACGAACTTGGTGGCCGCGTATTCCTTCCGGCCCGAACCCCAGACCGCGATAAGCAGGAACATGGGAGCCAGCTCCAGCTCCCAGAAGAGGAAGAAGAGGAGGAAGTCGAGCGCTGCGAAGACGCCGAAGACCGACGTCGCGAGCAGCAGGAGCATGGCGTAGTAGAGCCGCTCACGTTCCTTGACGCTGAATGAGACCAGGATCGAGGCCACCGTCAGGAGGGCCGTCAGGGCGAGAAGCGGCATCGACAGCCCGTCGACGCCGAGGGCGTAGTTCAACTGGAACGAGCCCGCGTCGACCCACGTCTTACGGACAACGAACTGGTAGCCCGATGCACCGTTTTCGAATTGCACGAACAGCGCCGCCGCCAACACCAGCACCACGAGCGAGGCGCCGAGCGCAAGCCAACGGGCATAGCCTTCCATCTCCTTCGGCATCAGGAGGATGAAGGCGGCCACAACGGCGGGTATGAAGATGATGAGCGTCAGTTCCATGGCGGCCTACAACGGGTTCGCCGTATAGATGACGGCCACAATGACGACGACTCCGGCCGCGACACCGGCCCCGTACAGCTGCAATTGTCCTGTCTGGATCACCCTGAGGCGATCGCTTGCCTGGCGGGTCACCCATCCGCTCCCGTTCACCGCGCCATCAACCACATAGGTGTCGATGAGTTCGATGAGGCGGTTCCAGCAGCGCTGGAAGAGGAACTTCACGAAGAAGTCTTCGTAGAGGCGATCCATGAAGTACTTCTGCTGGAAGATGGCCCAGAGAGGGTAGAAACCCTCGCGAAGGGCACGGGCATCGAGGTACTTCTTGTAATAGATGACCCACGCCATCCCAATTCCGAAGAGTGCCACCAGCGTCGACGAGATCGCGATGAACCAGTCGAACTTGGCCACCTCGAACTCCATGGCGGGGATAGCCCCTTCGACCAGATGGGAGAATCCGTCGGTGATCCCGGCCATATTGAAGATTCCCGCGCCGATGGCCGGAATCGCGAGGATGACCAGGGGCAACGTCATGACCCACGGCGACTCATGCGGATGCGCCGGGTCGCCGTGGAAGTGGCTGTCGGGGTCGTTGTGGTCGACCGGCTCGCCCCCTTTGTATTCGCCGTAGAAGGTCAGGAAGATGGCCCGGAACATGTAGAAGGCCGTCAGCCCTGCCACGGCCCAACCAATGGCCCAGAGCGCTTCGTTCTCTGACCAGGAGTTGTGGAGGATCTCATCCTTCGACCAGAAGCCGGCGAGGGGGAAGATGCCCGACAGGCTGAGGGAACCAATCAGGAACGTCCAGAAGGTGATAGGCATGACCTTGCGCAGGCCGCCCATCTTTCGCATGTCGAAGGTGTTGGTGGAGTGGTTGACCGAACCGCTGCCGAGGAAGAGAAGCGCCTTGAAGAAGGCGTGGGTGAAGAGGTGGAACAGCGCCCCGGCGTAACCGAAGACACCGAGGCCCAACATCATGTAGCCGAGCTGGCTGATCGTGGAGTAGGCCAGTACGCGCTTGAGGTCGGTCTGGACGACCGCGATGGTCGCGGCGATAAGCGCCGTAATGGCACCGATCCAGGCCACCGTGTCTGCTGCATCCTGGGAGGCGTGGAAGACCGGGAAGAACCGGCCCACGAGGTAGACGCCCGCCGCCACCATGGTTGCCGCATGGATGAGGGCAGAGACCGGCGTCGGACCTTCCATCGCGTCCGGCAGCCAGACATGGAGCGGGAACTGCGCTGACTTACCCGCAGCGCCCGCAAACACTCCCAGGGCGAAGAGCGTGATCACCCGATCGGAAAGCGCCCCACTCGTCGCCATCTGCTGGATGACGTCAATCTGGAAGGTACCTGCCTCATTCCAGATGAGGATCAGGGCGGCAAGGAGGCCAAGGTCACCAATACGCGTGACGATGAACGCCTTCTTGGCGGCAGCGGCCGCCGCGGGCTTGTGGAACCAGAAGCCAATGAGCAGGTAGCTGGAAAGACCGACAAGCTCCCAGAACATGAAGAGCATGAACAGGTTGTCCGCCAGTACCAGCCCGAGCATCGCCGTCGTGAAGAGCGCCATGTGAGCGTAGTAGCGACCGTAGCCCGGGTCGCCGGCCATGTAGCCCTGCGAGTAAACCTGGACGAGGAACGAGACCGTCGTCACGACCACCAGCATCGCCGCCGTCAGCCCATCGAAGCGGACGCCAAGGTTCACATGGAGCGAGCCCGCCGTGAACCATTCATGGGTGTGCATAACGATGCCGCCGTCGGCGTCAATTGCCTGGAACAGCGCCACATAGCTGAGGACCATCGCCACTCCCACCCCGAGGATGGTTGTGTAGCCAGCAATGGCAGGGAGTTTGCGGAGGTAGAGGACTATCAGCCCCCAGGCCACGAGGGGACTCGCGAGGATCGCCCAGAGCATCCACTCTTCGGTGGAGGGCACCGCGGTGTGAGCTTCCTGGAGGAAGAATGGCATAGCTAGATCTTCCTCAGGATTTCCCGGGCGACGTGCGCCTTGCCCGTAGGGACATAGAGAGTGCGTGGTTCGGCCGGTGGCGCGGTCTCGCCGACGCCGATGGTCGGGATGATGCGGACCGAGAGCCCCTCGGCCGCGAACAACTCGCGCCAGGTGTCGGCCACATAGCCATTGGGGACGGACATGAATTCAACCCACATCGCTTATGACCGCAATCCGATCTCATCGACGTTGATGGTGTCGCGGTTTCGGTACACCGCCGCCGCGAGCGCCAGCGCGACCGCCGCTTCCGCCGCTGCGACCGTCACGACAAACGCCACGAATACCTGACCCGTGATTGGCCGGTCGCTCTCGGCGAACCGCGAAAACGCCAGCAGCGTGATGTTGACCGAGTTGAGCATCAACTCGACGCCCATGAGGACGCCGATGGCGTTGCGCTTGGAGAGCGCGATCATCAAGCCCATCGCGAAGAGCAGGGCGCCGACCGTGAGGAAGTGTTCGAGATCGAGCATCAGCGGAGGTCCTCGGCTTCTTCTTCGGGCGACCGGATCAACATGATCGCGCCGACCAGTGCCGCGGTGAGCAGCACCGACGCCACCTGGAATGGCAGTACCCATGTCGATAGCAACGCGTCGCCGAGTTCAGCGCCCGTGAGTTCGGGGCTCGCCACCACCGTCGACCAGTCCGTGTCGTAGATGACGAAGATGACGATCGCCGCCAGTGCTACAGCGAGGAGCACCGCCGGTGCTGCCATAGCCGTCTCAGCGTTGTTGCGGTCGGCGCGAGGGGTCAGGAGCACTGCAAAGAGCAGGAGCACGGCAATCGCGCCCACATAGATGATGATCTGCGCCATCGCCAGGAACTCGGCGGAAAGGAGGACGAAGAACCCCGCAACGCCGATGAAAGCAACGATGAGGAAGAGGACCGCATGGAAAAGGCTCCGAGCCGCCATGACACCCCCGGCGGAACCGAGGGTCAGGACAGCGAGCGTCCAGAAGGCGAGGTTGACGCCGAATCCGTCCATCAACGACCTCCTGCCGCATCGACCGGGACGTAGCCACCGGCTTCAGACACAAGGCGTGGCCGAAGCGGAACGCTCTCCGGCTTATAGCCGAGGAGTCGCGCCCAGCCGACGACCACGACAACCGCGAGGACGATGTTGATCGCCGCTAGCAGCCAGTAGATGACGTCCTTATCAACCCAGTCGTTTTCCACGAGAATCACCCGCTCCGTCGCGATGATGAGCAGGTTCACCGCGGAGATCGGGAGGAGATATTTCCACGCGTAGGTGAGCAATTGATCGATGCGCAACCGGGGTAGCGTGCCGCGTGTCCAGATAAAGAGGAAGTAGAAGAGGTGGGTTTTACCGACCAGGATCATCCACGGCGGCACCCATTTGTCGAGCCCGAACAACGACCAACCGCCGAGGAAGATCGTCGCCGCGAGTGCGGAGGCGGCAAGCGCGTAGCCGATGTCCATGCCGTAGAAGAGGCCCCACTTCATCCCCGAATACTCGGTCAGGTAGCCCGCCACGATCTCCGACTCCGCTTCAGCGATGTCCGTCGGCGTCCGATTCAGCTCCGCACTGACGGCGATGAAGAAGATTGCGAACGCCAGCGGCTCGAGGAGGACGATCCAGATAGTGGCTTCCTTCTGCCAGAAGACCATGCCGTTGAGTGAGAGCGTGCCCGTCAGGAGCACGACGCCGAGAAGGGCGAGGACGAGCGGCACCTCGTAGCTGATCGTCATGGCGACGATGCGCATGGCGCCGAAGAGACTGTATTTGTTGTTGTGGCTCCAGCCGGCGATGAAGGCAGCGAGCGCGGGCAGCGAGGAGACGGCCAGGTAGTAGAGCAGGGCCACCGGGATGTTGGCGATGATCATGTTCGGGCCGAACGGAATGACCGCCCAGAGCAGCACGGCCGGCGCAACGAAGACCACCGGTGCGAGGTACATCACCGCCTTGTCAGCGGCGATGGGCGTGAGCGCTTCCTTCTGGATGAGCTTGATCGCATCGGCGATCGGCTGCAGCAACCCGAACGGGCCCACCCGGTTCGGGCCATAGCGGGACTGCATCCGCCCAATCAGTTTTCGTTCCCCGTAGACGCCGACGATGAGCTGAGAAGGAAGTACAAAGAGCAGGAAGCTCGCGACGAATCCGATGAGGATGGCCACGACATACGCGGTGCCGTCCCCTGCGACGCTGGAAACGCCATCGAGGATCTCTCGCGAGAGATTCGAGAGGTCGCGGATGTCGTACCAGTGGTCGGTCACAAGGAAGGGTGTCATCAGCGATCGATCTCCCCAACAACCACATCGACGGAGCCAAGGACAACGATCGCGTCGGCGATGGAACCGCCAACTGTCATCTCCCGCAGGGCACTGAGGTTGATGAACGAGGGCGGCCTGATATGGAACCGGAATGGAGAGGGGCCCTCATCGCTCACGAGATAGTACCCGAGCTCACCTCGCGAGCCTTCAACCCGCGCATAGGCCTCGCCTTTCGGTGGCCGCAGGGCCAGCGGAACCTGGGTTGAGTGAGGACCGCCTGGGAGTCCGTCCATCGCCTGGTTGATGATCTTGACGCTCTGGCGCATTTCCTCGAGCCGCACGATGAAGCGGTCGTATGAGTCGCCCTGGTAGCCGATGGGAATATCGAAATCGTATTGTTCGTAGCCGCAATACGGGTCGGCCTTGCGGATGTCCCAGGCAATCCCGCTGCCGCGAAGCATTGGCCCCGAGAGCGATGCTGACGTCGCGGTCTCCGGAGTCAGGACGCCAACGTTGCGCGTCCGGACGATGAAGATTTCGTTCCCGGTGAGGAGTGCTTCCATCTCGTCGATGAAACCCGGGAAAGTGCGCGTTATGTCCCGCACCTTTTCCTCGAAGCCCGGGCGCAGGTCGAACGCGACTCCTCCGATGCGCATGTAGTTGCAGGTCAGACGTGCTCCACTCGTCATCTCAAAGATGTCGAGGATCTTTTCGCGTTCACGGAAAGACCACATGACCGGTGTCTGCCAGGCACCGGTGTCGTTCGCGAAGGCGCCAATCGCCATACAGTGGCTGGCCAGCCTTTGGAGTTCCGCCATGATCACGCGGATGGCGTCGCCGCGGGGAGGCACGTCGATACCGGCAAGCTTCTCTACCGCGAGGCAGTAGCCGAGGTTATTGGCCATGCTGCTCAAGTAGTCGGTGCGGTCAGTGAACGGGATGTTCTGGGTGTAGGTCCGTTCTTCGGCGAGCTTTTCCATAGAACGATGGAGATAGCCCATCACCATCTCGGCGTCCTGGATCATCTCACCGTCGACGGTGACCTTGATCCGGAACACCCCGTGCGTCGACGGGTGTTGCGGTCCGATGTTCATGAGGAACGGTTCGCTCTTGATAGCGCTCATTCGACGTTCCTCACGGGCGGCGGCTCTCGGCGAGCCTCACCGTGGAACTGCTCAAGTCCGGGCTGCAGGCCGCCGGGCATCGACAGGAAGTCCTTGCGCAGCGGCCAACCGGGATAGCCCTCCCAGAGCAGGATCCGGTGGAGGTTCGGGTGCCCGGAGAACTTGATGCCGAACATGTCGTATGCCTCGCACTCCTGCATCCATGCCCCGTGCCAGATGGGAACGACGCTCGGCACAGTGGGGTTGGCACGATCGGTGACCTCCAACTTGAAGGTCGCCGCTTCGTTGCGGACGAATGACTGCAGGTGATACACGACCTCAAAGCGGTCCCAGTAGTCCACGCCGCAAAGGTTGGTCAGCTGGACGAGGTCCGAGCCGGGATCGTCGCGGAGCCGTGTGAACGCCTCGACAGCGGTGCCAGGTTTCAGGTAACAGGCGCTTTCTGTGGTGCGCGCAACCGACCCCGGCACCAGACGCTCCGCTGCTTCGCCCGCTTCCGCGCCGCTCAGCCACTTCGTCATCAATGCCACTCCAGGGCGCGCTTGCGCCAGGCGTAGAGCCCGCCGATCACGAACGTGGTGAGGAAGAGCAGCACCTTGAGGAAGCCGACACCTGCCACCTCGTCAAAGACCAGGGCCCAGGGGAAGAGGAAGACGATTTCCACATCGAAGAGGAGGAAAAGTATCGCGATGTAGTAGAAGCGGAAATTGAACTGGACGAGGCTCTCGCCCTCGGTTCGAAGTCCGCATTCGTAGGTGTCCTCTTTGACCGGGTCGGAAGGGACGTCCGGCCGCACCCGCACCTTCGTCAGCGCCCACGAGGTCACGACAGCGCCGAGCGGAAAGATCAGCGCAATGATTACCAGGATGCCGATGTGGCCGTAGGGGTAGAGCAACCCGCGTCGCCATTTGTGAAATTTGTCCCGAAGGACGCGGCGACTATAGCACGCGCTCCCAACCCGAACAAAGAACGATGAGACCAGTGTGGGCAAGGGTGCCGCGGCCGGCGGGACCATCTTCAGCGCCCCCTGCTTCAGGGGTCACGCCGACCGCGACTGTTACATCCCGCCCTAACCGGGATGGCGGCTTTCGCCTGCGGATCTACCTTCGCAGCGGTGTGCGGTATTTAGCGCAACGATCGGCAAACCAGCCGTAAATTCTCCGCAAAACCTTGGCAGCCATCCCGCAACCGCTTCCGGTGGCATGATGGTCGCTCCAGACTGGAGGACACCATGGATCGAATCCGGGTCGGGCTCGTTGGTTGCGGGCACATCGGACGCTTTCACTCGCGGAACATCCGCGCTGTGGTGCGCTCCGAGCTGCTCCCGATCGACTACGTGGCGGTAGCGGACCGCGATTTGAGCCGGGCAAAGGACTTCGCCGCGCTCACCGGTGCTGAGTTCACGGCTGCATCAGCGGCGGAACTCCTCGAGCGTGCCTCTCTCCAGGCCCTCTACATTTGCACCGAAACCATCGAACACCCCGCGCTTGTCCAGATGGCCGCCGAAGCGAGCGTGGCCGTCTTCTGCGAGAAGCCGCTCGGCGTCAACCAGGCGCGGGTGGACGAGATGGTGTCGGCCGTCACCGCTGCCGGCCTTACCAACCAGGTCGGCCTCATCCTTCGTACGTCACCGGTCTACACCGTCCTCAAATCGATGATGGACAGCGAAGCCCTCGGAACGCTCCTTCACGCTCACATGCGGGACGACCAGTTCTTCCCGATCAAGGGCCACTACCAGAGTTCCTGGCGCGGTGACGTCGCTCGTGCGGGCGGCGGGACGCTCTTGGAGCACTCAATCCACGATGTTGACCTGTTCCGCTGGCTCTTCGGCGACATCGAGGGCGTCCGTTGCCACACGAGGAACGTGGCCGGCCATCCGGGGATAGAAGACGTCGCTATCGCGACCTTCGACCACTCCGGCGGACACCAGACCACGCTCGCATCGGTCTGGCATGACGTTGATTCGCGGCCTTCATCGCGTGGGTTGGAAGTGTTCTTCCAACGCGGCTGGTTCGCCACCGACGCCGACTTCATCGGCAGCCTCACGTATCAACTTGGCAACGGACCGGAGGTGACGCTGACAGCGGACGAGGTTTTCGCCCGCTACGTGGAGGTCGCGAAGCTTTCCGAGGCTGAAGCCGATCTGGCACGAGCGGGCGTGCTGGCGGACTACCTGTTCCTCCGCGCGGTGAGTGCGGGCGAACCGGCACTCCCGGACTTCGCAACGGCCGCGAAAGCCCATGCGGTGGTAGAATCGGCCTATCAGAGCGCTGCAGATAAGGGCGATCTGCGCATAGTCGTATAGAACCATAGCCCAAAACTATCGCCGGGGCCCGATTTTGGTTTACCAGTCAATACCTCGCACAGTACGATTTGCGTCAAAGCACCGTCACAGCACCCGTGTCGCGTTGCCCGGGCGCCTGAAAAGAGGATCTCTTTGACCACTGCCACCTTGAAATCACTCTACGAACTGGGTGATGCGCCTCCCCTCGGACACATTCCCGAGAAGATGTATGCGCAGGTCATTCGACCCTCTCGTTACGGCGAACCCCGTGACGCTTTCGCGACCGAAGTCGTCGCCACGCCCTCCATCGGCCCCGATGACGCGCTCGTCTATGTGATGGCCGCAGGCGTGAACTACAACAACGTCTGGGCGAGCCTCGGTTCGCCGGTCGATGTTATCGCGGCCCGACAGAAGGCAGGCGAGGTCGAGGACTTCCACATCGGTGGGTCCGACGCATCCGGCATCGTCTACGCGATTGGTGAAAACGTCCGCAATGTCAAGGTTGGCGACGAGGTCGTCGTCCACTGCGGCAGCTGGGACGTTAATGCCCCCGAGGTCCTCAGCGGCGAAGACCCGATGTACTCGCCCTCCTTCCGCATCTGGGGCTACGAAACGAACTTTGGCTCGTTCGCCCAGTTCACCAGGGTACAGGCGCACCAGTGCATGCCGCGCTCGCAACACTTCACATGGGAAGAGGCCGCGGCCCCCACCCTCGTGGGCGCAACCGCCTACCGCATGCTTTTCGGTTGGTCCCCCCACACGGTCCAGGATGGCGACGTTGTCCTGATCTGGGGCGGTGCTGGTGGCCTCGGCTCGATGGCCATCCAGCTCGTGTCACTCGTCGGAGGGAAGCCGATTGCGGTGGTCTCAAGCGAGCGCAAGTATGAGTTCTGTGAGCGCCTCGGGGCGGTCGGCTGCATCAACCGCAAGGAGTTCGACCACTGGGGCCGCCTGCCTGATTGGGACAGCGCCGAGACGGCGGAGTTCACCAAGGGCGCCCGCGCCTTCGGTAAGGCGATCTGGGACATCCTCGGCGAACGAAAGAACCCCCGCATCGTCTTCGAGCATCCGGGCCAGACAACCATCCCAACCTCGCAGTTCGTCTGCGACACAGGCGGGATGATCGTGGTCTGCGCGGGCACCACCGGCTACAACGCCGACGTCGATCTGCGTTACCTCTGGATGCGGCAGAAGAGGCTGCAAGGCTCCCATTTCTCCAACGATCAGCAGGCCATGGCCTTCAACCAGCTCGTTCTCGATGGGAAGATCGACGCCTGCCTGTCGCGGGTGTTCGACTTCGAAGAGACCGGCGAATGCCACCAGCTGATGTACGAAAACTCGCATCCCGACGGCAACATGGCGATACTCGTGGGTGCCCGAGAACTGGGGACCGGCGCCAACCGCTAGCGAGGCAACCACCCGACCCCTAGAACAGGCTCCGCCTCCGGGCGCGAGACGCTTAGCAGTGTGAGGACGGCCCCATGGCCCGTGACTATGCCGCCGATATCAGCGACCCCGTAGCGGGATCGATCGTCAGAAATGTCGGCGTATGGGTCGACAAGGAAGTCGTTCCCGTCGCCAGTGACTACGAGCACGCAGACGAGTTCCCTCAGCCTCTCGTCGACGGTATGTCCAACCTCGGCCTCTTCGGAATCAAGATCCCAGAGAAGTATGGCGGCCTCGACCTCTCCTTTGAGTGTTACGCCGGCGTCTGCATGGAGCTGGCACGGGGCTGGATGAGTCTCGCAGGCATCATCAACACGCACGTGCTCGTGGGCTACGCCATCAACGAGTACGGCACCGAGGAACAGCGCCAGAAGTTTCTCCCGCGGCTCGTCGAGCCCGAGATTCGTTGTGCCCTCAGCATCACCGAACCTGACGCCGGTTCGGACGCCCAGAACATCAAGACCCAGGCCAAGCGCGACGGTGACGATTATGTCATCAATGGCCAGAAGATGTGGGTCACCAACGGGCAACGCGCGGGCGTCTACCTCGTGCTCACAAAGACCGACCCCACCGCCTCGCCCGCACACCGCGGGATCAGCGCCTTCCTCGTCGAGGCCGGCACGCCCGGCTTCACCTCCGGCAAGAAGTTCGACAAGCTCGGGTACAAGGGCGTCGAAACGACGGAGCTCTCATTCGACGATGCTCGAGTCCCCGCATCTTCGCTCCTCAGTGGCGAAGAAGGTCGTGGGTTCCAACAGGTCATGAGCGCGCTCGAAGTTGGCCGCATCAACGTCGCCAGCCGTGGCGTGGGGGTCGCCCAGGCAGCCTTCGACGATTCAATCCGTTATGCACAGAAGCGCGTCGCCTTCGGCAAGCCGATAGTCGAGCACCAGGCGCAGCAGATCCGCCTCGCCGAGATGGCAACGAAGATCCGCGCAGCCCGGCTGCTCACTCTCGATGCGGCCCGGAAGAAGGACTCCGGCGTCCGTAGCGACCTCGATGCTGGCATGGCCAAGCTCTTTGCCACCGAGATCTGCCAGGAAGTCACGCTCGATGCTCTGCGCATCCATGGTGGCGTCGGCTACAGCAAGGACCTGCCCCTTGAACGCTACTATCGCGATGCCCCGGTGATGGTGATCGCCGAGGGTACGAGCGATATCCAGAAGATCGTCATCGCCCGCAACCTGCTGCGGGATTACCCCGTTTAGGAGAAGCACCAGCCATGGCGGTACACGATGGGCGCGACAAGTTCGGGCGCTACTACGAGGACTTCATCGTCGGCGACGTCTACAAGCACTGGCCCTCAAAGACGATCACCGAGGCAGAGGACCATCTCTTCTGCGACATCACCATGAACCACCACCCGCTGCATTCCGACCGCTGGTTCGCCGAAGAGGAGACCCAGTTCAAGCAGAACGTCGTGGTCGGCAACTTTGTGTATTCGCTCGTGCTCGGCATGAGCGTGCCCGATGTTTCGGGCAAAGCAATTGCCAACCTCGAGGTCGAGACACTCCAGCACAAGATGCCCACCTTCCACGGCGACACCATTCGGGCCGAGACCACGGTCCTCGACAAGCGCGAATCATCGAGCAAGCCTGACCGCGGGGTCGTCACCGTGGAGACCCGTGGCGTGAATCAGCGTGGCGAAGAGGTTTGCTACTTCAAGCGCAAGGTGATGGTCCCGAAGCAGCCGTCCTAGTCGCTGGAGTCGACGCCTACAACGAAGTTCGAAGCCCCGTTTTCTGAGCGTTGAAAGATGGTCCGGTGCGGGAATGGAATCTCGATCCCTTCCTTGTCGAAGCGATTCTTCAGTCGGAGCCGTAGCTCACCCATCAGCTTCCACTGTTCGCCCATCCGCACGTCGCCAAAGATCTTGATTTCCACCGAGCTATCGCCCAGGGCGTCGACACGGAGCACCCGGGGGGCAGTTGTCATGGACCCGGGGAAGTCCGCCAACAGCTCATCGCAAACCTCGTTGATCACGGCGATCACCCGGTTGAGGTCCTCTTTGTAGGCAACGCCCACGTTCATATTGATCCGGCTGAATCCCATCGTCATGTTCGACGCCATGACAACCGCGCTATTGGGGATGAAATGGACGGTGCCGTTGAGGTCGCGAAGGACCGTGCGGCGGGGACTGATGTCCTCCACGATGCCGGCGGTGCCGCTGCCGCCGACGTCACCTATCTGGACGACGTCTCCGATCCGGTACTGATCCTCGGCAAGGATGAAGAAACCGTTGATGACGTCCTTCACGAAGGTCTGAGCGCCGAAGCCAATGGCGATGCCGACAATCCCGAAGCCGGCCACGAGTGCGGTAACGTTGAAGCCGAGCTTCCCGAGCACGAGCCCGATGGCGACCGTGAACACGACGATGTCGAGGGCCCAGAAAATCGTCACCTCTAGCGTCCCGGCACGGCGTTTGATCGCCTCGGGGTCACGAGGGGGCTTTACCGACTCCGCCCGCGCAACCAGTGTGACCATCAGGCGGTGGAGCACCCGCCTGATGATGAAGCGGACGATGATGACGCCAACGATGACGATCGCAATTGCAACGAAGGCGGCGGTTGTGGCTTCGTCGTGCGCGTCCCACCAGTGGCTCCAGTCGTCGAGCATCCTGGGATCAAACAGGAAGAACTTCATACGGCGCTCAAGGGGGCAAAGCTCTGGAGTAGCCGCTTGAGACCTGCACCCTCAAAGGCCACCGAGAGTTCAATATCATCAGGTCGCTTCTGCACGGCAACCACGACGCCAACGCCGAACTTTGGATGGGACACGCGGTCACCGGCGTTCCAGTTGGCCTCGGCCGGGCGAAAATCGTCGTTGGGCTTGGAAGCTGTCTCCACGTACGACTTCGGCCCGCCGGCGTCGAATGGGGCGAGGTATTTCGTCGGGATTTCCGCGAGAAACCGCGACGGCGGGTTCATCGATGCGTTCCCATGGGCGAATCGCCGGTAGGCCCGCGAGAGGTAGAGCCGGTCCATCGCCCGCGTGATACCTACATAGGCCAGGCGCCGCTCTTCCTCCATCTGGCGCGGGTCATCAAACGAACGGATATGGGGGAGCACGCCTTCTTCCATGCCCACCATGAAGACCACCGGGAACTCGAGCCCTTTGGCGGCATGGAGGGTAATCAGGGTGACCGCTTCGACGCCCGACTCCATCTCATCCACATCCGCCACCAGGGAGACGTCCTGGAGGAATGTTGCGAGGTCACTTGCTTCCTCGCTGACGTCCTCGTACTGCTCCATCACAGCGCGCAGCTGGAGGATATTCTCCAACCGCTCGGTAGCTTCTTGCTCGCTGTCCTGCAGGTAGACCTGGTAGCCGGAGAATGAGAGGGTCGCATCCAGGAGGCCGGGCAACGTTGGGAATGCTGTGGTCCGAAGCTTTTCCAGGCCCTGGAGGAACTCCCCCAGAGACGCCCGCGAACGACCGGTGACGTCGCCGAGGTCACCGCGAGCCGCGGCTTCAGCGGCATCCCACATGGTGATGCCGTAAGCGCCGGCGTAATTCCGCAATCGCTCGACCGTGCGGGCGCCGATCCCGCGGGGCGGAACGTTGACGATTCGAGAGAAGCTCGCTTCGTCCTGCCGGTTGTAGACGAGGCGGAGATAGGCGAGCACGTCCTTGATTTCCCGCCGCTGGTAGAACCGCACGCCGCCGATGAGGCGGTAGGCGATCCGGTGGCGCACCAACGCTTCTTCCACTGTCCGCGACTGGACATTCGTCCGGTACATCACCGCGATGTCGCCGAGTGGTCGACCTTCGGCGCGCAGCCGGTTCACCTGCCGCGCGACGAACTCCCCTTCCTCTTCGTCGTTGTATGCCTCGTAGGTCGTGATCTGGTCGCCGCCCGAGCGGTCGGTCCACAGAGTGCGCTCGGTTCGCCCCGGATTGCGTCCGATGAGGGCGTCTGCTGCACCAAGGATGGCAGCTGTCGATCGGTAGTTCTGCTCGAGGAGGATGACCTCGCACCCGGGGAAGTCGCGTTTGAAGTACTCGACGTTCCTGATGTCCGCCGCCCGCCAGGAATAGATGCTCTGGTCGGGATCGCCGACGACGCAGATGTTCTTGTGGGTTGAGGCCAGTTTCTGGGCCAACCGGTATTGCACCGGGTTCGTGTCCTGGAACTCGTCGACAAGGACATGAACGTAGCGACCCGCATACTTCTCGAGCGCTTCCGGCGATTCGTTGAACAGCCGTAACCCGTCCATCAGCAAGTCGTCGAAGTCGAGGGCGTTGGAACCGTCGAGGGCACGGTCGTACGCCTCATAGGCTCGCGCAACGACTTCCTGCGGGTAGCTATTTACCTGGCGTGCATATTCGGCGGGAACCAGCATCGCGTTCTTGGCGTTGGAGATTTCAGACAGCACCGCGCGAGGCGCGAACCGCCGGGGGTCCACTTGCAAGTCTTCCAGTACCCGCTTCACGACGCCCAGCTGGTCGCCATCGTCGTAGATGACGAAATCGTTCCCGATGCCGATGCGCTCACCGTCGACGCGCAACCAGCGCGCGCACATCGAATGGAAGGTCCCGAGGTTCAGTTCTCGCGCCCGGTCACCGAGCAGGGCCGCGCAGCGTTCACGCATTTCGCGGGCTGCCTTGTTCGTGAAGGTCACGGCAAGAATGCGGTAGGGATAGATCTCGTGTTCCCGCACGAGGTGAGCGATCCGGCTGGTGATCACGCGAGTCTTGCCGCTTCCCGGTCCGGCAAGCACAAGCAGGGCGCCTTCGCCCCAGGCGACGGCCCGCTGCTGGGGCTCGTTCAGGCCCGCGAGTATCTCGTCACTGGTGTCTATGGCGGCCACGTCGCGAGTCTAGCATCTGTTTACCTTCCTCAACCATTTGCAATGGCCCCGACCATTGCCGACGCTATACTTGAACGTCAGAGACTCGAGGAAGCGCCCAGGGGAGAGAGCGAATGTTCCTGATCGACTGGCCCGGGGGATCGTGGGAAGCCACGGCCCGCATGACCATGATGGTCCTCGCCCTCTACCTCGCCGCCCTCTGGATCACCCTCGTTTTCTGGACCTACCGCGATGTGCGCCAGCGTTCCCGCGACCCGATCGTGCAGACGTTTGCCGTGCTGCTCGTCATCCTCCTCTTTCTCCCCGGCCACTGGATCTACCTGATCCTTCGTCCGCGCTACACGCTCTCCGAGCTCTACGAGCGCAGCCTCGAAGAAGAAGCGCTCCTCCAGGAACTCGAGGACCAGAAGTCCTGCCCGACCTGCAAACGGCGGGTTCATGACGACTACCTTATGTGCCCTTCGTGCCGCACTGCGCTCAAAGAAGCCTGCCGCCAGTGCGCGAAGCCTCTGCAATACGCCTGGGTCGCCTGCCCCTACTGTGGCGCCGAAAAGCCGCCCCGTCCCCAGGCTCGTCCGATGCCCGCGCCCACAGGCGAACGAGTCCCCCAACAGCGAACACGAACGACTCGCCCGGCGCCCGCACCCATCCAGAGCCAGCCCGCCGGCACCGTGCAGACGGCAACACCGCCTCCCCGCAGGCGGCCAGCAACGGACGATGGTGGTTCTTCAGTAATCGACGCTACCGCCGACTGATTCAGGCGGTCACCGACACGGCGCTGTCCACCGCGTCGAACAGCCCGGCTTCTCCCGCCAGCACTGCCATGCACTCCAGCTTTCGCGAGCCGTGGAATCGCGTCTGGTCGAATACCGCCTCAAGCGCGATCACGGTGTTCTCCGTATCGTTCATTCCCAGCAGCACCGGTACGCCCTCTGCCCGCGCCACATCGAAGAGGTAGTCCATCGGCCGCCGGCCACCCGTGAGTACAAGAAAAGCGGCGCCGCCTTTAATCGCCGCAAGGTGCATGTCGGTACGGTCGAAGCGGACAACACACGCGTAGCTCGGGAAACGCCGGAAGTACGGCTCGCCTGCATCGGAGCCGAACGGGGCGATCACCAAATGATCGCACGTCGTGTCGCTGGCATCGCCCTCGACGAGTACCTGGGCGGATAGGATCCGCTGCACGTCTTCGAGATCGAAGCCAGCAAGCGTCCGGTCGGTGGGGATGGTCAGCGCGTCGCCGCCGTTCACACTCACGGCCAGGCCGGCATCCGAACGAGCAACGGCAACGGTAACCGCGCCCGCGATGGTTGGAGCTGCTCCAACCGCCGCCTCGATGATCACACATTCGCCTGATCCGGCAGCCTTTGCCTCGGCAGGGGCGACCGGCGAACCAGGCACAAAGTCGAGCGACCCGAACCAGGCAGCGTCGGCAGCGGCCCGTTCGTCACCGGCAACGCGCACGAGTCGCGTCGGCGTTCCGCCATAGGCGAAGTGACGCGCAAGTACTGCGGCGATTCCCGTCTTTCCGGCGCCGGATTCTTCCGACGTAACAACAATGGTAGGCATGGGCGCTCCGTTCCGTGGCGGGCTGTGCCGATTGTGGCGAACCTGCCCGGTTGCGGCAACAGATTCGTCGGCGCTGGTACCATCCGCCCCATGACCATTGTCTCACGCACCGTCTCCGTCGAGCGGAACCGTCTCAAGTTCGCCTCGGCCCACATGGCCACCTTCCTCGGCGAATGCGAGCCCCTGCACGGCCACAACTATCAGCTCATTGTCGAGGTGGACGGCGAGCTGACCGAAGACTCCTGGGTATGGGACTTCGGCAGCCTGAAGAAGATGGCGCTCGCCATCGCTGACGAACTCGACCACAAGTTCCTCCTCCAGATGGAAAGCCGCCTGCTCACCATCCAGCGCGATGCCACAACCTTCACCGTTTCCTTCGGCGATCGCCGCTATGTCTTTCCGGCCTCCGACGTGGCCGCGTTGCCCATCGACAACACCACTGCCGAACGCCTCGCCGAGTACATCGGAGGGCGCCTTCTCGAGTCTTTACGGGGGGCCAGAGCGAACCTCGTATCGCAGCTTCGGATAGGTGTGGAGGAGATGCCGGGGCAGGCGGGGTGGTGTACGCTGATCCCATAGGCTCGCCGGCAAATCCCGGTTGGCGGCCTACGCCCGGTTCGGAGGATCGCATGCAGCTGGATTGGGACAAAACCATCAATGAGATCCTGGCTTCGAAGATGACCTGCCAGGCCTGCGAAACGCTCGGCGAGCAGATGATCGTCGGCTACACCCGCAGCGCCGACGCAGCGAACTTCGCCAACCGGTGCAAGGATTGCGCCGACAAGACGGATTGCGATGCCCGCAAGCTCGTCGTTGTTTGCGAACCATGCGCCCGCACCTATCGTGTGAACGGCGAATTGATGGACGAGGCCGGCATGATGTCGATCCTCATGGACGAATGCCGCCGCAGCCTCGAAGAGTCGATCGGCTACCTCGCCAGCTACTGGAAAGAGGAAAGCGAGGTCGAATTCGAAGACATGCAGAAGCGCCTCGACGAAGTAGACCCCGAACTCTTCAAGGAAGAGGACGGCTGGCGCTCGCGATTGGAGGAGGAGTACCTGGTACTCCACCGCTGGTTCCGTGAGCGCAGCGTGCGTGTGCCCGACCCGGGTTGGCGCAGCCAGTACGTCGAAGATGTCGTCAGCCTCGGCTACCCGACAGCCCTCGGAGACTGACCCGGCTTCACCGGAACGGGACCCGTCACCTATAATCGACGTTCGGATGCGGAAGTAGCTCAGTGGTAGAGCGCCTCCTTGCCAAGGAGGAGGTCGCGAGTTCGACCCTCGTCTTCCGCTCCACTATCTCTTCTTGGGGTGCCGGCCCCTACACCACGCCGAAGTGGCGGAACGGCAGACGCGACGGTCTCAAAAACCGTTGGGGGTAAACCCCGTGCCGGTTCGAATCCGGCCTTCGGCACCAGGTCTTTGGTTCAGAATAGAAAGTAGCGCCCGGGCCTTAATGGCCGGGCGCTATTGCGTTCGGCAAGTGTGATGCCCAGGCGACTTGTCCGGGCCAAATCGAGGTAGCGGCGGTATCCTCGCTGTGGTGGACGAAACCTCCTCGCTGACGCCGCATGAGCGACGTCTTCGCCGCGCGCTGGTCGCCACCGCCGTCTTTGCAGCGCTGCTAGCGGTCCTCCTCGGCGCCGTGCTGCTCATCGCCTTCCTCTACGTCCTGCCGACGAAGCCGGACCCGTTCACGCGCGGGCCATACCTTGTGCAGGTGGGGACCACCACTGCGACCCTTCGATGGAATGTGAAGGGCGACGTGCCTGTCGAAATCGTCGCCACGACGTCCGACGGGCGGACCGTCACGAGCACCGACGGCCATCTGGCGGATCTCGCGCCGGGTGCCCGGCAGGGATGGGTGGCGGTCGTCGACGGCCAGGCACGGGCGTCGGGCACGATCACGACCGCGCCGCTCGACCCGAGGGCGCCGGTGCGGTTTGTGGCTTTCGGGGACTACGGTGCCGGCGGCGAGGACGAACGCGCGGTCGCACGCGTCGCAGTCGTCCAGGATCCGGCGTTCACGGTCGTGCCAGGAGACAACGTCTACCCGTTCGCCCTACCACAGCTGTTTGACCGCAACGTCTTCGCGCCGATGCGCGACCTGCTGGCGCAGGGACCATTCATCTCCACTCTCGGGGAGCACGACATCACGTTCTTGGGCGGGGGCGACATCGCAGACGCGCTTGGACTGCCCAATGGCGGTGACCGCTACATGTTCGACTATGGCCCGCTGCGATTTGTGGTACTCGGCCTTGAGGCTGACGCCGACGATGTTCCGTTCGTTCGCGAGGCGCTTGACCTGCCCGGTGCCCGCCACGTCTACCTCGTCGTCCACCGACCGCCAGCCGCGGGCAATCCCGTGCTGGCAATCGCCAAAGACAGGGTGACCGCCGTGCTCGCCGGTCACAACCACCGATACGAACGCCGGGTGATTGATGGCGTGCTCACCCTCACCATTGGGACTGGCGGCGCGCCACGGAGCCCCGACGAGAGTCTGACGCCCCGCTCCGAGGACGCCGTGGTCTCGCTTGCCACGTTCGGGCTGCTGCGTGTGGACGACGGTCCCGATCAAACGGTCATGACCTTCCTCGACTCGAGTGGAAAGGTACGCGACAGCGTGACAGTGCCCTGATGCGGGTCGTTGGTGTCGTGTTGACTGCGGCCGGGACTCTGGCGGCCATCGTAGTGCCGATCCTGGGACTGCCCGGAGCGTTTCCCGTCCTTATGGGGGCGGCGCTGGTGCTGTGGTTTGGAGGGGTGGCGACCGCCGCGTGGTGCGTGGCTCCGCAACGGCTCCCGTCCGGGCTCGCAGCCTTGGCGGCCGCGATCCTGGCGTGGCCACTCATTCTTGTCTACGGTTTGGCGCCGCTGTGGGGCGCACTGGCGGCAACCTCCGGCCTGGTGTTGATCGTGAAGTCCAGCGGAAGTCGCCAGCACCTTCGCGGATCCGACTAGCGCCGAGGCACCTGGCCGACGGCCTGGCATTTGGCAACGAGCACGCCGGTCCAGGCCCGCACCGCTAAGGTGGATGCGGATGGCGGACGACACCAACAACGCTCACTTCGTCACGATTGGCAGCTGGTCGGAAGTTGAGACAGCGACCGGGTTCCTACCACTGGTGCCCACGGTGACGCTGGGCCTCCCACTTCAGGCTCTGCGTCTGTTTGTCCGCGACCACAAGCTGCGCGCGGTTCCACGTGACCAGCAGTCGCTGGAAGCCCACTATGGCGCGTTCGTCCTGACGCAGTCCCAGACAGGGCCCGAAGAAGCGCGTCGACTTGCTTTTGACGTCGCCTACGGCGCTACGCCCCGCACCGAACGCGTGGGGGCCAACGACGCCAGGGTGTACGACCGCGGTCCGGGAGTGCCCGTGGGAGATCCCGACGGACGAATGCCGTCTGTCGTCGCCATGGCTGTGAACGACCTGTTCGTCCTCCTCGCCAGCGGTGAGTTCGACTCGAACGCGCTCGTCCGGGTGGCACGCTCCCTTCGACCGCTTTCCTCAGCAAAGACGGCACTTTAGGAGGTCGGTCACCTGCCAGCCGACCGGCACATGGAGAGGCTGCGTCTCTTCGAGGAGTATCAGGCAATCCCTCGTGCCGCCCAGGCGCAGCCACTCACGACGAATGGCGGCGACGGCAATATGGCACGGCATCGCTCGCGGAGTTCTTCCCGGGTCTGCGGTTCCAGACTGGCCACGTGGGCGCCGGCCGGTCCCACGCCGAGCGTGAAAGGCTCCCACCAGTCTTCGAAGCTACCGTGCTCGACACTGACGGAGAGGACGCCCGGCTCGACATCGTGGAGCCCCGCCGCTGAGAACAGTTCGGCGAGGTGGCCTTCGCGAGCCCCGGCAAGCCCTCGTTCACCGGCCACGGATGGATCAAGCTGTTGAGCCGCCTCCCAGAACAGGCTGAGCGGACCGCCGCCGCCTTCGTGGTCCCAAACACACGCCGCTACCACGCCTCCCGGTCGCGTAACCCGCCGCATTTCGGTCAGCCCGGCCACGGGATCGGTCATGAAGTGGACGACGAGCTGAGCGAACGCAGCCTCGAAACTGTGGTCGTCGAACGGGAGCTGTTCGGCCGGGGCCTGTCGGACATCGACATCTGGGTGGCGTTCGCGCATCGCCTGGACGAACGATTCTGATGGGTCGACAGCAGAGACGGCGGCCGCCTCGAGCCGTCGTGCGAGTTCGGAAGTCAGTGCGCCGGGTCCACAGCCAACATCGAGCACTCGCGCGGCGCTCCCAATTTGCGCGAAGTCGACAAGAGCGGGCGCCAGTGGCCCGGAGTACCGGCCCATGAATCGATCGTAGGCGTCCGCGCCAACGGCAAAGCTCATCGACGGGACTATAGGCGCGTATCCGTCAATCGGGCAGTGCCACCTTGCCGTCCGCCGTGGCTAAATACGCCAGATGGTCCATCCACACGAAGAGCGCGAGAACCAGGCCGCTTTCCTCGAACTCTTCTTCGACCTTGTGTTCGTCTACGCCATCACCCAGGTCGCCAGCTTCATCGACCACCACCACGGGGCGGAGGGGTTCGCCAGGGCGGTCGCCATCTTCGTCCTCATCTGGTGGGGCTGGTCACAGTTCACCTGGACCCTCAATGGGATCAATGTCGAGGATAGGCGAGTCTACGTCGGGGTCCTTGTTGCCACGGTGTTCGCGTTCTTCATGGCCGCCGGCTTGCCCGACGCCTACACGACCGATGGCGAGTGGTTCACGGTCCCCTTCGCGTTGACCATGGCGGTCGGATTGGGCCTGTACTGGTGGGGCCTGGGCGACGAGCCAGAACATCAACGCGCGCTCGTCACCTACCTGCCCCTCGCCGCCGCTGGCTCGCTGGCAGCGGGCATCACCGGCTTCCTCCCCGATGCCGCACAGGAATGGGGCTACGCCGCCTCCATCGTCCTCTTCGTCGTCGCCGGGATCGCCTCCGCGCTCGGCACTCCCTTCCATATCTACCCGCGGCATTTCGCCGAACGGCACGGGCTCATCGTCATCATCGCCCTCGGTGAGTCGATGGTGGCCGTCGGTATCGGCTCAGCCGGCCTCGAACGGACGGTCGAGTTCGCTTTTGCCCTTGGCCTCGGAGCGGCTGCTACCGCCGTTCTCTGGTGGGCCTACTTCGACTGGTTCCAGCAGGCTGCCGAACATGCTCTTCGCAAACTCGACCCGGACCATCGGGCGGCGGCGGCGCGCGACATCTACACCTACGCGCACTTCCCGATCGTCCTTGGCGTGATCGCCATCGCGGTGGCGGCCGAGCAGATGTTCGCCCACCCTACTGAACCTCTCGCTGGCTACGCCCGATTCGCAATGGCCTCAGGAACGACGCTCTACTTCGGAGGCATCGTCGTCGCGCACTTCCGCGCCTACCGCGTCGTCCTTGTCGAGCGAGCGATTCTCGCCGTCGCCGTGCCGCTTATCGTCATCGTCCTTGCTGATGCAGACGCGACGATCGTCGCAACCGTCGCCACATCAGCGAAGGTGCTCACCCTCATTGCTGAAGGCTTGCGCACCCACCCGCGCCGCATCTACGCCTCGACTGCCTGAACCCGCCCCGGTACGCTGAACGAGCCTCCCCGGGGGCACCCTGCC
The DNA here is from genome assembly GCA_963774435.1 of uncultured Chloroflexia bacterium. Lineage (GTDB taxonomy): Bacteria > Chloroflexota > Dehalococcoidia > Tepidiformales > Tepidiformaceae > JAGQGZ01. The sequence goes on along the minus strand of CAVZEW010000006.1, from coordinate 372,366 downwards.
GAGTGGTGTAACGGTAGCACACGGGTCTTTGGAGCCTTTGGTCGGGGTTCGAATCCCTGCTCGGCAGCCATGCGTCTCAGCCGTCCCATGCCCGGGTGGTCGAGGCACGCGAGGTGCGGTCCATCAAGCGGGCGCGGGCTCGTCGCTCCGCAAGAGCGCGATGCTGGTGGCAATTGTCCAGATAGGCAACGCCATCAGCGGGAATCTGAAGAAGGCGAAGAGAAGCGCGAGGGCACAGAACAGGCCAAACCATCCCACCCACCCGGCGAGCGCCGTCCGCATCTCCCAGGACAGGAGGCCGACGGCCAGCGCCATGGTGGGCGCGCCCACGACCACGACGACGCCGAACGCGAGCGATGCCATCGCCCGAATGGTGTCGGCGGTCGGGTCGAAATCGCCGTTGAATGTGCTTGCGACCCAGAGGGAGACGTCGCCCTGGAAACCAATCGCCATCACGACTATCGCCACGACTCCAAGCAGGACGCCTGCGCGTGCGAGTTGGGATGCGCCTTCACGAGCCGCACACCTGTCACTCAGGTGCAACAGGAAGAGCACGAAGGGAAGCGCCGACGCGGTAAAGATGTATGCCCCGGTGATTGTTACCCACGTGTTCGCGGCCTCCCATTCCGAGAGGACTTCAGCGTCGCCGTGATCGAGGAAGATATTCTGACCGGCCGTCATGAAGATGCCAGCGCCGTAGAGCACCGCAAAGACGATACCGGAGATGACAGCGGTTCGATTGGAAATCATGACGTGTGTCCCCTCTGCGAAAAGCGGCTCTTTGTCGCACGACCTTCCGCTATCGTCAAAGCGACAACAATGGTCGATGGCCTTGCCTCCGGCAATTGCGCGCGGCCAGTGCCGTGCTCAACCCAGGTCTCGGGCTTTGGAGCCTTTGGTCGGGTTCGAATCCCTGCTCGGCGGCACCGATGAATCTGACCGTTCCGAAACGGTCCAGGAAAGTATGACGATGAGTGACGATCTGCTGTCCGAGGCCCAGGCTTTGGACCTTGCCTACAGCTACATGACGAGCGAAGGAACGGTCAGCACTACCCAGGAGCTCCTTGACTCGGGAGCTGTCCCTGGCCTGAAGGGATTCAGCGTACAGCCGGGGAAGGTGTCCGACTCCATCTACGGCGGCACGGTGAAGTTCACGGCGAAAGACGGGACGGTCATCGAGGCCGAAAACCCGCCGCTTGTGACGCACGACGGGACGCCGCTGCGGCTCATGGTCAGGACACAGCGGATCTCGACCCACGACATCAACCGGGGCGAGATCCCGTTCAAGGACCAGATTCTCGCGGCGAACCACAACTACATGAGACGGCTGGTCGAGCCCGCAATCGGAACGTCGCAATTTGAGGTCCCTGGTCTTGGGGACAGCGACGTTGTCATCGCTGCCGAGAACCTGCGGCCCATCCCGGTTGAGAACATCTTCAGGGCATACATGGCGACCAGCTCCACTTCGACTTCGCTCTACCAGGCGTGGAAACGGGGAGACACGACGTTCGCGGGCCATACCATTCCCGCTGGCCTCGTTGCCAACGGCCCACTCCCTTATGTCATGGACACGCCTTCGACGAAGTCCGATGACCACGATGTCACTGCCTCTCCCGAGGAGATGATCCGGCGCGGCCAGATCACGGCTACGCAGTACACGACCATCCGAAACGGGGGACTGGTCGCATTCGGAATGGCCGCGCAGTTCCTTCGCGGCAACGGGATCATCCTCGTCGATACCAAGTTCGAGCACGGGATCAACAGCAACGGCAGGATCGTGAGCCAGGACGAGATCCTGACGATGGATTCTTCCAGGTTCTGGCTGGCATCGGACTACGACACGCAGATGGAGCGATTCTCCTGGGGAGAGCTTGAAGAGCTGCATCCAAAGTCATACTCCAAGGAATTCGCGCGCGGGTTCTCTGAGGGAGACAAGGGGTACACGGACGAGCAGCGGATAGTCATCGCCGCGCGATACATCGTCGGCATACAGGAACTGCTCGGGAAACGATTTGCGCCAGACCTGAGGCCCCGTGATGAACGAGTCGTCAGCGGGTTGCGGAAGATCATGGACACGCTGGCGGCCCGGTGAGGTTTTGGACGCTCCGCCTAGGTGCTGAACAATCTCCAGTGTCCCTCTGAGACGACTTCGACGTTGCCGTCGACGACCTGTATGGCGGTCTCATCATCGATTGCGTACGCCTGACCACCGATACCGCTGGCCCAGCGTTCTGCGTCGGCCATGGTGTTCTTCGGAAGGTCGGGGTTGTCGAGGTGGGGAAAGATCGAGAAGTCGACCAGTCCGAGCGTTTCGTCGTTGCCGGTGGGAGGCTTCCAGCGGACGAAGTCTTCCCCGATCCGGGGCGTCATCACCATGCTTCCCGCACTCAGGCCCACCCACGTCGTCGCCGGCAGGGACGGAAGCAGGTCGGCAAGACCGGACTGCCGGAGCCAGTGGCAGAGGTACATCGGATCGCCGCCGTTGACCAACAGGACATCCGTCTCCTGTACCAGGGGAACCCAGGCCGCTTCATCGAGACTGGGCAGGGCGGTGAGTTCGAGCACACCAAGCGACTTCCAGCCGAGTTCGCACATTGGCGCCCGCGGCTCCTGCCCGCTGATGAAGACCCACGCCCGACCGGGGCCGGCCATCCCCTGGCCGTACGACGCGGTGGGTATGCAAAGGGCGCTTGATTCGGAGATTGGTTTCCCCAGCAGGCCGACGAGTGCCGCCCGGATGCTCTCATTCTTGATGCCGGCGGATGTCAAAAGAAGCTTCACGGTCTTCCCTTCTCGCGGCACTATACAAGCGGCGCGGACGGCGAACCCCGGGCCCCGTCAGCCCCGCGTGGCGACGGTCCGACGTGCCATTTCGGTTGCCCCATGATATTGCGTCAGCGCGCCGGTATCACAGCAAATCAAGACGAGGAATTTCCACCAATGCGGAAACTCATTGCCACGGTGTTCAACTATTCCGTCGATGGCCTGCTCGCCGACCCGGAAACCGACTTCTGGGAATTCTGTTTCGGTCTGCCGGAAAACAGCGAACCGAACGACGCGTCCCAGCTCAACTTCCTCCGAGGGGCCAGCGCCCACATTTTCGGCCGGACCGCCTACGAAGGCATCGCCCCTTCGATGACGACCAACACCAGCCATCCGTTCTCACCCATCCTCAACGCTGCGCCCAAGGTGGTCTTTTCGCGAACCCTGAAGACCGCCGACTGGGCCAACACGACGATCGCCTCCGGCGACACGACGGAAGAGGTCGACAAGCTAAGGAACGGGGACGATGGCTACATCATCGTCTGGGGCGGCGTCCGGCTCTGGCGGTCTCTCATGCAGCTCGACCTGCTCGACGAATTGCACGTGAGCATGTTCCCCTACGTGGCAGGCGAGGGAACCCGGCTGTTCGACGGCGTCCCCCGTTCCTACCAGCTCGACCTGATCTCCAGCGTGCCCTCCACCAATGGGATCGTGGAGCTACAGTACCGGCGGCACCGCCAGGGTGAGCGCGGCAACAGTCACATTCCCGAGGCACCAAAGGACATCCGATGAGCAACGACAAGGAAGCACCGGAAACGCAGGGCGTCACGTCGGAATTACTCGCACTGATCGACCTTGGCCCCGAGATCGACGGCATGGCAGGTCGGCAACTGCGGATGCGAAAGTTTACGTTCGCGCCGGGGGCGGTCTTTGGCCCGGTCCACGACCACAAGGGCAGGCCGGGCACCGTCTACATCCTCCAGGGCACGATCACGGACCACCGCGACGGGACCGCGACCGAATACGGCCCCGGGTTGGGCTGGCCTGAAGACAAGAACACCAGGCACTGGCTGGAGAACAGGGGATCGACCCCGGCAGTGGAGATCTCGGTCGACATCGTCAGTCAGGGGTAGCCCCGGCCTGTCGCGCACCGGGTCGAATTCGAAATCTCCGCCTCGCCTAAGCCCCGGCCGATACCGGGTCGCCCGTCGTTGCAAAGAACCGGCGGCGCGCCCAGAGCGAGACATAGACCAGGCCGACTAGCGCCGGAACCTCGATGAGGGGGCCAACAACACCCGCAAGCGCCTGACCGGAGGCGACTCCGAATGTGCCGATCGCGACAGCGATGGCCAACTCGAAGTTGTTTCCGGCGGCAGTGAATGCGAGTGTAGCCGTCTTCGGATAGTCGAGGCCCTGAGCGCGGCCCCAGGCGAACGAGACCGTCCACATGAGCGCGAAATAGGCCACAAACGGGACGGCAATGCGCGCGACATCAAGCGGCTGGGACGTGATCGCGTCACCCTGAATCGCAAAGAGGATGACGATAGTGAACAGCAGGCTGTACAGCGCCCAGGGCCCAATGCGCGGGAGGAAGCGCTGCTCGTACCACTCGTCGCCCTTCTTCTTGCGGCCAACCACACTCGTAAGCATCCCGAGTACTAATGGCACGCCGAGGAAGATGAGGACCGATTTCGCAATATCCCAGAGGACGAAGTGGATCGAGGTTTGCTCAAGGCCGAGCCAGCCGGGGAGCGTTTCGAGGTAGAAGTAGCCGAGGAGCGCGTAGGCGGCGACCTGGAAGACGGAGTTGAGAACGACAAGCACGGCCGCGGCTTCGCTATCGCCGCAGGCAAGCGAGTTCCAGATGAGGACCATGGCGATGCAGCGGGCGAGCCCAACGAGGATGATCCCGGTACGGAACTCGGGGAGGTCAGGAAGGAAAGTCCAGGCGAGGGCGAACATGACCGCCGGGCCCACGACCCAGTTCAGGAGGAGCGACGAGACGACGAGCGGTTTGTCCGAGGTGACATCATGAAGGCGGTCGTAGCGTACCTTCGCGAGGACCGGGTACATCATGCCAAGCAGCCCAACGGCGATTGGTAGCGACGTCTGGCCGATCTTCACCCGGTCGAGTTGGTCGTTCAGGTCCGTGAAGACCCGACCGAGCGCGAGACCCAAGACCATCGCGAGCCCTATCCACAGTGGAAGGAACCGGTCCAGTGTCGAGAGTTGGCGAAGTACGGAACTCTCGAGCTGGCTGGGATGGATCGCTGGATTTTGCAAGGCGGCAGAGGTCCCTTCGGGTCGCGGAAACGCAGCGTGTACTCTCGCCCAGAAGTGTTAAGCGGTGGTTATCGGGAGAAGCGCCGTGTCGGTGGCATTAACATACACAACCCCGCGGCGACCGAGGCCGTTCGCTGGACACCGCGCCGCGCCGGCGCACAGAACATAGCCCTGGCTTTAAAGAGATCAGCGGGCGGCGGGCTGGAACAGCTCAATCACGTTGCCTGAGGGGTCGAGCAGCAAGATCTGTGAACCGCCCGGCCCGCTGATCATCTCGTTGCGGAACTCGCAACCCTCGCTCTTCAGCCGGGCCACTTCGGCAGCCAGGTCGGGGAGGATGAGGTGGATGCGGTTCCAACCACCGGGACCGGGCACGGCGCCGTCGGACATCGCCCGGCCTGCCGAACTCTGGGGGCCCGCCAGCAGCAGACGGAGGTTACCGCGCCGCACGTCGGCGAAAGCCGGGGGGAAGCTGTTGAGCGTCTCGAAGCCGAGATGCTCCGTGTAGAAAGCCACCGACGCGGCCACGTCGGAAACCATGTAACGGACACTCACGAGATCGTTTTCATCGGGCATGTTCTTTCACCTCAGATTTGGAGATTGGAGTGGGGAGATCGCGGAGAAGGAAACGAATGCGGGTTGTTAGGTCGCCGGCGAGATCCCGGAAGACCTGGTAGGTATCTCCCTCGACCGAAGTCGCCGTGGCCGGGTCGGGGATACTCCAGTGCACGACACGCCTGGTGCCGGGAAACTCGGGACACACTTCGCGCACGCGATCGCAAAGCGTGACGACGAGGTCGAACTGCTCGGTGCGGAATTCGTCGAAGCTCTTTGTTCTCCAGCCGCTGATGTCGACGCCACGCTCTTTCATGGCGCGGACGGCGTGAGGGTGGAGGCTCTTCGGCGCGCTCCCGGCACTGGCCGCGACGGCCGCGCCGCCACCGAGAACGCCAAGCAATGCCTCGGCCATCTGGGAGCGAGCGCTATTGCCGGTGCAGAGGAAGAGGATGCGGACAGGAGGCGCGTCGGCAGCCGACCCGGGATCCAGCGCCGCGACGGACTGCATCTTGAGTCCCGGGTGGAGCGCCTCGGCCGTCGCGGCGATCAGTTCGCCACAGCGGGGCAGGTCGATGGTGTAGTAGGCGTCACGTCCGTCCGCAGCGCTCCTGTGCATCGAGACCAACCGCGCCGCCCGTAGCCGGCCCAGGTGGTACGAAACCAGGCTCTGGCGCTCTCGCAGGACTGGCGGTAAGCTCGCGGACCTTACGGTCGCTCTGGGCCAGCTCGCGCAACAGGCTCCAGCGGATGGGATGTCCGGCAAGCTCGATGAAGGTGGAGCCGGCCGCGCCAGACGTGGGAGCTATGGGCGAATACATCTCGGGGAGAATACATCAACTGCATTAGATATATCAAGTGGGTTAAATGGATATTGCCAGAATCGCCGCGCGCCGCCTGAAACCCGCTATCCTTATCCCGAATCCCCTTCGGGAGTTGACTCATGGCCGCGCCAACCGTCTCGCTGTTTGCCCCTGATGTTGTTGCCGACCCGTATCCGACGTACCGGATGCTGCGCACCGAGGCCCCCGTGTACCGGGAGCCAGATGCAGGGAGTTATGTGCTCACCCGCTTCGATGACGTGTATGGCGCACTCAAGGACCACGAGACGTTTTCGTCGGGGCGCGGCATCGCGCCAGGTATGCAGACCTCGCCGATCCCGATGATGGTGATGACGGACCCGCCGCGGCACACACGATTGCGGGCGCTAGTGAACAAAGCCTTCACGCCGCGCGTGCTGGCACAACTCGAGCCCTGGCTGCGTGAGGTCGTCCGCGACCTCCTGGATGAGATGCCGACGGAAGATGTCGACATCGTCGATGCACTAACAGTTCCGCTGCCGGTAACCGCTATAGCCCGGCTGCTTGGCATCCCCGAATCGGACCGTGAGCGCTTTAAGCGCTGGTCGGATGCTGTCGTTGGGGTGACCGATAGCGGTATCCGCGAGGATGCCCAGGCGCAGGTGTTCGACATGATGCAGTACTTCGGCACTGCCATTGCCGAGCGCCGCGACGCGCCGCTCAACGACATCCTTACGACGATCGTCCACGCAGAGATCGACGGCGAACGGCTGAACGACATGGAGATGCTGGGGTTCTGCCTGCTCCTCCTTGTGGCCGGCAACGAGACGACGACGAACCTGCTCAGCAACTTCCTCAACCTCGTGACAGAGCGGCCGGATATCTGGGAGCGGCTCCGCGACGAACCTTCACTGGTGCCGAACGCGGTAGAGGAGACGCTGCGATTCGACAGCCCTGTGCAGGGACTCTGGCGCACGACGACACGGCCGGTAGCGATGCGCGGTGTCGAGATCCCGGAGGGAGCGAAGGTCATGGTTGCGTATGCCGCCGCCAACCGCGATCCCGAGGAGTTTGCGAACCCGGACGAGTTCGTGGTCGACCGCGAGCTCGACATGCACGTCGCCTTTGGCTACGGCATTCACTACTGCCTCGGCGCGCCCCTCGCCCGCCTGGAGGCGAAGGTAGCGATCGAAGGCCTGCTCGAGCGCTATGGGAGCGTCAGCCGCGGTGCGTCGGGTGGCAAACGGCTACCGACTTCGATCCTGCGCGGATTCAAGGAACTGCACGTCGACCTGGGCCGATAAATCACAGCGGGCTAGAGCGACGTAGCACCCCGAAGTTCGACGGACCCTCGCGCACTCTTCTCCAGATTGTCTGCCTCCGCTACGAGCTGGCGAAGGGCGGCGACCTCGTCATGGAATGCCGACCGCCCCTTGCGAGTGATCTTTGCCCACGTTCGCGGACGGCGCTTCTCGAACACCTTTTGAATCGACACATAGCCCGCGTCCTCAAGCACCTGCAGATGGCGACCGAGGTTCCCGTCAGTGAGCCCTAGAGCCTCACGAAGGTAGCGAAAGTCCGCTCGCTCGGCGCCATCGAGCACCGCGAGAATGCCGAGTCGCACGCGCTGGTGGACATCGTCGTTAAGCCGAATCGTTGGATGGGTCATCTTGCTTGCCTCCGCCAGTTCATCGTTCCCACCGCAAGGGCTGCGATCGCGAACACTGCAACATAGATGCTGATCGCCTCGTTCCCGCGCGCGAATGCGAGCGTTGCGGGGATGCTCAATGCCATCACACCCACAACCACCAGCAGATCGGTGCTTCGCGCCCAGATCGCAAGAATTGCGTAGCCGGCCGTGAGCGCAATGCCCGGACCGGCAAGATTCAACAAATCCCAACCGTGTTCCCGCCCGGTCGCTGAACAGACGGCCGCGATACAGGTGAGCGCCACGATCACGATGAGCCAGGCCAACGCAGGCACTTGCAACCCTCTGGTCCGGCCAACTCGACGGTAGTGCCACGCACACAGCAGGCCCCCGGCAAGGCTCGCCGGGAGGTAGTAGGAGCCCAGGTGCTCCCTTCCAATAATCACAGCCAAAAACATGCCGGGAATCTCGATGCTCCCGAACACGAAGAGCGGAAACCAGACCTCTGTTCTCGGGCGCCTTGCGGCGCGTTGCAACACATCAACGTCGTGGAGGATGGCCCGGGCCGGCGAGATCGTCACGTCCGCAGTGTACTCTGCCTTGCAAAGTGTGAGAAGTCTTTTATCATTCACGAGTACTCTGCATTACAGAGTTAGGAGCAAGCATGTTCAGTCGTCAACGTCTCGCCGGAATCCTTCTCCTGGCCGGGATGGCCATCGCCGTTGTGTGGCGCATAGCCGTGGCCCCTGCGGTGCTCGGAGACTTCGATCCGGCATCCATGCCTCACCGCGACCGGGCGTTTCTCTCGGTCGGCAACGTCGGCGTGGCAGTCCTATTCGCCATCGCAATCTCTCTTCTCGCCACGATGTACCTCTCCGCTCACAACCGGCATTCCGCCCGCGCGGCCGCGGCATTGGCCATCTCCGGCGCAATCCTCGCGACCTTAGGAACCGTCGGACTGGTCTGGTGGCACGCGCCGATTGTGTGTCTGTATGGCTACGGCGTCTGCGCGGCGTTGGCCTGGGCGGTCTCTGGTTATGCGACGTTTCGTGAGTATAGGGGCACGCTCGCATGGACGGCCCTCGTAACCATCGCAATCTATGGACTCGCCATGGCCGTCATCTTGATGGGCGGATTCGCGATTTTCATCATGACAGTCGGCGCCGCGCCGTTCGCATTCGCCCTGTTGGCAACGCACCCCCAACGACGCGGTGCGATGGCGAACGTTCCGGCAGGAGGAACACCGGCGATGCGTTGATGCGTCAGCCGCAGGGGCCAGTTTCGTAGCCCCCTGCGCAATCCGTTTGGTCCCCATCCACTCTTTGCAATCGCAACTGGTTGCAATTGGAATGTGGTGTCGCTAGCCTTGGGCCCAGCCGGGAATGCGCCGTCATTCGCACGCCGGGCTGGAGAGTTGTATGCACGTACCTGATGGCTATTTGAGTCCAGCCACTGTTGGCGCCGGCTATGTAGCGGTTGCACCGTTCTGGGCGGTTGCCGTGGCGCGTGTGAAGAGCTTCATCGGCGGGCGGACGGTTCCCCTGCTGGCCATTTTCTCTGCGTTCACCTTCGCAATCATGATGTTTAACGTGCCGGTCCCTGGCGGGACGACGGCACACGGCGTCGGTGGCACGCTGTGCGCAATCGTTCTCGGGCCGTGGGCGGCCATCATCGCGACGTCGGTCGCGCTTATCATCCAGGCGCTGTTCTTCGGCGATGGCGGCGTGACGGCCATCGGGATCAACTGCTTCAACATGGGCGTCGCGCTGCCAATGGTGGGCTATACGGTCTACCGAATCGTTTCCGGCAAGAGTGGCATCCTCACCCAGCGGCGTGTGATCGCGGCCGCCATCGGCGGCTACGCCGGCATCACTGCAGCCGCTCTCCTCGTCGGGCTCCAGCTTGGCGCACAGCCGCACTTCTGGAGCCACGGCGGCGTCCCCGACTACAGCCCCTATGGCTTCGGCACCGCAATCCCGGCGATGCTACTGTCGCATATGCTTGGGGCCTCATTCGTCGAAGCGGCGATCACTGCACTTGGTGTCGCCTACCTCCAGAAGTCGTATCCAGAGATCCTCGAACGTCGTCACACACCCAGCGAGGCGGAAACTTCCCCCGGGATGAATCCCTGGATTCCCGCGGGGGGGCTGGCCCTTGTTGCCCTGGTGGTTGTCTTCGTAGCAGGCCTGTTCAAGGGCGACGGCCTCAGCAACTGGGGTGGGCTGGACTGGAGTACCGTCGACAGGGGCGATGTTGGCGCGACGGTGCTCGTATCGGCGATCGTCAGCATGGTCGCCATGCCATTGCTCTTCTTTGCTCTTCGGCGTGTTTCGGGCTGGCGAACGCCAATCATGATCTTTGCCGGAATCCTCATCTGGGTGCCGATAGGGCTTATCGCCCCTGGTGGCGCCTTCGGCGAAGACGCATCCGCCTCCACCGAGGAGGTCGCAGCGGCGCTCCAGGCTCGAGCCGCCGGCGATTCGACGCTCTTCGACGCGCTTCCTGACGTCAACAAGGAATGCGAGTGTGTGCCCAACAAGATCGACAACATCTCGTTCTCCGGGAACACGTGGCTGGCGAATTACCAGCCACCGTGGGTCGACGAGAACGCGTCTCCGTGGCAGCAGAACCTGGGCTACCAGGTCGCGGGACTTCTCGGTATGGGCGCGCTCGCGGCCATCGGATTCGCGACCTTCCGCTTCGCACGCTGGCTGGCACCGAGCGCACCTCCCGACTGGCGTAGTGCAACATAGTGACCATGTCCATCCCGGCCGAGGCCGTTCCCAGCACTCCAAGGAAGCGCCGTCCGAGCTTCGTTGAGAAATCCCTGGCGGGTATTTCGGCGGGGATAGAGAACGCCGTCTTCTCCGAAGAGAACGCGCGGCGGGACGCCTTCCTCCAGCGCCGGGACCCGCGCGTGAAAGTCGTCGCCTTCATCGCACTCGTGCTCGCCGCAGGGCTCTCGCGCGACTGGCGGGTGATGATCGCCCTCTACGCGCTCACGCTCGTCGGAATCGTTGCGGGACGGCTCGATGTGAAGGCGTTCCTTCTGCGCGTCTGGCTCGGCATTCCTCTCTTCAGCGGCATCGTCGTCGCTCCTTCGATCTTCTTCATCCACGGGCACGAGATCTTCTCAATTCCTCTTGGGTTCGCGACCCTGACGGTGACGGGCGCGGGCCTCCACGCGGCCGGAATCTTCGTCCTCCGCGTGGCCGTCTCGGTATCATTGGCCGTCCTCCTCGTTCTCACAACGCGCTGGGCCGACATTCTCAAGTCCCTTCGGTTCTTCCGGGTGCCAACCATCTTCGTGCTCATCCTGGGGATGGCCTACCGCTACATCTTCCTCTTGCTCCACACGGTGAACGGCATGTTCGAGGCGCGAAAGAGCCGCATTGTGGCGCGGACGACTGGCAAAGAACAGCGCTGGTGGATCGTCTCGTCGATGAGCGTTCTCATGAGCCGGTCGTTTCGGATGAGCGACGAGGTGTACCAGGCGATGCTTGCCCGCGGATTCACCGGCGAGGTACGGACGCTGCATGACTATCGAATGACGCCCGTCGACTGGATGTTTGGCGTGGCGACAGTGCTGGCGGCGGTGGGCGCCATTCTGGTCAATAATCGGCTGGTATGAGTAGCACCACCGCCCGCCCCGTCTTCGAGCTCGACAACGTCCGATACCTCTACAACCGCCGACAGCTTGCTCTCGACGGCATCACGATGACGATTCGCGAGGGCGAGCACGTTGCCTTGCTCGGCGCCAACGGAAGCGGCAAATCCACCCTCCTCAAGCTCCTCGACGGGCTGTTCGCCCCGACCTCGGGCACGCTCAAACTCTTCGGCGAGACAATGGCTAATGTGTCCGGCGATTCGGACGAGGCGCACCGGTTCCACCGCGAGGTGGGCCTTGTCTTCCAGGACCCGGACGTCCAGCTCTTCTCGCCGACCGTAGGTGACGACGTGGCCTTTGGCCCGCTGCAGTTGGGTATGCCGCTCGTGGAAGTGCGCCAGCGAGTCGAAGCGGCCCTGGAGCAGATGAGCATCATGCACTTGCGTGACCGGGCGCCGTTCGAGCTCTCAGGAGGCGAGAAGAAGCGGGCGGCGATTGCCTCGGTCCTTTCGCTCGAGCCAACCGTCATCCTCCTCGACGAGCCGACCGCGAGCCTCGACCCGCGGACCAAGTGGGTGCTGGTCAACCTCGTCCGCGAACTCGGTGAGGCCGGCAAAACGACCGTCGTCGCGACCCACGAGCTGGAGATCGTCCCAATCATCGCCGAACGCGTGATCGTCATTGGCGAAAACCGCCAGGTACTCGCCGATGGCCCGCCGGACCGGATCCTCTCGGACGATGCCCTCCTTATCAAGGCGAACCTCATCCATGAGCACCTGCATCGCCACGACGCCGTCGTCCACACACATCCGCACGATGACAGCCACCACGTCGACGACGAGGGACAGGAGTCGCCCTCCACCGCGGCCGGCGCCTGAGTTCGCACGAAGACGGGACATAGGGATACCCGGTTTCGCCTACCAGGCTGAGTAGGCTTCAGGGCCCATCTGTCTGACCCTCGAGAGCCTTACGGAGTTGCACCACCCGACGAAGGGCTTCCACCTTCGCATAGTGCATTCGCTCCGGATCTCCGCTGTCAGCTTCAAGCTGCATCGTGACGAGCACGGCCTCAAGCGCTTCGAGGGTTTCCATGAAGAGACGGCGAATCTCGGGGTCCATGGGCAAGAGTTTGGAACGTGAAGGCCGACTGGTGGGTAGCGAGGACGAGATGGGAAGGGGACAGGTAGGTGGCAGCCCCTGTCGAATCTCGTTCATGCGTCCGAAAACCGAACGCTTCGTCGCCAAAGACGGTTCCTGTGTAGAATCCTTAGCCACGGAGAAAACAAATGACCGAACCAACTGAAAGCCTGATCAAGGACGAACATCGGGCCGTCATCGGCCAAAAGGGCGAGCCCGTCAAGGTGGTGGTGAACAAGGAAGACGCCCACCGAATGCGGGACCTGCTGAACGACGACGACCCGCGCTGGGCCGACGAAACCGGCATTGCGCCACCCTATGTGCTATCGGGCCTGGCGGGCGGCCGTCCCCGTGCCCAGGTACCCCAGATCCTGCCAAACGGCATCCTCACCCAGACCGAATGGCAATTCCACAAACCCTTCAAGATCGGCGAGGAACTCCAGGCTGTGGGCCAGGTGTTCGACATCCGCGACCGCCTCGGTGGCCGCTACGGCTATTCCATCCTCGTGATGACCGGCACCGAGTATTTCGACGCCGCAGGCGATCTGGTGGCATCAAGCATCATGACGATCACCCAATTTGACCCCGCAGGATTGAAGCAATGACCCTCTACTTCGAAGACGTCTCCATCGACGACGAACTGCCCACGATCGACCGTACCCCGACCGAGGATGCAGCGATCGACTTCTTTGGCAGGGACAATCCGACCAACCCGGCGTTCCGCGATGCCGAAGTCGGGCGCAAACAGGGGTTCGGCGGCGCCCTCGTGCCGGGCGTGCTGAAGATCGCATGGCTCACGCAGTTCGTTTCGCAGTGGGCAGGCCCCGAGGCCACGGTGAAGAACCTGCGGGTGGCGTTCCGGCGGCCAGACATTGCGGGCCGTCCGCTCACCCTCGCCGGCCGCGTGGTCGACAAGCGCCAGGAGGATGGGCGCAACATCGTCGAACTCGAAGTCGTGACGATTGCCGAGGGGCAGCCGTCGGTGAGGGCCAACGTCCAGGTCGACGTCCTCTCGAAGGGCTAGGCTCGCCAGACGTGGACGATGAGGAACGGGTCGCCCGCGCCATCGCCCTTTGCGAACGTTCGACGGACGCGGACTTTCTTATGTCCGTGATCCGGGAGGTGGCGCCCCGAGCACGCCGACTGTCAACGGAGGCGGGACTGAAGCTCGGCGACGACAACGTCCCGGGCCCGGCAGCCGTCTCCGCAGCCAGCCAACCGGCCACCAACGAGGAGACGCTCGAGGCCGCGCGAGACGTCCACGACTTCCCGCTGCTTCAGGCGCTGGCGCGCTCCGCAGGCCGCCGCCTCGAAGAGATTCGTCGAGCGAACTAGAGCAGGAGCAAGACCAGGGGGACCGCGACGATGGCCGCGAGGAACATGAGAAAGTGGCGTTGTCCGGCAGTGACCCAACGGGCTACGCCCAGAATCCCCGCCACGTAGGGGCGGTAGAGCACAGTTAGCAGGACGAGCGAGACCGTCGCTACGGCCAGCATCTCCGTCAACACCACGATGGACGCGTCCTGGCCGCCGAGGAGGACCGACGCAAAAAGGGTGTCGATGAAGGTGGTGATGTTGGCACCCATCACGTAGGGAACGATCGACTCTCGCCGCACGTATCCCTTCATAGAAAGCGGGACGAGGACCGTCAGCGAAATCGAGACGCTCATCGTGACCGCGGTCACGGCACCACCGAGGACGAACATCAGAGGCCGCCGGCGGAGCGCGTGGAGCAGCCTCGTTATGCCTTCTGCTTCGCCTTCTAGCTGGGGAAGAGCCCGGTCGAAGACCCAGAAACTGGCAAGAAGCAGGAGGATCCCACTCGCGAAGACACCAGCCTGCGGCAAGAACCGATCCATGAGTTCGATCGGTGGTTCGACAACCGACCCAACAACGTCGGTCAGCCGGCCAGGCGTCGAGAACGAAACGCCGTCCAGCCAGCCGTAGTGCAGCGAGACGAGGCCGAGCAAGATCGCCGGGCCTTGCGTGGTGAAGGTGGTCACGAGGGCCACGACGCCAATGTAGAGTCCGTCCGCATTACGACGCCGAGCGAGGTACATGGCGTATCCGACTGCCAGGACGATGAATGAGGCACCCAGGCGCGAGCCGCCGATCACCGCGAAAGCCTCGGTCTTGGTCAGGACGTCGCCCGCGAGCAGTGTGATTCCGATGGCGGCAACGGGAGAGCCGCTGAGGGCGACATAGGCCGCCAGCCAGCCAAAGCCCAAAGCGTTCGCCGGCCCTTCGACGGCGAGGCCGTCGAGGATGGGGACGACACCCCGGGCACCGGTCTTGATCGCCTGCAGGGCCACGATGAACAGGAGAATGCCCGCCATGGCAATCACGCCACGGCGCCCTGCTGCGGGCCAACCCAGGGCTACCGAAGCAGCGGAGACGTCCTCGGCTGCCTTGTCAGTGGCGGACTCCACTGGAAGGGCGCCCGCGTCGCGTTCCATGGTGCTATGACGAGACCGGTCGCATGCTTTCGATGAGTACGTCCGCGACTTCCGGGCGGGTGAACTCGACAGGCGGCCGTTCGCCCCGCGAGAGCATCTCCCGCACCTTCGTCCCGCTCAGGAACACCCGCTCCTCGGGCGCAGCAGGGCTTGTCTTCGCGGTGGCCATAGCACCGGTACGCAGACACCAGAAGGCGTGCTCGAAGAACAACGGCTCGATTCCCAGGGCATCCCGATCGATGTCGTTGAAGATGAGTTGGGCATCGTAGGTGCCGTAGTAGTTCCCGACGCCGGCATGATCGCGGCCGACGATGAAGTGGGTGCAGCCGTAATTCTTCCGCATGATGGCGTGGAAGATCGCCTCTCGTGGGCCGGCGTAGCGCATCGCCGCGGGCAACACGGACAGCCGGACCCGGTCCTTGACGAAATAGCGGTCGAGCAGGACTTCGTAACAACGCATGCGGACATCGGCAGGAATGTCATCGTCCTTGGTGTCCCCAACGAGGGGATGAATCAACGCGCCGTCGAGCCCCTCCAGGGCAACCTTGATCAGGTATTCGTGGGCGCGGTGGATCGGGTTTCTCGTCTGGAAGCCGACGACGGTCTTCCACCCGAGGTTCGCGAACTCGGAGCGCGTCTGGGCCGGCGTCAGGCGGTACTCGCCAAATTCCTCGTGAGAAGGGAGGGAAAGCGCCGTCACCTTCCCGGCAACGACGGTGGCGCCGCCAGAGTAGAGCGCGGCGACGCCAGGGTGTGCCTCCTCATCGGTTCGGTACACCTGGCGCGCCTCGTGCTTCTTGTCGCGTTCGTAAACTTCCGTTATGTCGATTACGCCCAGTACGAACCCACTGTCGTCGCGCAATGCGGCGCGGCTGCCCGCCGAGAGCTTCGTCGCCTCACGGTCGTCGACGGAGAGTGTGACCGGGACCGACCAGGGCAGCCCGTTCGTCAGCGTCATCGTGTCAACGACTGAACGGTAGTCTGCCTCGCCCATGAACCCTGTGAGGGGAGAGAACCCACCGTTCGCAAGGAGTTCGAAGTCGCTGGTGTGCCGGGAATCCATGGTAATCGAGGGCAGGGTGGCGGCCTCACGGCCAATCGATTCCTTTTCGGCGCCGGTTGCGATCAGGTCAACGAGCGTTCCGCCGTGAGGTTCTCCGAGAGCACTCATCGGACCGCCACCGCCGGCGCCGTGAGGCCCTGGCGTTCCAGATAGCCGACGAGTTCGCTGAGGCTCTTCTCAACGGTGTCGCGGCCGGTCTGCAAACTCACTTCCGGAGCCTCGGGCGCCTCATAGGGGTCGTCGATGCCCGTGAATCCCTTAATCTTCCCGGCCCGTGCATCGGCGTAGAGACCCTTCACATCACGCGCCTCACACTCTTCGACCGACGCAGCGGCAAAAACCTCGACGAAGCGCGAGCCGTCGCCTTCCACCAGTTTCCGATTCTGGTCGCGAATCTCCCGATACGGAGAGATCGCCGCGGTGATGACAACGACTCCGTTCCGGGCCAGGAGGTTCGCCACGAAGCCGATGCGGAGGATGTTCGTGTCCCGGTCTTCCTTGCTGAACCCGAGCCCTTTCGAGAGGTTGGTGCGGACGATGTCGCCATCGAGAATTTCGACGCGGTGGCCGCGTTCTCGTAACTGTGGCGCCAGAAGCTCCGTGAGCGTCGATTTACCGGCGCCCGAGAGTCCAGTGAACCAGACCACGAAGCCGTTGTCGTTTGTCATGCTGAGAAAACCTCGTTTCGATGTCATAGAGAAAGCGGCCCGCGGCCGCCTTCATGTGCCACTGTTATCCGGTGTGGTTAGGTGTGGAGCCCGCACTCATCCTTGTCGAAGCCGTCCCAGCGCCCGGCTCTGCCCTGGACGCCCGGAACGGTGCAGTTGTAGCAACCGATTGAGGCAAACCCGCGGTCGAGCAGTGGGTTGTACGGAACGCCGTTGTCCAATACGTATTTCCACGTTTGAGCGGAGTCCCAGTTGGCGAGCGGGTTGAGCTTCACGACGCCGAACTTCTCGTTCCAGGCGATGATCGGGACGTTTGACCTGCTTTCTGATTGGTCGCGACGAAGGCCCGCAATCCAGGCCTGCTTGCCCTTGAGCGCACGGTGGTTCGGCTCGATCTTGCGAATATCGCAGCAGAGGTCGGGGTCTCTCATCCAGAGAGCGGAGCCGTACTCGCGATTCTGCTCTTCGTGGCTCAGCTGCGATTTGAAGACGTTCACGTTGCTCAATGGGATGTGCTCGGTCGCACGCCGCATAGTGTCGTGCGTTTCTTCGAACAGATAGTCGGTATCGAGGACGAAGACATGGACGTCCGGCTTCAGCTGGGCCGCCATGTGGAGGATGGCCATGCCGCTGGCGCCGCCGAAACTGGCGCCGACGGAAAGCCCATCGCCGTAGGTCTCGATTGCCCACCGGACAATTGCCTGGGGCTCCGCTGACTCGAACGATTCGGAGAGGGCTTCAAAGTCTTTCCGGCGGGGCCAGGTGGGTGCGGTCATCACGTCGTCCGTGTAAAGTTAAGTAACTCAGTCGACTTTATCAACAACTCCGCGATCGAACAACGGATGGGCGTGGTAGAGTCGGACGCTAATGGCAATCGGCAACCCAGGAGGGCCATCCATGACGCAAGCTGAAACGATCGTCCACAGCAATGAGCCGGGCAAAGTGCTGTCGGTCTTGCAGGACGAACTCGAAGACTTCACGACAGATGCCCAGTCGTTCCTTGCAGGCACCTACGAGGAAATGGCCTTCCAGGCCCGACGCCTGCGACAGGGCGTCTACGGTCAGCGCCAGGCTGACGTCCACATGGTCCGGGTCAAGCTGCCCTTCGGCGGTGTCACGGCTGACCAGCTCGATGCCCTCGGCGAAGTAGCGGAAACGTACGCGCCACTGCGCAAGGGCCACATCACTACTCGCCAGAACATCCAATACCACCACATACCGCTGAAGCGCGCGCCCGAGGCCTTGAAGATCCTCGGCGCGGTTGGACTTTCAACCCGTGAAGCCTGTGGAAACACCGTACGCAACGTCACCGGCGACCCCTTCGCGGGCGTTTCGGAGGGTGAACTCTTCGACCCGACGCCGTATGCGGGTGCTTTCGCCCGCTACTGGCTCCGGAATCCGCTCAGCCAGGCGATGCCGCGCAAGTTCAAGGTTGCCTTCACTGCCACCGATGACGATAGGGCAATCACCGGCATCCACGACGCTGGCTTCATTCCGCGCATTCGGGACGGCGTTCGCGGCTTCAAGATGGTCGTCGGGGGCGGCCTCGCGATCATGCCCCGCGACGCTCCGGTGCTCCGCGAATTCGTCTCTGTCGATGAGTACCTCAAGGTGACGGAGGCGGTCATCCGCATCTTCGACCGGGCCGACGAACTTCGAAAGAACCGCGCCAAGGCACGGATCAAGTTCCTCATCGATCGGGTTGGGATCGATGAGTTCCGCCGGATGGTGGACGAAGAACTCAAGGGCGATTGGGCAAACAAGGACTTCTCGCCGGACCACCTGCTCTTCCTCGCCGACGAAGAGGCGGGCGCCCCTGCGCGTCGGGGATCCTACAGCCAGCCTTCGCGCGAAGATCGCGATGCCTTCACCGCCTTCGTCCAGACCAATGTGAAAGCGCAGCGCCAGCAAGGCTTCAGCACCGTCGAGGTGAAGATCACCCGCGGCGACATCAACCCAAAGCAGTTCCACGGGCTTGCGAGCATTCTCCGCGACTACTGTGGCGGCAACGCGCGCACCTCCGTCCAGCAGAACCTTGTGCTCCGCTGGGTGCGTGACGAATCTCTCTACGAAGTGTTCAGCGCACTCCGCGAGATCGGGCTCGCGGATCCGGGAGCGCACTCCGTCACCGATGTGGTGAGCTGTCCCGGCACCGATAGCTGCAAGCTCGGGATCACGAGCTCCATGGGGCTTAACCGCGCAATTCAGGAACGCGTCGTCGGGATGAATATCACGGACGAGCGGACCCGCAACGTGCACATCAAGATGAGCGGCTGCCCAAACAGCTGCGGCCAGCACCACATCGCCAACATCGGCTTTCACGGCGCGGTCATCAAGGTCGACGGCCACGAAATGCCGGCGTACCACGTCTTCGTCGGCGGCTCCTACGAGAACGGAGCGATCCGACTCGCCAGGCAGCTCAAGGTGCGCCTTCCGGCCAAGCGCGGGCCTGAGACCGTCGAGCGCTTCCTGAAGCTGTATCAACTCGACCGCAATGGCTCCGAGAGCTTCAACGAGTTCTTCGACCGGGTCGGCCCGGAGCCGTTCCAGGACGCGATCGCAGACCTTGTCGTCCCGGGCGACTTCGACGAAGAGAACCAGACGATGTTCATCGACTGGGGTAAGTCTCAGCTCTACAAGATGGAGCGCGGCGAAGGCGAGTGCGCGGTCTAACGCCGCTCAGTGGCTGGGCTCATGGAGCAGTTTCCACGACTGCTCCAGGGGCAAGCCGCCCGCTCGTTCAGCCGCCTGGAGCGCCCGGCGCTGCATTTCCGGCGTGAGATCGATAAGCATGATCCCGGGATTACTGCTGATTGCCCGGGCCAACACACGATCCTCCTCGACGAGCTGGCGGAACGCCTCAAAGAGGGGTTCGCGGTTGAGATGGCTTTCGAAGAGGAACAGTGAGATGTCCTGGATGGACTCATCGTCACGAGCTGTGCGCAGCGATCGGTACAGCTTCAGCAACCAGGCACCGGTCTCGTGCCAGGCATCGCTGGCCGCCTGTTCGTCCTTGGCTTCGAGTGATTCCAACGACGCTGTGAGCATGACGAGGAACGTGGGAAGCTTCCTTCGTTCATATCCAAAGCGGGCGAGCGCCACCCAACGCAGGTCGTCTTCGATTCGCGCGTGGGCCCGCTGCGCGGGAATAGCCCCGGCGAGTTCGTTTGCTTCGGCTGCGGGTAGGGCACGCACCCAGTCCCGGACCGTCTCCTCAGCAACGTCGGCGAGGTCGATAACGGACATTGCGGCCAGCCGCCGCTCAGGCGAACCATCCTGGATTTCCACGACAAGTTCCGGGACCGAGAGGCGGCGCATCTCCGGCTCCAGTTCTTCCCAGCCGTCATATTCCGGGGGCAGATGCCTGCTCACATCCACAGCATAGTTCTTCAACCACACAAGGACAGGAGCCCCACGATGGAACGTCCCTTCAAGCGGCACCGGCGTCTCCGCAGCAGCGAAGGTCTTCGCGGCCTGGTCCGCGAAACGGAGTTGTCGCCGGGCCACCTCCTCTACCCGTTGTTCATCGAGGAAGGCCTCTCCGGTCGCTCGCCCATCCCTTCCATGCCCGGCCAGGATCGTCTTGGCCTCGATGCCCTGGCCGCAGAAGCAAAGTCGATCGCCGGGCTTGGCATCGCCGGCGTGCTGCTCTTCGGCCTCCCCACGATGAAAGACGAGCAAGGTTCGCAGGCCTGGGCCAAGAACGGCGTCGTCCAGAATGCCATCCGGACGATCAAGGACGCAGCGCCGGAACTCCTCGTGGTCGGCGATGTCTGCCTCTGCGAGTACACGTCACATGGTCATTGTGGAATCGTGCGGGCCGACGGTTCGGTAGACAACGATGCTTCGCTGCCCTTGCTTGCGGAGACCTCCGTCAGCCTGGCTGCTGCCGGATGCGACATCATCGCCCCTAGCGACATGATGGACGGCCGAGTGGGCGCTATTCGCAACGCCCTTGATGCCGACGGCCACAGCGAGACGCCAATCCTCAGCTACGCGGCGAAGTACGCGAGCAGTTTCTACGGGCCCTTTCGGGACGCCGCCGCCAGTGCCCCCGCCTTTGGCGATCGAAAGGGATACCAGATGGATCCAGCGAACGTCCGGATGGCCCTGGATGAGGTGGCTACGGACCTCGCGGAGGGAGCGGACATGGTGATGGTGAAGCCTGCGCTGCCATTCCTCGATGTGCTCTGGAGGGTCCGGCAGTCAACCGACGTGCCAGTGGCTGCCTATAACGTAAGTGGCGAGTACGCGATGACCATGGCCGCAGTGCAGAACGGCTGGCTGGACGAGGAGCGCGTTGTGGATGAGCTGCTGACGAGTATCCGGCGAGCAGGCGCCGACATCGTGATCACGTACCACGCCAAGCAGTGGGCTGCCCGGCAATAGGGTCCGGTTCGGTCAGGCGCGCCGGGCGAGCGTTGGCGCCGGCTTCAGATTGACGATGGTGCGGCGCGATGGCGCCGGTTCCTGGCAGGCCTTCATGAAGGCGGCGTCGACGACCTCGATGATTCCATGCTCGCGGGCCTGCTCGCGAACGTAGGAGACTGTCGACGAAACCGTCCCCTCAAAGCCGGACCACTCATCGCAGCGAAGCACCCTGAGGTGCCGCGAGGACTCGTTCCACTCCACCGTGAGGCGGGGATGCGATCCCGGGCCGGCACAGTAGCGCGTGTATCCGCCGAGGTCTTCGCCCGTAACGTGAAGGCCCTTTCGCGTCGGGTCGATGCCCGCCCGGTCCAGTCCATCCCAGAGTTGCGCCAGCGCAATGAAAAGCCGGAACGCTACATCTGATGTATCTGCCTGCACGATACTTCCCCCTGGCACACGGGCGTTGTATCGCACCGCTCCGCCGGGACCGAATCATACTCGGGAAGGGGCGGATTTCAAATCCGAACTCTATAGCTCTGATAGTTGACAGCTATGTTCGTTTCGTGGCAGGAGGGCCAGATTGCCGCTTGCGGCCGGGCGCTGCTACGCTGCTACAGGCGTTTTCATGGGGCTGTAGCTCAATCGGGAGAGCGCAACACTGGCAGTGTTGAGGTAGAGGGTTCGAATCCCTCCAGCTCCACCAGCATCCAGATTCGGAGAGGGCCCTGCGGGGCCCGTTCTTTTGCGGTGTCGACACCGCACTCTTTCAGCGAAAGTGCTGGCGGCGCGCGGCAAGGGTTATGGACGAATCCGGCGCCGCAGCCGCGTCCTAGCTGGCTTCGGATGTCTCCGAGCGTCGCCGTGGTTCATTGAGCGCTTGACCCAGGCACGCGTCGCAAATCCCGTGCGATACTTCGGCCGAACCCATGCTTATGGTTCGCTTGCACCAGGCGCACACAATCGTGCTCGAGGCTGGGTCTGCCTGTCGCTTCCTACCCGACATGAGAACCATAATGGAAGTGGGACAATAGTTCGTCTGCAAAAAACTAGCACTGGAACCGAGATTCGTTCGACCGGCAACCATTGCCCATGCGATTGCTGAGTATCGGCTGACGCCATTGGTTTCCGGCAACGCTTCAGTTGGGCGGCCTATGGGAGCAGTGATTGCGACCTGAAGCACACCACCACAGCGCTGCGGACAGGCCCCGCGAAGGCAGACACGCAATCCCCAAGTCCGACCCCGACCCTGCTCCTGCACCACCTCAACGGCCGCGTCGGTCGCCGAAGACATCTCACTGGGACGGACACTCCTGACCCCACCAACACGCTGGTTGGCGGCTTGAGAGTGTCACCGCCGGTGGGACTTATGGCGACTCGTCAGGAACATTCATCACATCCGGCGGTGCGCTCATCGACTACGACCTCATCCTTTACCGCGGGAGGAACAAAGATGCTACCGACACGGGCGTCAATGCCGCCGCTGTTCTGACACAAGCGCACTGGCTGTGCATACGCTCACGACCGCCACTGACCTCCTCGGCAGCATGCGCATCCCACTCCGCATCGGGTCCGGGCTGAGCTAGACGAGTGAGAGAGCGTCGACGGCGCTGCCGCGCAGGGAGAATGGCCCGCTGTGCTCGATTCGCACATCCACCATGGAGCCGACGCGAGCCGGGCTGTCGAGATGGACGAGCTTGCCGGTCATCGTCCGCCCAAACGGCTGATCGCCCTTTATGCCCTCTATGAGCACGGGTTGGACCGTGCCAACGTACGACTCGTTGATCTCGCGAGAGATTTGTTCCTCTAGCTCCTCGACGCTGTGGAGACGCTCGGCCTTCACCTCAGCCGGGATGTCATCTTCCATCGTGCGCCAGGCGATAGTTCCGGGGCGCGGCGAATATGCCGCAACGTGGACCTTGTCGAAGCGGAGATCCTCCAGCAACCCGTACGTAGCCGCGAAGTCTGATTCGGTCTCGCCCGGATAGCCGACGATGACATCCGTGGTGATGCCGGCGTCGGGCATCAGCGACCGTACCTCGGCGATTTTCGTGACGAACTCATCTCGCGTATAGCCGCGTCGCATCGACTCGAGGACTGCATCACTGCCCGACTGAACAGGCAACGAGAAGCTCTTCATTACGCGCGGCAAGGCAGCCACAGCCTCGAGAATCCGTGGTGTCATGTCTTTTGGATAGGACGTCAGGAACCGGATTCGCTCGACCCCCTCAAGGTCGTGCAGAGCGCGCATCAGGTCGCCGAGATCCGGCTGATCGTCGAGGTCATGGCCGTACGCCTCGACCGTCTGGCCGAGGAGGGTGACTTCCCGCACCCCCTGGGCAGCAAGGTAACCGCACTCCCGGACAATGTCGTCGAGCGGACGGCTTTTCTCCCGCCCGCGGCGGTAGGGGACGATGCAGTACGTGCAGAACTTGTTGCAGCCGTGGACTACCGGGACAAATGCTGTGGGCCCTTCCGGCACGGCATAGGTCGAGGGCCAGAATTCGCCGCCCAGGTCCTCGGCGGGACCTTCAAGCAGCTCGATGATCGGCTCGAACTGTTGGGGCCGGGCGAAGACATCGACCTGCGGGAAGCGCTTGCGAAGGTCGTCCGTCCGTAGGCCGACCATGCAGCCCATGAGCGCGACTTTGAGGTCGGGCCGCTTCGTTTTCACCTTGCGCACTCGGCCGAGCTGAGAATAGGCGCGATCCTCGGCGTGCTGACGGACGCTGCAGGTGTTGAGGACGACGATATCGGCATCGTCCATGGTGGGCGTTTCCGCCATTTCGAGACGTGTGAAGCCGGCCGCCAGCTTTTCACTGTCGGCCTTGTTCATCTGGCAGCCGACGGTCCAGAGGTAGTACTTCCCGGTCATCGATGAGGCCTCGCTGGCGGAGGGGGAGGGATTCGAACCCTCGACCGAATTGCTCCGGAACCCGCTTAGCAGGCGGGCGCACTAGGCCACTATGCGACCCCTCCGAAGGAACATTGTAGGTGGCCGGCCGAAGTACGGTCATCCACGCATGCCGGGCCGTTAGCAGGCGCACGGTAGACTCGTACCCATGGCGCCCGCCGTTGTCGTCGTTATCTTCACCATCCAGCGCGATGCACTTTCGGTCCTCCTGATCGAACGGGCGGCGGACCCATGTGGAGGCCAGTGGGCGCTTCCCGGTGGCCTGCTCAACCCCGGCGAGACCCTGGAAGAGGCGGCGGTCCGGAAGCTGGAGGGCGAAACTGGCGTGCGCGACGTCTACCTCGAGCAGCTCTTCACCTTCGACGAAATCGAGCGCACCGGCGCAGGAGTCATCGTCAGCTACTTCGCTTTGGTCGACTCCACGCGCGCGCGCCTCCGTCCGGATCTCGAGTGGCGACCTGTCTGGCGGCCGGTCCGGGGCCTCGGGGAACTCGCCTTCGGCAACCAACACATCGTCGCCGTGGCTGAGCAGCGACTGCGGAACAAACTCGACTACACCAATGTCGCCTACTCGCTGCTGCCCTCAGAGTTCACGCTCACCGAATTGCAGCGCGTCTACGAGGCAATCCTTGGCGAGACGATGGACAAGCGGAACTTCCGGCGGCGCGTCGTGGGCCTTGGCGTGGTGAAAGAGAGCGGCGGCTGGCGGAAGACGGGCGCTCACCGGCCCGCGCGTCTGTACGAGTTCACCAGCCGGGCGCCGATCAACTTTGGCTAACCCGCTGGCGCCTTCTTAGCGTCCAAAGCGATTGGCACCGCCTGCGGACTATCGCGGAGACGAGTTCCACATCGCCGCCGAAGCCGAGCACAACTGCCGCCATGATTCGTCCCGGTTCGGCGATTTCCGCATCCGCGGGGAGCTGGACGAGCAGGGCTCCATAGTCGATTACTCGATTGGCAAGTATATGGCTGCCGGGTAACATTCCGCTTCATGCCCGCGCGTCCGCTGCTCACCGGCGAATACCTCGTCCTTGCGCTCCTCGCGATACGGGACATGCACGGCTACGACATGGCTTCGTATGTGGCGGAAGCCGGACTCGACGCGGTGTGCCCGATCGAGCAGAGCACCCTCTATACGTATCTTCGCAACGTCGAATCCCGCGGATTTGTCACCTGGAGCGAGGAACGCGTGGGAAATCGGCCCCCGCGAAAGACGTACGCACTCACTCCCGATGGGCGCGAGACAATCGACTCGTGGCTTCGCCAACCGGTGGAACGCATGCGGGAAGTGCGTCTCGAGTTCCTGCTCAAGCTCTACTTTCTTGGGGAGACCGATCGTGCGGCACACGCTCGGCTGCTCGCCGAGCAGATTGGGGTCTGCGAAGAATACCTCGAACAGCTCGGTGACCGGACCGGACCAAGCGCATTCTCGCAGCTGGTGGAACGCTCCAAGCGGTCCGCAGCGGAAGCCACGCTCGGTTGGCTCCAGCAGTTTACCTACGAGCTCGAATCGGGCCGGTGACACCGTGATGGGGTCCCGGCCGCCGCGTTCGACGTCCACCGGGTCGATAGTGCTCGTGCTGGTCGCAATGCTTTCGCTCGCGGCCGTCGCTGCCTGTGGTGAAGACGACGGGACCGGTAGCGACCAGCCAACCTCGGCCGACCCGGTGCATGGAGAACTGCTGGTGTTTGCTGCCTCGTCGCTCACCGACACGTTCACCGCCGTCGGAGACGCATTTCATGCCGCCCACCCGGGCGTCACGGTGACCTTCAACTTCCAGAGTTCATCCGCGCTCGCCACACAGATCGACGAAGGCGCACCGGCAGATGTCTTCGCCTCCGCGAACGACGCCCAGATGCGTGTGGTGACGGATGCCGGGAACGCGAACGATCCGGTCATCTTCGCGACCAACTCTCCCGTCATTGTTGTCCCCGCGGGCGACGACAAGGTGCGGTCGCTTGAAGATCTCGCGAAGGACGGCCTGCGGCTGGTACTCGCAGAGCAGGACGTGCCTGTTGGCAAGTACGCGCGCGCGGTCCTCACCAACGCTTCCACGGCCGGCGGTTTGGGGACCGATTTCAGTGACCGAGTGCTCGCCAACCTCAGGAGCAACGAGCCAAATGTCCGAGCGGTGCTTACCAAGGTCCAGCTAGGGGAAGCGGATGCCGGGATTGTCTACGCAACGGACGCCGCGATTGCCGGTCATGATGTCGACGTGGTTGACATCCCGGACGCGTACAACGTGGTGGCGTCCTATCCCATGGCGGTCGCGAAAGACGCCGGGAACCCCGAGGCCGCCAATGCCTGGGTAGCCTTCGTCCTGTCTTCCGAGGGTCAGGCGATCCTCCGTTCCTTCGGGTTCGGGGCAGTCCCGTGAGCCGCTGTACCATGGCGAGCGCAGTCCGCGTGCCGGAGTCTGGCTGATGGTGCGTTTCGTCACGGCAGACAAGGCCGGGTTGGCCACGGTGGTAACCCTGTCGCTGGTCTTCGCTCTCTTCTTCCTCCTCCCGTTCATCGGTCTCATCGACCGGGCGATAGAGGATGGCCAAACCTTCGACCTCCTTCGCGCAGCTCAGGTCCGCGAGGCTCTGACCCTCTCGCTCTGGACGTCGACATTGACGATGCTGATCGCCGCGGCGGTCGGGACGCCAGTTGCGTATGGACTCGCGCGAAGTTCGTTCCCCGGCCGCAACATCGTCGACGCGCTCATCGACCTTCCGATCGTGATGCCCCCTACGGTAGCTGGCGTTGCGCTGCTCACAGCCTTCGGACGGCGCGGCATCCTTGGCGAACCAGTCGAAAATTGGACAGGCTTCACCTTCGGATTTAGCACCACAGCAGTGATCATGGCGCAATTGCTGGTCTCGGCGCCGTTTTTCGTCCGCTCGGCGATCAGCGGCTTCCAGGCGGTCGATGTGCAGCTCGAACGCGTCGCCTACACACTGGGCGCTTCGCGCGTGCGAACCTTCTTCCGGATCACGGTGCCCCAGGCAGCTCCGGCACTGATCGCCGGGCTCGTCCTCTGCTGGTCGCGGGCGATGGGAGAACTCGGCGCGACGCTCATCTTCGCGGGGAATCTGCAGGGCCGCACCCAGACGATGCCGCTCGCCATCATTAGCGCTTTCGAGGGCTCCAGCCTGGGGCTTGCGGGGGCCATCGCTCTTTCGCTGATCCTGGTGGCGGTCGCCCTGACCGTGCTGATCCTCTTCCGTCTTGTCGCCCGGCGGGCCGCACTGTCGTGACCCTTACCGTCGACGTCCGCGCCCGGATCGGCACGTTCGACTATCACGCCGCCTTCGAAGCCGACCGCGAGATCGTTGTCCTCTTCGGCCACTCCGGCGCCGGGAAGAGCGTCACTCTCCAGACCATCGCCGGGCTCATCCGGCCGGACATCGGCCGGATCACAATCGATGACGAGACCGTGTTCGACTCGCCGAGCCACGTCAACCTGCCACCACAACAGCGGAACGTCGGATACGTCGTTCAGGATCTCGCCCTGTTTCCCCACATGACCGTGCGCGAAAACATAGCGTTCGGGGTGCCGTCGACCGCGGACCGAAATTCGCGAGTTGCAGAGCTTCTGTCGCTGCTCGGACTCGCTGGCTTCGAGCAACGCAAGCCCAGGACGCTCTCCGGGGGCCAGCAACAACGCGTTGCCCTCGCCCGAGCGCTCGCCCGCGATGCCCGTGTCCTCCTCCTCGACGAGCCGTTCAGCGCACTTGATGAGTCGCTGCGCTCGTCTCTTCGCCGCGAACTGCTGCGGCTACGACGCGAACTCGGACTCACGATCGTATTCGTGACCCATGACCTCCGGGAAGCCCATCTGCTCGCCGACCGTCTCGCCGTGTTCGACGAGGGTAAGGTGCTGCAATTCGCGCCCCGCGATGACGTGTTCCGCCGTCCGGCTTCCCGCCGCGTCGCGGAGCTCACCGGCGTTTCGAACGTTTTCGAAGGAACGATCGTGGGCCAGTCGGATGGTCGAACGCTGGTGGCAGTGAACGGCACGCAGTTCGCCTGTTCACCGGGTATCGCAAACGGCACGGCAGGCCAGCTGGTCGACGTGGCCATCCGGGCCGAGCGGGTGAACCTGCGCCGGGCAGAGGCCGGGACGGGTGTCGATAACCTCCTCCGCATGCACATCGTTGAGGAGTTTGCCTTCGGAAGTTCCCACACCCTTCGGCTGGAGCCGCTGGACGCGGGCCCCTCAGTGGAAGTCGAGATTGCCTCGCGGCCTTACGAAGTGCTGGGCGTCGCCGAACACAAGGACTGGACCGTGGAGCTACCGGCCGAGGACCTGCACGTGATGCCGGTGAGTTAGCCGACCGCCTTGCGGTTTGCGAAGACGGCGTAGAGCGGATCACTGAAACCGGGATTCGGACTCAGATCCATCGCTTGCGCGGGCTCGAACATGCCCGAGAGGCGGAAGTAGAGGGCAACGAGGTCGGCATGGTCGCGGTCGCCGAGCATTCGCCAGATGGCCACGGCCTTCGTTGGAAAGCATCTGTTGGAGTAGGTGAGGATGAATGGCGCGCCCGGCTTCAGCACGCGGCCAACCTCGGCAAAGACCTCGACGGGGCTCGTGAGGTACTGCACGGAGACCGTGACGATGGCGCCGTCGAACCGGCTATCCGCGTACGGCAGAACCGTGTTGCGGTTGATGTCCTGCACGACCCACTCGCTGAGCTGCGGGTTCCTTTCTAGTTCCCCGGCGTTCATCCCGAGTCCGGCGACTGCGGAAAACCCATGATCTTCCGGCAAATGTGAGACCCAACTCGTCATCAGGTCGAGAACCGCACCACCTTTCGGCAGCATCTGGCCATAAAACGCCCGCGCCGCGGCGATGGCCGGATCATCGATGTGGGTGACGAGCTTCGGCTCCACGTAGAAGAGCGAGTCATCGGACTCGTCTTCACGGGCGAAATGCTCGGGACGGAGAGGGTTCTCCTCGGTCAAACGGGGAGTCCAGCCCCTTCGATGAGCACCGCGTCCCAGAACCGCGCATGCGGATGACCCTTGATCACGCCCTCCGGCATGCGGGCCGAATGCGCCTTGCGGAACGAATCCGACTGTGTCCAGGCAAGGAATGCATCGCGGTCCTTCCAGACCGTGTGCGAGCTGTACTGGCCCGGTTCGTCGCCCTTCAGTAGCGCGAACTGGACGAAGCCGGGCAATCCGTCGAGATAACTCTCCCGGCTACGCCAGGTGTCCTCGAACTCCTGCTCGCGGCCTTCCGCGACTTCGAAATGATTCATAGCAATGAACATGGCAACTCCTTGGGACTATCGTACCGGGGACGTCCAAGCCGGGCCTCGCCTGGACGAAATTGGCAGTCCGCGGACTCCGCGTAGAATTCGCGGCACACACACCATTCACCGAGGGAGTTACAACCATGGGTTCAGGTCCCCTTGAGGGCGTCAAGGTCCTCGAGTTCACGCAAATCATTGCAGGCCCGTTCTGCTGCATGCACCTCGCGGACATGGGCGCCGATGTCATCAA
The DNA here is from genome assembly GCA_963774435.1 of uncultured Chloroflexia bacterium. Lineage (GTDB taxonomy): Bacteria > Chloroflexota > Dehalococcoidia > Tepidiformales > Tepidiformaceae > JAGQGZ01. The sequence continues at coordinate 342,607 of CAVZEW010000006.1, read as the reverse complement.
GTTCGAGCCGGTCGAAGGCGAGCCATGGCGCATCTTCGTCGAACTCGTGCCAAAGGAATCGCGCACCTTCGCGAGCCTCAACCGGGGCAAGCGCAGCGTCGCCATCGACATGCGTCGGGACGAGGCTCGCCGGGCCATCCACAACCTCGTGAAGGATGTGGATGTAGTGGTCATCAACTACCGGCCCGGCGTCGCCGAGAACCTCGGTATCGACTACGACACGCTGAAGCAGATCAACCCCAAACTCATCTACTGCGAAAACACGGCGTTTGGACGTAAGGGCCCGCTCTCGAAGCGCGGCGGCTACGACATCATCGTCCAGGCGCTGACCGGGCTCATGGCTGGCGAAGCGAAGATGGACGGAGACGTGCCGACCGCCGCCTACCCGGCACCAATTGACTATGCCACCGGGATCCAGATGTCGAACAGCATTTGCGCCGCGCTCTACTACAGGGAGAAGACAGGCAAGGGCCAGCGCATCGACACCACCCTGCTCGGGACTGGACTCGCGATGCAGACGTCGCAGTTCACCTTCATCGACGCCTTCGACAGCGAGAACATCCCGAACATGAACGCCGAGGTGAACGAGGCCCGCCGTGAGCTGAAATCCTTCGATGAGCAGTTGAAGATCCGGGCGAAGTATCGGCCGGGCGCACCGGGCAACGTCTACTACCGCGTGTTCCAGACCAAGGACGGCTTCATCGCCGTGGGGGCCCTGAGCCATTCGCTGCGAAAGAAGGTCCTCGAGGTCACAAAGCTCCACGACCCTCGTTTCAAAGAGGACGGCACCTTCGTGATGATGCCGGAAGGTTGGGAGACCATGGGGCCGAAGCTCGTCGCCGAAGCAGAAACGCTCTACCGCACGAAGACGACGGAGGAATGGGGCAAGCTCTTCGAGGACGCGGGCGTTCCGTCGGGTCCGGTGCTGTTCGTCGAGGAACTCTTCGACCACCCGCAAGCTATCGAGAACGGGCTCGTCGCGGACATCGACCATGAACTCCTCGGCCACCTGCGCATGGTGGGACCGGCGTTCCAGATGTCAGAATCGCGGCTGGAACCGCAGGGTCCGAGCCCGGTGCTCGGAGCCGACAACGACGACATCCTGATGCAGGCAGGACTCTCGGCCGAAACGATCAGTGAATTGCGGGAGTCGGGCGCCCTTCGCTAACGCATCGCCTAGCGGGCAAGCCGCCGCTCCACGGAAGCCAGCCCAATGACGAGGAGGGCGCCGCAGCCAGCCAGCAGCAGGGGTATGACAACGTCGCCGGCGGCAGGCGGGCGAGCCAGACCTGCTTCCTCGATTCCCGCGGGCCACGGCCAGAGCACGCGCATCGAGCCCACCATGAGCCCGATGAGGAGCGCCATCACCGTGTCGTGGTGGCGCTTGAGGCCGGCGTTCAGCAACGGTGCAAACAGCGCCAGTCCGCAGACCGCGCCAACCAGGAAGAGCAGCAGCGTCACTACATCGCGGTCGTTCCAGGCATTGAGCAGGTTGTCGTACATGCCGAGGATGACGAGGATGAACGACCCGCTGATGCCGGGGAGGATCATGGCGCAGATGGCCAGGGCCCCGGATGCGATGAAGAACCACCACGCAGGGTCGGCGACGGTGTCACCGCGGTAGCCCAGCGCGACAAACGCGGCGACGGCGGTGACGGCAGCAAGTCCCAACCGCACCGCATCGCGATTTGCCAAACGGTCCCAGACGGCCCCTACGCTCGCAGCGACGAGTCCGAGGAAGAGCGCGGACATCTCGACCGGATGGTCGTCGAGGAGCTGCTTGAGGGCGCTGGAGAGGATGAGGAAGGCCAGCCCGATGCCGAGCAGGAGCGGGACAATGAACTCGAGTTCCAGGCGGCGAAAGGCCCGCCACGCCTGCGGACCGTTGAACCTGAGTATCCAGCCCAGGACCGAAGCGCCCTGGCGAACATTTGCAATCAGGCGCTCGTAGATGCGGAGGACGAGAGCAATCGTGCCGCCGGAAACGCCCGGGACGATGTCCGCGCTGCCCATGCAGAAGCCGCGGAAGACGTTCGCAATGGCAGCCAGCACTCAGGAACCGTACCTGCCCGCCACCGTTCGGACTATGGGCTGTAAGAAACTGTTCGGCTTTCGCGAGGAAGCCGTTTCGTACACTCTGAGGATAACGATCGACTGGCACGGGAGTTGCGAGTGCAGGCTACAGGCATCCGGAACAGGGGCTGGGACGCGGGCCGGGTCGCCGCCTATGTGCTCCTTGGATTGCTCATCGTCATCCCTACTGTCGTCTTCACGCTCGCGGGCACGGACGCAACGTCGTTCAACCTCAAGGGCTTCGCCGGACCGATGGTGGCGTTCTCGGCGGGCGTACTTTCCTTCCTCTCGCCTTGCGTCCTTCCAATCGTGCCGATCTTTGTCACGAATCTTGCCGGTGCCTCAGTCGACAAGGACGGGAATATCAGTTCCGGCCGGGGGACGATGTTCAAGCACGGCATCGCCTTCATGTCAGGCCATGCGACAGCATTCATCGCCCTCGGCGCAAGCGTGGGACTGATCGGCTACACCCTCCTCGACCACCAGCGAGACCTCGAACAGGGCGCGGGACTTCTCATGCTGGTCCTCGGCGTTCTCATCGTGCCTGAGTTCGGCAAGCGCTCGATGGAGCGAAGCCTGTTGCTGCTCATCGCCATTGCCGCGGTTTCGGTGCTGCTGGTCGACCTCGCGCACATCCGTGGCGACACGACGCGGACGCTCCTTTTGCTCATCGCGATGACCGCGGTCTGGGCCAAGTTCTCGGGCTTCCTCCCGGGCACGTCGATCCTCATGCGCACGTTCCAGTTCAATCCGGCGGCGGGAAAGTCTGCCAGCTTCGGTCGCTCCGCGTTGATCGGCGCCGCCTTCGGCATCGGATGGATTCCCTGCACCGGACCAATCCTCGCGGCGATCATCAACCTCGCCTACGCTTCCGCCTCCGCCTGGACCGGCGCCTATCTCTTGCTGGCCTATTCGCTCGGCGTCAGCACGCCGTTCCTGATCACTGCCCTGGCGGTCGAGGACGCCAGCTGGGGCATCAAGAAGTTGCGGCCCCTCATGCCCGTCTTCGAGGTGGCCGCAGCCGTCATGGTTGTCAGCCTCGGAATCCTGCTGTTCACAGGGACGCTCACGCAAATCAACAGCTGGTTCGGGTTCGCGGAATTCAACCAGGGGCTCTAGCCGGGCGGCTTCGGCTTCTCCCACCCGTAGCACTGCGGGCAGAGTTCCCCCTGGGGATACTTCGTGCCGCAGCGCGGGCAGGTGCGCTGGTGCTCGGGTTCCGGCATGCCTAGTGGTACTTGCGGGCGGCGAGGATCGGCCAGTGGTCGATGACCTCGCCGTTCCGGACGATGTGATACGTGCTGTGCAGGTTCAGCGTCGTATCGCCATGGCTGGGGATGACAGCCACACGGTCGCCGGTTTTCAGCCCGGCAATGCCATCGCCGGTGAGGAACGCATGTTCCTCGCTCAGCCGCGCAACCTTGAACGAACCGTCCACCGACTTCGGAGGGCCGAACTCGTTCGTAAGCGACTTCATCCCCGCGTCGCAGACGGCATAGCGTTCCTTCACCCCGACGACGGTGGTGAGCATCGACAGGGCCGACTCGAACTTCCCGGGCATGACGTCCTGGTAGCGGCCATCCATGAAGACGTAGGAGCCCGCCTGGACTTCGGTCACGTGCGCGAAATTCGCCGCGATTTCGTGGGTCCCCGTTCCGCCAACGGAGACAATGCCGGGCGCCAGTCCTGCCTCGGCGAGGGCTTCGACATGTTCACCGACGATCGTCAGGGCTGCTTCCGCCTTCGTCCGCCGTTCCTCGGCATCCTCCAGCAACACGGCGTGGCCCTCATATCCCATGATTCCGCGGTAGTCGATGCCCGCGTCGATCAGGGCGCGGGCGAGCCGGACCGTATCGGCGGGATCGGTGGTGCCGCAGCGATGCATTCCGCTGTCCACCTCGATGATGGCGGCGGGCTTTTGACCGGAACGCTTGGCGCCATCGGCCAGCTCTTTGATGTTGAACTCCGACTCTACCGCGATGGTTATGTCCACTCCGCGCGCGAGCAACGCCATGAGCCGGTCGATCTTCACAGGCCCCACGACCTGGTTCGCCATCAGGATCGGGCCAAGCCCGGCGTCAGCAAGCACCTCGGCTTCGCCCAGTTTGGCGACTGTGATGCCGATGGCGCCGGCTTCAAGCTGGCGGCGCGCCACCTCAGGGCACTTGGGAGTCTTGAAGTGTGGGCGGAGCGAGGCCGGGGCCCCTTTCATGAATTCCGCCATGCGGGCAATGTTCGACTCAACCCGATCGAGGTCGAGCACCAGGCAAGGAGTATCCAGTTCGTCGATCTTCATGCCGCGATTCTAAGCCCAATCGCCCTGCCCGATGTGGGAGGTGCGATTCTTTGCGCCAGCTACCAGTTGCCATGCACACTGGAGGGACATTCCCTCGAGGTGCCCGCAGATGAGTTTAGAGCAGCTGGAAAACATTATGCCGTTCGTGATCGAATCGGACGGTCGTCGCGAACGCGCGTACGACATCTACTCGCTGCTCCTCAAAGAGCGGATCGTCTTCCTCGGCACGCCAATCGATGCGATGGTCGCCAACAACATCGTGGCTCAGCTTCTCTACCTCGCTCGCGAGGACGACGAGAAGGACATCATGATGTACATCAACTGCCCCGGCGGCAGTGTGACCGCGGGCCTCGCGATCTACGACACGATGCAGCTTATTCGGCCCGCGATCTCAACGGTGTGCATCGGACTGGCCGCCAGCATGGGCACGGTGCTCCTCACAGCCGGGGCGCCCGGCAAGCGGCTCGCCCTGCCGCACTCAACCGTTCACCTCCACCAGGTGCTCGGTGGCGCCCAGGGGCAGGCATCGGACATCGAGATCCAGGCCCGCGAGACGCTCCGGCTCCAGCGCGTGCTGCGTGACATCATCCAGCGCACGACGGGCCAGCCCATGGAGAAGATCGAGCACGACACGGACCGCGACTTCTGGCTCGATCCGCCCGCGGCGAAGGAATACGGCCTGATCGACGACATCCTCGCCCAACCTGGAACGCCGGTCGCCAACGTCGGGACCTCAGACAACATCGGAACCTCGGGCAACGGCGTCAGCTCGCACTAGCGAGCGGTCGCAGGCTCCAACCGGTCGCTGCCTACGTAGGGTTGCAGGACACCCGGTACGCTGATGCTGCCGTCTTCCTGCTGGTAGTTCTCCATCACCGAAATCAGGGTCCGGGTGAGACCAAGCCCGCTGGCGTTCAGCATGTGCGGGAACCGGGTCGGTCCCCCGCCCTCCGTCCGGTAGCGGATGTTCGCCCGCCGGGCCTGGAAGTCCAGGCAGTTCGAAGCCGAGCTGACTTCCAGCCATTCGTCCGCGCCCGGCGCATGCATCTCGATGTCCAAAGTCTTCGTAGCGTTGAATCCGACGTCGGCTGAACAGAGCGAGACCACCCGGTACGGGATCTCCAACGCCTCGGGCAACGAGCGTGCCTCCTCAACGAGGCGCTGGAATTCGGCCTCGCTCTCATCCGGTTCGCAGTAGACGAACATCTCAACCTTCTCGAACTGGTGAACGCGCTTGATGCCGCGGACGTCGCGGCCAGCACTCATCTTCTCGCGCCTGAAACAGGGCGTGTGCCCCGTCAGGCGGATGGGCAGCAGGCCCGGGTCGATGATCTCGTCGCGGTAGAGGTTGACGAACGCGACTTCCGCCGTCGGGATGAAGAAGTAGTCCTCTTCGTCGTCGTGATAGAGGTTGTCGCGGAATTTGGGCAACTGGCCCGATGCGAGGAGCGATTCCTCGCTAAGCATGTACGGGAGATAGGCCTCCTCGAACCCGGCCGCGACGTGGGAGTTCAGCATCCACTGGATCAGGGCTCGATGAAGCCGGGCAACGCCTCCCCGAAGCACAAAGAAGCGGCTCCCAGACATCTTGACACCGCGCTCGAAGTCGATCCCGCCGAGGATTTCGCCGAGCTCCCAGTGCGGCCTTGCCGCGAACCCGAACGACCGTGGCTGCCCCACCGTTTCGACGACGACGTTCTCACTTTCGTCGCGCCCACGCGGCACGCCAGGGTCGAGGACATTGGGGATCGTCAGGAGCAAAGCCTGGAGTTCGTCTTCCGTCGCTTTCAGCGCGGTCTCAGCGGTCGACAGCTTCTCGCCGGACTCGCGTTGTTCCACGATCCGGCGTTGGCGTTCCTCGGGGTCTTTGGTCTGGCCGATGAGCTTGCTGGCGGCGTTGCGTTCAGCCCGCAGCGCTTCAACATCCTGAATACTCGCCCGGCGCTGTTCGTCGAGCGTGACAACGCGGTCGATGTCTACTTCGGTCCCGCGGGCGGCCATGTCAGCCACTACACGGTCGCGGTTCTCACGGATGTACTGGGCGGTTAGCAAGCGTTCACGTCTCCCGGGCGGCGACCAGCGCCTGGAGGCCGAGCAGGCGCACGTCGTCAGCAACCGGAACGAGACTACCATCCGGCGCTTTCAGCGAGAACTCCGCTTCCATCCGGGTTCGCTCCACCCACTGGTGGGGACCGTGCGGAATCGGCCTCGCGAAGTCCACGCTCCCACGCGGCGCCGTGAAGTAAACGTGGTCGATGTGTTGATGGAACGGCTGGTCGTCGCGGACGATGTCCTCCACAAGGATGACCGCCGGCGGCGGAAGCACCTCAACGCCATCGAAGCGGGGCAGGCCGCCGGGCGTCAACACACAGACATCAAGGCCCGACTCTTCCTTCGCCTCCCTGACCACCGCCTGGACCGGGTCTTCGTTCGCCTCGCAGTGACCGCCGGGCGGCAGCCACATTCGTAGGCCGTGGTGCCAGAGGAGCAGGGTGTGTTGCTGGTGAACGATGTAGGCCGTGGCAGTGAAGTGGCGTTCGAATGCCTGGTCGCGATCAGTCATGCTCGCGGCGATGCTGGGGAAAGAGGATGACGTCGCGGATTGACGGCTGTTCCGTCAGGACCATGACGAGGCGGTCGATACCCATCCCGAATCCGCCGGTTGGTGGCATTCCATGTTCGAGGGCGAAGAGGAAATCCTCGTCCATCAGCTCGGCTTCGTCGTCTCCGGCAGCCTGCAGGCGTAGCTGCTCCTGGAACCGCTCACGCTGGTCGATCGGGTCATTCAACTCCGTGTACGCGTTGCCCAGTTCGAAGCCAGCGACGAAGGGCTCAAACCGCTCGACGAAGCGAGGATTGTCCGGCTTGCGCTTCGCCAGTGGCGAAAGCTCGACCGGATAGTCCATGAGGAAGGTGGGCTGGATCAAGTTTGGCTCGACGTAGTGAGACATCGCCTGGTCCACCAGCTTGCCGTAACCGGCTCCCGGCTCCGGCTTCAGACCGCGCGAGTCCAACTCGGCACGAAGCGCCTCTTCGGTGTCCAGCTTCTCGATGTCGATGCCACCGAACTGCTGGAGCGCGTCGGTGAGGGTGATGCGGGCCCAGGGAGGTGTCGAGATCGATCTCGGCGTCGCGGAAGGTGAACACCATCTTGCCCGCGGCCTGTTCGGCAACCGTGGCGATCATGGACTCGACCATGGCAGCCACATCCCGGTAGTCGGCGTAGGCCTGGTACGTTTCGAGCATCGTGAACTCGGGGTTGTGCCGCGTGCTGATGCCTTCGTTGCGAAAGATTCGTCCGAGCTCATAGACGCGGTCGAATCCGCCCACGACCATCCGCTTCAGGTGCAACTCGAGGCTGATGCGAAGCGCCCGCTCCTCGTCGATCGCGTTGAAGTGGGTGAAGAAAGGGCGGGCAGCCGCACCCCCGGCCGACTCCTGGAGGATCGGCGTTTCCACTTCGAGAAAGCCACGGTCGTCGAGGAAGCGGCGGATGGAACTCACGACCCTGCTGCGGGTCTGGAAGACTTTCCGGGTTTCCTCGTTGGCCATCAGGTCCAGGTAGCGCCGGCGTTGGCGAGCCTCCACGTCAGTCAGACCGTGGAACTTCTCCGGCGGGGCACGCATTGCCTTCGCAAGCAGGGTCCAGGACGTCACGGCCACCGTCGGCTGACCGGTGCGGGTCCGCATGGTCGTGCCCGCGAGCTCGATGAAGTCTCCGAGGTCAAGCAGCCCAAGCCGGTCGAAGGCGTCGCCGATGACGTTCTTCCGAAAGAGGGCCTGGATGCTACCGCTCCCATCACGTACATCGGCGAATGCAGCTTTCCCCATGTCGCGAAAGGCGACAAGGCGACCCGAGACCGTGACAGCTGTCCCAGCGTCCGCATCTTCCTGGCGTTCGGCGAGTTGGGCCGCCTCTGCGGCGGTGTGGGTGCGGGCGCTGCGGGCCGGGTACGGATCGACGCCGGCGGCCCGGGCGGCCTCAAGCTTCCGCAGTCGCTGTTCCCACAGCTCATCCATCGGCCGGTGCCATCCTTCTACCGCGCTCGGCCGCGTTGCGGCGCGGTCAATCGATGCTCTTCAACGTAATCTTGATCACGCCTCTGGGCGCGTTCACTTCCACCACATCCCCCACTCGCTTGCCGATCAGGGCACTCCCGACGGGCGATTCGTTCGAGATCTTGCCTTCCATCGGCGCCGACTCTGGGTGCCCAACAATCGTGTACTCGCGCGGTTTGCCGTCCTGCTCCACCTTCACTTTGCTCCCCATCATCACCCGCAGGCTCTTGTGGACTTCCTTCTCGTCGATGATGACCGCGCGGTTGAGGTAGTCCTCCAATTCGCGGATCTTGCCCTCGACACGCCCCTGCTCCTGCTTGGCGTCCTCGTATTCAGCGTCGTTTTGGCTTGTCCCCAGTTCGCGGGCCTGGTGAATTCGCTCGGCTACCTGCTTCCGCTCCTCGTAGAGAAGCTCAAGCTCTTTCGCGAGGCGTTCTTTACCTTCGACCGTCATGGGTAGGGAGTTGTCAGGCATGGTGGTATATCCCTGCGCGATGTAGGGCACGGCATATCCCGGCCGGCGAGCATATCCTATGACGGACACAGCTTGGCTGCATCTTCACCGAATCTCTCCCGGTGGTTTCACAGTAGTCGAGAGACCGAGATAATCGCCGGGAGTGGCCCCGCGCCTCCGCCCCCGCCCATGACAAACTCTCCAATCCCCTGGAACACCGGTCGCAGCCGTCGCGGACGTGGAGGGCCTGACTGGCCCCGAATTGCCGCCTTCGGGGCCATTGCCCTCGCAGTCGTCGTTTTCGGCTGGTTCGCCCTGCAATGGCTCCGCGGCTCCGACTGCAACGACCCTTACTGCTCGGTCTCCATCGATGCCGAGGCGCCAACGGGGTTCGAACTCGCGTCTGACATCTTCCAGTACAGCGGCGAGCCCCTCGATATCGCCGACGGCGATGTTGTGGATATCACCGTTCAGCTGCATAAGGGCGCCGACGAATCGTCCGGCCTTAGCTTCTTCCAGTACCGGGAGGGGACCTCGACCTGGGAGCCTCTCGGCGCAGCTGTTGTGGCCGGCGATGGGAACTACGCCACAGGCCGGTTCTCCGATACGCCGGCAATCATCGCGGTGATGCGGCGCCTCTCGCCTGCCGGCAATGTGATCGCGTATCTCGACCCTGGCGAGCAGCTGCATCCAGACGCCACGTCATTAGTCACTATCGTCCACACGAGGGACTTCCGTCCGGCCCCGGACGGAACGTTGGAAGGGACGGTGTCGCCAGCGCCGGCCACCACGGATGCCATGCAAATACCTTCGATTGTGGCGGGAAACAACGAGACGGGGACGCTCGCCAACCTCGACGCGCTGCTCGGCGACGCGACGAAGCGCACCGCGCACGTCCAGGCGATTGCCGCGCTGGTACAGAACTCAGGGCTTGCAGGCATTGACATCTCGTACATGGACCTCCGGGCCGACCAGCGCAACTCCTTCGCCCTCTTCATCGAGGAGCTTGCGAACGCCCTTCATGCCGACAGCAAGCTTCTAACGGTCACACTGCCGCCGCCGACGCGCACCGGCGACACGATCTCGGAAGGGTCGTACGACTGGGCGACAATTGGGAGTGCGGCCGATATCGTCCAGATGCTTCCCATCCGCGACCAAACCACCTACCGGGACGACATGACCGCGATCCTCAACTACCTCACGCCGCGCGTGCCACCTGCGAAGCTGGTGCTCACGGTGACACCGCTCGCGGCCGAAAAGTCACAGGACGGTGTTATCCCGAAGACCCTCACAGACGCGATGACGACAGCGACCAAACTCCGGGTCGCAGGACCGGAACTGGCGCCGAACGAGAATGTCGAGATCTCGGGCCTGAACATCGACCAGAATGAGGACCTCACGGGGCTCATCTGGAGCGCTCCGACAGCCACCGTCGCCTTCAACTACAAGCTCGATGGCGCCCGGACAGTGTGGATCGAAAACGTGTTCAGCGTGGGGTTCAAGCTCGAGTTCGCGACGCAGTGGGGCCTTGGCGGCATCGCGGTCGAAAAGGCGAGCGACGACCCGTTCCTCGGCAACATCTGGCCCGCAATTGTGCCGTACGTTGAAACGGGCCAGCCCGTCCTCTTGCAACCGAACGCGAACGATTTGCAACCAAAGTGGAGTGCCGACCAGGGCCTGCTCGAGGGCGGCCAGCGCGGTGTCGTGCGCTGGACGGCCCCGGCCGAGCCGGGCACTTACACAGTCCACCTCTCGCTGAGCGACGGCGTCGTCACTTTCGATAGCGAGATCCACCTCGCCGTGGAGCAGCGCCAGGATACCGGCGGCTAAGGTGCCATCCGCCTCGGCGAGGATCAGCGGCGGCGAACTGGCCGGACGCGTGGTCCGGGTAACTGGCCGTACGCCTGAGGGCTTCCGCCCGACATCCGGGCGGCTACGCGAGGCCGTATTCAACATCCTCGGGACAGCGATTGCCGATGCGCGCGTCCTCGACCTGTTCGCCGGGAGCGGGCTCATCGCGTTCGAGGCGCTGAGCCGGGGAGCGGCGATGGCCTGCTGTGTGGAGTCGTCGCCCACGCTGGCAGCAGCGATCCGGAGAACAGCGGAGGAACTCGGAGTCTCGAGCCGGATCACCGTCGTCTCGGCGAGCCTTCCGGAGGCGCTGGCGCGGCTTACGGGGCAGTTCGACATTGCCTATCTCGACCCGCCGTACGCCATGGAGGGCACCGAACGAACGCTCGATGCGATCGCGCCCCTGCTCACCTCCGGGGCACGAGTCGTCTACGAGCATTCCAGTCGGTACAATCCGGCCCAGCGGCCGCCGGGTCTGGAATTTGAGCAGCGGCGAGTCTACGGCGACAGCGCGATCGCGCTGTATCACAGTTCGGAGAGCCAATGAGGATCGCAGTTTTCCCGGGCGGGTTCGACCCTGTCACGAACGGGCACATGGATCTTGTGAGGAGAATGACCCACCTCTTCGACCGAGTTGTCGTCGCAGTCGTTAAGGGTCGCGACAAGGGTTCGCTCTTCACCTGGGAGGAACGAGTCGACATGTTCCGCCAGGCGGTCGAGGAGATCCCGAACGTCGAAGTCGAGATGTTCGATGAACTGATGGTCGACTTTGCCCGTCGCAAGGGGGCGGTTGCCATTGTCAGGGGAATCCGGGCCGTCACGGACTTCGAAAATGAGTTCGACATGGCGCTGATGAACCGGAAGATGGCCCCCCACCTTGAGTCGGTTTACCTGATGACCAACCAGGACTATCTCTACGTGAGCGCCAGCCGCATCAGGGAAGTCGCCCGCCTTGGTTACGACGTGTCTGATCTGGTGCCGCCGCACGTCTTCAAGGCGCTCCAGGCGAAATTCAGTTAGGCTTCGCCGGGCCGGGAGCCGCCCTTGGAGATCCTTGAACTAATCGACAACCTGGAAGACCTGATCGTCCAGTCGCGACGACTGCCGGTTGGCGGCAACCTCGTCGTCGACCGAAAGCGGATGCTCGATCTTATCGACCAGCTCAGGTTGTCCGTACCGGATGACATTCGCCGCGCGGCGCAGGTGCTGGAATCGCGTGACCAGATCCTGGAAGACGCCCGCGAACAGGCAAGCAGAACGGCCTCAACCGCCGCGGCAGAGCGCGAACGACTGATCGAGACGAACAGCATTGTCGGAGAGGCGAGGGAGCGAGCGCAGGCACTGATCGTCGAGGCCGAAGACCGGGCACGTCGGACGATCACGGAGGCGGACGCAACCGCCGCGGCGCACCTCTCAGAAGCGGCGGACGCTTCCACCCGGCAGCTGGCCGACGCGGACCGCTACGCATTGGAAGTGTTGACGCGCCTCGACTCACAACTCCGCACGTTTCTCGATTCGATCCACGCGAGTGTCGATGGGTTACAGCAGGACCGCTAGTATCATCAGTTTTTTTGGCGTACCCTCTCACTGAACTCACGGCATCCGTACTGCGAGTGTGCGACTCGAAATGGATGCTCAACATACAAAAGGGGGTTACCAAGAGTTCAAATCATGGCAAAGTTCACGAAGATTCCGAAAGCACAGGCACCCGTTCCCGTTCGTCAATCAGGCAGGCTTGCCGCGCGCATGAAGCTCTATGAAGAGCACATCATGAGCGTTGCCGCGGGCGAGGTGGGAAAGCTCATTCCGGATCGCGATGAGACCGCTCGCGGCCTCGCCCTCCGAATTGGTAGGGCTGCGCGCAGAGTCAGCCGTCCAGTCAAGACCTGGATCGACAAAGGCGTCGTCTACTTCGAACCGGTTTCCTAGAGCACGACAACATCGTGGGTTATGGAATGTTCCATTAGCCCACGATGTTGATCAGCTTCCCGGCCACGTAAATCACCTTTCGTGGGCTTCTCCCACCGAGGAACTCGCCAACCCGTTCAAGCGCCATTGCGCGTTCCGTGACCATCGCTTCCGTTGCATTCGCATCGACGACGACATGGTCGCGGACTTTCCCATTTACCTGCACCACGATCTCGACTTCGTCCTCACGAACATACGCCGGATCAAACGAGGGCCAGGACTGTGTGTGGACGCTGAACGGCCGTCCTGACCGCTCCCACAACTCTTCAGTGATGTGCGGCGCCAGCGGTGCGGCCAGCAGAAGCATCGCTTCCATTGCCTCGTTCCAGCCCTGCCGGTCCACGGGACCATCGTCACGTAGTTTTCCGAGGGCAGTCGCCAGCTCCATGAGGCGCGCAATCAAGGTATTCCAGCGCAAATCCTCGATGTCTTGAGTTACCTCGCGGATGGCAATATGCGTTACCCGCCGCAATTCGGCACGGGAGGCGCTATCGTCGTCCATCCGGGGTTCTTCGGTTGCAAGCGACCACATCCGGTGCAGCCAACGAGAGATCCCCTGCATGCCGGTTGGGTTATATGGCCCACCCTGGTCCCACGGCCCGACGAACATCAGCTGGCAGCGAAGGGCATCTGCACCCCAGCGGTCCACCTGTTCGTCCGGCGCAACGACATTGCCGCGGCTCTTCGACATCCGGTTGCCATCGGGTCCGAGAATCACGCCTTGATTGAACAGCCGGGACATCGGCTCATCGCCCTGGACGAGGCCCATGTCGCGGGCCGCCTTCCAGAAAAAACGGACGTAGAGCAGGTGCAGCACGGCGTGCTCGGCCCCGCCCGTATAGAGGTCAACCGGGAACCAGTAGTCCGCGAGTTCCTTGCTGAAAGGAGCCGTGGCATTGCGGGGATCGGCGAAACGCATTTCGTACCAGCTCGAACAGACGAAAGTGTCAAGCGTGTCGGTCTCTCGACGCGCGGGAGACTCACATTGTGGACAGGGGACGTTCACCCATTCCTCCACATCGTTCAACGGCGAGCGGCCGGTGGGTTCGAAGGTCACGTTATCCGGGAGCAGAACGGGCAACTGGTCTTCCGGTACTGGGACGATTCCACACTCCGCGCAGTGGATGATTGGGATCGGTGCGCCCCAATACCGCTGGCGGGATATCAGCCAGTCCCGCAGGCGATAGTTGATCGTGCCTTCGCCCAGTCCCTTCCGTTCGGCGAGGGCGATGGCTGCCTGGACGCCCCCATCCACGGGTGTGCCGTCGAGTTCTCCAGAGTTGATATAGACATCGCCTTTGGTATAGGCGGCGGTGAGTTCGGACTCGTGGTCAACGCCTTCGGCGGTGTAGGTCGGACGCACCTCAAGCCCGTACTTCTTTGCAAAGGCGAAGTCGCGCTCGTCATGGGCCGGCACGGCCATAATTGCCCCGGTGCCGTAAGTGACGAGGACGTAGTCGGCGATCCAGACGGGGATCTTCTCACCGTTGAAGGGATTCGTGGCATATCCCCCGGTGAAGACGCCAGTCTTTTCCCGCTCGGTCGAAAGGCGTTCGATCTCGGTGGCGCGCGCGGTCGTTTCAACGTAGGCGTCCACTGCCTGCCGCTGGTCCGCGGTCGTCAGCTTCTCGACGAGGGGATGTTCGGGTGCCAGGACCATGAATGTGGCGCCGTAGACGGTGTCAGGTCGCGTCGTGAAGACGGTCAGCTCCTCGGTACCGCCGGGCAGTTCGACCGGGAAGTGGAGCAAGGCCCCCTCGGAGCGTCCAATCCAGTTCGTCTGCATCGTTTTGATCCGCTCCGGCCAGTCGATGCCGTCGAAGCGGAGCAGTTCCTCGGCATAATCGGTGATCTTGAAGAACCACTGGGTGAGGAACCGGCGTTCGACGATGTCGTCGCTGCGCTCGCAACGCCCGTCGACGACCTGCTCGTTCGCCAACACCGTCTGACACCCGGGGCACCAGTTAGCCGCGGCGGCCGCGCGGTAGGCCAGGCCCCGATTGAAGAGCTGCAGGAACCACCACTGAGTCCACTGGTAGAACTCAGGGTCACTGGTGGCTATTTCACGCGACCAGTCGAAGCTGGTACCCATGCGGCGAAGCTGTTGGCGCATCCGGTCGATGTTGCTGTAGGTCCACTCCTTCGGATCGATACCGCGTTTGATGGCGGCGTTTTCAGCCGGCAGCCCAAAGCTGTCGAACCCCATGGGAAACATGACGTTGTAGCCCCGCATGCGCTTGTAGCGCGCGGCGGCATCGCTCGGCGCCATGGGATACCAGTGACCGGTGTGGATATCGCCTGACGGGTAGGGAAACATTGTCAGCGCGTACCACTTCGGCTTCGTCGCGTCGAAGTCGACGGCGCGATAGATCTGCGCGGCTTCCCAGCGCGACTGCCACTTTTCTTCTATCGCAGATGGTTCATAGCGATCGCTCACCACGATTCTCCGTTCTCTTGGAAAGGATCACGCGCGGACACACTGCCGCACGAATCGGACTCAGGATGAGTGGGAAAAGCCCCGCCGAGCCTAGAGGCCGCGGGGCCGGATAAGTGCGAGTCCAGGCCATGGAGCATGGCAGGGGCCTAACCCCAGGGGAGACAGCCCCGACCGGCGCAGCAGTTCGCCGCGCCCCGGCAACCGTCTGTGAGCATTCATCCGCACGTGTCGAGTATGCCATCTCACGGCGAGAAATGGTTAGTTCGGGCCGTAATGGGCCACGAAAAGTGTCTCCCAATCGCGGTCAGCGCTGCACTCAGGGCAGGTGAGGTACCAGACCCAGAGATCGTCCGGGTCACGGCCGTACCTGGCTTTCGCCATGTCCCGGGTCTCCTTCACGAGCCCTTTCATGGCCCCGAAGGGAGCATGGAGAAGTCGGGTGAAGGCGAGGCCGCCTGGCATCTCAAGTCCGGTCCCGTCGCCGTCAGACTCTACCTCGAGGAGCACTGGCCGCCGCAGTTTGCCTTCGCCCAGGAGCAGCATTGCGTCCTCCGGCACCGTCGCCCCTAGCGCCGCCGCCTTCTCGGCCAACTTCGCGCCAATGGACGAGTACCCGACCGGGACGCCCGCCAACGCGGGCAATGACGTCCGGATGAAGGCGATGTCGCTCCAGTCGCTTTCGACCTCGTGCCAATCCTCAGCATCGAGCAACGGGCAGGTGCAGACGGGTCCCTCGGGTTTCGGGGCCGGCTCGACGGGTCGCCCCTCTTTGTCGACGGGAACGCGGCGTTTCGATTGTTCGGCCATCGAAACGAGGGTACACGGCAACTTCCGTGCTAGCTGCACTTGGCCGCTGAACTTGCCATACTCTCCGCACCAAGGGACGAGGGAGAGACGCGTGGAATTTCAGTTCACCAAAGAGCAAGAAGCATTCCGGGGCGAGGTCCAGGAGTTCATCGCCAACAACTGGACGCCACCGCCGCCGACTGCGCATGCAGGCGATGAAGTCACCAACGCTGCCGGCCGTGTCTTCGAGCAACGACTGGCCGAGAAGGGCTGGCTCACCATGGCCTGGCCCAAGGACTACGGCGGACTTGGCGCGAGTCACATGGATCAGATGATCTTCCGAGAGGAGTCGGCCTACGCTGGCGCACCGGGCTCGGGCGGACAGGGTATTTCGATGGTCGGCCCATGCCTCATGGTCCATGGGAACGAAGAACAGAAGAAGCAGCATCTCCCGAAAATCGCGGGGGGCGAGGTGCACTGGGCGCAGGGGTTCAGCGAGCCCGGCTCCGGCTCCGACCTCGCCAGCCTCCAGACACGCGCCATCCGTGACGGGGATGACTTCGTCATCAACGGCCAGAAGATCTGGACATCCGGTGCCCACGACGCGGACTGGATCCACGTCCTCACCCGCACCGACCCGGATGCGCCCAAGCACCGCGGTATCAGCTACTTCCTCCTCGACATGCGGACGCCCGGCGTCACCGTGCGGCCGCTCATCAACATGCTTGGCGACCATGAATTCAACGAAGTCTTCTTCGAAGATGTCCGCGTGCCCGCCCGCAACATGCTCGGCGAGCAAAACCGCGGCTGGTACGTCGGCGCCACGCTGCTCGACTTCGAGCGCTCGGGTGTGAACTGGTCGGCGACCGGCCGCAGGACGGTGGAGCGGCTGACCGATTACGCACGCGACACCAAGGGACCCAACGGGCGACTGATCGACAGCGACAACATTCGGCAAGGGCTGGCCGAACTCCGGATCGAGGTAGAAGCGTCGCGGCTCCTCAGCTACCGCGTGGCCTGGATGCAAGGCGCTAATCTCATCCCCAACTACGAAGCTTCGATGTCGAAGGTGTTCGGCAGCGAACTGGGGCAGCGGATCGCGAACTTTGGTCTCAAGCTCCTTGGCCTGCCCGGCCAGAACGTCGACGCCGCCGACCCACACGCGCCTTTGAAGGCCGACATAGGCCGCAGCTACATGCGGACGGTTCCGGGCACCATCGCGGCCGGCACCAGCGAGATCCAGCGCAACATCATCGCCACGCGCGGGCTTGGGCTGCCGCGCGGGTAGGACTCAATCGTTATTGCCTCCGCGTGTAGGCTGAGGGCATCAGCACATCTACACGCGGAGGAACAATGGCCCGCAAGAAGGTCACGATCATTGGCGCCGGCATGACCGGTGGCGCAATGGCAGAACGTCTCATCGAAACCGACATCTGCGACGTCGTCCTGCAGGACGACCCCCAGTTCGCAGGCACCATGCACCATGGCAAAGCACTGGACGAATCGCAGGCAGCCGCCTGGCGCGGATTCAGCACGCGCATCTCAGCCACGGATGGCTGGGATGAAACAGCAAAATCCGACGTTATCGTCTGCACGGCGGGCGCCCCCCGGAAGCCGGGGATGAGCCGCGAAGAGCTCCTGAACGGCAATGCCGACATTGTGAAGGCGAAAATCGCCGAAGCGGCGAAGCACAGCCCCAACGCCGTCCTCGTCATCTTCAGCAACCCAATGGACGCCATGTGCCACGTCGCGATGAAGGCGAGCGGCTTCCCGCGGGAGCGGATCATCGGCCAGGGCGGGATGCTCGACAGCGCCCGCTATCGCTACTTTGTCTCGGACGCGGTCGGTGTTTCACCGCTCGACGTCCACGGTTATGTCATCGGCGGACACACGGACACGACGATGGTGCCGGTGGTCTCCCAGACGCGCGTCGGAGGCGTCCCGCTGACCGATCTCCTCCCGAAAGACCAGGTGGACGCGCTGGTCGCCCGCACCATGCGCGGCGGCGCCGAAATCGGCGAACTCCTGAAGGTGGGGAGCGCCTACTACGCGCCTTCCGCGGCGGTGGTTGCCATGGTGAAGGCCGTGCTGCTCGACCAGCGGCGTCTCATGCCGTGCTCCACCTTTCACCAGGGCGAATACGGCATCAGTGGCGTCTTCTCCGGGACCGTCTGCCAGCTCGGCGAGGGCGGGATCCAGAAAACGTTCGAACTGCCCCTCACGGACGACGAGAAAGCACGGGTGGTTGCAGCCGCTGAAGCAACGAAGGCGCAGGTCGCCCTCCTGAGCTAAATCAGCGCGCGCAAGTCCCTGGCGGCCTGCCGGACACGAACCGGTGCCGGGCCGCCGGGGATGTCACGGGCAGCGAGCGCGGAATCCACGCTGATGGACCTGACATCGTCCTCGAACAGATCGCTGGCCGCCCGATAGACATCCATCGGCAGGGCGGAAAGGTCGCAGCCACGGGACTCCGCTTCACGGACGAGTCCGCCTACGACGCCGTGCGCCTCCCGGAATGGCATGCCCTTGAGTACCAGGTAGTCCGCCACGTCGGTCGCCAGGCTAAAGCCGCCGGCAGCAGCCTCTCGCATCCTCGGAAGGTTCCATTCCAGCGCAGGCATCATCGCGGCGAAAATCTGGATCGTCGGCAGTACCACCGAGGCCGCATTCTTCACGGCCAGCTTGTCTTCCTGTAGATCCCGGTTGTAGGAGAGCGGCAAGCCCTTGAGGGTGGTGAGGATTCCCGTCAGCTCGCCCAGCACCCGCCCGGTGCGGCCGCGGGCGAGTTCCGCAACATCGGCATTCTTCTTCTGCGGCATCATGCTTGAGCCCGTCGCAAAGGCGTCGGGGAGGCGGACGAACCCGAACTCAGCGGTCGACCAGATCACGACCTCCTCCGCGAGCCGCGAGAGGTGGACCTGCGTCAGCGAACAGGCCGCCAGGAACTCGGCAATGAAGTCGCGGTCGGAGACGGCATCGAGACTGTTTCTCGTAACGCCGTCAAAGCCGAGTTCCCGGGCGACGAAGTCGCGGTCGAGCGGGTAGGGCGACGCCGCGAGGGCCCCGGAGCCAAGGGGCAGCACGTTCAGGCGGCGACGGCAATCGGCGAAGCGCTCCCGGTCGCGCAGCAGCATTTCGCCATAGGCGAGCAGATGATGGCCGAGCGTCACCGGCTGGGCACGCTGGAGATGGGTGTAGCCGGGCATGGGGTCGGCAGCGTGTTGCTCGCCGAGATCGCAGAGCGCACCCACGAGGTGGGCCAGCAGATCGGAGGCGTCGTCGCACATGGCCCGAACGAGCATCCGGTTCATGAGGGCCACCTGGTCGTTGCGGGAGCGGGCAGTGTGCAACATCCCTGCGGCGGCGCCAATCCGATCACGCAGGGCCGCTTCGATGTGGGTGTGGATGTCCTCAAGTTCAGGCTGCCAGGGGATTTCGTTGCGCTCGAAGGCTTCGCGCACCTGCTCGAGGCCGGCCACAATCTCTTTCGCCGAATCGAGGGGGATGATCTCCTGCCTGCCCAGCATTTTCGCGTGCGCAATCGATCCGGCGATATCGAACGGCCAGAGGTCGCGGTCCGCCCCGGCCGTGTACTCCTGGGTCAACTCGTGCATACCCGACTCGAAGCGCCCGCCCCAGGTCCGGCCCGGCTCTGTCACCTGCATAGTCCTCCGTGGATAGCCGATGGTGGCATGCCCACCCTGTGCGGACAATCGAACGCCGGTATGCTCCCCCCATGGGCGACAATCTCCAGCTCATTGACACGCCGGGCGCCCCCATCGATCCACGCCGGCCAGCGCTACTTTGCCATCGATTCACGTCTGCGATGCTCGGCGACATCCAGGAGTTGCTTCTGGCGGCCTATCCGGCCACCCATCCGGTCACACTGCTAACTGGGACAGGGACCGAGACCACGACGGTCGATGGCCTTACGGCCGCCGCGGTACCGCAATCGATCTACGTGCCGCCCCTCGCCGAAATCGAAAACGTCCGCACCCTCGACGGTCTGGCCGCGATCATCGCCCGGCTCAACGCGCCCGGTGGCTGTCCATGGGATGCTGAACAGACGCACGAGTCCCTCCGCCAATATCTGCTGGAGGAGGCGTACGAGGTCCTCCAGGCGATAGACGATGGCGATCGGGGCGCACTCGTCGAGGAGCTCGGTGATCTGCTGCTCCAGGTGTTCATGCATGCCGAAGTAGCACGCCGCGAAGGGACGTTCGCAACCGGCGACATCACCGAATCCATCGGGAGAAAACTGATCCGACGCCACCCGCACGTCTTTGGCGACGTCACCGCCGAGACGGCCGATGCAGTGGCCCAGAATTGGGAACAGATCAAGAAGGCGGAGAAGCCGGGCGGCAGTATCCTCGCCGGCGTCCCGGTGGCACTCCCGGCACTTGCAGCCTCACAGTCGCTCCAGGGCCGGGCTCGGCGTGTTGGCTTCGACTGGCCGGACATCGAGGGACCGTTGGACAAACTCCAGGAGGAGCTCGCAGAGTTCGCCCGGGCGGACGGCGACGCCGACCGCGAGGATGAGTTCGGCGACATCCTGTTCGTCGCGGCGAACATCGCCGACCGCCTCGGAATCGACGCGGAGCAGGCATTACGGCGGGCGAACGCCAAGTTTCGTAAGCGATTCGGACTGGTCGAGCGGTTCGCTGAGGCGCGGGGGATAGACATGCAGCAGCTCGATCTCGCCGGGCTCGATGCACTCTGGGATGAGGCGAAGGCAACTCTCGCGACCGACGAATCCTGAGCGCCGGTTGTGGCGGCCACCTCCGGTCGCTACGCTTGCGGCATACCAAGGTTTCGAGGAGCAACCCATTGACGCAGGTATCCCAATCGCCGATCACCGTCGAGCGTTATAAGACCGGCAAGACCTACAACGAGTACATCGAAAGCGGCATCCGCAACCGCGAGCTTTTTGACCGCAACTACAATGGCACCAAGCCCACTGAGGAGCAGTCGGCGAAACTGAAGACAATCGCCAGCGGACCGAAGGCGCCCATCACCCTCGCCGTTATCGGTGAGGACTGGTGCCCGGATGTGTACCGCGGCATGCCCGTTGCAGCCAAAATCGCTGAGACGATGGGCATTGAAATGCGCGTGTTTGAGCGCGATCAGAACAAGGACCTGATCCAGTCCTACCTCAAGGATGGCGAGTTCGAGTCGATCCCGGTGCTCGTCTTCTTCGACAAGGACCACAACGAAATTGGCCACCTCATCGAGCGGCCGGCACTCGCCAACGAGCAAATGCCGGAGATGCGCACCATCCTCGGCCCGACGCGCCCCGAGGACATCGCCAAGGAGCTTGGCCACGAACCGAGCGAGGAGGAAGTCGCCGAGTTCCGCGCGAAGTCCCGCGAGAAGTACCTCGAGTGGCAGAAGGGCGAGACCTGGGCGGGTTGGCGCAGCGCCACCATCGACGAGGTAATCGCGCTCCTGAGTTAGCTCACGTTTATTCGGAGAACGACACGAAGGGGGAAGCCGTCTGCGGCTTCCCCCTTTCGGTATCATCGCCTTGTGGAGCGTGACGCTGATCGGGACCGCGCTATCGGCTGGTTGCCGGTGGCAATCACCACCATGGCGCTTCTCACGGTCCTTGCCGCGTATCTGACGGCCCTTCGGCTCGCCGTCGAAACCGTTCCGACCTCTGGGGGAAACAGGAACGATGGACTCTATTTCGGTCTCCACGGGCTGGCACTCGCTGTGGCCGTCATCGCCGGAGGAGTCGTCGGCTACCTGAACGGCCGCCGCGCCTTCGCCATCGCGATCCTGTTTCTCGCGGTCATGCTTGTCTGGATGTTCGCGGCGCAATTTGTCTCGTTCGAGATGGCCTGTTCCGGCCACAACGACATCATTCGGCACTGGCAGTGCTGAGCTCACCGGCGATACCAACGATCTCTTCCAGCCTCGTGATGATAGTCAGCGGGTTCGCAGTTCCCGGATCCTCGATACGGTATTCGTGCGTGAGCACAGCCCGCATGCCCAGCGCCATCGGGCCGAGCACGTCCTCAACTACGCGATCGCCGACGAACAGCGTCTCACCGGCCTCCACCTCGAGGCCGTCGAGCGAGCGCTGGTAAATGTCGCGGTGGGGTTTCCTGATCCCTTCGTCACCCGAGTAGACGCCGAAATCGAGATACTCCCCGGCGCCCTGAGCATCGAAGTACTGCCGGAGGACTGAGCCGCGGGTCCAGGTATTCGAAAGTAGCCCGACTTTCACACCGTTCGTCCGAAGTTCACTGAACACCGCCGTGGGCCGCGGGTTAGGTACGAAACGAGCGACGTCCGCCTGGCCAATGCAATCGGCAACACCGACGGCCACCTCCCGCGTGACGGTGACCTTGCGGCGCCGTGCTGCCTCGATCAATTCGATGGCGATGTTCGGCTCGCGGTGGGTACCGTCGCTGGCTCGAGCTCTCGCCGACTCCATCGCGGCTCGCACAATCTGCTCCGCCACGTCGCTGGCGATTCCTCCCTCGGTAGCGAGGGTCGCCGACATTCTCTCGTCAAGGTCGTTCGGCAGCGGGTCGAGCTTCAGGAGGGTGTCGCCAATGTCGAAGATCACCGCCTTCAGCATCAGCCGGCACTCTCGATGTTCCACGGACGTATGCGGCGCGGCGCAATCTGGAGGATCGCCCGGGGCCGCGACTCGATCCTCTGCCGCATCTCTGGCGAAATGTCTTCGCCGACGTAGCGGTGGGCGATGCGAAGCCAGCGTGCCAGGTCAGCGTCCTCGACTGCCGTAGCCGTGCCTTCGATCGCGACGCCAGAGTACGGCCGGACCTTGGTGTCGACGATGAACGACACCCGGCCATCGCGCCGCACGTTCGCTGCCTTCGTCCCATCCGCCGGGGTCGAGACGATGATGGTGTCGCCCTCGAATGCATACCAGACGGCCGATGTCACAGGCCCGCCACTCCGTCCGACCGTGGCAAGGATGCCGGGCACCTTGGCAGACTCGAGAAACGCACGGACCTGGTCGCTAAAGCGCGTTCCGTTGACTTCCGTCATGGCGCGAGCCTAGACCCATCGCAACCTCGCCGCCAACATGGGAGCGTGAACACGCCCGTCACTCCCTATGTCCTTGCAGGCCGCATTTTTTCGATCCTCGGCATGTCGCTTGCTGCCGCGCTCGCGATCCTCTTCTTCGTCGGAGGATTCTGGTGGTGGGGACTGGGCGCGACGATCGCCTTTTTCCCGTTCTTCTTCCTCATCTGGGCGGTCGAGAAGTACTCGGCCACTCATGGACTGATCGGCCCGCCGGAGCCCGTCGAAACCGAAGACCAGCTGTAATCGCTCGGACTAGGGCGTGGGCGTCGCTGTGGGCTCCGGCTTTGGCAGTTCCTGGATCGTGATGCTCTCTATCACGTCGCCCTGCTCGACCTTGTCCGCCACATCCATTCCTTCGATGACTTCGCCGAACGGGTAGTAGGCGTCGCCTGACGAGTTGGCGTCATCGAGAGCCGGGTTGTCCTTCAGGTTGATAAAGAATTGGCTGCCGAAAACGGTCTGGCCCGAGACCTTCGCCATCGAGATTCGGCCCCGCGTATTTGCAAGGTCGTTCTTCTCATCGGCGGTGGTGTATCCCGGCCCGTCCTGGGTCGACTCATCACCCTCGCGGCCAACCTCCGAACGTGGGTCTCCGGCCTGGATCACGAAATTCGGGACCACACGGTGCCAGGTGAGGTTGTCGTAGAAGCCCTTTTCGGCAAGGAAGACGAAGTTGTTCACTGTGTTGGGGGCGACGTCTTCGAAGAGACTGATGACGATCGTTCCCTTATCCGTCGTGATCGTCGCCTGGTAGTGCACGTTTGCAGGATCCGTGACATTTTCCGCCTTTTCGAACAGGCGCGGGTCGGGCGTGGGCGTCGGTCCTTCCGTCGGCGTACCGGCTATGGACGTGGCGGTGGGTGTGCCGATCGGTCCGGCCTGTACAGGGCCGCCAGTGTCGTTGCGCATGGCGAATGCGATCAGGAAGAGGACCAGGCCGGCAGCGATGCCGATCGGAATGAAAACGAACGGCGAAGCGAGGCGGGCCAGAGAGGCAGGTGGCTCGTAGGGAGTCGCCTCGTGGATGACCGGAACATCCGGTTGCGGGCGGCGGTGGCGGTCCTGTCGGCGATTACGGTCGGGCAATCAAACGCTTCCGGGCCTATCTGGCTCGCGAGCGAGTATACGAACGGTACCGACTACGGGCGACGAATGGCCTTACCTCAGGCATACCCCACGGCGACGAGCTCTTCGCGGGCCACCTCGCGATCGTCCCAGGGGATGCTGGCATCGCCGAAGATGATAGAGCGCTCGTGTCCCTTGCCGCAGATAGCCACGACATCGCCGGATCCTGCCACGGATACCGCGTGCCGGATTGCCTCACGCCGGTCCTCGATCTCGACGAAGTCCCTGCCCCGCACGCGGCCGGCCGCCTCCGCATGGCGGCCAATCTCGGCCACGATCGCTCCTGGCTCTTCACTGCGCGGGTCTTCGGAAGTGAACACGGCATAGTCGGCGCCCTCAGCCGCAGCCCTGCCGACACCGAAGCGCCGGCCCGGATCGCGTTCGCCAGCAGCGCCGACCACAACGATCAGGCGCCCTTTCGTAACGACCCGGAGAACCTCGAGAATCTTCCGAAGCGCGTCGCCCGTGTGGGCGTAGTCAACAACCACCTCGAACGGCTGGCCGCAGACAATCCGCTCCATTCGGCCGGGAACACCGGCGCAACTCTCGAGTCCCTTCGCAGCAACGGCCGGAGCAAAGCCGAGTGCGTGAGCGACGCCTGCCGCTGCGAGGGCGTTGGCAACATTGAATCGCGCCGGCATCCGCAGTGAGACATGAGCAGACCCGGTTGGCATCACCAGTTCGAAGGAACTGCCAGCGGACCGGAGTTCCACCGAACGCGCCGTGATGTCCACATCGGGAGTGTCGAGGGCAAACCTCACTGCCGCTGCCCTGGTTTGTCCGAGACAATGTTCAGCGGAGGGGTCGTCGGCGTTGACGATCGCGGCCCGCCGCGATTCCTTGGACGTCGGCCGGTCGAGCATCTCGAAGAGATGCGCTTTCGCGGCCCGGTACTGTTCGAACGTTTCGTGAAAATCGAGGTGGTCGCCGGTGATGTTGGTCATCACGGCGAAGTCGTAGTCCACGTGCTCCAGTCGCTGGAGGGCGAGGCCGTGGCTCGTCGATTCGACGATGGCATAGCGGCAGCCGGCGTCTGCCATCGCCCGCAGCTCGCGGTGGACCTCGGGTGCCTCGGGCGTTGTCATCCGAGTTTGCGAAGCCATGGTCTGACCCGTCCGGTGGACGTCGACGGTGCCAAGCCGCCCGACAGTGAGACCGGCCGACTCGAGCACCGAAGTGAGCAGATGCGATGTCGTGGTCTTCCCGTCGGTCCCGGTCACGCCGATAACGGTCATTTCGCGGGATGGGTGCCCGTAGAACCAGGCAGCGGCCGCAGAAAGGGCGAATCGCGATTGCGGCGTCGTGATCACCGCCAGGTTGGCAGGAAGATCTTCGGCCGCAGCGACGTGATCCTCCTGGATAAGCACGGCCGAGGCTCCGTTCGCGACTGCCTGGCCGAGGAACTTATGCCCGTCCGAACGCATCCCTGGTACGGCGACGAACAACCCGTTGGACTCCACCGCGCGCGAATCGTGGGTGACATCGGCCACGGCAGTGTCGGTGTCCCCACGAAGCAGTCGGAGTCCCGGCACGCCTTCGGTAAGCAGTGAGCCAACGGTCATGGTCATCGCGACATCGTAGTACGACCCGGGCTTAGCGCGCCCGAGGTGTCACGCCCGCTGCAGCGAGGATGTCGAGGAAGTTGGCGACGATGCGGGCAGTTGCGCCCCAGATGAGGTCCTCGCCGGCGCGGTAGCTGGGCATTTCCACCTGCCGCCCATCGATCGACCGGATATCGGCCACAAAGGTATCCGGGTGCGTGAGATGGTCGAGACTGACTTCAAGCGGGTAGGCGACCTCGACGGCATTGTGCCTCCAGTCGAAATCACCCCGCTCGAACCAGCCAACGAATGGGGAGACGCGAAAGCCACTGATCGTGCGAATCTCGTCCAGTCTCCCGAGCACCTGGATGGACTCCGGCGCCACTCCCATTTCCTCGTGGGTTTCGCGGAGGGCAGCCCACTCGAGGCTCTCGTCTTCGGGATCGCGGGCACCGCCGGGAAAGCTGATCTGCCCCTTGTGGTGGAGCACCAGTTCCGACCGCTTCTGGAAAACGGTGTGCACGCCCGCTGCGGTCGGATAGAGCAGCACCATGACCGCCGCCTCAGCGAGGGCTTCGTCGTCCAGGGCGGCCCATTGGTAGGCAGCGAGCAAATCTGCGAGCGCTTCCTTCATGACGGCGTCCTTAGAGCGTTCCCTTGGTGCTCGGGAGGTCACCGCCCCGGCGAGGGTCGACCCGACAAGCGGCATCCAGGGCGCGGGCCACTGCCTTGAAGCAGGCTTCGGCCTTGTGGTGGTCATTGACGCCCGAAAGCGTGCGCACGTTGATATTCGCCTTCGCCGAAGCAGCAAACGACTCGAAGAAATGGCTGAAGAGGTCCGGCGGAATACCACCAACCTCGCGGCCAAGGAGACCGAGGTCGAGGACCGCGTAGGGGCGGCCGCTCAGATCAACGGCGGCGAAACCCAGCGCCTCGTCCAGCGGCATGTAGGCACTGCCGGCACGGACGATGCCCGCTTTGTCGCCGAGCGCCTGGCTGAACGCTTCACCAAGGGCGATGCCACAGTCCTCGATCGTGTGGTGGGCATCCACCTCAAGGTCGCCTCTGGCCTCCAGCTGGAGGTCGAAGACCCCATGTTTGGCGATGTGGCTGAGCATGTGGTCGAAGAACGGCAGCCCGGTGTCGATGGTGTACTGACCCGTGCCGTCGACGTTCAGTTCAAGCGCAATCGTCGTTTCGTTGGTCTTTCGTGAAACCGAGGCTTTCCGACCCATCATGCGAGTTTCCCTTCGAGTGCAGCGACCAGGCGATCAGTATCCTGCGGGCGACCGGCGCTGATCCGCAGGTAGCCACGGAGTTCGGGCCGGCTGTATGTCCGCACCAGCACACCCTGGCGGCGGAGGTCGGCGGCAACGTCCGCAACATCGTGACCCAACACCTTGAAGAGCACAAAGTTCGCAGCTGATGGATGGGGCACCAGCCACTCGAAACGAGCAAGTTCGCGGATCATCCGTTCACGCTCTGCGACCAGGGCGCGAACCGTGACAAACACTTCGTCCCGGTGCTCAATAGCCGCGCAGGCAGCAGCATCGGCGGCGGCATTAACGTTGTACGGCTGCTTCAACGCCATCAGCTTCTCCTGGAGGCGCGGCGAACACACGGCATAGCCAACACGGAGACCGGCGAGCGCGGCCCACTTGCTGAAGGTCCGGAGGATGACGAGGTTCTCGTGTTCCCGGACGAGATTGACCGCGGTTGTCCCCGCAAACTCCGCGTATGCCTCATCCACAACGACAAGGGCGGGAAGCCTGCAGAGCGCACGAATCTCATCGTCACCTGTCGCGTTTCCGGTCGGGTTGTTAGGTGAGGTGACAAAGACGAGGTTCGCCCCGGTTTCGACCGCAGCCGCGATTGCAGGGAGGTCGAGTGCGAACCCCTCGCCGCGCATCGCCTCGACTACCTCGCAGCCGGATATTCCAGCGAGGAAGCGGTACATGCCGAAGGTTGGGGGAGTAGTGACGACGCGCTTCGGAGCTACGGCCCGGAACAGCAGGTCGAGGAGTTCGTCGCTGCCTGCGCCGGCGACCACCGTTTCTGCTGAGACACCGAGATACTCACCAATGGCCGAGCGGAGACGAACCTGGGCGGGGTCGGGATAGATGTGGAGATCCGCCGTGGCGGCGGCCTCGCGGACAGCGGGGATCGGGCCATAGAGGTTCTCGTTCGCGTCGAGCTTGGCAAGGTCGCCAACAGGAAGCCCGAGTTCTTCAGCAAGCACATCAAGAGGCCGGACAGGTTCGTACGGCTCGAGCGCGTCCAGCCCCGGGCGCAGCAAGGTGTCGAGGCTCACCACGGCTAGCGGCCCAACAGCCTGCGTTCGGCAGCCTTGGCGTGGGCCGTCAGGCCCTCTGCACGGGCGATAATGCCGGCTGCTCTCGCAACATCCTCAGCGACGTCGCCCTGGATGCCGATGACGCTAATCGTCTTCACAAAGTCGCGGACGCCCAGTGGCGAGCTCCAGCGAGCGCTGCCGCCAGTCGGCATCGTGTGGCTTGGGCCAGCTGTGTAATCGCCAAAAGCCTCGGGCGAGGACTCTCCCAGGAAGAGACCGCCGGCATTGCGCACTTTCATGGCATAGGCCATCGGCTGCTCGACGAGCAGACAGAGGTGCTCCGGCGCGAATTCGTTTGCGAGCTCGATGGCGTGGTCGATGTCGTTGACGAGGATGCACCCACCGTGATTGTCGATCGCCTCACGGGCGATCTTCTCGCGATCGAGGTCACGGATCTGGCGGTTGATGGCAGCATCGACAGCATCGGCGAGATAGTGCGATGGCGTCAGGAGGATTGGTGTCGCCAACGGGTCGTGCTCTGCCTGGGCGAGGAGGTCGGCAGCCACCAGTTCCGGGTCGGCGCTCTCATCGGCGATGACGACGGTCTCCGTGGGCCCGTAGACGGCGTCGATGCCGACATCGCCGAAAACCTGCTTCTTGGCTATGGCGACGAAGAGGCCGCCGGGGCCGCAAATCTTATCCACTCGGGGAATGGTCTCGGTGCCATAGGCGAATGCGGCGACGCCCTGGGCGCCACCGGCCTTGAACACCCGTGACACGCCCG
Organism: uncultured Chloroflexia bacterium; assembly: GCA_963774435.1. Taxonomy (GTDB): domain Bacteria; phylum Chloroflexota; class Dehalococcoidia; order Tepidiformales; family Tepidiformaceae; genus JAGQGZ01. The sequence goes on along the minus strand of CAVZEW010000006.1, from coordinate 313,881 downwards.
CGATATCCGCGGCGACCAGCTTCACGGGAGGGACCGAGCCATCCGGCAGCACCGGGCTGGTCATCATGATCTCGTCGACACCCGCAACCTGCGCCGGGACGGCGCACATGATGACCGTGCTTGGCAGCGGCGCCCTCGTGCCCGGGATGTAGAGGCCGACGCGCTCGATAGCGCGGGTCAGCTGGCCCAGGCCGTCGTTGTTGAAGTCGAGGGAAGCACCACGCATCTGCTGCTCGTGGTAGGTACGCACCCGGTCGGCGGCGAAACGGAGCGCCTCGACGACCTCGCCGTCGACTTCCCCGTAGGCCGCGTCGATCTCGTCACGGGTCACCTCAAGGGTGGGAGTGTCGGCCCCATCGATCCGGAGGTTGTAATAGCGCACGGCATTGTCGCCATCCTCGCGGACATCACGGATGATGCGGCGAACCACTTCATCGGGCGAAAGTTCTTGCCCGAAAGTCTTGAACGTCGTCTCCCGGATATTCATCGGGAGTTCATCGTCGGGCACCGGTTTGCGGCTGAGCAGCAGTTCTTTGCCCTCGACGGCGTTGCGAATTATTCGCACCCCAGGTACCTCGTCACAATCTGCGCCGCCGCTTCCGTCGAGCGCTCAACAAATCCATCGATTTCCGCGTTGGTAACGTGGGCGATTGTCTCATCCTCGAGGGCGGGAAGCGAATCTAGAAACTCCGCCAGCTCTCCCGGTTCGCTGATGCCCGCACGTTCGAGGTGGCGGCTGATCATCTGCCTGGCCCGATCCCAGTCCATCTCGCGCGAAGCGATATCGAGCGTGACCTGCCGCCAGCGTTCCAGCGTGTCGTGGTCGATAAAGCCGCAATTGATTGACTCGACGGAAAACGCCAAAGCGCGGACGAGGTTGTCCACAACTGCTGGTTCGTCGCCGAACTCTCGGTCGAGGCCGAACTGGAGGAGCCGGTCCATCACATTCGCGCGGACCTTGCCCCCAATCGCCTCGTGCTTCAGAAAATACGGCCGGTAGATCCTCGTGATGTACATCTCGTCGAGCACGAGGTGAGTGAGGTAGCCGCAGACGAACGAGCACGTCTCCGCTGAGATCGCCGAGGGGTCGGCGAGGCGTTCGTAGGCGGTCAGGAACCGGGCAGGAGAATCCTGCATGCCGTGGTCGTCGAGGTCGAAAAAGTGGGTGTCCTTGCGATCGCCGCGAGTGAGCACGCGAATGTCCGGCGTCGTCGAACCGAGAAGGTAGGGCCCGCTCGATCCACTGACCGGCGCTGACGGGAGCTGCCCGGCGACATTCGTCGCGACAACCATGTGAAAGGTAATCGGAGGCATCGCCTCAGGATTGCGCGGCAGCCCTGAACCTGTCTACCACCTCGTCCAGCAGGCGCGTCTGCGAGGTGGCGGGCACCGTTCGCACGAGGATGCAGCTGGTCGACTCCATGAATGGGTCGAGCATCTTCAGGCCGTTGGCACGAATACTGGTGCCGGTCTCGGTCCCCTCCACGAGTACATCGGCATCCTCGGGCACGAAACCTTCGCTGGCGCCGGCGACGGGGATGATGGTGGTGAAGCGCAGGCGCTGCTCGCGGGCGAAACGCTCAGCCGTCGCCGGGAACTCGCTGGCAATCCGCACCGGCCTGTCCATCGCGTTCCAGATGGCCACAGCCTCGAGCGTGGAATCGACGGGGAAGGATTGCTCGACGACAGGGCCGATGCGATAGAGGTTCGTTCCCAGGTCGACCGCCATCGCGACGGGACTCGCAGGGAACCGGCAGTGATGTTCGTGGAGAAGGTCGCGGCCGCTGAGCCCAATGTCGAAAGCGCCGAGCGCCACGAGCTGCGCCATATCCTGCGGCCGGACGACCTTCGCCTCGATTTCGGGAACCCGGCTGCGGGGATTGCGCTCCGACGATTTCTCGTCGTAGCCGTCGAATTCCAGGCCGGCGGCACGTAACACCCCGGGCGCATGCCGCTGGGCGTGACCGTCGGGCACGGCGATGCGGATGACGTCACGGTTGCGTGAGAAGCGGTGCATCTCTGCCGTTCCCGCCGGCGGCAGTGTAAGTTCCGGCTGTTGGACGCCGATCGCCTCTCGAAGTCCGCCCAGGATCAGCGAGAGGTCTTGCCGGGAAAGTGCGTCGGAGTTCGCGTAGAGGGCGAGACCACCACGGAACACGCGCCCGAGCGGCACGAGGCCTTTCTCTCGCACTCCGTCGACTCCCGCCACATCGAGAAGAACGAGGTCGGCGTCGATCGGCGGGTAGGCCTCGACTGCACCGGCAACGTGGAGCAACCGATAGGCCGGCAGCCGCATCCGGAGCGCGACCATGTCGGCAAGGTTCGGGAATTCCGAGGCAACAACCGCGCCCTTGAGCGACGCCGCCGATGGGAGCTGTCCTTCGGCAAGACCCGATTCCGGCGCAGCCGCGAGCCAGAGTTCTCTCTGCGGGCCCGGCAATGAGCCGACCCGGACAACGTGCAGGCGGGGGAACCGGGCCCGGTGCTCCGCGACGTAGGCGTCGCTACAGACGCCAAGGTCGTAGTTGCCCGTAGCCAGCTGGATCGGGATGTCCCGCTCACGAAAGATGCGCATGGCCAGGTCGCCGGTATCGGGCTGGGAGCGCATGACCCGCGAGCCGGGTTCGTACTCTTCGATGCCCAGGCCAGCGTCGCGGAGGAGTTCGGCCACGTTCTCGCGGGGACCGCCCGTCGGCAATGCGATCCTCGGCACGCTCATTTGTAGCGGAACAGGCGGGGAAGGAGGTCTTCCAACGTGCCGGTTTGCTCGGGGCTACCCTCGGCCAGGAGTTGAACACTATCGCTGCGGACGCGGAGGGCCAGCGGGCCACGTGGCTGTTCTTCGAGCGAGGCGGGGATGTCGTTCCGATGGAGCGTCCGTGCTACCGCTACCGCGCGGCCGTAGTCGGCCGGTGAGTCAGGAATAACTGCCACATAGAGGGCATCGCCGCCTGAGCGGCTATCCAGCCCGGCAATGGCCGTGGCATCGAGGCCGATACCGGCGGCGGGATGGTTCCCGAGGGCGCCACAAAGTTCATAACGGCCGCCGCGGCCGACCTCGCGAATGCCCTGCCGAAAGGTGAACACGGGACCGGTGTAGTACTCGAAGTCAGCTGGCATCCCGAGGTCGATGCGCACTTCACGGCCCGCACCCTGCAAGGCACTCGCAATGTGCAGAAGCTCCGACGTGGCATCGACGATGGGCGGGGAAACAGATGCTGCAAGAGCGCTGAGGTTCGCAAGCAGGGCGGGATCCGCGGACGGTTGCAGGGCGACATTGAGGAGCGCCGAGATGCCCGCCACTTCGACAGAGGCCAGTGCGGAAAGGCCCTGCGCAGTCACCGCCTCGGAGAGTTGGGGAGTTGAAACGCCAGCGGCCTCGGCGAGGGCCAGCAGTCCGTGGGCGACGCCGGCATGGGAGAGATGGACGACGAGACCGGGACCGAGGCTTTCCAGCACCTCGCAGCCGATGGCGGCCACCTCGAGGTCACCGAGCAAGGCCGGAGCGCCAATGTATTCGAGCCCGCACTGCCAGGTTTCGGCGCCAGATTCGCCGGAGGCGAAGCGGAAGCTGTTCTGCACGTAAAACAGCCGCGCGGGGAGGCTAATGCCATGCTCGGACGCGGCCCGGGCCACCGGGACGGTCGAGTCGGGCCGAAGCACGACGCGCTCGCCACTCCAGCCGTCCCAGTCGAGGAAGGTATAGACGCGTGAGAGCATCTCGGTGGTCAGAGCGCCGGCTTCGGTGAAGAGGCTGTAGCTCTCCAGCGTCGGCGTCCGGACTTCGCCATAGCCCCAACGCGAGGCTGCTGCCCGGAAAGCGTCTTCGACACGCCGGAATGCTCGCATGTCATCCGGCAGCAGATCGTTCATGCCCCTCGCCGAGCGAGGCTGGAGGTTCCCTGCTGTCACCATCAGAATCATCTTAGGCGAACTCTGTTCACGGGCGAGCACAATCGGCCTGTTGTTGGGCTCCTATACTGGTTGTCATGAGCGCCTCGCCACAGCGGCGGCTGTTCTTCGCGATTCTTTTGAGCCTCGGTGCGCTGTTCGTCGCCTGTAGCGGGGACAGTCCGCCAGACGACGCGGTCCACGTCGTCCATGCCAACGGCGAGGTTGGGCCGGTCATGGCCCGGTTCATCGACCGGGCGATCGGCGACGCTGAGGACTCATCGGCAAAGCTGGTCGTGATCGAACTCGACACCCCCGGCGGCTTGAGCACGTCGATGGAGGAGATCGTCAAGCGGATCCTCGAGTCGGACGTGCCGGTAGCGGTCTATGTCACGCCACCGGGCGGGAAAGCGGCGAGCGCAGGGACGTTCATTGCGATGTCGGCGCACATCGTGGCGATGGCGCCGAACACCCGGATCGGAGCGGCCTCGGCCATCAACGCCGACGGGAGCGACATTGAAGGAACTCTCGGACGGAAGATCGAGAACGATGCCGCCGCCTTCATCCGCGCTCTTGCTGAAGAGCGGGGGCGAAACGCCGACTGGGCCGAATCTGCGGTCCGCGATGCAGCGGCGGTGAATGCAGACGAAGCCGTAAAGATCGGGGCGGCCGACCTTATCGCACCGACGCTCGACGACCTGCTGAAGGCCGAAGACGGCCGCACGATTCAGCTGCGCGAGGGCGTGACGTTCCAACTGCTCGACCTGACGACCGCCCCTCGCTATGACGTGAGTCTCACGGCGTGGGAACGGTTCCTCTCCGTGCTCGCGAACCCGACCCTCGCCTCCATTTTGATTTCCATCGGCTTTCTCGGGCTGGTCTTCGAGCTTTCGAACCCGGGGCTCATCTTTCCGGGCGTGGCGGGCGCGATTGCCATCGTGCTCGGATTCCTCGGGCTCGGCGTGCTGCCCGTCGATACGGTCGGGATCATCCTCATTGCGTTTGCGCTCATTCTGTTTGCCCTGGAACTGGTCGTGCCTTCGGGCGGCATCCTTGGCGCAGGGGGCGTCGTGTCGCTGTTAATCGGCGGCATCGTGGCCTTCGCAGGTGAACCCGCGGAGGTACAACCGAACCGGATCGTCATCGGCGTACTGCTGTTCTTCGTCATTGGTTCGTTCGTTTCGATGGCGGTGGGACTCGCGCGGTTCCGCAAACTACAGGGAAAGACCGGCATCGACGCTCTCATCGGCCAGGTTGCAATCGCGCGGACGAAGCTCGCGCCGGATGGTTATGTATTCATTCAGGGCGAACGTTGGCGCGCTTCGTTAGAATCGGGAGCAGCCAGTGAAGGCGAACGCCTCCGGGTTACAGGCGCGGATGGTCTGTTTCTGAAGGTGCAAAAGGAGCACGAAGAGTGACCAACATGCAGATTCCTGACCCGGAATTCCCGAGCGGCGTCGGGTCCAAGATTATCCGGATATTTCTCCTCGGATTTAGCACCATCCTGGTGATCCCACTTTTGCCGTTTTCGATTCGCATCGTTTCGGAATACGAACGCGGCGTCATTTTCCGGCTCGGCCGCCTCGTCGGCGCCAAGGGACCAGGGCTCTTCGTTCTCCTGCCGTTCGTCGACAGGATGGTCAAAGTCGACCTCCGCACGATCACGCTCGATGTACCGTCGCAAGAGGCGATTACCCGCGACAACGTGACCCTCAAGGTGAACGCGGTCATCTACTTTCGAGCCCTCGACCCACAGCTCGCCGTGGTCCGTATCCTCGACTACGTGAGGGCCACCTCCCAGATCGCACAGACCACCCTGAGGTCCGTGCTCGGCCAGTCGGACCTCGACGAACTTCTCGGTCAACGCGAGCAGATCAACCAGAAACTGCAGCAGATCATCGACGAGCAGACCGAGCCGTGGGGGATCAAGGTGTCGGCGGTCGAGGTCAAAGATGTGGAACTACCGGCGACAATGCAGCGGGCAATGGCGGCACAGGCGGAAGCCGAGCGCGAAAGGCGCGCCAAGATCATCGCTGCCGACGGCGAATTCCAGGCGTCGGAACGGCTTCGGGAAGCAGCCGAGGTCATGGCTCGCGAGCCGATGACGCTCCAGCTCCGCTACCTCCAAACGCTGCGGGAAATCGGCGCCACCAACAACACGACAGTGGTCTTCCCGCTGCCGATCGACCTGCTCGAAGTGTTCATGAAGGACGACTAGTCGCGCGGACGGACTGAGACGTCGGCGGCTTCCACCTCAACTTCGGTGCCATCGACGCGTCGGACGACGAGCGCGCCAGAACCTGCGAGCCTGACGGCGACCCCTTCGAAAGCTCCTCCAACCGCGGGTTGGACAAGCACTTCCTGGCCGAGGGTATTGGACTTCGCGCGGTAACGATCGAGGACCGACTCCACGTCGATGCCCAGGAGCGGTTCGAGGGTGTTCATGACTCCGGCGAGCAATGATTCACGCACAATTGAGCGGCCGGCAACAACGGCAAGGCTCGTCGCAACGTTAGCGAGGTCCGGCTGTGTGCCTGGATCGCCGTTGACGTTGATGCCGATCCCAACGAGGGCGACCGTACCCCGGCTCGCCTGGTGAACGTCGATAAGCATTCCACAGCACTTGCGTTGATCAAGCCAGATGTCATTGGGCCATTTGATGGCGGCAGAGGGAACGACTGCACCAACTGCCTCGGCGACCGCGAGGGGCGCGACGACAGGCAACGAGCGTAGACGATCGCGCGTCCCTTCGAGGATGATCGTGAAGTAGAGATTGTCGCCCCGCGGGCTATAGAAGCTGCGACCCCGGCGGCCACGGCCAGCGGTCTGCTCCTCTGCCAGGACCACGGTCCCTTCGGCGCCGGGCTCATCCGCCAGCTTGCGGGCCAGGTCCATCGTCGACCCGACCGACTCGTGATAATCCACCCGGTGACCCAGCCAATCCGTCGAGAGGAAACCTTCGTAACGGAGCTGGTCGAATAGCACGGGGGAAATGATAAGGCCCGGGTGCAAGCACCCGGGCCCTGTTATTCGCAACAACGACCTCTCCGCTAGCGGGAGGTCACCTCCTGCGTAGTGGATCGGTCGTCGCTACGACTAGAGTCATCCATGCGCATCACCTCCTTCCTTGACGCGAACGTTAGCAAAACGAAGGGGCCGTTTCAAGACTCTGAGTCCCCGATCTTCCGCCAAGAACGCCGTCCGGCTACATTGAAGTGAGTACGAGAAGTCGTGCCCTGGCTTCGGCCAAAACTATGCACGACATGATTGGAGTTCAAGCTTGGTCGCACCCGTCAGCATGAAGCAGCTGCTCGAAGCGGGCGTCCATTTCGGCCACCAGACGCGCCGATGGAACCCGAAAATGCAGCGATTCATCTTCACCGAACGCAACGGCATCCACATTATCGACCTCCAGCAGACGGTCACCCGCCTGGAGGACGCCATCAATTTCGTCCGGACCACGGTTGAAAACGGCGGCGAGGTGCTCATCGTGGGCACCAAGAAACAGGCTCGCGAGACTGTGGAGCAAGAAGCGACTCGCGTCGGGATGCCGTATGTGAACAACCGTTGGCTCGGCGGCACGCTGACCAACTGGCGGACCATTCATAGCCGCATCCAGCGATTGCGCGAGCTGGAAGCGGCGATCGAGCGGGGCGACTTTGCCCGCCGCCAGAAGAAAGAACAGCTCGACATCTCCGAGGAAGTTGAGCGAATGAACCGCTTCTTCGGTGGGATCAAGCACATGAACCAGCCGCCGAACGCGGTGTTCATCGTGGACACGATCAAGGAAGCCATCGCCGTGGCCGAATGCGAGAGGCTCGGGATCCCGATCGTCTCGCTGGTCGATACGAACTGTGACCCCGACCCAATCTCTTATCCGATCCCGAGCAACGACGACGCCATCAGGGCGATCAAGCTGATTATCGGGAAGATTGCGGACGCCGCCCTCGAAGGGCGCATCGCCCGCGAATCCGGTGGCCAGGGCGCGGCCGTCAGTGCCGAGGAGTTCACAGCCGCCGAACCCGCCGCCGAAACGGACGCCCAAGCATCACCGGAGCCGGTCGCTGTTGCCGCCGCACCGGAAGCAACCGGCGCACCAGAAACAACCAACGAGGAATAGCACGAGTGGCAATAACCACCGAGATGATCAAACAGCTCCGCGAGGACACCGGCGCCGGCGTCATGGACGCCAAGCGTGCACTCGATGAAACCGGCGGCGACATGGCCAAGGCAAAGGAACTCCTTCGCGAGAAGGGCATGGCTGCCGCCGCCAAGCGGAGCGAACGTGAGACGAGCCAGGGCGTTGTCGAGGCGTACATTCACGCCGGCGGCCGCATCGGAGTGCTCGTCGAGGTGAACTGCGAAACCGACTTCGTGGCCAACACTCCCGAATTTCGCCAGCTGGCGAAGGACGTGGCGATGCAAGTGGCAGCAATGCAGCCGCTGGTCGTCGATGTTGAATCGCGGACGCCGGATATGGAGGGAAGTGACGAGGAAGTCGTCCTCCTCGCCCAGCCGTTCATCAAAGACGGTTCGCGGACGATTAACGACCTGGTCGCTGACCAGATTGCGAAGACCCGCGAAAACATCCGCATCTCTCGTTTCTCGCGCTTCGAACTGGGGGGTTAAACCCGGGAGGACATCGCCGTGCATGGTCGCTATCGCCGAGCGCTCGTCAAACTGAGCGGCCAGGCCCTGATGGGCGACAGCAATTTCGGCATCGATGCTCCCACCATCCAAGAGTGCGCCCGGCAGATGCATGCTGCCGCGAACGCGGGGGTTGAAGTCGCCGTCGTCGTCGGCGGAGGCAACTTCTGGCGCGGCGCGACAGTGGCCGAATCCGGGATGGACCGGGCGACCGCGGACTATGCCGGCATGCTTGCGACCATCATGAACGCCCTCGCGCTCCAGGACGCCCTCGAGAAGCAGGGCGCAACCGTACGTACGCAGACGGCCCTCTCAATCTCACAGGTTGCCGAGCCCTACATCCGCCGTCGGGCGATGCGTCACCTGGAGAAAGGGCGGGTTGTCATCTTCGCTGCCGGCACCGGCAACCCGTATATGACGACCGACACCGCCGCCGCTCTGCGCGCCATCGAGGTCGACTGCGACGCGCTGTTGATGGCCAAGAACGGCGTGGACGGTGTTTATGACTCCGACCCAAAGCACAACGCTGCAGCCACCCGTTTCGAGCACCTGACCTACATCGAGGCTATCCAGCGGCGACTTCAGGTGATGGACACAACCGCCCTGAGCCTTTGCATGGAGAACAACCTGCCGATCACCGTCTTCGACGTCGAAAGGCCAGACGGTATTTACCACGCACTGATGGGCGAGGCGATCGGCACGGTAATATCGAATACATCCGACCTTGAGCCGGTGTGACCAGGAGGCCCTATGTCTGACCCCGACGACTTGCTGCTCGAGGCAGATGGGAGGATGGAAGGCGCCATCCAGGCATTTCAACGCGAGCTCAATGGGATTCGCACCGGCCGTGCCCATCCTAGTCTCGTGGAGACCCTTAGCGTCGATTACTACGGTACTCCGACGCCGCTGAACCAGCTCGGCTCCATCAACGCACCGGAATCCCGGCTGATCACCATCCAGGTGTGGGACCGTGGCGCCGTGTCGGCGATCGAGAAGGCAATCCAGGCCTCAGACCTCGGTCTCAACCCGGCCATCGACGGACAGCTCGTGCGCCTGCCCATCCCGTCTCTGACCGAACAGCGCCGCAAGGACCTCGTGAAGTTACTCCACAACAAGACAGAAGAGGCCCGCGTGGCGGTCCGTAATGTCCGCCGCCACGCCCACGACGAGCTCCGCAAGGCCGAGCGCGACGGCGGCATCTCGAAGGACGACATCAAAAGGAACGAAGACGAACTTCAGAAGCTCACTGATGCCCATATCGCAACGATCGATGCGAAGAGCAAAGAGAAAGAGGCGGACCTGCTTGAGGTCTGAAACGACTGACCGCGATAATCCCGTCCGCGCCGATCTCCTCGGCGATGTGATCTCGCCCATCTCCGGAGGGCGCGTGCCGCGGCACGTCGCGGTCATCATGGATGGCAACGGTCGCTGGGCCACCCAGCGCGGGCTACCCCGGGCGGCCGGCCACCGGGCCGGCACAGAGAACATCAGGCGCGTTATCGAACGCTTCAGCGACCACGGCGTCGACTACCTGACCGTCTACGCCTTCAGCACCGAAAACTGGAGCCGGCCCCGGCCCGAGGTCAATGCGATCATTCGACTGCTCGATCGCTTCCTGCGCCGCGAGCTTGAGAACCTCGACCAGAACAACATACGTCTTCGCCACTTTGGCCATATCGAAACGCTTCCGGGCTGGCTGCAGGAACGGGTGGACAAGGCCATCGAGACGACAGCCGACAACACGGGGCTCGGGCTCAACATCTGCTTCAGCTACGGTGGCCGCGACGATATCGTGACCGCCGTGCGGGCGCTCGTCGAGGAAGGCGTTGCGGCATCCGAAATCGATGAAGCAGCGATTACCCGGCACCTGTATTCAGCGGGACTCCCGGATCCCGATCTCGTCATCCGCACGGGTGGCGACATGCGCGTCTCGAACTTCCTGCTCTGGCAATGCGCCTACAGCGAGTTGTACTTCACCGATTCTTACTGGCCTGATTTCGGCCGCGAGGACATCGACATCGCACTCGCCGAGTACGGGCGCAGAAAGCGCCGATTCGGCGGGCTCGACGACGACGCATGAACGCCGAGGCTGCGGCCCCACGCGCCCCGGAATTGCAATACCGCCTTCTCACGGCCGCAGTCGGTCTGCCTTTGCTTGCGATCGTCGTCTATGTGGGTGGCTGGCCGTTCGCAATCGTCGCTGGTGTCATTGCCATGCTCGCGGCTGCGGAGTTCGTCCACGGCTGGCTACTCCCCTCGCTTCCGCTCTCCACGGCCTGGGCGCTGGCGCCGATGTTCGGTGCCTCGGCAATTATGGTGATGGGCGCCTATGCTGCCTGGCAGTTCGTCGCTGTCGGCGCCGGATTCGCGTTCTCAAGCCTCATGATCGGCACGAGCAGAACCAACTTCTTCGGCCCGAGGCGACCCTACCGCGTTATCGGCGCCTGCCTCGTCTACATCGGCGTCCTGTTGTCGACGATAGTTCTCCTCCGCCAGCTCGACTTTGGTCGCGAATGGGTAACCCTCGCCCTGCTCTCGACGTTCGCAGTCGACACCGGTGCCTACGCCACGGGAAAGCTGATCGGGCGACATCGCATGGCACCCTCGATCAGCCCCGGGAAAACGTGGGAAGGCGCGGTGGGAGGCTACCTGGCCGGAGCGGGGACTGTCGTTGGGCTCAATGCGCTGCTTGACCCTGAAGTCGCTACGCCCCGAATTCTCGTGCTCGCGGGGCTGCTTCCCATCGCAGCCATCCTGGGCGATCTCCTGGAAAGCCTGATGAAGCGACGGATGGGCGTGAAGGACGCCTCGGGCCTGCTTCCCGGGCATGGCGGCTTCCTCGATCGCCTCGACTCGATCCTCTTCACGGCGCCAGTGGTCTATCTCTTCGTGCTCCTGGCCGTCGACTGATGGCTGCGGACACCGAGAGCCAGCTTTCTGACCTGGCCTTCAGTGCGGGCGAAGTCCCCATCCTCCTTCGGCCTTCGGTACTCATCGCGATCGTCGTCGGGTTTCTCGTCATGGTCGCCGGCTATGTTGCCGCCATCCAGATCTTCGACCTCGGACTCAGCGTCGACGCGGAGCCGTTCCAGAAATGGGTCGACGGCTGGGGAATCCTCGGACCAATCGTCTACATGCTCGTACTGGCCGGGTCCGTGCTCTTCGCGCCGATCCCGAACGTGCCCATCTTCATCGCGGCTGGCCTGGCGTGGGGACCGGTACTGGGCACGATCTACTCCATGGGCGGGATGATGCTGGGGTCGGCAGCAGCCTTCTGGGTGTCGCGCCGGCTGGGTCGAGGCTGGCTGCCACGGCTCATCGGCAAGGCCACCGCCGAGCGCCTCGACGACCTTGCCGAACGGATGGGCGGTCGAGTGATTTTTTGGGCGCGAATGCTCCCCGTCGTGAATTTCGACTTCATCAGCTTCCTGGCCGGGCTCACCGCAATCCGGTTCAGCACGTTCCTCATCTACAGCTTTTTCGGCATGCTCTTGCCCACGTCGGTGGCGGTGATCGCCGGCGACAGCCTTGGTAAGGACAGCCGGATCACGATTGCTCTCGGCGGCGTGTGGGTCGCCGGGATCGTGCTCAGCGCGGGCTACTTTTACTGGCAGCGACGCCGTAACCAGCGGCAAGCCGCGACGCCACAGGGATTCACAGCGCCCAATCAGGAGTCCTAAACACGCGTCGTCGGGGTCTCCCCCTATCTCATGGCCAGACGCAGATGTCCATGATTGCCTCCACCGGAGGAATCGATGGCGGCCCAAACGCTCCTGCGCCTTGTTGACAACGAAGAGACTGCCCCGACAGTCTTGCGCGCTCCCATTCCCGCTCATCACCGCCCGGGCCGGTTACGAACATCTCACTTCGCGGGAGCGTGCCACCACAACGGCCGTGGCAACGCGCGAAGCCCTCCTCCAGCGTCTCGAAATCGTCGGCGCCCTGTCGCCGGAATCCCCGCTCTCGTTTCTCGTGGCCGACGTGGAGGGCATGGCGAAGCTCAGGGAGGACGGGGATGCGGCCACAGCCCTGGAGGCGATCTCTCGCAGCATCGTCGCGGAGATCGGTCCGCTGGACCTCGCCGGCCGCTACACCGCTTCGAGCTTCGGCGTGATCCTGCAAGGTAAGGGTTCTCGGGCCACCTCGGCGCTGGCGGCGAAGCTACAGTATTCGCTCAATCGTCTGCCCGAACTCGTTCATCCAATGCGCGTCGATGTCTTTGCGGCCACTGGCACTGGCGCAAACGCCACGGTGTTGCCGATCGCCGCCGGGGACGACCTACCCGACATCGGTTAGCGCTCGCCGAGGTCCCTTACGACTGCAACCTCTTTGCAGTCCGTGAAGAACGGGCAACGAACGCACTCGTTCCAGACCTTCTCCGGGAACTCCATCACGTTCGCCAGGCGGAAGCCCTGTTTCTCGAAAAAGCCGGGCCGGTAGGTCAGCGCGAAGACCCGGGTAAGACCGAGCGCGACGGCGTCTTCCATACAGGCCGCCACGATCGCTGCGCCGACTCCCTTCGCCTGCGTTCGCTCGGCGACAGCAAGTGACCGGATCTCAGCCAGGTCCGGCCCCATGATGTGGAGCGACCCGCACCCAATGAGTTCGTTCTCTTCGCGGGCGATACGGAAGTCACGGATCGCTTCGTAGATTTCGCCAACGGGCCGGTGGAGCATGTCGCCCCGGTCGGCCCAGAACGTCACGAGGTCATGGATGGCGGGCGCATCGGACGGCGCTGCCGAGGTTATCGATATCACTGGAGAGTCCCCTGCATGTGCGGTTGTTCGTCTCGGTAGGGTCAGGCGAACGTGCGGCGGACGGGGGCGACGTGCGTGTCGTCGCCCCATGTACTCTCCACTCTCAGACTGCGCGTCATCGTAATGATCAGTCTAGGTGTGAAGACTCGTCTACGCATCTCACCTGCACAGGGCACCTCGTGTAGGGTGAGTTTCGCAACTTCCGGTGCCGAGGGTGAACGATGAAGGTAGCGTTGATGGGCCAGGCTCCCTTTGGCGCGGCGGTGCTCGAAAGACTGACCGGCGAGGGTGTCGAGATCGTCGCCGTGAGCGCGCCGGTTCCCGCGGAAGGGGCCCGGCCCGACCCTCTCTGGCAGGCCGCAGAGGAGGCCGGGATTACCACGATCGATACGAAGTCCCTCAAGACAGAGGAGGGGGTTGCGGCATGGAAGGCCGCCTCGCCCGACCTCGCGGTGATGGCCTTTGTGACTGACATCCTTCCGGTCAGCCTGTTTTCGGTGCCGACTCACGGCACGATCCAGTACCACCCGAGCCTCCTGCCACTGCACCGCGGCTCGTCAGCAATCAACTGGGCGATCATCAACGGGCGCAGCGAGACGGGCCTGACGATCTTCTGGCCCGACGACGGCATCGACACGGGTCCCGTCTTGCTTCAGAAGACCTGCCCGATCGGCCCTGACGACACCGTTGGTTCCGTGTATTTCAACAGCCTCTTCCCGATGGGTGTCGACGCCATTTCGGAATCCGTACAGCTCGTCGCGGCCGGCACGGCGCCGAGGCTCGAACAGGACCATGCACTCTCGACCTACGAACCTCCCTGCGGTGATCGACATTCGCAGATCCGCTGGTATGAACCCGCCGATCGCCTCTATGCACTTATCCGTGGCTGCAACCCGCAACCCGGGGCCTGGACGACCTTCGACGGCGCGAAGCTCCGCATTTTCGACTGCGAGCTGACGGGGAGCCAGGAGCCCGGCATGCCGGGACGTGTCTTGCGGGTGGAGGATGACGGGATCATTGTCCGGCTGAATGGGGGAGTGCTGCGGGTCAAACGCGTGGCTCCTGAGGGCGGGAAGAAGCAAACCGCCGCAGAATGGGCAGCCGAGGCCGGCATCCGGCCCGGATCCCGCTTCCGCCAGGCCTAGCTAGTTACCACAGACCTGGCGGGCCACCGCCGAAACTGACTGACCTTCCTGAACGAGTCCCTCCGGCCAGTTCAACTTGTTGTCGTAATCGGCGTTCTTGTCGATGAACCAGCCGCGCGGACCGCAGATGAGCCGCAGTGGCGGGTCTCCGCAGCCGCCATTGCATTCCTGGAACCCCGTGGGATGTGCCGGCAAGGGATTGCCGCCGCCGTCTCCCGGGTCGATCGGCCCGCCACCATTGCCGCCGCCATTGCCGCCGCCGGTATCACTCTTGCGAACATTCACCAGGACCGTGATGACGAGATCGCCAAGAAGACCGTCCTTCGCCGTCAAGCGCAGCGTGTAGACGCCATCCTCGCGATCCGCGAGCGTGATCCGGCCGAGCACGGAATTCGTGATCGGCGTTGTGCCACTGCCGATCTCCATCCATTCCTCGGGTGCGGGGCCTACACCGAATTCGAGCTTCCATTCCTTCAGGTTTGCGGGGTTCACCGTGCCGATGACGTCCGAGTCGTTCCGCAAGGTCGCGCCGTTCGCCGGTGAGACAATCTCGACGGCCGGCTGGCCGTTGCTCTCCTCTGTGGGCTTGACGGGGATGAACTTGGCACCGTTTGAGACTTCGAGCAGCTTCTCCGCAAGCGGCGCAGCGAGCTCCGGTTTCAGGGCCGGGAGCTTCACGAACTCTCGTTCCTCGCGGTACTGCGAGGGGGTTTGGTCGCTCGCGAGGAGGCCGTTGCGAATATCCACCTCAGCCTTCTCGCAGGGATCCTCGTAGGACACGTCGGTGCGCACCCAACTACTGACCACCTGGTCGCAGCCGCCACTGTGGCCGTCGTCGGTGATGGGAGTCTTGAATCCGACGTAGGCCACGTTCGCGGGCTGCAGCGCGTCAAAGCCCTCGGGCGTTGTGAACAGGCCGACCTCGTCGCGAAGGTACCGGTGGTACTCCGACATCCAGTCCTTGAAGAGCCAGAGGGTGGTGTGGGCAGCAGCATAGCCGGCTGCCGGCCCGTCGTTCACATTTTCGTTGTTGGCGTTGCCCACCCAGACGGCGGTGGCCGCATAGCGCGAGTACCCGTTGGTCCAGGTCTCCAGTGTGTCGGCCGCCGAGAGGAAGCCCTGCTGGGTGCCCGTCTTCACTCCGCCGGGAATCTTCGTGCCGTCGAGGAAGACGTCGAGATTGTTGTCATCGTTGCTGCTGCCACAACCCCAGATGACGAACCGGGCGGTGCAGTCGCTCATGATGGAGTGGAGGAGCCAGACGGAGCCGGCATCCACCACCTGCTCTCGTTGCGGTTCCGGCGCCGTGTAGACGGGATTCCCTTCAATGTCCTGGATTTCGAGGATGACCCGCGGGTCAAGGTCGCGGGTGCCGGGAAGACGGATGTTGCCGACGGAGAATTCGTATTTCTGCTGGAGGGCGAGCTCGTACTGGGAACCCTCGTCGAGGCAGTAGCTGCGGAGGTCGTCGATCGAGACTTCCTGGGCGTAGGTTGGGTCTCCGACCATCACACCCATGTTCGCGATAACTGAGAACATGTAGGCCATGTCGATGGCTTTGATGTTCGCGCCACCGGTGGCGATCGAAGCACCGTAGGTGACGTCGGTGTGCGAACAAAACGTTGGGTCGAAGCCCTGGTCCAGCGTTGTGATGCCGAGCCGTTTGGCCATCTCGATGACGTTGTCAGGCCCTGCTTCCGCGGCTGCGCGGAAGGCAGGCACATTCTGTGACCCTCCGAGCCCGGCGCGGGCCGAGATGAGCCCTTCCGACTTAAAGTCGCCTCCGCGCGGGTTGACGATCGAGGCGCCGCCGATGTCGATCGGGCTGGTGTCCCAGAGCGGGCTCATCGGGGTCTTGTTTTGCTCGTCGAACCAGGTGAGATAGACCGCGGGTTTGAACGAGGAGCCAGGCTGATTGATCTCGTTGAGCTGGTCGATGCGGCCCTGGACCGGGCCATCTGTACTCGGGTCATTGGGATTGACGTTTGGCGCGTAGACGATGATTTCGCCCGTGGTGGGCTCAATGGTGGCGATCGCTGCGTTGTTGCAGTTGCACCCGGCATCGAGGCCAGCCGCGATACCGTCCTGGATCATCTGGATGGCCTTTTCGGTCTCACCCCAGTCAAGCGTTGTGGTCACCTTCCAACCGGCGCCGTGGACAGCTTTGGAGCAATCAACCTTGTCCGGATCAAACTGGGCAAAGAGGCCCGCCTTGCACATGCGCACCAGGCGAGGCTCAACCTGGTCGTCGATGAACTGGGAGTCCTTGAGCGGGTTCGTGACGGCGTAGACGCGAAGGTCGAAGGCTTTCGCTTCGGCGGCTTCCTGGGGCGTCGCGCGGCCGTGCTCGACCATCAGGTCAAGCACCTCTTCCTGGCGGGCCTTGGCGGCTCCCACGACGAGCGTGCGGCCGAGGCCATCGACGACGCACTGGGTGTCGCTTCCCTCTTCGAGCAGGCAATTCAATCGCGGGTGGTATTCGGTTGGCGCCTGGGGAA
Source organism: uncultured Chloroflexia bacterium (assembly GCA_963774435.1). GTDB lineage: Bacteria > Chloroflexota > Dehalococcoidia > Tepidiformales > Tepidiformaceae > JAGQGZ01. Next base: position 296,943 of record CAVZEW010000006.1, on the reverse strand, counting down.
TGCCGGCGAGGAGGGCCGCCTCCGCCAGGTTGAGGTCCTTTGCATCCTTGTGGAAGTACCCCTGGGCAGCGGCCTGGATACCGACATAGCGGTCGGCGTAGCTGATCTGGTTGAGGTACCAGGTGAGAATCTGTTCCTTGGAGTAGTCCTGCTCGAGCTCCAGCGCATAGGTGATTTCACGCAATTTGCGATCGACGGTGCGGGCCGCCGTAACGCAGGTGTCCTGGTTGGGCTCCGTCGCGATGTTGGGGCAAATGTAGACGTTCTTGACCAGCTGCTGGGTGATCGTCGAGCCACCGGAGCCCGCTTCCACCTGGTCGAGCACGTATCGCTCGTAAGTGGCCCGCATAAGTCCCGTGATGCTGATGCCCGGGTGGTCCCAGAAAGAGTTGTCTTCCGTTGAGACTGTCGCTTCGATCACCCACTGCGAAATCTCGTCAAGGGGAACAGGCTCCAGGAGGTCTGCCTCGGAGTTGGTAAGGGCACCGAGGAGGACGCCGTCTTCGGGGCCATTGCGGTCGTAGATCTCGGTTAGGCCGGTGTTTGTCTGACGGAGCTTGTCCTCGATGGGGACGTAGTCCTGCGAGTAATGCTGGTAGACCGCGAAGACCGTGCCGACCCCGGCAACCGCAGCGAGGGACGCAAGGGCCCCGGCCGCGGCGACGATAATGAGCCACCACGGGGTCGACGGCCGATTGCGCATGCGAACACGGCGGTTGTGAAGGACGCGACGCTTCTGGAATTCGTCCACCTAGCGTGTCTCCCTGCGCTCCCGGGACTGCGGAGCGGCATACGCCGTACGGGACATACCTCGCGAATGTAGCATCAGCCTTCGCTTGCAGGAAGCGATGCGGTAAAGGGCACAGGCGGTATCCTCGAGGCTATGAGCCTTACCCCGGAAGACGTCAAACATATCGCGCTCCTCGCCCGTGTCCGCCTCGACGATGCCGAAGTGGCCCGCCTGAGCGAACAGCTCTCCACCATCCTCGACCACTTCGCCGCACTTTCAGCCGTGGACACCGAGGGGGTGGAGCCAACGGCTCATCCTCTCCCTCTTGCCAACGTTATGAGGGACGATTCGGTTTCACCGTCTTTACCCCGCGCTGACGTTCTCAAGAACGCACCGGCGACCGAGGACGGATACATTCGGGTGCGGGCGGTGCTGGAATGACCGACCTCTGGCGGCTCACAGCTCACGAAGCGCACGAGGGTCTCCGGGCGCGCGAGTTCACCGCGGTCGAGCTAACACAATCGACGCTCGACCGGATCGAAGCGGTCGAGGGTTCGGTCCATGCCTTCATTACGCGCACGCCCGAACTGGCTATCGAGCAGGCTGAGGAAGCCGATCGCAAGTTCGCGGCGGGAACCGCGACTCCGCTGACAGGCATCCCCGTGGGCGTGAAAGACCTGATCGTCACCGGTGGTGTCCAGACGACCGCCGGGTCCCACATCCTCGAAGGTTTCAACCCGCCATTCGACTCCCACGTTTACGAGCAGCTTCGCCGGGCCGGCGCCGTGATGGTGGGCAAAACGAATATGGACGAGTTCGCGATGGGCTCGAGCACGGAACACTCGGCATTCGGGCCGACGCACAACCCATGGAATCTCGACCTCGTGCCCGGGGGCAGTTCCGGCGGCTCCGCGGCGGCGGTGGCGGCAGGGGAATGTCTCGTCTCGCTTGGCAGCGACACGGGGGGCAGCATCCGGCAGCCAGCTGCGCTCTGCGGCGTGGTCGGTCTCGACCCAACGTACGGGCGCGTGAGCCGATACGGCATCGTCGCGTTCGGAAGTTCACTCGACCAGGTGGGGCCGATTGGCCGCGATGTCGCCGATGCTGCCACGATGCTGGACGCAATCGGAGGGCACGATGCCCGCGATTCCACATCGAACCCTCAGCCGATGCCGGATCTCCGCCACTACCTCGGCCAGGACGTTCGAGGGCTGCGGGTGGGTGTCCCGAAGGAATACTTCGGCCACGGCATCGAGGATGGTGTACGGGCATCCGTTGAGAACGCGATCACGACACTCGAGTCGCTGGGCTGCGTGGTGGACCGCAACCTGTCGCTCCCATCGACGGAGCATGCGCTCGCGGTTTACTACCTGATTGCCCCCAGCGAGGCGAGTGCCAACCTCGCACGCTATGACGGTGTCCGCTACGGCTTCAGCGACCGCGGCGCCGGCACCATGTGGGAGAACATCGAGGACACCCGGGGCAGCGGTTTCGGCCCCGAGGTGAAGCGCCGGATCATGCTGGGCACGTACGCGCTCAGCGCCGGGTACTACGACGCTTACTACAAGAAAGCGCAGCAAGTGAGGACGCTCATCCACCGCGAGTTCGAGGAAGCGTTCCAGCGGTACGACGTCATCGTCACGCCGACCTCTCCCACAGTTGCCTTCCCAATCGGTGCCAAGACCGACGACCCCTACGCGATGTACCTGAACGACATATTCACCCTGCCGAGCGCGGTCGCCGGGCTCCCGGCGATGAGTCTCCCCTGCGGGCTGAGTGAAGGTCTCCCCGTCGGAGTCCAGGTGATCGGGAACTTCTTCGACGAAGGTAGCGTCGTCAGGGCTGGCTCGGCGCTGGAGGCCGCTCTCGGCTTCGCAAATCGGCTCCCGGAAGTAAGGACCGGCGTTTCCCCATCTTGACGGTAGGCCTCACCGTGCCGATGTTTACGTTGATGGAGTTCGGTGCTGCCAACTTTGCATTCGCAATCGCCGCCGCGGCGGCGGCTGCTGCGCACGCGCGCTTGTAGCTGGCGGCCGCCCGAACTCATCGATACCCCAGATTCCGAGAAAGCCGCCAACAGGGCGGCTTCTTCGATCCAGGGAAGCTGCCGCTGAGCGAGGGAGAAGCGACATGACTTCCGTTCAAGAAGGTTCCGAGCGTTTCATCGGCGCCCGCGCCCGCAACGTTCCGCCAAGCGGCATCCGCCGGTTCTTCGACATCCTGAGCACCGTCGAAGACGTCATCTCGCTCGGCGTGGGCGAACCGGATTACGTGACGCCCGAACCTGTCCGCCAGGCGGCTATCGACAGCATCGAGCGCGGCGACACGCACTACACGTCGAACTTCGGACTTTTTGAGCTACGAGAACGGCTCTCCCAGCACATCTACGACCGATACGGCGTCCGCTACGACCCGGCCTCGGAGATCATCATCACTTCCGGATCGAGCGAAGGACTCGACGTCGCCGTGCGGGCCGTCATCGACCCGGGCGACGGCCTCCTCTGCCCCGACCCCGGTTATGTCGCTTATCGCCCGATCACGGAGCTCGCAGGGGGGACCTTCCAGCCGGTGCCAACCTGCGCCGGGGATGCCTTTCGAGTCCGTGAGCGTGCGCTGGAAGCGGTGCGCACGCCGAACACCCGGGCGCTCCTCATGGGCTATCCCTCCAACCCGACGGGAGCCGTAATGGAGCGGCCCTACCTGGAGGAGGTTGCCGGTTTCGCCGAGCGTCACGACCTCCTGGTGATCAGCGATGAGCTCTACGACCGGATCAGCTACGGCTTCGACCACACCTGCTTTGCTTCTCTCCCCGGGATGAAGGAGCGGACGATCCTGCTCGGCGGCTGGAGCAAGGCCTACGCGATGACCGGCTGGCGTCTCGGCTGGGTGGCCGGGCCTGCTCCGCTGGTGGAAGCCACCATGCGTATCCACCAGTACACGATGATGTCCGCTCCGACCGCCGCCCAGTACGCGGGGCTGGCAGCCCTGGACCATGCCGAGCCGTTCGTCCTCGACATGGTCGCCGAGTATGACCGCCGGCGCGGACTCATCGTCGACGGTCTGCGTGCTGTTGGCCTCGACACCTTCGAGCCGCGTGGGGCCTTCTACGCATTCCCCGATATCACCTGCACCGGGCTCTCCAGCTGGGATTTCAGCGAGCGGCTGATGGCGGAAGAGCGCGTGGCAGTCGTCCCTGGCAGCGCCTTCGGCGAAGGTGGCGAGGGATACGTGCGGGCCTGCTACGCGAACAGCTACGAGGCGATCGAGCAAGCGCTGGAGCGGATCGGGAGATTTGTCCAGCGATATCGGTAGGGACGCGGTCACGCAATTGCCCCCACGCTGTGACCCGTCGCGGGGAAGCCGTGGGGTCGCAGCTTCCGATGCTCCTTACGGAGCCAGCCATGCAGAACGACAACACCGATCCGAAAAACACGTTCGGGCAGCCGCAGTGCTTGCCCGCCGTTCACCATCAACAGACCGTGAGCGATGCCTTCGCCTGGGCCGAGCGGCTCTGGGGGGACGAGTCACCGGCGGCGCGTGGCCTGTTCGCGTTCGACGCAGGTCAGCGGCAGGGAACGATGCTCGTCACCCGTGGTAGCCGCCCGGGGAATATCCGCATCGACGCGCAGTTCTCCGATCGGAATCGAATGTACACGGAACTCAGCGCCGAAGTTCGCGAAGGGTGGATGCGAGACGTTGCCGGGCCGGACATCAACTACAGTGCCTCCTACAACGCCCTCCTCGACCGTCTGCTCGAAATCGCCGTCCTGCCCAATCAGCGCACCGTGAAAGTGGAACAACTTCGTAAGTCTGCCTGAAGGCAATTCGCCTCGACCGAAAGATGCGTGCTAGAATCGCGCCGCACACGACCGGCGGGGTGCGAGGATGTCCTCGTGCGCCCGGCGGATCTCATCGGAAGTGGAGAAGCCGCATCGTATGGACCTCGGTCTCAGCGAAGAACAAGAACTGTTGAAGAACTCCGCCCGTGACTTCCTCGAGAAGGAATGTCCGGAAGAACACGTCCGCGCTATGGAAGAGGACGAAAAGGGCTACAGCCCCGAACTCTGGAAGAAGATGGCTGAGCTGGGCTGGCAGGGTCTCATGATCCCTGAGCAGTACGGCGGCTCTGAATTCAGCTTCCTCGACCTCTGCGTCCTCGTCGAAGAGTTCGGCCGCGCTCTCGTGCCCGGGCCGTTCATCCCGAACGCGGTATGCACCGCCGCCCTGCTAACCGCCGGAAGCGACGCCCAGAAGCAGAAGTATCTGCCCGGTATCGCCGATGGCACCGCTATCCACACGTACGCGATCACCGAGGCAAGCGGCCGCTGGGGCGCCGAAGGCGTCGAGATGACGGCCACGGCGGACGGCTCCGGGGCAAAGCTCAACGGCACCAAGATGTTCGTGCCGGATGCCAACGTCGCCGATTACCTGCACGTTGCCGCCCGGACACCGGACGGTGGCACGGCAGCCTACATCGTGGCGCGCGACCAGCCCGGTATCACCGTGACAACCCTGAAGACCATCGCCAGCGACAAGCAGGCCGAGGTCGTGTTCAAGGATGTTTCGGTGGCTGCCGAGGACATCGTCCCGTTCGATGAGGCCAAGGTCCGGCGCGTCTCCAATATGGCGACGTCGCTCGAGTGCGCCTACCTCGTCGGTCTCGCCCAGCGCGACTTCGAGATTTCGGTGAACTACGCCAAGGAGCGCGTCCAGTTCGGCCGCCCGATCGGCTCGTTCCAGGCGATCCAGCACAAAGCCGCCGACATGGTGACCGACGTCGATGGCATGCGGTTCATCATGTACAAGGCCGCCTGGGCCACCAGCGAGAACGAAGACACCCAGGACATGGATGTTGCGATGGCGAAGGCCTGGTGCAGCGATGCCAGCCGCCGCGTGGTCGCGCATGGCCAGCAGATCCATGGTGGTATCGGCTTCACCAAGGACTACATCATCCAGCTCTTCTTCCGCCGCCAGAAGCGTGCGGAGCTGTTCTGGGGCGACGGCGATTTCCATCGCGAGCGCGTCGCCCAGATGCTGGAAATCTAGTTTCCCGAGTTCGCAAGAACCGAAAAGGGGCGGTGCCAATGGCACCGCCCCTTTCTTGATCAGGTCGCCACAGGCTCCGGTTGGAGCAACGGCGGAGCAGGGCTGCCGCCATCGGCCCGCAGCCAGAGCGCAAGACTGATACCGGCACCCGCCGCCACGATTCCGAGCAGGAGCGCGAAGCCAAGCCGGATGCCCTGGTCCGATGCGAGGCCGATGAATGGGAAGAACAGCGCGAACGAAGCGGCCTGGCCAAACGGGGCCACGGAGAGCACCGTAGCCCGCATCGATGAAGATGTCCGTTCGTTTACATAGGTCGACACAGCCGGGCGGAGGCAAGCTCCGGAAAGTCCAATAGCCATAATTCCGATAAATGCCGCGACATGATCGACGGTCGCCAGCGTAGCCAGGCCGGCAGTGGTCGTCGCAAACGCGAGCACCACCAGCCGACGAATCCCGACCCATTCGAGGATCCTGGCGCCTCCTAGCGAGCCGAAGACCGAGGACAGGCGCACCGGTATCGCGATGAGCCCGAACAGGCCGATCGGAACGTCGTGCGAGTCGAGGAACGGCTGCATGAGGAGCCACTCGGTCATCGAAGCAACGCCGGTGGCAACGCTAAAGAAAATGATGAAGCGGACGGCCGGGTGGCCCTTGAGGAAACCTATGGACTCGCGCAGTGTCTGAAGATAGCCGGGCTGTGCTTCGCCCGGTTCACCTCTCGGGGGCTCGTCGAGTTGGAGCGCGAGGACGAAGGCGACGACGTAAAAGCCTGCTCCCAGCAGGATCGGAGCACGAAGGTCGAGCCAGGCGGCCACGAATGCACCGCAGGCGGCGCCGATCATGCCAGAAGCCATCATGATCGCCTGGAGCCTTCCCTGCTGCTTCGCGTAGGTTCCCGACCTGTCGCCGGCCACGAGCGTCTCGTAGAGGAACGCCTCCGCGTTTCCGCTACCGAAAGCGATCCCGCTTGCCCAGAGGATGTACGAACCGGTCAGCAGTTCGAAGTTGGACGCGAGGGCGAAGGATGCCACACCAAGACATTCGAGCGTGACGCCGACAAGGAACGTCGGTTTCCGTCCGAACCGGTCGGCGAAGACGCCGGCCGGTATCTCGGCGATCATCGAGACGGCCCAGAAGAACGCCTCCATGATCGTGACCTGGGTGAGGGAGAGCTCGCGGTAGTCAGTGAGGTAAATGACCCAGATCGCCAGGAACGGCGTCAGCATCATCACCGACACGTAGAACCGCAGGAGCCGCACGTTCCGGGTGCAGGCCTCTGCGGTGATTACCTGGCTCACTCGCGGGCCGCCAAGGAATGCGGCGTGGGGGCCGGGCTAGTGCGTGTGACCACCGGGACCATGGCTATGGCCATGGTCCATTTCGTGGTCATGGCCGCCGAGACCGTCGTCGTCAAATCCATCGTCACCGTCATCGTCCCAGGGTGCAGGGCCATCCCCGAAGTCGGCGTCGGCGCCGCCGACAATCGCGAAATTGCCGATCGTCTTCCGGGCGCGCTTGCCGCACTTGGGGCACTTGATCTGCTGGAGCACATCGGACATAGGCATTCGCCGCTCCGTGCGCGTGTTACAGGCTGGGCAGAGGTACTCGTAGAGCGCCATTTATTCCTCCGTGGCGTCAGCTTCCAAGGGCTGGCTCTTCACCGGCTGGCGGGACTCGTAGGGGCTGCGAGTGCTGGCGGTCGCGCGGAACCGGTCGAACATCGAATCGTAGCGGCGGACGTTTTCGCCGCGGCGAATCCCCTGGTGTTCGCACGCGGACCCAACGGAACAGCTCTGGCAACAGTACGCCCGCCCTGCCATCCGGTAAGGCTCACCCTGGAAGTCCGAAAGGCAGCGTACGCAGCGGTTTATCGTCGCCATGGCAACCCTCGTTGTTGATGTGGTTGGTATTGTCGCCGCCGCCGCGCCGCTGGGAAAGTCGCACTCGCCCGGCTTTTGCGCCAAAGTGAGCGCATGGTCCGTATCAACCGTGTCTACACCCGTGCGGGCGACGACGGGACAACCGCCCTCGTCGGCGGCCAGCGCGTGCCCAAGGACAGCCTCCGGATTGAGGCCTACGGCACCGTCGATGAGCTGAACAGCGTGATCGGGACGGCCATCGCCAGCGGCGCAGCGGAGTCCATCGCGAGCGAGCTCGTAGCGATCCAGCACGAACTCTTCAATCTCGGATCCGTCCTCGCGCTCGACCCCACGGACGCGGAACGCATCGCGCTGCCCTCGGTGGGGCCGCAGCACATCGCCCGTCTCGAGGAGACCATCGATGCATGGAACGATGCCCTCCCGGCGCTGACGAGCTTCGTCCTGCCCGGAGGCCACATTGCCGCAGCCGAACTCCACGTCGCCCGCACCGTCTGCCGGCGTGCGGAACGGGTTGTCCTCGCGCTCAGCCGCGATGAGCCTGTGCCGGCCGACATCGTGACCTACCTGAACAGGCTCAGCGACCTGCTGTTCGTCGCCTCCCGGGTGCAAAACCAGGCGACGAATACGCCGGAAGTGCTCTGGGACTCACGAGCCCACTGAGCCTCACTTGATGCGAACGATCGGGCCTTCGTCGAACAGGCCGCCCACCTCGACATTGAGCGAATCGTAGACCCGCCGCGGGATTCCGAGGTCTGCCAGGTAGAGAGCGCCCACATGGCTCCGCGCCGCGGGCAGCGTGGTTCCGACTTTCGGCAAATCGAGCGCAAGAGTCGTTGAAGCCTTCACCGCCAGTTCGTTGACTTCCCCGGTCGTGGCATCAACACCGGTTGGTACGTCGAGCGCCAGGATTGGACGGCCGCAGCTCATGGCCATCTCCGTGGCGGCGGCGGCGATGCCCGTGGGTGAACCGTGAAGACCGTAGCCAGCGAGTGCATCGATGACGATGTCGGCACGTCCCAAATGGTCCTCAAGCGACTCCTGGCTGGTGTCGCGGTCGCGGTGCTCATGGACGCCGGAAGCGCGGAGGATGCGCGCCTGGCGCAACGTGGTCATCGACATGTCTTCTTCGATAGTCCCGAAGATCGGCTCGACGACCATGCCCCAGTTAGCAAGGTGGCGAGCAGCGCAGAGGCCGGCAGCGCCATTGTTGCCAGCGCCAGCGAGAATGACCACACGGTGGCCTCGCACCCTGCCGCCAACCATGCCCAGCACAAGCCGCGCGGCCGCTCGGCCCGCGTTTTCCATCATCTGGAGAATGTCGATGTCGTAGCTCTCGATGGCGATGCGCTGGATCTCGCGCATCGCCTCCGCGTCGACGGTTGGCACCTGCGCCATCCGCCGCTGCGGGAAGCCACCTGGATCGATCTTGACTGAAGCCATCAGGCACCACCTCCGGCCGTTCGCCTTGCCTGGCCGTTCGGGTACTGCGCGCGCAGTGTAAGCATCTGACCAGCTTGCGTCATCGCCGCCGCAACGGAGGTTCCAATAGCTTCTATTGCCAGACCAGCAGGGGATTGAGGGGAACGTCAGTGTCGTAGATGTCCACGTGTTCGACGCGTTTGAGGAAACCGACCACGAGGTAGGTGAAGGGGGTGGCGATGACCTCGAATCCAACCTTGAACAGCCAGGTTTCCCAGACCAGGACCTGCAGTTCGGGGACGCCGGTGCCGGCGAACGCGATCGTGACGAAGAGGATGGAGTCGAGGCCCTCGCCGACGAGCGTTGAGCCGATCGTCCGGATCCAGAGATACCGGCCGTGGGTCGCCACCTTCAACTTCGCAAGCACGGCAGAGTTGGCGAACTCTCCGACAAGGAAGGCTACGAAACTCGCGCTGACGATGCGCCACGTCTGGCCAAGGATCGCGTGGTAGGCATCCTGGTCGGTCCAAAAGGGCGCCGGCTTCAGTTCGCCTGCCGCCACAATCACCCCGACAGCGAGGGCGTTCGCTATGAACGCCGACCAGATGATCCGCCGTGCCTGGCGGTAGCCGTACACCTCGGTCAAGACGTCGCCGAGGATATAGCTGACGGGGAAGACGATGTTCCCGGAGTCGAGGAAGTGACCCCCGAAATCGGAGATTTTGACCGCCACGATGTTGGAAATGATGAGCGTGCCGGTAAACAGCGAGGCGACCAGGACGATGAACCGGAAGTCCGGGCGGGCTTCCGGTGGTTGCCCGGCCTCAGCCATCCAGGCTCTTCAGTACTTCCAGGGCATGGACCGGGTGCGACTCGAAGTCGCGGCCCTCCACGTAGATGTCGCGGACGATGCGGTCCTCGTCGAGCACGATAGTCGTTCGGTTATGAACCCCGCGGTCTTCGAGGAGGACACCGTAGTCCCGTCCGGCATTGTTCTTCGGGAAATCGCTGAGCAAGGGGAATTCGAGGCCCAGTTTGTCCTGGAACTCTCCAGCGGCCGCAAATGAGTCAACGCTGACGCCCAGAACCTGGGCGTTGGCCTCCTCGAACGCCATGGAATGCGTCCGGAAGGCTGTCATTTCGGACGTTCAGCCACCGGTGAATGCGAGCGGATAGAACGCGAGGACCAATCGCTTGCCGGGATAACTCTCAAGCGTGACCGGTTCTCGATTGCGGTCGAGAAGGTTGAACGCCGGTGCTGGTTTGCCAATTTCTGCTGCCATGCCGCCTCCACTTTGGACGATATCCCATCTCATCCGACTGTAGAAGGTTCCGACGCCTACCGATATTGGAGATAGAGGTACGGCTTCGAGGCCGGAGAGGATTGTCCACGTGCCGGAAATCCAGGTTCCGCCTCTACCCGTGGCGCACGCAAAAGCGATGCGGCTGCTCCATCGCACCGACCCGTCGGTCGCCGAACTGCGCGAGATCATCGAACTCGACCCCAAGCTCACGGCGATGGTCCTGCGGATGGCGAACTCCGCGGCTTCGGCGCCGATCCATCGTGTAGAGACGGCCAAGGCCGCGATCGTGCGGATTGGGACGGACGCCGCGCGGCGGGTAACGATCGCGGCGGCGATGGACGCCAGCTTTCCCCAGCTGTGGAAGTCGGGCCTCCACGTCGATGAGATGTGGCGCCACCTCGTGGCCTGCGCCATGTTCGCCGATCGCTATTCGCAACACGACGTCGGCGACCACGGCGAAGCGTTTACCGCAGGCCTCCTTCACGACATCGGCCGCCTTGCGATGGCCACCCAGGATCCCGAGAAGTACGCCGTCGTCGTCGCTATGGCCCGCAACGGAAGCGATACGATTGCGGCCGAACGAAAGGTGTTTGGCCTCGGCCACATCGAGTGGGGTGCCGCCGTGGCCCGCGAGTGGCAGTTCCCCGCTGACGTGCTCGACGCGATTGTCGACCATCATGATGGTCGCAAGGGCCGACTCGCGATTGCAGTCGCATCGGCACGACGGGCTACGGCCGCCCTGGGCATTGGCGACGGTGTTTCCGGCCCCGAACCGCCGCCAGGCCGGTCGGAACGAGCCGATGACGAGGTTATCGAGGATGCCGACACTGTCCTCCGCGACCTGCAGAGTTACATGACCGCCCTTCGCGTGGCCGCCTGACCTAGTACCCCTTGAATTCGGGCTCGCGCTTCTCCACGAAGGCGCGAGGTCCCTCCTTCGCGTCTTCCGTGGTCTGAGCGATGAACATCGCCATCTGGGCAATGTCCAGGTGTTCATCGAATGCGATGTTTGCAGAACGGTAGACGAGCTTCTTCGAGACCTGCACCGCCGTCGCCGGGCCGCGCGCGATCTGCCGGGCGTACTCCGTCACCTTCGGCATCAGTTCCTCGGGTTCAAAGACATCGAGGACGTAGCCGATCTCCTTCGCTTCCTGGGCTGTGATCAGCCGACCGCTCCAGATCATGTCGAGGGCCCGCTGGGTACCCACCAGACGCGGGAGCGTGTAGCAGCCACCGTCGCCGGGGATCAGGCCCATGCGGACGTAGGTCATGCCGACGCGTGCAGTGGTACTGGCGAAGCGGATGTCAGCCATGCTGGCCATGTCCATCCCCGCCCCGGCAGCCGCGCCGTTGATCGCGGCGATATACGGCTTTTCGAGCTGGATGAGGGCCCTCGGGATGGGGTGAACGCTGTTGCGGAGCGATACGCGCCGGTCGGATACCTTCGCTTCCGTCCGCAGGACGCCGGATCCGCCGGCCTCGTTCTGGACGTTCATACCGCTACAGAAACCGCGCCCGGCCCCGGTGATAATCACCGCTCGGACCTCGGGATCCGCATCGGCGGTCCGGACTGCGTCGGCCCATTCCGTAAGCATTTCGTCGTCGAAAGCGTTCAGCCGCTCCGGCTTGTTCAGCGTGATGGTCGCGACGTGCTGTTCGACGTCGTAGAGGATCGCCTCGTAGCTCATGGTGTCTCCTGACAGGATGGTGGCCGCATTCTACGGGCGACAGCCCCCACGACCGCAACGCGAGACTCGGATGCCAGGTTTCCGCGGCCTACACTGAGAACGTGGCCTCGACAACGGTCTCCGAGAAAATACGCAAGCAACTGGCCGCTTTGCCTGGCAAGCCCGGCGTCTACATCATGCGCAACGCCGAGGGCGACGTTATCTACGTTGGCAAAGCTGCCCGCCTGAAGGATCGGGTCCGTTCGTACTTCGGTTCTCCGCGCGGCATGGAGCCGAAGACCATCGCCCTGCGGCAGCAGATCGAAGACTTCGAGTACATCGTCACCGGGAATGCCGGCGAAGCGCTGATCCTCGAAGCGACGTTGATCAAGCGCCACCAGCCGTTCTTCAACATCCGCCTGAAAGATGACAAGCGGTATCCCTACCTGAAAGTCGATGTCCAGAACTCGTGGCCGCGTGTTTCCATCACCCGACGCATCGAGAAGGATGGCGCCCGCTATTTCGGTCCATACGCATCCGCTGGATCCGTCCGGGCCACGCTCGACCTCACCAAGAAGCTCTTCCCCTGGCGCTCCTGCACAAAGGAGATCACCGGTACTGACCCACGTCCCTGCCTGGACTACTACATCAAGCGCTGCATTGCCCCCTGCACCAGCTACTGCACGCCTGAAGAGTATGCGGAGGTTATCGAGCAGGTGATCCTCTTCCTCGAGGGGAAAAGCAACGACGTCCTCAGGCGATTGAAAGCGCAGATGACCGATGCCGCCGAGCGGATGGAGTTCGAGCGGGCAGCGATGGTTCGCGACCAGATAAAGTCGGTGGAGAGGACGATCGAGCGCCAGACCGTTTCGACCACGCGCAAGGAGGACGTCGACGTCTTCGGCATTGCGCGCAGCGACGACCAGGCATGCGTGCAGGTGTTCTTCATCCGCGGCACGCAAATGGTCGGGCGCGACCATTTCATTGTTGAAGGCGCCCGCGATGAGAGCGATGAGAGCGTGCTTGCGAGCTTCCTGGAGCAGTACTACGAAAGCGCCCAGTACATCCCCAAGCTCGTGGCCGTAGCAGTTGAGCCCTCGGAGCGGGCGGAGATCGAGACGATGCTCAGCGAGAAGCGCGAGTCGCTGGTCGAGGTTCGCATTCCCGAGCGCGGAGAAAAGAAGCGGCTCGTCGAAATGGCCAACGAAAATGCCCGCGAAACCCTGGACATGCTGCAGGTGAAGTGGCTTGCCGACGCCAACAAGACGGAGCAGGCGCTCGAACAGCTGCAGGAGGAGCTCGCCCTTCCGGAGCCACCGCACAGGATCGAGTGTTATGACAACTCCAATATCCAGGGTTCTAGCCCCGTCTCCAGCATGGTTGTCTTCGAAGACGGCCGCCCGGCGACCAGCCAGTACCGCCGCTTCCGTGTAAAGACCGTCGAAGGAGCCGACGATTTCGCAACGATGCAGGAGGTGATGCGCCGCCGGTTCCGCCGGGCGGGCAAAGTCCGCAGCCAATCCGTCGCCGTTGACGCTGAAGCCGAGGAGCTGCCGGAGGTGGACGACGCCTGGGATCTGCCCGACCTTGTCATCATCGACGGCGGGAAGGGTCAGCTTGGCGCGGCCGTCGAAGCGATGCGAGAGATCGGGGTATACGACATCCCCACGGTCGGGCTCGCCAAGCAGCACGAAGAGATCTTCCAGCCGGGCGAATCGATGCCGGTCATCCTTCCGCGTGGTTCCGAGGCGCTCTACATGGTGCAGCGCATCCGCGATGAGGCGCACCGCTTCGCGATCACCTATCACCGCCAGGTCCGCGGCAAGTCGCAGGTCTCGAGCGCCCTCGACAACGTGCCCGGGGTAGGTCCCAAGAAGAAGAAGGCATTGCTCCGCAAGTTCGGCTCGGTGAAGGCTGTGCGCGAAGCGAGCATCGAGGAGATTGCGTCGACGGTGGGATTCACGGAGGCCCTCGCCGGTCGTGTGAAAGACCACATCTAGCACCAACGGCCCGAAGAACCGTCGCCAGCCAACAGTCGCAGCGTCACCCTCGCTCGCCCATAATCGAGCCCGTGGCGCGCGCACTCGGAGTTGATGTTGGCGGAACTTTCACGGATTTCGTTGAAGTAGCGGACGATGGATCGCTGCGCACCTGGAAACGGCTCTCCACGCCGGCCAACCCCGAACAGGCGATCATCGCGGGTGTGGCGGGAGCATCGGCCGAGCGCTATGTGCACGGCAGCACGGTGGCGACCAATGCCCTTCTCGAGCGACGAGGACCACGCGTCGTCCTCGCTACGACGGAAGGCTTCCACGACATCCTGGTCATCCGCCGCCAGACACGTCCCGCGCTCTACGAACTTGAACCCCGGCGCAGCCGACATGTGGTGGCCCGCGGCGATGTAGCGCAGGTTCGGGAGCGGATGGGCGCTGCGGGCGATGCCGTCATCGAACTGAGCGACCATGAGATTCACGCTGTCGTGGATCGATGCCGCGAAATTGGCCCGAGGGAGGTGGCCGTCTGCCTGCTCCACTCCTTCGCCTATCCGGAGCATGAACGACGTCTCGCCGATGCGCTTTCCGTGGCCGGGTTCGAAGTCAGCGCCTCTATCGATGTTGCACCGCAGGTGCGCGAATACGAACGCGCGAGCACGACGGCAATCAATGCGTTTCTTCGGCCAACCATCCGAACGTACCTCGAGAAGCTTGAGAGGGTGCTTCCCGGCGTCCGCATCATTCGCTCGGACGCCAGCCTCGCGAGCACGCAACAGGCTGGCAATCAGCCCATTTCCATGCTGCTGTCCGGGCCTGCGGGCGGTGTGCTTGGCGCACTCCGCGTGGCCCGCCTCGCCGGGATCGACAACATCGTGGCGTTCGACATGGGCGGAACTTCGACCGACGTCGCGCTCTGCCCTGGCGAACCGCTGCTACGAGGTTCGATGGAGATCGACGGCCTGGCGGTGCTGGCATCCACCATCGATATCGAGACGGTTGGCGCAGGCGGTGGGTCGATCGCGCGTCTCGACGCCGGTGGGGCACTTGTCGTCGGCCCGGAGAGCGCCGGAGCCGACCCCGGACCCGCCTGCTACGGCAAAGGCGATCTGCCGACCGTGACCGATGCAAACCTTGTGCTCGGGCGTCTCCGCGCGGAGCAACGCCTCGGCGAATCAGTGGCGCCCAACGTGGATCGTGCGAGTACGGCCCTCTCCACGCTCGGGTCGCCGGAAGCGGCCGCCAAAGCGGTAATCGAAGTGGTCAACGCGAACATGGCGCGGTCACTGAGCCGGGTCAGCCTCGAACGCGGCTTCGACACGCGGGATTTCACTCTCGTTGCATTCGGCGGCGCCGGGCCATTGCATGCCTGCGCCCTCGCGGAACAACTCGGTTTTGGCAAGGTCCTCGTGCCACGTTTCCCGGGTGTTCTTTCGGCCATGGGTATGCTGACAGCGCCAGAGGCCGTCGAGCGCACGCAGGGACTGCTGCTTGCACTCGACCCGGACGCCGACGGACAGCTCCGCCAGGCGGCGCGAGCGCTTGAGCACGAAGCCATGGAAGAGATGACTTTGGCCGGGGCAACAACGTCGCGCACGGCATGGTCGGGCGACGCGCGCTACGTGGGCCAGGCACACGAGCTTCGCGTGTCTGT
The DNA here is from genome assembly GCA_963774435.1 of uncultured Chloroflexia bacterium. Classification (GTDB taxonomy): domain Bacteria; phylum Chloroflexota; class Dehalococcoidia; order Tepidiformales; family Tepidiformaceae; genus JAGQGZ01. The sequence continues at coordinate 281,252 of CAVZEW010000006.1, read as the reverse complement.
GGAAGAGCCCACCGTGGACTCGTTCGCGGCCGCGCTGCATGTGGCCCACGAGCAGCGTTACGGCTATAGCCGCCCCGACTCGACGGTCGAACTGGTCACGCTTCGGGCTCGCGCCGAGGGGCCTACCCCGAAATTGGAACTGTCCACGATCAAGGCTGCGGGCCGGCGCACCTTCGTACCGAGCGGCGACATGCTGGTGGTGGAACGGGCCGCCCTCCACGCCGGCGACCGCATCAGGGGCGAAGCGACGATTTTCCAGCCCGACGCCACGACCTACCTCCCGGAAGGATGGACGGCGACGGTCGACCAATTCGGGAACCTGCTGATGGAGCGCGAGTGATGCCTCCGCTGACGCCCGCGGAACTCTCCATCTGGAACGCCCTCCTTGCCTCCGCGGCAGACGAGATGGGCGTCGTGCTCGGGCTGGCGGCCCACTCACCGAACATTCGCGAGCGCCGAGACTACTCCGCCGCCGTGTTCGATGCGGGTGGCGACATGGTTGCGCAGGCGGCGCATATCCCGGTGCATCTCGGTGCGATGCCGGAGGCCATCGCCGCGGTCCAAAAACTGGCGCCCTGGAAACCGGGAGACGTCGCCATCGTCAACGACCCGTTTCTCGGCGGCACGCACCTGCCCGATGTCTCGCTTGTCGCGCCAGTCTTTCACGAGAGGGAACTGGTGGGGTTCGTCTCGAACCGGGCCCACCACGCGGACATCGGGGGGATGAGCGCTGGCTCGATGCCGAACTCCCATGAACTGTTCCAGGAGGGCGTGATCATCCCGCCGCTGCGCTTCATCGACGGCGGCACCCTCAACGAAGCGTTGTACGAAATCATCCTTCGGAATGTGCGGACGCCGGACGAGCGCAGAGGAGACTTCGACGCTCAGCTGGCCGCCATCCGGGTAGGCATCAACCGCTATGTCAGCCTGTTCGAACGGCACGGCGCAGCGAAGGTGGCTGAAGCTACGGGGGCGTTGAAAGACTACGCAGAGCGCCTCGCCCGGGCCACGATCGATGGACTGCCAGATGGCGAGTACCGCGCCCACGATGTGTTGGACCCGGGATATGGCGACGGGGAGGCGCCCACGATTGCGGTGAGACTTCGCATCGAAGGCGATGGTATGGAGATCGACTTCACCGGAAGCAGCCCCCAGCTCGATTCCTCTGTGAATGCAGTGGCGGCCGTTACGAAGTCTGCAGTCGCCTATTGCTTGCGATGCCTGATGCCACCACAGGCACCATCGAACTCGGGATACTTCCGACCGCTCCGATTCATCCTTCCCAAAGGTTCGATCGTGAACGCAACACCGCAGCACGCGGTCTCCGCCGGGAACGTCGAGACGTCCCAGCGGATCACAGACGTCGTCTTTGCCGCACTCCAGCAAGCAGCCCCCGAACGGATCCCTGCAGCAAGCGCCGGCACGATGAGCAACTTCACCTACGGCGGCACCCGCGACGATGGCACTCCGTTCGCGTCGTACGAGACGATTCCCGGCGGCGCCGGGGCAGGCCCGCGCGGAGATGGCGAACCGGGCATCCAGACGCACATGACGAACACAGCGAACACGCCAGTCGAGGCGCTGGAGCGAACCCACCCCATCCGTGTTTGGCGATTCGAACTACGGAACGCGAGTGGCGGGGAGGGGCAGCATCATGGCGGCGATGGCGTGGTCAAGGAAGTCGAGTTCATGGTGCCAACGACCGTCTCCATCGTGGGCGACCGGCGTTCAGTCGGCCCGCCCGGCGCCGCCGGGGGCCGCTCGGGGAAGGCCGCAACAGATAGCGTCATTCGCGATGGTGAGCAGGCCGTCGATTTGCCCTATCCGGCGCAGGCGCGGCTTGCGCCCGGCGACCGTATCCGTATCCAAACGCCGGGGGGCGGCGGCTGGGGCACGCCCGAACGTCAAGCGAGCGGATAAGCAGGGCGCCCACGCTGGTGGCATACTGATCGGGAGAAGGATTGCCATGCCCGACAGAGTCGAACGCGAGATCGAAGAGATTCTTTCCAAATTGGAAAACAAGCCCGGCACTGAAGCTGCACCGCGGTCGGGATCAGGTCGGGATCCTATCCCGCTCAAGCCGCGACGCAAGCCGTCGATGGCGTCGCGGATCGTTGCCGGGCTGCCGACGATGCCCGGCCTGACGCCTGCCACGCTCCTTTTCACGGGCGCCGGGATCATGCTTGGCGGCCTGGTTCTTTCAGCGATAGCCAGTGCCTTGATCTGGGTGGCATTCGCGGGAGTCGTTATCTTCCTCGGGGCCTTCGTCTGGGCCTTCCTCCGACGCACAACACCGGGACCGGCGTCTACCGGCCACGTGGGTTCGTCGAAGGGTGCGTACTGGCGCGACCGCTATATCGAGTACGAGCCTCGATCGAACGACCCTGGCAGCGTGGAGCGATTCAAGCGGATCTTCCGGCGCCGCTAGCTGTTGTCAGCCGCTTTACGCCTGTCCGACTACGCTCGGGCATGATGGCTCGCTGGTTCCTCGCCGCAACGATAGTCGCGGCTCTTTCACTCCTCGCCTGTAGCCCTCGCGAATCCTCGCCACAACCCCACACGGCGACGGTTGCCGCATCGCCGGAGTCAACGATCTCGCCAACGGCCTCGCCAATGACGCCGCCGGCAGCGACGTCGACCTCTGTCTCAGGCGCCACCGACGAGGCCGCATTTGACGAGGACAGGGCCTATGCCCAGATCGAGGCCCTCTCTGTCGATATTGGCGAGCGGGTTTCCGGCACGGCGGGCGAAACCGCGGCAGCTGCATACATCGCCGACCAGTTCCGGAGTTATGGATACGACGCCGAGGTCCAGCCCTTCGAATTCGACGGCGAACGCTACGGCCTCTCGTATGTCGAGCTTCCCGAGCTACAGCTCACCGGGTTCCACCTTGTGGGGTCAGTCGGTGGCAGCGTGACCGCTCCCGCGGTGTACCTGGGGCTTGGTCGCCAGGAGGACTACGCCGGGAAGGTGGTCGCGGGACGGATTGCGATTGTCGACCGGGGGGAGATCTCGTTCAACGACAAGTACCAGCGTGCAAAGGACACCGGCGCGGTAGCGATGGTCGTGGTCAACGACGTCTCTCGCTCGCTCATCTTCGCGAACCTCGACACGCGGAGCACGTTCCCGGTCGTCGGAGTGACGGGCGATGACAGCCGGGCACTGATCACCGCTGCCGACTCCGGGGTCGACGTGACGGTCACGGTGCCGGACGACAAGATCGGGCACGCGGTGAACGTGTTCGCCACAGCGCCCGGTTCGGACACCTGCGAGATTCTCGTCGGCGCCCACCACGACACCGTTCCCACAAGCCCTGGCGGCAATGACAACGGCTCAGGTGTGGCGGAGGTCCTGGAGCTTGCCCGCGCACTTGCGGCCGACGGGCTGGACAACGGTCTCTGCTTCGCAACATTCGGAGCCGAGGAGCACGGCCTCTACGGGAGCGCCCAACTTGCCTCGACAATGGACGACGAGGACCGGCTGCCCCAAATCATGGTCAATTTCGACGTGGCAGGCATCGGCGACCAGGTCGAAGTTATCGGCGAGCAGAAATTGCGTGAGGAAGCTACCGCCATCGGGCGGGATCTCGACATCGACGTCGTCAGCAGCTCCCTCCCCCCGAACACTGGCAGCGACCACCAAAGCTTCCAGGCGGATCACGTCGATGTACTCTTCTTCACCTCCGGCGACTTCGCCGCCATTCACACGCCCAACGACACGATCGAACCGGTGGAGCCGGACGAACTCGGCCGCATCGGGCGGGTTGCCCGTCAATTCATCGCGCAGGAGTTGGAACGAATTGCCCGGGGGTAACGTCCTTCATAGCATGGGCTCAATGTTCCGCCTCCTGTTGCCGGCAGTTCTCGGAGTGACGTGCATTGCGCTTGCCGCTTGTGGCGGCGGTGGCGGCGACGATGGGGGCCTGACCAACAACCCTCACCTCACCGACCCGGCCTCCGTTCCCACCTCAACGCCTATCTCCGGCGACCAGGTCTTCCAGATTCGCGATAACGGCATTTCGGCCCCGACGGGCGGCAGCACAGTTCCCGCCGGAGACAATGGCAACGGCAGCAGTTCGAGCGGCTACACGATCGTCTCGGGCGATACCTGTGGCAGCATTGCCTCGAGCCTCGGCGTCTCGGTCCCCGAGCTCATCAGCGCCAATCCGCTCATTAACGAAGGGTGCACGAACCTCCAGCCGGGCCAGGTCCTTGCGGTGCCGGGCTCATCCGGTTCGTCCGGAGGGAGCGGTTCCGCTATCCCGACTCCAACAAAGGCAGCTTCCGGCAATACCTACGTGATCGGGGCGGGCGATACGTGCTTCGATATAGCCGCCAACCAGGGGGTCACGACCGACGCTCTCATCGCCGCGAATCCGGACCTGGACTGCCTTGCATTGCAGCCGGGCCAGGTTGTCGACATCCCTTGACGCTAGAGCGTGCGCCGGATTTCCTCGGTGTGCTCACCCAGGTGCGGTGCGCGCCGGCGAATCTCCCACGGTGTCGCGCTGAACTGGTAGGGGGCGCCCGGCATCAGTACCGGTTTCTCCAGCGTCTCTTCCGGTAGCTGTACGTAGAAGCCACGGTCGTGCCAATGCGGGTCCTTGATGGCCTCTTCCGGGGCGAGGACGACACCCCACGGCAGACCTCGCTCCTGGGCGCCGCGGTAGACATCGTCGCTCGAGCTTTCGCCGATGAAGGCATGCACGGTTGCCATGATCTCCTTCGCTTCTTGCGTCCCACGCGCGGGCTGGCGGGCAAGAGGGTCGTTGAAGCGCTCCTCGTCCAACTGCTGGCCGAACCCGGCCGCCTGAAGCCATTTCTTGAGCGAGTTCCACTGGGCGTTGTTCCGGCCCACACCAAAAACCAACACATCGCGACCGTCCCCGGCCGTGTGCATCCATTTCTCTGTGGGGTTGGCAGCCGCGTGACGGCCGGTCTGGCGACGAACGTCCTGGCGCATGTAGAGCCAGTACGGCATCCCGACCTCAACAGTGCAGCTCAGCGCTTCGTGCATGGCGCAGTCGACGTGTTGACCCTTGCCGGTGCGGTCCCGGTAGAGCACGGCCGCCATGATCCCGTGCACCGCGAAGTGGCAAGCCGTGTTGAACGCCTGGTCACCGTTGCCGTGAATCGGCGGCGCCTCCGGATATTGGGCCACGTCATAGCCGTTCATCATCATCGGGCCGCCGAGGGCCAGGGCGACGAGGTCATTCACCTTCCAGTTCGCCCACGGCCCGGTTTGCCCAAAGGGCGTAATGGAGCAGTAGACGACTCCCGGATTGGCCGCCGACACCGTTGCGTAATCGAGCCCGAACTCAGCCATCGTTCCGGGAGCGCGGTCCTCGATGATGACGCTCGCGCGCTCGCAAAGAGTTCGGACTTCGGCGAGTGATGCATCGTTACCGAGGTCGGCGACGAGCGAGCGCTTGTTGGTGTTGTGATACCAGAAGTTGAGGGACCGCTCGGCGGCGGGTTCGTGCCCGGCGTATGGGCCGACAGACCGCGCTCCCGATCCATTCGGAGGCTCGATCTTGACGACGTCGGCACCCATGTCGGCCAGGAGTTTGCCCGCGAGCTGGCCGAGCTGATCGGAGAATTCGATGACCAGCAGGTCTTGTAGCGGGCCGCTCACATGAACACCCCCAGCTCCGTCAGTGAGATGAACTCGTCGTCCGTCATCCCAAGGACATCACGCATGACGTCGGCAGTGTCCGCTCCGAACACCGGGGAACTTTTACGCATCTGGCCGGGCGTCAGCGAGAGCTTGGGGACGATGCCGTCGTAGTCGCAGTCGCCGATTTCCGGGTGCGGAAGAACATGCCACCAGTCGCGGCTCTCGAGCTGGGGGTCGCGCTCGAAGCGGTCACCGGCGGTCTGACAGACACCGGCCGGTACACCCGCGTCCTGGAGCAGGCTCATCGACTCGTAGGCATCGCGGCCGGCGACCCAGTCACCAATCATGGCGTCGAGCGCATCCTGGTGCTGGATGCGACTGGCATTCGTTGCGAACCGCTTGTCGGTCGCCAGGCCGCTCCCAACAACCTCGGCGAGCGCGCGCCATTCGTCGTCGTTGGTGGCGGCGATGGCTATCCAGCGGTCGTCACCGGGCGCACGGTAGGCATTGTGCGGGGCGACCTTCGGCTCCCAGGCGTGATTGCCGGGGGGGAGCTGCGGGTCGTTGCGCCACGAGGTGCCATTGACCTGGCTGTCCAACACCGCCGGACCGGTGAGGACGATACCGGCCTCCACCTGGGACATGTCGATCCACTGGCCTTCGCCCGTGCGATTGCGGTGATGGAGGGCCATCATCACGGCGCTGGCGGCGTAGTACCCGGCTGTGTGGTCCATGTAGCTATAGCCCCAGCCGGCGGGCGGCATCCCGGGCAGTCCTGACATATAGGTGAGGCCGCTGAGCGCCTGGGCGGTCGGGCCCCACGTTGTGTGGCGCTTGTCGCGACCCGAATGACCAAAACCCGAAACGGAGCAATAGATGATGGACGGGTTAATCTCCCGCAGTTCGTCGTAGCCCAGGCCCCAGGACTCCATGACCTCGGCCGAAAAGTTCTCGACGACCACATCGCTGGCGGCGATGAGGCGCTTCAGCACGGCATGGCCGTCGGGATGGCGCGCATTGAGAGCGACGCTCTTCTTATTGCGGCTGATGTAATTGAAGAAGCCGGAATTGTTGCCGGTTGGAGCATCCCCGATCACGGGACGGCCCATCCGCACGCTATCCAGCGCCTGTTCGTGTTCGACCCTGATCACCTCGGCACCGAAGTCCGCAAGCACACGGGTGCAAACCGGCCCGGCGATAATCCAGGTCAGGTCGCAGACCCGGATCCCATCCAGTGGCATATCCGTCATGGCGGGCGATTCTACGCGCATACCCGCCCGCCGCGACCGCCCACGCCACGGGGGCTAGGATGGAGGAACTAACCAGGATTGGAGAGTGACTCCTTGGCAGAAACCGCAACCCTCAAAGTCGGCGACATCGCGCCGGATTTCGAACTCAAGACGAGCCCCATGGGGGATACCTTCAAGCTCAGCGACCAGCGTGGAGAGCACGCTGTCGTTATCAACTTCGTGCCCGCCGCGTTTTCGGGAGCCTGCAGCACGCAACTGCCCCTCATCGAGAAAAAGCGCGGCGAGTTCGAGAGCCAGGGGGCGATGCCCGTCGTGATTTCGTGCGACAACGCCTGGTCCCAGAAAGCATGGAAGGAACAGCTGGGCGTCGACTTCCCGGTGCTCAGCGACTTCAACCCGCACGGCGCTGTCGCCAAGCAGTATGGCGTCTTCATCGAGCAAGCCGGGGTGGCAAATCGCGTGGTCATCGTCGTCGACAAGGCGGGGAAGGTGGCCTGGATCCAGCCCGCTCCGAAGATCTCGGAACTCCCGGACTACGACCCGGTGATGGCCTGCGATATGGGCTAGGGTTTCGCGACCCCACCGGACAAAATGAGGCCCCTCCGGAATTCCGGAGGGGCCTCATTCATATTTGTAGACCGCCGCTAGTTGAAGGCGATGACGCTCCGGTTCACTTCGCCATTCTTGAGCGCCGCATAAGCTTCGTTGATCTGGCCGAGCTCGTAGCGGCGGGTGATGAGTTCATCGATCTTGAGGCGGCCCTGGCGATACAGCTCCATCAGCCACGGCATGTCGTGCGTCTGCCGGGTGGAACCGTAGAAGCTGCCGATGATGCCTTTCTCGCCGAGGAAGGCGGCGCCGGGCAGAGTCACCATCTGGGTCACGGGGATCATCCCGACCACAACGGCCTTGCCACCGCGCTTGACCATCCCAAAGGCCTGCTCGGCTGTCTTCGCGAGGCCAATCGCCTCGAAGGCGAAGTCCACTCCGCCGCCGGTCATCTGCTGAACGGTTTGCACGGCATCGCCCTTCGAGCCATCCACGGTATCGGTGGCGCCGAACTCTTTCGCAGCGGCCAGCTTGTTTTCGAGGAGGTCGACGGCGATGATCCGCGACGCTCCGGCCAGCTTGGCGCCCTGGATTGCGTTGAGGCCAACGCCGCCGGCGCCAATGACGGCGACCGTCGAACCGACCGGAATCTTCGCCGTGTTCGTGACGGCGCCGACACCCGTCATGACGCTGCAGCCAACCAGACAGGCGACTTCCATGGGGACGCCATCCGGGACGTGGACGCAGGCGTTCTGGCTGACCAGCTGGTACTCGGCGAAGGCCGACATGTTGGCGAACTGGGCCATCGGCTCGCCATTGAGCTTCAAGCGGTCGTTACGGCCAAGCGAGGCGCTGTTGTTGCACAGGTACGGCTTGCCCTGCACGCAGTTATCGCACTGGCCGCATGACGTCACGAATGCAACGACGACCGCGTCGCCCGGCTTCACGTTGGTCACCCCGGGGCCAACCTTCTCAACAACCCCGGCGGATTCGTGGCCAAGGACGATTGGCGTCCGCGTGGGATAGGAGCCCTCCATGAAGTGGAGGTCCGAATGGCAGACACCGCTCGCGCTGGTCTTTACCAACACCTCGCCCGCGCGCGGTTCATCTATTTCGACATCTTCGATTTGGAGGGGTTGGTTCACCCCGTACATCACTGCTGCTTTCACTGCGTCGTACCCCCTGAAATTAGGCAACGTAACTCTGCGGGCGCCGATCCCGCCTGTCAAACCACCTACGTTTCTTTCGTCCGTTAGACTCCGCCAAAGCCATTCGCAGGGAGAACGTATTTCATGGACCTGAAAGGTGCCGTCACGATAGTCACTGGTTCGGCGACGGGCGTAGGCGCGGCGAGTGCGAGGCTCCTTGCCAGCAAGGGCTGCAACGTCGTTATCAATTACACGCGGAGCATCAACGAAGCGAAGGAGACGCAGGCGGCATGTGAGAAGGCAGGGGTGGAAACGCTCCTCGTCCAGGCCGACGTCTCAAAGGACGAGGACTGCAAGCGCATGGCCGCGGAAGCGATGTCGAAATGGGGCCGAATCGACGGCCTCATCAACAACGCTGGCATGACGAAGTTCGTGAACCACCGGGACCTCGACGGGCTCACGGCCCAGGACTTCATCGACATCTACAGCGTGAACGTCATCGGCACCTACCAGATGACACGGGCGTGCGCCCCACACATGAAAGCCGGCGGCCAGGGATCCGTCGTCAACATTTCGTCCGTGGCGGGCGTGATGGGCGGCGGGAGTTCGATTGCCTACGCAGCTTCCAAGGGGGCAATCAACACGATGACGTTGTCGTTGGCGCGGGCGTTGGGGCCGGAGATCCGGGTCAACACCGTCTGCCCTGGATTCATCCAGGGACGCTGGCTGCGGGGCGGTATGGGAGAAGCTGCGTACGACGCGGCGATCGAGCGTCAGAAAAGCGCTACGCCCCTCCAGAAGGCAGGGACGCCGGAGGCTATGGCGGAAGTCGCCGTCTGGTTCCTCGAAGGAGCGTCGCACGTGACCGGCGAGATCATCATGGTCGACTCCGGCTCCCACCTGGGGGTCGCACCGCTCACCGCCCGCTGAGGCGATGTCGGCAGGTGACACGGGCACTCCTGTTCGCCGTTTCAGTTAGCGTAGCTGCGATGACTGTCGCAGCCTGGCTTGGAGCGCCCCCCGTTCGGGCCGAAGAATTGCTCGAGAACGGCGACTTCGAAGCCATAGGCACCTGGATCGGTGTGTCAGAACCAGAGGTGGATACGAGCATCGGACAATCCGGGTCGAGCTGGCGCTTAGCTGTCCCCGGCGGCGAGGCCGTGACTCTCAAGCAAACCGTCAGCATCTCGGCCGAAACGGCATCGGCTGCCGTCTACCTTCGCGCCGACATCGCGATCACCGGTTCTCTCAAGGTGACCCCCCTTGATGCTGGTGCAGTTCCCTTGCAGCCATTTCAAACATCCGCGGACATCGGGGCGGGGCCGACTTTCGTGCAGCTCATGCGCGAACTCGACCTACCGGTGAACGCCGCCTATGCGACGTTCGCCATCACCATCAATTCCGCCGAGAGCGGGAACGTCTGGGTCGATACCGCAACGCTCTCGGTCGCGGGCGCGCCGGTGCCCACGCCAACACCACTCTCCACGTCGACACCAACGCCCACCAAGCCCGTAGCAACGGCAACTCCAACGCGAACGCCGACCCAGCCGACCCAGCCGACCGGCAACAGTTCGACACCCGTGACCTCGACTCCCACCACCACAAAGACAAAGACACCGACCACCGTCCCGTCTACTGCAAGGCCCTCGTCCAGCAACGGTGGCGGCGCAGTGCCGAACCCTGGTTCCAATGGGCCCGGTGGGGCAGTCCCGTCTGACACCAGCGGGGGCCTGCTTCTGAATGGAGGGTTCGAGTTCATCGATGGGACGGTGCCGGCTGGCTGGCTGAAGAATGGCGGAACAATGACGTCGAGCGGGACAGGCCACTCCGGCGCGTATGGCGTTTCATACCTGTCGCAAAGCAACTCCACGAAGTGGATCTACCAGGTGGTGCCGGTCACCGCGGGCCAGTGGTACGAGTTCTCGGCGTGGACCTTGCGAGAGGCAGGCGATGGTGAAGCCTTTCTTCGGCTCAGCTTCTATGCGGCCGGTGACGGTTCGGGAAGCACCTTCGCGCAGGTCGACAGCACGACAACATCGTCGTCCGCGGCGTGGACGATGCTCACGACGGGAGCTGTACAGGCTCCGGTTGGCGCTCATTCGGTGCGCGCCCGGCTGATGATCCGACCTTCGGGGCCGTTTTCCGCGGCTTTCGATGACGCCAGCCTGTTTGTTGTAGAAGAGCCGGCTGCGACCACGACCCTGACGCCTCCGACGATCGCCGCCACCGCAAGCCCGACGCGAACATCTACTCCGACAACCGCCGCAACCGGGACAACGTCGACACCAACCCCAAGCGGTAGGGCACCGGGTGCATCGCAACCGGTGGCGAACTTCGTCAGCAGCAATGGCACGCTGCGGATCAACGAGATCCTTTACGACGGCGATGGCGACCCGGACCAGGCGTACGAATGGGTGGAGATTTACAACGCAGGAACGGAACCCGTATCCCTTGCCGGGTGGTCGATCGCAGATGCGAACTCCAGCGATGAGTTGCCGGATACGGACCTGGCGGCCGGGGGCTACGCTGTGGTCGTGCCGTCAGGATTCGCGGGGACTATCGCCAGCGCGGCTATCCAGATCGACGACAGCAGGATAGGCAGCGGCCTTAACAACGGAGGCGACACCGTCACCCTCATCGATCCTACGGGCGCGATCTTCGACGAGGTTGTCTACGGCGAGGGCGAAGCCATTGCCAACGGTGCCGGTGAAACGATAGGTCTCGCCCCGGATGGACACTGGCGCGCCACGCTCCAACCCACACCCGGGGAGGAAAACGTGTTTCCAGTCGGGGCCGAACCAACACCTGACTCGGTGACCAGCTCCCCGACGGTCCGTGCAGGCGCCGGAACGACTCCGACAGCAACCGTGGATGCCGTCAGCCGCCAACCTTTCGTGGACGCACCCGTTGGCGGTACGAGAGGGACGAACCCGCTGGTATGGGTCGTGCTCGGCGCGACGCTTGGAATGGGGGGCTTAGCGGCGGGGACGGCAGGCTACCAACGGGTTCGCAAGGTCCGGGAGAAACGCCGTGGCGAGTGAACGCCTCCAGAAGCTGATATCGAACGCGGGCGTGGCATCTCGCCGCGCGGCCGAAGAAATGATCCTCGCAGGGCGTGTGCAGGTAAACGGCGTTGCCATCACGACGCTTGGCGCTCGCGCGGACCTCGACAACGACATCGTCCTCGTCGACGACGTTCCAATCGCGCTCGGGAAGTACCGCTACTACATGCTCAACAAGCCGGTGGGGGTCCTCAGCGCTGCATCTGACGATCGCGGCCGGACAGTGGTCACGGCGCTCGTGCCTGATGGGCATGGTTTACACCCCGTGGGCCGTCTCGACCTCGACAGCAGGGGACTCATACTGCTCACGAACGACGGGCAGCTCACCAACTTGTTGACCCACCCGAAGCACGAGGTCGAAAAGGAGTACCTCGCGCAGATCGACCGGGCGCTTTCCCAGCGAGAGCGCGAACGCTGCCGTCACGGCATCGAAAACGATGGCGAAATTCTCCGCGCGGCGGCGATCTCGACGGTTTCGCCCGGCGACCGGTCATCCACGGACAACTGGATTTCTATCGTCTTGAAGCAGGGCCACAAGCGCGAGATTCGGCGCCTGATGCAGTCGCTGGGGCGGACCGTACTCGACCTCCAGCGGGTGCGCATCGGGCCCCTCGGGCTGGGCTCCCTGGTCGAGGGCTCGGCGCGAAGCCTGACCGAAGCGGAAGTGGCAGCGCTTTACCGGGCGGCGACAGGAAATCGGCCAACATGAGCCGCGCCCTTCCCTCCCCGATCGCGATTGATGGCCCGTCGGCTTCGGGAAAGTCAACGGTGGCGGCCGAACTTCGTCGGGTCTTCGGCTACCTCGTCATCGACACCGGCATGACCTACCGGGCCTTCACCGCCGTTGCCCTCGATCGCGGTCTCCAAGCGACGGATGCAGGCGCCTGCGAGGAGCTTGCCCGTAGTCTCCAACTTTCGCTCGAGGACGATCGCATCTTTGCCGATGGCGTCGACATGACGGACGAACTCCGCTCGCCTGAAGTGGAGGCGAATGTCAGCACCTACAGCGCAATCCCGGCGGTGCGCGAAGCAATGGTGGCGGTCCAGCGGACGGCGGGGGCGGCGCCATGTTGCGTCGTCGTGGGACGCGACATCGGGACCGTCGTCTTTCCCGGGGCGCCGCTCAAGTTCTACCTGGACGCTTCCGCCGAAGCACGGGCCGCTCGCCGAAGCAAACAGGCTCCCGCATGGGGAGTGCGCCAGGACGCCGGGCAAGCGAGCCGCGACATCGGCCGCCGTGATGCGATCGACACCACGCGAACAGCGAGCCCGCTGCGGCCGGCGGAGGATGCAATCGTGATTGACACCACCGACATGAGCGAGGCAGCGCTGTTGGAGCGCGTGGTCAAGGAGGTGCGCGCATGGGGCGCGTGAAAGCGGCGGCCGTGCCCGCCTTCTACTGGACGGCCACATACCTGCTGCGGGCGGTGCTCTGGGTTGTCGGGCGCTGGACGGTGACGGGGCGGGAGTTCGTCCCGCCGGAGGGCGGCTTCATCGTCGTTTCGAATCACCTCAGCAACGCGGACCCACCCATCATCGGCGCTGCCGTGGCAAAACGGCGACTGCGATTTATGGCCAAGCAGGAGCTCTACAAGTATCCGTTTGGCATCGTGCCGCGGCTCTACGGCGCCTTCCCCGTCCGGCGATTCGATGCAGATGTCCGGGCGCTCCTGAACGCCGAGCGGCTCCTCAAGCGGGGCGAGGTCCTCGCGATGTTTCCCGAGGGCACGCGAAGCCGCACCGGCAGAGTCGGGCAACCCCACCCCGGGACGGCGCTCATCGCCCTCCGCAGCGGGGTCCCGATCCTTTGCTGCTCCATCACTGGCACGGAAGCGCTGGGGAATCCATTGAATCTCCTTCGCAAGCCGCGGATCACCGTCGTCATGAAGCAATTGGCCCGCTTCGAGCCGGTGAAGAAACCATCGCAGGAACAGGTGGATCAGGCGTCGGCCTTGATCTTCGGCGCCATCCTGGCTTCGTTACCCACCGAATATGGTGGCACCTATACTGGAAACGAGGCCGGCACATTCGATGGTGACAATTCAGCGAGCGACTGAGATGGGGTTCTGCATGGGCGTCCGCCGCGCCGTGCAGATCATGGAAGGCGAAGCAACGCCCGAACGGCCGGTCTTCAGCGTGGGAGAGATCGTCCACAACCCCTACGTGGTGCGACGTCTCAGCGAGGGCGGTGTCCGCCAGATGCCCGGCCCGGATGAGGTCGAAGGGGATGTCGGTGCCCTGATTTCGAGCGAGGTGCAGACGGGACGGGTGGCCATCACCGCCCATGGCGTGGGCGAGCGCGTCGTCCGCGAACTCGAAGCGAGCGGACTCGACATCGTCGACACCACCTGCCCGATCGTGACCCGTGCCCAGCGGTATGCGCAGAAGTTCGTCCGCGACGGCTACCACGTCCTCGTCCTTGGCGACCCTGGCCACAAGGAGGTGCGGGGAATCATGGGGTGGACGGACGATGCCAACGGCACGCGCCATGCCACGATCGTCCAGACGCCAGATCTCGAGGCCGTCCGGGGCTGTATGGAGTCGTTCGAGCAGGGATTCCCCAGCAAGGTCGGTGTGATGGTACAGACGACGCACAAGGTCGAGGATTTCGCGGAATTCGTCTCGAACCTGATGGTCCTGCAGCGCGATCGAAACTTCGAACTCCATGTTGTGAACACGCTCTGCCACGCCACGACCGGGCAACAGGAAGCGGCGGCCGCACTCGCGCGGAACGTCGAGGTGGTGGTGGTGGTCGGAGGCAAGAAGAGCGCAAACACGCGCCACCTTCGCGAGGTTTGCGAAGACCAGGGCGCAGTCGCCTACCACATCGAATCGGCGGGGGAGCTCGAACCGGGCTGGTTCGCGGGCGTGGAGCGGATCGGCCTGACCGCGGGCGCCTCGACTCCCGACTACTCCATCGACGAAACGGAACATCGCCTCAGGGAAATGCTGGGGGCGTGAACGCCGCCGCCATTCCCGGCCTTATCAGCGGAGTTGAACCCGGATCGCCCGCCGATGCGGCAGGGATCGAGCCCGGCGACCAGCTGCTCGAGATCGACGGACGCGCGCCCCGGGATGCCGTCGACGTCCAGTTCTACGGCGCCGGAGATCTCGTCACCGTCCAGGTGCGGAAGGCGAACGGGCTTCTCGACCTCATCGAGTTCGAAAAAGAATACGACGCCGATCTTGGGCTCGAATTCGAGACAGCAACCTGGGACGGGATCCAGCTCTGCAACAACAACTGCTTCTTCTGCTTCCTCAAAGGCCTCCCCCGCGGTATGCGGAAGACGCTCTACATCAAGGACGATGACTACCGCCTCAGCTTCCTCCATGGCAACTTCGTCACGCTGACGAACCTGACGGAAGACGACTGGACGCGGCTCGAAGAGCAACGGCTCAGCCCGCTCAATGTCTCGGTGCACGCAACGGAACTGGAACTCCGGCGGAAGATGCTTGCCAATGCGACTGCGCCCGATGTCCTCGATCAGCTGCGGCGACTCGGGACGCTCGGCATTCGCACTCACACGCAGATCGTGCTCTGTCCCGGCGTCAACGACGGTGAGCACCTCGACCAGTCGTTGAACGACCTCGCCGCGCTCTACCCCACGGTCCAGACGATCAGCGTGGTCCCCGTCGGAGCCAGCCCGAAGTTGGAAGAGTGGGCGCTGCGCAAAGACGGTATCGCTGTCCAGGCAGCGAGCCCGGAGTACGCCGCCGCCGTTGTTCGATCTGTCGCTGCGGTTCAGCGGGCAAGCCGCAAGACCTTTGGGCGGAGCGTCGCCCAGTGCGCGGATGAGTTCTATCTGCGGGCGGGCATCCGCGTGCCGGGACGCGCTGCCTACGACGGCCTGCCCCAGTACGAGAACGGGATAGGGATGGTCCGTGTGCTTCTCGATGACTGGCACCGGACTCGCGTTCGGCTGAAGAAGCGGCCCCTGTCTCTCGCCGGCACCTCGTTCGTCATCGCCTCCGGGACGCTGGCAGCGCCGGTCCTTCGTTCCATTGCTGTCGAGTTCTCGGACTTAACGGGGGCGAAAGCGGAAGTGGTGGGGGTTACAAACACGGTCTTCGGCGAACGTGTGAACGTCAGCGGACTCGTTTGCGGCGAGGATTGGGCGAGCGCTGTCGCCGACTCACCGGCTGATATCGTGTTTCTCCCCCGGCACTCGCTCGACTACTTCGGCGAGCAGTTCCTTGATGGCCTGAAGCCCTCGGAGTTGGCCGAGCGGCTCGGCAAGCCCGTGGCCTTCGCCAACCAGTGGAGCGAAGTAACGGAGATGCTGGTCCACGGCAGCCGTCCACCCGGGAAGACTCAAGCCTCGAACGGAGCCATGTGGAGCGAACACGTGGTCACAGTCCCTGCAACCTGATGCCACGGGTACGGGTCGAGCCGCTGGGGCTCGAGTGGGAGGCCAACGAAGGCGAGTCGCTCGTCGAGGTCGCTGCGAGGCACGGATACTACTGGCCCGTCGGCTGCTCCCTGAACGGTGAGTGCACGAACTGTGCCTGCGAGATTGTCTCCGGCGTGGGACGCGTTTCGACGATGGGACGCTACGAACGGCTGAATCTCATACGGCAGCGCGGACCGCGTTCGGTCGAGGATGTGCGGCTTCGCCTCGGCTGCCAGACACGGGTGAGTGGCGACATCGTGGTGTATAAACGTGGGGTGCAAGTCGACCCTGGCGAGTAGAGGAGCCCGTGCCGTACGTCATCACCGAGCCTTGCATCGGCGTCAAAGACGCCTCGTGCGTTGACGTCTGCCCGGTAGACTGTATTCACTCCGACGACGCCTCAGCGCAGTACTTCATCAACCCAAACACCTGCATCGATTGCGCCGCCTGCGAACTTGCCTGTCCGGTCACAGCCATCTTCCATGAGGATGACGTGAAGGATGAATGGAAGCATTACGTCAAGCTTAACGAGGAGTACTTCGACGACTAGACGGGAGCCGAACCCATGGAATTAGCACAGCTCGAAGCGTTCCTCCAGGTCGCGCATCACCGCTCGTTCAGCCGCGCAGCAGAGGCCCTTTTCCTGACGCAGCCGAGCGTGACTGCGCGGATTCAGTCGCTGGAACGCGAACTCGGGGAGCGCCTCTTCGAGCGCAGCGGCCGCAGTGTCACCCTGACTGACGCCGGGATCGCCTTCATTCCCCACGCCCAGCGGGCGCTCACGGCCGTGCAGGAAGGCGCCGACGCCATCGATGCCGTCCGCCACGGAGAGGTCGGGAGCATTCGCATCGGCGCATCGTCCAGCATCGGAACCTACAATCTGCCCGATGTCCTGGAACGCTTTCGCGAAAAGCGGCCGGGCGTGCACGTCAACCTGACGACCGGCCAGACGGAGGATGTCGTCGAGCGGCTGCTCTCCGGACTCATCCACATCGCGATTTGCCGGCTCACACAGCATCCGGAGTTCGAATCGATCCACCTTTACAACGACCAGCTCCGGCTCGTCGTGCCGGTGGAGCATCCATTCGCCACGAGAAACGAAGTGACGATCGCCGATGCCGCGGGGGAGCCCTTCATCTTCTTCGACCGAAACTCCAGCTACCACACGCTGGTCTTCACGATGTTCCTGCGGGCCGGCGTGGCCCCCGAGTCGGTGATGGAAGTGGACTCGATGGAGGTCATCAAGCACATGGTGGAACGCGGTCTTGGAGTCGCGGTCCTACCCGAGATCGCCGTCCGCCAGGAGGTCAAACGGGGTGACCTGTTCATGATTGAGCTCGCAGGGACCGAGCCACCAGTCAGGGAGGTCGGCCTTCACGTGCTTCGCAACCGAATGATGGCGCCACCAATTGGCGACTTCCTCCAATTGATGGCTGAGCACTACGGCCTCAACCGGACCTTTGAGGCGGGGCACACTCCCGCCGAAAGCCGATGAATCCACCGCCTCTTAGCCTCGTCGGGGGCCGCGTTTGGGATGGGCTTGCCAGCGAGGCAATCCAGCGCGACCTGTATATCGAGAATGGACTCCTCGTGGAAGGCCCGGTAGCGGGAGCGCGGGCAGTCGACATCACCGGCGCGACCGTGGTTCCGGGTCTGATCGAGGGGCATGCTCACCTCTGCTTCAACGCCGCGAGCGACTGGCGGGCTGTCTACGACGCCGATACACCGGCCACCATGCTCCTGCGCATGGCAGGCAACGCCCAGAAGATGCTTCGGGCGGGGATCACGACGGTCCGTGACCTTGGCGCGCCCACTGACCTCTCCGTCCAGCTTCGCGACTCGCTCAAGAGCGGGCTTATTGAAGGCCCCTCTCTCCTTGTAGCGGGTGCGCCGATCACGACTACCGGCGGACATTGCTTCTTCATGGGGGGAGAAGCCGACGGAGAACTGGGCATGAAGACGGCGGTCCGCAAGCATTCGAGGGCGGGCGTCGACTGGATCAAGGTCATGGCAACGGGCGGGAATATGACGCCGGGAACCAACACGTTCGTGCCGCAGTACAGCGTCGACGAATTGCGCGCCGGTATCGAGGATGCCCATCGGCTCGGGCTTCGCGTCGCCTCCCATGCCCATGGGCTGGCAGGCATTCGAGTGGCAGTCGAAGCAGGCGTGGACGTGATTGAGCACTGTTCGTTCACCGTCCCCGAGGGCATCCAGCGCGATGACGCCGTGATCGAGGCGATCGCGGCGAAGGGGATCATCGTCTCGCCGACGATCTCAGTCGGCTACCGGCGGTGGACCGACGACGGCCGCAAGGCCGCGCGGGCCGACCTCACCCGGGCCATGGTCGCGGCTGGCTGCAAGATCGCGATGAGCACCGACTGTGGTATCCCCGGCGTTCCGCACGAAGCACTGGCGGACGCACTTGAGGTCGTCCAGGAGATGACCGATCTGCCGGCGGTCGAGATCATCAAGCTGGCGACGAGCACCTCGGCAAATCACCTCGGCCTTGGCGACCGCGGAGTCATCGGGCCAGGCAAGCGCGCAGATCTTCTCGTTGTGGAAGGCGACCCATTGGACCGTCTTGCCGACCTCAACCGGGTTCGCCTGGTGGTCGCCGGGGGAAGGCCCGTTTCCTGACGCTTGCCGGTGGCAGCGCCAGACGTAGACTCGGAGACACAGAGATGATCTCCAGCGTGTTGCTCTCGGCCGGAATGTCTACCCGCATGGGTGAGCCAAAGGCTTTGCTCGAATGGGAAGGGCAGCCGCTGGTTGCTTACCAGGTCGAACAGCTGCACGCAGGTGGCGTCGACGAAGTGATCGTGGTGCTCGGCCACCGCGCGGACGATATTCAACGACAAATGCGGCGGCTCAAGTGCCGCGTGTTGATGAACGCGCTCTACCACAAGGGCAAGGCCGGTTCCCTGCGCATCGGCGCGAAGGGCGTCAACCGGGACGCCGAGGCGATCGTGATCCTCAGCGTTGACCAGCCGCGCTCCGGTGAACTCATTAAGGCGCTGCTCGATGCCCACCGGTCCAGCGGCAACCTCATCACGCGGGCGGCGCACAACGGCAAAGGCGGGCATCCCATCGTCCTGGCGGGGAGCCTGCGAAGCGAGCTCCTTGCCGCAACGGACGAAACAGAAGGGCTCAAGGCCGTCGTCCGCGCCCATGCCGCCGAGACCGCGCTGGTCGAATTGGGCCCGGGCGCCCTGCTCGACATCAATACTCCTGACGAACTGAAAGAAGCCCGCGCCGCCGCCTCGAGAGCCTGACATGACGCTCGCGCGCAGCTTCGGCCGCGGTTTGCGCGGCGTCGTCTTCGATCTCGATAGAACGCTCATCGATAGCCGCCGGGCCTGGTGCTACGCCATCGAAGAGGCACTGGTCGCGACGCGCGGCGAGCGCATCGATGCTGCCCCCCTCGCCGCTGAGTACCAGTACCGCCCCTGGCGCGACGCCATCTCCATCCTCGAATCGGAGCGCCCGCGCCAGGATCGCTGCGTCGTGCTCTGCGAAGCGATCTACGCCCGAAGCGCCATGAAACGTCTCCTTGTGTTCGACGGCATTGGAATGATGCTCGACGAATTGCGCGGCGCCCGGATGGACATCGGAGCGATCTCCCGGCTACCCCACCAGATGGCTCGCAAACAGATCGAGTCGACCGGGCTGGAGCGCTTTGTGACTGTGCTGGAAAGCGCCACGGACGAGGAACCGTGGCACGCACCATCGCTCGTCCGGCGCTGCTCGGCCTTCTTCGAAACCGAAGCGGTTAGCTACGTCGGGCTGCCGGAAGACGTGGAGATGGTTGGAGCCCTGGGGCTGCGATGCTATACAGCAACATGGCCCGGCGATGTGCCGGGCCATGCAGGAATGACGCTGGAATCCCCGCGCGCGCTGTTGACGGCGCTGGGAGCTTGAGGCAGGTCTTAGACCGCGACTCTTGCTTCGACCGGTTCCACATTGCGGTGGCATCCAGGACAAACGGTCTGACGGCGCGAGGATAGGAAATTCAGTTCACAGCCCGGGCAGATAACAATTCGGCGAGTCACTTTGTGTTCGCTCCTGATGGGGGTTGTCTGCAGGTTGCTGGTGCCAGCAAATGCGAGGTACCACAAATTGGCTATCCTCCATAACGGCTCCCATAGCCCCGCGCTATGCATGTAGCAGATACGTGAATGGCTCGTGGCGGGCCGGGGGCCGGTTCGCTGTTTCGCCTCTGCCGAGGTTTGCGTACCCTTCAAAGCAATACACAGGGAGTGCGTGCGTGGCCACCAGGATCGGAATTAACGGCTTCGGCCGGATCGGACGTCAGGTGCTCAAGGCGATCACCGACCGTTATCCCGGCGACCTCGAAGTCGTCGCCATCAATGACCTCGTCGATGCGAAGGTCAGCGCGAATCTGCTGAAGTACGACAGCAACTACGGCCGTTGGCATCGCGAGGTGCGCGCGACCGACGGCGGCATCAGCGTCGATGGGCGAGAGATCAAGGTCTTTGCCGAGCGGGATCCGGGCGCGATCCCGTGGGGGTCAGCGGACGTTGAAATTGTGGTCGAGTCCACCGGCTTCTTCACGGATGCCACCAAGGCCGTCGCCCACAAGCGGGACTCGGTGAAGAAAGTCATCATCAGCGCCCCGGCGAAGAACGAGGACGTCACCCTTGTCCTTGGCGTGAACCCGGAGGCGTACAACCCGGCGAACCACCACGTCATCTCGAACGCGAGTTGCACGACCAACGGCCTTGCCCCGGTCGTCAAGGTCCTCGTGGACAACCTCGGTGTCCAGAAGGGCCAGATGACGACGATCCACAGCTACACCAATTCGCAGAAGATCCTCGACCAGGCCGGCGGCGACAACCCCCGGGAAATGCGGGCCGGTGCCCTCAACATTGTTCCGACGTCCACGGGCGCGGCGAAGGCGCTCAAGCTGGTCATTCCCGAGATAGAGGGAAAGCTCGACGGCCTCGCCTACCGCGTGCCCACACCGACGGTTTCGATCGTTGAAGTCGTGGCGCTGACAGACAAGGACACCACGAAGGACGAACTCAACGCCATCCTGCGAGAGACGGCTGGCGAGAAGATGAAGGGCATCCTCGGATACACCGAAGACCCGGTCGTCTCGATGGACATGAAGGGCGACGAGCGGTCGAGCATCGTCGATTCCCTCTCCACGAACGTCGTTGCGGGCAACCTCGTCAAGGTCGCTGCCTGGTACGACAACGAGTGGGGCTATGCCTGCCGGATCAGCGACCTCTGCAAGTTCGTCGTGGATAAAGGCATCTAGCAATTGGGGCGGCCCATGAGGGCCGCCATTCCACCTCCTCCCGTATCCTGTTGGACAGCAACGAGCGCGATTGGCGTCCCCGCGCCATTCGCCGGGAGCACTTTGTGGCGGAAACGCCCCTGGAACGCAGCCGTGGTGGGAGCCGCGGGGCATCAGCCCTCGGTCTGCTGAAGGACGCCGTCATCTCGACGGAGGTGGCGCTCGTCGCCATCGTGATCCTTGGCGCGTTGCTCCGTTTCCATGGCCTCGGCTGGGATCAGGCTGCAGGTGCCGAGTACCCCTCCCAGATGCACCCCGACGAGCGCTTCCTGAGCATCGTCGACAACGCCCTCGATTGGCCCGATTCGATCGGCGGCTATTTCGACACAGACTCGAGCCCTCTCAATCCCTACAACGGCGAGGGCATTAACCACTACGTCTACGGCGACTTCCCGCTCTTCCTCGTGAAGGCGACGGCGACCATCGCCGGTGACGATCCGTCCGGCGTTGGCAACTCCTACTCGACCACTGTGGTGTGGGGCCGGAAGGTAACCGCGGCAGTCGACACGCTGACGATCCTTCTCGTCTTCGCAATCGGGGCGATGCTCTTCGGGAGCCGAGTCGGTCTTCTTGCGGCACTCGGCTACGCGGTGGCGGTGCTGCCAACCCAGCTCGCGCACTTCTTTACGATGGACCCGTACGTCACGTTCTTTGCGGCAGCGACGATGCTTGCCTCGATCGGGGCGATCCGGGCGCGGGGCACGCCGGCGTTCCTTGCCTGGGGCGCCCTTGCCGGGCTGGCGTTGGGGCTCGGGCTGGCAAGCAAGGTGACGGCATGGCCGCTTGGCCTCATGCCCCTGCTGGCCGCCGCCACCCGCATCGGCATCCGCGATTTCGGCGCCATTCCCTACCGCCCGCTCCAGTTCTGGCATCGCGAGCCGGAACCCGAACCCACGAACCGCCCCGGCTACTGGGCCACCGACGTGGCCTGGTTCTGTGGTGTACTCATCTTCGGGGCGCTCGTCTTCCGGATCGCGATGCCGTACGCCTTCGCGACTCCCGACTTTAGCGGGGGCATCGGCAGCCTCTTCGGCCTGACCTCACTCTTCCATTTCGACCCCACCTGGAAACGCGAGATGTTCGCGGAACGCGACTTCCAGTCGGGGACTACGGATTACCCGCCGTTCGTCCAGTTCGCGGGCAAGACGGCGTTCCTCACGCCCCTCCGCAACATCGTGTTCTGGGGATTGGGCCCCGGCATCGCACTCAGCGGCATCGCCGGCGCGATTGCCGCAGCAGCCCTGATGTTCCGACGCGGCGATATGCGACCGCTCCTGCCGCTGGCGCTGCTGATAGCGGTCTTCGGCTACCAGGGGATGCAGTTCGTGGCCTTCATGCGCTACTTCGTGCCGGTCTACCCGGTGCTCTGCATTTTCGCCGCCTGGGCGCTCGTCGAGCTTTGGCGCCAGGCGAACGATCCGGAAGCCGTGCAGACGGCGCACCAGCGTCTCGCCCGGCTTTCGCAACGCCTGCCGACCATCACGCCACAACGAGCACGGATTGGGGCGGGAGCCGTCATCGGCGTCGTCGTCATCTCGTCGGCGTGGTGGGCGCTCGCCTTCCAGAATGTCTACTTTGCTGAGCACACCCGGCTCCAGGCGAGTGACTGGATCTACGCAAACATCCCGCCGGGCTCCACGATCACGGCCGAAGAATGGGACGACTCGATCCCGTACAACATCCCCTCCGGCTCGGCCGCGGACTACACCTTCGTCCCACTTTCGATGTACACGACCGACAGCGTCCAAAAGGTCTCCGACCTCGTGTACGGCAAGGAGGGCGAAACAGGCCCGAGCGGTCTCGTCGACGCGGACTACGTCGCCATATCGAGCAATCGAGTCCGTGGTTCGGTGATGAATCTCGAGCGGGAGTACCCGGCGACGATTCGCTACTACGAGTTGATGCTCTCCGGGAAGCTCGGATTCGACCTCGTTGCGCACTTCAAGGTCGAGCCATCGTTCCTTGGCCTCTCTATCGACGATTCAGGGGCAGAAGAAGCGTTCACTGTGTACGACCATCCCGAGGTCTGGATCTTCAAGAAGAATGCCTCGTTCGACCCGGACCAGGTGTTCGGACTGCTGGCGAGCGCCGACCCGGAGCGAGCAATCAACCTGACGCCGATCGAGGGGACGTCGAACGGGCTGCAGATGACCGCGGCCGAGGCAGCCATCCAGCAGGCGGGCGGCACCTTCACTGACGCGTTCTCAATCGATGGCTTCACCTCGAACGTCCCCTGGCTCTGGTGGTACCTCTGGCTCCAGGTGATCGCTTTCGCGACGGTGCCGTGGGTTGGCTGGCTGTTCCGGGCACTGCCCGACCGTGGCTACGGGCTGACGAAGGTGCTCGGCTTCGCGGGTGCGGGCGTCCTTGCCTGGATGCTCGTCGCCTGGAATGTCGTCGACTTTAGCGGGGCAGTTTCGTGGCTCGTCGCCTTCCTGATGCTCGCAGGCGGCGGCGTCACCGCCTGGTTCCGGCGGGATGCCCTGCGTGAGCAGTTCCGCACGCAGTGGCGCACCTGGCTGACGGTCGAGGTCATCTTCGCCATTGCCTTCGCTGCGCTGGCGTTGATGCGCGCCTTCAACCCCGACCTCTGGCACGGCTCCCAGGGCGGCGAGAAGCCGATGGAGATGGCCTACATGACCGCCGTCGCTCGCTCGACGAATCTCCCTCCCTACGATCCATGGTTTGGCGGGGGCACACTCAACTACTACTACATGGGATGGTGGCTGCTCGCCGTGCCGATGCGAGCGCTCAAGCTCGTGCCGGAGATCGCCTTCAACCTCGGCATCGCTACGTACGGGTCCATGGCAGCCACCGTCGCTGCAAGCACCGCGATGAACCTCGCAGGCCTTAGCGCGCGCACTCGCCGGGCCAGCGAACATGCAGAGAGTTTCCTGTCATGGCGTGCGCTGGCACTCGTCGCGCTGCTCGGTGCTGTCCTCCTCGTCGGGATCGGCAACCTCGACGCGGGCCACCAGACGATCGAACGGCTGCAATTCGTGAACACCTGGAGCACCCTCCACGACGTGCCGGTGCTCGGGGGCGCGGTCGGTGTGGTCGGCGGTCTTTGGAACTGGCTCTTCCACGGTGCCCAGCTTCCTCGCTACGACTGGTGGCGGAGCTCCCGCGTCCACTTCGGGACGTTCGACATCACGGAATTCCCGTTCTGGTCGCTCCTCTTTGCCGACCTCCATCCGCATCTCATGGACACGCCGATCTTCGGCCTCGTCATCGCGACGTCTGTCGCCTACGTGGCTACGGCAGCACGCGGACTGCAGAAACAGGCGGCGATCCTGGGAGCGGCGCTCGGGCTCCTGGCCGGGATGGTCCGCACGATGCACACCTGGGATTACCCCACGGCCGTACTGCTCACGGGCTCGGCGCTCGTGGTGGGCCAGTTGCTCGCAGAAGGGTCACTGCGCCGGCGCTGGTGGACCTTCGCCGGCCACGGTGCGCTCGCCGCGTTCTTCCTGCTGGTGCCGTGGGCCCCGTTCACCGCCCATATGGAGGTGTTCGAAAGCGGTGTCCACCGCGCCGAAGAGACCACAAAGCCGCAGCAGTACTTCGCGCAGTTCGGGCTCTTCGTCGTGCTCGGGATCATCTTCCTGGCGCTTCGTTACCGCGAAGAACTGGCGGCGCGAAGCGGGAACCCGGGCAACAACCTCGGCCTGATGTGCGTGGCCGGGCCGTGGGAGGTACTGAGCCTGGTCGCCTTCGCGAGCGGATTGACGGCGTTCACCTGGCAGTTCGGCATCACCGTCGTGGCTCTCAGCCTGCTGTTCCTCCTCCTGCTCGCCAACCTCCTCTGGCTCGAGTTCCAGGCGACCGAACGCGATGTCGGCCGCATCCTCGTGACCGGATGTTTCATCGCCGCCTTCGGGATTGCCGCCGGCGTCGACATCGTCACCGTGAACAACGACATCAACCGGATGAACACGGTGTTCAAGTTCTCGCTGCAGGCGTGGCAGTTCTTCGCACTCGCGGGCGCCTACACGTGCTGGTACGCCGGGAGCCGCGCCTGGGAGTTCCGGGGGTGGCGGCCGTCGATTGTGGCGCCGCGACCGGCCATAGCGGCTGCGGTGACCGGGGTGGTTGCTGTCCTCTTCATCGGCGGGCTCATCTTCCTCTGGTCGGGCACCCGGTCGCGGCAGGATGCGCGCTTCGGGGATACGGAGCTCACGCTGAACGGCTTTGCCTTCTTTGAACACGGCGTTTACCGCGAGGATGCGGGCACGAACGATCCGAACGACGACACGGAATTCGCCCTCGCCGACGACAAGCCGATCGTGGAATGGCTCCGCGAGAACGTGCAGGGGAGCCCGGTCATCGCCGAGGAGGTAGGCGGGCTCTACCACTGGACCGGCCGCATCTCGATGCTGACGGGACTGCCAGCCGTTATCGGTTGGGACTGGCACCAGACACAACAGCGCTGGGACTATACCCAGTACATCCAGCAGCGCCGCACCGACACGCAGGTTTTCTACCAGACCACTGACACGGGCTTTGCCGTCGACTACCTGCGCAAATACAACGTCCGCTACGTTGTCGTGGGCACCGAAGAGGTGGCCCTCGGCACGGCCCAGGGATTGGAGAAGTTCAAGAGCATGGACGCCCTGACGCAGGTCTACAGCGACGGCAAATACGCCATCTACGAGGTCTTCCCCGAGCGCCTACCGCCGCTCACCGTGAGCAGGTGAGGCCATGAGCACACAACTCCCGGATATCGCGATGGACCAGCTCTCACCTCACGTTGACCGCACCTATCTCGAGAGGATGAGGGTGGTTGACGACGGACCCGGGCGATTCATCCCTGTGTTGTTGGCAACGGGGGCGGTGACCATCGGCAGCCGGACGTTCTTCAAGAAGGGTAAGTACGACCCGCTGTCGGCGCGGGGACTGGCCCTGATCGCGCACGAATCGATGCACATCGCGCAGTACGACGAACTCGGACTGCCGCGTTTCTTCGCCAGCTACCTGATAGGCCAGTTCCGCTGCGGCTTTCGCCACGACGACCACCCGATGGAGCGAGAACTGGTGCGGCGCCAGAAGGAGATCAGGCGGGCGCTGCAGAACTAGGATCGAGCGCACTCTCCTGTCCCCCCAACGTTATGGCCACCGCTGAGAAGACCCGGCAGGTACTCCACGCAGAAGGGGGCAGCCCAATCGGGCTGCCCCCTTCGCGGATCGTGGCATATACGCCCGCAGGCCGCGCTCTATTGGACGGTAAATTCGGTGCGCATGCCGAGCATGTAGTGAGCCTTCCCTGCAACGGCACTGCCGTCATCGGGGACGGTCAGGTTGCAGAACGCCACGTAATGGCCTGCATC
This sequence comes from uncultured Chloroflexia bacterium, assembly GCA_963774435.1. Lineage (GTDB taxonomy): Bacteria > Chloroflexota > Dehalococcoidia > Tepidiformales > Tepidiformaceae > JAGQGZ01. The sequence goes on along the minus strand of CAVZEW010000006.1, from coordinate 254,586 downwards.
GAGATCCACGTTGAGTGGCGTTGTCTCCCCCACCGGGACTTCCACCTCATCGATCTTCGTCAGTTCCGCAGAATCTTCGTTCACAGTGCCATCGCCGTTGGTCGGCAGGTCGCCCGGAGCAAGATCAGTCTTCACGATAACGAACTCGTGCGTGTAGTTAGGCCCCTCATTGCTCACGGAGAAGTTGACTGTGCCGGCCGGAATGGTGTCGGTGTCGAGCCCGATCGACCATGGCCGAAGCGTTACGGCCACGTCGGTCGTCTCCCCGGGCATTGCTGTTTCGCTTCCCCCAACGGTCGCGGTTGGATTGGCACCCCATCTGTCGTCTCCGTCGTCGCCATTCCGCAGGCGGCGCCTAACGCCAGTATGGCGATAGCCAGTATCGAGCTACCAGCAGGTAGGGCCATGTCGGATGTATTGCATTCATATTAGCTCCACTCCCTCCCCTTCCAGCGAGGCCGGTCCCTTGGACCAAGCTTTCGCGGGCAGGGCGTGAAGTGTAGCTCCCTCCAGTTCGAGCGAGGTATCTACTGGTTCGACACCGACGCCTCGCCGTCGGCGGATTCGATCGATACAGGAAACCAGGTTCGCCCCGGGCGGTCGGAGCCGTCCTCGGATGTGAGTGAACGGCGCCACGAACAACCCCTGATACGACTGGAACTCAATGTTTGAGTCGCTGACCGACAAGCTTCAGGGCGCCTTCAAGCGATTTGGCAGCCGTGGCCGCGTGACCGAAGAAGACCTTGACCAGGTACTTCGCGAAGTTCGCATGGCGATGCTCGAGGCGGACGTCAATTTCAAGGTCGTCCGCGAATTCACCAGCCGTGTGAAAGAGCGCGCGCTCGGTGCGGAAGTGCTCCGCAGCCTGACGCCCGCCCAGCAGATCATCGACATCGTCAACGCCGAACTGGTCGATACGCTCGGGGGCGAGAACGCGAAGCTGGCATCGAGCGACAAACTGCCAACGATCATCATGATGGTCGGCCTGCAGGGCTCTGGTAAGACGACGAGCGCGGCGAAGTTGGCCAACCTCCTGAAGAAGCAGGGCAGCCGCCCACTCCTCGTTGCCTGCGATGTCTACCGACCGGCCGCTATCGAACAGCTGGTCACACTCGCCAAGCAGCTCGACGTCCCCTATCACGAAGAAGGCACCGGTCAGAAGCCGAAGACAATCGCTGCCAACGGCCTCGACAAGGCCAAGAGGATGAATGCCACCCACCTGATCATCGACACCGCCGGACGGCTCCATGTCGACGAGGCGATGATGGAAGAGGTCGCGGAGCTGCGGAAGATGCTGCAGCCGACCGAAGTCCTCTTCGTGGCTGACGCGATGGCCGGTCAGGACGCGGTGACGGCCGCCAAGGAGTTCCACGACCGGGTCGAAACGACCGGCCTCATCCTGACCAAAATGGATGGTGACGCCCGCGGCGGCGCCGCCCTCAGCATCCGCCAGGTAACCGGTGTGCCGGTCAAATTCATCGGCATGGGCGAAAAAGCCGATGCCCTTGAGGCCTACCATCCGGACCGCCTCGCCGGCCGCATCCTTGGCATGGGAGACATGCTCTCCCTCATTGAGAAAGCCAAGGCCGAGATGGGGGACGAGGACAGCGATCGTTTCACGGAGAAGCTGAAGAAAGGCTCCTTCGACCTCCAGGACTTCATCGACCAGCTGAAGAAGGTCCGCAACATGGGCCCGCTCGGGCAGCTCGTCCAGATGCTGCCTGGATTCAACAAGATCAAGGCGCAGCTCGATGTCGACAGCATGGACGACCGCTTCTTCGACCAGGCCGAGGCGATCGTGCTATCGATGACGCCGTGGGAGCGACGTCACCCGGAGCGTGTCGACGGCAAACGCCGCCGGAGGATTGCCCATGGGAGCGGCACCTCCGCCCAGCAGGTGAACCAGCTGCTCAAGCAGTTCTTTGAAAGCCGCAAGATCGCCCAGACACTGGCGAAGGGGAAGTACCCGGTTCTCCCGGGAATGCGCTAGGCCGGGCCGGACGCTGACCGTAGCCTCGAAACCAGCTACGATGCCTGAATCGTATGTCAATCGCCGCGCCTGACGCGGTCTGCAGGGGAATGAATGCTTCGGATTCGACTTCGCCGCATGGGAAAGAAGCGGCAGCATTATTTTCGAGTGGTCGTTGCCGACCAGCGCGCAAAGCGCGACGGCGGATTTCTCGAGACACTCGGCTCGTATGACCCACACAGCAACCCGCCTTCAATCACGCTGAACGAAGAGAGCGCGAAGGCATGGCTCAGCAAGGGCGCCCAGCCCAGCGATGCCGCCGAGAAGATCCTCCGACGCGTTGGCGTCATCGAAGGCGGCGCGATCAAGCGCCCAATGGTGGAGCCCAAGGCGGCGCCGGCTGCTCCTGTAGCTGAGGCACCGGCCGCACCGGCACCGGCGGAAGCACCTGCGGAGCCCGAAGCTATCGCTGAGGAAGCCCCCGCCGAAGAGGCCGCAGCGGAAGAAGCACCCGCCGAAACGACGGAGGAGTAATCGATGGCTTCGATGATGTCGGATGTCGTGGAATACCTTGCCAAGGCACTCGTCGAGAACCCGGACGACGTGCGAGTGACCGAGAGTGACGACCGCGGGCGTGTCGTCATCCGCCTCGATGTCGCCGAAGACGACTTCGGCAAGGTGATCGGCAAAGGCGGCCGCATCGCGACCGCCATCCGTTCGATGGTCAAGGTGGCAGCCGTGAAAGAAGACGTGCGGGCAAGCCTGGAGATCGGCGACTGACCACATCCCCTCCCGCCGGCAATCCGCCCGAGAAGGCAGGTCGCCCGCGGAAGCCGGCACGTCCCGAACCGCCGGTCGAAGAGCCGCGAGAGGGTTTCACCGCTCTTGCCCGCGTCGTTCGTCCTCACGGTCTGAAGGGCGAAATCCGCGTCCACACCTTCAACCCGGACGCTCCCAATCTCCAGGACGGCGCCGAAGCATGGATCGGCCAGCGCCACTTCACCGTGGTGCGAGCCCGCCCGGACAAGGGCGCCTGGATCCTTGAACTAGACGGCCTGAACGATCGCACTGTGGCCGAGTCATATCGCGGCGCCCTGATCGAAGCGCCCGATAGCCTCATCCAGCGCAATCCGGACGAGCATTTTGTCCATGAGCTCATTGGCCTTCGCGTCGAGACAGCCGAAGGCTACGTCGTCGGGACGATTTCGGATGTTTTGCAGCCGGGTGCGAACGACGTTTATGTCGTCAAAACGTCGAAGGGCGAGGTACTCGTCCCCGTCATCGCGGATGTCGTCCGACAAATCGACACGGCGTCTGGACTCGTCGTCATTACACCTTTGGCCGGGATGCTGGACGAATCAGGATATTAGATTGAAACCGTCTATAGCTCAGGGGTAGACTGACGAAGGTTACGGCGGGGTAACGTCCGGGCCAAAAATTCACACGAGCTACATGAGGGGGAATCTACGCATGTCCAAAGCTGAAGCGCTGCAGGCGGTGGCCGAATGCATCCATCATTGGGTTCTGGAACCACCGCGCGGGGAGCTGACGCCAGGACGTTGCAAGAAGTGTGGGACGGAACGACAGTTCACCGGGGAAACCAGCTACAGGATCGGACGGGGTTCATCCAGCCGTAGCTAAGTCATCACACTCCTGTTGACGCCTCTTCGGGCCGCTTCCTACGATGGGAGCGGCCCGAAGCCTTTGTGGGGACATAGCTCAGTTGGGAGAGCGCAGCGTTCGCAATGCTGAGGTCGGGGGTTCGAGCCCCCCTGTCTCCACCACAACTTCGCTTTGGCTTTGGCCTGTTCTCTGGTTCCCCTGTTGGTCTGTCTAGCCACTGATTCCTGTACATTGACGTGCACGGAAGGTAGGCAATCATGACCGAACTGCGGGTCCTCGCGACCTATGGACATCCCGACGACGAAGGCCAGGTGACGGGCACCCTGCGGGCGCTCCTCCAGGAGGGAGCCCGGGTCACGCTCGTTTGCGCCACGCGCGGCGAAGTCGGCGAGATCAGCAGCCCTTCCCTGGCGACACCAGAGACCCTGCCGTACGTCCGCGAACTGGAGCTTCGTTCTTCCATGGCTCAGATCGGACTGTTCGACGTTCGGTTGCTGGACTACCGCGATAGCGGCATGGACGGCACTCCCGAGAATAACGACCCGCGAAGCCTCCACCAACAGCCCGCCGAGGTCGTGATCGGCGAGTACGTCAGGCTGATGCGCGAACTGCGCCCACATGTCGTCTTCACGTGGGACCCGACCGGCGGCTACGGGCACCCCGACCACGTAGCTGTCCATCGCCACGCCACGGCGGCTTTCGATGCCGCGGGAGACCCGGAGGCATACCCCGAGGCGGGCGAGCCCTGGCAGCCGCGGGAGTTGTACTGGGGGGCGCGGACGATGAAGCGCATGGCCAGCATGTGGTTCGAACTGGAGAAGCGGGGGTTGCTGCCTGAGCCGATGCCCGATGATCGACGCGAGCGTTTCGAGAAGGCCATGGCCGAGCCCGATCCCGTCGCCAGCATCATCCACGACGTGACGGAACATGCGCATCACAAGCGCGCGGCGGCGGGTATGCACCGCACCCAGTTCGGCGAAAACAGCATGTTTGCCCGCATCCCCGAGGAGTTCAGGACCCATTTCTATGGAGAGGAACGCTTCTTCCGGGCACGCCCGACCTGGGAAGGCGGAGAGCCAGAACAAGGTATCGCGCGTCTCTTAACGCTTGGCGACTGACGTTCGGATTGCATGGCACCCAACAAGGGCGAATGCTAGGATCGGGCCCGAGCCCGAAGCGGGGCAGCGACCCGGCCATCTGCGGCCGGGTTCTTTGTGCATCGACCGTATGACAGGACTGGGCCGGAGGCTATTTGCATGACTACCGACGAGGCTGCGCCAGCGCCGGCAACCGCCATGGACAAGCTCAACGACCTTCTTGCGCGGAAGGCCGCGGCAGAAGCCGGTGGCGGTGAGAAACGAATCGAAGCCCAACACTCCCGCGGGAAACTCACTGCCCGTGAGCGGATCGACATCCTCCTCGACGAGGGGTCGTTTGAAGAGATCGACCAGCTGGTGCGACCGCGCGGCCACGTGGGAACCGATTCCCCGACCGAGGCGGTGGTTACCGGCTGGGGGAAGGTCGAGGGGCGGCCCGTCTACCTCTTTGCCTATGACTTCACACTCCTCGGAGGTTCGCTGAGCGAAGCGGTTGCCGAGAAGATCCTCAAGGTCATGGACCTCGCGCTCATGACCGGCGCGCCGATCATCGGGATCCAGGACTCCGGCGGGGCCCGCATCCAGGATGGCTCCGAGGCCCTTCGCGGCTTTGGCGAGATCTTCGCGATGAATACCATCGCCAGCGGAGTCATCCCCCAGATCAGCGTGATCATGGGGCCGTGCGCCGGTGGGGCCGTCTACAGCCCGGCGATCACCGACTTCATCTTCATGACAGAGGGCACGGGCCAGATGTATATCACCGGCCCCGACGTTATCCGGGCGGTCACTGGTGAAGAAGTGACCCACGAAACCCTTGGTGGCGCCGATGTGCATGCCAGCACCAGCGGTGTTGCCCACTTCGCAATCGCCGGCGAGGAAGAGACCCTCGGAGAAGTACGGCGACTGCTCTCCTTCATGCCGTCGAACAACGCGGACGACCCGCCCATCGTCGCCAGTGGCGACGAAATCGACCGGCGCGAGGACGACCTTCTCGACATTGTGCCGGCCGAGCCGAACCGGCCTTACGACGTTCGCGAAGTAATCGACAGGATCGTCGACGACGGCGATTTTATGGAGGTCCACGAGCGATGGGCACAGAACATCGTCGTTGGCTTCGCCCGCATGGGTGGCCGGTCGGTCGGCTTCATCGCCAACCAGCCGATGCACCTGGCCGGCTCGCTCGATATCAATGCTGCGCGCAAAGCGGCCCGATTTGTCCGGACTTGCGACTGCTTCAACATCCCGATCGTGACATTGATCGACGTGTCCGGGTACCTCCCGGGCCTGAGCCAGGAGCATGGGGGCATCATCACTCACGGCGCCAAGCTGCTCTACGCCTATAGCGAGGCCACCGTTCCGAAAGTAGCGGTCCTGCTGCGCAAGGCCGTTGGCGGCGCCTACCTCGTGATGGGGAGCAAGCACCTCCGCGGCGACATGAACCTCTCCTGGCCCACGGGCGAAGTCGCGGTGATGGGCCCCGAGGGTGCGGTAAACGTGGTCTATCGCGAAGAAGTGGCCAACGCCGAAGACCCGGAGAAGAAGCGCGCGGAACTCATCGAGGAGTATCGCGCCCGATTTGCTAACCCGTATATTCCGGCCGGTCGAGGATTCCTCGACGATGTCATCGATCCGCGCGACACGCGTCGCAAGATCATCCGGGCCCTGGAGATGCTCCAGAACAAGGTTGATCGCAACCCGCCGAAGAAGCACGGCAACATCCCGCTGTAGGACCTCGCTCTCCCTTCACGGGGGCGACGAGGTGAAGGGAGAGGTGACTTGGAATACGAGATTCGACATATCCAGCAGGACGAGCTGGAAGCGTTTCGTCGAGCGACCGCCCTCGGCTTCGGCCAGGACTTCAATCCGGAGCATCTCGAACACGGCAGACCTCTCTTTGAGTTTGACCGCAATATGGCGGCGCTCGACGGCTCTGCGATCGTCGGAACCTGCGGCATCTTCTCGACGGAGATGACGGTGCCAGGCGGCTCGATCCCGATCGCCGCGGTGACAATGGTGTCGGTAGCGCCAACCCACCGGAGGCGGGGCATCGCCTCTGGCCTCATGCGGCGCCAACTCGAACATGTGCGGGAGCGAGGTGAGTCGGTCGCGACGCTCTGGGCGTCGGAAAGCTCGATCTACGGTCGATTCGGCTACGGTGTCGCGATCGAAATGGAAATCACGAGGATTCCGCGGGCCTACTCTGGACGACGATCGGACATCGCTCCTGCCAACGGAACCTGCCGGCTTCTCTCAACGGACGAAGCGAGGAAGATCTTGCCCGCGCTTCACGAATCCATCCGCACGCGATTCCCCGGCGAGTTAAGGCGGTCCCAGGAATGGTGGGAGATCCGGATTTTGAAGGACCTCAAGGACTACCGGGACGGTCACTCGGCGAACCAATACCTCTTGTACGAAGGTCCGGGGGGCGCAGAAGGGTACGTGCGCTACCGCACCAAATCCGCCTTTGAGAACTGGCTGCCAAAAGGGGTCCTGGTCGTTGGAGACTTCTTCGCGAGCACGCCGGCCGCAACGGCAGGGCTCTGGGACTACCTCTTGGGGGTCGATCTCATCGAGACGATTGAGCACCCGGTCGGAGGCACGCCCGACCCGCTGCTTGCAATGCTGGCCGACCCTCGGCGGACTAACCGTTCGCGCCTTGATGCCATCTGGTTACGAGTTGTCGATGTTGAGTCGGCCCTCAGCGCGCGGGCAATGGGCATTGAAGGCCGGATCGTGATCGAGGTGGAGGATTCGTTTCTCGACGGAGCTGGCGGAAGGTTTGAACTCGAAGGCGGACCCGACGGTGCTGTCTGTCGCAGGACTACGGCGAGCGCCGACGTTTGCCTTGGCATCGAGGCGCTTGGCGCGCTGTATCTCGGCGGCGGTAGCGTCGACCAACTTGCTCGCGTCGGTCGAGCGGAAGGCGACGAGAAGTCACTCGCGAAGCTACAGGGCATGTTGGGCTGGTGGCGCGCGCCGCACTGCCAGGAGCACTTCTAAGGCGTCATCTCTACGTGTAGGAATGTCCGGAATACGGGAACATCCTTATCCCTCAGGCAGATGCACTGCGGGACAGTAATTGTGATTACCTTTAGAGGATGCCCCACATGGCAAACGAGACCACGCAGCGCAAGTCCACGCTCGATGCTCTGCCTCCACTTCCGGCGGTCGCACTGCGCGTTATGCAGGTAGCGCAGGACCCTGCGTCGTCCGCTTCCGACCTCGCTCTCGTGATATCGTCGGACCCCGGCCTGAGCGCGCGCATCCTCCGGATCGTGAATTCGGCGGCCTACCGCCGAAGCGAACGCGAGGTGACGTCGGTCCAGGAAGCACTGGTCGTCCTCGGGTTCGTCCAGGCACGGAACGTTGCCATCAGCAGCGCCATCACGAGCGCCTACGCTCCTGACTCGTTGAACGCGCTGTTCCGAATCTCGTACTTCTGGCGCCACTCGCTTGCCGTCGCCTTCAAGGCGGCCGAATTTGCCGCTTCGACGCGCAAGCTCGCGGTGCCGAGCGCATTCACGGCAGGCATTCTCCACAACATGGGGCGCCTGGCGATGTTCCACGCCGACCCCGCCGGCATGGACCAGGCAGTGGCTCTGGCCATGGCTGAGGGCCTCACATTGGAAGAAGCTGAGGAACAGCTCCTCGATTACAGCCACGCCGAACTCGGCGGCGCCCTCGCGATGCGGTGGAAGCTCCCCGCGGAAATCGTCACGGCGATCGCCCGCCACCACGAGGCAAGCCCCGGCGACGAATCGCTGGCTGCTGTGGTGGCGAAGGCCGACCAGTTCTGCCACGATTCCGGCATCCTGCCGGGCTACGTGATCCCGCCGCCCGAAGGCGAGGTCGCCGCACCGCCGGCGCCTGACATGGCTCGCCTGCTCAAGCAGGTCGACAGTCTGATGGACATGGTGATGGGCGACCGCGAGGGCGCGAGCGCAGCCTGAGTCTTTCCCACGACTCGCCCCAATGGAGGCTTGTGATAGGATTCACGCACTCCAGGTGGACTCCGCCTGCCTGATTCCTATCGCGAGTCGGATGCCCTATGCCCAAGGTTGGAATAACTGAGACGGCGATCCGCGACGGTCACCAGTCGTTGCTGGCCACGCGGATGCGTACGGAAGACATGATCCCCGCTCTCGAGGCGATGGATGCCATCGGCTACCACAGCATTGAATGCTGGGGTGGCGCCACCTTCGACAGCTGCCTCCGTTTCCTGAAGGAAGACCCCTGGTGGCGGCTCCGCGAAATCAAGTCGCGACTCAAGACCACTCCGACGCAGATGCTTCTGCGTGGCCAGAACGCCGTCGGCTACCGGCATTATGCGGACGATGTTGTCCGCGCCTTCTGTGAGAAGGCCGTCGAAAACGGGATGGATATCTTCCGCATCTTCGACGCACTGAACGACACTCGGAACCTGGAAACTGCCTTCGACGCGGTAAAGAAGGCCGGTGGCCACGTCCAGGGCACCATCTGCTACACCACGAGCCCGGTCCACACGGTCGACAAGTTCGCCGCCATGGCTGACCGCATGGTCGAAATGGGGGCCGACTCGCTCTGCATCAAGGACATGGCCGGACTGCTGAGCCCGATGATGGCGAAGGCGCTCGTTACGCGGCTGAAGAAGGACCACCCAGAGATGATGGTCCAGATGCACTGCCACGACACTTCGGGCTACAGCGAGATGGCCTACCTGATGGGCACCGAATCCGGCGCCGACGTCATCGACTGTGCGATTAGCGCGCTCGCGAGTGGTACCAGCCAACCGGCGACCGAGACACTGGTCGCGGCCCTTGCGGAAGACCCCGAACGCGCCACGGGCCTCGACCTGCACAGCCTCATCCAGCTCGCCCAGTATTTCCGCGGCGTCAGGCGCAAGTATTGGAAGTTTGAGAGCAATCTGCTCGGCGTCGATAGCGGCGTCCTCGAGCACCAGGTGCCGGGCGGGATGATCTCGAACCTCGTCGGGCAGCTCCGTGAACAGGGGCAGGAGTCCCGGCTTGCAGAGGTGTTGGAAGAGAACGCCCGCGTGCGCGCGGACCTCGGGTACCCACCGCTTGTGACTCCGAGTTCGCAGATCGTTGGCACCCAGGCGGTCCTCAACGTCCTTACGGGGAAGCGGTACGGCACGGTGACACGGGAGACCCGAAACCTCGCCGGCGGCCAGTACGGAGAGACGGCCGTGCCGATCTCCGAGGAGATCCGCCAGACGATCCTGGGCGACGTCCAGCCGATCACCCATCGGCCCGCGGACGATATCGCACCCGAACTGGAGCAAGCCAAGATCGATGCCGGGGACCTGGCGAAGAGCGACGAAGACGTCCTCAGCCACGTGATGTTCCCGCAGCCGGCGAAAGAATTTTTCGAGTGGCGCGAAGGCGGTGACGGTCCCGAACGCGAACTCGTCGCGGCGGTCATTGGGGCGACGTTCCTTAAGGAAGCGCCGGCGCGCACCCAGACGGCAGCACCATCCCACGGGACGAACGGCACCGGTCCAGCGACGAGCTGGCGGCAATTCGGCCGCATGCGACAGATGCGATAGGGGAGCAGACGATGGCAAAGGTCACGATCGGAGAACGCAGCTACGAGGTGGAGGTCCACGGCGACACGGTTGTCGTCGACGGACACAGCTTCCCTATCAAGCAGCAGCCCGGACAGGGCTACACCACGGTGTCGGCCGGTGGCGTCCAGTACCGGGTGGCACTTCCGGAGGAAGGCGCCCGGGTATCGGGGATGGCCTTCGAAGTCGACCACCGTCCCATGACCATCGCCTGGGAAGGCAGCCTCGGGGGCGGCAGCCGGCCACAGCGGCGCTCGTCACTTGAGGCAGTCGTCGTGGGTGGCACCGCGCCAACTTCAGTGAAGGGTGGCGTTGCGGCCCAGATCGCCGGGCGCGTGGTCGCGGTCAAGGTGAGCGTGGGTGATTCCGTAGCCCAGGGAGACGTCCTTCTCCTCCTCGAAGCAATGAAGATGGAAAATGAGATCAAGGCGCCGTCAGCGGGGACCGTGAAGGAGATCCGCGTCGCGGAAGGCCAGCGGGTAGGTGAAGGTGAAGTGATGGTGGTGGTCGAATAGGGGAGCCGCCGAGCTATCGACAATTAGCAACCAGTCGATAGAGAGAATGAAGGGCACATACCTTACGCGGACGGCACCCGTGATATACGCTCTATCTATCTTACGCCCGCAAGGTATAGGTCAAGTTGACGGCTCCAGCACTTCCCAATGTTAGCGAGCGTGTAATCAGCCACGCGAGCACTATCCACCACAACCTGTCTGCGCCTGCGCTCTATGAGCACATGGTGCGCGACGGCGAAGGCAAACTGCTTGATGGCGGCACCTTCGCGGTTCGGAGCGGAGAACGAACGGGACGTTCGCCCAAAGACAAGTTCATGATTAAGGCCCCGAACATCTCCGAGCATGTCTGGTGGGGCCAGCACAACCAGCCACTCGACGAAGAGACGTTCGACCGGATCGTTGCGAAAGTCGAAGCCCACCTTGCGGGGCGCGACCTCTACATCCAGGACTGCTACGTATCGCAGGACCCCGACCACCGGCGGACGGTCCGCGTGGTCGCCGAACAGGCATATCACAGCCTCTTCGCACGCACGATGTTCGTGCCTCGCGAAAAGCTGTCTGACGAAGAAGACCCAGGACTCACCATTCTCCACGCACCATCACTGGAACTTGACGGCGTTGACGACGGCATCAACAGCGGCGCCTGCGTCCTCCTCCATATGGGCCAGCGAGTGATTGTCATCGCGGGAACCGCGTACGCGGGCGAGATGAAGAAGTCCGTGTTCACGGCGATGAACTACTACCTTCCGCTCGAGGGCGTCCTCTCGCTGCACTCGGCGGCGAACGTTGACCCCCGGACGGGGAAGACTGCACTGTTCTTCGGCCTCTCGGGGACCGGCAAGACGACGCTCAGCACCGACCGCGAGCGTCTGCTCATCGGCGACGACGAGCATGGCTGGACGACGCAGGGGATCTTCAACATCGAAGGCGGCTGCTACGCCAAGGTAATCCGCCTGCGTGAGGAAGCCGAGCCGGACATCTTCGCGATGACCCATGAGTTCGGCACCATCCTCGAAAACGTGACCTTCGACGAACGCACCCGAGTCGTCGATCTGGACGACGACTCGGTGACCGAGAACACCCGCGGGAGCTATCCGCTGACCTCGCTCGGAAACGTCTGGGACGGCGAGGTAGCACCGCATCCGGCACACGTGATCCTGCTCACGGCGGACGCGTTTGGGGTGATGCCGCCGGTCGCGCGGCTTTCCACAGCCCAATCGCTCTACCACTTCCTCAGCGGCTACACGTCGAAGCTCGCTGGCACCGAGGTCGGACTGACCGAGCCAGAAGCGACGTTCAGCTCGTGCTATGGGGCGCCGTTCATGGCCCTGAATCCCACGGTGTACGCCGAGCTCCTCGAAGAACGCCTGAACGCCACCGGTGCTCAGACCTGGCTGATCAACACCGGCTGGGTCGGCGGCAAGTTCGGTGTGGGTGAACGGATCTCGATCAAGGAAACCAGGAGAATGGTCCGGGCCGTGCTGAATGGCACCCTGGACGGTGTCGAGATGCGCAGGGATCCGATCTTCGGGTTCGACGTCCCAACTTCCTGTCCCGGGGTTGACCCGAAGCTGCTGAATCCGCGCGAGATGTGGGAAGACAAAGCTGCCTACGACGAGTCGTATGGCCGCCTGGCGGACAAGTTCTGCCGAAACTTCGAGCAGTTCAGACCGCTGGTATCCAGCGAGGTCATCGAGGCGGGCCCGTAGGCCACGTCGACCGATAGGCATGGCCTCCGTAAAATCGGCCCCACCGAAGTGATGAACCGGGGGAGCGCGTGACCGTCCAATATCTCCGCGACCAGCGCCACGCAGGCGTCGTGCAGAAAGTCCTTGAGCTGAAGTTCCCGTTTCCAAACGAAGAGAACCCGGGGCTCGACGCTGTGAACAACGTCGAATCCCGGGCGATGGCCGTGGGCCAGCACAATGGAAAGGATCTCTTCCCCGACCTCGTTATCGTCCGCCGACCGGGCCAGTGGCTCGAATTGATGGCCGAAGTAGAGATGGACGACTCCGTCACCGACGAGTCGGCCGAAGAACACTGGAAGCCGATGTCGCTTATGGGCGACCTCCTGATTTACGTCCCGGCCGGCATGGTTCCCGAGGCGAAGAAGCTTTGCAAGCGTCATGGCATCAAGCCCAAGGGGATCAGGACGTGGCGTTTCGTACCCGTCTGGGGCTTGCAGGTCGCTGAGGCGTGAGCGAAGCCTCCGAGTTCCCGGCACTTCGCGGCGAGCTCCCCGTGGAGGGCCCCCACAACATCTACTTCGATGTCGACCACACGCTGCTCTTCGTCGACCAGCACACCAATGTCCTTCGCCCCGGCGCCCGCCAGGCGATGCAACGACTGAAGGAGTCGGGGCATTCGGTCTATGTCTGGTCGGCAGGCGGCAAAGAGTATGTGGAGCGAATGGTCGTTCTCCACGAGCTGGCCGAGTGGGTCGACGGCTGTTTCGACAAGAGCCCCAAGGTCGTCCCGTCGCCAGACTGGATCATCGATGACGACTGGTACCTCGTGGAGAAGTACAGCGGTTACCTCGTGAGCCAGTACAAGACCATCGACGAGATGGACAAGGAGTTCGATGCCATCATCGAAGCACTGATGGGGCTCGGGCACGTCTAACGGCGCTACCATCTCATCATGACGGTCCTCAACAACCTCGGGCAGGAAATCGGCGACCCTCAGCCTGGCTGGGCCTCGGCAGAGCCTCCGCCGAAGCGCGCACTCGAAGGCCGGTATTGCACAGTCGAACCGCTCAACGTCGATAGTCATGCCGAGTCGCTCTTCAACGCACTGGCACTCGATTCCGACGCCAGGCACTGGACGTACCTGCCATACGGCCCATTCGCGACCATCGACGAATATCGGGCGTGGCTAGAATCGGTCTTCGTGGGCGATGACCCACAGTTTTATGCGATCGTCGACCGCGCGCTCCACCGCGCGGTCGGCGTCGCCTCGTACCTCCGAATCGTCCCGGTAATTGGGTCGATCGAGGTCGGGCACCTGCGGTTCTCGTCGCTACTGCAACGGCGGCCCGCCGCCACCGAGGCCATGTTCCTGATGATGGCGAATGCCTTCGACCTCGGGTACCGGCGCTACGAGTGGAAGTGCGATTCGCTCAACATCCCTTCCCGTGCGGCGGCCGCGCGCCTGGGATTCCAGTTCGAGGGCCGTTTTCGCCAGCACACCGTGGTCAAGGGTCGCAACCGGGATACCGACTGGCTTTCGATCCTTGATAGCGAGTGGCCGGTGCTACGACCGGCGTTCGAGCAATGGCTGGACCCATCCAACTTCGACGAGGGCGGCCAGCAGAAGACATCGCTGTCAGCCCTGACGCAGGCGGCCCGCGCCACGCTAGCCTGAGGCGTGGTGCGCGTCCTCTTCATCGAACCGTTCTACGGTGGCAGCCACCGTCGCTTTGCCGACGGACTCCGCGACAACGCCCAACACGACATCGAGATCCTGGCGCTCCCCGAAGGCGAATGGCGTAGCAGGATGCGGCGCGGGGCGATCGAGCTTGCACGTGCCAGCGAGGCGATTCCCGGTCACTTCGACGCCATCATCGCCACCGACATGCTCGATGTCGGCCAGTTCCTTGGGCTCACCCGCCCGCGATTCGCTGAGACGCCGGTCATGTACTACCTCCACGAAAACCAGTTCACCTATCCCCGGCTGAAGGGCACGAAGCTCAATTCGTGGTTCGGACAGGTGAACTACATGTCGGCACTGGTCGCCGACACCGTCGCCTTCAACTCTGAGTTCCACCGCCGCGACTTCCTCTCAGCACTTGAAGTGCTGGCAAAGCAGCCGACGAACTGGCTCGACGCGCCCAGCGTGGCGGACGTTGCAGCGAAGTCCTCGGTACTCCCGGTTGGACTCGAGTTGCGTCGGCTGGACGCGTTTCGGCAGGCGCGAGCGGAGCGCCCACTCGTCCTCTGGAACCACCGCTGGGAGTTCGACAAGGCGCCGGCAACGTTCGCCCGGGCAATCGAAGCCCTCGCCACCGGGGAATTCGAATTCGACCTGGCGCTGGCGGGTGATCCTGGACCTAACCCACACCCAGCCCTCACCGGGCTCCGCCACACAATGGGCGACCGCGTGGTCCAATTCGGTCGTGTCGAGAGCGCGGAAGAGTACGCCCGATTGCTCTGGCGTTCCCACATCGCGGTGAGCACCTCGCGCCAGGAGTTCTTCGGGATCTCGATGGTGGAAGCGATGTATGCCGAATGCTTCCCAATAGCGCCAGACGCGCTGAACTACCCGGATATCATCCCAGGGGAGGAACACGCCGCCTGCCTCTTCGAGGACGAGGCGGCACTCGTGGCGTTGCTCCAGAGAGCGATCGAGTCGCCGCCGCAGGCGTCGCAGTTTCGGGAATATGCCGCCCGGTGGGATTGGTCCAGTGTGGGGCCCACGTGGGACACCGCTATCAATGGTCTCGTCGATGGCAGGCTTTTACAACAATAATGTTGCGAAAGGTTGAGAAGGCACGGGGAAACCCTTAGCATCGAGGGTATGGAAGGTACCCGCGACCGCATCCTCGCCTTGATTCTTGAACGCCGCGAAGCGCGCGTTGAGGAACTTGCCACCGAGCTCGATATCACTGCGGCAGCTGTGCGCCGTCACCTGGATCACCTCCGGGCTGACGGGCTCATCGAGGTACGTGCCACCAAGCAGTCCACGGGCCGGCCATTCCACAGCTACCGGCCCACAGCCAAAGCGGCAGGCGCCCTGCCAACCGCCTATGCCGACCTGCTCAAGCGGATGCTTGCCGGCCTCAACGAAAAGACCGAAGTCGTCGACGCGATCATGGGAAGCGTTGCCGAATCGCTTGCGGCCCGTCACCGGGACGAGTTCGCCAGCTGCGACGCCGACCCCGAGCATCGGGTGGAACAGGTCACCGACAGCATGCGCACCGAGGGCATCCTCGAGAGCTGGCATGCCGAGTCGGACGGTTTCCACATGACAAACGGCGTCTGCCCTTACCTCGAGGCTGCGGAGTTCTCCAACCTGCCATGCGAATCCGACCGAAAGGCAATCGAGCTTTTGATGGGCCTGGACGTCGAGCAACTCCATCGCATCGTCGATGGGTCACCGGTCTGCGAATACCTGGTGCGGGCTTTGCCACGCCAGTCCGAACTCATCCAGATCTCGTAGGGGATCACCAGAAGGAGCGACATGAACCAAGCACCACTGCTTGAGATCGATTCTCTCCGGGCCGGCATCGCCGGGACGGAAATCCTGAAGGGCCTATCGCTGCGCATCAACCGCGGCGAAGTCCACGCCATCATGGGGCCGAACGGCTCCGGGAAGAGCACGCTTGCCAACGTCCTGATGGGCAACCCCAGCTACAAGGCAACCGGTGGGACCGTCACCTTCGAAGGCAAGGATCTCCTGTCCATGCCCGTTGACGAACGCGCCCGGAGCGGCCTCTTTCTCGCCTTCCAGTACCCGGTCGCCGTGCCCGGCGTCACGATGGTGAACTTCCTCCGCCAGGCGCTCAACGCCAAGAACGGATCCGAGCTTCCGATCAGGGAGTTCCGCGAGAAGCTGTTCGGCAAGATGGACCTGCTCAAGATGGACCAGGATTTCGCCCGCCGTTACGTCAACGACGGTTTTAGCGGCGGCGAAAAGAAACGAGCCGAGATGCTGCAGATGGCGATGCTCGAACCGTCGCTCGCAGTCCTCGACGAGACGGACTCCGGACTCGATATCGACGCCTTGCGCACGGTCGCTGAGGGCGTCAACCGTCTGATGAACCCGGAGATGGGCCTCCTGCTGATTACTCACTACCAGCGACTGCTGAACTACATCAAACCCCAGTTCGTCCACGTGCTCATCGACGGGCGGATCATCCGCTCCGGCGGGCCCGAACTGGCTGAGGAACTCGAAGCCAAGGGCTACGAGGAACTCGAAGCCGTCGCCGCAGCGACGGCCTGAAGGAGGACATCATGACTACCACTCCCACTGCACCGGTCATCAAGGCGGAAGCCTACGAGTACGGATTCTTCGACCCGGAAGAAGCGCTGTTCAAATCCAACAAGGGACTGAGCCCGGAGATCGTAAACATGATCTCCAGCATGAAGAACGAGCCCGATTGGATGCGGGAGTACCGCCTCCGCGCTCTCGAGCACTTCTACGAAAAAGAGAATCCGGCCTGGGCGAGCGAAGTCATGAACACCATCGACTTCGACAGCATCCACTACTTCGTGCGTGCGACCGACCGGGATGAACGCTCGTGGGACGATGTGCCGGAGTACATCCGTCGCACGTTCGACAAGCTGGGCATCCCCGAGGCAGAGAAGAAGTACCTCGCCGGCGTTGGCGCCCAGTACGACTCTGAAGTCGTGTACCACAACATCCGCGAAGACCTTGAGAAGCTTGGCGTCATCTTCCTTGGGCATGGACCAGGCCCTGGCCGAATACCCGGAGATCGTCAAGGAATACTTCGGGACGGTCGTCCCTTCGGCGGACAACAAGTACGCCGCGCTCAACAGCGCCGTCTGGTCCGGCGGTTCATTCATCTACGTGCCGAAGGGCGTGAAGGTGGATGTGCCGCTGCAGGCGTACTTCCGGATCAACACCCAGAATATGGGCCAGTTCGAACGCACCCTGATCATCGCCGACGAAGGCAGTTCGGTACATTATGTCGAGGGATGCACGGCTCCTGTGTACAGCTCCGACTCGCTCCACAGCGCCGTGGTGGAGATCGTCGTGAAGAAGGGCGCTCGCGTCCGCTACACGACGATCCAGAACTGGTCGAACAATGTCTTCAACCTCGTCACCAAGCGCGCCGTTGCCTACCAGGACGCGGTCATGGAGTGGGTCGACGGGAACCTTGGTTCCAAGCTGACCACCAAGTTCCCCTCCGTTTACCTGATGGAGCCGGGCGCGCACGCGGAGATCCTTTCGCTGGCGTTTGCTGGCGAAGGGCAGCACCAGGATGCCGGCGGCAAGGTTGTGCACGCCGCTTCGAATACAACATCAACAATTGTGTCGAAGTCGCTAAGCAAAGACGGCGGCCGGACAAGCTACCGGGGCCTGCTGAAGGTGTACGACGGTTGTGAGAACGTGAGGTCGACGGTGCGGTGCGACGCGCTCCTGCTCGACGAGACTTCGCGGTCCGATACGTACCCGACAATGGAGATCGACTCGCCGGACGTGCACATTCAGCACGAAGCGTACGTGTCCAAGCTTGGCGAGGACCAGCTCTTCTACCTGATGAGCCGGGGCATGAGCGAGGACGCAGCCGCCAAAATGATCGTCAATGGCTTCGTTGAGCCGATCGTCAAAGAGCTCCCCATGGAGTACGCGGTCGAACTCAACCGGCTTATCGAACTGCAGATGGAAGGTGCCATCGGTTAACTGCCGGTGCACTCTGTTGGAAGGAAAAGACAATGACGTCAGTCGTTGAAGACAGCCCGCGCCTCGCGGCGTTTAGCCCCGAGGCCAGCGCGGAATTGGGCAAGTCGCTGCACGACAGCCAGCAGGTGGCGACGCTGCGGGCAACTGCGGCGGAGCATGCAAACACCGTCCCGCTTCCCGATCCTCGCCGTGAACGGCCGTGGAAATACATGAACATGTCACTGCTGGACCTCGGGCGGTACACGCCTGCCCACGGTGCCACATGGCGCGGTAGCGAGGACGAGATTCGCTCTCGCTACGGCCTGCCGAAGGCGCAGGGCGCCATATTGGCTCAGCACAACAGCGGGACCATCTTCACCCGGTCGGTAGATGGCGTGGTCGTCAGCGACTTTGCGGAGGTCGAGGCTGGCACCGCCCTCGCCACGCGCCTCGATGAACGACTCGGCCAGGCGGTGCTGCCGCACGGGAAACTCGCCGCTCTGCACTACGCCTTCCTTCGCGGCGGCGTGCTGGTCGATGTCGCGGCGAACGCTGAGGTCGCCGAGCCCGTCCGCATCGTTCGCGAATACGCCGACGGTGGTCAGCTGGCCACGCCTCACACGCTGATCACGACTGGCGCCAACAGCCGCGTCACGATCATTGAAGACTACCGCTCGAGCGACGCCGACGTCCTCGCGCTCCCGGACGTGGAGATCTTCCCGGGGCCCGGGTCGCAGGTACAGTACGTATCACTCCATCGTTGGGGGCCGAACACGGTTGTCGCCGGCGAACAGCGCACCATCACCGATCGGGACTCAGAGTTCCTTTCCGTGAGCGTGGTCACCGGTGGCCGGGCGGTGAAGTCCCACATCACCGGCTCGCTCGAAGGACGTGGCTCGTCGAGCGAAGTCCTCGGACTGGTGCTCGGCGCTGATCACGAGTACGCCGACTTCTACACCCTTCAGGATCACATCGGGCCGGACACGCGGAGCGATCTCCTGATCAAGTCGGCGCTCGAAGACTCCTCGCAGTCGGTCTATTACGGGCTGACGCGAGTGGGGCTGGGCGCAAAGAATGCCGATGCAAATCAGGTAAACCGGGCACTCTTGCTGAGCAAGAAAGCAAAGGCCGATAGCGACCCGGTCCTCGAAATCCTCACGAACGACGTCATCCGCGTCTCCCACGGCGCGACCGCCGGCCCTGTCGACGAGGAACAGCTCTACTACCTCGAGAGCCGAGGGATTCCGCGTCCCGCCGCCGAGGACCTGCTCGTGCGGGCCTTCCTCGGCCAGGTCCTCGCCCGCGTCCCGTCCGAGACGGTGCGTGAGGAACTGGAAGAGATTGTCGAAACCAAGCTCCAGCGAGCCGCCTCATGACGTGGCGGCAGGTGCTCAGTTCGAACGAGATAGACCCGGGCCGCGTTGCGGTGGTCGAAGTCGACGGGGAGCGCCTCGCCATCTGCCGGACGGATGATGCCATCTACGCCGTTGCCGATGTCTGCAGCCACGACGGTGGTGCCCTCGACCAGGGCGACCTTCTCGGCGACCGCATCGAATGCCCACGGCACGGCGCCCAGTTCGATATCAAGACGGGCCGCGCCCTGACGCTCCCGGCAGTGCGCCCAATCAAGTCGTACCCCACCCGGATCGCCGGGGACATGGTCGAGGTCGAGATCGAGTAGGAGCGGGCAATGTTTGAGGCCGAACAGATTCGCAAGGACTTCCCTATCCTTGCTCGCACGGTCAACGGCCGGCCCCTGGTCTACCTGGATAACGCCGCGACCACGCAGAAGCCGCGCCAGGTCATTGAGACGCTCACCCGCTTCTACGAGACGAGCAACGCGAACATCCACCGTGGCATCCACACCCTCTCCGTTGAGGCGACAGACCAGTACGAAGCGGTCCGGGGCAAGGTCGCGAAACATATCGGGGCACCATCCACGGGCTCCATCGTCTTCACACGAAACACGACCGAGTCGATCAACCTCGTCGCGCGAGCGTGGGGCGACGCAAATCTCTCGGCGGGCGACGAAATCGTCCTCTCGGTCATGGAGCACCATTCGAACATCGTGCCCTGGCAGCTGCTGGCGCGGCGAACGGGAGCGGTGCTGCGATACATCGGTATCACGCGCGGCGGCGAACTCGACATGGACGAGGCTCACCGCTTGATCGGTCCGAAGACAAAGATCGTCTCCATCGTTCACATGTCGAATGTGCTCGGGGTGATCAATCCCGTCGCCGAACTCGCAGGCATGGCTCACGAGGCCGGGGCCCTCATGCTCGTGGATGCGGCACAGAGTGCACCGCACTTGCCGATCGATGTCCAGGCTTTGGGCTGTGATTTCCTTGCCTTCTCCGCGCACAAGATGCTGGGACCAACGGGCGTCGGCGTTCTTTGGGCGGCCGATGGGTTGCTCGCGGAGATGGACCCATTCCTCGGCGGCGGCGAAATGATCTCCGTTGTCCGGCAAGACGAGTCAACGTGGGCTGACCTGCCTCACAAGTTCGAAGCGGGAACGCCGAACATTGCCGATGTGATCGCCTTCGGCGCCGCGCTCGACTACCTGCACGCACTCGGAATGGATGCGGTCAGGGCGCACGAGATGGCGATTACCGGCTACGCCCTGGAGCAACTCGCAGCTATCCCCGGACTGACCGTCCATGGGCCTTTGAATGTCGAGAAACGTGGTGGTGCCGTGAGTTTCAGCCTCCAGGACATCCATCCCCACGATGTGAGCACGATCCTCGACGGCGAGGGAGTCGCCATCCGGGCCGGGCATCACTGCGCCCAGCTCCTCATGCGAGCCCTGAACGTCCCGGCCACCAACCGGGCAAGCTTCTACATCTACAACACGCTGGACGAGGTCGACACGCTGGTGCGGTCGATCGAGTCTGTCCGAAAGGTGTTCTCGGGTGCCGGGTACCGAACCGCTGTTTGACGATCTCTACCGCGAGACGCTGCTAGAGCACTACCGGTCGCCGCGTAATCGTGGCCGGCTCGAAAGCACCACGCACCACGCCGAAGGCCTGAACCCGGTCTGCGGCGACGAAGTTCGCATCGACCTCCGCATGGATGGCGACCGTGTCACAGGCATCGCATTCGACGGCCAGGGATGCTCGATCAGCCAGGCAACCGCCTCGATGATGTCGGTGCAGGTGCTCGGCCAACTGGTTTCCCACGCAACGGATGTTCAGCAGGCCTTCGAGGCAATGCTCACGGCCAACGCCGAACCGTCTGCCATACTGGGAGACCTCGAAGCGCTCCAGGGTGTTTCAAAGTTCCCCGTCCGTATCAAGTGCGCGCTCCTTCCCTGGAAGGTGCTCGCTGAGAGCCTCATCAGCCCCGTGCAAGGAGACCCCCTATGACCCAGACCGACATCCCAACCGTCGAAGAACTTCGCGAAAAGCTCGCCGAAGTGATGGACCCCGAGATTGGGCTCAGCATCGTTGAACTCGGCCTTGTCTACGACGTCGCCTACGACGAAGGTGACGTCCTTATCACCATGACCCTGACGAGCCCGGGCTGCCCCCTGGGGCCTGTTATCCGGGGCGAGGCCTACGCGAAGTTGAAGGAAGTACCCGGCGTGAAGGATGTCGACGTCCAAATCGTCTGGAATCCGCCCTGGGATCCGCGCACGATGGCCAGCGAAGACGTCAAGATGCAGCTTGGCATCTGGTAGGCACTAGGGCAGGAAGGCAAGGGCGAGGCCAATCAGATCGGCGACTTCGTTGATGCCGAAGCCCTGGCCCTCGGGCGCCGGCGGCGCAAGCCGTTCGAGGAAGCTCGACGGCTCGCTTGCAAGATCGAACATTGCACAGATCTCGCCCGTTTCGAACCAGACGCCCGTGCAGTCTGTGCAGATATCCAGGGTGATGCCCCGCGTTCGGGCGCGCTTCATGGTTTTCGCACACGAAGGACAGTCGAGGAACGGGGCGACCCACCCACATTTTCGGCACCGCTGCTCCGAGTCGAGCGGGCCGACACATTGTTTACATCGCGACATTGGCACCTGGCGCAGGGCCGGATGGTCGCTGTATGGGTCAGCGACGCCGCGAGACAACGAGTCGCCCCTGGCCCAGAAGCCGTAGCAGAACGGGCAATACATCAGCGGCTCATAGGTGACGGCTTCATAGCGGGGGAAGCGTTCGAGAAGACCCCGCCGAGGGCACGAAGGACAGCTGGGTTTGCCCTTCGACGCCTCACGAGGCGCTGTCGCCGGTTGAGCTACCGCATCGAGCACATCCTGCAAGCCCGACACCCTCGGCATCGCCGGAACGCTGTCGTCCATAGCGTGAATATCGGCAGATGAAACGCGGCTGGTCAGCCCCGGCCGGGCGCCGATGCGCGTGTACACTGGAAGTCCATGTCGTGTCAGCAAGAATCGGCTGCGGCGCTTCGACGAGCGGGCTACAAAGCCACGCCTCAGCGACTCATGATCGCAGGCTGCTCTGCGGCATACCGGCGGACACCAGACCGCGACCGAAATCGCCGACAAAGTTCGCGCCGAAAATCCCGCCGTCGACGTCAGCACGGTCTACCGGACCCTCGACATGCTCACACGAGCCCGCCTGGCGACCGCCACCGACGTCGGTGCGGGTGACATGGTCTACGAGTGGGCAGCGGGGGACGAGCCGCACCACCACCTCATCTGCGTCCACTGTGGCCCCATCGCGGAGGTGCCACACGAGTACCTCAGCGGAGTTGAGTCGGCCATCGAAAATGACTTTGATTTCGCACCGGACCTCAGCCACTTCGCCATCTTTGGCGTCTGCGCCGAATGCCAGCAGCATGCGGATGAGGACCTGGAGGTCGGCTGATGGCTACACGACGAGATCTGATTGCCGCCCTCAAGAAGGCGGTCGGTGATGATGGCGTCATCTGGCGCCTTGAAGACGTTCGTTCCTACGAATATGACGGTACCGTCGAGACGCGCCTGCCGCACGCGGTGGTGCTCCCGCGGAATGCCGAAGAGGTCGCCTGCGTGATCGCCGCCTGCAACCAGCTCGACGTACCGGTGACGCCGCGGGGCGCTGGCACCGGTCTGAGCGGTGGCGCCGTGGCCCGCAAACGTGGCGTCGTGGTTTCGACCGCGCGGATGAATCGCATCCTCAAGATAGATCTCGAAAACCGGCTGGCGGTTGTCCAGCCTGGTGTTGCCAACATCATGGTTTCGCAGGCTGCCGCCGCCCAGGGATTGTTCTACGCTCCGGACCCAAGCAGCCAGAAGGCCTGCACCATCGGTGGAAACGTTGCGGAAAACGCGGGCGGTCCTCACTGCCTCGCCCTCGGGGTGACGACTAACCACGTCCTTGGGATGGAAGTGGTCACGGCCGACGCCACGATTGTCCGGCTGGGGAGCCAGACGCTCGACATCGGACCGGGATATGACCTGCGGGGCGCGTTCATCGGTTCTGAAGGCACCTTGGGGATCGTCACGGAGGTGACCCTCCGCCTACTGCCGCGCCCTGCCCAGGTCGTCACGCTGCTCGCCGTCTTCGACACCATCGAGCAGGCGAGCGAGTCCGTGTCGGCGATTATCGGGGCAGGGTTGGTGCCGGCCGCGATCGAGATGATGGACCGGGTGACGCTGCAGGCCGCCGAAGCGGGGCTGCAGTGCGGTTATCCGCCCGACGCAGGGGCTGTCCTGCTCGTCGAAGTCGACGGCATAGCCGACATCGTCGAAGAGCAGGCGACCAAGGTTCGGGCCGAGTGCCTTGAACATGGCGCGATGGAAGTCCGCGTGGCGGAGGACGATGAGGAGAGGGAGCGCCTCTGGAAGGGCCGCAAGGGGGCAATCGGCGCGCTCGGTCGAATCGCGCCGAACTACTACATTCTCGACGGCGTGGTGCCACGCTCGCGGCTCGTCGAGACGATGGCGACGGTGGAACGCGTGAGCGCTGCCTACGGGCTGCCCATCGCCAACGTCTTCCATGCGGGAGATGGCAACCTGCATCCCTGTGTCCTTTTCGACGACCGCGAGCCGGGTGCCAAGGAGCGCGTGCTGGAAGCCGGCGAAGCGATTATGAGGGCCTGTGTCGAAGCCGGAGGAACACTGAGCGGCGAGCACGGGATCGGCTACGAAAAACGTCGGTTTATGCCCTGGCTCTATTCGGACCTGGATATGGAGAACATGGAACGGCTGCGCCCGGCCTTCGGCAACCGGGGGCTCTTCAATCCCTGCAAGGTGCTACCGACAGGCACCGGTTGTGGCGAGATGGCCCACGACCCGGCGGCGATGCGAAGAGCGGGGCAGGACGCGTATGTCTGAGGCCGTAGCGGAAGCAACGGTGGCCGGGAAGTCGCCGGACCGCCGCCTTGTAGCGACAACAATCGATGACTTGCGCGAGGTGTTGCTCTCAGAGGCGCCAGGCACGGTCGTGCCGATCGGCGGCTCCACGCGATTGGAGCTCGGCAACGCGCCGTCCAGCCCCTATGCCCAGGTCGACATTCGTCCAGCGACTGTCGGCGAAGTGCATCACAACACCGCGGACATGACCGTTGAGGTTGGAGCCGGGAGCACCGTCGAGGCTGTGAACCGCATCCTCGCAACGAACGGGCAGCGGCTCTCGTGGGATCCACCCCTACCGGAGAGGGCGACCATCGGGGGGACGCTGGCAGTCGGGACGAACGGGCCCTGGGCGAGTCGCTACGGCCAGCCTCGCGACCACCTTCTCGGCGCCACCGTACTCCGTGCCGACGGCGAACTCGTCAAAGCCGGCGGCAGGGTCGTCAAGAACGTCACGGGATACGACATGCTCCGGCTCTGGTGCGGTTCCCTCGGGACGCTCGGCATCTTCACGGAGGTCGCTCTCCGCGTGCACCCGATTGTGGAGACGGTCGACCTTGTGCTCGAGCGGCCGACGGCGGAGCGGGCCATTGAACTCTGCGACCGCCTCTACCGTGCGGACATTCGCGCTGAGGCCCTTGAAGCCTCAAACGACGGCGGGCATTGGCAGGTCTTCGCGCGAGTGCCGGTCCCGGCAGAAGCGCTCGCGCGGGAGATTGGTGGATACGCCGGAACACCGCCGCCTTCGACGTACGCAGAACTGCGTGACAGAGGCTGGCACGAGGAAGATGCCCTCACGGTCTACATCCGTTGTCAGCCCGCCTTCTGCGCGGGCGTAGCCGGGTTGCTGAGCGAACACGCCGCCAGCGTTGTCGCACGCATCGTGACAGGAACGGTGATCGCGACCTGGGCTGATTCGGCAGAGATTGACGCCATGCTCGTCCCACTTATCACCAGGCTTCGCGAGGACCTGACGGCTTCCGGCGGGACCCTCGTCGTCGAGCGCATGCCGGACAGGTTGCGAGGCTCCACCGATGCCTGGGGAAGCTCGCCGGGGACGATCACACTCATGAAGCGGATCAAACGGGCCTACGACCCCGACGGGCGTCTGAATCGGGGGCGATTTGTTGGCGGCATCTAGCGGCTCCCACTGGCCCCTTCCCGAAGAGGCGCCCTCGGACGAAGACCTCTCCCGCTGCGTGCACTGCGGGCTCTGCCTCAATGCTTGCCCGACATATCTCGTCACGGGTCAGGAGATGGAGTCACCGCGGGGGCGGATCTACCTTGCCCGGTCCGTGGCCGAGGGAACGCTGCTCACCACATCAGCCGTTGAACAGCACTGGGACCTGTGTCTGCAATGCCGTGCCTGCGAAGCTGCCTGCCCAAGCGGCGTGCCTTACGGTCGAATCATGGAACATGTCCGGGCTCAGGTCACGGACGATCCAAAGAGCGATCAGGCGATAAGAAAGCTGCGCCGATTCGTGCTTCGCAATGTAGTGGCTCAGCCTCGCATCCTCGCCCTGGCGACAGTCCTCCCAAGATTCATTGGAGCGAGAGTGTCGAAAGCGCAGGTGGCCCGCTTGCGGCCGCAGTTCCTTCGGCGATTGATTGGCCAGATCCCCCGCGGACAGGGGTCCGCTGTGCGGCCCGGGTACTCGCTCGCGGGGCAAGAACCGACGCGTGGGCGTGTCGCGATGCTCACCGGCTGCGTCATGGGCGAACTCTTTGGCGAAGTTCACCGGGCTACGGCACGGGTACTCGCCAGGAGAGGAATCTCCGTGGAGGCGGTGGAAGGACAGTCATGCTGTGGCGCGCTGCATGCGCACGACGGGGACCTCGAATTTGCGCGAACCTTAGCCCGCCGAAACATCGCAGCCATGGAAGGCGACCGGTTCGACGCGGTGATTGTGAACTCGGCCGGGTGCGGCGCGGCAATGAAGGAATATGGCGACCTGCTCGCTAAGGACGCGCGGTGGGCAGAGCGGGCCAACAACTTCTCCGCCAAAGTGCGCGATCTCTCCGAGTATCTGGCCGGACTCGAGATTGAGGTGCCTGCGAACCTTGAAACAACGGTTACCTACCAGGACGCCTGCCACCTGGCTCACGCTCAGCGCATCACTGCGCAACCAAGGTCGCTGATCGACGGGATACAGGGCTGCGAGCGAGTGGAAACGGCTGGCGCCGACCGTTGTTGCGGTGCCGCAGGGCTTTACAGCGTCAACCAGCCAGCGATGTCGGGCGAACTACGGCGGCGCAAAGCGGACGAGATTGGACAGAGCGGTGCACGGATCGTCGCGACAGCGAATCCCGGGTGCCACATGCAATACCTGGCAGCTGACGCCGAAGCCGGTCTGGGTGTGGAGGTGCTCCACATCGCCGAGTTGCTCGATCGAGCGGAAGCTGCGGCCGAGTCGACCTAGAAGCCGGGGCGCCCGCTGCCACGACCCCTGAGCCGGGGATCGAGTGCATCGCGAAGAGCATCGCCAAAGAGGCTGAACCCGAGCACGGCGATCGTAATTGCGAGGCCGGTCCAGAGCGCCATGTACGGGCTTGAGGGCCCAAGCACACGCCCTTCGTTCACCATCTTTCCCCAGGAGATCGCTGCCGGATCACCGAAGCCAAGGAAGGCGAGGCCTGCCTCTGCGAGCACGTAGACGCTGATGCTGGTGCTGAAGATGACAATGATCGGCGCCATGATGTTGGGGAGAATGTGGCTAAGCATGATCCGCCGGTCGCTCGCCCCGACGGAACGCGCGGCGAGGATGTAAACCTCTTCGCGGGTGGAGAGCACTGCGCTGCGAACGATTCGGATGACCGGGGCGATGCCAAGGACGCCGAGGGCGATGGTGATGTAGAAGACACTCGGCTGGTTGACGACCTGGATCATCAAGAGCAGCAAGATCAGGCCTGGGAAAGCCTGCAGGGAGTCGACGAATCGCTGGATGGTCACATCGACGACGCCTGCAAAGTAGGCGGATACGACCCCCAACACCGTTCCAACGAGGATCGCCAGGAGAGCCGCGCCAATGCCCACGTAGAGAGACACGCGTGAGCCGTGGATGATGCGCGAGTAAAGGTCGTGCCCGAAGGTATCCGTCCCTAGCCAGTGCGCGGACGACGGCGGCTCGTTCTTGAGCAAGATGTTGTCGAGATACTGGATGAAGACCTTCTCATCATGCTGAAGGCGAACGTTGATGTCCGTCTTCGCCTGCTCGGCCAGCGCCGGGTCGTAGTCAGGGTTTGGGCCGCTTCCCTTGAACACCTCATCTGGCGGATATCGGTCGAGCTGGTAGGCAAACACGGCCATGATCACCATGACGGCGATCACGAGGAGCCCGAATGTGCCGAGCGGCTTCGTCCGCAGAAAACGGCCGACGGAGATGGCGGCCCGGGCGGCTCGTGGCCTGTCGCTCCAGGCGCGGGCAACGGTCACTTCGGGAGTTGCGGAGATTGCCGTCTGGTCAGTCATCGCATCACACCTAGGAGTACCGAATCCGCGGATCGAGGATTCCGTAGAGGAGATCGACCGCAAGGTTCACGAAGACCACGAACGTGGCAATGATGAGGACGAATGCCTGGACGACGGGCACATCTCGCGCCTGGATTGCGCGGAGAATCCGGTTGCCGACTCCATTGATACCGAAGATGTACTCGAAGACGATGTTGCCACTGAGCAGTGTCGCAAGGCTCAGCCCGAGGACCGTGACAACCGGGATGAAGGCGTTCTTGAGGGCGTGGCGCATGATGACCATGCGCTCTCCCAACCCCTTGGCCCAGGCTGTCCGGATGTAGTCCTGGCGCAGGACTTCGAGCATCTGGGAACGAAGCAACCTCATCGTCGTCGCGCCGGAGGCGATCCCGCCCACAACCGACGGGATGATGAACTTCTTGAAGCTGACGGCAGGTTCCTGCCATAAGAGCGGAGAGTCCGTGATCGATACCTGGAAGAGGTGGTACTTCACGATATATAAGAGCACCATCGTGGCCACCCAGAAATTGGGTGCCGCGAGTGCGGTAATGGCGAAGACACGGAGGATGTAATCAATCCAGGTATCCTGGCGAATCGCCGAAACGATACCGATGGGGATGCTGGTGATAACTGCGAAGAACAACGTCATCACCGACAGCTGCAGTGTCGATGGCAGGCCGTCCATGAACGACTGGATTGCAGGGCGCTTCGATTCGAATGACGTGCCGAGGTCGCCGCGGAGCAGGTCCGACATGTAGTTGAGGTAGCGCACCGGCACCGGATCGTCGAGACCCAGTTCGTGCTTGATCTGGTCCACGGAGCGCTGGAACTGAGCGGGGTCGGAGGTGTTGATGCCCTGGAGCGCAAGTCTGTTGGCGACAAAGTCCCCGGGAAGCACGCTCGTTGCGAGGAAGACCAGCGTGGCAACGAACCAGACGACAGGTATGTTGATCAGCGCGCGTCGAATTGCATAGTTGCGCATCAGCCGGGCCCAACGTCCATAGAGCCCGCAAACACGTTTACGGCGTTCTGTCCCATCCGATCCCCCAACCGGCGTGGCCGTTCCCAGGTGTGGCCCAACCGGCACATGCATATGTCGGGCCGCCAGTGTCCCCCACAGCCAGCCCCATCGAACATGGGCTGCGAGCGGCCGCGTAGTACCGCCGCTCGCAGCCCACCTGGTTCGCTACGCCTGACGTCCCTGCCAGGTCGGGTCGTTCTGGTCGAACCAGCTGAACTGGTACGTGTTTTGCGACGTAATGAACGCCGCCTGCTCCCCGACATGGTAGTAGTTCCAGTACAGAACGTTGTTCTGTGCGACTTCGATGTACGGCTCGCCGGCGCCATAGTTCTCGATGATCTTCTCCGTCGCATCCTTGATCAGGCTGATGCGCTTTTCGGCATCGAACTCGACGATCGCCTGGTTGGTCCAGGTGTCGACTTCA
Source organism: uncultured Chloroflexia bacterium (assembly GCA_963774435.1). Taxonomy (GTDB): domain Bacteria; phylum Chloroflexota; class Dehalococcoidia; order Tepidiformales; family Tepidiformaceae; genus JAGQGZ01. The sequence goes on along the minus strand of CAVZEW010000006.1, from coordinate 225,275 downwards.
TCGATCTTGACGCCGAACTGGAAGAACTGAGGCGACTGGGAGTTGTACTTTGTGTACACGTCGAGCGTGGCCTCAGGCCCTTGCACGTCGGTGATCCAGCCATGCCAGAAGGCAGTGTTACCGCTGCCGTACTGATTGGTAGTGATCTTCTGGATGATCGTGCTGTAGGGCTCGATGTGCATCTCGACGTCGTTGCCAAGCATCTGGTACATCGTCTTCAGCGACTCAGAGACGCCGGTGTAGCGTCCTTCCCAGATGTCGGCGACGTCGATGGTGATCTTGCCGAGCGAGGCGCCATCGGCGGCGTCCCACATCTTCTTGGCTTCGGCAATGTCCGCGTCGTGGTCCTCAAGGTATCCCGGGAAGGACTTGAGCTTGTCGTCGGCGAGTGCGAAGGCCGTCTGTGTGGGCGGCACGTTGCCCGAAAGCACGCCTGCGCCACCGAGAAGCTGCTGGAGGAGCAGGGCCCGGTCGAGGACGCGATAAAGCGCCCCACGCAGGTTCGGATTGCTCCAGGGCTCGGCACCACCGTAGTAGCCGCCGGCATGAGGGTTAGCGCTGAAACTGCGCTCGATGTGGATCTGGCCCTCGTATTGCTTCGCAAGGTCGTCCCGGACCTGCGTCGACGATGGCTGGAATGAATCGATCTGCTTCTGCTCCCAGGCCGCCTGGGCCGCCGTCTGGTCCGAGATAAGGTTCGAGGAGAAGGTGCCGTCCGTCCACGCTGGCTCACCCCAGAAGGTTGGGCTACGTTTCGTCGAAACATCCCCCGACGGGTCGAAGGAATCGAGGAAGTAGGCGCTGGTTCCAATGATCTTGTCGACAGTCAGCTGGTCATACGTCGACTCAAACGCCTCAATCGCCTCCGGCGCCTGTGTCTTCGCGTATGGACTGGCAAGGGTGGCACTCAGGAAAAATGGGTCAGGTCGCGTGAACGTAACCGTCAGCGTCTCTGCATCGGTGACGTCGACCTTGTCGATGGTCTGGTAGCTCGAGCTGCGCTTGAACAGGTTGTCCGGCGTGCCGTCAACCAATTTTGCTTCCTTGTTGCGCACGAGCTGGTGCTGGAGATCTTCAATTGTCACCGCGCGACCGTTGACCGGCGCTTTATCCTCCCAAACCGCGTTCTTACGAAGCTTGAAGGTAATGGTGGTGTCGTCGACAACCTCCCATGATTCGGCAAGTTCGCCCTGGAGATCGGATGTCGCGAAATTGCGATAAGAAAGAAATCCGTCGTTGGTCAGGTTCAGCAGCACCGCGGTCGGCGAGAAGACGGTCCGGTCGATGTCGAACGTGTCCCAGGTATTGCCTGCGGTGCTCCCGTTGATGATTCCGCCTGTCTGGGGCGCGTTCGGATCTTCGGTTGGCGCCGTGGTTGCCGCCGGCGTGTCACCGGCTGCGGTTGTCGCCGTCGCGGTTCCCGTTGAGCTGTCGTCATCGTCGTCACCGCAACCAACGAGCGCGAGTCCCGCCGCGCCCGCTCCGATTGCTGCCGTCCCGCCGACAAATCGACGGCGAGACAGGCGACTGCTATTCAGTCGCCGTAGCCAGTAGTTGTCCTTCTGCATTGCTCCCCCTCAAGAGCGCGGTTGAGCCCATTTCTCACCGCGTATTCATATTCCGCACCCTGACCTTTAGGCCCGGTACGTCGCTCTAACGAAAATACGGCTGGCGATCCCGAGTCGGATTCACGTTGGCGGAAGTGTAGGCTTCACGCGGGATTCGTCAACCCCTGAAGCTTCGTCTGAACCTCACTATCTAGTCGATCGGGCGGCGAGCTATGCCGGCATCGAGGTGCTGCGACCAGAACGGCGAGCTCACTCGCCCGCCTACGGAGGATCGGACGAACTGCTCAGCCGTCTGGAGGGCGAACGGAAGATAGCCGCCCTGCCCGAAAGCCAGGTTGTCAACGGCCGCGGCGACCGTGGCTGCCCGCTCGTCGACCAGGAATTCGGATGCGAGGCGGTCGAGAAGCCGATCGATCTCGACATCCACGAAGCCCGATGTTGACAGCCGACGCGGACGCACTGTGGAACTGGTTCAGGAGCCAGCGCGAGGGATCCGGGCTTTCGAGCGGGGATGACCAGCCGAACCAGAACGCCGCCCGCCCGTTACCGTAGTAGCCGTTCGCTAACCGCTCAGCGATGTCGGTGTACGAGACGATTGCAGGCTGGACATCGGCGCCGAGCACTACTTTCAGGCGCGCGGATATGGATGCCGCGGCAGAGTAGAGCGGATCGAAGATGGCAGGGACATCGACCATGATCGGTCCAAGTGCGGCTCCACCGGCGGCCTCCCACCGGGCACGAGCGTCGCTTGCGTCCGCCTCCGAATCCGCGCGGTAGCCAGGCCAGGATGCGAGTATCGCAGCGGACGGAAGAAAGGGTTCGGAAGATGCGGGGGCAACGATGCCTGAAGGGGCGGCACGGTTGGCGAACAGGGTATCGATGAGCCATCCCCGGTTAAGTGCGCCCGAAACCCCGGCGAGTAGATTGGAGTCGTTCCATGGGGGAGCTCCGACAGCGAAGCTCGCGACCACCGGGCTGTCTTCGTAAGTCCGCGTTTCGCGCACGAGGGAGCCTAGCGCGTCTCGGACGGCAGGTGCCTCGCGACGGTCTCTCGCCAGGAATTCGTCGCCATCGCCAGCGATAAACGCGTCGGCGGACGCCCCGGCAGGCGCCACCGTAAGCGCATCGAGGAGGGCGTCGCCCCCGGAGCGCGCGACGAAGCTCAGCGCCCCATCAACGAACCCCTGGTAGAGGAAGTCGCCGGTGCCTACCACCTGCTCGGGATGCAGGTCCGCCAGCTCATCCCCGTAACTTTCGACGGCTTCCGTACGCTGCACGGCGGCGAACCGCGAAGCGAGCGTCTCGACGAGGAACGCGTCCGGACTGCTTGTGTCGATGCGGACCGACCGGTCATCCAAAGCCTCGACGCGTTCGATCGAGCCGTATGCCCACGGCATCTGGCTGAGGGGAAGCGAATCGCCGGCGGCCAGGGCAACGACGCGATTGAGGTGCTCAACCAGGTCGTCGGCAGATGCGACCCGCGCGTCCAGGCCCGGACCCGCAGGCCAGCTATCCTCGCGAATCGTGAGGAGCAGGCTCGTTGGCGACGCCTGTTCCCAGGTGGAGGCGAAGCCAGGGCCCAGAACACCCTGGCGGAACGAATCCCATTGCAGGGCACGTCGGTGTGTCCGACCCAGCACCTCGACGACTGACGGCTCGCCGGAAAGCGCCGCGTCGTAGGTGTCGAAGACGAAGGACGTGCGGGCCGCCACGCGGGCAGTGCCTCCGGATCGAGGCCTCGTCGCTCCTGGTGTGACCACCGGAGTTGCGCTTGGGCCCGGTGCGACGGGAGACGGTGTCGGCCCGACGACTGTCCTCGTTTCGTCATTGCCATCTCGCAGCACAAACCACGCGATGGATCCCCCGCCGATCGCGGCCGCGCTGGCGGCGACTCCCCCAAGGAAGGCCCGTCTCCCGATCCTCCTTCTCAACATCACAGATTCCAGCGTACGGCGAAACGTCGCCAGTCCGTGTGAGGGAGCCACCGATACGGGAGGGCTAGTCCTTCGGACGGCGAGTGCTAAGGTGGAATGGAGCCCGGCCCGCGATGAGCGGCCCGGGCCGAGGGGTGTTTTGGCGGGAGAACTCGCCGGCCTGACTCACGCACTGGCGGGCGCGGTACCAACCCATCCGGGGGATGCGGAAGGGGCGCCGGTCCGGTTCGGTGTGCCCGAAAATGCCAAGCCGGCTGTCATCGCGCTGGTAGCGGGTGAAGCCCCGGCGGCCACGCTCGTGCTCGTGCCGACGGCGTCGCGCGGGCAGGCACTCTTCGATGAACTGGTGCTGTTCACCCGGCTACCCGTACACCGGCTCCCGGAGAACGACCGCCTTCCATACGAATTCAGCCGCGATGACGGCTTCTCCCGCAGTGCCCGAGCGACTGCACTGGCTGCGCTCCGTGGCGAAGCGCAGGCGATCGTGGTTGCCTCCTGGGTGGCATTTGCCGAGCACTGCGCCGGTCCCGACCGATTGCTGGAGTCCGTGTCGCTGGCGAAGGGCGCCCGGATCGAACCCGAGGCGCTCATCCGAAGCCTTGAACAGGCCGGGTACGACGTCGATGCAGTGGCCGACCGCCCGGGGACGGTGGCGCGACACGGTGGGGTGGTCGATGTCTTTCCCGCGGGAGGCGAGCAGCCGGCCCGCATCGAGTTCTTCGGCGACGAGGTGGAGAGCATTCGGCTGGTCAATCTCGCCTCGCAGCGAAGCGTGGGCCGGGTTGACGATGTTGCCTTCCCGCCCGCTGCGACCGGGATGCGCTCAGCCCGCGATGCGGCCGCGTCCCTGCTGCCCACCCTGTCCCCCGATGGCGACGAGGCGGAAAAGGTGGCCGAGGAGTTGCAACTCATTGCGGAAGGTCAGCGCACCGACTACGAGGCGTTCTTCGAGCAAGTCCTCTTCCAATCGACGGCGGCAGCCTACCTCGACCAGAACGTGACTCTCATGCTCGAGGACGACGACCTCGGCGTCGAAACCCTCGAGACGCACCTTGAGCACCAGGCCCGCGCGCGCACCGAACAGGAGAGCCGGGGGGCGATCCCCGGTGGCCTGCCCGCACTCAACAGCGATGTCGAAAGCGTCCGCGAGGCAGTCGCGTCGGTACAGCGCTCCTTCGCTCTCGACCGCTTCGGTGACGAGAAGTTCGGTGCCCGACGATTGCCGCTGACTGTGACGCCGGGATTCGCAGGCAAGCTCAGGACGGTAGTGCAGCAGTGCATCGCCTGGGCAAATGAGGGCCGGGCGGTTGTCATAGCATCACAACAAGCGCTGCGGATCGCGGACCTGCTGGAGGATGACGGGCACTCGCCGCGGCTCGCACGATCGCTCGACCAGCCTCCGGAGCCGGGGATTGTGACGCTCGTACCGGTGGCAACCTCCGGCGGATTCCGCGTCGAAGACTCGCCAGTGCTCGTCACGGACACCGAGATCTTCGGATTTCGCAAACGGCGGAGGCCGCTCAGTAACCGAAAGACAATCGCAAGCGACCTGCTGGCGACGCTTGAAGTAGGGTCGTACCTCGTTCACGCCGACCATGGGATCGGGCGCTTCGCAGGCATGGTCAAGCGTGTAACGGACGGGATCGAACGCGAATACCTGGAACTCGATTACGCCGAACACGACCGCCTCTACGTGCCCGCCGAGCAACTCGACTCGATCACGCCATATATCGGGCCGACCGACCGCCCGCCATCGCTTACGCGGCTTGGTTCGCAGGATTGGACACGGGCAAAGCGACGTGTCCGCCAGGCCGTGCTTGAGATGGCCCAGGACCTGATCGAGCTCTATGCCAAGCGCGAGGTGGCCCAGGGCCACGCCTTCGGCGACGACCATCCATGGCAGATGGAGATGGAGGCCGCTTTCCCCTTCGTCGAGACGACCGACCAGCTGGCGGCCATCGCGGATGTGAAATCCGACATGCAAAGCCCGCGGCCAATGGACCGCCTGATTTGCGGCGATGTGGGCTTCGGAAAGACAGAAGTAGCCGTGCGGGCGGCGTTCAAGTCCGTGATGGAGGGAAAGCAGGTAGCGGTACTCGTGCCAACGACGGTGCTGGCGGAGCAGCACGGCCAAACGTTCCGTGAACGCACCGCCGGCTTCCCTGTCAGGGTGGAGGTCCTGTCGCGCTTTCGCAGCGATGAAGAGCAGCGAGAAATCGTTCGCGACATCGCCCGGGGCGAAATCGACATTGCGGTAGGGACGCACCGAATCGTGCAGGAAGATGTCGCCTTCAAAGACCTCGGGCTCGTGGTTATCGACGAGGAGCAGCGCTTTGGCGTCGGCCACAAGGAACGGCTGAAGAAGATGCGTGAGGAGGTCGATGTCCTCACGCTCTCCGCCACCCCAATACCGCGCACGCTCCAGATGTCGCTCGCGGGGATCCGTGACATGAGCACAGTGATGACACCGCCCGAAGAAAGGCTCCCGATTCGCACCTATGTGACCGAATGGGATGACGAGATCGTGCGCGAGGCGATCGAGCGCGAGTTGGAGCGTGGCGGACAGGTCTACTTCGTGCACAACCGTGTACAGGGCATCGAGCGCGTCGTTGCTCGACTGCGCGACCTTGTCCCGGATGCGCGCATTACCGTGGGCCACGGGCAGATGGCGGAGGCACAACTCGAACGGGTGATGACCGAGTTCGCGGCCGGGGAACACGATGTCCTTGTCTGCACGACGATCATCGAAAGCGGCCTCGATATCCCCAACGTCAACACGATCGTCATCGATGATGCGAACCGGCTCGGGCTTGCCCAGCTCTACCAGCTGCGGGGGCGCGTCGGCCGGGCGGCGAATCGAGCCTATGCCTATCTGCTCTACGACCGCAGCAGGGCTATCAGCGAGACGGCGCAGAAACGACTCGAGGCGGTATTCGAGGCAACCGAACTGGGAGCCGGCTTCCAGATCGCACTCCGAGACCTGGAAATCCGGGGCGCCGGAAACGTGCTGGGAACGGCGCAGAGCGGGCACATCGCCGCAGTCGGATTTGAGATGTATTCCAAGCTCGTTGCAGAGGCGGTGAGCGCCGTGAAGCAGGTGATGCGTCCCCAGGATGCCCCGAAGGAGCCACCGCTTCCGCCGTCGCCAACACTCGACCTCCCGGTGAGCGCCCATGTCCCTGAGTCGTACATCCCCGACATGCACCAGAGGCTCGCCGTCTACCAGCGCGTGGCGCAGGTCGAAGACGCGGCCGGGGTGGCGGCGATGCAAGAAGAGCTGCGCGACCGCTACGGGCCTGTGCCGCCGGCAATCGAGCATTTACTTTATGTCGCGCTCGTCCGGAGCCTCGCGCGCCGGGCGCGGATCGACAGCATCAGCACAACGGCAACTACCTTCCACGTTCGAGTGCGAGGCGGCCTACTCGACTCGCAGCGGGAAAAGGTCGAAGCGCTAAAGGTGCCCGGCGTTCGGCTGGGTCCTGAGCAGGTACGCATCGACCGCATCGAGGCGGGAGAGGCGTGGATGACGCTCCTTGTCCGGATTGTCCGGACGATGATGGTTCGCTGAGCTACTCCCGGAACTTCCAGCCCTTGAGCCCCATCAGCATGCGGACCTCGCCAAGGTGCACCCAGTTGTGCCCGACAAATCCGCCATGCAGGTGGTTCAAGAGGGATTCCTCACCAATCAATTCGGAGAGTCGTTCGGCCGAAGTCCCCTCCAGGACGTCCTCCGTCGCGCGCAGACCTGCTCGGCGTAGGCACGGAGTTGCGCGTGCGAGAGGGCTATGCCGAGAGCGGCCTGCTGAGTGAATCCCGTGCCCTGCTCATCGGCGGGCGTTCCGGCCAATTCCACCCATCCCTCGGCGACCCAGCGCTGCGGACGTTGCGCCAACTGCGCTTGTACGATCACGTCCTCGTCACGAAGCAGATGCCAGAGCAGGAAGCCGGGTGTGTTGATGCCGGGAGCGGGGGACCAGGTCAACCACTCTTCAGGGATGTCGTCGAGCGTCTCGCGAACGGCAGCAGGGCTCGTACGGTATGCCGACAGGAGCGACGTGCGCGCGTTGATGTTCTGGTTCACGGCGCGCAGTGTACGGGGTTCGGCCATCAGTCTTGTAGCTGCGATACTGGAGGGGTGCGGCCCACAAACATCTTTTCACTGCTTTCGACATATCAACCGGGATCGCAGGCGACACCCTTCGAGAACTATTGCACCAGCGGTCTCGCCCACATTCTTTCGCGCGGCCATTACATGCTCAGCGCCCTGTTTGCGGAGGCGGGTGGTGCCGGCGGTGAGGCACTCGCGACGGTTGAGGTGCAGCCCCGGATAGCCGATGCCGGTCTGGCTGACCTCCTCCTCACCTACGAGGGCGGCCGCCGAGTGATTGTCGAGGTGCAGATCGAGCGGCCGGTCCCCGGCAATTCATTGGCGGAGTTCGAACGCGCGGCCGCAGACTGGGCGATCGACGCCGGGTTCGTTGTCCTGGGGCTCGATCCCGAGCCGGAACCGCCCTGGCGAGGCGTGCGCTGGATGGACATCGTCGAGGGACTGGACGACGACCCCGACCCGATCTCGCAGCAATACCGTGACTTCATCCTCGGCGACATCCTCGGCCTTGCCGCGACGACGCTTGAAGAGGCGCTCGGCTCCAATCGGCTCTTTGCGATGGGCGGAGCGGCTGTGCGACGTCGATTCGGCGACAACGCGACCTATGCAAACGCCGCATCGAGGCCGACGACCGGCAGACATCGCTACACCGGGACGATGTTCGCCGCGGCTGATTCGGCCGAGATGGACTTCTGGATCGGCATCGTCAACGAAACGCTCCCGCTGGGGGAGCACTACCACCTCATGCTGGCCGCAAAACACGGTGAACTTCCGGAGCAACGCGAACGGCCTCGGGCTCTCGGGGACTGGAACTGGGAAGGCTGGACCGGCCTCGGGCGGGTGGTACGACCGATCATGCCGGGTGACCTCGACCGCCTCCTCATGCGCATCTAGCTACCAGCTACTGCCACCGCCGCCGCCGCCGCCGCCACCGCTGAACCCACCGCCACTGAACCCCGAACCGCCTGAGCCTCCCGGTGTGCTGGAGATTGTGGAACTAACGCTGTTGCTGAACGAACCGAGCCCGGCAGCAAAGACTCCAGCCTGAAACGCGGTTGTACCGTGATACCAGTAGGCAGTTGAATCCTTGACCTGGTCGTCCAGCCCCTCGAAAGCGTCGGCCCACTTGTCGACGCACTCGAAGACGATGGCGTAGGGCAAATAGCGGGCGAAGATGTTCTTCTGCTCGTTGAATTCCTGGCGGCGCGTCTCCGCCGTCGTGATGTAGAGCTTGAATCCGAGCGCCCGGCGGCTCGCTTCGTTTCCAATCGCCGTCCGACGAGCCATCGCCCGCGAGAACGGCAACATCACCAGCCCAACGATCACGATCGGGACCGGGACCAGGGCGCGTGAGAAAAAGATCCCGCTGGCGATGCAGAGTCCTATGCCTACAACGACGACGCCGATGCCGACCCCGAACCAAACATTGCGCATCGTCTCCGGGTTGTGGGAAAACCACTTCCGTTTGATCGCGTCGTCATACAGCTTGTCCTTCACCTCGGCGAGTTGTTTGGCGAACTTCGTCTTGAGGGCCGAGACCTTCACGGTCTCCCGGTTACGAAAGAGCGCGTTGAAGAGGTGTTTCTCGTAGGGCAGGAGTTCGTCGTCGGCCGGTTTCAGCTTGTCGAGCGTCCAGTCCGGTTTGCCAAACCAGCCTTTCTTGTCCAGCTCGGTGATGCTGAGGTATCCACGGACAGCGAGGTCCACGATCGTTGCGGTGACGTCCAGCGTGTCGGCGCGCTCATCGACGATAACGCCGAGCTGGGCCGGCCGTAGGTCTTCGGGCGGCAGGAACTCGACGACGATGTTCTTTGCGGCGAAGAGCGGCGCCGTCTCTTCATCCGCCTCTTCGGTCAGGTAGTAGAGCGTTCGGTATCGGCGGTCGCGGCCAAAGAGCCACCACACGCGCAGCAACGCGGCAATTCCGAGGACGAAGGCGATGGCGAAGCCCGCCCACTCGATGATGTCGAAGGTGAAGAAGTCGTCGACACTGGGCCGATCCTCAAGCACCGGCGGCGAGACATCGACAACTCCCCGCTGCCAACCAACGGCAATGGTGAGCTCCTCGCCCGGGAAAAGTGCCCGCGTCGCGTCGAACCTCGCCTGCGGACCGGAGGCTGCAAACTGACATTCGGCCGTGCTCTGGTAGCCCTGGTAGCAGGTGGCGAAGGAGCGCGCCTCATCGGGCAGGGTCACGTTGACCTCAACTTCCTCCAGGGGCACCGACCAGCGATCGCCTGTGGCGTTGAAATAGAGCTCATCGTGGCCCTCGAAGGCGTTGAGCAGAGCATCGAGAGAGTAGGAGATGACGTAGGTGTGGACACCGCTGACGGTGCGATTCGGGTCGCCGATACGAAGAAAGGTCGAGCCACCATCCGTGGATTGCTGTACGTCCAGCGGTGCGCCGTCTTCGTCGGTGACGCTCTCGAGCTGGAATGGGTAGACGCGATCGCTGCCGCCGGGGCAGTCGTACAGAGGCTGAGGGCCACTGGTCACGTCGCCACAACGCTGTCGGGTTACGAGTTCGCGGATGATGCCGTGATTCTGCGAGGTCCCAAAGTCGACGACGATAGTCTCGACCACATCCGTCCGGCCGTCCCTGGTGACGGTAATGTCGGAATGAAAGCTCTGGACGACCCAACCATCGTCCGCTGACGCCGGCGACAGGGAAAACAGGGCGAAAGCACCGCCGATGGCGAGGACAAACAGGGCCTTCCGCACGAGGTTCATCTCTCCCGACCGGGCCTAGTGGAGGCGGACGAGTGCGCGGCCGCGCACTTTCCCCTTGAGAATGTCGTCGAGCACCGGCTCGAGCCCATCGAGATCGGTCTCGAAGGCGATGGAGTCGAGCAGCCCCCTGGGCTTCAAGTCCGTGGCGCACCGCCTCCATGTCCGGTCGCGCACCTCACGAGAGCACCAGACGGACTCGATCCCGAGGAGGTTCACAGCGCGAAGAATAAATGGCATGACCGTCGTTTCGACGTTGGCGCCCCCGGTCAGGCCGGAGAGGGCGATCGAGGCGTTGCGCTTCATCGTGCGGGCGAGGTAGGCGGTCGTTGCACCGCCAACCGGGTCGATAGCGCCGGCCCAGCGCTCCGATTCGAGCGGGCGTTTTGACGGTGCGCTCACTTCCTCGCGGCTGAGGATCTCGGTCGCACCGAGATCGCGAAGAAACTGGTGCTCACTGTCTTTGCCCGTGCTCCCGGCCACGGTGTAGCCGCGACCGGCGAGCATGCTCACGGCGGTGCTTCCGACACCGCCCGTCGCGCCGGTGACGATGACGGTGCCCCAGTCCGGGCGAAGGCCCTGCTGTTCCAGGGCGTCAACCGACATCGCCGCGGTGAAGCCGGCAGTACCAAGGGCCATGGCTTCCTTCATCGACAGGCCGTCGGGCAGGGCGATGGCCCAGTCCGCAGGGACGCGGGCAAGCTCGGCAAAACCACCGGGATGGGCGACGCCGATGTCGTTGCCGATGACCACTACTTCGTCGCCTTTGGAGAAGCGGGAATCACCGGACTCCTCGACATAGCCGGCAAGGTCCACGCCGGGGACCATCGGGTAGCTGCGGACCACACGCCCGTTGGGCGTCGCAGCGAGTCCGTCCTTGTAATTCACGCTCGACCAGGCCACGCGGATGGTGAGGTTACCTTCCGGCAGATCGGACTCATCGAGATTGCGGAGTCCACGAGTGAAGCTGTCATCCTTCTTGTCGACGACGTACGCGCGATAGGTCATGGGTGCATCCTTCCAGGGAGTCGGAACACCCACGATACGCGGGCCCGAGGAAACGGAAACCGTCCGCGACGCGGCATATACTCCCCGCACACGAAATGTGAGGCTTCCCATGACCGCTGTTGTCGAACGTACCAACCTCAAAGAACTGGCGAACGACGGGCTCCGCCGCTGGAACGTCCCGGGGATAGCAGTGGGCATCCTGCACGATGGTCAGCGGGATATCCACGCTTTCGGGACAGCGAACCTGGAGACGAAGACGCCGGTGCGGGCCGAGACGCTCTTTCAGTACGGCAGCATCAGCAAGATCGTGACGGCGACCGCCGTCATGCAACTGGTCGACGCCTGGCGGATTGACCTCGACACGCCCGTGAAGCGCTACCTGCCGGAGTTCGCGCTGCTGGACCCGGGGGCGACGGAGTTGGTGACGCCGCGCCACTTACTCACCCACACGGGCGGGTTCTGGGGCGACGATTTCACGGACTACGGAAATGGCGACGATGCCCTTGCGAAGGCCATCGAGGGTCTCCACGGGATTAAGCAAATCACGGACACGGGGAGCACCTGGGCCTACTGCAATACTGGCTGGCAGGTGCTCGGCCGTTTGGTGGAGAGGTTCCGGGATGAGCCGGCCGAGACAGTCTTCCGCAAGCGTGTGCTGGAGCCAATCGGGATGGAAAACACGTTCTACTTCGCCGACGATGCAATCACGCGGGCGGCGGCGGTTGGCTACAACGCCTATGGCGACGACGAGCCAAAGCCAGGCCGCCCGTATGCCATCTCGCGCGCCATGAACCCGGCTGGAGGCTGTATCGGGACGGCGGCCGACCTCCTCGAATTCGCGGCGTTTCACATGGGACTGGAGGGCACGGCCGGCGACAAGGTTCTTCGCTCCGGAGCAAGGCTTGCCATGCAGGAGCGCCAGGTGAAGGCGGCGGGTATGGCGCCGTACTGGGGGCTCGGGTGGATGCTCCACGACATCGCCGGGGAGCCGGCATTTGGCCACGGCGGATCGACGAACGGCTTCCGCGCTTCGCTGCTCGCGGTTCCCGGCAGAGAGTTCGCGATCACCGTGCTCACCAACGGCAGCCAGGGTTCGGCGCTCTATCGTGAGGTCGAGGCCTGGGCGCTCAAGGAGTTTGTCGACCTCGAACGCCCGACGAAGCCTGCGATCCCGCTCTCAGCCAGCCAGGCGGACGAGTACGCGGGATGCTACAAAGTGCCATTCGGGACACTCGACCTCTCACCGTCGGACGATGGGCTCGTCGTTCACTCGCGGGCGCGGAGCGCCATCCAGCCGGAAGAAGGCCGCGAGACGACGTACCACGCGGTCTTCACGGGCGAGGACGAGTTCCGCGTCACCGACACGGACCTGGTGGGGTCGACGTTCGACTTCGTGCGCAAGGAGGACGGAACTATCCGCTTCCTGCGGCACGGCGGCCGCCTCCATGAACCGGCGCCAACGAGCTAGGAGGCCGCCGTCTCGAAGTAGACAGGGGCGCCCGACGGTGCGCGTCCGAGCTCTCCAAACTCCCAGTCGCCCTGCTCCTGCCAGTAGGGAAGGGCGACGAGGACCGGTTCGTGCGACTTGTGCTCAAGGCGGATGACGATTGCATCAACCTCCTTGCCATCATCGCCGGTGACGGCGCCATCAGAGCAACTGAAGACCGCTTCGTAGACACCGGCACGAGCATCTGACTGGAGGGCGTCGCGGACCGCCTCGTTGATTTCCGCGGCGTCGGGTTTGGCGCCGTCGGCGGCGGACTCCTCGTTCGCGGTGAGCAGGGTAATCTGGCCGTCGGCCTTCATGCCGGCGCCGAAGGAGTCGAAACGGCCGGTTTCGGCGATTCGTTCACCGGCCTGCTCGAGGGCGTAGTTCAGAAGGTTGTTGAGGTCGTCGCGAGGTGTCATCGGAGCCTCCTAACCGCCCCGCTTTGCCCGCAGGGCTGCCTCACTCGCGGTTTCTTTGCGGGGCTTCTTTGCTCGTTTCGCCTTGCTCTTGGAAGGCGGCGGCACCGGTACGAACGTTTCCATCTCCATGCGCCGAGAGATGGCGGCAGCCGCGCTTGCGGCGGCGAGTTCGGTGGCGCTCGTGCCGTTGGCTCCCTTGGCAGCCCGGCGGGTCTTGAGCGTACCCGCTGCTTCGAGGATAGGTTGCAGGTACTGGCCCGTAAAACTGTCCTTCACCCGGGCGACTTCTTCGGGCGTGCCGGCAGCCACCAGCATTCCCCCCCGGTCGCCGCCAAGCGGCCCGAGGTCGACGATGTAGTCGGCCGCTTTTATGACGTCTAGGTGGTGCTCGATGACGACGACCGTGTTGCCCGCATCGGCGAGCCGCTGGAGGACATCGAGCAGGTGGGCCACGTCCTGGAAACTGAGCCCTGTCGTCGGCTCATCGAGGACGTAGAGCGTCTTGCCAGTGGATCGCCGGCTCAGTTCGCTTGCGAGCTTGATCCGCTGCGCTTCGCCGCCGGAGAGGGTCGTCGCCGGCTGGCCGAGATGAATGTAGCCAAGGCCCGTCGCTTCGAGGGTCTCGAGGACGCGGCGGACACGCGGGAAGCGTTCGAAGAATTCGGTCGCTTCCGAGACGGTCATGTCCAGCACTTCGGCGATGTTCTTGCCGCGGAAGTGAATTTCGAGCGCCTCCCGGTTATAGCGCTGCCCGTGACACACCTCGCAGGGCACGGTGACGTCAGGGAGGAACTGCATCTCGACGATCTTGTAACCGTCTCCGGAGCACTCCTCGCAACGCCCGCCCTTGACGTTGAAGCTGAAACGCCCGGCCTTGTAGCCGCGCGCCTTGGCTTCCGGCACGCTCGCGAACATCTCCCGAATGATCGTGAAAGCGCCGGTGTAGGTGGCGGGGTTGGAGCGGGGCGTGCGGCCGATCGGTGACTGGTCGATGTCGACGATCTTGTCGAGGTGTTCGAGGCCCTCGATGGCATCGTGCTTGCCGGCCCGGATGCGGGCGCGGTTGAGAACGACCGATGCGCGCTTCACGAGGATCTCCGTGACGAGCGATGACTTCCCAGATCCCGAGACGCCCGTCACCGCCACGAGCTTGCCAAGCGGGATCTCGACATCGATGTCCTTCAGGTTATTCTCGCGGGCGCCCTTGATGACGAGCCTCTTCCCGTTCCCCTCGCGACGCTCAGCGGGCGTGGGGATCTCGCGGCGGCCCGAGAGGTAGGCGCCCGTGATGCTCCCTTCGGCTCCCATGATCGCGTCGATGTTGCCTTCGGCAACGAGGTAGCCGCCGTGGACGCCGGCGCCGGGTCCCATGTCGATGATGTGGTCGGCGGCACGCATGGTTGCCTCGTCGTGCTCGACGATGAGGACGGTATTACCCAGGTCGCGGAGGTGTTCGAGCGTCTTGATAAGTCGATCACCGTCCACAGGATGAAGGCCGATCGACGGTTCGTCGCAGATATAGAGGACACCCATGAGTGCAGAGCCGATCTGGGTGGCCAGGCGAATCCGCTGGGACTCGCCGCCAGAGAGCGTCCCGGAAACGCGGTCCATCGTGAGGTAGTCGAGGCCAACGTCGACAAGGAACTGCAGACGCGATCGGATTTCTCTGAGGATCTGAACCGCGATCGCCTGCTCGCGGCCGTTCAGCGGTGTTTCAGGCGAAGCGAGCTGGTCCGCCCATGCGCGCGCTTCCACAATCGAGAGCCCGGTGACGTCGGAGATGGTTCGCTCGTCGATGAGCACGGCGAGCGCCTCCGGCCGCAGGCGCTTCCCCTTGCAGGCGCTGCAGGGGATAGAAGCCATGTACTTTTCGATCTCGCCACGGACCCAGTCGCTATCCGTTTCCTTGTAGCGGCGTTGGAGATTGTTGATGACACCTTCGAACTTTGTGTCGTAGTGCTGAGTGCGGCCGTACTGGTTGGTGAACCTGAGGGCGAGGACAGTCTCGCCAGTCCCGTAGAGGACGGCGTTGAGCTGATCTTCCGTGAGGTCTCGGACGGGAGTGTCGACGCTAAAGCCGAGGTGATCGGCAACGCCCTCGAGCATCCGCGTGTACCAGGTGCCAACTGCCTGCGACTTCGACCACGGCTCGACGGCGCCCGCGGAGATGGAGCGGGTCCTATCCGGGATCACGAGCGTCGGGTCGATCTCCATTTCCACGCCAAGCCCCGTACAGCGCGTGCAGGCGCCATGGGGGCTGTTAAAGCTAAACGTCCGCGGCTCGATCTCGCCGATGGAGGTGCCGTCGTATGGACAGGAGAAGTGCTCGGAGAAGACGCGCTCTGGCTCCGTCCCGTCGGCCTGAGCCACTTGCATGACACCGCTCCCAAGCTTGAGGGCCGTTTCAACCGAGTCGGCGATGCGCGATGTGGCGGTCTCATCGGTGCCCGGCTCAGGGACGATGAGGCGGTCGACAACGACATCGATGTCGTGACGCTTGTTCTTATCAACTCTGATCGTTTCATCGAGGTCGCGGACCTCGCCGTCGATCCGCACACGGACGAAGCCGGCTCGGCGGGCCTCGTCGAAGATGGCGACGTGCTCGCCCTTCTTCGCTCGCGCGACCGGCGCAAGCAGGAGGAGGCGCGACTCCGGGGGGTAGGCGAGCGTCGCATCTACGATCTGCTGGACCGTCTGTCGCTCAATCGGGCGCCCGCAGGTGGGGCAATGTGGCCTTCCGGCGCGCGCCCAGAGGAGCCGCATGTAGTCGTAGATTTCGGTGACCGTGCCCACAGTCGACCTCGGGTTGTTGGACGTGGACTTCTGGTCGATGGAGATGGCAGGGGAGAGACCGTCGATGTGGTCGACGTCGGGCTTTTCCATGAGGCCAAGGAACTGGCGGGCATAGGCCGATAGCGACTCGACATAGCGGCGCTGACCTTCGGCGTAAATCGTGTCGAAGGCGAGGGAAGACTTACCCGAGCCGGAGAGTCCCGTGATCACGACCATTTTGTCGCGCGGGATCTCGACGTCGACGTTCTTCAGATTATGTTCGCGGGCGCCGCGGACAACGATGCGATCGAGAGGCATGGGAGATCGATCCTGATGGCCCGTTCCGGGCTACGCAAGGATCCTAGCAGAATCAGAACGCCTGTTCGAGTCCAGGCGCCGGCTGGATTCAAGCAGCCGCACCGCGTGCCGCTCGTAAGTACTCCGCGGGAACTTCGCCGGGTGCGCCGCCAATGGCTGCTTCGATTGCCCCCACCCAGTCGATCTCGAGCATGAGTCCGTCCTCGAGATGTGCTACCGCGACGACGAGGGGGCTGACTCCCCGGCCACCCTGCGGTGTCTCAAGAGCATCCGCTTGGACGGTCGTTACCTCAATCACCGCGTCGACGAGGAGGCCGAGTTGTTGGCCGGCATGGCTGAGCACGACAACGCGCGAGCGTTCGTCGACGGCGCCGGTCGGAAATCCGAGGGCCGAGCGGCAGTCGACGACGGCTACGACGTGCCCTCGGAAGTCGAACATCCCGGGCAGCGAAGGCCGGGCGTTCACCGTCCGGGTAATCTCCGGAACCTGCATGATCTCGACAACGGACTCGATTGGGATGCCGAAGGAGACACCCTGAACCGCGATGACGACGAACTGGCGGGCTTCCTGCGGATCCTGGCTCACTACGTGCCTCGTGAAGGTGGGATATTCCCAGCGTGGCCGGTTAGCCCGATGCCCGGCATCAAGCGAAACCCCAATCTCAGCGGGGCCTGACACTAACCGGCCGGTTCAGCCCCTGGCACGGCGATAGCGAAGGTAGAGCTCGCTGGTTTCTTCGTTCGGCACCGCATGGACAAGCCGCATACGGCGGACCTCGTCGCTGGAGTAAGGCTCGTCTCCAGCAACAGCGCTGAGCCCGTGCCGACCGCCGACGACCACCGGCCCCACCGTGAGGAAGAACTCGTCAACGACGTCCGCATCGAACATCATCCGGTTGGTGGCCGGGCCGCCTTCCACGAGGAGAAGCTTGCAGTCGAGTTCGTTGCGCATGTAGCGAAGCATCGCCGGAGCATGGTCGCCATCGGGGAGCATGACCACCGGGCGCCCGGTGGCTCGGAGGGCCTCCAGTTTGTCATCCGGTACGCCGCTGCCTGCGAACACGACTGCCCGGAACTCGGGGCTCGTAAAGAACATCCGATCGAGCGCAAGGGCACCGGTATTGGTCAGTGTTGCCGCTATTGGCATGCGAGTCGCTTTGCCACGTTCGATGCGGAGGCGGTCGAGGTTTGGATCGTTGAGCCTCGGGGAGACGCCGCTCTTCCGAAAGGTGCCGGCACCGTCGAGGACAACATCTGCATGCACGCGAAGCTCGCGCATCAAGCGCTGGTCTACGGGAGAACCAATGCCCTGCTCCGTGCCTTCGATGGTCACCTTGCCATCCACCGAGGCAACCATGTTGACGATGACATACGGACGATCGGCCGACGGAGGTGAAGGGAAATTGAGCGCGGTGTAGTCGGGTTTCGGCATTATTCGACCTGCCAGGTCTGTTGGGCCGCGCCCTGGTCGCTGTACCGGCGACTGGCGGCGCGCGCGATGCGAAGCTCGAAAAGGATGTAGCGATCCGCGGGCCGATAGGGAGCGGCGTCCACCGCGACCTTGCGTTCAATGGCATCGTGAACGCGACGGGCTCCGCCGCTGACAAAGAACTCGCCTTCGCCACCGCTGGTGTCCTCGACGCCGCAGTGGAGGGCGAAGTGGCGGCGACGGTCGAGGTCGTGCCCCTTGGGCGAGGTCGGCTCCATGAAGAGGTAGAGCGCATTCTCGGATATGACCGGCGTCACGGGATGAACCCGCGGAGCACCCTTTGCCGTAGTCGTGGCCAGGTAGCAGACACGGCCATGAAGTCGCCTCCGCCCCTGGGCTGCCAGGTCAGCGTCCCGCGCCTCGAACTCGCCCCAGCTGATGGGATGCATAGTGGCTTACGGTACCGCCTACTGGGGCCTCTGCCGATAGCTGGCACCATCCTCCACCACGATCCTCATGACAAACCGCCATTGGGGGCCGTAATGCCAGTTGAAGCGATTATCGACGTTCGGGACACCCTTGTAGCGCGGCTCTGCGAGCTTGCAAACATGGTGGAGCCCAACGGTGAGCCGGCGGTCACCTTCGACGAAGCAGAGGCCGGCCTCCGCGTATGGGGCCGTATTCCCGACGACGTGCTCGGCGAAATCCGCGAACTCCACCGAAACCTGGTGACGCTCTCAGGAATTGGCAGCATTTCCGCGATCCAGGTGCGCCTGGCCTCGGCGCCCGGGCGACAGGTGATCGAGGCCCTCGAACGGCTAATCGCCAAGGTCCGCGATTCGCAGGAAGCCGCCTAGGCGGGAGCCAGATCCTCGGCCGGGTCGAACTCGCGGTAGTAGCAGCTCACATTGCCTGTGTGGCACGTGGGGCCGACCGGATTCGCAAGTACAAGGAAGCTGTTGTCTTCGCAGTTCTTGTGGAGGCTTACGAAGTTCAGCCAGTTGCCGCTTGTAGCGCCCTTCTCCCACAGTTCGTTACGCGAACGGCTCCAGAAGGTGACGTGGCCGGTCTTGTAGGTGTGGTCGATCGACTCGCGATTCATAAAGGCGAGGACGAGAACCTCGCGAGTGTCAGCGTCCTGCACGACTGCAGGTATCAGCCCTTTCTCATCGAACTGAATCGGCACAGTTGTTTCCTCCGGTGACTTGGTGATACGAAACGGAACGGTCGCACTTGGTGCGGGCGGCGACTAGCCCTGGACGTGGTGATGAACGGGACGCATGGGGAGACCGGCCGCGGCCAGGGCATCCTTCACTTCGCTGATGCTGTACGTGCCGAAGTGGAAAATGCTGGCGGCGAGCACAGCGTCGGCGCGGCCTTCGGTGAGGGCCTCCACCATGTGCGACGGGCCGCCGGCGCCACCGGATGCGATGACCGGTACAGGTACGGCGTCACTGATCGCGCGAAGCATGGGGACATCGTAGCCCGTCAGGCGGCCATCGGTATCCATGCTCGTAACGAGAAGTTCGCCTGCACCACGCTCGACAACTTCGCGAGCCCAGGACACGGCGTCAATCCCGGTGGGGGTGCGGCCGCCGTGAGTGAAGACTTCCCACTGGCCTGGCTTGCCGGGCACGGACTTGGCGTCGATAGCCACGACAATGCACTGGCTACCGAAGCGATAAGCACCCTCGTTGATGAGGTCAGGGCCATTGACGGCTGCCGTGTTGATGCTCACCTTGTCGGCGCCGTTTTCGAGCATCACCTTCATGTCGACCGTGGACCGGATGCCGCCGCCGACGGTGAACGGAATGAACACCTGGTCGGCGGTGCGGGCAACCATATCCACCACGGTCGAACGGTTGTCCGAGCTGGCCGTGATGTCGAGAAAGACGAGTTCATCCGCGCCCTGGGCGTCGTACACGCGGGCGAGTTCCACAGGATCACCTGCGTCGCGCAGCTCGACGAACGAGACACCCTTGACCACGCGGCCCTGGTCGACATCGAAACAGGGGATGATCCGTTTCGTCAGCATGGCAATCCTCGGACTGCGGCAAGCGCTTCCGGCAGGGTGAAGGCCCTTTCGTAGAGCGCCTTCCCGACGATCGCCCCCTCGCAGCCCGCTTGGGCGAGGCGGGACAGGTCGTCAACTGCAGAGACGCCGCCGGAGGCTACGACCGGAATCTCCAGCTCTTCGACGAGACGGGCGAGCAGCTCAACGTTGGGTCCAGTCAGCGTGCTGTCCCGTGAGATGTCGGTGACCATGACGCGCGCGACGCCGAGGTCTGCCATCTGGTGGGCGAAGTCGACAGCGTCGATGTTGGTCGCCCTTTCCCAACCGTCCGT
This sequence comes from uncultured Chloroflexia bacterium, assembly GCA_963774435.1. Lineage (GTDB taxonomy): Bacteria > Chloroflexota > Dehalococcoidia > Tepidiformales > Tepidiformaceae > JAGQGZ01. The sequence goes on along the minus strand of CAVZEW010000006.1, from coordinate 205,157 downwards.
GGCCACGCGACCATCACGGGCGTCGATCGAAACGCAGATCGCGTCGCCGTAGCGGGCGAGGGCGGCGCCGAGCATTGCGGGGTCGCGCACGGCGGCGCTGCCCAGCTGGATGCGTTGAGCGCCATAGGCAACAGCGGCGGCAATATCGTCGAGGCTGCGAAGACCACCGGAGACCTCGATCGGAACAGCCACTTTCTCGGCGATGGCGGCCATCACTGCGTGATTCACCGGCCGGCCGGCACGGGCGCCATCCAGGTCGACGACGTGGAGCCTTGGCGCCCCAAGGGATTCCCATTCAGCCGCGGTCGCCACAGGGTCGTCGGAATAGCGGGTCTCGCGGGCGTAATCGCCCTGGAAGAGGCGGACGCAACGGCCATCGCGCAGGTCGATTGCGGGGATGACCTCAAACGCCGTCACGACGGAGCCCGTCACGAAGCGCTGGCAGCAGCGACGCCAGACTCCACGGAGTCCGCGACCCACTCTACAAAGTTGCGATAGAGCCGGAGCCCGGCTTCGCCGCTTTTCTCGGGATGGAACTGGGTGAGGACGATGTTGTCCCGTGCGATGACGCTGGGAAAGGACTTGCCGTACGTCGTTTCGCCGAGCGCCAGCGAGCCATCGTCCAGGGTGGGGTAGAAGCTGTGGACGAAGTAGTAATAGCTGCCGCTGGGGATGCCTTCGGTGATGCGGTGGTCCCGCAGCCAGGTGACAGTGTTCCAGCCCATATGCGGCACCTTCAGGTCGCTGTGGCCAAAGTGGCGGACCACTCCGGGCACGATGTCCATGCACGCCTGATCGCCCTCTTCGCTGCGCGTGAGCATCGCCTGGAGGCCCATGCAGACACCGAGGAACGGCCGGCCCGAGGCTATGTACTCACGCAGTGGTTCAACGAGGTTGCGCTCGCGGAGCTTGTTCATGGTGTCGGCCGCGGCGCCGACTCCGGGCAAGACCAGGCCCTGGGCGCCGTCAATGTCGCCGGGGTAAGCACTGACGGTCACGGCCGCCCCGGCATGGACCAGCGCGCGTTCAACGCTGCGCATGTTGCCAGCGTCGTAATCGACGATGAGTACGGGTGGCAGTTCCATCGTTCGAGTGTACCGCAGCCCCTGACATGCGCCCCCGGTGCCAGCCCTGGAGGGAAGTGGCGCACCTCCTCGATATACTCTCGAGTTGATGGCTTCCGGCGATTCGCAGTACGAGGCGCGGCTGCGGAGCGAAGAGCTTCGCTCGCAGCTCAATTACCACAACTACCGCTATTACGTACTCGACGACCCCGAGGTCAGCGACCAGGTCTACGACAGCCTGCTCAACGAACTGCGTGACCTCGAGGAACAGTTCCCGGAATTGATCACCCCGGACTCCCCGACGCAACGGACGGGCGCCGCCCCGATCGAGGCGTTTGGCGTCATTGAACATCGGCTGCCGATGCTCAGCCTCGCCAACGTGTTCAGCGACGAGGGTTTCATGGCCTGGCACCGGCGTGTCGAAGAGCGGATCGGCCGGGAAGAGTTCCCGATCACGTCGGAACCCAAGGTCGATGGCCTGGCGGTCGCGCTGGTCTACGAAGACGGACTCTTCATCCAGGGGGCCACCCGCGGCGACGGCCGCCAGGGCGAGAACATCACCGAAAACCTGCGCACGATCCGCACCATCCCGCTCGCGCTGCAGGGATCGCCGCCCACCCGCTTTGAAGTCCGTGGCGAGGTCTACATGACCAAGAGTGGCTTCGAGCAGATGAATGCCGAGCGGGCGGAACGGGGCGAGCCGCTCTACGCAAACCCACGGAACTCGGCAGCCGGATCGGTGCGGCAGCTCAACCCGGCCATCACGGCAAGCCGACCTCTGTCGATCTACATCTACCAGCTGGGTTGGTGCGAGGGGCCTTCGCCCGACAGTCAGTATGAGGTCCTCCAGTGGCTGGGTGAGATGGGGCTACGGACAAACCCGGATGCGCTGCGGCATGACGCTGCGTCCGACGCGCTGGCGCGGGTGCGCTGGTGGAACGAACGCCGCGAGGACCTCGACTACGACATCGACGGGGTCGTCCTCAAGGTTGATAACGTCGGCGACTGGGAACGGCTCGGCGTTGTCGGGCGCGAGCCGCGATGGGCCACTGCCTACAAGTATCCGCCGCAACAGCGGACGACAAAGCTCAAGAAGATCCACGTCAACGTCGGCCGGACCGGGGCCCTCAATCCGTTCGCCGAACTGGAGCCCGTGGTGGTCGGCGGTGCGACGATCCGGATGGCCACCCTCCACAACGAACAGGACATCCACCGCAAGGACATCCGCGAGGGTGACACGGTGATCGTGCAGCGGGCAGGGGATGTGATCCCCCAGGTGGTGGCGCCCGTCGTCAGCCTGCGCACGGGCGATGAACGCATCTTCGAGATGCCAACGGAGTGCCCATCCTGCCACACGCCGGTATCGAGGCAGGGGGACGAAGCGGCGATCTACTGTCCCAACCCCGCCTGCCCGGCGCAGCAAATACGGCTCCTCGAACACTTTGCCGGCAGGGGCGCCATGGACATCGAGGGCCTCGGCGAAAAGATGGCCTGGACCCTCTTCGAGGAAGGGCTGGTCGAGAGTTTCGCCGACATCTACTCGCTGACGAAAGAGCAGCTGACGGCGCTCGATCGGATGGGCGACAAGAGCGCCGAAAAGCTTCTCGGCGGCATCGAGCAGAGCAAGCAGCGGCCGCTCCCCAACGTGCTGTTCGCGCTCGGCATCCGCCACGTGGGCTTCGAGACAGCGCGGCTCCTGGCGGACGAATTCGGCAACCTCGACGCCGTCATCGACGCCAGCGAGGAGGACCTCACGGCCCTCGATGGCATCGGGCCAACGGTCGCCGCGAGCATCAAACAGTGGGCGGCCCGGGACGAAAGTAGAGCCGTGGTGGAGAAGCTCCGCACCGCCGGAGTGAACTTTACGCACGCAATTTCGGAGGCGACGAGCGACCTCCTGTCCGGGCTTTCGCTGGTCGTGACGGGCAGGCTCGAAGCCATATCGCGAGGCCAGGCAGAGGACCGGATCAAGCAGCTCGGGGGCCACGTTGGGAGCTCGGTCACAAAGAAGACCGACGCCCTCGTGGTGGGGGCCGAAGCCGGTTCGAAACTGGCCAAAGCGCAGAAGCTCGGGACGGTGTTATTGGACGAAGCCGAGTTCCTCCGCCTCATCGAGGAGGGCCCGGCAATCCTCGAAGCGAAACGGGCCGAGGAAAGCCCCGAACCAGTCTCCGATTGATGCTGTGCGTACTTTATGTTCCGCACAATCGTGAGCGAGGCCCATTCCTAGCCGTTTCGAGAACTGAACAAACCATTCTCTAAGCTTTAATCGCTGAGAATTCGAATTGCCGGTATACTGAAATCTCGTCATGGGGCCAGCCGTGGCGTGGTTGCATCTCCCTGCCAGGACCAAACCTTGGCTCTTCTTTCGCCCCTCAGCTCGCTGTTCGGTTTCCTGTCTCACGACATTGCGATCGATCTCGGTACGGCCAACACGCTGGTGATGGTCCGCGGCCGCGGCATCGTCATCGATGAACCGTCAGTCGTGGCCATCGACCGCATCTCAAAAAGGATCCTCGCGATCGGCGATGAGGCCAAACGAATGGTGGGCCGGACGCCGGCGAGCATCATCGCGGTGCGACCACTGCGCGATGGCGTGATCTCGGACTTCGAAGTTACCGAGAAGATGCTCAGCTACTTCATCCGGGCGGTGCACGACCGGACCTTCCTCGCCCAACCTCGCGTGGTCGTGGGCGTGCCCAGCGGCGTCACCGAGGTGGAGAAGCGGGCCGTTCATGACGCGGCACTGAATGCCGGCGCGCGGGCCTGTTACCTGATCGAAGAACCGATGGCCGCGGCGATCGGCGCCGGCCTCCCGGTCATGGAGGCGGCGGGCTGCATGATCGTCGATATCGGTGGCGGCACCACCGAGGTGGCAGTCGTCTCGCTCGGCGGCATGGTCGTCAGTACATCGATCCGCGTGGCCGGCGACGAGATGGACCAGGACATCATCAGCTACGCCCGTCAGGTGCATAACCTGCTCATCGGCGAGCGCACCGCCGAGGACATCAAGAAGAGCGCAGGGTCGGCGGCACCGCTCGACCCGGAGGAAAACGTTGTCCTTCGCGGACGCGACCTCGCCAGCGGTCTTCCCAAGGCCGTCGAAGTGAGCACCGTGGAAATCCGCGATGCACTGGCCGGCTCGATCAGTGCGATCGTCGAGGCGGTGCGATCCTCGATCGAAATCACACCGCCGGAGCTGGTAAGCGACCTGATGGCTCATGGCATCGCCCTCGCCGGTGGCGGGGCCCAGCTGCGGGGGCTCGACCGCCGGTTGAGCCAGGAGACGCGGTTCCCGGTCTACGTGGCAGAGGATCCCTTGCTTTGTGTGGTGCGGGGTGCGGGCGAGGTGCTGGAAGAGCAAGAAATGTTGGCAAAGGTTCAATCCCAACTTGCATCGAGGCGAGGTCGCCGCTAACGCTAGGTTTCGGGGGAATCGATGCTGGTTGTCTCGCGCTACGGGTGGTGGATCGCGGCGATGCTCTCGCTGGCTGTGTTCCTCCTGCTCGCCGGTCAGGCCGGTATCCTGCAGCCCTTCGAGGGCGTATTCCTGCGCGTCTCAGCCCCGCTCGAGAAGGGTCTCAGCACAACGTTTCGGCCGGTCGCAAATGTCCTCTCCGACGCCGGAGGGTTTAACGACATCCGGGCGGAGAACAACGCGCTCCGCCTGGAGAACGAGACCCTGCGCAACCAGATCGTCGAACTCCAACAGGAGAACGCCCAGATTCCTGACCTGCAGAAGGCGCTCGGGATCAGCTCGAGTGAGGATGACACCTACGTGGTCGCGCAGGTCGTCGCCCACGACAGCTCTCCCTTTACCGACCGCGTCCTGATCGACCAGGGCACGGCCGCCGGCGTTAAGACGGGCATGGTGGTGTTTTCCTCGGGCCTTTCGCTCGTTGGTACCGTCGTCGACGTCAACGACGACTACTCGTGGGTGCGCCTGATCACGGATGCCTCGAGCAAAGTCAACGGACAGGTGCTTGAGTCGCAGGTGAACGGCAGCGTGAGCGGACATGCCGACCGCTCGCTGAGCTTCGACCTGACCCAGGGCAACGTCAACGTTGGCGACACCATCGTGAGCAGCGGTATCGGCGGGAACTATCCACCGGGCCGAACCATCGGCACGGTCACAGAAGTCTCGGGAACGCCGCAGGACATCTCGCGGACGGTGAAGGTGGAACCGCTCGTCCGAATGGGCACGCTCGAAATTGTCCAGGTGCTGACGAGCTTCCAGACGCAGCGATTGGACCTCAACTGATGCGAGAGCTCATCTACTCGGTCCTGCTCGTCTTCGCGGTGGCAGCACAGGTGAGCATCGCGCCGCTCTTTCGCTTCGCCGGGGCCGAGTTCCAATTCGTCCTGCTCTATGTGTTGCTGGTGCTGCTCCTGGAAGGGCCGCGACCGGCAATGGTCGCCACGCCCGCGGCAGCCATTCTCCTGGCCTTTGCCACGGGCCGAGGACCGGGACTGATGCTGGTCGCGTTCCTTCCGCTGGTGGTACTCCCGGCCTGGCTGGACGACCTCCGGCTACCCGTTACGCGGCTCACGATCGTCGCCGGCGCATTCGTCGCCGCCGGAGGCTGGGCGCGATTCGTTCTTGCGCTGGCGGCGATGCTCCAGGGTGCCGACGTCGCTTTGGGAACGCTGATTGTCGATGTGCTCTTGGCCGGGGCTTTCCTCGATCTTGCTTTACTGATGGTCGCCTCTCTCGTACTCCGGCTCGTAGGATCCGAACAACGGGCGTTGAGTCTCAACGCCGCCCGGTACTGATTTCATGACGCTGGACCCGCGACCCCCCGATCGAGGCCCCGCACAATCACGGCCGCACGGGCACCTCGGTGTCCTGAAGATCGCCGTGCTCGTCGCCTTTGGGTTGCTAACGCTGCGGCTGGCGAATATGCAGATCGTCCACGGCGCCGAATACCGACAGCGTGCCACCGACAACCACATTCAATCGCAGCAGATCCTCCCCGCCCGTGGGCTCATCTACGACCGCAACGGCCAGCCGCTCGTCCAGAACGTGGGCGTGTACACGGCGACCCTGGTCCCGGACTTCCTTCCCGACGCCAGCACGGCTGACGACTGGCAGGACCAGCGCTGGGCGATCTACGGGCACCTCGAGAACATGCTCGGCGTCTCGGCGCTGGCGCTCGATTCTCAGGTCCGGGCGGCGGAAGCGGACGACATCGGAAACCAGGCGATCAACGTGAAGACAAACCTGAGCCAGGACGAGGCGCTGATGCTCTCAGAGGCGGAGGTCGACATGCCGGGCGTGACGCTCACCGTGTCGCCCGGCCGCAATTACACCGGTGGCAATGCCTTCAGCGCCATCCTTGGCTACATCGGACCGCAAACGGCGGAGGAGTGGGCCCGCTACCAGCACGAGGGGTATGAGTTCAACCAGCCGGTGGGGAAGACGGGCGTGGAGTTGTGGTACGAAAAGGACCTTCGAGGAAGCGCCGGCGTCAGTGCGAACGAGGTCGATGCCTACGGGAACCTGGTGAACGTGCTCGGTACCAATCCGCCGACGCCAGGGAACAGCCTTCGGCTTTCGATCGATGCCGACCTCCAGAACTACGTCGCGGACACCCTCACGAAGGTGATGGCGTCGCCTTCCTACCGCGCTACGAAAGCCGCCGCCGTGGTGATGGATGTCCACACCGGTGAGATCCTCTCCATGGTCTCGATCCCGGACTGGGACAACAACATCTTTGGCGACCTGCGCGAGCGCTCGGGCGAGTACCTCGCTCTGCTCGATGACCCCCGCAAACCACTGCTCAACCAGGCGATCAATCCGGCAGCCCCGGGCTCGACATTCAAGCTCATTACTGCCGCTGCCGCCCTTCAGGAAGGGAACGCGACCCCGAACACCACGCGCAATATCCCATCCGTGGTGAAGGAGTTCGTAGGCGAAAACGGCGTTGTGTATGCCTATTACGACTGGCGTGCCCACGGCCTGATCGATTTCTATGACGCCATCGCCTGGTCCTCGAACCTCTTCATGTTCCAGATCTCCTGTGGTTTCCCTGACGAAGGAATTAAGGGGCTCGGTGACGACATCTACGATTCGGCGAGGTTGCTCGCGTTCTATGCGCGTTCGTTCGGGCTTGGACGGCTCACCGGCATCGACATCCCGGGCGAAGCGGCGGGAATTGTCCCCACGCCAGAGTGGAAACGTGAGTCACGAAGTGACCTCAGCATCTTCAACCCGGAGGACCAGGACTGGTACCACGCCGACACCTGCTTCAGCGCTGTCGGGCAGGGCGACGACCTTGCGACACCGCTCCAGATCGCGGTGATGACGTCGGCCGTGGCCAATGGGGGGAAAGTGCTCACCCCCCACGTCGTGAACGCCATCCTTTCCCCGGAGGGAGATGTCGTGCGCGAAATCCCGACGCAGTACGACCAGGTCCCGGTGTCAGAAAAGAACCTGTCCGATGTCCGCATCGGGATGCACAAGTCCGTGCAGTATGGCGCTGGCCTCCTGGCGTCCTCGAATCAGATCGATATCGCCGGCAAGACGGGCACCTCGGAGTTCGTGCTGCCGGACGGCACGGTCGACGAGCACGCCTGGTTCACGGGCTTCTACCCGTACGACGACCCACAAGTGGCGGTCACTGTGTACTTCGACCTCGGCATCGGTGGTAACGACGCGGCCCCGATCGCCAAACGAATCCTCGAGTACTACGACGCGCACGTGGCCAACAAATGAGCGCGACCTATCCACGGGCCACACTCCGCTCCCCGGCGACGGCCGGCGCCCTCCGCGGATGGGAACGCTTCGATGTGTTGCTCGTGCTGCCGGCGATCGGGCTCGTGTTGATCGGCTTCATCCTCATCTATAGCGGATCGTCATCGACCTACAGCGGCCCGACTGCGAGCATCAACAACCCTGTCATGCGCCAGGTGATGTTCGCGGCCCTGGGGATCTGCGGAATGCTCGTGGCGTCGCGGTTCGATTATCACCACCTGACGCACTACTGGTGGCTGCTCTACGCGATCTCGATAGTTTCTCTCATCGGCATCCTCTTGATTGGACAGACGCAGTTCGGGTCCACGAGGTGGTTCAACGTCGGGCCTATCCAGGTGCAGCCCAGTGAGTTCGCCAAGCTCGCCACGATCGTCGCCATGGCCCGCTACTTCCAGGACCGCGGCGGCGACGCCCGGGACCTCCGCTCGCTCATGATCTCGCTCGCCATCGTCCTGCCGGTCGCCGGGCTCGTGTTCATCGAACCGGACCTCGGGACGAGCATTGTGTTCGGTGCGATCTGGCTGGGGATGGTGACGGTGGCGGGCGTCAACCGGAATCACCTCATCGTCCTGGGAGCCCTATTCGTGGCGGCGCTGCCGTTCGTCTGGGCGTTTGCCGTGGCCGACTACCAGGTCGAACGGATCTCGGTCCTGTTCGACCCCTACGAGGACCAGGGTGGGCTGGGCGCCGGTTACAACAACATCCAGTCTGAGCTCGCGATCGGCTCAGGCGGTGTATGGGGCAAGGGGCTACGGAACGGTGACCAGACGCAGCTGGAGTACCTCAAGGTGCCCACGAAGGACTTCGTCTTTAGCGTCCTTGCGGAGGAGTTTGGGTTCGCCGGCGCGCTAGCGCTCTTCGCACTGTTCGTCGTTTTGCTCTGGCGCGCCATTCGGGTCGCTGGACTTGCCGGCGATCCGGCGGGTCAGCTCATCGCGGTCGGGATCGTCATCCTGATCTTGATGCAGGCGTTCATCAACCTCGCTGTGAATCTCAGCCTCTTCCCGGTCACCGGTATCCCGCTGCCCTTCGTGAGCCAGGGGGGAAGCTCGCTCGTGAGCCTCTTCGTCTCGCTGGGGATCCTGCAAAGCATCGTGATGCGGCACCGGGCATACCGCCAGGCATAGGGGCCAGCTGGGATTCCGGGGGCGATGCCATGGGGCGGGGCCCTCATCCCCCAGCCCCTTCTCCCGACTCTCGCGGGAGAAGGGGGAGCAGTACGAGATGATGGAATCGGGAGGTACTTCTTCCTTACAAAGTACTAATTCGCCTCTGTTGCTTTTTCGAGGAACGGTTTGGCCGAGTGGAGGAGGGCGGCGTTCGCCGGCGCCTCGAGGTGTGGATCCTCGGCAAGGATATCGGTGGCGATGGCGCGGGCGCGGTAGAGCAGGTCCCTGTCGGTGAGGCGAGCGACCCGGAGCATGGAGTTGGCGCCCGCCTGCACCCGACCCCAGACCTCGCCCTCGCCCCGCAGTTCGAGGTCGACTTCCGCGAGCTGGAAGCCATCGTTGCTGCTCTCCATGGCACGAAGGCGGGTCTGGGCGTCGGGTCCCGGTTCCTCGTCGGTGCTGAAGAGGAGACAGTAGCTCTGCTTGTCGGAACGGCCGACGCGGCCCCTGAACTGGTGCAGCTGGCTGAGGCCAAATCGCTCGGCACCTTCGATAATCACCGTCGTCGCGTTGGGGACGTCGATGCCCACTTCGATGACGCTGGTTGAGACGAGCAGGTCGGATTCGCCGGCAGAGAAGCGCGACATGATGGCGTCCTTGTCGCGGCCTGACATCCTCCCGTGGAGGAGGTCGACATTGAAATCGGCGAAGGGGCCATGCCGGAGGCGTTCGTACTCCTCCTCCGCCGAACGAGCGTCGAGGACGTCCGACTCCTCGACCAGCGGGCAGATGACGAACGCCTGCTCGCCCCGGGCAAGTCGCTGACGCACGGCGGCATAGGCAAACTCTCGCTCTAGCGGGGTCACCCAGGTCGTCTCGATCGGCTTGCGACCGGGCGGCAGCTCATCGATTGTGGTGACTTCGAGATCGCCGTAGACCGTGAGGGCGAGCGTGCGGGGAATCGGCGTGGCGGTCATCACGAGGAGATGGGGGTTGGCACCCTTCTGGCGCAGCTTTGCCCGTTGAAGGACGCCGAAACGATGTTGTTCGTCGATCACGGCAAGTCCAAGGCGCGGGATCTCGACGTCGTCCTCGAGCAGCGCATGGGTGCCGATGACGATGTCGGCGCCTTCGTTCGCGGTGTCGCCACGCACCTGGCGCTTCTCAGCGGCGGAGAGCGAGCCCGTGAGGAGGAGCACCCGCAATGGCCGTGGGAACCAGGCCGGTGCGAAGACGAATTCCAGGGCACCTTCGCCGCCGAGGATGCCGGTCAGGGTGCGGTAGTGCTGCTCGGCGAGGATTTCAGTGGGGGCCATAAGGACCGCCTGGTAGCCATTGCGCACGGCAGCGAGCATGGCGGCGATCGCGACGACGGTCTTGCCGCTACCGACATCGCCCTGCAGGAGTCGGAGCATCGGGCGAGGACCGCGGATGTCATGGAGGATGTCGTCCAGCGCGTCTGTCTGTGAGCCCGTGAGACGGAAGGGCAGCGAGTCCAGGTAAGGGCGAACGTCCTCGCGGTATTCGAGGGCGGGCGCGGCTTGACCCTCCTGCCATTCAGCCCGCCGCATGAGGACAGCAGCCTGGATGGCGAGGAACTCGCGCATCGCGAGCTGTTTGCGGGCGCGTTCCGCAATGCCCCAGTTGGCTGGCTGGTGGTACGTCGTCAGCGTCTGGGCTAGCGGGTCGTAGCCTTCGAGCTTCTGCCAGCGCTCAGGCAGTGGATCGACGAGTTTGGCGGCCACCGCCTTCACGGCCGTCTGGACGACCCGCCGGATCGTGCGCTGTCCGATGCCCTGGGTCGCGGAATAGACGGGGACAAGACGACCCGCGGCCATCGACTCGTCGAACGGCTCCCACTCGGGGTTGTCCATCTGGAGGCGGCCACGGTAGTGGCGAATGCGGCCGGAGACGACGATCTTCTCGCCCTCTTTCAGGGCCTTGGCCACAAACGGCATGTTGAACCAGACCACCTTCAGCGTGCCACTGGCGTCACGCAGAACGGCCTCCGTACCGCCAAAACGGCGCCCAAACCGCTGGACCTTCGCGGACTCAATCGTGGCGACGAGCGTCTGGACGTCGGCGGAGGCGGTGAGCTCGGCGATGGTGCGGACGTCGGTGAAGTCGTTGAAACGCCGTGGGTAGTAGATCGCGGCGTCGCCGAGCGTCTCAATGCCGAGTTTGGCCAGCTTCGTGGCGGTCGCGCCGCGGATCCCCTGGATCCGGGTGACGGGATCAGCCGGTTCTGCCGGCCGGCGTGGCGGCGGGGCTGCGCTTGAGCGGCTACGACCCGGAGCCGACCGGGCAACGGCCTGCTGAACGGGCAGGGTCTCGATAGCGCGAGAGAGCCATTGTTTTCTGGCGGTATGCGGAAGTTCGCGGTAACCGCCGTTGGGGAGCCTTTCGATCAGCGCCTTCAGGCGGGATGCAGCCTCGATATGGCCGTCCTCCGTGGCCTGGATGAAGAGGCGATCGAGGCCGCCAACTACTACCTGGTCGCGGCAGCCTTCCGATAGCTCCTTCTCGAGCACGCGCCGTAGCCTTGCCGATTCGGCCAGGCCCGCTGTCACGTCCGTGCCCTCACCGGGCAGACGCCAAGGGCACCCGGTCCGACATGGACGCCCACAGCAGGGCCAAGGTCTCCCTCGATGAAGCGCGTGCCGAGGAGTTTCGGCCGCAACCGTTCGACAAGAGCCGCCGTGGCATCCGGGGCACCCGTTCCGGCGACGAACATCAGCGGCGCGCCCCGTTGGGTAGCCGCGAACTCCACCAGGCGGTCGATCGCCTTTGCCCGGGTGCGGACTCGTGCGAAGGGAACGACCTCGCCATCGACAACGGAGACGAGCGGTTTGACGCTCAACATCGTACCAAGCCACTTACTCGCCCGGCCGATGCGGCCACCGCGCTGGAGGTAGTCGAGCGTGTCAACGGCAGCGACGACATCGACACGGGCAATTGCCTCGCGGGCGGCCGCGGCGACGACCGCAGCATCCGCACCCGCCCGCGCCACTCGCGACGCTTCGAGGACGATTGCCCCAAGCCCGGCGGCGACGAAGCGGGAGTCCACAAACTCGACCGGCGGACCACCGTCGCGGGCAGCGGCGCCCTGCATAGCACTGTTAAGCGTGCCGGAAAGCTTCGACGAGATATGAATGGAGACGATGCCATCAGCGGCGTTCAGCGAGTCGTAGGCGGTGCGAAATGCTTCTAACGAAGGCTGGCTGGTGCGTGGTAGCTCGGTCGACGTCGCGAGGCGCCGGTAGAACTCTGCGGCGGTGATGTCGACGCCGTCCCTGAGCGACTCCGAGCCAAACTCAATGGTGAGGGGGACGACCGTGATGCCATGCTCGGCCACAAGGTCGGCAGGAAGGTCGCAGGTGGAATCGGTGACGATGCGAACGGCCATCAGATCTGCTCAATTGTATAGGCGTTCAAGTATAACCAGCGCGAACGGTACAATGACTCGCATGTCACAGGTCCGGCTGGCGCCATCGATCCTTACTGCCGACTTCGGACGCCTGGCCGACGAGGTCAAAGCAGCGGAGAAGGGCGGGGCGGACCTGCTTCACCTCGACGTGATGGACGGCCGCTTCGTGCCGGTGATCACGTTCGGCCGGACCGTCGTCGAAACGCTGCGGAAGGTCACAGCGCTGCCCTTCGACCTTCACCTGATGGTGGTGGAGCCCGAACGGCACATCGAAGCGTTCGCCGACGTGGTAGACACGATGAACGTCCATATCGAGGTCTCGCCGCACATCAACCGGACGCTGGACGTGATTCACAAGGCAGGGAAGCGGGCGGGCGTCTGCATCAACCCTGGAACGCCCGTCAGCGCGATCGAGGAGTCACTTGGCGATGTCGACCAGGTGATGGTGATGACGATCAATCCCGGCTGGGGCGGCCAACAGATGATCCCGGCTCAACTTGAGAAGGTGCGCCGAATTCGTGAACGCCTGGACGCGATCAAGTCCTCTGCGGACCTGATGATCGATGGGGGCGTGAAGCTTGAGAACGCGCACGCTTGCGCGACAGCCGGTGCGTCAATCCTTGTTTGCGGGAGCAGCGTCTTCAATGCAAAGTCGAGCCCGGCGGAAAATCTCGCCGGGCTTCGTGCGGCTCTCAAAAGCCAGGGCTGATGGGTTCGTCAGGCAGACTTCGAGAGGGTGCGCAGGCAGCGAGTACAAATGTTCAGGCGCTGCCAGCCGCCGTCAACGAAGACGCGCTGCTTGTTGATGTTCGGGCGGAACAGGCGGCTCTTCTTCGTCGCCTTGCGCTCCCAGCGTCCACCGTGGGTATGGCGAATATGCCGCCCAAACTGGGTGGTCTTGTTGCAAACGTCACACGCGCCACTGGCCATGGGCGGAAATTCCTTCGGTTCGAATATCGGGAATTCATCGTAGCACCCTGCTTCCGTATGGGTGAAGAGGCGTCCATTCGGTGAGTGCGGGTCTATCAGGCACGGACCTCGCAAGAGCGCTCCGGGCAGCCGCCGACCACCTTGCGGCTGCGGCCGCTTCGATCGACGCAATCAACGTCTACCCGGTGCCGGACGGCGATACGGGCAGCAACATGGCGGCGACATTCCGTGCAGCCGTCGCGGCCATCAATGACGAATCGAGCGCGGCCCTGGTCCTGAAGGCAGTAGCCAGGGGTGCGCTCTACGGCGCCCGTGGCAACTCAGGTGTGATCCTTTCGCAGGCGTTGCGCGGCCTTGCGGCCCTGGAAGGCAGCCCCACGGTCCTGGGGGCAGCGGACGTGAAGGTCGGGCTAGAGGGAGCCGCGGATGCCGCCTACGCATCGATGTCCCAACCACAAGAAGGCACCATGCTCACCGTGCTGCGGGCAGCTGCGGAGGCTGCCGAGGGCGGCGACGTCCTGGACGTGCTGCGGACTGCCCTTAGAGGCGCCGAAGATGCCGAGCGAAAGACTATCGACCAGCTCGACCGGCTCCGGGAGGCAGGCGTCACGGATGCCGGAGGCGAGGGGATCTGCGCGATTTTGCGAGCGATCGTCGCGACGATTGCCGGCGAGCCACTGGCGGATGTGTCCCTCGCCGACGCGCCCCTGGCTCGCCTCGTCGACCACGGCGAGGAGTACGGCTTTTGCACGGAGTTCCTCGTCGAGGCGGCCGCAGGACCACTCCATCCCGGCGCTATACGGACGCGCGTCGAAGCAGACGGCAATCGCTCGGTGATCGTGGTTGGCGATCGACAACTGGTGAGGGTGCATGTCCACACCGACGAGCCCGAGGCACTGATCGAGAGTGCGCGAGGCTGGGGCTCAGTCTCGGCTGTGAAGGTTGAGGACATGGGGCGCCAGAACGTTGCCATGCGTGCGCGCCAGGCGGCTGCTTCCGGCCCGGGACTGCTGGCGATCTGCGAGGGCGATGGATTCGAGGACGTGTTTCGGAGCCTGGGCGCCAACGTGTTGCGATACCAGCCGGGGCAGCGGCCGTCCGTCCAGCAGCTCGTCGCCGCTCTCGAGTCCGTCCCGGCGAATCCTGTGTACCTGTTACCGAATCACAAGGACATCGTGCCGGTTGCGCGGCAAGCCGCTGACCTCTGGGAAGGTAATGCCGTCGTTGTACCAACCGTCTCAATCCCCCAGGGGCTGGCGGCGGCGGTCGCTTTCGACGGTGACCGCGACCACGAGGAGATCCTCGAAGTTCTGACTGAGAGTGCTACCGCCGTACAGACCATTGAATGCACCGTGGCGACTGTCTCCCGAACGGCAGACGGAGTGGCAATCAAGAAGGGTGAGGTCGTCGTACTCGTGGATGGCAAAGCTGTCGCGGCGGCGAGAACGCTCGCGGATGGCCTCGTTGCCGGCCTCGCCGAAACTGCTGCCGCCGATGGCTCAACCATCACGGTCTACACGGGCCTTGAGCTCAGCGAGCATCTGCGAAACGAGTTGGCGCAGGCTGTGAACGCAGCCGTCCCGGGCGCCGAGCTGGAGATGACACGCGGTGGCCAGGGGCTCTACCCCGTTATCGCCTCGGTGGAATGAAAGGGCCGCTAGGCGCCGACGCGGCGCTCCTTGATACGGGCAGCCTTGCCGGTCAAGCCGCGGAGGTAGTAGAGGTTCTTACGGCGGACCTTGCCGTGGCGCAGGACCTCAATCTTGTCGACGCGCGGGCTGTTCAGGGGGAATGTGCGCTCGACACCGACACCGCTTGCGATCTTGCGAACGGTGAAATTCGAGACGATGCCCTTGTTGCGCTTGCGGATGACAACGCCTTCGAAGACCTGGATGCGTTCGCGCGTGCCCTCGACGACCTTGGCGTGCACGCGGACGGTATCGCCACTGGCGAAATCCGGGCGCTCAACAGCTTGCGTTTCGGTGAGCGTATCAAGTTCGTAGGCCATAGCGATCCAGTCCTTGTGAAGGGCGTAACCAATTTAGAATACGCGGCGGCCGGGCTATCGCCAATGCGCCTTGCTAGTCTCCGAAGCGGGCGAGGGCCATTCCCACCCACGCCGCCATGACACCAACGGTACAACTGAGCGCCACATTGAACCCGGCCCGCGCAACGTAGTTCGCCCGCAGCAGTTCGAATGTCTCGTAGCCGAAGGCGCTAAAGGTTGTGTAAGAGCCAAGAAAGCCAGTGATGAGCAGAAGCCGGGCATCGCGGCTGATGAAGTCGCGCTCTTCGGCGAGCGTGGCGATAAAGCCGATGAGCAGGCAGCCGGTGAGGTTCACGAACATCGTGCCGGTGGGGAAGTTCCAATTCGTCCAACCCTGGACATGGGCGGCGGCAAAGTAGCGGAGCGGGGCCCCGGCAGCAGCACCGGCCATCACGTAGAGGTAGGTCACCGGCCGGTACTCCCATGGCCGCCCTCGCCCCGGGTCGATGCTGATAGCTCTTCGACCAGTTCGAACCGGCCTTCGACGAGGTGGTTGATCACAAGCTGCGCGATGCGGTCGCCATCCCGGATGGTGTGGGTGATATCGGGAGCCGTCGTGTAGAGAGTGATCTTAATCTCGCCGCGGTAGTCGGCATCGAGAGTGCCGAATGTCGCTAGAACGCCCTTCGCCGCAAGTCCGCTCCGGGGGCGGAACTGAGCGTCATATCCAGGGGGCACTTCGAGGGCGACGCCTGTTGGGATGACGACCGGATGCTGGCCCACGGTAACGGGACCGTCCTCGAGGGCGGCATAGATGTCGTAACCGCTGGAGTGCTCCGTTGCACGGTGGGGAAGCCTTCCGCCGGGGCGGAGCAGCCGAGCGTAGACAGTGATCGCCTCGCCGGACATTAGCGGAAGAGGTCGTTCTGGCTGTCGCGAATGATCGATTGCATGCTTGCATCTTCTACCGGGGTCCAGGGAAAGCCGCGAATTACGCCAACGGGGACGCGGCTGACGTTTCCCTTCACCAGTTCAGCGGCGGCGGCGAGTTCGTCGGCCGCACAGACGGCCTGGACGCGAAACTCGTGCCCGTGGGGATCGACCTGGCCGATGTAGCTGATGACCGGGTCCATGCCGGCGATGCCGATCGCGATGTCCGTCTGAGCCTCGCGCCAGGGACGCCCGAAGGTGTCGGTGACGATCACCGCCACATCGGCCCCAAGCTCTCTGAATCGCGCGCGAAAGCGGCGGGCGCTGGCATCGGGATCGACAGGGAGGAGCACGGCGCGGTCGTGACCGCCCGAACTGGATTGGTCGACACCGCTATTGGCGCAAACGAAGCCGTGTTTGGTTTCTGTAATAAGGACCGGGCCCACCTGACGCACGACCCGTCTCGACTCCTGGAGAACGAGTTCGATGACACGGGGGTCCTTTTCCCATGTTTCGCTGTACTGCTTGACGAACGGCGACACCTGGACCGTGGTGAGGTCGACGGTGCGACCCTCCGCCTTCGAAACAACCTTCGAAGTGATGGCGACAACGTCTCCGTCGGCGAGGGAATTGCCGTCGGCGGAAGCGGCCTCGGCGATCATCGCGGCAAGGTCGGAGCCCGCCTCGATTTCCGGCAGGCCGGGGACACCAAAGATCGTGAGGGCCATGACTAGTCGATCCCGACGATGCGAATGCCGGTCTGCGTCTTGTAGCGGCGGTTCATGTTGATCAGCAGCGAAGTCAGCATCTCGACGTAGCGGCTCTGCGAGAGCCCGCCGCCATCGAGGCCGCGAACGCCTTCGATCTGGTTGGCAAGTCCAATCACGACTTCCTTCGCTTCGGCGTCGCGGCCGCAAACGAGGACATCGGCATCAACCGGGTGGTCGAGCTGCATCAGCTTCTCCGCGGCCAGGTTCTGGAAGGCAGAGACGACGCGGGCGCCGGGGAGCTGGGTGGCGGCTTCCTGAGCAGCACTCCCGCCGGGTACATCGATCGAGACGGCGCCGACTCCTTTCTGGAACTCGAGAGGCGCGACCACGTTGCAGACAATCTTGTCGCTGAGTAACCCGGCGATCCCGGCAAGCGTCGCTTCCTGCCCCGAGTAGGGAAACGTGAGGAGGACCACGTCAGCACTGCGAACGACGGCAGCATTCTCGCCGCCGGAAGCGATCGCCCCGGCAACGGCATCCCGGACCTTCGCGGCGCCCTCTTCGCCACGCTCGGCAGAACGGGAGCCAATCGCAATCTCGTGTCCGGCGGCAGCCATACGCATCGCCAGTCCCAGGCCTTCGGGGCCGGTGCCGCCAACAAAGGCAAGCTTCATGAAGACGATCCTTTCTGTGACAGCGAGGTGCTCATGGCGTGCACGCCAGAGCGTCGCCCGAGTCTACCAGCGGGGAGCGTTCGTGCTGCTGTTGGGTGAGGAACCGGGCACCAGTCGCCGATGATGGTCAAGAGTGCCCTCGCGGGGTGAATGCTCGCTTACAAACGCGCCCGGGAGGGCCGGGACGGTCTGCTATACTCGCACGAGGTGTGAAGCCGACGGCGCACCATTGGAGAGATTTGATTGTACTCCCGCTGGCTACGAAACAGCTTCATCTATCTGCTGATCCTGGTCGCGGCCATCGCGATTGGGTTCGCCTTCTTCTCTGGCGGCGATAGCAAAGAGACGGTCGCCTACGGCGAGATCATCGCCGCTGCCCAGAACAACGAGCTCGACAAGATTAGCGTCAACGGCGACGAGCTGGAAGCGACGTATCGCAATCCAGACGCCAATGGCAAGGAAGTCGTCAAGAAGGCCAAGATCGGGCCTAACTCGGTCATCGAGAATGACCTCCGCGAGCGCGGGATCAGCATCGACGGCCCGACAAGCGAGAGCCCGAGCGTCCTCCTTGAGTACAAGTCCGGCGGCGGTCTCGGCCCGCTCTTCAGCCTGCTACTGAACCTGCTGCCGTTCCTGTTGTTCGGCGCCTTCCTGCTCCTGATCATGCGGCAGGCCCAGGGCTCCAACTCGCAGGCCATGAGCTTCGGCAAGAGCCGGGCGCGGCTCTTCACCGGCACCAAGGTCACGGTGACCTTCGCCGACGTGGCCGGGTGCGACGAAGCAAAGGAGGAACTTGTCGAGGTCGTCGAGTTCCTCAAGTACCCGGAAAAGTTCGCCGCCCTCGGGGCCCGAATCCCAAAGGGCGTACTCCTCGTGGGCCCTCCCGGTACTGGTAAGACGCTGCTTTCGCGGGCTGTCGCCGGCGAAGCTGGCGTCCCCTTCTTTAGCATCTCTGGTTCCGAATTCGTCGAGATGTTCGTGGGTGTCGGCGCCAGCCGGGTCCGCGACCTCTTCGACCAGGCCAAGAAGAATGCGCCTTGCATTGTCTTCATCGACGAAATCGACGCTGTTGGACGTCAACGCGGCGCCGGTCTTGGCGGCAGCCACGACGAGCGCGAGCAGACGCTGAACCAGATCCTTGTCGAGATGGACGGCTTCGATACGGGAACAAACGTCATCATCATCGCCGCGACCAACCGGCCTGACATCCTCGACCCTGCCCTCATGCGGCCGGGGCGCTTCGACCGCAAGGTCATCCTCGACGGGCCGGACGTCAAAGGCCGCGAGGCGATCCTCGATGTGCACACGAAGGGCAAGCCGGTGGCTCCCGACGTGAAGAACTCCATCCTCGCCAAGTCGACGCCTGGATTCAGCGGCGCCGACCTCGCGAACCTCGTGAACGAGGCAGCGATCCTCGCCGCCCGGCGAAACAAGAAGATCATCACGATGGCCGAGTTCGAAGAGGCCGTGGATCGCGTTATCGCCGGCCCTGAGCGGAAGAGCCGCGTGATGTCCGAGCGGGAGCGCCGCGTGACGGCCTACCACGAAGGCGGTCACGCCGTGGTTGGTCACCTGATGGCAAAGCACGACCCGCCTCACAAAATCACGATTGTCTCGCGCGGCATGGCCGGCGGTTACACCCGCTTCCTGCCCGATGAAGAGTCGCACTACCGCACACCGACGATGTTCCGCGACCAGCTCGCGACCGCCCTCGGTGGCCATGCGGCAGAGGAGATGATCTTCAACGAGGCCTCGACCGGCCCTTCGAACGACATTGAGACAGCGACCCGGATCGCCCGCTCGATGGTCACTCGCTGGGGTATGAGCGAACGCCTCGGC
Organism: uncultured Chloroflexia bacterium; assembly: GCA_963774435.1. Taxonomy (GTDB): domain Bacteria; phylum Chloroflexota; class Dehalococcoidia; order Tepidiformales; family Tepidiformaceae; genus JAGQGZ01. Next base: position 185,733 of record CAVZEW010000006.1, on the reverse strand, counting down.
CCGCGGACGTTCGGCAAGTCGGAAGAGATGATCTTCCTCGGACGCGAGATCTCCGAGCAGCGAAACTACAGCGAGAAGGTCGCCGAAGACATCGACGACGAAATCCGGAAGCTGATCGAGGAAGCCCAGGACCGTGCGCGCCAGACGTTGCGCGAGAACCGGGCATTGCTCGACAAGCTCGCGAAAGTGTTGCTTGAAGTGGAAACGGTGGAAGGCGACGACCTGACGCGGTTGCTGAACAGCGACCCGAACGAGCCGTGGCCGCCACCGGACATGGAGCCGAAGAAGCCGGCCCCCAGCGAGCCGACCGAGCCGCCGGCGGAATCGAAGCCGACCTTCGAACCGCGACCTGCTCCCGGGCTTGCCTGGGAAGGTGGGAACCAGGCGAATATCAAGGGCGGTGGCGACGGCGCCAGCTAACCCGGTTCGTTGACGCAACGAGCCTCGCATTTCTAGACTGAAAGTGCCGTTTTTCAACTGGCGGAGTTTGACTGTGGAAGCGATCGTGCGCGCCGATGGGCGCCAAATGCGCCTTGCTGAAGGCCAGGAGTTCGAAGTGGGACGCCTGGGTAACGCCAGTGGCGACTCTGTGGACTATGAAGTACTGATGCTGCTCGACGGCGAAAACGTCACCGTCGGCTCACCGCTCGTGGAAGGTGCGAAACTCACCGCCCGGGTGACGCAGCATGGGAAAGCACCAAAGATCCGATTCATGAAGTACAAGAACAAAGTGCGCTACCGTCGCACGCTGGGCCATCGCCAGTCGGTTACCCGCCTGGTTGTGGAATCGATCACGAAGGGATAAGGCCATGGCACACAAAAAGGGCATGGGCAGTTCCAAGAACGGCCGCGATAGCAATAGCCAGCGGCTCGGTGTGAAGCGCTTCGACGGCGAGGTGGTGACGCCCGGCACAATCATCCTTCGGCAGCGGGGCACCCGCTTCCACCCGGGGGAGAATGTTGGCCTCGGCAAGGATTACACCATCTTTTCGCTGATCGACGGCAAGGTGAAGTTTGCCCCCTTCGCTAAGGGGCGGCGGAAGAAGGTTGGCGTCTATCCGGACGCCCAGGAGGCATAGCGATGAAGACGGGTATTCACCCCAAGTACGAAGCAGCGCACATCCGCTGCAGCTGCGGCAACGTGATCGAGACGCGCGCTACACGGGACGAGATGCACCTTGACGTTTGCAACGCCTGCCACCCGTTCTTTACGGGCGAGCAGCGTATCGTGGACACTGCGGGTCGCGTGGAACGCTTTAACCGGCGCTTCGGCCGACCATCGCAGCAGTAACCAGAAAAAGAACAGGAATCACGAGAGGGCGCCGAACCGGCGCCCTTTCTCTTTTAGCCAATGCCAGAAACACCAGCTCCCCGGCCAGATGTCTACTACGGCGGCCAGGCCGTGATGGAAGGCGTGATGATCCGCGGGCCCGAGCATATGGCCGTCGCGGTCCGGCACCCGAAGGGGCACATCGTCCGCCACTCGGAGAAACTCACCGGGCTCTACACAGGGAACGCGCGCAAGGTCCCCCTGCTACGGGGCGTCCTTGTGCTCTGGGAGACACTGAGCCTGGGGATGCGCGCCCTCACCTTCTCCTCCCGCGTGGTCATGGAGGAAGACGACGACGAAGGCCAGCCCGCGGAGTTCCCGGAGAAGCTGTTCTGGGGGACGATGGCCGTGGCGCTGGTCTTCGCGATCGGGATCTTCTTTGCGGCGCCTATCCTGCTTGCCCACCTGCTCGACTTTGCGGGGGCGCCTCGCTGGCTCGTGGTCCTTGTCGAAGGTGTGGTCCGGCTGGGGATGTTCGTCGGCTACATCGCCCTGATCAGCCTGATGCCGGAGATCCGGCGCGTGTTCCAGTACCACGGCGCCGAGCACATGACGATCCACGCCTACGAGGCCGGCGACCCCCTGACGATCGAGTACATCCGCAAGTACCCGAAGGAGCACACCCGCTGCGGCACGAGCTTCCTGCTCGTCGTGGTGATCGTGGCTCTCATCACCTTCTTCATTTTCGACCTGCTCGTGGACGAAGGGCTGCTGGTGCGCGTGGCTTCACGCGTCATCCTCGTCGCCCCGATTGCGGCGGTGAGCTACGAGATCCTCCGCTTCGGCGCGCGCTTCGGCGGCAACGCCTTCGTGAAAATCATGTTCGTCCCCAACATCGCCCTCCAGGCCCTGACGACGAAGGTGCCGGACGATGACCAGATCGAAGTGGCGCTGGCGTCATTCGAGGAGGTGTTGAAGGCGGCGGGGGCGGAGGCTGCGTTGCCTTCTCCGCAACTCGCCTAGGCCGATTCGTCGCGCCGATGCGAGAGGATTTGCGAGAATGCGCCCGGTAAGCTGAACTGCATTCGGGGCCAGGGAGGTTCCGTGTTGCCCGGAAGCGACACCCACCTGACAGCCCGCGAGTGCGAGATCCTCGAGCTGGTTGCTGAGGACCTGACCAACGCCGATATCGCCGCCAGGCTTGGGATCAAAGAGTCGACGGTTGGCCACCACCTCGAGCATATCTACCGCAAGCTGGGGGTTGGGTCCCGAGCAGGGGCTGTGGCGTGGTACCTGCGGAACGGGCGCCCGCCCACCGAGTAGGGAGATCTGCCGAGGGGGAATTGCCGGGGTGGCAAGAGCGACGGAAGCAACGACGCTAACGGTACAGGTCCTGATAGCGGATCAAGGGAGGCGAGGTTTCGAGGGATATGCAGTTGCAGAACCTACAACGATTGCCTAGGCGGGGGGTGTGGTGGTTCATTGCGGCCTTGGCCATAGCCCTGGCAGGGTCAGCCAAAGCGGTGGCGGTTGCCACGAACCACGGTGGCGGCGCGACGAATGTAGGCGACGCAAAGAGCGACGAGCCCATCCGTCGGGCACCGCCCACCGCGCAGGCGCCCGATGATGTCGTCGATAAGCCGAGTCCGGAGCTGCCATATCTCTATCGGGACGCCTTCCTGCTGGTTCCGGCCGGCGCCCCGAAGGAGAACCCGAGGGAGTACGGAGACGAGCGCGACACCTGGACATGGCACAACCGATCAGCGATATCGGTCGACGAGCTGCCCGAAGACGATCTAGCTCGCATACCCGCTGTACCGGACGGCTACGAGCTGGCTGAGGTTACGTGGACCGAGGGCCTAAGGCCAGATGGCTCATTTGGGGGACTAAGCGAGATCCACTTCGCGTACGAGGCTCCAGACCTTCTGCCAATCCAGGTCAACATTGCCAGACCAGTCAAAGTAGCCGGGGGCAGGCCTTATACGATCAGCGTGCCGGATTCATCTAGCGGAATAAGACAACGCACTGTTGATGTGGCCGGCCACGCGGCGATTTACGAGTTCCCCGACCCGGCTAGAGATATGTCCGGCTATCAGCTCCTTATCGTTGCCAATGGCGACGAATACATGAACGTCAGAACCTACCGAGGTGTCGCGTACAGCGACATCGTCTCCATCGCCGAGTCTGTTCTGGATAAAGGTGCAAGATGAACCGTCGACTGTTGTATGCGCTGGCGCGAACGACATTGCGAGCGGTTTTGTACTGGGAGCACGCTCCTTTACATCGACGGTTGCTCCTCCGGACGGCAATCAGGGTGAGACCCCGAGCCTCCCGTGGTCGGAACCGGGAGTGCCCACAGCAGCGACACCTCCCTATGGGCCATCGTCGTCCTTGGCGCGGTGATGGTTGCGGTCGGGGCCGGGGTGTTTGCAGCCACGGCACGCGGGCGGCGGCTGTAGCTTCGAGCGGGCTACGAGGGAAACGAGAGGTTGCTATGCGGACCCTACACCTAGCCCTTATCTCATTGGCCTGGCTGACATTTGCCGGCGCGGTAGTGGCATGTGGTGACGACCAGGGGAACGCACCGACGGCGACCATACCTGGTGGCACCCCGGCCGAGGACCCGGCCACATTTCCTGCCTTCGTTGAACTGCTGGACAGCCGCCTCCCGTCCGGCGACGTCTCCCTGTTGACGGAGCGGATGGTGACAGAGCACGTTGTGTGTAGCGCCGAGGACATCACGCCTGAGGTCGGTAACGAATATCAGTGCGACCAGGTTGGCCAGACCTACGAGGGTTTTGACTGGGGCGCATGGGGCTCGCACGGCATAGTCTTGCCCGTTGACGAGGCTGTCGGAATCATCGATCAACTTCCCCTCGATGTCGTCGACGATGCTTCTGATAGGTTCGGAAACTCAAGCCTGCGCGTGTATGCAATCAATGACGGCGAGTGGAAGACGACCGTGCTCACGGCAATCATCGAGCGCCCACCGGAGTTCGCTGGCACGGGTCCACTCCGCGTCGCCCTCGCCGCCGAGTGGATTTACCAGGACGATCGTTGGTTGCTCCAGAGGATCACGACCGCTTGGGTGCTGGCGGAGGACTTCCTCGAACCGTCAGACGAGGTTAAGGCCGCCATGTTCCCTGATTGGGAGCACTACTGAGCGGCAGTTCCGAGCACTCTATTCAGATGCAGGGGAGTGCCATTCCCTTCGATCTCCTAGAACACATGTTCTATACTGGCAGATCCCATGGATGTGGCCTGCCTGCTCATCGCCGACTTCCTCGTTGCCATTGCCCGCCGGGACAATCCCCTGCTGCGCGGCCGGCCGGTCGTCATCGGCGGGGCGCCGGAGGAGCATGCGGCGGTGCGGGCCTGTTCGCGCGAGGCGCTGCGCGAGGGCGTCACCATCGGCACCACGCTGCGGAAGGCGCTCTCGTTATGTCCAAACGCTGTCTTCCTCCCCTTCCGGGAGGCGCAGGCGCGGGAGGAAGCGGCGGCCATCTTCGACCTCGTCTCCGGCTACAGCCCGGTGGTCGAAGAGGTAGCGCCGGGGCACCTCCACTTCGAGACGGCAGGGCTGGCCCGGCTGGCAAAGCTCGACGAGGAGACCTGGCTGGCCGAGGTGCAGGAGTCGGTCGCGGGCCGGAGCGGGCTGCCGGTAGCGCTGGCGGGCGCACCGAGCGTGTTTGCCGCCCATGCGGCCGCAACGACGCTGGCAGCGGGCAACCCGGGAGGCGCCAGCATCGTTGTGACTGAAGCGGCGACGGCGGAGTTCCTTGCGGGGTTGCCGGTGGAAGCGCTGCCGGTGGAGCCGGCAATCCACCAGCGGCTGCGGCTGTTCGGGCTCACGCGGCTGGGCGAGGTGGCGGCGCTCCCGTTTTCGGCGATGCAGGCGCAGTTCGGCAAGCCGGGGGCGCGCGCCTGGGAGCTGGCGAACGGCAAGGACGACGCCCGCATCATCCCCGCGCGCGACGAGGTGCGGCTGACCGAAGCAGCAGACCTGCCGGCGCCGGCGGCCACGCTCGATCCGATCGTCATCGGCACGAAGGCGCTGCTGCTGCGGGCGCTGGCCCGGCCGGAGGTGCGCGGCCACTCGCTGCGGCGGCTGGACTGGCAGCTGACCATGGAAAGCGGCGAGGTGCTCGACCGCCGGGTGGTCTTTCGCGAACCGACGAGTGACCCGGCACGGATGGCCTTCGCCCTGCAGGGGAAGATCGAACGGCTGCAGCTACCGGCGGCGGCGGTGGGGCTCGCAATCACACTCTCGGGGTTGTGCAGCGAGTACGGCCACCAGGCGAACCTCTGGAGCCGGGGACCGAAGCGGGAGAAGGAACTGGCTGAGGCGATCGCGCAGTTGAACGCGCGCGAGGGCGAGCCGCAAATCTACCGGATCGTGGAGGTGCAACCGTGGTCAAGGATTCCCGAACGGCAGCTGGGGCTGCTGGCCTTCGGCCAGTGAAGGGAGGAGGGAGCAGGGACGAGGGAGGAGCCGGCCACGTAAAGCCATTGAACATGCCGCGGCCGCTGGTGGTTGAGGCGGATAGCGAGGGGCGGCCAGTGGCGGTGGTGGCGCGGGGGACGTTGCGGAAGGTGGTGCGGCGGCACGACACCTGGCGGATCGATGACGAATGGTGGAGGAGCGAGATCTCCCGGCGCTACTGGGAGGTGGAGACCGCCGACGGCAAGCGCCTGACGGTGTACCAGGACCTGGTGAGCGGGGAGTGGTTCGGGCAGAGCTACGGGGTGCGAGGGTAAAGGAACCGGCCCTTGCGAGAGGTTTGCGAGAGCGGCCTGGCTATGGTGTCCGAAGCGGAGGCGTGAACCCGAGGGCGGAGATGCTCAGCGTATCCATACAACGGGACAGCAACAGCGAATGAGTCTCAAGCCGCAAAAGACAGAAATGGATGGTGAGAAGACGATGGTAAAGATAATACGACTATTGCTTGCTGCAATTACACTGGGGATCATGCCCGCCTGGGCGCTCAACGCGAGCGCTCAGGGATCGGACTCCGTAACGGTGCGCGTCCCAAAATCGGTGTACGAACAGCCCGTCATGCTCCCGGAGCGACCGGCTGTGAAGACTATCGGTGAGGCCCTCGGTTACCTGACGATCGTCGTGGATGGCCGGAGTTGCGGGCTGGTTTCTTTCGTGGACGAGTCCATGCGCAATGCCGACGGCGATGCCGTAGGCAAGGTCACGGCAGATGACGAGGCTTGCAATACCTTCGGGGCGACCGTGACCTTCACCGGGCCGAATACACCACCACTGTGGAAGACGTTCACTCTTGCGCCCGGGCGTGAAATCGTCCTCGACAACCTCGTGCCGGCGCCGTTCTCCACCGACCCGGACCCCCTCCCACCCACGACCGGCACCGGGCTCGAAGAGGGCCCTACCAGCAGCGGGCAAATCTGGCTACTGGCGGCAGCAGCAGTATTGTTCGGTGCTGCCTTCGTAACGCTGCGGCGAACGCGCCGCTAGCCCAGCAGTTCCGCCATCCAGACGGGCCGGACCTCGGCGATGGACTGCTGCGCGGCCAGGCCCATGGCGACGGCGAGGTAGCCATCGTCGGCGCTGACGTCGGGTGCGGTACCCGCACGGATGGCGGCGGCGAAGCGGCGGTGCTCCTCCAGCGTGGAGCCGTGGTGGGAGCCGGCGTCGGCGGCCGCGGTGGGGCGGTATGACGAGTTGTATCCCCCGAGTTGACTAGTCAGAACGTGTGACTTGTGAACGGAACCGGCCAAGGCAAGAATCGTCAGGAAAGCCGAGAATTCAAACGGAAGCGCGTCCGAATCGCCTAGTGGAACCAGCGAAATGGAGAATCCGCCATGAATGTCAGGCGTCTTTCACCGGTCCGCCTCTTTGGTGTGGTCTGCCTTCTCGTGCTGCTTGTCACCGGGTTCGTTCTCGGCCGCAATCTCAGCGACTCAGACGTACGAGCAGTCGATCCTCTCACAGCTGACAGTCCCACGGTACAGCTCACTCCTGAGTGGCTCGCGCCGACGCTAGAAGCTGAGTTGGTGGGCGAACACTTCGAAGGGAAGATCAACGGGATCACGCTCGGTGTGGACGATGGACCCGTCCCCGACTGCAGCAAGACTGACGTCCAACCGGACCCATCCCTGCTGGACGGTACGCCATTCGACCTCGGCCTGGACCGTCTCCCTGCCGGCATAACGCTCCAAGCTTCGCCACGGATTGGCGTCTGTGCCAACGATGGCAGGGTCATGTGGGTCATCGCCCAGCTTGAGATATCGCCGCGCCCGGGCGTGAACGGCGATGCCGGACAGGTGCAGGTCAGCCGGTGGGAAAACGTCCAGTGGTACCGGCAACGGTTCCTTGCGGACCGGGTCGAAGCGGACACGCTGAGCGATCGCCCCGCGGTGCTGGCTGATCGGGGGGCATCGGGGTTTGGCTCAGCAGCCGTCTTCGTCGTCGACGAAGAGATAGACGGCTCCACGATGTTGATCAGCACGAATGTCGACCTCGACCTCCTCGTCGAGATCGCTGAGGAGGTTTACCGGTGAGCGCACATCTGAAATTGCTGGCGGCAGCCTTCTTCGCCGCAGGCGTCCTGGGAGGATTCCTTGTCCCCGGCGACAGCATGACTGATCAGTTGGTCATGATTGCGCCTCGCGCATCGACGCCCGGCGGTGACGCCGGTCAGGCTATCTTCCCCAACAACATCTACACAGGCACCAACCGGCAGACGAAGTATGTCGGGACCAGTGTAACTCAGTACACTTTCTCCGGACTAAGTCCCGGTTATCAGCACTTCACTGTGGCCACTATCAATGCCGTTGGGCACGTTCACGGGTGGCCCGACAGCGCTGGGTTCTACTTGAACTGTTAGAAGGGCTGCAAATTCTTGCCGAACCACATCTGGAGGTCCAAACGTGCGTACTCTCGAGATTGTCATGGTAGTCGCTCTGTTCGCACTGAGCATCACAACTCTTTCTACGGAAGTGCTAGCCGAGCAAGGGCCTAACGTGAAAGCGGACGCGACAAGCTACAGCACTGGCCAAACCGCCACGATTACGGCCAGCGGTCTCGATGGTTGCGCCGGTGTTGAGGTCCAGGTCGGGTTTTTCGCTGTCGACGGCCAACCGATTTGGATAGCCCCGACCGTGGTCGCTTCAGACGGGACGATCGTCGCAAACATCAAGGTGTCGTCCGCGGGATGGACCGGGTACGCCGGAGTGTCTGGAGATTGTCTCGCTGATGGCATCATTATGTCCCCTGAGCCGATTGTGTCCGTATTCGTTGACCCGCCCAAAACGGGAACTGGCATCTCCCGGCCAGGCGGCTACCATGCTCTGGCGGCTGCCCTGGCTGTTGCCGGCCTGCTACTGAGCGTTGGCGGAGCGTTTGCCTTCGTGCGCCGTTAGCCCAGCAGCTCCGCCATCAAGACCGGTCGCCCCTCGGCGATGGACTGTTGCGCGGCCAGGCCCATGGCGACGGCGAGGTAGCCATCGTCGGTGCTGACGTCGGGTGCGGCCCCGGTGCGAATGGCGGCGGCGAAGCGACGGTGCTCTTCCAAGGTGGAGCCGTGGTGGGAGCCGGCGTCGACGGCCTCGGCGTCGGCGAGCGCGATGCTTTCCTCGACCCGGCGGTCCTCGCGGTGGCCAATGCGGACGGCGCCGCTCGGGAGCAGGCACTCGACCTTGCCGGTGTCGCCGGTGGCGCTGATCTGGTCGCTGTCGGCCGTGCCCTCCGCGAACATGCAGAGGTCGAGCATGGCCCGCACGCCGCCTTCGAAGTCGACGATGACGTAGGCGTTGTCGAGAATGTCGGGCGTCTCGCCGTCGTAGCGCTCGTCGAGGTGGTTGACGTCCTGGGCGCCTGAGGCGAAGACACGGAGGGGCTCGCGGCCGACAATCCGGCGCATGAGGTCGAAGTGGTGGCAGCACTTCTCCACGAGGGTGCCGCCGGAGTTGCGGTTGAAGCGGTTCCAGTCGCGCACCTTGGGAAGGAACGGGCGGCGGTGTTCGCGGATGGAGAGCATGCGGAGCGGGCCCGGGGTGCCCGCGTCGACCTCGGCGATCAGCCGGGCGACGGCGGGGATGTAGCGATACTCCATGCCCACCCAGACCACCTTCTCCGAGGCGCGGGCAAGATCGCGGAGGCGGCGGGCGTCGTCGAGGGTCGTTGCGAAAGGCTTTTCGCAAAGCACGTGGAGTCCCGCTTCGATGGCGAGGGGCGCGACGTCGATGTGGGTGTGGTTTGGCGTCGCGATGATGACGGCGTCGAGGTCGTCGCGCTGGAGGAGCGACTCGGGAGTCGGATAGGTATCAGCCCGGGGCGCATAGCGGGCGGCACGTTCAAGTGAATCCGGGTGGTTGTCCGCCATGGCGACGACTTCGACGCCGTCTACGAGGGCAATGTTGCGAAGGTGCTCGCGGCCCATCATGCCCGCGCCTATGAGCCCGTAGCGGAGAGTTTCTGTCATGGCGACGGGGTCTCCGGCTCGGGGTTGAAGCGATGGTCGAGGTGCATCCAGAGGACGCGGGAGAGCCGGAAGAGGAAGGGGAAGAGGATGAGCACTTCAACGGTGGTCGCAACGGCGATGACCCAGACCGGGGCGCCAATGACGAGCAGCGGTATCCAGACGGGAAACGTAAGGATGATGCCGAGGGTGTAGCTGGCGTACATGGCGCCGGTGAAATAGCCGGGCTCGCGTTCGAAGCGAAGGCCGCAGACGGGACACTCGCGGTTCATCGAGAAGAAGCCGCGCCAGACCTTGCCCTTGGCACACCGTGGGCAGCGCAGCCGAATGCTATTGATGATGTCGCCGGGGATGGAGCGTTGGGACATGGTGAGATTGTAGGCCGAGAGGTGCAACGAGACTCGAGGGCAGCTACGCTTCCGCCGATGGCGAACCCATTGGACCTCAGCGAGCGCGAACTCGTCCTGCTGCCGCTCTTCGTGAAGGGCATGTTTGACCGGGAGATCGCCGATCACCTGAGCATCTCGACCCTGACGGTGCGGACACACCGGGCGAACATCCTGAAGAAGCTCGGAGATACGCCGTCCGGAACCGGCTGAGCCCTGCAGACCGACTGACGCCTCTGTAAGCTCGCGGAATAACGAGGGAGTCCGTCATATGAGCATCTACCGCCCCGCCCGCATGAAATTCGGCATTTTCCTGGCGCCGTTCCATCCCCACGGCGAGAACCCAACCGTGGCCATGGACCGCGACATCGAGCTGATCGAGCACCTCGACAAGCTCGACTTCGACGAAGCGTGGATTGGGGAGCACCACAGCGCCGGCTGGGAGCTCATCGCGTCGCCGGAGCTGATCATCGCGGCGGCGGCACGGACCACGCGCTCGATTCGCCTCGGGACGGGTGTCAGCAGCCTGCCTTACCACCACCCGTTCATCCTTGCCGACCGGATGGTCCAGCTCGACCATATGACCCGCGGCCGGGCGATGTTCGGCGTTGGCCCGGGCGCACTCACCAGCGACGCCTACATGCTGGGGATTGAGGCGGAAACGCAACGCGAGCGGATGGCTGAATCGCTCGACGTCATCCTTCGTCTCTTCCGCGGCGAGACGGTGACCCGGCACACCGACTGGTTCACCCTGCAGGATGCCCGGCTCCAGCTGGCGCCCTACACGAAGCCGCACATGGAAGTTGCGGTGGCTGCCCAGTTTTCGCCGGCCGGCCCAACGACGTCGGGGCGGTTCGGCGTGGGCATGCTCTCGATCGGCGCTTCCCAGCCTGGCGGGCTGATCAAGCTGAAGTCGGTATGGGAGATGCACGAAGAGGCAGCCGCGAAAGCCGGGACCACCGTCAGCCGCGACAACTGGAAGCTGGTGATGCCCTTCCACCTGGCGGACACGCGCGAGCAGGCGTTCGACGATGTGCGTGAGAGTGCTCTGCGCTGGAACCAGGAGTACTTCGAAGGCACACTCGGCCGCCCCTCAGCGGGACCGGAAGAGGCAAGCATCGAAGCGATGGCCAGGCGCGGCGGTGCCATCATCGGCACTCCCGACGACGCGATCGAGGCGATCGAGAACCTGTTCGAACTTTCGGGAGGCTTTGGCGGCCTCCTCGGTATGGCGAACGACTGGGCCACGTGGGACAAGACGAAGCACAGCTACGAACTGTTTGCCCGTTATGTCGCGCCACGCTTCCAGGGCGGCGTCGAGCGGTCGATCGGGAGTCGCGAGTGGGTGGCCTCCAACCGCAAGACGATCTTCTCCCCGCAGCAGAAAGCGATCGCGAAGGCGTTTAACGATGCGGGCGTCGACATCCCTGAAGCGATGGTGCAGCGCATGCAGCGAGGCAATACCTAGAGCTGCTCGAGCTGCGCAACGTGGCCGGAGTGGTGGTGGAAAATCCGCCACTCACCGTTTTCGTGGGCAAAGAGGTTGGTGGCCAGAAGTGGTGTACCGGCGACGAACTCACGGCAGACAACGACCGCCATCTCGCCATAGGTCGTCGCGACAACGCCGCCGATGACGATGCGCGGCTGCGACTGGTTGTCGAGCATCCCCTGCCAGCTCTCCATGACAAGTTCGCGGCCCTCGAGAAGAAACCAGCCGGGATGGATGCAGGTGACCGGCGTGTCGGTGGCCCAGATGGCGTCCATGGCGTCGTAGTTCTTCGTGTTGAAGGCACGGTAGAACGCGGAGTTCGCGTCCAACACATCCTCGTCGCCGGGCATGTCGGCGGATTCTACCGGCGGCAGGCGTAGGCGGGCGGTAGGCTGAGGGCGTGGAAACGCTGGCGGCGATTGCCGGGGAGATTGTGAACTGCCGGAAGTGTCCGCGCCTGGTGACATGGCGCGAGCAGGTAGCCCGGGAAAAGCGCGCCGCATTCGCCGACTGGACCTACTGGGGCCGGCCGGTGCCCGGTTTTGGCGACCCGCAAGCACGGCTACTCGTGCTCGGGCTCGCGCCGGCCGCCCACGGCGCCAACCGGACGGGGCGCGTCTTCACCGGCGACCGCTCGGGCGACTGGCTCTTCCGGGCGATGCACCGGGCGGGCTTCGCCAACCAGGCGACCAGTGTGAGCGCAGACGACGGGCTCGCCCTTCACGATGCCTTCGTGACGGCAGCGGTCCGCTGCGCGCCCCCTGGCGAACAAACCGACTCCGGCCGAGCGGGACCGTTGCGAACCATTCGTGCGGCGCGAATCGGCCGCCCTCGCGAGGGTCAACACCGTGCTTTGCCTTGGCTCCTTCGCCTATACCGCCGCTGCCCGCCTGTACGGTTTACGCCCTCGCCCGGCGCTTCGGACACGGCGTTGAAGCGCGAGTCGGCGACCGGGTCATCATCTGCTCGTACCATCCCAGCCAGCAGAACACGTTTACCGGCAGACTGACGGAGGCGATGTTCGACGCCGTCTTCAACCGCTGTCGTGAACTTGTGGAGAGGGATGCATGAACCTGCCCTTCGACCCGCCGCTCAGCCCGATGCTGGCAAAGCTGACGCCCAAGATCCCTGACGGCGAGGGGTGGCAATACGAGCCCAAGTGGGACGGCTTCCGCGCGATCGTCTACTTCGACGGCTCCGAGTGCTATCTCCAGAGCCGGGATTCGAAGCCACTGGCGCGCTACTTTCCCGAAGTACAGGCGGGGCTTGAAACGGTACTGCGACGCACCGTGATGCTCGATGGCGAGATTGTGATCATGGGGCCGCGAGGAATCGATTTCGACTCGATGCTCATGCGCATCCACCCTGCCGAATCTAGGGTGCGGATGCTGGCGGAGCAGACGCCAGCGTCGTTCGTCGCCTTCGACCTGCTCGCGACGGGGGATGAAGATCTCCGCGAACGCCCCTTTGAGGAGCGACGAGCGCGCATGGAAGCGGTCCTCGGGGCCGGAGCGCCGCCGCTGTACATCACGCCGATGACGCGCGACCGCACGGTGGCCCAGGAGTGGTTCGACCAGTTCGAGGGCGCGGGATTTGATGGCGTCATTGCGAGGTCGCTCGACCAGCCGTACATGCCGGGCCAGCGGGCGCTGGCGAAGATCAAGCACCTGCGGACGGCCGATTGCGTCGTCGGCGGTTTTCGCTGGCTGAAGGACCATGAGGGCACGGCCGTGGGTTCGCTTCTCCTCGGGGTCTACGACAGCGAAGGGACATTCCACCACATCGGTCACACGTCCAGCTTTTCGGCAAAGGAGAAGCGTGAGCTGATCCCCCTCCTGCAGCCGTACGTCACCGACGAAGGCGATGGCTTCGGCGACGGCCGCACGCCGGGCTCGCCAACGCGGTGGACGCAGGGCAAGGACCTGAGCTGGGTGCGAATGTCGCCGGAGCTGGTTTGCGAGGTGAACTTCGACCACCTGCAGAGCGGGCGCTTCCGCCATGCGGCACGGTTTCTTCGCTGGCGGCCGGACAAACCGCCGCGAGCATGCACCTACGACCAGCTCGATGTCGCCGTGCCGGCAGAGTTGCAACGCATCTTCTCTGTTAACAGCGGGGATTGACGAAAGACCAGACATCGAAGACTCTTGCAAAAGCACATCGCGGCCAAGCCCGCGAAGAAGGAGGCGATTCATGGCTGATTTCGATACCAACGCCACCGACACGCGCCTCCAGGTAGCCGCTCTCCTCTAGCCCGGATCGTTCCGGAACAGAAGTAGAAGAGCCGCCAATGAGGCGGCCTTTTTCGTTCTTGTTACCGGCGCCTTAGGCGCCACCGAGGAGACCAACCGTGATAGCACAGATACCGATAGCGCTGCCCGGCCCGCTGGAGGAGTTCTTCGACTTCGGGCTGATCACGGATGAACTCTCCGTGATCAAGAGCGGCAAGGAAGCAACGGCGTACCTCTGCCGGGGGACGCGCAAGCTGGGCACACCCTTCGCGGTGGCGAAGGTGTACCACGAGCGCGACCACCGAAACTTCAAGAGCGCGTCCGTTTACCAGGAGGGCCGCGTCATCCTGAAAGGCCAGGTTGCGCGCGCGGTGCAGAACCACAGCGAATTCGGCCGCCAGGCGGAGGATGCCCTCTGGGTCGACCACGAGTTCGAGTGGCTAAGCAACTTGAATTACGCGGGCGTCGAGGTCCCCGAGCCCTTCTATTCGAACGCGCGAGCCATCCTGATGGAGTTCGTGGCGGCGGAACCGGGTGCGGCGGCGCCACAGCTGCAGCATGCACGGATCGACCGGCAGCAGGCGCCTTCGATGTTCGAGCAGTTGCTCGGAAGCATCGAGCGGATGCTGGCCGAGAACTGCGTGCACGGGGACCTTTCGGCGTTCAACATCCTCGTCCGCGACGGCCGTTGCGTGGTGATTGACCTGCCCCAGTGCGTCGACCCGCGGTTCAGCCCCGGCGCCTACGAGATGCTGGAGCGGGACGTCACGAACGTGGCGAGGTTCTTCAGCAGGTTCGGCATCGACTTCGAGCCGGCGGCGTATGCGCGACAGCTGTGGGATCGATGGCGCAACGGGGAACTGTAGTCAGTCGGCCTTGCGCCGGCTTGGTTGGACACGTCTTGGCTCCGTGGCACCTTTCGGGAACGAAGGGGGCCATGGGGCATCGCCCTCCCCGGCGTGTTCCTGCTCCGCGACCAGTTCGAGCAGCGGCTCGAGCGAGTAGCGAATGTCGTCGATGGCTGCGCCCGGGTCGCCGATCTCGGCGAATCGCTGCGGCACGGTTTCAATGGTGAAGTCGGCGAGTTCGACGCCCGGGAGTTCCTCCCACGTGAGGGGGCAGGAAACCTGCGCGTTCGGCGTCGGGCGGACGGAGTAGACCGAGGCTACTGTGCGGTCGCGGGCGTTCTGGTTGTAGTCGATGAAGACACCGTGGCGCTCCTCCTTCCACCATTTCGTGGTGGCCAGCGCGGGGATGCGGCGTTCGACCTCCCGCCCGAGGGCCAGAACGCTCCTCCGGACGTGGCCGAAACCCCAGCGCGGCTCGATACGCACGTAGATGTGGATGCCCCGCGAGCCGGAAGTCTTGGGGAAGCCGACGTAGCCGTACTCCTCGAGAACCTCCTTCACGGTCATCGCAACGTCCTTGACCATCGCGAAGTCAGCCTCGGGCGTCGGGTCGAGGTCGATCCGGAGTTCATCCGGGCGGTTCACGTTCTGGTAGCGAACGGGCCAGGGATTGAGGTCGATGCAGCCGAGATTGATGACCCAGGCGAGGTCGGCAAGGGTGTCACAGACGGTGAGATTGGCGCTGCGGCCACTGGGGAAGTGGACCTCGGCATTCTCCACACCCGGCGGACGGGGCGACGGTGACCGCTTCTGAAAGAAGTAATCGCTCCCGGCGCCGTTGGGGAAGCGCTTCAAGGTCATCGGGCGCTCGAAGATCCCCTTCATGACACCGGGGCCAACGGAGAGGTAGTAGTTCACGAGGTCGAGCTTGGTGTAGCCCTTCTCTTCCCAGAACACCTTCTCGGGGTTGCTGATGCGGACAGGTGTCCCCTCGATGTCCAGCTCAATCGCCTTCGTGGCCATGCGATCAGGGTACGCGATCTTTGGCAGACGTTGGGCCGTTATGGTGAGCGGTGAATAGTGGGGAAGGTGATGGTGGGGGGAGCCGATTTCGTCCGGGCTGCCGGCGCCAGCCGGGCCGCGATATCGTTGAGCGCCGTACAGAGCGCGTCGACATCCATGCCCTGGTGGACCGGTCCGTAGGGGGCAATGCGTTCGACGGCCTTCGCGATCAGCGTCCAGGCGCCGTGCGCGTTTCCCCGCTGGATGTGCGTGAATCCGGCTCCCAGCTTGGCGAGGCCGTTGAAGAAGGGCTCGTCGGTACCGTTCTGGGACCGGCGCCAGGCCGCTTCCCATGCTTCGTGGGCCGGGAAGAACAGGGCTTCATTGAAGTAGTCGATCGCCATGGCGTGGCTTTCGGCGATGGGCAGGCTGTCGTAGTCGAGGAGTTCGAGTTCGGATTTGGAGCCCCAGGGAAGGGGGCGCCCGTAGCGGTCACGTGGGCGTTCGCCTTCGAGGCGCCGTGGCTTTGCAGGCATGCTCCGATTGTAGAGCTAGCGCGCCGAAATCCACGGTTCGAGGACGGGCGACCAACGGACGGGGAACGGCCGGTCCGCAGTTTCAAGCTCCCGAAGATTCCCGGGGAGTTGGCGCACCTGGTCAGCGCGACGGTTGCGAATGGTCTCCAGTGACTCCGCCTCACGCACGCGCTGGCCCTCCCGGAGGGCGGGCACAAGCAAGGGCGTTCCCGGGATGTCCTCCTCGTCCTCACGGGCGATCGTGTCGGAGACCATCCCACGACCCTCGTGGAGGCGGTGCACCTGTTTGGCAAAGGGGACAGTCGCCTTACCGGCCGAGGTTTTCGAATGGCCACCGGACCTGTCTTCCACCAGTTTGTAGACGCCGGGGAGATATGGGGCATCGGCACTGGTGCCGAGGCGGGTGCCAACGCCGAACGCGTCGATCGGGGCACCTGCGGTGAGGAGGTCGTCGATCACGTACTCGTCCAGATCGCTTGAGGCGACGATTTTCACTTCGTCGAACCCGGCTCCGTCGAGCAAGGCGCGAACGGCCACAGCCGATGCCCTGAGATCGCCGCTGTCCAGCCGGACTGCACCGAGAAACCCGCCGCGATCGCGCAACTCGTGCGCGACGGTGATCGCGTTCCGGGCGCCGCCCAACGTGTCGAAGGTATCGATGAGAAGGGTGCCGCCATTCGAATTCTGGCGAGCATAGGCCCGGAACGCCGCTAATTCGTCCGGGAACGAAAGCACCATGCTGTGGGCCATGGTCCCGCTCACCGGGATACCAAACTGGCGGCCGGCGGAGACGTTGGAAGTGGAGGCGATGCCACCAATGTAGGCGGCGCGCGCTGCGAGATTTGCCGCACCGGGCCCGTGGTCACGACGGGCTGAGTAATCGGCGAGGGAGCGCCCGTTCGCTGCAATCACGATGCGCGCGGCCTTGGTGGCAACCATGGTCTGGAAGTTGATCGCCGCGAGGAGGAACGTTTCCACGAGCTGCGCTTCGATGCGACGGGCAGTCACGCGGAGCAACGGCTCCGGGGGAAAGGCGACCGTGCCTTCGGGCATGGCCCAGAGATCGCCCGTAAAGCGAAATTCCCGGAGGTGGTCGAGGAAAGCCGGCCCGAAGCTGCCCAGGTTTTCGAGGTAGGAGATGTCTCCGTCGCTGAAGGAGAGCGAGAGCAGGTGTTCGACCGCTTGTTCGAGGCCGGCGACAACGAGGAAGTTGCGGTTGGCAGGGAACTCGCGGATCCAGAGTTCAAAGGTCGCCACGTCGTCGACGCCTTCGGCGAAATAGGCCGAAGCCATGACTAACTCGTAGAGGTCCGTAAAGAGAGCGGAACCAGTGGCGCTGGGCGTCATACGAGTGTGACGCCGGCGGCCGCCATCCGATCGAGGGCCGCCTCGCCGTCGCCGGGGTTGAGGTTCACAGCGGCGATCGCGGCGCGGACAACAGTGGTCGGGAAACCGCAAGCGATGCTATCGAGTGCTGTTTCGACGACGCAGTAGTCCGTTGCCAGGCCCACGACGACAGTTCGCATCACGCCGGCATGCCTGAGCAGGTCTTCAAGTCCCGTGGGCGACGTTGCGCCGGTTTCCGGGTCGCGCACGGTGAAGCCGGAATAGCCGTCCTCGCCGCCGGTGCCCTTGCGCACGCGGACGCCTTCCATCCGCAGGTCGTCGTGGAGTTCCGCACCCCACGAGTCCGCAACGCAATGAACCGGCCAGATACCACCATCTTTCTCAAAATGCGGCGTGGAGGGCGGGTGCCAGTCCTGCGTGTAGAAAACGGTCGCCCCGGCCTCCGTAGCCCCGCTGACGAGGTCGTTGACCGCCGCGACGACGCCCTCCGCGCCTGTCACGTAAAGCGAACCGTCGGGGTGGGCGAAGTCGTTCTGGACATCGACGACGATGAGCGCGGTCGACGAATCGAACACCGGAGATTCGGCCATCAGGTCAGCCTCACATCGCCGAGCGGCTCCCGCGGGATGTCGTCGTTTGCGTTGACCATGTGATGTGCGAGCGGGGCGAGGTTTTCGAAGAGCTCGGTAATCAGTGCAGCATCCCAGTCACAGTCGTTCATCGCCTGCCGCATGTTGCGTAGCCAGCGCCCGGCCTGGAGTTCGCCGATAACGAACGGGAAGTGGCGCCGGCGAAGGCGCGGGTGCCCGTAGAGGTTGGAATAGAGCGGCGGGCCTCCCAGCCACTGCACGAAGAAGAGCGTGAGCTTGTCCTTGCCGGGCCCGAGGTCCTCCGGGTAGACGGGGCGGAGGTCGGGATCGGCTTCTACGAGTTCGTAGAACCGCTGGACAAGCTCCCGAACGGCCGTTTCGCCACCGGCGCGGTCGAAATGGGTTTGCTGGATCTCGTTTGTCATTGGCATTCCGCGGCGAGCCGCTGTGTCGATCCTACCAATCGGCGCCGGTGCCGTTCGCGGTTCCCATCCCGCGGACGGCGCGATAGAGCCTGACCGGCTCTGGAAGACCCTTCATCACCACGGGACCAAGCTCCTCAACATCCGGCATAGAAGCGCTGCTGCAGTTCAGTAATACCTGTTCCGAGAGCAAGACCTCGCCCGGACCGGCGGCATCGGCCACCCGGCTGGCGACGTTTACATCGTGGCCGATCAGGTCGTCGCGATAGCGCGAAGCGGTACCCCAATGCAGGCCCATACGCACCCAGATCGGCAATTCGACCCGTTCAGTCTCAGCGTCGAAGAGATCCTGGAGGTGAAGGCAGGTGGCGACCGCAGCGTCTGAGTCGGCGAAGAAAAGAAGGAGGCCATCGCCAAGCTCTTTGACGATCCGGGCGCCATCGGGGAGGGCTGTCCGCACGATCTCCTCCTGGCGCGTGACGATGGCAAGGGCGACGGGGTCACCAAGGCTCGCGGTGAGTTCGGTGAACCCAACGATGTCGGTGAACGCGATGAGGCCCTGGACCGTGGCTGTTGGAGCCTGGGCTTCGACGGTCATTGCAATCGAACCTCGATGCGCCCATTCACGGACTGGAGCCGGCAGGTGCAGTCGTCGCCTTCCTGCCCGGCGAATTCGACGGGCGACTTGGACCGAACTGCGAGCCGCGGGTGCGTACCACGCGGCATCTGCACCGTGATAGAGCCGGACACCGTTCGCGCTTGCACGCTAGCTTTGCCGTTGGTCTGCAACTCGACGCGGCCGCTCACGCTCTGAGCGCGCAGGTCGCCGGTTGCGGGGCCCGCGGCGATACGGCCGGAAGCCGACGAAATCTCGGCGATGGCCACGCCCCCGATGACAACATTGCCGCTGCGCGTCGAAATACGGGCGAGGTCACCGACGGAAACGGCTTCGATTCGGCCGGATACGGTCCGCAGTTCAGCTACGCGAGCGTGCTGCAGGGCCACATTTCCGGAGACGGAGGTAACGCTGAGGCGACCCAGCGAGCCATTCGCCTGGACGCGGCCGCTGGCTGTGCCGATCGTCGCGTTCGTGCCGACCGGACAATTGATCTCGATGATCGCGGACGCGCCGAAGGCATGGGTGAGGTCGAGCAGGCCGTCTTCGCGCAGGTCGAAGCGCTGGCGAGGCGGGCGAGACGCCGAGACCTCGATGGCCGGGCGATCCCAGGTAGAGATGGTGACCCTGCCGGAAGCCGTTCCGATCCGGATCTCGGGAGTTGTGCCAGCAGGCACGGGGAGCGTCGCCCGGCTTTCAACTCCAGCCACTCATCGATGATAGCAGCGCCGCGGCTGATCGCAGCGAGAACTCAGGATGCGAGCGGGGGTCGAGCCGGCCGAGGACATGGACGGCGGCGGCGGCCGGTCCATAGGGCAACGGGGTTTGGCGGGTTTCTAGCGCTTGGCCCACAATGGGTGCTCACGCCTCTTCCCAGGAGTTCTCATGCGCGAGATTGACGCTCAGACGATCACCGACACGGTCGCAAGGCTGGCCGTGGAAGCCACTCACCAACTCCCAGAAGACGTGGAAGGCGCAATCCGTGCCGCCCGCGACACCGAGCGTTCACCCCTGGGCGTCCAGATCATTGATGAGATCCTCGAGAACGCGGAAATCGCTCGCACGCGGATGTTGCCCCTTTGCCAGGACACCGGAACCGCGGTCGTCCACCTCGCGATTGGCCAGGACGTGCATGTGGCCGGTGGCTACATCATCGACGCCGTGAATCAGGGGATCAGGCAGGGTTACGGCGAGGGGTTCCTGCGGAAGTCGATCGCGGCGCACCCATTCAGCAGCCGGACCAACACCGGTGACAACACACCCGGGGTCATCCATACGGAAATCGTGCCGGGCGACAAGATCCACATTATGTTCATGCCGAAGGGTGGTGGTTGCGAGAACATGTCGCGCTACCAGAACTTCCTCCCCGGCGCCGGGAAGCAGGCCGTCATCGACTTCGTCTGCGAAACGGTAGACATTTCGGGCGGTAACCCATGCCCGCCACTCGTCATCGGTGTGGGCGTCGGCGGCACAGCGGAGAAGGCAATGACCATGGCCAAGCACAGCCTCTTTCGCAAGATCGGTTCTCGCCACGAAGACGACGAGGTGGCGGCGCTCGAGGATGAATTGCTCGACGCCGTCAATGCTCTTGGCGTTGGCCCACAGGCAGTCGGCGGTAGCACGACCGCCCTCGATGTGTTCATGGAGGTGTACCCCACGCACATCACAGCGTTGCCGGTGGCTGTGAACATCCAGTGCCACAGCGCCCGCACCAAGCAGGCCACTATCTAGGCATGGCGCAGGCAACGAGCAGGGCCGCCTTCCAGGTGCAGGTCATCCCGGCGACGGAGATCGACCCCGGGGAGGCAGTTGCCCTCGCGAATGCCGCTTTCAGCGTGCATCCCCTTGTGACCGGGCCGCGGGCGACATTGGATTCCTTTCCCGACGAGTGCCCACCCGGGGCTCGGATCATTACCGTCGAGGCAGACGGGCAGACGGTCGGTATGGCAATGGTGGTGGCAGCGAAGGTCGAGATGTTCGGGTTCTCCCCCGATGTCGCTCCGCGCATCCAGGAGAAGGGAATCCCCGGCCAAAAGGACCTCTACTTCGGCATCGCGTCAGTACATCCGGCGAACCAGGGGCAGGGCATCGGCCGGACGCTGCTGCAGCATGCGGAGGTACTGGCGAGGGCGGAGGGCTTCGAGCGGGTTGTCCTGACGACCGTCCGCGAACTTGGCAATGTCGAGTACTACGAACGCGCCGGATACACCGTGGTCGATGCTGAGAACTTCCCGCCGGGCCACTACTCGATCCCGATCACCCACGAGTCGTGCCTCCTGGTGAAGCAGCTATGAACCTCAGCTTCAGAGAAGGAGCACCGGCAGACGCTGAGACGATCGTGGCGATCGTGAATGCAGCTTATGTCGTGGAAGAAGAGTTCCGCCTCAAGGGGAAGCGGACTGACGAAGACGATGTCCAGAAGCATCTCAAGGTTGGCGCCTTTCTCCTGGCGGAGGACGGAGACGGAGTGGCTGGCTGCGTCTACGTCGAGGCGGTCGAGGGGCGCGGATACTTCGGCATGTTAAGCGTCGACCCGGGCCGCCAGCACGGCGGTATTGGCAAACAGCTTGTCGCCGCCGCTGAAGAATGGTGCATGGAACGCGGCTGCCGTGAGATGACGATCACCGTGGTGAATGCCCGCAAGGTCCTCTTCCCGTGGTACGAGAAACTGGGCTATGCGGAGACCGGACGTGAGCCGTTTCCGCAACCCGAACGAATGACCATCCCCGTGGAGATGGTCGTGATGCGCAAGACCATGACGCCGATAGCGGCGACGCAAGGAGTATCAAATGGCTGAAACCAAGCAGGTAACCGCACCGCTCGACCAGGCGACGATCGATGGCTTGCGCGCGGGAGACCACGTTGCCATCACCGGTGTGATCTACACGGGCCGAGACGCTGCCCACAAGAGACTGATCGCCCTCGCAGAGGCGGGCGAACCGCTGCCGCTGGACCTCCAGGGCCAGGTGATCTACTACGTTGGGCCAACGCCGCCGCGGCCGGGCGCCGTGATCGGATCCGCGGGCCCGACGACATCCATGCGCCTCGATCCGTACACCCCGAAGATGCTCGAGTTGGGTCTGAAGGGGATCATCGGAAAGGGTGGTCGAGGTCCGAAAGTGCGCCAGGCGATCAAGGATGCGAAGGCCGTCTACTTCATTGCCGTGGGTGGCACAGGCGCCCTTCTCAATCGCCACATCAAGAAGGCGGAAGTGATCGCCTTCGAGGACCTCGGCACGGAAGCGATCCGCCGGCTGGAGGTCGAAGGCTTCCCCGCGATAGTCGTGAACGACTGCGAAGGCGGCGACCTCCTGGAGGCCGGCAAGCAACAGTACCGGACGAGCGAACGGCCGATCCCGAAGGTCGAGGGCCTCGCGGGCTAGCCCGCCCGGTTTGTGGGCCTGACCGGGGGCGCAGCCTGCCCTTCGACAACAGGTTGGCACTTCGGGCACCAGGTCGTGTGACGTACGTCGTTTCCTTGTGGTGCGGCCCGCAAACGGGTGGAGCACCGATAGCAGAGCTGGCCGGTGCGCTTGTAGACGTGCGCGCGGGGCCGCTTGCGGAGCCCCAGAGCGTTCGGCCTTCCGACACTCGCCAATAACAGATTGCGCGCCATCGCGACCAGGGCGGCAAGCTCCTCATCGCTCAGCGACCCGACCGTGCGCCAGGGATTGAGATGGCAGCGGAAGAGCGTCTCGTGCTTCCAGATGTTGCCGACGCCCGCCATGACCTTCTGGTCCATGACGGCATCACCGATCGTGACACCGGTAAGAAGGGGATCGCGGAAGCGCCGGAGCACCTCCATGTCGTCGAACTCCTCGTCGAGGAGGTTCGGCCCGAGACCAGCCACGGGCGCGAAATGCTCGAGGGCACGCTGTTCCAGCAACTCGATGACGGGAGCATTGAAGTTCACCACGGTGGCCAGGGGAGTCTCGAGAACCAGGCGTGCCGACCTTGGCGACTTCCGCCACGGTTCACCGTCGCGATAGACCTCCCAGCTGCCGTACATCCGCAGGTGGCCGCGGAGGACGAGGTCGTTGTCGAAGCGGATGAGGAGGTTCTTGCCGGTCGCGCTCACCCCGGTGACGGTCGTACCAACCACCTTCTCGATGCGAGGCAAGGCGCCAGGCCCCTGGGCACGGGCGGAGAGAATGACCTGCCCTTCGAGGACCGGCCGAAGCATGGCGGCATAGCGGTAGAGGGCGTCGCCTTCCGGCATGGTTAGCCTCCCTCTTCTGCCGCATTCCGCTGAAGGATGCGCTGCATCAGCTCCGTGGCGGCTTCGCGGCTGCCGACGCCGCTCAGCAGGTAGATTTCCTCGGCGCGCTGGGTCATGACGAGCCCCTCAAGTGTTGCCGGGAAGTAAAGCGAGCGGTCGCCGATGGCAAGCGACTGTCCCGTGTCCGAAGCAGAGAAGGACTCGTTGTAGTTGTCCCACACGGACTGGCCGAGGAGGGTCAGAAGGACGGTGCGCCCGCCTTCCGCATAGCCACAAGAAAGGGGAGAGGAACTCGCCTGGACAGCATCGAAGCCGAGGACATCGTGGATGTCGGCCGGTGTGAGGAGGGTGCACGCCCCTGTGAGGCCCGGCGTCGCAGTCTCGGGCAGGTCGGTGGGGACGGGGGTCGGGAAGTCGATCGTTGGCTGCACCGGTCCGGGCGCCGTACACGCAGTGAACAGGAACAGGAACAGGAGCCCGACAAAGCCGAGGATGCGCCGGTCAACCACTCCTGGCCCCGGTGATTCGGTACGTGAGACCTTTGTAGCCGCTCTGGAACCCCGCTTCGCGGAGAAGCGGCTCGAGGGAAGACTGGCCTGCCGCCGCGTCGTCGATTTTCTCAAGGACCAGGGTTTGTCGCGGCAAACGTTCGGCGCAGCCCGAGAGTGCTGCGACGAGGAGAGGGCCAAGGGCATCGTCGAAGAACGGGGGAAAGGCGACGAAGCTTCGCCCGTTGGGTGCGAGATAGCCGGCCAATTCCCCGTCGATGAGGATGACGAGGGCGCCGGCCGCACGCTGCAGGGTTCGCCGGTCGACCGCCGCATGCTCCGGCCAGGCAGTGGTCGCGCCAAAGGGGTTGGCGGGATCAGTCGCCGAAAGCACATGGATGACGGCCTCGCCATCGGTGTTCCGGTGGCTGCGCAAGCGGTCGACCGCGCCCGGGAGAGCGAACTGGGAGGCGCCCATATCGTCGATGAAGTAGCCACGCCGCACCTGACCCGACTCCTCCATGGCTTTGAACACGGGGTAGACGGCGGCAAAGCCCCCGCGGACGGCCTCGGCCGCGACGGTCTCACGAGTAACCACCCCATAGCGTTCGAGAAGAACGCCAGCGAGGCGATGGAGCGTGCGGGTGGAGTCAGGCAGATCACCATGACCGGCGGCGGTCAGCGACCAGCGACCGGCAGCTTCCGGCGGGAAGGGATTGCGTCGGGCACGACCGGGATGCACCGCCCGCTTCGGCCAGGTGGTCGCCCGGACCGGTGCGTAGGTGTCGTTGCTGACGAGCCCGGCCCAGACGAGGTCCCAGAGGGCGGAGAGGGTTGCCGCGAGGGGCTCGCCGGCGGCGCCGAGGATGTCAGCAAAGAACGAGGCCCCGCGCGACTGAAGGCAGGCGACGATGGCGTGATGGATAGGATCGGAAGGCGTTTCCCCGCCGGGAGGCGAGAGAGTCGCGAGATTCTCCCGGCGGTAGAGCGAGATGCGGCCATCGCTGCGACCAAGGGGACCGCGCCCAAGCCACGCCACTTCCCCCGACGCACAGAGCTCGTCAAGCATGGAGGGTTGGTAGCCGGCCACGCGGGCCGGCAGGATGTCTCGTTCGAGGATAGAAGCCGGCAGGGCGACGCCTTCGAGCTGGCCAATGGCCTCGCGGAGGCGATCGAGGTTGCTGCGACTTGACCCGATTCCCTGCCACTGGGCGAGGAACCGGGCATGCGCGGCAGCGTCGACTGGCTCCACAGCTTCGCGGAGCACGGCGAGCGACTTCCGCTTCAGCGTGCGGAGGACATCGGGGTGGCACCACTCCCGTTCGCTACCGCCAGGCCGGAAGTCGCCGTAGAGGAGCTGTTCGGTCGCGGCGAGTTGTTGAAGAGCTGCCGTGACATGGTCGACCGGCAGGTTCCAGCGCTCGGCCGGCGCAGATGCAAGGAAGGGTCCGTGCACCCGGGCAGAGCGAAGTAGCAACGCCTGTAGCGGTTCAGTCGACGGTTTGAGGAACGCTTCCGGAACGCCCTGCGGCGGCGAGACGCCGAGCGCGTCGCGGTAGTGGCCCGCGTCCTCAATCGCGATCCAGCGTTCCTCGCCGGCAATCCGGATTTCGCAGGCACGGTGTTCGACCCGGAGCTGGATTAGCCACTGACCGACAGGCGCGTCGTCAATACAGCGAGCCTCGAGTTCCGTGACGGTCATGTCGCCAAGGCGGCGGAGCAGGTCGTGAAGGTGGTCGACCGTGCGGGCCTTGCGGCGGTCGACCAGGCACTGCAACTCAAGTTCCGTCTCTTCGATCGAGCGGGGGTCGAGCAGTTCACGGAGTTCGGCTTCGCCGAGGAGGTCGCGGAGGAGGTTGCGATCGAGCGTGAGGGCGTGGGCGCGGCGTTCCGCCAGGGGAGCGTCGCCTTCGTACATGTAGGCGGCGATGTAGTCGAAGAGGAGTGACCGGGCGAAGGGCGATGCCTCCTGCGTTTCGACCGATGTCACGGTAATCCGCCGGCTGCGGACGTCAGCGAGGATCTCGACGAGCCCGGGGAGGTCGAAGACGTCGCGGAGGCACTCGCGGTAGGTCTCAAGGACGATGGGGAAGTCGCTGTACCTGGTGGCGACGGCCATCAGGCTGGCCGAACGCTGGCGCTGCATCCAGAGCGGGGTGCGCTGGCCCGGGCGCCGCCGAGGGAGCAGGAGGGCGCGCGCGGCATTCTCACGGAAGTGGCTGGCAAAGAACGCTGAGTCGGCGAGGCGGTTGACGACCAATTCCTCCACGACTTCGGGAGCGGGGAAGAGCTCGTCGTCGCCGGGGAGGGCCTCGCCATCAAGGAAGCGGATGGCGATACCGTCATCGCTCCAGAGGGCCTGGACTTCGACGCCGGACCGTTCGCCCAAGGCCGACTCGAGCGCCTGCGCCCAGGGAGCATGGACCTGGCCGCCGAAGGGCGTGAGGATGATGACCCGCCAGTCGCCCAATTCGTCGCGGTAGCGCTCGATGACGACGTTTCGGTCAGTGGGGACCGCGCCGGTAGCCGCCTTCTGCTCTGCCAGGTAGGCGAGAAGGTTGCGGGAGGCGCGTTCGTCGAGGTCGTGCCGCTCGCTGAGCCGCTTCAGTGCGCGCGTTTCGCTCTTCTCCTCGACCAGTTCGCGAGTGAAGGCGCCGATCGCCTTGCCAAACTCCAGCGGCCGGCCGATGCCGTCGCCCTTCCAGAAGGGCATCTTGCCTGGCTCACCGGGGGCGGGCGAAACAATGACCCGGTCGTTGGTGATCTGCTCAATACGCCAGCTGGTCGCGCCGAGGAGGAAGGTCTCGCCGGCGCGACTCTCGTAGACCATCTCCTCATCGAGTTCACCAACGCGCGGACCACCTTCGCCCATGAAAACGCCGTAGAGCCCGCGGTCGGGGATGGTGCCACCGTTGACGACGGCGATCGTCTTCGCGTCGCCGCGCGTGGAAAGCAAATCCGTGGCGCGGTCCCAGATGAGGCGCGGCCGCAGTTCAACGAACTCATCCGAGGGGTAGTGACCGGCGAGCATGCCAAGGACGTTCTCCAGCACTTCGCGGCTGAGGCTGGCGAAGTTGTAGGAACGCTGGACGAGGGCGTGAAGCTGCTCGACGGTCCAGTCCTCCACCGAACAGGTGGCGACGATGTGCTGGGCGAGGACATCAAGGGGGTTGCGAAGGATCGTCGTCGCTTCGATGGCACCGTCGCGCATCTGGCGGGCGAGGACGGCGCATTCGAGGAGGTCGCCGCGATACTTGGGGAAGATGCGGCCGCTGCTGACGGCGCCGACATGATGGCCAGCCCGGCCAACGCGCTGGAGGCCGCGGGAGACAGAACGCGGCGACTCGACCTGGATGACGAGGTCGATGGCGCCCATGTCGATACCGAGTTCGAGGGAACTGGTAGCGACGAGGGCCGGGAGCTGCCCCGACTTCAGGGCTTCTTCAACGACGGTGCGCTGCTCGGGCGACATGGAGCCGTGGTGGGTACGGACGAGCTCTTCGCCGGCCATGTCGTTGACTCGCATCGCGATACGCTCGGCAAGGCGGCGGTTGTTGACGAAGATGAGGGTGCTGCTGTGGGCACGAATCTCCTCGAGGAGGCGCGGGTAGACGGCCGGCCAGATGGAGGTTCGCGCTTCCGGGCCGTAGCCCTTGTCGATCGAGAGCTGCATGTGGGCGCCTTCGGCGGTGTTCGTCATGTCGTCGATCGGGACGATGACCTGCAGGTCCAGTTCGGGCGGCCTGCCGGCGTCAACGATGTCGACCTGGCCGGCACCGCCGAGATAGCGACCAATCTCCTCAAGCGGTCGCTGGGTCGCCGAGAGGCCGATGCGCTGGGGCGGCTTGGCGCAGAGATGTTCCAGGCGTTCGAGGGAGAGGCTGAGATGGGCGCCGCGCTTGGTGCCCGCCATCGTGTGGATCTCGTCGACGATGACCGTGTGGACCGTGCGGAGGACCTCCCGGGCGCGGGAGGTGAGCATCAGGTAGAGCGATTCGGGCGTGGTGATGAGGATGTCCGGTGGGTCGCGGCGGATCTGCTCCCGTTCGCGCGATGGCGTGTCGCCGGTGCGGGTCCCGACGGTGATATCGGGCGCGTCCCGGCCCTCGCGTGTGGCGGCGATCGAGAGCCCGGCAAGTGGCGCCCGCAGGTTCCGTTCGATGTCGTATCCCAGCGCCTTGAGGGGCGAGATGTAGAGGACGGAAACACCCGCGCGCTTGGCGGGCTTGCCGTTTTTGCCGGGCGGCAGCGGGTCGCGCTGAATGAGGCGGTCGAGACACCAGAGGAAGGCGGCAAGTGTCTTGCCCGAGCCGGTGGGGGCGAGCAGTAACGTGTGGTTGCCCCCCGAGATGGCTCGCCAGCCACGCTCCTGCACATCGGTCGGTTCGGCGAAGGCATCGTGGAACCAGGCGGCAGTCGCGGGAGAGAAAGCATCGAGGGCCGAGGATTCGGCAACGGTCACCAGATCATTGTGCCAGAGGGGTCAGGAGATGACGGAGGGACTGCTGACAGGGGATGTCAGCAATGAGCTAGCATCGGAGCCATGGTCGACCTTCCTGACTTTGAGCCTGCAAGCCGAATCGATATCGAGAACTGGATAGCCAGCGCCACACGAGCGGGAGATCCGTTCGTCGACATTGCCGAGGCTACGGAGCGACACCGCGAGCAGCACCAGTGCGACGCGTACGCGTCGAGCGACGGGCCGCTGCTTGGTGTCCTGGCGGCGGCGTCTGGTGCCAATCGGATCATCGAGGTGGGGACCGGCCTCGGCTACTCCACCGCCTGGCTTGCGCGAGGAGCGCCGGCTGCGACGATTGAGACGCTGGAGTCCGACGCCGAGCACATCGAGATCGCGCGTTCGAGGCTTGCGCAGGCGGGCGTCCTTGAGCGCGTGTCGATCCTGCTGGGAACATTCCCGGGCGCGGCGAATGGGCTTCGGCCCGGCTACGACATGGCTTTGTACGACGCCGCAATCCCGGGAACCGCCGATATCGATGCGCTTTACGGTCTATTGCGCCGGGGCGGGCTGCTCGTCACTTCGAATCTGTTTCTTGGCCAGTACGACCCAACGATGCCGGGGCTGGAACTGGGTGCGGCGAGCCGCCGGGAGCTGCTGGAGTCGGATCGATGGCAGACCGCATTTGCAGGGACGAAGGCTCTGAGCGTGCGGCGCTGACCGAGCGGAACTATCTCGTCGGTCGCAGTTAGCCGGACTTGTCGGGCGCGGTTGAATCGCGGACGAACCCTAGCCGGCGCTGCCTGACGTCCTCCTCCGGGTGGATCTCGACGCGGTAGATCGTCTGGTAGGGCAGAAACACCTGGATCGGTCGCTCGTGCTCGTCGCTCTGTGTGTGGAGTGACACCCAGCTTTCTGCAACGCCAGATACTCCCTTGACGAAGTGCCGGGTGCCATCGACGGTCCAGAGCTCGACGATCGGAGACTCGCACTCGGTGCTCACGCAGAAGTTCTGCACCGAAGCCGGGAGCACCTGCTGGAAGAACTCTTTGTCGAACGGGATGCCGGAAGGCCCGGCTTGCTGCGGGGCGATGGGCGGGATGACGCCCGGGGGCAAGTAGATGACGCTGGGCTGAGTCATGGGTCAAAGCGTAGGCCCACTCCGTTGACCTCACAAGCGTCTGGATGTTCATCCTCTACTACACTGGTGGACGCTGGAGGAACGTATGGGCGAGACAAACGGAACCCAACCAAGCCTCTTTTCGGAGGAGGCGTTGAAGACGCTTTCACGGAAGGTACACGCCTGGGAGGAAGGGCCGCTCGCGAAGGCGCTCCAGCGCCAGGCCGAGCGCAAGGACGAGTTCACGACGAGCAGCATGCCGGTGGCGCGCGTCTACACGCCGCTCGACATCGCGGAAATGGACTACGACCGCGATCTCGGCCTTCCCGGCGAGTACCCGTTCACCAGGGGTGTCCAGCCAACGATGTACCGGGGCCGATTCTGGACGATGCGCCAGTACGCCGGATTCGGGACCGCGGAAGAATCGAATGAGAAGTTTCGCTACCTGCTGAGCCAGGGCCAGACCGGCCTCTCGGTAGCCTTCGACCTGCCCAGCCAACTCGGCTACGACAGCGACGACCCGATGGCCATCGCCGAGGTTGGCCAGGTGGGCGTGGCGATCGATTCGCTTTATGACATGGAGACGCTGTTCGAAAACATCCCGCTCGACGAGGTGTCGACGAGCATGACGATTAACGCGCCCGCGGGCGTGATGCTGGCGATGTACATCGCTGCCGCCGAGAAGCAGGGCGTGAGCAGCGAGAAGCTGATGGGCACCGTGCAGAACGACGTGCTCAAGGAGTACGTGGCGCGCGGCACCTACATCTTCCCGCCGGGACCGAGCGTGCGCCTGGCCGCCGACCTGATGGCCTACTGCGCGGAGCACGTGCCGAAATGGAACACGATCAGCGTCAGCGGCTACCACATGCGGGAAGCCGGCGCCACGGCCGCGCAAGAGATCGGATTCACCTTCGCGAACGCCTGCGCCTATATGGACGCGGCGATCGAGCGGGGCCTGGCAATCGACGATTTCGCTCCGCGGATCAGCTGGATCTTCAACACGCACAACAACTTTTTCGAGGAGATCGCGAAGTACCGGGCGTTGCGGCGACTGTGGGCGAAACTGCTGAAGGAGCGCTATGGGGCGGAGGATCCTCGCTCGATGATGCTGCGCACTCACACCCAGACCGGCGGTAGCACGCTGATGGCCCAGCAGCCCGAGAACAACATCATCCGGGCCACGGCGCAGTCGATGGCGGCAGTGATTGGCGGCGTTCAGAGCCTGGCGCTCAGTTGCTTCGACGAGGCGCTCGCTTTGCCAACGGACGACGCCCAGCGGATCGCCCTTCGCACCCAGCAGATCGTTGCCCACGAGATGGGCGTGGCGGATACCATCGACCCACTCGCCGGTAGCTACTACGTCGAGTACCTGACCAACGAACTCGAACGCCTGGCTGTGGAGAACATGAACCAGGTGGAAGCGCAGGGTGGCTCGGTCGCGGCAATCGAGGCCGGCTGGATGCAGAATCAGATCGCCGAGGCCAGCTGGGACTATCAGCGAAGAGTCAACGACGGGAGCGAGGTGGTTGTCGGGGTCAACAGCTTCACCGATGCGGGAGAGCAGCCGCAGGCGATTTTCAGCGTCGACCGGCGATTGGTAGAGCACCAGTTGAAACGGCTAAAGCATCATCGCGAGGACCGGGACCAGGGTCGCGTCGAGGCCAGCCTGGCTACGCTAAAGAGTGCATGCGAGGGAACTGGCAACCTGATGCCACCCTTGATCGATGCAGTCAGGGCGTATGCCACCCTGGGGGAGATCTGCGGTGCGATGCGCGACGTCTTTGGCGAATACCGCCCGCCGACAGTGATTTGAGGCCCGCGCAGTTGCATCGTTCGCTCTCGATACACTTGTTCGCCCTTGCCGCGCTGCTCGGCTGCGTGGTGCTGGCCGCTGGCTGTGGCGGAAGCGGTGGTAACAGCGACGCGACCGCCACGAATTCAGGGACAACGGAGACACCGACCGCGAACGGGGGCTCCAGCCATGTACTCGTTGCGTTCGCACCCAACCCTCAGCAGCCGGGAGCAGAGGCCAAGCCTGTCCGCCTGGCTGACCTGTCGAGCGGTGACCATCACGACATCGGCAGCCCCGGTTTGTTCGACCAGGTTGCCTTCTCGCCCGATGGGACCTACCTGGCAACCGCCAATACCGACGGCGACGTGACCGTGTACACAGTGGCGGACGGCGCGGTGGCTGCGAGCGACCCCGGGACCGAGGTAACCGACCTTTCGTGGGCGCCGACCGGCGCCATGCTTGCCATCGTGCGGGCCGACGCGACGACGTTCCTCGATGCCGCCGCCGCGAAGACTGTCGAGGGAGACTTTGGCGCTTCGAAGGGCGCCAATCCGCTGACCTGGGCATGGTCGCCAGACGCCACGGTTTTCGCGATGGTGACGCCAGACGAACTGATCCTCGACCCGCTGGTCGCGGGCGAAGAGCAAGCCCGCGTCTACACGAGTGACTTCCCAGCGCAGGCGGACCAATGGGCCGTGCGCACGGGCGAATCGGGGCGGGAGATTGGCCTGGACGACCTGGCGCCCTTATCAGCATTGCCCGAGGGCCGCGCCGAGTACCCGGTGACACTGGCACCCGACGGGTCACTCCAGAGTGGCGAAGTGCGCTACGTCAGCATCTACGACTGGAACACGCTGCCAACGCCGGAGTTCGACTACGCCACTTCGACCCAATTCCCGGCGGTCCGCAAGACGTGCGACCCGTGCCGGACTGCCGATGGCGCGGGTTCGCTCCTCCTGATCTGGACTGCCGGAAGCGGGCCAACTCCCACCGCGGACGTGACGGAATGGCCAGCCGGGACGCAGACCATCCTCGCCATCGAGGGGGACGGTGAACAGGCGACGGCGGTGGACATCGGCATCCAACCCGAAGGGGCAATCGATGTAACGACCTGGGTACCCGTCTACGACGCGGTCAGGCTCGCCAACTAAGGCCTTAGCGGAGGGCGAACCATTCGCGGACGCCATCGAAGCTGAACGACTCCTCCGCGTAGAGCTGCAACGAGCCGGCGTCGTCCTCGGTCACCGAGAAGCAGATGTTCCCGGTCACCTGGCCGCCTTCAAAGACCTCCGCGGAATCGTCGAGGGCATCGGGAAGGGAGAAGTAGGTGCAGGCGTCGTTGTAGAAGTCGTAGGCGACGGCGGAATCGCCGACGGCACCCCAGTTCAGCGACTGGAAGATGCTCTGAGAATCGTTTTGGCCATCGCCCACGTACTTGGCCGTGATGTTGATGGAGTAGAAGACATGGCCATCATCTGGCGGATCAATGAAGTCGTCCTCGGCAAGGATGTCATCGGTAGCGTCCGGGTTGGCGCTGTTGACCGTGATCTCCCAGCCTGCGACCTCGATCGCCTTTCCGAGCGGGGCCGGGTCATCGCGAGAGGTAACGCTCGTCGAACTCCCGTCGGGCGTACTGCTGCCACTGTCCACGCCGCTACCGCCATCAGAACCGAGGCCGCTGCAGTCGGCGATCCGCCAGCTCCCGTCCTCGTAGACCCACTCCTGGTAGTCGTTCCCGTCGTTCAGTAACTGATTGATGTCGTCGTCGCCTGCGTCGAGCACGACGAGAGCTTCGCCCTTACCGTCCTTTACGTTGCGCGTTTCGACCTTGTCGACCGAGATGTCCTTGGCCTTCACACCGAAGAAGGTTTCGAAGATGGATGGAAGCGCCCCGATCCCGTCGCGGAACTCGCGCTCGGATACCTGGTCCTTGCAATCGTTGGTCATGTAGGCGTAGGCATCGCTGGTTTTGCCATTGAAGATTGCCGACCAAACGTTTTCTGCCGACTTTTCGAGGCCGGACGCGTTGTTGGGTTGGCTACTGCCGCCTCCGCCACCACAGGAAGCGAGGCCGAGGGTAAGGGTCACCAATGTCGCAAGGACGATGCGAAAGGAAGTCACGAACGCGCTCCGGGGAAAGCTCAAGGGATAGTAACCTGCCCGCCGCCAGTTCGGACAGTGCTGTAATCCCGGATATGCAGAAGCCCGGCCGGGGGACCGGGCTTCTGCGAGGGGGACTCCCGGGGGAAGTGGGAGTTACTTGCTCTCAGCCTTCACCTTGGGTGCGGCCGGGGTGAATGCCTGGATGGCATCGGCAAAGGCCTGGCCATTGGCGTACTCACCGACGACTTCAGCGAAGGCTTCGGCGAGCTTCTTGTTGGTATCGAAGAGCTTCTGGGCCGTCTCGCGGTACTCGGCGGCGGCATCGAGTGCTTCCTGGAGAGTGGTCTTCGCGTAGGACGCGACATGGTTCTGGGCCTTGGCGGTCGCATCCTTGTACCTGGGAAGAATGGCCGTGGGCTCGACCTTGTCGGTCGCGAACTCTTTGGCGAAGGCAATGCCGTCACGCTGGGCGTCGGCGACTTCGCTGCCGGCGAGGGAGGTGAGGCGAGTGGCGCGCTCGTGAGCCTTGGTCGCGGCGGTCGCCACGATGTTGAAGGACTCAAGAAGGCTTGCGTAGTAGGTGTTGAGGGGCTTTGTTGCGGTTGCCATGCGATCACGGGCTCCTTGTGTATCTATGTGCATATTACACATATATGGACGGCGTGCCAACGGGATTCTGAGACAAACTCCTCTATCGCTGTAATAGATTTGAGCCTCAGGCAAGGAGGCGGCGGCGCTGAAGCTTGCCGTTGGACGTGCGCGGCAACTCCTGGACCACGTGGTATTCGTGGGGGCGCTTGTATTCGGCAAGCTCGTTCGCGACGTACGCACGGAGGGCCTCGAGGTCGACGATTGCATCGGGCGATGCCGCCACGAGATAGGCAGACACGAGCGTCTTCTGGGGTCCGACCTCGTGGCCGACGACTGCGGCCTCCGCCACCGCGGGGTGGCGTTCCAGCGCGGCTTCGATCTCGACAGGTGAAAGGCGGAAGCCGAAGGACTTAATGATGTCGTCGGCGCGGCCGTGGAACCAGACATAGCCGTCGTCGTCCATGGAGGCGAGATCGCCGCCGGTGAACCAGTCGCCATGGTAAACGGCGGCCTCTTCGTCCGGCCGCTGCCAGTAGCCCAGCATGAGGCCCGGATCAGAGCGGTGGACGGCGAGCAATCCGGTTTGGCCCACGGGCAGAGGAGCCGCGCCTTCGGAACCGGGGTCGAGGATGGCCACCCTTCGGCCAGGCTGCGGCTTGCCAGGCGAACCGGGCCGCACCGGAGTGGCAGGGCCCGAAGAGATGTAGGTACTGATCTCGGTCATCCCCAGAGATTCGTACATGGGAACACCGTAGGCCGCCTTCCACTCGTCCATCAGCGCGGGCGGCAGGGGTTCGCCGGCGCAAAGCACATGGCGAATATGAGGCAATGGCTGGCTCGTGTCGCCGTACTTGAGCGCCTGCCGGTAGACCGTCGGGACCGCAACGAAGACGGTGACCTCAAACTCGCGCATACGCTCCAGCCAGTCTCCCGGGTCTTCCGGTCGTTCGGCCAGGTGTGCCGTAGCGCCAGCTGCCCAGGCATCCATCAATCCCACGCCGAGGGTGTAAGACCAGTTGAGGGCGCCGGCGTGCATCACCCGGTCGCCAGGCCGAAACCCCTCCCAGGCATCGCGCATGAGGGAGCGACCGAGGACGGACCGCTGAGCATGAAGCACGCCCTTCGGGCTCGCGGTGGTGCCGGACGTGTAGATGAGGAAAGCGGGATCCTCGGCATCAGTCTCTGGGAGCGCTTGAGCGGCAGCCGGACGGAGCAGGTCATCCACCGCCAGCACTATCTCTGTTGGAACGGGGGACTTCCCGGGGTAGAGACAGCCCCGCGAGCGCCCGAATCCTTCGCAAGAAACGCAACCTCCGCGCTCATGAGTGATGGCGACACGGGGATCGGGACAAGGCCGGCAAGGTTAGCGCCGAAGAAGGCGAACGCGTAGCCGGGCGAATGCGGAAGGTTGATGAGCACGCGGTCACCGGGAGCCAGGCCTGACGCGATGAGGTTGCGGGCCGCGTTCTCGATCGCGTCCCAGGTCTCCGCGAACGTCCACTCGTCGACGCGGCCGTCGTTGTGGAGGAAGCGGAAGCCGACGGCGTCCGGTTGCTCCCGGGCAACTGATTCGAGGCAATGGCGAGTGAGGTTGAGGGGCGGCATGTATCTCAGTAGGTAGGGCTTGGTGGGCCTGCCGGGATTCGAACCCAGGACCAACCGGTTATGAGCCGGCCGCTCTCACCGCTGAGCTACAGGCCCCCTCGGACATTATGGACGATGCCCGGGCCCGCGCACGTGCACATTTGGACGGCTGATGAGGAGGGGGTCAGAATCCGGCCATGGCTTCCCCCACGGAACCGCTCCGGCTGAGCCGCCCTGCACTGGCCGTTTTGTGCCTCGCCACGTTCGTGTCCGTGGTCCATGCGGCGATGTCCTCAATCGTGCTCCCGGACGTGCAGTCCGACTTCTCCGTCCCCGACGATCAGCTCACCTGGTTCGTGACGGCGTTCATCCTCACCTTCGCGACGGGGACGCTCGTGTACGGGCGGGTCGCCGACATGATTGGGACGCGGAAACCGCTTATCGCCGGCATCGGGATCTTCGCCGTCGGTTCGCTTGCAACGGCATCAGCGCCCGGGTTCTGGTTGGCCGTGGCCGGGCGGGCCGTGATGGGGGCCGGCGCAACGGCGATACCGGCGCTCTCGACCGCAACGATCGTCCGCACGACCAGGGAAGGGCAGCGTGGACGCGCGCTCGGCTGGATCGTCGCTTCCGTCGGTCTCGGGTTTGCCGCAGGGCCACTGCTCGGGGCCGTCATCACGGAACACTACGGCTGGCAAGGACCGCTCGTGGCAACGGGCGCCGCTGCAGCTCTTACGCTCATTGCCACCGTGTTCTTTGTGGACGACGCTCCGGGCGCCGCGCCGCGTGGTTTCGACCTGGCCGGCGCGCTCCTCTTCGCCGCGGCGATTTCCTCCTCGCTCATCGCGCTGAACCGGCTGCCGGTGCATCCCCATGGGCGAACGGGCCTCGTCGCGGTTGGCCTGGCGCCACTGTTCTTCGCCTGCTTCGCAACCTGGATTGCCCGCCGGAAACAGCCATTCATCCAGCCGAAGCTGCTCCGCCACGGGCGTTTCGTCGCGTTCAGCCTCATCGGGCTCCTAATGCAGGGGATGCACTTCGGGACGGTCGTCCTGTTGCCGCTGTACTGGACGCGATATCACGACCTTTCGTTCGTGGAGGTGGGGTTCCACTTCATGCCGGGGGCTCTGGCGCTTGCCTTCTTCGGCACCACCGGCGGCTTCATCATCGAACGGTTCGGCGCCCGAATACCGGTCGTCATCGGTAGCTGGATCGCAGTGAACGGGGCATTTGCGCTCTTCCTTGCCGGCGCGAACTGGACGGACTGGCAGGTTGCCGGGCTGTATGCAGTACTGGCGGGCGGCTATGGCCTGACTAACGCAGCGTTGATGCACGGCGCGACCTCGACCCTCGGTGAGGCGGAGACCGGCGCCGGCGTGGGGATCTATACGCTCTGCTTCTTCATCGGCGGCGCGATCTCATCGGCAGCGGCGGGGGCGATTCTGCGGGCACGGGAGGCGACAACGCATGCGTGGCTGCCGTTCTACGAAGGCCGGGCACCGGAGTTTAGCGACGCGTTCCTGGTGATTGCGGCGATGGCAGCGGCCGCGTTTGTGCTGTCAGTGACCATGAGCCCGGAGCCCGCAGGAGTACGGTCACCGGTCAGCATGGGGGGGCGGGAACCGCTCTCCGACAGCGCGCTGATCTCACGGCAAAAGCCGATCCGGAGCCGATAACATGCATCCGCCCCGGCCCGGCGTATACTGAGGGGCGCTCGCCCCTTGCAACAAGCCGGCCCCGGGCCCAACGGTCCCGGGCAAAGGGAAGTCGCGGGACCGGTTGGCGGCGCAGCATTCCCGGCATCACGACGCCGGACGAGGGCCCAGGCATCCACGACACGTGGAAGGAGGACCTGGGATGCGCAGAAACGCCCCAAACGCACAGACATTGCAATCCATCACGAGCGGAGGCCGGCAATGACCTCCAACAGCTTCAACGCCCAAACAACCCTGACCGTCGACGGCAAGACACTGACCTATTGGAGCCTGCCCGCGCTTGAGTCTGCCGGATTCCCAGGTGTCTCACGCCTGCCCTATTCGCTTCGAGTGCTGCTCGAAAACGTCCTCCGGCTCGAGGACGGACGGGCCGTGACGCGCGAGGACATCGAAAACGTGGCGAACTGGAAGCCCGTGGCGGACCGGCCGGAGATCAACTTCACGCCTGCCCGCGTCCTGCTGCAGGACTTCACGGGTGTGCCGGCCGTCGTCGACCTCGCCTCGATGCGCGATGCGATCGCCTCGGCGGGAGGCGACCCGGAGCTCATCAACCCGCTGCAGCCGGTCGATCTCGTGATCGACCACTCGGTGCAGGTGGACCAGTTCGGCACTCCCGGCGCCTTCGCTGCGAATGTCGAGATCGAATACGAACGCAACCGCGAGCGGTACGCCTTCTTGCGCTGGGGCCAGTCGGCCTTCCGCAACTTCCGAGTGGTGCCACCGGGCACGGGAATCGTGCACCAGGTCAACCTGGAGTACCTCGCGACAGTCGTCTTCACCAGGGACGAGGCGGGGGCGACGCTTGCCTACCCCGACACACTCGTCGGCACCGACTCCCACACGACGATGATCAACGGCCTTGGCGTCCTCGGATGGGGCGTCGGCGGGATCGAGGCGGAAGCCGCGATGCTCGGCCAGCCGAGTTCCATGCTGGTCCCAGACGTGGTGGGCTTCAGGCTGATCGGCCAGCTTGGCGAAGGTACGACCGGGACCGACCTCGTGCTCCGCGTGACGCAGATGCTCCGCGAGAAGGGCGTCGTCGGGAAGTTCGTCGAATTCTTTGGGCCGGGCCTGAGCAACCTGCCGTTGCCGAGCCGGGCGACCATCGCCAACATGGCACCGGAATACGGTGCGACCTGCGGATTCTTCCCGGTCGATGCGGAAACGCTCCGCTACCTCCGCTTCACCGGCCGCGAAGAATCGGTCGTGAAACTCGTGGAGGAGTACTGCAAGGCCCAGGGCCTCTTCCACAGCGCAGACTCGCCCGAGCCTGTCTTCACCGACACACTCGAACTGGATCTCGGCGAGGTTCAACCCGCTATCGCGGGCCCGAGGCGGCCGCAGGACCGGATCAACCTGGCGGACGCCAAGACGGCCTGGGCCAGCACGCTCACCGAAATGGTGCCGGCCGAAAACCGTGCGGCCACGGTCTCCGTGGCGAACAACGGCGGGTCAATGGAACTCACGCACGGTTCGGTAATCATCGCCGCCATTACCAGCTGCACGAACACCTCGAATCCTGAAGTGATGCTCGGCGCCGGGCTGGTGGCGAAGAAAGCCGTCGAGAAAGGTCTCGACAGCAAGCCCTGGGTGAAGACGAGTCTCGCCCCCGGTTCCAAGGTCGTGACGGAGTACCTCCACGCAGCGGGCCTCGACACTTACCTCAACGACATCGGCTTCAACCTCGTGGGCTACGGCTGCACTACGTGCATTGGCAACTCCGGGCCCGTGGCCCAGGCGATCTCCGATGGCGTCCACAGCGGGGACCTCGTCGCCGCGGCGGTGCTCTCCGGAAATCGCAACTTTGAAGGCCGGATCAATCCCGACGTGCGGGCGAACTACCTTGCTTCGCCGCCCCTGGTGGTGGCCTACGCACTGGCCGGCACGGTCGACATCGACATCACCACCGAGTCGCTTGGTGAAGGCAAGGACGGCGAGCCCGTCTACCTGCGCGACATCTGGCCGACACAGGCGGAGGTGCAGGAAGCGGTCGCGAACTCGGTGCGGTCCCAAATGTTCCGGGAACGCTACGCGGATGTCTTCGAGGGGGACCGCCTCTGGCAGACGATGGACACCCCGACGGGCGCGCTGTTCGACTGGGATCCGGATTCTACCTACGTGCGGAACCCTCCGTACTTCGATGGCATGCCACCGGAACCGGCTGATCTCTCTGACATCACGGATGCCCGCGCGCTGGTGATGGTGGGCGATTCGGTAACGACGGACCACATCTCGCCTGCCGGGAACATCGCGTTCGAGAGCCCCGCGGGCCGCTACCTGCGGCAACACGAGGTCGACCGGTCGGAATTCAACAGTTACGGGTCAAGGAGAGGCAACCACGAGGTGATGGTGCGCGGGACGTTCGCCAACATCCGCCTGCGCAACCAGCTCGCACCCGGCACCGAAGGCTGGCAAACCCGTCACCTGCCCGACGGAGAGCCGATGAGCATCTTCGACGCGGCCGAGCGATACGCCGCCGAAGGGACCCCGCTCATCGCCCTGGCGGGCAAGGAGTACGGCACCGGTTCGTCGCGTGACTGGGCTGCCAAGGGACCGAGTCTGCTCGGGATCGAAGCCGTGATCGCCGAAAGCTACGAGCGCATCCACCGGAGCAATCTCGTGGGAATGGGTATCCTGCCGCTCCAGTACGCAGCCGGCCAAACCCGCGAAAGCCTGGGGCTCAGTGGTGAAGAAACATTCAGCATCACCGGGATCGCCGGCGGCCTGAAACCGCAAGGCACCGTCACGGTGAAGGCGACGAACGCGGACGGTAAAACGACCACCTTCGATGCGCTGGTTCGAATCGACACGCCCGTAGAACTGGACTACTACCAGCATGGGGGGATTCTCCAGTTCGTCCTCAGGAACCTGATGTCGGGTAGCTCAAGCAGCTAGATGGACATCATGGACACCACACGTACCCCGGATGGCTTCGCCATCCTCAACGGCCTGTGTCAGGCCGCATCACACGAAGCGGAGCTCTAGGACAACATGGACAAGATTAAAGTCGCCAACCCGGTCGTCGAACTCGACGGCGACGAGATGACGCGCATCATCTGGCAGTTCATCAAGGACCGCCTGATCCTTCCCTACCTCGACATCGATCTGAAGTACTACGACCTTAGCGTTGAGTACCGGGACGAGACGAACGACCAGGTAACGATCGACGCAGCAGAAGCGATCAAGAAGTACGGGGTCGGCGTGAAGTGCGCGACAATCACGCCCGACGAAGCACGCGTCGAAGAGTTTGGACTGAAACAAATGTGGCGATCGCCGAACGGGACGATCCGCAACATCCTCGGCGGCGTCGTCTTCCGCGAGCCGATCGTCTGTTCGAACATCCCGCGGCTGGTACCCGGCTGGACGAAGCCGATCGTGATCGGCCGCCACGCCCATGGCGATCAGTACCGGGCGACGGACTTCGTGGTCCCCGGCCCAGGCAAAGTGACCATCACCTACACCCCGGACGGCGGCGGCGCTCCCGTAGTTCGCGAAGTTGCCACCTTCACCGGCGGCGGCGTCGCCATGGGAATGTACAACTACGACGACAGCATCCGGGACTTCGCCCGCGCTTCGCTTCGCTTCGGCCTCGACCGCAAGTGGCCGGTCTACCTGTCGACGAAGAACACGATCCTCAAGGCCTACGACGGGCGCTTCAAGGACATCTTCCAGGAGGTCTTCGAGGCCGAGTTTGCCAAGCAATTCGAGGAAGCGGGCATCACCTATGAGCACCGCCTCATCGACGACATGGTGGCTCAGGTGCTCAAGTGGGAGGGCGGCATCGTTTGGGCGTGCAAGAACTACGACGGCGACGTGCAGTCCGACATTGTGGCCCAGGGATTCGGGTCGCTCGGCCTGATGACGTCTGTGCTGATGACGCCCGACGGCAAGACCGTAGAAGCCGAGGCGGCGCACGGCACTGTCACGCGGCACTACCGCCAGCACCAGCGCGGGGAGAAGACGTCAACGAACCCGATCGCCTCGATCTTTGCGTGGACCCGTGGCCTCGCGCACCGCGGAAAGCTCGACAACACCCCCGACGTCACGCGGTTCGCGGAGACGATCGAAGAGGTCTGCGTCGAAGCTGTCGAAGGTGGGGAGATGACGAAGGACCTCGCGATCCTGATAGGACCGGCCCAGCCATTCCTCTCGACCGAGGAGTTCCTCGCTGCCCTCGACCGGCGTCTCGAACAGAAGATGGCCGCGTGGTAATCACGCGATAGCCCTCGCCCGATTAAAGGCCCGGCCCTGGTGGCCGGGCCTTTGTTCGCCCTGGGCCTTTACTTTGTCAGCGTTCGCTCGAACCGGATGCCCCCGCCTTCAGGGGCACCGAACAGGGGGTGAAACCCCATCCGCGACCAGAAGTAGACGGGCAGACCGGCATCGCTCGGGGCACACGCAACCACACGGTCGACGCCCTGGGCGGACGCCAGCAGCAGACGAATGGCTTCGCTTCCTGCGCCGTAGCCGCGATCGTTCTCCTCGACGGTGACGGACTGGATCGTGAGGGTCGCCACGCCGGACAGTTCAAACACGAGCTGGCCGATCACCTCGCCATCCGAGAGGCGGATGATCGTGGCGCCTCGCTCCGACGGATCGAGGCGGTGACGTTCGCCGGAGACCGGAAGTTCGACAACCGGCCCACCGGTCACCGCGCCAGCCACTCGCGGGTGCGTTCGGCAACGAGGCCGGCATCCCCTTTCACCTTTGTGCACTCGGGGAGCGAGGCGACAAATTGGCGTCCGTAGCTCTTTTCGAAGATGCGTCGGTCGAGGATGGCGACCACGCCTCGGTCGGTGCGGTCGCGTATCAGGCGCCCGAAACCCTGGCGGAACTTGAGGATTGCCGACGGAAGGGCGTACTCGCCGAAGGGGCTGTCGAACTGGTCGGAGCGGGCTTTGTACACAGGGTCGGTGGGAACCGCGAACGGAAGTCGCGCGATGATCAGGTTGGAAAGGGCCTCACCACGCACGTCAACGCCTTCCCAGAAGCTGGCCGTGCCAAAGATGACGCTGCGGGAATCGTTCTTGAGGCCGTCGGTGAGCTGCCTCGGATTGCCGTCCTCGCCCTGGACAAGGACGGCAATGCCTTCCGGGTCGAGGATGTCGCGAGCCACGGCGGCTGCCGCTCGGAGGGCAGCATGAGAGGTGAAAAGGGCGAGCGCTCGGCCCTCCGAAGCGCGCACGAGTTGAGCGATCGCGCGGCCACATTCGTCGTTGTAGCTGCGCTGGTCCGGCGTCGGCAGGCCATCGATAGCAGCGAGGAGCGTGGCCGAGCGGTAGTCGAAGGGAGACCCGAGCTGGAGTGTATCGGCCTCAGGCATGCCGAGCCGACGGGCGCTGTAGGTCATATCCCGATCGGCGGCGAGGGTGGCGCTGGTGGCTACGACTGTCGCCAATTCGTCGAAGAGTTGCTCGGCTAGCATCGGGCCAACTTCCAGCGGGGCCACATTCAGCGAAGCGGTGCCGTCGCGCTCGCGGCCGATCCAGACAATCTGGTCGTCGCTCCCGCGCCCGGCGAGGTTGCTGAGGCGAAGGCGCAGTTCCTCCAGGCGACGACACGCTGACTCGATCTCGGAGGCAATGGCGTCGGGTTCGCTCACATCGCCGGTGGCGCCAAGCATGCGAGCCGCGCCCATGGCGCGCTGATAGACGTCGAAGAGGGCCTTATCGAGCTTTCCTACCCCCAGTTCGACGGCCTCCCAGTCGGGGCTGGCTCGGGTAGCAGACGTGACCAGCACACGGTCGTCTTCGCCCTTCCTTGGCAGGAAGTTCATGAGCGGTTCCAGAGAGCGGGCCACCATCGTCACAGCGGCCTCGGCAGCCTTGCCCAGCTGCTCACCGGCGATGTTCACACCCGAGTCCTTCGGGAACGCTTCGAGGAGGGCTGTGACTCCACCGCGCCGTTCGGCGCTACGGGAAGGGCGGTGGATGGCGTCGAGCGCTTCGTGGAGGGCGCGAGCGGTCACCGATCCGCCGAACTGCTGCGTGGCTCGATCTTCGAGGTTGTGGGCCTCGTCGATAACGAGATGGCGATAGGCGGGCAGGGCACTTCCTCCGGCGGCGACATCGGAGAGGAGGAGCGCGTGATTCACGACAATGATGTGGGCCGACTCCGCCGCCTTTCGCGAGCGCTGGAGGAAGCAGTAGCCGTCGCGCACGAAGGGGTTCTGGCGGGCGAGACAGTCGGTCTCCTGGGCAGAGAAGCGCTGCCAGGTGGCCCAATCGGCGTTGTCGAGGCTGAGTTCGGAGCGGTCACCGGTTTCCGTTTCGGGTAGCCAGAGGAGCATCCCGGCGGCGAGCTTGGCGAAGTCGGGATCAGCCATGTTGGCGCCGTAGCTCGCCGTCCACTTGCGCAGGCAGAGGTAATTGGCCCGACCCTTGAGCAAGGCGGCGCGAAGGTCCTGCTCACCGGGGATGGCGCCGGCCGCAACCAGGACCTTCCTCAGGGCCGGGATGTCGTGTTGGAGCAACTGTTCCTGGAGATTGATGGTGTTGGTGGAAACGACCACACGCTCACCATTCTGGAGGGCGTAGAGGGCCGCGGGTATGAGATAGGCAAGCGACTTGCCGACACCGGTGCCCGCCTCTACGAGGTACTGGCCGCCTGCGTTGACGCCGTTACGGACATACTCGGCCATCTCGTGCTGCTCCGGGCGGGCTTCGAACCCGGGGAAGACTTGCTCGGCGGCGGCAAAGGCCCGATCCAGCGCCTCACGCGACACGGGCACCGGAGGTTCACGCCGTTCAAGGACGGGCCAGGCGGGAGGTTTGCGGAG
This sequence comes from uncultured Chloroflexia bacterium, assembly GCA_963774435.1. Taxonomy (GTDB): domain Bacteria; phylum Chloroflexota; class Dehalococcoidia; order Tepidiformales; family Tepidiformaceae; genus JAGQGZ01. The sequence continues at coordinate 141,706 of CAVZEW010000006.1, read as the reverse complement.
GGCGGGAGCGGGAGCCGCGACGGCCGCGTCCAGAGCCTCTCCGGAGGCTTCCAAGACGGTGGCAAGAGCGGGTGAATGGAGCGAGACCAGCCGAGCAAGTTGCAGACGGGGACCAGCCTCGAGGGCAGCGGTTCGTGCGCGCAGGGCGATAAAGACGCCGGCAGCCGTCCGGGCATCGGCGAGGGCACGGTGATGCACTTCCGCCTCGACGCCGAGGGCGGTGGCGAGGTCGATGAGGCCGCGGGCCTGCGAGGAGGGCATGAGGAGACGCGAAAACTCGGCTGTGTCGACGCTGGGCGATGGAACGCGGACACCTTCGCGAACCAGGCAACCAAGGTCGAAGGCGACGTTGTGACCGACAACAACGTCGCCGCCGATGAAGTCGAGGAGGTCGCCGGCGACAGCATCGAGAGGAGGAGCGCCGCAGACCGCCTCGTCGGTGACACCAGTCAGGCGCTGGACAAAACGCGGAATCGGCCGTCCGGGGTTGACCAGCGTCTCGAAGGTAGCAAGTTCGCGACCATCGTCGTCGAAACGGACGGCGCCGATCTCCGTGATGCGGTCGGCGTCGGGGTCGAGGCCGGTGGTTTCGAGGTCAATGGCGACGTACATACGGTTCGAACATCCGTGCGGATATCGCGAGTCTACCCGGGCAAGCCTGAGGCGGCGAGCCGAAGCTGTTGTACGGCGTCGCAGCGACAGCAGGTGACGGGCGTTGAGGGGGCTATCGCCCGGCGCGTAGAATCACCAGCACTTCGTAGGACGCAGGGATGGGAGAGTTCGATGGATGTGTTCGATACCGGCAACATACGCAACGTCGTAATCGCAGGGCACGGGAGCGTCGGCAAGACGACGTTTACGGAGGCAGCGCTGTTCGTCAGCGGCCGCACCACCCGGATGGGGCGCGTCGAAGAGCAGAACACCGCGAGCGATTACGACGAGGACGAGCACAACCGCAAGTTCAGCATCAACCTGTCCGTGATCCCGGTGGAGCGCGACGGGCGGAAGATTAACCTCATCGACACGCCGGGGTATGCCGACTTCGTGAGCGAGGTGATCTGCGCCTGCGAAGCGGCCGACATGGCGCTCATCGTCGTCGACGCCCAGGCGGGCCCGGAAGTCGGCACCGACAGGGTCTGGAACATCGTCGAGCGGGCCGGTCTGCCGACGATGCTCTTCATCAACCGAATGGACCGCGAAAGCGCGGATTTCGAGGGCACGCTGCTGGCGATGCAGGAGAAGTGGGGACCGAAGGTGGTTCCTCTCCAATTACCAATTGGAAGCGCTGAGAGTTCAACGGCGTCGTCGACCTGCTGCACATGACGGCCTACACCGGCGACGACGGCCACGAAGGGCCCGTGCCCGACGACCTGGCCGAGCGAGCCCGTTCACTCCGGGCCTCGGTCATCGAGTCGATCGTGGAGATCGATGATGCGCTCATGGAGAAGTACTTCGCCGACGAGCAACTCACCGAAGATGAACTGCGGCGGGTACTCCACCTCGGGATCGACCACGGGCTGATCATCCCGGTCGTCTGCGGGGCGGCATCGCGACAGATCGGCGTGCGCCAGTGCATGCGCAACATCGCGGGGAGCGGGCCCTCACCGGCCGAGCGCGACCCGATCGAAGTGGATGGCGTGACGCTTGAGGCGAAGGACGACGGGCCGACTGTGGTCCGTGTCTTCAAAACGGCGGCCGACCCGTACGTCGGACGCCTCTCGTACCTGAAGGTGGTGAGCGGCACGGTCACGCCGGACATGCACCTCTGGAACGCAAACCGCTCGGCGGACGAACGGATGGGTACACTCGCCGTTCCGAACGGCAAGGATCAGGAGCCGATCACCATCCTCCACGCGGGCGATATCGGCGTGGTGACCAAGCTCAGTGACACAGTGACGGGCGACACCCTTGGATCCAAGGATCACCCAGTCGTCCTTCCTGAAATGCTCTTCCCGGCACCGGTCTACAGCATGGCGGTGGTGCCCGTATCGAAGGCAGCCGTCGACAAGCTCGGCCCGAGCCTCCAACGTCTCCTGGAAGAGGATCCGGGACTGCGCCTGGACCGGAACCCGGACACGCATGAGACGATCCTCGAGGGGCTCGGCGACGCGCACCTCGACGTCACGGTCGAGCGCTTGCGGCGAAAGTTCAATGTCGACGTGGAGTTGCACCTGCCGCGAGTCCCCTATCGCGAGACCATCGCTCGTGACGGAAAGGCGGACTACACCCACAAGAAGCAGACGGGCGGCCACGGACAGTACGCACGCGTCGCCATCGAGGTGAAACCGTTGCCGCGCGGCTCGGGCCTGCAGTTCAACCAGACGCGTTGTGGGTGGCTCGGTGCCGAAGGAATTCATCCCGGCGGTCGAAAAGGGCGTCATGGAGACAGCACGCGAGGGCATCCTCTGCGGGGCCGAACTGACCGACTGCGAGGTCGTGCTGTACGACGGAAAGCACCACCCGGTGGACTCGAACGAGATGTCGTTCAAGCTCGCGGCGTCGCAGGCGCTGCGCGAGGCCGTGCAGGCGGCGAACGGGACGCTGCTGGAACCTGTCGTCACCATCAAGGTGACAACGCCGGAGGACCATGCAGGCGACGTTGTCAGCGACCTGAACACGAAGCGGGCCCGCATCCATGGCATCTCGCCGAACGGGAACCTCAGCGTTGTCGAAGCAGAGGTGCCCCTGGCGGAAGTCCAGCGCTACTCGTCCGACTTGCGCTCAATCACGCAGGGACGGGGCAGCTTCGAAATGAGCTTCGACCACTACGGCGAAGTGCCATCGCACCTGGCGCAGAAGGTGATCGAGGAGCACCAGGCCGAAGCACATCACGCCTAGCGGGTCTAGCGCACCCGCACGTGGTGGATGGTGCCGGCGGACCAGCCGTAGAGCTTTGTGGCGCCTCCCGCGCTGCGGTCATCGACGTCAGCGAGCGTCGTCACGGACGCCTGGACGGCGTGCCCCGCCACGGGCGCGAGGATGAGCGCACCGATGGCCGCGACGATGCTACGGGAGAAGCTCCCACCCCTCCATGACGCGGCGCGCACTGCGGCGGCGGCGGCAAACGCGGCGATGACGAGGTTGGTGCCGCAGAAGTCGCTGACCGCCAGGTGCGATTGACCGGCATCAAGTCGCTGGACAGCTTCCGCCGCGGCAGAGGCGACGGCGTCGTCATCGCCCACGGCCGAGAAGAGAAGGAAGCCCCAGGGATGCGAGAGTCCGGCCACCCGCATCCGTCGGCCGCCCCTCCGCTCAAGAAGCACGGCTACGGTCGCGTGTTCGATCGCATGGACCTGGCGTATGCGTCGAAACAGATCAGTCATGATTGCCCGTCGTAAGACCGGGCGCGGTGAGTTCCCAGATCTCGGGGGTCGGCGTGGCGGTTGAGGTCGCCTTCGGCGGGGCACTGGTGGGAACCGGCGTCGGAGTCGGAGTTGGCTCGGGCGGCGCCTCGAACTCGGTCGTGCCGGTGACCGACATGGTCAGGGTCGGCCCGGTGCCCCAGAGCGGCTCGATGATGATTGTCCCGGCCTGCGTGCCCAGACCCATCTTGCGCCAGTCGAGCGTGACGTCGAGCTGGGCAACGTAGCCCTGGGTGGTGGTTCGCGGGTCGGCTGTGAGGACGACCTCGGTTTCGGCCCCGATTGCGATACCGCCGTCGATAGACACGGAGGGCGATTGGCCCGGGTGGCGGGCAACCAGCCAGGGGACGTTCGACCGGACCCGGTAGGAGCCGATCCACGAGCCGGTATTGGTCACTGTGACGCGGACCGACTCGGCGTCTCCCGTGTCGTCAAGAACATTGAGGTCGGCCGATGACGGGCCCTCGATCGAGAGCGTGGGCTGGCCAAACACAGACGAGGCTTCGACGGGATCGAGCCGGTCCAGGCCGTCGTGGTGAGGTGTGACGTCGATGTCATCGAACGTGGTAGGGAAATCCATGGCGGCGCAGCCATCTTCGAAGATGTCGCAGGTATCCCAGACCGCAGGATCGAAAGCCGCCGCCACCTCAGGCCGGTCGAAGAAGGGCATGTTGAACTCGACAGGCTGCCACATCCGAGCGCCCTCCGCGTTCTTTTCAGGGTCGCGCAGGGGACTGACAAGCGGGGGGAAACGGAGGCAGCCGTAGACACGTTCCTGGTAGGTGTAATCACCGTAGCCGTAGAGCGGGATCGAGCCGCCGGTGTCGATGTAGCTGGGGGCCGACTCGTCGTAGCAGTGGTAGATCATGTCGACCCCATTGCCATTGCGGAGGGGATCGCGCTCCGGGTTGAACGGGTGATTGCTGAAGGCAAAGCCGTTATAGCTCCAGATGGCGTAGTACCAGTCCTCGATCGCCTCATTGTCGCCGTTGCCGGCGATGGGGCGGAAATTGGGCGCCTGGTTCCACTTGTCAGCGAGGATGCGCATGCCTTCGGCGATATTGAATCCGATGTTGGTGCCGACGAGCGCCTGCTTGGCCGAAGGGTTGCCGGTGTCGTTGCGCATGCCGCTTGTGACCTGGCCTACCCCGTAGCCGCAGTCAAAGGAACGGAGCGTCGGTCCTACGCCACCCCAGGGGACGGCGGCGGCAGCATTCGACCAGTTGGCCTCGACCCAGGCGATGGCCATGTAGATCGAAGGCGGGACGCGGAGCGACGGGTCCGGCTCGGTCGTGCGATCGCCAGGCGGCCCGAAGAGCAGGCCCTGGTAGGTAAGGTCGACAACTTCGCCACCCGCTTCAAAGGGCTGCGACACGAGGGACCCCTGCGAGGCAAGGCGGATGACGTTGGCATAGAAGTCGACGCTGTCGCCGGATTCGTAGGTATCGAAGTCGAAGGGGCCGAAGGTGCCACAAGCCCTGGCCTCATCAGCCTGCTTCAGCAGCACATGGCTCCAAACGGCAATGGCCGCGACCACACTGACGGTCGCGAAGGCTACCGAGCGGACCATCCGAAGAACCTCGTAGCGCCGGCCAATTCGCTGCGACCGGACGGGGTAAGGAGTTCGAATCGGGCCGAGCCGGGCTCTTCGAAGCTGCCGCCGGTCCAATGGCTGACGGCCAGCGATGAACCATCAGCCGAGTAAGCGAGGGGGACATCGAAGCCGGCCGACTGGGCGAGCACACCGCCCGAACCACCACCCGGCTCCATACCAAACGCTGGTTGCCCGTCCGCAGGCGACCAGGCTACGCCAAGGGCCTGGACATCGGACGTCGCCGCCATCGTGGAGACAGTGGCGGCGCCGGCGGGCTCAAGGGAGACGACGCGGGGAAGATAATGCACCCCGCTGGAGAGGTCGGTTTCGATGAAGGCGAGCTGGGAACCATCGGGCGAGAGCTCCCAGTCACGGGTAATTGCGGGACTCAGGCGGGTCACTTCCTCGTCGCCGACGATAACGGTCGAGCCGCGGCCATCGAGCAGTACGGAGACGAGCTGGCCACCAGGATTGAATCCGACCGGGTAGAAGCCCGTCGCATCGTACGTGTGCACATGCTCAGGGACGGTGCCATCAGTGTTCGCACGGAGCAGGGTCAGCCCGGCCTCGCCCGTGCTCACCGCCATCACCGCCTTGCTGTCGGGCTGCCACACCGGGTCCTGCAGATAGTCCACCGAGGCTGCGACGCGAGTCTGCTTTGCCGTCTCAAGATTCACGACGGTGAGAGAGGCAACAGGATCCGCCTGGGTCCCGCCATCGGCAACAACGAGGGCGAGGAGTTTGCCCGAAGGCGAGACTGCTCCACGGGCGAAGTAACCCGGGAGATGAGACACGGTGGCCACGTAGACCGCGGCATCCGGGTTGGAGGCTGGAGCGACGCGAATCTGGTCCGCCGTGTCTCCGGCGGTGGAAAAGACAGCGTAGTTGCCGGGAGGGGCCGAGGCGAAGGCTGTACGAGTCGCGGGGTCATGGCCAATGACGGCCGCGATGAGGGCACCGACGATCGGGAGGACAGCCATTACGCCGGCGACAATGCCGATCGCCACGAAGACGCGGTGCAGTTGATTGCGGCGCGGGACGACAGCTCCGAGAGCGCTCATCTGGAGGCGGTCACAGGGCAGCCGGTGCCCCGCTTAAGAATTCGGCGGCAGCCATACAAATGGCGTTGCAAGTCACGATCACCTCGTCCCCCTGGAACCAGCTACGGCGCACGTGATGCGTCGACCCCGACCCTGGCCCGGCCGGTCCGTAGATGTGGCTCCGGTACCCCCGCGTGTACCTTGCAGCCCCCGCGCTGCCAACGTCGGGAGTCGCTCGCGAACGTAACAAGCGTCCGATGTTGGGTCAACGGAAGCCAGCGGGCACTTAACAATTGCCGCATGGGGCACGCGGGCCTTGGGGGGAGCTGTGTTAGCATCATTTTCCGCATGCTGGTCTTCCGCAGCGGGCTCCTCGACAATCCACCGGCGCTGTTGCGTACCTCCTGGCCGTTGCCGTTTCGCTGGTCATTGGGCTTTCGTTTCATGAGGCTTGCCATGCCTGGATGGCACTGGAGCTCGGTGACGACACCGCGGCCCGGCGTGGTCGATTAACCCTGAACCCGGTGGCTCACATCGACCCGTTTGGCGCCTTGATGATGTTCCTCGTCGGTTTTGGCTACGCAAAGCCCACGCCCGTGAATCCTTACCGCCTGCGGACTGGACCCAAGATTGGCAATGCGCTCGTGGCCATCGCTGGGCCGATTTCGAACTTCGCAGTCGCAGTTCTCTGTGCCATACCGCTTCGCCTTCACTGGATCGATGCTGTCGCGAACCTCAACGACATCACGAACGCCAGCGGCGAAGAGATCGTGGGCCTCTTCCTCCTCTTTGTCCTCTATATCAATGTGTTGCTCGGGATCTTCAACCTCATCCCGATCCACCCGCTTGACGGGTTCAAGGTGCTGGTCGGCGTTCTCCCTGGTGAGGCCTCGCGCCAGGTGCAGGCACTCGCGCCCTACGGACCGGGCATCCTGATGACGCTCATCGTGGTCAGCTTGATTGCACCACCGCAATTCAACATTCTCGGCCGGATCTTCGACTCCGTTGGGACGGCGGTCTTCGACCTTCTGCTGTGATTCGACATCGTGCCCGCCAGTTTTTCGACCACGACGTGGAACCCGGGCCGGGGGAACGTTCCCTCGCAGCGCACTTCCTCGATGGTGACCTGGTTGAGCTCTTCTTCGCACAAGAAGCGCGCGACGTGGTGCATGCCGCGAACACCGCACGTTGGCTTCTCGACCGGGGCCACGACGACCGCGAGCTCATCCAGGCGGCGTTGCTCCACGACATCGGCAAAGGGCATCAGCGGCGCCGCGACCGGGTGGCCCATGTTTTGACCGACGCGGCTGGAATTGGCCGGTTCGCGGCCGATGCCCGGTCGCCGATGGAAATGCGACGAGCGCTTGCAAGGGCTCGTGGCCACGCCGTTGCCGGGGCGGCGATGCTATCCGAGCGAAACGTGACCGGACGCGTGTTGAACTTGGTCAAGATGCACCATGAACGGGCAGGGGAGGATGGTATGCTGAGACTCCTGCAGGAAGCGGATTCCGCTACCTGACGCCTTCTCCCGGACAGCTTCCTTGAGCGAGAAAAAGTCCCGAATCGGCATCATCGGCACTGGCCTGATCGGGACATCGATCGGGCTGCGCCTCAGCCAACGCCCCAAACGGACCTACGAAATCGTGGGGGCCGACCGGAACCGTGGCCGCGCAAAAACGGCCAAAAAGCTGGGGGCAATCGACAAAGATGTTGGCTCCCTCGAAGAGCTGGCAGAGAACACGGGGCTGATCATCCTCGCGGTGCCGGTGCTTGCCGTCCGGGACATTCTCGAAGAGATCCGGCCCTACCTCGTGCCGGGCGCTGTCATAGCGGACACCTGCAGCACGAAGAAAGATGTCCTCGACTGGGCGAACGAGCTGCTGCCAGAGGAGATCCACTTCATCGGCACGCATCCGATGGCCGGCAAGGAATTCAGCGGCCCGGAGGCCGCCGACGTCGACCTCTTCGTGGATGCGACATGGGCAATTACCCCCTCGCCAAGGGCGGACGAAGAAGCCGTCCGGATCATCATGGGCATGATCGAATCGATGGGCGCCCGCCCCGTCCACATCGACCCGGGTGAGCACGACCAGTACGCCGCCGCCGTGAGCCACGTGCCATTGCTGGCATCCGTCGCCATGTTCCGCGTGGTCCGCGACAGCCCGGGGTGGGAAGACGTTTCATTGCTTTCCGGGCCCGGCTTCCGCGATCTGACGCGCCTGGCCAGCGGCGACCCGCGGATGTCGACCGATATTATGGAAACCAACAAGGAAGCGGTGTTGCACTGGCTTCGCCGCTATCGCAAAGAACTCGAGACGATCGAGACGGCCATCGAGCTGGGTGGCGAACCGGTCAAGGGCCTCTTTGAAAGCACCCGCCTCGATCGCGACGCCTGGCTGCTGAACCCCCACAAGGAACGCAACATCGAGGGCCCCGAGCTGCCTTCGAGCCAGGACGCGATGGGCCAGATGCTCGTGGGTGGCAACTACGAGCGGCTCAAGGAAGTGCTGTCGGGCAAGATCCCGGGGAAGGACGGCAAGGACAGCGACACCTCGATACCACCTGCCGACATGGAGAAGCTGCGAGAGCAGCTGAAGAAGCTCGAAGAGGCGAAGCGTGATCGTTAAGCGCCCGGACCGTATCCGGGCGACGATTCGCGTCCCCTCCGACAAATCCATCTCTCACCGGGCACTCATCCTCAACAGCATCGCGTCGGGCACGGCGACCGTGGATTCGCTGCTTGAGTCCGACGACGTGCGTTCGACGGCGGCCTGCCTCACAGCGATGGGGGCGAAGATCGATTGGCCTGACGGGTCGGGCACGGCTGTCATCGAAGGCCTTGGGCTGCACGGGCTGTTCGAGCCCGGCGACGTCCTCAACTGCGGCAATAGCGGCACGACGATGCGGCTGCTCTCGGGCCTGCTGGCCGGTAACCAGTTCCTCAGCGTGCTTTCGGGCGACGACTCGTTGCGGCAACGTCCGATGGCCCGGATCATCCGGCCGCTGCGGGAGATGGGTGCGACGGTCTACGCCCGCACCGGCGACACGCTGGCGCCACTGGTGGTGAAGGGGGGCGGCCTGCGCGGAATGACCTATGAGACACCAATGGCCTCGGCCCAGGTGAAGTCGGCAATCCTGCTCGCGGGCCTCTTCGCCAATGGGAAGACGACCGTGATAGAACCCGCGACCAGCCGCGACCACACGGAGCTGATGCTCGCAGCGATGGGTGCCGATCTGAAGCGAGAGGGTCGCAGCGTCACGATCACGCCGCCAGCGCGGCTTGACTCGATGGGGATTCGAGTGCCGGGAGACATCTCGAGTGCAGCGCCGTTCCTCGTGCTCGCGGCGTGCCACCCCGATGCGGAAATCCGCATCGAGAACGTGAATGTGAACCCGACTCGGACTGGCATCCTCGACATCCTCCGGGCGATGAAGGCGAACGTTGAGCTGGAGGAAGAGCGAACGGTTGGTGGCGAACCGGCCGCCGACATCGTCGTACGAAGTTCGCAGCTGACGGCGACGCGGGTCGACGGAGAGCTTATCCCCAGGGCGATTGACGAACTGCCCCTGGTGGCTATCCTCGGCGCCTTCGCAAAGGGCGAGACCGTCGTTGCCGACGCCGGTGAGCTGCGCGCAAAGGAATCGGACCGAATTGAGACCATGGCGGCAGCGCTTCGGTTGATGGGTGTCGCTGTCGACGAGCGGCCCGATGGATTCAGCATTGCCGGGGGTGGCTCCCTGAAGGGCCACCGGGTGGATGCCCACGGCGACCACCGGATGGGCATGCTGGCAGCTGTCGCGGGCTCACTGGCCGAGGGCGAGACTTCGGTGGAAAACGACGCGGTGACGGTCTCCTATCCGGGCTTCTGGCGGGACCTCGCGGCGGCTGCCGCCGGGGACGCAACGCCGGTCCGATGACCAAACGGCAGGTCGTCGTCATCCTCCACGGGCCATCCGGGGTCGGAAAAGACTCGGTCGTCGACAGGCTTCGCGAACAGATTGGCATCCACCGCGCGACCAGCACCACCAGCCGTGCGCCGCGCAGCTATGAGGTCGACGGCGTCCACTACCACTTCGTGAGCCGCGAGCGCTTTGAAGAGATGATCGAGGCTGGCGAATTCGCGGAGTACGCGAGGGTCTATGGCGACTGGAAGGGGCTGGAGAAGCGCGAGCTCTTCGGGCCGCTTGAAGAAGGGCGCGATGTCATCATCCGGACGGACTACCAGGGTGCGCACCACTGGCGGGAAGCCCTGGAAGGCGCTATTTCCGTGATTCTGCTTGCCGAGGACGGGGAATCACTGCAAAAACGGCTCGCGCAACGCGACAGCGAGAGCCCTGAGTCGCTGGCACGTCGGCAGGCAGAACTCGAAGCCGAGCTAGCCGACATGGACAGCAACGATTATGTCGTGCGCAACGAACACGAGCGCCTCGACAAAGCGGTGGCCGAGATCGCGGAGATCATCGAACGGGAGCGGCGGAACCCCGAGCGCCCGGACGTGCGGCTGCGGGTGGAGTCGCTTTAAGCCAGGCTGAAGGTTTCGCCCAGCTTGCGAATCTGGATCTTCGATCCGACATCCGACAGTGGTTCGGCGAATTGCGCCTCGTCGAGGTGGAAGGTGACGGGTGGCATCCAGTTGTCGTGGTGGTTGAGGACCACCGCTCCGGGCTTGAGGACGCGGGCCATACCGGTGACGAACGGCACAACGCCGTCATGTTGCGGCTCGCCGTCGATATTGGGGGTTGAGAACCCGGCGGCCGCAGCGAGGAGGGCGAGGTCGGCGGGGTACTTCGCGGCGGCCTCCCAGGACTCCTGGACCATGCCCGGCGTGTCGTGCCAGAAGAGGCGGAAGCCATCCCATTCGACGATGTAGGCGAGGGGGCCGCCGTCGTTGCGCTGCTTCTCGGGGATGTTCGCGGTGTGGGCGGCGGCCTGCCGTGCGAGTTCCGGGTCGCGCGCCTTCACGTCGGCCAGGCGCTGTTCTCGGGTCTTGCCGGCGGGGTCGGGCCATTCCCGCAGGCCATTGAATCCATGGAGCGACCGGAACGTGCGGACACGGACCGGGCCAAGCTCCAGCTCTTCCCCACCGGTACAGACGACGGTCTTGTCGGCCGGAAGGCCTTCGTCCTGGACGATCTCGCAGCTCAGCGCCGAGCCGATGACCGTCGCGCCGGTGTTCTTCGCCACGAGGGAGGCTTCGGCGATGTGGTCGAAGTGAGAGTGGCCGATGAGGATGTAGTCACCCCGCGTCACCTCAGCCGCGCGCTGGGGCACCGGAGCGGCCAACACATTGCGGTCGATGTAAGCGTCGAGCCAGATGACCGTGTCACCGACTGTGAGGCGCCAGGTGGCAGTTCCGAACCATTGCAGCGTCGCGTTCATGGGTCGCGATGATACGCGAGGCAGCTACTCGACGTGGACGTAGACACCCCACGTCACGTCATCGCCGGAGGCGTATCGCATAAAGATGCTGAGAAGGTAATCACCGGGCTCTTCGGGGACGACGATTCGGTCGGACTCCGAGTAGACGAGGTCGCCTGCCTTCCAAACGAGGGTGCCATCACCACCGTCCTCGACAGTCGCTTCGTCATTGGGAACCCAGGCAACCGAAGTCTCGACTGCTGTGCCGCCTTCGACCTGCCAGCCGAGGTCGGCGCCAGCAGTGAATGTCACCGGTTCGTCGCTGGTGACTGGCCCGATGTAGTCCACGCACTTATTGGACAGGCAGCTAGTTCCCGCCAGAGCCTGCGTGCCGATGCCGGTCGTCGGGTCTGCCACGAAGAGGCCGAGGACAGGGCCGGGAGTCGCCGTCTCGCCGGGGCTGGCGGTCGGCGTGGACTCACTCCCGCCTGATGTGGCGGTTGCCGCCCCCAGGGGGCTCCCGTCATCGTCGCCACCGCAGGCGGCGACGAGCAAGAGAAAAGGAACGAGCATGAGTCCCAACGTTGTGTGTCTCATGCTCGTCCCTACGTTCATGCTCGCGAAAAGGTTCCGAGCTTTCAGAACTATCGCGTAAAGCCGGCTAGGCGCCGACCTCGTTGAGGATCGTGGCGAGGTCGATGAATTTGTCCGCGGCGCGCTTGATTGCCATGGCCGTGGCCTGGCCAACGGAGATGATTTCGACCTTGACGCCGCGCTTCTGGGCCGTCCTCACGAGCGGTTCGAAGTCGCCATCGCCTGAGGCAAGGCAGAGGACGTCGAGGCGATCCAGCATCTCGAGGATCTCGATGGTCATTTCGATGTCGACGTTGGCTTTGACGGTGCCGTCGGAGAACTTCTTGAGCGGCTTGGAGACGATCCGGTAGCCCTGGTTCACGAACGGCTCGGTAAACCGCTGGGACTCCATGCTGACGTTGATGTCTTCGTGCACGGGCGAATAGGCGACGGCGCAGATGAGGTGGCGGTCCTTGCTGAGCTTCTTGAGGACCTTCGACCAGCTGACGCGGCGGTTGAGCTTGTCGATGGCTAGCTCGACGTTGGCAACGTCGACGAAGATGCCAACACGTCCTGCCGCCTGGCTCGGGTGGCCAAGCTTCTCCAGGGTTTCGCGCTGGAGCATTTGGAGCTCGGAGATGTCCTTGGTCTGGCGGTCGAGCAGCTTCGCCTGGCGATCCAACTCTTTGGTTTGGCGGTCGAGGAGGGCACGAATGTCGTTCGAATCGGACTTTGCTGTAGTCCGCGAAGATGTGCGTCGTGTTGTCTTTGGCGCCTCGTCGTCGCTGGTTTCGTCAGATTCCGACTCGGATGCCGACTTTCGTTTCGTCCGACCGTGTGCTCCGGGAGCGCGTGGAGGTGCGGCGTCGGCTGTCCGGGGCTTTTCCTCGGTGGACTCGTCGTCCTTTTCGGCGGTTGTCTCGTCTGCTCTTGGCGCGGGTGGTCCTGGTAGAACGGGCACGCGTGGTGCGGCGGCGTGACGGCTTTTCTTCGGTGGTGGCCGCCGTATCGGCGGCGATGGCGGCTTCGAGCTCGGTGGCCGGAGCCTCGGATGTTGTTGCTTCTGTTGCGGTTGCCGTACGGCGCCGCGGGGTGATGTTGAGAGCCATTGGTGGCTTAGATTCCCATCCTTTGTAAAACGCTGAGCCTGGCAGCAACGCTGCCGGCGATTCGGGTAATCGCCTGCGCGGAATCGGATTCTGGGTGCGCATGGACGATTGGGTTGCCGGAGTCGGCGCCTTCGCGCACGGCCGGCTCGATTGGGATGGCACCGAGGAAGTCGATGCCAAGGTCTTCGGCCGCTCGTTCTGCGCCACCGTGGCCGAAGATGTCGTAACGGGTTCCGGTGTCGGGAGCGATGAAGTAGCTCATGTTCTCAATCATTCCGAACACGGGGACATCCAGCTTCTCGAACATCGCGACCGCTTTCATGGCGTCTTCGAGAGAAACGTCCTGGGGCGTGGAAACGATGACCACGCCGGCAATCGGGGCGTCCTGGGCCATGCTCATGGAGGCATCGCTCGTCCCGGGCGGCAGATCGATGACGAGGTAGTCGATATTCTCCCAGGGCACGTCCCTGAGCATCTGGCGAACGGCGCTGCCGATCATGGGGCCACGCCAGACCACGGGTGTCCCCTTCGGCAGAAGGAAGCCGATGGAGACCATTTTGACGCCGAATTTCTCGACGGCGCGCAGGCCGTCCTTGTTCTGGGCTTGCGAACCAGCGGCAACACCGAACATCGTCGGCAAGTTGGGACCGGTGATGTCGGCGTCGATGAGCCCGACGCTGGCACCAGCCCTGGCAAGGGCGATGGCGAGGTTTGCGGCTACGGTGGACTTGCCGACGCCCCCCTTGTTGCTGGCCACAGCGATGATGTTGCGGACGCCTTCAACCGGCTGCTGGCCTTCGCGGGGCTGACTGGCCTTCACGTCGGCGCCCCACTTGATGTCGATGGCGGAGATCCCGGGCAGTGGCGAGACGGCGGCGTTGACGTCCGTTTCGATAGTTTCCCGCAGCGGGCAGGCCGGAGTCGTGAGCTCGATCGTGACGGCGACACGGCCGGCGTCAACGGCGAGTTCTTTGATCATGCCGAGGGAAACGATGTCGCGGTGCAGCTCAGGGTCTTTGACGGTGGCAAGGGCTGCCAGCACCTGTTCGCGATCGGCGGTGCTCACACTGGTCATTGAGTGGGATGTCTCCACGGAGGCAAGGCAGGGATGCGTCCTATCAGGTGCGCCGGGTCACAGTGCCGGTCGTCACGCGCCTCTCACACCCGATCGTAGAGCCTTGAGGGGGGCCGGGGCAAACGTTTTACGGCGTCTTTCGCTGTTTCGGAATAGGATCGGTAGTGCGGGGCGAATGGGAGGGTCTGTTTTTGGCTGCCACACGAACCCAAGAATGTCTGCATCACTGGGTGATTGATACGCCAAACGGCGCGATCAGTGCCGGGCACTGCAAGCGTTGTGGCGTGGAGCGTGAGTTCCGCAACTCTAGCGAAGAGATGCAATGGGACCGAGACAGCTTCAGTCTTCGTGGCGGGAGAAGTCGAAAACAGGCGTCCTGACCTTCGCACGGCCGGGTAAACTGGGGGCGTGCAACCAAACCTCCAGGTAGATCTTGCCCCGGGCCGCAAGCGCGACCTCCTTCTCAAGAATCCCGTCATGCCAGCCTCCGGGACTTTTTCGTGGGGCTTCGACTATGCCGCACGCTTCGATATCGAGGCGCTCGGGGCGGTCGTCAGCAAAGGCGTCACCCGCTACCCCCGACAGGGAAACCAGCAGCCCCGCGTGGCAGAGACGCCGATGGGGATGCTCAATTCCATCGGCCTCCAGAGCGTGGGCCTCGATATCGCGATTGACGAATTGGCGCCGCAGTGGGCTCGCTGGAGCGTCCCGGTCATCGTCAACGTCGCCGCCGACACAGTAGCTGAGTTTGGCGAGATGGCGAGGGCGATGGACGGGGTGCCCGGCATCGCCGCCCTCGAGCTGAACATCTCCTGCCCGAACGTAGACGCGGGAGGCATCGAGATTGGCCAGGACCCGGTGGCATCGGCGCGGGCGACCGAAGCGGCTGTGCGCAACACCGACCTGCCGGTCATCGTCAAGATCACCCCGAATGTGACCGATCCGGTTGAGCTTGCAAAGGCGTGCGAAGAGGCGGGCGCGTCGGCGATCTGCGCCATCAACACGGTGCTCGGGCTCGCGATCGATACAAAGCGGCGACGGCCGGTGTTGCCACGCGCCAGGGGTGGGCTGAGCGGCCCTGCAATCAAGCCGATCGCCCTGCGGATGGTCTACGACGTAGCCCAGAACGTGCGCATCCCGGTCATCGGCTGCGGCGGGATCGAGAGCGGCGAGGATGCGATCGAGTTCCTGATGGCTGGTGCTACGGCGGTGCAGGTAGGCACGGCGACCTTCGCCAACCCACGGGCCCTCCTGGACGTGATCGAAGGGATAGAGGGGTGGCTGACCCGAGAAGGCGTGGCGGATGTCCACGAAATCATCGGGTGCGCCCAGCCACAAGCGGTGTGAGCCACGGAAGACGGTTCGCGGTTGACCTCGGGGAGGTCGAGATCTCCGTGCGGGAGTGGGGCAATCCCGAGCGCCAACCGCTCCTGGCTATCGGGGGCACCGGCCTTCCATCCGAACTCTTCCTTGGCGTCGAGCGACTGCTGGCGGATAGCTTCCACGGCTACAGCGTTGACCGGCGCAGCCAGGGGCAGAGTTCGACGCCCGAGGATGGCTACGACTTCGCCGACTTTGCGGGCGACCTTCGGCGGGTGGTCGAACGGCTCGACCTGCGAAACGTGGCGGGGCTCGGACACTCCGCCGGCGGGACAGACATGCTCATCGCGGCGGCGGCCGACCCGGAACGCTGGGAACGGCTCGTCATCATGGAGCCGACGCTGCAGGACCCTCGGATTCCGCCGTTAAACGAGACCAACCCGCCTTCGTATCAGCGCTCACGGATTAACTCCGGGCGAAGGCGGGTTGAGTTTCCCGACATCGACACTGTGATCGAACGATGGAAAGCGGCGCCCAACTTCGAGCGGGCGCAACCCGACCTGTTCCGAAGCTACGTGAAGGCGGCCTTCGCTCCAACTGAGGCGGGGACCATTCGCCTGCGGTGCCACCCGGAGTCGGAGGCCAGGATGATAGGGCCGATCATGCAGGTGTTTCAGAGGAGATACCGGCCGCCGACGGGGGTGGACGACCCGTTCCGGCCCCTGCTTGACCTCCAGCTACCGGTGACGCTTGTCACGACGGAACTTTCCGGGCCGATCTACAAGGAGATGGTGGAGCGGGGGAAGTCGATGCTGCCGAACGTGATCGCTCATCGCCACATCGAGGCCTACGGTCACCTGGTGCCGATGGAGAACCCGGAACTCGTGGCCGCGCTGATGCAGCCTCAGGGCGACGTATAGAGCAGCCAACCGCCGAGAGCGACAAGGCCCGCCTCGGCGACACCCCCTACGGGGAGACCGTCCCTACCGGCCGATCCGGCCACAACGAGTGGCACATGGGTCGTGTCCTGGCCATCGTGCCGAGTTCGCAGCCAACCCAAGACTCCAGGCGCCGACGCCGATCAGAGCGCGCGGTTCGATAGCACCCATCGGCGCATCATCGCAGAAGAGGCGCGACTCAAGGAGCTAACGGCTGACTGAAGGCACCAGCAACGGGACAAGGCGGACGCAGAACACGGCGGCGACAACGAGAGCGACGATCCCGGCGCTGAGGTTCTCACCTCCGGGGCCGCCTGAGAGAGTCTGAGCGATGCCTAAGAGTGTCAGGCCCATCCCGACGAGTCCGAATGTTGCTGTCCCGATGGTCGGGACGAAGGTCCTGGGCGCTGGTGTTGGCTTGCGAAAGTGGCGAACAACGAAGTATGCCACCGTGGCGATGATCCCCAGCGCACCGGCAGCGATCCTATAGCCGACGACTTCGTCGAAGTGGTGGGCGACCGCTGCCGTGTTGCAGTCGGCGACTTCCGGATGAAGCGCGAAGAACTGCTGGCATCTCGAAGCTGTGTAGGTCACGCCCGGCAGATTGCCGGAAATGAAGTCCTTGCCAGCTGCCCAGCCAAGGATCAGCGCGAGGAGACCGCTGGCGCCAATCGCCAACAGGCCGATGGCTGTCAGGCCAGCGAGCGGCAAGGCTATCGACTCAACGGTCGGGATTACCCCGGACATCAGGCGGCGGTTGAAACCATGGGCGACGCTGGCCGCCGAGCCGAAACGGTCCACGGCCTCGCGCTCCGCGTCCGCAATTTCGAAGCCGGCGTCAACAAGACTCTCTCGTGCGGATATCAGGTGGTCTTCGACTTCCGCGAGTATGCGCCGGGCACGCCGCGGCGAAACAGCGAGGAAGTCTGCGAGTTCATCCAGGTAGGAGTCGATAGTCGGTGGTTCAGTCAAGCCGGCTCCTCCAACACTGACTGGAAGGCAGTCACGTACGCCGCCCAGTCTTGTTTCCCGGCCGCCAACGCTTCGAGCCCGGAACGGCTGAGGGAGTAGGTTCGTCTTGGCCGCCGGCCACCGGGAACCCAGGCGCTCGTAAGGAGCCCATCCTTTTCGAGGCGGTGAAGAGCCGGATAGACCGTACCTTCGGGGAGGTCGAAGTGGCCGTCGCTGCGCGCCTTGATCGCCTCGACGATCGCGTAGCCATGAGCCGGTCCGGCCTGGAGGGTGGCAAGAACGAGCAAGTCAGTCTGGGCGAAGCCGGTGGCCATTGCCTAGACAATCTAGGTAATCACGTGTGGGATGTCAACGCTTGGAGGAGTGGAACTTCCGCTACTGGTAGGATTCGACGTTGCAACTACACCCGGCTCAACTTGTCGGATCAAGGATGGAACATATGGCAATCTCATTTGAAGGCCAGGTCGCAATTGTTACCGGCGCTGGCGGCGGGCTCGGCCGGGCGTATGCCCTGGACCTCGCAAAGCGTGGCGCGAAGGTGGTCGTCAACGACCTCGGCGGCGATCCCCGGGGAGAAGGGGCGAATGCCGCCCCTGCCCAAAAGGTCGTAGACGAGATCAAAGCAGCCGGGGGCGAAGCGGTCCCCAACTACGACAGCGTGGCCAGCTACGAAGGCGGCTTCAACATCGTCAAGACGGCGATGGACGCCTACGGCCGCGTCGATGTCGTCATCTGCAACGCCGGTATCCTCCGCGATATCGCTCTCCACAACATGAGCGAGGCGGACTGGGATGCTGTTTTCGCCGTGCACATCAAGGGGTCGTTCACCGTGCTTCGCGCGGTCTGGCCGATTTTCCGGCAGCAGTCGTACGGGAGGGTCATCCTCACGTCGTCGTCTTCGGGCATCTGGGGCCAGTTCGGGCAGTCGAACTACGGCGCCGCGAAGACGGCGATGATCGGGTTCATGAACGTGCTGAAGCAGGAAGGCGCGAAGTACAACGTCATGGTCAACACCATCGCGCCAGTCGCAGGCACACGGCTGACGCAGACCGTGATGCCGCAGGAGATGGTCGACCGCCTGAAGCCGGAGTACGTGGTGCCGGCTGTGACCTACCTCGTTTCGAACGAGAACACTGACAGCGGGCTGATCATCGAAGCGGGTGCGGGCAGCTTCAACCGCGCCGTGATGGTGAAGGGACCAGGTGTCCGGCCCGGGCTCGAAGAGCTCAAAGACGCCGAGTGGGTGCAGGCGAACTGGGGCCCGATCACGAGCCTCGAGGGCGCCGTGCCGATGTGGAACCCGCAGACGCCCCTCTCGAAGTGGGAGGAAGAGAAGGCGAAGGGCTAGGAAGCGTTCATGCGGCGGCCGATGACCTGTTCATCGGCCGTTGCCACGTCGGGCTCACGGATGAGCTGACGGCGAATGTTGCGGGCATCGGCGCGGGCCCGGGGGCGAGCATCGGCGACGACAGCGCCCGGAACGGGCACCGAGAGGTCGGCGCCGGCCTTGCTGAGGAAGTCGAGCGGGCCGCGAAATTGCTCGGGATCAAACTGCGTCGCGCGAGCGTTGACGGTGACGTAGATCGGCAGCCGCTGTTCGCCTTCGGCCCGCAGCGGACGGTTCGCCACCGCGAGCGAGGCGCGGTCGAGGAAGGCCTTCGCCTGTTCGTCGCTGCACTGGACGAGCATGGCCGCAAAGCGTGACTCGTCGACCCTGGCGATGAAGTCGGACGTACGAGTGATCCGGCGCAGGGTCTCGGCAACATGCTTGCCAGCACGGTCGACCACATTTTCGCCCCAGGTGCTGCGAAGTCGTTCGAGGCCAGCGATCTCAAGGACGGCAAGCGTCAGGGGCTCGCCATAGCGGCCAGTGCGAGCGACGTCGCGGATCAGTTCGTCTATCAGGTACTGGCGGTTGGGGAGACCGGTGGCGCTGTCCCGGAGAAGCATGTCTTTGGTGCGGTCGGCGGCAACTTCGACGGCGATCGACCGCTCCTTGCCGAGGAATTCGTAGCCACGAGCAACGATCGTCACCAGGCCAAGCGTGCAGGCCAGGAGCGGGAGGACGACGAAGAAAGGAGCAAGAACGACCAGGAAGAGCTCAAGGGGAAGCATGAGCGCAAGAAGGATGGAGGAGAAGAAGCGATAGTTGCGGGCGAATCGTGCTTCGCCGCCACGCCGCGGCTCGGGCGGGCGAATGCGGGCTCGTTGGGCAAGAGTTCGTACGTCCATTGTTGCTGCCACCGTTGCGGGGAATCCCCTACGCTGTGGCGATTATCGACGGACGTTCGACGCTCAACGGTAAGGGATAAGGTTCCTCTCAGTAGCAGGCTGGTGACCGACCGGTGAAAGCAACATTTGACGACGCCAGCGCCCGGCCATAGGCTTCGGGCAGACAACGGTTTAGCCGCTGGGGGGGCCGAAAGGCTGAGATCCGGAAGGACAACCCCAGACCTGATCTCGGTAATGCGAGCGAAGGGAAGCGGCGTGGAAAGCGAAGCCGGGAGGCCCAGCTCACACGCTGGCCCAACCCGGCATTTTTGTGCCGGCAGGCCAACTCCACTCCCCAACGACGACACCGGATCCTTCCAGCGGCCCCGTACAGGGGAGGGATCCATGATCGTCGAAATCCAGTGCCTGCCTTCGCCACTGGGCACATCAAACGAGCCGTACGCGCACATCGAAGCGGCCATCGCGGTGCTCCAGGGGAGCGGCCTGAAATTCGAGGTCGGCGCCCTGGGGACCACCATCGAGGGCGAACCTGACGCTGTCTGGGCAACTGCCCGGAAGGCGCACGAGGCATGTCTCGCCGCCGGCGCACTCGGGCTCGTATCGGTGATCAAGGTGGAGCAATCGGTGGCGGAGAACCCGCCGACCATCGCCTCACTGACCTCGAAGTTCCGGGCGTAGCGATGGCGACGCTTGTCGACCTCCCGCGGGGGCGACTGCGCCTCGCAGGCGGCGCACGTCGTCTCGTGGTGAACTACCTCCCGGCCGCGTTGCTACTGGCGGCCCTCGTGGGATTTTGGGAGGCGTGGGTCGCCATCCGCGACACGCCAGCCTACATCTTGCCGGCGCCAACCGCGGTCTGGGACGCCTTTCTGCGGACGCGGGGCACGCTGCCCGGCCACACTGTCACGACGCTGAAGGAGTCCCTCCTCGGGCTTGGTGTCGGGGCGTTATCCGGCGTGGCGCTGGCGGCACTCATGGCGAGCGTCTCGCTCGTCCGGCGCGTGCTCTACCCGCTGATGATCGTGTCCCAGACGATCCCGATGATCGTGCTGGCGCCGCTGCTGATCATCTGGTTCGGGCTGGGGATGACACCCAAGGTCGTGGTGGTGATGCTCGTCACGTTCTTCCCGGTCCTCGTGAGCACGACCGAAGCAATCCTTGGCGCCGACCGCAATCTCATCGCGCTGGTGCGGAGCATGGGCGCCTCGCGCATCGATCTGCTGCGCTACGTCCTCCTGCCGTCGGCGCTTCCGGGATTCTTCGCAGGACTCAGGATTGCGGCCGCCTATGCCGTGACAGGCGCGGTCATCGCCGAATTGATGGGAGCGCAATCAGGCCTTGGCCTCTACATCACTCGTTCCTCAGCCTCGTTCCGCACGGACCAGGTGTTCGTCGGCATCGTCGTCGTCGCCCTGCTGAGCCTCGCGCTCTTCGCGGCGGTTCACATCGCCAACAGGCTGGCCACGCCCTGGGCGTTCGCCGGTGAAGGAGACAACTCATGACTCGAACGGTCCTGCACCTGAGCGCGCTTGTTTTCCTGCTCGCCGCTATCGCCCTCTCCGCCTTCGCGTGCGGCGACGACGATGACGACGGCGGTAACAACGGCGACCTCCAACACGTGACCTTCATGCTCGACTGGGTGCCGAACACCAACCATTCCGGGGCCTTCGTTGCCCAGGCGAAGGGCTGGTACAAGGAGGCGGGTCTCAACGTGGACATCGTTCAACCGGGCGAGAGCGGCGTGGAAGCTATCGTGGGCAATGGGAGCGCGGACTTTGGCGTCTCCGCCCAGGAGTATGTAATCCCGGCGCGCGCGGAGGGCATACCGATCGTCTCGATCGCCGCAATCATCCAGCACAACACCTCAAGTCTCATGTCGCTCGCATCGGACGGGATCACCGGCCCGGGCGACCTCGCCGGCCACACATACGGCGGCTTCGGAGGACCGCTTGAAACAGCCCTCATCGACACTCTCACCGCGTGTGGTGGCGGCAATCCTGACGATGTGAAGTATGTGCAGGTGGGAGAGGCCGAGTATCTCGACGGGATGGAGCGAAACCAGTACGACTTCGTCTGGATCTTCGACGGCTGGGACGGCATCCGGGCGACGGAAATCGCCAAGGCCGACGTCAACTTCCTCCATTTCATCGACTACACCGACTGCATCCCGGACTGGTACACCCCGCTGATCATCACGAACGAGAACCTGATCAAGAACGACCCCGAGACGGTGAAGGCGTTCATGGAGGCAACATCGCGAGGCTACGAGTACGCCATCGAGCATCCGGACGAAGCCGCTGACATCCTGCTTGCGGCGGCGCCGGAACTCGACCCGCAACTGGTGAAGCTGAGCGCGGAGTACCTCTCAACCAGGTACGTCGATGAGGGACGCCAGTGGGGACTGCAGGATGAGGACATCTGGACCGGCTTTGAGCAATTCCTCTTCGATTCGGGGCTGACAGACAAGCACATCGACGTGAACGCCGCCTACACGAACGAATTCCTGCCGTAGGTGGAGGCGGCCGTCGAGGTCACGGGCCTCGGTCACACGTACGCCGGCCGACCGCCGGTCGAGTCGCTCAGGGCAGTCGACCTGGCGGCCGGGGACGGCGAGTTTGTCTCGCTCATCGGCCCGAGCGGATGCGGGAAGAGCACGCTCCTGCGGATTCTCGCAGGGCTGATTCGCCAGGCAGCGGGGACGGCGACGATTGGCGGTCAGGATGTTTCCCTGCATCCCGGGCTCGCGGCCTACATGCCCCAGGGCGGCGTCCTCTTGCCATGGCTGAAGGCCCTCTCGAACGCGACCCTCGGAGCCACCGTCGCGGGCGTGCCAAAGGGGGAGGCGACGGAGCATGCCCGGGAGCTATTCGCGCGATTCGGCCTTGCCGGGTTCGAGTCGGCCTGGCCGTCGGAGCTGAGCGGCGGGATGCAACAGAGGGTCGCGCTCCTGCGAACGTTTCTCACGCCGCGCACCACGATCCTCCTCGACGAGCCGTTTGGTGCGCTCGACGCGATCACCCGACGGGAGATGCATGCCTGGCTGCAGGAGGTTTGGCTGGCAGAGCGGCGGGCGGTCCTCTTCGTGACCCACGATGTCGAGGAGGCGCTGACACTCTCTGATCGCATTTATGTCATGTCCAAACGGCCGGGAACGATCGTTGCGGAGTTCGCTTCGCCGTTTCCGAGGCCACGTGGCCGGGCGGTAGAGACCGATCCGGCTTTCGTGGAGCTAAAGGGTCAGCTGCTCGACGCGTTGGAGGCGGCGAGTTCCTGAAGGAGCAGGTGGGCGTCGTTGTCAAAGATGGCAGCGATGTTTCGCTCGCTCATCGCAGTGACAAGCTTGAGGCCCGATTCCAGCGCTTGATCGAGGAGCGCCCGCTGCTCCGCGGTCAACTCGCCCCCGCCGGACTCGGTGACGTCGTCGAGGGTTCGCACGCCGTTGACCGGGATGGTCATCGCGACGAGGAGGCCCGCCCGGTAGTCGCGGAGCAGCTGCTCGCGGGTGTAGCCGGAGACGCCGCCCCGAACCAGCGCGTCGTGGTAGGCATCGAGGAGTGATTCCTGCTGTTCGCGACGGGCCTCAGTGGTGAGGTTTTGGGAGATGAAATAGGCAAGGTCCTGGGCGCCGCCACCGGAATGGGCGAGCTGCCAGTCGAGGACCACAAGGCCGCCGTCCGGCCTGAACATGAAATTCTCCAGGCGGTAGTCGCCGTGCACGAGTGTCCGGCCGTCCTCTTCCAGGAGCGCCAGGAGGGCACCCATTGCTGGCCCAATGGCGGCGCCAACAGCCTCGAACTCGGGCGGGAGCGCGTCGCCAAGGTGGCGCCAGAATTTCTCCCAGCCGCCGACATAGACCATCTGGCTGAACATGGCCATGAGCTGAAGCCCGGGGAGCCATTCGTGTCCAAGCGCGGTGTCGTCGTTCCAGTGGGCCGCGTGCATGCGCCCGAGTTCGCGCACGATGAGGTGGGCATCCTCCGCCGAACACGACGCGACCTGGTCGGCGATGCGAAGCGAACCCATGTCCTCGAGGAGCAAGCAGTAGCGATGGTTCGGGGCATCCATACCGGCCCAGATGAATTCAGGGACAGCGAGCGGGCACCTGTCGCGGAGGTTTCGGTACCACTGGATCTCCGTCGTGTAGAGCAGGTCGATCAGGGGCGTCAGCTCGGGTGGCCACTCGACGAAAGTCGGCAGCTTCGCCACCAGCGAAGCCGGGGCGCCGTCGCGTGGACGGTCGAAGGAGGGTTTCAGGCGCAGCGTGAGCCCGACATAGCCGCGGCCGACACCAATCTCTTCGATGTCCAGGCCCGTGACGGATTCATCCCCGAGGTGGCCGGCTTCGCGAAGCACGTCGGTGAGCCAGGCGGGGGTCAGGTCTTCGAGCGAGGTTGGGGCTGTCGCGGGCATCGCGGTCTCCTGAACGCCATTCGGCGCCACTGAAACGAATTGAGCGCATCCTACGCGGGGGTGAATGAACTTCAACCCCTCCACCGGGAACCTCACCGCCGCGTATGCCATGCTTTACCGCATGACCGACCTTCCCCGGGGTGCCCTCCAGGGCGTCCGCGTGCTCGACTTCACCTGGGCCCTGGCGGGGCCCTTCGCAACGATGCAACTGGCCGACCTCGGGGCCGAAGTGATCAAGGTGGAGTACCCGGGGCTGACGCCCCGCCAACGTGGATTCGGGCCGTACAAGGATGGGATCTCCACCTTCTTCTTCAGCCCCAACCGAGGGAAGAAGGGGATCTGCATCGACATGCGCGACCCGCGCGGCAAGGACCTCGTGCTGAGGCTGGCGGAGGAAGTGGACGTGGTGGCGGAGAACTTCCGGCCCGGAACGATGGCACGCCTGGGCCTCGACTACCCAGCGCTGCACGAGCGAAACCCCGGGCTCGTCTACGCGTCGCTGAGTGGGTTCGGGCAGGACGGCCCCTACGCCCAGAAGCCCGGCGTCGATGCAGTGGCGCAGGCTATGGGCGGCACGATGTCGCTCAACGGCGCCGCCGATGGCCCGCCGACGCGGGTCGGCGTGAGCATCGGTGACATGACCGGCGGGCTCTACCTCGCCATCGGGATCCTGGCCGCTCTCCAGGCACGAGAGCGGACGGGCGAGGGCCAGCATCTCGACGTCTCTCTGATGGAGTCACAGATCGCCCTCTGCGAGAACGCGATCGTGCGGCACTCTGCGTTTGGCGAAAACCTGACCCGGACCGGGAACCAGCACCCGCTGGTGGCGCCGTTTGGACCGCTTCCCACCCGCGACGGCTACCTCGTGGTGGCGAACGTGAAGGAGTGGGAGATGTTCTGCGCGCTCATCGACCGGGACGACCTCGCGTTCGACGAGCGTTTCGTGAGCAACGATGTCCGCATTCGCCACCAGGACGAGCTGACCGACGAGCTTTCGAAAGCTATGCGCATTCGCACGACAGACGAGTGGATCGCCATCCTAGAACCCGCCAACGTCGCCTCGCTGGGCCAGGTCAACACGATCGAAGACCTCTTCCACGACCCCCACGTGGCGGCCCGGAAGGCGCTGGTGGAGATTCCGATGCCCGGTGACCTGCCAGGCAGCCTGACACTGCCGAACTCGCCGCTGAGGCTTTCGGCGACGCCGACCCAGGTCGGGACGCCGATGCCCGGATACGGGGAGCACACCGATGAGATCCTGGGTGGCTGGCTCGAGCTGCCCGAGGACGAACTTGCAACGCTGCGAAACGAAGGAGTGATCGGTTGATGGGAGAACGTGCAGATGTCTAGCTGGAACCCGGACCAGTACGAGCGCTTCCGCAACGAGCGCAGCAAGCCGTTTTTCGACCTGCTGGCGATGGTCACGCCTATCCCGGGCGGACGAGCAGTCGACCTCGGCTGCGGCACCGGCGAACTGACGAAGCTGATGCATGAGGCATCGGGAGCGAAGGCCACCCTGGGCATCGACAATTCGGAGACGATGCTGGAGCGAAGCGCCGAACACGCGGGTGACGGCCTGAGCTTCCGGCTTGGCACCGTCTATCGCTTCAAGCCCACGAAGCCCTACGACCTCGTGTTTTCGAACGCCGCCCTGCAGTGGGTCGATGAGCACGAACAGCTCTTCCCGAAGCTTGCGGAAGCGGTGGCGCCGGGCGGCCAGCTCGCGATCCAGATGCCTCACAACCACACGCACGTGAGCCATGTGATCGCCGACGGGATTGCCCAGGAGGAACCGTTTTTCACGGCTCTCAGCCAGAAGGTGCGACACTGGCCGGTGCTCCAGCCGGAGCGCTACGCCGAGATCCTGGATGAGCTGGGATTCACGGACATCGATGTCGTCCTGCGTATCTACATCCATCACCTGGAGTCGCGCGAGGCTGTTATCGAGTGGGTGAAGGGCACCTACCTGACCTACTACAAGTCGCGGCTCACCGAGGACGAGTACGAGGCCTACCTGGAGCGATATCGCGAAGGGCTGCTTGCGGCTCTCCCGGACAAGCGGCCGTTCGTTTACACATACCGGCGCATCCTCATGCATGCGGTGAAGTCGTGACGGAATTCGATACCATCCGTTATAACGCCGATGCCTGGGACCAGCAGGTGGCGCAGGGGAACGAGTGGACGAAGCCTGTCGATGCGGAGACCATCGCCCGGGCGGCGAAGGGCGACTGGTCGGTGGTACTTATCGGCTACAAACCGACGCCGCGCGAGTGGTTCCCGGAGTCGTTGGAAGGCGTGGACCTGCTCGGGCTCGCGTCAGGTGGCGGGCAGCAGTGCCCAATCTTCGCAGCGGCGGGAGCGAACGTGACGGTGTTCGACAACTCGCCGAAGCAGCTAGAACGGGACGCGGAGGTGGCGGCGCGGGAGGGATTGTCCATTCGCACCGAGCAGGGCGACATGCGCGACCTCTCGATCTTCGCCGACAGCAGTTTCGACCTGGTCTTCCACCCGGTGTCGAACGTCTTCGCGCCCGAGGTGCGCCCGGTCTGGCGGGAGTGCTTCCGGGTCTTGCGGCCCGGCGGAACATTGCTCGCCGGGTTCATGAACCCGGACTTCTTCATCTTCGACCACGATGTGCTGGAAGCGACGGGTGAGTACCGCGTGCGCTTCCCGGTGCCGTATTCCGACCTCGAACACCTCACCGCAGACGAACTCGCCAAGCGCACCGGCGAGGGCTGGCCCGTGGAGTTCGGTCACACGATGGCGGACCAGGTTGGCGGCCAGCTCGATGCGGGCTTCGTCATCACCGGCTTCGATGAAGAACGATTCCATCTCGAGTACGCGGCGAAGTACATCCCGGCGTACTACGCGACGCGGGCGCTGAAGCCGGGCTAGGGGCGGGGCCTCTCTTCGATGGCCGTCAAGGCGAGCCCAGCGCCCGCACCTCGTCCTCGATCGCATCGTCGAAGAGTGCCGCGGGGAGTCGCTCCGGGCCGACCATGACCGCCGCCTGGCAGGCCATGAACGCGGGCTCCGTCGCCCGTCGTTTGCGGACGACGTCGCGGCGGCGCTGCGGAGAGGGCCCGAATTCAGCGTGGATGATCGCATCGAGGCGGCTGCAAAGGCGGAGCCGTCGCATCCGCTCGGCGCGCTCTTCGACGTAGGGTGCGAAGGCGGCGACATTCCAGTCACCGGCGGCAAGCAGGATGTCGCGGATGACGCGGACATCGCGCATGGTGATGGAAAGCCCCTGGCCCGTGATCGGGTCGTCGTGGCCGGCAGCGTCGCCAATGAGGACGACGCCGTCGGCGACCGGGTTCGCGACAGATGTGTGCTGGTTGGGGAAGGCATTCGCGGGGCCGGCGGGTGTCGCACTTGACAATCGCGTCGCCATGGGGGAGGCCATCGACACGGAACGCATCGAGGAAGGTGCGTTCGGCGTTGCCACCGGCGAGGCGGCTCTTTTGCTCCAATGGCCAGCTCAAGTAGAGGCGTAGCCGGCCCTCGCCCTGGGGGAAGACGAACAGCTGGGTGTCGCCAAACGTCCCCATCGTCTCCAACTCGGCGGGCCAATCGTGCGCGCCCTCGACAAGCATTCCCGAGAACCAGTGGTGCTGTTCGTCGCCTTGCAGCTCCATGCCCAGCTGGCGGCGAACGGATGAGTTGCGGCCGTCGGCGCCGACAACGAGGCGGGCGGACACCTGATGGCGGACACCGTCATGGGCGAATCTGACGGACGGGGACGTGCCCGGGGTGACTATTACCTCCTCG
This sequence comes from uncultured Chloroflexia bacterium, assembly GCA_963774435.1. Classification (GTDB taxonomy): domain Bacteria; phylum Chloroflexota; class Dehalococcoidia; order Tepidiformales; family Tepidiformaceae; genus JAGQGZ01. The sequence continues at coordinate 113,951 of CAVZEW010000006.1, read as the reverse complement.
ACGCCGCGGAGGACCGTGGCCCCGGCTTGCAGGGCCGCCGCGTTCAGGGCGTTGCAGGCCTGTGGGTGGCCGATGGCGAGCGGTCCGGGGATGCCGGGCAGGAATCCGAGGTTCAGTGGGCTGGCGGCGGCAGCCTCGGGATCGATGCCATCGCCGAACTCGACGTGCTCGGTGATGTGGTGGCCGCCGGCACCGATGAGCGCGTCGAGGAGACCGAGGTTGGTGACCTCTTCGACGCCCCAGGGAGCGATCCACTCGCCGCGGACCATGTCGCGGTACTCGGTGGTTTTCTCGAGGATGAGGACGGAGCGGCCGGCGCTCGCCATGACGGCGCCGAGCGCACTTCCGCCGATCCCGCCGCCCACGATGACGAGGTCGTAGACATCCAATCGCCATCTAGTAGGCACCGGTCTTCTCGAAGATGTCGCGCGGGTTACCGGACCGTCATCTGGTGGATGTCGGCATCGCTGACGCCGCGCTCTTTGAGCATCGGGACGATGGTCGTGGGGATGTGGGTGAAGTTCCACTGGGGGACGCGCTCGTCGATGAGGCCATCGGTGATCATGTCGAGGTAGCAGGCGGCGTCGTGGGAGAGGGTAATGCGGTTGGCGAGCCCCTTGGCGCAGAGGGCGGCGACCATGTCGGCGCGCTGGACGTCGGTGTTGGGGCGCTGGATGCCGATGCGGTCCATGCCGCAGTAGCTGCCGTTCTGGATGATCTCCTCGAGGTAGGTGATGTCGTGGGTGTCGTCGCTGTGGCCGATGACGGTGCGGCCGAGGTCGACGCCCTCCTCCTTGAAGACGCGCTGCTGGTCGAGGCCGGTGCGGTTCTCCGGGAAGGTATGCGTGCAGATGGGGACGCCGGTGGCGCGGTGGGCCCGGGCCGCTGGCTCGAAGGACGCGCTCGTTGATCGGGTCCATGGCCGGCTCGGTCGCGCACTTGATGACGTTCGCGCGGACGCCGGTGGTGCTGATGCCCTCGGTGATGTCCCGGACCATCAGGTCGGTCATCTCCTCGTCGGCGCGGCCCATGAAATGGAAGGGACGCTGATAGTAGAAGCCGGTGGGGGCGATGATTTGCATGCCCGTGCGGCGCGCTGCTTCGGCGATGAAGGCGGCATCGCGGCCGAGGTCGATGGGGGTGAGGTCGACCATCGTCTTCACGCCGGCGGCGAGGGCGGCCTTCAGCTTCGATTCGGCGCGGGCCATGAGGGCGGCGCGGTCGTACTTCTCAGGATACTGCTGGTAGTAGGGCGGCCAGAGGACGAGGACGTGCTCGTGCATGAGCGTGAAGCCCATGTCGGCGGTATCGAGCGGGCCGGTAGCGGACTGGATGATGGCCATGGAAAGCACCTCGGGCAGTTGGTGCGGGGGAGCGTAAGGCGTCGCGCGTAGAGCGTCGAGGGAACCTTCTGGTGGCCGGGAGCGTTGATCGGGTATGCGGTGGTTGATGGGTCCATGCCCTATGAAGAAGCAACCGTTTCTGCCGGGCAGGTTCGCATCGGATAGAGTGTGCCGACTGGGCCAGGGGTTGGAGCGCGGCATGCTAGGACCGATCGTTGAACCTGAAGCGATACGAAATCATCTGGAATCTCTGCAGGAACACCACGTCGCGGACATCGCCCCGCGGCAGGCGCTCGTGCTCGTGCTAGAGGGTCTCGGTCTGTCCGCCGCTGAAATCGGCATCGTACTCGGCGTCAGTCGGCACACAGTTGCGAATCAAGCCTCCCGAGTACGTATGCGTTGCGTCCCCCCAACCATCGACGTTTCTCGCGCCAGCGCCTCCGCCTGGACCTGGATGCATCGTGACTGCTGCGTGGCCACCGCCTGGGCGACGGTCACTTCGGTATGAGACACCCATGGAAGTGGCGTATGACTACCACGATTGATCTGGTCCACGGGTATAGAACCTATAGCTATGGGATTGCCTCGTCCAGGATCGAGTAGTAACAGCCAACGCTACTCCATCGTCGTCATCCTAAGCACGGTAGGCGTGATTGTAGTGGCTGGGCTAGCCACGTATTTCATCGTGGCAAATGCCGTTAAAGGCCCGACCGCAGAAGCGGATCTCCCGGAGGATGGGCATCTGGACTTACCAGAGGTAACCGCTCCTGTGGGTCCGAACGAAGAGTACACACCGTCGGTGCCCGAAGGCGGTGTCGGGGAGGTCAACCCGCCGGGGCCGGACGTTACGCCGGAACCTGGCGCGACCCCGGACATCACACAGTCCTGGTGGTACGTGCCGTATCTCAACGCAGAACGCGACAAGCCAACGACTGTGCAAACCATCAACGGTATTACGGTAGGCCCGGGTCGTCTCGGAGTCCGCGAGGCTGACCGCGAGGAGTGCGCGAGTGAGCCGCGAAGTGGACGGTACGACGATGTCGCCGACGAAGAAATGGCTATCGATCTGGACGTGCTTCCTCCCGATGCCGAACCAATCTCCGATGGCGGCGACTGGGGAGCCGTCTTCTGCGAGGACCGAGCACTTACCGTCGGCGTGGAGGTCGCCATACCACCAGATAAACACGGCGCGATCCTGGGTGGATCCGTCATCATCACCAAGTATCGCGGTGCAGCCGTGAGCGCCATCGACATTCCCGACCACCGCTGGAGGCCGGGCGAGATTAACGGCTACCCCGCCGCTATCGCCGACCCAATCCTGCCTGACATTGGACTCGGCCAAAGCGCAGTGATCGTCTATTACCAGGGGATTCTTTTGCGGGTGCAGGCAAGCGACCTGCCGGCGGACATGCTTCTTGAAATAGCGGAGGCACAGCTACCATGAACGCACGGCCCTTCTCAGCTCTTCTTGCGCTTTCGATTATAATCGGCGCTCTTGCAGGCGTGGCGTACCCGTTGAAGCACGCGAGCGCTACCACGAGCGCCCAGATCGAGATCAACCCCGGCGGAAGCTGGGGCTGGCTGACCACAACATGGCACGACTCGCCGACGGCTCTCGATTGGGGGAAGGAAGGCGGAGGGGCGAGTGGTGCAGTGTTTTGGCGTTCCTGGACATTCAGGAGCGGTACATCGTATCCCATAGCTATCGGGACGATCGTACCGTCTGCGAGCAACACCATGTCTTGCTATCGAACCAGGGTTGAATATAGGGACACCACCGGCACCTCCGTCGCTTCCGCCTATTACACCCACACCATATACAACAACAATTCCAGTACAACTATCTATGGTGGCACTAGTGAACAGTATCTCATTTGGTCTATCTCGACATACGCACAGACCGAACTAACTGAATCATGTCCATGGACCGGTCCGCACGTACACCAGTATGTAGGATCATGGTACAACGCTAGAACGTCAGCCTTTGGAACCGAACAACAGAACTACGGCCTAAGTGGGTCAAATGACTACCAACATTGGAAGTATTGGAGCTGGTAACAGTCCTGCAGTCGCCAAGCCCTGTCGGCGGTCTCGAGCGGGCCGGTAGCGGACTGGATGGTGGCCATGGAAAGCACCTCGGGCAGTTGGTGCGGCGGAGCGTAAAGCGTCGAGCGTGGAGCGTCGAGGTTCCCTCGAGGGGGAATCTAACGACTTGCCAAGCGCCGAGTTCCCGATCCGCTTACCCCTCCGCGGGTCGCATGCCTGGTCTACTTCTTCCCCATCGCATTGAATGCCGCGGCGGACTTCACAAGCGCCTTGAACGCCTTCTCATCCACCTTCTCGCCCTCGCGGATGTCGATGGCGCGGCGGGTGCCGGCATCGAGGCTGGCATTGAAGATCCCGGCCGGGTCCTGGAGGGAGGCGCCCTTGGCGAAGGTCAGCTTCACCTTGTCCTTGTAGATCTCGCCGGTGCAGATGATGCCGTTGTCGGACCAGGTTGGCACGCCGAGAGGGTTGGATGGCTTACGCCACTTCACCTCTTCGACCATTCCCGGGACAGCCTGCAGCATCAGTTTGCGGAGACGGGTCAGTATCTGGCCGCGCCAGTCCTCGGCGCTGGCGATTGCAGCGTCGACCGCGTCGGGGTCGGATGTGGGTACGGCTTTGGCGTTCTTTGTGCCAGGCATGGGTCTCTCGCTTTCGTTTGCTTGGCTACGGTGCGGCGAGCCGCCTCCGGATGTCGTTGTAGGCAACGTCGATCAGGTTGGACAAAGCGTCAACATCCGCGTCTCTGCCCGGGTAGAGCTTCACATGGCGCATCCGTTTGCCAGAACCCTCGAGCAAGCCGACGGGGTCCGAGAGGGAGGCGCCATGGAAAAACGCGACGCTGACGTGGGAGCTGTAGACCTTTACGGCGGCGAACGGCGCGTCTCCCACGGAGGCGACGGGACCGCCATCGTGGAAGAGCTCGAGTATGTCATCGCCAGAGGACCGGATCCGTTCCCACCATTGCCGCGCAAGGAAACGGAGCGGGTCGGCGGCAGCGAACCAGGCTTCCACCCGGGGGTCGTGTTTGGCCGCACCGTCGAAGCGAAGGAGAGCGTCCGGGGTGCCCGGCAAACGTTCTGCCATCGGACTAAAAGAGAGGCTCGCCGGGAATCTCGGAAGCCTGGCGGATCCAGCTCGCCAACTGCGCTTCATCGACCGGCTTGTCCTCATAGATGTGGAAGTACCTGTTCCCGGGGACCTTCGAACTCACCGGTGGGGGTGGCTCCAGTGCCGCGCCACGAAAGAAGGTGACCTTGAGGAACTTTGCGTAGCAGTGGTAGCTGAGGAACCAGCCCCGGCCAGCGATGCCGTAGAACGGCGAGTTCCAGCGGACCGCCTTCTGGACGTTAGGGATGGTGCGGACGATGAGTTCGTCGAGGCGGCGGCCGGCGTCGTGTTTCCAGCCGGGCATGGCGGCGATGTAGGCCTGCACCGGGGCGTCGCCGTCGGCTTTCGCAATTTGCGGGTTCCCGCCTGAGAGGAGGACAACCTCGTCGGGCTTGCTCATGCGGAACCATCCTCGCGCGCGGCTAGGCCCGCGGCAATCCGAAGCCACGGGTGGCGATGATGTTGCGCATGACCTCGTTGGAGCCAGCGCCGAAGGTGGGCATCACGGCCGCTTCGTAGCCGCGAGTGATCCGTCCGTTGATCGGCGCGTGCGGGTCGGTCCAGTTGAGCTGTCCGCCGAGCCCGAGCATCTTGGTTCCGGCGTTCTGGAGGCGCTGCATCATCTCCGTGCTGAAGATCTTGACGATGCTTGCTTCGTAATTGGGGTGGTCGCCACGCTTGATCATGCCGAGGATGCGGTAGCTCAGGCTCTGGAGGACCTCGAGCTGGACCTTGAAGTCGGCGAGGGTCGTTCGCACAAGCGGCTCATCCCAGGGTCGCCGACCGGAGGGCTGGCGCTCTTTCGCCCATGCCAGCAGTGAATCGAAAACGACGCGCACGCCGGAGACGGTGAAGATGCTGACGCGTTCGAAGTCGAGGGCGTGGGCGGCGTAATACCAGCCCCGATTCTCCTCGCCGATGAGAGCGCTGGCAGGGATGCGGACGTTGTCCCAGTAGACCTCGTTGGTGCGCCCGCCGCCGATGGTCCAGATCGGCTTCACGGTGATGCCGGGACTGCTGAGGTCGGCGAGGAACATGGAGATGCCGCGGTGCTTGGGGGCATCGGGGTCGGTGCGCGCGGCCAACCAGACGTATTCGGCCCGATGGGCGGCGCTGGTGAAGCGCTTAATCCCGTTCATCACGTAGTCGTCGCCATCGCGGACGGCCCGGAGCTGGAGCGAGGCGAGGTCGGTGCCGGCATCGGGTTCGGTGTAGCCGAGAGCGAACTCGACGTCACCGGCGGCGATCGACGGGAGGAACTGCTCCTTCTGGCGGTCGGTGCCGAACTGCATGAGCGTGGGGCCGACCTGCTGCACCGCCACGGTGGCGTGTGGCGCACCCGCGTAGTTCAGGGCTTCCTGGAAGAGGTATTGCTCCTCGTAGGGACGGCGGTCGCCGCCGTACTCCTCCGGCCACGACATCGTGAGCCAGCCCTTGGCTGCCAGCTTCTTGCGGAAGCCGCGTTCGATCTCGTAGCTGTCCGGGCTTTCGGCGACGCGGCGACGAATCTCGGGGCTCCATTCGCGGGCGAGGAAACCGTCCACCTCGCGTTCGAAAGCCAGGGCCGAGTCAGAGAACCTGAAGTCCACGGGCAACCTCCCACCGCCAGAATCCACGCGGCATGGTACGCGTTCAGCGTTCGGACCGGCGTGCGTCGCAGGCGCCCACCGTGCGCTGGGAGTTGGCAGATGGGTCCGCTATAGCTGGATATGGAGTGTTAAAGATGCACAGACGCATGAAACTCTCCTGTGATAGCGTAAGTGGCGGTCCGGCCGCCGGACCCGATTCCAGCATTCCCGGGTAGCCCGAATCCGGGAGCGAAAGCAGCCCCTACATTGCAGCCATCCGTACCTCTCCCCGCCAACGGCGACTATGCCGAGTTGCGCCGCATAGTCCGCGCCCAAGGCCTTCTCGAAGAGCAAGATTTCTACTATTTCTCCAAGCTCGCCATTTGCCTCTTGCTGAATGTCGCCGCGATCGCGATCGCGGTCGTGGCCAGCCAGCCGGCTTTGATTCTCGCGGACGCAGTATTTTTCGCGTTCGCCAGCACGCAGATTGCATTGCTGTCCCACGACGTCATCCATCGCCAGGCGTTTCGCGGCAAACGCGAGAATGCGGTGCTCCGACTCTTCATCGGCAACTTCATCCTCGGGATCAGTCATACCTGGTGGGACAACAAGCATAGCCAGCACCACGCCAACCCAAACCACGTTGAGAAGGATCCGGACATCCAGCTCCCGTTCCTCGTCTTCTCAGAAGAGCAGATCGCGAGCCGGCCCACGTGGCTGCGGCCGGTGATCAAGTTCCAGGCGTTCATCCTCCTTCTTGTATTCCCACTGCAGGTCGTGGCCATGTATTGGACGAGCTTCCAGCACCTGGTCCGCGAGGATGCCCCGAGGAAGGCCCTCCAGTGGACCATCCTGGCGGTCCACTTCGCCCTCATCGGCTGGATGCTGACGTTTGTCGGCTCGTGGCTGACGGCGGTCGGGTTCACGGCGATCTATCTCGGCGTCTTCGGCTTCTACAACAGCTCGGTCTTTGCCTCGAACCACAAGGGCATGCCGCTCACGGCCGATGGGAAGCGCCTCGACTTCATGCGGGAGCAGATCCTGACTTCGCGCGACGTTGACGGCCACCCGATCACCGACTTCTGGTACGGCGGTTTGAACTACCAGATCGAGCACCATCTCTTCCCAACGATGCCCCGAAACAACCTCCCCAGGGCGCAGGAAATCGTGACGGCTTTCTGCCGCGAACGCGGAATCGAGCACTACTCGACGTCGCTCATGGTCGCCTACAAGGAAACGCTGGTGCACCTGCACCAGGAAAGCGCGTCGCTCCGCGCCTAACTCCCGCCGACCGCGGCAGGGGCCGCGACACTGGTGCCGGAAGCAATGCCCACGCCTGAAAGCATGGCGTGCAGCTTCCGTGAATTCTCGATGATTCGACGAGCCTCCACGTTGACGGCCTGGGCGCCATCGACACGGGCTTCCGTCGGATTCGAGTGAATGTCGAATTCGAAGCCGTTGGCGCCGGCCGCCACCAACGCATAGGCAACGCGCTCCACGAGGGCCTTGTCGCCGCTGCTGTGGCTGGGGTCGCCGATGAGCGGGAGATGTGACTTGAGGCGCACGCGCGGGATCATTGCAATGTCGTTGCCGAAGCGTGTCTCGCTCTCAAACGTTTTTACACCGCGGTAGCAGAGGATGACTTTGCGGTTGCCGTGGCCGACGTTGCGGCCCTCGCGGTCGACGCCGGACATGATGAAGGCGGCCGCACTGAGCCACTCGTTCAGATCGTTACCGAGGCCGTGCTTGAGGATGATTGGCACGTCAATCCGCGAGAGTTCCTCCAGCAGCGGCGAGTACTGCGCGCTACGGGCCCCGACCTGGATGATGTCGATACCGGCGCGGAGGAAGTCGTCCAGGTGGCGGAGATCGATGAGCTCCGATGCAGTGGGGAGGCCGGTCTCGGCCTTCATCCGGGCGGCGATTTCGAGACCCTGCTGGAGCGGGAGACCGCGGTAGTCGTAGGGACTCGTGCGCGACTTGTCGACGAAGGCGCGGAGAACGTCGACACCTGCCTCTTTGGCGATCTGAGCTGAGTCGAGCGACTGCCGCTCGCTTTCAATGGCGCAGGGGCCGCCGAAGATGGTGAGATTGGGGCCGCCGATCGAGACGCCCCCGACCTCGATGATCGTGTCTTCCTTCTTGAAGTTCCGGCTGGCGTCCTTGTACTTCTCGGTGATGCGGATGACGCGGTGGACGCCTGGAAGCTCGGTAATGCGGCCCTCGTCGACTATGCCGGCGATGCCCTTCACACCGATCACAGTGGAGTCGTAGCCGACGATGGTCTCGCACAGGAGGCCGTAATCGGTTTGGATGCGGTCGATGACGCGTCGCGTCTCGTCGGGCGTTGCGCCCTCTGTCATGTGGATGATCATGCGGAGATGTCCCGAGAGGTGTTATGTCGGGACATTCTGTCGCGCCGACCGGCTACGGGCGATAAAGGTTAGAACAACACCTGCGAAAGCTGGCGTTGATACGCGCGGGTGAGCGGCGACTCGAGGCCAAGGATGTCGAAGATGGCAAGCGTCGCCTGGCGGGCCGCCCCTTCGGCGAAGGAGCGGTCGAGACGGAGGGAGGCGAGCAACTCATCGAGGGCCTGCTCGTAACGCTCCTGCGCGGCGAGGAGGACGCCGTAACGGTAGCGCGCACGGGGATCCTCGGGCCTGCTAGCGGCTTCGCCCGCAAGGTCTTCGTTGGCATGGTTGCGAGCGAAGCGATCGAGAAAGATGCGGTGCTTCAGTACCTTGGCCCGGCGGTCGGCCACGGCCCGTCCCAGGAGCGTCTCGGCCTCGGCTGTATCGCCGCGGGCTACGAGGATGCGAGCAAGGCCCACGATGGCATCAGCGTTGCCGGGCGACTTTTCGAGCACCCCGCGTAGGGCAGCTTCGGCACCGGGGTCACCAGCACGAGCCATGTCCGCCGCCTGCTTTGCAGCCTTTTCGACCGCGGTCGGCACGAGGGCGGCGAAGAAGGCACGCACCTGGGGCTCGGGCTGGGCGCCGGTGAATTCGCGGACGACCTTGCCATCGCGGAACGCTTTCACGGCGGGGATGCCCTGGATCCGGTATTCGGTGGCCGTCCGGGGGTTCTCGTCCGTGTTCAGCTTGGCGAGCACGACGTCATTCCCGTGTTCGGCGGCGATGTGTTCGATGACGGGCCCCAATACCCTGCACGGCCCGCACCAGGGCGCCCAAAAGTCGACAACGACAGGAGTCGTTCTCGAACGATCGAGCACGGCTGAGGCGAAGGTGGCATCCGTGACGTCGATGGCAACGGCACCCGGGCTGGTCATGGTCGTTCGCTCCTTGCAAGAATGCGGCGAGATTGGTGTATTCCAATCCTACAAACCGGGGACAGTGGCCGAAAAGTGCCGTTCGGCCAAGGAATGGGGTCCAGCGGGCCTGTAAGCCGGATTCTGTCCTCCTTCCGGAGAAGAAGGGGCGGCCATTTCTCTAGACACCGCATCGCTACGGCGTTCAAGCAGCCAACCCGGGAGTGATAACGCGTCGGGCACGCTTCTCCCCTATTCGGCCTTGCTCCGGGTGGGGTTTGCACGGCCGCCCTGTTGCCAGGACGCCGGTGCGCTCTTACCGCACCATTTCACCCTTACCTCTCCGCTGACGCAGCGAGGCGGTATGTTTCTGTTGCACTTTCCGTCGGCTCGCGCCGCCCAGGCGTTACCTGGCACCCTGCCCGATGGAGTCCGGACTTTCCTCTCCGGGCCGAAACCCGCAGCGGCCGCCCGGCCCGCTGGACCCCGCTAAGCGTACATCGCCGGACGCACTACCTAGGGGCGAAGGAAGAGGCGCATCTCGTCGCCGTCGACCTCGACCCGATCGACAACCTCCCGGAGCTGGTCGCGCAGTTGCTCGAAGGGCGTCGTGTTCCAGCCGGCGACTACCTCGGCGCGGAGGGTTTCGAGGTGGCGCTGGCGTTCGCCCTCGCCTTCCTGGGCCTCGATTCGTTCCTCGGTGGCCGCCAGTTCGGCCTCCAGCTCGACCTGTTCGCGGGCGTGTTCTGACCCCAGGGCACGCATCCGTTCGATCGTGATGTGGCCATGGGCGGCATCCGCGACGAGTTCCTCAACCTGGCGCTGGATCCGCTTCATGCGGGCGGCGATCTTCTCCTTCTGGGAAAGGAGATCGAGGACGAAGGCGTCGGTGTTGCCGGCGCGGTGGATCTTCTGAGTGTTCATCGAGTCATTGGCGAGGTGGTCGCGGACCGCTGCCTCGAGTTCGGCAGCGCGCTGGGTGTTGTAGCCGCAGCTGTTCTGATTCGTGCGCGACTCGCACTGGTAGTAGCGGTAGCTGGCTTTCTTCTCTTCGCCGTCGCGCGTGGTCCAGGACTGGCGGCGGCTGACGCCGATGAGGCGGTTACGGCAGCGGCCGCAATAGGCGAGCCCGCTGAGGAGAAACGGCTGGACGGTGCGCTTGCGGCCGCCAGTGTTGCGTGCCTGCATCCGCTCCTGGACACGCCTGAAATCCTCCGCCGAGACGAGCGCGGGGTGGCTGTCCGGGACTTTCACCCCGAAGCGGGAGTACGTGCCGAGGTAGGTCCGGTTCTTGAGCAGGTCGCGGACGCTGACCATGCTCCAGTTGCCGCCGCGGCGGGTCTTGATGCCGTCCGCGTTGAGCTGGCCCGAGATCAGACGGATGCCCATGTCCTCCTGGAGGTAGAGACGGAAGATGTAGCGGACGACAACGGCCTCTTCCGGCACCATCTCAAGGCGGTGGCGGGCGCCGACGCGGTATCCAAAGGGAGGGCGGCCGAGGGCTTCGCCACGCACAGCTTTCTTGCGCATTGCCGAGCGCACACGTTCCGAGACTGGCGTGCCGTCCCCGCGGTCGGCCCATGTGTCAACGAGTTGCCGCGCAACTTCCTGGCCCGTTTGGTCGGAGAGGACCTGGACCCCGGTCTCCTCGATCATCAGGAGACGCATAGCTGACTTGCCAAGGTCGGTGCCGAGGACGCCGGGACCGTCGACAACGACCACCATGAATCCGCGCCCGCCTCGGCGAAGATACGAGAGCATCTGGACGAATCCGGCGTCGGGGTCGTCGGCTTCGTTGGTATCGAGGAAGGTGGCGGCGATTTCATAGCCGTGCTGGGTGCAGAAATCGAGGAAGGCTCGGTTCTGCTCACCGATACTGCGGCGGGCGGCACCCCGGCGGGCGCGTTCGTGGAAGTAGCCAACCGCCTTCATGCCTACCCCGGCGTAAGAATGCGCTCACAGTTTGGACACTGCACGACGGCGTCCTTGTCGAGCGTTTTCGATCGAATGGCGCCGGGGAGACTTACCCGGCAGCTGCTGCAAGCCCCCGCCTTGATCGGCGACACAGCGACGCCGCCTTTACGCGGCCGAAGGTCTTCGTAGAGCCCCAGCGTGCGAGGAAGGATCTTCCCCTTCTGTTCGCTCCGCCGCCGTTCGACCCCGGCGAGGTTCTCAGTTACCTGGCGAAGCTCATGGCGGAGGCTCACCTGCGCGGCCTCCCACTCCTGCTCCAATGTCTCTACCGATTGGCGGGCGGCCTTCTGGCGCGGCGTGAGATCTTCGATTTCCGACAACACTTTCAGCAGTCGCTCTTCGTGGCCGCTCCGGACGCCGGCGAGGAAGTCGAGTTCCTTCTGCAGCGACTCGAGTTCCTTCGGGTTCGTGATGGACCCGCTGTAGAGCCGCTTCTCCTCCGGCACCAGCTTTGCGTTTACTTCGTCGATGTCCGCTTCCACACGTCGCTGGCGAGAACGTCGCTTGCGGAGCTCCTCATCGACGTACTGGAGTTCGCGGCGAGCATCGTCCAGGGCGGTGTTCCCCTTGAGCCGCGCCTCCATCGACTCGATGGCAGCGTGGATGGCGGCCGCCTCGTTATCGATCTCCTGGAGCGTGAGTAACTCGAACGATTGGCTCAATGCACCTAACCCTAGCGCTAAATGGTAGGGATGAGCCGAACGCCCCACAACGGACGATTGGGTGGATTGACGGGGCCTTCACGAATTCTTACGGCGCGCCGGCGGTTATGGAACTGTTCCGCTGCAGAGCTGCACCTATACTCGAATGAGCTCCTGTTCGGTGCGCATCCTCCAGTCGCGGAGGCCCTCCCCATGCTTTTCAACGTTGCCACCCTCCTCCAGTCGCCTGTCGGCGAGTTCCGGCGCTATTCGCTGCCGGCGGACCCGCCGGTCCACCACGGCCGGGTGACCTTGACGCGGACACCCCACGGGGTGCTGGTGCAGATGCAAGCCACGGTGATCATCGACACCTCCTGCAGCCGCTGCCTGGTGCCGTTCGGATATCCCGCAGACATTGAGATGGAAGAGGTCTTCCGGCAGCAGGTCGATCCCTCCACGGGCCGGCACATCGCGCCGGAGGACGCCGAGGAAGCGGAGGAGGATAGCTTCCAGATCGGGCTGGATCATGTCATCGACACTACAGAGGCCGTCCGGCAATATGTTCTGATGGCTATGGCCATGCAACCGCTCTGCAGGCCAGATTGCCCCGGCATCTGTGCGCAGTGCGGGACAGACCTGAATCTGAGCATGTGTGATTGCGACCGGACTCCGACCGACCCGCGTTGGTCGGCCCTGGCGGCGCTAAAGCAGACGATTCATGGCTGAAGACGAGGAGATTCACTATGACGCCGCTTCCCAAGCGGAAGTATCCCAAGTCACGGCAGGGCAAGCGCCGCAGTCACCTGCGAATGAAGATGCCCCACGTCGTTACATGCCCGCAGTGCAGGTCGCCACGAATGGCGCATCACGCCTGCCCGGTCTGCGGGACCTACCGGGGACGGGAAGCGATCGCGCTTCCGGAGCCGGATCTCGACTAACGGGCCCGCTCGCCACCGCTCCGTTACTCACCTTTAGCGACCGCGAGCACGCGGATCGCGCATTTGTGTTTCCCGGCCAGGGCGCCCAGGCCGTGGGCATGGGAAAAGACCTGTACGAGCAATTCCCGGCCGCGAAAGAGATGTTCGACCGCGCCGACGAGATCCTTGGGTTCGCCCTGAGCCGGGTGATCTTCGAAGGGCCCGAAGACGAACTTCAGCAGACGAAGAACACCCAGCCGGCTATCGCCGTCACCAGTCTCGCCTTGCTGCAGGTGGCGACCGAGGTAAATCCCCAGCTGTTGGAGAGACCCGCCTTCGTCGCCGGGCACTCGCTCGGTGAGTATGCAGCGCTGGTGGCCGCGGGCTCGCTCAGCTTCGACGACGCCATCCGCCTTCTCCGCACGCGCGGACAACTGATGCAGGAAGCCGGCGAGATTAACCCCGGAGCCATGGCCGCCGTCCTCGGCCTCGATCTTGCCGACTGCGACGAGGTTTGCCGGGAGTCCGGCGCCGAGATCTGCACGGTGAACGCGCCGGGCCAGGTGGTCATTGGAGGTGCCCGCGAGGCGGTCGCCCGGGCCCTCGACTTTGCCAAGGCACGGGGCGCCGCGCGCGTTATTCCCCTGAGTGTGAGCGGCGCTTTCCACAGCTCGCTGATGCGGCCGGCAGCCGACGGTATGGTGCAGCCCATCGCCACCACCAACGTTGGCGAGGCGATGGTCCCGGTTGTGGCGAACTGCACGGCGACGCCGGTATCGGAGCCGAATGCCATCCGCAACGAGCTGGTGGACCAGGTTAGCCATGCCGTGCAGTGGAGCAACATCGTCGACTGGCTCGGCAACCAGGGCGTGACGACCTACATCGAATTCGGGCCGGGCAGAGTGCTCACCTCGATCATCAAGCGGATGCAGCGCAAGTCGACCTGCATTAATGTCAGCGACGCGGAATCGCTCAGCATCGATTTCTAGGAGCATCCATGGGCGAACTTGACGGCCTCGCGGCACTGGTGACCGGCGGGTCGCGTGGCATTGGGCGCGCGATCTGCCTTGAGCTGGCTGCCCGCGGGGCGAAAGTCGCGGTCAACTACAACACCACGCCCGCCGGCGCCGAAGAAGTCGTGAAGCTGATTACGGAGTCCGGGGGCACGGCCTTCGCCATCGCTGGAGATGTCTCGAAGGCGGAAGACGCCGGGAACCTCGTGAAGCAGACGGTGGACCAGCTGGGCGCGCTCGACATTCTCGTGAACAACGCCGGGATCACTCGCGACACACTCTTGATGCGGATGAGCGAAGAGGACTGGGACGCCGTCCTCAACACGAACCTGCGGGGCACCTTCCTGGTGACGAAGGCGGCGACGCGGCCGATGCTGCGGGCCAGGGGTGGACGGATTATCAACATCACGAGCGTCGTTGGCGTGATGGGCAACGCCGGGCAGGCGAACTACGCGGCGGCGAAGGCCGGGATCATCGGGTTCACACGCTCGGTCGCAAGAGAGCTAGCTTCGCGGGGAATCACGGTCAACGCCGTGGCGCCCGGCTTCATCGACACCGACATCATCACATCGATGAGCGAAGAGCAGATGGAGCTGGTGAAGGGCACGATCCCGCTCGGGCGGCTGGCGACCCCGGACGAAGTGGCGCCGCTGGTAGCGTTCCTCGCGGGGCCAGGCGCCGGCTACATCACCGGGCAGTGCATCCATGTCGATGGCGGCATGGTGATGGCGTGAGCGATAACGTGCTGCGGCGGGCGAGGATTGCGGTCCTTGAGTCTCTTTATGAATCGGAGTCTTCGAACCATGATCCCGAAGATGTCTATGAGAGACAGATGGAACGGGCCGAAACGGAAGACCCGGAACTGGCCGCGGAAGGGCCCCGTGGATTCGGAAAGGGCATGTTGCGGGGGATCTGGGGCCATCGTGAAGAACTCGACCGGCATATTGGCGAAGCTGCCCCCAAGTACCCGGTCTCGGCGATGGCCGTCGTAGACCGCAACGTTCTTCGTCTTGCAATATGGGAACTGGTTTCCGATAATTCGGCGCCGGTTGGAGCCATCGTGAACGATGCGGTGGAACTTGCAAATCGATACGGGGGGGAAAGTTCCCCCAGGTTCGTGAACGGTGTGTTGCGGACCATCAGCAAGAAACTCCGGGGTGCGGAAGCCCCGAACGGGCCGCCTGAAGAGGGCGCGACCGCCATTTCAGGTGACCAGGAGATTTCATAGTGGCGACTGTCTTTGAACGCGTACGCGCGATCGTTGTCGAGCAATTGGGCGTCGAGGAGAGCGAAGTCATACCAACGGCTTCGTTCGTCGACGACCTCAACGCAGACTCGCTCGACCTTGTCGAACTGATTATGTCCCTCGAAGAGGAGTTCACTGAGGACTCCGAGATTGAGATAAGCGACGAGGACGCTGAAAAGATCGCTACCGTGCAGGACGCCGTAGACTATGTGAAGGACCACGGCGTCGAAGACAAGTAGCGCCGAACGCCGCGGTTTCGCCCGGCGTCGCCGGAGGAGGTAACCGTGGAGTTCCTCGGGATTGGCTACCAGGAAGTCCTGCTTGTCTTCATCCTGATGATGGTTGTCGTCGGGCCGCAGCGTATGCCCGGGGTTGCCTACCAGATCGGCAAGGCCGTGCGCGAAATGCAGAAATACGCCCGGGCCGTCCGCGACGAATTCAGCGAAGAGTGGGAATACCTCGACACGCAGGCGAAGGAACTCCGGGGCGAAATGGACTCCGCCTCGCATGAGATGCGGGAGATCCAGCGGTCGATGCGCAGCGAGACGGCAGCGCTCGACAGCGAGCTGAAGTCCGCTTCCGGTGAAGTCCAGAAGGCCCTACCCACCCCGGCGAAGAACGGCTCATCTGCAACGAAGCCAACGCTCTCGTCGGCTCTTCGCAAGCCCGCTCTCTTCCCCGGAAGCCCGGCGGGCAAGGTGTCCACGGCACTCGGCGCCGCCGACAAGCTCCGGGCAGCGATGAAGCCAGCGGAGAAGCAGGAGCCACAAACAGAATCCGCACCGACCGAGTCCACCGAGACCGAGCCAGCCGCTCCCGCATCGTCGAATAAACCGCCGCTGGTGTTTTAGCGGCGTATGACGTCCCCGGCGCCAAATCCACCAGAGGCACTGGAGCCCATCGAACAGTCCGTGACCGGCGGGTATGCCGGCGGCCCCGACCTGACCATTGTCGAGCACCTGGTCGAGCTTCGGAACCGGCTGATCATCGCTGCGCTGGCCGTGGTGATCGGCGTCGTCGTCTGCCTCTACTTCTGGGAAGTGATCTTTGGGTGGCTGCTAGCGCCGGCTCGCGCACAGTTCCCGGACTTCGTGGTCTCTAGCTTTTCGCCGACCGACCGCATTCAAATGGTCTTCAAAATCGGCATTTACGGCGGCTTCTTGCTCTCCTCGCCGGTTGTGATGTACGAGGTGCTCGCGTTCATTGTGCCGGGACTCACCCCCCAGGAACGGAAGGCGATCTTCCCGGGAATGATCGGGGCAGTGTTCTTCCTTTTGGGCGGCATGGCCTTTGCCTACTGGGTTATCCTTCCGGCCTCGTTGGGCTTCTTGCTCGGCTTCGGCAGCGACAACATCCAGAATGTCATCGGCATCCAGGAGTACATGGACTTCGTCATCCGCGTGATCTTCTGGGTGGGCCTCTCCTTCGAACTGCCCATGGTGATGGCACTGATCGGCTGGCTTGGAATCATTTCAGCACGACAAATGCTGAAGTTTTGGCGCTACGCCATCGTGCTCTGTTTCATCATCGCGGCAATAGTCACGCCCACGCCTGACCCGCTCACGCAATCGCTGGTGGGGGTGCCGCTGCTCTCGCTCTATGCCCTTGGGATCCTGATGGCGTGGTTCACCGGACGGCGCCATAGGCGACCGCCACCGCTCGCTGCTGTCTAGCTGTTTACCTAACCACAGCTGAGCGTACAGATCGGGCCGACAAAGATTGGCATGGCGGAGTGCGCCGGTAAGCTCAGGGAGATGTCGCTGGCAACGTCCGAATCTGCCACCACACACGCGTCCGAGCTATACGACCAGATACGTTCGTGCACGCGCTGCGCCCTGGCGAAGACGCGCACCCACGCCGTGCCCGGTGAAGGTCCGCTCGACGCAGAAGTGATGTTCATCGGTGAAGCTCCCGGCATGAACGAAGACCGCGAGGGCCGTCCTTTTGTGGGCGCGGCCGGGAAATTTCTCTCCGAATTGATCGAGGCAGCGGGATGGCGGCGCGACGACGTGTATATCGCGAACGTGCTGAAGTGCCGGCCACCGGGCAACCGCGACCCTCTGCCTAACGAGATCGAGGCCTGCAACGCCTACGTGGAGGCACAGATCCGCCTCGTCGACCCGTTGCTGCTGGTCTCGCTGGGCCGGTATTCGATGGCACGCTACTTCCCGAACGCACGCATTTCGCGGGTCCACGGACAGCACCGGGAAGTGGATGGAAGGATCTTCGTCCCCATGTACCATCCGGCGGCCGCCTTGCACCAAGGGAGTCTGCGGCAAACGATTGTTGAAGACTTCCAGAAGTTGCCCGCGCTGCTTGAGCAGGCCCGCGCTCTCCGCCAACCCGCCGCAGGAGAGCCGGAAGACGCGACATCGGCTGAACAGATGCGGCTCTTTGATTAAGGACCCGGCTATGGCAGGAACACCCCTGCGTGTGATTCCCCTCGGCGGTCTCGGTGAGATTGGCCGCAACATGATGCTCCTGGAGTACGGCGACGACATGATCGCCATCGACGTGGGCCTCATGTTCCCCGAAGAAGAGATGCTTGGCGTCGACCTCGTGATCCCCGACTTCAGCTACGTTCGCGAACACCGCGACAAGTTGCGCGCGGTATTCCTGACGCATGGCCACGAAGACCACGTGGGCGCCCTGCCGTACTTCCTGCGTGAGTTCGACGCGCCGGTCTACTCGACGCGGCTCACCGATGGTCTCATCCGCGTGAAGCTGAAGGAGCATCGCCTGCTGCACAAGGCCGAGCTCACCGTGGTGCAGCCGGGCGAGGTGATCGAAGCGGGCATCTTCGACGTGGAGTTCTTCCCCGTCGCCCACAGTATTCCCGACGCCTGCGGACTGATAATCCGGACGCCGCTTGGGCCGGTTGTCCACACAGGCGACTTCAAGCTCGACCACACGCCTGTGATGGACCAGCACACGGACCTCATGCGCCTTGGCCAGGTAGGCGCGGAAGGCTGTCTTCTCCTCCTCGCCGACTCGACATACGCGGAGATCGACGGCTTCACGCCGAGCGAGCAGCTTGTGGGCGAATCGCTTCGCAACATCATTGCGAACGCCGAGGGACGGGTAATCGTGGCGACCTTCGCCTCCCTTATCTCGCGCGTCCAGCAGGTCGTCGATGGTGCGGTGGCGACCGGGCGCAAGGTGTTCGTGACAGGGCGCTCGATGATCGACAACGTCGCGATGGCCCGTCAGCTGGGCTACCTGGATGCGCCCGACCACGTCATCGTGGGCGTGGAAGAGATGTATGCGACCCCGTTCAAGGACCTCGTCGTGATCACGACCGGGAGCCAGGGGGAGCCGACGAGCGCCCTCACGCGGATGGCGAATGGCAGCCACCGCCACATCACCATCGACAAGGGCGACACGGTCGTCCTCAGCGCGAACCCCATCCCCGGGAACGAGACTGCTGTCTTCCGCAACGTCGACAATCTCTTCAAGCTCGGGGCCGAAGTGCTCTACAACCGCGTGTCGAACATCCACGTTCGCGGCCATGCGAGCCGGGAAGAATTGAAGATTATCCAGAGCCTGCTGCAGCCTGAGTATTTCGTACCAATCCACGGCGAATACCGCCACCTCGTTGTCCATTCGAAGCTCGCCGAGTCGGTGGGTGTACCGCTCGGCAATGCGTTCGTCCTGACGGACGGGGACGTCCTCGAGATCGACGAAGACCAGGCGCAGGTCGCGGGTCGCGTGTCGGCATCTTATGTCTATATTGATGGCCTCGGCATCGGTGACGTCGACCAGGAGATCCTCCGCGACCGGGCACATCTCTCGACCGATGGCGTCGTCGTCGTGATCGTCAATGTAGACAAGCAGACCGGGAAGCTGACGAGTCCCCCGGAGCTGCTGAGCCGCGGGTTCGTCGACGCGGAAGGCCACGAGCTGCTGCTAGAAGAAGGGCGGGATGTTGTCGCCCAGGCGCTGGAAGGCGCCGACCACATCGCGGAGATCGCCGATACGAACGCCAGGATTCGCGACTCTTTGAGTAAGTTCTTGTACGATCAAACACGCCGTCGGCCTATGGTGCTGGCGGTCACAGTCGAGGTGTAGTCGAGGCCAGGCTTCGAATGCAGGTGTGAGGCACCAAGCGGGGGTGCCGATCGCCAGGGAAGAGGAAGGTGCCTATGGCGGCACGAGCCCGCACCCGCGGTCGCGCTTCGCGCCCGCGGAAATCCGCATCATCACGCTGGTGGAAACCGAAGAGCGCGCTTTTTCGCGCCGAGGCGATCGGCATTGCGATTGTGGCGTTCACGGTTGCCCTGATCCCCTTCGTTGTCGATGTCTCGGTCGTTGGCTCGGAGGCCCGAGACTGGGTTGTCCGAACCTTCGGCATGGGCCTCTTCATCGTGGCGGCGCTTTCGATCGCCGGCGGTGCCGCAATCTCGCGTCGCGGCTACGAGTCCGACCCCTATAACTTCGCCCGTCGCAGCGCCGGCATCGTCGCCGGGGCGCTGTTCGTGTGGGGTGCCTTCGGCCTGAACAAGGCGAACTGGAACCTCGGAGGCGTCAGCTTCCAGGACGTCTCGCTGGGCGGCACAATCGGCCAGACGCTGGTGGCAGGAGCACTCGGCAAACTGGCATGGATCAGCCTCGCGGTGATTTGCGCCGGGCTCCTGGCTCCTGGTCCGAGCCGCTGGTTCGTGAGCAACCTTCCCGGCTGGACACGGATTGCCATCGAGCGTCGTTATGTCCAGCGTGTAGCCACAGCTATTGCCATGGCGGCTGTGGCCACCGGACGCTTCGTGAGCTTCGCCTTCCGGCGGCCCGGCAAGCCGGACCCGGAGGTGATCATCGGTACCTCCGATGGCCAGCCGCTGACTGCCGCAACTTCGCAAAGCTATGAAACCACGCAGGTTGTCTACCGGCCCTCCATCGATCCTGCCTCGCCGTCGTCGGCGGTGGGCACGGGTGCGGCAGCGCACTTCCTCCATGAAGACGAGGATCACGACGAAGCCGATGACGAGCTCGAAGAACTCGATGAGCCGCTAGCTCTCGATGATTCGGAAGACGAGGAGGAAGAGCCGGAGAATCCCACGCAGCTCGGCCTCGACCTGAACAGGAAGGGGTGGCAATTGCCGCCCGTCGAACTCCTGAACGCCCCGGCCGAGAGCGAAGACCGCAAGCATGACAACGCCGCCCGCGCCCAGCTCATCGTCGATACGCTGGCGAGTTTTGGCGTTGATGCGACCGTCGTGGAAATCAACGAGGGGCCGACCGTGACGCAATTCGGCGTCGAGCCCGGCTGGGAAGTGCGCTACAAGGATGTCTCGCTCAAGAGTGAGGACGGAAAGAACCTGGTTGGCGCCGAGGGCCGCGTAAAGACGGAGCGAGTCGAAACCGGCCGGACCCGCGTGAGGGTGAACCGGATCACGGCGCTCCAGAACGACCTCGCCCTTGCGCTCGCGGCGCCGAGCCTGCGCATCGAAGCGCCGGTCCCCGGACGCGCCATCGTCGGTATCGAAGTGCCCAACAACAGCGCCACGGTCGTCACCATGCGCACGGTTATGGAAACGAAGGAGTTCCGGGCGCTGAGCTCCAAGGCGAAGCTGGCGCTGGCGCTGGGGAAGGGCGTCTCCGGCGTGCCCGTGGTGGCAGACCTGGCGAAGATGCCCCACCTGTTGATCGCCGGCGCCACTGGATCGGGCAAGAGCGTCTGCATGAATTCGATCATCAGCGGGATCATGATGAACGCCAATCCGGACGAGGTCCGCTTCGTGATGATCGACCCCAAGCGCGTCGAGCTCTCGGCCTTCGCCAAGGTTCCGCACATGGCCTTCAGCGAGGTCATCGTCGACATGGACAAGGTTGTCGGCACACTGCAGGCCGTCGTGGGCGAAATGGAGGCGCGCTACAAGAAGTTCGCCGAGGTCGGCGTGCGTAACCTCGACGGTTACAACCGCCACGCACGAGTGGTGAAGAAGCTCCCTTACTGGGTGGTCATTATCGACGAGCTGGCTGACCTGATGATGGCCGCACCGTTCGAAGTCGAAAAGCTCCTGTGCCGACTGGCCCAGCTCGCGCGTGCCACCGGGATCCATCTCGTGGTGGCGACCCAGCGGCCATCTGTCGACGTGATCACCGGGTTGATCAAGGCCAACTTCCCGACGCGCATCGCCTTTGCGGTGACCTCGATGACCGACTCGCGGACGATCCTCGACGGCGGTGGGGCGGAGAAGCTCCTCGGCCGCGGCGACATGCTCTATATGCCCACGGACGCAGCCAAGCCCATCCGCATCCAGGGTGTGTACATGTCGGACCCCGAGGTGGAGCGGCTGGTCGAGTGGTGGACCGACACCCGATTTAAGGAGCTTGCACCGGAGAATGCAGACGAGCTGCTTCGCGCGGCGCTGATCGAACGAAACGGCGGCGACGAGGACATCACCGTCGATGACGACGATCCGGTGCTCGAAGAGGCGCGCCAGGTCGCCAGCCGACGTAATCGGGTCTCGCCATCGCTGCTCCAGCGTCGCCTGAACGTGGGCTATACGAAGGCAGAGAAACTGATTGCCCGCCTCGAGGACGAAGGCATTGTTGGGCCGCGCGAGGATGGCGAATCGCGACGCGTTCTGGTTACCGCTTCCAGCGACCCCGACCCGGGCGCCCTGTAGACTCGTAGAGGTGACTGACTTCTTCAAGAGCATCCTGAGCCGCCGCGGCGAAGGCGAGCCGGCCGAGGCGCCACCGCCCGAAAGGTGCTTCTCCTGCGGCGCCTCGCTCCAGGATTCGCGTTCCTACGAGTTGTATCGGATCTGCCATTCCTGCGAATTCCACTTCCACCTGTCCGCCGAGCAGCGCGTCGCGTTGTTGGTCGACCCGGGCTCCTTCCATGAGAACGACCGCGGTGTGACCTCAATCGACCCGCTCTCGTTTGTCGGTCGCCGGCCGTATCGCCAGCAGGTGATCGAGGCGCAGCGGCGCACCGGACTGACGGAAGCCGCGCTCACCGGTACCGCCGAGATCTTCGCCGTCGAAGTGGGGATTGCCGTGTTGGACTACTCGTTCCTCGGTGGGTCGATAGGTGTTGCCGCAGGCGAAAGGCTGGCCCGCACCTTCGAGCGGGCAACCAGCCGGAAGATGCCCGTTGTCACCGTTGCTTCAACCAGCGGGGCGCGTGTCGCAGAAGGAGTGCTGGCCCTCATGCAGGGACCACGGATTATCGGGGCGGCGCAACGCCACCGCGATGCCGGGTTGCCGCATATCTGCGTACTCTCCGACCCGGCCACCGGATCGGCGTACGCCAACTTCATCGGACTTGCCGACTTTGTCTTCGCCGAACCGCGCTCGCTTGTTGGCTACAGCGCGACTCGCCAACTGGTGGAGAGCAGCGAGACATCCCTGCCGAAGGGCGCCCACACGGCCGAGTCTCACCTCGCGCACGGATTGATCGACGCCATTGTGCCGCGGCCGAACCTGCGAGACGCACTGGGGCAGCTCCTCGACCTGCTGCAGAGCGACTACCGGGTGACAGCACGACGCCAGCGGCCGGCCCACCGGACGCGCCATACCGATCGTCCAGCCTGGCAGCTCGTGCAGCTGTCGCGACACGAACAGCGGCCAACAGCGCCTGAGTTCATCGCCCGGATGGTTTCGAGTTTTGTTGAGATTCGCGGCGATCGGTCAGGCGAGGACGACCCTGCAGTGACGGCGGGAATCGGTTCGCTTGCCGGCGAGACCGTGATGCTCATCGGGCAGGAACGCCGGCCGGAGGATGGGAGCAGCGGCTTCATCCGCGCATCTGGATTCCGGAAGGCTGCCCGGGCGATTCGGCTGGCAGCGCGCCTCGACCTACCGATTGTGACGCTCCTGGATTCAGCTGGCGCCGAAGCGACGGTGAACAGCGAAGAAGCCGGTATGGCCAATGCGATTGCCGACTGCACAGCGGCGATGATGACCGCTGGTGTACCCACCATTGCCGTCATCACGGGCGAAGGGACTTCGGAGTCGGCCTCCGCGATGGGCGCCGCTGACCGCATCCTGATGCTCGACAACGCCATCTTCGAGATTGCCTCACCGGAGGCCGTGGCCCGGATGCTGATGCAGGAGGCAGGTCGCGCCGACGAGATCGTTGATCGCCTCCGTATCACGTCTCACGACGCTATGCGCATGGGTGTGGTTGACGCGACCGTATCGGAGCCGAGCGAGGGCGCCCACACCGACCCGGAGGAGGCGGCACAGCTCATCTCCCGGGCCGTTCTTCAACACCTGACCTCGCTGCGTCGCAAACGCACGAAGGCGCTGATGGAGGACCGGTACCAGAAGTACCGCGATGTCGGTTCCACCCGAGGCGGTCTCCGGGGCCGACTGGAGCGGCGCCTGGCCCACCTCCACGACCGTGCTGGTGGGGCGATCGCGCGTCTACGACGCCAGCCCCGCGGTTACCGGCGCTGGGGCGAACAGGAAGATCAGCCGCAAATTCCGTTCTAGAGTTCTACGGGTCTAGAGTTCCACGGGGAGGTACCGCTGGAACTCCAGGATCTGCTGCTCATTCCCCTTGGGCTTGCCGTTGGCACCTTCGGCACGCTCGTTGGAGCGGGCGGAGGATTCGTCCTCGTCCCGGTCCTGCTGTTCATCTATCCCAACCGCGACCCGGAAACGATCACGTCCATGTCGCTGTTCGTTATCTGGGCGAACGCCGCGTCGGGTTCGCTCGCTTACGCCCGACAGGGACGCATCGACTATCGGAGTGGCGGCTGGTTCGCGGTGGCCACGTTGCCCGGCGCAGTAACCGGTGCACTCGCCGTTTCCTATGTACCACGCCACCTGTTCGACCTCACGTTCGCCGTCCTTCTGGGGGTCATGGGTACGTACCTGATGTTCCGGTCCGATATCTCAGCGATCCGGGAGCCGATCCAGGGTCGCGGCGTCGTCCACCGCCAGCTCAAGGATCGTGACGGCCACACGTACGTCTATAGCTTCCAACTGTGGAAGGGAATGCTGATCTCCATGGGGGTGGGGTTTGTCAGCGGTCTGCTCGGGATCGGCGGCGGCATCATCCACGTGCCGGTGATGGCGACGACGCTGCACTTCCCTGTACACGTCGCCGCGGCGACTTCGCACTTTGTCCTCGCATTCATGGCAGGAGAGGGAACGATCGTCCACATCGCCACGGGGACGCTTGGATGGAACGCCGACCTTGGCCAGGCGGCGCTCCTTGCCGCGGGGGCAATACCCGGCGCGCAGCTCGGGGCGCAACTGGCCCGGCATATTCACACGAAAGTGATCCTGCGGGCGTTGGCGGGGGCATTGGTGCTCGTCGGGGTCCGCCTGGCTCTGCAGGCGGCGGGGGTCTGACGGCCTAGTTAGTGTTCTCCCAGTCACGCCAGGTGCGTGGCGTTTCCCCAGGCGAGGCCCCGGAGACGGCTTCGCGAGCGCGGTGGATGCTAATCTCTTCCTTCGAACTTGTGACCCGGCCAAGCAGCCACCAGCCACCGAAGGTCAGGCCGCTCATGATCGCCGCGAGGATTGCCAGCCTCTGGAGACCGCGCGTCTGGGCGCCGGTCCACGTTTCATACGCCGACTGAGCAAGCGTGAGCGCTTCCTCGTCATTACCGGCGGCGGAAGCTGTCTTGGCAGCGGCAAGGTCCGCCTCCGGGTTCTCCCAGAGCAAGCCGATGTGTTTGAAGAAGTTCTCATGGAAATCCTTGCCGGTGGCTTCGGCAACGGCAATCATCCTGATACTTGCGACCTCGTTGTAGATCACGGCCCCGGCTTCGGATGCAAGACGCGCAGCTTCATCAAAGTCCCCACCGGCATAGGCAGCCTTAGCCTCCGCGAGGTTATCCCACGCAGAGGAGTCTGCCGGCTCATCGCCGATGGTGCGCGTTGCGCCGGTGATGCTGTCGATGACATTGCCTTGCTTGCTAATGAGCTGGCCTAGCTGGGAGATCGTGTACGCGTCCCACGCGTTGGGAATAGCCGACGAGGGCGCGAGGCCAGCCGCGGTCTCTTTCTCTACGACGGCCTGGTAGTCGGTGATCAGCTTGTCGGCGCGGGATACACGATCGGAGATGGATTTGAAACTCCAGGAATCGAGCGCCGACTGGATGTCGGCGGGAACACCGGTGAGGCCGACGGCGGCGGCGCGCTCCTTGAGACCGTCGACAAGGTCGTGCGCGGTGCGGCGAGCGGAGAGTTCCGTCGACGCGTAGTCAGGTACCCAGACCCACTCGAGGAAGAGCGAGTCGAGGTTTGCACCGCTCACCTCTTCACCGCGATCCATGAACCAGCGGGCGGTAATCGGATCGGGGGCGTCGGGCGCACCCATCTGAGCGAGGACGGCGGTCATGTTTTCGCGGCCGCCGATGGCATCTTCGTAGGCGTGCCAGAACGCTGCAGCCTTGCCGTACCAGTAGTTGGGATCGGTAACGGCGGAGCCGTTGTACCAGGTGGCAAGCGGATCGGTGTATCCACTCTCTGCCCAACCCCAGTCACGGAGCGTGATGCCGACCGAAGGGCCGATTGTTTGCGTGGCCCATTCGGCAAGTCCTTCCCACATCCAGTTCGTTTCGAGGTTGAGACCGGCCCACTGGTGGGCAAGCTCATGCACGGTCACCTCGTCGTCGACAGGTGAATTCTGAGAAAGGAGCATCTGCCCGTTGAAAGCAATACCGGCGGCGCCAACGAGGTCGATGTGGTGCGATTCACGGAGCACGGCGTTATCGAATTGATAGGGGTACCCAAAGAGCGCTTCGAGGAGTGGGAGAGCGGTCTTGGCATATTCGAACTGCTGCGTGGCCCAGGCTGAATCCTCACGGAAGTACTGAAGTTCGACATCGAGGGGCCCCTTGCTCATGGCCACGCTGCCCGTGAGCACCCTGATGAGCGATGGGTCGGTGACCGACTGGGCAAATGCCGAGAACGGCGTATCGATGAGGCGCTGGCGGCAGTGGTCGTCGAGGGCGGCGCAACGGTCCAACGTTTGCTGATCATCGGTGGAGAGTGCCGCAGCGAGCGCTTCGCCACAGACCCACCGCTCGAATCCCGCATCTTTGATGGAACCCGGCTGGCTCTTGCCCTTCACGCACCCGGGATCGATGACGTTGTTAGCGTCCTGGGGAACGTCGACGAGGACAAACGAACCTGCGCCCTGGCTCACCATTGCCACCTCGATGGCGCCCGGCTGGATCCGGGCGAACTCGTTGTCCTGGGCGGGAACGGTGTAGGTCAGCTCGAGGTCTGCCGTGAGCTTGCCCTTGAGCGTCTTGGGGAGCGTGGCGAGCACGATCTGAGGATCACCTGGCTCGATGCCGTCAGTGATTTCGTATTGAAGTTCAGTGTCTCCGTCGAGGACTTTGACGTCCGTAGCACCGGGCATGAGCCAGAGCCAAACGACGTCGAGATCCGTATTTCCGGGTTGGACGAGGACATGGACGCGAGCCGTGATATCGCCCTGCTCGACGTTCAGCTGGTAGTACGACTCGGAGGCAGTGTTTTGCCAGGGAAAGAGCTCACCGGCGTCAGCGTGCTTCGCGGACGGGAGCATAGCGACAACGGCAATTGCCGCCGCGATGGCCGGGAGCCAACGACTCATACACTATGCTTCGGCCGAATAGGGGTTTCTCCGCAGTCATCCTGCGGGAGGTTTCTCAGACGGCGGCGGGCTGGGACTCGGCGGCCAATTCCTGCTCGCGCGCAGATTTTCCGGACGCAACCAGGCCGGTCAACGCCGAAGTGAGCGCAGCTATCTGTGCGTCATCGAGGTCGGCCATCAGGCGACGGGCCTTCGCGCGAATCTCCGTGGTGAGCTGGGCGACGGCGGCCCGTCCCTTCGGCTCGAGCCAGATACAGATGCCACGGCGGTCGTCGGGTGACATCTCCCGTCGAATGAATTCGCCACGTTCGAGGCGCTCAAGCAGTGCAGACACGGAGGGGCGAGTGACCATGAGGCGGTCCGCGAGTTCTGCGTTGCCGATGCCTTCTTCTTCGTGAAGGTAAAAGAGAAGGCGAAGCTGGGTGACGGTCAGACCAGCGGCGTCCCAGAGTTCGAGGCGCGCCTGATCGAGGAGGCCCAGAGAACGAAAGTATGCAGTGACCGCTTCCTCGCGTTGTTCGTCGGTCATGGTCGCCCCAGCCTTGCCGGCTCGACGCCGGTAGACACGTTGGATCGCATGGTCCCCTCCTCGGCCCCGAAACCGGTCGACCCGGGGGCGATGCGGGATTGTGTCAGTTTCGACAGACGGACTGCAACCGCCTAGCAACACTCTGTCATGGTGATGGGCGCTGGTGGTGCCGTTCGGACGCCAATGTAGGGCATCCCCCGTTCATGCACGGTCATGCCCACGCCGCATACTTGGTGCACCACCAGCGGAGGCAGGCGGATGACGGCAACGACCCCGGCAGACCACATGCGGACATGCGAGCGATGCGGGCTCCGCTACGACTGGCGCAAGTCTCCATCAGCCCTGCTGAAGATGACGTATTGTGGCTCGCTTTGCGAGCGTGGCGCACTGGGTTACACGCTCGAGGCGCTGGTGCGCGGGACCATCATCCGGCAACCGGGTGTGCGCGAATTCCTGCCGACGTTCCCCAGCTGGCCGATCGCGGCCTGACGTTAACTATTCGTTACGTCAAAGCGTTGCATTGGCCGGAAGCGATCGCGACCACTACGCTGGGATCAGGTCGTTGTGATGGCGCTGACCCCAGGCGCCGGAAAGGCACCCGCCATGAATGAGGAAATCGGACCCGGCAGCACCGGGATGCAGTTCAGCAATATCAAGGTCTGCAAGCGTTGTGGCTTGCGCTACGACTGGCGCAAGTCGCCGAGCAGCAGCCTGAAGATGACGTACTGCAGTTCGCTCTGTGAGCAGGCGGACCTTGGCTTCACAGTGGAAGCGCTACTTCGCTACGAGCGGGCCGAGACGAAAGAAACGACCGCCGGCGCCTGAGCCACTCTCCCGGGCTTTTCGAATGCTGAAGGGCTGCGACCATGTGTCGCAGCCCTTTTTGTTGGCTCAGACTTCGAGCGGGGTGTCGTCGCGGTTGGCCCAATCGCGCATAGAACCGTCGTAGACGCGGACATCGTCGTGGCCCAGGAGATGGAGCACGAAGGCGGCATGAGCAGCCCGTATGCCGCCCTGACAGTACGTGACGACCGGTTTGTCGTGGGCGATACCTGCCTCGCTGAGCAGGCGCTGCAGTTCGGCGGCGGGCAGGAACATGCGCTTGTCATCGTGGCCAACGAAGTTGAGCCATTCGAGGTGGGCGGCGCCGGGCACTCGTCCGACCCGCTTGTTGCCACGCGAATTCGTCCCTTCCCACTCACCGTCCGTCCGGACATCCATGATCTGGCAGGCTGAGGATTGGTAGTTCTCCTTCAGGTAGTCGGCGTCGGCAATGATTTCGGGCCGGACGGCAGCCTGGAACGTTCCGGGGGCACGCTTCGAGGAGTGGAATGTGGCGGGCCGCCCTTCGGTGAGCCAGCGGTGCCAGCCGCCGTTAAGGACGCGGGCATTGTCGTGTCCGTAGTGTCGCAACACCCACCAGAGGCGGGCGGCAACCAGGGCGTTGTTGTCGTCGTAGGTGACCACGGTGGTGTCATTCGATACGCCGAGGCCCTGCATCAGCTTCTCAAAGCCGGGTGGGGACATGATGAAGGTGCCGTGATCGCTGCCGGGCGGCCCATCTTCCTTGATGTAGAAATGCGTCCCCAGTTGAAGGGCACCGGGGATGTGGGCGCGGCGGTAGGCCTCGACGGTGGCGCAGTCGATGACGACGACGTTGGGGTCGTTGGCGTGGGCGGCAACCCAATCGGGCTCGACGAGGATTTCGGGGCGGGCGTAGTCCATGGCTTCGGCTCCATTTGAGTGTGTGGGGCCAGAGCATACTCCGCGTTCTCGGCTACCATGGCGCGATGCCAGCACCCCGGCGAGCCTTGCCCCGGGACTACGACGATCCGGGATTTCGCGGAGGGATTGTCCGTGACGCGGCTCTCAATGGCTGCATCCTGCAGGACGGCTACCAGGACGTGCACCCCCGGGTGGCCGATGGGCTGACAAGCGAGAACGCGACCCCGGTCCTCGACCTCGGAAGCGGACGAAGCGCGCTGGGGCGCGAACTCGACCGCGTCGGGGTTCCGTGGGTCGGCATCGACCGGTCACCGACGCAACTCTCTCTCGCGCACGGCTCGCGGCTGATGGGTGAGGCGACCCTTCTCCCATTTCGGGAGGGCACGTTCGGCGCTGTCGCCGGCCTCTACATGCTGTACCACTTCGACGACCCGCTGACGCCGATGCGGGAAGCCGCCCGCGTCATGAGGGCCGGCGGAGTGTTCGTCACCTGCGCGCCGAGCCACGACAACTACCCGGAATTTGGCGGAGTGCTTCCGGAAGAGCCACCCTCGACGTTCGACGCCGAGAACGGCGAGGAACTCGTGGCCCGCGTGTTTGACGATGTCCGGGTCGAGCGATGGGACATGTTCCTCTACCGGCTGGTCGATGAGGAGGCGGCGTGGACGTACCTCGTGGCCCGCATGGTGAACCCCGGTGATGCCCGGGAGGCGGCGCGAGCCTGTCGCTACCCCCTCTGGGTGCGGGCGCGTGGCGCGGTGTTCTGGGCGCGTAAGCGCGGCTGATATTCACTTGGGACAGTCACCCGTCGATGCCTGGGGACCTGCCCTCATCCCCCGGCCCCTTCTCCCGACTCACGCGGGAGAAGGGGAGTACGCCGTGATGTCGTCGGCTACGCGGATGAACTCGCCTTGTGGCTGGGTACGGGGCTAGAGGTTCTCGTCGAAGTAGGAGACGAGACGGCGCTCCATGTACTCGAGCCCTGCCTTGTCGCGGGGCATGTGGCGTTCCTCTGGGAAGAGCAACAGGTCGTAGTGCTTCTGAGCGTTGGTGAGGGCGACGATGAGGCGCGCGGTGTGCCGAAAGTGCACGTTCTCGTCGACGCCGCCATGGACGAGCAAGAGCTTGCCGTCGAGTTTGGCTGCGTGAGTGAGCAACGAGCCGTCGCGATAGCCATCGGGATTCGATTGTGGCGTGCCCATGTAGCGCTCGGTATAGCCCGTGTCGTAGCCGTCCCAGTCGGCCACCGGGGCGCCGGAGACGCCGACCTTGAAGAGGTCGGGGCGCCTCATCATGGACATCGCCGTCATGTAGCCGCCGTAGCTCCAGCCGTATACGCCGACCCGTTCGCGGTCGACGAGGCCGCGAGCAATGAGCGATTCAACTGCGAGCACCTGGTCGTCGACTTCGATTGTTCCGAAGCGGCGGGCCAGTTCGGCTTCGAAGGCCAACCCTCGCGAAGCGCTTCCCCGGTTGTCGAGCTTGAGGACGACGTAGCCATTCTGGGCGAGGTACTGGGCGCGGAGGTCGACGGTGAGCATCCAGTGGTCGCCAACTGATTGGGCATGAGGGCCACCGTAGACGGAGACGATGAGCGGAAACGGCCCATCGCCAGCGTCCTGTGGCGTATAGAGGGCGCCGTGGAGTTCCATACCGTTTTCGGCGCGGACGTCGAAGAACTCCGGCACCTGCAGGCCGAGGGAGTCCGCAGACATCCCGCCGTTGTCGAAGAGCGTGACATCAAGCGATCCGTCGAAGCTTCGGACACGGACGATCGGCGCGTTCTCGCGCGAACTGAAGTGTTCGACGTAGCGGCCGAAGTCCGGGGAGACTTCGCAGGAGTGGAAGCCGGGTTCGCTGGTGATCTGCTCCACCTCGCCACCATCCAGCGACGCACGGTAGAGATGGCGCTGGAGCGGGCTTTCGCGTGTCGCCTCGAACCAGGCGTTGCGAGTGCCTTCATCGAGCGCGACGACGCGAGTCACCATCCAGTCGCCGGAACTGATCGGACGTTCTTCGCCGTCCACCGAGCGGAGGTAGAGGTGGCGGAAGCCACTGCGCTCGCTGGTGAAGAGGACTTCGCCGTTCTTCAGGTAGCGGGTGCCGTCGGCGAGGTTGTACCAGGGGTCACCGTGTTCGCGGCGGAGGACCGACTGGCGGCCGTTGGCGTCGAATTCGTAGACGGTGAGATGGCGTTGGTCGCGGGACAGGACCTCGGCGACGAGCGTGCCGGAAGGCCGCCATGCTACCCGGGCGATATAGGCATCCGGGGGGCCGGTATCGAGCCAGCGCGTTGCACCACCGTTGGCGTCCACCACGCCAAGGCGGAGCCTGGCGTTCGCCTCTCCGGAGAACGGATAGCGATGGTGTTCGGCATCAGGAGTGGCCGTGCCCTGGTGGACGATTGCGTAGTCAGGGATGTGGCGGCTATCCGACTGGATGTAGGCGATCCGGGACGCGTCGGGCGACCACCAGGCGCCGCGGCTGCGCCCCAGTTCTTCGGCCGCGATGAATTCGGCGACACCGTTGGTCAGGCCATCTTCCGCATCGAAGGTGAGCCTCTTCGGCTCGCCGGTGGCAGAGACATCCGCCACCCATAGCTCGTCGTCGCGCGCAAAGAGGACCTTCTCGCCGTCGTCCGAGAGTGCAGGGTCGAGAGCACCCGCGCTGCCGGGAATGTCGATCCATGAGCCATGGGAGAGCGCCCGCAGGCCGGCCGGTTGGGGGACAAGGAGTACAGCCGGATCGGCCCGCTTTGCGAACTGGTAGCTGGTGACGCCGACGGCTCGGAGTCGCATCCGCTCGCGGCGAAGCTGCTCCTCGCGGGAAAGACTTCCGTCGGAGGTGGCGCCTTCGGGGCCGGCGATGACGCGGTGCTCGCGCGTGGCCGGGTCGAATGAATAGAGGCTCTGGACGAGGCTCCCCTCGGCGCCCGCAAGATAGGTCACACGCAATGAATCCGGTGTGAAGCGCAGGCTGCCAGGAGCGGAAGTACCGGGCCGGGGATAGGTCGCAACCTGGCCGAGCGTGAGATGGGAGAAGTCGCCAGCGGTCACCGCGAAATGGCCTCCTGCCGATGCTCTTCGACGTCGCCCCGGGCGCTCGGAAGGGCACCGGAAAGATTCTCAGCGCCCGTTTCTGTGATGAGGATATCGTCTTCAATGCGGATGCCACCGAAGCCACGTAATGCATCGACGCGGTCCCAATCGACCATCTCGCGATAGCGCTCTCGCCGTTCGGGGTCGCTCAGGAGGGCTTCGATGAAGTAGATGCCGGGCTCGATGGTGACAACGTAGCCGGGCGCGAGCGGCAGGTCGGCGCGGAGGTATTTGAGCCCGAAGCGGTCAGAAGGTTGGCGCCCCGCAAGGCAGCCCCCGGCGTCGTGGGTGGAGAGGCCAATCATGTGGCCAAGGCCGTGCGGGAAGAACAGGGCATGGGCGTCCGCTTCAACGAGGTCCTCTGCCTGGCCTCGAAGAATTCCCAGGTCGGCGAGGCCACCGGCGATCCGGGTGGCGGCCGCCATGTGGAGGTCTTTGTATTCGACCCCGGGAGCGGCGGCGTCGATGGCGGCGCGCTGCGTCGTCCAGACGAGGTCGTAGAGATCGGCCTGGATGCCCTCGAAACGCGAGCCGACGGGAAAGGTGCGGGTGACATCGGCGGCATAGCCATCGACCTCAGCAGCCGCGTCGACGAGGACGATGTCGCCGAGGCGGAATTCACGGGCCGTCGGAGAGAAATGGAGGACGGCCCCATTTGGACCGCCACCAACGATGGAACCATAGGCGGTGCGGTCGCCACCGCTCCGAAAGAAGGCCGCTTCGATCTCAATCTGCAACTGGCGCTCGGACATGCCCGACTTCGCGACGCCCCATCCCTCAAGATGACCCCGGACCGAGGCTCCGGCGGCAGCGCGCATGCGGTCGAGCTCGGAAGCGTCTTTGGCGCGGCGCTGCTCGGAGACGAGCTGACGCAGGCGTTCCGTCTCTTGCTCGTCAATCGAAAGCTCGAGCGATCGGAGACCGTCGAGGTGGTAACGCGCGGGATGGTCCAGCAGGTCGTGATTGCCGAGGAGCGCGATCGCTTCTCCGCGACGCCGCTCCAGCCAGGGCACGAGGGCCCCGATGCTCCTGACGTCGTCGATCCCTGTGTCACCGCGGAGATTCTCCGGCGATGGCGCCGCGTTCGACCAGACCATCTCTTCGCGTGTCGATTGGGGCGAGAAGAGCACCCAGCCTTCCTGCGGATCGAATCCGAGCACCGAGGATGGCTCGCGCGAACCGGCCAAATAGGCGTGTTCAGGATGGGAGTGGTAGCCGTGCGACTGGTCGGTGCCGTCGATCGGAAGTGGCGCGCCGGACGGGACGAGGACGACGCCGCGGTCCATCGCCCAGGAACGTGTCGCAATGTCACGGCGCTCGCGGAGGGCGCGGACGGTCGATTCCGGGGTGCTGGACATGGCTGTCCAGTGTAGCCGAGGTTGTCTCAGCCTTCGCAGGCGTAGAGCGCAGCAGCGGCCCGATGGCCCTCGGCGAGCTGGCGTACGAGTTCCGGCGGGCTTATGGCGCGGGCGTCAGGCCCCCAGCTGCGCACCCAGGGCAGGAACTCCATGAGGCTGGGTAGCCGAACGCGCAGGAGCAGGCCGCCATCGGGGAGCGTGGTGAGCTGCTGGCTCGGGTGCCACATCGTCTCGGAAACGCGGGTGGCGACGGCAGCCGTGAACTCGACCTCGAGATCGAACTCTTCTTCGCCGTCGAAAACGACACCCCAGGCCTTCTGGATCTGGCCGATGACCTGTTCCATGGGCGGCGGTTCGAAGGCCTCACTGGAGGCGCTGGCGCGAAGGATGCGACTAAGCCGGAACGTCCGCACTTCCCCGTGCGCGTGGCTATAGCCAATCACATACGTCGCGGCACCATCAGCGCTCGGCTCGATCAGATAGGGGTCGAGGGCGGTCACCTTCTCCGAGCGCGAAGCCTGGGAGTGGTAGCGGATCGCGACCGTGCGCGCGCGAGCCCAGCACTCGGTGATAGTGCGGAGGACCTCAACCTTGGACTTCTCCGGGGGATGCTGGCGGAACTCTTCGGCCGTGACCTGGATGACGCGGGCCACACTG
This sequence comes from uncultured Chloroflexia bacterium, assembly GCA_963774435.1. Classification (GTDB taxonomy): domain Bacteria; phylum Chloroflexota; class Dehalococcoidia; order Tepidiformales; family Tepidiformaceae; genus JAGQGZ01. Next base: position 79,907 of record CAVZEW010000006.1, on the reverse strand, counting down.
GCCGGGAGCGAATCAGCGATCTTTTCCACGGCAGAGACGGCATCGGGGTCGCGGTGGTCGGTGTGGCGGGCGAAGAGGCGGATCGCGAGGAGCACGGCGCGCGCCTCCTGGAGGGTGAAGCGGATTGGCGCCAGCGGAGCGGCATCGGGGAGTATGGCGTAGCGCCTTCCTACAGTGAGAAGCGGTATCCCGAGCTCGCTTTCGAGGACACCGATGTCGCGCTGGATGGTGCGCTTGCTGTAGCCGAGCTCCGCTGCAAGTTCGGCAACGGTGCGCCCGGCCGGGAAGCGGCGGATCAGCCGTTCGATGGCAAGCAACCTGCTCGCCCTGCGCGTTTGTTCAGTCATGGCCGTCTCCAGTGGGTGGACTGGTGCTTCGCCCTCTCCCAGGCTCGGCGCGGCGGGGGAACGTGACCGTACGGCGCCGCCGCGACAATTCCTGTCGCGATTGTTGTACCACGAGCGTGTTCACATCGCCGAATTCGGCTGACACGACCGTTTCGAGACCGTCGCGTAGGATTGAAAGCAATGGCAGATGTCCGTGAAATGGGAGAACTCATCCACATCTCCGCCGAGGCAATCGGAGCGCCGGGGCAGCGAACGTTCCGTTTGCGGGCCTTCAGCGAAAATGGCGAAAGCGCCTTCTTGTGGATGGAGAAAGAGCAACTGGCAGCACTCGGTGAGGCCGTCCAGAGTGCGCTGAACGACCAGTCATTCACTTACGTCCCGCGCCCGGCTGACGACCGCGAGCAGGAACCAGTCTTCCCGCTCAAAGCCGACATCGAGTTCCGCGTAGGGCAGATGTCGATGGGCGTCGATCCCGAGATCCGCAAGATCGTCATCACCGGCGCTGAAGCAGGGGGCGAGAATGACCTCGAAGGCGCGGGCGTGACGATGTCCTTCGACTTTCGCAGTGGCCACGAACTGAGCGAGCAGATCAAAGACGTTGTGGCTGCCGGGCGCCCGCCTTGTCCTCTCTGCAGCGCGCCGATGGATCCGACGGGACACGTCTGTGTCAGGGCCAACGGCCACAAGCCGACGGGCTGAGCGACGCGATGCCCCATTTCGACGTCGTCGTGATCGGGGCAGGGACGGGTGGACTGACTGCCGCTAGGCTGCTCTCCAGGGCCGGTAAACGCGTCGCACTGATCGAACGCGACAGGCCAGGCGGCGATTGCCTCTGGACTGGATGCATCCCCACCAAAGCGCTCATCGAGATCGCAAGGCGACGCCACGAGTCGATGCACGGCGAGGCGTACGGCATCCGCACATCCGCGGTCGAACTGGATTGGGCGGCGGTGCGGCTGCACGTGAACGAAGCGCAGCGGCTGGCCGGGCGGATCGATAGCGAAGACACAATCGCAAACTGGGGAACGACCCTGGTTCGCGGGGAAGCGCGGTTCACAAGTCCCCACACACTTGCGGTGGACGGGGACGAGTACACCGCCGGCGCCTTCGTGATCGCCACGGGCGGAGCCGCAGCGGTGCCTCCGATTCGGGGATTGTCGGAGGCGGGTTTCGACACGAACGTCGAGGCTGTCGACTGGCAAGCGTTGCCGAAGTCGCTGCTGGTCATCGGCGGGGGAGCCATCGGCGTCGAGTTCGCACAGACGGCCACTCGTCTCGGCGTGGAGACAACGATCGTGGAAGCGGCCGAACGCCTTCTCCCTTCGGAGGACCCCGAGGCATCGGAACTGGTTGAGAAGACGCTGGGCCTTGAGGGGGTGACGGTCCACACCGGTACGAGCGTCGACCGCGTGGAACGGACCGGGGAACACCGCCGGGTCACGATCGGCTCCCGCGTCGTGGAAGCGGAACGCATCCTGGTGGCAGCGGGCAGGAGGCCGGAGGTGCGAGGACTTGGCGTCGAGGTTGCGAACCTGCGCATGAGGGGCGGTGCCATCGCCCTGGATAAACAGCTCCGCACGTCTCAGTCACACATCTACGCTGTGGGCGACGTGACTGGTGGACCCCAATTCACGCATGTGGCGGAGGCGCAGGGGCGGTTGGTGGCGAACGTCCTCCTCGGAAAGCGGTTCCAGTCGTGGCCCGGGGCTATCGTGCCGCGCGTGACCTTCACCGACCCGGAAGTCGCTTCGGTCGGGATGACCGAGCCAGAAGCTCAGGGCAGGTACGGCTCGAAGGCGAAGACATGGCGAATCGGGCTTGCTGAGGTCGACCGGGCCATCACGATTGGCCGCACCGAAGGGTTCCTGAAGGTCACCACGGCACCGGGCTGGAACCGCTTCGTGCCCGGCCTGAGGCGACTGATGGGCGACACTATCGTGGGAGCCACGCTGGCAGCGCCGAGTGCCGGCGAACTTCTGATGCCGCTGGTAATCGCAATGCGAGCGAAGCTACCGCAGGGCATCGCGGCGTGGAACATGCAGGCCTATCCGACGATGTCGATCGGCCTGCGCCAGGTGCTTGGCGAACGATTCGACAGGTAACGGGGTCTTGCAGTCGCAGGACGTCCGGGCAACAGTAGGCAGATGAAGCGGATCGGCGTTTTGACGAGTGGCGGGGACGCGCCAGGAATGAATGCCGCGATACGCGCCGTGGTGCGGTCGGCGACGGGACATGACATCGAGGTCGTGGGTTACGAGGACGGGTACACCGGGCTGGTAGAAGGGGCGTACCGGGAACTGGATGACCGATCCGTGGGCAACATCATCCAGCGCGGAGGGACGATTATCGGGACCAGCCGTTGTCCGGCGTTCCTGATGCCCGAGACCCGCGAGCTCGCCGTTCACCGGATGCGGGACGATGCGGTCGAGGGACTCGTCGTGATCGGCGGAGACGGGAGTTTCCGGGGCGCACTAGCGCTCGAGGAGGAGCATGGCATCGCCGTTGCAGGCATCCCCGGCACGATCGACAACGACGTGTGGGGGACGGATGAGACGCTGGGTTTCGACACCGCAATCAATACCGCGATGCGCGCAATCGACGGCCTGCGCGACACGAGCGAATCGACGGGCATGAATTTCTTCGTGGAAGTAATGGGGCGAACCTCGGGCGCCATCGCCCTTTACACCGGTCTTGCCGCGGGTGCGGCCGGAATCCTCATCCCCGAGACGCACGAGGAACCACAAGACCTTGCGCAGCGGCTGGAGCAGTCGATAGCCAGGGGCAAGCGCTCACACATCATCGTCGTTGCGGAGGGCGAGGAGGCCGGCGGCGCGTTTGGTGTGGCGCACCAGGTGGCGGAGATTATGGACATCACTTTCCGCGTGACGGTGCTGGGCCACATCCAGCGTGGTGGAGCGCCGACAGCGAGAGACCGGGTCATCGCGTCTGAATCGGGGGCGCTGGCGGTGGAGGCCCTGGCTGGAGGGACTTCGGGGGTCATGGTGGGCATGCAGGGCCGACAGACCGTGCTCGTCCCGCTTGTCGACGTTGTGACGAAGCAGCATCCTCCCGCTGAACTGCATAAACTGCGGCTGGCGATCGACCTCGCCGGCTAGCTCGCATTCCGGAGACACCTGTGGCAAACCAATTCCCGGAAGTGGGGACCGCCGCCCCCGCGTTTTCCGTTAGCGACCAAAATGGCAAGACCATCAACCTGAAGGACGAGTCCGGGAGGTGGGTGGTTCTGTACTTCTACCCACGGGACAACACACCCGGCTGCACGAAGGAAGCCTGCAGCTTCCGCGACCGGAACCCGGAAATTGCAGCGCTCGGAGCGACGATCCTCGGGGTAAGTACAGACAGCGAGAAGTCGCACGCCAAGTTCGCAGGGGACTTCGACCTGCCGTTCTCGCTGCTTGCGGACACCGACCATGCCGTGGCCAGCGCCTACGGGGCATGGGGACTGAAGAAGAATTACGGGCGGGAGTACGAAGGGATCACGCGGTCCACGGTCATCATCGACCCCAAGGGGAAGGTGGCGAAGGTCTGGAGGAGCGTGAAGCCCGACGGCCACGGGGACCAGGTGCTGGAATGGCTGAAGACCAACACGTCGAACTGATCGCAGACCACCCCAACCGGGGGAGTGCCCGCGGGCGGCGCGGCGGAGTTGCCTGCGACAACCCCCTGGCGGCGGGCGCCGGTATGCGCGTGCTCCGTGAGGGCGGCTCGGCGGCGGATGCGGCGATTGCGATGGCCGCTGTGATGGTGGTCGTGCAGCCGCAGTACAGCCATCTCGGCGGCGACTCGTTCGCCGTTTGCTGGGAACAGGCGACCCGCTCGGTGACAGCCATGAACAGCTCGGGCCCCGCACCTCGCGCGCTCGACCCTGAGCGATACCGCGAACGTGGACGAATCTCGATCAACGGCGTTGAGGCGGTCACGGTGCCGGGGTGTGTCGATGGCTGGGCATCCCTCCACGCGCGTTATGGCAAGCTGCGGTGGGAAAGGCTGTTCGACGATGCGATCGCGGCTGCGGCTGACGGATTCCCGGCTTCTCGGGGACTAGCGCGGGCCGTTGCCGCGGGGCGAGAGCGGATCTACCCGGCCGACTACTTCCGGAGCACCTTCGGAGCGGTCGCCGGCGACGGCGGCCAGGGCGTTCGCCAGCCGGCGCTCGCGCGGACGCTTCGTAGCGTCCAGGCGGGCGGAGCGGCAGCGTTCTACGAGGGCGAAGTGGCCGACGCCTGCATGGCGGCACTCAACGGCCGAGGAGCCTGCTTCACGGCAGAGGACTGGCAGGGCCCGGCACGTTGGGGTGAGCCCCTCTCGACGCGATTCGGCGACCTTGCCGTCTACACCCAGCCTCCGCCTTCGCGCGGGCTGATCCTCCCACTGGCATTGAAGGCGTACCAGCGGACGGCACCCGCTGGCCCGGCTCCGGTCGAAGCGTTCCGGGCCACTGTCGACGCCTTTTCCATCGTCAACGCGCATGCCGGGGACCCCGAGGTGACCGGGTTCGACGCGGCTGCAACCTTAAAGAGCCCTCCGGCGCCCCGGTCCGCCGCCGCAATGGCACGCGACGGCGACACGACGTACATCCTCGCCATCGACGAGGCCGGGAACGCGGTGTCGTTGATCCAGTCGATCTTTGCGCCGTGGGGCAGCGGCGTGTTCGTGCCGGAGACCGGAGTGCTGATGAACAACCGGATGTGCGGCTTCGTGCTGACGCCCGGGCACCCAAACGAGATTGCGCCAGGCAAGCGCCCGATGCATACGCTTCATTCGTACCTCGCCACAACAGGGGACGGCGACGATTTGCCCATGGCGGGAGGGAGCATCCCGGCTTCCAGCGAGGAGCTTGCGATCGTTGGAGGGACACCGGGAGCCGACCGACAGCCGCAGACCAACCTGCAGATCCTCGACGGGATCGTCCGCGAGGGGCTGGACCCGCAGGACGCTCTCGACCGGCCTCGCTGGTCAACCTCGCCGGCAGATTCGGGCGCGGTGGAGATTGAGACACGACCCGACTCCGAACTGGGTGCGACCTTCCGGGCCGCCGGGCTGCGGGTGATTGAAGAAGCCGGTTGGCACGGCAAATTCGGACGCGCCTTCGTTGCGACGGTCACCACTTCAGGAGTGGCGATTGGCAACGACCTTCGCGGAGAAGGCGCCGCACTCGTCTATTGACAGGATATCGCACCTTAGTGCGCCTATGAGTACCATCCCTTCTTTCTAGATGGCGGAGGATTGCTAATGTCGGTTGAGCGCTTTATTGAGGGCGAGATAGCTTGCGGGCTCATTGGTACGGGCGGCCCGTCCAGCCATGCCTTACCGGGAGACAAACCTCAATGGCCGCGTGATCGGGTCGCCGACATACGACACTCCAAAATTGACGTACGCATTGACGTTCCCGGCAAGGGCCTCTCAGGCACCGTTACTCACACGCTCGTGGCGATGAATCCGGGCCTCAAATCGGTGGTACTGGATGCTGCCGAGATGACGATCGAGAAGGTCGCAGTCGGTGGCAAAGAAGCGGTCTTCGATTACGATGGGGAGCGCCTGACTATCGCGCTGGACCCTGCACGTAACCAAGACCAGGAGTTTCGGATTGCCGTGACGTACTCGGCGACACCGCGGGTGGGCCTCTACTTCCCGAGCCCGGATGAGGGATATCCGGACAAGCCGCAACAGGTGTGGTCACAGGGGCAGGACGAGGACTCCAAATACTGGTTCCCCTGCCTCGACTCCCCGAATGGCAAGCAGACAACCGACCTGCTCGCGACCGTTCCGGGAGACTGGTTCGCGCTCTCCAACGGGCGGCTGCTGGAGAACAAGCTCAACCGCGACGGCACCCGGCGATTTCACTGGCACCAGGATCGTCCCCACTCGACCTACCTGATTACGCTGGCCGCCGGCAAGTTCGAGCGCATCGAGGCAGACCGCAACGGCCTCACCATCGATTACTACGTCGAGGAGAAGGATGTCGAGTCCGGCATCCGAACGTTCCAGAACACGCCTGAGATGGTGGAGCTGTTCGAGAAGGTCACGGGGATGCCGTATCCGTGGGCGAAGTACAGCCAGATCGTGGTCCGTGACTTCGTTTTCGGAGGCATGGAGAACACCAGCGCGACGACGATGACGGAACTCATCCTGCTCGACCGCAAGGCGCAGCGTGACTTCACCAGCGATGGGCTGATCTCGCACGAACTGGCGCACATGTGGTGGGGCGACCTGTTGACCTGCCGGGAATGGGCCCATGGCTGGCTCAATGAAGGCTTCGCGACCTACATGGAGTGTCTCTGGACGGAACACCACCGTGGCACGGACGAGTACCGACAGGAAGTCATCGACAACACGAATCTCTACCTCAGTGAGGAGTACCGCCGGCCGATCGTCGCGAATGTCTACAACGAGCCGATCGATGTGTTCGACCGGCACCTCTACGAGAAGGGTTCGCTCGTCCTTCACATGCTCAGGCAGGAACTCGGAGACGAGGCGTTCTACCGCTGCCTCCGCCGCTATTGTCGGGACAACCAGGACACGAACGTGGTCACGCGCGACCTCATCGAGGCGATCTCGAACGAGACGGGCCGTAACCTCGACTGGTTTTTCGACCAGTGGGTGTTCAAGCCCGGGCATCCGAAGTTCAAGGTCAGCTGGACCTGGGACAACGACAAGTCAGTCGCCACGGTGAGCGTGAAGCAGACGCAGGAGACGAAGGACGGCACGCCGATCTTCCACACGCCGGTCCGCATCGACTTCCGCACCGGCCGAGGGAGGCCGCGAAGCTTCTCGGTGACGGTCGATGAGGAGGAGCAGTCGTTCTCCTTCGCCCTGCCCCAAAAGCCGGACCTTGTGAGATTCGATCCGTACAACGCGATCCTCAAGGAGCTTTCGTTTGACAAGCCGCTCGCGGAACTCGTCTTCCAGCTGGAAAACGACGATGACATCGGCGGGAGGGAGGCTGCTGCCCGGAGTCTTGGGAAGAAAGGCGGATCGACGGCAATTGCGGCCCTTGCAGAGGCGCTGAGGGGCGACCGTTTCTGGGCGGTGCAGGGGGCAGCGGCCCGAGCCCTGGGGGCGATTGGCACGGACGCCGCGAAAGAGGTGTTGCTCGACGCCGTCGGTACCCGGCACCCAAAAGCCCGTCGGGCGGTAGTCGAGGCTCTTGGGAAGTTCGTCGGCGACGAAGAGGTGCGAGATGCACTGATCCCGATCGCGCGCCGGGATCAATCCTGGTACGTGGAAGGCGAGGCCAACCGGAGCCTTGGCAAGCTCCGCGTCGAAGGTGCGTTCGAGGCGATCGCCTCCAACATCGACCGCGACTCGTTCCGCCAGGCCGTCCGGGTGGGCTGCATCGACGGGCTTGTGGAACTGAGAGATGAGCGAGCAGTCGACCACGTCCTGCGAGTAGGGAAGTACGGCGAACCGTTCCAGGCTCGACCGGTGGCAATGCGGGCGTTGGGTCAGTTGGCCCAGCGGTTCGAGAACCGGCGCACGGAGATCGGAGACGCACTCGTCGACTATCTCCGCGATCCCGACTTCCGAGTGCGCATCGCGGCTGCGAACGCGTTGAAGAAGCTGGGGGACGGGAACCGTGCCGGCGATCTCGACGCCATGCGGGAACGCGAACTGGACGGCCGTGCTATCCGGGTAGCCCGGCAGGCGTCTGAAGCGCTCCGCTCGGGAGACACGGTGCCGGAGGAGGTTCGAAAGCTTCGCGACGAGCTGGAGGAGTTGCGGCGGGATCACCAGCGACTCGCTGACCGGCTCGAGGCGGCGAATCCACGGAAACAGTAACCCGGTTCCCGCACCGTCTTCGTATACTCGGAGGCGCATGAAGGGCGCGCGCATTCTCGCCATCGACCAGGGGACCACGAGTTCGCGTGCGCTCGTGGTCGACGAACTCGCGAACGTCCTTGGCGCCGGCCAGATGGCGTTTCCCCAGTACTATCCGGAGCCGGGCCGGGTCGAGCACGATGCAGACGAGATCTGGTCGAGCACCCAGGAGGCCATCGCCACAGCACTGGCCGGTGCCAGCGTCAGCGCATCTGAGTTGACGGCGATCGGGATCACGAACCAGCGCGAGACGCTGGTGGGCTGGAATCGGGAAAGCGGCGACCCTGTCGCGCGAGCGATCGTCTGGCAGGACCGGCGGACGGCCGAGCAATGCGAACAGCTCCGGTCCGACGGCCACGAAGAGATGGTCGCCAGGCTGAGCGGGCTGACGATCGACCCGTACTTCACCGGGACCAAGCTTTCCTGGCTCCTCAACAGCGACCGGGCGCTTCGCGATATGGCCGATGCCGGGACGCTCGCCGTCGGCACGGTCGACTCGTGGCTGCTTTGGAAACTGACGGGCGGCGCTGTCCATGCAACGGATTTCACAAACGCATCGCGCACGATGCTCTTCAACATCCGGCGAGGCCGCTGGGACGACGAGCTCTGTGCCATGTTGGACGTGCCGCCCGGAATACTGCCGCATCCCGCACCCTCGATGACCACATTCGGCTATAGCGACAGCGATGTCCTCGGAGCCCGAATTCCGATCATGGGGATCGCCGGGGATCAGCAGTCGGCGCTCTTCGGACAAGCATGCACGCGCCCGGGACTCGCGAAGAACACCTACGGCACCGGCGCTTTTCTCCTTGCGAGCGCCGGCAGCCAGCCGAGGGTGAGCGAGAACCGGCTCCTCGTCTCGCTTGGGGCGAACACAGGGAAAGGGGGCCCGGAGTACGTCGTTGAGGGCTCCGTCTTCGTCGCGGGTGCGGCGATCCAGTGGCTGCGGGACGAGTTGGGGATCATCTCCTCGGCAACGGAGAGCGAATCGCTGGCAGGAAGCGTGGCGGACAGCGGCGGCGTGACCTTCGTTCCAGCATTCACGGGCCTTGGCGCCCCCTACTGGGACGCGGAGGCGCGCGGGGCGATTCTCGGGCTGACCAGAGGGACCACGGCCGCACACGTCGCGCGGGCCGCGCTGGAAGCGATCGCGCTCTCGAGCGCCGACCTCCTTGGCGGCGATGAACCGCGACCTCCCATCGCCGGTGACCGAGCTGCGAGTCGACGGAGGGGCCTCGGCAAACAACCTTCTGATGCAGATACAGGCGGACGCGGCAGGGCTGCCAGTCGTCCGGCCGACGAACGTGGAAACAACGGCGATGGGCGCCGCCTACCTTGCCGGGATTACTGCCGGCGTCTGGGCAAACACCGAGGAAGTTGGGGAGCTGTGGCGCCCGGACCGGACCTTCGAACCGCAAGTTTCCGATGACGAACGTCAAGAACGGCTCGGAGCGTGGCACGCCGCAATCGGCCGCATCACGGCGAGTACCCCGGCCGGATGAACGAGGGAGAGGCCCTGTCGGGACGTCCGTTCGACGTCATCGTCATCGGTGGCGGTATCAACGGGGCTGCGATCGCGAGGGAGGCGGCGGTACGTGGCTTGCGGGTGGCCCTTTTCGAGCAGAACGACTTTGGTTTCGGCACAACGTGGCGTTCGACGCGACTCATCCACGGCGGCCTCCGCTACCTTGAGCACGGCGAACTGCGGCTCGTGCGTGAGTCGCTGCAAGAGCGAGCACGACTCCTGCGGGAGCGCCCACACCTGGTGAAGCAGCAACGCTTCGTGTTGCCCGGCGGCAGATTCTCACGAAGGCCCGACTGGCAGGTGCGCATCGGGCTGGCCGCCTACGATGTCCTCGCTTACGGCGGTGGGTTGCCCTGGCACCGCCGATTGTCGGGGGATGCCCTTGCGTCGTTGCTACCAGGCATGGGCCACAACGTGCCAGCAGGCTTTTCGTTTTACGACGCGAGGGCGATTGGACCGGAGCGCCTGGCCCTGGAACTGGTACTCGAAGCCCGGGACGCCGGAGCCGTTGTGGCCAACCACACGACCGTAACGGGCGTACTGCACAGCGGCGGTGTTGTGACAGGCGTGACCATCGAGCAGGCGGGAGCGCGGACGGACGTCGCCGGTCACCACGTTATCAACGCTGCCGGACCGTGGGTCGATGCCGTGCTCAGGGCGGCCGGGGAGGAAGGACCTCGCATCCTCGGGACGACCCGGGGCACGCACCTTGCGTTCGAGCTAGAAGAGTCGTTGCCCGAGGTCGCTGCGTTTTCCACCGCGCAGTCCGACGGTCGCGTCTTCTTCGCCGTACCTCACAGCGGCCTGTTGCTGGTCGGGACGACGGATGTCCGGTACGACGGCGATCCCGGTTGCGTGGCGCCGACAAGGACCGAAGCCGACTACCTGCTCCAGGAAGCGCAGGTTCTTCTGCCGGACTACAACCTCACTCCCGAGCGTGTCCGATACGCGTACGCGGGACTTCGACCGCTGTTGGCGTCGACCGGAGGGCCGGAGGCCGCGATCACCCGGCGTCACGCCGTGGTGGACCACAGCAATCGAGGCGGGCCGACCGGGCTCTACAGCGTTGCCGGTGGGAAACTCTCGACCTTCCAGCCATTGGCCCGGGAAGCGCTCAGAGCTATTGGGATCGGATGGGGATCCAACCGGGCGATCCCCGCGCCGCGACCGCTCGGCAAGGGGTCAGGCATCGAAGGGCGGGTGTTGGCTCACCTGGAACGGTACGGGCATGCGGCTCCGGGGTTGTTACGCGATGCTGGAAAGGTCCTCTGCTCCCATGCGGGGGCGGTAACCGCGGAGGTCGGCCATGCGGTTGTCGACGAGCAGGCTACAACCCTGAGCGATGTGCTCCTGCGACGGATGGGCCTGGGCTGGCATAGCTGCCGTGGCCTCTGCTGTCACCGTGAGGCCGCCGACCTGATGGCCACGCTCCTCGATTGGGATGCTGGAGAGACGGCGCGCCAGGTCGAGTCGTTCGAAGCCGATGTGAGGACGAATCTTCCCTTGTGGGGCGAGATAGGCGCGGCTGACCGCTAGGCGGCGATACGTTCCTCGTCGCCGCCGTCTTCGACGGGAGCAGGCTCGGGACCGCGTGAGCTCAGCCACTCGTTCAGTGCTGCAATGCGGGTGACCGGACGGCCAGGCAGCCTGTCCAGCGCGCGAAATCCAAACCTCCCGGCAAACGCGTACCAGGTCACGAGCGACAGGGCCCAGCCACCAAACACATCAATCGCCCAATGCTCGCCGAGATAGACGACGGCGAATCCGACGAGGAGCGAATAGAGCGCTGCCGGCCACGCGAGCCAGCGCAGGCGCGTGCAGCGGGTGAGGAAGAAAACCGCCATCACCGCCGGGACCGCGGCATGAAGACTCGGGAAAGCGGCAACGGGATTGTTGTCGAGGCCGGTGTAGTCGACGAAGGCCCTGACCTCAAGCACGCGCGTCGCGCCGGCGGCCATCCAGGGCGGCTGAACCGGGAAAAGAAGGAACCCGAGGTCGGCGAAGAAGCTGGCCGCGACGATCCAGGCGAGGTACTCCATGAGACGGCGCCGCTCAAAGAGCGTAACGAGCAGGCCGAAGGCAAGCGGGAGCCAGAACCAGCCAAAGTGCAGTGCGAAGCCGGTGGCGTCGAGCCAGGCGAGGTCGCGGGCATAGAGGTTGCTTTGGAGCCAGTCGACAGGGCTGACGCCGGCGAAGAGGGCGCGTTCCATCGGCTCGATGTCGTGGGCCGGCAGGATTTGGTCTCCATAGGAGCGAACTACACCGTAGGCGAGGATGGCGAGAGCGTAGAGTCCCCAGAGGATTGCCGGGCTGGCAACAAACCAGAAGCGGCGATTGTCCACCAGGCGACCGCCTCGTCGTTCCAGGGGCGGCGTCCCGGCCGTCAAAAGACACCCGGGATGAGTCGCCAGCGCACGGTGTTGCGGTACTCGTTGTATGCAGTGTGGAGCGAGAGAAAGTTCTCTTCGGCATGGATGCGTGCGATCTGGCATGCGAAGACCGTCGCCCAGATGACGGCGTTGATCCAGTGAGGGTTCGCAACCAGGAAGCCGGTGCCGGTGATGATATGCGCTGCGTATGCGGGGTGCCGCACGATCTTATAGGCGCCGGCCGTCTTCAGCCCGCGGTCCGCTGCCACGATTCCGATACTACGGCCGAGGAAGCCGAACGAAACGACCGATAGGGTGAGCCCGACGACCTGCATGGAAACGCCAATGGCCACGGCAAGCGACTCGTCACCATGGTGAGCGTAGTAGGCGAGAGGGAGCCAGCTTGCGAGGGCGGCAACGAGCCAGTCGAGCGGGCGGCTCGAGGTGCCGCGGGTTCGGCGACGCGTGAGGAAAAGGAGAACAAGCAGTCCGTTTTCCATCGCGAAGGGAATGTTGATATAGAGGCCGCCGAGGGCGAGACGCAGCTGAGAGAACGCGAATATCCCGAAGATACAAATGAGCGCGAGGTCCTGCAGGAGCGACGGGAGTGACCCTCGCCAGCTGGGCCGGGTCGTGTCTGACGATGTGGACGTTGCCAAGTGATTGCTCCTCCGCTCCATGTTCCCTCTATGGGAATCGGCTGAAGGACGGGGAATGGCAAGAGCTATGGGGCCGGGAACATTCAGGTGACCAACGCGTAGACGGCCTTTAGAGGGCTCCGGGAAGGTCGAACCTTCCATTAGCTCAACCAGCGAGACCGGCCCCGAGGGGCGCCACGTGGAGGCCAACTCGACGAACACGTCGATTTCCGCGGAGCGGCCACAAGGGATTGCCCCTGGACCTCAGGGGCGGGGCAGGACATCGGACTCCTGGGCAGGCAGAACCAAAGAGGGCACAGCCCTACACAAGGAAGAGGTATCAAGACATGTCGAAGATCAGCAACTGGGTCCTTAAGACGTACGTGACCATGAAGGACAAGCAGGAAGAGGCGCAGGGCCTGGCCGAGTACGGCCTGATCCTCGCCCTCATCGCCGTCGTCTGCATTGCCGCCCTGACCGCCCTGGGCACCGGCATTCCCGGCAAGCTCGGCAGCCTGACCGCCGCCCTTTAAGACGGCGCACCGTCGACGAACAAGGCGGCGCGGGAGTACTCCCGCGCCGCCACCTGTTTCACGGGGTCATCATGAACAACCCGTCACGACGTTTCGGAACTCGCCGGTTGCGAACACTCCTGCACTGGCGATCCAGTGTCAGCGAGCGCGGTCAGGCACTCGTCGAGTTCGCCATGATCGCTCCGCTCCTGTGTCTCATGCTGTTCGCCCTCGTCGATTTCGGGAGGGCGTTTTACACGTGGCTCCTGGTGACCAACGCCGCCCGCGAGGGCGCTCGCGTCGCCGCCACACAGCAGGACACCAACGCGGTGCTCAACCGCATCGATGAAGCGATCGCGGGCCTCGACTCGACGAACCTCACGATCACGCTCACCAATATCCAGGGGCCGCGAGGCCAGGCAGTAGAGGTCGACCTCACCTACGACTTCCAGTTCGTGTCTCCGATTGGGGACATCGTGAACATGATGTCGGGCTCGAGCCTGGACGACCCAACCATCACGTCCCATTCATCAATGCGCCTTGAGTAAGGCGAAGGAAAGGTGGCTGTCGCAATGAAGCGGAGGCTACTGAAATCTCTGCATTACCTGAGGCGAGTGCAGGCGGAGCGCGGACAGTCGCTTGCCATTTTTGCGCTCACCATCTTCGTGCTTTGCGGCGCCGTAGCAATGAGCGTCGACGTCGGTCGACTGGTGTGGGCCCGGACTCAAATCCAGGCCGCAGTCGACTCGGCGGCGCTTGCCGCAGCTCAGAGCATGCCCAACCAGACCGACGCCAACCAAAAGGCGAACGATTACTGGCTCGACAACTCCAGCTTCATCCAGTCCCAGGGCGAGAACGTCGTCTTCGACGTGACCTACCCGCCGGGGAACAAGGCGATCCGGGTGTCGGCCTCCGCCGAGATCCCCACGTATTTCGCACGCCTCTTCGGCGTTGACCACTGGAACGTGGGGGCATCCGGCGACGCTGAGTCGCAGGTGCTCGATATCTCTGTCGTACTCGACATTTCGGGATCGATGTGCTGGGACAACTGGCTGGACGTAGAGAGCACCGCATGGATCGGCCCAGGGAACCCCACGGTGCACCTGACCCAGGCGATCCCATCGTACTCAAGCTCGCCCACATGGATTTACGTGGACGACGCTTCGGTTTTCAAGAGTAGTTCATCATCCTTTAACAGGAACACGTTCGGCTACAACAGCAGCACCCCGTACTACAACCAGACATTTGGCAGCCGCAAAGGCACGTTGATGATCGGGGATGAGATCTTCACTATCCGCAATGGCTCGTCGTATGTGGACACGACGAATAACCGGATCCAGGTGTACCGCGCGCAGAACAACAAACACCTCAATACGTCAACGAGCCAGGCGGCTCATCCGATCGGCGCGGAGGTATGGGCCAACAGGACCGACTGCAGCTACGCTGCCTACAGTCCCTCGACCGGACCGTACATGCCCTACGACGGCATGGTCTCGGCGGCCAGTTACTTCACCACGCTCTTCAACCCGAGTTACGACAAGATCGGGTTGGCGGAGTATTCGACGACGGGCTCGCTCGAGTCCTATCTGACGGGCAACTTTACGTCCGTCCGCACGGACATGGACAACATGGATCCCCCGGGCGGGTCCACCAACATCGCGCATGGCCTCGCGCTCGGTAGACAGATCCTTGATGGGTCGGGCAAGCGTTCAAACGCCGTCAGGGTACTCGTGCTCCTGACCGATGGTGTGGCGAACTACTACTGCGGCTCGTCGACGTACAGCCCCAGCTCCTACAACAGCACCAGCTGCAGCGCCCACAGCAACACCAACACAGCCGTCAATCACGTGCTCGCTGAGGCGCAACGGGCAGCAGACGAGGACATCATCATCTTTACCATCGGGCTTGGCTCGGGGGCCGATGAATCAGTCCTCCAGGACATCGCCGACATCGGCAACGGCAGCTACTACTTCTCGCCGTCGTCGGCCGAATTGGACGACGCCTTCCAGGCGATCGCCGAGCAAACGCACATCGCCCTGGTCAAGTAAGGCCAGCAGCACCAACAACAAGAAAGGCCGCCGCGCTCCGGGCGTGGCGGCCTTTCTTCGCCCGGAGAAGCGGCCCCGCCGGCTGTTTTTCATCAGGAGTTTACAAACCACAGATCTGTGGGATGACCATCACCCGGCCGATAGTGCTAGGGGAGGAGTTAGTCGTGGCACGTTCAATCCCAGCTTCAGGCAGTACTAGCAGCCGCAACCGCGGCGTTCTTATCCTTGCAGCGTTGTTCGCCGTCTTGAGCGCGGCGCTCATGTTTGCGTTCCTCAACGCACGTGGAGGCGACAGCGGGACGATTCCCGACAGCGTGCTCGACACCGGTGAGGTGGAGAGCGTCGTTGTCCTCAATCGTGATGTCGACTTTGGCGTCACCGTCACATCGGACATGGTCTCGGTACAGCCAGTGGCCGTGAGTGCCCTGCTTCCGGGGGCCCTGACCGATATGGACGCGGTCGTTGGCAAGGTGACCACCACCAAGCTCTACCAGGGCGAACAAATCGTCCCGGGCAAGGTGACCACCTTCGAAGAGCAGAACACGCTTGCCTTCAAGATTCCCGAAGGCCGGCGGGCGCTCTCGCTCCAGATTCCTCACGAGGCGTGGGCAGCGGCTGGACTGGTCCAGCCCGGTGACCGTGTCGACGTGCTGGGTCTGACCACACTGGTGTCGGTCGACCCGCTCACGGGCCAGGAGACGCTGAGTGTCGTGAGCGGAATCATCGCGCAGGATGTTGCAGTCCTCGCGGTGGCACAGTCGGTCGTCAAGACGGTTCCGAACCTCGATGAACGGACCGCCGCAACCGGAACGAACGACGGTACGGCGGCGACCGCCCCGGACCAGGCAGCGGATGATCCGGCAGCCAGCTTCCGGCCGTTGGACGACGCGAAGACGTACGAGGAAGCGATTTCTATCACCCTTGCCCTCACGCCTGAAGAGGCGGCGAAGGTCGCCATCATCGATGCGATGAAGGACGACCAGGGCCAGTACCGCATCATGCCGCGCCAGCAGGGCGACACCGGTCCCATCGAGGGGCAGGTCACCTGGACCCTGGACGACGTGTTCGACCTGACCACCAAGTAGGCAGTCCGACCAGGACCGCAAGCTCATCCAGCGCCCGGGCGGTCAACCCGGGCCACCTATCCAACCCGGCGCCTGGCCGGAAACGAATTCCAGGCAATGTACACGGCGGAGGAAATCAACGATGTCGAGCGTGCCCCAGGTTCTAGTGGTAGACCCGGACCGAGAAAGCGCCGCTGAGCTACAGAAGATGCTGAACGTAATCGGCTTCGACGTGCTCGGCAACGCCGGTTACGGCGTCGAGGCGTTCACGCTGGCGGTCCATATGAAGCCGGACATCGTGCTGATGCGCGTGCAAGAGCCGCTGGTGCGGCCGATCCAGACGCTCAGCAAGCTGAACGACAGCATGCCGGACCTCCCGATCATCGTGTTTTCGAACGAGGCGAACATCAAGTTGATGCGCCAGTCGATGGTCGGTGGCGCCTCCGACTACATGATGGAGCCGCTCACCGAGAGCGACATCGAACACTCGATCCTTCGTGTGCTCGAGCGCAAAGAGCGCGAAGCCGCCCGCCGCCGGGGCGAACTGGATGCGCCCATCCCCCAGGGAACTGTGATTACGGTCTTCGGAGCGAAGGGAGGCATCGGCAAGACGACTATTTCGTCGAACCTTGCCGTCGCCCTCGCCACAGAGGCGCACCAGAGCGTGGCGCTCGTCGATATGGACACACGCTTCGGCGACGTTGCCATCACGATGGACATCCCGGTCGAACGGTCGATCGCCGACCTTGCCCGCAACCTGGACACGGTCGACCGGGACACGCTGAACGACTACCTGGTGGAGCACGAGTCAGGTGTCCACATCCTGCCGGCGCCGACCCGCCCGAGCGATTGGCGCAATATGACGGCCGCCCACGTGCGCGATGTCGTCGACATCCTCGCCCAGACCCACGACTTCGTCATCCTCGACACTCCCGGCACGTTCAACGAGATCGTCGCGGCAGCTATCGAGATCGGGACGATGATTCTCCTGGTCACGACTCTGGACCTGGCGAGCATCAAGGACACGGTGCTGGCCCTGGAAATGCTGAATGAACGCTTCGGGGACGACGAGCAGCGGATCAAGGTCGTCCTCAACCGGGCCGGTATGGATACGGGCGTCAACGAAAAGGACGTCGAGATGACACTCGACTCACCGTTGTGGTGGCGCCTACCCCAGGACAATGAGGTGGTCCGTGCCGCCCAGCTCGGCAAACCCATCGTGATGAGCAAGCCGAATTCAAAAATGTCGACCCAGGTTCGTCGAATGGCCCTCTCCCTGGCAGGGGTCAATCCTGCCGTGCGGGGCCAAAAGAGCTCCAGCGGTGAAGGCATCATCGTCAGGTTGTTCCGGCCATTCTTCAAGAAGTCGGCCTGAGCAGGTATTGAACGTCGGAGGTTGACGCTGTGAGCCAGGACAATCCAAACGAAGAGACCCAGGACGAGGGCGGAACGTCATTCGGCTGGTCCGGGGCGCGTCGTCGCCTTGCCAACCGGAACACCAGCGAGGAAACCGGCGATACCGGTTCTGCGATGCCCCGCCCGCTTCGGCCCTCCCGCCAGTTCAGCCGAAGTTCGGGGAGCTGGGGAACGGGCGAAGTGGCGCAGCCGGCGAAGCCTGCGGCAGCGATGCCGCGGAAGGCTCCGGAAGCTGGCCCAAGCCCGGCGTCGCGCGCGGCTGCACCGCGCCCACGAACCGATGGCGCCAATGCCCGTTCCGTGGACGCACGCAGCAAGGAGAACCCGGTTGTCGAAGCAGCGAAGCTTCGCCTGCACGAACTGCTGATCGAGGAGCTTGAGCAGGGCACGCTCGATGGCTTGCCCATGGACAAGCAGCGCGATGCTGTGATGAGGGCAGCGCGCGAACTGATCCAGCAGGAAGGCATCCAGTTCGGCGGCGGTAGCCGCGAAGAGCTGGTCGAGGCAGTCGCCGACGAGGTCCTCGGGCTCGGCCCGCTGGAACCCCTGCTGCGCGACCCGAACGTCACTGAAATCATGGTGGTCGGCGTCGACCGCATCTTCTACGAACAGAACGGTCGCCTCTTCCGATCGCCAGTACGGTTCCGCGACAACGCCCACGTCATGCGGATCATCGAGCGGATTGTGGCCCCTCTCGGCCGGCGCATCGACGAATCAAGCCCGATGGTGGACGCCCGTCTCCCAGACGGCTCCCGCGTGAACGTTACCATCCCGCCGGTCTCACCGAAGGCGCCGACGATCACCATCCGGAAGTTCCGTAGCGACAAGATGCGGATGGCCGACCTGATAGCGGTTGGCTCAATGTCGGAAGAGACCGCGGAGTTCCTGGCGATGTGCGTGCGCTCCCACCTGAACATCATCATTTCTGGTGGTACCGGCACTGGTAAGACGACGCTGCTCAACGCACTGTCCAGCTTCATCCCGAACACGGAGCGAATCGTCACGGTGGAGGACCCCGCCGAAGTGAAGCTTCAGCAGGAACATGTGGTGACGCTGGAAGCGCGGCCGCCGAGCATCGAGGGCAAGAACGCGGTCACCCAGCGCGACCTCGTGAGGAACACACTTCGTATGCGCCCCGACCGCATCATCGTTGGCGAGGTCCGCGGTTCAGAAGCCTTCGACATGCTCCAGGCCATGAACACCGGCCACGACGGTTCGATCTCCACGGTTCACGCGAACACCCCACGCGACGCAGTGGCTCGTCTCGAGAACATGGTGCTTATGGCGGGCATGGACCTCCCTGCCCGCGCGATCCGCGAGCAGATTGCCTCCGCCATCAATGTCTTCATCCAGGTCACGCGTATGCAGGACGGCTCGCGCCGCGTCTCGCACGTGACCGAAGTCAGCGGCATGGAAGGCGAGACGATCACGCTCCAGGACATCTTCCTGTTCGAACTGGATCACGTCGACGAAGACGGCAAGGTCCACGGAAAAATGCGACCGACAGGAGTTCGGCCGAACTTCACGCGGCAGTTCGCCCTTGCGGGCATCGAATTGCCGAACGACATCTTCGTGCGGAAGGACCAACCATGACCCCCGTACTCTTGATGGCCGCGCTCACGACAGGGGCGTTCGCGTTCACAGTCACGCTATGGATCACGGGCTTCGGCACGTCGCAAGGCGCTGCCACCGCCCGGCTCATGGGCCTGCGGAACGGAAGCCTTGGCAGCGCTGCTGAGCAAAGCAGCGGCAACGGTGTCTCGCTCCGCAAGCGGGCAGGCGTCACGCTCGCCGGGATCAACCTGGTATCTGTGAACGCGGCCGCGAACTGGCAGCGAGACCTCGACCGGGCGGGGCTTACGCTCACCACCAGGGAATACCTCATTCTGCGGGGCACTCTCGGGCTTGTGTTCGCCGTTCTTCTCTACATCCCGTTTTCGGCGTTCCCGATTGTGGCGCTGGCGGGATTCCCGATTGGTTTCGTGGGCGCCTCATTCTGGGTGAACCGGCGTATCGGCTCCCGAAAGAAGAAGCTCGAGACCCAGATGGTCGAGATGCTCCAGATGGTGGCGAGCGGCTTGCGCGCGGGCTTCGGGCTGATCCAGGCCCTTGAGGGGGCTGCCGATCAATTGCCGGCACCGCTCTCGATTGAGATTCAGCGTACCCTGCGTGACATTTCTATCGGTGCATCCGTGGAAGAAGCCCTGAACGCGCTTAATGCGCGGGTCGGCAGCTCGGACTTCGACATTGTGATTACGGCGGTTCTCATCCAGCGTTCCGTCGGCGGTAACCTCGCTGAGATCCTCGAGAACGTCGCCCACACGATGCGGGAACGCGAGCGCATTCGAGGCGAGATCCAAACCTTGACGAGCCAGCAACGGATGACGGGTTACGTCATCGGTGGGATCCCGGTCGGGCTTGGGCTGGCGTTCTTCGTCATCAGCCCCGAATTCATGTCCTTGCTGTTCACCGAGTCGCTTGGACGGATCATGCTCGGGGCCGCTCTTGGCATGGAGACGATGGGGTTCCTCGTCATCCGCAAGATTGTGAACATCGAGGTCTAGTGCAATGGAACTCTTGGTTGCTATCGCAACATTTATGGCAGTCTTCCTGGCCTCCTATGGCCTGATGTATAAGCAGGCGGGCGTGAACGTGATGGACGCTCGCCTCGGCGGTCTGAAGTACCAGCGGGCGAGTAAGCAGGAGCTTCCCGACCCCGAAGCGGCGTTCCGCGTGCGGGTGGTGCAACCACTCGTTCGAAGCGTGACCAGGAAAGTGAACGGCCTCCTGCCGTCTTCGTTCTCCGAACGGATTGAGTTCGCACTCCTCCAGGGCGGAGTGAAAATGAAGCCGGGTCAGTTCATGGTCGTCGTCGGGATCATGATGGGTATCTTCCCCATCCTCGGCATTCTGTTCGCTGCTTCGAGCGGCCTCGGGTTCCAGGGCTATCTCATTGCATTCGCGGTGGGCCTTGGGATGGGCGGATACCTCCCTCGATTCTGGCTGCTGGGCCGGATCAAGAAGCGCAAGAAAGAGATCTGGCGGGCGCTCCCGGATGCCTTCGACCTCGTCACCGCTTCCGTGGAGGCAGGGCTTGGCATCGACGCAGCGTTCACGCGGGTCATCGATAAGGTGACCGGCCCATTCGCTGTCGAACTCACGCGGGCAATGACGGAAATCCAGATGGGCCGCTCACGGCGAGACGCCTTTACGGACCTCGCCGAACGAACCGGGGTGGACGAACTCCGGTCGCTGATCAATGCGGTCGTCCAGGCGGAGTCGATGGGCATCTCGATCGGAAGCGTCATCCGCGTCCAGACGGGTGTCATCCGGACCAAGCGACGCCAAAAGGCAGAGGAGCAGGCGTTCAAGGCCCCGATCAAGATGGTGTTCCCGCTCGTCCTTTTCATCTTCCCGGCGATCATGGTCGTCATTGGCGGACCCGCCGTCATCCAGATGATGCAAGCGTTCTAGAGGCGGTCCCGGGCCTCTAGAGGAAGCTGTCAGTGAAGAGGAGCACCACCACGCCCCCCACGGCGAGGTATGGCCCGTAGCTGAAGGCTGAGCGACCCCGTCCGAAGGCGATCATCACAAGGGCCGGGATCCCGGCAAGCAGAACGCCAATAACAAGGGCCGTGCGGACCGCCGGCCAGCCTGTCAACAATCCGAGCAAGATGATCAGCTTCACGTCGCCCAGTCCGAATGGGGTCGTCCCGGCACCGCGTGACGAGCCGAAAAAGGCACCGGCGAGGAACAGAACGGCGCCCGTCGCGAAGGCGATGCCGGCGCCGATCCAGATGTCGGCGATAGAGCGATCGGGCCAGGCCCAGCAAAACGCAGCAGCAAGGACGATCGTCGGGTACATCAATCGGTTTGGTAGAAGTCGCCGCTCGAAGTCAGTGCTTGACATGACGATGAGGGCAAAACAGAACATGGCCGTGAGCACGGCGGGGCCGGCGTCATAGTGGTCAGGGCGTAGCGCCACGGCTGTGGACACGCCACAGGCAATGGCCCCGAGTGCCAGCCTGGCGAAGAGCCAGGGAGCGCTGCCACGCACGCGCTGCTCCGGCAGGCGATAGAGCAGGTGCTGCCAATAGACTGCCCCCGCTCCCAGGACTGCGGCCACCAGGCCGGCAACGATCGCGGTTGCGAGATTCATCGCATTCCAGCTTCACGGCTTGGGAGATGAGGGCAAAGGTGGGAGAACACTGAATTCACCGCGTTCAAGAGCCGATTCTGGCGATTTCAGCCGCGAGATCATCGAGGGCAGCGGCGTCGAGTGCTGCGAGCGGATCGTTGTCAAGGCGCTGAAACCAGTCCCGCGCCAGCGCTTGAATCGGGGCCGGCACCGCTGCCCTGAACCCGGAGCGACCAAGGGGCGACCTGGGCCGTTCGTCGCCCGGGAGCTGCCAGGGACGGCCGGCGCGCAGGCATTCGAGCGCCTCGAGCAAGTGAGCCGGTTCCACCTCCATGGCGCCGGTGTAGTCCGCTATTGCGGCGGCGTTGGTGAAGATGTCGGTAAGCCGGACGGAGTGTTCCGTCATGCGTTGCGAACGGCCTCTTCGAGGCGCAGGGTGGCCGCGATGTAGTCGGTGCCAGGACCGAAGCGCAGGGGCCGGCCGATGTTCACCACCACTTTGGCGCGCGGAGTTGGGAACCATTTTCCCTCGTAGAAACCCGGGCGCACGATATCGATCCGCATCGGGAGGACGGTTGCGCCCAGTTCAACGGCAAGGCGGCCAACCCCCGACTTGAACGGCTCCATGGGACCTCCGACGGTCAGTTTTCCCTCCGGATAGATGAGGACGTGCCAGCCGCCGTTGAGCAGCTTGCCCACATTCTCGAGGCTGTCACGAACACCGGCCCCGCGCTTGGCGAAGGGGAAGGCGTTGCCGAGCAGGCCGGCGAGGAAACCTCGGTAGCGATTGCCGAAGATATCGGTGGAGGCAGCGGCGATGGAGACTCGCTGCCGCGTGCTCATGGGAAGAGCACGAAGGAGCATTCCCATATCCAGGTGCATGTTGTGGTTGCTCACGATGATGCAGGGGCCCGTGAGCAGACGCGTGTTCTCGCGGCCCCGGATGCGGGTGCTATAGCCGATGCGGAGGATGGGGAAGATGAGGAGGGTCAGCAGCGCCCGCCGAAGCCAACGAACCCACCACCAGCGCGGCCACGTCGGGATTCCAACCGGCCGCTGTGAGTCCCTTGCGCTGACCATTGACTACTCCGTGGCGACCACCTGTGTGCGAACGACGTTCCCGTGAAGTATCGCCCGGGAAGGGCACTTGGTACGAATCCAGGTCGCAGACGCCATCATGCAGCCTGCGTGGCTAGCTCGGCCGCCAGTGCGCCGAGACGGCTCGCGCCCAGGGCCCGCACTGGCCGGAAGTGACTGAACGCGATCATCTCGAAGTCGAATGTGGCGAGGCGGGTAATCGACGCCAACGCTTCGTCCATGCAGCGGGTGAACACGCGACTTGGCGGCAGAAGTTCGCCGAATCGGTGTTGCAGGGCATCGCCGGTGACGACGATGCCGCGCTCTTCGAAGAGGAAGGCAGCGCTGCCGGGCGTATGTCCGGGCATGTGGACGACACGCATGCCACCAAATACCGGGAAGCGGTCGCCATCCGCGAGGGCGATGTCCACGCGTGCCGGACCCGGGTCGAGCACCTTCACGATCGGTTCGGCAACTCGGGCGATGCCGGGGTGTACGAATGGGTTGCTCAGAAAGTTCGCGCGAATCTCCGCTTCGTCGGCCGCATGGATCGCAATCGGCGCTGAGCAGAGCGATTGCACCTCGGCGAGGGCGCCGACATGGTCGAGGTGGGCATGGGTAAGGAGGATATGTCGGACATCGTCGAAGCTTCGGCCGATATCGTGGAGGGCGCGCTCTATGATGGTGCCGGAGCCGGGTGCGCCGACATCGATAATCGTTACGTCATGGCCGTCAACGGCCAGGAAAGCGCGGCCACCCCGCGTGCGCACGCGATAGAGGTCGGGAGCGAACTGCTCGAGCCTTCGCCCCGGGACGCGCGGGAACCAGACACTCGTGTTCTCTCCCACTTCCATATCATCGAGCGTAGCGGACTCGGGGAGAGGAACGGTAAACCAACGGCCGTCGCTTGCTAGCCGAATTTGGTTCGGACACAATGGCAGGACATTTAGCCCGGGAGTAACTATGCCCATCAATCTTGGAGACAACCCCACCGAAGCGAAGTGGCGCGCCGAGGTCCGCGAGTTCATCAATAAGGAGACGCCCGCCGGACTGCGGGCCGACCGCGAGCGCGATGAAGGCGAAGGCGGACTCTTTGGGCGCATGGGCGCGATCAAGGAATGGCGCGAGAAGGTTGCCAAGCAGGGCTGGATAGCCCCTTCCTGGCCGAAGAAGTACGGCGGCGCCGACATGTCGGTGGTCGAGCAATTCATCATGAATGAGGAGTTTGCCGAAGCCGGTGTGCCCTCCAATGTGGGCGGGTTCGGCGTGATGATGATCGGGCCGACGATCATCGAGCACGGGACCGAGGAACAGAAACAAGAACATCTCGGCAAGATCCTTCGTGGCGAAGTGATCTGGTGCCAGGGCTACTCCGAACCGGGCGCGGGTTCCGACCTCGCTTCATTGCAGACGCGCGCGGTCCGCGATGGCGACGACTACGTGGTCAACGGCCAGAAGATCTGGACAACCGGCGCCCAGTACGCGGACATGATGTACATGCTGGCGCGCACGGACCCGGATGCCCCGAAGCACCGCGGCATTACCTATCTGCTCCTGGACATGAAGGCGCCGGGCGTCACCGTGCGGCCCCTGACACAGCTTTCGGGCGCCCAGGGATTCAACGAGGTCTTCTTCGAGGACGTGCGGGTGCCGGTGGAGAACCGCATCGGTGAGGAGAACCGTGGGTGGTACGTGGGGACCACGACCCTCGACTTCGAGCGGTCGTCGATTGGCTCCGCCATCGGCGTGCGCAAGCAGCTCGAATCGTTGATTCGCCAGGCCAAGGGCGATGGCGACGCTTCGTTCCGCTCTGAGCCGGTCAAGCGTGAGTTTGCCGACCGCTGGATCGAGGCCGAGGTGGCAAAGATGCTCAGCTACCGGGTTATCTCGATGCAGGCGAACAACCTCATCCCGAACCACGAAGCAAGCATGTGCAAGCTCTTCTCGAGCGAGCTCTCACAGCGCATCGCGAACCTTTCGATGCATATGCACGGGATGTACGGCAACGTGCGTAACAGGGCGTCGGTCGGCTACATGCAGGCGGTCAGCTCGACCATCGCCGGCGGAACTACCGAGATCCAGAAGGGGATCATCGCGACCCGCGGCCTGGGGTTGCCCCGCGGCTAAAGGCGAGATGGGCGAACGGTGGCCGCCATTCGCCCATCTCACGGGTATACTGGAAGAAACTCGCATCACTGCGAAGGAGTGAGCATGCCCAAATCCGAGTCCATTGAAGTCGAAGGCGTCATTACGCACGCGCTTCCCAACGCAATGTTTAAGGTTGAACTCGCAAACGGACACGAAGTCCTCGCCCATATCAGCGGCAAAATGCGCAAGAACTACATCAAGGTCCTCATCGGTGACCGCGTCCTCGTAGAGCTCTCTCCCTACGACCTGACGCGCGGCCGCCTCACCTATCGTTTCAAGTAACCATTCCCGGGATTTCGCTCGCGGCCCGGAGTCCGGGCTCAATGGCCCCGTGCACAGTCGCGGGGCGTATGGCTTTGTGCGCCCCACCGGCTAAACGCCGCAACTCGACCGCCCCGTCGTTCCCCACAGACTCCCAACGCCGATCCGGGACACCGTGAGGCATACTCCGATGTATGCCGCCGCCGACTCTCTTCATGCTCTGCGGATTGCCCGGATCAGGGAAGACGACACGAGCGAGGGAACTCGAAGCAGCTGGCGAGGGAGTGCACCTGAACGCCGACTCCTGGGTCTGTCAGCTCTACCCCGATGACGCCGAGGCCGCGGCCAGGGACGAGCGGAAGTTCCTCGTCGAGAAGGTGCAGTGGGAACTCGTCGAACGGCTCCTGGCTGGCGGAATCAGCGTGATCCTCGACTGGGGCGTCTGGGCGCGAGCAGAACGGGACCACTATCGCCAACGTGCCGGGGAGCTTGGAGCCAACGTGCAGACGATCTTTCTCGATGCACCCCTTGAGACACTCCACGAACGGGTGGCCCGCAGAAACCTCGATCTACCGTCAGGCACCTTCAGCATCTCGGCGGAGGAACTCGACGCATGGGCTGCTCGATGTTCGAGCCGCCGACTCGTCAGGAGACGACAGAGCACAGACTTGGTCGAGCGCAGGGCAATGAGGCGTAGGCGTCGGATCTGTACAGGTCCTGCTCCCTACGACCTGACGCGCGGACGCCTCACCTGTCGCTTCAAGTAGCCAGCCCCAGGATTTCATTCGCAGCACGGGTGCCGGATTCGATGGCGCCGTGTACGGTCGCGGGGCGAACGGCATTGGTCGCTTCGCCGGCGAAGTAGAGCGGGGGGACGGGCGCGGCGAGGGCGGCGCGGAGATCTCCGCCGCCGGGTGGCAACGACGAGTAACCCATCTGCGTGTAGGGCTCGTTGTTCCAGACCAGCACGCGGTAGTCCAGCAGGTGCGACGAAAGCGACCTGCCGGTCATCGCCTCGAGGTCATCGACGGCGAAGGCGGCAGCGTCGGCAGGGGATCGATCTGCCATAGCGCGGGCATCCCTACCACCGAAGAAGGCGGTGATGACCGGCTCCTCGTTCGGTTGTCCCTGGCCGGGACGCCACCAGAGCTGGGTATCACGCGGAGTCCAGAGAAAGGTCATGTCGCGGGGCCAGGCAAAGTCGTCGAATTTGAGGACGACCTTGCCTATCGCGCCAGGATTGATGCGGGCAATCGCCTCAAGTTTCGCAGCCGGAAGACCGGGCTCGAAGGTCACGACGCCTGTTTGGAGCACACCGAGCGGCAGCGCCACCACCACTGCATCTGCCTCGAAGGTCTCGCCCCGGGACTCGACGCGGACCCCGTCCGCCTCCCAGGCAACGCGGTCGATGGGGGTCGCAAGCCGGACATCGAGGCCCTTGGCGGCATGGCGGACGAGGTCGGAGTAGCCGTGAAGGAGGCGGAAATGACGCTGGTCGCCGTCGCCTTCGTAGGTGGCCGCCCGGCCGGCGAAGATGCCCAGTTCCTCCGGATCGGCCGCGGTGCCCTGGGCGACCATGTTGTCGATCAACCGGCGGCCCTCGGCGGTCAGCGGGGCGCTGGGCGCTCGTTCCCATTCATCGAAGATGCTTGCTGCGGGCGGGTCGTCGCCTTCCTCCTGGCGTCGACCATAGCGTCGGCGGCGCTGTTCGCCGTACAGATCCCCCGCGAGGAGGAAGAAGGCCTCGGAGTCGAGGATTTGGCCGCCCCAGTGAAACCACTGGCTGTGGCGGTTGGCGTCGCCCGTGGTTGGGGCCTCGAACTCGCGAACCCAGTCCCAGGTGGCGACGTTCTGGCCGTGGATGAACTCTGCACCGAGCTCGACCGGGTGCGAGGCGAACGATTCATCGGTGTAGACGCGGCCACCGACGCGGTCGCGAGCCTCAAGGACGACGACGCTGCGACCGACTTCTGTCAGCCGCCGGGCGGCGGCGATACCGGCGGCGCCTGCGCCGATGACAATGACGTCGAATCTCGGCACAACGCTACCGGGAGCCAGGCCCAATCCCTGTTACCGCTGTCTCGACGCTGTAGACGCTGGTGCCGGCAGTCATGAAGAGGGTATGAAAGCCGTCGCCGCCGAAGGTGAGGTTGGCGGCGTGCTCATCCATTTCGAAGACGCCGAGGTACTTGCCTTCGGGTGTGTGGACCGAGACGCCGCCGGCGCCGGTCGTCCAGAGACGGCCTTCGGTGTCTACCTTCATGCCGTCGGGCGCGCCCCGGCGCGTGTCTTCGTGCTGATCGACGAAGAGGGTGCGGTTACGGGGCATACCGGAAGAGTCCATTTCGAAGCGCCAGATGAGCCGCTCCTGGGAGTCGCCGATGTAGAGCACCGATTCGTCGGGCGAGAAGACGAGGCCGTTCGGCTGACTGAAGCCTTCGCCAACGACCAGGTCGAGGGTGCCGTCGGGGCTGACGCGATAGACACCCTGGAAGTCGAGGTCCGGCTTCTGCCCCTCCTTGCCCTGGCGGGGGACACGGCCCCTGTCCATGCCGTAGGTGGGGTCGGTGAAGTAGATGGCGCCGGAGGAGTGGACGACGAGGTCGTTCGGACTGTTGAGCGGCTTCCCATCCCATTCGCCAGCGACGGTCTCCGGGGCGAAGGCGTCGGCGTAGGGGAAGCGGGAGACGCGCCGGCCGCCGTGCTCGCAGACAAGGACGTTGCCGGCGTGGTCGAGCGTCATGCCGTTGCCCCAGCCGCTGGGGTAGCGGTAGACCTCGGCTTCGGTAGTGCCCGGGCGCCAGCGATGGGTCCGATTGCCGGGGATGTCGCTGAAGATGAGCGCGTTGTCGGGCACAACCCAGACCGGGCCCTCAGTAAAGCCAAAGCCCGTGCAAAGTTTCGTTTCCCCGGAGGTGAGGAGGGCGGAGATACCGTTGTCGTCTTCGATGCGCATAGTGGGGCGATTGTGGCACATCATCGCCCGCCTTGGCGGAACGAGCCTCAGCCGCCTTCCGCCCCACACCCACCAGCACCTCCATCGCAAACTCAGGCGGCGAGACGTCAGCGAGGAGGCGAACGAAATGTCGCGACCGGCGTTGGCAACGACTCCGGTAGTTGGCGCATCGCGGCGGCCGTTGGCGGCGACAATCGCCCACTGCCCATAACTCGGCGGCATCAACCACGGCCAGGGGGCATGCCCTCGAGCTACAGCCTCGAAGCCGGCGACTCCATGTGACCCATGAGAATCTGTGGCAGTAGCCGTCACCCGAGGACCCGTCGGCCGCCACCTGCGCCACGTTCCCGCCTTTGGCCAAACGGCGAATGCCTGATGCGTGGAGTTCAGTTGCAATCTCCGAGCTGCCAGTTATGCCAGCTGGTTTGCCGGCAAAGCCGCGATACCAGTGAACCCCTGCGTCGCATCACGAACTCCGTCCCGGGGGGAATAGAGTCCGGCGAAGATCATCTGGCCGAGCGCAACTGCCGCTCAGCGTCGAAGTAGTTCGTCCTCGAAATCGAGCGAGACCATTGCTCCATCTGGCGAATGTCCCAATCCCACTGCGCACTCATCGGTTTCAACGTGCCTGCAGGAAGCCGCGCAAGCATGCTCCCCGGGAGTGCGAACGTGTAGTGCCCGACACACGGTCCGCTCTCCGATTTGGCCGCCGCGGCGTGAGTGCCAACGCCCGTGACCCGCCTCGATGTCTAGGACACCTTCGCCCGGCTGGAGTTGCTCAGCAAGGCCATCGCCTGCTCGCCGACAGCACGGCTAAACGGCGCGGATTGACCGCGTAGTCGTCGGCCTTATCGCCCAAGCTTGACGCCATGTTGATCGAACCGTGGCTGGCTCATAGCGCTACTCCTGCGGGTATCGCCAAGGGTCGCGGCTGTTCCGCCGACTCATCAATCGTCCACTGGGGGATAGCGAAGCCTTCGCCGACCTTCACGAACACCATCCTGACGCGGCTGCCGATGCCGCAGCGTCTGACGAGCTCGGGCGGCGCCATCTCGCCGGAGGGCGTGACGAGGTTGCCGATGACGCGGATCGCCTCGTCGGCAGTGGGCACGCCCTTCTGTGTGTCGAGGTCGACGAGGAGGACCTGGTAGGGGGCGTGGGCGCGGAAGGCGGGCTGGATCGCCTGGTGGACCTCACCGTAGCTGTGGACGGTGCCCTTCCCTTCGACGGGCGTCCATTCGAACTCGAGGTTGGTGCACCACGGGCAGGCGGTGCCGGGCGGGTAGCGGAGGAGGCCGCAGTTCGTGCACTTCTGGAGGCTGAATTCGCCGCGGCCGCAGGCCTTGAAGTACTCCATGTTCTCAATGTCGAGGTCGTCGATGGCGAGGGGCATGCCCAGGTATTCGCCGGTGAGTGCCATCGTGCTACCCCTTCCTCATGATCATGGCGGAACCGGTGCCGGGCATCGCCCAGCCGAGGTTCGCAGTGACGTTGACGTCCTTCACCTGGCGGCAGCCGCCGGGCGTGGCGTAGTCGTAGGTGTGGGCACGTTTGCCGTCGCCGGTTTCGGGGCAGGAGTCATCGATCTCGCCCCGTAGCTGACGGACGTTCTCGATGACCATGTTCATGCCGTGGGTATACCCCTCGCAGAGGTGGCCGCCACTGGTGTTGTTGGGACGTCTGCCGCCCAGCCGCATCGTGCCATCGGAGACGTACTGGCCTCCGTCGCCTTTCTTGCAGAAGCCAAAGTCCTCGAGCTGGAGCATGGTGGTGAAGGTGAAGGCGTCGTAGGCGCCGGTTACGTCGATGTCGTCGGGGCCGAGGCCAGCGTTGGGGAAGAGGATGTCCTTGGCGTAGTGGCCGGCGACGGTGGAGATGGGCCCGTGCTGGTAGTGCATGTCGATGCGCGGCTTGCAGCAGCGTCCGACGACCGAAAGGATGCGCGCCGGGGTGTGCTTCCAGTCGTAGGCGCGGTCGGCGCGGGTGACGATGATGCAGGTGGCGTTGTCAGTCTCGACGCAGCAGTCGAGGAGATGGAGTGGCTTGACGATGAAGCGGCTGTTGAGGACATCGTCGACGCTGACACGGCCCTTGTAGTAGGCCTTGGGGTTGTTGCTGGCGTGCTCGCTGTGGATGACCTTCACCATGGCGAGCTGTTCCGGCGTCGTGCCGTAGTCGTACATGTGGCGCATGAAACTCTGGCTAAAGCTCTGGCCGGCACTCATCCAGCCGTAGGCACGCGAGTGGAGACCATCGCCGCCGATGGGTGCGGCCGCGCGGGCGCCGGTACCGCCGATGCGCACCTGGGAGAAGCCGTTCATCGCCCGGAAGATGGCGACCGTCTTGCACATCCCCGCTTCGATGACGCCAATGGCGATGCCGATGAGGGCCTCGGTGCTGGAGCCACCGCCGTAGACATCCATGTAGAAGTCGAGGCGGATGCCGAGGTCGCCTGCCATGCTCGGCGAAGGCGTGGAGTCGTTGTTGGAGTAGCTGAGCATGCCGTCGATGTCGGACGGCTGCATGCCGGCATCCTGCATGGCGTTGCGGATGGCCCAGGTGCCGAGCGCGCGCGTGGTGCGGCCGGAGCCACGGGTGTAGGTGGTCTCGCCGACGCCGACGATGGCGTACTTGTCGCGAAGGTAGTGGTCCGTCGAAACGTCAGCCTCGACCTGTTCGGGCATGAGTGGTCTCCCCGCGACAGTGCGTCGCGTGTCCGCATTCTGCACCGGTGAGGGATCGTTTCAAGGGACCGGCGTCACCAGGCTCCGGCGTTAGCCTGCATCAACCCCCGTAGAAGACGCGCTCGCCGAGGTTCTTCATCTCGAGGATGGCCTCGTCGGGGCGGCCCTCGGGCTGCTTGAGCACCGTCGCATCGACAACTTCCGCGACGACGACGTGGTGGTCGCCGAGCTCGACGATCTCCCGCACTTCGCACTCGAGCTGGGCGTGGGCGGAGTCCAGGAGTGGGGAGCCGGTGACCGCGCCCTTCTTATAGGGCTCGCCGTTGATCGTGCCATCACCGGCTTCGGCGGGACGGAAGAAGGCGAAGGCGAGGCCGTCCTGTCCCTTGCCGAGGATGTTCACGCCAACCTTTCGGCTCTTCTTCAAGGCGGCGTACAGGCCGGAGTCGGTCTTCACGCCCATCGCGATCAGTGGCGGCGAGAACGATGACTGGGTCAGCCAGTTCACGGTTGCTGCCGCCAGCGTGCCGTCGCCGCTATCGGATGTGGCCACGTAGATGCCGTAGGGAATCATGCGCAGTGCTGTTTTCTTGGCGTCGTCGTCCATGGGACACCTCCAGATATCTGTGGTGTCCGATTCTACTCCGGGCCGGTCGTGGCCGGCGTCAGGCGGGCCCCACCGGGGTACCACACCCCGGACAGAACTTTGCATTCTCTGCGAGTTTTCGTCCGCACTTACTGCAGTAAACCTCCAGGCGGACGGCAGCCCCGCAGGTGGAACAGAACCTTGCCCCCGGCGCAAGCGACGCCCGGCAATTCGTGCATGGCGGAACAGCAGGCATTGCCTGCTTCGGCGATTCCGGTTGGGATTCAGGGGCTCGAAGCGAAAACGCCTCGAGCTCTTCGAAGGCACTATGCAGGTCCTCCGGAGTGGCCGGGCCGATCCTCCCGGATGCCGTAGTGGCCGTCACGTTGTTCCAACGAATCAGCCAGCAACCAACGGGTGAGGCAAGCGCCCCAATCATCGCCCACTCGTTGGGAGCGTCGGGCCGGATCCGCGTACCGCCAAACACTGCGGCGGTGATCAACGAGCGGAAAAGGAATGCCAACGCCTCGCCAGCGACAGTCAACTGCCAGCCATCGCCGCTCGGGGACACGAGCCCTTCAGCTTCGAGGGCGACAAGGCCACCTTCCGCCGCTTCCGGGGTCTCGGGTAGCGGCAACGGACAGAGCGCTGCCCCAAGCGAACACATCCACCGCAGATCAGGGGCCGTTGCACCGGCACCAACAGCTTCAGCAAGCTCGTCTGGCTGAAATCTGGGGCTGATTGGGCGCGGTTCCCGGGCGAGCGTACGTTCCAGCTGGCGGCGTTGGAGCACATCGGCGATCGCGACCAGGGCGGTCCACGATTCGACCGTGAGGGCATAGCCCGGTTCAGTCGGAGTGGGGCGAGAGGCCAGGAATAAGTGTGGCCGGACAACTTCGGCAAGGTCCCGCACGGCGGGGTACGTCGAGACGACTGTCGAGCCAGTCACGGTGGAGATCGCGGCATAACCGGCCGCAGTATCGGCAATCCCGTAAGCGACCAGGCGCTCCCATGATTGTCGCTCGGGCACGGTGACGGCGACTGAGATCGCTCGCGTTCGTGCTGCATGCAACTCGAGTGCGGCCCGCAGATCGCTGCGGAGGGAACCGCCGTCGAGGAGGCCAGCGTCCTCGAGTTGTTCGAGGGGAGGCGTCTCAGGGGCGACGGATCCGGCCGCACCGAGCACGGAAAGTCCGGTTACGGCCTGGATTGCCGCACCAATAGGTGGAGGGATTGTGAATTCCCTGGCGACGACCCCCGGCGACTGTGGATTCGCCATTACACCTCCACAGGGAGCCCGCGGGAGAGCGGGTTCCCGCCGGTGAGCTGGTCAAACATGCCCTGTGAACTCATCCCTTTTGAGAAACCGGTGGCGGTCGTTTCGATAACGGTTTCGCTACCAGCGATGTGATTTTCAGACAGGTCACCGTGCAGCTTCATCGCGTCGTCGATGTTGCCCCCGGCCTTCGTAATGTCCCGCACCGAGTTGACCTCGGCGCCGTGCTGAATCTTGGCGCCGCTGGCCTTGAGTTTGTTGACCACAGCGTCGTAGCGATCCCCCGTGAGGAGCTGGCCAGTCTTGGCGTCACGAATGTAGACGAGGTCGATGTCGCCGCGGTAGGGCACCCCAGCAGCGTCCTGGAAGAGACCCGTCTCCTGGTCCCAGAAGACACCCTTCGCCTTGAGTTCAGGCAGTTGTTTCTGCAGCTTCTCGTACTCGGCGGCACGCTTGGCATACCGGTCGAGAAGTTCCTGCGGTGCGTCGTTGCCGGGGTGTTTCGGCTCGAACATCGCGGCGAGGCCCTGGTCTCCTTCGCGAGCGCCAAGCTGGACATCGAGGTCGGTGACCGTCTTTCCTTTTACATCGACTGGCTTGGGGTTCGCGGTGGGGTGCTTGAGCGAGTCGACGTTGGTTGTGCGAGCGCCGATCTCGACGCCTTCCTCACGAGCTACCTTTTGCATCGCCTCGGCTTCTTGCTGACTCCAGCCCGCCTGATTCATCTTCTCCACGGGGACATCGGAGCCGTGGGGGGCATCCTTGAGCCATGTGTCGTCGACGCGGTCGCCAGCGCCGGAGACAGCGCCTGCCGCGTCATCTGTCTGTCCTGCCACAGAATCCGTCGCGGTCTCGGCCAGGTCATCGGCCTGCTGAGTCGCCGAGTCAGAGACGGCCTCCGCGGCGTCGTCGGCCTGATGGCCCATGGAATCGGCTGCAGCCCCGGCCGCGTCGTCAGCCTGGTGTCCCGCCGAGCCGGCTGCCGTTTCAACAGCGTCGCCGGTCTGATGGGTAGCCGAATCAGCTGCCGCCTCAAGTGCGTCGTCGGCCTGATGGGTCAGCGAATCGGCCGCGGCCTCGGCCGCGTCGTCAACCTGGTGGCCTATGGAGTCGGCTGTGGCTTGAGCGACATCATCAACCTGATGGGAGGCAGTCTCCGCAGCCGACTCAGCGACATGACCAGCGTTGCGAGCAGCCGTTTCGGCGACATCGTCTACCTGGTGAGCTATGGCTTCGGCAACATCATCCGCCTCGCGGGCAACCTGGTCAGCCACCTGCTCAGCGCCTTCGCCAAGACCCTTGCCTATCGCTCCCAGTCCATGGCCAATGGCTGCGCCCAGGAGCTGCGTCCCGCCTTCCCGAACGGCAATCCAGCCGATTTCCTCGGCTGCGCCCGCCATACTCTCATCACCGGGGGTGGTCGCCTTGTCGTAGACCTCCGCCGCTACATCGGCGACGCCAATCGCTACGCCCGCGGGGGGAACTGCAACCGCCACGGCTACCTTCGCTGCAGCAACCGGGTTGCGAGTGACAAACCCACCTATTCGGCCACCGGCACCAAGAATCGGGCTATGGATTGCGTCGCCGACCTCAGCCACCTTGTCCATTCCGGAAGCTACGGTTCCCTGAACGCCGCGGCCGAAATCGCCGGCCGCCGATGACTGCATCAGGTCGCTGTTCTGTTCCCACTGCTGACGGCTAACCCGGTTGTGGATGATCTCTCGCATCCTGTCGAGGGCCTCGTTGTTTGGCGAGCCATCCGGATTCCGTCCAAGCCTGTTGAGGCGATCGAGGATGTCGTCCATCCCCCGGCTGGACGCGGCTGCCCGAATGTTGTCAATCTTTCGTTCGCCTTCCGGGTCGGCGGTCGCCACGCCGCCTTCGGGCTTACGGCCATTTCCGGAGCCACCGCTGTCCGGAGCGCGGCCATTGCCACCCGAACCACCTGATCCGCCGGCACCGCCCAATCCACCTGCTGCTCCGGCGCTCGCCGCTGCCGTCGCGGCAACGGCGCCAGCGCCAATGGCACCTGCGAGCGCTGCCCCGGCTGCCTGGTCGTCGGAGATCTCTTCGTCGCCGCCGCAATCGCAGCCCTCTGGATTCTGTATTCTCCTCACCGCTGCCCTCATCAGTGACCGTCGAGGCATCGGCAGCGTTATCGGGCGTCCCGCTCGCCAGGCTGGCGTCTTCTTCGTCTCCCGTGCTCCCACCCGGCGCGGCCGAGGCAGTTTCTCCCTCGGTCGACGCTTCGATTGGCCAGACGAAATCACGGATGACCTCCGAGTTGTCCCCCTCAGGGAACAACCAGGTGCCCCGGATCGCTCCTTCCAGTGAGTCAGCCCCAAGACCGGAAAGCGACAGCACTGGGGGATTCACACTGAAGAAGGTTGTTGTCGGATCTTGTCCCATATCAAAGACGCAATCGGTCGGGGGCCGGGACGTGTCGTAGACGCCTGTGAGTTCGAGATCCACGGTGCCATCAGGGTTCGCAACAGCAGGACCACCACTCAATAACAGGTAGAGGAAGGCGTCGCAGTCGCGCTCCTCGCGCGCCCTGTCGATGTCGGCCTGATCTTGCTCGTCAATCTCGTCATCGAACCAGGTGGCCGCACCGACGGTAATCAGCAGGTTCAGTTCGCCAAGCGGCCAGGCCGCATCGAACTCACCGTCCACAGTCACTTCGCCTGTGGCCGGGTCGTAGACGATAGTCAGGTCGGATCCGAGATACGTGGAGTCAAGGTCGTAGCCTTCGGCCTTCGCTCCCGCAATATCGCCGTTGCGCGAGAGCGAGCCAAGACGGAGCCAATCGTCCTGGATGTCGTTCCACCGGACTTCGCCCTGGTAGGTAATTGGTGGTTCTGGCGTTGGCGAGGGTTCCGCCTGCTGAAATAGCGCGCCGGTGAGGACGATTGGAATGGGCGCGATGGCCGCCACTGCAGTGGCTGCGGCGCTCAAGCTGCGAGCACGGACTAGCTCACGTTGGCGAGCAACGATAAGCGTCCCGGTAGCAGCAATCCCAAAGAACGAGACCGCCTGTCCCACCTCGATCACCCCGGTCCGCGAGGCCAGCCCAGCCAACTGGGTGATAGCGATACCGATGCCCCACGCTCCGAGGCCCAGGATGTCACGGCGTGCCAGGAAGGTGCCATCCTGCTCACGCAGTTGCAGTCGGAGGCCCTGGGCCAACCCGAGAACGGCTCCGACAAGGAGGGCGGCGACGAGATACTCAACCGGTGTGCGCGTCTTCATGATCACGCCAAGGGCGATCGCGGTTGAAAGCGAGATGACGAGCATCACGGCGTCGCGGCGGACGCGGACGCGGGCGGGGCGAAGCGCAGCGAGGACAGCGAATCCGACCGCGACGACGGTGACGACGACCGAGATGATCGAAATGGCGCGTAGGATCTCTGGTGACATGGCTGGCCCGGGCCTGCGTGCCCGCGGCTATGCTAGCCCAAGAGGGCCAGTCGGCGCATGTCCGAACGGCACCCAAGATCCGTCAGATGCAGACTCCCTGCGCTACATCGACGTTATTCGGCCCCGACACGGCGGTGAGACCGGCCGGCGACAGCACGGGGACGTAGAACGGATCGCCGAAGACGTCCTCGCAGATGTAGGACACGTCGTAGTAGCCGGGCGGCATCGACAGGATGTACGAGCCATTCGGCTGAGAGTTGCCTACCCAGGTCCCTCCAGAGCCCTGGAACACCATGTCGCATCCTCCGCAGATCTCTTTGGCGCCAAAGACGTCGATGGTGACAATACCGAACACCAGAGCCGGTTCCGGCGTGGCCGTCGGCACAATAGGTGTGGAAGTTGGGGGAGCCGGTGTGGAAGTTGGAGGGGCCGGCGTGGAGGTTGGCGGTACGGCAGTCGCAGTGGTGGCTGCGGTGGTCGCTGTGGCGGCAACCGGCGTGGCCGTGGGTGGGACAGTGGCCGAGGCAGCAGTGCCGTTGGCGGCAGTCGCGGTCGCACCGGGCTGCCGCGTGGCGGTTCGGCCTGGCGACGGCACCGGTGTCCCCGCGTTTCCTCCGTTTCGAGGTGTCGGTGATGGCGAGCGAGTGGCAGGGCTCTTCGTCGAGTCGGACTCTGTCGGTGCTGGGAGCTCTCGAGCAGCTGGCGCGGTCGAGTCCTCACCCCTGAGCACGGCGAATGCGCCCACGATCGTGGCAGTCAATGCGATGGCAACCGCGATGACGACGAGGTACGCGCGGCCCGAGCTTGTCCCCTGGATGGCGGGGGATGTAGGCGCCGGAGCTGACGCGGGCGGGACCAGCGCGCTGCCGCATTCAGGACAGAACGCGGCGTCAGTTTCCGTGATGGAATGCCCGTTGGGGCAGATTGGATCGAGCATCGGTGCCGCGGATGATACCTATCTTCGCGCCGAAATCAGATCACCTCGAGGTAGTCGCGGTCGGGCAGCCGGGGGAAGGGCGCGGTCGGGAGGGCCTGGTACCAGTACGCGACGGAAGCGATGTCATCCTGGAGAGGGAGGTACTGGCGGTCCCGGTGCGTCCGCCAGCCGAGGGCCTGGATGGTCACCCGGATATCCCGCTGGAAGCGGACGGGGTCCATGATGTGCCAACGGTAGAGGCCGAAACGCTGCTGGGAGCGATAGACGCCATCCGGGCGGATGACCTGCGAGAGGCCTGCGTAGGGCGTCGTGAACTCCTGGTAGTGGGAGCCCCCTTCGCGGTCGCGTTCGAAGAGGCCGGGGTCGAAGTCGTAGGCGCCGCAGAAGTAGTCCTCCGTGCCCGTGCCGCAGATGGTGGGGAACTCGCCATCGCCATCGAGGAAGAACTTGATCTCGCCTTCGCCCCACCAGCCGGCGTTGTTCACGCCCCAGGCCATGTAGGTGCCGACGTAGTGGCCCTGCCCGCGAACGCCATCGAGGATGGTGTAGACCTCCTTGTAGGGCAGGGGGTTGGTCCGGCGGAACTGGGCGTGGAAGTAGGCGGCGTCTCCAGGAACCTCGGTGAGGGTGTAGTTGACCTGGTAGTAGACCGAGATCTTGCTCGTCGGAGAGGTTTTCGAGGGTGAGGCGTGCACGCTTGCGGAAGGGCATCTCCCAGTAGCAGTTGAAGGCGCGGCCGGGGTTCACACAGACCGCGAGCGAAGACACCTGGGCAAACGTCTCCCAGCCGCTCGCAAAGAAATCGCCGACGGGACTCTCGACGGAGGGCTGCTCCTGGTCGTCCCAGTAGATGCGCAGGATCGTGTGGCGCCACTTGCCACGGGCCATGGTCATCCAGATCTGCTGGATGGCGCCCGGCCCCTCGATGTCGGCAAGGGTGAAAGTCGCGCCGGGCTCGATGTGGACATAGGGCGAGACCTTCCAGCCCTGCCCGAGCCCGCGGGCGGCATTCGCCGCGGGACCATCGACCGACATGCCACCCCGTCCCTTCTCGCCGGTGAAGTTCTCAGGGCTGATCGAGCGGGTTTCGGCGTTCGAAAGGAGGGAAAGGTTGCCAAGGTTCAGGCCGAGACCGTTAAAGGCCATCGCGTGTCTCCATGAAGCAGATCGGGCGAGCCTATCAAGTTGCGCGCACCTACGACAGGCGAGGGAGTAACATGCGCCAATCACCGGTGCGAGGCCGATACCAGATGGCAGCTGAGATTATCGTTGGGGCGAAGGTCCTTACGTCCGATAGCCAGGAACTTGGAAAAGTGAAGAAGCTCGAAGGCGCGGCCTTCCTCGTGGATGCACCACGAAAGCTCGACTTCTGGCTCCAGAACACGATTGTGAAGTCTGGGGACGCTGAAGCCCTTCAGTTGAGCGTGGCCGAGGGCGACCTCGGCGGCTACAAGATGGACAATCCGAACGACCACAACGCGTTCCACGAGTCGCTCGCGCGCGACCTCGACCCGAACGTGGTGCGGGCCAACACCATTTCCCGCGGACAGAATCCCGGCCGGTAGTTCTACGGCTCGACCTGGCGAAACATCTCCTCGACCATCGCCCTAACGCGATGGCGCTGGATCTTGCCGCTGGCGGTGGCGGGTAGTTCCTCGACCGGGATGATTCGTCGGGGAACCTTGTACCCCGCGATCCGTCCGCGGAGCCACTCTCTCAACTCCCCTTCTGACGCCCGGGAGTCGCCCACAACTGCCGCCCAGACAGCCTGGCCCCAGGCAGGATCGTTCAGACCGATAACGGCCGCCGCAGAGACCGATGGATGGGCAAGCAGCGCTGCCTCCACCTCTGCCGGATAGACATTTTCGCCGCCGGAGACGATGAGATCGTCGCGCCGGTCGAGCACCTGAAGGAATCCATCGGCGTCGAGCACGCCGATGTCGCCCGTATGGAGCCAGCCCTCGCGAATGGCGTTTGCTGTGGCGCTGTCATCCTCGAAGTAGCCCTGCATGACGATCGGCCCCGCGACGAGGATCTCACCGGGTTCTCCGGGGGGAGCGTCGACACGGAGCTGCGTCGTGACCAGCGGTTTGCCGGCAAAGCCGAGGCGGCGGCGGGCGTCAGCGGGCGAGAGAGTCGTGACCTGGCTTGCCGCTTCGGTGAGGCCATATGTCTGGACAACCGGGTAACCGCGGTCGAGGGCGCGTTCGAGCAATGCCGGGGGTACCGGACCGCCACCGACGAGGACAGCGCGAAGGTGAGCGGGGGCCGGGCGGTCGTCGCAATCGAGGATGCGCTGGAGCATGGTCGCAACGACTGAGAGCAGGGTGATGCCATCGTCATGAATGGCGGCGGCGACGCGAGCTTCGTCGAAGCCGGGATGAATCACGGCGGAAGTGCCATAGATAGCGCTGCGGAGGAGGATGGACAGGCCGCCGACATGGAAGAGCGGCATGCAGGCGAGCCAGCGATCACCGGGCAGGACGCCGAGGTTGTAGGCCGAACCGGCCGCGCTTGCCCAGAAATTGCCGTAGGTGAGGACAGCGCCGCGGGCAGCCCCGGTGGTCCCTGATGTGTGGATGATGCAGAGCGGATCGTCTGGCCGATGGAGCACCACCGGTTCCTCGATCGGCGGGCCGGAGAGCGGCAGTTCCACCGGCGGTTCGAGCTCAGCGGCGGCAGTCGCTTCGTGGCTCCGATCGAGATTCGCGGCGTCCGCAAGCACGAGAGCAGGGCGCACCCTGGCCAGCTGCCCGGCGATCTCAGCGGCGGTGAGGCGGATGTTAATCGGCACGAGCGTTGCCCCGGCGCGGGCGATTCCGTGGACGGCTACGACGAAATCGAGGGAGTTGCCGGCGACGAGGGCCACCCGATCGCCCGGGACGACTCCCCGGGCGGCGAGCGCCCCCGCGAAAGCGACGACACGCTCGTCCAGCTCGCGGTAGGTGAGCCTCTCCTCGCCAGCGACGATTGCCTCGGCATCTGGCGTGGCGCCCGCCCGGTGCCAGACCCAGTCGGGCATTGCGGTGGTCATGCTCTGACCTCGACCCAGGGGCCGGTCGCGTACCGATCGAGGGCGGCTCCGTCGAGCGTGAGCGGCATGCCGGGCTCTGGCGAGAGGTTGATCTCGCCCTCGTGTACGGAAGGGACGCCGGCGACGAGCGGATGTTCGAGAAGCTCAATGGTGGAGAGGCCACAGGCTGGACGGGTCGACGGCAGACTGCCCGCAAGGTGCATGGCGGCAAGCGTACCGGGGCCGGCATCGAAGGTCGTCGTGATGATCGACACCAGGCCGTGTCCTTGGGCAACGTCGATCATGGCAAGGGCCTGCGAAAGGCCCGTGAGCATCGGCTTGATGACGACGGCGTCGATTGCGCCGGCTGCGATGAACGGCCGGAGAGCCGCAGCGTCACGGCAGGATTCGTCGACGGCGAGGGGGACGCCGAGGTTCCGGAGTTCGGCGAAGGCAGCGGGGGCATCGGGTCCCGGAGGCACCGGCTGCTCGCAGAGGACGACGCCATCACTCCGACGCCGCGGCAAGCACTTCCGTGGCTGTCTGGATGTCCCAGCCGCCGTTGGCGTCGATGCGCAGTTTGACCCCTGGACCGACTGTCTCGCGGACGCTTCGAATGCGGGCGATGTCTTCGGCGGCCGTTCCACCCACCTTGAGCTTGAGGGTTCGATAGCCGGCCGAGACGGCGGCAGCAGCGCGTTCGGCGGCGGCAGACGGCGAAGTCACATCGACGAGGGCGTTGACGGGGATAGTCGCTGATGTGGCGGTTGGATCACCGGATAGCCAGCGGTGGAGCGGGAGGCCCCGTTCCCGGGCAGCGAGGGCGGCAAGCGGTACCTCGATGCCGAAGGCGGCCGGCCCACAGGCGGACCCTGTCCTCACCGCCTCGAGTGCTTCTTGCGGTGGGCGACCGGCAGACAACGAAGCCAGCCGGCTCAGCAGCACCTCAATCGCGGGCAGCCCCGGTCCAGCAGGGAGTGGCGATGCCTCTCCAAGAGCGGCGGTGCCGTCGCCTGTTGTGACCCGGACGATGAAGCCGTCGCGCGAACGCCAGGTCCCCGACGCCGTTTCGACAGGAACCCGGAAGGGGACGGCGAACGGGCGCCAGGAGATGGCGGCGACGGCGCCGGTGGCCACGAGTGGTGTCAGCCTCCGCGGGGGAAGCGCTTGGAATCGCGGTAGGCGGGTTCGCGCTTTTCGAGGAACGCTTCCTTGCCTTCGCGGCCTTCCTCCGACATGTAGTAAAGCATCGTCGCGTTGTGGGAGAGCTCGGTGATGCCGGCCATGCCATCGAGCTCGGCGTTGAACGACGACTTGAGCATTCGCAGGGCGATAGGGCTGTGGCGGAGAATCTCATTCCCCCACTTCACGCCTTCGTCTTCCAGCTGATCGAGGGGGACGACGGCGTTGATGAGGCCCATCTCCAGCGCCTGCTGGGCGTCGTACTGGCGGCAGAGATACCAGATCTCGCGGGCCTTCTTCTGGCCGACGTGGCGGGCGAGCTGGATGGCGCCAAAGCCGCCATCGAAGCTGCCGACGCGGGGGCCGGTCTGGCCGAAGCGGGCATTGTCGGCGGCGATGGTGAGGTCGCAGACGACGTGAAGGACGTGGCCGCCACCGATGGCGTACCCGGCCACCAGGGCGATGACCGGTTTCGGCGTGGAGCGGATGAGCTTGTGGAGTTCGATGACGTGGAGGCGGGCGACATCGTCACCGCCGACGTAGCCACCATGACCGCGGATACGCTGGTCGCCGCCGGAGCAAAACGCGCGGCCACCTTCGCCGGTGAGGAGGATGACGCCGATCTCGCGGTCCTCTCGCGCCGTCTGGAATGCGTCGATCATCTCGTCGATCGTCTCCGGGCGGAAGGCGTTGTGGACCTCGGGGCGATTGATCGCCACACGGGCGATGCCCTCGAAGGTCTGATAGTTGATGTCTTCGTAGTCCCCGGCTTTTTTCCAGGCGACAGTCATGAGGGGCCTCCAACGGGCAAAGGATTGGCAATAAACGCTTCGATTAACGAGAAGCAGGCCGACGGTTGTTCGATGTGGGCAGCATGCCCGGCGCCGTCGATCCCGGCGAATCGGCCATCAGGGAGCAAGGTAGCCATCTCGCGGCCGATGGCGGTGAACTTGGAATCGAGGGAACCCGCCAGGGCAAGCACCGGCATTGCGACCGCGCGAACGTCGACGAAGGGCTGCACGCCCGTACCCATGCCGCGGAGACTATTGGCAAGGCCAACGGCCGAGTTGCCGAGCCGGCCGGCGCGGATGGCAGCCTGTTGGTCGGCAGGCAGGTTCTGCTGGCTGGCGAAGAGCGGGATCGACTGCCAGTAGTCGACGAATGCGGGCACGCCTTCTGCTTCGATGCGGTCGGCGAGGGCATCGTCAGCAGCCTTGCGAACAGTTCGTTCGGCAGGATCTTGAAGGCCGGGAGAGGCGCCAACGAGGACGAGGCGTTCCACCACCTGCGGATGGGAAGCAGCGAGCGACAGCGCCGTTCGGCCGCCCATCGAGTAGCCGAGCCAGTCGGCGCGATCGATGCCCAGCGCGCGGACGGCGGCGACGATGTCGGCGGTCACCTGCGGCATGGCGTAGTGATCGAGTGCTTCGGGGCAGTCAGACCGGCCGTGGCCGACGATGTCCACGGCGACCACCGTATGTCGTTCCTCGAGCGGCGCCCTGAGCGGCCCCCATGCACGCGCCGACCCCGTGAAGCCGTGGAGGAGGACGACCGGGGACCCCTCGCCGCTGACCTCGACGTTGAGGCTGAATCCCGGCGAGACTTCGACGCGCGTCATGCGGTCACCGGGATGGCGGCATGAGCGGCGGCCCTGCCGGCGGCCGCCCAGGCTTCGCGGTGCATCTCTGCATTGCGATAGCGGTCGGTACGTAGTTCGAAAACCCGGAGACCACTGCCGCCGGCGGCGATTGCGGCCCGAAACGTGTCCCAGTCATCGATGCGAGCGTAGTCGCCACCGTACATCCGCACCGCGGCGGAGAGGTCGATGCCGAGGGGCGTGCCGAACCACTGCTCGAAGGAGTTGTCATGTGCGGCTTGCGGGAGGTAGTGGAAGATGCCGCCGCCGTCGTTGTTGACGAGGACAATGGTGAGATCGAGGTTATGTCGCATGGCGGCCCAGAGGCCGTTCATGTCGTGATAGAACGACAGGTCGCCGATGACGAGGACGACGGGGCCGGTTTCCGCGGCAGCGGTGCCCAGCGCTGAAGAAGTGACACCGTCGATACCGTTGACGCCGCGATTCGCGATGAACGACAGCCGCTTTGGCGACGCTTCGATGAAGGCATCCATATCG
The DNA here is from genome assembly GCA_963774435.1 of uncultured Chloroflexia bacterium. GTDB lineage: Bacteria > Chloroflexota > Dehalococcoidia > Tepidiformales > Tepidiformaceae > JAGQGZ01. The sequence continues at coordinate 36,340 of CAVZEW010000006.1, read as the reverse complement.
CGCACGGGCATGCTGTTGCCGGCCATGATGGTGGCTCCTTCGGGGAGCGCTTCTTGCAACTCCAGGAAGACGCGGCCCTCGAACGACTCTTCGAAGGCAAGCGCGCTACGGCGCAAGGACTGGCGGGCGGCGCGGTCCTTCGCGCTCCACTCTGCCAGCCAGTCGTGCTCTGCCTCGCACAGAATGCCCCGTCCGAGGAGCAGCGTGGCAGCCATGCCCGCGTCGCCTTCGACCGCCAGGGTCGCCAGGGCGTCTGGGTCGCGAACGCTGCCGGGGAGGTCGAAAAAGATGTGTTCGGCGTCGGTAGCGCGAGCGAGGTACTGGTTGAGCACCTTGGCCGTTGGCACGCCCCCGAAGTGGAGGACGCAGTCGGGCAGGGCGGTCTGGGCTTCCGAGTCGCGGAGAAAAGCATCGTAGGCATCGATGATGTTGCTGCCGGTCGCCCCACAGCGAAGTCCGCTGAGGGGGTCGGCGAGGAGCGGGGCACCGATTGCACCGGCCAGCTCTGCCACGGAGGCGGGCAAGCCACCCGACTCTGGCCCGGCGATGACCAGGGGTCGCCTGGCGGTCTGAAGGGCTGCGCGGACATCGTCGACAGTTGCCGGGGAAGGTGAAACCTGAACTCGACTGAGCGGCCGCGATGCTGTGGCCTGCATCGGCGCCGGGCGGGCTCCGGCCGCTTCGATCAGGGGTTCTTCGAAGGGGACATTGAGATGGACCGGACCGGGAAGTGGCCCGAGTGCCGCCAGCACGGCCCTGTGGGCGATCCCCGCAAATACGCGTTCCGGCGTCCCGGGCACGAGGACGGGCAGATCCAGGGTCCAGCGGACGTCGCTGCGAAACATGCCCACCTGGTCGATGGTCTGGTCGGCGCCGCGGTCACGAAGGCGCGGGGGTCGGTCGGTTGTACAGACGATGAGCGGGATCCGCGACCGATTGGCCTCGGCGACAGCAGGGGCGAAGTTGGAAGCGGCGGTGCCGGAGGTGCAGACAAGCGCCACCGGTCGTCCCGTGGCACGAGCGAGGCCGAGGGCGAAGTATGAGGATGATCGCTCGTCGAGATGCAGCCACGAGTGCATCGCTTCCTGCTCGGCGAAGGCAAGCGTCAGGGGCGTGGAGCGCGAACCGGGGGTGATACAGACATCGGTGACGCCCGCCCGGATAAGGCCGGCCACGAGCGAGCGGGCTGCGACGGTACTGGGCAATGCATTCACGCCGAGAGAGCCTCGATGGCGCCGCCAAGGGCGCGGAGCTTCTGTTCTACCTCAGCGACCTCAGCAGCCGGAATTGAACCGGCGACGATACCGCAACCGGCGAACAGGTCGGCGCGACAGCCGCGGACGAGCCCGGAACGGAGGGCCACGGCAAACTCGCCGTTGCCCCTCAGGTCGAACCAGCCAATTGGTGCGGCGTACCAGCCCCGGTCGATCCCTTCGATCCGCTCTATGGCAGCCACGGCTTCGGCCCGCGGGGAGCCACCGACGGCCGGGGTCGGGTGAACAGCGGCGACGAGGTCGAGGACATCACGGCCGGGTTGAAGACTGGCGCGAACAGGAGTGTAGAGGTGCTGGATGTTCGCCATACGCATGATCTGGGGGTCGTCGGGTGCATCGACGAGCGAGCAGACTTCGGCGAGCGATTTGCTCAGCGCTTCGACGACCAGCCGGTGTTCGACTCGCTCCTTCGCACTCGACATGAGGTCATGGGCGAGAATGTCGTCGGCGTCGACGGTGGCGCCACGCGGCCTCGAACCGGCGAGGGAAGCTGCGCGGACGGCGCCTTCATCGTTGCCAACCAGCAGCTCGGGGCTGGCGCCCAGCCAGGTGGCGCCGCCGGCCGCGAACTTGAACGTGTAGCAATCGGGATATCGGCCCGCGAGAAGGGACAGCAGCTGGCCCGGGTCGATCTGCTGTTCCGCATAGATGTCGCGATGGACAGCGAGGACGACCTTTTCGTAGCGTCCCGCCCGGATCTCATCGACAGCCGTGGCGACGCGGCCGGCCCAGTGCTCGATGTCCGTATCGATGGGCGCCCCGTCGGGAGTTGGAGATACAGCCGGACGCTCGTCGACGGCTGCGAGGGCAATCTCCTCAATGGTGCGCTGTTCCAGGGCCGCGGCGGAGGCAACGACGGTTGCAGTGGCAGCTTGCCCCTGAAGGTTGATCTGCAGTCGCGGAAGAACGAACTGCCAGCCACCGAATGGGACCCAACCTGCGAAGCGGACGCGACCACCAGCCTGAAAGCGAGCACCGCCGAAGAGCCTGGGCCGTGCTTCGGCGCTCGTTTCGGAGACAACGCGTGAAGGGATGCCGGCCAGTGCCTGGCGGGCCTGTGCAAAGCCAGAATCGCGGGGGCCGCAGAGGCGAAGGGCGTCACCGAATCCGAGCCATCGCTGGTCCTCACGGCCCCTGACCCAGGCCACGTTGGCTCGCGTCAACAGCTCTTCGGGGCTCCGGGTAGCAAGCAGCCGATCAACGGCCGAGGGAGACAGTTCGCGTGCAAAGAGGGTGCCCGAAGCTTCAGCATCAGTGGCGGTTTGGGCGGTACGGGGATCGATCACGATGCTTCTTCGTTCCCTCGCTGACGAGGCGGACGCAAGACGGCTGGGGTCACCAGATCAGGATAGCCACCACTCGCGTTTGGTCGATGTCAGTTAGCCGACAACCTGGGCAGCGCCCGGGCAAGTTGAATTGCGTACGATCGGGTCCATGAGAGACGGCGCGATTCTGCTGGTTGGGCACGGCTCGCACCTGAACGCCAACGCCAGCGAACCTGTCCATCGCCATGCGGCCACTCTCCGGGTGCGCGGCTATCCGGAGGTGCGGACAGCGTTCTGGAAGGAGGAACCATCGTTGGCGCGGGCCCTGGACGGTGTCGATGCAAGCGAGGTCACGGTCGTCCCGATCTTCATCGCCTCGGGCTATTTCACCGAACAGGTTATACCCCGAGAGATGCGGCTCAGCGGCCGGCTGAGCGAAGTGGATGGGAAGGTGGTCCGTTACACGGCGCCAGTTGGAAGCCATCCGGCGCTGGCGAAGGTCATCGTTCAACGGGCCGCAGAGGCAGGGGCCAGTCAGGAGAGCGGTGTGGCGGTCCTTGGCCACGGCACGGTCCGGAACCCGGACTCCGAGCGCAACATCTACGCGCAAGCCGACGCAGTGCGCGAACTGAGGGCGTTCCCGGAGGTGGCTGCGGTGTTTATGGACCAGGAGCCGAACATGCAGGACGTCTTCTCGCTGGTGGCGGCGAAGGACGTGGTGATGGTCCCACTGTTCATTGCTGACGGCTGGCACGTCGGCGAGACCATCCCCGAGGAGCTGGCCCTCGATCGTGGGCCCCTCAGAGGTGGCGGCCGGACGCTGCGCTACGCGGCCGCGGTGGGCACGCATCCGCTCGTCGCCGACGTCATCGAAGAGCTCGTAACCGACGCGGCGCAATGGTGAGCTGGCTGCGTTCTGCGATCGGCGAGCGCGGGACCTTCGAAGTTGGAGAGCTTCGGGTTGAGCCTGACGGCGAAGACTGGCGGTTGCTCGGACCGTCACTCGATGGTCGCGATCCGGACCGGATCACAAGTGAAGAGGGGCTCCGTGAGCGGACTCGGTTCGACGCGGACGGGCGCTATCGTCCCCTGACGGGCGCCCGGTCGCTCGCCGGGGGCTGGGAGTACCGCTGTGCGGGCCTCGACGAACTCGAAGCGGCGATTGAGACGGTCTACCCATTGGCCGTCCACCACATAGCGATGGCGGCTTCCCGAGAACTTCGGACAGTGGGTCTGGACGATGTGCTGCGGCGCCAGTCGGGGCGTTATGAATCCGCCCGTTCGCTCTCCTCCGAAGGAAGAGACAGAGCGGTGGGTGTCGTCTGTGGGACATGCGTGCGGGAACCGACGTGGGACGGACTGGTTGACGTGCCGGCCAACGGGATTCCCTGCCCCGAGCCGTGCAGCGTGCTGGTCTCGTTCTGTCGCGAGGCGGCCGCCTGGGAGCGCGACCGCCCCACGCCGCACCCCCTCGATCCCGACGTCAGATTCGCCGACTTCGATCGGGAGGGAAACGGCCTGCGCGAGGCCTTTCTCCAGGGCATGGCCGCAGGGGCCTAAATCTCCGGTGCGAACCCTCGTCTCATGGTGTTCTCGGTCACAACACGGGAGACGGTGAAGGCTTCGACGTAACCGGGACCTCCGGCGCGGTCGCCAGTGCCCGACATGGCGAATCCGCCGAAGGGCTGGCGCCCCACGAGGGAGCCGGTGATGGAGCGATTGATGTAGAGGTTTCCGACGCGGAGGCGCCGGGTTGCTTCGGCGATGTTCCGTGGATTGCGGGAGAAGATGCCGCCCGTGAGGGCAAAATCGGAATCGAGCGCGCGCTCGAGGCCCTCTTGGAAACTGCCAACCTGGTCGATCAGCAAGAGGGGTCCGAAAACTTCTTCGCGGGCAACGGGGCTATCAGCGGGCACGCCTTCGAAGACTCGTGGCGCGACGTACCACCCGTCGCGCGCTGGGATGGGCGCCTCTGCGACTAATTTGCCGGCGGATGCGGCCTGCTCCGCGTAGCGGTCGATGCGGGCCATGGCTTCTTCGCTGATCACGGGCGGCACCTCCGTGAAGGGATCGTCGGGCGGGCCGACGACGAGGCAGCGGACTGCGCTCGCGAGCCGGGTGCGAAACTCGGGATAGGCAGTCCCCACGACGTACACCCGACTGGCTGCGCTACATTTCTGGCCTGCGTAGGCGAAGGCAGAATGGATGGTCTCAGCGACGGCGACGTCGAGGTCGGCGTCATCGTCGACGATGATGGCGTTCTTGCCGCCGAGTTCGGCGATCAGCTTCTTGACGTGCTTCTGACGGGGACCGATACGAGCGGCGGCGAGAGCGATCTCACGTCCGACCGCGTTGCTCCCGGTGAACGCTATGACGGCCGTGCGGGGATCGTCCACCAGCGCCTTGCCGACGGTTTCTCCGGGGCCCGGGACGAACTGGACAGCCCCCAGGGGGACGCCCGCTTCGTGGAGGATGTCGACGAGCCGGGAAGAGATGCCCGGGGACTGCTCGGCAGGCTTCAGGACGACCGTGCACCCCGCGGCGAGCGCGCCCGAGGTCATGCCGGCGGGAATCGCGAGAGGGAAATTCCAGGGACCGATCACTGCGGCGACGCCCCGGCCCTCATAGCTGAGGTGGTTGGTCTCGCCCGGAGCCGGGGAGAGGTCGACGCCGCGGGCCAGATCCTCGGCCTGCAACGCGTAATAGCGAAGGAAGTCAATGGCCTCACAGACATCTGCGTCTGCCTCCACCCAGGGCTTGCCGCATTCGAACGTCTCCGTCGCCGCAAGCTCCCAGCGACGCTCGTCCAAGATCGCGGCAGCCTTCCTGAGGATTGCCGCCCGCTCCGAGGCTGGGCGGTCGCGCCAGGCAGGGAAGGCGGCCACCGCAGCGTCGACGGCGGCCGTGGCATCGGCGGCATCGCATTGCTCGACGCGCGCCATGACCGTGGCCGGCATCGACGGGGGGCACTCTGAAACGAACCTGCGTGTCCCGGATCGGGAGACGGTGGACGTTATTGGCTGGCCGAAACGTCCACGGGCCCTGGCAAGCGCAGCCGCCATCGCCTCGCGGTGCTCCGGCCGGTAGAACTCGGCGGGTGGATGGTTCATGAACCGCAATGTCGTGGTCGCCGGCGGCGGAGCTGGTTTGGGAGTAACAAGGGCAACCTTCGGGTCGGCTTCTTCGTGGCGGTGCATGAGCCAGGCGTCGTTGGAAGTGTTCTCGAGCAGTCGCCTGACGAGGTAGGCCATTCCGGGGATGATTGCTCCGCTGGGGACGTAGACGCGGGTGGCATATCCCATTGTCGCGACCGCTTTGCGCAAACCCTCGGCCATCCCGTAGAGCATCTGGAACTCGACGTCGGCGAGCGGCAGTCCCGCCTCCTCGATCCGAACCATGGCCTGGGCGATCGTGCGCGGGTTGTGGGAGGCGAAGGCGGGCCGGAGGTCGGGATAGGCCGAAAGCAGTTCGCCGGTGCAGCGTTCGTAGTTCAAATCGGTCGCCGCCTTGTCGGTGAAGACCGGCACCAGGTGGGAATGCTGGCGGGCGAGCACGACCTCTTCGTCCCAGTAGGCGCCCTTCACAAGACGGACGGTGATCGGGGTCCCGCGCTGTTGGGCCAACGATTTGATGAGGCTTATGTCGTCAGTGGCTTCCGGCTGGTACGCCTGCACGACGATGCCAAAGCGATCCCAGGCACGGAACTCCGCGCTCGTTGCCACGTCCGCGAACACTCGATGGACGAGGTCTTTGTAGCGATATTGCTCCATGTCGACGTTGACGAAGACGCCGGCATCTCGTGCCTTCCGAAGCAGAGGCAGAAGGCGCGCCCTAACAGCTTCGCTTGTGGCTTCCGGCGCCGCGGGCTCGAAATGGGGGGTGAGCGCCGAGAGCTTGACGCTGATGTTGGGCGAGGTGACGGTGCCGGGCACTCCGGGCAGTTTGGACAATTCGGCGACGAGGGCAGCGTAGCGGGATGCGTAGCCGTCGCCTTCTTCCTCGCTCAGAGTTGCTTCGCCGAGGAGGTCGATCGTGTATCCGGTTCCCGCTTCGACCAGTGCCTTGAGGCGCGGCAGGACTTCCTTCTCCGTCGCGCCGCCGATGAACCGGTCAGCCATGGTGAATACGCCACGGCGCACCACGCGGGAGAGGACCGGTCGAAACACGCGGGTGGAGGCAAGCGCGGATCCAAGGCGGACAGCCGGAGGGGCATCTTCGCGGAAGTACTGCCGCACGTGGTCGGCGACGGTGCCCCGTGTACGGAGCGCGGGAAGGACATCGACGAAGCGCAGCAGCTTGACGCGAAACTCGGCATCGCTGGCGGCCCATTCCATAAGCTGCTCCTGCCACCATGCCGGGCTGAGGGTGATCAGCCGCTCGGGGTCGACGGCCTCAAGAAGTCGGGTGCCACGTTCGCGAATCTTCGCCTCACGTTCGTCCAGGTCCATGGATCGATTGTAGAAGCACATGCCGGCCGCGCGCGGGAAGCAGTGCGATGGGGGCCACGGGCAGGAGTAGGATGACCGGTTCGAGAGGTGTCAGGATGGAACCTTCCCCCGGGCCGTATCCTTCAGCCTGGCTCCCCGAGGGTGTCCGGTCGCGGTTCATCGACGATGTCAACGGCCTCAAGATGCATGTCCTGGAGGCTGGTGAGCCTTCGAACGCCGCCATCCTGCTCCTACACGGCTTTCCCGAGTTGGCCTACAGCTGGCGCAAGGTGATGGCGCCATTGGCGGCGGCCGGCTACTACGTTGTTGCGCCAGACCAACGAGGCTATGGACGGACCACCGGGGCGGATACCAGCTACGACGGCGACCTCTACTCCTACCGCCGGCTGAATGCCGTCCGCGACGTCATGGGCCTCGTCTCAGCCATGGGACGGTCGTCGGTAACGGCGGTCGTCGGGCACGACTTCGGCTCGCCGGTCGCCGCCTGGTGTGGCGTCACCCGCCCGGATATCTTCCGGTCGGTGGTGCTGATGAGTGCGCCATTCGCCGGCACCGCATCGTTCCCCTTTGCACCGCGGCCCGGAGATGCGCGCAACGGCCCATCGCTCGACGATGCCCTGGCAGCACTCGACCCGCCCCGCAAGCACTACCAGCGCTACTACCAGACGCGGGAAGCGAACGAGAACATGTGGCACGCGCCGCAGGGAATCTCCGACTTCATCCGCGGCTACTACCACTACAAGAGCGCCGACTGGAAGGAGAACCAACCCCATCCGCTGGAGGGTCCTGTGGCGACCGCCATGGCCCAGATGCCCACCTACTACATCATGGAGCGCGGCAAAGGGATGGCGGAGACGGTGGCTGAGGTCATGCCCTCGCCCGCGGAAGTGGCGGGCAACCGCTGGCTTCCTGATGACGAACTCAAGGTTTACGCAGAGGAATACGGGCGCAACGGGTTCCAGGGCGGGTTGCAATGGTATCGGGCGGGGGCCCTCGGCGCGGTCGAGATGGAGATCTACGCCGGGCGCCAGATAGAACAGCCGTCAATGTTCATCGCCGGAACGAGCGACTGGGGCACCTACCAGAGCCCCGGCGCTGTCGAGCGGATGCAGAAACAGGCCTGCAGCAATATGCAGGGTGTCCACCTGGTCCCGGGCGCCGGTCATTGGGTGCAGCAGGAACAGCCGGAAGCGACAGTAGAGCTGTTGCTCGCTTTCCTTGAGCGGAATGCAGCATAGCTTCCCCGCAAGCACGAGATGGCCGCGGTGGCGACGGGGCCAGTCAGGCCGTTGGGGGAAGCACGATGACCGGGCGATTGCAGCCGCGGACCACTCGCTCGGCCGTCGACCCGAAGAAGACTGCCTCCGGATCTCGGCCAACCCCTTTCTTGCTGATCACGACGGCGTCCACAGCCAGATCGTGCGCTACGCGCAGAATCTCGTAGAAGGGCGAACCTTCCGAAACGATCGTCTGGACTTCCACGTCATCGCCAACGGCCTTCGCGAGCAGGGCCAGTTCCGCCTCGGCGTGGCTGCGTAGCCGACTGTGAGCCGATGCTTCGTCAGCATATCCCTGTGCCGCCACCAACTTACCCAGCGAGGGGTCGATGACGTGCTGCAGTACGATGACCGGCCGGTCACCAGTCGCCAAAGCAACCGCCGCCCTGACCATCGCCTCCGAGTCGAGTGAGAAATCGACTGGCACGAGAATTTCTTCCAGCTCAAGCATCTTCTTGCACTCCGGTCCACAATTTCGGGTCGTAACAGCGAACCCTCGGTAAGCAAGACCATAGCGGTTCTTCCGCCGATTGAGGGCATGAGAACCCGAAAGTGATCGACTGGCTGGGGTAGAAGGCAATCTACCCATACATTCAGGGGCATGTGGCGTGCTGCTGCCTTTCTCGCTATCTCGATCCTGGCAGGAAGTGCCTGGTCAACCGACGCTTCCGCGGCCTCCCCCAAAACGGTCGTCGTGCGCGCGGGAGACGGTGAGGCCGGGTTCGCCGTGAATGCCTTCCTCCCGGAGCATCTGACCATCGAAGCGGGGACGACGGTTCGCTGGGAGTTCCCATGGTGGGAGCCCCATACCGTTACCTTTGGCATTCCGCAGACGGGGGCACCCCAGGCAACACCGTCGGGCAGCGACTACCTCGGCACTGGATTCCACACCTCTGAACTGCTCTTTGGGCCGGGCAAGTCCTATGAGGTTCGCTTCCCCGAAACCGGCGAGTTTCAGTTGTACTGCATCATTCACCCCGGGATGACCGGGACGGTGACGGTGGTTGACCCCGGAGAGGCGGCCGATGACCAGGCGACGATCGATGCACGCGCCAGGGATGACTACGATCGCGAACTCGCGTCGCTCAAGGCAATCTCAGATGTCTGGGCAGCGCGCCCGTTGGAACGGGAGGCGCAGGCCGACGGGACGACCCTGACCACCGTCTATATCGCAGGCGAGACTCCGAAGGGCGATGTGCAACGGTTCTTCCCACCGGAGGTGCAGGTCCAGGTTGGCGACACGGTCCGGTGGCGTTCCACCACTGTCACGGAACACACGGTCACGTTCGGCCCCTTCCCCACGGGCCTTCCACGGCCGGGCAATCCCCTCGTCGATACACCCTCCGTGCCGGGCGCGGAGTATGACGGGTCCGGCTATTGGAATAGCGGCACCCTGGGACTCGATTCAGCAGCAGGCACCAGCTTCGAGATGACGTTCGGGACGCGGGGAACCTTCTACTACTATTGCATCCCACACGCGGACCAGGGAATGACAGGCGTCATACACGTCGACTCGCGAGCGACACCGCCCACACCGGAGCCGTCGCAACCGCCCCTGCCACCGTCGACAGGTTCAGGCCTCGAGGACGGGCCGGGCGCAGCTGAGTTTGCGCGCGCGGCCGGTGCACTCTGTCTGATCGTCGTGATATCAGGTGTCGGCTTGGCGTTGGCGAATAAGCGCCGACGTCGCTCCCACTGAGCGAAGAGAACACGCCCCTTTTGGGCGGGCCAGGGCAGACTCAAACCCTTGGAGCGCGGGGGCAAGAGCAGGCTCATCCCTCAGCAAAGTCCGCCTCGGGACGAACAATTTAGCGAGAGAGAACACGTGATTGGGCATGTTCAATGCTCCGCCCCAGTTGGAGTGCCTTGACACTTGCGAACCCGCATCGTGTAGGGTTTCGCGGCGGTGGCGCAATGACTTCACGTGCAGGTGCAGAACGGGACGCTCTCGACTTACGTCGCGTCCGCCAGCTCTCGTTGGTGTTCCTCCTCTGCGCGATCGTTTTCTTTCCAATGATTTTGAACCCCGTAATCTTTGGTTTCTTCGACGCCAAATCCGATGCCGAGCGGCTGGATCACGTGCAAGGCCACCTCGGCTCGCTTCGCCTCCTGTTCACGGGCATCGGCGTGAGCGAATTGGCCCTGGGGTTCGCGCTCTGGACGTGGGGTCGCTACGTACGCCGACGCACACCGGGCTGGCCCGGTACCCTCGCCTATGTATTCGCCGGGATCGCCCTGGTCGCTGGCTTCGCGGCTATCGTTTCTCGCGCTTCAATCTGGTTCCAGGACGCCGAGCAGTTTGCGACAGACACTCCTGTGGTGACCATGGCTTCATTCGGGGTGGCTGCCGTGGGGTTCTCACTCACCTTCATTGTCTACGGGGTGCTCATGGTTCGCGGTGCGATGCCCACTTGGCTCGGTGTGGTGTGGGTGTTCTGCGGCGTGATTTTCTGGCTGGGGATTCTCCCCCTTTGGTTCTTCGTTGGCGGGCTAACGTTTGGGGTGTGGGGGCTGGTCGCATTGAGGTCCGGACATGGCTCCGCTGATCGCATATTCGGTGTTCGCGTTCCGAAAGGTGACTCGTCTTGAGCGCGACCTCCCCAGAGAACTCGGAGTCTCTCCCATTCGTTTCCGGTGGGACGTCGATGACTACGCTGGCCCTTGGGATAGCTGGCCTAGCTGGCATCGGCGCATGGGTGCTGATTGTGATTCTGCTGCACTTCATTAAGTCCGACCTCGACCCTATCGACACCTATATCAGCGACTACGCCATCGGTGATCACGGATGGCTAATGCAAGTAGCCTTCTACGCCGTCGGCCTCGGTGTGCTGGCCATCGCAGCCGGATTGTCGGTCTCGCTCAAACGGAGCAAGCGGGCAGCAGTCGCGATCATGCTCACGGTTGTTGCAGGCCTTGGATTCATCGTCGCTGGAACCTTCACGACCGACCCCACGGGACAGTCCGACCTGACAACGGAAGGGACACTGCACCTACTTGGCGCACTCATGGTCTTTCCGGTGACAGTGGCCAACTCCTTCGTCCTGCGCGGCTTGTTCCACGGTGACCGTCGCTGGCGACCCATGGCAACGCGAATCCGCTGGCTGCCGTGGGCGCTCCTCGTCGCTTTCATCGTTTCGTTCTTTGCTCCGGGGGTGCCCGAAGGCCTATCGCAACGGTTCTTGGCCATGATCATCATGCTTTGGTTCGCGGCAGTCTCATGGAACCTCAGAACCTATTCTGCCTAGAAAGCGCGGGGAATCCGTGCTCGTTGTGGCTTGACGGCCAGGCAGCACCGTGGGGGACGGGGGATTGCACAGCAACTCATTCAGCGGATCGCGAGGAACCAAAGGATAGCCTGTGAGGAGGAATGAGGAGGCCGTCATGAGCCAGACCCCAGCGGCGGACGATCCGATCGACATCGCGACCAGTGACTCTTTCCCGGCGGGCTATTGGTCTTTCGCAATGCGCACAAGCGTTTCAACCAGCCCAAGAAGCTTGGGGAGCTGTTGCTCCTAGAACCCTATTGTTACGGTGGGCCCAAATCGGCGGCTCGCTGGGTTTGTTGGTCGTAGTACTCGGAGTTGGCTGGGCACTCGCGCGGAAACAGAGTCCTCGCTCGAAATGATGACCGGATCGCCATCTTCGGAGTATTAGGACGATGCTGGCGGGTCGGAGCGGGGGGCGACCTTCGAACTCGCGACATCGACCGACAAACCGTCGCTTCGAACCATACGAAATGCTCCGATGCAGCCCCGCTTCGAGATGTTGGCGCCTTGCCCTCCGACAGTCTGATACAGACAGGGACGCGTACGATGAAAGAACGTTGGGAGGCGGGAATGACAAGGATCGGGAATACGCTGACAGTTGAGGCATTAACCGAGTTGGCCGCGATTCATGAGCCGCCGTGCCTCTCGCTCTACCAGCCGACCCATCGGCGGCATCCCGAAAATCAGCAAGACCCAATCCGATTTCGCAATCTGATCGGGGAAATGAAAGCGTCGCTCAGCAAGGAATATTCGGCTGAGGAGATTGATGCGGTTCTTGAACCGTTTGAGGCCCTTGGCCGTGATCATGCGTTCTGGAACCACGCGCTCGATGGACTGGCAGTGTTCGGTGGCCCATCCCTGTTTCGCGCGTTCCGGCTCCAGCGGCCGGTCGCCGAATTTGCTGTCGTGGCCGATACGTTTCATACCAAGCCGTTGCGACGGCTTCTGCAATCGCTGGATCGCTATCAGGTCCTCGGACTGAGCCTCGACCGGATCCAACTCTTCGAGGGGAACCGGGACGCGCTCGACGAGATCGATCCGGGTCCTGGAGTGCCGAGAACGATGACCGAGGCGTTGGGAGACGAGCTAACCGAACCGTATTCGGTCTGCGCGCTCAAATGGCGGACTCGGCCAGGGAACCGTGGGCATGCACCACGGCCATGGCGGGAGGAAGGACCAGGTGGAGATCGACGCGGAGCGGTTCTTCCGCGCCGTTGACCGCGCAGTGCTGGAGCACCATTCCCGGCCTTCCGGCCTACCGCTGATGGTGGCGGCGCTGCCGGAGCATCACCATCTCTTCCTCGAGATCAGCCACAACCCATTCCTCATGGCGGACGGGCCTCTCATCAATCCCGACGCCATCCCACTTGATGAGCTTCGGAAACGCGCCTGGCAGGTTGTCGAACCGCAGTACCAGGCACGACTTGCTGCACTTGTGGATGGCCTCGCCCTGGCAGAGGCCAGGGAACTTGGCAGTCGGGATCTGGCGGACGTGGCGCGGGCGGCGGCCGGCGGCCGGGTCGCCACGCTTCTGATCGAGTCCGGCCGCGAGATTGCAGGCAGGCTCGACAGTGCGACGGGCCGGGTCGAAGTTGCCGATTTGAACGATCCGCACGTGGACGATCTCCTCGACGATCTCGGCGAGATGGTTGAAACGATGGGCGGCGCGGTGATGGTCATCCCTGCCGAACGGATGCCGGGAGATAGTGGGCTGGCCGCCACCTATCGATACTGACCCAACCACCACAAGCGAAGGAGACAACAATGCAGATTCAAGTCGAGACGGACCACAATATCGAAGGTAGCGAAGCCCTCATCGCCCAGGTCACTGACGTGGTGGAGCGTGCTCTCAGCAGAACCAGCGATCGCGTCACCCGCCTTTCGGTTCATCTGAGAGATGAGAATAGCGACAAGAAGGGCGGCATCGACGACATCCGCTGCATGATGGAAGCAGAACTCCGTGGCCACGGGCCAATCCCGGTCACTGAGGACGCAGCTACATGGGAGCAGGCCGTCGCGGGTGCAGCCGACAAGTTGGCGAGTTCCCTTGAGAGCATCCTCGGACGCCTACGCACTCAAGAGAGGACAAGGACCGATCCTCCTCTCTCAGCAGAGGCATCTCACCGAGATGAGTCGTAGGTCGCAACGGTCGTGAGAGCGACTTCCAAAGCCTTTTCCGTCCGACATGAAGCTCAGGAGTGACGTCAAATGCCCCAACTGAAGAGTCTCATGAAGAGAGATGTTCAAGCGAGAGATGTCGGCCGTGCGATCGGGCCCCCCGCAGACATCCTTGTCGACCCGACCCAACACCGGGTCTCTCTGATCGTCATGACGGAGGGAGCAATCCCGGAACTCTCCGTGGTGATTCCCGCTGGAGCTGTGGCGAGTTTCGATGTGGATGCACTCTCTATCGAGAGCCTTTCGGCCATTCACCTCGCCGTTCACGATCGGGCCCTGCTGCAGGAACTTGAGGGTGGCTTGAAGCTTCGACGCAGAAGCGTGTTCACTACTCAGGGCCGGAACCTGGGCACGATCGATGGAATCGAAGTCGATGGCCAGGGGCAGGTCTTGCTCTATCGTGTCCGCAAACCACGCTTTGGCCTCCTTCGACCCCGCCTGGAACTCACGCCATCTGAGGTGAGTGGGCTTGGGGCAGAGTTTGCAGTCGCCACTCCGGAGTCAGAATCGACCGTTGAACCTGCGTCGTCGGATTCCGGCCCGCACTCATAGCGATTCGGCCCTCGCCGGCCGTGCGCTCATCCGACGTGGGGCTGGCATGGCGCGGATCCGGGTCCCCGTAGGCGAAACTCGAAGGACTCCGAAGAACTGACCTACGGTGCCTCTAGAGCAGTCCCGCTCTAGAGGCACCGGTGAGTTCACCTGCGCTTCGAAGACTGGACGGGCAGCAACCGTGTCGCCCGGGGGTGTTCAGGCGCGACTTCGACGCCTCGCCTGCGGCATATCTCCGCGCCCAGCAGGCGTGGGCGAACTGGGCGCGGGGCGACGCATCCCGTTACCACGGCATCCTCCCAGGAAGAGAGAGACTGCGACCCAAAAAGGGCCCAAGTCTAGCAAGACCACGGATGGCAGGTTGGCGTCGCGATTGCCGGTCGCGAGGTCAGCGCATCCGACTACGGCCGAAGAAGCCACCGAGCGCCAGGACGACCACGGCCACCACGATCACAAGCAACAGGTTGCTGGTGATCACGTAGGCACCGCCTTTCGAAGATAAGTAACAGCGCGACAAGAAGAATTAGTAGCCACATTTTTCGTGCCTCTTTCTACCAGTTCAGCTAGAGGCGCCGCCTGAGACCGCACCGGTCCATGTGGCCCTGTTATATGGACTGCCCGCGCCAAAATCGGATCAGATGTGACGAATCTGCCGCAAAAGGCCGCAGAAACGCGGCGGGTCGGTCCCGGCAACGTCACCGTTTGCGAGGACACCACGGGGAAAGGCCACCGAACGCAGGTGGTGGGAGCCGGACCTCGACTCTGCCTGGCCGTGACAGTGGAATAACCCGGGCGGTCACGGGCACTCCCAGTTCGACGCCGGAGGTGCAAGAGCGGTCAGCCCCTTGTGGATTGTGCGGACGCTATCAGCTTCGCCAGGCTCCACTCGAGGCGCTCGCCCCGCGATGCGGCGGAGTTCCGGAGCCGGGTCGGGCATACCCGGCTTGTCCCGTTGTGGGT
Organism: uncultured Chloroflexia bacterium; assembly: GCA_963774435.1. GTDB lineage: Bacteria > Chloroflexota > Dehalococcoidia > Tepidiformales > Tepidiformaceae > JAGQGZ01. The sequence goes on along the minus strand of CAVZEW010000006.1, from coordinate 21,120 downwards.
CAGCCCCCCAGACGCTTGGCCAGCACCATTTCGCCTTCAGGCACATAGCCCGCTTCGCCGGCAAGCGCGAGACCTTCGGTGTTCTCCTCGTTGACCGTCAGGTACACATATCGAGCGCCCGACGACCGGAGAGACCGCTCGGCCTCTGCCATCAGGTCGTGTCCGATTCCACTGCGCCGAAGTGCTGCGGTTACCGCGACGTGGTAGATGTACGCCCGCCAGCCATCGAAGGACGCCACTGCCGTACCTGCAACCTGGCCGTCGACTATCGCCACCAGTACCAGCGAGGTCTCGCGCAGCATCAGAGCGTCAAGCTCTTCCTGTGCCGGCTCGCCCATGCCTGCTGCCACCCACACCTGTTTGATGGCGGCCCTTTCGGCCGGCAACGCCCGCCGGATCTCCACTTGTGTTTCTGTTGGCATGAGGCACCTCGTTGGGCATCGCCACCGCGATGTGAGATGGCGCAACCTTATCGATCCACGGCCTGGAGTGCCTATCCCCAATCAGCCGTGATATCCGGGCCCATGCGGTCCATTGTCACCCTCAGTTATCGCACTACCAGTTACCGCACTCCTCGCTCGCGAGATCGGAGCCGGACGAGGGAGAACAGCTAGTCGATCTCCGTGTCACAGTTGTGGAACACGTCGTTCCCTGGTCCGCCGATACAGACATCCTCGCCGTCTCCCCCGATGAGCACATCATCCCCGCCCCCACCAATGATGCAGTCGTTGCCCGGCCGTCCTTCGATCTTGTCCGGCCCCGGGCTCCCGAGGATGAGATCTTGTCCGTCGGTCCCGGTGATCGAACCCGATCCACGGACCACGAGCGTAGGACTGAGCGAGGCACACGCGGGCGGCTTCAACTCGTCCGGCGATACATGCAGGACATGAATGCCGGCGGGGGTGGAGGGCACGGTGTTGGCGGCCGTCTTGACGTCGTGCAAACCGACGTAGGCCATGAGGAATATTGCGGCGAAACCGAGTCCGACAAAGTGACGAGAGTTCATGAGCTCATCGTGCCGGTTGCGCGAATCATGTACGTGGCCTCGCCTCCTGGACTAAGAACGTGTCGTTTTCGTCAGCGTGCTCCCGGAGGATCACCCCGCGGAGGGAGCGGTCGGCTTATGCCGACTGCTCCCTCGTTGACGTGGGGCGCTACTGCCCGTGGCGGCGGTAGGCGAATGTACCTCCCGACAGTCCGACCACGGTCAGGCAGATACCGAGTGCGATGAGGAGCAGGGCGTTCGAGCCGCCTCCTCCGGGTGAGTTGCCGGTGCCGGGAGCCGCAGGAGTTGCTTCCCCTCCGATGTCTCCCCCTCCGTCAGGAGTCGGCGTGGCCACTTCACCGGGACTGGCCGTTGCCTGCGGCGTTGGTGTCTCCTCGCCGGCTGACTGCGTCGCGACGGCCAGGGTAGGAGTTGCCGTTGGCGTATCGGTCGGCTCCGGCGTCGACGTTGCCGTCGGCTGCGGGGTCGGCGTATTGGTCGGCTCCGGTGTCGACGTTGCCGTCGGCCGCGGGGTTGGCGTCGGCGTTGCCGTCGGCGTCGGTGTCGACGTAGCCGTCGGTGTCGGCGTATTGGTCGGCGTCGGTGTGGACGTTGCCGTCGGCTGCGGCGTTGGTGTCGCCTCGTCGGCTGGCTGCGTCGCGACGGCCAGGGTAGGAGTTGCCGTCGGCGTATCGGTCGGCTCGGGTGTTGGCGTATCGGTCGGCTCCGGTGTCGGCGTATCGGTCGGCTCCGGGGTTGGCGTGTCGGTCGGCTCCGGTGTTGAAGTTGCCGTCGGCTGCGGCGTTGGTGTTTCGGTTGGTTGGATGAGCCGATGCGTGTTTGTCAGCCGCGCCGTTGCGATCTGGCCGGCCACGACCGATGTGTCCGCCGGAAGGCTCACCTCCCATTCCGAGCCTGAGGAGGGTTCTGTCACCGCATACGACCCGGGAAGAAGGTTGAACCAGGTGAGCGTAGCGCCGTCGAAATCGGCGGTCTTGCAGTCGGCCACCGCCGGGAAGGACGGCCCCTGGATGCAGACGTTGAACATAGCGTTCTCGTCCGGAGTTGTGTCGTTCCAATCGACGACCTTCACGACCTTCAGTCCTGTGGCCGCCGAACTGGACCCGCAAAATTCGATGTGCGAGATATCGGGAATGTTCCCACCGTGGTTCGGTGGCAACGTCTGCTTTGTGAAGGTTGCAGTGAAGACAGGCGGAGTGTAGTCGGTCGATGCAGTATCCGTGCCGCCTTTGAGCACCACTGCGTTGACGGGCGAAGTGGATGTCCAGGTGCCGCCAGAAGCGTCGCCGGATATAAAAACGATGGCTTCGTTTCCTTTGGGCTTGTCGAACTTGTAGGAGTCACCTTTCCACTCGAACTTAGCCAGGAGTGTCGTGCCAGACGGGCAATCGGTTGCAGTCGTCCCAACCCGCCCCCACGGTACCCCAAACCTGATCAAAAGCAGCCAGATGATCACAATGATCAGGATGAAAAGCAGTATTGCGCGAAGAAAGCCGGGCCGGCGTGTTATGAGTTCCACGATGCACCGTCAGGGAGTCGCCTTCCGCGCAGCACAAGATTCGGCGAGTGCCACGCATCGCGGGCGTTGGGCCCACGCGTCGATTGCAGGAGGCGTTCTTTCGACCGCCCGGCTGGGAGATTCATGTGGTGTGTCACGGATATGTCCTTTCGTGGCTCTTGAACGTGTTGGTTCGAAGTCGGGCGCCCCGGGATGGGGGTGCCTCTGTTTGGCGCTATCGATTGAACCGCCCCCCGTTCCTGACTGAGGCGGTCCAAACTCATCCGGTCGCATTCATCGGGTTGCGGATCCGAGGTGCATATCCTGAGAGCCGCGGCACCGGCTCGAGTTGCTGGGGCGCTGTTGGTGCCGTACCTCACTTCGCGCAGCTCGAAGTAGCCGGGAGCCGGGAGGACAGGAAGGGCGAGTACGGCCAGCCGGGCAGTGCTCATGGCTGAACCGCCGCGCCGTAGATGAAGTCGGTGTGGTTTTCACGGACGGTGAATACATTCCGGTCGCCGTCCTGGACCCAGAGGATGACGGACTGGAAGCGATCCGCTATTCGTACCAGGTCATCCATGGTGGACACGGTCACGGCATTCGCTGCCGGGGGCGTGATCTCCGCCACCCGTACCATCTTGCTTCCGTATCGAGCGTAGAGCTGGGCCGCCGGTGACCTTAGCGCGAGAACGAAGAGCGCCAGGACCGCGAGAGCACCCACCACCGACAACGCAGCGATAATGCCAGCAACGACTCGCACCCGATCGACGCGAACGTCGGCGAACAACAGACCCATCGTTGCCGGCACCTCGTCGGGAACGCTGACCGTTAGCTCCTGGACGGGGAAGAACGCCGTCCCCAGCGTCGGCTCGTAGAGCGGAGGGGCGCTCTCGAAGTCGCGTGTTACGGACGTCTCCACAAATATCTCGTTCGGGGGGTGCACGCGGAGCGTAAAGAACGGCGAGAAAGGAGCCGCGAAAGCCTGGCCCTGGATCGACCCTTGAACGAAGACCTCCGCCGATATCGCAACCGTCCAGTAGGTCACGCCAACGCCCGTCGCCTCCTGTAGTTGCGCAAAGAGAGCCATGACCGGAGCCAGGTCCAGCACCGTTTCAATTGACGCATCCGTCCCGGAGAACAAGGTAGCTGGGACCAACTCGACCGATTGCTCGTATCCATTCGCGCCCCGGGCCACGGCAATCAAGCGAACGGTGCCCTCGACGTTCTCGGCGCCAACTGCATCCAGGTGGTATTCGAATGAGGCCTTAATAATGGGAGCGAGGTCCACGAAGATCGGCTCGCCGGTATCTACGGTGCCGTCGGGGTAAACAAGCGAGGACCCGGCGGCACCTTCGTAGGCGAAGGCGCCCGTCTGGCGTGCCGTAACAACGTCCGTCACCGCGACACCCGATGGTGTGCGGTAGGCCCAGACTGCGAGTATCCCGGAGACGGTGGCCGCAAAGAGGAGCGCAAGGAGCAGTACCTGCATGCCTTGGCCGGCGAATGTTGTGTTATTGCCGATCTTCCGGCGTCTCCGTGCAGGCTTTGATGTCCCCGCGTCTGTCAGAACCATTGCCATCACCCCACCAATTCCGGCCAACACCCACACGGGTTGCAGTGCATCGATCTTTTTCCCCGCTCCACCGATGTGGACCCAGAGCTTGCCGATTACCTCTTGCTGCGTTGGTCGGTAGGTATCGATCCACCAGTTGTTGTCGCCCTGGAACGTGAGCCGTCCGTCGTCCTCCGCGATCACGCGGTGCACAACGATTTGGCCAGTGAGCCCGCTGCGGTAGCCGCCAATATCGCCGACGCGTAACGGGCTGCCTTTCCTCAGGATCACGATGTCGCCCGTCTCGAAGTCCGGCGCCATGCTCGTGCCGGACGTGGTCGCGTAGGTGGACAACCCGCCGAATGCCGTGGGTGCGAACTGATAAGCGAACGCGCCCGCAACAACGACAACCAGGAGGGTAAGTATCATGCGCATCGGCGCCCCAACTTCCGCGCCGTTTTCTTTGCTATTGAGCGACGACGACTTTGAGCTCGTTAGCGGAAGCTACTGAAGCAGGCGGTGACAGAGTTGGACACGTAGCGGCAGCGGCGGTCGTCGTGCAGGTGTACCAGCTGGTCGAATTCGTTCCCACTTTGACCTTGATCGTCGACCCGACAGACGGGGCGGAATCGAGCTTGAACGTGACGGCGTCGATCTTCGACGGGTCTGATGCGTTCAACTCATAGTGGACAGTGGAAATGTCGTATCCAGTGATCGTGCCCTGGCCCTCGCCGGCCTTCGAAGTAGGCACTGAGTTGGATGCGGTACTCGCCATGACTATTCCAGTCAACGCGACTGCCAGGATCGCAACAACGCCGAGTATCAGGATTTTGCTGCTAAACATTGCTCAGCTCGCAAGCGCATGAGATTGAGAACAGAGAATGTTCACAGCGCTTGTCCTACATGGGTCGGCAGTCGTCTCCGCGTTCACAGGTCGGCGAGCAAAAAACTTCGGATGCCGCAGAGGTCCCGCCGCGCCAACGTGACGGCCGCCCGTGAGGACGAGTGCGCCGGTGCACCGGCGCCAACAGCAAGCTGACGATGTGTCTGGTTGGTCCCGGCGCCTTCGGCGGGCCTCCATGCCCGCCGCGGTGGTGGGTGGGTGGAGAACTACGTGATGCGGGCCATGCCGGGCAGCGCGGTTGAGCGGGCGCCAGTGGCTCGCTCGGAAGGGGGAATCGCGGGTGTGTGGGGGTTCCGGGCCGTCTGTCTACAGCGTATCGACGCCCGGGATTGCGGCGGCGCGCTCACTACTGGCCGCGCGTGGCTGGCTAGTCGATCTCCACGGCGCAATGCTTGAAGGTGTCCTTCCCCGGGCCTCCAATGCAGACGTCGTTGCCGCCTCCTCCGTCCAACACGTCATCTCCGGCCCCGCCCACCAGGCAGTCGTCGCCTTGCCGTCCCTTGAGTTCGTCGTCGGCAGTGCTTCCGACGAGAAGGTCATCGGCCTTGGTCCCGGTGATCGTGCCCGAACCAGCTATCACATACAGTGGCCGAAGCCATGCACACTGGCTGGGTTTCAGGTCGTCCGCCGCAACCTGCAGGACTTCAACGCCGGCACGAGTCGAAGGGACGGTGTTCGTGGCTGTACTCACCTGGCTCAAGCCGATGTACGCCATCAGCATGAGCGCTCCGAGACCGACACCGACGATGTGCCGCAGGCTCATGAGCTTGCCAGGGAAGGCGGCCGGTACATGAACGTGGCCCTGTCATCCTGGACCAGGTACGTGTCGTCTTCACCATCTCGCTTCCAGAGAATCAAGGAGTGGTTATTCTCCGCGACACGGACCAGGTCTTGCATGGTCGGTAGGGTCACGGTAGAGGCCGGGTCGGTGTTCATCTCCGAAACGCGCACCAGCTTGCTCCCGTAACGGGCGGTAAAGCGCGCCGCTGGTGACCGCATCGCGAGGGCATAGAGAATGGCCACGACCACAGTTGCCAGGAAGCCGGCGGCAGCGAGACTCCCGGCTACCATTCGAAGCCGGTTGACGCCGATGTCGACGACCAGGAGGCTCATGCTCGCCGGGACCCGGCCCGGGACGGAGATGGTGATTGCTTCGACGGGAAGAAAGTCCGAGCCGAGCGACGGCTGGGTAAGCGGCGGCACACTTTCGAAGTCTCGGGTTGCCGCCGTCTCAAGATAGAGTTGGTTCGGAGGAACGACACGCATCGTGTAGTCCGGGTGAAACTCTGATTGGAATGGTTGCCCATCGATAAGGCCGGAAATATGGACGTCACCAGTCATGGCGATTGTCCAATAGCGGATTCCGTCGCCCATAGAGTCTTGAATTGAAGTGATGAATGTTGTGATGTCCGCGACGGGAAGCACGGTGCTCAGGCTCGCCTCGGTCCCATCGAACTCCGCCGCTGGGGCGACCTCCAGCGTGCGCTCCCAACCGTTGACATCTCGGACGACGGCGTACAGCCCGATTGTCCCGTGGAGTTCGGTTGCCTCAGGAGCGTCAAGCTTATAGACGAAGCTGGCAGATACCGTTTGAAGCAAATCCGTGAGGATCGGGTCGCCCGTCATGATTCTCCCCGCGTCGTAGACAGGGCTCAGGGGAGCGGGGCCTTCGTAGCTGAAGACTCCAGTGTGCTGCGCTGTAACGATCCGTTCCGTCGAATTCGTGGACGCCGCGTGAAAAGCGAGGATCGTGAGCGCCCCTGCTACGACCGTGACGATCACCAAACCAAGCAGGAGGGCCTGCATGGGCTGTGCGGCGAACCGAGTGCTCGGCGGTTTCTTCGCCCGGCGCTTGCGGTCAGTTGGAATTGGTCCGGTACCCATGAAAGTCATCCCCAAAATCCCTCCCAGGCCGCCGAGCATCCACATTGGTTGCACGGCGTTCAATTTCTTGCCGGCCCCGCCGATGTGGATCCATAGCTTGCCGACGACTTCGTCTTGTGTAGGTTGGTAGGTGTCTATCCACCAGTTGTTGTCACCCTGGAATGTCAGGCGTCCGCCGGCTTCCGCAATGACGCGGTGGACGACGATTTGGCCCGTGAGGCCGCTGCGGTAGCCGCCGATATCGCCGACGTGCAGCGGGTCCCCTTTCTTCAGGACCACGAGGTCACCGGTTGAGAAATTGGGCTCCATGCTCGTCCCGGCCGTGGATGCGTAGGTCGATGTCCCACCCACTCCCGCCGGAGCGAACATGTACATGATCGCGGCGACGACAAGAACAACCAGGAGCGTGAATATCACTCGCATCGGAGCCCAGATCCCTGCCGAGGCACGTTATTGTGCGACGACGACTTTAAGTTCGTCCGCGGCAGCCACCGAAGCAGCAGGTGACACGGTCGCGCAGGTGGCGGCCGTGGTGACCGTCGTACAGGTGTACCAGCTGCTGGAAGACGACCCTACCTTGACCTTGATGGTCGAACCCGTCGTTGGGGCGGAATCGAGCTTGAACGTCACGGCGTCGATGATCGACGGGTCGAGGGCGTTTAACTCGTAATGGACCGTGGAAATATCGTATCCAGTGATCGTGCCCTGGCCCTCGCCGGCTTTTGAATCAGGAACGGAATTGGATGCGGTGCTCGCCATCACCACTCCGATCACCGCGACCGCAAGGATCGCGACTCCGGCGAGAACGATGACTTTGGTGTTGAACATTTTTCAGCTTCCCAAGCGCGTGGATTGCAAGCGTTGCCTGCATTGCTTGTCATGAATGTGTCGGCCGCCGCTGCGCAATTCTCAGGGTAGGAACGGGGAACCCCGCATCTCCTGGCACGAGTCCCTTGACCCGCACGGATGAGGCAGGGCGGCAGTGCCCGAGGCGCAGTCGTCGGAAGAGGCGCGTTCCTGGGCCTGGACCTGAAACGAGTGGACCCTCAAAGGGCGGTGTCCCATTCATCGTGGCGATCGACCGGCAGCCTCGCTGTCGCCTCTGCGTATCCGGGCCGCGCAGCCGACACGTGCAGCATGCAGATCCGAAGTGCCCTCATCATCGATCCGGGTGGTGAACTTGGTCCTGGCGTGAGTGCAGCCCTGGCGGCTGCCTCAATCCGCATCATCGGGCCCGTCGGGTATGGTCTCGAGGCGCTCGCCACGGCCTTTACCAACAGCTCCGACCTGACGGTAATCCGCGTGACCTCTCCGTTAGCCCGACCGATTCAACTCATCGCTGCCATCCATGACGCGCTCCCGGACTCGCCGGTTCTGGCCATCATGGACGATACGGTGGGGCCTTCCTGGACCAGGTTGATTGCTGCCGGCGCATCCGTGTGCATAGAAGACGTGACGCGTGCCGGAGTTATTGAAGGCGGCATCGACATCGCGAACCGGTACTTCCAACGGCGCAATCGCAACGCAGACCAACCAGCGCAAAAGGGACGTGTCATTGCCGTGCTGGGCGCCAAGGGAGGAATCGGGAAGACCACGATCGCCACGAACCTCGCTATCGCCTTGCAGCAGAAGTCGCTCGGTTCAGTGGCCCTCGTCGATGGGGACCCATTCTATGGCGACGTGGCGCTCGCCATGGATCTCGAGGGAAACCGGACCCTGGCCCAGGCAGCCGCGAACCTGTCGAAGGAGTCTCCCGAAGAGATCGGACAGCTGATGGGTATGAAGTTGGGGATTTCCGTGTTGACTGGGCCGGCTTCGACCAAAGAGATCAACGCAGTCACCACCGAACAGATGACAGCGGTGCTGTCGCAACTTCGCGATGTCTTCGACTACGTCGTCGTCGACACCTCGGGGTCATGGTCAGACCTAACACAGGCGGTGGTTTCCATGGCCACGACAATGCTCCTTGTGACCACCCCTGAGCCGAACAGCGTGGAAAACACCGGTCGCCTCCTCAGCTCGTTGAGGGGCCAAATTGGCACTTCGTCTCCCAACCTTCTTCTCGTGGAGAACCGGGCGGGGATGCTGGGCGGGCTCGGCCAGCTGGAGTTCGAGCGACAGGTTGGCCAGGCTCCGAACTGGCGCGTGGCTGACGATCCAAAGCTGATGCGGGCAATGCAATCCGGCGTCCCGGGTGTCGAGTCGTACCCCAACGCAAGTGGCTCTAACGACGTGCGCAGGATCGCAGACTCGCTCGTTGAAGTCTCCGAAGCGAGGCCCATTGTCTCGTCATCGTCGGTTCCCCTCCGCCATCATGGGACGAAGCCGATCCAGGCGACTGCCTGAAGCCCGGGACAGGGAGTTCCCCTGTGCTACACCGGATGGCCTTCTCTTCCAAATGGGTCGCGACTAGCGGACGATCCCCAGATCGCCGCGTCGGAAGCACCCCTCCGTCATCGCTCTCTTATCTGTCGCAGTGTGCGACCGTCTCGCCACAGGGGCGGGTGCTCGTTCATTCAACCGCCCGTGAGCTTCCATCAGCCGCGGCGTCCATCGAAAGCCGCAAGGTCTCCCGCAGACCAGCAAAGTCCCAGGGCTTCCGGACAAAAGCCGTGACGCTCCTCCCGACGAACTTTCGACGAACCTCATCCTCTTCGACGCCGCTCAAGATAATGATTCGGGCGCCCGGGTCGAGCTCACGGATGAGGTCGAAGGCACCTGCGCCGTCGAGCAACGGCATCCCAAGGTCGAGTATCGTGCACACGATTCGGTGGGCGTTGGCCTTGTACAGGGCTACGGCTGCCAGCCCGTTCGCGGCTTCCAGGCATTCAAACCCGAACGTCGCAAGTGCCTGCGCCGTGACCATCCTCATGAGTTCGTCGTCGTCAGCAACGAGGACATGGCCAGTGCCACGCCACAGATCCGAAGTCGCGGGTCTTGATGCCATCACCCGTTGGATCGTGTTTCCAGGCGCCGTGACATGCTGGCGCCTGACGCCGGTTCGAGGTTTGGCCCGACGATCGCGGCCGCACGGCAACCTCCCGGGGCAGGGCCCCGAGGAACCGAAGCCAGACCTGAGATCTCAGCAGGATGCAGGAGCACAGTGTCTTCAGTCCTTCCGCACAGCGGACTCATCACCGCGCTTCTGCGCAGCCTAACAGCCGAATCGACCGTTGGTCTGTCCACCGCTGACGATGCGGGCCAACGACGCAGGCGACGGCGCCATCCTTGCGGTAGCGCTCGTGGCGGCCGAGGGTGGCTCTCCCCTCGATTGCTTCTCCGTTAGCCGTCTGAGCGGCACCAGGGTGCGCCTGGCAGCACACCGCCATCGATGTACGGAGTCCGGACCACGATGTCGGTCCCGGATGCGACATGTGGGCGAATCCGGGGGAACAAGGTCGTAAGAACAATGCCAGGCATTTCGGTGGCGCGAGATTCGCTGGAGTGATCGACGTCCGGCCACCGACGGTGCAGTAGGCCCCGAACCCGTGCCTGCCCGTGGCCATCAGGCAGCGAGCAGAGGTGGCGCCTCGATCGACGCCAGGGAAGCAGGGGCAGGTCTGCCAAACAGGAACCCCTGGACGCCGTAGATGAGCGCGGGAGCTCCGGGCGCGGCAGCTTTGCTCGCGCGAAGCACCGTTGCCATCGTGCTCGCGTTTTCGATCCCTTCCGCCACCACCAACGATCCCGATTCGTTGCAAAACGCGAGGATCGCCGCCAGGACGGCCCGACCCGCTGCGGTCTCGGCAGCCGCGACAACGACGGTCCTATCGATTTTCACGAAGTCAACCTGGACTCGACGCAGCATTTCCAGCCCGTTGTTCCCGGCTCCAACGTCATCGAGTGCCACCCGCACCCCCTCAGCCCGCAGCGATGCAACTGCATCCGCAATTGCCGCCGGAGGGACCCGCGATTTCTCGGTCACCTCAACCACGAGCCGATCCCGGGAGAACCCCGCCTCCTCAAACTGGGAAACCAGTTCCCTGGGCGAAAAGGATGTATGGGTCAGTGAGGACGGGGAGAGGTTGAGGAAGATGCGGACCTCCTCGGGGAGCAACCTCGCGGCGTCGAACACCGTTGCCAGGCAAAGACGGTCGAGATCCATTGCGAGGCCAAACTGCTGGGCAACGTCGAACGCCTCTTCAGGACCGCTGAGCCCGTAGTCAGCGTTGGGCCTCGAAAGGCCCTCATAGCCGAAGATCGCGCCTGTCTCCAGGTTCCAGATCGGCTGGAACACGGCTTTGATTCGGCCCTCGTCCAGAAGCCTCCTTACCGCGTGGAGCTTCGCGACCGGGAAGACCGGTACGACGCTCTCCTGGTCGGTGTACAAGACCACGACGTTCCGACCCCGGAGCTTTCCTTCATAGAGTGCGGCATCCGCCTTCTGTCGAAGCAAAGACTCGTCCTTGTCACGCGTGTCCAACATCGCGACGCCCGCCGTCACGCTGACGCCGGCGCCGAGTTCCGCCACGGCAGCGCTTCTGATCCTGCGGGCGAGCGCCATCGATGCCGTCGCATCGAGCCCATGAGCGAGGAGAGCGAATTCGTCTCCGCCAGTACGGAACCGGGAGACGCCAGGAGGGGCGAGCCGCGCGAGCAGTGCGCCGAAAGTCTTCAGTATGGCGTCTCCTCCAGCGTGCCCGTACGTGTCATTGACGACCTTGAAATCGTCCAGGTCCATCACGATCAGTGAGACCGGCACTCCATCCGGGGTCGTGGCCAAACGCCGAGTCGCCTCGTCGAACCCACGCCGGTTGCCAAGTTCCGTCAGAGCGTCCGTTGTGCTCAGGCGGCGTAACTGTGCAGTCGTTTCTTCGGTCACGGCTGCCTGTTTCCCGTAGCGGATCATGATCGCCAGGAGACTCATAGCCAACAGCGTTCCGACGACATACAAGAGTGGGGCAAGGGTCCGGAACCGCTCCTCGGAGGCCCCGATCGCCCGTAGTGCCTTGAAAGTTGTGGTATCGCGCTCCGCCGCCTTCGCCGACATGATTACGGCCACGGGATTCGAAGTCAGCTGCGAGGCGTCGGTCACCCCGGCGGGATCGATCAACTGCTCCGCGAGCGCCGGATCCCCGATGTCTCCGGCCGCTACCGACTCGTAGAGCGAGGTGTAAGCCACGGCGTACTCACCAAGGAGTTCTTCGAACGGCGGGGGTGGCGACTCGAGCAAACGATCGAAGACGTGAGAGATTTCGCCGAAGTGAAGTTTGGCCCAATCGGCGAACTCGCGGTCTTCGGGTCGGTTCGTCAGGGCAATAGAATCCAGCACGGCTGCGAAAGCTTCTTGCGCCCGGTTCTGTTCCACGAGGTACACAGGGTCCCCGCTCTCGGTCCAGAGGACGATGTACCTCTCCACCTCTTCCGCCTGGTGACTCGCCTCCGCGAACCGGGCACTCATCACCCGCGCTTCATCGGAACGGGCTCGATTCTGACGTATGGAACGCGCGCTACTGAGAGTGAGCACTCCCGTGACAATGAAGATGGCGATAAGAGCCGCGGCCGCAAGGCGGCTAATGACATGGTCCTTCAACACAAACGACTCTCCCGGAGGCAGAAGCACTCCCTGACGCATGAGCGTCGGCAGCCAGTGAAGATCCCTCAGGCCCGCCTTCGGCTTTTTGGACCCGGCTATTCCTTGCTAACGCCGAGGACGGCGTCGATGGCCCCGAGCAGTTCCGCGATCTGAATGGGTTCGGTGAGGTAGACCAGACGACGGCGCTTCGAGCGGCGTCGTCTGGTCGCGCGGCTGGGCAATGGCGCCGGCCATAATCACAGGGATGCCGCGCGTTCGCGGATCGTTTGCCAGGCGGCGAAGGGTCTCTTTGCCCGTGAGGTCGGGAAGATTCGCGTCCAAGACGATCACGTCGGGCTGGTGATGCCGGGCAAGTTCCAGCCCAATCCCAGCCTGCATGGCGTTCAAGACTCCAAGGTGTGGCCGGAGTCTGAGTACCTCTTCCATCAACGCGATACTCGCGAGACTGTCGTCGATGAATAGAACCTGTTGCGGTTTGCCTTCCACCCCGGCCAGGGCCCAGGAAGAGCCCAAGGCCCGGTCACTCGATGGGGACGCTTCGAGCGTCAGGGTGAACGTTGTTCCTTGCCCGTCGTTCGGTGCAGCGGTGATCGTGCCGCCCATCGCTTCCGCCAGCACCTTCGACAGGCTTAGTCCGAGGCCAGTGCCCTCAACCTCGCCGCCCTCTCTGCCCAGGCGGTCGAACGGGGCGAACAGGCGTTGGGAACTCCCCGGCGGAATGCCGAGACCGGAGTCGACTACGGAGATGTTCACGGTACGCGACTGGCGGCCGACTTTGACCCGCACCTCGCCACCCGGCACGTTGTAGTTGATGGCATTGGTAGCCAGGTTCAGAAGAACCTGCAGCAGCCGATGCTGATCCGCCATCGCGTATAGCCTGGAGTTCTTCGATTCGTTGATGAGCCGGATACCGGCCGCATCGGCCAGAGGTTGCACGAGCGCCAGCGCGCTGCCAACGATGGTGGCTACTCGTACTGGCTGGAGTGTCAGCGCGATAGCCCTGGACTCGACCTTGGAGATGTCCAGAACATCATCGATGACCGCCCGGAGATGCCTTCCCGCCTCGACTATGTGTCCAACGTTCTCGGCCTGAGCCGGTGTGAGGTCTTCAAGCTGCATCACCTGGCCAAAACCAAGAATTACATTCAGTGGGGTCCGAAGTTCGTGGCTCAGTGTGCCGATGAAGAGGCTCTTGGCCATATTGGCCCGCTCAGCCTCATCACGATCACGGCGCAGCGCCCGCTCCTGCGACTTAAGAAGCGAGATGTCCTGAACGCGAATGACGCGGTAGCGGACTGTGCCATCTGCGTCTTTCGCAGAAGTAGCCTCGATGACGGCAGGAAAGGTCGTTCCGTCCTTCCGCCGGCACAGTGTCTCGAATCGGCGTTGGCCATCCGCTCGGGCCAACTCCAACATGGCGCTAACAGTGTCGCGAACGGAAGGCTCGAAGATATCCAACAGTGGGCGCCCGGAAAGCTCTTCGAGAGTGGACCCGAAGAGCATTGCGAACGCGGGATTCATCAACTCGAGCGTCGTTCCGTCCGGCCGCCCGACGACCATGCCACGACCGGAGTGCTCGAATACCTGTTCCCACATTTTCGTGTTGTCGAGGAGTTGAATCGCGGGGGTCACGTCCTCCAGGAAGGTAACCAGGACATCGGGCGTGCCTTCCATGCCAACCACGGGAATCTTTTGTGTGCGGAAGGTACGGACGCCCCGACTCGTTCTCAGGTCTTCCTCGATCACTGGCCCCGCAACACCGGACGCAACGACGCTTTCGTCGTCGGACTGGATGCGACGCGCATTCCGAGCGGGAAACAGATCTCGATCCGTTTTTCCGATTAGATCCACGTTCGGGCCGAGTAATTCGCGGGCTGCCTTGTTGACGAAGATGTAGCTCAAGTCGCTGGCCAGCTTGACCGATACCGCACAGGGTGCTGTCTCGATAACCGCATTCAAGAATTGTTGAAAGGAGTCCTGAGCGTGGCCCCTGGCGACACCCCCATCCGGCTCACGAGGCTCGGCGCTGGACACGATCCTCTCCTGGCCCCCGGCCCGCGACTGTTTCCTCGGCTGACAGCGGTGTGTCCTCACACAGGTAGCCCTCCCGCTGTGGCGCGGGGGAGTCGAATCGCACCAGGCCGGACCCGATCGCGAATCGCATCAGATGAGCGCGATTCTTCGCGCCCGTCTTCTCCATGATGCGACGGTTGTGACCCTCTGCGGTCTTGGGACTGATGGACAGAATTTGTCCCACCGACTTCATCGTGTGACCCTCCGCAATCAGCAGGAGAACCTCCTGTTCGCGGGGCGTGAGGTCGTGTTCCGATTTGCCAATGCTCTTCGCCGTTTGCGTGATTTCCGCAACGTCAAGACTTTCCGCCAGCTCCCGTGAAAAGTACGTGTTGCCTGTCATCACAAGGCGCAGCGCCAGCATGAGCTCGTCCATGTCTGAGCGCTTGACCACGAACGCGGTAGCACCGGCAGCCATCGCGTGGCTAACGGCGGTAGCGTCTCCAAAGGCTGTGAGGATGAGCACCTTGATCGCAGGAAATTTGCTCTTGATAGCGCGTGTGGCCTCGATCCCGTCGATCCTCGGCATGGCCAGATCCATGATGACAACATCCGGCCGAAGCCGTGCCGTTTCCGTGATCGCATCCAGGCCGTTCGTCACTTCCGCCACTACGGAGACTTCCGGATGCGCCGTCAGCAGGATCGAGAGGCCCCGCATCACGATGGGATGGTCATCTGCTATAAGTATTCGCAAGAAAGCCCCCGGCTCTCCGCTACCTGAATTGTTCTGAACTGGTTAATTAGCGAAGTCGTTCACACAAGTGTAACTCATTTATCAAGCGAATGTTCACACCTCGTGGAAACTAGGCCGCCGCCGGTTGGGCCGCGTCTGCGAGTGACCGATCTGCGCGAAGCCTGGTGTATGCCCGAGCCAGCAGTTGCGACACCCTCGCCTCTGACAGATGCATTACTTGAGCAGTGCTCTTAAGGGTCAGGTCCTCGCCGTAGTAGAGACGTAAGACGAGTCGGTCCCGCTCCGACAACGACCGAACGGCCGCGACGAGAGCAAAGTGAACGTCCTCATTTTCCACCGCGTCCGAAAGCGCTGCAGAGCCGTCATCAAGCCTGTCCGAGATCCGCAGGCCGTCGTCGGTCGTAGCGTCGATCGAAACCTTCCGCATTTCCGTCGCAGCGAGAGCCTCCCAGTAGCGACCTTCTGTGATGTGAGATGCTGTCTGAACTTCGTTCGGAGTCGGATTACGTTCGAGTTCGAGTGCAAGACTATTGAACTCTTTGGCAATGCGACTGCCTGCCTGGCGCGTGGTCCTGCCAACAGGGTCGATGGAGCGCATCGCATCCAACACCGCTCCCCGAATGCGAGGCAAAGCGAAACTGCTGAACTTTGTTCCCATCCCACCGTCGAACCGATCCACTGCCTGGATTAAGCCGAGCGTCCCGTGCGCGACCAGGTCTTCGTAGTCGAGCAGATGGGCTTTGTTGACGTGCATTCGACTCACGCAATACTTGACGAGTGGCATCTGCGCGGTGATTTGTTGCTGGCGCACCGTATCGTTCGGGCTGTCGAATTGATTGCCATTCATGGCTGGCCTTCCCCGCGGGCGCCTCTGCGAGCATGCCCGCTACAGCCACCCTGCAGCCACTGCCTGGATACCGGAAGCAGGCAATGAAGCTGGATTCCTGGAAAAGATCCCGTGTAGGACAACGGAAAAACACTTGCATGACACTCGGCCGCATCCGTGGACGGGCGGCCAGTTGTGGTTCCCACAGCGGTTGTTCACACAGATGCGTATCCGGGAGCCTGTTACCGAAGGCAGTGTGAAGGCGGGCAAAGTGGCCGTTCATTGTGAGTCCACGTGGCTGCGCGCCAAGGTTGTTGCGAACTCGTGGGATCCGTCGCCATGAGGTGCTGTGGCGCGAGACTTGAAGGACTCGCCGGCGAGCGCCAATGTGCCGCCCCGCCGGTCAGTCGGTATTCCGTGAGCGAGAGGCTGTAGCTCACTCACCGGCGTCTATTGGATAACGGACAGATGGTCGCGGCACGGAGAAACCGCGGTGTTCGCCCGGGGCGAACCGCCGGACACACCGTCATGGCCCCCAGTCTGGCTCCAGCCCCCCGCCAGGTACTGACCGCCGGATGCCCTCTTCGTATTCAGCGAAGTCATATCGCAGCTTGATGCCAAGGCGGCTCTCAGCGCTGCCGACATGGAACCGTTCGCGGGCTTCCGCGGCTCCCACGATGTTCAGGATTTCGAAGGTGTCGAGAGCGGGTGTCAGTTCCAAAGCAGAAGCGCACGCATCAACAACGTCTTCGAGGGCGACCCATCCACCGCGACAATAGTCTTCATCCCAGAGAGAAACCGATCGCTCAAGACTTGTGCCCGCTTCACCGAGGACAATATGACCGAGCCGAAGGCAGAGCACGGGTTGGCCATGCGAATGGAAGTCCATGGCCATTAACTCCTGGACCGCCTTGGTCAGGTCGTAGACATGATCCCTGCCCACAGACGTGCGGAGCGGAAAGCCGATATCCGACTCGCTGGGGGCAAGATGCACCGGAGCTGAGCTCACGACAATCGAATTGCGAAACGAGGCCCTCTGCCCGGCGCGCAAGAAGCCATATGCACCGAGCAGGTTCACCGACATGATGTCTTCGGCACCCGACTCACCGGCGAGGACAGCGAGATGGATGCCGGCATCACAGCCTTCGGCGGCTTCGGCCAGGCGACTGAAGTCCCTCACGTCGCCTTCAACGAAGCGCACGCCTGGGGGTAGACCATCCCCTTTGAGGTCATAGACCACCACGTGGTGCATCGACGAAACCAGTCTCTCGGCGAGTGCGATACCAACGTCGCCACCGCCGCCCGTGATTAGAACTTTCATGCCGTAACCGTAGAGATCCTGAAACGATGCGTCCTCGCGGTGGCCTGCCACGGGTCAACCTTCCTCGGCTCCTTATCCGCGGCAACATACCCGTCCGACTCTTCGTAAACTCGATGACTGACGTCCGGACAATCCAGGCTGCGCATGGCGCAGGGGATAAACTCCTCACCACAGGGAGCGTCGTTCCCGAACGAGTTCGCTGCTTGAGAGCCGAAACCCGGTGCCGCCGACCACACTCGACGGTGGTAGGCTGCCGGCATCGCGAGGAGACCTGCCGATGACGAATGTAGGGGTTGGGAGAGCATTGCACCCTTTCGTGCTCGCCGACAGCGCGGGGGCGGAGTATCAATTTCCCACCGGGCGGCCGGCGCTGTTGTGCTTCGTGCACGAGGAGTGCCAGACCTGCAACCTCTCGCTTCCGCTGATTGAGGCGGCCCATCGAGCGTTTGGCGGCAAGGTGGACGTCTGGGCGATCGGCCAGGACACGCCGGGCAATGCTGTGCTCATCGAGAGGCACGGACTGACGGTGCCGATGCTCGATGACGATGCCCTGGCAGTGTCGTTTGTCTACGACCTCGACACGGTACCCGCGATATTCCTGACGGACGCCGAAGGGAGTGCGATGAGGAGCTTCGTGGGGTTTGGGCGGGAGGACTGGCAAGCGCTCATGGCCGAGCTTGCTTCAATAACTGCATCGCCGGAGCCGAGCATCGCCTGGGATGAGTACCCGGCATCGCGGCCGGGCTGTGGTTCGAGATCGGTGGAGCCAGGGATAGCCGAACGACTGGCTGCAGAAGCTGAGGGAAGTCCCCTCCGAGCGAGAAGGATCGAGATCGCTGCCGGGGATGACGAACACGAGTTCATGTTCGAGCAGGGCCTCACCGACGGGCTGCCGGTAGTGCCGCCGACTCCGGAACGGGTGCTTCGGATGCTGGGCGGAACGCGGCGCGATGCACAGGAAGTCGTGGCGATTGTGCCGCCAAACCTGGCACCGGCCACCGTGGAAAAGGTCGCGATCAACGCGGTCATGGCCGGATGCAAGCCGGAGTACCTCCCGGTGGTGCTGACGGCGGTCGAGGCGATGTGTACCGATGAGTTCAACATCCACGGCGTGAGCGCGACGACCATGGGCGCTACCCCTGCGATGGTGGTGAACGGTCCGATCCGGAATCGGATTGGGATGAACGGAGGGCTGGGAGCGCTTGGGGCGGGGAACCGTGCCAACGCAACCATCGGGCGGGCAATCCGCCTGGTACTCCGGAATGTTGGAGGAGCCAAGACAGGTGGCACGGAACGCTCGACCATGGGCAGCCCGGCGAAGTTCACGCTGTCGTTCGCGGAATGGGAAGAGAGGTCACCGTGGAACCCGTATCACGTCGATCACGGTTTCCAGCCCGATGACTCGGTTGTGACGTTGTTTGCGGCGACCGGCGGGCCAAGCATGATCGTCGACCAGACCTCGCGCTCCGCCCGGCAGGTGGGCGGGAGTATCGGAATGGTCATGGAGAGCATCGCCCACCCGCGAGCCCGTGGGCCACAAGAGATGCTGCTGGTGCTCTGCCCGGAACACCTGGATACCATCGCCCGCGACGGCTGGACCAAGCAGCAGTTGCTGGACCGGATCCAGGAGGTGTCGGCCAAGCCGATGCGGGAGCTGCTGATGGACGACAATTCCGGTGCTGGCATTCCGCCAGAACGGTTCGGACCGGAGGGTCCGACGGAGGAGCAACTCAACACGATGGTGCCGAAGTTCGCCAGCACGGATACCATTCACCTTGTTGTCGCTGGCTCTGGCGCCGGGAAATTTAGCGCGGTGTTCCAGGGCTGGGCGAGCGGGCCACGTGGCTCTATGGTTGTGAGCCGCAAGATCGAGGAGGTCTGAGATGGGCGCAGTCAAGATCCTGGACCCGACAGACGAACGCGAACCGATTCGTCGGCAGCTTTCGCCACGGCCGGAACAACTGACCGGCACGGTGGGACTGCTCGACATTTCGAAGCCGCGAGGGAACGTTTTGCTCGACCGGCTGGAGGCACTGTTCGCCGAGCGCTTGCCAGAAGTTGAGGTGCGGCGCTACGCCAAACCCACCTTCACCAAGCCGGCGCCGGAAGATCTCCGCCGGAGGATCGCCGAGGAGTGTGGCTTCGTCATCGAAGCACTCGCCGACTGAGGGTCTTGCACAACGTGCAGTGTGCACGACACGACCTGGTTCGAAATCCAAGGGATTCCTTCGGTATTCCTCGCTTCAACGGAGTTCATCGAGGCTGCGGCGGCGCAGGCAGAGATGCTGGGGCTGCCAGAGGTCGCCCGCGTCTTCGTTCCGCATCCCATCCAGGATGCCACGGACGCCGAGATGCGGGGAAAGGCTGAGGCGGCGTTCGATCCGGTGCTGAGCGCCCTCATCGACTGATCGGGGCTCGAAGCATTTCCGCTACCGGATTTGGAGTGGCGCATGTACGTCGCGCACACCGCTGTGAGAGCCGGCCTGCCTCCCCCGCGCTTCGGCATCTCTAGGATGTACGGTCGCGCCCGGCTGCGGTGCGGTCGGCCCGGCGTTTGCGGCGTTCCCGTCCGGAGCGCAGCAGTTCCTCAGCATTGGACTCGTCGACGCGCATGTAGTTGTTCCGCCACGCCGAGCCTTGCGGCCAAACAAACGGCGTCTGCACGGTCGTCCGCGGCGCCGTCGCCGATTCAAGTACGTCCAGGGCCATCCCCACGGTAGTTCGCTGCATCGCGTGGTTGTAGGGCACGCCGCATGGATTGCCGAGCGGAAAATCTTGAAACAGAAAGCGTGGCACGCCGCATTGCTCAACGATGTCCCGGGCGGACCCAATAATCACAGTTGGGATTCCGACCGATTCGAGGTGCCGGGCAGTCAGACTCACGGTCTGATGGCAGACCGGTCAGAGCGGGATCAGGATCGCGACATCAACCGAGTCGTCTCGGAGATAACGCGCTATCGCCGGGGCGTCGAACTCTATCGTCCTGCGCTGACTGTACTCGGTCGGCACTCCGTAGAAGCGGTCGGAAGAGCTAGCGATGCGGCCAGCGTCCGCGAACCCCGACAGCGCTCGGAGCGGCAGAAACGATTCAACATCGTCGGTATGCGTCGCTTCTTTGTCCCAGGAGAGGTCCGCTGTGTACATCGCTGCGGGCGGTGGCCCGGAGGGCTCTGCATACGGCGCTTTTGGCTCGCGCTCCTCAGGATCAATCTCCTTGTTTTCGCCGGGTCCGAGCCGGGTCGTGGTAGTGATGAGTCCAACGGAGCATTCGCTAAGCGGTTTCGGAAGCCGGACGAAGGGACTATCGGTGTTGCAGGCCCAACGGTACGGCTGAGCATATCCCTGTGCCGCGTAGAACTCGCGAGACTTGTCGATGTAGCTCACGGAAACTCGAAACGCTGGATTTCGCCCGTCCATTTCGGTACCTCTCATCCACTCAAACTGAATTAGACCACGTGTGGAAATGCGAATCCAACGGTGGCCGCCCTTCGAACTTCGGGGCCTGTTTGCCTCTGTCCCACAAAATGGTTCCACGAAACGGCAAGGGACTCTGTCCGGAGAGGGCTCCGCTATGAAGCTCGCGGAGAGTAACTCCGAGATGGCCACGTGCTTTGGCCACATGAGGTGTCAGGGTCTGCCGAGCGCCAGCGGCGTCTCCTTTACAACGCAATCACGAGGGCGACGGACCGCGTTCTCGTTGTGGTTCAGAATCCGGACCGATTGCAACGAGCACCGTTTCTAGCTCAGCACTCAGAGGACAAGTCTTAGACCGCCTACGAATTCTGGGATATGGAGCGGGAGACGAGGGTCGAACTCGCGACATCCT
>CAVZEW010000005.1:0-321498 GCA_963774435.1 uncultured Chloroflexia bacterium | reverse complement strand
TGCTTCGCCCACCGAAGGTATGTTGCGAAGCAGCGATCTCCGAGGCTCGGGGCTCACTCATGATTGCCTCGGCGGCGGCCGTTCAGGGAATCAACCAGCGGTTTCGGGACCAACCCTGCGACGACGAGCACAACTGCCAAGGCCGCAAACGCCGAGGTAAGGTTCGGCGGCGCAGAAGCGCGAGCTTCCGTCCAACATTCGGCTCACCACAAAACAGCCAGAGTACATCTTCAAGATCGTGACCCGCTGGAGGGCCACCCCTGCTACGACCACAAATCCTATCCATGCGAAACGCTCTACCGAACCTCCAACAAGAAGCTCCTGGCCCAAGAATCCCGAGCGTGCCTGGGAATCCCAACCTGGCGAGCCCGAATACCAGAAAGCTCACGGCAAGGGGCCACATGAGCTCATAGCCTCCGTGATGCTCGCGAAGTGAGAGGCGACCTCGGCGCAGCTCCCGTGCGGACGGTCAGCCCCAGGCCCGTCATTGAGAGACCGGCAGCGAAATACGAACGGCGGGGCTTCCAGCAGACGCCCTCTTCTACCTGGCTTCCCAAACCGACGAGCACCAGCGCGGACTGGCTCATGAACAGGTAGCCAAACGCTCGTCGGGTGTCAGTTTGCACTGATGCGGGGGCGCCGTATAGCGTGGTCGCAAGTGCGAGTACGGGCCAAAGCCTGGTGAGGGCACCCGAGGGGGCGTCCGGCAAGACCAGCACGACAGCGGCGTAGGTGCCCAGCTGAGGTGCATTGTGGGGGAGCGTTGGGACCAAGCGCCCGTGCTCGAATACGTCGGGTATCCATGAATGGCCGGGCACGATGCCCTTTCGAATGGCGATGCCTGCCAACACCAGCCAAGTGGCTGAGGGCCGCGGAGAAAGGTGCACCGAACGACATGAACGTCGCGCCCGCACCAATCAGGACAACGCTGAGCATCACGTATGCGCCGGCAACACTGAGAACCAGTTATTGGCGCCGATGTTCGCCGAGGAAGACCGCACTGTTGACCAGCACCATGCCAGCCAGGAACAGCGGCACCTCGGTCGAAAATGCAAGGACGAACGAGAGGTAGGCCAACGAGGAACAGCGCCACGCTCGCGAACGAGAACGTTCGCTGTGGCGCGATAGCATCCGTCCGACCAGAACGAGCCCTGCCATGGCGAAGAGCGGCAACGAAAGTCGAGTGGACCCAGGAGGAGAGCCTTCGAATCCCACCAGGCCGCCAAGACCGCGCCCGAGAAGCCACCATGTGTCTCCGACCCAGCGCCAGTTGCCAGGAGAGCGGCCGCACTCACCGTGTGTGACTGCTGCGGCTCCCAAGGCTGCTGCGCGCAGCCTCCCGGGGGCACGGAGAAAGAATGTGGCGGCGAGCAACGCCACAGGGGTGAAGAGCGTCCACCAGAGTAGCGCGCGGGCAAGCTCCGTCATCGTTGGTGGTCCCCAACGTGAAGATGTCGGCTGGTCGACCGGACGGCCCTCTCTACCGTTGAGCAGATTCGCCGCTCGAGGCCGTCCATCGCCGTTGCAATCCGGACAATGGGGTGGACAACAACGCGGTCGATGCTTGCGTCGAGATATCCACGTTCCAGCGCAATGCGATAAAGGGGCATCTGAACCCCCATCGGGATGATTGACCGAGGAGCGTTCCGCGACTCCCTCCGTGACGCTCCACGGCGTTAATCGTCGCGTGGAAGTCGTGGAGCACCGAGGGCGCCCGGAGAAATTGCAGCAATCGCAAGAGCACGTGCCCGGCCATGTGAATCAGTGCGATCCAGTACAGCCCGAGCGCGATTTCCACCAGGATGATGCTCACCTGCGTCAACGACGCGAACGCCAAGCACTCTTTACGTCGGTCTGAACGCGTCCCACAACCGTCGCGAACAACGCGGTCGACACTGCCATAACGATGACAAGTGCCTCCACGACCGGGGCCTGTTCGAGGAGCGGGCCGGCACGTAGCAGCATGAATGCACCGGCGTGGATGGCCAGGGCGCCGTAGAACACCGCGCTGGACGGAGTCGGTCCTTCCATCGCGCGGGGAATCCAGCCAGAAAATGGAAGCTGAGCGCACTTTCCTGCGGCGGCCACCACTAAAAGGAGAGCGATCGCGCTCGCGGTACCGTGGGAAAGCGGAACTGCATCATCGCCGCCCAGGAACAGCAGGTCGAGGCGGCCGCTCCCGACGGCTTGCTGTGCGATGACTGCTGCGCTTAGCATCGCCGCGTCGCTCAAGCGGTAGACCGTGAATATTCGCAGAGCATTCTGGAGTGGCTTTGGTCGCTCCTGAAAGAACGCAATGAGAAGTGCAGAGCTGATGCCAACGAACTCCCAGCCGGCGAAGAGCAGCGCCATGCTGCCGGACACACCAATGAGGAGCATGCCAACGACAAACAGGTTGAACAGCACAAAGTACCGGTGATATCCCTGCTCCCGGTGGAGGTAGCGGTGTGCGAAGACCGACGTGATTGAGCAGACGAACGTAACCATGAGCGCAAAGAGGAGCGAGCGTTCGTCGAGCAGGAGATCGAGCGAAAGCGTCTGTTGGCTGGATTCGGGCAGTGCGCTGAGACGCAGCGGGCGGTGGTCCCCCGCCGCGAACAGAACGTTGGCGAAGGCTATCGCCACGAGGCTGACGGTCAGAGCCAGGATCGTCAGATTGCCGATGAATCGCTCGCTCAAACCTCGCCGGGACAAGCCAGCGAGGCCAAGCACGATGACTAGCGTCGCCGGCGCGATCACGGAGACGAGCACAGCCCAACGAAGCGACTCCGCGTGGATCAACCAGTCGCTCCAACGGTGGGAACGATGCAGGCGATGGGGAGGTGGCCCCGGTGGCCCCCATACCACTCACGCGACGAACGACGCTCGCGCAATGGTATTTCGTCCTGTCGGGTCTCCTTGAACTCTTTCCCGTCGAATTCCAGAAGCGGTGACTGTCCGGATCGCGGGCTACCAGGTGAAACCAGCCATTCCGAGCCAGACGATGGATGGACGGATTGGCTTCCAGTGCTCCCGCCAGTCTTTCCGGGGGCGCATCCACGACAACCAACAACCGAACGGGTTCGTGTATCTCCACCATCTGGAAGGGAAGGCCTGTCCGCAGATCACTCGCGGGGCCGTCCATCACACCCAAGAGGCCGGAAACATTGTGCGGCAACTTCGTGCCGCATCCATACCCCGTTGGATCGACGACGGAGAAGTAGTACTCCAGATTGATTCCGACGACGACAGGAATTGCCGCTGCCAACATTCGATTCAGCACTCTGCCGTCTGGGTCGGTCACAGGATGGTAGGACACCAGGAATGCTCGCCGATCGAGGAACAATCCCCTGGTGAGTTCGCGCCTGCCGACGATGCACATGGCGTTTGTGGCATGTCCGTATTCCGGTCTCGGTTGGGCGAGGTCGTGCGAGCGGGATTCGACATGGGCAAGCGCGAGTCGCTCGGGCAGCCATCCCGGAAACGACTCGAATCGTCGACAACGTTCGTGAGCATTGCGTGCCCGGGATTCGTCGAGACCACGAACCAGCCTTTCCAGGCCCGGTTGTGTGGTAGGGGGCACCAACGCCAAATCAAAGAGCTCGATCCCGTCGTGACAGGTGTTGTGCTCGCCTCCCACGAACCAGGTCGTTGCTGGGATCGGTGTTCCCCTCGCCGCCAACACGGCGCGAACCCCTGGAGCGTTCGCCATGTGCGCGAAAGCACGGGCGTTGGGGCCCCCGCGGCCACCACCGCACGCACCACAGTCATGAGCGGACTCATGAGGGTTGTTGAGGCTGACTGACCCATGACCGAGCACGACCACGAGCGGTGCAAGACGTCGCGTCAGTCCCACATCTTCCAGGACTCCAGCCACAATCGCGGCCATCTCCTCAATAGTGAATCCGGACCATTCTCCCAGTGTTGGCTCCTCGCTCGACATCCGCTCGACGGCGAGGCCGGTTATGGGATGGGGGCGTAGCAACGATGCAGTCCGACGGTGAAAGCGCGCCGTGAGCCCGGGAAAAAGCACGCGAGCTACAAGGGGCACCGCCGTCAGCAACCCGCCGAGCGCCGCAAGAACCGTCCCCCGCACGAGGGTCGTACCTCGGCCGGCCAACTGTTCGCGAAGCCGTGACGCCTCCCGGTGGGCCAGGCGCCTCCAGAATACGTGGCCCTGGACATCACTGGACGGAAGTTCTCTCACCTCGTGCGCAGGCTGGATTGCTATGGGCGCGAGGGGCCTGCCATGCGCGTCGTCGAGTCCGCGGTAGTACATGGGGACACCGAAGAATCCCGCGTACCCGAGAGTCTCCACATCACCAAGAACCTCTTCAAGGTGTCGCCGCATCGACTCTTCGCGCTCGTCGATGCAGAAGAGCACCTGTGCAGCTGGCGAAGCCGATGAAGCAATGGGGGCGTAGGAGGCGAGGGCGTCCAAAACGTCTCCGTGGTACGACCGCTCGAAAGCATCGTGCAGCAACCTGCGCAGCTGCACGTCGTTGTAACGGTCGACGAAGTCGCTCAGGTTGACCAGATCCGCCACGGTAAGGCCATCAAGCTCCGGAGCAGTTAGACCAATTAGCTGCGAAACCTGGAAGAGGCGCCAGGCAGCTTCGTCGGGCGAATCTGGGGGCGCAGGGCTCCATTCTTTTCGCAGTCGCAGGCGGAGAGCGGCAAGCGTCTCGCCGGGAACCTGGACCTTCCTGGTAAACGTGGGAACGACCGCACGTTCAACCAGGAGCCAGACGGCAAGAAACGACGAGAGCCGGGCTGGCGGGGCATGGACCGGTACTCGGTCAGGACGGTTCTCGATCGCGCGGAACATTCCGGACCATCCACGCAGGGTGAGTGCGGTCTCCGACAGAAACCTGCCCCATTCACTTTCGGGCACACCGAGTGCAGCGAGCGACGTTACGAGCGACGCCTCGTCATCATCGCTGGTCAGGACGTCGTCTCGGAGAAATTCGGCGAAACGTTTCGCCCAGGGCTCGGGGCCGGCGGACCATCCATGCTCGTACATCGTCCCTACGGCATGGCGGAAACCCGCTTCTATTCGCGGCATTTGCCATTGAGCGATTCCCTGGTCGAGGTAGGCCCCGGCGAGACGAATGAGCAGCGGGTGTACCGACTGGTCAATGTCCGTATGAGTCAACTCGAGAAGGAGATCGCGGAAGCGAAGCGGAGCCGGCACCGAATCTCCGGAGATCGACCCAGAAAGCCGGGATGCTGCCCTGCGACTCGACTCCCAGAGGGAAGCCACGTGCTCCGCCTCATGCAGGTGATCTTGCCCGGGCTCTTTAGGGAGGTCGGGCCGCAAGAAGTTTGTCGCGCCTCCCTCTTCGATTAACCACTGGCATTCCCGACCGCGAGCCAGGGGAACGCCATAGCGAAGGAGGCGGAGGAGCAGCGCAAGTTCCGTGCACTCCCCCACCAACGGCCGCGAGCCAGAGACACCAAGCTCCTCGTCGGCAACCGCCTCAAGTGCGGCCGCTTTGATACGGCCCGATGCAATAGATGCCCTGTACTCACTCGCTTGAAGGTAGGGCTCACACCCAAATTGTTTTCCACCCTCCACCACTGCCTGGTCGAACGGCAGGTCTTCGAACGCGTGGAGGGTGTTGTGATGGATGAAAACTCCAATTGGTCCTTGCGCTGGCAGCAATCGGGCAGCCATTTCGACTGCCTGCGCCACAGATACCGCCGCCTCGTCGATCACTGTCTCAAGTCGCATCTGGTGCTGGGAACCATGCAGAAGCCCCAATCCACGTTGACGGCTGGACTGCTTCCTGGCCTACGGGGTTAGCTCTGGGTTCGAGAGGGAAGCTTCTCGTCCGCACGGGCGGATACACCCGGGATTGGTTCCCCCGCTCCGCTGTGCGCAGATTCGGCCGCCCCTAGATTTGGGACCTCCACATCATCCGATGCCGCAACTTCTTCAACAACGGCCATCGAGATTCCTATCTGGTTAACGAACCTTGCGGCCTTGTTATGTCGCGCCAATGAACCTACCACTGAATACGCGAATACGCGGTGATGGGGACGTATGTTCGCCAGTGATGAATTCAGCGAAGCGAATGGACAGCCGGGAACGCGATCTGCCGTTAGCCACCGGGAGTCGCGGCCCCCGGCGGCGATGATCGCGCTGAATCTTCCTCGATCCGCCAGCAATCACGCTGGGGAGCTGCCGCTCACTGTTCGGTCGATGTGAAAGCCGGCGCGGGGCCATTCGTCAAGCGCCACCCATGTCGAGCGATGGGAGAAGCTGCAGCTGTCGCGAAAGGTAAAAGTGTCCGAGGAACTGGAGCGAGAGTGTCGGTTGGGCCTCAGGGGTGGCGCGCGCCGAAAGGATCGTCAGACCAGAGCCGTTCTACGCGCTGACTCGGAGCGACCTAGACTTCGAACTCAAAACGAATCCCATTCGGGATATCACCACTGAACAAACATCGGGATGCATGCCCGCGTGTGATAGACCGATCCCTCTTGAATCCCGCCGTCTTGAGAGTACGTTCGTCGCGCGCCATGCAAGCTCCCGGGGATATTGGGACTCCTCCGTGCGTGCGACGACGCATTTCAAGGCGCGCGGAGCGCCTGGGCCGCCTCCGGGTCCCAGCCGATTCCGAGTCCCGGCTGGTCGGAGAGCACGAGTTGTCCGTCCTCAATACGCTCGGTGCCCCGAACGAGCTCGGCGCGCCAGGGGACGGCACCCCAGCAGTATTCAAGCATTGAGAAGTTGCGGGTGGTCACTGAGAGATGCAGCGATGCAGCGGTGGCGACTGGCCCGGACATATTGTGGGGTGCGATCTCGACGTCGTAGGCCTCAGCCATGGCGAAGAGTTTGCGAGATTCGGAGATGCCACCCAGCCATTTCACGTCCGGCATAATGACGTCGAGTGCTCGCGCCTCGAATAGCGGCGCGAAGGCACGAGCACTTTGGAGCTGTTCTCCGCCGGCCAGTCGGGGTGTGATGCGGCTTCTCAATTCGGCCAGGGCCCGGGGGTCGTCGAATACGTACGGCTCTTCGATCCAGAAGAGATCAAATTCCTCAAGTCGCTCGGCCATCATGCGGGCGTCACCGGGTGTGAGATTCCAGGCCCAGTCGGTGAGGAGGCGGACGCTCGAGCCGATTGACTGGCGCACCGCGTCTACGCGATCTGTCGCGTCCTGTATCTCGTTCCGCGTGAGAGGGGCGCCGGCCGCTCGGCCCGATTCCTCGGGAAACACGAACGGGTAGATCTTGACGGCCCCGAATCCCTCAGCCACCGCTCGCTCAGCAACCTCAGCCAGGTGATCGGGGGCATTGCTCCTCTTGGCTGCATTGAGGTTCGCATACAAAGGGACTCGATCCGCGTGAGCACCTCCCAGCAGGCGGTAAACTGGCTGTCCCACCGCTTTCCCCGCGAGGTCCCAAAGGGCCTGCTCGATGCCCGAGAAGGCGGCGAAGGTGATGCGATTGGCAAACGGGTTGTGGAGCAGCCTTGTCCTAAGAGGCTCAACAAGACCTACCGGATCGCGTCCAACAAACCGGGGCTTCCACTGCTCGATGAGGAGCGAAACGCCAGTATCGAAACGACTCTGGCTCGCCTCCCCGATGCCGATCTCGCCGGAATCCGTCAGCACCTCGACAAACAGCCACGTGCGGCCCCGCTGGGCATCGACCACGTACGTCCGGATGTCGGTGATCTTCATGACTTGACTGGACCGTCCGTAGAGAATTCCACATCCGCCCGGCGCAGCAGGCGAAGGACGGCCTCAACGTTTTCGGCGATCGCATCAGGGTCGATTGCATCCGGCCACCGGTCGGCGGTGGAATGGAAGCGAGGAAAATCGGCGCCCACGAGCGAGATGAACCGCCCTCCATGTGCGTGAACAACCCCGGCCTCGCCCACAGGCGCGTCGGTGAGCGCGTACCTTGCCGCCGGAAACGCTGCCCCGCGAGCATGCGTGAGCAGGTCCTCGTTTGCGGATCGCACCACAAGATGCGACTCAGATGCACCGATGTTGGCACCAAGATGGACCCAGAACTCTGCCCCACTCGCCAGTCCGGGATGCTTGTCCAGGTAGCGCTTCGCCCCGACGAACCCAAGCTCATGGCCTGTTGTCGCAAGAAAGACCACTCGACGTTGCAGCGGGTCTGACGCGATCCTGCGGGCGACTTCGACGAGGACGGCGATACCTCCCCCGCGCTCGCCTGCGCAATACCACCAACCGCTACGCGGGGTAAGCACCACGAGCGGAGCAAGGGTCGCCTCGTGGCCGGGCACCGAACCGACAACGTTTCTTGCTGAAGTCTTGGTGCGCCGCGCGACAACGTTGAGCTTAGCGATCGCGGCCTGCCGTTCAGCTTCTTCGAGCGTGGACCACGCCTCCTCGGGAACCTGAATGACAGGCGGTCCGAAAGGGCGTTCGTAGTTCCATGCGTTCATGACGGTCGTTGCGCTCGGGAAACCTTCGACCGCGACAACGATGGCCTGCGCCCCGTTCGACCGCAACATTCGCAGTTCATCGCCGCGGTCGTGCCGGTCAAGGTGCACGAGGGCGATGTCACCCGGTCCCGGAGCACGAGCAACAAGCTTCCCTTCGAGTGGCCTGCCCCGCAGCGGAAGCAGCGAGTCGCTCAGTGGGACGCCCGGAATGACGGTATCTCCCACTCGAATTGTGGCGGGCTCCGCATCGACCCTGCTGAACGGGAATCCTTCCGCGGTGGCCGGGACGCCGGCCTCGCGAAGGCGAGCGATCAGCCACTCGCCAGACTGATGGTCTATCTCCGTAGCTGACCGGTGCCAGCCCTGGCTGTCGTATTCGCGAACGATGTCGCTGCAGCGTTCCGAGAGTCCACGCATCCTGCCCGCTATCCCCGTGGAAGCCCGAGGCCACGGGTCGCGATGACGTTGCGTTGGATCTCGCTCGTACCCTGTCCAACCGTGGCCGAGGCAGAATCGAGGTAGTCGGAACCCCAGCCTTCATCGTGAGCGCCGGAGGTCATCAATCCCGCGGGGCCCATGATTTCCACCATCAGGCGAGGGACATCCTGGCGAATGGACGAGGTGAGGAGCTTGACCATGGAAGCTTCGTGATTGGGGAACAGGCCCTGCTCGCGCAACCAGGCGACGCGATAACCGAGAAGCCACGCGACCTCGTTGGTCGTAGCGATGTCAGCAAGCCGCAGCTTCTGACCCAGAGTGGGGTGGTACTGAGGGTTTTGGCGCAGCCAGCGCGTCGCCCTATCGACGAGGCGCCGGGACGAGCCGATATGGGCGCCACCGGAGCGTTCGTAGTCCATAGTCTGGGCGTTGACGTACCAACCCCTGTTTTCCTCACCCACGAGGTTGCCGGCCGGGACGCGGACATCCCGGAGGTAGATGTAATTGAAGTGGTGGTCCGATTGAAGATCGAGAAGAGGCTCGACTTCGACCCCGGGAGCGTCGAGCGGGACGGCGATCATGGAAATGCCGCGGTGCTTCGGTGCGTTGGGATCCGTCCGTGCGACGGTCCAAAGGTAGTCGGAGTAATGTGCCCCGCTTGTGTATCGCTTCACGCCGTTCAGGATGTAGTCGTCGCCGTCCCGGATAGCCGTTGTCTCGACGTTCGCGAGGTCTGATCCAGCATTGGGCTCCGACAGGCCCATCGCGAAGCTAATGGTTCCCGACGCGATCTTTGGAAGGAACCGGGCCTTCTGCTCATCGTTGCCAAACAGCATGATCGAGGGCCCGACCTGCTGAACTGCCCGCCGATGATGTTCCTGGGGAGCGCCCGCATAGGCCATCTCTTCCATATAGATGGTCTGGACCATGGGCCCTTTCTGGCGGCCACCGTATTCCTCGGGCCACGAGATCGCCAGCCAACCGCGCTCCGCCGCCGCTCTGGAGAATTCCGGCGACCAGCCGGGTAGCCGGTGTTCCCGTTGATAGTCCCAGAAGGATGGTGTGAGGGTGTCGTGAAGAAACGACCGAACGTCTGTTCGGAAGTTGTCCTGCTCGGACGTGAAGTTGAAGTGCATGATTCGGACGCCTTTCTGGTACGTCTAGCGCGCCCGTGAGCGGGGGCTTATCGCGTCGTTTACGGCATCAGCAAGGAGGTTGAGCGAGAGGAGCAGGGCCGCGAGCACGGCTCCAGGGAAGGTTGGATACCACCAGGCGACCTGGAGATTGCTCTTGGAGCTGTTGATGAGGCCGCCCAGTGATGGGTTGGGTGGGCTCTCGCCGAGCCCGAGGAAACTCAACGATGCCGAGAGAATCACGGCGGCTGCCATGAACAACGCAAGCTGGGTGAGCAACGGGGCTATGGCGTTCGGAGCGATGTGGCGAAACACAACCCGGATCGGTCCTGCACCCAGGGCCTGAGCCGAGGTTACGTAATCGCGATTGCGCTCGGAGAGCATTTGCGCCCGGGAGAGTCGAGCAAATGAGGGCACCGAGAAGAACGCGATCGCGATCCCGACGTTTCGAACTCCTGGGCCGAGGATAGTGACGATGGCGAGAGCAGCCAGGAGTCCGGGAAAGGCCAGCAGGGCGTCGACCACTCTCATAATCAGCGTGTCGCCGAGCCCACCGATGTAGCCCGACATGAACCCGAGCATGATGCCGAGCGTTGCGCCGATAGTGACGGCAAGGATGCTGATGCCAAGCGAGATGCGGAGGCCGTAGACAGTTCGAGCGAAGAGGTCGCGGCGGAGTTCATCGGTTCCGAAGGGGTGATCCAAGCTGGGTGCGAGGAATCGCGCCTGGGCGTCCTGAACGTTCGGGCCGTGCCACGTGACCAGCGGCGCGAACACCGCGGCAAAGATGAGGACAAAGATGATGATCAATCCAACAAGGCCCTGGGGGTTGCGGAGAAGTCGATCGAGGCTGCCCCAGAACATCGACTCACGAACCATGCGTTCGCGACGGTTGCGATAGGCCAGCGGCTGGGCTGCCGAAGCTTCGGTCATGGCCGTCGCACTCGGGGATCGAGGAGCCCATAGGCAACATCGGCGACAAGGTTCACGACGACGAAGATCGCGACGAGGATGACGAGCGTGCTCTGCACGATGAGGTAGTCGCGGTTTTGGATGGCGTCGACAACGAGCCGGCCCAGTCCCGGGCGCGTGAAGACGCGCTCAATCACTACGGCGCCGGCGAGGATTTGGCCCACTTGCAAGGCAATGATCGTGACCACAGGGATGAGGGAATTGCGAAGCACGTGCCGGATGACGACGTTGCGTTCCGCCAGGCCTTTCGCCCGTGCGGTGCGCACGTAGTCATGGGCCATCGCCTCCTGCACAGTAGTCCTGGTGTAACGCGCCAGCACGGCCGCCAGGCCGCTGCCAAGAGCAAACGCAGGCAGGATCAGGTGCTTCATGGAGTCGAACGGGGCATCGAAGAACGACACCCGGCCGCTGGCCGGGAGCCACCCAAGGTCGACGGCGAATAACCAGAGCAGGAGGACACCGAGGAGGAAGTTCGGAATCCCCAGCGTGCCGATGGTGTAGAACGACAGCCCCCAGTCCCATATCGAACGGGGACGCACCCCTGCGATCGTGCCAAGCGGGATGCCAATGACAATCGCAATGACGTAGGAAGCAGCGGCGAGTTCGAGCGTGGGTGGCAAGGAAAGCCGCAAGAGTTCGCTTATCGGAACGCCGGTGCGAAGCGAGACGCCAAGGTCGCCGGTGAAGAGATCACCGACCCAGCGGACGTACTGCACCGGGATGGGGTCATTGAGCCCGAGTTCCACGCGGATCTCTTGCACCTGCGCCGGCGACGCGTCCTCGCCCGCGATTGCGTCCGCCGGGTCACCGGGGATCAATCGCAGGACGAGGAATACGGCGATGCTCGCCAGGATCATCACCGGAATGGCCTGGGCGAGCCGGCCGATGACGTAACTGATCATCGGCCGACTCTTACTCCCTTTTGGCTTTCGTCGCCAGACGCCAAGGCGCTAGGCGAACCAGACGTTCGCGAATACCGGCTGGTTTGCCGGTGAGACCAAGAACTCCCCGTAGCCCCGGACGCGTTCAGACACCAGCTGAGGGCCGGCATTCGGAGCGAGAGGCACGAGAAATGGATTGTTGAGCCAAAGGTCGTTGAATCTGGCGTACTGTTCCTTGGCTGCCGCACTGAGCGGATCCATCGTTTCGAGTTTGGCCACGATGTCGAGATACTCCGGCGGATCGTAGTAGCTCATGTTGGGCTGCTGATACGGGAACGTCTGCTGGAAATTGGTCAGCGGAGACATATTCGCGAACGAGTGCGCCGTAACCCAGAGTCCCTTGAACTCGCGGCCCCGAAGAATCGCGAGGAACGCCGTTGGATCAGAAGGGATGAGTTCCACTTCAATTCCAACGTCGCTCAGATTCTGCTGGATCACCGAAGCGAGGTTGACGTAGCTCGCCGTGGTCCGGTGGTCGAACGGGATCGGCTCGGTCTGTGTCCAGCCGGCTTCGCTCAGCAGCCGCTTCGACTCGTCCGGGTCGAACAGAGCGCCTTCGAGGTCGGGGTCGAAGGCGGGCGAGGAACTCGGCCAGGGCTGCGCCGTGACGTCGCCGAATCCTTCGTTGAGCTCATTAACGATGCGCTCGCGGTCAACCGCGAGGAAGATTGCCTTGCGGACACGGGCATCGGTCATCTGCGAGTTCGTGACGTTCATACCCATGTACGTGAGTCCGGTCTTTGGCGGCACGTACGCGAGGTCGAGGTAGTCCTTTGCGGTTGCGGCCGGGGGGCCAAAGACGTGATCGAGTTCGCCGGCCTGGTATGCCAGTGACATTGCGTCCTGATCGCCAAAGAACTTGACCTCGACGCCGTCCAGATAGGGTCCGCCAAAGGCGTCGGAGCCGTGCCAGTTCGCGTTCTTCTCGAAGGTGGCGACCTGGCCGGGGGTCCAACCTTTGAAGATGAAGGGGCCGGTGCCGGCGATTGCCGTGCCAGTTTGGATGTCGCCGTAAGAGTCGGCATGGACAACTGGCAGCTGCGTGAAGAAGTCAGCCATATTCACGCGCGGCTTGTCGAACGTCAGCTCGACCTGGGTGTCGCTTGTGACATTGATGTCGGTGATTGCCTTTGCGAAGGCGGCCGTTTGGAAGCTGCCGGTAACGCCGTAAGAAGCCGGATCCTGAATTAGCCGGATGCCGAACACAACGTCTTCGGCGGTGACCGGCGCACCATTGTGGAACTCGAGTCCGGGGGTAACGTCCATCACGACGCCGGAGCGGTCATCGTTGAACTCCATTCGGTCGAGGAGCACCATCTCTGGCTCCTGGCTGCCGCGGTACCGAATGGGCGTCTCCACGGGCAGTGCGTTGATGTAGGGGTTCTCGGCCAGGAATACCCAGGGGTAACCAGTCGACATGTTGAGGTCGGCCGTCTGGGCGCCGATGAGTGTGCCGCCGGTTTTCGGCTGGCCTTCCGATGTTGCCGTCGGTTCAGGCGTGCCGCTGCCGCCTGGTGTGGCGGTGTCGGCGGCTCCGGTGTCGTCGTCATCGTCGCCGCAGCCGACAAGACCAACCGCGGCGATTCCAAGGCCTGCGGCTGACGCTCCCCCAAGGAAGCTGCGCCTTGTGCGCGGGTTCTTCAGCCATTCGTTGTTTTTTCCGTACATGTTTCCCTCCCGGTCTTTACGCGTGAACTTTGCTCGACGGCGTGCCGTCGCTCACTCCTCAGTTGGCAAGCCGATGACTGCTTTGTCGGCCAGCGACTTAATCTCTTCGTCAGTGAGACCAATCTCTTGCAGGATCAGTCGAGTGTGCTCGCCTGGCTTCGGCGCCACGGAGCGGATCTTTCCAGGCGATTCGGACAGTCTCGGCAGCACGTCGACCATCGCTACCTCGCCGCCATTCATGGGGACCGAGGTAATGGAACCTCGGCCCTGAATCATCGGATGTTCGAAAATCTGCTTAATGTTCAGGACAGGCGCACACGGTACGCCCGCCTCGGTCAAGGACGCTTCGACATCGCGAACATCGTGTGCGGCGACCCAGTCAGTTACGGCCCGATAGATCTCATCCGCGTGCTCAACACGTGTGGGCATCTGATAGTCCGGGGCATCCGCCATGTCTTCACGTCCGATTACACGAGCAAGACGCGCCCACTGCCGATCGTTGTTGGCATTGATGGCGACCACCACATCGTCCCGCGTGCGAAAGTTCGCCGCCGGCACAACACCGGGATTGGTGTTGCCCGTCCGTTCGCGCACCCGCCCCGTCAAGCTATACGCCGGAACAGCGCCTTCGGATGCACGAAGCATGGGTTCGAAGAGCGCAAGATCCGAGACCTGACCATGACCGCCACGGGCATCGCGCCAGTAGGCGGCGAGCAAGATGCTGAACGATCCCCAGATGCCGGCCATGTAGTCGGCGGTAGCGAAACCACTTCGGACAGGCTCGGAGTCGGGGAATCCCGTGACATACGTGGCTCCCGAAATCGCCTGGGCCTGGCGGTCGTAGCCGCCGAATGATGCCCATGGACCGGTTTGTCCGAAGGCGCTGAGTCGATGGATGATCAATCGCGGGTTCGCGTTCAGCAGGCGTTCCGGAGCGAGATTCCAGCGCTCAAATGTGCCAGGGCGGAAGTTTTCGATGAGCGCATCGGCATCACTCGCCAGACGGACAAGAAGGTCCTGTCCTTCCGGCAACCGCAGATCAATCATCACCGAGCGCTTGTTTCGCTCTTCGTGGAGGCGCACCGGGTTCGACCGTGGAGGTTCCGAGCTTGGGAGTTCGACCTTGATCACGTCCGCGCCAAAGTCGCCCAGATGAGTGGCGGCCAGAGGGCCGGCCAGAACGGTCGAACAATCAATGATGCGAAAGCCTTCAAGGGGAAGCGACACGGACGAACTCCTGCGTTCGCAGCATACGTTCCGTCATTGCTATCGTTCAAGGCAATGATAACTATGATTATCATTGTTTTGAGCGAGTATCTTGAGAGGGAAGGCGGCGTTACAGGCCAACTCGCATGCCTGGTCGCATGATAGTCTCGTCATGGATAGTTGCCGGAGAGAATGATCACGTGCCCCTTAACTCCCAAACGCTCCGCAGCTTCGTCGCGGTCACCGAGGCCCAGAGCTACACCCGCGCCGCCACCCGGCTACAGATTTCGCAGCCGACGGTCTATCAGCACGTCAAACAGCTGGAAAAGGACCTCGGCACCAAGCTGGTGGAACAACACGGGAAGCGAGTTGTCCTCACTGAGCATGGACGGGCGGTCTATCAGTACGCCCGTACGGCCAGGGACGAAGAAGAGGATCTCGTTCGATACATTCGCGACGACGCGTCATTGGGCCGAGGCCAACTCCGCGTGGTTGCAGGGACTACCTCGGCAGAATTCATACTCCCGACGATTGCCGTCGCGTTCCGCTCGCTCCACCCGGGCATCGAAGTAGCGGTCACTGCCGCCGCTACGACGGAAGAGGTCGACGAGGCGGTCAGCGACCGAACCTACGACCTCGGCATGCATAGCAACCCGGCAGAGCGTGCAGGGCTAGACAAAACGCACTTTCTCACGGACGAGCTCAAAGGACTTGCTCGAAGCGATCACCCGTTCGCATTGACGCAACGTCCGGTGACACCACGCCAGCTGCTGAACGAGCGGATGGTCCACTTTGGCGCGGGAGCAGTCCGGCTCCGTCCAGTGGCGACCATCCAGTCGCTCGTGAACGATTGGTTCGTGGCGGGCGGCGTGGAGCCGGTGGCGCCTATCCGGCTCGGCACACTCCAGGGGATGAAGCGAGCGATCCGCGATGGCGCGGGAGTCGGCATCGTTTCGAGCTACGCCATCGAACCGGAGGATCCTGTCTTGCGCACATTCCCACTCGCTCAACCACCCCACCGCGACTTCATCCTCGTATCTCGGGAACATGGTTGGGAATCTAATGTAGTCCGCGCTTTCCGTGAGTTCGCGCTGGGAATGGCATGGGCGGAAGGCGATGCGCGTATGTTCCAACGCGCCGACGCGAAGGAGATTGGCACATGACAGGTCCGTTCGCAGGTCTGCGCGTCGTCGAATTTGGGCGGTTCATAGCCGCGCCGTACTGTGCACAGCTACTGGCCGATGGTGGCGCGGACGTCATCAAGGTCGAACCTCTCCAGGGAGACGAAACGAGACGAAACGGAGAAGTAATCCCCGGGGAGGGACGGCAGTTCCTGAACAAGAACCGGGGGAAACGGTCCGTGGCCGTGGACCTCTCCGAGCCGAACGTCCGAGCCGCCATTCAGAAACTTGCCGGGCAGGCCGACATCGTGGTGGCCAATTTCCGCCCCGGACAGTCCGAACGCTACGGCCTGGACTACGACTCGCTTTCCGCAAATAACGATCGGCTCATCTACGCTGAAAACACCGCCTTCGGTAGAGAAGGGCCAAAAGCTGGCGACCCCGGTATGGACCTGATGATGGTTGCTTACACGGGCTTAGCCCCGAACGGGCCGGATGGACCAACCGACCTGGAGAACCCGATCATCGATTACGCGGCGGGGCT
Organism: uncultured Chloroflexia bacterium; assembly: GCA_963774435.1. Taxonomy (GTDB): domain Bacteria; phylum Chloroflexota; class Dehalococcoidia; order Tepidiformales; family Tepidiformaceae; genus JAGQGZ01. The sequence continues at coordinate 305,070 of CAVZEW010000005.1, read as the reverse complement.
CTTGCTCGCTTGGGGCGTTTCTACGGCGCTCTACCATCGCGAGCTGACGGGCCATGGACAGCGCATCGATGTTTCGCTTCTGCAAGCGTCGCTTGTCCTGCAGAACAACTCGGTCAACAACGTTGACGTGATCGACAACGACTGGCGACCCGAGTACCTGAACCGGGCAAAGTCGGCCCTCGCAAACGGGGCTCCGTGGGACGAAGTGGTCGACATCCGCGCGGAGCTCGTGCCACATGCGATCAACCGCGCCTACTACGGTTTCTTCCGCACGGCAGACGGCGTCATCGCTGTCGCCGCGCCTGGCACTGCAAACCGGCGGAAGCTCCTTGAGATCGTGGGACAAGAAGATCGCTGGGTAACCGAGCCGGGCTGGCTCCCGGACGATGCGAGGACGCACGTCCGACACGTGCACGAGGCGGTTGGTGCGAAGCTACGAACGCAGCCAACACAACACTGGCTCGACCTCCTACACAGGGCAGGCATCCCGTCGGCGCCGGGGCGCCTGAGGGATGAGTTGCTCTCGGACGAGCAGGCTCTAGCAAACGGGTACTTCGTCCGCCTTCACCACGATCTGGTGGGGGACCTGACGGTTGTGGCTCCCCCCGTGAAGTTCTCGAAAACCGAGCTGCGTGCAGAGCGAGCGTCACCGGTGCTTGGCTCGAGTACGCGCGAGGTGTTGGCCGAAGCTGGCCTAGCTGAACCCGAACTACAGGCCCTGTCCCAAAAAGGCGCGATCCTGATTTCGGACTAGCCGGATCGACTACCAGCGCGGTGGCTGCGCGGTGGCCCCGATGTACCAGTCGAGTGCTTGGTCCTCGTGTTCGTACTCGAGCGAACCGCCAAAAGCGGGATTGGTGGCTCGTCCCACATCCGGGTTGTTCCGCAACCATCGCGCGGTCAGTCGGGTGGCTTGCTCAACATCAACGACGTCCCGATAGCCGAGCAGCTCGCGCGCCTTCGACATGTCCAGCACGATGCTCGACTTCTGGGCGAGTGGATAGGTTCCCGGTACAAACCTGGACGGGATGTCGATGACTTCCATCTGGTACTCAAGCTCATCGAGGATGACCTGAGCGACTTGGCGGCCGTTCATCACCCGTTCGTCGCCTCCGTTGAACACCTCTCCCGCTGCTTCAGCTCGCGTTGCCGAAAGGAACACCAGCTGTCCAAGGTTCTCGGCGTATCCGCGTTGAAAATACGTGGCCCCACCGTTCGGCATCGCCATACGTGTTCGGCCGTCGAGCACCCGTTTCACAATGGCCCACTCATGATTGAGATGGCCATACTCCCCATAGACCCCCGGGTAGCGAACGATGACACCCTCGAAGTCCCCGCGCCGATGCTGTTCGAGTACCTGGTCTTCACCGATGGCGACCCTTCCTGTGTAGTTGTCGGCGTCGGACTGTCGGTCGGCGGTCTCAGGGACGGGCACCATCACGGTCCCTTCCGGCGTCGGCCGCATAGTTCCCCGGTACACCGGTTGGCCAGTAATGCCGACAAGGCGGGTGGCCTTGCCAGCCAGCTCAGTCGCGAGCAGGCGGAGTCGTCCCGATGTGCAGATAGCGACGTCCCATTGTGAGGATTCGAGTTGCCGGTGAATGTCCTCCGCCGAACGAGGGTCGCCGTGAATGTGCTCGACCTCCTTGGCGAGGGCGCCCTCGTGACGTCCGGTGTGATACACGGTGACGTGCAACCCCGCATCGATGAAGCGGCGCACGATGGCGGTACCGGTAGGCCCTGTGCCTCCGACGACCAGTACGGATCTTGTCGGTGCCATGCGCTCCTCGCTTTCAACATTTGGGGATGGGGGCCATCACCGGAGACTCGGGTAGCGGCGACAACGCGTCCGACGGGTCGGCTGGCTACCAGCAACAGCTAGGGACCGGCGGTGCGATGGTGCGGACAGCAGCGGCCGCACCATCGCCACTAGCATCTAGCTGTAGAAGTAGCGGTCCAGCACCCTCACTTCGGTAATCCGGTCGACGGGCAGGTTGTTCCGCTTCGCCTGTGGTGGGAGAACTAAATCCCGAATCAGATTCGGGTTATCACCATTGAACGAACATCGGGCATGTATGCCCGCGTGTGATAAATCCAGAGTCGATACCAACCCACGCCGTCGTCGGCGATCGCAGGACCGATGGAATGGCTCACATCACGCGGAACTCTGGCAATGGCCGTGGCTGCGCCTGTGGTAAAGTCCCGCCATCCGGCGCCCCCGCGCGTCCAGACTAACACTGAACCGGGTGCGCCGTGCCTCCAAATTCGAACCGGTTGAACGACCCGTCGTCGCCTGAATGGTATTCGTTGCTGCGTGACGCGCGGAAGGGCCTGCACCTCTCACGGCGTGGCCTTGCCGCAATCAGCGGGGTTTCCGAACACAGCATCAAGGCGTACGAGATGGCCCGTCGAAGTCCGTCCCGTAGCCTGCTCGTTGCCCTGCTGAACGCTCTGGGGCTGGATCGCATCGAACGCACACAGATTCTCGAACTTGCAGGCTTCGCGACCGATGCGGAGGATCTGCGCCCCGACCGCGACGACTACTGGTACACGCTGACAGAGGCCACCGAGGCGATACAGGCGAAGCGATGGCCGGCCTACGTGCTGGGCGAAATGATGGAGGTGTTCGCGGCGAACGATCTGATGCTCAAAGTCTGGGGCGTCTCCGCTCGTGAGTTCGACGACGAGGCGAACCGAAACATCGTGGCGTCGGCAACGGACCCCAAGTTCGCTGCTCGTATTCAGAACTGGGACGAACTTGTCAGCGTCGGGCTGGCAGTAATGAAGGGCCACCATCGCGGCGCCCAGGCGAGCCCGGAGGGCTCGAACCCACAGGTTTCCACCGCAATGACACGATTCATGGGAGGCGATCCGAGGCTGGTGGCGCATGCGTTCGAACTCTTTGAGGCGGTGGAGCCGCAATATCCGAAGATTCGCTACAGCTACAACGTGGTGTGGGATCATCCCACGGTGGGCATCTTGCGGTTCGAGGCGCTCGTGACCACGGCAAACGACCTCGACGGTTTCACATTCCAGGACTACATCCCGCTGGATGCAGAGACGTGGCAACGGTTGGAACGACTGCGCGACTTGCCTGTTTAACGCCGGAGCAGGGGCGGATTGCGTGAGCGCGATGGCCTCTATCGTGTCAATTCACGCGCGTCGCCGTGCCGGTGAGCACCCATTGGACGTAAGTCGCGGACCCACCCACGGCGGTGATGTTGATCGTCCCAGTGTCCGAATCGGCTGTGACCTCGCGGTCGACCAGGGTCTGGCCGCAGGCATATGTCTGCCCGCCGGTGAAGAATTGAATGTTCTCGATGCCCGATCCAAAGCATGAAGCAGAGATGATGAGGCGGGCCCGGCCGCCCGAGAGCGCGACGTTCGGATTCATCCCGGTGACGGAGTACCGCACCTTGTCGATGGTGTCGCCTCCGGGGTACGACACGAAGTCAGTGACTGACTTCGTGGAATCGAGTGGGATGTCCAGAGGAGTGTTGAAGCCGGCATCGGGAGGGGCGATCTGTGGTGGGGTCGGCGTGTAGGTCGCCGTCGCCGTGTAGGTCGCCGTGACGGTGTATGTAGCAGTCGCTGTGTACGTGGGAGTTGCGGTCGGAGTCCGCGTTGGGGTCGCGGTGCGCGTTGGCGTCGACGTTGCCGTTTTCGTAGGGGTCTTGGTGGGAGTCTTGGTTGGTGACGCATTCCCCGTGTTGCTGGTAGCGGTCTTCGTCGGCGTTGCAGTCTTGGTGGCGGTGCTCGTCGGCGTCGGGGAGGGTGTTGGAGTCGGCGACTTACTGGTGGATTCCGACGCGTTCGAGATTCCCGGAGCAGCGGCGGTTGGGTCGGCGGGCTGGGCGCCCGACTGAGGGGGTTGAGTGGAGGAGGAGGTTGGGGCTACGGGGGTTTCACTCGCACCCGAGTTTGTGGTCGATGTGGCGCCCGACTGGTCGGCGGTCACGGTACGAGTGCCAGCGACGGTGTTCGTGGCCGTGTCACCTGAGGCGGGCGCCGCAGGGGCAGCGTTGCCATCGGGCCGAGTGAGGATGGCTACGAGCGCGACGACGAGGATGAGGATCACGCTCAACGCTGCAACGAGTGCCACAACCATACGGCTGTCCAGAGTGGATCTCTTGGCAGGTGGTCGTTCGGCCATACGAGGGCGGTCTCCAGCGTGGAATGAACGCCCAGACTGCATGACGGCCGTCGGAGGATGGAATGCGAAAACGGGTACGAAATGTACCCATGTGCGACAACACGCCGCTACCGATTGACCCGGCCGCCGGTTTGCGGCGACCGAGCAACAGCCATGGAGCCACAGCCAGCGACGGATGGTCCAATCGCCGGGACCATGGTCGCCGCGATGGGTACTCGGCGTACCCCATTCCCCATTGCGGGGAGCCAGATACTCAGACTCTAATGCTCGGCATAACGACTAATGAGGCACTGAACAATGGCTGACGAGGAACCGAAGAGTCGCAACCGGTCGGGGACCTGGCACGAATGGCTCGGCGATGCAGCAATCGACGGGATCTTTGGCAACGGCGCAAGCGATCGGATGGACTCCCGCATAGATACGTGGGCCAACAGGCAGGTAGATGAGCTCAAGAAGTGGGCGGCGGACAACGCTTCGACGGACACCGACCCCACAGATGCAGCCGAAAGCGGATCAGGTAGCGGAGGATCGCAAGCAGGGACGGACAGCGGGCAGTCAGACGAGGCAGCACCGGTTGCTTCGTCCGACGATTCGAGTGACGGCACTGCAGACGACAGCGGTTCGGGATCTGGCGGTGGGGCGGGGGAACGAGAGGACGAGCCACAAAACGACGACGGGGAAGGGGAGGGCGAAGACCCCGCTCAATCAGCGGGCCACGCGCCAATCAAGGTGGAGGTATTCGAGGGGCAGATTCGCGTCTACCAAAGCGAGGACGACGGTGACTGGGTGGCAGTGCGCGATAGGAACATCGGTACCTCGGAGAACCACAACTGGTTGTACGGCGAGGAAACTGTTCGGGGGAGGAAGGCCGTCGAGGAGTTCCTCGCGCAGCAGGAGGCCGAAGACGGAGCCAAGGATAAGGAAGGAACGTCGGGGCCTCAGAGCGAGTCGTCTAGCACTCCCGACGAAGGCCAGCTCATCGTCCCCGCTCCGGGGTCGCGATCGACCGGACAGAGATTGACAGACTGGTGGAACGACGGAACGCCGATGACTCGACCGCCCGACATCAATACGGGCACAGTCCGGTCGGGGAACCAGGAGATGCTCGACCTCATGCACGAGGAGGATGAACTGCATGGGGCGGACCAGTTCGACGTCGCAAAGCAAGATGATGCATTCGGGCGTGGTCAACTTAGGGACCTACGGTATGACGGCTCTTCCGGGCAGGAACCTCCGCCAAACGTCTTGCCGACGGACGACACTCCATCACCCCCGGAGAGCCCCCAACACGATCCGACAGACTTGAACCCGACCAACCATGTGAATGCTCGCGCCTGGGATATGTTTGCCGGGACTAACCACGGTGGCACATCGCCGGGGTTCGGCACGGGTGCGGGAACGCAGGGCTCGGGCTACGGAAGCGGCGGAAGCGGCGGTTCTGGCTCTGGGACGGGTTCTGGAAGCGGCTCGAGCGCTGGTGGAACGGGTGGATCTCCCGGCCGTGACGAATTCACGCCATTTACTCCGGGCACACTACCCGGGGGATCCGACAACGACGACGATGGGGATTCTTCGAGCACCGGAAGCGCCGTGGGATCGAGCACCGGAAGTGGCTCGGGATCGAAAGCGGCGGCGACACCAGGGCAGTTCAGTCAGTGGTGGAGCGGGCGCCAACCATCGATGACGTGCGGAGATTCCGATGACACCGACGGGCACGGATCGATGACGTCGACTATGACGACGACGGCAATCGAGTGGAGGACCGGATGATTCTAAGTGATTCAGTCCGGCGGGCGGCGAGGAACCCGGCGTCTCAACCTCGGAAGATCCGACCGGCGACAACTACCAGCCAACGCCAGAGGACCTCGATCGAGCTATGGCTTACCAGCAGTGGCTGCGCGCCGGACGTACGCCAATCGATCCCGAGGACGGTGGATACAGCGAATACCGGGGGGATGGGTCGGGAACGCGCCAATGGGGTACACCGGGTGTCGGCCAGCCGGGACCGTTGGGCGACGATCGCCCAAGCGGCGGCCCCGGGGCTATGGTCTTCGGTGGCAACCAAGGCGAGTACACGGATCCGCCGCCCGATCAACTTACAGATGGCCAGCCGGGGCCGTACACGGACTCGCCGCTGGATGACCCGACCCTGGGCGGAACGGCTCCGGATCCAACCACGGCCTTTGGAAACGACCAGCCCGATGATCCACCCGATGACCAGCCCTTTGCGACCAGCATCTCTGGCACAGTCAACGTCTCGACGACAAATGAAGACTCCCCGCCGGGTACGAACTACCAGGCGTTCGACCCGAATGAGTACCATCCAGCCGAGGGCGGAGGCGATGCCGATGACACCGATGGGTTTACCGGACGAGCGGCATTCACTTCGTTTGCGAGCCCAATCCACGCCATCACAGCTGACGATGGCATGCCCGACCGCAGTGACGACGATGACGATGACGATCCGTTCGATTAACGCGCGATAGCCCGGGACGGCAGGGAATGCAGGATTGCCGTGCCGCCTGACGGCCTGCTTTATACCACCGGCTTCGTGCCAGCCGCCCTCACCCGGCGGAAGGCGCTCTTCAGCGCCTCATCTACGAGGATTTGGAGATGTCCGAAGCGCTTACGGCAGTTGCCAGCAGTTGCCGGTCCCAAGCCGGATGGAATGGTCCGCGTTTGCGACGAGGATGCACATCTGGTTGGCCCCGGTGGGTCTGTCGCTCTCCGCGTACCCGGTAAATGGACTGGGGGTGTCATAGATGATCCACGGGCCCTGGCCGGGCACCCCCGCATCTTCGGGCGACACGGTATTGAAGAAGAAATGGACGTGGACGTCATTTATGTCTGGTTCGAACCCGCGCACCGTGAACTCCACCACGTACCGGCCGTTGGCGGTGGTAATGCCGGCAATCGCAGCCGACTGCGGAGGAAGCGTCGGTGTTGCGGTGGGTTGGACGACCGTTGGCGCTGGCGTTGACGTGACGGCTACTCCGGCGGCGGCCGTGCGGGTGAGATCAGGGGCCGCGGTCTCGGTTGCCGGCGTGCCCGGGTCTGCCGGTTCTGCACTATCGGATCTGGAGAGGAGTGCAAAGGCTCCAATGGCGATGGCAACCGCAACGATTGGGATTCCGACCAGGGCGAACAGCGTCGAGCGACTCCATCCAGCTGTCGCCGGGGCACGAGGCGGCGCCTGGCCAACGGCCGGAGGTTCTTCGGACGCAAATGGCCGCGATTCTGGTGGCATGTCGCTCGACGGACGAGGCGCCGCTTCTACCGGTGCCTCGACATCGGATGCCCCGCCCGGAACTGCCGAAGCGAGTGGGGGAGTTTCGACGGTAGCCTCGGTGGACTCACGCGCGGCGATGGATGCGGCCCCTAGCGCGATCGCATGTTTGGGCTGGGCGTCAACAGCGATGGGCCGGCCTGTTGCCTCGCGAACCATCTGTGCGACGAGCGGGATTCGAGAACTGCCCCCAACAAGCAGGATCCGGTCGATGTCTTGCATCCGAAGGCCCGCACTGCGTACGGCTCGTTCGAGCGCGGCGATGGTCTCTCGAATCCTTGGCCGCACAATCGCCTCGAACTCAGCGCGAGTCAGGCGGACATCCGTCTGGACATTTGGGAGGAGCACCGGGATTGTCGTCTCGGTGTCCTCGGACAGGCTCTCCTTTGCCTGGACACAATCAGACCGCAGCCTGCTAACGGCCGTTATGGCGCCCGGCGAATCGGAGGGAAGCTCTTCGAGCTTGCCGTCAAGCAACCGGCGGACGTGTGCGAAGACCGCCTCGTCAAAGTCGATGCCTCCGAGTCGTTCCAGCCCTTCACCGTCCCCAAGCAATGTCCAGCCGGACTCGGTGCGCCGCACGATGGCGGCATCGAATGTGCCACCGCCAAAGTCGTACACGGCGACTGCGGCCGAGACAGGGACACGCTCCTGCTCCGCGTAATGGACGGCCGCTGCTTCCGGCTCCGCAACGAACGTGACCGGTCCGATGTCGGCCTGATTGGCTGCCTGGCGAAGCAGGTCGAGCTTGTATGGCCCGTATGTCGCGGGGTGGGTGATGGCGATGAGCTCCGGGGTTTCGCCTTTCTGTTGGCGCACAGATTCGACGACCGAGCGCAGGAGATACGACATCAGGGCCTCCGCACCGTACGGAGTTCCGCCCAGAATCAGCGGCGTTGGATCGCCCAACCGTCGCTTGAACTCTCGCGCTACACGTCCCGGCTCCGCAACTGCTCGACGCTCCGCGGCTTCCCCAACGAGCACCTCGCCGTCTTCGCGAAGCAGCACGACGGAGGGAATCGTCGCCTGGCGCGTACCGAGCTGGACAATTTCAGTGCGGCCGTCCTCAGCGATTGCGGCAGCGGAGAAGGTTGTCCCCAGGTCGATGCCAAGTGCGTAGCCCAATCCGTGCCACCTGTCCTGCGTCAGACGCCTCGGTATTCTAACCCGACGTTCGGGGGGACTCGGTGACCAATAATCCGGTGAACCAGGTGGAGTCTCTGGACGGCCTGCGGGATTTGCTCCGCAGAGCCGCGTCCATATGCCAGGATTTCGGCCGTCCGGATCTCGTGTCCGTGCTGCGCGGCGCCGGCACCCGACTCGACACCTATGGCTCTGTCATCGGTGTCGTGGGCGAGTTCAAACAAGGAAAGAGCTCCCTGATCAACGGGCTACTTGGCGAAGACATCTGCGTGGTAGACGACGACATCGCCACGGCGGCGGTGACATTGCTTAGCAATAGCAGCACACCCGAAGCCTTCGTAACGTTCCGCGAAGCCTCGGGAAGCCGCACCGTACAGATGGAGCTCGAAGCCGCGCGAGGGTGCTCCTCGGAACCCGCAGCCGAGAGCGACATCTTGAGCGTGGCGATCGTCGATCTTCGCGTTCCGAACGCATTTCTCGAACACGGTATCTCGCTGGTCGATACGCCAGGCATCGGCGGGCTCCACGCTGGCCACACCTCGATGACACTCGCCTACCTCCAAGTTTGCGATGCGCTCCTTCTCGTGACGGATGCTTCGGCCCCGCTCGGCAAGCACGAAGTGCGGTTCCTCGAGCGGGCCATCGAGACCGGCGCGAAGGTACTGGTAGTCGTGACGAAGATCGACCTCTACCCGGAATGGCGCCGGATCGCCGAGATAAACGCCGAGCTCCTGTCTCGGAGCGGCATCGCGGCGCCGATGCTTGCCGTCTCTTCAACACTTCGCACGGCTGCCTTTGTTTCCAGTCGTTCGGACCTCAACGACGAGTCACGCTATCCTGCGCTGCTGCAGTGGCTGGACCAGCAGGTCCTCTTGCGCTCAGAGGAGATGGCACGTCAACGCGCGCAAGCAGAGGCATCGCGATGCCTGACGCAGATTCGCAGCAGCGCAATCACTGAACTCGCGGGGCTCGAAGACCCTGAATCGGTGCAGGCCGAGATCGCGCGCGTCAACATGGCGCGCCAAAGACTCGAGAGCTTGCGAGCAGGCGGCGCACGATGGCTCACGGTTCTTAACGATGGTTTCGCAGACCTTACCGGCAATGCCGAGCATGCGTTCCGGGCCGACATTCGAAACGCCCTGCGAAAGGTAGAAGACTCCATTGACGAGAAAGATCCGCTGACGCATTGGGAGGAGCTGGCAACCGAGATTCGCGAAAGCGTCGCGTCCGCAGCCACAGACCTTTTCACAACACTGGAGGCGGGCACTCGAAAAGTTGGTGAGGATATCGCAACACTCCTCATCGATGAAGGCGTCGACTTCGTGCCGACAGTCACCAATGCTTCGCTCACCGACATTCAGGAACTATGGAGCGGCAAGCACCTCGAGCGCCCGACGCTCGGAACCTATGCCGGAACCGGCTATGCAGGGCTGCGAGGCGCACAGGGGGGCATTCTCGTATTCGGGATGATGGCGAGCCTCGCCGGCCTCGCTATGTCGACGGTTGCACTTGCCGGACTGGGAGTAGCGTTCGGCGGCAAACAGCTCTTTGAAGAAAGGAAGCGCCAGGTCAATGCCCGGCGGCAGCAAGCGCGACAGCTCCTTCGTCAATTCCTCGACGACGCGCAGTTCAGCGTTCTGAAGGACATGCGAGACCGAACTCGCTATTACCAGCGTCAGCTGCGCGACCACTTCTCAAGCAGGCTCGCCGAACTCATGACCGCCAACACTCGAACGCTTGAGGCGCTCCAACTGAATCTTCGGCAAGGCCAGACTGCGCGAACCGAGAGGATTGAGAATCTCAAGCAAGCGGTCGCCGAAATCGACGCACTGCAGGGTCAACATGCCTGACCCGAGCCTCCTTTCAGCCGTGAGTGCTCTCTGCGACGAAGCTGAGTCTGACCTCGACGACACGGCCGCGCTCGATGCTATCCGCGAAACTCGCATGCGCCTCCACGATCCGCTGCGGGTTGCCATCGCAGGACGTGTAAAGGCCGGGAAGTCAACTCTGCTCAATGCCCTGGTCGGCGAACGCCTTGCGCCGACGGACGCTGGCGAATGCACCAAGATTCCCACCTGGTACCGATGGGGCCGCTACTACGAGGTCACCGCAATCGATCGTCTCGGCGGGGCAGAATCGTTGGCGTTCACGCGTCCAGACGGGGCACTCGAATATGCACTTCCTCCACAGCTCAGTGGTGAGCGGCTCGATCGCATCGATGTGGCGTGGCCATCGGCCCGGCTCAAGCACGTCACGCTCATCGATACGCCTGGAATCGGGTCCACTGACACCGGAGCCGAGGAACGGACGCTCAGCTTCTTCTCAGTCGACAGAACCCAAGCCGCGCAGGCTGATGCGGTCATCTATCTTCTGCGCCATGTGCACCGTACCGATGCCGACTTTCTCGAGGCATTCACCGACCAATCTGTCGGCGGCGGGTCGCCAGTGAACGCGATCGGTGTGTTGTCTCGCGCGGACGAAGTGGGGGCCGGGCGAATCGACGCGATGGTGTCGGCCCGTGCGGTAGCGGGGCGATATGCAGTGGAGCCGCGCCTCCGACAGCTGGTCTCCGGCTGCATCGCAGTCTCGGGACTACTGGCAGAGACCGCGGCCACCCTGACAGAAGACGAGTCTGCGGCAGTCCGGTCCGTAGCGCTGCTTCCAGCCGACGAGAAGAAGGAAGCTCTCCTCTCCGCAGATCACTTTCTGGCTCCCGACGTGGGTGGCCCCGATGTGCTGGTTCGACGCAATCTCCTTCTTCGGCTTGGAATGTTTGGCATCAGGTACGCGGTCGATGCGGTGGAACGTCGGGGTTCTTCCACGGCAAGTGAGCTGGCTCGCGAACTCGAGGCTGTTTCTGGAATCGCGGACGTTCGGGCTGCCCTTCAAGGCCGGCTTCTCGAGTCTGCGGCTCTGTTGAAGTCGAGCACAGGGCTGGCGTCATTGCGAGCGATAGCCATGCAACTTGGCACCCGCAGCCCATTGGCCGCAAGTGATCTGCTGGCAAAGGTGGAGCAACTCGCTGGGTCCGCCCACGGACTGGCAGAGCTGAGGCTCTTACATGCCGTCCGGGCAGGCGATGTGGAGTTCACAGAGAGCGAGACGGCTGAAATCGAGCGAGTCCTGGCCCATGGGGCGCCTGCGGAGCGTCTCGGCCTATCGACAGACAGCAGCCCTGACGAAATGCGCTCGGCCACGCTTCAGGCAGTGTCCCGTTGGCGGGAGCGAGCGGGGAATCCTGTGACGCCGCGCGAAGTTGCATTCCATTGCCTTGTCGTCGCCAGAACATATGAAGGCATGTACGCGACGCTTTCGGAGCGCGACTGAGAGGTGCCGAGCGCGAAGGGAACCGCTTCAAAGATGCCAAGTGTTGAGATGCGTGACTCTCAATGCTCGACGAGACGCGCTCTCCGGAACGAGCCACTATCCATCTCGCCCATTTGGGCGACGGAGAATTGGTCGCTACAGATTTTCAGCCGGGTTGGCGTTCGCCCGAGAATATCGAGCCGGCGGCACAACCCATGGATCGGTGTCGGCTTGCCCCATGGCTCAACTGTACATGCGCCGATGAGCTGAGGAGTGGCCCTCTCGTCCCGCCAGATGGGCGAAGCTCCAGCGAACAACGCCTGGTTGGTTGCCCAATCACCGAACCGCAGAGGCGCTATGTCCTGCGTGAACCCACCACTGAAGACACAGTGAAGGGGATGTATGTTTGCTTGTAATAATCTTGGGCCAGCCACGCAGGCGCCCCTAGTGACGATGGGTCTTTGGAACCTTAGCCCGGGATCCGAATCCCTGCTCGGGACCGTGTACCGGACGGAAACTCCATCACCCAGCAGTACGTCATTACCATTCATCGAACTCAATGGGGCGCATGCCCAACGCCAGGGCGTTCTACGTCACCCGGCGTGCTCATCAGCGACAACGACCGGCGCGCGTACAAAGCCAGTACTCCCGGCGACAACTGCCCAGGCGACGATGAGGAGACCGAATACGGGCACTACGTGTAGGAGCGACCGAGTGAATTCCATCGAGACCACCACGTCGGTCAGAGGGACAAGAAACGAGAAGAGCGCGAAGCCGATTCCACCGACGACGCCCAGAAGCGCCGTGATGCCGTGACCCAGGATCCCGGCACGCCCAAGCGTCCAGGCAATGGCGGCAACGCACAGAGCCCACACGCCATCCACCGTTTCAACGACATCCTTCGCCCAGAACGCCCAACCATGCTGCGAATTCGCAACGCTGTCGCGCCCCAAAGGCAGCAGAAGGTGGACGAGCATCGCGACTACGCAGACCACGACGATCGGCCGGGCGACGTGCATCACTCGTCGAACCGGGGATGACAGCCCCTGTAGGCCTGAGATGCTGAAGAGGGCAGCCGCAAAAAGCACGTAACTGGAAAGTAGCAGCACGTGCGCCGGCCACCAATCGGCCTGGCCGGTCTGGGTGTATGCCACCTCGGCCATGTCTTGGGCATTGGGTGCATGGGGATGGATGATCACACCAGCGAGGAAGAGAAGACCACTCGCCGCCAGCAAGACCGAAGCGCGCCTTGGAGCTCGGTTCGCTGTCACGGCAGGTTCCCCGGTCGAATGCCGACGCAGGCCTTAGTCTGGCCAATGCGAGGCCGTGCGAGTACAAGTTTGAGCGTTCCGATGCTTTTGAGTGCTCGCAGGCCGGATTTCCCCCACGTCGTTGCGGACATCGCAGGCAGCCTTCTACTTTCGATATGATCCATTTTATCGAAATGGAGATTCTACCTGTCTGTGGCTGATGTCAAGCGCCGCCGTTACGACGCTTCGCGCCGTCAAGAGCGCGCCCGCGCCAATCACACGGCGATGCTCGACGCCGCCATCGAGCTCCTGGTCGAGCTGGGCTATGCGGAAACCAGCCTCGCACTGGTCGCGAAACGCGCGGGCGTTGCCGACGCGACCGTGTACAAGGCGTTCGGCAACAAACCGGGAATGGTGAGGGCCGCCCTTCACTATGCGACTGCAGGAGATACCGATCCGACGCCGATCTACCAGCGTGAGCGCGCGCGCCGGATCCTCGCTGAGCCCGACCCCGTGCAAAAGCTCAAGATCTACACCGACGGCATGCTTGGCACGCTCACCCGATCCGCGAGGCTGCTATTGGCCGCCCGGTCTGCCGCCGAGGTCGACGCTGACATGAGGGACGTGTGGGAGAACATTTCATCGACGCGGCTACACGGTATGGGCGTTATGGCAGCCAGTCTGTTCGAAGGGGGGCACCTGCGGCGCAACGTGACCAAGAAGGAGGCCCAGGAAGTCCTCTGGGCCTACACCTCACCCGAGCTGTACGAACTTATGGTGCTGATCCGCGGCTGGTCCGGTCCCCGCTACCGCTCGTGGGTCTTTCGCGCACTTGTCGACGCGTTGCTGGCCGACCGCCGCTGACTGTCGGACAGTCGAGGAACGCGTGCAAACCAATCGGATACTCGATCCCGATCTACTGTCCTGCCGGTGATGGTATCCGCCCAAGGGTCACCGGCTCGCCACAATCAGCTCGCCTGTGGTCGAGCAGAGAGCATCGAGGAGCACCTTCGGCGGTGCGTGTGATCCAACGTAGATGCGACTGGCACCAGCCATGGATGGCCCGCATGTCAGGTTCCGAATCAGGTTCGGGTTATCACCATTGAACAAACATCGGCATGACGACGTGGACGTAGCTGTCGTCGCCGACGGGGCGGAAGACGCCCTGCGATGAGGGGCTGGTCATTTCGAGCTTGACGTCGCCATCGAGGGCGTTAAGGACGTCCTGCAGGTAGCGGCTGTTGAAGGCGATCTTGCTGGCATCGCCTTCGATGCGGGCTTCGATCTGGCCTTCGTTGTTTCCCACTTCGTCGGCGGTGGCGCTGACCTTGAGGGTCTCGGGCTCCATCTGAAGCCGGATGATGCCGCTACCGTCGCGGGCGAATATGGAGGCAATCTTGGCTTCGCGCTTGAACTCGTCGACCTTCACCGTGCAACGGGTATTCCACTCGGGCGGAATGAGCTGAGAGTAGTTGGGGAAGGTGCCCTGGATGAGGCCGGCGACGAGTTCGATGTCGGTCATGGCGAAGAGGACGTGGGTGCGCCCGGCGTTGATCCTCATCTCGATGGGCTCGGTGGTGTCGGCGATGAGACGGGAGAGTTCACGCAGGGCGCGGGCAGGAATGATGACTTCGATGGGTTCTGCCGGCGGTTGCTCGAGGATGATGTCGGAAACGGCGAGGCGGAAGCCGTCGGCGGCGGCGAAGGTGAGGCGGTTTTCGGACGACTTGACCTGAACGCCGGTGAGGACGGGACGGGTTTCATCGCTGGCGGCGGCGAACTCGACGCGTTCGATTGTGGGGCGAAGGGCGCGGGGATCGAGGACGACGGTGACACCATCGGCGACGCGGGGGATGTCGGGGAAGTCCTCGGCATCCATGGCGTTGATGGTGGAGTCGTTGCGGGAGGTTTCGGGCGAACCACAATCGAGGTGGACCTGGCGGCCACGTTCGGGGATCTCGATGTGGACAGGCACCTGGGGAAGCGAGCTGACATAGTCGGAGATGAGGCGGGAGGGAACCGTCGTCGCACCGGGATCGTCGACGCGAGCGCCTACCCAGGCGCTGATACCGATGTCCATGTCAGTAGCGGAAAGGCGGAGTCGGCCCTGCCCCTCGGTTTCGAGTTTGACGTTGGCCGTGATGGGGAGGGTAGAGCGGGTGGCGACGGCGCGGCCGACGATCGACAAACCCTTCTGCAGGTTTTCCTGCAAGACCTGGACTTTCAACAGCGTTCTCCCGGCTGCAGGCCCGGACGGGGTATGGGCCGCTCAGATTGGCCGAATTATAGGAACGAGAGGGGAGGATGGCCAGCCGAATGATCAAGTGCGTTAGCGGTTACCGAGATTCGCCGCATGGATTCCCGGATGGCGCTCCCAATTCTTTGCACTAGGCCAAACGTTTCGTAAATTTCGCGCCGCGCTAACAACCGGTTGGCCTATACTTCACATAGTTCATGTACATCTTCGATCTCCAGCTGACGAACTTCCGGAACTACACGCGGTCACACGTTCCGATTGCAGAGGGGCTGAACCTTGCGATCGGCGAAAACGCGCAGGGAAAGAGCAATCTGCTCGAGGCGATCTACCTGTTGTCGACGCTTCGCAGCAGCCGCGCGAGCAGCGACGCCGACCTTGTGCGACGGGACATCCTGAACAGTGACTTCCCAGTCTCGCGGTTGACGGCGGAAGTGCACCGATCGGCTGGGAACCTGCATCTCGAAGTTGCGATCGTCGGACGTTCGACGGACACGCAGCACCGGGCTGGCAAGCGCGTGCGAATTAACGGGGTGTCGCGCCGTGCATCGGAGGCTGTGGGGCAGCTCGCCGCGACGCTCTTTACGACTCTGGACATCGATATTGTGGCGGGGCCTCCGCTGCTCAGGCGGCGATACCTCGACATGATGATTTCGCAGGTCGATCGAGGCTATCTGCGGGCGATGCAGCGGTACGCGAAGGTGCTGCAGCAGCGCAACAGTCTGCTGAAGCAGGTGCGGGAGCGACAGGCAAGTTCGCACGACTTGAACTTCTGGGACCAGGAACTGGCGCACGCGGGCGGGACGATCATGAACGCGCGGGCAGAGGCGCTTGGGCGCATCGCGCTGTTTGGCGACGAGCAGATGCTGAACCTCTCGGACGGGCTGGAGCACCTCATGGTGACCTATGCGCCCGCGCTCGGGAAAGCAGAGTTGCTTTCCGTGCCGATCGAGGACTCGGAGTGGACTGGCAGGATGTTAGCGGTGATGCAGGAGATGCGGAGCCGTGAAATCGGAGCCGGGGTGACGTTGGTAGGCCCGCACCGGGACGATGTCTCGATCGAAGTGAACGAACTGCCGGCTGCGACGATGGCTTCTCGCGCCCAACAGCGCACGGCTGCGCTCTCGCTGCGGCTGGCAGAGGCGACCTACCTTCGTGATGCGCTCGGCGACGACCCGGTTGTGTTGCTGGACGACGTGTTGAGCGAGCTGGATGCCAGGCGCCGGAAGGGTGTGCTCGACTACATCGACAGCTTCGAGCAGACGATTGTGACGACGGCTGACCCGGACCGGGTTCGCGACATCATCACCGGCGCCTCAGCCCGCTTCCTCGTCCAGGATGGCGCGATCACTCCGTTCGAAGGCGAGTAGCAACTATCCGCCGGCGGGGCACGATTGTCGGCCTCGCTGCACTGGCAGGGGCGTTTGCGTTTCTCGGCGGGCTGCTCGCGCTCCTCGGGCTCACGACCCTGAGCGACGATCCCCGGTATCGGCTATTCGAAATCAACGCGTACATCGGGTCTGCGGTCGTGCTGATGGGGCTCGGAGGCTTCCTGGTGGTGCAGGCGGCCTCATCGCTGGGGGGCGTGGGTTCGACGGCGTACCGGGCGAAGGTGCCATGGCTGTTGCTGCCGCTGTTCCCGTTGGCGGTCATTGCCGGCCAGCTTCAGGCGACGGAGCCAACCCGGGCGGCATGGGTCTTTCCCTTCGTGAACCTCGTTGTGGTGGCGGTGCCTTCGATCCTCTTCGCAAGCCTGGTGATGAGCAGGTACCGGCAGGCGAACCCCATGTCGTGGCCGCTGAGCTGGCGCGAAGTGACCTCCGGGTTCACATGGGGGGCAATCGGGGCAACCACGTTTGGAGGAGCAGTGAACACGGCCTACCTGATCCTCGGCGGCGCCTGGTTCGTGCACCACTTCGGGCACGGCGATGTGTGGGACGTGGGAAACAACATCTGGACGCTCGACGGGCGCGCGGGAGTGGTCTTCGACCTCAGCGTTCTGTCCCTGGTGGCCCCGCTCAACGAGGAGTTCTGGAAGGGTTCGCTCGTTGCCCTGTTCTTCTTTCGGAAGGGCGGGGCGGCGCGATGTTTTGCCTGGGGGGTGCTGGCAGGAACGGGTTTCAACCTGCTGGAGACGTTCTACAACAGCCTGGCGGCGGTGGACCCAAATGCGCTTGCAGAGCAGACGATCGGGAGCCAGTGGTGGTTATTCGCAGTCGGACGAGCGGGCACGGCATTCATCCACGGTGGCGCTTCCGGCCTATCGGCGTTGGGGATCTACGGGGTCCTGCGGCGGCGATGGGGCATGGCACCGCTCTACCTGGCGGGGGCGGCCTGTCACGGCACATGGAACGCGCTCGCGTACCTGGCGGACGGAGACGCGTTGCTGAGCGGCGAGGCACCGGATGCCCGGTGGCTGGATGTGGTCTCGATCGGGGGAATGTTTGTGCTGGCAACCTTCTGCGTGGGGTTCGCATGGTATCTGTCGGGCCGGCTGAAAGACGAGCGGCCTGCGTCGATCTACGGGCTTCTTGGCATGGCACCTGCCGGGCCTGCTCCGCCAACCACGCCGCCGTTCCTGCTCCAAGAGCTTGTGGGGCGTTAACCCGCCGCTGCGAGCTGAGCGGCCGAGAAATCCTTGAAGTGGGCGATGTCGTCGATTTCGAGATCGGGCCGAGCGACGGACGTGCCGGTACCTGCGTACTTGCCCTGGCAGACCTGGATCGTGGTGAGCTTGGCGCCCATGACCGCTTTCATCCGCGCGAGGACAAAGGGTTTGTCGTCGAGGGCCACGTAATGATCGGCGGGGAAACGAGTTGCCACGAGGCTCAAGACTTCTTCCTTGTGCTTCTGGACCATGACGTTGCCACCAACGGCCTGCTCGAGACCGGCGACGCTGATCTTGTGCCGCTGGTAGAGCTGGTCGCCATCGGACAGGATGGCGGCCCCTCCGATCGCGAGGGCGTGCTCGATCGCCTCGATTGCACCGGGGAAGAGGCACCCTTCGAAGTCGAAACCGTAGATGAGCGCGCTCATGCGGCTGACGGCACGAAGGTCGGGACACTCGAGGCTGAAGCGTTCGAGCGAGTCCGGAATGTTGACCGAGTCACCGGCGGTACGGACCTCTTCGTAAATCTCCCAGAAGCGACGGGCATGCTCGGCGCCGACGGTCGAACGCATTTCCGCCTGGATCCGCTCCACGGCAAGGTCGGTGTTGAGCAGGGTGTTGTCCACGTCGAAGAGGACGAAGATTGACGGCACGATCCCTCCCGGCGTTGGCCAGCGACAGCGTGCGATCTTCGCTACGCTGCAGCCACCAAATCCTTGACCGGAGTACCCATGATCGAGTTCACGGAAGAAATGCGCCACGCGATCAAGAACGCCCTTGACGAACGAAACGTCTGCCTGGTGGTGACGGCGGGAGCCGATGGCTGGCCACAGGTGGCGTTTCGCGGCAGCGTGGGCGTGTACAGCGACGACGAGCTGAGCTTCTGGAGCCGGAGCCGCAAGGACACCGTGCCGAACATCGACGAGAACCCAAAGGTGCAGATTTTCTATCGGAACGCGGCCGAGCGCATCGCCTGGCGCTTCTTTGGACTTGGGCGAAATGTGACTGACGAGAAGGAGCGCGAGGCAGTAATGGCGGTGACCGACCAGCGGGAGCTGGATGCCGATCCGGAGCGCAAGGGCATTGGCACCATCGTGAAGATCGAACGGATCGTCGATAGGGCGAGCGCGGTGATCCAACAGGCGTGACCGGCCCGGACTTCCTTTTCGACGGCCCGGAGGACGCGGGAGTGACGGTGATCCTGGCGCACGGGGCAGGCGCTGCGATGGATACGCCGTTCATGGACCACTTCGCCCGGGGATTCGGAGCCGCGGGCTTTCGTTGCGCGCGATTCGAGTTTGCCTACATGGCGCGGCGCCGTAGCGAAGGCGTACGGCCGGGACCGGACAGCCAACCGAAGCTCCTGGCGGCGTGGAAAGACGCAATCGCGGGCGTGGGCGCCGCGAAGACGGTCATCGGCGGCAAGTCGATGGGCGGCAGGATGGCGTCGATGGTGGCCGACGAGGAGTCGGTGGCAGGGCTCGTCTGCCTTGGATATCCATTTCACCCGCCGGGACGACCGGAACGGCTGCGGACCGAACACCTGCTGGAGCTACGAACGCCCGCGCTATTTCTCCAGGGCACCCGGGACCCCTTTGGCGGCCGTGGCGAGGTGGAGACGTTCGGGCTGCCTGACGCGATTCGGCTGCACTGGCTGGAAGATGGCGACCACGACTTCCGCCCACGCAAGGGGTCGGGCAGGACTGTGAAAGAGAACTGGGACGAGGCGCTGGCAACAGCAGTCGCGTTCCTGGAAACGCTGACCTAGCGAAGGAGAAGACGATGGCCCGCGACGTGACGACCTACAACCTTTACAGCCAGATCAACAGCCAGCCAGGCGAAATTGAGCGTGTGTTGATCGCCGAAGAGCCGGTCCCGGCCGCCGCAGAGCTGCTGGGCAACGCTTCGCGGGTGTTCACGATTGGGACGGGGACCTCGACGAATGCGGCGAAGACGGCGGCGATGATGCTGCGGGCAGCGGGCGTGGATGCTGCGGAATGGGCAGCGTACGACTTCGCGCTCTACGGGCCCGAGCTTCGGGCGGGAGACGCTGCGATCGTCTTTAGCCACAGCGGGCGCAAGCGGTACTCGAAAGACACACTGGCGAAGCTGCATGACGCGAAGGTGCCCACGGTCTGGGTGGCGAGCATGGCCGCGGAGAACAATGATGCCGACGTCATCATCCGGACGGTGCCACGGGAAACGTCGTCGGCATTCACCGTTTCGCACACCACGGCGATGTTGCTGACAGCGCGAATCGCTAACCGGATCCGCGCCGGGAGTGTCGGCGACCTGGCGGCTGTTCCGGCGGCAGTGAAGGCAGCTGTGGAGCTGCGGGACAAGGCGGAGGCTCTGGCGAATGCGTGGTATCCCTTTGGGGGACTCATCGGCGTCGGCGCCGGACCTCACGAAGTGAGCGCGCATGAAGTGGCGATAAAGGTGGCCGAAGCGGCGAGACTACGCTGCCGGGGCTATGCGGCCGAGCAGTTCCTGCATGGCCCGCAGGCGCAGGTGCAGGCCGGCGATCCGCTCATCGTCTTTGCTGGACCAGGCGCCGCTCTAGAGCGCTCGATGACGGTGGCCCAGTTCGGGCTCGATGTTGGGCTTCCGGTGGCGTGGGTGGCGCCGGTGGAAGGGCCCACGGGGGCGACCTGGCTGAAGGTTCCAGACGTTGGCGAGCAGCTGGCACCGATTGTCGAGATCATCCCGGGTCAGTGGCTGGCGGCACACCTCGCGGCATTGCAGGACGTGGATGCTGACAACTTCCGGCGCGACGAGTTCGGGCAGGCGTACGATCGGTACGGACTCTAGGGAGCGATGAGCTGTGAGCAGCGAGCCTTAAGTGGCGAGCGGTGAATATCCCGGCGCAGCGAGCCTACCTTGACTGGACCGGTTCCGAGCCCTGGACACGCCGAACCTCAAGGCCTTGCCCGGCGTGATACCTTATGAGGCAACCTATAGAACGCGGAGACAGGGTCTTATGCCGCTCGATGAGGTCCAGGAAAACAAGGAATTCACCCTGAGGGGTATCAATCACCTCGCGCTTGTCTGTTCGGACATGGAGCGGACGGTGGACTTCTACTCGAACACGCTCGGCATGCCGCTGGTGAAGACGATCGAGCTGCCCAACGGAATGGGGCAGCACTTCTTCTTCGATATTGGCAATGGCGACTGCCTGGCGTTCTTCTGGTTCCCGAATGCGCCGAAGGCGGCGCCGGGTGTGGCATCGCCCGCGGGAGTACCGGGGATCGGCGGCGAGATCGTGACTGCGCACGCCTCGATGAACCACGTGGCCTTCGATGTGGCGCCAGAGAAGATGGAAGAGTACCGGGCGCGCTTGAAGGAAAAGGGTGTGAAGGTCTCGATGATCCTGAACCACGACAACAGCCCCAGCCAGGTCTCGAAGGAAGTGACGGACGATGTCTTCGTTCGTTCGATGTACTTCATGGACCCGGATGGGATCCTGCTGGAGTTCGCCGCCTGGACGAAGGTGTTCACAGAAGCGGACCGGCAGCACAGGCCCGCGCGGGCCGTCGACGCGAAAGAGTACGCGAAGGTCTAGCGCCGCCATCCGCTATCATCGCGCCATGACCCGGCCGGGTTCCGACCGGATGGAGGCCTGATGTACCGCAGTATCCTCGTTCCCCTCGACTCGACCCCCGAGGCTGAGGAGGCGCTCGCCCACGCGAAGACGCTCCAGAGCGCGACGGGCGCTTCGGTCACGCTGTTATTGGTGGCCGAGTCGGCCGAGATGACGCTAGCCTCAGTGGCCGAAATGTTCGGCTCGACCGGGAGCATTGGCGCGGCGATCGAGCGGGAGAACACGTTGGAAGCGGTGGGCCAGGCCTACCTGCGGAATGTGCGGGACGACGTGGGAAAGCCGGGCTGGCGATTGCTGGTGGTCGAAGGCGATCCGGCTGAGTCGATTGCCGAAGAAGCGGTGCGCGGCGGCCACGACCTTATCGTGATGGCTTCGCATGCACGCACCGGAATCGGCCGATTATTCCTTGGAAGCGTCGCGGACGAGGTAATCAAGCGCTCGCGGATCCCGACGCTGGTCGTGCCTGAGACTGATGAAGAGGACGAAGACTAAGGACCGAAGATCGCGCCCGGATTCATGATCCCCTGCGGATCGAGGGCGGCCTTGATGGCCCGCATCGCCGCGATGTCGGCGGGGCCACGGGTAAGGTGGAGCCATGGGGCCTTTGCGACGCCGATCCCGGTGCTCGGCGCTGATGCTGCCCCCAAGCGAAGCGACGAGCCGGAGGACGGCGTCGTCAGCCCGTTCATCGTCGTCGGCCGGTCCGAGAACGTTGACGTGAAGGTTGCCATCTCCGAGGTGGCCGAAGAGGATGGCACGGGCTCCAGGACTGGCGGCTTCGACCGCGCCACGGACAGCAGCCTCAAACTCGACCATACGTGCGAGCGGGAGCGTGACATCGAGCTTGTGGGGAACGCCGTTGGCGCTGATGGACTCAGTGTGGGCTTCGCGGTAGCGCCAGAGGGCTTCGCGTTGGGGCCGCTCCTGTGCGAAAGCGGCAGCCTTCACCTCGGGTGAGGCGTCGAGCAGGGCCGCGAGTTCCTCAGCCGGGTCGGTCTGCCCCGCGCACTCGACGAGGAGATAGCAGCCATGGGTTCCTGGGAAGGGTCGGCTCATCCCGGTGTGGCCGCAGACGAGTGCCATGCCGTCTTCGAAAAATGTCTCGATCGCATCAAGGGAGGCGAGGCCACGGAGGCGTCCGAGGAGCGTGATGGCGTCGGCGATTGATTCGAGGCCGACGAGGGCGGTGGCGCGCGAGGTGGGTGGGTTCCAGAGCCGGAGGATGGCGCGAGTGACGACGCCAAGCGTGCCCTCGCTGCCGGTGAGGAGGCCGGCGAGGTCGTAGCCGGTGTTGTCTTTGGCGAGGCCGTTCATCCGCTCGATGACTTCACCGTTGGGAAGGACCGCTTCGATTCCCATGAGCTGGGCCCGGGTTGCGCCATAGCGAAGAACGCGGAGGCCGCCGGCATTTGTCGCGATGGTCCCGCCCACCGTCGCGCTATCGCGGCTGGCGAGGTCCACGCCGTACATGAGGCCGGCTTCACGGGCGGCCTGCTGGACGGTAGTGATAGTGACGCCAGCGCCCGCGGTGACCTGGGCTGCCATCGTGTTTACGGGTTCGCTGGTGGCCAACCGGCTGAGACTGAGGACGACTTCGCCACCGCGGGGGACGCTGGCACCGACAAGGCCGGTGTTCCCGCCCTGGGGAATCAGCGGTTGGCCCTCGTTGGCGCAGGCTTTGACAACGGCGGCCACCTCGGCGACGTTTTCCGGACGCACGACCACGCGGGCGCTGCCGGAGAAACGGCGGGTCCAGTCGGTTTCATAGGAAGCTTTGAGGTCGGGATCGGTGATGACGTGAGCGTCGCCAACCAGGGTGCGAAGGTGCGACTCAAAGCTCACGGCTAGCCTGCCGGCTCGGGGGTCACTGCCGGCCTGCGGGGCGCCGGAATGCGGCTGAGCAGCAATGTGAAGACGATGACCACGGAGATAATCACCAGGCCCATACAGGTGAGGGTAGCGCGTTCGCCGATTGCATCGGCAAGAAGGCCGATCGGAAGTCCCATGAGCGCGTAGCCGGCGAAGGCCGTCATGGTCAGCGACATGACGCGGCCGAAGAAGCGCGGATCGCTTTCGCGGATGACAACGGCGCTGTTGAGTGTTTGGAAGGCCCCGCTGCCGACGCCGGCGACGAACATGGCACCGGACGCCGCGAGGAGTGTAGGGGATGCGGCCGTGAGCACGAGCGAGACGCCAAAAAGGATGCCCGCTCCCGAGTAAATCCTGAGAGCGGACGGGCTGTCGGCGAGACTGGCAACGACGAGGCTGGCAACCAGACCACCGGCAGCCTGGGCGGCGAGCAGAAGGCCTATGCCACCTTCACCCTTCCCGAGATCGGTCTTGACGAAGCCGGGCACGAGGATGACATATGGCAGGCCGACCATGATCAGGAGGATGAAGAACGGTATCAAGGTGCGGAGCCGCTGGTGGCCAGCCACATACCGGAAGCCGCTCGCGATATCACCGACGACCGAATTACGAGCACCGCTGCCGGGCGCCGGGGGGAGGGTGAGCATGGCAACGATGGTTACGAAGTAGAAGGCAGCCATGGTGAGGTAGGCGCCGGCGGCGCCGGAAATGTTCCAGGCGATGAGTCCCGCAGCGACAGCCGGGCCGAGCACGCGAGAAGCATTCACGGCGACCTGGTTCAGGGCGACGGCGTTGCCGCGGCGGTCCTCCGGGACGATGTTTACGACGTAGGCCTGGCGGGCGGGGCCCATGAAGGAGAATGAGAGGCCGGTAACGAAGGAAGCGGCGACGAGATGCCAGACGGCGATAACGTCGGTCCAGATGAGGACGGCGATCGTTGCGAAGGTGCACATGATGATTGCCTGGAACGAAACGATGAGCGGCTTCTTGGAGACCCGATCGGCCAGTGCTCCGCCGAAGGGAGAGAGAAACAGCTGGGCCAGCCCCTGTCCAAAGACGACGAGGCCAACGGATGAGTTGTTCCCGGTCAGATCGAAGGCAACGATCGCCTGGGCGGCGCTGGACATGAAAAACGCCACGAGAGAAAAGGCGGAGCTGGCCCAGAGCGTGCGAAATGGCCGGCTGTCGAGAGCTGTGAAAGTGCGTCGCAACCAGTCGCCCATGTGGCGCCCAGACTACCGTAGGCAGACGCGGTGGTCTCCCGCATACGGGCCAAGTTTGTATGGTGCCGCTCTGTGACAGTTCGCATCGTTGCGCCGGGCGACTACCCCGCCCAGGTGGCCGGATCACCGCACCTGGAGCGGCTGGCGCCGTTCGGCGAGGTCGTGGTCTACCCGGACCTGCCGGCGGACGACGACGAGCGTCTCGAGCGCGTGCGCGGCGCGAACGTGATTATCAACTCGCATGGGTCGATGAAGTGGCCGCCAGCGATGCTGGAGAAGCTCAGTGGCGTGCAGCTGTTCGCTCTGTGCTCAGTAGGGACGGACGCCGTGGACGTGGGGATAGCGGCAAAGCTGGGTATCACCGTCTGCAACCAGGGGGACAGCACATCCGCAATTGTCGCAGAGCACGAATTTGCCCTGATGCTGGCGACGGCGCGACGGCTGGGGGATTCAACCCGGGACATTCGTGCTGGCGGCTGGCCGGAGGGCCAATTGATGACCCTCCACGGGAAAACCGTGGGCATCGTTGGAACGGGAAACAGCGGTCTTCAGATGGCGAAGCTGTGCAAGGCGCTGGGAATGAACGTTGTGGCGTGGTCGTTCCATCCACGGGCTGCGGAAGCGCGAGCCATCGGGATCCGCTACCTGGAACTGGACGAACTGCTACGACAAGTGGATGTGGTGAGCCTCCACGTGGGGCTATCAGAGCAGACACGAGGACTGATCGGCGCACACCAATTCGCGTTGATGCGAGATGGCGCCATCCTCGTGAACGGCTCGCGCGGCCCGGTGGTGGATACCGATGCGCTGGTTGCCGCGCTCCGGAGCGGGAAACTGGCGGGCGCGGGCCTCGACGTTTTCGACCCGGAACCATTGACCGCCGGTCACCAATTGAGCGAGTTGGAAAATGTTGTTATGTCTCCGCATGCGGCGGACGCGACGCCGGAGGGATTCGACCTGTTGAACAAGACGGTGGTCGACAACATCGTGGCGTTCCTGGAGGGGCGGCCCCGAAACGTGGTCACCCCCCGGTAGGGGCTTCGGTAGCGACGGGCTCGGCGGGAGGTTCGGCTGAGGCCGGTTGGACTATTGCAGCGGTCGCGGTCCCGGGGTCGTCGCCTTCCATCCCGGCGAGAGCCAGGCGGTCGCCTGAATCGATGACGAAGTCGGCGCTGGCGCTGAGGCGATAGATGGGAGGGAGACCCGCACCCTCGGTATCGACCAGTTCGACAGAGACTTCGCCGGCGGAAGTGTCGAGGACGATGCTGGACTCGCCAGTCGATGTGACAATGCCGGCGATGACAGGCCGGAGCGTCTGGTCGCGGCTGGCCTCCCAACCCTGGAAACCGGTGGCAGAGCGATAGCCCGCGTCGCCCTCGGGGATGTCGGGCCCTTCACCAAGATCGACAATCGAGGTGATGACGAAGTTGCGGACGTCGTTGGAGCGACCGATGACGGACACGCGGTCGCCGATATCGATCTCGCCGATCTCGATTGGGTCGAGGACTTCGACGGCAAGGTTGTCGAGGTTGACGTCGAATGTCTCACCCTTGGTAGCGGCGATGGTGAGACTGCCATTCTCGGAACGCTGCTGGATGTCGTAAGGGACAGTCGGGAAGGTTGAGGCCGGGGGAACGAAGTCGGCCGGCCGCGGGGGCGCGCCGCTATCGTTCGCCCGCTGGGCGAGGACAACGACGGCCGCGAGGATGACAATCATAAAAACGAGCAGGACCGTCGGCAGGAGCCAGGTCCGGCGGCGTCCTGGAGAGTCGATCGGGTCGGCGTACGCGGCGGCCGGGCCCTGGGAACTCATGAGGGAGCAAACCCGCGCCAGGTGCGGTGCCCGGACTCGACCATGAAGTTGCCTAGCCCCGAGTCGGGGAAGTGGCCCGCGGCGACGAGCGTCCGTTCGTCGATCCCGGCAATGACCCGGAGGCGGGTGGCCCGGGCGATGTCATCGTCCCAGTCAAAGCCGTTCGGCCACTCCGGCTCGGCAAGGTCGATCGGGGTGATGACGGCGTCGCCAAGAACGTAGCCACGCTGATCACCGGAGACGACGGTGGCGCTGGTGTGGCCGGGGGTATGGCCGGGTGTTGGGACGGCGGTGATGCCCGGCGTGATAGTGCGCTCACCATCAATGAGTTCGAGGAGGCCGCTGTCGCGGAGCGGCATGATGTCGCGTTCGAACGAAGCCCAGGGAGGGGGCGATTTGGTGGCGTGGGCCCAGTCGGCGCCCGGAACGAGGTGCGTCGCCTTCGGGAAATTCGGCTTGCCGGAGGTGCGGTCGATGGTCCAGCCGGTGTGGTCGCCGTGGAGATGGGTATAGAGGACGAAATCGATGTCCTCCGCGGCGACGCCGGCAGCGGCGATCTCCTTCATGAGGCCACCGCCGCGGTCAGGACCCCAGCCGGTATCGACGAGGATCGTGGTGTCGCCATCGCGGAGCAGGTAGCTCGCGAAGGTGAGGGGGACATTTCCCGACGGATCGAGGTATTTCCCATAGCGACCGACAGCGTTACCCGCCGACGGGTAGACGACGCTTGCAGGAAATGCACCGACGGAATCGATGAGCGCGACAACCTCGATGCGGCCGACAGACGCCTTGAGCATGGATACCTCGCTTGTGAAGAGCGGCCGCCGCTCGCACAATGCCCCGGCACACGGAGGTACGGGACGATGCGAGTGGTACGAATATTCACCGGCGATGATAACGAATCGCACTTCGAGGAACTGGACATTCCCCTGGAGAGCGTCAGGTTCGGGTCACTTTCGGCGCCGGTGCCGGCGGAGTCGGTGATCTTCAGGCAGACGCCGGCGGACCAGGTCATCGACTTTCACCCGGCGCCGCGTCGACAGTTCGTGGTGACACTCGAGGGAATCGTAGAAGTGGAATGCGGCGACGGCACAAAGCGTCGCTTCGGCGCGGGCGACACGATGCTGGCGGATGACACGACGGGGCACGGCCACATCTCCCGCGAGATCGAAGGGCCGCGACGGAGCCTCTTCATTGCAGTGCCGGAGTCGGTGGATGTTGGGGCGTGGCGATGACCGGTCGCCTGGAGGGAAAAGTGGCGATCGTGACCGGAGCAGGGTCGCGGTCAGACGGGATCGGAAACGGCCGGGCGGCAGCGATCCTCTTCGCGCGTGAAGGGGCGAAGGTGCTGGCAGTGGACACAAATGCGGAGGCAGCCGGGGCCACGGTGAAGATGATCACCGACGAGGGCGGCGCGGCAAGCGGTTTCACGGCGGACGTTACGAAGAGCGACGAATGCGAGGCAATGGTGGCTGCCGCGGTGGACCGCTACGGGCGGCTCGACATCCTCGATAACAACGTCGGGATTGGCAGCCGCGGGACGGTCCTGGACATCTCCGAGGACGAGTGGGACCGGGTGATGAGCGTGAACGTGAAGGGGATGATGCTGGCGAGCCGGGCGGCGATCCCGGCGATGGTGCGCAGTGGTGGTGGCGGGGCAATCGTAAACATCTCATCGATAGCGGCTTTGCGGCCACGTGGCCTGACCGCGTACGGGACATCAAAGGGGGCGGTCATCGCGCTCACGCGGAGCATGGCGGTGGACCATGCGCGGGACGGAATCCGTGTGAACTGCATCGCCCCGGGGCCGGTGTATACGCCGATGGTCTACGCCGCCGGGATGAGTGACGAATTGAGGGAACGGCGGCGCAACGCTTCGCTATTGAAGGTGGAAGGGTCGGGCTGGGACATCGGCTATGCGGCGCTCTACCTGGCGTCGGATGAGGCGCGTTACGTGACAGGCGTGGTACTGCCGGTAGACGGCGGAGTGACGATTTCCGGGCCCGCGCGCTAGTCGTTGCGCAAGGCGGCGGCGTCCGTGGTGCGGGAGAGCACGCGCACCGCAAGCAGCAGGGCAAGGACGAAGATGGCGGCAACGACGCCACCGCCGCCGGCGACCATGGCCCAATCAGTCTGGAGGATGAAGCCAGGCTCAACTCGTTTGCCTGCCTCGGTCACATCGAGGAAGGAGAGCATGCGGCGTCCGACAATCAGGCCAAGATAGGCGCCAACGACAACGCCGACGATGCTGACAGTCGCGTATTCGAAGGCTAGAAGCCGGAGGAGCTGGCCGCGCGATAGCCCCATGGCTCTGAGGACTGCGAACTCTGTCCGGCGACGCTGGACGGCGGTCCAGAGTGAGACGAGGAAGGCAGCGCCGATGAGGACCAGCACTCCGACGAAGCTGACGAGGAGGATACCGGCGCCACCGGCCGTGAGAAGCGGGTTGCGCTCGATGCTGTCGAGTTCCGAGGCGCGATCAACGAAGCGCGACATTCGCCACGGCGGGTCCTGGAGGGTGTCCTTGAGGGCAGTGGTGTCCGTTCCGGGTTCGAGGCTGAACCAGGCCTCGTTGGTCTCGAGGTCCGGTGCCCCAATCGCGAGGAAGGCGTTCACATAGGACGCATACTGATCGAAGTTGACGACGATCGACGGACCGTCGTCGATGGGAAGCGTTGGGAAGTGTTCGTAGCTGGCGACGACGCGAATGGGGACGAGGACCTGTCCCTGGCGGATGGTGCCGAGGCCGCCAACGGGGATGCCCGAGGCAGCGAGGAAGTCCTGGCTTGCAAGCACCTTGAGGGGAATATTCTCGTCGAGCGTGTAGAGCCCGCGGCGCTCGGTCTGAACGCCGAGGCGGAAGGTGAACTCGCCGGAGTACTGGCCCGATTTCGCATCGTCGGTGGTCAGTGCGTACTCATCGTGGGCGTTCTCAAGCGTCGGGAGAGTGTTCCAGCGAGCGGTCTCGAAGTCGTCGATGACCTCGGATACGTTGGGCCCAACGGCGGCGAGGTCGTCGAACAGGACCGGGTCGGTGAAGGTGTTAAACCGGCTCGGGGGCTCCGTCATGATGATGCCGACGACGGTCGCAGGCTCGGCAAGCGTGTACGTCGGTGTCGTGAGGTCCGCCTGCATCTGGGTCCAGCCGGTGGTCTCGAGCTTGCCGAACGAGAACAGGCGATGATTGCCGTTGCCATCGCGGACCCGGATCCAGAGCGAGGTGTCGGGCCGTGCAATCTTGGGATTGACCCACATGGTTACGCTCGTGGTGCCCGCGGGCAGCGGCAGTCCACGGATTTGGTCGGCTCCCTGGAGGCGAAAGAGCAGGCTCTGGAGGGACTCGTCGGCGAAATCGTTGCGGGAGTAGAGCATCGAGGCGGCATCGGTGGGATCAACGCCGAGGATCTTGATTTCGCGGCCAGTGCCGCCGGCATTCCCCGTCCGGGTATTCGAGCGAAACACGAGCGACGCGAGATCGACGCCCTGGAGATCTGTAAGGGCCGCTTCGATCTCCTTCGTGGTGCCAGGGAAGGTGATGTTTTCAGCGAGCTGGGAACGGAAATCGGTGCCGGCAGAGAAGGCGGCACGGTCACGATAGGAGCGGTCGGCAGTACTGCTGTAGCTCGCGGCGAAGGTACCTACGGCGACGCCCATCATCAGGAGGAGGGTTAGCCGCGTGTACTGGCCCGGCCGACGGACGAGTTGCCAGAGCCCGATGGTAATCGTCACGCCGGCGACGACGGAAAGGGCACGGGTCGCGACGCGGAGGACGAGGGGATAGAAACGGAGCACGA
Source organism: uncultured Chloroflexia bacterium (assembly GCA_963774435.1). Classification (GTDB taxonomy): domain Bacteria; phylum Chloroflexota; class Dehalococcoidia; order Tepidiformales; family Tepidiformaceae; genus JAGQGZ01. The sequence goes on along the minus strand of CAVZEW010000005.1, from coordinate 274,770 downwards.
GGGCCGCCGCCGCCGCAATGGTGAGGGCGGGGGAGGCGAGCAGGATGGGATCGGAGCTGACGCCCCCGGTGGGGCTCGGTTCGAAAGCGGAGCCACGCTCGTTGAGCTCCCAAAGCATGATGCCGGCAAAGGCGGCCAGGGCGAGATCGAGGTAATAGCGATGGAGGATAGATGGCGTCGGCCGCGCCTCCGTTCGCTTCTGGGTGACGGAGGTCCTGCGGGCCACGAAGAAGACCGGAACAACTACGGCGACGAGGGAAAGGGCGATCCCGGCGAGAGCCCAAAGAAACGCCTGGGGCACGAGGACAGCCGGGAGGATGTTGCCGTCGTTGACGTCTTTGAACGCGGGGGTGAGACCAAGTGCCGAAGTTGCGGCAGTGGCGAGGAGAGGGGCGATAAGGAGCGCCGGGATACCAACCAGGAGACCCTCGGCGAAATAGACTGCGAGCACCTGGAGGACGCTGGCGCCGCGGCTGCGGAGGAGCGCGATCTCTTCGGACTGACGCTCGACGACGATGGCCGAGACGACGCCGACGTAGAAGAGGGCAATGGCGGCGATCTGGAGAAGGAGAATCGTCAGCGGCGTCTGCTTGATGCTCTCGCCACGTTCGAACTCTTCGAGGGTATCGACCAGGGGGCTGTAGGTAAGCGCGCCGAGTGGGATGAGGTCGTCGCGCAGGCCCTGGAGGTCTGAGAGAGCCCGCTTGTAGTTTGCGCGGGAGATCGTCTCGGGATCGACGGTGATCAGCCAGCTCGTGTCGGCGCGGTAACCTGGGACAACGCCGGCGAGGTCAGTGGAGAGCGTCTCAGGATTGGTGAAGGCCGGCACCTGGGGGCCGGCGCCGGGGATCTCGTGCTTTGGGGCGAAGTAGGTGTTGGAACCATTGGCCCAGACGGCAGAGTCGGGCTCGAGCGGCGAGACGATCCCGACAACGGTGGCAGCGAACTGGTAGGTGAGCTGCACCGTCGGAACGCCCGGAGGACACGGTGTCACCGTGGCCATCTCGCCCTCGGTGATGGTTTGCTCGCAGTCGTTGATCATCTCGTGCATGAATACGGTGTCGCCGAGGGCGAGCCCAGCTGCGTCTGCGGCCTCGGCGGATATCGCAACCTCAAGGGGTTCGCCGGGCCCGGTGCGCTCGGGTAGCCGGCCGTCGTCGACGGAGACGAGAAGTTCGTAGCCCTGGAGGGACTGGAGTTCGAGATAGGGTTGTCCGAACGTCGACGGGTCGGACGGGTCGCCTGAGAAGGTGAAGCGCGCGCCCTTCTGGTACATCGCGATCGAACTTGTGAACCAGCCAATGCGGTCCTGAATACGCTGGGCAACGCTCGCCTGGTTGGCCTCGCCCGCTGTTGTCCCAAGTTCGTTGTCGCGAAGAACGACGCGGCTCGCGGAGCCGTCCCCGATGTCTTCGCGAACGGCGAAGGTGAGGCCGAGATCGCCCATGGTGCGGGCATACACCGGCGCCGCCGCGAGCAACGTCGCCGCAATGAGGATTCCAAGAGCGAGGACACCGAGCAGACGCCAGTTCGCGGCGGCCCGCTGGGTGATGATTTGCCAGGATGGCCCGAACCGATTCAGAACGTGTCTCCCCCGCGCGTAGCCTACAGACAGGACAGCCAACCTGGGAGCAGGGTAAACGACGCTTTGGTGGCGACGAACGATTGCTGATAGGCTTCCCGGCTGGGGAGGCTCGTTGGCTCGGTTTCTCGCGGTCTTACGGCTCGTTTTCAGCCGAAGCATGGGAAACAGGCGGCTGCTGGCGACGGTGGTGGTCGGCATTGTGCTGTCCGCGGCGCTGATGGCAAGCGTTGCGATCTATTCGGATGCGATTCGCGACCTGGGGCTGAAGTTTGCGCTGCAGGCAGAAGACCCGCTGGACCTCGATATCGAGATTCTCAGTTCAAGCCAGGGCTTCACGGGCGACCTTTACAACGACCGCGTCGAGATCACCCAGGCGCAGCTGGAACACGGTGCCGGGAACGTGCTCGCGAGTACCGTCCGATACGGCAAGACGGACACCTTCTTCCTTTCGCCCGGCGGCACACCGGTCGACCTGAACGACGAACTGCGGCCGCGGTCGCAGCTGCAGTTCTACGAGGACCTCCAGGATCACGTGGACGTGGTGGACGGACGGCTGGCCGAGGTGGCCGCGCCGGGCAGCGACCCGCCGTCGCTCGAAGTGATGGTCGGGGCCTCAGCAGCAAGTCAACTCGGCATCAACGTCGGCGACTCGTTCGATCTGCTGCCGTTCTGGGCGCTGACGAAAACGCCCGTGAAGGCGACGGTTGTCGGGATCATCGCCCCAAAGGATGCGGAAGAAGCGTTCTGGTTTGGCGAAGGCACGGAAGGGATTTTCCAGGTCACGACAACGACGTGGCCGACCTACCCATTCTTCGTCCCCGAGGAGACGCTCACGGGTGCTCTGACGGGATATCTCCCGGATCTCCGGGGCAGTTTCTGGACCTACGGGCTTGTGGACACGACGAAGATCAACAGCCGCAATGCCAGTTCGCTGGTCGACCACGTGAAGGGGATGGATGCCAGCCTGCGTGCGCAAATCCTGCGGACGACGGTGAACACCGACCTCCCGGTGACGATCGAGAACTACAAGCAGAAACTGTTCTTCACGCGCCTGCCGCTCTTCGCGCTGATGGTCCAGATCGTCGGCATCGTCCTGTACTACCTGGTGATGGTGTCCAACATGCTGGTGGAGCGGCAGGTCGGTGAGATTGCGCTGCTGAAGAGCCGGGGTGCGAGCACGCGCCAGGTGATGGCTATCTACGCGATCGAAGGCGCCGGGCTCTGCGCCATCGGGATCGCGATCGGGCCTTTGCTGGCGGGGACAGCTATCTCGCTCCTTGGCCTGACGCCGTCGTTCCGGGGGTTAAGCGGGGGCCACACGCTGGCCGTGAACTACTCGACGTGGTCGTTCTTGCTCGCGCTTGTCGGAGTGTTGATGGCTTTGGTGGCGCTCCTGATCCCCGCCTACCGGGCCACACGCAATTCGATCGTGAACTACAAGCAGTCGCTGGCAAGGCCGCCGCAGCAACCAGCCTTTCTGCGTTACTACCTCGATCTCGCATTGATCGTTGTCGGGGCGTTCCTCTTCTACCAGCTTCGGCAACGGGGCTCGCTGGTAACGGACAAGCTCTTCGGCAACCTCTCGGCCGACCCGCTGCTCCTGATCACGCCCACGCTGTTCATGCTGATGATTGCGCTGGTTTTCCTGCGGCTGTTCCCGGTTGTGCTGCGCATCGCCTCGTGGGCCGGGCGAGGACTTAACGGCGCGACGATCCCTCTCGGGCTCGTCCACCTTGTGCGGAGCCCTCTCCACTACAGCCGCCTGATCCTGCTGCTGTTGTTGGCCACCGCCGTCGGAATGTTCGCTGCGGGGTTCAGGGCAACCCTGGAACAAAGCTACGACGACCGGTCGGCGTATGAAGCGGGGGCTCCCGCGCGGATCAAGTACGGGCGCGGAGACTTCCCACCTGACCGCTTTGTATCGCAAATCGAGTCCATCACGGGGACGGACGACGTAACCCCCGTGGCACGGATGACGGCGAACTACAGCGACCTCACGACCTTCACGTTTGTGTCGTCGGAGATGCTGGCGGTGCGGCCAGACGAGTTCAAGGATATCGCCTACTGGCGCGGGGACTTTGCCGGGCCGTCGCTGGATAACCTGATGGGCCGACTGGTGCCGCCCGAGGAGGAGCCGGAGCCTGAGGTTGGTCACATCGCCCCCGGCGACCGCTACATCGGACTCTGGGCGCAGGCGCCCACGGTCGTGACGCGGAACGGTGGGCACCTTGGACTGCGCGTGTCGGAGAAGGACGGGACTCTCTGGGAGTACCTGCTCTTACCTGTGGGAGAGCCGGATACGGGCGGGTGGCAGTTCTACGCAGCGGCGCTGGATGCCCCGTTGTCACCACGAAACCAGGGCTCGCCAGACCCGGCAAACGAGCTTCAACTCGACGCGGTGTACTTCAGCTTCACGAATGCGCCATCGGGGGATGCACGGTACACGTTCCTTGTGGACGCCCTGCAAACGGGGGCTGCGCTACCGGCGGAAGATGAGTTCGGTTTCGCGAACCCTACGATCATCGACGACTTTGAGGACATCTCGGGCTACGCGACCATTGGGGGGATAAGCCAGCGGCGGGATCCGGCGGTACTCGCACGGGTGGAGTCGGGCCGCAAAGACCGCTACGCGATGAAGCTGGAGTTCAGTGTCCTCGACCAGGGCCCACAGCTGTTCGGATTCCGGCCGCGTTCAGGAGCCGATTCGCTGGCGATCCTGGCCAGCGACGGATTCCTCGACCGGACCGGATTGAAAACGGGTGATACAACGCTGCTCTACATCAATCGGCAGTACGTGAACGTGGAGGTTGTGGGGTCGTTCGCGTATTTCCCCACGTGGGAACCGGGACAGGGCCAGGAACTGATCGTCGGAAACCTGAACACCATGCAGGACCTGGCAGCGCGCGTGCCGGTGCTCGCGACAGGCGCCTATCCGAACGAAGCCTGGCTGGGGACGACGGAAGGCACGAACCTCGATCCTGAAACACTGCAGATCTCGCGGAGCGCAAGCGGTGCAAAGGTGATCACCGAGGCGGGCCTCCGCGAACTCGCCGGATCCGATCCGCTCGTGGCGGCAAGCTGGGAGGGCATCCTCTTCCTGTCGTTTGCATCGGTGCTGCTGCTCACGGCGCTGGGGTTCGTGGTGTACAGCTTCCTTACCGCCCAGGCGCGGTCACTTGAGTTCGCGATCCTCCGGACGATGGGCTTCTCAACACGCCAGATCTTCGGCCTTGTCGGATTTGAGCAACTCTTCGTGATCATCTCCGGGGTGCTCGTGGGTACGTTCCTCGGAATGCCGCTGAGCGGACTGATGATCGACTACATGGGGGTGAACGAGCAGGGCCAGGATGTGATCCCGCCGATCGTGACGCAGATCAGTTGGGGCACGGTGCTGACGGTATACTCACTCCTCGCCGTCGTGTTCATTGCTACGATAGTGTCCCTTGCAATCCTCTATTCCCGCCTTAGCGTCCACCGGGCGCTGCGGATGGGCGAACTGTAGCCCCAATGACCCTGCCAACCAGCACCGCCAGCCGCGACCTCTATATCAACTGCGAAGACCTTTTCAAGATCTACAAGATCGCGAACCTTGAAGTGGTAGCGCTCCGTGGACTCGACCTGAAGGTGAAGCGGGGCGAGTTCATGGCGATCGTGGGAGCGTCGGGCTCGGGCAAGAGCACTCTGTTGAATATCCTCGCGGGGCTCGATACGCCGAGCGCAGGGCGCGCATTCGTCGGCGGGCGAGACCTGCTGACAATGTCGGACAGGGACATGGTGGAGTACCGGCGAAACCAGGTCGGCTTCGTCTGGCAACAGACCGGTCGCAACCTGGTGCCCTACCTGGACGTGCTCCAGAACGTCGAAGTTCCCATGATCCTGAGCGGGACGGACGCAGGCGAGTCGCGAAAGCGGGCGCTTTCGCTGGTGGAGGCAGTGCGGCTCTCGCACCGATTGCATCACCGGCCGCAACAGCTTTCCGGCGGGGAGCAACAGCGTGTGAGTATTGCCGTGGCGCTTGCCAACAATCCGCCGCTCTTGCTGGCCGACGAGCCGACTGGCGAACTCGACTCACTGGCAGCGGACCTGATCTACGAGGTCTTCGTGGACCTGAACCGGGGCATGGGAGTGACCATCGTGATCGTGACGCACGACCCGGAGATTGCGTCGCGGGTGGACCGGGTGGTAGCGATCAGGGACGGCCGGACGAGCACCGAAATCTACCGCCGGGTCGAGTTCGAGGCGGGCCACCCAACGATCCATCACGATGAGTACGCGCTGATCGACGCGGCGGGCCGGCTCCAGATCCCACGCGAGGTCCTCGATCGGCTGAACATCCACGACCGGGCGCGGATCAAAGCGGGCGAGACGTCAGTCGAAGTGTTGCCGAGCGACCGCCGCCGGGAGGAGGGGTAGTGCCCGGGGCGGTGATCTCGGTCCGCAACGTCTCCCGGCTCTTCCGGCTCGGATCCGAGGATGTGTTGGCCGTCGACGATGTCAGCCTGGAAATCGGGGCCGGCGAATTCCTGGCGCTGGTTGGACGCTCGGGAAGCGGCAAAACAACACTGCTGAACCTGATCGCAGGGCTCGATCGGCCGACGAAGGGCGAAGTCTGGATCGACGGCGATCGCGTCGACAAGATGAATGACAAGAAACTGAACGAACTGCGGCGCCACACCGTCAGCGTGATCTTCCAATCGTTCGGGCTGTTGCCGTTGTTGTCCGCTGAGGAAAACGTGGAGCTGCCCCTGCGAATTGCCGGGGTCGGAGCGCGTGAGCGCGGGCGACGGACTCGGCGTGTGCTGGAGCTGGTGGGTCTTGGCCGCCGCACCGATCACCGGCCCTACGAGCTGTCGGGCGGCGAACAACAACGGGTGGCGATCGCGCGAGCGCTGGCGACCGAGCCCAAGCTGATCCTTGCAGACGAGCCAACCGGCGAACTCGACTCGGCGACGGCGGTGGCGGTGTTCGGGTTGATGCGAGACCTCGCCCGTTCTGAAGGGATCACGATCGTGACCTGCACCCATGACCGGCTGGTAATGGAGCGGGCCGACCGGGTGGAAGAGCTCTCGGACGGACACCTGGTTACGAACGAAGAGCAGCAGGTGTGGACACACGTGCAGGCCCGGGAGCGTAGTCCCTTCGCAGCGCAGGAAGGTGACTCCGAAACGACGATCCACCGCCCGTCGGGGTTGTCTTCTCTGCTGGGGGCGGATAGCCGGATTTTTGCGACCAGCGAGGACGACGAGGACGAAGAAGAGCGGGAGCAAGAGGCTGCAGCGGTCACGTCGGACCTCGAGGGTGAGGAAGCAGCCGACGCCCCCGAAGAGGACCCGGCACGCTGGGCAAGACCAGACAAGAACGAATGACCGGCAATGAGCCCCCGGCACTGCCCGGTGACGCCGAGCTGGCGACCATCGAGGAGGCTGCACTGAGTTTCGCGAGGGCAGCGGGGGCGGCGATCACGGAGTCTCTCGGGCGGGACCTGGTGATCGAATACAAGACGGAAGGGAAGGACGGCGCGGAGCCAACGGACCCTGTCTCGGAGATCGACAAGGCGGTGGAGGCGATGATTCGCGAGCGACTCGCAGCCGAGTGGCCGGAGCACGCGATCATCGGCGAAGAAGTGGACACGCAGCCAGCGGCCGAAGCCGAATACACATGGGCCATCGACCCGGTGGACGGTACGACGAATTTCATCAACGGGTTCCCGCTCTACAGCGCGAGCATCGGTGTCCTGCACCACGGGCGGCCGGTTGTTGGCGCGACGTGGGTGTCAGTTTCGCGGGAACTGAAGCCCGGGGTATTGCACGCACGCCATGGGCAGAGTCTGAAGTTCGAAGGTGAGCCGGTGGCTCCCTCGAATCCGGAGAACCGGATTCGCCGGCCCCTGGCGGCCGCCCCGGGCGGGTCTCCGGGACGCACGGGAAAGTGGGATAACCGGGTGACGGGGTCGGCTGCGGTCGAATGTGCATTCACCGCAGCAGGTGTGTTCACGATGTGCAGTTTTGGGGGCCTGAAGATCTGGGACCTCGCGTCAGGCGTCGCGTTGGGGCAGGCGGCGGGGCTGGATGTGCGCGTGCGCCGGCAGGGCCAGTGGGTGGAATTCGACCGGTTTGTAGCGCCGGCGAAGGTGAAAGAAGATCGGCCACCGACGTTGCGCGATTGGGGCGAACCACTGCTGATGGGACGACCGGAATCCGTTTCACTTCATCTCGAACGACGAAAGCGGCCGGGGATAGTTTCGAAGATTGTTCGACGTGTGATGCGCCGGTAGGTCCAAAACGGCGAAGGTCTGTTGCAACAATTGAATCGTTGCGAAGGGCCTGCGAGTAGCATAGGCTTCGCTCATATCATGCATAGATACGACGCGCGACTCATGGTGGCCGGGATGGCCCTCCTGGCCGCCTCCCTGGGGGGATGTGTATTCGGAGGCGGGAGCAGCGATCCGACCGTGATACCGACCGCGACGGCCACGCAGCAGGCCGTGGCAACGAACACCGCCGCAGTGACCGAGACGGTTGCCGGCGCAACCACGACGACTGTTTCGCCCACGCCTTCACAGCAAACGCACACGGTGGCGGCCGGGGAGTCGTTGGGGATCATCGCGACCCAGTACGGGACGACAGTGCAGGCAATCGTCGACGCTAACGGGATCACGGACCCCGACTTCATCTACCCCGGGCAGGTGCTGATCATCCCTGGTGGGAGCCAGTAGCTAGGCGCGGACTTCGTTCCGGAGCGGGCGACCGCTGATCCATGCCTCGAAGTTCTCAAGGAAGATGGCCCATGTCCGCGCCTCGTTCCCCGAGGAGATAGCTGAGTTGTGGGGTGTGATGATGACGTTTGGCAGCGTCCAGAGGGGCGAGTCCGGGGGAAGTGGCTCTTCCACAACCACGTCGAGGTAGGCACCACCCAGCTGGCCAGATCGCAGAGCGTCGATCATCGCTGGCTCGTCGATCAGGGCTCCACGGCCAACGTTGAGGATGCGGGCGCCGCGAGGAAGCAGGCTGAGGCGGCGCGCATCGATCATCCGATCGGTCTCGGGGGTGTGCGGAGTAGCGAGAGCGAGCCAGTCGGTCCGCGGAAGGACCTTATCGAGGTCGGCTGGCGTGACGAGTTCATCGACCGGTTCGCCGCCGCTGGCCGGGGATCGGCGGACGCCAATAACGGTCAGGCCAAGTGACTGGCCAAGACGGGCGATCTCCGTGCCAATGGCGCCGAGACCAACGACGGTCATGACCTGGCTGGAGAGATCGGCCGGGGGAGCACCTCGCTGAGGTTCCCACTCCCTGCGCTGCTGTGATGCAAGCCAGGCCGGGAAGCCGCGGGCAAGCATCAGGAGGCCGGTGATCGCCGTCTGGGCGATGGGTACGGCGGTAGAGCCGGAGGAGTTGGTGATGCGTGTGCCCTTCGCGGCGATGCGCCCGAAGACGGGATTATCCGTCCCGGCATTGAAGGTCTGGAGCCAGTCGAGGTGGGGTGCGCCCTGGGCGGCGGCGAAGAAGGCACGAGCCCGATCGGGAAAGACATCGCCAGAGAAGTAGGCGGCGTCGATGCGATCGAGGTCGTTCGCGGGAACACGGTCCTCGGGTCGGTCGGGAAGGAGGACGAATTCGAATTCCTCCTTCCCTGCCGCGGCCGCGATGGCGATCAGCCTTTCGCCAAGATGTTCGTGGATGCGCCGGGTGATGAGCAGCCCGGTCACGAACGCTTGACGAACTCGACCCAGTTCCCGTCGGGGTCCTCGACGATGGCAATCGTCGTGCCCGGACGGAACTCGGATACCGGGACGGCGATCTTGTAACCAGCGGCCTCGCACTGGGCGACGATCTCCTCGAGGTTCTCGACGATCATCGTCCAGTAGCGATAGCCGTAGGCGCCCTGGATGCCACCGGGGGCTGCTTCGGCCGGCGGCACGCGGCCAGGGGAGACGAGCTTGACGATGGTGTTGCCGGCCTTGAGCCGGTGCATCTTGCCGCCGCCGCCCATGGGCAGCTCACCTTCGAATTCGAGACCCAGGGTGTCGCGGTAGAAGGCGAGAGACTTTTCGGCATCCTTGACGACGATGCCGAGATCGATAGCGTCTTTTGCGAGTTTGACGGTCACGGTTGATTTCTCCTTGGGCTCAGGACCAGCGGTCCCAGCGCATGATTTCTTCGATGGGGCGGCGGGTGACGGGGCCGAACTTGCCCATTGGCCAGCCGACGGGGATGAGGCAGAACGGCTCAATGGTATCTGGCAGGCCCAGGGCCTCCCGGGCAGCGTCGCGGTTGCTGAGGCCAAGGGTCGTCGGCGCGGCACCCAGGCCGAGCGCGCGGGCCGCGAGCAGCAGGTTTTGAACACCGGGCCAAATGGAACCGCCCGATCCGGCGCCAGCGGCGAAGCGGTCCGGCGGCGGACTGCCGAATTCGAGGCAGGCGATCACGAGGGCCGGGATCTCAGCGAGATGGTCGGCTTGCCACTGGACAGAAGCGAGGATGCGCCGCCGCGCGTCGGGATCCTGGCCGGGCATGTCGGCGTTGAAGGACTGCGCGTAGCGGTCGACGGCGGTCTTATTGAGGACGGCGAGCTTCGCCTTCGCCTCCTTGTCGCGGACGACGATCCAGCGGCCGTTCTGGGCATTTGAGCCTGAAGGAGCCTGGTTGGCGGCGTCGATGAGCTTGACGAGGAGTTCCTCGGGCACCGGATCGGGCTTGAGGCGGCGCATCGCGCGAGTGTGGTAGATGGCGTCGAAAACGCCCATTTCTTCGGGCACGGATTAGTCCTTTCGATGGAGGCAGGCTTCGAAGCCAGAGCCAGGGCGGGCATAGACAACCTTCCCACCAGCCATCGTCAGGTCGACCCGGGCAGCGAGGGTCGCATCGGGGTCGGCGATGATGTCGTGGGACAGTACTACGCAGTCTGCCGCAAAGCCGGGTGCAATGCAGCCGAACGAATCATTCTCGGCTGTGGCGCGGGCCGGACCGAACGAGTATGCGGCGAGGGCCTCTTCGACGGAGAGTCGCTGGGCGGGGTACCAACCTGGCGCCGGCGTGCCGTCCGGGCGTTGCCTTGTGACGGCGGCGTGGATGCCGGCGAGGGGATCCATCGTCTCAACCGGGGTGTCTGAGCCGAAAGCGAGGTTGACGCCCGCATCGAGGAGGTCGCGGAAGGCGTAGGCCCAGCGGCCGCGGGCCCCCCACTCACGGTCGACCTTGTCCATGTCCTGGGTTGCATGGATTGGCTGAAGCGACGCTGTGGCACCAAGGGCGGCGAACTGTTCTATGAGGTCGCCGGAGAGCAGTTGGGCGTGCTCGATGCGACGCGGCATCTGGGGCTGAAGGAGAGCGGTGCGGTCGAGGAGCGCGAGAATCTCGCGGTTGGCGCGGTCGCCGATGGCATGGATTGCGGGAGCAAGGCTGCCATCGAGGGCGCGGCGCACCGATGCTTCGAGAGCGCTCACCGGTTGCAACGGAAAGCCGACGCCAGGCGAACCTTCGTACGGCTGCTCCATCCAGGCAGTGAGTGATCCGAGGGCACCATCGCCGAACCACTTGACCCCGGCGATGCTGAGCCAGTCGTCACCGTCGCCGGTGGCGTGGCCGGCCCAGAGCGATTCATCACGGGCGGAGAGGTAGATACGCACACGGATGTCGAGTTCATCGGACGCGCGCAAGTCCTGGAGGGCAGCCAGTTCGGCCGCTTCGACATCCATGGCGTGGACGCCAACGACGCCAAGCGAATGAGCATGGTCGATTGCCAGGCGCAGCGACCGGGCGACATCGTTCGGTCCGGGAGACGGGATGACGCCGGCCACGAGGTCGATGGCACGATCGAAGAGCATGCCGTCCGGTTCGTTGTCATCACCAAGGGCGATCGCGCCTCCTTCGGGTGCCTCGGTGGCGCCGTCGACGCCGGCAAGACGAATGGCGAGGGAGTTTGCCCAGGCGCAATGGCCGCTGGTGTGAGTAAGAAGGACCGGGTGATCCGGTGCGACGGCATCGAGGTCGTGGCGGTTGGGAAAGCCCCTCCCGGGCCAGTCGTTCTGGTCCCAGCCCGCGCCTTCGATCCAGGTCGCCGGCAGGCTCCGTGGCGACGCGATCGGCAAGTAGTTGTTGAATTTCGCCAACAGAGCGGGTGCCCTTGAGTTGCACCTGCGCCATGGCTTCGCCCGTGTAAAGGAGGTGGGCATGGGCGTCCCACCAGCCCGGGACGACAAGGCGACCCTGGAGGTCAATGGTCTCAGGAGATGAGCGATCACCGACAGCTGAACCGGTGAAGCAACCAGCATCGATCGCAATAGAATCCGCCCATGGAGCGCGCGGGCTTACCGGTCCAGATGCGGCCGTTGAAGAGTTGAATTCCGGTCACGGGCCGGATGATACGGACGTTGGCTCCACAGAGCTTTCAGTCGCGGACGATTGCGCTTCGACCATGCGCTCGACGTAGTCGACGACGATGGGGAAGACGGTGTACCGCTGAGGATCGAGCAGGTCTTCAATCTCGGTCTTGATGATGAGGACGGGGATGAAGTAGTCATCCGTTGGGAGGTAGTGGAGGTAGCCGGCACCAACGAAGAAGTAGGGCACACCGTCGGAAACGTAGTAGCCCGCCTTCTGGCCCCACTCAAAATCCTGGAGCTTGAACTGCTTGCCCGGGAAGGTGTCGAAGCCATTGGGGATGTCCGGGTGCTGGACGAGTTCGAGGAGGTACGCCGTCATATCCGGGCCAAGAAGACGGCCTTCGACGAGGGCCGCCCAGATGCGAGCCATGTCAGTGGCCGAAAAGTTGGTCTGGTGCCAGGTCCCATCGATGCGAGCCGAAACGGTGCCGGCATCTTCGAGAACCGCGTTGAGGTCTCCCGGCTGGAGATAGGTCTCGATGTCGTCGCTGGCGGAATCGAGGCTCAGGGTCGTTATCAGGGTGAGATCATCTTCGATGGCTTCCAGGGGAACGTCACCGCGCTCGACGGCGCGAAGGGCGGCGATCATGCTGATGATCTTTCCGGACGAGGCCGCGTACTGGGAGTAGTCAGGGTTGAGCGCCGTGACGTTGTTGCACGAGACATCGATGAAAGCGAAGCCCCAGCCGGCCTCGTAGCCGCGTAGGGCTTCTTCCACATCGGCGGCCATCTGGCTCGCCAGGGTGATGCGATCAGCACAGCCGAGAGGGTCAGGGGTTGGCACGGGCGATGGAGTAAGCGTGGGTTCTGGCGTGGGCAGGGCTGTATCGGTAGGAGGAGGTGTCGAGATGGCAACAGCGCTGTGCGAACTGCCGTCCGGGCTTCCGCAGGCGCACACGAACAGGAGAATCGCCGTCGCCGAGAGGCACGTAAGAACTGAACGCCCCATCACAGTCAGTATTGTGCGAGTGTGGGGCGATGGTGTTTCACAACGGTAAAGATGGTCGGTCCCCGGCCGGTTTCTATCCCCGGCCGGGGACGTGGCGCCTAGGCCACCGCTTCGCCGACGAGGACCTCGCGGAAGGTGTAGGCGCTGCCGTCGTAGTCGACCGAGGCGACGGTGCCTTCGTGAAGGCGGCCCTCGAGGATCTCCATTGCGAGGCGGTCGAGGACCTCGGTCTGGATGACGCGCTTCAGTGGGCGAGCCCCATAGAGCGGATCGTAGCCCTGGCGGGCGAGCGCTCTTTTCGCCTCATCCGAGACTTCGAGGGTGATGCGGCGCTCAGCGAGCCGCTTGACGACCCTCTTGAGCTGGATATCGACGATGCTGAGGAGGTCATTCTCGGTCAATTGCGTGAAGACGATGATGTCGTCGACGCGGTTGAGGAACTCGGGACGGAAGTGCCCCTGGACCGCCGCCATGACGCGGGCGTGGACGGTCTCCTGGTCGAGGCCTGCCTCGACGATGTACTGGCTGCCGAGATTGCTGGTCATCACGAGGATGGCGTTGCGGAAGTCGACAACGCGGCCCTGGCCGTCGGTCAAGCGGCCATCGTCGAGGACCTGGAGGAGGACATTGAAGACGTCGGGGTGGGCCTTCTCAATCTCGTCAAAGAGGATCACTGAATAGGGGCGGCGACGGACCTGTTCGGTGAGCTGGCCACCTTCGTCGTAGCCGACGTAGCCGGGAGGGGCACCGATCAGGCGCGAGACCGAGTGCTTTTCCATGTACTCGCTCATGTCGATGCGCACCATGGCGTGCTCGTCGTCGAAGAGGAACTCGGCGACGGCGCGAGCGAGTTCCGTTTTCCCGACGCCGGTGGGGCCGAGGAAGATGAATGAGCCGAGGGGACGATCGGGATCCTGGAGGCCGGCGCGGGAGCGGCGGATGGCATTGGCAACGGCCTGGACAGCTTCGTCCTGGCCGACGACGCGGCGGTGGAGTTCGTCATCCATGCGGACCAGCTTCTGCGTCTCGCTTTCCATCAGGCGAGAGACAGGGATGCCCGTCCAGCGACCGACGACTTCAGCGATGTCATCTTCATCGACGACTTCCTTGAGGAGCTGGCCATCGGTGGTGTCCTCTCCGGATTCGGCGGAGGCGAGACGTTCTTCGAGTTGGGAGAGCGTGGTGTAGCGGAGGCGAGCGGCAGCCTCGTAATCAGCGGCGCGCTCGGCGTGCTCGATTTCGCGGTGGGTTCGCTCGATCTGTTCCTTCAGAGTGCGGCTGCTTTCCACGCGATCCTTTTCCTGCTGCCACTGGGCGCGGAGACCGGACTGCTGCTCGCGGAGATCGCCGATCTCCCGCTCGAGGCGGTCGAGGCGTTCGCGCGAGGCTGCATCTTCTTCCTTGCGCAGGGCTTCCCGCTCGATCTCGAGCTGGAGCAGCCGTCGCTCGACGTCGTCGAGTTCGACGGGGAGGCTGTCGATCTCCGTCCGAATGTGAGCGGCGGCCTCGTCGACGAGGTCGATCGCCTTGTCAGGGAGGAAGCGGTCGGCGAGGTAGCGGTTGGAGAGGACGGCGGCGGCGACGAGGGCGGAGTCCTTGATGCGGACACCGTGGTGGACCTCGTAGCGTTCGCGGAGGCCACGAAGAATGGAGATGGTGTCTTCGACCGTCGGCTCATCGATGCGGACGGGCTGGAAACGTCGTTCGAGGGCGGCGTCCTTCTCGATGTGCTTGCGGTATTCGTCGAGTGTCGTGGCGCCGATGCAATGGAGTTCGCCGCGGGCCAGGGCAGGCTTCAGCATATTGCTGGCGTCCATCGAACCTTCTGCGGCCCCGGCGCCAACGACCGTATGGAGCTCATCAATGAAGAGGATGATCTGGCCCTCAGACTCGGAGACATCCTTGAGAACTGCCTTGAGGCGATCCTCGAATTCGCCGCGATACTTGGCGCCAGCAACGAGGGCGCCGAGGTCGAGGGTGACGAGGCGGCGGTCCTTCAGGCCTTCCGGTACGTCACCGCGGATGATGCGCTGGGCGATACCTTCGGCGATAGCGGTCTTGCCAACACCAGGCGGGCCGATGAGCACCGGGTTGTTTTTCGTGCGCCGGGAGAGGACCTCGATGGTCCGGCGAATCTCCTCGTCGCGGCCGATGACCGGGTCGAGCTTGCCCTGTTCGGCCATCTCGGTGAGATCGCGGCCGTACTTCTGGAGGGCTTCGTATTTGTCTTCAGGATTCTGGTCGGTCACTCGCTGGTTGCCGCGAAGGCTGACCATCGCCTGGAGGACGGTGTCGTGGTTGAGGTTGGAGTGGGCGAAGAGTGCGGCCGTCTCGCCCTGAGCCTTGTCGACTGCGGCCAGAAAGAGGTGCTCGGTGCTGGTGTAGTCGTCCTTGAGGCGCTCGGCCTCCTGTTCGGCGAGGGTCGTGACCTGATCGAGGGCGCGTGACAGGTAGATCTGCTGGTGGCCGGAGAGTTTCGGGGCTTTCGCGAGGGCGGCCCTGATTGGCGTGGCGATGGCGTCGGGCTGGAGCTGCATGAGCTTCAACAAGCGCGGGACAACGCCGCCTTCCTGCTCGACGAGGGCGAGAACGAGGTGGTCGGGAGTGACCTCCTGGTGGGAGTATTCCTCGGCAAGCTGCTTGGCCGCAATGACGGCTTCCTGGGCCTTCTCGGTATAACGGTTCAGGTTCAAGGCTGGATCCTCTATGGTGGTCTCAATAGTATATTCCTTGATAAGGATGTTATCAATGTGATCGGACGTTCTGCCGGGATCTTTGCGCGGGCCGGACGGCGCCGGGATGCGACAGAGAACGATGCTGCAAGGGGCTAGCGCGCGGCCCTTCGGGGGCTTCCTCAGGCGGGCTGGAAGAGTTCGATGGGATTGCCAGACGGGTCCTCGATGAGGACCTGGGTGCCGCCGGGGCCGGAGATGGGTTCGTTGCGGAAGGTAGCACCGGCTGATTTGAGTGCGGCGACGACAGATTGGATGTCGGTGACCTGGACGACGGGGCGGTTCCAACCGCCGGGCGCAGGCTCGCGGCCATCGGGCATGGGTTTGCGGGCGGAAGTTCCCGGGCCGGATATCCAGATCTCAAGGCCATCGCGTTCGATGGAGGCGAAGGGAGGGCCCCATCGCTCTTTGAGGCTGAACCCGAGGTGGTCCTGGTAAAACGCCAGGGCGGCGTCCACGTCATCGACGATGAGCCTGAGAGCTACCACGGATGCCTCCTGACCGGCAGGAAGTGTCGCACGACTCCAGAGCATTTGCGCGCGCCGTTGCGTTGGATTACGCGGAGCGCAATGATTCGAGTGGCGTCCCCGGGAGTTCACCATGCGTACCTTGCGATGGAGCGTCTGTTTTCTGTTGTGTACGGCGATGGCCGTCATGGCGGCGGCGTGCGGTGGGGACGACAACGACGGCACCCTACCCACAGCGACGAGCGAACAGCCGAGTACCACCACCCGTGAACCGGCGGGGCCGACTGCGACGAGCGCGGATACCGGAGCCAGCGACGAGAGCCTCGATGTCTGTTCGTTCCTTTCGCCGGAGGAAGTGAGCGCGGCGATCGGCGTCGACGCTCCGGCAGGAGAGGCGGAAGACCCGGTACCACCGTTCTTCGGCTGCCAGTGGGATACGGACCAGCAGCTGCTGAAGGTGAGCATCATCGCGTGGGCGACGGAGGACGATGCGAAGGGGTCGATGAACCTGGAGACGGAGAACAACGACTACCCGGTGATCGAGGGCCTGGGCGACGAGGCCTTTAACACGCAGCCGATCGATGACGTGACGGCCCGATCCGGCCGATACGAGATTTCTGTTGGGCTCTACTTCGTGAGCGATGATGACGCAGAAGAACTGAAGAGGGCGACTGAGGTAGCCCGGCTCATTGTCGACCGGCTCCAGTAGCGCTTGACCTGCGGGCGGGCAACCGCCAGTGTTTGGACATCCAACCGGGAAGGGGTCCTTCCTACGAGAAGGACGCCGGGGGAAGCGGGTGCAAATCCCGCGCTGTGCCGCAACTGTGTTGTCGCTCCGCCGCTGAAGCTGCCGAGCGACTAAGCCAGGAACCCTGCCCCCTTCACCGCCGGACATCCTTCGTGCAGAAAGGAGTCGGGGGTATGGCACTTCCTCCTCTCTAACCTCAGAGCGATTTCGCGAACGGCGCCGTCCGCCGGCAGTGCGCAGTGCATGCTCACCTGCCGGGCAATCCCTGTGAGGTAGCTCCACTTGTCTTCCCGATGGTTTTTCGTCCTTGCTGCGGCGGTGGCCGCTGTCCCCATCCTCGTCGCTTCGGCGGCCCCTCTCCCACAACGCGAGGCAGTGGACGCTGGCGTCGCGTATATCCGGACGACGCAACAATCCGACGGTGGATTCGGCGGCTTCGGCCCCGGCCAATCGATGGACGCCATCTATGCGATCCGCGCCGCCGGCGTGGACCCGAATACCGTGGCGAAAGCCGGCAAGACCCCGGCCGACTACCTCATCTCGGTTGCCGGCGATGTCGCGGACCCCGGCTCCGCCGCGAAGGCGGCTTTGGCAGCGCGTGCACTGGGGATGAACCCGCGCAGCATAGGCGGCGTCGACCTGGTGGCAATCGCCGACGGATTTTATGACCCGGAAACGGGAGGGTATGCCGCCGATGCGTTTACTCACTCGATCGTCGTCATCGCGCTGACCCGCGTGGGGATCCCGGCGCCGAACGGGGCCATCGCCTTCCTGCGAGAAACGCAGGACGCCGATGGCGGCTGGGGCTTTGAAGGCACCAGCGACGCTGACACAACTGCAATCGCGTTGCAGGCGCTCGCGGCAAGCGGAGTGCCAAAGAGCGATACGACCGTCGCCGACGGTATTGCCTACCTGGCATCGGCCCAGGGCAATGACGGCGGCTGGGGTTTCGACCCGGATGAATCGAACACATCGTCGACGGCATATGCCGTGCAGGCGCTGCTCGCCGTGGGAGAGGACCCGGCCACCTACGACGTCAATGGCGTCGACCCGGTCGACTATTTGCTCTCGCTGCAGAAGGCCGACGGCTCGTTTCCGGGATTCGATTCGGCGTATGCGACGAACCAGGTGGTACCGGCCCTTGCAGGCAGAAGCTTCGGGAGTGCGGTCGACACCCCGGTGACCGAGGACACCACGTCCAAGCGCGTACCGGGACCGCCCAACACGGGCACAGGCCTGGAACGGGCCGGCGGAGGACCCGATCTGGCAGTCCTCGGCCTGGCAACGGTGTTTCTGGCGATGGGCCTGGCAGTTGCCGCCCGCCGCCGGGCCTGAGAATCGGGAGGGCGCGGTGCATCCGGTTGCCTGGCTGAGCTGGGTTGCGCTGGTGATGGTGCTGGCATTGGTGACAACCAACCCGTACTACCTGGCGATCTTGTTGCTCTGCGTCCTCCTTGTTGCCGCCCTGGCGCCGTGGTCAACCACCGCCCTCGGAACATTCCGGCTGATGCTCCTGGTTGGAGCAGGGATCGGCGTGTTCTCTATCGGCGTCGCCGCGATCAACGGCGCGAGCGGCGCCCACGTACTGTTCGACATCCCCGGACCGCAGTTCCCGGACTGGTTCGGCGGGTTGCGACTGGGCGGGCCGGTGACGGCTGAGGCACTGGCAGGCGCATCGTTGCGGGCCCTGGCGATCCTCTGCGTGTTCCTTGGATTCGCAGTGTTCAACGGGGCAGTGAGCCCGGTGAGATTACTGCGGTTGGCGCCCGCGTCGCTTTTCCATGCGAGCCTCGTCGTGACGGTGGGACTGACGTTGCTCCCATCGATCGTGAGCGACACGCGGCGGATCCGGGAGATGCAGATGGTGCGCGGTTCGCGGGGCCGGTTCCGGGACCTGCCGGGTCTGGTCGTGCCGGCGGTGCTCGGCGGGCTGGAGCGATCGTTGCGGCTGGCGGAGGCGATGGAGGCCCGGGGCTACGCGGCGGCGGAACCGCCCAGGCGACTGGCACGGGCCGCAGCTATGACTTCGCTGCCGGTGATGCTGGCGGGGGCGTGGCTATGGCTCTATTCGACCGACTGGAAGTGGCTTGGGCCGGGGCTGGCGCTGGCCGGGGTAGGCTTGCTAGCCGTCTGGGTCTTGAGTTCCCAGAGGACACAATCCACGACACGACTCGAAGATGACCCGGTGCCGGCGGCGCAGGCACTCGCAGCTGCCGTGACCGCTGTCGTCGCCGTAGCGCTTCCCTTTCTTCGGGGTTCCGAGCTCCTCCCGCTGAGCTACAACCCGTTTGCGGGGCTACCGGCGCCGGACTTCGCCGTACTTCCCGCGGTAGCTGTGCTGCTCGCTGCGTGGCCGGCTGCATTCCTGGCTATTCGGCCGGGCGAGGAACCGTCACCGATGGCGCGAGGAGTGATGGCGGAAGAGGCGCGCCGGTGATCGCACGCACGAAGGGTGTTACCTACAGCTACCCCAATGCCGAGCGACCGGCGCTGGAAGACGTTCAGTTCGAAGCCGGCGACGGCGAGCTGCACCTGGTGGTCGGGCCTTCGGGTGGCGGGAAGTCGACGTTGCTGCGGCTGTTCAACGGGCTCATCCCTCAGTTTCACGGAGGGACGCTGACGGGGACCCTGGAGGTATGCGGCCGCGATCCTTCGCGCGTCCCGACGAGGGAGATGGCGGCCCTGGCGGGAATGGTGTTCCAGGTGCCCGAGGACCAGGCAATCGCCGACACAGTGGAGTCGGAGATCGCTTTCGGGATGGAGCAGATGGGGGTCCCACGCGGGGAGATGAAGAGCCGCGTTGGCCGGCTTCGGCGCGAAATGGGAATCGACCACCTGATGGCAAGAGAACTCGCAACGCTGTCCGGGGGCGAACGGCAACGCGTGGCGCTCGCGGCAGTGCTGGCACTGGAGCCGCCTCTGCTCCTGCTGGATGAACCCACTTCGCAACTCGACGGGACCGGGGCGGATGCTTTCGCCTGTGCAGTTGAAGCGGCGCGGACGAATCGCGGCACTTGCGTGCTGGTGGCCGAGCACAGGACGGCGCGACTCTTCGGGCTGGCCAGGGCTGTATGGCGAGTGGCTGACGGCGCGGTGTCGCGGTACGGACCAGCGGACGCCTCGCTGCTGGCCGAAGCACCCTCGCTTGCACGCCTCGGCCAAAGACTGGCGTTGGACCCGGTACCACTCAGCTTCGAGGATTGGCCCGCCGGGATCGGTCTGACGGTCGCACCCCCGGCCAAACGGCCGGCACCGGGCGACGAGCTGTTATCTGTGCACGGGTTGGGGGTGTCGTACGGGACGTTGCGAGCGCTGGATGGTGTGGATCTGTCGGTATCCGAGGGCGAGATCGTGGCACTCGTGGGGGCAAACGGGAGCGGGAAGTCGACGATGTTCCGAGCGATCGCGGGCCTGGTAAAGCCAACAGACGGCGATGTGTTCTTCGGCGGGCAGCCTGCTCCAAGCGACGTCTCCAAGCGGACGCTCGTGGCAGGTTACGTGCCGCAGGACCCAACG
Source organism: uncultured Chloroflexia bacterium (assembly GCA_963774435.1). Lineage (GTDB taxonomy): Bacteria > Chloroflexota > Dehalococcoidia > Tepidiformales > Tepidiformaceae > JAGQGZ01. The sequence continues at coordinate 254,392 of CAVZEW010000005.1, read as the reverse complement.
TTGGCGTTCTACCGCGAGAGTCTCGCGGAGGAAGTGGGCGAGACACTATCGCGGAGGCACATGGACAAAGCTCAGGCAAGCGCGGTGCTGGATTCCTGGGGCCTTGGCGGGTACGCGGGTCGGAATCCCCGGGACCTGAGCGTGGGTCAACAGGAACGGGCCGCGCAGGCAACAATGCTGGCACACCGGCCCCGCGTGTGGCTGCTGGACGAACCGACGCGAGGAGCGGACGTAGCAGCACGACGCCAACTGGCCTGTTCGCTGCGCCGACATGCGGCGACCGGCGGCGCCGCCATCGTAGCGACGCACGACGTGGAATCGGCGGCGGCGTGGGCGACACGTGTGGTCGGTTTGGACGGCGGACGGGTCAGCTTCGACCTTCCGGTGCGAGAGGCACTGGGACATGGCGGGCCGATGCCGACAGCCGTGGCGAGGGTGGTCCCGGGTGCACTGCTGCCGGAAGAAGTGAGCAGAGCATGAGGGCGAGCATCTTCGTCGTGGCCCTGCTGGCGGCCCTCGCGACAGTGCGCATCGCTGCCGCCGACGGCGAGGTTGGCCTCGTCGTCCACTGGGGCGATGGGACGACCAGTACGGCATGCGTCGGCTTCACAGGAGATGGCATCTCCGGCGACGCGGTGCTGGCGAAGGCGGGGTACAGCGTCAACCAGTTCAGCGGACTGGTATGCGGGATCGATGACGTGGGGTGCCAGCATTCGGGGACGTTCAACAGTTGCACCTGCGAGTGCCAGACGGGAAGCGACTCCTGCACCTACTGGTCGTTCTTCGAGCAGGAGTACGGCGGGCAGTGGCGGTACTCGGCGCTGGGTTTGTTTGTCGCCAAGGCAGAGGACGGGGACCTCCAGGCGTGGAATTGGGGGCCAGGCAGCCCCGCGAGTGCGCCGGCGCCACCGGAGACGACGTTCGAGGCGGTATGCGGACACGCGCCAATGGCCATGTCGACGGTGCCTCCTTCGGCGACGCCCCAGCCGGTGAGTACCGTTCCGGGGGCAGGCGCGAGCGTCGCCGCAACGGCTACAACGGCGCCCACCCAAACGAGTGAAGACCCCGCGTCGACGACGGTGACTGCCTCGCCGAACGCCACCCCCACGCAAGTTGCGAGAGGCACGCCAACGGAAGTTGCAGCCACGACTTCGCGTGCAACGGACACGCCCGCGCCACCGGCAACCGGGGGATCCGCGGATTCGTCAGGTGCACCCTGGGCGGCGATCGGATTCGCAGGGGTGGCCGGGATCCTCGTCCTTGGGATAGTGGCGGCGCTGGTCACGAGGTCACGACGTGGCAATTAGCGTGACCTCGGCACGGGGTGCTCTGAAGTTTCCCTCGTTGGGTGTCGTGAGCTTCGCCGTGTTGAATGCGACGGGACTTGTGGCGTACCTGTATCCGTTCCTGGTGTCATCGGCGACGAAGCCAGACAGCGACTGGTTCGCGCACAACACGGACGGGCCGCTCATCGTCGCGGTGATCGGGGCGCTGGCGATGGTGCTCGTGATCAGCGAACTGAGCGAGGGGACGTTGAACAGCAAGTCGCTTGCGGCCCTTGGGGTGATGGCGGCGATGGCTGGTGTGATGCGGACGATCTCGCTGCCGGCCGGCGCAAGCCTCTACTTCTTTCTCGTGATCCTGGGTGGATACACCTTCGGCTTTCGCTTCGGATTCCTGTTGGGCGCGGTCTCGTTCGTCATCAGCGCAATCGTCACTGCAGGGTTCGGGCCATGGTTGCCGTTCCAGGTGTTCGCGGCGGCGTGGATGGGGTCGACGGCGGCCCTGCTGCGGGCGCCAGCGGACCGATTCGGATTGGGGCTCCGCTGGCAGGTGGTAGTGCTGGTGCTCTTCGGGATTGGCTGGGGTTTGCTCTTCGGGGCGATCACCAACCTGTGGGCGTGGCCCTTCTTTGTGTCGGGGCCGGATATCAGCTACGAGCCGGGATTGGGCCTGGCAGAGACGGTGCGGCGGTACTGGAACTACTACCTGCTCACGAGCTTCGGCTGGGATGCGATGCGAGCGCTGTCGAATGCGATCTTGCTGGCAACGTTGGGACCGGCGCTGCTGCGGGCGCTGGACCGGTACCGGGACCGGTTCACGTGGTCGGAGGGGTAGGCTCCACTACCGGCCGGGCCTTCGCTACAATGGCGGCTCCGGGTGACTGGCGAAACGCGGAGTACCGCGGGGAAGCCCGGACGATGAGGAATGGTCGCTCGCCTGGGCCTGGCTGATATAGCCCGACCGCACCCCTTGCCGGGTGCTAAGACAGGCAGGAGACCTCGACCAATGCGCGCACTACTCGGCGTTTACGACAAGACCGGCATCGACACATTTGCCCGCGGACTGCATGAACTTGGCTGGGAGCTGGTTTCGACCGGCGGGACGAAGGCTGCACTCGAAGCGGCCGGAGTACCGGTCACGGGTATCGAGGAGATCACGGGATTCCCGGAGATGCTCGACGGGCGGGTGAAGACGCTGCACCCCGTCGTCCATGGAGGCATCCTCGCGCGGCGCGACCTCGCTTCCCACCGGGAGGCGCTGGCCGAGCACGAGATCACGGGCATCGACCTCGTCTGCAACAACCTCTATCCGTTCTACGACACGGTGACGAAGGCGGGAATTACTTTCGCTGACGGGATCGAGAACATCGATATCGGCGGGCCGACGCTGCTGCGGGCGGCGGCGAAAAACCACAAGGATGTCGTCGTCGTCGTGTCGCCGGATGACTATGGGCCGGTGCTGGAACAACTGAAGGGGGCCAGGCGTGGCTGCGGAGACGCGGCTGAAACTGGCGTGGAAGGCGTTCGCGCATGTGGCGGAGTACGACTCGCAAGTTTCGGAGTGGCTGCACGAGCAGGCCAGCCCCGGTGAGGCGCCGACGAGCCTGACGCTGCCGCTCCGCAAGGCCGCAGACCTTCGCTACGGCGAGAATCCCCACCAGGCAGCCGGGTTTTACCTCGACCGATCGCTGGCAGCACACGGCCGCGGAGGGATCGCCACGGCCGTCCAGCACCACGGCAAGGAGATGTCCTACAACAACTACCTTGACGCGGATGCCGCCTGGAATGCGGTGAACGATTTTCCGGGGCCAAGCTGCGTGGTGGTGAAGCACACGAACCCCTGCGGCGTAGCCAGCCGGGAGGACCTGCTGGAGGCCTACCGGCTGGCAGTACACGGCGATCCGGTGAGTGCGTTCGGGGGGATTGTCGCGTTCAACCGGCCCGTGGACGAGGCGCTGGCCAGGGAAATCCGGGAGTTCCGCAGCCCGGCGGACGGGACGTCGCGAATGTTCTACGAGATCGTCGTTGCACCGGGATACACGGAAGACGGTCTGGCGACGCTGAAAGGCAAGTCGAAGGACCTGCGGATCCTGGAGGCGCAGCCGCTGGGCAAGGGCGGCAGGGCCTACCGGCAGGTTGGCGGCGGCTGGCTGGTGCAGTCGGCGGACGACGTTGGACCGGATGACATCGAGCTGCAGGTGATGACCGAAAAGCAGCCGACGCCGGAACAGCTAGAGGACCTGAAGTTCGCCTGGCGCTGCGTGAAGCATGTAAAGAGCAACGCGATCACGGTGGCGAAGGATGGCCGGCTGCTGGGGATGGGGAGCGGGCAGCCGAACCGGGTAAAGAGCGTCGAGATTGCGATGGAGAAGGCGGGCGACGAGGTCCGCGGCGCCTCACTGGCGAGCGATGCCTTCTTCCCATTCGCCTGGAACGACAGCATCGAGAAGGCCTGCCAGGCGGGTGTCGCGGCGATCATCCACCCGGGCGGTTCGATGCGGGACCAGGACGGGATCGACTGCTGCAACCAGTACGGCGTGGCGCTGGTGTTCACGGGAACGCAGGCACTTTAAGCACTAGTAGGTGTCGCGTGGGGGCGGTTGCGGGTCGCGCGTCCACCCTCACGATGTCTGCTATTCGTCCTGGAAGCGGGCGGGCTTGAGGGACCAGGCTGTGTCGAGGCAGTTGGTGCAGCCCAGGTCTTCGAGATAACCGAAGGTTTCGGGGGCGGTGTCGGTCGCCGGGATCGTGATGGTATCGGCCGCGACGCCTGCCTGGTCGAGCTCGTAGAGGTAGCTGAAGGCATAGAGGACCTGGGTGGCCGTCAGCTCCTGGCCGCCGACGGTGTAGGTCTCGGCGATGCGGTCGTTGTCGAAGAGGTCGCCTTCGAGGAGGGAACGAAGGTCGGCGACGGACACGTTCGTCTCGGCCGTGTGTGCGATGGTGACGCCCCAGGGGCCGTAGGTGTTGGAGACGCGCGTCTTCGTGGGAGTGGCGCCGGAAAGGGCGTCGACAAGGAGAGCGAAGGCGTCATCGAGTGAATAGAAGTCCTCACCGTCGTAGACCCAGCTCGGCGGGCGGCCCTCCCAGTTGTTGAGCGTCCAGAGCGCGATCTGCTCGAGTTCGTCCGGGTCCACGTTCCAGTAGTCGTCGGAGGTGAAGAGACCGACGACGTCGCTCGCGTCGACGAACTGGAGGGCGTCGGGGTCATCGGTCATTCGGCCGGCAAGGTAGTCGAGCGCCTGCTGGGTGAAGGCATAGCGCTTGTTCCGCTCCTTGTCGGTCTGCAAGAGATCCGGGGGGAGCTCGGGCGACGCCGGGTTGAGGTAGCCGTACTTGGTGGGGCTGGTCGAGTCGACGGTGTAGAGGTATTTGGCGGCGATGCCGAGGTTAAGGACGAAGGAGCGGGTGCCGTCGATGGCTATCGAGGGTATCCGCGAGGGGGCCCGGGCCTTCGCGAAGCCGGCCCGCGTTCACCCCTTCGAGTGAAGCGCTGTCGTTGATGCGGATGGAGTTGTCCATCCAGAAGGTCCCAGAGCTGGTTTCGTGGGTGGGCGTGAGGATGGCGAGGAGACCGTCGCGGACGGTTGCGTAGTCGTCGCCCTGGGCGACATCTCCGTGGTCGGGGAAGCCGAAGCTAAGCATTCGGTCGGGGACGAGTTCACGAACTGCCTGGCTCCCGGCCGAGCGCTCGATCTGGACACCGTCGGACTGGCCGTAACCGGTGACGAGGGTGACCTGGCCGAAGACATCGAGGATTTCGTCGATGCCGCCACCGCGCTCTGCCGTGCAGCCGCCGTAGGCCGGGTCCTTGCGACAGGTGATCCAGGTCCAGAGCGCGTCGTAGACCTCGTCATAGGTGGGCTCGGCCGGGAGGTCATTCTGTGGCCGGTTCTGGTAGGTGGGTTCGTGCTTCGCGTGATAGCCGAATTCGACGAGTCCCCGGTCGTGAAGCGAGAGAAGGTAGTCGACGAGGCCCGTCTCGTCGTTGCGGCTGGCGACCTCTTCGGCGTCGGCGCCCATGAACTCGATGGTCCAGACGGGGTCGAGTTCGGGGTGCTGAGCGGCGAAGTCTTCGAGCATGGCGCCGATGCGCCAGTAGCGCTCCTCGGAGAGCTCGTCGTTGAACTGGTCTTCGGTGTGGGTGAAGAGGAAGAGGTAGGAGGGAGCGCTGGAGAGGGGTGCGTCGATGACTTCGGGGCCCGGTGGAAGGGAGAAGTCGGCAGCCGCTGCGGTGGCCCCAGCGGAGGTTGGAGTCGGTGTCGGGAGGGCTTTGCGAGGCAGTGCGGTTGGCTCCGGGGCACCGTTGGAACTGCAGGCGACAGCAGTGAGGGCGAATAGCGACGCGAGGAAGACAGGGCGGAGATCGATTCGCATTGCTGGGCCTCCTTTACCGATCCACGACCAGGTAGCGGCAGATCTTTAGCGTGGATGGGGCAGAACTACGGTTGTGTAGCCCATGGCGCGAGGCTGGCTATTGGTGACGCGCGACCTTGGATGCGTTGCGAGCCAACCGGTATCCTCTCGCAGACTTCGCGCGGCGAACGAAAGAAGGGCGTACATGGACCGAAAGGCACTTATCGAATTGTTCGACTACACCGATTGGGCATGGGAACGCATCGCCCGGACGATCGACGGGCTCCATTCGGACCAGTTCGGGACGCCGGTGCCGGGATCTGGCTGGCCCGCGCTGTCGGACTGCGTCGAGCACTTCACCGCCGCTTACGACGGCTGGCTCAACGGCGAGTGGGCCTGGAATCTCGGGCCGCGGCAGTACCCTCGAGACGGCGAGGACTATCCCGGCACGCCGGAACTGAAGGTTTGGGCGGGAATGCAGGAGTACCGGGCGAAAGTGCGGGCGCAATGCCGGGATGCGTTGGATCGGGATGATGGCTGGCTGTTCACGAGGGTCGAGCGGGACTACGGCAATGGCCCTGAAACCTGGAGCCCGGGCGATACGATCGGGAACCTGCTCCTCCACGAACGGGGCCACCACGGCGATCTGAATACTCTGTTCCACCAGCTGGGAGTGAAGAGCTACATCATCGACTACCGATATTTCCTGACGCGGAATGGCAGTTTCGATATGGACGTGGACGACGACTAGGTAAACGTGCCCTTGCCCGCGGACGGAACCGCCATCCGTTCGCCGTCGTTGTATGGGATATGCAGGCACGCTATCTGTCGGGGCTGCCGGTTTGGGCCGGGCCAGTGCTCGCGGTCATCGGAGCGGGATTCGTCGGGCTCGCCGTGGCCTTCGCGGTTGTGAAGACGGGCGGTTCAACGGCACCCGATTCGAGGGCCGACTTCCCAACGCCAACCACCGGGACCGGTACAGCAACGGCGACACCGGAAGGGTCAACGCGGCTGCTCGACGGGGTGCCGGTCCTTCCGCTGGACGTTGTCGACCATGCCCTGTTGAAGCCCGGCGAAGTTGTCTACTACACCTCCGATTGCTCGGTCTGTAATGGCGCGGAACTGTCGCGACTGGTCGTGGACGGCGGCGGAGTGTTGCACGCGGACGACCTGCTTCGGGCGAACCAGGCCGGATTGCCGGCGGGGTATCCGCTGGCTCCGATGGTGACCGACGGCGCCGGCATGTTTGCGGTGGCATGGTGCCATTCGGATGTCGGGCCGTGCGGGAAACGGCACGATGGCAGCGTCGACGACGTGCCGCGCTCGCTCGTGGTCTCTGAAGACGGTGGCGTTAGCTGGCGGCTGGCCGCAGACATTCCCACCGGCGGACAGGTCGTGAGCGTGGCGGGCGACGATGTCCTGGTGGCGGTGGGGGGAAGTGATGGCACTACGAGCGGGCTGCTCCTTCCCTCCGGCCGATCAGCGGCGGTCCCGGACTCGTCTAATCCTGCATACGTGCCGCACCCGGACGGCCTTGTTCTGCGGACGCAATCCTTCGAGGACGACTACGGCCCGGAGACGGCCATCGCCATCGGGACGGGTCAGCCAGCTGCCTGGCGTGTCCTCCAGGGTGCGGATGTGAGCATCGTTCGCGTACTCGACAACCACCGGTTGATCGCCACGGTAAGCCGTCCGGACAAGATCGGGCTTCCGGCTGTCTATGGCGCGGTGCTGGTCGACCTCGAAGCAGGAACGGTTGGACCGTTCCCGGGCATTGAATGGACACCGGAGCGGGCATCGGTGGTGACATCGCTGGTCGAAGGGCCGTTCCTTCGCGTCGATGCGGGCGGCGATTGCCTGAACATCCGATCGACGGTGGGGCTGGGCGCGCCGGTCCTGACGTGTGCCGCGGATGGAGTCTTGCTTGGCGACCGGGAAGACACGTGGGAGCGGGATGGGGTGACATGGCTGGCGGTGCGAACGCCGGACGGCAGGAGCGGCTGGGCTTCGTCGGAGTACCTGCGCTAGCCGAGGACGACGGTGCGACGGCCGTCGAGGAAGACGCGGTCTTCGCTGTGGGCCCGGACGGCACGGGCGAGGACGAGGCGCTCGGCGTCGCGGCCAACCTGGAGCATGTCGTCGACGGTATCGCGGTGGCTCACGCGGACGGCTTCCTGGTCGATGATGGGGCCGTCGTCAAGGACTTCCGTGGCGTAGTGGGCGGTGGCACCAACGATTTTCACGCCGCGATCGCGGGCCTGGTCGTAGGGTTTGGCCCCCGCGAAGGCAGGGAGCAGGCCGTGGTGGACGTTGATGACCTGCATGGGATAGCCGCCGAGGAATACCGGCGAAAGGATCTGCATGTAGCGAGCCATGACGACGAAGTCGACGGCGTAGTCGCGGAGAAGAGCGAGCTCGGCTTCCTCCTGCGCGGCCTTGGCGTCCTTTGTGATGGCGACGTGGTGGAAGGGAATACCGAAGCCTTCGACGACAAGACGAAGGTCGTCGTGGTTGGAGACGACACAGGCGATCTCGGCGGCGATCTCCCCGGCGCGAACACGCCAGACGAGGTCGAGGAGGCAGTGGTCGTACTTCGAGACGAAGATGGCCATGCGCTTCGGTTTCGTGGTGGAGCGGAGCTTCCATTCCATGTCGAACTGGCTGGCGAGGGCGGTCATGCCACTCGACACGGCCTCGAAACTGGCGCCGCGCGGTTCGAACTCGACACGCATGAAAAAGCGGTCGGTCGTGGGCCCATCAAGCCGGGGATGGGCTTCGCTGTGCTGCTCGGCTTCGATGACGTTGGTGCCGTGGAGGGCGAGCATCGAGGTCACAGCGCTGATGAGCCCCGGACGGTCGGGACAGGTGACGGTGAGGATGCCGCGTTCCATGCGGTCTAGTCTCTGGTCTTTAGTCGTTAGTCTCTAGTCGGCCTTGCTGCCGAAGCGAACGGCTACGGGACGAGCTTCGCGGCGAGATCGGTGAAGTCGGTGCCGGAGATGTCGACGAAGCCGGGAGGTGCGAGGTCGCGGTCGTTGCCTTCTCCGCGTTCGCCGGGGCGAGGAACGTAGGCGGTGTGGAGGCCGGCGTTCGCAGCCGCCTGCAGGTCCGACGGATGGGCGGCGACCATCATGACCTGCGACGGTTCGAGGCCGAGGAGGCGACAACCGGCGTGGTACGCGGCAGAGTCGGGCTTGTAGTGGCCGAGGAATTCGCAGCTGAGGATGCCATCCCAGCTGAGGCCGTTGTGCTTTGAGCTGTCGACGACGAGCGACCAGCTGAGGACCGTGAGGACGACAACGGTGTAGCGCGAGCGAAGGCGTTCGAGGGCGGCCGGGAAGTCGGGCCAGATGTTGAGGCGGTGCCAGACACGGTTGAGGTCATCGAGTTCGGCGGAGGAGAGCTGCACGACGGGAAAGTCGGGCTCTATCTCGTCCAGGGCCATGCGATGGAGCTGGTCGGCGTTCATCCATTCGAGTTCGCCGGAGCGGACCTTTGCGAGGAGCTGGAACATGCGGGTGCGCCAGGCGTTGGCGTAGGCGGCGCTATCGAGCTGCCAGCCACGCCGGGTTGCGAGCGCGTTCATCTCATCGCGGATGGTGGAGTGCCAGTCGAAGACGGTGCCGCCGACATCGAAGGTGAGGGCGCGGATGGTGGAGAGGTCGACGGTCATGACTACACCTTCTCCAGGGCGGGGATGACTTTGGTGGCCATCTGTTCCATGACGGCGGGGTTTTCGCAGCCGATGAGGTAGCCGAGGGCACCCTGGGCGCCGATCTCGGCGAAGGCGGCGAGGCGGTCGATTTCCTCGGAGGCGCGCTCGCCGTTGGGACCGGGATCGAAGCGGCCGACGATGGTCTTCGTGATGGCGTTGAAGTCGCGGCCTTCGCGCTCGCAGTGTTCACGAAGGATGCCGAAGAGGCGGGCAGTCTCCTCGGGGCTTGAGCCGCGGACGTTGCAGATGTCGGCGTAGCGGGCGACGAGGCGGAGGGTCTTCTTCTCGCCCGAACCACCGACCATGATGGGCGGACGCGGCGACTGGACGGGTTTCGGCGAGCAGAGGGTCTCGCGGAGCTGGTAGTGCTTGCCTTCGAATGCACCGTCGTTGTCGCTCCACATCTGGAGGCAGATGTTGATTGCCTCCTCGAGCCGTTCGAAGCGCTCCTTGAGGGGCGGGAAGGGGATGCCGAGGCCTTCGTGTTCGCGCTGGAACCAGGCGGCGCCGATCCCGAGCCAGGCGCGACCACCGGAGAGGACATCGAGGCCGGTGACCTGCTTGGCGAGGAAGCCAGGATGGCGGTAGGTGACGCCGGTGACGAGGGTGCCGAGCTTCACGCGCGAGGTGCGGGCGGCGATGTAGCCGAGGATCCCGTAGGCCTCGAACATCTCGTTCTGGGCGGGGCCAACGTTGGGGATCTGGAAGTAGTGGTCCATGACCGAAATTCGGTCGAAGCCCGCCTGGTCGGCGCCGGTAACTATTTCATCGAGCTTCGCGGGGAAGCCTCTGTTGTCGACGCCATAGGTGAAGTTGGAGAGGTGAAGGCCAAGCTTCATTCGTACCTCCTGAGGGATGCGCGGTGGGCATTGAGGGTGGTGGAAACCGAGTCTACGCCACGAGGCTTACATCGGGACGTAACACATCGGAGGTAGGGTTGAAGCATGACGACGGCATCGCGCCCCGTTCGCCCCGCCCTCCGCGGCTATATCCACCTGCTGGCCGCGCTGATAGCGCCGTTCGGGCTGGTGTGGCTGGTGCTGCGGGCCAATTCGCCTGCGGAGTATGCGACGGCGGGGGTATTCGGCGGCGCGATGATCACGCTGTTCCTGGCGTCGTCGCTCTATCACCTGCCGCCATGGCCACCGCGAGGGCGGAGCATTGCCAAACGGGTGGACCATGCGGCGATTTTCTTCTTCGTGGCCGCGGCGTACGCACCGTTCTGCATTGTGGCGCTGCCCCGAACCTGGGGAGTACCTCTGTTAGCGACGGTCAGCATTCTTGCTTTGCTCGGGGCGGTGGTGAAGGTCTGCTGGCCAGGAACGCCACCCTGGATCAACCTCGCCATGTACCTGGCAGTGGGCTGGGCCGCCCTTGTGGCGATGCCAATCATCGTGCGCGAACTGAGCCCAGCCGGCGCGGCGCTGCTGCTGGCTTCGGGAGCGACGTTCACGGTCGGGGCGGTGATCCATGCGATGCGGCGGCCGAACCCGTTGCCACGAGTCTTCGGACACCACGAGATCTTTCACGTCGCAACCGTGGTGGGGACTGCGTTGCTGTTCCTAACGATCGATCTCCACGTCTTTGGAGGCTAAGCCGGATAACCGAACCAACGCCGGCGGCGTGAGGAGGCGAATTCCGCTTTGTCGCGGGAACCATCCATGGTTGGGCCGATGAGCGGAGGGCCGGAGCAGGGCCTCCGAAGAAGTCTGCATTGAGTCAGCGGGTTGGCGGTAGATAACTGGCGGAGAGGGAGGGATTCGAACCCTCGAGGGAGTTGCCCCCCTACACGCTTTCCAGGCGTGCCTGTTCAACCACTCCAGCACCTCTCCCGGTTGGCCAGCGGCGCCCTGTCGCGGGCAACGTCAGCCAGTGTATCGAACCGGCAGGTCATGGCCTATCAGGGCTAGTCGTCGGGGTTCGCGGATTTCCCGCGGCGATGCTTCGTCTTGGCTTCGTAGCGGGCCCACATTTCGTCCTGGGCCTCGGCAGCGCCGCGGCGCGCCTCTGTCAGCATGTCGGAGGCTGTTTCCCGAACGGCAGCAAGGATGTTACGAGCGGTGTTCCTCTGCCGAGCGGCACGTTCGCGAATGCGCTGTGCGGCCTCGCGGGCGGTGGCCGCAGCATCTCGCGTTGTCCGGGCGGCTTCTTCCTCAACGTCGGCCGCCATATCTCCAAGGGCTGGCTGTTCGGGCATGTCGTCGCCGGTGGTGCCGGGTTCTTCGTCCATGGGTTACTTCTTGCGCCGGATCTTGTCGCCGATGCCGCCAACAGCACCAAGGCCGGTGCGGACGCCCCGGAAGATCGAATAGACCCTGACGATCGGGGCAACAGCGGTCTCGCCGACGAATTCGGATGTGCCTTTCACGTTGTCGAGCGTGCCTTTGAGAGAGTCGACAGCAGGTGCGACGTTCTCGCGGAGCAGGCGCCGAAGAGTCATGACCAGGAGCAATACGGCCACGGCGACGGCGATCCAGATGATCCCAGCGAGGACGAACAGGAAGCCAAAGGCGACGATCGTGATATCGCGCCACTCCGACCAGCTGTCGGGTGCGGCCCACGAATCGGGGCCAAAGTTGTCGGGAAAGATACTGGCGCCGAAGTAGGCATCGACAAAGACGAGCACGGCGAAGACGACCACCGCGATAAAGATGGCCAGGACGATGACACCGCCGATTGACTTCATTCGCGCTCCGATCTGATGCCGATGATAGATGGCGGAGATTGATGCAGCAAAAAGTTCACATTGGGAAAGGCCGACAGGGAGTGGTATGCGGGAGAACCCCGATGCCCCCGCCAAGGGGGGCGACGAACAATGCGAAGGCCGTCCCGGGTGCGCGCCAGGGCAGCAGAAGGGGCAGGCTCCTGAAACACGAGATACTGGTTGTCGACGACGACCACGCCATGCGCGTCCTTCTCACGCGATTGCTGGAAGGGGAGGGACACGCCGTGGAAACGGCGGTGGATGCCGCAGATGCGCTCTCGCGATTCCGCCGCGGCAAGTTCAGCCTTGTGATCAGCGATGTAGTGATGCCTGGCGCTTCAGGCATTGAGTTGAGGGCGGCGATCGCAGAGCGGGACCCGGATCTCCCCTGCGTGTTGGTGAGCGGCGCGGATATCGACAGGGGCCTACGCTATGCCGCCTCCACGTACCGGACGGTGTTCCTTGCGAAGCCCTTCGAACCGGACGAACTGCTGCGTCTGCTCAATTTCACCCCGCACGACCGTACCGAGGTTGCGGCGTCCTGACCTTTCAGGGCTGAAGCGTGAGGGCAACCACGAGCGCCGCAAGCGATTGAGGATCGAACTGGAGCCCGATGAGCTGGTCGAGGTAGACAAGGTCGAACGGCTCGCCTGCGGCGATACCAGCTGAATCGGCGAGGACCGACGCATAGACATCGGCGAGGATCTCCGGCGTCGGGTCGGCCACACTGTCGATCTGGTAGGCGTTGGCGATGTGCTCGGCGAACGATCCGACCGTGCTGGAACTGCCGGGGAGCGCCTGGACGATGCCGTCGCTGGGGAGGATGCCAAGCGACTCAGGGTAGCGCCGGCCGCTGTTAATCATGGCAATCAGGTCGAGGTTGAAGACGCGGGAGAGGGGCGTTTCCTGGAGCGCCAGCGAAGGATCCACGGTGAGGAGCTGGGCATAGAAGAGGACATCGAAGGCTGTCGCGGCAATCTCTTCCTCGGCGCTGTCCTCCCGGTCGCAATGGATGGCCTCGTGGGCAATGAGAGGTATGAGGAGTTCGAAACGCTCACCTTCAAGGGCGGGCGATAGGACGATGATGCGATTCCCGGCGTCGTCGTAGATAACACGGGCGAGAAGGGAGGCGCCGTCAGGAATGTCTTCGAAGTCGATCCTCACGACCGGCGTTTTCACACAGGAGACATCCGAGAAGAGATAGGTAATGGCCGGCTCGGCGAAGCTGCCATTGAGGGCGGCGATCGCGGCCCGGAGCTTGGGGGACGGGACGACTGCGGGGTCGATGTTGTCGAAGGTGTCTTCGGCGCGCGCAACGATAGCGCTGGTCGAGCCACGGTCGACCATGTGCTGCACGAGGGCGTCTCGCATGGCCACCGGATCCTGGTCGGCTGCGGTGACCGGTGGCGGGTCGCCGGCGGTGACGATGTCGGGCGATGTGGGTGTGAGGGCGTGTTCGGCGAGCGTTGCCTGGAAGGCGGAAAGGGTGCTGTCCACGCTGGTTTCGACCGGCGGATCGTTTTCGCGCCCGAAGAACCCCCCATCGATCGAGAGCGTCGATTCGTCTGGAACGGGTTGGTTGACGGTGACGTACACGGTTGAGCCGTCGACGCGGACAGAGGAGGCGGTCAGAGTCTCCGTGCCGTCCGAGGCGGTCGCGCTGGCCACCTCGAGGTGGAAGTAAGAGGAGGCCGGCTCGTCACGCTTGCCGTTGTAGACGGGGCCATCGAATTCGATGGTGACCACCGTACGTTGAAGCGTGACGCCGTTGTCGACCTGCCGCTCGGCGGTCGCGTGAACGACGCCGGGTGGCTTCGAAGCGCCCCCGCCGCCACAAGAGACGACGACAGTGATAGCCCCAAACACCGCCAACATGCGCCCGGTGGTCCGCAAGAAGCCCATCGTCCGCTGCCTTTTCGCCGCGTAGCATCGGCCGGGTGATGGCACAGGATAACCAGCAATTGGGCCCGCCGGGGATCGAGCCGCCGTACCTGGAAAAGAAAGTGAAAATCGACGGCACGGTCCGGGAGTATCGCTGCACTGCCGCGCACCTCGAGCGGGGGATGGCCATCATCCGCTTCCAGATGCGGGGAGGCGGGTTGGTGCCCGGCACGGCTGTCTACGTGCCACCGGGATCGGTCTCGTTCGGGTTCTTTTGGGCTTCGAAGCCGTACAACCTGTACCGAATGATGGACCGGGATGGCGTTGCTTTCGCCCATCGTTTCGACGCCGTTGCCGATGTCCAGATCGGCGAGCACGAATTGAGCTACCGGGACCTGGAACTCGACTGGTGGGCGCTCCCGGACGACACGCTGATCGAGGAAGACCGGGACGAGTATGACCAGCTGGTAGCGACCGGAAACATCGACCAGCGAGACGAGGAGCAAGCGCGGGAGGCTTCGCTGGCGGTGTACAGCCGCTATCGCCATATCATCGACCGGGCAGCGGCGTTGATGGTGCGGCTGGGGATACGGCCGTGACGCTTTACAAGCATATGGAGGAAACGGCATAGTCCTCGACTATGTGGAGTTTCCTGCGGCGCCAGTTCCTGTACTTCCTCATCGGCTTCGTCATCACCTTCGTGCTGTACCTGTTCGTCCGGTTCGACGCGAATAAGGTGATCCTGGGCGTCGGCGTGGGGATCATCGGCGGTCTCGTGTTGTCTGCGGTGCTGTTCATGCTCGAGCGACGGTTCCCCGACCAGTCTCAGTCTCCACCGATGTGAGAGGCGCCGCGGCGCTTGAGCCCCACCGGGCCGGCACGATCGCTGTCATCGTCGCGGCCCTGCTCCTCAGTACCGGCGGGTTGTTCATCAAGGCGGTGGACATCGACGCCTTCGGGATCAGCATGTGGCGCTCGCTGCTCGCCGGAATAACCATTTGGGCAATCCTGCAGCCACGATTTGCCGGGCCGATGAAGGCAACAACGGTCGCCATCGCGGCGAGCTATGCCGGGATGCTCCTCTTCCTCGTCATCGCGACACGTTTGACTACGGCGGCAAACGCGATCTTCCTGCAGTTCACAGCGCCCCTGTATGTGGCAGTGCTCGCCGGGATGTTCCTGCGGGAACGGCCAACGCAGATGGACGTGGTCACGCTCGCGGTGACCTTTGGTGGGATGGCGCTCTTCTTCGTCGGGAAGCTGGAGACGGATGCGTTGACGGGCAACCTGTTCGGGCTGGCGGCCGGATTGTGCTTCGGATGCATGCTCGTGCTGTTCCGGGCGCCGGGCGTGACGGCGGAGGACAGGGTCACCGCGGTGGTCATCGGCAACCTCGGGTTGGCGGCCGTGCTACTGCCGGTGAACCTCGCGCGAGGAGACGCATCCGTCTTCACGCCGGGGCTCGCCGATGGCGCCGGGCTGGCGTTCATGGGTTTTGCCCAGATTGGGCTTGGCTATATCGCCATGACCTACGGCATCGCGCGGGTGGCCGCCCTCGAAGCTTCGCTGGTCAACATGGTGGAGCCGGTGCTCAACCCGGTGTGGGTGTTCATCTTCCTTGGGGAGAACCCGGGCGGCTGGGCGGTGCTTGGTGGGGCAATCATCATCGTCGCGGTGGCCGCGCGGATCCTGGTGGGCGAACGGGGACGGATGCCGGGCGCCGTGGTCCCGGTGACGTGACGACGACGGAAACGATGTTGGAGATCTACCGCAAGCTCGACGGGATGCACGCCTGGCGGGGATGGCACTGGTGGCCGGATGGGGAGCCGTTCGAGGTCATCGTTGGGGCGATCCTCGTGCAGAACACGAGTTGGACAAACGTCGAACGGGCGCTAGAGAAGCTGCGGCAGGCTGGCGCCCTCACCGTTGACGCAATGGCAAGCCTGAGCGAGGAGGCATTAGAAGAACTCGTCAGGCCGAGCGGGCAGTACCGGACAAAGGCGAAGAAGCTGCGAGCGTTCCTCGCGCTTGTGGATGAGTATGGGGGACTGGAAAAGTTGTTAGCGCTGGACGCACCTGTGCTCCGGGCCCGACTGCTGGCCACATGGGGAATCGGCCCGGAAACCGCGGACGCAATCGTGCTTTACGCGGCGAAGCAGCCCGCTTTCGTGATCGACGCCTACACCCAGCGCCTGATGTCGCGGTTGGGCCTGGGGCCGGCTTCGACGACGGATTATGCGACGTGGCAGCGATTCTTCACGGAGCGACTGGAGCCGGACCGGGACCTCTGGGCGCGGTACCACGCGCTGATCGTGTTGCACTGCAAGCACCTTTGCCGCAAACGTGCACCAAAGTGCGGCGAGTGCACGCTGGCGGCCAGGTGTGAGTACGCGAGGAACAACCGATGAATCGCGCCTGGCTGGAGATGAAGCGCCTCGGGCTCAAGGTGCTCTACTACGGCGACCGCCTTCGCAACCGCCTGGTGGAGCCGGTGACCCTGGGAGCGCGCGTCATCCTCGTGCGGGACGGCGAGGTCTTGCTGGTACGGCATTCATACATGGCCGGTTGGTACATCCCGGGGGGCGGGGTGAAGCGCGGTGAAGGGTTTGACGAGGCGGCACGGCGGGAAGCCCGCGAGGAAGCAGGGGCAACGATCGGCAGGATGCGGCTGCACGGGCTGTACCTGAACCGGAGCGAGAAGAAAATCGACCACGTCGCGGTCTTTGTAGCGGAGGACTTCGAGACCCGGGAGATTGTGGCGGCGGAGATCGTGGAAGCTCGCTGGTTCCCGCTGGACGCCCTGCCGCGCGGCACCGGCGCGGGCACGGCGCGACGGGTCGAGGAATACCTGGCGGGACCAGGCCCTTACTCGGGACCGTGGTAACCGAACGAGCGAGAAGCCGTTGTAAAGCCTGTGTCCGAATCGACCACGGCGGATGACCTTGCGCTGATGCGCGAAACGCTCGGCCAACTCGGCCGTGAACTCGTCGGCGAACCGACGCCAATCGCCTCCGGGCGGAACCACAACTGGCGCGTCGAGACCGAGGCAGGCCCGCTGTTTTTCCGCCGGCACCGCCATACGCGCCCACGCGAACGGATCGAGCTTGGACTGGCAGCGATGTCGCATGCGGCCGCGAGGGGCGTGCCGGTCGCGGAGCCGATTGAGGGCACGGGTGGCACGGTCCTCTTCGGCAGCGACGGGCGCTTCGCCTCGGTGTATCCGTGGGTTGTTGCGGAGACGTACACGCGCGGTGCTATCACGGCCAAACAGGCGACAGCCTTCGGTGGCGTCCACGGCCGCCTGCACCTGGCGCTGAAAGACTTCGAGCACCAGGAGATACAACCGGCTACTGAGGTCTGGTGGGACGCTGAGCGGTCTCTTCGCGACCTCGCTGAAGTGGCCGCGGTCGTTCGCAACGCCGGCTCTATCCCGGGCTTGAACGCCTCCGAGGTTCTCCGGGGGATTGAACGGCAGGTGGATCTCCTGGAATCCGGCAAGCTTCCTCCGCCGGAGGCTTTTGACGCGCTCCAAAGCCAGGCGATCCATGGCGACGTGCATGAAGGGAACGTGATGTTGCACCCATCAGGAGAGGTGGCGGCAGTGGTGGACTGGGACATGGTGGCAACGGCCCCACCGCTCTACGAGGTGCTGCGGGCAATGGACTTCACCTACGCCATCGACAACGTCGACGTGCTCAACAGCTACCTCGGCGGATATGCGGTAGCTGCGCCGTACAAGGGGCCGGTTGGTGCGCGGATTGTCGACCTCTGGGCGGCGAGCGTCATCCACAACACATGGTCGTTGCGAGCGCGATTCCTTGAGGATGACCTGCGGGTCGACCCGTTCATCGCAGCTCACCGGAAGCGGGTCGGCCAGTTCTCGGACCCCGAGTACCGGAGATGGCTGGCGGGCCGGTTCGCGGCGTTTGGCTCCTAGGACGGGGCTTCATCGCTTCTCCCTCCTCCCTTCTGCCTCTACCGTAGGTGGGTGCAGTTAGGGATCATCGGTCTGGCGCGCTCCGGCAAGACGACAGTCTTCAATGCCGTAACCCGGAGTACGGCCGCAGTTGGTGGCTACAGCGACCAGCCGAACGTGGGCGTGGTGACGGTGCCGGACCCTCGCGTCGACAGGCTGGCAGAGATCTACAAGCCGAAAAAGACGACGTACGCGACGATCCAGTACGTCGACTTCCCTGCGGCCGGCGCGAACTTTGGCAAGGGCGAGGGGCCGGGCGGCAAGTTCCTGAATGAGCTGGCACGGATGGATGCACTGATCCACGTCGTCCGCGTGTTCGACGACCCGGCTGTTGCCCATCCCGAAAGCAGCATCGACCCGGACCGTGATATCGCAACGATGGACCTTGAGCTGACTTTTGCGGACCTCGCGATGATCGAGAAGCGGCTGGAGCGTCTGACGTCGGAGATGCGGTCGGTGAAGGCCGGCGAACGTGACCAGGCGATGAAGCTGCAGTCGGTATTGGAACGCATCAAAGGCGAGCTGGAGAACGAAGTGCCGGTGCGGGCGCAGGAAATCAGCGCGGAGGAAGAGAAGCTGCTCGCCGGTTCGCGATTCATGACGGCGCTGCCGATGCTGGTGCTCCTCAACATCGGAGAAGAGGACCTGGATCGACGCGAGGAAATCGAAGCGGAAGCGCAGACGAAGTACCGGCAGCGCGGCCGGGACGTGGCGGTGGTGGCGGGCAAGTTCGAGATGGAACTGAACGACCTGAGCGAAGACGAGGCGGAGGAGTTTCGAGAGTCGGCCGGGGTCACGGAGAGCGGGATGGCAGGTGCCATCCGGCTGAGTTACGGATTGCTGGGGCTGATCAGTTTCCTGACGGCAGGACCGGACGAGTGCCGGGCGTGGACGGTGGAAGCGGGGTCACCGGCTCCGGTGGCGGCAGGGAAGATCCACAGTGACCTGCAGCGGGGCTTCATCCGGGCAGAGGTGGTGTCGTTCGACGATTTCACGGTGGCGGGAAGCGAGGCGGAGGCGAAGAAGCGGGGCGTGCTGCGTACGGAAGGCAAGGAGTACGTGGTGAAGGATGGGGACATCGTGAACATCCTGTTCAACGTGTAGTCCAGGACATTCGCTAGCAACGGCAGTTAGAGCAGCGATTTTGGGAGGGCGCCTTCAGCTTCGAGGATCGCCTGTTTCATGGCGAGGCCGCCGCCGAAGCCGTGGAGGGAGCCGTCAGCTCCGATGATGCGGTGGCAGGGGAGCCAGAGGGGGATGGGGTTGGCGCCGACGGCAGCCCCCACGGCCCTTGCGGCGCCGGGTGGTTGGCCGATGTGCTTGGTGAGCCAGCCGTAGCTGCGGGTTTCACCGCGGGGAACATCGCGGAGGGCCGCCCAAACCTGGCGTTGGAGTTCGCCGCCTTCAGGGATATCGACCGGGTACTCATCGAGGGAGGATTCACCGCGGGCGTAGCCTTCGAGGAGGGCGACGACTTCGGGCGCGCGGGGGTCGGCCTCGAAATCGGCGCCGCAGGCTGCCAGTTCGCCCTCCGCTGCATCGCGGGTGCGATGGAAAAGAGTGGCGAAGCGAATACCACGTGGGCTAAGAGCTACGCCTGCGTAGCCGAGGGCGGTTTCGGCGACGACGGCATGCAGCGGCTCAGGCGAAGAGGTCATCCTCGCCATCATCCACCTGTTCGCGACGCCTGACGACGCGCTTGAAGAGCCGGTTGCGGAGCGCCCGATAGGCTGACAATTCTTCGTCGCTCGCGGACGCCGCTTCGCGGCGGCCGTAGCGCTCAGCTTCGTAGGCACGAGCGAGCGCAGCGGCCTCCTGTTCGCGATCGACCGTCGTCCCGACCCGCTGTGACCATTCGCGCGCGGTCTCGTCCGGGACCGGCCCCAGGCCGGCCCAGCCGCCGAGACGTTGAATACGGGCCCAGTGCTTCTGGTGCACCGGTAAACTCCGCGTGCCCCATGTGAAGGCGAGGTTTCCCGTCATGACGAGTGCGGCGGCGGCGGCCATCACGCCCGCTATCGTCCAGAGAATCCACCAGGGGAAGGGTCCGCCGGCGTCGAACGGTGTTTCATTCAGGGCTCCCGAGGCGTCGGGCGAGATGAGTTCGCCACCGAACCCACCGGTAAGGTCCTGAAGTTCGCCGATCGTCGGTTCGGGACCGAGGTCGTTGGGGTCAACGGTACCGCCGACGCCGGTGCCAGCGCCCTCGCTTGCGGAGCCGGAGGGCCGGTCGGGCGTGGGATTGAAGACCACCCAGCCGTAATCGGGGAAGTAGACTTCAACCCAGGCGTAGGCATCGTCCTTACGGACGGTATAGGTGCCATCAGCGTTCAGGTCTTTGGGGTCGACGGCGTAACCAACAGCGATCTGGGCGGGCACGCCGAGGGTGCGGAGGAGGACGGCCATCGCCGTCGCGTGGAAGTCAAAATAGCCGCGCTGCTGGGTGAACAGGAAGTAGTCGACGGTATCCTGGCCGGGAGGCGCTGCGGCGACGGTGAGGTCGAAGGGATAGGTTCGCAACTGCGCCTCGATGGCGGCGGCCATGTCGTAGGGATCCTGGGCGCCGGCATCAGAGACGACCTGGGCGGCGAAATCGCGAACACGCTGGGGAAGTGTGTCCGGGAGCTGAAGATAGGTGTCGGTGACCCAGGCGGGGTAGTCGGTGCCTGCCTGTCGAAGCGAATCGGGCGTGGCAATGCTGACGGAACCGACGGCGTTGTAGGTATCGCCGTTGTTGAGGCCGCGGCGGCTGATGACCTGATTTGGGCCTGCAGTCGAGCCATCAGGGGCGTGGAAAACCGAACTGAGGTTGGTACCGAGCGGGTTTCCGGCAAAGAGCACAGTGTTCTCGTCATCGCGGACGGTGACGCTGATGGTGGTCACTCGGCGGTCGCGGTAGTTTGCCTCGTCTTCGACCCGGAGTTCGCCGCCGTCGACGCGTTCGGACTGGTAGTCCCCGGCAAGCCAGCCGACACCGGTGTACTCGGCATAGCCGGCGCCCCGGAGGAGGCCGGCCTCGGAGATGCCGACGTCGTAGAGGGCCTTGTTGCCGAGCTTGACATCGCCTCGCACCGGCAGCGTGTTTCCGAAGTCGTGGAAGTTGCCGCCGCCGCCAGCATTCAGGTTGCTAAAGAGGCGTACGAAGATGTCGGAGCGGCTCTCGATAGGCTTTCCCACACGGTCGAAGGCCGCATTGACGGCATCGGCTTGCTTCCCGAGCGGCACGGCCCACGCGAAGACCATCAAGCCGGCGACGATCCAGACGGAGAGGTTAGCGGCGCTGAGGCTAATGAAGTCCGGGTAGTCGACTCCAGCTTTCTTCCATTCGGCCTGGCGCTTCTGGAGGTGAAGGCGGGCGATGAGGAGCATGGCGCCGAACAGGTAGACGACGAAGGCAACGCTCGGGTGGCCGTGGAGGGCCGAGATGTTGGCAAGGATGACAACGCCGCCGGGAATCACAGCCAGCCAGGGATTGTGCCAGCGGTAAACAGACCAGGTGCCGAGGTATGCGGCGAGGAATGTGACGCTGTGGACAAGGACGACGAAGGGAAGGTTGTCGTTCGAGATATCGCCGGCGCGGACAATGTCCCACCACTCGACCATGCGGACGCGGAAGTCGGCAAGGCGGTCGGCGATGGTCATCCCGTCGGCGTAGCTCTGGGCAGCCATCACCACGACGAAGACACCGATGGCGATGGCCACGGGATGGATGAGAGCCGAGTTGGCCCTGATGCGCGCGGCAAACAGGCCGACGAGGAGACCGGCGAGGGCCGTGGGCACCATCTGCGGCATGTGGTTGACCCAGTGGGCCGACTGGATCGAGGCAGCGACCGTGAGGAAGACGAGCATGACCGCGCCGAAGGTGAGCCAGTCTTCCCAGGACATGAGGAGGCGAGGAGCGCGAACCACTGCTTCGCCAGCCCGGAAAGCGCCTGAGCGTCCGCGGGGCGCACCAATGGACTGGGAGGAACTTATCCCTGCCACTGACCCTGACCTCCTGTGGGGCTCAAGACGGCGGTGAGATCATCGCCTTTGCGAACGACATACGTGGGTATGTTGCTGGCGGCGAGCTCACTGAACACCATGATGGGGGTTCGGCTATCGCCAAAGCTACTGGCGTCTACTAATACGACCGCAACGCGGACACCACGCTGAGAAAGCGACAAGAGGCCGCTCACCCAGTGGTCATCGGTAGAAGAAGTGACGGCGATGAGTGTCGTGTGGCGCCCGAAGCGGTTGCCTTCCTCCATCAGGACATTGATCAAAGGCCCCTCGCCGACGGCGCTGGCCATCGCGAGCGATTCAAGCACGCGGGTCAGCTGTTGGCCACCACGTTCCGGTTCGACGACCTGGAGGTCCCGTCCGAAGCTGATGAGGCCGACCGAGCGATTCTGGCCGAGGTAATGGCGGGCGATGCTCGCGGCGACGCGGACTCCGTACTCTTCCGTACTCTCTTCACCGGCGCCGAAGTTCACACGCTGTTCGAGGTCGAGGACGACCCAGATGTCGCTGGCAGGGTCGAGCTCAAAGGTCTTGACCATGAGCTTGTCGGTGCGCGCCATGGCCTTCCAGGCGATGCGGTTGAAGGCGTCGCCAGGTGCGTATTCGCGGATTCCGCTGGCGTTGGGTGTGACGTAGTGGGTACGGCGGCGGAAGCGGCCTTCGCCGGGGAGATTGGCGGGGGGCGCCTGGAAGTGGGGGAGGTCGACAACGGGAGGGTAAACGAGGATCTGCTGGGCTTCGCCAAAGGTGCGGGTGCGGCGGAAGAAACCGAAAGGGTCGGAGGTGTGGATGGTGACCGGTCCCCAGTCGAAGAGACCGCGGCGGGTAAGGCGAGTGTCGACAATCCAGCTGCGGGAGCCGCGGGGCGGGATGATGACGACGCGGCGGGCGCTGTGGCCCGACATCTCGGAGGGGTCATCGACTTCGACCCAGAGCTTGGGGAGGATGCCGGTGTTGTGGACCTCGATGACCTCCTGGGCCTCCTGGCCCACCTGGCCGCGATTGGTGCGGCGGTCGACACGGACTTCGATGCCGCGAGTGTTGTACCAGGCGATGAACCAGGTGACCGGCAGGGCGAAGGCAAGCACATAGGAAAGACGAAAGAGGAGCCAGAATCCGGTGCCCGTGGCGACGACGGCGGCGACGACGAGCACCACGATGATCAGGGCCAGCGTGGGATTGCTAGGCCGAAATATCCACCGGAGGGCTCGACGCATGGGCGGGCAGGCCTAGCTGCGAGCCCGTGCGCCGGGGACGGGGACGCGGTTGAGGCAGGCCGAGATGACGTCGGCAACCGTCGCGCCTTTCACCTTGGCGCCGGGGCTCATGATGACCCGATGGCCGAGTGTGACGAGGGCCAGGTCCTTCACGTCGTCGGGGGTGACAAAGTCGCGGCCATCGAGGAGGGCTTTCGCCTGGGCGGTGCGGAAGAGGGCGAGTGATCCGCGAGGGCTGGCGCCGAGGTACGCCGACTCATGCTCCCGTGTCGCATTGGCGAGGGCAACGATGTAGTTCTTGATGAGGGGATTGACGTAGATTCTCTTTGACGGCCTGCTGGAGTTGGAGCACTTCATTTTGGTCGGTGACCCGCTCAAGTGACTCGACAGGGTGGGAGACCTGCTGGCCATCGAGGACGAGGACCTCGTCGGTGGGCGATGGGTAGCCGAGGTGGATCCGGATGAGGAAGCGGTCGAGCTGGGCCTCGGGGAGGGGGAAGGTGCCCTCATACTCGATGGGGTTTTGCGTGGCCATGACCAGGAATGGCGCCGGGAGCTTGTGGGTGATGCCGTCGACGGTGGTCTGGCGCTCTTCCATCGCTTCGAGGAGGGCGGACTGCGTCTTGGGGGTGGCCCGGTTGATCTCGTCGGCGAGGACGATCTGGGAGAAGATCGGACCCTTGCGGAACTCGAAGTCGCCGCTCTTCTGGTTATAGATGGACACGCCGCTGACGTCCGTTGGGAGCAGGTCGGGGGTGAACTGGATGCGGGAGAACTCGAGGCCGGTGGAGCGAGCGATGGCCCGCGCGAGCATGGTCTTGCCAACACCCGGAACGTCTTCGATAAGCATGTGGCCGCCGCACATGAGAGCAGTAATTGCGAGTCGAAGCTCCCGTTCTTTGCCGACGATGACCCGCTGGACGTTTGTGATGATGCGTTCGGCAACGAGTTTCGGATCTTCCATGACAGCGAGCCCCCGATACGTCTAACGAAAAATGAGCGA
Source organism: uncultured Chloroflexia bacterium (assembly GCA_963774435.1). Classification (GTDB taxonomy): domain Bacteria; phylum Chloroflexota; class Dehalococcoidia; order Tepidiformales; family Tepidiformaceae; genus JAGQGZ01. Next base: position 230,255 of record CAVZEW010000005.1, on the reverse strand, counting down.
CAAAGGTTCCTGCAAATAGCCGGGAAAGAGCCCCGGTGGCAGGTTGCGCGGATTATAGCAATTCGACCTTCGGGCCCGGTTAAGCCCGTGATTGTTCGTTCGGACGGGCGGTGGCGGCGCCGACGAGCATCCGGACCGCCCCTTCGCGCGCTTCTTCGGCCGTGTAGGTCTCGCGCAGGCGGATGTAGGTATCGGGCATGGCTACCTCGATGAACATCGTCATGAACTCCGGCGAGACGTCGTCGCGGAAGACTCCCTTCTCGACGCCGCGCTGGAAGACGCGAATGGCCTGCTCCTTGAGTTCGTCGCGGGCGTGATCGACGGTTTGGGGCCGTTCGCCCGTCATCAGTGTGATGAGGTTGAGGACGTTGCCAAAGCTCTCGGCAGAGATCATCGCCTGGCGAAGTAGAGAAGAGAGCCCGGCGATCGGGTCATCGTTGGCTACTGCCTCGTCGAAGGCGGGACGAAGCTCGTCGATAAATTGGTTGACGAGGCCGTCGATCAGCGCCTCTTTCGAAGGGAAGTTGCGGTAGACGGTGCCAACGCCGACGCCGGCCCGTTCGGCAATTTCGCGCACTTCCGCGTCGACGCCGCGTTCCCCGAATACCTCACGGGCGGCTGCGAGAACGCGCTCGCGATTGGCGATCGCATCGCGGCGAGTGGGAAGATTCACATTGTGTTGCTTGACGGCATCGGCGGGCATTGTTCTACTGTACCGGAAACGGAATTCCTGTTCCACTTCTCGCTTTTCGAAGGTAGTTGATGGTAGCCAGTTCCCCGAAGATTTCAACACTCGAACGCTGGGCCGGGTTCACGGCCGGTCACCCCTGGGCGGTCCTTGGCGCCTGGATCCTCGGCCTCGTCGCATTTGGAGTTACCGCCGGAATGTTCGGGGGCAAATTCAGCGATGACTTCAACGTGCCGGGAACCGAGTCGCAGGCCGCGATCGACCTGCTCCGGAAGAACTTCCCAGCCCGAGCGGGAGGTACCTCCGACATCGTCGTGAAGGCCGAAGGCGGTCTGGACGACCCGGCGATCGAGAAACGACTCCACGACCTCTACAACGAGGTAGCGGCCCTACCGGGGATCGTCTCGGTCGAATCGCACTTCGACCAGCCGACCTACCTCTCGGAGAACGGCCAGATTGCCCGGGCCGTGGTCCAGTGGGAGGAGGATGCGAACAACGTCGACGTTTCCGCCGTCGATCGTTACGTCAACGTGGTCGAAGCTGCCGGTGGGAACGGACTCGAGGTCGAGACCGGCGGGTCCATCGTCTCGTTCACCCAGGGCGAACCGCCGGGTGGGCCGCGTGAACTGATCGGCATCGGCGCGGCGGCGATCATTCTTGTCATCGCGTTCGGATCGATCGTCGCGGCCGGAGTCCCGATCCTGATGGCCTTGTTTGGACTGGGAACGGCGTTTTCGGGGATGTTCTTACTCGCCAACACGGGCTACATCCCAAGCTTCGGGCCTGCATTCGGCGCGATGATCGGCATCGGTGTTGGGATCGACTACAGCCTGTTGGTCGTCACGCGCTACCGGGAGGGCCTCCATACCGGGCTGGAAGTGAAAGAGGCCGTCGTACGTGCGGTCGCCACCAGCGGACGGTCGGTGTTCTTCGCCGGCATCGTGGTAGCGGTCTCGTTCCTGGGGCTCGGATTGATGGGACTGCCGTTCGTGGCGGCCCTCGGTGCAGCGGGAGCGATCGTCGTGGGATGCGCCGTGCTTGTGGCGCTAACGCTATTGCCGGCAGTGCTGGTACTGCTCGGCCACCGCATTGATGCCATTCACATTCCTTTCCTCAAAACGCGAGAAGGCCTCGACGTGACGAGCGGCTGGTACCGGCTCAGCCGGGCCATCCAGCGGCGACCATGGCCCTGGATGGTTGGGTCGTTGGGGCTCGTACTCTTGCTCTGTTCGCCAATCCTCAACCTCAACCTTGGGGTAACAGACGACGGCAACCTGCCGCAGAGTTCGACGGTCAGGCGAGCCTACGACCTGCTGGCCGAAGGCTTCGGGCCGGGCTTCAACGGGCCGCTCACAATCGTTATCGATGGGCCGGATGCGACGGCCCAGGCGGCAGCCGTCCAGGACGCTGTGGCGGAGCACGCCAATGTGGTCGGGGTGACATCGCCATTCCCGAACGAGGCGGGAACGACTGTGGTGTTCACGGCATATCCGGGGACACGGCCCCAGGATTCCGCCACGAGCGAGCTGGTCCACGACCTGCGGGACAACGTAATTCCGACGGTCGAAGCGGCGGACGGAGTCGACGTGTACGTGACGGGGTCCGTGCCGGCGTTTGTGGATATCGCCGACCGGATCGACGGGCGGATCGCCTACCTCTTTATCGGCGTTATCGGGATCAGCTTCTTGCTGTTGACGGCAGTGTTCCGCTCTGTGGTCGTGGCTCTGAAGGCGGCGGTGCTCAATCTGCTATCGATTGGGGCCGCATTCGGCGTGCTGGTGGCGGTGTTCCAGTGGGGCTGGTTCGCCGGCGTCATCAATGTCGAGCCGGGCCCGATCGAGGTGTTCCTCCCGATGATGCTCTTCGCGATCCTTTTCGGGCTCTCGATGGACTACGAGGTGTTCCTGATCAGCCGGGTACGCGAGGAATACCTGAAGTCGGGCGACAATAGCGAAGCCGTGGCGAACGGCCTGGCCGTGACCGCGCGGGTTATCACAGCGGCGGCGGCAATCATGTGCTTCGTTTTCTTTAGCTTCGCGTTCGGCGACGACCGGGTCATCAAGCTCTTCGGGTTGGGACTTGGCGCGGCAATCCTCATTGACGCGACGATCATTCGGCTGGTGCTGGTGCCATCGACGATGGCGCTGCTGGGCGACCGGAACTGGTGGCTGCCGGGCTGGATGGACCGGCTGCTGCCGCATATCAGCCTGGAGGAGGGCGATGACGCACCGGCGTCGGCGGGCTCCCCGGCTGGCGGCCAGTGAGGCTGGAACGCATCCCTTAGACTTGGAGCTGTGGACGAATCACAGCTCCTTGCCTCTGCCAGGGACCTGGCGGCGACGTTCGGACGTCGGGCGATTGCGCACGACCGGGAGGGGACGTTCCCCTTTGAGAACTTCGACGATCTGCGAGAAGGCGGCTTCCTGAAGCTGACGGTACCCGTCTCGCACGGCGGCGATGAAATCCCGCTCTCGACGTTCTTGCGATTCCAGGAGGTGCTTGCCGCCGGTGACGGCTCGACGGCGCTGGCGCTGAACATGCACCTGATCCGCTTCGGTGGGGAGCGGGAGAGCCACAGCTATCCCGAGCGCTGGTTCAATGAGCTCTGCCGGGGTGCAGTGGAAGAGGGCTGGCTCTGCAACACAGCTGCAACGGAAGAAGGGCTCGGCAGCCCCGCGGGCGGCGGTGTTCCCGAAACATTGGCTGTGGCCGTTGAGGGTGGTTGGCATATCACCGGCCGGAAGAGCTTCACGACGCTCTCGCCGATCCTGCACTACTTCATCACGTCGGCGCGCATTTCGGCGGCCGGGACGGCGGCGCCGGAGATTGGCACGTTCATGATCCTGCGAGACGACCCGGGCGTCCGGATCGAGGAGACGTGGGACAGCCTGAGCATGCGGTCGACGGGGAGCCATGACCTGGTGCTCAAGGGTCTGCGGATCCCGGAGGGGAGGCTGATGAATCGCCGGACGGTGGGCAAGCCGGACCCGCGTGGGGGAGCAGGGCAGGCATGGTTCGCACTTGGCGTCTCGGCGACGACCATCGGGGTTGCCCAGGCAGCACGAGATTACGCGGTGGAGTACGCACGGACGCGGACACCACTGGGCAACGCTCCGATCCGGGAGTATCCGGGGGTGAGGGCACGGATCGCCCGAATCGATCTTCTCCTCCAGCGCAGCCGGGCACTTATCTATGACGCGGCCCGGGCGTGGGAAACGAAGGCCGAGGACGGCATGCCGCCACTGGACCGGGTGGCGGTGGCGAAGGTCGAGACGCTCAATGCCTGCATCGAGGCAGCCGAGACCGCGATGCGGGTGGTGGGAGGCGTGTCGCTTCTGAAGAGCCGGCCGATCGAGCGCTACTACCGGGACGTGCGAGCGGCTTTGCACAATCCGCCGCTGGAGGACCGGGCCATGGAACAGCTGGCGAGGCGTGCGTTGGATGCGGCGCCGACGCCGGCACGCCCCACGGAATAGGCGCTACTCGTTCGGCAGGACGAAGTCCTGCCCGATCACGATCAAGATGTCGGGCGTGGAGTCATCGACAGGCGCCTTTGTGATGATGGCCGAAGTGGGGATGCCCAACCAACCAGCGATGTCTTCGGCGAGGGGACGACGGCCATCCCTGGTGAGCGTGATGGTCGTTGTCGGCTGAGCCGGCTTCTCTGGACCGAGATAGACCGTGGGTACACCCTTGGCGAAGCGAAGGTACCGTCCGAGCGCGTCATCCCAGGTTTCGGAGGCCGCGCCAAAGCCATCCTGAATCTCGACCGCGGCGCCCGAGTAGGCAGCCTTGGGGAAGGCCTTGTTGAGCCAGTACGTCACGTTTTCCGGGTCATAGCCGAGGACTGACGCACCCGATTCGGTGCTGAAGCCATAGACGGTCGGATTCCCGTCGACGGGGTCACCGATGGAATACGTTTCGAGGTTTCCGTGGGAGGCCTGGAGCAGACGGGCGAGGCCGGGCATCTCCCCCACTGAGACGTCGTGGCGGACGAATCCCTTGTACGCGTTATAGAGACCGATCGGGTCGTTGAGCAGACTCAGCGAGAAGACCTTGCTGAGTGCCGCCTCGACTACCAGCTGCTGGCGCTTGATGCGGTCGAGGTCGCCCTGGGCACTCTCTCGGTCACGACCGAAGGCAACAGCGTTGTAGCCGTCGAGGTGTTGCTCTCCCGGGGGGAACGTGAGGTATCGGGCCGGGCGGTTTCCCTCGTCCGAGTACCACCAGTCGTAGACGGCCAGGTCATCGGGGATATCGATGTCGATGCCACCGATTGAATTGATAACGTCCTCGACGCCGAGGAAGTCCATGACCATCCAATGGTCGATGGTGATGCCGAAGTTGTACTGGAGGTCGTGAGCTACCTGCTCGGCGCCGGAGGCGACCGTGTTGTCCTTCCGATAGCCGTATTCGTAGGACTCGTTGATGCGATCGTCCATCTGGTAGCCGGGAAGATCGAGGGTGACCCAGAGATCACGGGGAAAGCTGAGGACGCTGGCCTGCTTGGAGAGGGGGTCCACCGTGGCGACCATGATGGTGTCGGTGCGGTATTCGCCGTCGAAGGGTTCGTAGGGCCGCTTGTCGAGACCGAGGACGAGCAGATTGACGCGCTTGTTGAAGACACTCTCGCTGCCAGGTTTGTCGACGCCAACGGCCGGGAGCGAAGGAAGGACCTGGCTGAAGAACGGGGCCTGCTCGCCGGGGAAAAGGGCAGGGTAGGCCCGGACCAGGAGGCCGCCGCTCATATAGAAGACGGCAAAACCGAAGGTAAGAAGGGCGACGACGAAGAGCAGCCGATCCCGAGGAGAGTACCGGGGGATGGTCCTTGGCTTCGGACGCTGGCGTGAGAACGACGCCGCCTGAGCAGTTGTGGCCATGAACGCTGTTCAACGTAGCATCCGGTGGGCGACGGTCAACGAGCGTCGAAAGGTGCCCTTTCGATCAGGCCATACCGAGTTCGTGCAGGCGATCGTCGTCAATGCCGAAGTAGTGGCCTATTTCGTGCAGTACGGTGAGGCGAACCTGATCGCGAATGTCATCGTCGTCATGGCAGACGGCCTCGATATTACGCTGGTAGATGCTAATCCTGTCGGGAAGGACGAGGTTGTAGTACTCGCCGCGATGGGTGAGGGGGATGCCGTGGTAGAGCCCGAGAAGGAGATGGCCCTGGTCGAGGTGGGCGGCATCGAGATCATCGACGCTCGGGGCGTCTTCGATGACGAGGTCGACGTTGTGGATCTTGCGGCGGAGCGCCTCGGGTATCTCGTCGAGAGCCTCGCGGACCAGCCTGCGGAAGTGTGCGCGTTCCAGGGCTAGCGCCGGCTGGGCGATGCGCTCCAGAGAGTTCGGAAACCTTCGCCGACGACCGCATTCCGCTGCGTGGCGAGCTCGGCCTCAACCAGCGCGTCAAGCGTGCGTTCGGCATTGCGAACAGCGTCCGGATGGCCAGCCTCGGCGACCCGGGCAAGGATCGCTTCACGGACGCCGAGGTCGTCGAGTGAGCGGGCGAAGCGCGGCCAGCGCACGGAGACGAACTTTTCGGGGGCCGGGAAGCGCGGTCGCATGCGGGCGAGCATGGCAAAGCGGTCGCGCGCCGACTTTGCGGGTTCGGCAAGGCGCACCATCGGACCATCGAGTTCGTTGCTGCGGAAATCCATGAGGAGGCGCTTGCCGACGATCACGAAGCGCATCGAAATAACGTCGTGTTCGCGAATGGAGGCGATGACCCTCGCGGCGTCCAGCTCGTGGCCGTTGTCCACGAGAAAGAGTCTACGGAGGGGCGAAGGGGGATGCCAGTGTGGCCGTGTTCCCCGAACCGCAACCTGCTTTGCAACCAAGTGACAGACAAGGACTGCCGACGATTGCGGTGTGATACAACCAGTTCGGCGTTACCTGGCGACTCGCAGGCTTTCCAAGGCGGTGCGCCAGGGCGTTGGCGTCCAGGAGAACACCTGGGAGATGCCCATGCCGGACGTGGCCGGCGCTGCCGACCAGGCGGTGCAGACGATTGTCGCCTGGATGCGCGAGGCGGTCGCGACGATGCGGCGTCCGTATGGACTTGACCACGTGGCGGTGGCGTTCGCCTGCCGCAACGCCGACGGCCGGGTGCTCTGCAGCAACACGCTGGGCGTGGTGCGCCCATCGGTGTTCTACACGGATGAGGGTGAGGAGCGCGTGAGGCAGTTCCTCGTAGATGCCTGGCACGCACGGCCCGGGGAAGGCGCCCAGATTGTCGGTGCTCTCCTGAGTCTCGGCGAAGTGGCTCACGAACTGGGGATCGCAAACGCCGCCTAGGCGGTTCCACGAGCGACGGTACGCCGGTATCATTTCGGCATGGCAAGCCCACAGGCCCGCAGTTCCCTGGAAGCGCACACGAAGCGGATCGCGCGATTGCGCGGAACTGGCCCCAACCCATTCGAATACGACCAGTGGCAAGCGCGCTCGCTTGAACTACTGCACGCGATCTTCGGCGCAGATTCGCCCGAGGTTGAGCGCTACGAAGAGGCGACCGGCGTGCGGGGACGGCTTCCCGGCGTGCGAGGACAGGCCGGGAATATGACGCTGAACATCCACGGCCAGTGGGGAATCCTCGGCCGGCTGGAGCGCGGAGAACTCGTGCTTAACGACCTCGTCAGCCAGCTGGCTTAGTCCAGCTCTCGAAGTCTTCTCCGGCGATCACTGCCTTTGCGCCGGGGTAGGCGCGGACGATGCGCTGGCGAATCTCCGAGAGCCGTTCCTGGACCGCTATCGTCGCGAGGCTCTCGGTAGACATGATGAGAGCGTCTTCGCCGTTGTCACGATAGTAAGCCTTGCGGTTGCCCGTCTCGTAGAAACCGAACTCGGTGTAGAGCCGCCTGGCGGCGGTGTTGGACACGCGCACTTCCAGCGTCAGTTCGTCCATGTGGGAGCGGATGGCAACGTCGAAGAGGCCGTAGAGGACGAAGCGGCCGAGGCCGCGACCCTGATGGTCTCCGGCAATGGCCATATTGGTGACGTGGGCAACATCGACGACCAGCCAGATGCCGCCAAAGCCAACGACACTGCCCCCCTGGACCACGACAACGTAGCGGCTGCCGGCGTTGCTGGTGACTTCCTTTTCGAAGGCGGCGCGGGTCCAGCCCTCGGCCGGAGACTCCCGGGCAATGGCGCTGGCGATGGCTGCATCGCCGACGCGCATGGGGCGGAGCAATGGCGTCGGCATGGGGACATTCTGCACCAAGATCGATCTCACACCCTGAAGTAGCGTCGCGTCGCGGTCGATGATCCCCGAGTAATGGAACCGGAACTGACGCAGGTTGTGATGATGCGGATGGATGCCGATCCGCCGTCACAACACACGGCGACCGTGGCGGGCGGCCAGGGCGAACTGATGGTTGTCAGGGTCGACGACTCGATCGCCTGGTGCAGGGGCGAGTCGGTCCTGGTGGTGGCGGGGAGACCGGGCGACCGGATGTTCCTGCAGGCCGTGTACGTGAGCCCGAGCGGCAAGTTCCACATGATCCGCCGGATCACCGGCTGGAAGAGGTTCGACCAGCGGGGCAAGGAACGCTACGAAACAAACCTCCCGGTGCGGTTGCGAGCCGCTTCAGGATGGCGATCGGATGCGACGCTTGAAGATATCTCGGCTGGCGGAACGGCGATCCTGATGACGGGCGATGTCGGCGAAGCGCACCTGACTGTCGAGATCAATGCCTTCGGCTACCGGGCGGAGCTGCCCGTGGATGTGCTTTCGATGTCGGATCGACCGGGAGGGACAATCCTCCATTGCCAGTTCCAGCAACTCAGCGCCCCGCAAACAGCGTTCGTTCGGTCGGTGCTGGCGGAGCTACAAGAGAAGGCCGAGCAAAAAGCAGCCTAGCGCCGCAACCGCGTAGCATCCCGGTCGATGTCGCACTCATTCCGTACGCTCCAGGGCGCAAGGGTTGCCGTGCGGGTCCCCGAGCCCGTCGCCGGCCACATAGCGAATGAGCTGGGCGCCATCCTGGGTGAGCCACGAGGTTCCACCAGCATCGAGATCGCCGTTCGAGAAGCGCTGGGCGACGGCTTTGCCGTCAGGATCGACGGCAGCGCCATCGCGGTGTCAGGGGGCACCCCGCGGCGGGCAATGGACGGCGTCTACTGGCTGCTTGAGGCGGCCGGTGCCGTGTTCCCGGAGCCGGGAGTGGATCTCCCGCTTGTCGACCGGGAACGCGAGCTGACAGACGGGCACTACGAAGTGCGGCCGCGGTTCCCAAAACGAACGCTGATCCTTGGCAGCGACGGATTCCATGATGACTGGCGCGGGTGGCTGAACTGGGCGAGTCGCAACCGATACGACGACATCTTCTTCCATGACACGCCACCGTCGCGGGACGGGCGCGGCGGCCCCCGGCCCGATGGCTATGGCGAGATGGCCGCGGCTGGCGGGGGGTGGCTGTTCGAGCGGTGGGATGCGGATGGAGCCGACATTGTCAGGGCGGCAAGCGAACGAGGGATGACGCTGCAGTTTGGCGGCCATCACCTGGCGACGGTTCTACCCCGCGAACTCTTTGCTGAGCACCCGGAATGGTTTCCACTCAGAGACGGTGTCCGAGACGGGCGCCACAACGTCTGCACTTCGAATGGCGAGGCGATGGCTCGCATCGCTGAGGGCACGGCTGCGTTTGTCGACCGCTTCGAGGGAGCGGACACCTACCACCTCTGGGCCGATGACATCCGCGGCGGCGGCTGGTGTACGTGCGAGGGATGTGCAGAGCTTTCGCCGGCAGACCAGGCCTTGCGGATGACGAACGCGATGGCGGCGCCGCTCGCAAAGAAAGGGCTATCGATCGCCCATCTCGCCTACCACGACACGCTGATGCCGCCGGAGCGGACGTCGCCGGCCGAGAATGTCGAAGCGCTGTTTGCACCGCGTGAGCGTTGCTATGCCCACGCCGTCGACGACGAGAACTGTGAACGAAACCGGCGGGATTACTGGGAGCCGTTCGCGGGGCTGCGGACCACCTTCGGCAACGAGCCGGCGCGGATTTCGGTGTTCGAGTACTACAGCGATGCGGTGCTGTTCAAGGGGTTGGCACCCACGCATGAAACGGTACTGCCCGGCGATGTCGACGCCTATGCCCGGGCGAACGTGGGCAATTTGCAGAACCTGATGGTGGGGCCACGGCCCTGGGTTGGGCCTCCGCTGCACGCGTGGTGGTTCGCGAGAACGGCCTACGAATCGCCGCCGTGGGACGGGGCCTTACAGGCATTCACATCGGCGGCATTTCCGCAGTGCGGGCACGCGGCGCGGCACTACTACGGGCTGCAGGACGAGAGCTATCGACGCCTCTTCGACCTGCACGACCTTGAGTGGCAAATGCGGCGCGACGTGCTCGACTTCGCAGACCAGCCACGGGAGACGATGGCGACGAAAGCGTGGGAAGCGTTGTCGGCGGCAGCAGGACTCGCCGCACGCCACCAGCAACTGCTGAAGATCTCGTCGGCGACGCCGCATGAGCGGGACCGGATCGCGCGGGAGCGGGTGCAGGCAGAGTACATAGCGTCCATGGCGCGTCACCTTGCAAGCCGGCTCTCTGCCTGGCAGCTGGCGCTGGACGGCCGGGTAGCGGAAGCGCGACCCAGGCTCGCTGCCGCCGAAAGAGCTTTGCGGGAGCTGGAGCAATGGACGGCAGACCATGCACTCCCGGGCTATGCGGTCCTGGCGGAAGGAACCTTACGGGGGGCGCGGCGGCTGACGGATGACGTCGCGACGCTGCTCTAGCTACGGTTGTTTGCGCCCGCCTGGGAAAGTGCCCACTTGGCTGCCTGGAGAGCGCTGTCGGCGGGGATCATCGGAGTCACGCTCCAGGTGACCATGGCCGAGACGGGCAGGCGATTGATGAGCTCGGAGAGCTCTTCATGGCTGGCCACATCGGCGATGACACAACCTGCGTTCTGGCCGACGAAGGCGCCGCCGGCAACCACGTGGCCATCAGCCTCCATCTGTTTGATCTGCTCCCAGGTGCTGGCAACAAGGCCGAGCCAGCGAAGCCGGTCGTAGCTGGAATCGCGGACCAGTTCAGCTTTGACGAAGAAGAGCACGGTGAGCCTCCTCGGGCGAAGGTGGATTATTGTAGCGCCGGGGAGCGGCGCGCGGCTTTCCCGTCCGACCGGGAGCGGGTTCACTGTGGGGATGCGCGCGGCCGTGATCGCTAATGGAGAAGCACCCACGGATGCCGTGCTGCGGGAGTTTTGTGGAACGGCCGAGGTGGTGGTGTGCGCGGATGGGGGTCTGCGGCACGCGCTCGCCGCGGGGATAGTGCCGGATGCGGTGGTCGGCGACCTTGATTCGGTGACGCCCGAACTGCGAGCGGAGGCGGAAGCAGCCGCATTCCACGAGGACGCCGACCCAAACGCGACGGACCTCCAGAAGTCGATCGATTACGCACTAGCACTGGGTGCTGACGAGGTCGACGTGCTGGCGGCGGGCGGTGGCCGCGCGGATCACCATCTTGCGAATCTGTCGGTCCTCACGCTGTATCGAGGGCGCGCCAGGATCCGGATCATCGACGACCTCTTTGAGATATCACTTGTGGAAGGGTCGGAGGCGATCGAGGCACCGGCCGGGACGGTGGTCTCGCTTGTTGCCCTTGGTGAGTGCACCGGAGTGACGACCAGCGGGATGCGCTGGGACCTCGATGACTACACGTTGAGGTTTAGCCCCTACGGGATTCACAACGAAGTTGCCGTCTCGCCGGCAACAGTTCGAGTTCGGAGCGGCGACCTTCTGTTGTTCCTCGGGCGCTTCGTGGAGCGCCACAGGTAAATGCCTCCAAACCTCCATGCGGCACCATGGCAAGCTGTGGCGCCATTCCCCCTGTGAACACGCCTCGCGGGGCGTGACTACAGAACGGGAGTACGAATCGAATGAAGTTCAACATCAAGTCCGGGATCGCCGTCGTCGGCGTCACGGGCATCCTCGCGCTTGGCGTGCTTGGAACCGGCGTCGTGATGGCGCAAGGAGCAGACGGCACGCCTTCCACCAGCGACACCGCACCAGTGCCGGGTGACCATCCGGGGCGGCCTGGCCCAGGGCCGGTCGGCGGGGCGTTGTTCGAAGCCTCAGGCCTCGACCGCCAGGTATTCGCGGACGGGTTCGCACAGGGGCTGACCGTGGGTGAAGTGCTCACGCAGCAAGGGCTGAACCCGGACACCGTCGTCTCCGACGCCCTCTCGCTCATCGAACAGCATCTCTCCGATGCAGTCGCCAACGGCGATATGAACCAGGCAACCGCTGACGAGAAGCTCAGCAACGCCGAGACGATGCTGAACGCCCTCCTCGATACGACGCCGCAGCCGCATCACGATGGCGGCCCCGGACATGGCCGCGGACCGGGCCTCGCGGGGGCTCTCTTCGAAGCCTCAGGCCTCGACCGCCAGGTATTCGCGGACGGGTTCGCGCAGGGGCTGACCGTGGGTGAAGTGCTCACGCAGCAAGGGCTGAACCCGGACACCGTCGTCTCCGACGCCCTCTCGCTCATCGAACAGCATCTCTCCGATGCAGTCGCCAACGGCAATATGGACCAGGCAACCGCTGACGAGAAGCTCAGCAACGCCGAGACGATGTTGAACGCCCTCCTCGATACGACGCCGCAGCCGCACCAGGATGGCGGCCCCGGACATGGCCACGGACCTGGGGGTCCCGAAGGCCGGCATCCCTTCGCTGGCGATGCCGCAGCCGCACTCGGACTGACGCCGGCAGAGCTTCGCGACGCACTGAGTGACGGCAGCACGCTCGCGGATGTCGCCAACTCGCTTGGGATCGACCCACAGACCGTGATCGACGCAATGCTGCAGCCCATCCTGGACCACATCGACCAGGCGGAAGCGGATGGCCAGATCACGTCCGACGAAGCGGCGGCGAAGAAGGCAGAAGCCACGCAACGGGTCACTGACCTGGTGAACAACGGCATGCCGGAGGGTGCTCCTGGCCACCCACCGATGGACGGTGATGCGCCCGCCGACGACACGACTACGTCGTTTGGGGCATAGCCAAGGTAGCCGGGCTCGACCTGGCACCCTCCGTCGAGAGGCCCCGGCGGCGAATCTGCCGCCGGGGCCTCTCGTCATTCAGGTCAACGACTGAGCGATCAAAGTCGCGCGCCAGGGCCGGGAGGTCGCATCGATAGCGTGCGATTTCGCCACCAGGGAACGCCATCTGGCGGGACCGGACAACGCGGCTGACCGGTTGAGGACGAGCGCCTACAAGCCCCGCGATATCGCCATACGAGGCCACCCGGCCAGGTGGCACGCATTCGGCGGCGCGAAGAATCATCTCAACGAGGCGCGGACCGGGCAGGCGGCTGTATTGCATAAGCAAGCGTGCAGGGGGCGTGATGGGGTAGACTACGCGATCTACACATCACACTGGAGAAAGGCCATGGGCAACCTCGCTCGCTTCATGACCGCAATGGTCACGCCCTACACCGCAAGCAACGAGGTGGACTACAAGAAGGCCCGGGTCCTCGCCAACCACCTGGTACAGAACGGCAACGACGGTCTCGTGCTCTGTGGCACCACAGGCGAATCTCCCCTGCTCAGCGACGAAGAGAAAGAGCGGCTCTGGGCAGAAGTGAAGGACGAGGTAGGCCCGGAGCGGACGATTGTCGCCGGAGCGGGAACGGTGGATACCCACCACTCGGTCGAACTCACCCACCGGGCCGAGCGTGCCCGGGCGGACGCGATCCTCGTGGTCACCCCCTATTACCTGAAGCCGTCGCAGGAAGGCATCTACCAGCATGTACGGGCGATCGCCGAGAGCACGGAGCTTCCGATCATCGTCTACAACATCCCGGGGCGGACGGGCGTGAACATCTCTCTGGAAACGATGCTGCGCATCGCTGAGCTCCCGAACGTTGTGGGAGACAAAGAGGCGAACGGTGACATGGAGTACTCGGCGAAGCTCATCGCAGCAGCGCCAGACTTCCGGATCTGGAGCGGCAACGACAGCGACAACTTCCTGCTCTGGTGCCTTGGGGCTTATGGCGCCGTGAGCGTGACCGGGCACCTGGTGGCGCCGCTACAGCGGAAGATGATGGCGCATGTCGATGCGGGCGAAATCGCGGCTGCCGCGGCGATCCACCGGGACCTTGTTCCCGTGACCGAGGCGTGCTTCCGCAACGGCAACCCCAGCACGATCCGGTACGCGATCCGGCAACTCGGCTTCGATATCGGCATCCCACGGCTGCCGGTGGTGGAACCGGACGAAGGGGTCGGACAGCTGGTAATGGACGAACTGCTGAAGCACAGCCTGACGCCGCCGGTCGAGGTAGCGGCGAAGACGCTGGCGGCGACACCGGCAGTTGCAAGCTAAGGCAACAATCGTTCGCTGAACCTGAAACGGTGCGCCCACGAGCGCAGCGCGATACCCTTCCTTGATGACCTCCGCATGCAATCGCGGGAATTCGACTGGCAGGGATCGGCGCTTCTCACAATGACCGGCCTTGGTTCTTGGCTTATTGAGGCGCGCGAAGCGCGCGGCCTGACGCTCGAGGATGCCGAGCGCGATACCCGTATCTCCCGTCGATACCTGCAGGCATTGGAAGAGGAGCAGTTCAGTGTGATCCCGGCGCCGGTGTATGCACGGGGATTCCTGCGGAGCTACTCGCAGTATCTCGGCCTCGATCCGCAAGAGGCGATGGCACGGTATCCCCGGGAGGAAGACGCCTACGCTCCGCCGATCGCGCAGGGCGCACAGGGCGCGGGCCGCGCGACCGCACGGGCGCCACAGTCCCGACCGCCGCAGTCCCGGCCGGCCCAGGAGTCGGGGCGCCCGACATGGAAACGCCCGACACCCATTCGTGGTGGTGGTGAGGGTGTCGTGCCCGTGACGCCACCGAGTCAGCGGGGTGATGACGGCTGGGAACCGACGATCGGCGTCGATATCGGGGTGCCCGTTCCCACCCGCCGCCTGGACCGAGACCCGGCCGCCCAGACGCGGACGGCCACGGTCGTCGTCGTGGCGATCGCCGCAATCGTCGTGGTGCTACTGCTCGCGTTCCTGGTCTCTCGTGCAGGTGGTGGCGACAACCAGGGCGGAATCATCCCGGATGCCTCGAACACGGTGGCGGGCGCAGGCGCCGACAGTACGGAGACAGCCACCACGGAGGAGCCGACTACGGCCGTCTCGACGGCGGTTGCGGGGATCGTGCCTGAAGTTCGGGGAAAGCTGCAGGGCGATGCCGTCGCAGACATCCGAGCCGCCGGCTTCGTGGAAAAGGTCCTGGTAGTGGACAGCAACGAACCCCAGGACACCGTCGTAGACCAGTCGCCAGCGCCGGGCCAGGAGGGCGGGGCCGGCAGCGAGGTGATCATCCAGGTGAGCAGGGGCCCCAACTAGTGCCGGTGCCAAAGACCTACCACCTCGTCACACTGGGCTGCCCGAAGAACGATGTCGACTCTGAGCACCTGGAGCGGATGCTGACCGGCGGTTCCTTGCGGTCGGTCAGCGAGCCGGGCGAGGCCGATGCGATCATCGTGAACACCTGCGGCTTCATCGAGCAGAGCCAGGCAGAGTCGATGGCAGCGGTTCGCGAGCTGGCTTCAGGGAAACGGGAGGGCCAGCAACTCATCGTCGCCGGCTGCATGACGCAGCTTTATGGCAAACAGGTGCGCGAGGACGTGCCGCTGATCGACCACGTGTTCGGGGCCGGCGAGTGGCCGCAGGTGGCGCGGCTGCTCAGTGTCGATGTCGACGCCGTTTTCGACATTCCCGAGACGCCGGCGCGGGTGAACGGTCCGAGCGCCTACCTGAAGATTTCGGACGGTTGCGACGCGCCATGTACGTTCTGCGTTATCCCGAAGATCAAGGGAAAGCTACGGTCGGCTCCTGCGGGCTTGTTGCTGCGTGAAGCACAGCGGTTGGTCGATGCGGGCGCCAAGGAACTCGTTCTTGTGGCGCAGGACAGCACGGCATGGGGCGAGGACCTTGGGATGCCGGTCGCGAGCGGGCTGCCCGGTCTCCTGCGGATGCTCGACGAGGCGCTGAAGGGGGAAACGTGGCTCCGGCTGATGTACGCGTACCCGAGCCGCGTGTCGCCCGAACTGGTGGAAACCATGGCGGAGCTGCCCGGCGTGCTGCCATACCTGGATGTGCCCCTGCAGCACGGTTCGGCGGCGACTCTTCGGCGGATGAAGCGGCCCAGCAACCTTGAGAAGGTCCATGGATTCGTCGAGCACCTGCGGCGGGCAATGCCGGATGTGGTGCTGCGGACTTCGGTGATCACGGGATTTCCAGGCGAGACGGAGGAAGAATTCGAGGAACTGGTGCAATTCGCTCGCACTATCGAGTTCGACCACCTGGGCGTGTTTACCTATAGCAAGCAGCGCTGGACCGAGGCGGACGAGCATGAGGGCCACCTCCCCGACGAGGTGAAGCACGACCGTCGCGACCGGCTGATGGCCGTTCAGCAGAAGATCTCGGCGCGGCGGACCGGGCGGTTCGTCGGCAAGACGCTGGACCTTCTCGTCGAAGGCACGGGTGAGACGGACGACGGCGACCCCGTCGTGGCGGGACGGACCTATCGCGAGGCGCCCGAGGTGGACGGCATGGTCATCGCGACGGGCCTCGCTGAACCTGGCAGCAAGACGCGCGTGCGAATTACAGCATCGAGCGAATACGACCTGTTCGGAGAAGTGGTCTAGGGCGAAGGGCAGCATGCGCCTCGACGGCCCGGGCCGTACGCTAGAGCGCAAAGTCCCGTACGGTAGCGGCAATGAACCCGAAACATCCCGGCTCTAGGCTCTCTGACTTAGATATGCAGGAATCTGTCGAGTACGTACTCTCGGCCTGCCGGGAAAGCGACGTGAAGTTCGTGCGCCTCTGGTTCACGGACATCCTCGGTTCGCTCAAGAGCTTCGCCATCACGGTAGAAGAGCTACCCAAGGCGCTTGAGCAAGGGATGGGGTTCGACGGATCGTCGATCGAAGGGTTCGCCCGGATCGACGAATCGGACATGGTCGCCATTCCCGATCCGGGCTCGTTTCAGCTGGTGCCCTGGCGGCCACGCGAACAGGGTGTGGCGCGGATGTTCTGCGACATCTACAGGCCGGACGGGACGCACTTTGAGGGCGACCCCCGACACGTCTTGCGGAAGCAACTGGCGCGCGCATCCGAACTGGGCTTCACATTTTATGTTAGCCCGGAACTCGAGTACTTCTACTTCAAGGAATCCGGCTCGACTGAGCCGCTCGACCGCGGCGGATACTTCGACCAGACGACCGACGCGGCGACGGATCTCCGTCGAGAGACGGTGCTTGCCCTGGAAGCGATGGGGATCGAGGTGGAGTACAGCCACCACGAAGTCGCGCCGTCGCAGCACGAGATCGCACTGCGCTACACCGACGCAATGACGATGGCAGACAACGCAATGACCTACCGCCTTGTGGTGAAGGAGATCGCCGCGCTACACGGGGCCTACGCCTCGTTCATGCCGAAACCTATCCAGGGCGAAAACGGCAGCGGGATGCACGTGAACCAGTCGCTTTTCAAGGGCGAGAACAATGCGTTTTTCGACAGTTCGGACCCGTACAACCTGAGCGCCGTAGCCCGTGGCTACATCGCGGGACTGCTCTCCCACTCACGCGAGCTGACGCTGGTGACGAACCAGTGGGTGAATAGCTACAAGCGGCTGTTGCCCGGCTTCGAGGCACCGGTGTACCTGAGCTGGGCGCGTCGCAATCGAAGCGACCTCATCCGCATCCCGGAATATGGCTCCACAGACCAGACGCACACGCGAATCGAATATCGGTCGCCGGATTCAGCTTGCAATCCCTACCTGGCGTTTGCTGTGATGCTGGCCGCAGGGCTTGACGGCATCGAGCGGGAGTTGCCCCTGCCGCCACCGGTGGAAGAGAACGCATTCGAAATGTCGGACGAGGAACGGAAGGTGCGGGGCATCGAACGGCTGCCGGCGGACCTCAAGGAAGCGCTCGACCTCGCGGAGTCGACGCCATTTCTGCGCACCGCCCTTGGCGACCATGTCTTCGAGTCGCTGGTGGCAAACAAGCGGATTGAGTGGCAGCGATACAGTTCGCACGTCACGGATTACGAACTGCGAGAGTTCCTCCCGATTTTGTAGCTATCGGCGTCTGATAGGCGCCGGTGTGCATTCCGTGCGTTTGGAAAGAGAAAGAGGGCGGTCCTTCCGGGGAAGGACCGCCCTCTCGTTTGTGGGGCTAGCGGACGAGGTTAGTCGTCGTAGCTGCCGAAGCCGCCGAGGCCACGACGAGGCGGAGGCGGAGGTGCGGGCGGGCCGCCCTCTTCGCCGCCACGCTGGGGATCAGCGCGCCGGGTCCAACCGCGGCTTGCGCCACCGGGACTCGAACCACGCTGGCTGGTGGGCTGATAGTCGCCACCGCTGCTAGAACGGCCACGGCCACCACCACCGCCGCCATCACGACGGCCACGGCCACCGCCGCCACCACCACGGCTATCGCGGTCGCCACCCCGATCAGGGCCACGGTCGCCTCCGCGGTCACGGGGGCGGTCACCACGATCGCCTCCGCGGTCACCACCACGATCGCCACGATCGCCGCCACGGCCGCGTGGGCGTCCACCACCACTACGATTGCCACCAGATGAAGGCGGAATCTCGCCGGTTTTCGCAGCGTTCACGGAGAGGTTGACGCGACCGAGGTTGTCGATTTCGGTGACCATGACAGTCAGTTCGTCGCCAACGTTGGCCACGTCCTCGACCTTGTCGACGTGCTCGTCGCTCAACTCGGAGATGTGTACGAGGCCTTCCTTACCGGGAAGGATTTCGACGAAAGCGCCGAAGTTCAGGAGCCGGGTGACGGGACCGGTGTAGATCTCGCCGACGGTAATCTCCTTGGTAAGGCCCTCGATCATGGCGATGGCCTTGTCTACAGCAGCGCTATCGACACCGCCGACGACGACGGTGCCGTCCTCCTCGATGTCGATGCTGGTGCCGCCGCTCTCTTCCTGGATTTTGCGGATCATCTTGCCGCCGGGGCCGATGATGGTCCCGATCTGGTCCTGCTTGATCTGGATGACGACCATCTTGGGGGCGTACGGCGAGACATCTTCGCGAGGCTCGTCGATGACTTCCGCCATGGCGGCGAGGATCTCGATTCGGGCATCCTTCGCCTGGGAAAGGGCCTGGGCGAGAAGTTCGTGCGAGACGCCGCCGATCTTGATGTCCATCTGCAGCGCGGTGATACCCGCAGTTGTGCCGGCGACCTTGAAGTCCATGTCGCCCATGAAGTCTTCCTGGCCGGCGATATCGGTGAGGACCTTGTAGTTGCCGTCCTCGCCCATGATCAGGCCCATGGCGATACCAGCGACGGGAGCGCTGATGGGTACACCTGCGTCCATGAGGGCGAGGGTGCTGCCGCAGACGCTGGCCATCGAGGTCGAGCCGTTGGACGACATGACTTCGCTCACGAGCCGGAGCACGTAGGGGAAGGCATCTACATCGGGGACCACGGGTTCGAGGGCGCGTTCTGCGAGGGCCCCGTGACCAATTTCGCGGCGACCGGCGCCACGCATCGGCCTTGCTTCGCCGACCGAGTATGGCGGGAAGTTGTAGTGATGGATGTAGCGCTTCGAGTTCTTGGGCGAAAGCGTATCGAGCTTCTGGGCCATGGAAAGAGACCCGAGTGTCGCAATCGTGAGGACCTGGGTTTCGCCACGGGTGAAGAGTCCCGTGCCGTGGGTGCGAGGAAGGACGCCGACGTGGATGTCGAGCGGGCGAATCTGGGTGGTTACCCGGTCATCGGCACGCTTGCCCTCTTCGAGGATGCGCTTGCGCATGGCCTTCTTGATGACCGCATAGAGGGCGTCGCTCAGGTCCTTCTTCGAAAACTCTTCGCCGAACTTCTCTTCGAGCTCGACCTTGAGGGCCTTGTTGGCGTCACTTCGTTCGCTGTTGGCAGTTGCGACCAGCTCCTCGAGGCGACCGGAGAGGTAGTCGCCAACCTTGCCAATCGCGTCGTCGTTGTCGACGTGAGGGGTGAAGGGCACCTTTTCGCGGTTGGCGTCAGCAGCCATCTGCTCCTGGAGCTTGTTGATGACCTGGTTCGCTTCCATGGCGCGGTCGATGGCCTCAAGGATTGCGTCCTCGGAAGCTTCGCGCGCGCCGGCTTCCACCATGACAACCGCGTCCTTGGTACCGGCGACGATGAGGTCGAGGTCGGCTTCATCGGACTGGGCGAAGGTCGGGTTGATGACGTACTCATCGCCGATGCGGACAACGCGAACGCTGCTAACCGGGCCGGCGAAGGGAATATTGCTGATCATGAGGGCGGCACTGGCGCCGACGGTGATCAACGTGTCCGGCTGATGCTCCTGATCGGCGGAGAGCGTCGTCGCGACGATCTGGACTTCATTGCGGAAGCCCTTGGGGAAGAGCGGCCGGAGGGGCCTGTCGGTGAGCCGCATGGCGAGGATGCCGTCGTTGCTGGCACGGCCTTCGCGGCGGGGGAAGCCGCCGGGGATGCGCCCAACGGAATAGAGGCGCTCCTCGTAATCGATGGTGAGAGGGAAGAAATCAATCCCCTCGCGTGGGTCCGCCATACAGGCTGTGACCAGGACGACCGTGTCGCCAAGACGAACTGTGACTGCGCCGTTCGCCTGTTGAGCGAGCACCCCGAACTGGATGCTCATTGTCTTTCCGTCGACCTCGATCTCGTAGGTCTTCACTTCGTGTTCTTGCACTCTGCTGCTTGTTCCATTTCCGGCGCCTCAGCGCCAATACGTTCAGTCCTCCGAGCGTTTCGCTGGGAGGGATGTAGCAGGCGATGACGTTGTTTTCCGAATCGTTTGGACTACCGGGCCGGGCGCACCCAGCAAAAAGGCCCCCGCTTATCGGCGGAGGCCAAGCCTTGCAATCAGTTCCCGGTATCGATTCACGTCGCGGTTGTTGAGGTAGCGCAGCTGACGGCGACGCTGGCCCACAAGCTTGAGAAGTCCACGGCGCGTGTGGAAATCATGCTTGTGCTGCTTCAGGTGTTCCGTCAGGTAGATGATGCGTTCTGTGAGGACCGCCACCTGCACCTCGGGGGAACCAGTGTCTCCCGGGTGTGTGGCGTATTCCTCGACGACTTCCCGCTTACGTTCTGCTGTCAGCAACCTTGCTCTTTTTCTTCCTTTGCCTGCTCTGTCACGTTCGACGCTAGCATACGCCCCGCATTGCGGCAATGATTTGATGATGCCACTGATCTTGCTTTCGGGCCTGCCGGGCAGCGGCAAGACGACCTTCGCGGCCGCGCTGGCGGCAAAACGGCCGATCGAGCACGTCGAGAGCGATGCCATCCGGCGGGCCCTCGTGACGCGTCCACAGTATACGAAGGCGGAACACCAACGGGTTTTCGCTGAAGTGGAACGGCGGGTACGAGAGGGTCTCGACAACGAGCGCCTGGTGGTACTCGACGCGACAAACCTGCGAGAGGACTTCCGCCGTGGATATATCGAGATGGCGAAGGAGCGGCGCCAAGCGTCGGTGGTGGTCTTCCTGACCGCCCCGCTGGCAACGCTCCGCGAGCGGGTGAGGGCACCGAGAGCTGGCTATTCGCAGGCGGACGATGGGGTGCTGCAGGGGATGCTACGTGATGTGGAGCGGTACCCGGGCACCGCGATAATCGTCGACACGCGGTTCGACCTCGGGCCGAGTGTCGCGGCGGCATTGTTCCTGGCCGGAGGGAGCGAATGAGCCCGGACCGGCCGTTTCTCTTGCTGCGCGCCCATCCGCGCGCCGAAGACCGGGAAGCGTTTCGAAACTGGTTCCGGACCGTACACCTGCGAGACGCGCGCGCAGTGCCCGGTTTCACCCAGATTGAGAGCGGCGAGACGGCGGCAGGTACGTTCCTCGCCATCTACACCTTCGACAGCGCGGAGGGTGTTCAGACGGCGCTGGCGAGCCCACAAGCTGCCTATGCGAGGGGAACGCTCGAGCAATGGGCGCCGAAGCTCGAAGAACTGCTCATCGAGATGTTCGCGCCTGTCGGGCTGTTGCCCATGTTCAACTCCAGGAGCTAGTCGGCCCGAATGGCTCCTCTAAGTGCCGCGATGAGACTGCGGCGAGAGATCGGAGCGCGGGCGATGACCTCTCCCTCCACCTCCACCACCGGGATCTCGAACATGAATCGCCGATGGAGGGCGTCATCCGCTTCGATATTGAGGAGGGCTGTATCGAAGCCCAACTGTGGTGCGAGAGAGCGGAGCATGGCTTCGACGTCGTCGCAGAGGTGGCAACCGGGCCGGCCGTAGAGCGTGACAACGGGTTTAGCCGGCGGTGGCACCTGCAGCCTGCGAGTCGGTCTTCCAGCCGGGCGTGACACGGTCGCGCCATTCGGTCGTCATTGGCCCTGGATGCTGCAAGAGGAACCCGGCGGCGGCCACGGCAACGCCGACAACCAGCGCGCTGCTGAGCTGGGGCAGCGGAATCCCTCCGAGGGTTTGTTCGTCGAAGCGGAACTCCGAGAGCCAGAAGCGGACCACGGCATAGAGGACCATATAGAGGCAGAAGCTCCAGCCGGGGATGGTGATGTAGCGACGGGCAACAAAGAGGAGGAGGGCGAGAATCGCAAGGTCGGCGAGAAGTTCGTAGCCGCCTGCGGTCGGGTGCACGGAGCGGCCGATCTCGCCAAGGGTATTCGGGTTGGTGTAGCGGACGGCCCAGGGGAGGTGGGACGAGGTAGCGAGGTGTTCGCCGTTGATGAGGTCGCCGATGCGGCCGATCGCCTGGCCGAGGATCATCCCGGGGGCGGCAGCGTCGAGGCCAATGCCGACGGGCCACTTGCGCCAAATGCCGTAGAGCAGCCCGCCGAGGGCGCCACCGATCAGCCCGCCATAGAGCGTGATGCCACCCTCGGTGATGTCGAGGACGATGCCGGGAATATTGCCGCTGAACTTGTCCCAGTGTTCGAAGACGAAGAAAAGACGAGCGCCGACGATGGCGCAAGGTACGCCAACGAGGGCGACTTCCTGGCCGAACTCAGCAGGAAACCCATCTTTCTGGGCGAGCCACACGGAGAGCGACACGCCGGCGATGATGCCGACCGCCGTGAAGAGGCCGTGCCATGTGAGCGTGAACGGACCTATGTCGGCCAACGTTGGGTCGATGTTGATGTCGATGGTGAGGAAGGCGAGAACGGCGGCGATATCCACGCGCCAAGGGTAGAACGCGCTGGCCTAAGCCGGTAGCAGGGGATGCATCGGCGTAGCATGGCCGGGCGCGGCCCGGGGCAGCCGCATGGAGGTCCGGCGATGGGAGAGATGGTGAGCGTTGGCCAGCTATCGGTGGACAACGTGCTCGTGGAACTGGTGGAGGAACTGGCAGGGCCGGCGGGAATCGCGCCCGAGACGTTCTGGGGCGGGCTGGAACAGATCGCGGCAACGCTGGGTGAGCGCAACCGGGCGCTCCTGAGGCACCGTGACATGCTGCAGCAGTCCATCGACACGTGGTGCGCGGACCGGCAGGGCCAGCCCTGGGACGTAGCCGCGTACGAGGAGTTCCTGCGGAGTATCGATTACATCGTCCCCGAGGGGGAGCAATTCGCCATAGACACGGTGGCTGTGGACCCGGAGATCGCCGAGGTCGCAGGGCCGCAGCTGGTTGTGCCTCTCGATAACGCGCGCTACGCATTGAACGCGGCGAACGCACGCTGGGGAAGCCTGTACGACGCCCTCTACGGCACGGATGTGATCGCCGAGCGGCCCGGCGAAGAGGTGGGAGGGTCGTACAACCCACGCCGTGGGGCGCGCGTGGTCGCCTACACGAGCGAATTCCTCGACGCGTCCGTTCCCCTGGCACGTGGTTCGCACGGGGATGTCGCGGAATACCAGGTCGCGAACGGAGGGGTTGTCGCCGCACTCGGGGATGGAAGCACAACGGGCCTTTCGGATGCGCGACAGTTCGCCGGGTATCGGACGGGAAGCGGCCGGGTCGAGGCGATCCTGTTACGGAACCACGGCCTGTACATCGAAATCCAGATCGATCGCGACCACCCAATCGGCAAGGACCATCCAGCAGGAGTGAAAGATGTGCTGCTGGAGTCGGCGGTGACCACGATCCAGGACTGCGAGGATTCGGTCGCAAGCTGCGACGCCGAGGAGAAGGCGCTTGTCTACCGGAACTGGGCCGGGCTCATGGCGGGGACGCTTACGGCCGACTTCGTGAAGGGCGACGAGAGCCTCCACCGGACGTTGAACCCGGACCGCGAGTATCTCGATCGAGCCGGCAAGCCCTTCAGATTGCCGGGCAGGAGTCTGATGCTCGTGAGGCACGTCGGACACCACATCTATACGGACGCGGTGTTGGGGAGCGACGGCGAGCCAATCCCCGAGACCTTCCTCGATGCGATGGTGACGGCGCTGGCCGCCATGCCGAACCTGCGCGGCCAAACGACGTATCCAAACAGCCGCCACGGAAACATGTACGTGGTGAAGCCAAAGCTGCATGGTCCAGCAGAAGTGCAGCTCGCTGTCGACCTGTTGGCTGCTGTGGAAGGCGCCCTCGGGCTTGAGCGATGGTCGCTGAAGATCGGGATCATGGACGAGGAGCGGCGAACGACGCTGAACCTGAAGGAGTGCATCCGGGCGGCGCGGGACCGTGTGATCTTCATCAACACCGGCTTTCTCGACCGGACCGGCGACGAGATCCACACGAGCATGGAAGCCGGGGCTATGGTGCCCAAGCCTGAGATCAAGAGCGCGCCGTGGATGCTCGCCTACGAGGACTGGAACGTCGATGTAGGACTGGAGTGTGGCTTTGCGGGGAAGGCGCAGATCGGCAAAGGCATGTGGGCGATGCCCGACGAAATGCGGGCGCTGGTGGACCAGAAGATCGCGCACCCACAGGCCGGGGCGAACTGCGCCTGGGTACCATCACCAACGGCGGCGACGCTGCACGCGATGCACTACCACGCCATTGATGTGGCCGCGCGGCAGAGGGACCTGGAAGACCGGCCACGAGCACCGCTTGCCGACCTGCTGACGCCGCCGTTGCTTCCCGGCGCGCGCGAACTCGATAGCGACGACATTCAGCGCGAGCTGGAGAACAACGCCCAGGGGATCTTGGGGTACGTTGTGCGGTGGGTGGAACAGGGTATCGGTTGTTCGAAGGTTCCCGACATCAATGATGTGGGGCTGATGGAGGACCGGGCCACCCTGCGGATTTCGAGCCAGCACATCGCCAATTGGCTCAGGCATGGCATCGTGACCCGGGAAGAGGTCGAGGCGACCATGCGGCGTATGGCAGTGGTGGTGGATCGGCAGAACGAAGGGGACACAGCCTACCGTCCGATGGGTCCGGACTTCGAAGCGAGCTACGCCTTTCGGGCAGCGCTGGAGCTGGTATTTCACGGGCGCGAAGAGCCGAATGGGTACACAGAACCGGTGCTCAACCGGATCCGACGCGAATTCAAGGCGGCGGGGTAGGATCGGGAACATGCACGACGAGCAAGTCTCCTGGTTTCCCATCGCCGAGTTCGACGACCTCTCGCCCGAAGTCCAGGCACTGTTCAGTGGCCTGGAGGAGAAGCTGGGCTTCGTCCCGAACGTGTTCCGGGCGTATGCGTGGAGAGGACCGCGGTTCGATAAGTGGCGGGCGCACTTCGAGGACCTGATGCAACCCTCGCCGGGGCTTGGCAAGGCCGAGCGGGAGATGATCTCGGTCGCGGTATCGATGCAGAACCAGTGCCTCTACTGCCTTGTTGCTCACGGGTTCGCTGTCCGGGCTCTGACGAAGGACCCCGTGCTGGGCGACCGCATCACGCTGGACTACCACCGTGCGGGGCTGAGCGAGAAACAGGTCGCGATGTTGGACTACGCGGTGAAGGTCACGCTGGAGCCGGCATCATGCGGGCCGGACGACATCGAGGACCTCCGCGACCACGGGTTCAACGACGAAGACATCTGGGATATCGCGGAAGTTGCGGCGATGTTCAATTTCACGAACCGCATGGCGTCGGCGACCGGGATGATGCCGAACCCGGAATACCACGCGATGGCACGAGGATGACGGAAGCCCGGTGTGACCCGGGCCTCCGCCTGGTCTCGTCTTAGGGCCGTCAGGCGAGTGCGGAGCGCAGGCTCGCAAGATGTTCGCGGACGTTCTGCAAGAGGGCGCCTTCAGCAAGCTGGCCGGCGGTTATCCGCCCATTTGGGGTGAACTTCACCGCAATCCCCTTCTCGAGGTCTTCGTCGGATATCGCTCGGAGCGTCTCCACGGGGCCATCGATGTCTTCGTAGAGGGCGAGAATTGAAGCCCGATCGAGCTTCGCGTTGGCGCCGGCGCGCTC
Source organism: uncultured Chloroflexia bacterium (assembly GCA_963774435.1). Classification (GTDB taxonomy): domain Bacteria; phylum Chloroflexota; class Dehalococcoidia; order Tepidiformales; family Tepidiformaceae; genus JAGQGZ01. The sequence goes on along the minus strand of CAVZEW010000005.1, from coordinate 204,283 downwards.
GGCATTCGCATTGTCGAGATCGTCACCGGTTGCGTTGCTGAGGAACTCGGATTTGCCGGCAATGCACTCCTGGACGAAGTCGACCAACGAGAGATGGCTGGCAATGTGGGCGCCGAGCGCGGCCACCGTCCAGCCTTCGGCAGGAGACTTGCGAGCGAGTGCCGCGTCGGAGGCGCCCGCGAGGAGCGTCCGGGCTTCGCGGAGGAGGCGGCGGACTTCGCCCGCTATGAGCTCGGCCTTGCGCGGAGCCCAGGCGTCGGGGCCGGTTGCACGACCTTCGACAACGGCGGCGAGTCGAGCGGTGAAGTGATCCCAACCGTCACCGAACTGCGGCTGCATCTCGACAGGCAGGCCGGTGTGGGAGAGACGGAGGAGCGTCGCAGCGCCCTGGGGAATGAGGTCGAAGGTAACAACGCTCTGGCCGGGGCCAAGGGCCTCATTGTCCTCCCAGCCCCACGTCATCGTGACGCGGTTCGGCGAGATCTCGGTGTACTCGCCACGCATGATGTCGAAACCGTTGTAGTTGATCTCGATCTGGCCGCCAACGCGCGCTTCGAGGGTGGCGCTGTGACCCATCCAACGGACGATCTTGTCTGGATCAACCAGAAAGCTGTGGACCGTCGCCGGAGAGGCGTTGATTACGATTTCGCGGGTAAGGACGGGACTTTCAGTTGTCGTGGCCATGGGATGTGCTTTTCTCCTCTTGTTCAGCAAGTGTCTTGAGGCGGCCGAGGGCCGCTTCCCAGAAGTTCGCCGCGGCAACCGGGGTGAGCCGGGGGCGCGACCGTCGAACCCCATGCCCGACGGGTGCACCGGGCGAACCGTCCCCGCAGTGAGGCGGGCAGGAGTTCATGGGCTATATGTAAGTGATTACTTACCTACTCGTCAAGTGGCCAATGGCAGGGAGGGCGCTGATACCCTCAGTTCACGTGGGCGGGGCACAATTCATTCAGGGAGGTCGCTATGAAGCTGCAGAACGTTCTCGCGACCAAGGGCCGTGGAGTCTTCACGCTTTCGCCTTCGGCGACTGTGGCGGAGGCGATCAAGGTCCTCGCGGACAACAACATCGGGGCGATCGTCGCGGTGAGCGAGGCGGGATCGCCAGTTGGAATCCTTTCGGAACGCGACATCATCCGGATGGCGGCGAATGGCGCTGTGCCGTTCGAGGCGACGGTCGGCGAGCTGATGACGGCGAACATCGTGACTGGTTCGCCGGAGGATGACACGGAGGCGGTCCTGCGGACGATGACGGAGCGCCACTTCCGCCACCTGCCAGTGGTCGACGATGGCCAGCTCGTGGGTGTGCTGAGCCTCGGGGACCTGGTGAAGGCCCAAATGCAGCGACTAAAAGGAACGGTCGAAAACCTCGAAACGCAGCTGCTCCAACCGTGACATTGCGGGTTGCGATTGTCGGAGCCGGACCGGCGGCGTTCTACGCAGCGGATGCGCTGCTGTCGGCGGATGACGAACCGTGTGAGGTCGATATGTTCGAGCGGCTGCCGGCGCCGTTCGGGCTCGTCCGCTATGGGGTGGCGCCGGACCATCAGAAGATCAAGACGGTGACGCGCGCATTTGAGAAAACGGCCGCCCACGCACGGTTCCGCTACTTCGGAAACGTGGAGATCGGCCGCGATATCACGCTCGACGACCTGAGGGCGCACTACCATGCCGTCCTGTTCGCGACGGGGGCACAGTCAGACCGGAAGATGAACATCCCCGGCGAGGACTTGTTGCGGAGCCGGCCGGCCACGGAGTTCGTAGCCTGGTACAACGGCCACCCGGACTACAGCCACCTCCAATTCGACCTCTCGCAGGAAACGGTGGCCATCGTAGGCGTGGGGAACGTAGCGATAGATGTCGCGCGTATTCTCTCGCTTTCGCCAGAGGAGCTGCATGCGAGCGATATGGCGCCGTACGCCGTGGAAGCACTCTCCGAGAGCAAGGTCCGCGATGTCTACCTGCTGGGCAGGCGGGGCCCCGCCCAGGCCGCTTTCACGACGCCGGAGGTGAAGGAGCTCGGGGAACTTGCCGACGCAGACATCCTCGTGCCAGCGGACGAGGCGGCGCTCGACCCGCTAAGCGCCGCGGAGCTCGAAGCGTCGGGCGACCGGATGGTGGCGAAGAAGGTAGAGATCATACAGTCGTATGCGGCGCAAAAGCCGGCCGGGAAGAAGCGGCGCCTGCGGATGCGCTTCCTGGTGTCCCCGACAGAGATTCTCGACGACGGAACGGGCGCGGCGGGGGGACTGGTCCTGGCGAAGAACCGGCTGGTGCGGACCGAGACGGGGAGCATTACGCCGCAGCCGACGGGAGAGACCGAGACGATCCCGGCGGGCCTCATCTTTCGCTCTGTTGGCTACCGGGGAGCAGAGATCCCGGGGGTGCCCTTCGACGACCGATGGGGGGTCATCCGGAATGACCACGGGCGGGTCATCGACCCGGCGACGAATGAACCGGTGCCCGGCCTCTATACGGCTGGCTGGATCAAGCGGGGCCCGTCAGGTGTGATCGGCACGAACAAGCCGGATGCCTTCGAAACAGTAGCAGCGCTTCTCAAGGATGCGCCGAAGTTGAAGCAACGGGAGCCATTGCCGCCGCCCACATCGATCCCCCTGTTGCTTGCGGCGAACGAGAGTTGCCGGCCCATCACCTTCGACGACTGGAAACGGATCGATGCGGCGGAATGCGATGCTGGGCTGGCCTGCGGAAGGCCGCGGGTGAAGATCTGCAGTGTCCGGGAGATGCTCGGGGTGCTCAGGTAGCAGCGGCGCCGGGTCGGCAGCCGTTCGACACAGCTGGCATCACCCCTTCGTTGCGCCCGTGAACGTCGCGAGATCGAAGTAGTCCCGCCACTCCTTGATCTTGCCGTTCTCCATCTCGAAGACGCCGACGCAGGGCAGGTCGACGTTGCCGCTAGCTGTTTTCGTGCGGTCGACGCGCTCGGTGAAAACGACATTGTCCTTCGAGGCAATGTTCAGCAGTTCCCAATCCGTTGAGGTCCAGGTGGCGGTGAAGCCCTTGATCATCTGCTCGACGTTGTCACGGCCGCGAACGGGTTGGGTGGGGATGTTGTAGTAGCAGCCGTCGGATGCGAAGTAGCCGGCCAGCTCGGCCGCATCGAGGCGCGACCAGGCGGCGATGAAGTCGCGGACAGTCTGTTCGTTGTCAGGCATGAATGGGCTCCCGGGTGAGGTAGCCGCCATCGTAAACGGTGCGAGCAAGGGCGAGGAGGGGTAGGCTCGCGTGCTACCAAATCCCCCTGCGAGGCCCTGATGACCGCTCCCACGTCCGCGACACACGACACCGTTTTCCCTGGCACGGAGTGGCAGTTGGCCACTCCCGAATCGATGGGACTGGACAGCGAGAAGATCGAGGCAGCCGCGGCCGAGATCATGACGATCGACAAGCGCTATGGCGTCGTGGTGGCAAAACAGGGGCGGATCGTCCACGAGACCTACCTGCGAGACGCGCAGGCGACGAACCCAATCTTTTCGCTCACGAAGGGGTTCGGCGCGACGCTGATCGGGATTGCCCAGGCGCAGGGAATCCTGCATGTGGACGACCTGGTATCGGATTGGCTACCGGTGCACCACCCGGAGATCGTGGAGGGGGCGCGGATCAAGCACCTGCTGAATATGACGGCAGGCAAGGAACCGGCGGGCAGCTACTGGCGCTACAACAGCAACGAGATCCTGAACTCGCTGACGGGGATCCTCTGGCTGGCGAGCGGGATGCCGCCGCGCGACTTTTACGAGAAGTACCTCCGCCAGCAGGTCGGCTTCAGTTTCGACTGGCCCGCGAACAGCAAGGGTTGGATCCAGATCGGGAGCCAGGGGCCGCTTCCAGTAATCGAAGCGACGCACCGAGATGTGGCCAGACTGGGACTGCTCTGGCTGAACGGCGGGAATTGGAACGGTGAACAGTTGCTGGACCCGGAGTTTGTGAGCGAAGCTCTCTCGGCGCCGTACCCGGAGGCGAACGGCGCCTACGGGTACCTCTGGTGGCTGAACGAGGGGAACGGCACGTGGCGAACGACGGGCGGACGCAGCGGGACGGGTCGCTGGTTCCCGGCGATGGAGCGCAACGTCTTCCTGGGGCTGGGCGCCCGTGGCAAGGTGCTGGTCGTGGTGCCGGATCAGGAACTCATCGTGGTGACAATGGGCGAGACGGCCCAGGAGCAGTCGGCGAACTACCTCAGCACAATCATGGGCGCCGTCGAATCGATCCTGCCTTAGTCCAGGCGAGCAAAAGAGGAGCAGAACCGTGGCCAACGACATTGCGGTCGACGAAAAGACGAACCGGAAGTACTACCTCGACTACCCGGACGACCTGAAGCCCGACTGAGCCGGTCACATTCCTGCTGAACCTGCACGGAGGCGGTTCGGTGGGCCACTGGCAGCGCCAGTACTTCCCGGCGTTCGACTACGTGGACAAGTACCGGCTGGTGGTGGCGACCCCCTCCGCGGCAACGAAGGAGCCAATGCGCCGCTGGGTGGACGAGGCCGACGACGAGCACCTGAAGAACATCGTTGAGGCCGTGTTTGCGAAGTTTGGGTCGGAGCGCATCGCGCGCTTCTGGCTGGTGGGCCACTCGCAGGGTGGGATGACGAGCAACAGGCTGCTCGGACAGCAGTACTTCCAGGACCGGGTGGACGGCTGGCTGAGCCTTTCCGGCGGGCGGATTGGGCCGGTCGAGATCCCCGCATCGTTCTTCCCGCCGGGGCGCGAGCGACCGGCCACGCCCGAGGGCGAGAACACGCCTCGGCCGGGCCGCGCCGTTGAAGTGAACTGCGACATCTCGTTCATCTTCGCCACCGGCGAGCACGAGATGGTCGCGTTGCCGGAGACGTCGCCGTGGGCGGCGAAGTACGGCGCCGGGCCGCGAGAACGCCAAGCCGATGTCGTCGACACGGAGCCCGGGCGCATCTACGACACGACGCGTGAGGGGAAGTCCTCGCCGGGATGGGGACTGTTGCCACGACCAGGGACGGCGGAAGTCTATGTTTATCCGAACGCGCGTGATGGGCGGCTGATCGCCGACGTGGTGCGGCTGGACAAGGGCCACACCGAGGGCCTGGAGCCGAAGATCACGGAGAAGTTGCTGGAGATGATCGTGGCGACGCCCGGCGGAAAGGTACCGGCTCTGGCGAACTGAAGCAGATGCCGCTTGACGAATGCCAATGAGCCCTACGATCGGATCGACGGGAGACCAGTGAGCGGGGCCGCGCGATCGAGAAGGTGTTCGCGCTGGAGGATGCGGGCGATCCGCGCCTTTACGTTGTTGATCGGAAGGCTGACCCGGACGGCGATCTCAGCGTCGTAAAGGCCCTCGGCAAGGTAGTCGAGGATGCGTTCGTCTGTGGCGGTCAGGTCGGCGCGCATGGCGGGAGCGTAGCACCGGGCGATACCCGGCCGTCGGTTCGTGCAGACGGCTTTACCGAAGGAAGCGGACTGCACGGGGCTCACGCTACAGTCCTTCACAATGGAATTGACGATCCTTCGCAGGGCGGCGCTCGCGACGTTCGCTTTTGGTGTGGCCTTGCTCATCGCGGGGCTGGTTGCGGTCGCGGTGCGCTCAACGAACAGCGCGGCCGACGAGCTGCCGACGCCCACCGTCACGAGCACGCCAACCAAGACCGCCACGCCAAGACCGACGGCAACTGGAACGCCGCTGCCACCCACGCCGACGCCGACGCCATTCGCAGGCGACGTGGCCCGCTTCCAGATCGCGCGGTACGACGTGGATTCGGCCGTTGAGTTGATTGGGCTCGATTCCAACAACACGCTAGAAACGCCCACCGACCCGCATGACACCGGCTGGTATTCGATTTACGACCGACCCGGCTGGGGTGGAAACGCGGTTTTCGCTGCACATGTGAACTGGTGGCCTGACATCCGGGGGCCGTTCTACAACCTCGCGGACTCGAAAGAGGGCGACCGCTTCGACGTCGTGATGACGGATGGGACGCGGTACATCTACGAGTTCATGCGCTACGAACGTTACGACGCCGACACCATCCCGATGGGTGATTTGATCTGGCCGAAGGACAAGCCCGCGGGCGAAGAATGGATCACGCTGATCACCTGCGGCGGCACGTTTGAGAGCGCGACACCGGGTGGTCCGGGCCACTACCTGCACCGGGACGTGGTCGTAGCGAAGCTGGTCGAGACGATCCGGGCGTAGACGATAGGCCAGGGCAACCAAACAGAAAGAGGGCCGTCGATGGACGGCCCTCTTTGTGTCTCGGGCAGATCCGAAGCTACTGGTACATCACGTGGATAACGGTGATCGGAACGTTGAACGAGAACGGGCCGTACCCGGGAGGGAGCGCCCCGCCGGCATCCGGGGGCTGGAGGTAAGTGATGATGGTGTGCTCCGTCCAGGACGTAGCATCGGCAGGGCGATTGTCGAGGTCGTTGTCCCAAAGCTCTGCATAGGCATACGCGTGACTGCTGTCGAAACTTTGGGCCGGCACATCACCCGGCGCCGACGCCTCGACAACCGAAGACGAGAGGTCTGTTTCGATGAGTTGGACGGCAAGGTCGAGATAGCGAGGCGATTCGCCGAGGTAGATGGTGTTGTCACCCCAATAGAGGTTGTTGTCTTCCATGAGGTTTAGCCCGTAGGTGTTGTAGACCCCGAGCCATTCGCCATTCGCCCAGACGTACTTGTCAAAGTCGCTGTTTGAGAAGGCGTGGTCGATTACATGGGCGGTGCTGAAGCTGACTTCGACGTACCGGTTGAGGGTGGTGAATTGGCCGTCTGCAACCGACTGGTAGTACTGGCCGTCGGTGGCGACGACGCGGGCGTGGTAGGTGGCGCCGGCCTCGAGCTGCATGAACGTGGCATCGAACTGCAACGAACCGGGGCTGCTGGCCTGGGTCCAGAAGTGGTCATCGTCCCAGACGTTGATTCGGATCTTGGCATAGGTGTCGGTCTTGACGCGGAGCATGACGCCGGCATCGCGGGCGTAGGCAACGCCGCTGGTGATGCACTGGATGGAGCAGCCGACGCCGGCCTTGAACGTGTTGTTGAGGGCGGGCGTGCTGCTTGTTGCCTGTGGCGCAGTCGTGAGGTCGCCAACGAGGATCGTGCCGTCACGAGACGGGGCTCGGTCAGGCGTGAAGTCGGCGAGGATGACCTCGTCGTCGCGACTGTCGGGCGCTCGGAGGCCAAGGTCGGTCGTTTGGTGCGGTGCGAAGGCAAGCGCGTCGGTGTTCGAGCGCGTGGTGGCGAGGTCCGTCGCGAAGGCACTGGTGGTCGATGCCATCGCCGTGAGGGCGAGGGCGCCGGCAAGGGTGACGAGAGCGAGTCTTTGGAGTGGGAACATGGCGTTTCCTCCCATTTGGTATGGGAGTGAGACAGGTGAGTGCGAAGGATCTTACGGAGCAGGTTGCAGAGGGATGACCTTCCTTGGGCGCGCGTTGCTGCCTGGAGATCCGTACGCTCCCTCGCGGTCGCGGCTCGGCGAAGCCGTTGCTGGTGCTTGGGGGTGCTCCAGGCGCCATGCGGCCACGGTGGGCCGCGGCTCCACTAGCGGCCGTTTCGTTCCACTTCGAGCGAGAGGTCGGTGGCGGGATTTGGGAGGCCTTCGGTTTCGCCGACTTTGAAGACGCTGGCCTTGAGCTCGGCGCCGTCGATTTCGAGGAGGCCGAGGGTGCCGAGGCGGGTGCCCTTGTGGTGGGGAAGGATGGGGCTGCCGGAATTGACGAGGACAACGCCATCGCGATATTCGAGGCGCTCCATGTGGGTATCGCCGGCAATGAGGATGTCGACGTGATCGCCGCCGGTAGCGACGCGGAGGAGCTCGGACATAGGTCGCGACTCGGGGCGGAGTTCGTGGGTCATGGCAATCCGCCAGCCTTCGACGTCGATGCGCTGCACGGGGGACATGCGGGGATCGTGGAAGGCGTCGTTGTTGCCCTTCGCCACGAGGACGTCGGTGAACTGCGCGCACCAGTCGAGAACGGCGGGTGCAGTGACATCGCCGCCATGTAGAATCACGTCCACCGTCGCGAGGAACTCCCCAATCTCCGGACCGAGCTCATCGAGGTCGCGGACCAGTGAGGGGAGGTGCGTGTCACTGATCAGCCCGATGCGCATCGTTGCATCCTAACGACCGCCCGTTACAGGGCAATCTCCAGCCGGAGGCTTGCAAGACCCCGAAATGAATCAGCAACGAACAGCCGCAATCGTCGGCATCCATGAGTACCCGCTCCGTGTCGCCCCGGGCGTGTCGGCCATGGAAATGAAAGCACAATCAATCAAAGCCGCCCTCGACGACGCGGGCCTGAAATGGTCCGACGTGGACGGCCTCTACGATGCCCAGGATGGCGAAGGTGGCGGCGGGCTTGGACTGGCCGCCTATCTCGGCTTCAAGCCGAGCGTCATCGACACGACCCAGGTCGGGGGCTCGAGCTACGAGTTCCAGACGGCGCACGCCTGGCGCGACATCACGGCGGGCAAATGCAAAGTGGCAGTCCTGAGCTACGGCTCGACTGCGGCTTCGAACCGGGTGGCCATCGGCACCGGTGGGCGGACTGCGCCGGTCCCAACATGGTCTTCGAACATGGAAGGCTCCTACGGCGGCACGCTTATCAGCAACTACGCCATGGTGAAGAACCGGCACATGCACAACTACGGTTCGACGATGGAGCAGTTCGCACAGATCAGTGTGACGACGCGCAAACACGCGATGCGCAACCCGGAAGCAGTGAAGGCGATGACCGACCTCCAGTTCGTCGGCATCAACAACATCACGGTTGCGGACGTCCTCGACTCGCGAATCATCGCCGACCCGCTGCACCTGCTGGAATGCTGCATGGTGAGCGATGGCGGCGGCGCCCTGGTGATCGCGAGCGCGGATGTGGCCCGCGACACAAAGAAGAAGCCTGTCTGGATCATCGGATCGGGCGAGGCGACGAAATACCGGGAGAACGGTGGCGACATTACGGTGAGCGCCGGCGCTCAGAGCGGCCCGATCGCCTTCGCAGAAGCCGACGTGACACCGGCGGAGATCGACATCGCGATGATCTACGACTCGTTCACGATCACCGTGGCGACCTGCCTCGAAGACCTTGGGTTCGCGCCGAAGGGACAGTTTGGCGACCTGGTCAAGAATGGCCAGCTCGACTTCGACAACCCATACAAGCTCACGCTCAATACCGACGGTGGCGGCCTCAGCAGCAACCACCCGGGTATGCGGGGCCTATTCCTCCTCCTCGAATCGGTCCGCCAGCTGCGCGGCGAATCCACCTCACAGGTGGATGGCGCGAAGCTTGCCGTCGCGCACGGCAATGGCGGTCTCCTTGGTGGCACCCACACGGGCGGCACCGTCATCCTGGCGAAGGACTAATCAGATGCCGAATCGACCACAACCAGCGTTTCCCGAGCCGAACACCCAGGAGTACTGGGACGGCGTGAAGGCGGGCGAGCTCCGCTACCAGGTTTGCAACGACTGCAACAACGTGGTGTTCACGCCGAAAAAGCATTGCGACAAGTGCGGGGGAAGCAACCTCAGCACGAAGGCCTCGAAGGGCGAAGGCGAGATCTATACGTACTCCGTGGTGCGCCAGAGCGGGATGCCGGGCTTCCGCGAGATGGGTGCGTACACCGTCGCGTACGTCGACCTGGATGAGGGTTTTCGCATCCTCACGAGCATCGTCGGCACCGCTGACCCAACGAAGGACATCACGATCGGCCGCCGTGTGAAGGTGGAGTTCGAAAAGCAGGACAACGGAGACTATCCGATCCCGGTGTTCCGGCAGATTTAGGCCCACGCGGGGTTGGCCCTCCGGCCCGTCGGAGACTCAGCCCCGCACCAGCTACACGGCTTGACGCCCGTTTTATCATCGACGCCTTCACGACATGGAGGCGTAAACGATGGAAGCAACGCGTTCGAGCGAGCGGGAACACCTGCTCGACAATGTCCGCGAGATCGCGCCAGTTCTCGCGGCGAATGCCGCAGAGTCCGAGGAGATACGGCGGCTGCCGACAGCTTCGGTGGAGGCGATGCGCGAGGCGGACCTCTTCCGATGTCCTTCGCCCGTCGCAGTGGGCGGACTCGAGGTTGACCCGCTCACGCAGGTCGAGGTCTTCGAGGAGGTCGCCGCGATCGACGGCGCCGCCGGCTGGAACCTGATGATTGGGGCGTTGACGGCCGAGTTCACCTCGACGCGCGTGGGAGACGACGCCGCTGAGGCGATCTACGGCGGGACGAAGTGGCCCATCGTTGCCGGCCTGGTCTGGCCGCGGGGGAAAGCAATCGTTGTCGACGGCGGCTACCAGGTCAGCGGACGGTGGTCGTTCGGCAGCGGAATACACCAGGCGGACTGGGTGTTCGGCGGCGCCCTGGCAATCGAGGACGGCAAGCCGCGGACAAACCCGGACGGAACACCGCAGTTACATAGCATCGTGGTGCCCCGAAAGGACGCCACGATCCACGACAACTGGCACGTTGCCGGCCTGCGCGGGACGGGCAGCTGCGACTATTCCATCGAGAACGTCTTCGTGCCGAAGAGCTACAGCTGGGGATTCCCCGGCAAAGCGTTGCGGGGAGGGCCGTGGACCAGCCTGCCAGCGACAACGCTGGTAGCGACGGGGCACGCAGGGTTCGCGCTGGGCATTGCGAAGGGCGTGCTCGGGCACCTGGAGTCGACGGTTGCCGCGAGCAGCAGGTCATTGAGTCCATCGAGTATCGGCGAGCGGGAGTCGTTTCAGCTTGAGTTCGGGCGTAAGGCAATGGCCTACGACGCGGCGCGAGCGCTGGTGATGGAGGCGCACCGGGCCGTCTGGGAGGCTGCATGCGCCGGGCAGGAGCCGAGCTTGAAGGCGCTCACCCGCATGCGACTGAGCGGAGCGCATGCCACGGAAGTCGCCGTGGAAGTGGCCCAGTTCGGATACAAGGCGGCGGGGGCAAGCGCGCTCTTCGAGTCCAACCCGATCCAACGCGCTCTGCGCGACATTCTCGCCGCGCAGCAACACATATTCGTGCGGGACACGGGTTTCGCGGACTTTGCGAAAGCCCGGTTTGCAAGCGCCAAGAAGGCGCAGGCGAAGTGAGCACTGACTCCCGGCTGGCAGGGGAACTCCAGGACAAGGTTTGTGAGATCGTGGTCGCCCTGCCGGAGGCCGAAGTGACGAGGCCTGCCGGACAGCGTTGCAGTTTCAGTGTGCGGGACAAGAAGTTCGCGCACTTCCTGGACGACCACCATGGCGACGGGCGGATTGCCTTTCAGTGCAAGATGCCGCCGGGAGAGATGGGGCGACTGGTGGAGATGGACCCTGAGAGGTTTGCGCCGGCGTCGTAGATGGCCCGTCACGGGTGGGGCAGCGACTACATCGACCGGAGCGAAGTCAGCTGGGGCGAGATCTACTGGAGAGATTCGAGGAGTTCGGCGAGGCGATCCATAGACTCGCGGGCGCCGGATTCCATGCCTGTGCTGAGCATGCCTTCGAGGACCTCCTTCGAGGGGTACGTAGCGGTGTTGGTGACGGTAGTGAGGCCGGCATGCTCCGCCAGGCGGATGCTTTCGACGATCGGTTCGCCCTGGTTGAAAGGCTCGACATCGAAGATGAACGTGTAGCTGTAGCCGGTGACGGGGTCGACGGAGAGGTATTCGCCGCAGAACGGGAATTCTTCGCCCTCGGCGTTGTGCTGGACGAAGCGCCACTTGCCGCCCACGCGGAAATCGAGTTCGACGACATTCATCGTGTATTGCGCCGGGCCCCACCAGTTCACCACGTGTTCTGGGCTGGTAAGGACTTCGAAGACGAGGGCAATGGGTGCTCGGAAGGCCCGCGTGATGACGGCCTCGGTGTCGCCGGTGACTTCGATGCTGGTGGGGAGGTCGGATGCTGCTGCCATGGATGAGCGGTTCCTTTCGTGGGTGGTAGCTGTCCTAGCGGAGGACCCGGTACTTCACGTGGGTAACGTCGGGGGCCGCAACGGTCCGAACGAGTTCAAAACCAGGGAGCGGGTCAGCAAGGCCGTCAAAGAGTCTCGGACCTGCACCAATCACCATTGGGACGAGATGAATTTCCACTTCGTCGACGAGGCCGGCGGCGAGGAATTGATTGGCGACGTTGGCGCCGCCGCCGATGCGGATGTCCTTGTCGCCGGCTGCCGCCTTCGCCTGCTGCAGGGCCGACGCTATCCCGTCGGTGACGAAGTGGAAGGTGGTGCCGCCCTCCATCTGAAGCGGCTCGCGGGGATGATGGGTGAGGACGAAGACGGGTGTGTGATAGGGCGGATTGGGGCCCCACCAGCCCTTCCATGGGTCGGCGCCCCAGCGTTTGTCGCCCCAGGGGCCGGGGCCGCCGCCGAACATGTTGCGGCCCATGATGGTCGCCCCGAGATTCTTCGAGGTCTCGGCCATGACGTCGTCGCCGGGGCCTTCGACGCCCCCTTCCATCCCATGTTGGGCGCGGAACGACTTGAGTTCGAAGACCCAGTCGGTGAAGCCTTCGGTCCCGTCGCCGAAGGGCCGGTCGGGCGTCATGTTGGGGCCGGCGGCACGGCCATCGAGCGACATCATCATGTGGATGCGGACCTTGGTCACCCTCCGGCTCCCGCGTGGGCATCCTGGAGCGCCTTCAGGTCGATCTTCTTCATCTGGAGCATCGCCTGGGTGGCCCGCGCCTGCTGCTCCACCGTGCCCTCGCGAAGCATCGCGTCCATGTCAGCGGGGACGATCTGCCACGAGAGCCCGAACCGGTCCTTCAGCCAGCCACACTGCTCGGCGTCGGGGTCAGCGGAAAGCGCGTCCCAGTAACGATCGATCTCTTCCTGGGTGTCGCACTCAACGAGGAAGGAGATGGCTTCGTTGAACGTGAAGAGCGGGCCGGCGCTGATGGCCATGAAGCGCTGCCCAAAGAGTTCGAATGAGACGATGTCGCAGTCGCCAGACGGTGTGTCGCGGATAACGCTGGCATTGGTGATCCGGGAGTCCGGGAAGAGGGAGGTGTAGAACTCGGCGGCCTCCTTCGCCTGGGTGTCGAACCAGAGATGGGGAACGATCTTGTTTGTGATTGTTGCCATTGCGGTGCTCCTTTGCGCGGGCTAGGCCTGCAGTCTGGCGAGGTGTTCGACAAGGCGGTCGAAGGTCATACCGAGGCCGACTTCCATGCCCATTTCACGAATCACCCGCTGTGAGGTGCTGGTCTAGCCGGAGGAAGCTCTGCTCCCAGCCGCCTGTCGCGCCGGAGTTGACCATGGCGTCGCGCTTCTCCCGGGACTCGAAACGGGTCGAGCGCGTCATGATGGTTCGTCCGTCTCGCTCGTCGAATGCAAGGGTGACTATTGTCTCACCGACCATATCAAGCATTGGTCCTTCCGGAGCCTCGGTGAACATGACGCTCTCCGGACTGTCGACCTTGCGATACACGCCGCCCTGCGACATTTCCATCGCCCCGTCCGGGGAGCGCATGGTGACTCGCCAGCGGCCGCCGGGGCGAAGGTCCATTTCGCATGCCGGGACAGTCCAGCCGGTGGGGCCGTACCAGCGGCTGAAGTGGTCGCACTTTGTCCAGGCGTCGAAAACCGCCGCCGCTGGTGCGTTGAATGTTCGCGTGAGGACGAGATCGAGGTCGGTAGGGGTCGCGATGGAGAGGTCGCCGGTGGTCTGCTGTGTCATTCGTGGTTCCTTTCAGGCGTCGAGGAGATTCGAAGGCGAAAGCCGGGCAGTTATTCGTCGTGGGCGCCCTCTTCCTCCTGCAACTTCTGCAGGTATTCGTCGAGGCGGTCGAAGCTCTCCTCCCAGAACCGGCGGTAATGGTCGATGTAGGACGAGGCTTCCTGGAGGGGTTCGGCGCGAAGCCTGCAGGGGCGCCATTGGGCGTTGCGGCCACGCTCGATCAGCTTTGCCCGCTCCAGCACCTTGAGGTGCTTCGAGACAGCCGGCAGCGACATCTCGAAGGGCGCGGCCAGCTCGGTTACGGACGTCTCGCCCTGCGAGAGGCGGCCGAGGATCGCCCGCCGGGTCGGGTCGGCAAGGGCGGCAAAGGTGCTGGAGAGTTGGTCGGTGGGCACGTATCTAACCAGTCAGTTAATTAACCGATTGGTGAACTATGCACCTCAGGGACTAACTGCGTCAAGGTGGTCGGCAGAAGTCCACTTTACGCGAGTCCGGGCGCAGGAAAAGTCTGTCCAATGCGCGAGGCATGCGGCCACGGGCCACGGCACTTCCGGGTTGCGGACGGCTAGAGGTCGGCGGGCTGGGGTGCGGGGGCAGAGGTGGGTGGTGAGGGGTTCCGGTGGAGAGCGGGGAGGTTGCGCACTTCGGGGACGAGGAGGACGAGGGCAGTGGGGACGACCACGAAGGCTGCGCCAAGCCAGAGCGTGGGGGTTATGCCGAGCCAGGCAGAGACAGGCCCGGCAGCGACGAATCCCAGCGGTGAGAGGGCGATCGAGCCAAGCGCATCGTAGGAGGCCACCCGGGCGAGCGCCTCCGGGGCGACGTGGTCGTGGAGGGCAGTGACCCAGAGCACGCCAAACATCTCCATGGCGATGCCGTTGATGATCGTGGTAGCCACAATCGCAGCTACGGGCAGGCCGAGGGCAAGCCCGGCAATCGGAAGAGCACTCGCAAAGGCGCAGAATGTGGCAACGAAGATCGGCCTACGGGGCCGCCAGCGAAGCGCCACAAGCCCCCCGAGGATGAGCCCCGCCGACTGGCCGGCGAGAATGGCCGCCCAGGCTCCGGCTCCGCCAAGCTCGCGGTCGGCAATGACCGGGCCGAGGACCATGAACGCGGCGTAATAGCCGACGAGCATGAGGGAGAACTGGATAACGATCGTCCAGATCCAGCGATGGGCAGTGAACTCGCTCCAGCCGGCGACAAGGTCGGCAAAGAAGTTGGTGCCGCTGGCCGTGGCCGCCTGGATGCCACGCATGTTCACCAACAGGGCGGCGGCCACCAGGAATGTCGTGGCGTCGATAGCGACGGTCCAGCCGGGGTTGAAGGCGGCGACGAGGGCCCCGGCGATGACCGCGCCGAGGATGAGCGTCATGTTTGTGCCCAGGCGGAGGACGGCGTTGGCGTCCTGGCGCAGTTCGGCCGGGACCGTCAAGGGGACGACGGAGGCATCGGCGGGGTAGAAGAGGGCGAAGGCGACACCGTTGACCGCCTCGAGTACGGCAATGTGCCAGACCTCGGCGTGGCCGGTAAGGAGGAGAAGCGCGACGGTCGCCTGCGAGAGGCCGGCGAGGACGTTGCTGCCGACGAGCACAGCGCTACGGGGAAGACGGTCGGCAAGGACACCACCGGCGACCAGGAAGAGGACCTGCGGCGCCATGCGGGCAGCAAGCACGTAACCGAGGGCGGAAGGGGAGTCCGAAAGTTCGAGGATGGCGAAGGCGAGGGCGACGGGCGCCATGGCGTTGCCGAGAAACGAGACGCAGCGCCCGGCGAAGAGGAGCGTGAAGTTTCGGTGCCTGAGGAGGGCGGAGGCGTTATGCACCGGGGGATTCTAACGAGGTGAACGCGGTTGGGACGCAGACTCGTGGGCCTTCTTCCGAATCCCGCGGCCACGGAGGGCCGCAGCCCCGGACGTTAGAGCTCCATTTCGCGGCAGTCGGGGGCGATGGTGAGCCGGGCGGCGGTGACGGACTGGACATCCTCGGGAGTGGCGCCGGGAGCGTATTCGCGGAGGGTGAGGCCGGTTGGGGTCACGTCGATGACGGCGAGGTCGGTAACGATGAGGTCGACGCAGGCGAGGCCGGTGAGGGGGTAGGTGCAGCGGTCGAGGATGCGGGGTTCGCCGTCCTTCGTGGTGTGCTGCATGACAACGATGAGGCGCCTGGCGCCGACGGCGAGGTCCATTGCACCGCCGATGCTGCCGCCACCGCGCTCGGGGACGGACCAGTTGGCGAGGTCGCCGGTTGGCGCTGACCTGGAGTCCGCCGAGGACGGCACAGTCGACGTGGCCACCGCGGATCATGGCGAAGGAGGCGGCGCTGTCGAAGAAGCTGGCGCCGGGATGGAGACTGACCGGCTGGCCGCCGGCGTTGATGAGGTCCTGGTCGAAATCCTCGTCGAGGATGCCGCCGTAGCCGAGGATGCCGTTCTCGGCCTGGAGGAGTATGCCGGCGTCGGACGGGACGAAGTTGGCGACCTGGGTGGGAAGGCCGATACCGAGGTTGACGACCATGCCAGGCTGGAGCTCCTTCGCGACGCGGAGGGCCATAAGCTCGCGGGGGATGCGAGGGATGTCCATCGGGTTAGCTGCCATCCCAGCGCACCTCCACGGGGTCACAACGTACGATGCGGTCGACGTAGACGGCGGGCGTGACGACCAGCCGGGGATCGATCTCGGCCGGGCTCAACGATCTCTTCGACTTCGGCGATGACGAGGTCGGCGGCCGTAGCCATGACGGGATTGAAATTGAGACCGGCCTGGCGATAGGCGAGGTTGCCGAGGGTGTCGGCCTGGTAGGCCTTTACGAGGGCAACATCGGCGCGGAGAGGGCGCTCGAGGAGATACTGTTCGCCGTTGTAGGTGTGGACTTCCTTGCCTTCGGCGGCGACGGTGCCGACGCCGGTGCGAGTAAGGAAGCCGCCGATCCCGGCGCCACCAGCCCGGATGCGCTCGGCGAGGGTGCCCTGGGGGACGAGTTCGAGTTCAACTTCGCCGGCGCGATACTGCTCTTCGAAGCGGGACTTGCGGCCGCCGGAGGCGCGGATGGCGAAGGTGGTGATCGCTTTCGCGATCTGGCGGCTTTCGCATAGGTCGTCGAGCTTGTCGCCGAGGCCGATGTTGTTGCTGACGGTGGTGAGCCGCCTGGTGCCGCGCGCCTTGAGGGCGAGGAGAAGATTGGAGGGAGTGCCGGCCGAAACAAAGCCGCCGACCATGATGGTCATGCCGTCTTCGATGCCATCGAGGGCAGTTTCAGGGGTTTCGTGGATGGTTGCCCGCACGGAGACTCCTCGCAGGACAGGATAGCGTTCGCGAACGCTGCTCGGACGGACGGGCACTTTAACGGGAACGTCAGTATATTGCGGCAGCAACGCCGGGCGCGAACCTCCCGGCAACCTGATCCGAGCGGAACCCGGATGCATTTCGCAGGGGCCACGGAAGGTCCCCGGGGAAGCCGCCGCCATGGAGGAGAACGCATATGGCTGAATACACCAAGCCAATCCCGGAGCCGGACCCACATTCGGCGCCGTTCTGGGAAGGCGCCAAGGAAGGCAAGCTGATGCTGCCGCGGTGCGTGAAGTGCAACCGCGTCCACTGGTATCCACGCCTCATCTGTCCGCATTGCCACTCGACGGACATCGAGTGGATCGAGGGAAGCGGCGAGGGCTGGATCCACACCTACGCCGTCCAGCACCGGGCCTTCGGCGGCTGGGCCGATGAGACGCCGTTCGTCACCGCCTACATCGACCTGAAGGAAGGCGACAGGATGTTCACCGTGCTCCGGGGAGTTGACCCGCAGAAGCCGGAGAGCATCAAGTGCGGCGCGCCGGTGAAGGTCGAATTCGAAAAGGCGAACGACGACGTATCGATTGCCTTCTGGCGCGTGGTGTAAGGAGCGAACATGCCTGGAGAACTTTCCAAAGCAGCAGCAATTGTCGGGGCGGCCGAAGCCAAAGAGATCGGCTACCCGGAAGACATGAAGACAGCGATCCAGCTTCACATCGAAGCGATCAAGAACGTCAGCGACCAGACCGGTATCCCGATCTCGATGATCGACGGCGTCTTCGGCGCGGGCTGGTCATCGCAGATCGCCGAGCACCTCGGCATCCACCCGGGCTATATCGACACGACGGCCGTTGGCGGCTGCTCGTTCGAGATGCACGTCCATCATGCGCTGGCGGCAATCCACGCCGGGATCGTGAATGTGGCGCTGGTGACACACGGTGAGAACGGCTGGAGCCAGCGGGCCACGAAGGGTCGCGGCACCGGCCGCGCGCGGGGCAGCGACCCGTGGTCGCCGGATGCGCTCTGGACATCGCCATACGGGACCTCGGGTGCGCCGTCGAACTACTCGCACGCGATGACGCGACACAACCACGTGTACGGGACGACGCCGGAAGACTTCGCCCATATCGCCGTGGTGACGCGGCAGTGGGCCACATTGAATCCGCGCGCCGTGATGTTCTCGAAGGAGACGCATCCCGCGGGCGGCCCGATCACGGTCGAGGATGTCGCGAACTCGCGGCTCATCGCCTGGCCGCTGACGCTGCTCCACATCTGCCTGGTGACGGACTATGGCGGAGCGGTGCTGCTGGCGAAGCCGGAGATCGCTCGAAGCCTGAAGACGAAGCCGGTCTGGATTGCCGGCGCCGGCGAGAGCATGAGCCACTCGAACATGCTCGAGATGGAGGACTTCACGGCCACGAGCGCTGCGGCCAGCGGCGCCGCGGCGTACAAGATGGCCGGGATGGGCCCCGAAGACATGGAAATGGCCATGATCTACGACTCGTTCACGCTGACCGCGGGCCTCACGGCCGAGATGCTGGGCCTGACCCCGCGCGGCGAGGGCTTCACCCTCTGGAAGGACGGCCGGGCTGCGCCGGGCGGCAAGTTCCCGATCAACACCAACGGCGGTGGCCTGAGCTTCAACCACAGCGGTATGTACGGCATGCAGCTGCTGGTGGAGGCCTACCGGCAGCTGAGCGGCACCGCTGAGGACGGCGTGAACGGTATCAAGGGCAAGCAAACAAGTGCGAGGTCCTGTGTCGTGAACGGCACCGGTGGCAGCCTGTCGACGACCGGGACGCTGGTTCTGACGGCAGACTAGCGTCGAGCGTTCGGCGTAAAGCGTAGAGAGGCCCGGGTGAAAGCCCGGGCTTTTCTGTGTCGGCACGATGGGCCGAGTCGGGCAACAATGTAGTTCCCAGGGGGAGGAGTTGAAGATGGCCACGGACTCGGCGCTGCAGGTCGTTTTCGCGCATCACACGTGGGCCACGCTGGCGCTCATCGATTCATGCGCGCGGCTCGGAGACGACCAGCTTCGGGCACCTGTGGCCGGGGTCTATGGCCCGGTCCTCGATACGCTGCGGCACTTCATCGGCAACGAGGCCTTCGACCTGGCCGTGGTCCAGGGCAATCCGAGCCTGTCGATCGAGGCGGCGTCGCTCGATCTCGGTGAACTGAAGGCACTGGCGGAGACGAACGGGAGAGGCTGGCAAGCGATCCTCGTTGGGTCGCAGGACGTCGAGACAATGATGCTCGAAGTGGATCCCGACGATGGGTACCGCCGTGAAGCAACGCTTGGGTTGCGCCTGGCACAGGCCCTTCACCATGCAAACGAACACCGGACACAGGTGTGCAGCTCGCTCTCGATGCTCGGCCTCGATCCGCCACACCTGAGCGCCTTCGATTACGGATCGGCCATGGGCCAGATCCGGGAGGTGTTCCCGACCGAACCCGGCAGTGGCTAGTCCGCCGGGTAGACCTCCTGGGAAACGACGGTGGAGCGGTTCAAGACGACCTTCTCGCCAGCGGTCGTCGTCGCGATGGTAGCCATGTCGCGGCGGCGGAGGGAGGTCGCGTCGAAATGAACCTCGATTTCGACGGACGCAATGTCCAGGTCGCTGCCCGACACAGCGGCTGCCGACGTGTCGATCGGATACGCGATGAGATACTCCCCGGCATCGGTGGTTTCGAGGGTCGTGCCCAGAGATTGAGCCAAATCCTCGAGTTTCGACTTGATGACCCCAGGGGCAATCACGCAGCTGTTTCCGATGTCCGTCCCCGATTCTGAACCCTGGGGAGGGGCGCCCTGTTGCTCCGTCGTGACGGTGGTGCCCTGGAAGTCCGTGCGCTCCAGGAGATCTCCAGACGGGGAGGTCGTGACGATCTCGAGGTCAGCAATGCAAGCATCGGAGCCGTAACGGGCGGTTGATTCGACAACGCGATTCTCCGGCCAGCCGTCGCCCCGCTCCGCGGTTGTGTCAGGGGGGAACCGCTCATAGTCGTGGCTGATGGTGTGGAGGATGGTGTTTGGACCGAGGTCACGCTGGCGCGGGTGCGAGCCTGGCCAGATCGCGACAACCAGCAGGCAAACTGCGCCCATGAACGCGGCGATGCCGAATCCAATGCCCAACGAACGGTCGAATGCAATGCCTGCCATGTGATTTGAGGCTACCTAACGAAGATAGGGATGCCAAACGGTAGCGTCCGTAGAATGCCCTGATGCCCGTAGCCTCAGGCCGGCCCCGGCGATGACGATCGCCCGCACCTGGCGAACGTCGAGCCAGGCATTTGCCTTGCCGAGTTTCGGCTGGCTCTTCAGCGCCTCAGCAACGCTTTCGTTCGCGACGCTGGTGGAGCGAACGGCGATTGGCTGGCTGGTGCTCGATAGCACGGGCTCGGTCTTCCTGACGGCAATGAGCTGGGCGGTGCGGTCGGCGCCCGGGATGGTCGTGGGGCCGGTCGCCGGTGCACTCGCCGACCGGGTGTCACGATCGCAGTTGCTGGTGGCCACGACCGGCACGAAGGCAATCGTCGTGTGCCTCCTCGCGTTGCTGGCGACGACGGATAATCCGCCGATTGCCCTCGTGCTTCTCCTCACGGCGATGAGCGGCGCCTGCAACACCGCGGGACTGGCTTCGCTGCAAACCCTGACCCGGGACATCGCGGGGCCGGAGCAGGCGATGAGTGCGATCAGTCTGAACACCTTCGGGCAGCGGGCAGTCGGCACGGCCGGCCCGATCATCGCCGGGTTCCTGATCGAGGGCGCCGGAACGTCGGTCGCCCTGCTCCTGGCCGTGGCTTTCCTTGTGGTTGCGGCGGGGCTGTTCCTGCTGATTCAGAGTGCGGCGCCGGCAGCGAGCGGGGCCCGGGCGTTCCGCGGTGAACTGGCGGCGGGGATACGGCTCATCTTCCGGCACCGGACGGTGGCGACGTTGCTGCTGCTGATGCTGCTCGCGGAGAATCTTGGGTTCTCGACCAATGCCCTGCTTCCGTCGGTGGCGGACGACGTGCTGGATGTGGGTGCCGCGGGGTTCGGGGCGCTGACCACGGCGCTGGGTGTCGGCGCGATGCTCGGCCTCCTGACGCTGGCCACGCTCGGCGATTACCGGCGCAAGGGCCTGCTGCTGACCGGCGTCGTGGGCTCATTCGGCGTGCTGATGATCGCACTCGGCGCGTCGGAGTTCTTCGCCATTGGGCTGGTGGTCTGCATCGGCCTGGGGGCGGCGATGGCCGGTGTGGACGCGCTCGAGTGGGTGCTCCTGCAAGCGGCTGTGGACGACGAACTGAGGGGAAGGGCGATCGGTGCCTGGAACTTCGCCATCGGGTTCGGCTGGGTGGGGCCGATCGTGCTGGGGGGAGCGGCGTCGATCATCGGGGTGCAGGGTGCGCTGATCGTGAGCGGCACGTTGCTGGCGGTCACGGGCGTGGTCGCAAGCCGGATGCGAGTGCTGACGTCGCTCTAGCTATTCGATGTGGAATGTAAGGAATACCGGGATCGCTTGTCCTATCGGCAGTGGCGGCCACAGGCCCGCCGGAAAGGACAGGACATGGCAACGCAATTCAACCAGGAACTTGAACGACCGGGAGGTCTGCACCTGCCGAGGCTGGGGGCTCTCCTTGGGCTGGCGGTGATTGGCTTCGCCGCCTTTGCGGGGACGGGCCAGTTCGGCTCGGCTTCAGCGAAATTCAGCTACACGCCAAAGTGCAATGGGGTACCCGCAACAATCGTCGGGACTTCCGGCAACGACATCCTCTGGGGTACGAACGGCCCCGATGTGATTTCCGGCGGTCTAGGCGACGACATCATCATCGGCCTGGGCGGCGACGACATCCTCTGCGGCGACGCAGGCAATGACATCGTTTTCGGGTCGGCCGGCGATGACAAGATCCTCCTGGGCGCTGGCGATGACCGCGCGTCCGGCTACCTAGGCAATGACTACATCTTTGGCGATTCCGGAAACGACCAGATTAACGGCGACCAGGGAGACGACGTCGTGTATGGCGGCTCGGGCGACGACCGTGTGATGGGCGGCGACGGGAACGACAACGTCGAGGGCCACGATGGCAACGATTTCCTCTGGGGCGGCGCCGGCGCCGATACGGTGAGCGGTGGAGCAGGTTCTGACACGCTCTGCGGCGGCAGCGGAAACGACTGGATGCACGGCGGCGCCGACAACGACAAGCTGTACGGCGAGTCCGGCGCCGACCAGATGTATGGCGGCTGGGGCTATGACTACGGATTCGTTCAATACCCCGGTGACACCGTCCTCGACTCACTCGAGGTCTGGATGCCGAACTACTCCTGCCCGGAGGACTTCTAGGCAGCGCAGGCGAACACAGGGATAGGACAGCAGAGCCGCGGCAGGTTTGTCGCGGCTCTGCTGTCACTACTCGCGCTTGCCGGGGAGTTTGGGGATGAGCCACTGGAGGAAGGAATCGGGGGCGCGGGTCTGCATGTAGAAGCGCCCCGGGCCTGCCAGGTGGACGACAAGGCCTTCGCCGCCCAGAAGGGTCGACTTCCAGCCACCGGAGCGGCCGACGTCGTAGTGGATGGAGTCGTCGAAAGCGACCATGTGGCCGGTGTCGACGGTGTATTGCTCGGCGGGGGCGAGGTCGATTGGGTGGATAGCACCGTAGCTCGAAATAAAGATGGTCCCGGTGCCGGTCGCCTTGAGAAGGAAGAGCCCTTCCCGGGAG
The DNA here is from genome assembly GCA_963774435.1 of uncultured Chloroflexia bacterium. Taxonomy (GTDB): domain Bacteria; phylum Chloroflexota; class Dehalococcoidia; order Tepidiformales; family Tepidiformaceae; genus JAGQGZ01. The sequence goes on along the minus strand of CAVZEW010000005.1, from coordinate 181,665 downwards.
AAGAACGTCTTGCCGCCACCCCACTTGGTGTCGATGGTGACGTCCTTGGTGGAGACGAGGAAGCTCCCGGACTGAATGAGAAGCGGCTGGCTGCCCAGCTCTAGAGCGATGATGTCGCCCGGGAGGGCGGGCGCAAAGGTCACCTCTCCGGGGGCGTTGGCCTTGAAGGTGTTGATGAAGAAGCTCTCGCCTCCGAGGACCGAGCGCTTCAGACCAGAAAAGACTCCGCCGCGGGCGGCCGTCGTCATCTCGATTGAGGGAGACATGCTGACCATAGCGCCGGCTTCGGCCTGGACCTCTTCACCAGCTTCGAGATGGATGACGCCCAAAGCGTAGGCGGGACCGTACTTAATTTCGTGTCGCATGCGGAGAGTGTAGCGCGAGTAGTCACCGCTCAAGCGCTTCGAACCTCGCAGATGCGCGAGCCCGAGATTGCCCGAGGGCAGGCGGCCTTGAAGGACGGCGGCTACGGGGCCGTTTAGAGACGGGCCATGCGCTCATAGACTTCGCGGGCCGAGGTGAAGAGGGCGATGACCTCCTCGCGGGAGGCATCGTCGGGGTAGCGGCCATCGGTGCGGCACATGGCGACGAGGCGGTCGATCCATTCGACGAAATAGCCGGCGGCAGCGGGGTCGGCAAGGGGCGCGCCGGGAACGTCGACGTAGATGGGGCTGGTGTGGGCGAAGAGGGAACCACCAAGGACGAGGTCGTGTTCGCCGCCGAGGGCGCGGAGTGCGATCCAGCAACTCCCGGCGACAACGACCGGCTGGTCGATGGTGGCCGAGTGGTCGGCCGGCCCGGGGCGCGTTTCGGCGACGATGGCACCGTTGACCACGAGCTGGAGCCGCTCGACGGGAAAGTGTGAGGACACATCGCCGTGGACTTCGAAGGTCTGGCCAGGACGAGCTTCAAGAATGGAGCCGATGGGCTGGTCAGCGACGTTGAGGCGAAGCACAGGGCCGTTGGTGACGAAGGTGCGGCCTTCCCGGACGCCGGCACACCAGGCTTCGGTGGTGAGCGGGCCTTCGAGTTGGACGAAGACGCGGTTGCCGGCGGGTGGGTTGCTGAACATCCCGGTGCCGCCAAAGTTCATGAACGTGTCGGTGCCGGCGGTTGCGGGAAGGCGGAAGCCACAGTTGAGGAGCCGGTACCAGAGTTCGGCGACCTCAAGATTGACGCCGGGATAGGACATGACGTCGAGGGCATCAACCTTGCCGAGGGCAACGTCGACAGGGAGTTCCTTGGCCTCGACGGTGCGGACGACGCTGAAGACGCGGTCGAGGTCGATGCTGCCGAACATCGGGTGGGCGTAGCTGAGGGTGCCGCCAACACTGTGGGCATGGTCGGCGGCGTGGGCGTTGGCGGGCAGGTCGTGTTCGTGCTCGCTGAGGCGGAATCCGCTGTAGATCGGCGGCACAAGTTCTTCGAGGCCGTACATGCAGAGGTGGCCGTAGAAGTTGTTCCGGTACTCCTCGCCCCAGCGGAGGATGTGGCGCGAACCTCCGGTGGCGTTGCTGAGTTCGTGGTCATGGCCGCTGAACCAGGCTCGGTCGTTGACATATCCGCTGCCGCTGTTGGCGACCATCATGTTCATGAAGCGGACGTCCTCACCGCGCTGGACGAGGGAGGCGTGTTCCGGAGTCAGAAGGTACTCGCCGCCGTAGTGGAGGTGGACGTGGACATCGCCGGAGTGCCAGCCGTCGGCCGCCTGGTCAGACCAGCGACGGAGGCGGGCGTCGATGGTCGAACGGCCGCTCGTGGGGGCGGCAACTTCGGCAGTGAAGGGTTCGTACTCCATCCCGCGGTGGATAGTGAGGCGGGCGGTACCGGCGACAACGGCCGCAAACGACCCGTCGGCATGGAAGAACGGATTGGCATACTGGTCGCGGCGGAGGATGGCGCCCTCCGGGGCAACCGGGCCGGCGTCATCCACGAGGTAGACGCGAGCGGGGACCCGGGCACCGGTCGCTTCGTCGGTGAGTGAGACTGTGAGGTCCCAGGCGGGAAGGACGGCGATTGGGATGGCGAAGGCGGAGCGACGGTCGCCCAGTTCGACATCGAGGAGAGCGCGGTCCTGGCCGCGCATGGCCGAAGAGCCGGCGACAAGGACGGACGCGACGCGGCCCGGTTCGACAGTGACGGCATCAGTGGCCCCGGCGTAGGCGACCGATCCTTCGGCAGCTTTGTCGCCGGGGTTGTCGAAGAGGATCCAGAGCGGGAGAGTGTCGCCTTCGCGGACGGGGATTGGCTCGGCGGCGCCGTCGACAACGATGCCCGACTCTGTGGCCGTGACCGTCACTTTGCGGGTTGAAGCGAGGCCGCGGTACATGCCGTCCATCACCTCGATGATCTCGGCATCGGAGGGAGTGCCTTCGGGGAGACGGATGGAGCGAAGCGGGTCCCAGGCGGGGGCGAGGTCGAGATTGAGGCCGAGGGCTGCGCGAAGTTCGCTGAGGGTCGGGTGCCGGCCACGCTCGAGATCAAGTCCGCGGGCAGCCCCTTCGCGGGTGACGGCGAGGCTGTTACTCAGGGCGGCCCAGAGCGTGAGCGGATACTCGGGATGGTCGGCGTCGTTCAAGAGGGCGGGATGACCTTGCCGGTCGCCTGGTCGCGGACGGGGACGAGTTCCGTGAGGATGCCGCCAACGCTGCCCGGGCGAAAGAAGGCGGCTGAGAGCCGGTCGGGGTCCGAGCCGAGGTCGATCTGGACGAGACCGCGCTCACGCAGTTTCGCCGCGGACTCGGTCACATTTGGCACGGCGTAGCCGAGGTGATGAAGTCCAGGACCGCGCTTTGCCAGGTACTTTGCCGTACCGCTGGTGGTGTCGGCCGGGATAAGCACTTCGATGCGGGTGTGGCCGATGCCGACCTTCACGAAGTAGTTGTTGGTGCGCTCGGGGGCGAAGTAGGAGCCGTCGGGCATGGGCGTGCGATCGAGGTCCATTTCGAGGCCGAGTTTGTCGAGAAGGACTTCGGCGGCTTCGGGCCACGTGCGAGCGACGATACCGACGTGATCGAGATAGGCGTACATGGGCAACCTCCGGGTAGCCCGGCAACACTAGCGCGGGGCGAAGGCGGGGACAACGGGGCTGGGCAGCGGCTGTACGGTGGTGGCGGAGCGGACAATGTCCGAAGTCTTCCGGGACCCGGTCTACGGTAGTCGCAATCTCATCGTCGCAAGCCTGATGGTCATGGTGCCCGGGGTGGCATTGATCGGTCTGTGGATCATGGGAGTCGCTCTGCTGAAGGCGGTCATTGCCATCACGGTGCTCGCGGGCGCGCTGTCGATCCTGGGCCTGTCGGCGAGTGTCCTCTTCCCGTTCTGGGTGGGGCAGTGGGGGTGGACTGTGGCGATCGACCGCCGCGACCGCGATCGGCGACACCGTTCGCAAAAGTAACGAGTCGGGGGCAGAATCGGGGCACTTCCCGAATGAGGAGTGCACGATGACCGCACCTACTGTCGAGATCTCTGGAACCTGCCCGCCTGAGTTCGCGGGCGTACGCGAAGAGTTCGAACGGAACTTCCGTGAGCGCGGGGACGTCGGCGCCGCCGTCGTGGTCTACGTGGACGGGAAGAAAGTGGTCGACCTTTGCGGTGGGCACCGCGACGGCGCCCGGACGAAGCCGTGGGAGCCCGACACGCTGGTGAACGTGTATTCGACGACGAAGGGCTGGCTGGCCGGGGCGATGAACATGCTGGCCGACCGGGGTGACCTCGACCTTGAGGCGCAGGTGGCGAAGTACTGGCCGGAGTTCGCGGCGAACGGAAAGGGGTCGGCGCTCGTGCGGCACCTGCTGACCCACCAGGTTGGACTGCCGACGCCGAGCGTGGATGTGCCGGACGAGGCGGTTTACGACCAGGACACGATGGCAAAGGCGCTGGCGGAGTCGACGCTTTACTGGGAGCCGGGCGCGAAGCAGGGGTATCACGCGGCGACGTTCGGCTGGCTGAACGCGGAGGTCCTTCGGCGGGTGACCGGGAAGAGCGCGGGAACGTTCCTGCGTGAGGAGATCGCCGGGCCGCTGGGGGCCGACCTCTTCATCGGGCTGCCGGAAAGCGAAGACGCGCGGACGGCAGAGATGCTGTTGCCGGCTGCTCCCGCGGACCCCGCGGCGAGCCCGGTGGCAGCGGCGATGGCCGACCCCTCGTCGTTGTCGTACCGGGTGTTCAACAACCCGCCGCGGCCACCGAGGGTGGCGAATACGCGGCGCTGGCGGGCGGCGGAGATCCCATCGTCAAATGGTCACGCGAGCGCGGATGGCCTTGCGCGGTATTACGCAGCGCTCTCGCTGGGGGGCGAACTCGATGGCGTGCGCTTGATGAGCGAAGGGGCAGTCGCAAACGCGGCAAAGGAACGAGTGACGAGCCCCGACGAGATCCTGGTGATGAAGACGAGCAGGTCGCTGGGGTTCATGTTGCCGGTGCCGGAGCTGGGAGACCCGCGCGGGCCAGCGGCATTCGGGCACGCAGGCATGGGAGGTTCGCTCGGCTTCGCGGACCCGGAGTATCGCCTGGGATTCGGCTATGTGATGAACCAGATGGGCCCGGCGATCGACCTTCGCAGCCGGTCGCTGACGAAGGCCGTCTACGAGGCGTTGGGGCGAAAGTAAGCCGTCAGCCCGGGCGGGATGGGTGTAGGCTTCGGCGGACAACGAGGGGAGTGTTTCCATGGCACAGCGAGCACGGGTTCATATCGTCGCCGGCGGTTTTCCGCCGGGTATGCCGGCCGGACATGACCACGACTATGCGCGGCTGCGCATCCTCCAGTGGCTGGGCGAACGGGATGAGGCGGCAACCCACGCCAACGACTTCAACGATGTCGACCGCTGGCTGCCTTCGGCGAAGCTCATGGTTTCGTATGTCGCGGGGCCGTTTCTGAACGAGGCGATGAACGAGTACGTGCAGGACTGGCTGGAACATGGCGGGCACTGGCTCGCGTTTCACGGCACGAGTGGGGGCAAGGCCGTGCGCGTGGACAACGGAGGGGCCGGTCGCCAGCGCCGGGCGATGCTCAAGCAGCCCCACCACGCGACGCTCGGCGGATTCTTCCTGAATCACCCACCGATCCGGAAGTTCAATGTCGACGTCCACGACGGCGGACACCCGATCACGAAGGGCGTGACGGGGCCGTTCGAAGTGATGGATGAGCCGTACATGATCGAGGTGCAGGAGCCAGAGAAGACGGAAGTGCTGCTGACCGCGGAACTGGGTCCGGACGCTTCACCCGAGGGCTTCGGGTTCGTGTACGAGAAGGACACGGCCCTGATGGACGATGGGAAGACTCGGGCGATGGGGTACACCAAACCCGTCGGCGAGGGATCGGTCACCTACTTCGCGCTCGGGCACTGCCACACGCCGAACAGCAATTCGCAGCCGTTCGTCGAGGAGAACGTCTCGCCCGATAAGTCGACGCCGATGCTGTTCCGGGGGCCATGGGTGGTGCCGCAGTTCGAGCGGCTGGTCACAAATTCAATCGACTACGCCCTGGGTTACTAGACGCCTGCGCTAGCGTTCGGGTGGAGGCGCCTAGCCGCCACCACCACCCGGAGCGGCGCCGGCCGCCGCCCCGGCAGCAGGCACGGAACTTCCCAGCGCGCCAGCCGGCTGGAGATGGACCGGAGCCTCGTGGCGGCCAAACGTGTAGCCCCCGTTGACGATCGCAACGAAGACCATGAAGCCGAGGACGATCGCGCCCTGGGCGAGGAAGGTTTCGCGGGCACCTATGGCGTCCGCGAGGGCGCCAAGGGGGAAGGCCATCATCGGCATGACGCTGAACGTGAGCATGTTGATGCTCATGACGCGACCGTAGTAGAGGGGATCCGACTCGGCCATGACCATGGTGTTGTTGATCGTCTGGTAGGCCGTGAACATGAGGCCGATGACAAAGACGCCGATCGCCGCCCCGAGGAAACCAAACGGCATTGAGCCGAGCGCGAGAAGAAGGAGTCCAATCCCGCCGCCGATACCCGAGATCCATTGGATAAGCGGCTTGCGGTCCGACTCCGTGAGCGTCGCAATGCCGAGAGAACCGATGAGGCCACCGGCGCCGGTGACCGTCTGGATTGCGCCAAACCAGCCTTCGCCTAGGTGGAGGTCCTGGTCGACGAAGCCGGCGAGCAGCATGATGTAGGGCATCGCGAAGAACGTGACAATGAAGAGCATGGCGAAGAGGAGGCGAAGGCGGGGATCGGTGGCGGCGTAGCGCACGCCTCGGCCAATTTCGACAAACATGTTGCCGCGCGGCGGCGGCGCTGGCATGCCCGCCTGGGCCAACTTGCTGAGACCGGTAGGAACCATCAGCAGGATGCCGGACGAAATCACGTAAAACCCGGCCTGGGCGAAGTAGGCTGCGTCGATTCCCCAGACGGCGATGAGAAGGCCGGCGAAGGCCGGCCCGACGAGACGCGTGGCATTCATCGAGGCGTTCGACATGGCGATTGCACTCATGATGTTCTCGGGCCCTGCCACCTCGGCCATGAGCGGGGTGCGGGCGGGCATGCCAAAGGCAAAGAACGTGCCCTGGACGAGTCCAATGCCAATCAATATCTCGATGGTGATCACGTTGGTGGTGACGAGGATGGCGGTCAGGAGCGCGAGGATACCGGTAGCTGCCTGGGTCATGAGCGTGAGGTTGCGCTTTTCCAGCCGGTCGGCGAGCGAGCCGCCGATGAGCGAGAAGAGCATCATCGGCACACCAAAGGAGAAGGAAACGGCGCCAACCCAGCCGTAGGAGTGGGTCAATTGCCAGGCAAGGATCGCACGTGCCACCTGCTGCATCTGCATGCCGGTGAAGGAGGCGGTGGAGGAGAACCAGAGGTTGCGATAGTGCCGGATGCGGAAGACGCGCGCAGCTTTTCGTAGAGACGGTTTGGGCGCGCCAGCGCCAGGTCGCCCCATCGGACCATTCTGACCAGGCCGCATCACGGGAGATGCAGTCACGAGAAGCCTCTCAGGGAAGACCCAGAATGGAAGATTAGCGAAGGCTTTACTCTCCCGTCAACGTGAAAATTGTTCAGGTGTTGGAGCGAGATCAGGGCATGCGAGGAGGTCCCCCGGGATCACGGGCCGAGGAAGCCCGTTAGAATCGGGCGCCATGACCGCCTTTGCCGGTGAGCGGGCCACCGACGAGGCACTCGCCAGAGCTGCAGCCGGTGGCGACGGCGATGCCTTCGCGGCGTTATACGAACGTTACTTCGAGCGGCTCCACGACTTCGTCCTGCGAATAGTGCACGACAGCAGCCTGGCGGCGGATGTGTCGCAGGCGGCACTGATCCGGGCGTGGCGAACTATCCAGGATCGCGGAGCCCCCGAACACACGAAGGCCTGGCTGTTCACGATCGCTCGCAACGAAGCAATCGACCAGTTACGGAAGCGACGCAGAGAGGTCGGACTGCCGTCGGAGAGCGACGCAGAACGTCGCGCGCTGACCATCGTGGACGAATCGCGGCTCGCGGACCCGGAAGCATTGACGGGCGAAGCAGACCTGGTCGAACTGGTCTGGGCTGCGGCGAGGGCCCTGAACCCGCGTGAGTATGCACTCCTCGATATGCATTTGCGGCAGGACCTGAGTGCCGAAGAGATCGCGGACACCATGGGCCTTCGAGTCGGAGCCGTCTACACGGCTCTATCGCGGCTGCGCGATGCGCTGGAAGAAGCGGTAGTGACGGAGTTGCTGGTGCGGCACGGCGCAAACGAATGCCAACGGCTCGGCGCGTTGCTGGTGGGACGCATGGGAGCAGGCGAAGAGCAGGCGAGGAGCTTGCGCCGGGCGGTGAAGAAACACCTGAAAAGCTGCGACACCTGCAACGACCGCCGGCGCCGACTGACAGCCCCGGCAGCGCTGTTTGGCGCGCTGGCGCCGGTTGGGTTGCCCGGCACCCTTGGCACCAATCCGAGAGCGATTGGAGTCCGCCGGCGGTTCGAGCTCACGGGGAGGAGTGCAGACGCGGGCCCGCGACTGGTGGTTCGTGGCGGGCCGGGGCGAGCGTACCGCAGTGGTGGCCGGCCCGGTGATAGTCGTTGGAATCCTCGCTGTACTGATCACGCTCCTCGTCCGCGGGGGAAGTAGCCAAACCATCGCTGCGGCCGCGGTTCGAGATCCGTCGGATGTGGCAAGCACCTCTCATGCGGTGAACGTGGAGTCCGAGGAGCGTCGTATCACCATCGAATGGACGCGGCAGACGGACGTGGCCGGATACTCGGTCATCTGGACGGAGGACGAGGGCGCCATCCCCGACAAGACCGTCGATGTCGACGGTGCAACGACCAGGGTCGTAAGCCCGGAACTCGACCCGGGCGAGTGGTACTTCGTCCTCGAGAACAAAGGGCGCCAATGGCGATTGGACCAGCACGGTGCATCTCGGCCCGTTCCGGATTGTAGGGCCAGGGGCCGGAGCTACCGACACACCAACGCCCGGGAACGCCACAGCGCCGACCGACACCCCTACGCCAAAGGTGAACGCGACGGCGACGCCCACGAAGACGTCGGCACCACAGCCAACAGCGACGCCGACACCCGACGACCGGCTGCCGACGCCAACCCCCGAGCGGCCAGACGAGCCGACGGCCGCCGCATGCGTGATGACGAACACGCTGGTGTTTCAGCGGGTGGAGGTTGTGCCCGGGAGCCACCACGACGGGATCTTCCTTCTCACGCTCACCAACCAGGACGGCGCGCCGGTGGTGGGCGCCACCGTGATGGGCCACACAATCAAGTCTGACGGGATACCCACGTTTCCGGTCGCCCAGACCGGCCCGGGCGGACAGATCACCTATGTGATGCGGACCACTGCATTTGGACTCAACACTCTGTTCATCGATGCGATCGAGTTCCCGGGTTGCGCCTGGGACGCGGCGAACAGCCAGACGGAGAACGGCTTCGACGCCGAGCCGTAGCCCGGCAAACAAAGTTCAAGAAATCGGTGGGAAAACTTGTAAGGCATCTACAAGTCGGTTCGTCCCGGAGGTGAGACGCGGAGAAGCGTCCACACCTCGAAGGGGAACATTCAATGAAAACGACGATCCGACACCTTGCATTCATCGTCCTCGCGGCAGCAGCAGTCATCATCCCGCTGACCGGTGGCCATGACGCGTTCGCCCAGGAACGCAGCTACGGGAACATCACCAGCGTCCAGTCGCAGACGGGCACGCTCGGGCCCAACAACCTCTCGGATGGGAGCTGGGTGTTCGTCTCCGGGGCGCGGCCACGGCTTACCGTGATCGCCGCGACACGCACGACGGGGCACCAGCTCGGCACGCTGGCGGTCTACAGTCAGCCTCGGTCCCAGTGGATCCATTGGGACAGCACACCGGGCTCGCAGAAGTCCATGTCTCAGGTGGTTCTGCCCGGTTGGCACTACGTCCGGCTGTACGCGAACGGCAGCGACACGACGTCGTACGCCATGAACATCGCCCCATCCGACACCAATACCCTGCCGGATGCGGGGAACGGATTCGACACGGCACGCGACCTTACTCTTGCACCGTCGGCAACCTGGCACGACCGGGTCGACGCAAGCGACGACGAGGACTTCTACCGGTTTACGGTGCCCGTCTCTGCGCCAGGTCGCGCGCGGTTCATCGACATCTATGCCGCAAATGCCTTTGGCGGCGGCGCGACTGTCGAGCTCTACCGTCTCGACGGGAACATCGCGAACTTTGTAGCGCGCAATACGACGGCGTCGCTCAGCCAATATCCTCTCATCAGCCGTCAACTGGCCCCGGCCACGTACTTCGTGCGGGTTTCGAAGAACGGCGTGGGGACGAGCTATACACTCCTGTTGAATAGTCAGGATGTCGCCTTCGACTACGGCGGAACGCTCGAGAACCCGGCCTCGCTAGGCTCGACCGGCCAGATATTCGACAGCCTGCACACGGTGACCGACACCCACGATCTTTACTGGTTCCAGCCGAACAATGACGCGGTCGTCAACATCTCGATCGCCAAGTACTCCGGAGACCTGAAGGCCTACCTGATGGATGAGCAGCGGAACATCGTTGCGACGTCGGTGACCCAGGGGAACGCCGAGCTTCTCTCGCGGGCGCTGACGGGGAAAGGTACGTACTTTGTTCTCCTCAGCCTGCAGGGTGGGGACGAAGCCGCCTACAGCATCCTTCGCCGCGATAACCGCATCGTGACGCCGAGTACGCCGATGATTCCATCGAACGACAGCCCGACCGACCGAAACGTGCGCCGCGAGATCCAGCGCAACAACCAGTTTGTCTACACCCGCACCGAGACCATCGGCGGAGCCGACCTGGTCGACTGGAACTTCATACAGGTGCCGGCGCGCAGCGGTCGCCCTACCGAGCGACGCGGTTTCCTCATCCAGGCGACGGGACTTCCGGCCGGAGCGACAGTCGCGCTTTACAGCCCGACCAGTAGCACGCCGTTCGACGCCCGCACGGCGAACGCCGCCGGCCAGATCTTCTTCGGCGCCACGCTGCCACCGGGGATGGTTGACGTACTGGTGCAGGCCCCGGCAGGTTCGGCGCCGAGCACCTACACGCTGACGCTGAGCTGCACGGGCGGCTGCCCCCAGTAGGAATCGATCGCCCGGCAGACCAACGGAGCCCGCCCGACTCACGTCGAGCGGGCTCTTGTCTTTCCGGAATTGACTCTCCCACGTAGCGGGGGCCGGCCATATGGTTCCCATTAACGAGTCTTCGTTCCAGGAATCCCGCTGGCCACGACCTTGCGCCCTGCCCGTGCGCTCCGTGTCGATGCCGTTTTCCACGGATGGTGGATTGTCGCCTCCGGGGCGGCCATCCAGCTGCTCTTCGCGTCACTTCTCGGCCAGGCCTACGGGGCGTACGTGGTGCTACTCCAGCGGGAGTTTGGCTGGAGCCGGACGCTCCTTTCGGCGGCCTCCTCGATGCAGGAAGCACAGGGCGGCCTGACGAGTCCGCTCATCGGCTGGCTGGTCGACCGTTTCGGACCGCAGCGGATTTCCCGGGTCGGGATCGTGGTCACGGGCGTGGGGTTCGTCCTCTTCAGCCAGGTGCAGTCACCCCTGACTTTCTACCTGACCTTCCTCGTGATCTCGGCGGGCATGAGCATGGCCGGCTTCCTGACGGTGTCCGTGGCGATCGTGCAGTGGTTCGAGCGGCGGCGGTCGACGGCGATCAGCCTCGCGAGTGCGGGGTTCGCGGTGGGCGGCATGGTCGTCCCGCTGACGGTGCTCGTGCTCGAGCATGCGGGGTGGCGCTGGACGGCCTTCGGGTCCGGGCTCCTGATCGTCGCGGCGGGCATCCCGTTAACTTCCCTGCTTCGAGGGAACCCGGAAGAGATGGGGCTGTTGCCCGACGGCATCGACCACTCCAGCGAGGAAGCAGAGGCCCGGCGGCGAGCGTCACTCTCCGGCATCTCGACAGACTTCACGCTGGCTGAAGCGATGCGGGAACGGTCGTTCTGGTTGCTTTCGCTGGGTCACGCCTCGGCGCTCTTTGTGGTGTCGTCGTTGGGAGTGCACCTGGTTGCTCACCTGACACAGAGCCAGGGCTACACGCTGGCGCAGGCTTCGACAGTGGTCTTCGTACTAACGCTCGTGTTCTTGATCGGCAACCTGTCGGGTGGTTTCGCGGGCGACTACGTGAATAAGCGGGCCCTGGTGGTGTCCTGCATGTTGATGCACATGGTGGGTCTGGTGATGCTGGCGCACGCCAACGGCGTACTGATGGTGGGAGGGTTCACGATCATTCACGGGCTGGCATGGGGCTGGCGCGGCCCACAGATGACGGCACTGCGGGCGGAGTACTTTGGGCGGGCGTCATTCGGGAAGATCATGGGGGTGTCAAACGTGGTCATCATCGTGGGCTCGGTGTTCGGGCCGCTGATCGCCGGGTTCGCCTACGACATCACGGGGAACTACCGGTTCGGCTTCGACCTTCTGGCGGTGATGGCGGGGCTGGGGAGTGTCTTCTTCATCCTGGCGCGGAAGCCGGAGCTGCCTCGGCGGGGGCCGTATATCCCGGGGGCTGTGCGCTAGGGAGAAGGTGGCTGGTAGAAGGTCTCGATCAACTCATCCTTGTCGTTGTAGAAGTCGACCGTCATGGAACCGTCGGATGTCGTGTGGGTTGCGAGGATGACCCGCGCGTTTTCGCGCTGACGCTCTGTCCACTTGAGGGTGGCTTCGGGCGAGTATTCGGTTCCTCGAGCCATGCAGAGACGGTACGGCGAAGCGCCAGATCTGTCCCTAGTCTATAGGTGATATGTCAGATCGTTGTTCCTGGATTCCGAGCCGGCGCAGGAGCAGAGGGCGGCCGACAACGGCGGCCGACGTCACGACCGCGCAAGCGGCGAGCACGTAAGGTTCGTGGACAACCAGGCGGCCGGTGACGGTGAGCGAAGCGAGGGTGGCGAGAACGGCTCCCAGTCCGGTAATGAGTCGCAGTCCCGCATCTTCGAGGAAGGCGAGCAGGCAGATCGTGGCAAAGGTGCCGAGGAAGGCCAGGCTTGCGACCTCGACAAGGACGGTGAGGTTGCCGAGCACGGCAAGGACTGTGGCGCCGAGGCCGATGACGATGACGGCTCTACCGGGTATTTCCCGCGAATTCGTGCGAGCGAGCGACGGTGGAAGCTCGCCCTTGCTTGCGACATCGCGGGCGAGGCGGGCGGTCGCGAAGAGGGTGGCGTTGATTGCCGAGCCGGTGGAAAACGCAGCAGCGATAGTGACGAGGACGACGCCAGATGTCCCGAGGGCTTCGCGGCCGGCAATAGAAAGGGCAACCTCCCGATGCTCGATAACGGCTCCGGCACCGACGAGCATAGGCACACCAATGACAACTGCCACGTAGACAACGGTCACGGAGATGACGGACGTGAGCAGTGCACGCGGCAGGGTCTTCGCGGGATCCTGGATGTCGTTGTAGTCGTAGCCGAGGAGTTCGAATCCTTCATAGGCCATGAAGATGGATGCAGCGCCGAAGATGGCCGGGAAGAACCCGCCGTGGGTGGTACCTTCGGAGAGGAGCGAGGGCTCCCAGCGGGCGATGCCGAACACCGCCAACCCGCCGAGCACGGTGAGCTTTGCCCAGACGAGAAAGAGCTCGACACCACCGACCCGGCCAGCGCCGCGAAGGTTGAGGGCGATGAAGAAGGCGAGGATGGAGGCTGCCGCCAGGCGAGGGAACCAGGTGCCAAGGTCAACGACTTCCGCGAGGTAGACGCCGAATGTGTAGGCGTAGACAGCATTGGTGAGCACGTACCCGGCGATGAGAATCCAGGCGAGGCTGCCGGCAACCTGGTCGGCGTGGACTTCGCGCAGAAAGGTGAAGGCGCCTCCGGACTTGGCGTAGCGGGCCGAGAGGTGGGCGTAACTGTAGGCTGTGGCGAGGGCGACGAGGCCGGCAGTGACAAAGCTGAGCCAGGCCCATGAGCCGGCGATGGCGATGACGACGCCCGCAGTGGAGAAGATACCGCCGCCGACCATGCCGCCAACGGCCATGGCCCACGTGGGTTGGAAGCCAAGTTTGTCGTTAGGCATCGCGGTCGTGAGAGAGCTGCCGGAATCGTCAGCGTCTCGCCGACCCAGAATAACCGGGGGCAGCCTCGGGGCTACTCCACCGCCGTCAGGAAGTCGAGGACGAGGCGGTTGAAGAGGTCGGGTTCCTCGAGGTTGATGCAGTGTCCGGAATTGGGGAAGACGGCGAGGCCGGCGCCGGAGACGGTGCGCTTGAGGAAGAGCGCCGGATTGATGCAGGGCTCGTCTTCGTCGCCGATGAGGATGAGGGTGGGGATGCGAAGCTGGCGAAGCTGCTGTTCAAAGTCGTAGATGGGTGGGCGACCGCCCTGGACGTTTTCCATAGTGTTTGCGCTGCCCTCGGCGGAATGGCCCATGAGCAGACGGCGGAATTCCTCGTAACCGCGAGGGTCTTTGCGGCGAAGCTGGACGCGGGCCGGGCCGCTGGCGTAGTTCTCCAGGGCCGCGGTCCCGTTCGCGCGAAGGTTCGCTGCCAGGGTGCGGCAGCCCTCGCGGAAGGATGGTGGGTCATCGCTGCCGCTGCCGGCCGAGGCAACAATGAGGGCGCGAGCGATCTCGGGGTGCTGGAGCCCGAACTGGACCGTGGTCGCGCCCCCCATTGAGAGGCCGCCGATGAAGGCGCGGTCGATCTGAAGATGGCGAAGCAGCGCGACGAGGTCGTCGACGTTGTGTTGCTGGGAGTATCGGCTGGCATCCGAAGGGACGTCGCTGGGTGGATAGCCGCGAGCGTTGAAAGTGATCACCCGGTAGCGGCGGGCGAAGAAGCGGACCTGGGCCTCCCAGCTCTCCATGCTGCCGGCGAACTCGTGGCACCAGACGAGAGGAAAGCCGGAGCCGGCTTCTTCGTAGTAGATGCGGGTGCCGTCGTTGGCGGTGGCGTAGGGCATGGACCGGAGTATAGCTAGATGAGAGGGGCGGTCACCCAGAGACCGACGAGGATGAGGACGACTCCCCCACCAACCGACAACCCGAACCGCCTGCCGCCAGCAATGAACGCCGCCACGATCTTGGTGAAGCTATTCGTCGTCGCTGCGATGAGCACGGCGAGGGCGGCAGCCTGAACGGAAACGTCGCCGTGGTCGGCTAGAGACGCATTCGAAGCGGCGACAGCATGCGAGTCGGCGAACCCGGCGACAGCGGACGAGACATACACGGCTGACTCTCCGAGCCAATCGTTGGCGGCGGCGGCGACCACGGTCATCCCAGTGATCAGGACAGCGAAGAGAGCGGCGTCCTTGATGCGAAAGGCGCGACCGGTCTTTACTTCGGTGGTACCGATACCGCGCGGGATTCGCCACGCGGCGACGGCCCCATACGCCACGGCCGCGAGACCGCCGAGTGCGAGAGGAACCGCAAGGGCCCGCAGGACATCCGGATCGGCGGCGGCAAGAACGACAACGAACTGCAGGATGGTCGCCACGGACGAGAGGACGGCAGCAGCCACGGTTGCGCGCATCGAGGCGGAACCATCGCGGGCACGTCGTCCCATTGTTGCGATGGTGGCGACACTGGAGACGAACCCTCCCGAGAGCCCGGCAATGGGAAGACCGTAGCGGTCGCCGAAGACGCGGGTGGTGACATGGCCGATGCCGCCAATTGCCATGACGAGAACAACGAGCCGCCAGACAGAGAAGGGGTTGATCGCGTGATACGGACCAATTTGGTCGTTTGGAACCAGGGGGAGCACCACCACAACAGCGGCAGCGAAGATAAGAATGTCGTGAAGTTCGTCCTCGGTCACGATCCTGCGGACGAAGCGGTGGAGCGAGGAGCGCGTCGCCAGGAGGATGGTCATGGTGACTGCCAGTGCTGCAGCCAATTCAGGGCGTTCGATGGCGAGGGCGCCGATGAGGAGCGTTGCGGCCATCGCGGACTCGGTGGTCAGACCCGGGTCGTCGCCCGTGCTGGTGAGATAGCCGACCAAGGCGGCGCCGCCAACGAAGGCGAGAGCGACGGCGAGCAGCAGGACCCCTCCCACGAGTGAGGCAAGGGCGCCAAGAAGGGCGATGATGGCAAAGGTGCGGATGCCGGCGACGCCGCGGCGTCTGCCCGATCCTTTGCGGCGCTCACGTTCTGCGCCGACAAGAAGACCCGAGGCAACCGCCACCGCGACACCGATGGCATCGCTAGTGAGATCCATCAAGGAAGCATTTCTCGACGCGCCTGCTCCGACAAGGGCTGAACGGACGCGTGTTCGGGACCATGCGATACTCCGCCCTGCAGATTACGACCAGGAGGACGACGATGGCTGAGCTCACGGCGCAAGATGTCGCGCGGATGTTCGAGGAGTTGAAGAACTGGGGGCGGTGGGGCGCCGACGACGAGCGCGGGACACTGAACCTGATCACGCCGGAGAAAACCAAAGGGGCGCTCGCACTGGCGAAAGAAGGTGTGACAGTAAGTTGTGCCCTGCCCCTGCCGGTGGCGCCAGGCCCGATGAACTTTCGGCCAGTGGCCCACATGATGCTGCGCGCGGGTGACGCGGTCGCTGACGAGGGGCTGCAGTTCACATCGGACTACTTCGCGATCGCGCCGCATGGGATGTCGACGTCGCACCTGGACGCGCTCTGCCACGTGGTCTCGAACGGAAAGCTCTACAACGGGTTCGACAAGGGAGAGGTGCGGAGTAGCGGGGCGAGCCGGAACAGCATCATGTCGGGGAAGGACGGGCTCGTGAGCCGGGGCGTCTTCCTCGATATCCCGGGGCTGAAAGGAAAGGATTGGCTCGACCCGGGCGAGCAGATCCACCCGGAGGACCTGAGCGCGGCGGAGGATAGACAGGGTGTCAGGGTAGAGCCGGGAGACATCCTGCTGGTGGGCACCGGGAGGGACGCGAGATTGGCAGCTGTTGGGCCGTGGAGCCTCGGCGAGGGACTGGCAGGTCTGTATGCCGATTGCCTGCCGTGGCTGAAGGAGCGAGACATCGCAATCATTGGCTGCGACGGTGTCTCGGACGTGATCCCGAGCGGGATTGAAGGTTCGATCCAGCCGATCCACGAGGTGATCATCGCCTCGATGGGCGTGCATATTCTCGACAACCTCTGCCTGCAACGGCTGAGCGAGGCATGCCGGTCGCGCAACCGCTACGAGTTCCTGCTCATGCTGGGGCCGTTGCGATTGGAGATGGGGACGGCTTCGCCGGTGAACCCGGTGGCGGTGTTCTAGGCCCGAGCGTCACCGGTCTCGAACGCGCGAGGAGGTTCAGGCGCGCGTTCCCCGATGGCAGGTAGCAGGTCAAACCGTTCAGCCAGGACGCCGGCGCGGAACTCGAAGATGCTTGCGACCCGGCGGCGAACATCGCGGCCGGCAACAAGGTCGCCGAGGAACCAGGCGGGCAGCGCCCAATGGACGATGTCGCGCATTTCGGTTCCGCCTTCGATGGCCTTGAAGTGGTGCTGGTGGTGCCAGAACCTGTAAGGCCCGCTGCGCTGCTCGTCGACGAAGAGCTTGTGGTCGACGACGTGGGTGATTTCGGTGACCCAGCCGAGGGGGATACCGGCGATCGGCCGGACGTTGTAGGTGATGAGGAGCCCGGGGTGCATGACCGGCGGGGGATCGCTCGTGAGTTCGAGGCCGAGCCAGGGCGGGGTGATCAGGGAGAGGTTTCGTGGGTTGGAGAAGAAGTCCCAAACTTCGTCGAGGGGTGCAGCGATGCGTTCGGTCGCTTCGAGCCGGTTGAGCTTCATCGTCAGGCCGATTTTGCGAAGGCTGTGTCGAGGGCACCACTGATGGTCGGATCCTGGAACTCGAAGTCCGTCCCTTCCAGATACTGGGGGACGACCCGCTGACCCTCGATGAGCATCTCCTTCGGCATCTGTTTCCCGAAGAGGACATAGAGAGCTGGGGTCGGAACCGGAAGTAAGGTCGGCCTGTGAAGGGCGCCGCCGAGTGCCTTCGTGAACCTGGCATTGGTGACAGGGTTGGGTGAGGTGAGGTTCATGGCGCCATCAGGGCCGTGCTCCAGCGCGTAGACGTAGCCATTGACGGCGTCGCGGAGGGAGACCCAGGACATGTATTGCTTGCCCGAACCAATGCGCCCGCCCATACCGAGCTTGAAGGGCAACAACATCTTGCCGATGGCGCCGCCCTCCTTTGCAAGGACCACTCCAGAGCGGACAACCGTGACGCGAATCCCATGAGATCGGGCGTTCGCGGCTTCGGCCTCCCATCGCTTGCAGAGGTCGGCGAGGAATCCTTCGCCGGGGGGCGAGGCCTCAGTGAGCGCTTCATCGCCGTGGGGTCCATAGATTCCGACAGCCGATGCCTGGACGAGTACTTTCGGGCCGTTTGACAGCGGTCCGAGGTGTTCGACAAGAAACCGGGTGAGGTCAACGCGCGAGGAGACGAGTTCGGCTTTGCGATCATCCGTCCAACGTTTGGCGCCGAGGTTTGCGCCGCTCAGGTTGATCACCGCGTCCACGCCATCGAAGGCGCCTTCGCGAATCCATTTTTGCGACGGCTTCCAGGTGGCGTGGGGGTCGGATGGGTCACCACGATGAATGGGGATGACCTCATGGCCGAGGGCGACAAGACGGGCCTGGAGCGCTTTGCCAACGAGTCCGCTGCTTCCGGTAATGGCGACTTTCATGACGAACCTCCACCCGAACCAATTCTTGATCAGGGTTAGCCAGGGCTTATGCAACCCAGCTTACCTATTTCGCCATAAATTCGTCAATCGATAGGACGAACTTCGTCATCGACTAGTTGAAGATCACCTCCACGAGCGGGGCTCCCGCGACCCATTCGGGGATGGCGACGTCGTCGCGTTCCTGGACCCAGGGGAGGGATGCAATCACGGTCTCTCGCTCGCCGGGATCGGTTATGGGCCGGGCTGTAGCGGGGAGATCGGCCTTCGTAGTGCCCTTGAGGTGGAATGTGAATGCCGGGTGGGCGACGAGGTTGGCGTACCAGCCACGCTTACCCGGCCTTCCGGTGATGAAGTAGCGCCCCTCTGGCGTCCGGTGGAACCAGATTTCGATGCGGCGCGGTTCACCACTGGTGCGGCCGGTTGTCGTGATGTCGATCGTACGGTCGGTGCGGAGGGCCTGTTCAGTAGCTGCGTCCATGTGGGCAGCGTACGTGACTCGGCGACCGGGTGTGCCCTGCCCGGTCAGGCGGGAGCGGCCATCCGCGCAAGCACTTCGTTGACGCCGGCGCCGAGTACCGGGACGACGTCCAGCTCGCGGGAGCGGAGGAAACTTGCGGCGATGGAGGCGCGATACCCGGCTTCACAGACCACGATGGCCCCGGAGGGAAGTTGCTGGTCGCCTGTGGCGAGTAGCTCGATTGGCGCCGGGATCGCGCCAGGAAGCGGCACGGCAGCCTGCTCATAGGCGAAGCGGACATCGACCACCGGGCGTTCGCCCGAAGCGAGCGCTGTGCCGGCCTCGTCCACCGTGGCCGGGCGGAAGGTAGCGCGACGATCGGAGGGGATGTCCGCCGCCAGAAGGAAGCCTTCCACGCGTTCGTAGCCGATCCGGAAAAGATCGATGGTGGCCATGCGCCCCTGCTCGGCAGTTGAGGAGACAAGGACGATCGGGGAATTGAAGGGCACGAACCAGCCGACGTAGGCAAGGAAGGACGACCCATGTTCGATGTTGAGCGAGCCATCCAGGTAGCCAGTTGCATACTCAGGCGCGACCCGGATATCGAGGACCGTGGCGCCGGCCCGCTGGACGTCGATCGCCTGTGAGGCCGTCAGTGGTCCGGCTACGGGAGGAGTCCCGTAGATCTTCGGGCCAGTGCGATTGATCGGCGCCATGTAGCGGTAGTAACCGGGAATCGGCGCGGGTTGGAGCTGAAGCTCCCGGAAGGCTTCGTAGCTCGCGAACGTGAGGGCGGGATTGCGGCCCTGCTCGGTTAGAAGGGCGCCGAAGCGGTCGGTGATCGAGCCGGACGAGGAACAGAAGGAGCCAGCGCCGTGTGTGGGATAGATCTGCGAGGCCGGCGAGAGCACTGCGGCAAGCCGGTGGATGCTCTCCCACTGGGCGCGGGTCAGTGCCTCTACGTGTTCCGGGCCCAGGAGGTCGGAGCGTCCGGCGGAGCCCATGAGCATGGAGCCTCCGGTGAAGGCGGCCGAGGGGTTTTCGGTGGAACCGGCAAGGTACGCGGTGTGCTCGTAGGTATGGCCCGGGGAGGCGAGGGCCCGCAGTGGAGTACCCCCGACGTTGACGGTGTCGCCATCCGCCACGGCGATGTGGGGAAACTCGAGATTGCCTGAAGCAGGAGCAACAACCTTCGCGCCAAGCGCCGCCAACTCGCGGCCGCCGGACACGTAGTCGTTATGGACGTGGGTCTCAAAGACATACTCGATGGTGGCGCCGACGCGGTTGGCAGCCTCGACGTAGGGGCGAATATCGCGCTGCGGATCGATGACGGCGGCCGATCGGCCGTCAAAGACGACGTGGCTGGCATCTCCCAGGGCATCGGTGACGAAGGTTTCGACAAGCATGAAGGTCTCCTTAGCGGGCGGCTGCGACGTACTGTTCGGCGCGAGCGCGGGCGCGTTCAATGAGCCCGGCACAGGTGAGGTCGCAGATCTGTACGAGATTGGGCTCGTCGAGGCGGTAGATAGCCAGGTTTCCCTGTTTTTCCCGAGCGACAAGGGCGCTCTCGAGCAGGACGCGGAGATGCTTACTGACGTTGGCATGACTGGCACCGACGGCGGCGGCGAGCTGGCCGACGCTGCGGGGACCGTCATGGAGGAGGACCTCGACGATCGCCAGGCGCGTTTCGTCACCGAGGGCGCGGAAACGGGCGGCAACGTCCTGACGGAGGGCGGGGGTGAGGGCAGGGGTCACAAGTACACTATACAACTGTCTAGTTGAATAGTGTACTTGGGCTGGCAAGTATCGGCCATCCTCCGGGCGGCGATGATGGCCTGGCGCTCCCTCGGTCGCTGCCGCACGGATGAGGCGGCAATCGCCGTATCAGTTCACGCGGCGGGTTGAACCCTCCCAGTACTTCTCGCGGATGACGAATTTCTGGAGCTTGCCGGTGGCGGTGCGGGGCAGGCTCTCAACGAATTCGATCGAGGTTGGCGCCTTGAAGTGGGCGAGGTGCTGGCGGCTGAACTCGATGATTTCCTTCTCGGTGGCTGTCTGGCCCTCGCGGAGGACGACCAGGGCCTTTGGCGTTTCGCCCCACTTTTCGCTGGGCACGCCGACGACGGCACACTCAAGCACGGCCGGGTGCTTGTAGAGCGCGTCTTCGACTTCTGGCGAGGAGATGTTTTCGCCACCGGAGATGATGACATCCTTCTTGCGGTCGACGATGTTGATGTTTCCGAACTCGTCCCAGACGGCGAGGTCGCCGCTATGGAAGTAGCCGCCGTAGATCGCGGCGTCCGTGGCTTCCGGCTGCTCCCAGTAGCCCTTGAGCACTACGTTGGAACGGGCGCAGACCTCGCCGATGGACTCACCATCCATGGGGACGGGATTGCCATCATCGTCGAGGACCTGGATGTCGACGCCGATGGCTTCGACGCCAGCACGGGCGCGGCGCTGGTAGTCCGAGCCGTCAGGGTTCTGGTAGTCAGGGGAGGAGACTGTGAGTATGGGCGCGGTTTCGGTGAGGCCGTAGATCTGGATGAACGTCCAGCCCAGCTCTTTCTCGAGGCGCTCGATGAAGGCCGCAGGCGGCGGAGCGCCGGCGACCGTGAAGCGCGGCTTCGTCGTGATCTTGTGCTTGTCCTTGTCGGGGTAGCTGAGAATGGTGTTGAGGACAGCCGGCGCCATGCAGGCGAAGGTGACCTTCTCCTCTTCTATGAGGCGGTAGATCTCGCCACCGATGACGGTGCGGAGGACGACGTGGGTTGCGCCCATGGCGGTGAGGGCGAAGGGGCCGCCCCAGCCATTGGCATGGAACATCGGGAGGGTCCAGAGCTCGACGTCTTCGTGGTGGATGCCCAGGTGAGCAATGAAGTTGTAGGCGTTGATGTAGACGTTGCGGTGGGTGAGCATCACGCCCTTGGGACGGGCGGTCGTACCGCTGGTGTAGTTGATTGAGGTGACGTCGTTTTCGTCCTGCTCGACGTGGGGCGTCATCGTCGTCGGCTTGTTCGCGATGAGCGCGTCCCAGTCAGTCCAGCCGTCCGGCGTCTTCGATGCCGGGTCGGGGTCGGAGACGATGAAGTGTTTGACGTTCGGCAACTGCGAGCGGATGGCGTCGATCATGGCGGCGTACTCGTAGTCGACGAGGACGGCTTTCACACCAGCGTGGTTGATGATGTACTCGTGGTCGGCAGGCACAAGCCGGTAGTTCAGCGGCACGAGGATGGCGCCAATCTGGGTGACGCCGTAGTAACTCTCGAGGAAGTAGTGGGAGTTGGGGCTAAGGATGCAGACGCGGTCACCCTTCTGGATGCCAAGCCCCATGAGGGCGTGAGCGAGCTGGTTGCAGCGTTCCTGGAACTGGCGGTAGGTGTAGCGCTGGTTGCCGTCGATGACGGCTTCCTTGTTCGGATAGAGCTTGGCCGCGCGGCGCAGGAAATCGTTGATCAGCAGTGGTACTTCCATGAGACTCCCCCGGTTCTCTCGTGTGGATGGCGATTCTACGCTTGCGACGCGGGGTATTGAACCGGACGGGCGCGAATGCCATTCGCCGGGTGGTAGGCTGCGGACAGCGAACACAAGGAGGCGGGCTGATGAAGGTCGAGGTGAACCACGACGTGTGCGAAGGGCATGGGAAATGCGAGATGAGCGCCCCAGAGGTGTTCGTACTGCGTGACGACGACCTTAGCTATGTGCTGGTGGACGACGTCCCGCCCGAGCTGAAGGACAAGGTCGACCGGGCGATCCGACTGTGCCCGCGCGCGGCCATCCGCTGGGTAGAAGGCGGGTAAACATACGTCTGGAGAATGGCTTACACTACGCCGAACCTACCGATCGGTAGACTAGAGAGAGACACCTGAGGAGGGGCTGGAATGGCCGTTGAGCTTCCACTGACCGTCGACAACATCAACTTGATGGACGAGGAGTTGTTTGAGTCGGGGTACTCGACTGAAGCGTTCCGCATCCTGCGGAACAACAAACCGATCTCATGGAGCCCGGGCAACGAAGAGGTTCGCGGCGTCTGGAACCTCGTGAAGTTCGAGGATGTGATGTTCGTCTCGCGGCACCCGGAGCTATTCAGCTCCGAAAAAGGGATAGTCCAGTACTTCCCTGTGGAGGAGAGCGACGCTTCGGCGGCGGCGGACGGGAACGGCAAGATGCTCATCACCATGGACCCGCCGAGGCACGTGAAGTTGCGCCGCCTCGTGAACAAAGGGTTCACGCCGCGGGCCGTGGCGGCGATGGAGGATCACATTCGGGGGATCGCGCGCCAGCTGATCGATGACATCTCGGAGAAGAGCTCGTGCGACTTCGTGATCGAGGTTGCCTCACAGCTTCCGCTGGCGGTGATCTGCGGGATGATGGGGCTTGAGAAGCAAGACTGGCCGCTGATGTTCCAGCTGACGAACAAGGTGCTTGGCCCCGGCGACCCCGAATATCAGACCGATGTCCCGGAGGAGCAGCGCGGAACGCAGGAAGCGGCCCGGATCACGGGGAACATGGGCACGATGCAGATGTTCGCATTCTTCAACCAGGTGCTCGATAGCAGGAAGGCGAAGCGCAAGGAAGACCTCATCAGCCTCCTGGTGGATTCGGAGATCGATGGCGACAAGCTCTCCGATGAAGACATTCTGTGGTTCTGCTTCCTGCTCATCCTGGCGGGGAACGAGACGACCCGGAACGGGATCTCCGGCGGTTTAATCACGATGTTCGAGCACCCGGAACAGATGGAAGCCTTGAAGGCGGACATGGAAGGTCTGCTGCCAACGGCCGTGGAGGAGATCCTTCGGTGGGTTTCGCCAGTGACTCACATGGCCCGAGCGGTCATGGAAGACACCGAAATCCGTGGACAAAAGATCGCGAAGGGCGAGCGTGTCGTGATGTGGTACCCGGCGATCAACCGCGACGAGGATGTATTCCCCGACTCGGAGACCTTTGACATCCGGAGAACGCCGAACGACCACCTGGCATTCGGGATCGGCGAACACTTCTGCCTCGGCGCCGGTTTCGCGCGGCTCGAGATCAAGGTACTGCTCGAAGAACTGCTGACGCGCTTCCCGAACATCCACATGAACGGGGATCCAGAGCGCCTGCGGTCGACCTTCATCGGCGGGATCAAGCACCTGCCGGTCGCGTACGCCACGGCGTAGTCCGAGCGAGTACACATGGCCACGAAAGCCCCGGATGGCCGGGGCTTTCGTGATCGCGCGGCTGGCGTGTCCCGTTGTTCACACGAGGTCGGCGGCTGGTGTGCTAGAGTCGCCGCGAACTGCGGGACGTATGGGCTCGCGATTATTCCTCCGCTCCCGCCGGGCATCCGGACCGGCGATGCAAGCACGATCACAGGAGGAACCTCATATGACGACGACCCCAAATCTGGCCCCCGCTCGGGCTCACGAAGAACTCCTCATCGCGTTCACTGACATCTCCGGTTACTCGCGGGCGACAGCAGGCCGCACCGATGAAGAAATGGCATCGATGGCAGAGGCCGTGATGGCGGCCACCACTGCGGCTGTGGAAGGCTCCGGCGGAACGCTTGTGAAACACCTGGGCGACGGCTCGCTCGCGGTTTGGCCCGTGGCTAAGGCCGACATGGCGGCAATGGCACTGCTTTCGCTCCGTGAGGAGATCAATCGAATCCTGGGTGAGCAGGGCTGGCAGGCCGAGTTGACAATACGTGTCCATGCCGGACCAGCGGTGGCAGGCGAATTCGGCGACCCGGCCAGGTTCGATGTCATCGGCCATGCGGTGATGACTGCCGCGAGATTGCCTGCCCGAACCGTCTCGTTCTCGCAGGCGGCCTTTCGGGCGCTGGGAGCCGAGACGCGGAAGAAGCTAAAGAAGCACACGGAACCGGTGATCTACATACCGAACGCCGACCCGCGCCCCTGATCGCAATCGCGCAGTTTACGGCTCCCGGCGCTAGCATATGGGCACAAGTTCAACAGCTGGAGATACCCGCATGACCTCAACGGAAGCCCGCAAGACGCCGTATCGCGTGATCGGAACGCGCCCTATTCGCCACGATGGTCTGGACAAGGTGACCGGGCGGGCAAAGTACGGCGCCGACATTCATCTTCCCGGTCTGCTGACGGGGAAGGTGCTGCGGAGCCCGCACGCTCATGCGCGAATCAAGCACATCGATACTTCGAAAGCGCTCGCGCTACCCGGCGTCGAGGCCGTTGTGACCGCAGCGGACTTCCCGATTCATGAGGACAAGGTGATCGACCTCGCGGAGACTCTCGGCAATCTTCGCGTGCTCGCCGAGAACATCATGGCGTCGGACAAGGTGCTCTACCGTGGCCATGCGCTTGCGGCCGTGGCGGCGACCTCGCCGGCAATCGCGGAAGAGGCGCTCGGGCTGATTGAGGTTGACTACGAGGTCCTGCCGCCGGTACTCAACGGTCCGGACGCGATGGACCCAAACGCCCCTCGGCTGCACGACAAAATGACGACCCATTCCGTGGCGAAGCGATTCGACCGCGGCACCGATACCGGCGTGGGCAGCAATGTCGCCAGCCACCTGCAGTTCAAGTTCGGAGACCCCGAGGCCGGGTTCGCCGAAGCAGACGTGATCGTTGAGCGGGAATACACGACCAGCACGGTGCACCAGGGGTATATCGAGCCTCACACGGCGACGGCGCTCTGGGGGGCGGACGGCCACCTGACGATCTGGAGCAGCTCCCAGGGGGCGTTCGGCATGCGGGCTCAGACGGCGGCGATCCTGGGCATCCCGGAGTCCCGCGTGAAGGCCATCCCGATGGAGATCGGCGGCGGATTCGGCGGCAAGCTCAACACCTACCTCGACCCGGTGGCGGCGGCACTTTCTCGGAAGACCGGGAAGCCGGTGAAGATCACGATGGATCGAAGCGAAGTGTTCATCGCAAGCGGGCCCACCTCAGCCACGCGCCTACGCGTGAAGCTCGGTGCGAAGAAGGACGGCACCCTGACGGCCGGATCCTCAGAGCTGGTGTACGAGGCGGGGGCGTTCCCAGGGTCACCGGTGGGTGCTGGAGCCGCAACCGGCTTCGCGCCCTACAAGCTGGAGAACCTGCTCGTCGACGGCTACGACGTGGTAGTGAACAAGCCCAAGGTGGCCGCCTACAGGGCGCCGGGTTCGCCGCAGGCCGCCTATGCCATCGAGTCGGCGATGAGCGAGCTGGCTGAGAAGCTCGGGATGGACCCGATGGCGCTGCGCCTGAAGAACGTTATCCGCCCGGGTGACCGGCTCCCTACCGGCGTACCGCTTCCACCAACTGGTTGCGAGCAAATGGAGGAGGCAATGAAGGCGCACCCGCATTACAACGCACCGATCGAAGGCCCGAACCGGGGCCGCGGCGTGGCGGTTGGATTCTGGGGGAACGCCGGCAATTCTTCTTCGGCAACGGTGAGTGTGACGGCGGACGGCGGCGTGACGCTGGTCACCGGTTCCGCCGACATCGGCGGTACTCGGGCCTCGCTGGCGATGCAGGCCGCCGAAGTGCTGGGCCTGGCGGCAGAAGACGTGCACCCGTCGGTCGGCGACACGGACTCGGTCGGCTGGACGGGCCAGACCGGTGGCAGCCGGACGACTTTCTCGACGGGCCTGGCGGTCGTCGCGGCAGCCGAGAAGGTGCGCGATGAGATGATCAAGCGCGCAGCGATCCTTCTCGAGACTGAGCCGGACAAGGTTGAGTTCGACGCAGGGATCTTCCGCAACGGCACGAGCAAGTCGCTGACCTTCAAGGAGGTCGCCTCTTCCCAGGTTCGGACCGGAGGCTCGATCACGGCATCCGCGAGCTCGAACCCGCGCCAGGTAGGGCCCGGCGTTCGCGGGCCACATGGTCGACGTGGAAGTCGATCCCGACACGGGCAAGGTCGAAATCCTCCGCTACACGGCCTTCCAGGATGTCGGCACAGCTGCGCACCCAAGCTATGTCGAGGGCCAGATCCAGGGGGCAGTCGCGCAGGGCGTCGGCTGGGCACTGAACGAGGAGTACGTCTGGGACGACGAAGGGCGCATGGAGAACGCGAGCTTCCTCGACTACCGAATGCCGACGTCACTCGACCTGCCGATGATCGAAACGGTCCTGATCGAAGAGCCGAACCCTGCTCACCCATTCGGCGTGCGGGGCGTCGGCGAGGTTTGCATTGTGCCGCCCATGGCCGCGATCGCGAATGCAGTGGCGAACGCCACGGGCCGCCGGCTGACGCATCTGCCGATGTCGCCCGGGCGAATCCTGGAGGCGCTAGAACAGCCGGGCAGCAACGGCACAGGCGCCTGATCGGTGCCCGTCGTCTTCATCCCATCGCTCCTGCGGGGCCTCACAGATGGGGCCACCCAGGTCCGAGTGGGAGGGAAGAATCTTCGTGAACTGCTCGCCAACCTCGATGCAATGCACCCGGGGATGAAGGAGCGGTTGACCGACGACGAGGGGCGAATCCGCCCCGAAATCGTTGCCGCTATCGATGGCGAAACGGAACACATGGGATTGCTCGAGCCCCTGAGCGAGGACACCGAAGTACACTTCATCCCGGCGATCGGGGGAGGGTGACCCCCGGTTGATGCGAGAGGGTTGCGACCGACACACTTGATCGCATGGATGTGTTCGAGAACCCCAATGCGGCCGGTCACGAGAAGCTGGTGTTTGCGCGCGATGACGAGAGCGGCCTCCGCTGCATCGTGGCGATTCATTCAACCGAGCTTGGCCCGGCCCTCGGTGGCACCCGCTTCTACCCCTACGCCAGCGAAGCCGATGCCCTGACAGACGTCTTGCGTCTTTCGGCCGCGATGACACTGAAGAATGCGGCCGCGGGCCTCGACCTCGGTGGGGGCAAGGCTGTCGTAATCGGCGACCCGAGAACGCTGAAGGGCGAGCGCCTGCTACGTGCACTGGCGCGAGTGATCGACGGTCTGGGCGGGCAGTACCTGACGGCCGAGGATGTCGGCATGACGCTCGGTGACATGGACTTGATGCGGCGTGAAACGCCTTATGTCACGGGTGGAAGCGTTGATGAAGGTGGTTCCGGAGACCCGTCGCCGGTGACGGCTCGGGGGCTTCTCGCGAGCCTCCGGGCGGCAGCGAAGTTCCATTGGGGATCCGACGACCTCGGCGGGAAGCATGTGGTCGTGCAGGGTGTCGGCAAGGTCGGCTTCGCCTTTGCCCGCCATCTCCGCGATGCCGGTAGCCGCGTGACGGTGACCGACGTCAACGCCTCTGCCGTCGAGCGAGCAGTTGCTGAGTTGGGAGCGGAGTGCGTCGGGCCAGGCGAGGAGTTCGAAGTCGAATGCGACGTGTTTTCACCGTGCGCACTGGGGGCGCAGGTCAACGAATTGACGATCCCGAAGCTCAGATGCGAGATGGTGGTGGGGTCCGCCAACAACCAACTGGCAACACCCGAGGACGGTGAACGGCTCGTCCAGCGGGGAATCCTCTATGCCCCGGATTTTGTGGTGAACGCCGGGGGCGTGATGAATATCTTCGAGGAACTGCAGGAACAAGGGTACTCAGTAGAGCGAGCGCTTCGGCGCGTGGACGGCCTCTACGACGGGACTCTCGCGGTGCTCGAGAAGGCACGCAGCGAGGGCGTGCGGACGGAGGTTGCGGCCGAGCGGTTGGCCCGCGAGCGCATTGCCGCCGTGAGCGACCTGAAGCGGCGAATGTAGACATCGCCGGCGTATGCTTCCGGCCGTGAATGGCGCATTGGACATGTTCCGCGACCGGATTGCCACCGAGCGGGTACTGAACAGCGGAGTGGCCGCCTTATTCATCGGATTCGGAATGGCCTTCGTCCTCGATCTTGCCATCGATGCGAGCTGGATCCCCGAGGTGTTCTTCGGCGTCTTTGCGGTGGCGTTTCTGGCGCTCTATCGAACGGAGAAGGCGCCACCACTTCCCAGCGGAGACCTACTTCACCGGTTTGGCTGGATGCTGTTGCTGTTCGTGGTGACGCTGGCAGTTCTGCGCGTCTTCGTGCGGATTGGCGACGCGTTGGGCTAACGAGCGCCTTTTACTCAACGGCGCTTTCGCTTGCGGAAGCTGCATCGGCGCGAGCGAGGACGAGAGCGCGGTGGATGCCCTCGGAGAAGTCGGGGCCATGTCCGGGGAGGATGAGGCCGGCCTGCACGCGTTCGAGCCGCTCTATCGATTCGAGCGCCATGACCGGATCCTCATCAAACTGCAACGACTGGGCGCTACAGCTGATCGACCCGTCCTCTGCCTTCGACGTGCAGAGGGCGTCGCCGCTGAAGAGAGTAGACGAGTCTTCAAAGTGGAAGGCGACGGAACCCATGGTGTGGCCAGGCAGAGGGATGACGCGCGGCTTGCCGGGCAGGTCGAGGACCTCACCATCGTCGATGGAAACCGTCTGTGCGATCCGGGGATAGGGAAAACAATGGCCGCGGAAGAGGCTCCAGGCCGCTCGAGGTCCCCAGTCGAGGCCCAACCACGTGATGGCGCCGCGGACCACCCCGCCGTTGCGGCAGCGCGTCATCGCTTCGTCGTCGGAATGGACGTAGACGGGCGCTTCGGCCCGCTTCCGGACGCGTTCAGCAACGCCCACGTGGTCGATGTGAGCATGGGTGAGGAGGACGCCTACAACGTCTTCGACGCGCAGGCCGGAAAGTCGCAGCGCGACGGCGAGGCCGCGGGAGCTACCACGACAACCCGCATCGATCAGGAGTGCGCTGCCGTCTTGCTTGCGAAGGTAGAAGTTGGCGACACCATCGTTGATGCGCCAGGTGCCGGCAGCAACCTCGTCGACGGTGAAGCGGGAATCAGCCACGCGTCCGAGACTACCCGATCTGCTGGGCGTGGTCGCTGAGATGATGGGCGTTGAGGTCGAGATACCACTCGATGGTCCTCGGCGTCTGGCCGGATGCGGACATTGGGGGCGTCTTGGCGAGGTCGCGATCCTCGACGTAGCGGAAGACCTTGTCGCAATCAGCGCTGTTCACGTCAAGGGCCTCGAGGGCCTCGGCATTCGAGGCGAAGCTGTACTCCTTCGCCTCGGGAGGCTTGCCTTCCATGGCCCGGGCGATGCCGCCGGCCAACCTGCGTTCCACGCCTATGACGTGTTCTGCGACCTGGCGGGGAGACCAGTTCTCTTCGCCGTCACCCGCTCCGGGGGTCTCCCAGCGTGCGCCGGCCCCTTCGATGGCAGCGCGCAGCGCGGCTCGGCCTGCGGCGATTTGGGTCCTGAATTCTTCAGCTGAAGGCATGCTCTGGGGGTGTCTCCTCGTCGGTGTGTGTGCCCGGTGGAGCATAGAGAGGCCGGTCGAGGGGCGCAAACCGGGGGTGGTCCGGGCCGGCAGCGACTCAGACGATGATTCCTTCTTCGCGATAGGCGGAGAACTCTTCCTCGGACATTCCCAGGTCGCCGACGAATATCTCGTGATTATGTTCGCCAAGGTGAGGCGCCCGTCCAGTGACGCGGCCGGGGGTGCCGGTGAGCCTCGGCGCGATGCCGGGCTGCAAGACTTCGCCTCCCTGCAAGGACTCGACCTTGAGCACCTGTTCGCGCGCGGCGTAATGGGGATCCTCGACGATGTCGCTCGTGGCGTAGACCTTGGTGCCGGGGATCCCGTTGTCATCGAGCACCTTCTGGCATTCGGCAAGCGTCACCGTGGCGACCCATTCGCCGATGATGTCGTGGATGGCCTGGTAGTTGGCGCGCCGAGCGGGAGCGGGCATGAAGCGTGGATCGCTGCCGAGTTCCGGCTTGCCGATCGCTTCACAGAGACGGACGAAGATGCGGTCGGTCGTGGCGTTGATGATGATGAAGTGGCCGTCGCTCGTCTCGAACTGCTCGGCGGGTACGACGCCAGGGTAGTAGTTGCCGGAGCGCTCGCGATTTTCACCGCTCTGGCCGAAGAGGGTGGCGTGGGTGCCGCTCATCCGCCACATCGATTCGTAGAGCGCGACATCGACATCCTGTCCGCGGCCAGTGCGCTCGCGGCCCTCAAGGGCCAGGAGCGCGCCGAAGGCGCCCATCAAACCCGAGCCATAGTCAGCGATCATGTAACCCGGCCGGACAGGCGGTCGGTCGGGCCAGCCGGTGACATAGGTGATGCCCGAGAAGCCGAGCGCCACGCGGTCGAAGCCGGCCTTGTCGCGATAGGGGCCGGTCTGGCCGTAGCCGCTGAAGCGGACGCCAATGAGCCGTGGGTTAGTGGTGCGCAACGACTCGGGGTCGACGCCGTATTTCTCCAGCGTCCCGGGGCGGAAGTTCTCTATCAGGATGTCGGCGGTGTCGCAGAGCTGTCGCCAGAGGGCGCGGCCCTTGTCCGTCTTGAGGCTGATGGTGACGCCGCGCTGGCCGCGGTTCTCCTGGGAAAAGGCCGGGCCGCCGCGAGTGGTATCCGGAGATTCGGGGTTCTCGACCTTAATGACGTCGGCACCGAATTCACCGAGGAGCGTGGCACAGAACGGGGCGGCAAGGATCTGGCCGGCATTGATAACGCGCACGCCGGAAAGCGCGGTGGGCGAAGGTTGCATGGTAGTCGGGAATAATACGTGGTGTGTCCCACCCCAGCGAAGCGCGTCGGAACTTCTACGACCGGGTCTACAACGTCGTTCGCCAGGTGCCGTCTGGTTCGGTAGTGACGTACGGCCAGGTGGCCGTCTACCTCGGTTCGCCGGCAGCTGCCCGGGCGGTGGGCTATGCGTTGCACAACCTCAACCCCGGAAGTGAAGTGCCATGGTGGCGAGTGATTAATGCCCGCGGCGGGATCAGCCATAAGGGGCGGGGTGTGCAAGCCGACCGGCAGTACGAACTCCTCGAGGCGGAGGGCGTCCATTTCGGGGCGGAGGGGTTCACCGACCTCCGCCGGTACCGCTGGTATCCCGGCGACGAGATCGAGTTCGACTAGTCGGCATTGCCAGCTATCGCAGAGTGGGGCTATTCGAACCAGCGCATCTCATCGGCGGCCAACTCATAGGTTCGGATCTGGCCCCGTGCATCGACTGCCACGACCCGGGGTTCCGCACCATCATTCCGCAACTGCAAACGGCCACTGACCTGGCGGGAGAAGAGGTTGTGGTAGTTGAGATGTCCCGTGTCGCCCACGACTCGCGGGCCGGGGGAACGGGCCGTCACCTGCCAGACGGTGCCTTCATGGGGCCGGAGGAAAAGGTCACCCTTGCCCAACACCTGGCCGGTCCAGGGATTGAAGGCCATCTCACCGGGGAAAAGGTACTCATTCACTGAGATCCAGCGCGACGTTTCGCCCCAATTGAGGACGCCAACGAGCGACCGCGTCTCGTCGAGCCTTGCTCGCCAGGCCGCGGGAACGGGGCCCTCGCCCGGGTCGAGCGGCTGCGCGGCGACGCCCGCGGGCGGGATGAGCGTATTCGTGAGTTGACGGCGCTCTGCCGAGAGGGCAGGGAGATTGTCGCTGGTGACGGCGAGGCCGCCGGACAACGCCACCGCGGTCGCGAGGAACCGCACCTCTGCCTCGCTCAGCTCCGTCTCGGTGTCGCGGAGGACGAGGCAGTCCGGGTCATTGAGCCACCAGCGGCGGTGCATCCAGTTTCGCTGAAGCGACATGCGCATGGCGTGGCGCACAGAGGGGCGGGTGCCGTCAGTCCACACGGCCTTCACGTCCGGCCCTACGCGCATAGCGTCGACGAGCCCGATGGCAGGCCCGAAAGGGCAGGTGCAGCCAAGGAGGAACGTCCGATCCCCGGCTTCGTCGCGGATGATCTCGAGGCCGGCGCGGAGGTTGCCGGGGCCGGTCGTACCGGGGACGTGATAGTCCACGTCGTCGCCCGGCTGGGCGGCATAGATGAGCGCATCGAGCTTGAGGAAGGTGTAGCCCCAACCGCGGACGACGGTCCGGATCACGTTGCGGAGCCAGGCTTCGGCGTCGGGGTTGGTGCAATCGAGGACGGCGACCGGCCCCAGCCATGTGTCGATTTCCAGGCGGGAGCCATCACTCTTCTTGAGGGCGAAGTCCGGGTGTTCGCGCAAGACAGCTGAGTCGCGGTGCATGACAAAGGGAGCGAGCCAGAGCCCGGGACGGTAGCCGGCTTCGGCGATCTGGGTGGCAAGCGCCTCCATGCCGCCGGGGAAGCGGTCGTTTGGGGTGAGCCAATCACCGGTGTGCGACTGAAAACCGTCATCGATCTGGACGTAGTCGGCAGGATGACCGGTCGCCCTCATGGCGGCGAGGTTTGCGACAATGTCCGCTTCCGAGACGCGGTTGTAGTAGAAGTACCAGCTGCACCAGCCAGACGGGACCTGCTCGGCAACTCGGGCGCCCATCTCCTCGGCCACGGCATCGGCGTAGTCGCCGAGCATGGCGGTCGCGTCCTGTCCTTCGACAAAGAAGAGCGGAGGAAGAGCGAGCGACTCGCCGGGCGCGATAGCCGTGGCTTCGAGCCGCCAGCGAATCGAAACGGCAGAGAGGGTCTCTTCCTCCGCGTCGGCGTCGAGTTCGAAGTCCGTGAAGTACCGGTCCTGGCGAAGGGAGCCGATGACAAGTGCGGGTGTCGTCCGGGCGGAGAGCTGCAGAGCGATCGCTTCGCGCGACACATATCCACCGGCCCGGAGATAGTGCCCGCTGTACCCCGCTTCGGGCGGGGCACCGAAGCGGCGGACGAGGGCGTCCTCGGTCATGCTTCGGCCGTGGAGGTCGGCCCAACCGTCGACGAGCGGCTCGTTGCAGGCGGCGGTGGCGAGAACATCTCGCGGCACCACAGGTTCGGTCCCCGAGTTCGTAAGGGTGGCCTGCAGGCGACGGGCGACGCTGTCGTATTCGAGGCTCAATACGAGCTTCCCGGGATCGGCGAGGACAAAGTGCAGGTCCCAGGGGACGTAGAGAGGCGCCGTCACCCGGCTATCGGTGGGCGATGTCGCCAGAAGTCCGTGGCAGCCTCGAAGGCGTTTGCCAGCTGGAGGACGCCGAAGTCGTCGCGGAAGCGCCCAACGATCTGGAGGCCGACGGGAAGGCCCTCCGGCGTAAAGCCGGCGGGGACGGAGATGGCCGGGTGGTTGGTCACCGTGATGTGCGAGCAGGACTGCATCCAATCAATGTACGTGCCCATCTGAATACCGTTGATCTCCGTGACGTATTCGGTGGTCACGTCGAACGGTGGGACCTGGTTCACGGGGCAGACGATGAACTCGTACGAGGACATGAAGTCGTGCATACGGTCGAAGATCTGGGCGCGCAGCTTCTCCGCGCGGCCGATGTCTGGACCCGTGAGCTTCGCCCCTTCCTCAACGTTCCAGATGACTGTTTCTTTCACCTGGTCGCGCCGGGTGCGGACGGTCTCGCCGCGTGCCGCTTCCATACGCCAGGCGCGCCAGGTCTTGAAGGCTTCGTCGGCGCCAGCGAGATCGGGATCGGCATCCTCGACGATGCAGCCGAGGTCTTCGAAGACGCGCCGCCGGGCGTCGATGACGGCGGTAACCCTGGGGTCGACAGGTAGGCCGCCAAGGTCGCGGCTCCAGGCGATGCGCACGCCGCGGAAGTCACGGTCCAGCGGCCGGGCGTACTGAGAACCGGGAGTTTCGAGGGCAATCGGCGACCGCGAGTCGAAGCCGGCGAGGACACTGAGAAAGAGGGCGACATCGCCCACCGTCCGAGCCATGGGGCCCTGGACGCTGAGCGGCGACCACGGCACGGAGGCTGGCCACATCGGAACGCGACCGGGCGAAGTTCGGAAGCCAACGACGTTGTTGAAATTGGCGGGGTTGCGCAATGAGCCACCAGTGTCGCTGCCGTCAGCGATGGGCAGCATGCCGGTAGCGAGTGAGACGGCGGCGCCGCCGCTGCTACCCCCGCAGGTTTTCGTGGTGTCGTAGGGATTGAGGGTTGCGCCGAACACCTTGTTGAATGTCTGTGAGCCGGCGCCGAACTCAGGGGTGTTGGTCTTGCCGATGGTGATGGCGCCCGCGGCGTGGATGCGTTCGACGATGAGCGCGTCCCGGTCGGGGACGTGGTTGGCGTAGATGGGAGAGCCGTAGGTGGTCCGGATGCCTTTCGTGTCCACGAGATCCTTGTGGGCAATCGGAAGGCCGTGGAGCGGCCCGACGGCAGCACCATTCGCCAGCGCGGCATCAGCGGCTTTCGCCCCAGCGATGGCGATATCGGGGAGCAGGGTCGGAATCGCGTTAACGATAGGGTTCACGCGTTCGATCTGGGCGAGGTGGGCCACCATGACCTCAAGAGCGGAGACCTGTTTCTCGCGGATCATCCGCGCCAATTCGCGAGCAGTGAGGAAACAGAGGTCGGCGGCGGTCATCGTTCGTCAATCAAGGGCTGGAGTTTGCGCCGCCGGTCCATGCTTTGCATAGCCATGGCCATGCGCTCTTCGGCGATTGGCGTACCGGCCTCGTCCTGGCGGGCTCGGGCATCGCGAAGGCCGCCGTCCATGATCAGGTAGCTGCCGGTCATAAACTCGCCATCGGGACCGCAAAGGAAGGCGACCAGCCCTGCGATGTCCTCGGGCCGGCCCACGCGGCCGACGGGTGTTCTGATCTCCAGTGCCTGGCGGATGGGGCCACCTTCACCGCCGGCAAGACCTGCCGCGAGCGGGGTGTCGATGACGCCGGGGCCGATCGCGTTGACGGTGATGCCGTGGGGGCCGAGCTCCTGGGCCCAGCCTCGAACCATGATCCGAACACCGGCCTTCGTGGCCGAGTAGGACCAGATACCGGGACCCGTTGTCTCGGCAGCGAGGGACGCGGTGCAGACGATGCGACCGCCTCGTCCCTGTTTGGCCATCTGTTGGGCGGCCGCCTGGACGGTGAGGAAAACACCGGTGAGGTTGACATCGAGCTGGTCCTGCCAGTCCTTCAGTTCCATCTCGAGCAGTGGCGCGCCACGGGCGATACCGGCGTTCGCGAAGGCAATGTCGACACCACCGAGTTCGTTGGCACAGCGTGCCACCGCGTCCTGGACCTGCCCCTTTGCGGCAGTGTTCGCCCGGGCAACGATGGCGTCGCGACCAAACTCGCGGACCATCGAAGCTGTCTCGTCAGCGCCGTCCTGGTCGATATCGACGATGCAGACATCTGCGCCGTCGCGTGCCAGGCGTACGGCAGCCGCACGTCCGATTCCGGAACCGGCGCCGGTAATCAGCGCGACCTTGTCATCGAAGTGTCCCATGTGCGAGTTTCTCCGTCCCGGGCGCCGATGATACCCCCGTTGCAGGCGCGCGGCGCGAGAGACCGCTCACTGACCGGGCCAGAATGGGTTGCTCCCGCTGCAGCGTGGTTGTCGCCGGACCGTCACCGTACTGCCACCACATGGTTACCCCGTTCTCAGGGACAATAGTCGGCGATGCAGCCGCTCGTCTCAGCAATATCCGGTCCCACACAGGCGGATCCCCTCCGCGACCCGGCGGGCGCTATCGTGGAGCGGCGGGCTCGGCAGGCTCAGATTGCCGCGTTGCGCGCGAACCTTAAGGTCCAGGCTGACGTCGAACGAGCCCTTGACCCGAACGTCGGCACCCGCATCGACCGGGCGTTTTAGCGCACGGTCACTGTCCCTTTCATGTCAGCTGGATGGACGTCGCAGTGGAACGCGAATGTTCCCTTTGCAGGGAACGTAGCGGTGTAGGTGTGCCCGGGATCGCCGGTCGGAGTAGGTTCGCTGATGGGGCTGCCGGCGGTGTCGCCCATGACGTTATGAATCCCGGCGACCCATTCCCAGGTGACGGAACCACCCTGGCCGATCTCCACCTGTGACGGCGAGAACCGGTACTTCACGTTCCCGACCATCTGAATGGTCGCATGGAGGGGGAATGCAGGCGTCGGCGATGGTGCCGTCGTCGCAGTCGGGGGCACCGGTGTCTTCGTCGGGCCGGCGGGCGAGGTTGGCGAAGGGGTGGATGTCGCCGATGCCGTGGGTGTGGCCGTGGCCGTGCCGGCCGGTTTCGTCGTCGTGACCGTCGGCGATGGAGATGCGACTGTCGGCGAACCATCGACGCTGGTCGCGGTCGCAGTCACGAGCGGGGCCGTCGCCGTCGCGGTGGCGTCATCGCCACTGCCACCGCTGCAAGCCACCATGAAGGCGGAGCCGACCACGGTGGCAAGTACGAACAGGACTCTCACAACCCTTCCTCCACACAAACAAAGGGCCGGGATGCTCTCCCGGCCCTTTGCACGAATATCCGGAGCGCTTAGCTCCTGCGGGCAGCCATCACGGCCGAGCCGCCGATGAGCAGGAAGGCCATGCCAGCCAGGTACCAGGCAAGCATGTCACTACTGCCGCCGCTGTGGCCGGTGCCCGTGGCAGGCGGTGCAGGCGCAGCCGTTGTTGGCGTGGCGGTCGGCGCCGGCGTTGCGGTCGGATTCGGCGTCGCCGTGGCGCTCGGGCTGGCCGTAGGCGATGGCGTTGGTGCAGTCGCCGCTTCAACGACGATGTCACCGACCATGCCTTCTTCCGAGTGAAGCAAACAGACGTAGGTGAACGTGCCCGGCGTCGTGAACTTCATTTCGAAGGAGACCCCCAGGGGGAAGTCCTGGCCAATGATGCCGCTGTTGGCAAGGCCGGACCCATCGAAGCCATCAGGAAGCGACGTTTGCTCCGATTCGAAAGGGTCGCCTCCAGGATAGTCCTGAGGATTGAAGGTGACGGTGTGCGGCACGGGGGTCGAGTTCGTGAACCGTACGGAGTCCCCTTCCTGGACGGTGAGGGACGGCGGGAAGTACTGCATGACGTCGCTGTTCATGAGGGCGCCAGAGACGACCGCATCGTAGGTCTTGGTGCCATCACCGTTGTCGGTCGAGGTCACAGGAGCCGCGGCGAGAACGGCCGCGGCAGCCTTGGCGGCCGCGAGTTCGGTTTCATATTCCGTGTCGCCCGTTGCATCGAGCTCTTCCTGTGTCGGCACATCCCCCGTGTCGACGACGGTGATGTCGCCGGTCATGAACGGGTGAATGGCGCAATAAATCTGATAGTCGCCGGCAGCCGCGAACTGGACCGAGAAGGTCGTAACGTCCGAATAGCCGGGGCCGAGAAGGCCTGAGCTGAAGTAGCTGGAGCCGTCGAAGACGTAGGGCGCGTCAAGCGGGACGGAAGGCGCCGTGGGGTCGCCGGTGGGCGTACCGAAGGTCACAGAGTGAGGCTCGAACCAATCGAACGAGAATGTGACGGTATCGCCTGTATGGATCGTGATTGCCTGGGGCAGGTAAAGGTTGACCGAGTAGCCAGCCTCGCCACCGCCCGCACGAGCGGCAATCTCCGCGGGGTCGTCAGCGCGAGCGGTGTGGACGGCAAATGGTGTCGCGATGGCGACGGCCGCCATGACAACCGCGAGGGCAATGCCCGCCAACAGGCGCCGTGACGCCAGGCGACCGGCCAGGGTCGACAGATTCGATTTGAGTGTGGTCAATGGTTTCCTCCGCGAGTCGGCAAAAATATGCTGCAGCGAAGTATGTGCCGGTTAGGGTCGTGGGTAAAGCAAACTTTCACAGTGGATTCTGGGGTCTAAGGTATTGGGCGCTGTGCAGCCTCAAGCCGTCCTCTTTGATGTCGGTGGTCCGCTCGATACCGAGCATTCCGCAGAAGCGCTGATCGACCGTCGTATCCGCGCCGCACTAGCCGCCGAAGGGGTGCAGGTGACAGACGCCGAGTATGCGGCTGCCAACAGGCGGGCGGTCGACACCTTCGCGAGTAACGCCTACCAGGCCATCTTCTGGGATCTCTGCGGGGGGAACGTGGAGATGGCCGAACGGTTTCGCGGATTCAGCGTGCCGGACCGGGAGTTCGAGCTGAGGGTGGGCATCCCGGAACTGCTCGCGACGGCTCCAGGGTGAGGGGCTGCGCCTCGGGCTGGCTGCCAACCAGCCGGCCCGCACCGTAGCGAAACTCGATGAGCTTGGTATCGGCCACTACTTCTCGCACAGGGAGGTCAGCGGCCACCACGGCTACCGGAAGCCCGATGTCCGGCTCTTCCTCCGCGCCTGCGAAGACCTGGGCGTTTCACCGGAGCGCACGATCATGGTGGGCGACCGGATCGACAACGACGTGGCCCCCGCCAACGCGCTCGGGATGTACACGATCCTGTTCCGCACCGGCCGCCACATCGACCAGCAACCGCGCTGCCTCGACGACCTGGCGGATGCCGAAGTCCGGGATGTGGCAGGGCTGGAGGACGCGATCCTCGCGGCTGCACGCGGCCTGTAGACTCCCTCCCACAAAGAGGAGGTGGCCCGTGGCCAACTACGTACGTTTTCGCCGGTCTGATGGGACGAGGGGAGCGGGGCTCCTTGAAGGGGAGACCATCCGCGTTATCGAGGAGCCGTTCTGGGAACAAACGAAGGCGACCGGAGAGACCGTTGCGCTTTCGAGCGTGCGGCTGCTTCCGCCGACTGAGCCGCGCTCGATCGTCTGCGTTGGCCTCAACTACAAGAGCCACCTCGGTGGGCGACCTGTGCCGAACCCCCCGACCCTCTTTCATAAGCCGCTTAGCAGCATCGCCGGACCTGGCGATGACATCGTGCTGCCGAAGGACGCAGGACGGGTGGACCCGGAGGGCGAAATCGTCATCGTCATCGGCAAGAAGGCGAAGGGCGTCTCCCGCGCGGACGCGGAGTCGGTGATCTTCGGTTACACCTGCGGCAACGACGTTTCGGCCCGGGAATGGCAGGCAGCCGACGGCCAGTGGTGGCGGGCGAAAGGCTCGGACACCTTTGGCATCTTCGGCCCGAGCATCGTGACCGGGCTGGACGCGAGCAAGATTGAGATGCGCACGCGGGTGAATGGCACGGAGGTCCAGCATGGCGCCTCGGACGAGCTGATCATGGACATCGCCGGCACGGTTGAGTGGGTCTCGGCCGTGATGACGCTTCTGCCCGGGGACATCATCTATACGGGCACGCCGGGCAGCCCCCAGGCACTGAAGCCGGGCGATGTTGTGGAGATCGAGGTGACAGGGGCAGGTGTGCTGCGGAATGGAGTCGTGGCGGGGTAAGGCCAACTACGGTCCCACGCGATCCGACCTAGTGGGGCGACGGCCAGGCGAGGAAGTCGAGCGCGACCCAGCCTTCCAAGTCTCGAGACGAGACGTAAGCGAAGCGGAGGTTGTCGTCGCGGTTGTAGTGGACGGTTTCGCCTTCGAAAGGCTGGTCGGCGGGCCAGTCGCCGGTGATGTTCGGGGAGGTCCAGGCGGGAGTTGCCAGCGTGACGTCGGCGCCGTCGTCGAGGCAGCCGAGGATCTCGCCGGTGGTGCCGGGCTTGCCGCGGATGCGGAGGCACTCGCCATCGCCGCGCACGGTGAGTGTGATCGCGTTCCCAAGGTCGAAGGGCGGATATTCGATGACAGGCGGCAGGAGGATGGACGTCCAGCCGCCGTCGTGGCCACCATCCGGGATGGCGAAAACCATCTCAGTGGCGGAACCGTTCCACGGGTCGAGGTGTGAGGGCAGCGAGCTGGCCGTCAGCGCGTGCCACTCTTCCGTGGTCGCGTTGTAGAGCGAGGTGCGCTGGTTGCTGAGGACATCGGCGTTCAGCGGATTGGGGAGGACAGCGGGTGAGCGGAACCATGGATTGTCCGTCGCACTGGGGTCGATGGGAAGGGACATGTGCGCTCCCGATACGACGGAGAAAGACGCCGCGACTGCTGCTGGGTAACCGGGCACAGCGTCCTGAGGTCCCTCGATGTTGGCGATGAAGCCTGAGGAGTCGGCCAGCCAGTGAGAACCTTCCAGGTTGTCTCCTGCGACCATCGTGGCGCTCTTCACCCGCCAGAGCGGCGCCCACGACGTTGCGTTCTGGCGCTCGTAGACAGTGATGACGGGCCATCGTTCGGGTGACTCACCGGAGCCACCTGTCCCGATCGTCGATTCGGCGATGGCGTAGTTCCCATTGGGCGAGAACTCGACACGTTCGGGACCCGTGGCGCCCTCCTGGTCGAGGCGGGCCAACAGTCGCCCACTCCAGTCATAGCTGCTAGCCATCACAGCTCCGGGCTGCGTTGGGTCGTCTTTCAATTGCGGATAGCGCGTCTGCATGAACGAGAAACTGGCTTCGTCGGGCGCAAGCTCGAGGCTTCGGACCCACTGGTACTCGGCAGCGATTGTGGCGATGACGGTGGCGTCCCCGCCCGGCAGGTCGACGATGTAGACGTCGCGTGGGGGTCGCCCGTCGAGCTGGGCGACCATGATGACGGCGTGGGCGCCATCGGCGGTGAGTTGGGCACCGGTGACGGAGAATCGGCCCTCGACCGGCAGGTCGAAGGAGGCGACGGCGGCGGGCCGGGTGCCAGGCGACGTTATCTGGTCGACGTCAAGGAGGAGGAAGCGGGTCGTGGCGTTTGGCTGTTGCTCGGCGGAGATGCGCTGCGTCTCGTTCAGGAGGACGTACCGGCCACTCGCAGCGGACACCGAAAGCGTCTCCTGGAGCCACTCCCATGAACGACCTTCTTCTCGGTCGAGCATTCTTGTGTACCCGTCGCCGGTGGCGAAGACGAGGCGGTTTCCACGACCGGCCGAGTACGAATAGTAGGAAGCAACGTCTGGCGAAATGACCTGATAACCGGTGGCGTCGCCGGATGTGGTGTCCATGAAGAAGATGCCGTAGGGGCCGTTCGTGGTGTCGCCATCGTGGTAGTGCGTGATCTGCCATTCGTCGTCGCCGGTGCGCTGGAGAGCGTCCACGCCAGGATGGGGCGACGGCGACGCCGTGGATTCGGCGGCGGGGACGGTTGCCGAGGAGGGGGTCGCAGTTTCGGCGGCGGCCGATTGGTCATCCTCACCGCGGTTGAGCAGGAATGCGGCACCCGCAAGGGCGACGCCGGCCACAACAATGCCCGCGGCTGCAGCCAGCGTCACGACACGCAGAGTGTGGCGACCGGGTGGCGGCGGTCCGGGCGGGTTGGCCGGGTGCCCTGGTTCATCTCCCGGCGCTGGCTCCGGCGGGCGCGACCAGTCGGGAGCGGGTTCCGTCGATGCCGGGACCAGTCTTTGCACCAATTCCGTGCGGTCGCGGCCCCTACCCGCGCCTGGAGGCGAGCTATCTTCTCCTTCGTTTCGCCGATGGTCAGGCCCAGCCGCACGGCTATTTCGGCGTGCTGTCGCCCTTCGCGGAGCCACTCAAGGACCCGGGCATCGGTATGCGAGAGGTTGGGCTCGTGAGGAGTCACTGGGCAGGCTCCGGCGGGTACTAACCATTACAACGCCCGATGACCGGGGAAATGTTCCGCTTACGTGGGTGCAGGCGACCCAGAGAGCTGTCGCGCTATCTCCCGGGCCCACGCCCGGATTTCGGCCCAATCCCGGTTGTCTGTCTCTTTTACGTGCATGGCGGAGATGATGGTCCGCTCGAGAGGGCCGAGACCTTTGCGCCTGATGCGGCCGGCAAACACGGGGTGCTCGCGAGCGTGTGTGGCCTCGACGACTTCGGCTACGTCGGGCGGCTCGTCGTCGGGCTTTGGAGGATCGCCAATTGGTCCGCTCGTGAAGATCCAGACGGGGCGGTCGCCCAGCTCACTCTCGATGCGTTCGGCGAACTCTTTCGCCTCTTTCAACCAGTGGCCGTAGTAGGCGCCGCTACCCAGGACAAGGGCGTCATAGCCCTCGACGGTGCGGACGTCGTGTGGCTCACGGGTGTCGGCTTCGAGACCGGCGGAGCGCAGCTCATCCGCAATGGCATCAGCTATTTCGGACGTGGCGCCGTGTTTGGATGCCGCGGTGACGAGGACTCGCATGATGCCACCTCCAGGACGGCACCATAACGATCCACCGCGGGCCTAGTCTCCGCCTAGTCCCAACGGGCCGGTAATTCCAGGTACTCCGGCCGTTCTTCGCCGAGGTCGTGGATGAGCTTTTCCCAGGCGTCAAGGTCCCATTCGCCGACGAAGGTAATGGCGTAGCCGCGCTTGCCAGCGCGCGCCGTGCGACCGATGCGGTGGATGTATTCCTCGGAGTTCTGGGGGACGTCGTAGTTGATGACGTGCTGAATGTCGGGGATGTCGAGACCGCGGGCAGCAACGTTGGTGGCCACAAGGAACTCGAGGCGGCCTTCGCGGAAGTCCTTCATCACACGGTCGCGTTCGCCCTGGTGGAGGTCGCCGTGGATGGCCTGAGCGCCAACGCCGGCGGCGCGGAGCTGGCTGGTGAGGCGGTCGACACCGATCTTGGTCTTGCGGAAGATGAGGGAACGGCCGAGCCCGCGCTCTTCGAAGAGGTACTGGAGGGCGAGGATCTTGTCGCGCTCGCTGACTTCGCAGTACTGCTGGTCGACGCCCTCGGCGGTGCGCTGTTCGGGGTCGACGAGGATCTCGTCGGGGCGGTCCATGTAGCGGTAGACGAGCTTCTTGATGCTCATCGGCATGGTTGCGCTGAAGAGGGCCGTCTGGCGCTGTTTGGGCACGCAGCGAAGGATGTAGTTGATGTCGGGGAGGAAGCCGATGTCGAGCATCTGGTCGGCTTCGTCGAGGACGACGAACTTGGCGGCGCGGAGATTGAGGGTACCGCGCTTGATGTGGTCGATGACGCGGCCGGGGGTACCGACGACTACATGGGCGCCTTTCTCGAGGCGGATGAGGTCGCCGGCGATGCGCTTACCGCCGACGAGTCCCATGGCGGTGAAGTCGAAGTAACGGCTCAGGTGGTCCATGACTTCGAGCACCTGTGTGGCGAGCTCGCGGGTCGGGACAAGGACAATTGCCTGGACGCGGTTGTCGGTGGGGTCGATCGAGCCGGCAAGGGGGAGCCCGAAGGCGATGGTCTTGCCGGTCCCGGTCTGGGCAATGCCCACGACGTCTCCGCCTTCGAGAAGGACCGGGAGCGCGCGCTCCTGGATGGGAGTGGGCTCCGTGAACCCGAGGGCTGCTACCGCCTGGAGCGATGTGTTGTCGAGGCCGAGAGCGGCGAATGCTTCAGGGAGGGGCCCATCGAAGGTGGCCGGGCCATGGCGCTGCGGCTGGCGTTCGGCCTGTTCGCCGGTTGCTGTCTCACCAGAGCGATTGCGGCGACGGCCACCGCGGCTACGGCGCCGCCGAGGAGCTGTTGTTTCGGCGTCGGTGGCGCGATGCGTGCGATTGCGGTCGGGGGAGGATGTTTCGGTGTGTTGCGGCGGAGATTTTGGGCGCTCGGCGACGGCGACTGAGCCGCCTCCGCGTGTGCCGGAGTCTGTCGTCACTGATTCGGGTTCGGACTTCCGTCCGAAAAGGCGTGAGAGTATCAGAGTGTGTTGTCTTCCTTTCGCGATTCTCGGGCGACCCGCAGAGCCACCCGGTCGCGAAGGGCGCGGTCCGGTGAGCAAGGGGTCGAGTGTGTTGGAGCACCGGCCGGCGTGATCAGAGCAATCGGAAAAGATGTACCCGGCGAAAATGCGTTCTGGCGCTGCAACTCAACGTAAATTGTACCACCGGTTCGACGTCCACGAACACCGGGATTTTACGGAGCCAACAGGGAGCCCCCGCCAGCCGCTACAATCGGCG
This sequence comes from uncultured Chloroflexia bacterium, assembly GCA_963774435.1. Taxonomy (GTDB): domain Bacteria; phylum Chloroflexota; class Dehalococcoidia; order Tepidiformales; family Tepidiformaceae; genus JAGQGZ01. The sequence continues at coordinate 137,757 of CAVZEW010000005.1, read as the reverse complement.
CTCCTGGAGGTGGAACGTGGAATTCGAAACGATCATCTATGAAGTCGAGAAGGGGCGGGCGCGAATCACGCTGAACCGGCCGGAGAAGCTCAACGCGCTCTCGAACGAGCTGCAAGAAGAGTTGAACGTCGCGCTGTGGGAGGCGGACAACGATAACGATGTCCATGTCGTGATCATCCGGGGGGCGGGCCGGGCCTTTAGCGCCGGCTATGACATCACGCCGAACCGGCCGCGGATGGAGGCCGATCCCAACAAGAACTACCGGACCGGCCGGACATTCGACGACGACGCCTGGCGGATGGAGAAGTCGCAACGGCTGCGGATGGCGATCTTCGACATGCATAAGCCCGTGATCGCCCAGATCCATGGGTACTGCCTGGCGGGTGGTACTGACCTCGCACTGCTCTGCGACATCATCATCGCCGCCGAAGACACGTTGATGGGATTCCCGGCGGCGCGGGCAATGGGATCGCTGCCGAACCAGATGTGGCTGTACCACGTGGGTCCGCAGTGGACGAAGCGGCTCTTTCTGACGGGCGACACGATTAGTGGCGCCGACGCGGCGAAGATCGGAGCGGTCCTCAAGGCCGTACCGGCCGAGTTGCTGGAGAACGAGGTAGAGCAGCTGGCGGACCGGATGGCGATGATCGACACGGACCTGCTGACCGCAAACAAGCGCATCGTGAACATCGGCCTGGAGTTGATGGGAGCGCGAACGATGCAGCGCCTCGGCGTCGAGAACGACGCCCGTGCGCACCTGTCGCCAGCCGTGGCCGAGTTCGGCAAACGATCCCGGGAAGAGGGATTGAAGGCAGCGCTCAACTGGCGCGACGGCAAATTCGGGGATGGGCGGGCGCGCGTGTCCGAGCCGGAAATCCGCGATGAGCGGGGCTTCGTGAAGTGACGATCAAGGCCACCTCGCTGCTCTCGCTGGTGGCTATCTGGGCCGCAATGATCCCCGCCGTCATTGTGAACCACGACGCATGGTGGACGCTGATCTTCGCGTTCCTGGCAAGCGGCGCCGTAGGCATCGGTATGTGGCGGCGGCTGGGCATCGCTCGACTGATCGCGTTGATCGCCGTGTGGGCCGGCACCGCCTTTGCGGTAGGCGCGAATGGCAACAGCGAGTGGATGGCGATTTTCGCCTTCCTGGCAACGGGCGCGGTCGTCTACAGCGCGATGCGACGAACGGCGTGGCTTCTCGGCATTGGGATCGCCGTTGCCTGGGGAGTCACCGGGGCAGCTGCGGTCCGCAGCGATGGCGATGCGACGTGGATCTGCATTTTCGCGTTCCTGACGGCGGCGACGGTGGCGAACAGCTGGCGCGGACAGAGCAGGGGAATCGCGGCAGCAGGCTGGTGGGGTATCGCGGGAACGATCATGCTTGCGGCAGACGATTATTACTGGCTGGCCGTGCTTGCGTGGCTGTTTTCAACCGCTGCGATCGGCATTGGTCATGGGGGCTTCACGCTGCCGCGGCGATTTGAGTGGGACCTGTTTGAGCGCGACGACGAGGGCCCGGCCGTCCTTTAACATCGAGGCATGACGCAGCCTGACGAAGAGGACACGTTCGCTCTTGGCCTCGACGACCAAGACGATGGCTGGGACGACTTCGACGGCGGTGCCCCCGGCCCGGATACGCGCGACCTCGACCTGCTGGATGGCTCGTGGGAGCAACGATATTACGCGGGCAGGGTGCGCTCGTTCGATTGGAGTAGCGCAATCGTGGCGCTTGGGCTCCTTGCCCTGGCTGGACTAATCATCCCGCTCATCCTCGTGGTGTTGGGCTAGGTGGGCGCACTCGAAGGTAAGGTGCTTGCCGTGCTCTGCCGCGGAACGGATGCGGATCGCGCGCTGTGCGTTGAAGCCGCAGAAGCGGGCGCTGACATCGCGCTGGCGACGGTGGCTCCCGACGACGAGTTTCGGGTCGCGAGCATTGCTAACGAGGTCTGGTCGATCGGGACGCGGCAGTTTGTGGTGGCGATGGACGCGACAGAGCCAACCGCCATGGCTGCATTCGCTGCGCGGGTGATGGACGAACTGGGATCGTGCGACATTGCAGTGGCCTCTACCTGCGTTCGTTCCGAGGCGCCGTTTGCCGAACTCTCCGCGGATGAATGGGGACCGGTGCTGACGGCGAATCTCACCGTGCCGTACCTGTTCGTGGAGGCGCTTAGCAAGGAAATGGGACGACAAGGCCGCGGCGTCATCGGCATTGTGTCAGAGGAGCGAAAGGGAGCCGATGCAGCCGAGAAGGCGGCCAGGGCTGCGCTTGCATCGCTGGTTGAGGACGCGAGTGCAGCGCTCGAGAGCGAAGGCTTCGTGCTCCGGCTGATCGACGGGGAACCGGTAGACGCTCTGAAGCTTCTCGGCTAGCGGGCGTCGTGGGGCGGTTTCACTCCCCGCCACAACCAGTCGGCAGTCAGGCGGCGCTGGTCGTCGCGGAGGCTCGCTTCGTTTTCTCTTGAGCGTTCGAGCTCAGAGACCAGGCGATCACGTTCCTGGCGGAGGTCGGCGATATGTTCGCGAAGGGCTGCGACGAGGAGGTCGACTTCGCTGTAGCGCGACTGCGCGACTTCCCGCAGCTCGGCTGCCTCGCGGAGGAGGTCGTCGTGGGTCGTGCGGCGCATGGGGACGGGCCGCCGGATCGCCATCTCAGGCGCGCCCGGACGCGGCTTCGGCGTCATCGTCGCTGTCGTGGATGGCTTTCAGGCGGGGGCGCACGGGCTCGGCGGGAAGGGCGTGGTCTCGTGCAAAGCGAAGATCCTCGAGGTTGTTGTGGAGGGCAGCGATGACGTCATCGAACGTCTCCAGCCGGCCTCGGAGCCCCGCTTCGACCAATCGCAACGATTGGACCTCCGCTTCCAGTTCTTTCATGTCGGCGGCAGCAAGCTCAGCCATAGCGATGGCTTCGTCGCGCTCGTCGGCAAGGGCAAGGATGGTGCGAACAAGAAGGGGGCCCGGCAGCGACGCAGCCGCCCTGGGGTCTTCAGCGACCTGGTCGACGTCAGCAAGGAGGAGCTGCTCCTGGTCTTCGGCAAACTCATCAAGGATGTTGCGGACGCCGTCGATCTCGTCGCGGAGCTGGCGGACGAGGCGGTCGGTGCGCACATCACTGGAGCTGAGTTGGCGCTTCATTGCCCTCACCTGGCCAAGAGTTGGACGCTGCCCGGCGTCACCGGCGGGCTGAGCGGCGCGGATGTCGTCCGCCAGGGGAGCGGGGGGTGCGTCGTTGGGGGAGCTATCGGTTCTGGGTTTGCGGAACAGCACGAGTCGTTCTCCGGGTGTATGCGCTCCATCGTACGGGTGTGGGAGCATGGGCCGGAACCTTCGGGCGTGAATATCGGTGTGTCCCGCGAGACATTCAGGGTTCCGCCCAACACTGGCTCCATCAGGTCATATGTGAATAATATTAAGTAACACCTTGATTTCTGTGCGTCCTAATCAGATAATCCTCACAACGCGTGGGAAGGCGATAAGGAACGAAGGGTGTACCAGGACATAATTGGATTCGAAGAACAGGCGAGGATCCGTACGGCCGAGCTCCGCCACGAGCGAGAACGCTACGGGGGCGGCCAGGACCTGGGGCTTCTCAGCGCGATCGCGCTGGCAGCCGGGGGCGTGAACCGGGCCTCGCACTGGATCGAACAGTGGGCGACACGGCCTGCCCGAATTCCGGCGGACGCCCAGAGGAGGCACAGATGGCACAACTCGTAGGATCCTGTCCCAGCTGCTCATCGTCGCTTGAAGTGCGGCGGCTTGAATGCCCCGCCTGTGGTGTGTCCGTCGAGGGTCGTTTTGAACAGGGCCCCCTGGCACGGCTCTCGCGGGAGGAACTCTCATTCGTGGAGGTATTCCTGAGGGCGCGTGGCAAGATCAAGGACGTCGAGGAAGAACTCGGCCTCTCGTACCCCACAGTCGTGTCGCGCCTGAGCGACGTGCTGGTCTCGATGGGCTTCGAAACGCAAGAAGAGGACCTTGGAGCGCGACGGCAGAAGATCCTCGATGACCTCAGCGCCGGCAGGCTCAGCGCTGCAGAAGCGACGGAACAACTCCGGGATGTAGGTGCTCGGGATGGCAGCTGAGGAAGCCCGGGACATTGCGAGGGAAGCCGCACGCCTGGCACGTGAGGCAGCAAGGGAGGCACGCGACGAGGCCAAGCGGATCCGCGCGGAGGCGACGAAGATACACCGCGAAACGCGGCGCCATGGACCGCAATCCGCGTTCGGATTCGACCCACCAAGCGATGGCGCCTCGGTGCATGGGGCACTCGATGTGGAGGGCGTGCGCGTCGTCCTCGTGAAGCAGACGGCGGGAAGGCTGACGATCCGGCCCTGCGCCGATGGCGAGACACCAGGGGTGGAAGCAAGCGCAAGCAAGTCGCCGCCAGACCTCTCGGTGAGGCGTGACGGCGACCGCATGGTCGTGGATGTGCGGTTGAGCCTTGGCAGGCTCTTCCGACGCCGGAAGGGTGCGGACACGATCGTGCGGCTCAGTCCGGGCTTCTCGAGCCTGCAGGTGGACATGGCGCATGGCCACCTGATGCTCAACGACATCCAGTGCGACGACGTGTCGATCGACGTGGGTGCTGGCGATGTGTCCCTCCGGCGAATCCAGGCTGACGCGACAGTCGACGTAGGCGCCGGTCAGATCGTCGTGAAGGAGCACAGCGGACTGGTCGTCTGCGATTGCGGGACGGGCGATGTGCGGATCGACGTGGCTGAGGCGCGCAACGGAACGTATTCGATTGAGGTTGGGATCGGACAGGCGGAACTCACACTGCCACCGGGGCTCAAGGTGCACCCGAACATTTCGAGCGGACTGGGCAAAGGCGAAACGAACTACCCGGATGCAGGAGAGGCGGCGGATATCCAGGTGACGCTCAACACGGGGATCGGACGGGCGGCGGTTTCTGCTCGAGCCGGGAAGGGTTCTGCTCCGCAACCGCCGAACGCCAGGGGTAGAGTCGCGCCGTCGCGCCAGACCGAATCGGAGGAGGTGCGGGTGCTGCAGTTGTTGGAGCAAGGCCGGATCAGCGCCCAGGAGGCAGCGGACCTCATCGCGGCCCTCCAGGGCAATCCCCGACCGCGCGAGGACAGCTCGTTCGACTAGGGCTGGCTGCTCAGGGCGGGAGCATAGAGCTTCTTGATCGCGGGACCAACCTCGGCGCCGCCGCCGCCAAAGATGCCGCCATCGAGGACGAAGCCGCTGCCCTGCACCTTGCCTGCGAAGGGCTGCCCGATGGCGCCCTCGAGTTCGTAGGCGTCCATCGTGCTTCTGCCGCCGCCACCGGGGATGCCATGGCGGACGAACTCGTAGCTGCCGCCCTGCTGGGCGACAGCCACCAGCAATCCCAGCGCCACCACCGCCGCGCCAAAGCTGGCAAGCCAACGTATGCGGGTCATGGTGGACCTCCTACTGAATCACCGTCTGGTTAATGATGAGGACGTTGACCGTGTCGGTGTCCGCCCAGTCGCTGGCGTCCAACCGGCGGATAACCCACTGGTCACTGGGGCAGGTCCCGGGGGCGTCGTAGTCGACGAAGTACTGGACATCCTCCGGGAAGCCTGCGTTTCCATCGAGCGTGATGAAGATCAGAGCAAATGGGTCACCGTTGGCCAGGGGACTATCGATAATCAGCGCATCGTCGGGCGCACCAGCGTCGCAGGTGTTCGACGACGTGTCCGCATAGATCTTGAACGCGGCCGGCGAGACGGCACCGACCTGAACGGCGCCATCGAGCAAGACGGCGGTATCCCCTTCGAATGCGCCGCCGATACCACCAACCCCGTTGGCGATCGCGTCGACGCCGATACCGGCGTCAGCACCGCTGACTGCAGAGACCGCAGCTCCGGCGCCGCTGTTGGTCACGCCGAGTGCATTCCCGTTCACGTCGCTCGCGTTGCGCGTTACGTCCATGCCATCGCCGTCGCCATCCTGGGTCACGGTTACGAGCGGGTCGCCATCGAGCGAGCCGGAAACATCGAGCGGGGGCGTGAACCCGCCGGCAGTAACCGCGTGGAGGGCATAGGGGACGGCCGTGATGGGCTGGCGCGGGTTGAGGACTGTGAAGGTGTCGGTAGAGGCACCGTCGCGAACTGCGATCTCGAGCCAGCGCGCGTCGCCAGTGAAGGACGAGGCGCCAAAATCGAGTGTCGTCGTGAAGAGGCCGTCGGTAACGGTGATGTCTTCCTTCGTCACAGTCGACCCAATCTGGGTACCGCCGGAATCGGCGTCGTAGAGGATGAAGCGGATGTCATACGTCCCGTTGGCGGGATCGCCACCATCTTTAAAGAGACCCTGATAGGTGAATCCCGCGCCGAGGTCGACGGCGAAAATCGAGGGCTCGGGTGGCCCATCGTCTCCGAAGACGGTCGTGAGTGGGACGATGGCGAGGGTTGCAAGGGCTGCGAGCGGCAGCAATAACCAGGCGCGCTTCATTCTTGCCTCCGCTTGGAGTTATTTGAGCAAGCGATAACGCAGTTTAGCCGAAAAGGCAAGCTGTGCACCAGTTCGCGTCCCCCATTTCCAGCGATGCTTTACGCTCCGCGTGTGAGGATTCCGTGGCGGCGATAACACACGAATTGCAGGACGACGTACGTGGTTTCATCGCCGCGAGCGAGTGGTTCAAGCTCGTCACGGTCGTCTCAGCGCTGCACCCGTCTGACGTCTGCGAGCTGGCGATGCTCCTCGACGACGAGGAGCGGAGCGAGATGCTCCACCGGTTGCCGGCGGAGACGCAGGGACAGGTGCTGGAGTTCGCCGAAACCGAGCAGCTGCGCCCATTAATCGAAGCGATCGGCACGCCCGACCTTCCCGCGGCGCTGGACGAAGTGGACGACCGGATCGCCGCCGAGATCCTCGAGATCCTGGAGCCGGGGGACCGGGAACAAACCCTCGAACAACTCGACCGCGGCGCCGAAGTCGGCGAACTCCTGGAGTACCCGGAGGAGTCGGTCGGGCGCCTGATGAGCCACAGCTATGTGGCACTCGAACGCGACATGACGGTGCAGCAGGGGATCGAATACCTGCGGGCATGGAAACCGCCGGCCGACCGTGCGTATTACCTCTACGTGGTGGACCCCGAACAGCTGCTGATTGGCGTTGTCAGTCTGCGGGACCTGCTGGTGGCGCCGGCGGGAACGCCGATCATCGACATCACTATCCGCGATGTCCACGCCGTGCCAGCCGAGACCGACCGCGAAGAAGCGGCACGCGTGCTGCAGCGGTACAACCTCCTTGCCCTGCCGGTCACCGACAATGCCGGCACGCTCGTCGGAGTTGCGGAGGCGGACGAGCTGATCGACGTACTGCGGGACGAAGCGACCGAGGACATGTACCGCATGGTCGGGCTGGACGAAGACGAGTCGCCGCGGAGTTCGATCAGGGAGACGATCCGGCTACGACTGCCGTGGCTGCTCGTGAACCTGTTCACCGCATTCGTGGGTGGCCTGGTTGTCCTCGCCTTCGATTCCACGCTGGAGCGAGCGGTCGTGCTGGCGGCGTTCCTCCCGGTGGTGGCAAACCAGAGCGGCGTGACCGGCACTCAGACAGCGACGGTGACGGTGCGCACGATGGCGCTCTCGGGCGCCGATGCGGCGTTGAAGATCGGGGTCACCCGGGAACTGGTCGTCGGCCTGGTTAATGGCATCGTCGTGGGTGCTGTGCTCGCGGGCGTCGCGCTGGTCCTGACCCAAAACCTGACGCTGGCTGTCCTCCTGCTTGGCACGATGGCCATCGCGAGCGCGCTTGCCACGCTGTTCGGTCAACTCGTGCCATTCGTGCTGCGGCGGTTCGGGGCTGACCCGGCGCTGGCGTCGAGTATTTTCGTGACAATGATTACGGACGCGATGAGCTTTCTGCTGCTGCTCGGCTTCGCCGGCGTCGTGATCGACCGCTTGCAGTGAGGAGATGGGGCGAGCGGAGGGATTTGAACCCTCGATCTTCTGGGCCACAACCAGACGCGTTAGACCACTACGCTACGCCCGCCGCGCAAGGATTCAGCCTAGCAAACCAGCGGGTTAGAGGAACATGGCGGACCGCTGCTAGTACTTGGAGACGTTGATTTCCTTCATGCGCCCGGTGACGGTGTAGATGACCCGCTCGCAGATGTTCGTACAGCGATCGGCGATGCGCTCGAGGTTGTGGCTGGTCCAGAGCAAGTAGGTCTGGCGTTCGACCGACGTTGGGTCCTCGATCATCGTCTTGAAGCAGTCTGCGTACACGCTGTCCTGCAGCCGGTCCACTTCGTCGTCGGCGTCACAGATCTGGGCGGCGAGGTCCACATCGCGAGTAAGGAAGGCGCGCATCGAGTTGCGGAGCATGGCGATGGAACGGTCGGCCATCGAGGGAATGTAGCCGAGTTTCCGGGGGAGTATCTCGTCGCGCATCATCAGGTTGATCTTGGCGATGCCCTCGGCGTGGTCACCGATGCGCTCGAGGTCGGTGACGATGTAGAGGATCGAGGCGAGTTGGCGGAGGTCGGTGGCGACAGGCTGCTGGGAGGCGATGACGAAGAGAGTCTTCTCCTCGATCTCGAAGCGCTTGGCATTGATCCGCTCATCGTCGGCGACGATCTTTTCGGACCAGGCGGTGTCACCGTCGCGGAGGGCCTCCATGGCATCGAGTACGGCCTTTTCGGCCATCGAACCCATTGCGACGACGGAGTCACGCAGATCGGTCAGTTCCTGTTCATAGAGATCGCGAGACATGGCACGTGCCTTCCTGGCCGCCGTCGGTAGGGGTCAGCGGGCCTTTACTTTAGCAAAAGCCGATGCGCCCTATCGGCCGCGCGCCCGAACCTTAACCGAAGCGGCCGCTGATGTAGTCCTCGGTCCGCTTGTCGAGCGGGTTGGTGAAGAACAGGTCGGTGTTGTTGTACTCCACGAGATGGCCGGTGATCTGTTCGTCGGTCAGCATGAAGGCGGTCCAGTCGCTCACGCGGGCTGCCTGCTGCAAGTTGTGCGTCACGATGACGATGGTGTAGTTCTCGACCAGTTCCCGGATCAGGTCCTCGATTTTCAGGGTGGCAATGGGGTCAAGGGCGGAACAGGGTTCGTCCATGAGGACAACATCGGGTTCGACGGCGATGGTGCGGGCGATACACAGGCGCTGCTGCTGGCCACCGGAGAGTGCGATACCTGGCTTCTTCAGGTCGTTCTTCACTTCGTCCCAGAGGGCCGCGCGCTTCAGTGAGTGCTCCACGCGATCCGAGATCTCGGATCGGTTTCGCATCCCGAGGAATCGGAGGCCGGCCGCCACATTCTCGGCGATCGACATCGTTGGGAACGGGTTGGGCTTCTGGAAGACCATGCCGATCCGTTGCCTGACACGCACGGGATCGACGCCCGGAGCATAAATGTCGTCGCCGAAGACGCTTATCTTCCCTTTGACGCTGGCGCCCGCGATGACTTCGTGCATCCGATTGATCGTGCGAATCAGCGTGGACTTTCCGCATCCAGATGGGCCGATAAGCGCGGTCACCCGCCCTTTGTAGATATCCATGGAGATGTCGGTGACGGCCTGTTTCGAGCCATAGAAGGCAGAGACGTTCTCCAACTGGATCGCGATCTCGGGCTCGCCGGCGAACATGTTCGCGTCCGAATCCCGCGTCCGGGACGCGATCCGCATCGGAGTCGTTCGTTCCGTCAGTGTGGTCTGATCCGCCATTAACAGTCTCCTACTGTCTCACTGTAACGCGTGTCCCAAAGACCGCGCGGATGACAAGGCTGACCAGGAGGATCAGCCCCACGAGTAGGAGGCTCATCGCCCACGCTTGCTCGTGCCAATTGTCGTAAGGCCCCAGGGCGTACACGAATATACGCAGAGGCAGTGCATCCATCGCTGATTCGATGTTGGTCGTATAGAACTGGTTGCCAAGAGTGGTGAATAGCAGCGGGGCCGCTTCCCCGGCGATCCTGGAGAGAGCCAAGACGACCCCGGTAATGATTCCAGGGAGGGCTGTCGGCATCACAACACTCAGCACCGTCTTCCAGCGGGGCGCGCCGAGCGCGTAAGAGGCTTCCCGCACTGAGCGAGGCACCAGGAGCAGCATCTCCTCGGTGATCCGAGCGACAATCGGCACCAATATGATCGCCAGCGAGATTCCGCCGGCCAGGCCCGAGAAATGGCCTTGCTGAAGGACGATGAGACCGTAAACGAAGAGACCAACCGTAATCGATGGGATGCCCGCCATCACTTCGATGAGGAAGCGGAGCGCGCCGCCGATTCGATTCTGGCCGTATTCCGAGAGGAACACGCCCGTGCCGATTGCCACCGGCACCCCGATCAGCAGCCCCAGGCCAACCATGATGCCGCTGCCCACAATTGAGTTTCGGACGCCGCCGCCATCGCGACCTGGCGCAGTTGGGTTCTTCGTCACCAGGTCGAGGTCCAGCCCGGCAATACCGTTTTTCAAGAGGTAGAAGAGGATCAGGAACAAGGGAATCAGGGCCAATACCACGGCGACTAACATCAGCCCTGTCATTGCCCGATCCACGAGGGTTCGACGGCGGTAGAGCGAAACCGCCCTTGGCGTCATCGAGAGACTCATTTGGGGACCGGCATCCTGGCCGCTCATTCCTGCACCACCACGCGCTGGCCCTTGGTCACTCGCCAGACCAGGAGCCGGGCAATCGCATTCACGACGAAGGTGAGGATGAGGAGCAGGAGGCCGACCTCAAGTAGTGCAGCCCTGTGCATGCTGTTCTCCACCTCGCGAAACTGGTTCGCGATGACACTCGCCATTGTGTAGGTGGGCGCGAAGATATTTTCCGGAATCGCCACGCGGTTGCCGATTACGAGGGTCACCGCGAGCGTCTCGCCCACGGCGCGGGCAAGCCCAAGGATCGCAGCACCCATGATGCCCGAACGGGCATATGGGAGGACAGCGATCCGAATCATCTCCCAGCGCGTGGCGCCAAGCGCCATGATTCCCTCGCGCTGGCTTCCGGGCACCGCCGCAATGACGTCCCGGGAAACGGCCATCACCGTAGGTAAGATCATGATCGTGAGAATCACAGACGCAGAGAAAAGCCCCGTGATCAGCGGCGTCCCATCGAGAAATGGAATCCATCCGAGGTAGTCCACGACGAAGGGGCCCATGTGGTCCCTGATGAACACTCCCATCACGAAGATGCCCCAGAGCCCATAGACCACGCTCGGGATCGCAGCGAGCAACTCAACCATGTACGAGACCGGGCGTCCGATGTAGCCGGGCGCAATCTCCACGAGGAATACCGCTACCAGGACCGCGATGGTCGTAGCCGCCACAAGGGCAACGAGTGATGTGATGAGCGTGCCGACGATGAACACCCCGGCTCCGAACACCTGGCCGGGAGGGTTCCAGGTGGTGTCCCAGAGAAACGACAGCCCAAATTCTCGGATGCTGGGCATCGAGCGGGTGATGAGTTCGTAGAACAAACCGAGGATGACCAGAATCAACACCGTCCCGGCTGCTCCGGTGAGTCCGGTAAACAGCCAATCCCCGAGCTTCAGGCGGTTCTGAAGTGTTCGCGCTCGCGGGATCGGGGGTCTTGTGGTCAAAGCCAACGGTACTGGCCTCCTCGTCGTCATGGTTCTGGCATTGACGCAGGGCGAGTCGCTGCTCGCCCCGCGTCAAGTTCGTATGTGCAGGTTCGGGAGCCGGCCAGACTCGCGAACGTCTCCCTACTGCTCCGGCAGGCTCGGAGTCGAGCCACCATCGCACTTGAGGCTTTTGATTGTGTCTTCAATCCTCGGAACGAGTTCCTCCGGAACCGGCGCGTAGTCGAGGCCCATTGCGGTCTCGGTCGCGCTCGGCTCATGGAAGACCCACCAGAGGAAATGAGCCAGGGGCGTCTGCTGGCTGCAGTCGCCAAGGGTTTTGTAGACGAGCAAGTAGGTCATCGTCGAGATCGGGTAGGCCTCTGCCCCGGGGGCGTCGGTAATCGAAACCCGATAGTCGTCAGGGAAGTCGACTCCGGCGGCTGCAAGGCTTGTCGACTCGAGCGACGGGGTGATGAAGTTGCCCGACTTGTTCTTGACGTCGGCGTACGGCAGGTCGTTGACGATCGCGTAGGAAAGTTCCACGTAGCCGATGCTATTGGGCGTCTGCTGCACGAAGTTCGTCACGCCCTCGTTGCCCTGGCCGCCCTGACCCGCCGGCCACTCAGGGTTCTTCGAGGTTCCGACCTCCGAAGCCCACTTGGAGCTCACCTTCGTAAGGTAATCGGTCCAGGTATAGCTGGTGCCCGAACCATCGGAGCGATGGGCAACCTGGATGTCCTTATCAGGAAGGTCGGCCCCTGGGTTTAGTGCGGCGATCGCCGGATCGTTCCACTTCGTGATATCGCCGAGATAAATGCCGGCAAGGGTATCGCCGTCGAACTTCAGTGGGTTATCGATGCCATCGAGGTTATAGGTGACGACGACGGAACCGAGGACCATTGGGATGTGCTGCGCATCTGGAGCAGCGGCGAGATCGTCGTCGCTCATCGGTGCATCGCTGGCGCCGAAGTCCACTGTCTTTGAGGTGAACTGCTCGATGCCACCGCCAGAACCGATGCTCTGGTAGTTGATGCTCACGCCCGAGGCGACGTCCGCCTGGTAGTCGAAGAACCAGGCCTGGTAGATCGGTGCGGGGAAGGTGGCGCCGGCGCCAGTCAGTTCTGCGCTGTCGTCCTTGCCGACGTCAGCCGGGATCCCGGAAGTGTTCTGGGTTGGCGTTTCGCCGGCGCCGGGCGTGTTGGTCGCCGTGCCGCCGTCATCGTCGTCGCCGCAGGCGGCCGCCAGGGCGACGATGGCCACGAGGGACAGCATCAAAATGCTGAACCAGCGAAGCCGAGGATTGAGTATGCTTGGCAATGCGTTCTCCCTACTGTTCTTAAGTGGTTTCACAATTGCCGAACGTAGGGAGATCGCTTTAACGGCGGATTAACGAACGGCTCAGCGAGGGCTACAGCCCCATCGGGGTGACCGATGCCCCTGATAGACACCGTTCGGTATCTTCACGTTTCCCCGTTTTACAAGAAGTTTGCAGGGCGCATATACGCGCGTTACCGGGTCGCCCCAGACTCTTGATCGCTGGGTAGGTCTGGGACTGGCCCCTCGGATCTGGCCACCCTCTGGTATGTCGAGGGCGCTTTTCCTGTCCCTCCGCTGCGGGTTTCGGCCCGATGTGACAGGAAGAGCGCCCTTGGCGCATATACTGGATTCACGCTGGTGCAATGCCACACAAAATCCTCCTCGTAGACGACGAAGCGAACATTCGGGACCTGGCCTCGCTGTACCTCGAGAAGGAGGGCTTCCAGCTTGTGGAGGCCTCCGACGGGGAGGAGGCGATCCAGGTCTTCACGAAGGAATCGCCGAACCTCGTGGTCCTGGACGTGATGATGCCTGGGATGGATGGGTTCCAGGTCTGCCGCGAGCTCCGCAAGGAGCACGATGTCCCGATCCTGATGCTGACAGCGCGGAACGAAGACGTGGACAAGATCGTCGGCCTGGAGATTGGCGCCGACGACTACATGACCAAGCCGTTCAATCCCCGGGAGCTGGTGGCCCGCGTAAAAGCCATCCTGCGGCGGGCTGAGTCGGGCGAGCGCCGCGAGCGACGGCTGAGCGTGGCAAACCTCGAAGTGGATAAGTCCCGGCGCGAGGTGCATGTTGACCGCCAACGGCGCGACCTGAGGACGAAGGAGTTCGACCTGCTGGTCGCATTCATGGAGAACGCTGGCTTCGCCCTGACGCGGGAAGCGCTGCTTGAGAGCGTCTGGGGGTTCGACCACCCGGGGGCAACGCGGACCGTGGACGTGCATGTTCAGCACCTACGATCGAAACTCGAGGGGGCGAAAGTCCAAATCGAGACGTTGCGCGGCATCGGCTACAAGCTCGTAGAAGCCACCGACTCCTGAGCCGCCGGAGGTGCGCCCCTGGGCAGCCTGCAGGTGCGCCTGTTTCTCACCTACCTGGTCATCATCGGGGTGACCCTTGGCCTCGCCACGCTGTCGCTCTTCCTCCTCTTCGGCGGCTACCGCGACGGCATCACCTACGAGAACCTCGAGGTGTTGGCACCGGTTGTTCGAGCGGAAGCGAATAGCGAGATCGATGCCCTGCACCAGGGGCAGGACCCGAATTCGCCGGTAGCCGTGAGCACCGAGCTCTTGAGCCATCTCCGCAGTCTCTACATTCAAGGCACGACGGGCGGCGCAGGCCAGGACATCTCCCTGGCGCTGGTGAACCGCACCGGCCAGGTGTTGCCGGCGGCGTGGGCGGGACCGTTGGACCTCGAGGGCGCTGCCCTCGACGGCCTCCCTCAATCAGCTACGGCGGAGGTTGTGGATATCACGCCACGGCGTTGCCGGCTGTCCGCCCACGAAGGTCCCACGCTGCTCTGCGTGACGATGCCACTCGCTGACATCAATGTTGACCAGGAGTTTGGGCGCGATGCCGTCGCCATTGTGGTGGCAGAGCCGGAAGCGAGCCTCGGCGATGTCGTTGGCGACCTCATGCCGCGGCTGCTTTCGTCGGGATTCATCGGCATCGCGGCGGCGCTGGTTCTCGGCTTCCTCCTCTCCCGGAGCGTCGCGGCCCCATTGCGGGGGATTGCGGGGGCGGCCCGGAACGTGGCCCGCGGAAACTACCGGTCGCGCGTGCCGGTGACGGGACCAAACGAGGTTCGCGACCTCGCTTCCAACTTCAACCGGATGACGGAAGAGGTTCAGCGGGGGCAACAGACCCTGCGTGACTTCCTCGCGAACATCTCGCACGAATTGAAGACGCCGCTGACATCGATTCGGGGGTTCAGCCAGGCGATGCTCGACGGGACGATCGATGACGAAAAAGGGATCGAGCGTTCGGCGAGGATCATCAGCAACGAGTCCGGGCGCGTGCTGCGGCTGGTGGAGGAACTCCTGGACCTCTCGCGAATCGAGAGCGGACAAGTCTCGATGGCGCGTGATGAGCTGGACCTCGATGAGTTGTTCACGCAGCTCTCAGAGCTGTTCGCCCTACGCTCGGAGGAGAAAAACATCGCGTTGGACATCAGCCGGCAAAACGAATACCCGGTGACCGGCGACTTCGACCGCCTGGAGCAGGTGCTCAACAACCTGCTCGACAACGCCTTTGAGCACACCCCCGAGGGAGGCGTAATCCGGCTGGTGAGCCGCGACCTGCAGCCCGGCGTTGTGCAGGTGACCGTGACCGACACAGGTGGCGGGATCGCAGCGGAGGATGTGCCGCACCTGTTCGAGCGGTTCTACCGGGCGAGCGAACGGCGCAACGGGAAGGCGACGCGGAAAGGGTACGGCCTGGGGCTGGCGATTTCACGGGAGATCGTCCGTGCGCACGGAGGCGAGATCTGGGCGACGAGTGAAGTGGGCCGGGGGACGACGTTCGTGTTTACGTTGCCCACGCGGGGCCCAAGAGAAAATCTAACCTTCGGGCGATGACATCGATGCCGTAGGCCATTCCGGTGCGGCCACCCCAACGGCTCATGACAATCGCCATCTTGTAGAGTCCCACAGCCTCGTAGAAGTCGAGATTCGCCAGCCGGACGCCTGTTGCTGTCTCGTAGGCGTCGGAGAGCAGGGTGCGACCGGCGCGGCCGGGCATGCCGCCGAAGACGGCCAGAAGGGCGGCGTAGAATCCGAGGTCTGAGCGGGGATCGCCAATCGCGGCGACTTCCCAGTCGAGGACCGCAACCACCTCGTTCCCGCGCATGAGGTAATTCCCGGGGTTCGGGTCGCCATGAATGAGGGCGAAGGTGGCGTCTGCTGGTTCGTTGGCGGTGAGGTAGTTGCCCAAGGCGACGAGCGACGTGTGGTTGGCGATACCGGCGTGCTCGGCCATCCGTCGCCATGGCCCGAGGTCGCTTGCCAGCGGTGTCACGGGTTCAGGCTCAAGCAGGAAGTCGAGCCCAAGCGGCTGCCAGGGCGTGGCGTGGATGCGGGCAAGCATGGCCGCCACGGCGGGTAGCCGGGGCGAGGCGCTGCCGTACCAGAAGAGGGGAAGGGTCTCGCCGGGCTCGCGCGTCATGAGGTAGAAGGGGGCGCCGAGAACATCCGGAGAAGGCTCGTACCAGGCGACGGCCGGGACAGGGATATCGCTCCCGGCGAGGGCACGCATGACGCGGAACTGGCGCTGCACGTCGTAGGGCGCGAGGATGCCGTCGGGGCGCTGGGGGCGAAGGACGAGGGGAACGACATGCTCGCTACCGTCGCACCGGACGGTAACGTCGACGGGAACGGTTTCATTGCTTGCGCCTGCGGGCATGTAGCCGTTGGCGCGAATGGAGACGGCTTCGGCGGAGGGTAGCTTCTCCGCGAGATAAGCGGCGAGGAGCTGTTGCCAGTCCATCAGGCGATTTCGTCGAGGCAGCGTTCGAGAAGGGCAGCTGCCTCGTCCCAGGTGTACCAGGGATGCGTGTCGTTGCTTTGGATCCAGGCCCGGTGAATGAAGGCAAGTTGCCAGGCCCAGAGCGCCCGGAAGTAGCCGAGTCCCGAGAGGGACCGGCCGGAAGCCGCCGCGTAGGCCCGGGCAAAAGGCATGGCCTCGGCTTGACCGAATGGTGCACCTTTCAGGTGCGAAAGGGCGACCAGCTGGCCGACATCGCTGCGAGGGTCGCCGATGCGCGCCTGTTCCCAGTCGACGACAGCGACGACCTTGCGTTCCCGGAAGAGAAAGTTGAAGACGTTGATGTCCCCCTGGCAGAGGGCGAGGTCGCCATCGTCGGGAATGTGCGATTCGAGGGCCGCCTGGCCGCGAGCGAGCAGCGGCTCGCGGACCCCGAAAGCATCGATGCGGGCGGCGATGGTGGCGACCTCGGTGGCCGTAGCCGTTGCTGCCGTGGCTGGCCGGCCGAGGATCGCGAAGGTCTCGTCCCGCCAATCGACGTTGTGGATGGTGGCGACCATCCGGGTGAAGGCGCCGAAGTCCGCCTCGATCCCAGCAGCGCCCATATGGGGCGCGTCGATCCATTCGAGGACGATGAAGGGAGCGCCGAGTGGCGCCGAGCCCGGTTCGATCCCGACGACTTGAGGGACCGGCACAGCCGTCCCCGCAAGGGCCCGGATGACTCGGCCCTCGCGGGCGACATCGTACGGCTGAAAGATCCCGGATTCGCGTTGCATACGGAGCGCGACCTCGGAATACGGCGCATTCGCGAGTTCGACGCGAAAAGTCAGATTCGAAGCGCCGCCCTCGACAGGATGCATCGCACCGACGGTTGCGCTTTCCATTTCGTCGCGAGTCCGCAGCCAGCGCTCGAACTTCGGGCGAAGGTCGTCCATCCGGACATTATCCATGTTGGGGAATGGTCAGATCCCGCCGAGTAGCTCGGTAACCGGTTTCACGGAGCTGTCCGCATCACTTAGCGCGATGCGGCCGGTATCGCGCAATTCAGCCAGGGAATCGCGGAAGTCAGCCGCGTGGCGCATGAGCGTCGCGATGTGGATGTAGACCTTAAATCCCATCTCGCGCGCCTCATCGGGTGTCAGGTAGAGCGAGTTGAGGAGCTGAGGGATCCCGCGAAGTTCGGTAGCCGCTCGCTCGACGTCGGACCGTTGTTTTAGGCCATCAACGAAGACGAGGTCGGCGCCGGCGGCGTAATAGCGTCGAGCACGGTCCATAGCGTCGTCCCAGCCGTTGGGGGCGAAGGCGTCGGTGCGGGCGATGATGACGAAGTCGGGGTCCGAACGGGCGGCCAGGGCGGCGCGCACCTTGAGTACCATCTCTTCCGCGGGGATGACAGTCTTGCCGTCGAGGAAGCCGCAGCGCTTGGGCCACTGCTGGTCCTCGATGTGCATGGCAGCGACACCGGCGCGCTCGTAAACCCGGACGGTGTGCCCGATGGAGGTCTCGTCGCCGTAGCCCGTGTCGGCATCGGCTATCACGGGGATGTCGACGGCGGCCGCGATGCGCGACGCGTTCGCAGACATCTCGGCACGACCGATGAGGCCGAGGTCGGGGAGTCCGTAGGAGGCGGCGGTGCCGAAGCCGGTCATATAGACGGCCTGGAAACCGGTAGCCTCAGCGAGCTTTGCCTGGAGGCCGTCGAAGACGAAGGGAGCGAATGCCATGCCTTCATCAATGAGGTGCCGGAGTTTGCGGCCGGGACTTTCAGTCACCGCCGCCGCCTCCTTCCTGCGCTTCGCAGTGGTCGCGAAGGCCGAGCCCCTCGGCCGGGACATTGCGGCGAGCGGTGCGCATGAGCATTGGCCGGAAGAGCGTTGCCATGAGGCCGCCATACTCGATGGAGAGCGTCACGGTGCACTTCTCCTTGCCCACTTCGATGCCATGACCAGCACTGACCTTCACTCCCCGTACCGACGTTGCCCACTCGAAGAATTCGTGGGGGCGGAGGTCTGTCACCTCCCAGAGCGCTGCCGGCGCACCTTCAGCTTCGATCCTGACCCGGGAGCCAACCTGGAGTGGGCCCGGAGTGACGAGTTCAACCTTCTTCATGGGAGGCGCCCACTCGGGCCAGCGCTCGACGTCCATCCATGCCGACCAGATGGCCTCGGCTGGGGCTGAGATATCGACCTTGTAGGTGAAAGCAGACATCAGGCACTCATCCTCTGATGGAACGGAAATATACACTTAGCGCGTGACACACCACCTCGCCCAATACAACATCGCCTGGTGCCGGGAGCCATTTGAGAGCGCCCTCTACGACGACTTTCGGGAGTACCTGGACCGAATCAACCGGCTTGCCGACTCGTCGCCCGGTTTTGTGTGGCGGCACCAGACGGAAGACGGTAACAGCACATCGGTGCGAGTCCGCGACGACGAGCGGATCCTGATTAATTTCAGCGTGTGGGAAGACGCTGAGTCGCTGTTCGAGTACGCCTTCCACAGCGAGCACGTCGAGGTGTTCCGGAAACGGACGAAGTGGTTTACGCACGAGGACGAACCGTACGCAGTGCTCTGGTGGATACCGGCCGGGACAGAGCCGACGGTGGAAGAAGGGGAAGAGAGGCTGGCGCTGCTGAAGGCCGAGGGTCCGAACTCTGGAGCTTTCACGTTCAAGGCGCGGTTCCCGGCGCCGAGGGACTGAACCCTGTCACCGCGTTATCACCACCCTGATACACCCGGCGGGCCGCACGACGTTCTGTAGTTCCCTTACGAGCCGAATCTGTATGTAGACGCTCTTCAAGAGCCGAAATGGCAAACCCGACCGAAAGGCGGGGACGCAAAGCCTCGGGTCTACCCCCTCTACGGGCACGACAGCCGGGCCGCCGAACCCTCGATGAGCTCCGATCTTCGACCGGGGTCCAGTCCACATGTTCGGTGAGCGAGCCGCTCCCCAGCGCGCAAGGATGACAGCCATGGCCTCAGGGGTCGTGTCACGCGCACGCCCGCGGATCCGACAGGAGGCTCGGATCAACGCACTGATCGTGTGCGTGAGTCTCCTGGGAGCGATGGCGGCCGTGGTGTCCTTCTCGCACGGTGGCTTTGGTGAATGGCAGTCGCTAGCGGTCCTCGTCGGACTGATCGTGGTCGCGGAGTCAAAGAGCGACCTCTACTTCGATGGCCGCCTCTCTCTCAGCTTCATGGGCGTTGTCATCGCGGCGGTGGCGTTCGGGCCGTCAGCGGCGGCCCTCACCGCCTCGACCGTCGCAGCGACCGGGTTCGTGCTGCATGCGCGCGACTGGAAGAAGTTCGTCTTCAACCTCGGGCAACACAACATCGCCGCCCTCGGGGCGTCGGCGATCGTTGGAATCGATGTCGTCGCCGCCCATCTCGACAACCCGCTGGCCGCGCTCGCTGTAGGCGCGGCGGTCTCCACCTTCCTGTACGTAGTGGCGGCCACCGCCGTCAGCCTCGCGATCGCCTTCACGACGAACCGCCGGCCGTTCGGTGTCTACCGCGAACTGTTCCGGTGGATGTTCCCTCACTACGCAGCTCTCGGCGCGATGGCCGGCGGGATCGCCTCCGTCTACGGCAGTGTGGGGACGATCGCTCTCCTGTTGCTCGTGGCGCCACTCGTATTGTCCTGGTACTCCATTCGACAGGTGGTCCAGAAGACGCGCGACACCCTTGCACGCCTCGAGACCTCGAACGAACAACTTCGCTCGGCCAACGCCGCTAACTCAGCCATTCTCGAGGCCATCCCGGACGTCATGTATCAGCTCGACGGGCGGGGCTTTGTGGTGGAAGCGAACGCCCCGGGCGCTGCGGAAGCGCCGATGCACCGTGGCATTCACTTTGCCGATGGTTTCCCCGGTGGCGTTGCCCGCCGTGTCCGAAGCGAAATGGCGATGGCTCACCGGACTGGCTTCGTACGGCTGCTGGAATACCAGGCCGATGGGCCTGACGGCGCACCCCACCATTTCGAAGCGCGGATTGTGCCGGTGAAGGGTGGCGACTCGCTGCTGATGGTGCGAGACATTTCGGACCGCAAGAATGCTGAACGCGCCCGCCAACTTGCAGAAGAGCTGCGGCGGACGGCAACCTCGAATGCTCCCATCGTCCTCTTTGCTGTGGATGCCAGTGGCGCGATCGAACTCGTGGAAGGCCAGGCCCTGGAACGGCTCCCCGGCGCGGCAAACGCGATAGGCCGACCGGCCTGGGACCTGTTCGACAACTCCGCCGAGGTGCGGGCAGCGATGGTGACGGCGCGGGCTTCGCGAGAGCCCCTGATGATCAACGGCGAAACCGGTGGCCGCATCTTTGAGTTACACATCAGTCGCGCGGGTGGCGATTCGTCCCGGGGACTGATCGGCGTGGCCGTCGATGTGACCGAACGTCGCAGAGTGCAGGAAGCGATGGTCGAGACACAGAAGCTGGAGAGCCTGGGCGTGCTCGCCGGCGGCATCGCACACGACTTCAACAACCTGCTCGTGGGCATTCTGGGCAACGCCGACCTCGCCCTCGCGGAAGTCGGTGACCAGTCGGCGGCCCGCTCGACGATCCAGGAGATCCGGCTTGCCGGCCGGCGCGCGGCCGACCTCGCGCGCCAGATGCTTGCGTATGCGGGCAAGGGCCGCCTCGAAGTCCAGGAATTGGACTTCGGCAAGTTGGTGGCGGAGACGTCGGGACTGCTGCGGTCGACTGTGCACAAGGGCGTTGTGATCGAAATGGATGTGCCCGAAGACAATGTCTTCGTCGAGGCCGATGCAACGCAACTGCGACAGGTTGTGATGAACCTCGTCGTCAACGGGTCGGATGCGATTGGGAGCAACGGCGGACGTCTGCGGGTCTCGATCCGGAAGGAGCAGGTAACAGCGGCAACGATAGCCGACGCCTACGCCGCGCCGGATCTGAAGCCGGGCACGTTCATTGCCCTCCGTGTGACCGATAGCGGATGCGGCATGGATAGCGAAACGATGGCCCGCATCTTCGACCCGTTCTTCACTACGAAGTTCAGCGGGCATGGCCTTGGCCTGGCGGCGGTGCTCGGCATAATCCGCAGCCACCACGGCGCGATCCGGGTCGAAAGCGAGCCGGGCCGAGGGACAACCTTCACCGTATTCCTTCCGTCACTGGAGAAGCAGATGTCAACGAATGAGTCCGCGAAGCCTGGAGCGAACGACTGGAAGGCCGCAGGCAAAATCCTCATCGTCGATGACGATGACACAGTGCGGAAGCTGACACGGAAGGCGGTCGGGCTCTACGGATTCGAAGTGATTGAGGCTGTGGACGGGATGGACGGCGTCGAACAATATGGCGCGCACGCGGACGAGATCAGCGCGGTGATCATCGACATGACGATGCCGCGGCTGTCGGGCGACGAAGCCCTTGCCCGGATTCGGGACATCCGGCCCGATGCCAAGGTTATCCTGATGAGCGGCTATGCCAGCGAAGAGGCGTCGGCTCGCATCGGCGCCGAACCGGACGCCTTTATCCAGAAGCCGTTCACGCTGGACTTGCTGCGCGACACGCTCCGCGATGTGCTTTCGTCGCCAGCAAACCAGGCCGCCGCCTGATTCAACCGGGACGTCACCAGGCTGTTGCCGTAGCCGCGCTCTCAACTCGGTAGGGTTGTTGGAACCGGGGAATGGCAGTTCCCCGGTCCTGTGAGCATGGGAGCACCCACGATTTCACTATCGGCACGGGAACAAGGTTCTAGAGCGTGGCAGGTGGTGGAGGAGACGCGGAAAGGGCGGGCCTGCCAGCCCGCCCCTCCCTTGGGTTGCTCCCGACTCTTAGCCCCAGCTAATGGAGAGGAAAGCGACCGCAGACTGCGAAATTGCAGCGGCTGCGAGCGCACCGAGAGCAAGGAGCGTTGCGAACCCTTTCATATGGGTTCCTCCTTCTGCCGACCGCTTGAGCGAGCGACAGCCTAGGATTAGCGATGTGACAAGAAGGTGTCAATACGGTGAAAACCCGGAGAATGGGTTAAGGGCGTGCACAGTTTAGCCGTCCCGGAGTGGGTCAAGCACGGCAGTCGAATCTAGTTCGCACTCAGGAGCATGAATCACCGCGGTGCCGAGCCATTGCAGAAAAGTCGTTAAATCTCTGTAAAAGCGCAGCTAGCGAGAGAGCGCGATCATTCGGTAGCCAACGTTGCGCACCGTCTCGATGAACACCCGACCGTGGACTTCGATCTTGGCCCTAATGCGGCGGATGTGGACATCAACGGTCCTCGCTCCACCGAAATAGTCGTATCCCCAGACCCTGTTGAGCAACTGTTCGCGCGTGAAGACCTGCCCCGGATTCATCGCGAGGAAGCGGAGGAGTTCGTACTCCTTGAAGGTGAGGATCACGGGCTCGTCGTACACGGTGACGCGGTAGTTCGAGAGGTCGATAGTCAATGGCCCACAGGTGACGACATTTTCGGCGTCGACACCGTGGCGCCGCCAGAGGACGCGTTCCACGCGACGTGTGAGTTCTCTCGCTTCGCCGGGAAAGACCACGAAATCATCGACGTCGAGGTCGACCGGGATGCGATCGAGCATGTCGATGCCGATAAGGGCGATGATTGGGATGCCGTGTTCATCACCGTGTTCGATTACAGCTTTCAGGCCGCCATGGGAGACATCGCGGCAATCCACAAGGTAGGCCCCCGCTCTCACAGGGGCGTCGATGCGAACATCACGCGGGCCAAGCACGGATACGTCGAGGCCCGCTCCTTCGAGGGCGGAGACCAGCGAATCGAGTCCGGGTTGCGTTGAGATGATGGCAACTGATCGCATGGCCGATGACTACACTCTAGGACTATAGGCTGCGGCACCAGACGCTAACGGTCGCCCGCGGACCGAGGAAGAACGCATGACAGAGCACGAGAAATGGGCGCCCCGGCATGCCGACGCACTGGCCGCGGCTCGCCTGGCGAGGAACAAGTTCGCTCCCATGTTCCGCCATGGGAGCCTTGTCCTCGGCCTCTATGCCCCGGAAGAAGCCGACCGGCAACAACCGCATGAGCAGGACGAAGTTTACGTGGTGACGAGCGGAACATCAGAGTTCGTGCGGGACGGGGATCGCGTTGAGGTCGGCCCCGGAGACGCCCTCTTCGTCAGCGCGGGCATCAAGCATCGGTTTGAAAACTTCAGCGACGACTTCGCAGTCTGGGTGGTGTTCTACGGACCTGCCGGCGGCGAAACCGAGCCAGACTAGGCGAGGCAGCGCAGAGGTTCGCCACCGTTGTAAGCAACCATCTCTCCAATTGCGGTACGGACATCCAGGGGCGAACCCGGCGGATTGCCGCGAAGCTCGTGGTAGGCGCGGTGGAGATTCCCGACGAGGCGCTCGCTGTCGGTAAGCGGGGCGAATTCGCCGAGGTCCAGGTCGCGGGCAAGCGCGAGTGGCTCGATGCCCGCGGCAAAGCCGCGCTCAGCTTCACGCAAGACGAACCGGAGATAGGCCTCGATGGTGTCGAGGACACCAATGTCGCAGACCGGCCCGTGCCCGGGAACGATGGTTGCGGGGTTCAGTTCTCGAATCTCGGCTACCGTTTCGATCCAGCCGGCGATGGACCCCGCGACACCAAAGGGGGTGCCGCCATTGAAGACGATGTCGCCGGAAAACAGCAGGCGTCGATCGGGGATCCAGGCGATCACGTCGTTGTTGGTGTGGGCCGGGCCTACGTGGATGAGTTCGATCTTGAGGTCGCCTGCGAAGATATCGAGCCGCCTCTCGAAGGTGATGAACGGCGGCGTCTTCACTGGATTACCGAAGTCTCCGCCGGGAAACGCGGCCCTCGTCGCTTCGAGGTTGCCCCGCTGCACTTCTTCGCGGCAGAGCGTATGGCCAATGATCGCGGTCTGGGGCGCCCAGGCGAAGTTGCCGTGGGTATGGTCGGCGTGGGCGTGGGTATTGACCAGCGCCTGCGCGGGGAGGGGAGTGGTACGACGAACAGCCTGCTGGAAGGCGTGGGCTCGTTTCTCCGTGCCGGTGGTGTCGATAAGGATGAGTCCATCATCGCCCGCGACCCAGCCGGCGTTGTTGAGGAACCAGGTGCCGTCGGGCTGGATGTAGGCGTAGACCCCGGGTGAGACCTCCTCGATGTACGGCGGGTCGAGGACGGCGTCGGTCGGGGGATGGGTGGTGGACATGGCGCGGCCTCCTGCGGTCGCCCCGATTCTACGGCTGGTTAGACGCCTGCGTAGCTGTGGAGCCCGGTGATCCAGAGGTTCACGACGAAGTAGGTGAAGAGGACCATTCCGTACGCGACCACGATCCACCACATGGGGTCGGGGCGCCAGCCAAGGCGCACGCGACGTGGGACGATCTTTCGGATGCCGGGGGCGCCGAGGACGGAGCCAGATCCTGCGCGCGCATGGAAGTAGGCAGCGAGGGTGAGGCCGACCATGAGGGCGCTCGTCTCTTTGGGGTCCCAACCCCAGTAGCGGCCCCAGGCGCTGTTTGCCCACCATGCGCCCAACGCGATGCCGCCAACGAGCAGTGGGAACCCGACGACCGTGGCACGGTGGGCCAGATCGCCGGCCGCTTCGGAGCTGGGCAACGAAGCGAACCGTCGTTTGCCAGCGCCTCCCTGCGCCAGGTAGATGACGGCCCCGCTAAAGGCGACGGTGAGTACGGAGTAGGCCACCATCATGGTGGCCACGTGGATCGCGAGAAGTGGCCCGTTCTGGAGGGCAGGGATGAGCGGTTCAACCTTGTTCGGGAACTGGGTGGCAATGATGAGCATCGCGACGACGATCGGGAGGGCCACGACGCCCGCGCGCCGCTGGCCGGTAACCTTCTCGAAGATGAGGTAGGCGATGGAGATCCCGGCGCCGAACGCGACGGTGAACTCGTACATGTTCGACCAGGGCGGGTGTTCCACAGCGGCCCAGCGGCTGGAGACAGCAGCAAGCAGGGTTCCCGCGCAGAGAACAGCGAGCATGGTCGCAAGGCGCCCGATGCCGGCGCTCGGCCGAGCAGGGCCGGTAGAAACGGTGACCGTTCCCATCTCGGTGGCTGCGGTGACACGGCGCACGGCAACGGCGCCACTGGCGACGTAGACGATGTAGGTCGCACTCGCCAGAAGCGCAACAACCAACCCTGTCCAGAAGAGGTAGATCGAGAGATCCGCCATGAATCTCATGCTACCCGCGGCTCCGTTTGGCCGCGAGGAGCTTTACGGAGTTGGCAGGAAGAGCTGGTACTTTCCGGGCACCTGGGTGCCGCCGATCCAGGGACCTTCGAGAGTGATGGTGATTGGGCCAGTAGTGGCACCGATCGCGTTTGTGATCGTCCCAACAACGGTGACGGCACGGCCCTGGCCCGAAGCGACGACCGTTTCGGCCCCACCCCCCAGCGTTCCCATGACGTCGAAGGTCTGACCGCCGGCGGAGAAAGTCGCGGTATTGAGGGTGAGCTGGACGAAGTCTTTCGAACCGTTGGTGACCCAGAGGTCGACGAGGGCGACATGGGTCGCTCCTTCGCGTTCAGCATCGCCGAGGGCAGAAGCGAGAGTGACGGCGTCGTGGCCACCGGTGGCAAGGAGAAGGCAGTGGAGGTAGCTGATGGGGTACACGGAGACTTCTGTGGCTTCGACCGAGACGTTGCTGAGCGTTTGGGTGACGCCGACGGTGTAGGTGCCTTCCTGGAGGGCGCCGCACTGGGAGGTGGCGACGTCGGGGAGGGGTGTTGAGGTGGGCTCCGGTGTCGACTGCACGCCGGCAACTTCGCTGGTCTCTCCGACAGTGGGCTCAGGCGTCTCCATAGCTTCGGTCGTTGGGGTATCGGTAGGAGCGAGCGACTCGGTGGAAGTGGCGGTAGGAGTCGACTCGAGGGCGACGGTCGGTTCTGGCTCAGCGGGGGGCGTCGCGCCATGGGGCTGGATGAAGATGGCAAGAAGCAATACCGCGCCGACGACACCGCCGGGGATGGCATAGGCGGGCTTCATCAGCGTGCGGAGCAGATCGCCATAACCCTGCGCCGGCGCGGGTTGCCGAGGACGCTGTTGCACCACTCCAAGGTAGACATTGAGGGGAAGGTTCGGTCATCGCGGGAATCCCTTATCTGAAGCGCTCACGCGGAGCATTTTTTCGCAAGGACCGGCGAGACGCACGAGCGCTACCAGGTGGCAACCGTGGGGTCACCGGCGGTATTCCCCAGATTCTCGGGCCGGTATTCCGATGCGCCGACAATCCGGTTATGACGAGGACAATGCCCGGCCTTGGCTTGCTCGCGTTGACGTGTGTCCTCGCAGCCATGCAGTGGCCATTTACTGGCGCAGCAGGGGGCGGGTCGCCTGCGCATGCGGTGGCGTTCGCTGGCGCTGGCGCTGGCGCCGTATTCACCGGAATCGTCGTGGGCATCGCCTGGACCATCCGCGACCGGCCACCGGCGTTCATCGCGCTTGGCTGTTATGCGATGGCGGCGGGAATGGTCACGCGGATCGTTGCGGACCCGATTGGCTTCGGGCTCCATCCTTCTGCAGGTTCGGCCATGGCGCCCCTTACGGGGATGATCCTCGGGGGCCTCTGGTTCATGCTGGCCGCGCTGACCGCCGAACCAGATCAGGAGTCGGGCCTGCCGCCGGCTCGCCTGCTGCTTGTGGGTGGAGCGCTGGCCACGGCCGCGGTCTGCGTCGCGCCCGTGGTGGACCCGTCGCTCATTCCGGACACCCGCGTGCTCCAGATCGCGGCGGGGGCAGCGGCGGGAGGATACCTCGTTGCGGCGATCGCCTTTGGCCGAGCCTGGCACCTCCTTCGGCTCCCGTCACAAGCAGCTATGACGTTAGGGACGAGCGGGTTCGCCTTCGGGATCGTGGCGATGGCGGGAGGGGGATTGCCCGCAGTCGCCGGCTGGCAGTTCGAACTGATGATGTTGTGCTTTGGGGCACTGCCCGCTGCTGGCTTTCTGGTCGAGCAGCGAACGCGGCCGGGGCTCCGAGCGATGGTCCTCGGGCTGCTGCTCCCCGGGGCGGCAGCGTCGATGAGCCGGGGCTACCCGGGCGCGATGCACCGGCTGCTTGATGCGATCGAGGACTATGACCCCGACCTCCGTGGCCATGTCAATCGCGTGGCCGCACTGGCGATACGGATCGGCATGAGGATGCGGCTAAACGCCTCGCATCTTCGGGAAGTAGCCCTCGCGGCACAACTTCACGACGTCGGAAAGATCGCGATCCCGCGAACCATCCTGATGAAGGCGTCCTCGCTGACCGCGGCGGAGTTCGCTGTCGTCCAACGGCACGCGGCGTACGGCGAACAGATCGTCGCGAGGCTCCCCGGATTGTCCGGCGCTTGCCGTGGCGTGGGAGAGCACCACGAGCGATGGGATGGTGCGGGCTACCCGTACGCGCGCGAAGGGCATGGGATCTCACTAACCGCGCGCATCGTGGCCGTCGCCGACGTGTACGACGCCCTCGTAAGCAAACGGACCTACAAGGAAGGCTGGGATCGCACGGAAGCCCTGGCCGAAATCGTGCGGGGCGCTGGCTCCCGGTTCGACCCGCGTGTAGTCGACGAGCTCCTGCATGTGGTGGGCGAAACGGAGCAGGTAGCGCGGGCGGTAGCGGCCTAGCCCTTGCCGGCCTCGGCGGGAATCTGGACACGGTCGCCGACGCCAAGGCCGTGGGACGCGAACCAGCCGGCGTTGACTTCGAGTACGTACGAATAGGGAAGTTGGGGACGGAGGATGGTCTCGTCCAGCGGCTGGCCCTGGCGTATCTCGCGGATGCGGCCGTCGTCGGCAAGGTAGGCGATGTCGAGCGGGATGAGGGTGTCGTGCATCCAGAAACCGATGTTCGAGGGCGGATCGAAGATGAAGAGCATGCCCTGGTCGCCTGGCAGCGATTCTCGGTTCATGAGTCCGGTCGTGACTTGTTCAGACGTCCTGGCGATCTCGGCATGGACTTCCGCGGAACCGGCTGACCCCTCGACGAGCAATGTCACAAGGCCATCATCCGGTGTTGCGGCGACTTCGGCATCAGGACCGGCTTCGGTGGCAGCCACCGTCGCCGAAGCCTCGTTAGCTGCAATCGTGGGTTGGCGGGATTCCGAACCGCCGTCGCCCGAACAACCGGCGAGCGCACCCGCGAAGACGACCGCTACCACAATCGCCCGGTTCATTCGCCCTCCAGAATCCTTTTCGCCAGGACCAGCGCGCCTTCCCTGTCGCCGGGCTCAAGGTCGCCTTCGAGGACACCGGCGCTGAGCCGATCCTTGACCTGGCGGATCCATGGTCCCGGCTCGCGGTGAAAGATCGAGACAAGTTCGTTGCCGTCGAGCGGGCTTTCGGCGCGCAGGCGAGCGGCGTCGCGTTCGACAATGGTGGCGCAGGCCTGCTCGAGGGCGGTGAGGTAGTCGTTGTCGTTGTAGGTGTGACTGGCGTTGTCGGCGCGCTTGAGGGCGAGCGAGTCGGACCATCGTTCCTCGAGCTTCTTGAGGAAGCGGCGGACCGAACGATCGTCCTCAACGTTTGGCCGGTCCATGTGCCGGCGGATGAGGAGGACAATGTCGGCAGCGTCCTGGTGATTCATCTTGAGGCGCGAGAGCAGCGCCGAGGCGATTTCGGCGCCAGCGGTCTCGTGCTTGTAGAAGCCCCACTCGCCGTTCTTCTTTACGTGGCGCACGGCGGGTTTACCGACGTCGTGGAGAAGCGCGGCCCAGCGGCGGAGGCGCACGTTCGCCGAGACGTCGATCGCATCGACGGTGGCCACGGTGTGCTCCCAGACATCGAAGCGGTGAAAACTGTTCTGCTCGCAGCCAACGGCGGGCAACAGTTCCGGGAGGATTTGGGCGAGGGCACCGGTGGAGTTGAGCAGGTGGAGGGCACGCGCGGGCGCCCTGCCGGCGAGGAGCTTGTCGAGCTCCGCGGTGACCCGCTCCTGGGAGAGGGTGAGGAGCAGATCGGCGGTTTCCGCCATGCCGGCGAGCGTCGCGTCCTCGACGGAGAAGTCGAGCTGGCTGGCAAAGCGCAATCCCCGAAGGATGCGCAGGGGGTCCTCGCGATAGCGAGTGGCGGGGTCGCCCACGGCGCGGATGATGCGCGCCCGCAGGTCGGATTCGCCTCCGTAGAGGTCGAGCATTCGACCGGTGCGGGTGTCCTCGGCAAGGGCGTTGACCGTGAAGTCGCGGCGGGCGAGATCCTCCTCGATAGAGGCGCCGAAAGTGACGTCGGGCCAACGGTCTCCGTCTTCGTAGCTGTCGCCGCGAAAGGTCGTGATCTCCCACCAGCGGTCATCGACCTGCATGCCGATGGTGCCAAACCGCTTGCCGACGCTGACGAGGTTGAGCCCGAGACTGCGGCCAATGTCCTCCACTTCATCGGGCAGTGCGGAGGTGGTGTAGTCGAGATCGCCGGATTCATCGAGGCCGAGGAGGCGGTCGCGGAGGGCGCCACCGACGAGCCAGAGCTCATGCCCCCGTTCGTGGAACTGCGCAATGACGGACTCGGCGGCGGACATCGATCGAGTGTATCAGCGGAGGTTGGGAGACCTGTTATTCGCGGAGGTGGGCGTGCTCGTTGAGGGTGATGATGGTGCGCTCGCCGCTTGAGGCGGCCATGAAGCGGTTGATGCTCGTGTAGGTGGGGTTGAAGAAGAAGACGTCGTCCATATTGAGGACCTGTGAGGCCCAGCTGTTAATGACGCCACCGTGGCAAACGACGGCCACGGTCTGGCCCCGGTTCGCGGCGATGATCTCCTCGATAGCCGTCACGACGATGCTACGGAACTCCTGGGGATTGTCTCCGCCGAAGGCGTTCTCGCGCATCATCTGGCGATAGCGTTCGCGATCGGTGCGGCGGACCTCCTCGAGGGGGACGTAGCTGTGGGAGTTGCGGTCGTATTCGGCGACGCCGTCGCTGATTTCAACATCGAGGCCGAGCACGCCGGCGAGCGGCTCGGCGGTCTGGCGGGCGCGAGCAAGCGGGCTCGCATAGACGCGCGTGATGGGTTCGTCGGCGAGCCAGCCGGCCATGCGTTCGGCCTGGAGACGCCCTTCGATGCTGAGGGGGGCATCGGCGGGCATGCCATCTTCACGAACCACGGTCTCGGGCAGGCCGTGCCTGATGAGGATCAGTTCCATCGTGCGTTCATGCTCCCTGCAGCTTTTCTCGGAGGGTTGCGACCTGCTCGGCGAACGGCTTGCCGCCGGGCGCCGTCATCGGCGTTTGCTCGGCCTCACTGGTGACGAGCTGGACCATTACCGGGCCCTCGCGGGTGAGTAGTTCGGGCCAGCGAATGCGGAAATCTTCGAGGTTATCGATCGTCTCGGCGTGGGCGTAACCCGCCGATCGAGCGAGTCCTTCGAAGTCGATGCGACCAGCGGCCGGGATGCCCTGGCTGCCTGAGGTGTGGTAGACGCCATTAGCCATGAGCACGTGGGTGAAGTTCTTCGGGGCGGCACCCGCGATGGTGGCGAGCGAGCCGAGCTGCATGAGGAGCGAGCCATCGCCGTCGAGGACGACGACGCGGCGGTCAGGCTCCGCGAGAGCCAACCCAAGGCCTATCGAGGAGGCGCCACCCATGAAGCCGACGCAGCTCACGGCAAGCGCGTCGGGGGCAGTTGTACGCCAGGACGGAACGGTGGTCATGGTGGGGACGACGATGCCATCACCCTGCATCTCCGCGACGACGCGGACGACATCCTCGGGTCGCATCGTCATTCGGCGGTCTCCAGGCCAACGAGGACGGCGGCCGGGCCACGTTGCTCGCGGCTGAGGCGGTAGTACTCGGCGATGCGGGGGAGGTCGCCGGCGTGTTCGAGGCGGGCGTGGGGAATGCCGAAGGTGTCGAGGAGGGGCTCGGCGTAGCGGACCATCGAACTGCGGGAGTCGGCGAGTTCTTCGCCCGGCTTTCGGCCGAGGAGGCCGATCAGGTAGAAGCTGGGCACGCGGCCGTCCATCGCGACGCCTCGAAGGGTGTTGACCGAGGCGTAGAGGCCGGCGTGCTGGATCTGCATCATGACCGGTTCGCCGCCCATGTAGAGGCCGGCGGCGATGGCGTTTGCCTCGTCCTCGGTGCTGCAGGTGACGAGGCGGATGTCGGGGTCATCGCCGAGGAGGCGAAGGACGCTTCGCTGGTGAGTATCGGGGACGGCGAGAACCCAGCCGAGTGGCTTTCCGGCGGGGCGTTGTTCGTCGGGCCGTTCCCAGCGGAACGCGTCTTTGAGTGCGTCGACGATGAGCGGGGCAGAGATCGATTCGGTCCGGAGTTCGGGCGCCATGACGGGAAATCCTACGGCACAATGGCTTTCTGGCGCTGCTAGGATGGGGCGACGGAGGTGAGCCATGACCGACCGCATGCTCGACATCTCGATCACCTACTGCGTGCCCTGAAACTACACGGCACGCGCCGCGTGGACGGCGCAAGAACTTCTTGCTCACGTACGCCGACTTCACCACGGGACTGAAGCTGATACCGGGGTCGGAGGGCCAGTTCGAAGTCGAGGTGAACGGTGACCTCGTGTTTTCGAAGAAGGCTGAGGGACGCTACCCCGAGATCTCGGAGCTGAAGGAAGCGATAAACAGCTACCTCGACTGACGTGACCAAACGGCCGCGATTGGGGAGTATGCGCAGCAGGCCGTCGTCGACCTGACGGCGCAAGGGGTGACTGTGTGAGCGAACTGTCGGAGATCCCGGACAAGGGACGAAGCTGGGGCGAACTCAAGGAAGAGATGACCGCCATGCGCGGCGAAGACCTGGACTGGCGCAGTGGCCGGCACGGTGCTTATGTCTGGTATGCCAACGACGAACTGGAAGAGGTGCTGAAGGAAGCGTTCTCGATGTACCTGGTGGAGAACGGACTGGGCGTCCGGGTGTTCCACAGCATCGGGAACATGGAGCGCGAGGCACTGGCGATGGTGCGGGGTCTCCTCAGCGCACCGGAGGACGCAGCGAGCATCTTCACGTCGGGCGGGACGGAGAGCATCTTCCAGGCGATCTATGCGGCGCGGGAATGGGCGCGGGCGACGAAGCCGGAGATCACCGCGCCAGAATTTGTCGCTCCCCATTCGGCGCACCCGGCTTTGAACAAGGCGGCACACCTTCTCGGCCTGACCGTCAAACGCGTGCCGGTCGGGGCCGGATTATGGGGCGGATGTGGCCGCGATTGAAGCGGCGGTCAGCGAAAACACGATCGGTATCTACGCGTCGGCACCGAGCTATTCGCTGGGCATCATCGACGACATCACGGGACTCGGCCGGGTGGCGGCGGAACGGGACCTCTGGCTGCACGTCGACGCCTGTGTCGGCGGAATTCTCGGTTACTTCGTGCGGCGGAGCGGGCGCGAGGTACCCGTCTACGACTTCGCCGTGCCGGGCGTGACGTCGATCTCGGCCGACCTGCACAAGTCGGGTTTCGCGGCGAAACCGGCTTCAACGGTGCACTTTCGGACGCGTGAACTGCGCGGCTACGCAGGCTTCTCCTTCGACGATTGGCCGCACGGGCTGTATGGGTCGCTGACCTTCACCGGCACGCGCCCGGGCGGAGCGATTGCGGCAGCATGGGCAGCACTGAACTTCCTCGGCAAAGAGGGGTACCAGAGCCTGGCCGATGCCTCGATGCGGACGAAGGAGAGGCTGGTCGAAGGGCTCACGGCGATACCGGGCGTGCGCATCTTCGGGAAGCCGCCGCTGTATGGCTTCGCCTACGCCGCGGAAGGTGTCGACATGCGAAAGGTGTCGGCGCTGATGGCGGAGCGGAACTGGCAGTGCCCGAATACGGTAGACCCGCCGGGCATCCATTTCATGGCGACGCCGGTGCACGAAGCGGCGGTGGATGGGTACCTGCGGGACATCCGCGAGTGTATCGAGGCCGTGCGGGAAGGAAGCACGGTGGCTGGAGCCCAGGCGCGCTACAACTAGTCAATTCGTTCGCGAAGGAGCGGGATAACCTCGTCCGCAACGACGCGGGCCTGCTCGGCGTGGGGCCAGCCGCTGAGGATGAACTCGTCGAAGCCGAGCTTCCAGTACTCGTGGAGCTCTTCCGCGACCTGGGCGGGGGTGCCGACGATAGCAGTGCCGCAGTTGACGCGGACGCGGCTGATGCCATTCCAGAGGCGGGGCGCGGGGCGGTAGTTCTCCGCTACGGCGGCCTGGGCGCGGGCGCCGACCATGGCGGTGCCGGTAACGGCGCCAGAGCGCTGCTGTTCGACCTCCGGGGCGACGCGGTCGAGGAGGGATTCGGTCTCGGCCCAGGCGGCAGCCTCGGTGTCGCCGAGGACGATGTGGGCGCGGAGGCCGAAGCGTGGCCGGCGTCCGGCGGCGTCGAATTGGGCGCGGGCTCGTTGTCAACTGCGCCTCCATGTGCGCGAGGGGTTCGATCCAGGCGAGGAAGACGTCGCTGTGGCGGCCGGCCATGCCGAGGGCACGATCGGAGGCGCCGCCGGTGTAAAGCAAAGGAGGCGACGGTGGCTTGGGTTGGCAGAGGGCGCCACTGAGGCGGACATATTGGCCCTCGAAGTCGACGGGGCCAGCCTCGCTCCAGAGAAGCCGGCAGGCGGTGATGAACTCCTCGGCGCGGGCATAGCGGTCGTCGTGGCCGGCCGATTCACCGAGGCGCTCCATGTCGCCCTGGATGCCACCGGGAACGACGTTGAGGTCGATGCGGCCGCCACTGAGCTCGCTCGCGGTGGCGACCATCTGGGCGAAGAGGCCGGTCTGGATGAAGCCGGGGCGAACAGCGACGAGGAAACGGACACGCGAAGTGACGGCGGCGAGGGCTGTGGCCATGGTCCACGTTTCGGCGATTGGTGCTTGCTCTTCGAAGAGGCCGTTGGAGAAGCGGGTGGGGATGAGCATGCCCGTGTAGCCGCTCTCCTCAGCGGCGGTCACGACCTCACGGAGGTAGGCGAAGCTCGGTGGGCGTTCGGCGCGGAGGGTGCCGAGGTGTTCGCCGTCGCCGTCGATGGGGATGAACCAGTGGAAGAGGGGATCGGGACGATCGGTCATGTGGTGCTCCTGGTGAGCCGATAAGGCGCGTCCGGCCGGCCCTTATCCCCCGGCCCCTTCTCCCGACTCACACGGGAGAGGAGAAGGCAAGGCTCCGTCGATCCGGACTGCAACGCGCCACTCATACGGGAATTTCCTGTTCGTCGCGGACGACACGCATGGAGTCGGCTTCCCAGTAGAGGACGTGTTCGACCTGCTGGCGGACGTCCCAGTCGTCGCCCTTCGCCTTCATGGCAAGGATGTCGGCGTCAGCGCCGATGAGCTGGCCGATGAGTTCGACACGTTCGCGGAGCCAGTCGCGGGTGAGGCGGGCAAGCTCGGACTCCTGGAAGGCCTGGTGGTCAGCGCGGGCGTTGGAGATGGCGGCGGCGTGCATGCGATCGTGTTCGGCGTTGTGGACGAGGAGCCGGCGAATGCCGCCGTTGTAGGCGCAGCCGTGGCTGCAGGGAGCGTCGAGGTCAGAGTCGTCGAGCTGGAGGAGGGTATCGACGGTGCTGGTGATCTCGAGGAGGAGTTCACGGATAAGGTCGCGGGATTCGGTCATGGTGGCCTCCATGGGGAGATGGTAGCGGGTGGGACGAGTGCGTTTGCCCCGCAAGCGGCCACAGTGGGCCGCGACTACAGGGGTTCGATGGGGGTGAAGGCGCCGAGGCGGTCTTCGATGGCTTTGGCGGCGCGGATGGCGAGGTCTTCGCGGTAGGCGCGGCCGATGACCTGGATGCCCTGTGGCACGCCGTCGACGATGCCCGTGGGGAGGGCAACGGCGGGCAGGCCGAGGAAGTTGACGGCGACGATCCAGCGGATGGCATGGAGCCAGTCGAGGGCGTTGTCCGGGGACTCGTCGTAGCCGACGGGGAAAGCGGCGCGCGTGGCGACTGGAGCGAGGATCAGCGGGTAGTCGTCCATCCAGAGCGACCATTCGGCGGCGAGGGGAAGGCGTTCGGCCCAGGGATCGGGTGAGCGGGCGCCCATCACCTCCGGGTAGGCCGGTGCGAATGCGTCACGGTAGCGGGCGAAGGATTCGCCAACGTAGTCGGGATTGGAGGCGGTGGTGAGGTCGCCGAGGCACTGCCAGTAGACCTCGATGGTGCGGTCGAACGAAGGAGGTGCGACCTCTTCGACGGCGTAACCAGCCTCGGCGAGGGCTTCGCCGGCAGAGTGGACGGCGGCCTCGATACTGGCATCGATGCCGCGGCCGTCGGGGTCGGTGACGAGAGCGACACGGACGGGCTCGTGCTCGGGAGGTCCAACGAGGGGCGCCGGAACCCAGGTCGGGTCGTGGGGTGAGTAACCGGACATGTTCACGGTGGCGAGCCAGAGGTCCTCGACGGAACGGGCCATGGGGCCGTGGACGGCGAACATCTGGGAGGCCATCGAGCGCGGCACGGGCGTTGCCGTCATCCGGGTGCGAGCGACACGGCCGCGCGTGGGTTTGAGGGCACAGGTGCCGCAGCATTGCGACGGCCAGCGGACGGAGCCGGCGATGTCGTTGCCGAGACCGATGGGGGTCATCCCCGAAGCGATGGCGGAGGCGTCGCCCCCGCTGGAGCCGCCGCAGGTGAGGGAGGCATCCCAGGGATTGCGGGTGAGGCCGTGGAGGCTGTTCTCAGTGTGCCAGCGAAGGGCGTAGTCGGGGAGATTCGTGCGAGCGATGGGGATGGCGCCGGCGGCTTTGAGCTGGGCGACGTGGGGTGCATCGCCGAGAGGGAGGTCTTCGGCGAAAGCACGGACGCCCATCGTGGTTGGAGAGCCGGCGAGGTCAACATTTTCCTTCACGGTGATCGGGACGCCAGTGAGGGGGCCGGGCGCGACGCCCTGGGAGATGGCGCGGTCGTGGTCGTCAGCAAGGGCGAGGGCATCATCGGCAAGGACGCGTGTGATGGCGTTGAGGGCGGGATTCACGGCTTCGATGCGGGCGAGATGGGCCTCGACGACTTCGCGGCAGGAGATTTCACGGGCGCGGACGGCCTCGGCGATGCGGTTCGCGGTCCAGCGCCAGGGGTCGGTCATGGGCCGGATTGTACCGGGCCGCGCGGGGTCAGGCGGTCATCTGGCGGAGGGGGCCGGCCATGTCCATATCGAACCAGGCCTCGATGACCCTGTCGCCCCTCGCGCGGATCCAGCTCGTACCGGTGAAGCTCACCGGCTTCCCCGAGGCCGGGATGCCATTCCACGGCGCCATGTGCGTGCCCGTGACGATCCAGCGAAAGACCGCCAGGTCACCCTGCGCCGCTCGCATCTGTACTTCCCGGTGAGAATCCGGGAAGGCGGCCAGGGTCGCTGCCATGACCTCCCGGTAGCCTGCCCAAGTGTCGCGGACAAGGATGCCATTGCCCCAGACCTTGAGTTCGGGGTGCATGAGCACATCGAAGGCGCCGATGTCATGGGCGTTCTCGGCGGCGACGAAGCGGTCGAGGAGGTCGAGGGCGGTCTGCTCTTCGGGGGTGGGCATGGGCGACTCCCGGAAAGGATGCGGGAGTCTACCACAGGCCCCCGACGAGTCGCGGACTAAGTCTCCGCCGGCACCCGGACGCGGACCGGCGGCGGACCGGCGATGCGGTAGACGGTGAGGGCGGCGACGATGGCGGCGGATGTCGCATAGATAGCGATGGCGAATTCAGAGCCAGAATCGGTGCCGGCCATCACGCCATGGAAGAAGGCCATAGCAAAGGCGGGATAGCTCAGAAGATGCAGCAGGTGCCATCGCTTCCAGCCGAGGCGGGAGAAGAGGAAGGTCGTGACGAGCACGATCGCCAGGAGCCAGACAGTGAGTGACCCGAGACCCACCCAGAACGTCCGGTACTGCGACTGGAACGGGATCAGGATGGCCCCAGGCGAAAAGGCCATCCAGGGGTCGACCAGGAGGGCGACCATGTGGGCGCCGACGAAGGCGAGAGCGAGGGTCGAGACCATGCGATGGAGTTCGACCCAGCGACCGCCCTTGAAAGGCCCGGGCACGCCCCGGAAACCGGTGACCATGCCGCCGCAGACGCCGAGCCAAAGCAACATGTAGCCGACGAAGCCGGCTGCCCTCGTGAAGTCCCAGGTGCCGGTGCCGTCCGTGCCGTTCTCGACGATCCGGACTGTAAGGACCGAGACCAGGAGTCCGCAGAAGACGACGAGGCTCACGCGCCAGCTCATCAGGAACCCCGGGATGTCCGCGATCGCGTGATTGTTGGAGCCGAAGTGGCGGAGGGTTGCGCTTCCATCGTGGCGGTGGGCGCAGCAGTGGTGGCAGTCGGACCAGCAGCCGACGACGAATCACCGGTCGCCGGGGCGGCGACGGTTGGAGTCGGGGTCTGGGCCAAGACGAGCGCCGTTTCGGAGTTGGTGACCTGGGCGACGGCATCGCCGGATGTTTCGGCGTGGCTTGTAGCGAAGCCGAGCCAGGCGAAGACAAAGCCGCCGGTAGCAAGGGCGGCGGTGACCGCCTTGATGCGCGTGTGCCGTTCGCGGGCAAGGCCGCGCGGTGGTGATGCCATTGGGTGGGCAACCTCCTCGCCTACCTCATGGTGTATGGAAGCAGAAAAGCGTCGCGGCTGGAGAAAAGGCAGCTTGACGAATGGAGGGCCGGGCGCGTTCGTGGTACACCCTGCGGATGGCCAACGCGAACCAGTGGCAGGACTTCTACGACCGCCACGCTCCGTACTACGACCGCGGGGCGTTCACACACCACACGGAGGCTGAGGTCGCGTTCCTGGACGAACTCTTACAGCTTCCTTCGGGGAGCCGGATTCTCGATTTAGGTTGTGGTACGGGACGCCATTCGATTGCGCTGGCGTCGCGGGGCTACCAGATGACAGGCATCGACCTCTCCGCGGGCATGTTGGGAGAGGCACGGCGGAAAGCAAAGGAAGCGGGAGTCGAGGTCGAATGGAAGCGGGCGGACGCGACGGAGTACGTGGCAAAGGAACCGTTCGACGCGGTGGTCTGTCTCTGCGGATCGGCGTTCACGATGGTGGACCTGGAGGGCGACGCCGACGCACACGACCGGGCGATCCTCGGGAATGTGGCTGCCTCGCTACGTCCGGGCGGGCCGTTTGTGCTGACGACGCCCAACGGCTACCGGCGAATCCGGGAGGTCGAAGGGGACGATCCCGGATTCGACCCGGTGACGATGACGCAGGTCCGAGAGGATGTCTTCACGGTGGGCGGGGCCAGGGGACCGATGCGCTACAAGGAGCGGCTGTACATCGTGCCGGAGCTCGTTGCATTGCTCGTCGAGACCGGCTTTGAGGTCGAGCATGTCTGGGGCGGAACGGCAGGGCGGTGGGGCCAGCGGCCGCTGGAACTGGATGAAATTGAGGTGATGGTTGTGGCCCGACGGAGGCGGTAGGCTTCGCCGAGATCACGCAGGAGTACGCGCCCATGCCCGAAACACGACCACGCTACGCAGCGAGACGACCTTCGCGATTTCACCGCAACGGTATTCGAACACTTCGGGCTGACGGCGGACGATGCAGCGGTAGCAGCCGAAGTGTTGGTCGATGCCGACCTGCAGGGCATCGAGTCGCACGGCATCGCCCACCTCCCGTGGCACTTCGGCTATGTGCCGGGATTGAAGCAAGGTGTTGTGAACCCGCAGCCGAACGATCAAGGTGGAGCGGGAGAGTCCCGGTTGCGGCGACGTGGGATGCTGACGGCGGGCTTGGGGTGCTGGTGGGGAAGCGGGCGATGGAAGCCTGCTTGGCCAAAGCCGCGGCTACCGGAATTGGCATGATCGCGGTGCGCAATGGGCGCCATTTCGGGGCGGCCGGGTACTACGCCCACATGGCGGCGCGGCGGGACATGATCGGGATGGCGATGTGCAACGTGCCGGCGATCGCCAATGCGGCCGGTGGGCTGGACCGCGTCTACGGAACGAACCCGATTGCGTTCGGGGCGCCGATCGAAGGCGAGCAGCCCTTCCTGCTGGACATCGCAACGACGGCGGTCGCCGGG
Organism: uncultured Chloroflexia bacterium; assembly: GCA_963774435.1. GTDB lineage: Bacteria > Chloroflexota > Dehalococcoidia > Tepidiformales > Tepidiformaceae > JAGQGZ01. The sequence goes on along the minus strand of CAVZEW010000005.1, from coordinate 98,549 downwards.
CGGGAAGCTGGAGATCGCCACCCGCCAGGGAAAGCAGATACCCGGTGGGTTGGGCGGTCGACGGGGAGGGGAAGCACACGCCTGACCCGACGGCACTCCGACAGGGCGGCGCCCTTCTGCCGCTCGGTTCGAGCATGACGACGAGTTCGTACAAGGGGTACGGACTGGGGTTGATGGTGGACATCCTGACGGGCGTGCTACCGGGCGCGGGTTCAGCGCTCTTCAACGAGCGATTCCACCAGGGGTACTGGTTTGCGGCGTGGCGGATCGATGCGTTTGTAGAGCCCGCGGCATTTAAGGCAGAGATGAAGCGGATGGCGGAACACATCCGGGCGACGCGGCCGGAACCGGGGCGCGAATCGGTGATGATCGCCGGCGACCCGGAATGGAAGGCGCGCAAAGATCGCGAGGCGAATGGTGTGCCGCTCGACGCTGAAACGATCGATCAATTGAGGGCGCTGGGCGAGGAGGTTGGGAGTGCGTTTCCGGGGGCGCTCTAACCTTATTGGCTGGTTAACAGGATCGTGACATTTGGATCTAGAGGTTTCGTAAGCGCTGCCGTACACTCCCGCGCATGACTGAAACCCTCCTCTCCATCGGCACACGAAAAGGTGCGTTCACGCTCCGAAGTTCGCATGGGCGCTCGGACTGGGAACTCAAAGGCCCGTTCATGGGCGGACAGGACGTCAACTGGGTGACGTTCGACAAGGCATCGGGCCGGATCTATGCGCTGTTCAACGACGCCTGGTTCGGACCCTCGGTCCAGTACAGCACGGACTGGGGCGACACCTGGCAGCCAACCAAGACGAGCCCGCGCTTCAAGAACGACCCGGACGACGTGAGCGAGCAGTACCCGTGGATGTTCCACGAAAACAAGGTGTTGGAGCGCCTTTGGGCGCTGGAGCCGGGCGGACGGGCCGGTGAGCTGTACTGCGCTGTCGCCCCCGCGACCATTTTCAAGTCGACCGACAACGGCGAGTCGTGGCAGGAACTGACATCCCTGACAAACCACCGGACTCATGACCGATGGGGGCCGGGCGCAGGCGGACTGATGGTCCACTCGATGGTCGTGGACCCGGACAATCCCGACCGGATCACGATTGCGATCTCGGCTGCCGGGGTATTCCAGACGGACGACGGTGGCGCCACCTGGGAACCCAAGAATGTGAATATCCGCGACGTGGCGGCGCAGATGGACCCGAACGTGGAGAAGTATCCGGAAGCGGGTCAATGTGTCCACCACCTGGTCCCCACGCCACAAAAGGGCCGGATGTACCTGCAGGGCCACTGGGGTACGTACCGCACCGACGATAACGCTCAGTCCTGGGTCGACATCACGGAAGGGTTGCCCTCTGAGTTCGGGCTGGCCATGGCAGCGCACCCGACGAACGCCGACATGGCTTACACGTGGCCGCTCATCGGTGGCGAAATGCGGACGCCCCCAGGCGGTGCGATGAAGGTCTGGCGAACCTCCGATGCCGGGAAGAGCTGGCAGGGCATGACCAAGGGCCTTCCGCAGGAAGAGGCATGGATGGGCGTCTACCGGCAGTCGTTGTGCACGGACTCGATGGACCCGGCAGGCGTCTATTTTGGGACGAACACAGGGCACCTGTATGCCAGCCTCGACGACGGAGATTCCTGGGACCTGGTGCGGCATCTGCTGCCACCCATACTCTCGATCTCCGCGTCGGCGCTGGACTAGCGTCGTCGGTGGTAGTGGCTGAGCGCGTGGGAGCGTAGCCTTTCGCGGCATGACGCTGCCACTTGATGACGTTTTCGTCCTGGATCTGACGCGGGCGCGTGCGGGCCCTACCGCCGCGCGCCAGCTCGCCGACTGGGGCGCGGATGTGCTGAAGCTCGAAGAGCCCCCAGCAACCGACGCACCAGAAGGGATCACCGGCGGGAGGAACACGCCCGACTTCCAGAACCTGCATCGCAATAAGCGAAGCATGACCCTGAACCTGAAGGCGCCGGAAGGCCGGAAGCTGTTCATGGAGCTGGCCGCGAAGGCCGACGTCATCGTGGAGAACTACCGGCCGGGCGTGAAGCAAAGGCTGGGGATCGACTACGAGGCGGTGCGGGCCATCAACTCCCGGATCGTGTACGGATCGATCTCCGGATTCGGACAGACCGGCCCGTACCGGGACCGGCCTGGCGTCGACCAGATCGCGCAGGGGCTCGGCGGCCTTATGTCGATAACAGGCTTGCCGGGACAGGGGCCAGTACGTGTGGGTATCCCAATCGCGGACCTTTGCGCGGGGCAGTTCCTCGCACAGGGGATCTTGCTTGCGTTGTTGGAGCGCCATCGAACGGGCGAGGGCCAATGGGTCCATACCTCCCTCCTCGAAGCGCAGATCCACATGCTCGACTTCCAGGCGGCCCGCTGGCTGATCGACAAGGAAGTGCCGCCGCAAGCGGGGAACGACCACCCGACGGGCATCCCTACAGGGGTGTTCCCCACGTCTGACGGGCACATCAATATCGCGGCATCGGGGGGCGCACTCTATCGCCGCCTTTGCGAGGCAATTGGGTCGCCGGAACTGATCGACGACCCGGACTTTGTGTCGGCGGGTCGGCGGTCGAGAAACCGGGAGCGGTTGAACGCGCTCATCGGCGAGAAGACGAAGCACAGGAGTTCCGCGGAGTGGGTGACCCTGCTCAATGAAGCGGGTGTGCCGTGCGGACCGATCAACTCGATCGACCAGACCTTCGGCGACGAGCAGGTACAGCATCTTGGGATTGCCATCCCGATGTCGGGGTCAGCGGTGGGCGATACGACGGTAGTCGGGCAGCCGTACCACCTTTCGAGTGTCGAACAGCCGCAGGTGCGCCGACCCACGCCCGGACTCGGTGAGCACACCAATGAGGTGATGTCGTGGCTCGGCTACGATGAAGCTTCGATTGCTTCCCTCCGCGAGCGCGGGGCCATTTAGGAGTTCGCATGCAACTGAAAACGACGAAGATGATCGCCCGCGTCGAAGACGGCGTCGGCTGGATGGTGTTCAACAACCCGGAACGCCGAAACGCCATGTCGATGGAGATGAATGAGGCAATCCCGACGATCCTCGGGGCGTTCAACGAAGACCCGACGGTGCGCGTGGTCGTGATGACGGGCGCGGGCGACAAGGCGTTCGTCTCCGGTGCCGACATCAGCGAGTTTGAAGCCCATCGGTCCTCGCCAGAGACGATCGCGGAGTTCGACCGGATCAGCGACGAGGCGGGACGCGCCTACAGCGAACTGGAGAAGCCGCTGATCGCAATGATCCGCGGCTTCTGTATGGGTGGTGGGCTGATGACCGCGATGCGAGCCGACATCCGCATCGCGAGCGATGACAGCCAGTTCGGGGTGCCGGCGGCGAAGCTGGGCCTGGGGTACGGGTTCGGTGGAGTGAGGTCGCTGATGGACCTGGTGGGGCCGGCGTACGCGCGGGAGATTCTGTTCACGGGCGGCCGGTTTAAGGCTGAGGATGCGTGGCGGATGGGACTGGTGAACCGCGTGGTCAGCGTGGACGAACTGGAGCCGACGGTCCGCGAACTGGCGGCGACGATCGCTGCGAATGCGCCGCTGACGGTGAACACCCTCCGTGTGGCCGTGAACGAAGCACTCCGGGACCCGGCAAAGCGCGACCTCGCGAAGGTGGAGCGGATGGTGGAGGAGTGCTTCGCCAGCGACGACTACAAAGAAGGCCGGCGGGCCTTCATGGAGAAGCGGACGCCTCAGTTCCTGGGTCGGTAGTCGCGTTGTCCAGCTCTCGCCGGGAGGCACGGGTCGCGAGACCGTAGAGCCCGACGACGGGGATCAACACCAACGACGAAACGAAAAGCGCCGCACGCACGCCCGCGAGCGAGCCGATGAGGCCGACGACGGGGCCGCCGGTGACCTGGCCAAAGGCGTTCATCTGCCCGTACATGGAGATAACGGTTGCGCGCACGTGGCGCTCGAGGCCCCGGTTCAGCCAGGCGACGAGGAGCGGATCGAGCATCCTGTAGATGATGCGGACGGTGAGGTAGCTGCCGACGCCGAGGGCGAATGACCCGGCGAGGGCGAAAGTTGCGAGGCCGACACCCATCGCAGCGGTGGAGAGTCCGAGGCTGGCGGCGAGCACCGTGGCATCGCGGCCTCGGATGACGCGACGGACCACCTCGATCACACCGATGCCGAGGATCAATCCAATCGCATTGATGATCCCGAACCAGATCACGGGATTCAGATCGGCGCGGAAAGGGAAGGCGAAATGCTGGAGAAATTGGAGCTCCCAGAGGCGGTCGAAGGCCTCGCTCCAGAGACCCTGGCCGACGCTGATGAGCATGATGAGGATGAGGACGTGACGGCCGCGAACGACCCCGAGGCCGTTGCGAAACGTCGTCCAGGCCGTGTGGAAGTTGCCACGCTCGGACCTTGGGGCCGGTGTGAAGTTGGTTTCACGCATGGCGGCGAGCAGAGCGAGCGATATGAGCACCATGCCGGCTCCACCGACGAAGTAGGGAATACGGAGGTTCAGGGCGGCAAGTCCAGCCCCACAACCGATACCAAGTAGCGAGCCGAGTGGGGCGAACTGTGCGGACCGGATGAGCGCGTGTTCACCGCGAGCTTCGCCCGCTTCGTCCATGAGCCAGGCCTCAGTGGCGCCGCTGGTGAAGGTGTAGCCCAGGGCCCAGATCACCTGGGCAAGGAGAATGGTCTCGACGCGCGCGATTGCCCCTTCGAAGGCAAAGCCGACGCCAATGATCGCGAATCCGATGATGAGGGACGCGCGGCGGCTATAGCTGTCGGCGACGACGCCCGTGGGAATTTCGAAGAGGAAGACGGAAAGTTCGAGGACGGTGCCGACAAGGACGAGTTGAAATGGTGAGAGGTGGCCGACGTTGATGCGGTAGATGGCACTCGTCGTGAACGTGGCGGCCATGACGAAGCCGGTCGCTAACCGCAGCGCGAAATAGAGGCGCGCCGGGTCGCGGAGGAAAGAAGGCATTGTGCACCCTGCGTGGAACGCAGCCCTTCCCTGACGAGGAAGGACGCCGGTCGGTCACGCAGACGGAGAAGGGCTCACGCCGATTAGCGGGAGCGGGCAACCTCTGCGTGGGTTCGTTCAGTAGCGGTGCGCGGTGCCTTCATGGATCCCTCCGGAGTCGATCTCCCGGGCAGTGTACGGGATTGATCACTGGAGGTCGGGGTTGGCGCTACTCGCCGCCACCCGGAGACGAAACGGGAATGCCAGACGCCCGGGATTCGATGTGAGGGGAGACCTGCGGTGGGCGAGCAAAGATGACAACGATCGCCGCCAGGTAGGTGACGATGGCGGTGACGGTGAAGGCGATCGTGTAGCCGCCGGTGGCGTCTTTCAGGACGCCGACCATGAGGGGGCCGCCGCCACTACCGACCTGGCCGGCAAGGCTGATGAGGCCGAAGACCGTGCCAAAGGACACAATCCCGAAGATCTCGCCGACCATCAGCGACTGCATCATGTAGACGTTGCCAATGGTGAAGCCAAAAACGAGGGTCAGGAACCAGGTGAGGGCGAGGTTGTCGATGTAGACGATAAGGAGGATGGCGCTGGCCTGGACCACGAAGAGGCCAACGGTGAGCCAGCGCTTGTCGATGGCATCGGCGAAGGTGCCGACGATGAGGCGGGCGATGATGCTGCCGAGGGCCGTGAGGCTGAGAGCGAAGGCCGCTTCGCTGCGGGAACCCATACGGTCTTCGAGGAACGAGATCTGGTGTATGACATACCCCGTCTGCGCCATGAGGACCATAAGGAAGGCGAGAAGAAGGGCCCAGAACCCGGGCGTCCGGAGAATTTCCTGGCGGGTCCACTGACGCAGTTGAACCTCGTCGGAGAGCGTCTGGCGGTTGGTGGCCGGGGGTGTGAAGTTGAGCCCGTCGGGTTTGAGGCCCATCTGGCGGGGATCCCACGCGAGCACGAAGAGGATGACCGGAAGGCCGACAAGCAGAACAAGGACGCCCGTGACCGGGGCCGCGAGCGCAATGCCCCCGTGGTCGACCATGCTGGCAATGACCGGGGAGAGGATCACGCCGCCAACGGAGACTCCAGTGGCGGAAACACTCATCGCGCGGGCGCGGCGATGGACGAACCAGCGGGTCATGATCGCATTGACGGCAACGGCGCTCGATATCCCGAAGGCGACCGCCATGACGGCATAGACGGCGTAAAGCTGCCAGAGCGCGTCGACGAGGCCGATGGCGGAGGCGGCGACCGCGTTGGTGATGATGCCAACGACCATGAACTTAAACGGACCTTTGCGGTCGATGAGGGGGCCAACGAAGGCGGCGGTGAGACCGCCAAGGCTGAAGTAGAGCCCGGTTGCGCCGCTGATGGCGGTGGTGGACCAGCCATGTTCGTCCTTGAGGGGGCTGACGTAGACGGCGAGGCCGTAGTAGCCGACACCGACCCCCACAAACATGAGGACGGCGCAACCGATCGCGATGACCCAGCCGTAATAGAACCGGGCGGGCGTGAAGCGATAGGCGAGGGGGATGCGAGCGACGGGCGTCGAACTCATTTGGGGCAAGTCTAGACGAAGAAAGTACGGGAGGCTCCCGGTGTTCAGGGCTGGCGCAGTCCGCCGATGATCCACTCGTGAGCGCAGCCCCACAGCTTTCTCCCCGAGACTCCGACAACCGCGAAACGCGGATGATCGCCGGACAAGGCACGCGACTCTCCGTGCGCGAGGCGGCGAACCGAGCTGGGAGTGGCGGAGTCGACCTTGAGACGAGTGATCAAGCAGGCCTCAGCCGACGGCGGGTCGCCCACCCACGCGGAGTGCGAATACCGCGGCCGATTTTTTCGAGCGACGCGCAAAGCCGACCGGCAGCCATGGCAGGTGGTCTTCGACAACGAAGAGCCACTTATCGACGATGTGAGCCATGCGGCTGTTGCACGCGTCGATGGCCGAATCGCTGAGCTGCGGGTCGCGATGCTGCCGGTCTCGCAGGAGCCCGCACTGGAGCACACGCCCGAGCGCCGCTGGTGGAAATTCTGGGGCTAGTGCCCGGACGACCCTACGGGGGGCCGGCTGAGAACCGTTCGATACTGAATGGTGCGAGATCAACCGACTTGGCGGACCCATCGACGATGAGTTCGGCCAGCGCCTGGCCGGTGGCGAGCGACATCAGGATGCCCTTGCGGCCGTGACCGGTGGCGATGAAGGCACCGCGTGCCGACGGTACCGGCCCGATGATTGGTGAGTTGTCGATGGAGAGCGGCCGCAGGCACGCGGTGCGCTGGACGACTGTGCCGCGGCGGAGGGCGGGGGCGAGGTTGCCGTTCGTAGCGAGGATTTGCTGCTCGATCTCCGGCGTTGGCTGCTCATCGAAGCCTGCTTCCTCCTCTGTGGTCCCGGTGTAGGTGAGGCCGTTTGGCTTGCGCACGACGTAGTTGCCTTCGAGGTCGGCGAATCCCGCCGGCGGAGCGCCGGGGACTTCCATTCTTAAGATCTGGCCCTTGAGCGGGCGCACGGGGACCGGCAAGCCGAGCCACGCTGATGCTTCGGCGCTCCAGGGCCCCATCGCGACGACGACTGTCGAGCATGGCTGCGATTCACCGGCGATGGAAACGCCCGTCACGGTTCCGCGGTCGAGGGCGACCGCGTCCGCAGAGGCAATGACGACCTCGACGCCGGCGGCATCGAGCAGCGTGCGAGTGAACTTCGCGGGGTCGAGCTGGGCGCTTCCATCTCGAATCACGCCCCCCAGCACGGGAGAACCTTCGAGCCAGCGGCAGCGGGCTGCCAGCGCAACTGCGTCGTGCCATGCGGTCGACCCGAACTCAGACATGAGGTGTTGTTTTTCGGGCTCCGTCGTGGCGACGAGGGCCATGTCGACCGGTTCGAAATCGTAAGCGGAGGGACCGTCGAGCCGTTCGGCCAGTTCGTAGTGCAAGGAAAGGCTGGTGGTGGCAAGGGAGCCCCAGGGCTGGCGAAGGTCGGTCGGGGTGGGCGCGGAGAGGAGGCCGGCAGCAGTGCCACTCGCGCCGGATGCGACGAAGCGCCGCTCGACGACGGTGACCGGGAGACCGCTGAGTGAGAGGAAGTATGCAGTGGCTGCCCCAACGACCCCACCACCGAGAATCACTGTCTCGCGCACGTGGTCAGGATACGCAGGGTTCAGACATTTGTTACGAATACAAACTTGTCGTGGTGGATGGTGAAGCCAAAGTGTTCCGGGAAACGAATACTAGGTAGTCGAAGCAAGGGGAGATGGATGCACGCTAGATACTTCAGCTTGTTTGTGGCAGGGGTTGCCTGCCTGTCGCTGATTTCGGTCGCTTGCGGGGGCGATGACGATAGTGGCGGCAACACGCCTGCCGCGACCAACACGACTGCCTCGGTGGCCGAGACGCCAACGGCCGAAGCGACAGCCACCGAAGGCACGACCGGGGATATCCCTTCGGACCTGACCATCACGGCCGAGAACATCGCGTTCGACAAGACGAAGCTCACGATAAAGGCCGGGGTCGAGACAACGATCACGATGATTAACAAGGACACAATCGCTCACAACTTCCATGTGGTCGCGGGAAGCGTGAACGAAGCGATTACGCCGCCGTTCACCAAGGATGAGAGCCCGATGTCGTTGATCGTGACGATCGACGCCCCGGGGACCTACACATTCAACTGCGACGTGCACCCGGCAGCGATGAACGGGACGATCGAGGTGGTTGAGTAGCGATTACCCGTAGACGAGGTTGCGGTCGATCATGGCGCGGCTGATGACGACGCGCTGCACCTGGCTGGTGCCTTCGACGATCATGAGCTGGCGGGCGTCGCGGTAGTGGCGCTCGAGGGGGTGATCCTTCATGTAGCCCTGGGCGCCGAGAACCTGGAGGGCGTCGAAGGCGACCTTGTTGGCCATCTCTGTAGCGAATGCCTTGGCGATGCTGAGGTGGTGGGCGTGTTCGCGGGTGTACATACCGCGGTCGACGTTCCAGGCGGCCTTGTAGACGAGGTTGCGGGCGGCTTCGATCTGGATGGCCATGTCGGCGAACATGAACTGGATTGCCTCGAAGTCGAGGACCTTGCTGCCGAATGCCTGGCGCTCGCGGGCCCACTCCATGGCATAGCTGGCGGCGCCCTCGGCGAGACCGACGCCGCGGGCGCCGACCGTCGGGCGCATGGAATTGAGCGTGAGCATAGCGGTATTGAAGCCCTTGCCCTCTTCGCCACCGAGAAGATTCTCGGCGGGGACGCGGACGTCGTTGAAGCTGAAGTGGGCCGTCGGGACGCTGCGGACGCCCATCTTGTCGTCGGTGCGATCGATGTGGACGCCGGGTGCGTGGGCGTCGACGACGAAGGCGCTGATGCCGCGGGCGCCGGGACCGCCAGTGCGGGCGAAGACGGTCAGGTAGTCGGCGACGGTGCCGCCGGAGATGTAGACCTTATTGCCGTTGAGGACGTAGTCGTCGCCGTCGCGGACGGCGCGGGTCTCGAGGTTGGCGGCGTCGGAACCGTGGTCGGGCTCGGTGAGACAGAAGGCCATCTTGGTGTCGCCGGCGGCGGCTGAGGGGAGGTACTTCTGCTGCTGGGCGCTGTTGCCGCCGAACACGATTGGCCGCGTGGGGAGCCCACTGAGGACGAACATGAGGCCGGCGCCGCATTCGTACTTCGCGACCTCTTCGATGGCAAGGCAGAGAGGGAGGATGCCGTTGCCCGTGCCACCCATCTCTTCGGGGATGGGCATGCCGAGAAGGCCGGCGGCCTTGAACGCCTGGAAGAAGTCCTCCGGGTACTGCTGGGTCTCGTCGACCTCCTTCGCGCGAGGAGCGACGACTTCGCGGGCGATGCGACGAGCGGTGTCTTTGATCAGGCGATGTTCTTCGGAGAGTTCGAACTCCATGGCGTCCTCCAGGTTTGCGTGAGGGGGTAGTGTACTGGAGGGCGGGATAGAGGCTGGAGGGGCCCACGGAACGCAGCTGCGAGGGTCACGCCTCTTCGGTCAGATCCCTGTCTTCCATCTCCCAGGCGTGATCGAGCATGTGGTAGGCGCACCGGCGAATGAGGAACTGCAAGGCCCAGGTGCGCGCTGGCGCCTGGCGCGCGTTGTAGTCCTTGATCGCTGCTGAGAACGCTTCCCGGTGGGCGCGTGTCTCGTCAGCGCTTCGCCACGCTTCGAGGGAGGTGACCACTCCGACCTTCTTCGCGAAGTCGCTCATCTCCGCGATGTTGGTGTGGCGGACAATCTTTTGGCGGTCCCGTCCTCCGCCCCGCGGGCCCTTCCGGAGTTCCTCGGAAACGCGCGAGGCGACATCGTCGAAGTAGCTCCAGCAAGCGTTGAGCAGAGCGACCTTGCGGTCGCATTCCGCTGCGGTCATCGGCACCTGCTCCGCTGCTGCCGGCTTTGCGGAGACGCCGTGGAAATCGGTCGTGCCGGTGCCTTCAACGGTCTCGACGACGGTGAGCGTTCCGGCCGCGGCGAACTGGTCCGCGAGGCCGGCAAGGCCGGCGACCCTGGCATAGCGCGGCCGGTAAGTCTCGAGCACCTCAAGGGCTGATTCTGCTGTCTTGGCGGCGCGGTCCCAGCCGGGCCAGTCGAAGGCGCAGGCGACGGCCCGCTTCTTGCCGACTTCCATCATGACGCGAACCGTCTCGCCCATGGTTCGATTCTCCTCGTGGCGAGTTCTACGGCATTGGCGGATGCTTGTCGTCGATGCGGCTGGAAGAGGCCCCGACCCGACACCTGTAGAGTCCCGAGGGTGAAGGTTCGTGACCTGATCCGGCTCGTGGAACGCGAAGGCTGGGTTCACGTCGCCACTCGGGGTAGCCACCGACAATACAAGCACCCGGATCGGCCCGGCCGGGTGACGATTCCCGGGTAGCCCAGCGGCGACGTGGCGCCGGGTACAATACGAAGCCTATGGCGGCAAGCGAATCTTCCGGGGACACCGCGCGACGCTACGCGGTAGTTATCGAGCATGCGGGAAGCAACTATTCTGCGTACGTGCCGGACCTCCCGGGCTGCATAGCCACCGGAGACACCGTCGAGGAAACGCTCCGCGAGATCGCGGAGGCTGTGGGCTTTCACATCGAAGGGATGAGGGAAGACGGTCTGGAGATTCCGCCGGCTGTCACCCTGGCCGAGTACGTCATAGCGACGGGGTAACGCCCAAGTTGGCTGATGGCGTTCAGGGGCGCTCCCTTCAAGCTCGTAGCTCGGATTTGGGGATACCCGCTCGTCACTTCATCGCGGCCTGACGACTCTTTCGGCTAGGATGCCCACATTCCACTTTGGAGCGAGCCCGATGGATGTTGCTTCCTTCGCAGATATCGCCGACGACTTCAACGAACGGGTGAGCCGGATCGTCTGGGCGTCAGTGACGACAATCGACGGCAAAGGACGTCCGCGGTCGCGGCTGTTGCACCCACTTTGGGAGGGGACGACGGGCTACATCATGACCGGGCCTGAGAGCCACAAGTCGAAACATCTCGCGAAGAACCCGTATGTCTCGGTGAGCTACTGGGACCCCAAACACGACACGGTTTTCGCCGAGTGCAAGGCCGAGTGGATGACGGACGCGGCGGAGAAAGAGCGAGTCTGGAACCTGTTCAAGGCTACGCCCGAGCCGTATGGGTATGACCCGGCGATGTTCTGGCCGGACGGACCGGGATCGCCGGCGTTCGGTGTGCTGAAGTTGGAACCGTGGCGGATCGAGCTCTACAGCCTTGCGGACCTGGCGCAGCGGAAGCCGGCGCGCGTGTGGCGGGCTGGCTAGTGGCTGAACCGATCACGACACCAGCGCTGGAAGCGTATGCCACGGCGCATACATCGCCCGAACCGGAGTACCTGCGGGCGGTGGCCGAGTACACCGAGGAGCACCTGGCGGACCGGATCAGCATGCTAACGGGACACCTGGCAGGCGCGTTCCTGACGGCAATCGCGGCGATGGTGCGGCCGCAGCTTGTCGTGGAAGTGGGGACGTTCAGCGGCTACTCAGCGCTGGCGATGGCGAGAGGGATGGCGGCCGATGGACGGATGATCTGCCTGGACATCGACCCGGAGCATGTAGAGATTGCGCGGCGGCACATCGAGGCCTCGCCGTTCTCGGGACGGATCGAGGTGCGACAGGGTGCGGCGCTCGATCTGCTGGCGGCAATCGACGGGCCGATCGACATGGCGTTTATCGATGCGGACAAGGGCAACTACCGCAACTACCTCGAGGCCATACTTCCGAAGCTCAGCGATAACGGCGTGATCGTCGTGGACAACGTGCTCTGGTACGGGGCGGTGGTGGACGAATCGGACGGAAGCGAAGACACGGTCGCCATCCGTGCGTTCAACGATGCAGTCGTGACGAACCCCGAGTTGGAATGCGTGATGGTGCCGATCCGGGACGGGATGACCTTGATTAGGAGGCGGACAGCACCGTAGCAGAGCGGTAGATTTGCACCACCGTTCTCTTGAGGGTCCGCAATGCTTGATCACCTTGTCTATGGCACGCCCGACGTTGCGAAGACGATCGACGACCTGGAACGCGCCTGGGGAGTGCGGGCAGCATGGGGCGGGAAGCACCCGAACGGGACGCACAATGCACTGCTATCACTCGGTGGCGGCGGGTACCTGGAGATCATTGGGCCGGACCCGGAGCAGACACCCGACCCGGCGCGGCCGATGTCGTTCGGGGTTGACAGGCTCCAATCGCCGAAGCTGCTGACGTGGGCGATCAAGGCGCCAGGTATCGCGGGTTGGGTGAAGCGAGCACGGCGAGCCGGCTACGACCCGGGCGACCCCCAGCCACTGTCGCGCAAGCGGCCGGACGGGATGCTGCTGGAGTGGGTGTTGACGCGACGACAAGACCCGCCTGGTGATGGCCTGGTGCCATTCCTCATCGACTGGGGAGAGACGCCCCATCCGGCGAACGACGCGCCAGCCGGGTGTACGTTCGCCTCACTGCGGGCGGAGCATCCAGACCCGGGGAGCATCAAGGTTTGGACGCGGGCGCTGGGCGAGGAGCTGGACGTTCGAAGCGGTGCTACGCCGGCGCTGATCGCAACAGTCCACACGCCAAACGGGCGGATGGAGCTGCGGTAGGGGATGGAGCCGAAGCGCCTCGACCTGAAAAGCCATGATGGCTACGACCTCTGTGTCTTCGAGTGGCCGGGCGAGGGCCCGGCCGTCTTCCTGGCACATGCAACGGGTTTCCATGCGCGCTGCTGGGACCAGGTGGTGGCACGATTGCCGGGACGTCACTGCTATGCCATCGACTTTCGCGGGCACGGGCGGAGCGCGAAACCGGCACCACCGTATGCCTGGCGTTACTTCGGAGAGGACGTCGTCGCGGTGGCGGAGCAACTCGGAATCGAAGGGGCGCTCGGAGTCGGGCATTCAAAGGGCGGGCACGCGGTGACGTTCGCTGCGGGCCATCGCCCGGAGACGTTCGCGGGGCTGTTGCTGCTGGACCCGGTGATCATGACGAAAGAAGCGTACGAAGGATTTCGCTTGCCGGAACCGGGGAGCGAGCACTTTGCGGCGCGGAGACGGAACGAGTGGAGTTCGCCGGACGAGATGTACGAGCGATTCAAGGATCGGGAGCCATTTTCGCGGTGGGACCCGGCAGTGCTTCGCGATTATTGCGACTACGGGTTGCTGCCCGAAGGGGACGGGTATGTGCTGGCGTGTCCGCCCGCCATCGAAGCCGACGTGTACGCGAACGCCCAGGGCACAAACATCTACCCGGAGATCGCTCGGATCACGGCGCCGGTGCGCATCCTTCGGGGGAAGCCGAGAGTGATTGGCCCCGGGGAGATGGCGCGCGATATGTCGGCGTCACCCACGGCGCCCGACCTCGCTTCTCACTTCAAGAACGTGACCGATTATCCGATGCCGGAGGCCACGCACTTCTTTCCGATGGAGAACCCCGGCCTGGTGGCGCGGCATATCGAGGAGATGCTTTCCGCCCTGGACTGAGGAACGGAACATGAGCAGCGGTCGTCTGGAAGGGTGTGCCCCGGATCTTGTTCATCGACTTCGGCGCGTTTGTGGCGCTTCTACTTTCGATCCTGTCGTGGTTCGGCCCATCAGGAGATGTGGCGAAGCAGCCGCTTGCCGTAGGGGATGAGCCGACGGTTGTTGCCGCGATGCAGGACGACCTTGCGACCCGGCTGCACGTCAGCGTTGGGGCCATCGAGGTCGTCTCGTACCGGGAGGTGACCTGGCCCGATGCCTGCCTGGGTGTCACCCGTCATGGGACGGTCTGCGGGCAGATACTGGTGCCGGGGTTCCTGGCGACGCTCACGGCGGATGGCCGCCTGTACCGGTACCACGGGTCGGGGAATTCGTTTGTCGCGGCCTCGTTCGCTCGAGATGCGACGGTTGGCCGCCCGGTGGGGGATTCGGTTGCAATCGAGGGGCTGGCCATCACCGGCATCGAGCCATGAACCTGCCGGTGGCAAACAGCGCCGGTACACTCGGCTGATGCCAGCAGTTGAGCGTCCGAGCGAATCTGGATTGGCCGCATGGAGGGCCTTCCTCGTTGCTCATTCGCTGGTGATGGAGCGCCTTGAGGCGCGGCTGAAGGCATCGGCCGGCCTTTCGTTGGCCTGGTACGACGTGCTCCTGCACCTGTCGGAGGCACCGGAGGGTCGACTGCGGATGACGGACCTGGCGCGCGCGGTGTTGCTGAGCAAGAGCGGCCTCACGCGGCTGGTGGGACGCATGTGCGACGAGGGCTACATCACGAGGATCCCGGCGGAAGACGACCGGCGGAGCATCGTGGTCGAGATGACGGCGAAAGGGCGGTCAGCGTTTCGGAGGGCAGCGCCGGCGCATTTGCGGGCCGTGCAGGAGGAATTCGGGCGGCATTTCAGTGATGAGGAAGCGGCCGAGGTGCGGGGGTTGTTGGAGCGGCTGGTGACTGGGGGCATTGAGACTCGGCGCGAGATGGGCTAGCCGGGACATCCCTCACCCCCTGCGCCCCCTCTCCCGACTGCGTTCCTTGCGGGAGAGGGGGATGGCGTACGGAAGTCAGGGCGGGTGATCGGCTAGCGCGGGACGGCCCTCACCCTGGGCTCTCTGCTCGTCGCCGGCCTGGGGAAAGACGGCATGCGACGTGTGATCGGCTGACGCCAGACCTTCGGTTGGTGCTAGATCCGGAAGCGGGTGACCCACATCTGCTGGATGGGCCCACGCCACCGTATTCGTGGTAAGCGCAGACGATGGTGCCATCGGCAGACTGGGTGACCGTGGGGTAGGCGATGTGCCAGTACTGCGGGAATGAGGGATCGGCGGCGCCACCTTCGCGGATGACGAATTCGTTGGCGACATCCCAGGTGACGCCGTCTTCAGAGATGCAGCCACGCGTGCCCCACGGATCCTTTCGGTAGCCGTACACGGCGAGGACGCGGCCATCCTGAAGTTCGAGAAGGTCGGGTGGGTAGCCCCAGATGTTTGTGCGGATGGGGGCGGACCAGCTGGCGCCGTCGTCGTCGCTGTAGTTGAACCACATGTTGTCGAAGCGGCCGGGGCGGCTCGTCGTACGCATCATGTTGAGGACGCGGCCGCTGCGGAGACGGGTCATGCCGGGTTCCTGCCAGCCGAGGATATGGCCGGCGTCATAGGCGGCGGTGGCCCAGTATTCCCAATTCCGGCCGCCGTCATCGGAGCGGAGGACGAAGCAGCGTGTGACTTCGCCACCTGGACGGGTGAAGTCGCCGCTGAAGGTGCCGTGAAGAGGCAGGAGAAGGCCACCGTCGGCGAGCTCCATGATGTGGCCTGCGCCGGAGCCGCCGCAGGTGTAGGGGAAGAGGCCACCATCGGCGACCGGGCTGGTATTCACGGGCCGGGGGTCGCTCCACGTGGCGCCGTTGTCGCTGGAGCGCAGGATGGCGTAGCCGGTCTGGCGCTTCAGGCGCTCGGGGCGGCCGGGCGGCGGGCCGCCGATGGACTGGTCGGCGCCGCCTTTGAGGGCGCTGGGCTCGATGAAGCTGCAGACGCGGGTGTGGACGAGGATGTCGCCGTTCGAAACCTGGGCGAAGGCACAGTCCCAGTTGCCGCCGTGATCGGTCCAGGGCCAGAGGACCGTGAAGGTTGAGCGGTCCCAACTGCGGCCGCCATCGTGAGAGAGGATGCAGCAGGACTGGCCGCTATCCGAGTGAAACCGGCCGCGCTCCATGTTGAAGCCGAGCATGAGGTCGCCGTTCTGGAGGCGAATGATGCTGCCCTGGTTGCAGGCGTGCTCGGGGTCGGTGTAGGCGAGGAAGTGCTCGACATCGGTTGGTGTGACGGCCATCGGGAGCTCCGGGACGTGATGACGGATGATGATACGGGGGGCCGATGATCCGGGAGACCCGACACTTCAAATCACCCGATGTCGGGGCGGCGTTCGCGATTGGGGCAAAGTGGACTCAAGCGTGGGACGCGGTGCCCAAGCACGTCGGGTTTGGATGCTACTGGCCGCCAGAGACGGGGGCCGCGACGGGCTCCGGAACAGGGCGGGCGACGGGTGCCGGGGCGCGCATGCGGATGCTGAGCGCCACGAGGACGGCGAAGACGGCGATACCGACGCCGACCGTAGAGACGAAGAGGAACCCATCCAGGATCGACTGTTCCACGGCCGCGCGAACGACGCCGTCGCCGGTGATGATGAAATTCTCGGCGCGGGCGTGGATGCTAGCAGCCTGGTCCGGCGAGAGGTTGGCAAGGGGGCCCTCCAAGTTGCCATCGAGGGAGTGGAGGTAGGAAGCGCCGAAGACGGCGACGCCGACCGACGTCCCGATCTGGCGGGCCATGGTGAGCGTGCCCGAGGCAAGCCCGGATTTGGCGACGGGGACGGCGGTGATGACTGCGTAGCTCGTGGCGGACATGAAGAGCCCAATGCCAAGGCCGCGAAGGAGGAAGGCGGGAAGAAGTCCGTCGACGTAGCCGCTATCGAGGTCGAGGGTGAGGAGCCAGACGAATGAGCAGAGCACCGAGATCGCGCCGGCGGCCAGGATGTAGCGAATCCGTGGTCCCAGCTTCTGGCCAAGGATGCCGGAGACTGGCATGAGGAGGGCGACCAGACCGGTCGCCGGGATGAAGGCGAAACCACCCTGGAGCGGGCTGAATCCCCAATAGTTCTGCATGAAGAGGCTGGTGAATGGTTGCGAACCGAAGACCGCCATCGAGAAGAGCATCGCTGCCAGGCAGGCGGCAACAAAGGTCCGGCTGCGGAAAAGGGAGAGGTCGACGAGTGGGCGGCGCACCCGCTGTTCGACGACGACGAAGGCGGCCAGCAGTGTCACGCCCGCAACGAAGCAGGCAGTGATGACCGGTGAACTCCAACCGAGGGCGTTTCCGCGGCTGATGGCGAAGATGAGACTGAAGAGACCACCAGAGAGCAGTGCCAGGCCGGGGATGTCGACGTAGCGTGAGGCTGTCTCGTCCCTTGATTCGGGGACGAAGAGGTAGGCCATCGCGAGGGCGGCAACGCCGATGGGGACGTTGACGAAGAAGATGAGGCGCCACTGGTCGCCGTTGACGAGGAGGCCGCCGAGGATTGGTCCGGCGAGGAGGCCGAGACCGCTGACACCACCCCAAATGCCGATCGCGAGGCCACGCTGCTCGGGCGGGAAGGCCTGGGTGATGATGGAGAGCGTGCCGGGCATCATCGTCGCGGCTCCGAGGCCCTGCATGGCGCGGAAGGCGATGAGCTGCTCGATGTTCTGAGCTCCCCCAGCAGCAGCCGAGGCCGCTACGAAGAGGGTGAGGCCGAAGAGGTAGATCTTCTTCCGGCCGAAGATGTCACCCAGCCGGCCCATCGCGATGGGGAAGACGCCGAGGACGAGGACGTAAGCAGTGACGGTCCACTCGATGGCGCTGACCGAAGCCTTCAGGTCTCGGCCGATGGCGGGGAGGGCAACGTTGACGACGAAGGTGTCGATCATGAGCATGCCGAGCCCGATGCAGACGGCGGCGAGGGTGAGCCACTTCGAAGGTGTCGAGCGAGGGGACATGGTGCGAGCTCCGCTGAAGGTGGATCAACGGTGGCATAGTCAGTTGCTGTTTGCAACTGATGTTGGGTGAGGTGGATCGCCAAGGCGTGGACCGCTCTTAGGGGCGGCGTTCGTTGGGGATCGCGACACTACGCCCTCACCCCCTTGGCCCCCTCTCCCGACTGCGTTCCTTGCGGGCGAGGGGGTTGTTGGATGGTGTTGTGGCGGGAGACGGGCTGGCGCCATCGGGGGTGAGAGAGGATGGCCCGAACGCTTGCTCGCGCGCGCGGCTCTGTGAGGTTCACGGGGGCCCAGGCTCCCTCACATTGCATGCCCAGGCGATGGGGTATGGGGCGGAGGTGTAGCGGTTTGGGCCACCGGGCTGCCTTTTGGAGCGGCCAGCAGACCACAGCGAAGACGCGGTTCGGGGATGCCGACAGTCTCCTGACATAGTGGTGTCAGTGGAGTGGACGCGGGAACCTGACTTCCTGACACAATGATGTCAGCAGGGGTATGCGATGGTATGCGGGCCGGCGGGGTACGCCGAGCTGCAAGCCAGGAGAGCAACATGGAAGTCCAGTCAACGATCATCAACATCAACAGCACCGACCCCCAGCGGCTCTATGCGTTCTACAAGGACACGATCGGATTGCCTGTGGTCGCCGATATGGGCGAGACGGCTCTGAACGCGGGAGGGGCAACGCTCGTTTTCGACGGCCACAGCGAGATCAGCGGTCCGGCGAAGGAACCAGCGCGGTACCTCGTGAACCTGATGGTCGCCGATGTCGCGGCAGAGCACGCTCGCCTGGTGAAAGCGGGGGCGCCCTGTATTCGCGATAAGGGTGTGGAGTACTGGGGCGGGATCATCTCGACGTTCGTCGACCCCGATGGGAACTACATCCAGGTGATGGAATTCGACCCGAGCAAGGCAGAGGAACCGGCAGCAGCCGGGCAGGCGTAGATGCGACGCGCGGATCGCCTGTTCCAGGTCATCCAGGTGCTGCGGCGCAAGCACGTCGTCACGGCGGCGATGCTTGCCCGCGACCTGGAGGTCAGTGAACGGACGATCTACCGCGACATCCGGGACCTCGTGATTAGCGGGGTGCCGATTGATGGCGAGGCGGGGGTTGGCTACACGCTCCGGCGTGGATTCGACCTGCCCCCGCTGATGTTTACGAGCGACGAGCTTGCGGCCCTGGTGCTGGGAGCGCGGGTGGTGGCGAGCTGGGGCGACCAGGAGCTTGCGAAGTCGGCCCAGAAAGCGATCGAGCGGGTGGAGGCAGCGGTGCCGCTGGCGCTGCGAGAGCGGGTCAACGCGACGCCGATGTTCGCCCCCGGATTCCATGTGCCGCCGGGGTGGTCGACCGGTTGAGCGACCTGCGGCGGGCGATCGAGGAGCGGAACAAGGCGTGGATGTCGTACATCGACCCGAAAGGGAACCAGACGGAGCGGACGATCTGGCCGCTGGGGCTGTTCTTCTGGGGGAAGACGTGGACGCTGAGCGCCTGGTGCGAGCTTCGCAACGACTTCCGCGATTTTCGGCTGGACCGCGTGAGCGAGATGCAGATCCTCGCGGACCTGTATCCGAAGGAAGAAGGCAAGACGCTGGAGGACTTCTTCAGGATGGTGGAGGCGGAGGCGGCGGAAGGGGAGAAGGGGCGCTGATTTCTGGCTGAATCGTCCTCAGACCCACGCCCTCGCAGCGCCAGCGCGACGAATGGGAGCGGGAGGGCGACGAGGCCCACTACCACGAGCGTGCGTTCGAGGGACCAGGTTTCGAGGAGGCCGCCGACGGCGAGACGGCCGAGGGGGACGCTGAGCCAGGTGAGGCCGCCACAGATACCGAGGACGCTGGCACGGATGTGGGCGGGGATGCGCTCGAAGTAGATGGTGTACTCGAGGAGGTTGCCGACGCTGAGGCCGAGGCCAACGGCGGCGAGGATGGGGAGCACCAGGGCTACGCCGGGACCGGGTGCGAGGAGGAGCAGGCCAATCGGCAGGGGGAGGAAGGCGAGCGTGAAGGTCAGCTGACGCGGAAGCCGATGGCCGATGGCGCCGAAAAGGAGGTTGCCGCCCAGTCCGCCGATTGCGAGGGCGGCGGTCATGAGGCCGAGGGCGATGGCGCTGTCGAGCACATCGCTGGCGTAGACGGGGATGATGAGCGTTTCAACGGGGCCGATGACGAGGTTGATGAGGAAGAGGAAGGTGACGAGAGGGAAGAGAACCTCGTCGCGGCGGATGAGTGACCAGGATTGAGCGAGAGCATCGCGGAGAGGAAGCCTTGCCTCGGCGGTGTCCGAGGGCTGACCGGGAAAGGCGATGGCAACGATAGCGATGGAGAGCGTGAAGCTGGCTACATCGAACCAGAGGACGTTGGCGGGGCCGACGGCGGCGATGAGGAAGCCTGCCGTTGCGGGCGCGACCAGGGCTCCGGTCGAGATGACACCTTCATAGAGGGAGTTAGCTCGCTCGAGCGTCAACCCGGCGCTCTCGGCAGCGTCCGGGAGCGTGGCGTAGCGGGCCATGCCAGCGGGAAGGTCGAGGAGGGTGCCGAGGAAGGCGAGCGCGACGAGTGCCTCGAAGGGGAGAGCGTCGAGGTAGTGGAGGACGGCGATCGCGGCGACGGTGCTGGCGCTGGCAGCGTCTCCGAGGATGCTCATGCGGCGGTAGCCGACGCGGTCGACGATGGCGCCGCCGCCAAAGAGAGAAACCACGACGGCGATGCCGATTGCGAAGACGACCACCCCGGTCTTTCCGGCGCTCCCGGTGGTTTCGAGGACGAACCAGGGGATGACGACCGCGGTCATCAGGTCGCCGAAGCGGGAGGTGTTGTCCGCAGCGACGAGGGCAACGAAAGGCAAACGAGAGCGCGATGGCTCCGAGGGAGTCATCGCGCGATTGTGAAGTGCGGAAGGGTGTGCGCCAGTGACGAGCGATTAGCCGCCCGCGGCAGCCTCGGGGTAGAAGCCGTGGAACTCCTCAGGCTCGCGCTCGGGGATGATTGCTGCCACAGCCGGAGCCGGTGGATCCGAGGGTACGGCGGCGGCGCCGGGCTGGGTGACCGGGAGCGAAGGGAAGGCGCTGGTGGCGCCTGGCAACCAGCCCTGCATCACAGCTCGGGCCTCGTCGGCAACCATGAAGGCGGTTGGGTCGCAAGACTGGACGAGGGCCATGACCCGTTTCGAATGCTTGGAAGGGATGACCGAGTTGATAATCGCGACATCGCCCTCGCGGCCGCGGCCGTGGCTGAGGGTGGCGCCGTAGCCAGCCTCGTGGAGGGCGGCAACCACTTCATCGCCCTTGAAGCGGGAGATGACGCGGAGAGAGAGGTTGCCCATGGCCAGGCGGCGGTCGAGCCGCATGCCTGCGACCACACCGACGGAGAAGCCGAGGCAGTAGCCCATGAGCATGGCAACGTTGCCGAGGTCATTGACGACGGCGCCGAGGCCGACGACATAGACGAAGATTTCACCGAAGCCGAGGACGGCGGTCCAGACCTCGTGGCCGCGGTACATGACCAGCGTGCGGACGGTGCCAAGTGAGGTACCGACGATGCGGACAACGAAGAGCAAGAGGGCAGCGCCGCCGACGGCGAGGATTTCAGAGAATTCCATGACGACAAATCCTGTGGATGGTTCGAGCGTGGCTCGCTTCTAGTAACGCATGGTGAGCCAAAGAGTTGCTCCGTCCAGTCCTCGAAATCCCTGAATAGACGGAATATTTCCGTGCCGTTTACGGTGCGTTCACGCGCCCCCGCCTGGGGCGGGCGATGGAGCACCGGCAACCCCGCCGACATCGCCTGGCAAGGGGCCGCTGCGAGAGGTAGTGGAGGGCGGCAGGGGGTGGTCTTCGGTGACTTTGAGACCGCGGGTGAGCCACCAGAAGAGGGGGAGGCTGCAGACCATGACGCTTCCCCCAAAGTAGAAGGCGGCATCGACGGACCACTGATCGACGATGAGGCCGGCTGTGACCGATCCGATCACAATGCCGAGGCCATTGCCGGCGGAGCCGAGGCCGATGACGGTTCCCATGCCCACGCGACGGCCCGCTACGACTTGCATGGCGCTGGAGGCAACAAAGCTGAACGACTGGCCGATACCCATGCCGACGAGGAGCAGCATGATCACAGCAAGATGGTGGGCACTGCCAACGGTGGCGAGGGCCGCGGCCGTGACACCGATCCCGCACACCACGAGCACACGCCGGTTGGAGCGGTCGGCGAGGCGGCCGGTGAAAGGCTGCAAGAGTCCAGACGCCAGGCTTTCGAGGCCGAAGGTGACGCCGATGAGGATTGGGCCGACCCCGAGGTCCTCAAGCTTGACGGCAAGGAAGCTGAAGGTGGACCCGAAGGAGAGCGACGTGACAGCCATTGTGAGGGTGATGGCGAGGACGAGACGGTCCTGGAGGGCGACACGAAAGCTGACCTCAGCGGCCCGACCGGCGAAGGCTTGTAGGCGCTGTTCCGGGCTGATGCGGGGGAGGAGGACGGCAACGATGGTGCCAGACGAGGCCATGAGCAGCGCCATTGCGATGAAGACAGAGTCGAACCCTGAGAGGTCGCGGATGATGCCGGCGAAAAGGGGACCGATGCCAAAGCCGATGATGTCGGCGGTGGCGAAGAGGCCAAACCAGCGGCCTTCCTGGCCGGCGGGGACCATGTCGCCGATGTAGGCGCGAGCAACGGAAAAGATGAGGCTGGTGCCAACGCCGCTAAGGGCGCGGAACGCCATAACCTGGACGAAGCTCTGGGCGGTGAGGTAGCCAAGTGCGGCCACGAAGTAGAGCGCGAGGCCAGCGACGATGAATGGCTTGCGGCCGTAGCGGTCGGACCAGCGGCCAGCGAAGGGGCCGAAGATCGTCTGGGTGACCGCAAAGATGGAGAAGGTCAGCCCGATCCAAATTCCCGTGGCGCCGAGTTCTTCTGCATACACCGGCAGCAGGGGGCTGACCATGGAGATTCCCATAGTCGCCACAAGGACGGCTGCATAGAGCACGAGAAACGGGCGTGAGAACAACTCACGAATACGTTACCCCACGGAGGAAAATGGACTAGAGGGCCAGTCCTAACCTTCGTCCCCGGGTTGAGGGGGCGCGGAAACAAGGAAGCGGTACGCGATCATGGATACGGTGGCAACGGCGTAAATCGGGAGCCCGATCCCCGGTCGCGGGCCCCAGGCATTGGGCAGGCGCAGGCGCCACCAGGCGAAGGCTGCGACGACGAAGGCGGAACTCGTGAGCAGCGTCGCAGCCGTGGCGTGACGAATTCGGACGTAGGTCGCGGCGATCAATGCGATGTCGAAGGGCACATACGCGGGAAAGAGGACGAACGTCGTGCCAGCGCTCGTTGCGACTCCCTTGCCGCCTCTGAAACGGGACCAGGCCGGAAAGCAATGGCCGGCAACAACACCGATACCGGCGGCAAAGGCTCCGGGGCCACCGGCTATGAGGCGCCCGATGATAGCCGCGAGCGCCCCCTTGCCCATGTCACCGGCGAGGACGGCGAGGCCCCATCCCGTCCCGGCATTCGCCATCACGTTGGCAGCGCCGGGATTGCCACTGCCGACCGCACGCACATCGAACGCTCCCTCCGCGGGGCGAACGATGCGAGCGAGCAGGTCGGCGGTGAGGATGGAGCCGAGGAGATAGCCGGCTACCCCGGCTAGCCAGGTGGCGTACCAACGAATCGCGCCCGCGAGAAGACCCACGGGCGCGATTCTACGTGCAACCCCTCGGCGTTCCAGAGAGAAGGTCAGTCGCGTTCGATGGAGGGTACGAGACCCTTGCGTCCCTCGGGGGTCGGGATCGGCGTCGGCGAGGGCGTCGGGGTGTTGGTGGGAGTGGGCGTTGGCGGCAGCGGGTCGCAAGCCTCAGCCTGGTGGTCCGTGATCGTGACGAAGCCCTTGAAGTCGGGGTTGCTTTCGAGGTAGTACTCGTTGCTCCCGATGAAGATGATCTCTTGATTTTTCGATACTTCGCCCGACGGCACCGGACCAACGACGAAATACTCGTTGACGGGTGAGAGCACGGTCTGCTCCTGGCCGGTCTTGTTGATGAAGCTAAACGTGTCGTAACGCGGGATCGTGCAGTTCTCGGGGTTGAAGCCCGAGTGGAGAATCTCGATCACGTGATTTTGGGCACCAAGGGTGCCCGTCGCCTGGCTGTTCGTCGCGCTGAGGAAGATGCTCACAGCGCCGGACGACACTGCCACCACCGCCAGGGCCGCGAGCACCAGCCGGTGCAGGTGGTCCTTCATAGTACCCTTCACTTTCGCCCCGCCGAGGACGAATAGTGAACGTAACAAGCCGATTCGTTAACGGCTAGCCGGGGCTCCCCTGATGACGAGGGAATCCAAAAGGCGGCGTGAAGAGCCGGTGATTTCTTCAACCGCCGTCTGAAAGACTGCCTCGTTGTGCGAAGCAGGTTGGCGGAAGCCGCTGATCTTGCGCACGAACTGGAGAGCGGCGGCCTCGATATCTTCGTCGGTGGCCGGGGTTCCGCCGTCGCGAAGGACCTTAATGCTGCGGCACATGTGCTCACTCCTGGATGGTGACCACAGGCTACCGCTCGAGCGGGGCGGCCTCCAGAGGGGCCGTGTTCGTCCGGTGTGCGATCCACTCCGGCCGCGGCGAATCGCCGGAACTCGGCGATCCCAGTTGGTTCTCCACGCTGTTGTAGGCGAAGAAGAGCGTCGCAACCCTGTCCGGCGAGAGATTGGGAAGGGTCGCGTGGAGCAAATTGCAATCGAAGAGGACGACGGTCCCGGGCGGCCCCTCCACGCGGGTGATGCCGCATCGTTCAAGAACGGCATCGATGCAGATGTTGTCAGGTTCATGGCGGCCTTCCCATCCGGGAGGCGACTGGGCGCCGGGCTGGTCGGTGGTCGAGATGAAGGTGCGATGGGAGCCGGGCGAAAGGACCATTGCGCCGCTGTGTTCACCCGCGGGGGAAAGGAGCACCTCGGCCCCAAGGCAGCGCATGGAGGGCATGCCGTCGGCGGCGTGCCATGCTTCGAAGTCGGAATGCCACGGGTAGGCCTCCCCAAAGGCGTCGGCGAGGATCGTGGCGCGTGCGAGGTGCAGGTAGACATCGGAGTCGAGGAGCTGGCGCGCAGCGCCAGCAAGACGGTCATCCGATGCGAGTTCGGCGAACTCTGGGCGGTTGACATGGATGTCGTGGATCCTGCGAACGTCGTTGGCTGATTGGCCGAGGACGAAGCGCGGATTCGTCTCGCGAGACTGTTCGCGAGTGGCGTGGACAAGTTCGTTGTTGAGCGCGGCGACGCGATCGGTTTCGAGGAGGCCAGGGAAAACAAGGAAGCCGTTCTCGGCGTACTCCCGAATCTGGCTGGCAGAGAGAGGCCCGGGGGGTGGTTCCTCAGGATCGCACCAGGCGACGGGTTCCTGGCGATAGGTCATCTGCGCCTCGCCGGTCCTCGTCGGATAGGCGAGGACTGCATGGCTGGACATTGGTTCCTCCAGTTATCTTCCTGCGGTAGCCGGCTCAGGCTCGTCGTCCACCGTAAGAAGGGGGTAGACGCCCTCCTCGTCGTGGACTTCCTGGCCGGTGCAGGGCGGGTTGAACACACAGACCATCTGCATGTCGGTTTCGGCTGTCATGACGTGTTCGTCGTGCTTGTCGAGGAGGTACATGGTGCCCTCCGTGATCTCGTGGACTTCGCCGGTGGCAACATCCTTCAACATGCCGCGCCCGCGGATGCAGTAGACGGCCTCGATGTGGTGCTTGTACCACATGTGCGTCACGGTGCCGGCACGAATGATGGTGTCGTGAAGAGAGAAGCCGACGCGGTCGTTGGCGAGGATGAAGCGGCGGCTGTTCCAGGTGGGGGCAGCGACATCTCGTTCGGTGCCAACCATGTCCTCGAGCTTGCGAATAATCATGTTGTCTCCTGGTAATGGTGGGGCATGGAGCTCGGCGGCTAGCCGCCGGCGACGCCGGCGAGGCTCGTCTCATTCATGGCGAGTCGGGCGGCCACGGCCGCGACGGACTCGGCCATGATGTCGAGGCCGCGGTTGAGCAGGTCGTCTTCGATAACGAGCGGTGGGAGCACCTTGGCGACTTCGGAGTCGGGGCCGGAAGTTTCCATGATGAGGTTCTGCTTGAAGGCCTCTTTCGCGACCTCTTCACCGAAGCCTTCCATAGGGCTGGCGATGCCCTGGATGAGACCGCGGCCGCGCAGCTGGCCTTCGATTGTCGGGTTGGCGGCGATCATGTCCTTGAGGCGGGCCCTGACGATCGCTTCCTTGCGGCGTACTTCGTTCGTGAGGTCGGTCGTTTCCCAGCGCTTGAGCGCTTCGGTGGCGGCCACGAAGGCGAGGTTGTGGCCGCGGAAGGTGCCGTTGTGTTCGCCGGGCGACCAGACGTCGTGCTCGGGCTTGAGCAGGGTGATGGCGAAGGGAAGGCCGAGGCCGCTGAGCGACTTGGAAAGGGTAACGATATCGGGGTCGATGCCCATCTCCTCCCAGCTGAAGAAGGTGCCGGTCCGGCCACAACCGGCCTGGATGTCGTCGATGATGAGGAGCATGTCGTGCTCCTTACAAACACGATCCAGCTCGCGCATCCACTCGGCGGCGGCAACGTTGAGCCCACCCTCGGCCTGGACGGTTTCGACGATGATCGCGGCGGGTGTGTCGATCCCGGAGCCACCGGCCTGGAGATAGGCCTCAAGGTAGTCGATGGTCTGGGCTTCGTGGCCGAGGAATCCGTAGTAGGGCATCGTCGACGAATTGTTCAGGGGCACGCCGGCGCCGCGGCGCTTCATCTCATTGCCGGTGACCGCGAGGGAGCCGAGGGTCATGCCGTGGAAGGCGTTTGTGAAGCTGATGATGCTGTCGCGACCCTTGACCTTGCGGGCGAGTTTGAGTGCCGCTTCGACGGCGTTGGTGCCGGTCGGGCCGGGGAACTGCACCTTGTAGTCGAGGCCGCGCGGCTTGAGGATCGTGCGGTCGAAGGAGCGAAGGAATTCGACCTTGGCGGAGGTCGCCATGTCGAGGCTGTGGACAATGCCGTCCCGCAGCAGGTAGTCGATGACCACCTGCTTGATCGCCGGGTCGTTGTGACCGTAGTTCATGACGCCGGCACCGGCGAAGAAGTCGATGTATTCATTTCCATCGACGTCGAAAAGCTTCGAGCCGCGGGCGGAAGCGAATTCAACCGGCCAGAGCCGGCAGTAGGAGCGAACTTCGGATTCGAGCAATTCAATGGTCTTCATCGGGCATGACCTCCTGGGGTAGCAAGACGTTCCTGAATGAGATTGGCGAGGGATTCAGGTGGGATGGGGCCAATTCGCAGTAACCATTCCTCCTCGTGGCCTTCGCCCGTTTGGGGAAAAGCTGAGGCGGGGTAGCGAAGTGACTCCTGACAGGGCGCGCCGGTGTCCCTGGCAAAGCCACGGAACATGCGCAATGACGGTTCGTTGGTGGGTGTGACGGTGGCTTCAAGGTAGGTAGCGCCGGTGCCGCGGGAGTTTTTGGTCAGCCAGGCGAGCATGCGCCGACCGACCTGCTTTCCCCGGTAGGCCGGGTCCACGCCGATTTGCCAGACGAAGACGGTGTCCTCGCGGCCGGGTGGCGTGAGGCCGACGATGGCTCCGGCGAGGCGGTCGCCGTCGTAGGCAACGACGCCCGAATCGCTGAAGTAGTCGGCGAAGAGCAAGTAGGCGTAGGGAGAGTTGATATCGAGGCTACCAGCGCCCCGAACGAGTTCCCAAATCGCTGCGCCATCTTCAACAGATGGCGTACGCATTTGAATGACGAACACCTCCAATCCGGACCAGCGAAACTACCGGCACGGATTGGCCACCACCACTCAGTCGCCACAATCTGCGACACCACCGAGCAACAATGACCTGCCGCCCAACGATGTGTGCTGAACACACAGCTCGCCGCGACATCGCTTACGACCCTATCCAGATTGCTCGCGAAGCGTCAAGCCCGAGGCCCATCGGAGGCCATGCCCGCACGATGGGCCTGCGACGAAAATCTGTATGAAATACGTCACTTATCTCGCGTGGATAACAGGCTGTCTTCCGCGGCATAGTCGAACATCGACTCGGGCCAGCCTTCGGGCGGATGCTCGCGCTCCCAGGCGATTGTGGCGGCCAGTGCTGCCTCGCGGTTCACGGCTTCGTGGTAGCCGAGCTCTTCACGGATGCGAGCGGAGGAAGCGTAGATGTGGTGCTTTGCCGATTCTGCCGGGACCGCGTCGGGAAGCGCCCCATCGGGAACAGCCACCGCGTCACCGGACCAATCGAATGCGTGGCCGATCGCACGTACCCAGCCTGCCTCGTCTTCGTCCGTCTCCTCGGCGACGTTATAGAGACGGCCAGCGGCACGGGCGTCAGTGGCTGCGACGACGATGGCATCGGCGGCGTTTGCGACGTAGCCGCGGGAGGTTCGCCAACGAGCGAGCGTCTCGCCGAGCGGAATGAAGGCGCGGCCGTCGAGCATGCGCTTGAGGTAGGGCCAGAGGCGATGCTGGCGGTCCTCTGGGCCATAGATCATTGGCAGACGCAGGACCACGCCCTCGATGTCCGGCGAACCGAGGACGAGGCGTTCGACCGGAATCTTGTCGTAGTCGTCTTGCCAGGCGTTGGGATCATCGGGTGCGCGGCGCGGGTCACTGCGATAGGGATAGAGCTTTTCGCGCACCGGCGAATCCTCGGTGAGCGGGATCGGCTCAACGGGTCCGGGCTCGGTTCCGTGGAGGCGGCCATAGGCGCGATACACGTCGATACTGCTGGCGAGAACAATGCGGCGGACGTCGCCCCGGGCAGCTTCGATGAGCTGGCGGGCGTCGCTTTCGAGCATGGCGACCATGTCGACAACCACTTCGGGCGAAGCTTCGGCGATGGCGGCCGCGACGACCTCGGGGTCGCGGCGGTCGCCATGGATGTGGGGGATGTCGCGAGCGGCCTCGTGGTCGCCGCGGTGGAGGAGGGTGACATCGTGGCCAGCCTTGCTGAGACCGGCCACGACATGCGGACCCATGAATTGCGTGCCGCCGATGACGAGAATGCGCATGCCGGCGACGGTACCGGCCCGACTATCCGTCGACAACTAACTGATGGGCATGGGAGCGCCCGTCTCGAGCAGGGTCTTGAGGTTCGAGAGGATACCCATCCAGCCCTGGGCGACGTGCAGTGCGACCTGGCTTGCTTCGGGGAAGCGATCGTGTACCACGCGGAGGAGGCACATTCCTTCGTGCGCCTCGATCTCGAAGGTAACGCGGCTGGGGGCCTCCTTCGCCATCTCGGCGTTGTAGCGGACGCCCCAGGTGATGGAAAGGCGGCGCGGTGGGTCGCACTCAAGGACATCACCCTCGACTCCGACTTCGTCCCCCTCCATCCAGTAGACGACTCTCGAGCCCGGGCGCCAGGTGGACTCGATACGAGTCTCGTGGAAGTACCGCTGCGTCCATTCGCCGTCGGTGATGGCCCGCCAAAGACGCTCGGGCGTGGTGCGAATCCAGATTTCGTAGACCTGTTCCGGTTTCATGCCGTCACCTCGTTGCCGTCAAGTGTTTGTGGGGGGTCAAGCCGCCGGGCGGCCTCGCGCAGCCCCTCTGCGAGGCGAGCGCGGACCGACGAGCCGTTGCCGATGTCGCGCGCCACGCGAGCGCGATGAACGTGGTTCTTGTGTCGCCATTCGGCGACGATGCGGTCGTACTCAGGGTCGAACATCAGGATCCTCCGTGGGTGCCAGCGGCGGCGGGCATGGCGGGCAAGGGCTCGCCGGTCTCGAGGAGCGACTTGAGGCTGCTGAGAATGTGGGGCCAGCCTTCACCGACATCCTTGTGGACTGCAGAACCGGCCGGGAAGTCGTCGTGGGTGAGTGTGAGCAGGCAGACGCCATCAGCAGCCTCCTCAATCTCCCAGGTCACCCGTGAGGGAGTTTCAGCGCGTCCAGCTTCGAACCAGAGCGCGTGCCAGGAGTAGGACAGCCGCCGGGGCGGTTCGAAAACAAGCACCTCACCTTCCACATCGTGCTGACCGGAGCCGGAGTGGAGGCTGATCGGTGTGCCGACTTCCCAGGAAGTGGTAGGGCGCTCGTCGAAGTACTTGAGGGTCAGGTCGCCATCGGTGAGGGCCTGCCAGAGCTTCTCGGGCGTGGTGCGGATGAAGATGGTGTAGACGTGTCTCGGTTTCTCCATGGACTCCTCCTCGAGGTCGCGCTTGAGGTCGACCATGCCTGTCACCCAGGGGCGGGCGTACTTGCTGATCCAGCGGTCGGCGAGCACCTGGATGGGCACGGGGTTGAGGTAGTGGAACTTCTCGCGGCCCACTTTGCGTGTCGCTACGAGTCCGGCCTCTTCGAGCTGCCGGAGATGCTTCATCACGCCGAAACGGGTCATGTCCAGGCCTTCGCAAAGCTCCGTCAGGGTCTGCCCGTCGCGCTCGAAGAGACGGTCCAGGAGGCGCCTGCGGCTGGCGTCGGCGAGTGCTTTGAAGACTTCTTCCATCTGCCTGCTGGGACTATATGTGACTAAATAGTCACCTGTCAACGATCTGGCCGCCATCTGTCCCTCCTTGGGGCGGTGGTGGCGAGCACAAAGTCGCAGGGACGGTAGTGCTACGAGCCCGCAGACCATGTGGCCTGCGAAGCCCGCAACATTGCGATGGAATTGCAACCCGACGGTTGGTGCTGTTAGGACTGAATTGAGCGCCGACGGTAATGATGGGCGTCGCCGCACGCCGGGGATATGGAACTTTTCCGGTCAACGGATCGTTAAGAATGACAGGGGAGCTTGGGCATGGGGAAGCAGGTGCTGGCAACCCTTGTAGCGGCGATGGCATGCCTCGCGCTCTGGAACGGTGTGTCCGCACAGCAAGCGGACGTAGGTTTCCGAATCTTCATCCCCAATGGCGACTTCCTCGACGAGCCAGTACCGCCTGCCGCTGAAGATGACGCGACGACGATGGCCGAGTACTTCGACCACTGCGACGTGTGTGCGGACGACCAATTGGGGCCAGCAGCCTGCAGACTAGCGGGAACCGGGAGATTCGACGGGGCCGAGATGTTCCTGCATTTTCCTCTCGATGCCGGGAACACGTATCTCTTCAACAACTTTGCCCCGGTGGCCGCCAGCGGCTCGGCCCCAACGCCCTCGACGAGCCAGACGCCGGTGGCGCCAGTTGCCGGCACCGGGCATCGCGACGACCCGGAGACGTACGCGCAGGGGATCGTCGCAATGGTGCTGGTGATGGGAATGGCCGTCGGTGGGAGTTTGCTGGCGGCGGCCGTGCGGAGCCGGCGCGCTTAACGCAGACGGCGAATAGCACACGGCACCGTCCAGCGCTCAATCCGGTGATAGAAGGAGCATTCGTGGAGTGCTACTATCTCGACGAGCCGATTTTGAGGGGAGCCCGTTGACCGACTAACCAGGGCCTGTGCAACGTCCCGACTGACCAGTGTTTGTGCTGGTCTGCCCTGGTTTGTGTCTCACTGCTCCCGCGTCACCCCCGTTGCCCGGACCCGAAAGCCCAAGCGCCGAAGCGTTGCGGGAGCCTGTGTTCACGACGGAGTGTTCATGTTGCAGGTTTCTGGTCTCACACTGGCACTGGGCGGGCGCACCGTGCTCCGCGACATCTCATTCGTTGCCAATGCCGGTGAACGCATCGGCATTGTCGGGGCGAACGGCGCCGGCAAAACGACGCTGCTTCGGGCAATCGCAGGAGAACTCGCGCCCGACCGGGGCGCGGTGTCACAGCCAGCGGGTATCCGGGTCGGATTCCTGCGGCAGGGATATGGCGACGACCCTGCCAGCCGGGTCCGGGACCTCTTTCCGCTGGCAGGGCAGGCCCAGGGGACGGGCGAACGCCTGGCGGCGCTGGCGACGGCGATCGCGGACGAAGCGGACCCGGGCCGGCTCGACGCCCTGACCACGGAGTATGACCGGCTGATTGCCCATATGAGCCTGGAGCCAGCACCGGGGGTGACCGCTCCCGAAGTTCCCCCTGAAACTCCTATCGCGACGCTCTCGGGCGGCGAGGTCACCCGCCTTGCCCTTGCGCAAATAGCAGCCGAGCAGCCGGGCGCCCTGCTCCTGGACGAGCCGACAAACCACCTGGATCTCGAGGGCATCGAGGAAGTGGTCGCCTACCTGCGTGGATTCGAGGGGGCGGCCGTAATCGTGTCCCACGACCGGGCGTTCCTCGACGACGTGGCAACGCACATCCTCTCTATCGACCCGGTCGAGCACACGGCGGAGATGTTTACCGGCAGCTATACCGAATTCGCGGAGGAACAGGCGCGCAGGATCGAGGAGCAGTGGGAGGCGTACCGCCGCCAACAGCGCGAGGAGAAAAAGCTGAAGCAGCATATCTCCGCGATCGAGTCACGGGCGCGCGGAATTGAAAACAAGACCATTGACTTCCACTACCGGAAACGGGCGAAGAAGGTGGCCCGGCGGGCAACGACGCTGAAGGCGCGTCTCGAACGCGAGGCGGAGGGCGCCGATCACGTCGAGCGGCCGGGGAAACGGCCCGGCGGTTTCGTCGGCGACTTCACAAGCGAGCGGTCGGCTTCGCAGGTGGTGACGGCGTCGGGCGTCTCAATCGGGATCGAAGGACGGAGGCTCCTCGATGACCTCGAGTTCGTGATCTCGCGCGGCGAACGAGTGGCGCTGGTGGGTCCAAACGGCAGCGGCAAAACAACGCTGCTGCGGGCGATCCTTGGGCGGCATCCAATCGGCGCGGGCGAGCTGCGGGTTGCGGCGTCGGCGAAGGTTGGCTACCTGGCGCAGGAAGACGCCGACGAGTTCGCGGATGCGCTGGACCTGGATCCCGTCGCCTACCTGCGACGTCAGGTCGCGATGTCCAGCGTTGAAATCGGGAATTTCCTCCACCGGTTCCTCTTTGGGCACGACCTGCTGAGCACTCCGATCGGGCGGCTGAGCTTCGGCGAACGGCGACGGCTCTCGCTGGCGGCGCTGGTGCTGAACCAGACGAGCCTGCTGCTCTTGGACGAGCCGACCAACCACCTTGACCTGCCGTCCCGAGAGGCCTTCGAGGAGGCCCTATCGGGGTATGAAGGCGCGGCGATCGCGGTCTCACACGATCGCTACTTCCTCGAGCGGTTCGCCGACCGGAGGCTCGCCGTAGAGGAGGGTCGACTGGTCGAGCGGTGAGGCTACCCGAAGAAGGCTGTGGCCTCTTTGAGGTAGTCAGCGCTGTTCTCGAACATCGGGAGGTGACCTGCGTTCTTGATCATCGCGATATTCGAGTTGGCGATCTTCGAGGCGAAGAGCTGGGCATAGGCTGGCGGCGCGAAGCGATCCTGGGCGCCCCAGACGATGAGCGTCGGCGCCTTGATGCGGTGGAGGCGCTTCTTGAGGCCCTTGTCGGGGATGGGCCAGATGAACTTCCCCGTAGCCGAGAAGTTGACGAGGCGCATGTACATGGCTTCAGCCATCGCGTCCTCATTCGCGGGTGGTGTCATCATCGCTTTTGCGGCGGGGCCATCGGGATCGGCGAAGAACGCGCCGGGGAGCTCATGCGGGAGAAGGGTGAAGAGGTCGACGACGGGTGTCTCGTCCATCCAGAGGCCGACCGGGTCGACAAGCATCAGCTTCTTGACCATGTCCGGGCGAGCAGCGGCGAGCTCGGCGGCGAACATGCCGCCAAGGGAGTGACCGGCAAGAAGGAAATTGGTCAACCCGAGAGCATCACAAAAGTCCTGGTAATAAATGACGAGGTCGTGGATGTCGTCGATTTTTTCGAGGCCGGCGGTGTCGTCGAAGCCGGGCGTGACCGGAGCGATGACGTCGTAGTGCTGCGAGAGGGCCTCGAGATCGGGGGTCAGGCCCGCCCCCATGCCATTGGCACCGTGGAGCCAGAGCAACGGTTCTCCCGAACCCTGGCGGTAGACGCGTGTTTCGAATTCGCCTCCGCGAACGGAAACGGTTGTCGGTTCAACTGGCATGGGAAACTCCTTCGCCTGTCGAGGCGGGACGAACGGTTCGGATGGCCGCGATTCTACGTCAATGGACGAGCTGCCGAACAACCGCCCGCTACCATGGATCCGTGGACGAGTTCGCATTTGCCGAGATCAACGGCCACCGGCTGCGCTATCGGCTTTCGGGCTCCGGGCCCCTGACGATTTTCGGTCATGGGATCCTGGGTTCGATAGAGCAGCTGCTGGGGCCGGCGGAAGAGCGAGCACGGATCGAGCAGCGCCTGAAGGTGCTCTTCTACGATGCGCGCGGACACGGGCAGTCGGCCGGTCCGGCAGACGCCAGCGGTTACACCTGGGAGACGCTGGGACAGGACATGGCGAGCCTGATCGAGGCGCATGGCGAAGGACCGGCGATTGTGGGAGGCGCGTCGATGGGTGCAGCCACAGCCCTCTGGGTTGCCCTTGAGCGGCCGGAACTGGTGCGGGCGCTGGTCCTGATGATGCCGCCGCCGCTCGGTCACGATGCGATGCGTGGGCCTGAGGAGCGGCAACGGATAGCGATGCTGGAAGCACTGGCCGTGGCTATCGAGAACTTTGGACTGGAGACGACAGTGCAGAATCTCAGCCTCTGGCCGGGGTTCGCGGCGGACGAAACGGAGCGCACGTCGCGCGTGGCGTGGCTGAGCGGGCAGAATCCCGACACTGTCGCCGGGGTTTTGCGGGGTCTTGTCGCGGCGCCGTTCCATGACCCTGAGCTATACAGGCAGATCGAAGTGCCGACGCTGGTGCTGGCCCATGAGGGCGATGCGTTGCACCCCGCGCGGGCGGCGCGGCTGCTGGCGGAACGGGCTCCGAATGCGCGGCTGGTGGTGGCGGATAGCCCGGGCCATTGGGAGAAGAACCCAGGCGAACTCTATGGACAGATGGACCGGTTTCTCGACGAGATTGGCTGAGGATCATCTCGCCTCACGCTATTCGGTCGCCGTTTGGTGGTTAGCGCGACACGGACTGGAAAGGCATGGACGAATAGGCGGTCGCGTCGATCCAGGGGCGCCCTTCAGCGAAGCGAGTCGCCCGGAACGGGGTGACGTCAAATCCAGCAGCCTGACCGTCGGTCATCCAGTCGGCGAGGATGGCGCCGACCGCCGGGGACGTTTTGAACGAGGTACCACTATCGCCGGTGAAGACGAAGGCACCGTCGACTCCGGGGATGCGGTCGAGGATGGGGTGACTGTCCGGGCTCATCATGATGATGCCCGCCCAGCCGCCACGCATGGTGGCGTGTTCGAACACTGGGTAGCGGTTGGCCAGGGCACGGCGGGCGTCATCGATCACCGGCGGGTCGACCGACTGGGAGTAGGTGTCGGGGTCGCCATCGAAGGCCTGCCGCTCCGCCCCGATGAGTGTGGAGTTGGCGCCTTCGGGCCGGAGCCAGCTGTGGTTGGTGGCATCGATGACGACGCGGTGGCCAAGACCCGCCGGCAGTTCCGGAGGATGACGGAAAATAGCGACCTGCAGCCGGCGTGGGACGAGATTGAGGTTCACTCCCAGCGGTGAGAGGAGCTGGTTCGCCCAGGCCCCGCCAGCGAGGAGGACGCGCTCGGTGTCGATGCGGCCGTCGCTTGTTTCGACAGCGACGACGCGACCACTCTCGACGACGATGGCCGTTGCGGTGACGTGGGTTGCAATGGTGGCGCCACCGGCCTTCGCGGCTTCGACGAACCCGTAGAGGGTGCCGTTGGGGTCGCAGTAGCCGCTCTCCGGTTCGTAGGCGGCGGTGGTGATGTCGTCGGTGCGCATGAGTGGGTCGATTTCGCGTATCTCGCCGGGGCCGACGGTCCAGGTGTTGGCCCCGATGGCCCGCAGGGCGGCGACGTTGGCCTTGAGGTTGGCCTCGTCGCCGGGAGCGACCACCTGTAAGAAACCGGCCTGGTTGAAGCCGGCATCGCCCGCGCCAACGACGTCCTTCCAGTGACGGAAGACCTCGAGGCTGCGAAGGGTGAGATGGGCCTCGTGGGTGTTGGCGTAGTGGACACGGACGAGGGCACCCGACTTTCCGCTGGCGCCGGCTCCAAGCTGGCGGCGTTCAAGGAGGAGCGGCTGGACGCCGCGACGAGTGAGCTGAAACGCCGTGGACGCGCCGACGACGCCGCCACCGATGATGACGACACCTGCACTCTTCGGCAGCTCGGCCGCATCCGCCATGACTTCGAGTCCTCCCCTGGTGGCTCGGACTATACTTCGACGCCAGCCAGCGGGCTGCGAGGGAAGCCATGGGAGACAACGTCCGGGATGAGCGCATCGAACTTGGGGGACTGAAGTTCTTCTACCGCGACTGGGGCGACGAAGAAGCGCCACCGATCGTGCTGCTTCACGGCTTCACGGGACATGCCCGGACCTGGGACACGATCGCGCGACAACTGGCGCCGAGGCAGCGGGTGATCGCCCTGGACCAACGCGGGCACGGCCTCTCGGACTGGGCGGAGGAGTACAGCACTGATGCGATGGTCGAGGACGTGCGCAAGCTCGTGGATGCTCTCGGATTCGACCGCTTTCAATTGCTCGGCCTCTCGATGGGCGGACGCGTGGCACTGCACTTCGCCGGGACCTATCCAGGGCGAGTGGCGCGGCTGGTGATTGTCGACATCGCGCCGGAGACGAACCGCGACGGGATGCAACGGATCCAGGAGGGCAACCGGGCGCAGGATGTGTTCGGCAGCGTGGGGGAGGCGCTTGCGGCGTCGGCGAAGGCAAACCCGATTGCGCCGGCCGCGGAGCGCGAGCACCGGGTGCGGAACAACCTCATGCGGCTCGAGGACGGACGGGTGACGTTCCGGCACGACCGGGGATTGCGCACGGGCGAACGCCCACTGGTGCGCGCGAACCCGGAAGAAGGATGGGCGATGTGTCGGAAGATCACCGCTCCGACGCTATTCATCCGGGGCGCGCAATCCGACCTGATCACGCCCGAATTGGCCCGGCGGATGGGCAATGAGATCCCGAACTGCACCGTCGTAGAGGTCGGACCATCGGGTCACTCGGTGCCACTGGACAACCCGGATGGATTCGCGAAGGTGGTGTTGCCGTTCATGACCCCGGCATGGAGGGACGGGCGGTCATGATGGAGATTTCGTGTAAACGGGCCGTAAATAGATAAAAGAATCGGGGATCCTTCCCGTCCGTTATCTTGCCCGCAGAATACGGCGTCCCTACGCTGATCGTTAGTGAGGGTCCCGCCCCTCAGGGAGACTACGAACCATGACACCATCTCGTCTTGCATGGATCGGTGCCGGCCTCATCGCTATCGCGGCGGTGCCGGCGGCCATTCTAGGCCTCGGTCGACTCCAGGATGCGCATGCCCAGGGGTTCCCGCCCGACCCCCCGGCGACGTACTACGGCACGATCAGCGGCGCCACGTCCGGTGACGGCATCGTCGCTGCTATCGGCAGTGGCGCTTCGTCGCGCAGCTGCGGCAACGGCGCGGTCCTCACGGACTCGAGCAGCACGGTTTACGTGGTCGACGTGATCACGGATGACCAGACATCAGGCTGTGGCGACAGCGGCCGAAGCATTCGCTTCTACATCGCGCCGCAGAACCCTGGCGCCGGCGGCAAGTTCGCGACGCAGACGGCCACGTGGCAGGGTGCCGGAGCGCATGCTCAGAACCTCACCGCAGGGCCGGCGCTCACCAACATTCTCTACACGCCGCAACTCACGGCACTGATCGCCAACTAGCGTTCAGTCGCCCGCACCAAGACCCCAGGACCTCAGCAGCCGGCCGGCCGCTGAGGTTCTTCCATTTTCTGTGGAGAGCAGGGTGGCGATGTCGGCAGGTGTGTCGAGATCAAGGGCGATGCCGCGTATATCGACGGTCTCAGAGGTGACATGGGCCTCCTCGCCAGCCATGCGGTGGTGGGATGCGCTCAAGCGGCCGTAGTGAAGGTCGATGACGTCGGCGGGGCGAAGAAGCATCGCATTGGTGCCGCCATCGGGGCTCTCGACCATGGTGAGCGACGGTGACTCCTGAGCGGATGCGACCAGGGTCTGCACGTCGTCGGCGGTGACGAGGGGGAGGTCGCCGTGGAGGATAAGCACTTCGGAAACGGAAAGGGTGGCGATTGCGGCCGCGAGCTGGCCGTTTAGCCCGCTGGCTTCGGCGCTTTCATCGAGAGGGACGTGGGGGTGGGTCGCTGCCGCACGGACGGTTGGATCGGCCGATAGTACCGTGGCGGCACCGCCAGCTCCGGCAACGGCATGGAGTACGGTCGCGAGCGTGGTCAGGGCGAGCTCGGAGCGCTGAGCGGGCGAAAGCAGTTCGGCAAGTCGGCCCTTGGCCCGGTCCAGGCGATTGACGGGCACCAGGACAGGCGGGATCACGGGCGAATGCCGGCCGCGGCGAGGGTATCGGCGGCGAGTTCAGCCTTGCGCTGGTCGCTCGTCATCATCGTGTCGGTCACGGCGCACTGGAGGCCCAGGGCCTCGATGGCCGGGCGAAGGGCTGCATCCTGCTCGTCGATGACGAAGCAATCGAGGATGTCGGCATAGATGCGGGCAACCCCGAGGGCGGAGACCTCATGCCCAAGGGTGCGCAGCATGCGGGCGGCCGGGCCTTTCACAACGTCGCCGGCGATGATGGGGCTAATGCCAACCTTCCTGGCCGAGGAGGAGGCGATGGCTTCGCGCACGCCGGGCAAGGCGAGGATGGGGCCGACGCTCACGAAGGGATTGCTCGGCGCGATGATGAGGACATCAGCGCCCGTGATGGCGTCAAGGACGCCGGGCGCGGGGTGAGCCGCGCCAATGCCGTCGAACTCGATTCGCTGGACATCCGCCTCGCCGCGGAGCCGGACCATGTACTCCTGAAAGGGAATCTCGCCTTCGGGGGAGAAGATGCGCGTCGTCACCCGCTCGTTCGCCATGGGCAAGATGCGTACGTCGACCCCCCAGTCACGGGCGATGCCGGCCGTGATCTCGTGGTAGGGCACGCCTTCGCGAAAGAGCCGCGTGCGATGGAGGCAGGTGGCGAGGTCGATGTCGCCGAGATTGAACCAGTCCGGGTAGCCGAAGCGACGGAGAGCGCCAACGACTGCGAGGCTGTCGCCGGCGAGGCCCCAGCCGGTCGCCGGGTTCACGGCGCCGGCAAGGGCATAGGTGACGATATCGACGTCGGGAGCCACATAGAGGCCGAACATCTCGACGTCGTCGCCGGTATTGGAGATGACCGTTATGTCGCGGGGTGGGACGACCTGGACGAGTCCCTGGAGGAAGCGGGAGGCGCCAACGCCGCCAGCGAGCACGGTGTACATCGGACGCTCCTCCCCAGGGTCTTTGCACGATTCTAGTGGGACACCGGGACTGAGTCTGACACCGGGTGCGCCCTGCGAGGCATGGTCTACACTCGTTGACGATGCTGCGACAGCGGGCTGGCCGCCGGTGAGCGGCCCAAAACTCCTCGCGAGAGTGCGCCCCCTGCTACGGCCGGCCGGGCGGCCCGTCGGTCGCGCTCTCGGCCAAATCACCAGGGCTCAGCTGCGCTGGGAGTACCTGCGTCACGACATCGACGGGGTCGAAGGTCGCATACGTACGCTGTCGGCCGGCCACGCCGACGCGATGCGCCAGTTCGGGGCGAGGGTGGCCTCCGACGCGATGGTGGTCGGGCCGGTGAGCATTGTGAATGCACGGCGTGACTTCTCGAACCTCACGATCGGCAGGCGGACGCACATTGGGAGCGAAGTGTTCTTTGACCTTGCCGAGAAGATCACCGTGGAAGACGGTGCCACCATCAGCATGCGGACGATCCTGATCTCCCACTTCGACGCCGGCCGGAGCACGCTGGCTGAGACGCGGCCACGTCAGACAGGCCCTGTGCGGATCTGTGCCAACGCCTACATCGGGGCGGGCGCCATCATTCTTCACGGCGTGACCGTGGGCGAAGGCGCCCTGGTCGCAGCCGGAGCGGTTGTTTCGAAGGACGTGCCACCGGGCGCCGTCGTCGCGAAGCCGACGACGCGCGTGATCGATCACAGCGATAACTGAGATGGACATCGCGACCGGCAGTCTTGTCTCGCTGGCCTACCGGATCGCGGGGATCGTTTCGCTGGCAGCGCTCACGATCATCACGGCCCGAGCCTTGCCGGTAGACGAGCTTGGAATCTACACGAGCTCGATCGTGGCCATCGGGGCGATCGGGACGATCGCCGGGAGTTTCTCCGGATCGGCAGGCTATTTCGTCTCGAACAGGGGGCGGGCGGCACCTGAGGTCGCATCGAACGTCACGCTACTCGGCCTGGCTATGGGCGGCCTGATACTGGCCGCTGCCCTGGTTGTTGC
The DNA here is from genome assembly GCA_963774435.1 of uncultured Chloroflexia bacterium. Taxonomy (GTDB): domain Bacteria; phylum Chloroflexota; class Dehalococcoidia; order Tepidiformales; family Tepidiformaceae; genus JAGQGZ01. The sequence continues at coordinate 58,389 of CAVZEW010000005.1, read as the reverse complement.
GGTCCTGGCGAATGGCGACGTGAGGACGGCGGCGGTGATCGCTGGGCTGGCCATGCCGCCGCTGATTGTCCGGACGGCGCTTGGCGGTGTGTACGTAGGAATCAATGCGTTGCTGCGGTATGCCTTCTCGCTGCACGGATACGGTGTGTTCGCGCTACTCGGGACAGTGGGGTGGGTCGTCATGCTCGACCACCGCACTGCCGTGGACGCGCTGGGCGTCTGGATTGCGGCCCAGTACCTCTCGTTCTTCGCCGTTGCCCTGACGAGCCCGAGCTGGTGGCGGTGGCTGGCGACGCACAGGCCGGATCCATCCCTGGCCCGGCAACTGGTCATCTTTGGGGCGTTCACCGGCCTCGCCGGGTTCATCAGCTACTTCAACTACCGGGTCGACCAACTGTTGGTTATCGCGCTCGACAGCGAGGCGGGTGCGGGACTCTACGCCCAGGCAGTGCGGATCGCGGAAGCGCTGTGGCTCTTCTCAACGGCGATCGCAGTGGCGAGCTACGCCGCAGTGGGATCGACAACGCGAGCGGAATCAAGCCGGATTACAGCGCAGGGCGTCCGGCATACGCTGCTCATCGTGACGGTGCTGGCTGTCCCGATCGCGGTCGTGGCGCCGTGGCTCCTGCGCTTCCTCTTCGGCGAGGAGTTCGGTGCAGCGGGAACCTCGCTTCGCCTGCTCTGCCTGGCGACGTTGATCTACGCGCCCCAGTCAATTCTCTCGAACTTCTACACGGTGCAGATGGGCAAGCCGTGGATCTCACTGGCGCTTGCGAGCGGGTCACTCGCGGTGAGCGTAGTGGCGGGCGTCCTTATCATCCCGCGGGTGGGATTTGTGGGAGGCGCCTGGGCGACGCTCATCAGCTATGGGGTGACCGCCGTGATCTCGACATGGCTCTTCCTCCGGCTTTCAGATGCGCGGCTGCCGGACATGTTTGTCATTCGCCGGGCCGATCTGGCGAGTTACCCCCGGCTAGCCCGAAACCTGACCCGGCGTCTCGGCCTCGGTAGCCCTACGACGACGGGCCAAGAGGCGTGAGCCGGATCGCTGTTGTCGGCCTGCCGTACTTCGGCGCCCGGGTCGCTGCCACACTGGCTGGAGCTGGCTATGACGCGCGGTTTGTGCCGTCGCTACGCGCCGCCGCGATGAAGGACCCGGGAGCGGCGGCGCACGTGGCTCGCTCCGACCTGGTCTATGCCATCGGATCGAGCATCGCCCGTCGGTCGCCGCTGGACATGGTGGCGCGATTCAAGCGGGTGCTCATGCATTGGGTGGGCACCGATGTCGTCCATGCCCGTGCAGCGCACCGCGAGGGCCGCGTTTCGGCGAGGCTGGCGGGCGTCGCCCACTGGGCGGACGCCCCCTGGCTGATCGAGGAGCTGGCCCCGCTGGGCCTCGATGTCGCCGAACACCCCCTGCCGATGCCGATCGCGTTTGGCCAGCCGAAGCCGATGCCTACCGAGCCGCGCGTGCTGATGTTCCTGCCTCAGCAACCTCACGCCGCCTACGACGTCGCGGGGACGATCGAGGTGGTCGACCGGTTGCCGGACGTGCAGTTCTCCCTTGTCGGTGGGTTCACACTGAACCGCCCGAATGTCGAGAGCCTCGGTTTTGTGAACGAAATGGCATCAGTGTATGAACGATGTTCGTGTTTCCTGCGACTGGTCAACCACGACGGGCTTTCCCATAGCGTGGTGGAGGCGCTTTCGTTCGGGCGTGAAGTGATCTGGAACTATCCGATGGCCGGCGTCACGCGGGTCGACGGGGTGGACCAGGCAGTTGAGGCGGTGCGGGCCCACGCGGCCGGTCCCCTGGTGCAAAACGAAGCAGGGATCGAGGCCGCGAGCCGTTACCTGCCAGCGCGGGTGGTAGCGGAAGCGACGGCCTGTCTCGAGGCGCTGCTGACGTGAGGCGGCTGCTGGTCCACCCCTTCGACTTCGAGCTGGCGCCGGCGCGGGAACTCGCGTTCGCGGTCCTGCTGCTGGCGGCAGTGCTCTCGCCAAACTTCAGTATGCCCGGGAGCCTGCCGGCGATCAGGCTCGAGCAGATCATGCTGGCGGGCTATCTACCGATCCTCGGGCTGCACTACTGGCACCACCGGGAGTTGTGGCGCGTCGGGTTCGTGGATGCCGCTTTCCTCGGCCTTGGCGTTGCGATGGCGATCACGCTGGCGCTCGCGCCGCTCTTCCTGAACGCGGTGTCATGGTCGCTGCGGGACCCGTTCGAGATCGCGCGCGTGGTGGAATACTGGGTCCTGTTCCGCCTGGCGATGACGCTGGACGCGGAGCAAGCGTGGAAGGACGCGCTGGTGGTCCTTCCCGGGCTGGGCGTGCTGCTCGGTATCTTCGCCTTCTTCCAATACGTGGACCCGGGCAGTTTCAACAACACGGTGACCGGCGTATGGGCCGTCAGCCACAACCTGGACGGCGTGGAGCGGGCCGGGCGCACGGTCGGGACGATCGGGAACGCAAACTACTTCGGCGCCTTCTCGGGGCTGCTGCTGATCGCGGCCCTGGCGGAGATCGCGCTGCGACGGCCGCGGCGCTGGCTATACGGCCTGATGGCTTTGGCGGTGCTGTGCACGGCGTTTTCGATAGTCAGTGCCCAGTCTCGAACGGCGGTCCTCGCTCTGCTGATCGCCCTGACGGTAGCGCTCGCGCTGGTGTTTCTCAAAGAGCGGGGACGGGCGGCCTATGTCCCGGCGATCGGGATCTTCGTCCTCTCGGCCGCCGTCTCCGTAACCTTCGTCGAAATGCGCCCGCCGGATGTCGGCTCGTTCTCGGCACGGTTCGCGCCATCAGGGTTGGTTGGCGACTCATCGCTCACGATCAGGCTGTCGCGCTGGAAGTCTATTTTCGCCGGGTTCCTGGAGGGCGGACCGAGTTTCTGCGAGGGTGAGCGCCTGGAGCACCGCAAGCTCCCAGCCACCCACGCGGCCGCAACCGACCTGGGATGGCCCGCCGCCGACGCTGCGGCGATGGATCGCGACGTGCAACGGAAGCAGGATGTCGGCGATATCGGACGGGCGGTGCTCGACTACTACTGCGACAAGGACAAGTGGCCGGTTGACCTGGACCTGCAGACGGCGCTCGTTCCGAAATTCCTGGACTCGCTCCCTGCCGACCCGTCGACAGGCGAGGCCTATCCCGCCTATGTCGCGAAGTCGGGGTTCCTTGTGGGGGCAAAGCTTGAGAACGCCGCCGACGCGGAAGGGCCGGTCTACGCGCTGGGCACCATTCCGAACATCGCTTCGAATCCGAGCTTTGAGGCTGGGACTCCACCCGTGAGATGGGGTGTGACAGGCCCGGCACAGGTGACCCGGGACGACCAGCCGCTGTTCGGGAGTCACGCGGCGAAACTGACGATGGAGCCGGGTGGCGGCTACTACGACACCATTGTTTTCGACTTCTCCCGGGATACCGACTACAACACGGCGATCTACGTGCAGCCGGATGGAGATGCGCCGATCACGCTCCAGGTCTACCTCTCGGCCACCCTGGCAGACGGGTCGACGGAGGAGCCCTTCGCGGAAACCACCGTGACAGTTGAGCCCGGCGGCTGGACCCAGGTGGTGTTGCCGTTCAAAACGCCGGCGGAGAACCGGATCACGATCCTCCAGGTGATTCTCCGCGTACCAGCCGATGGGCAGACAGCGACGTTCGCGGTCGACGGCGCAACGCTCACGCAGGGGACCATCGCCCCGGGCTTTCCGCGGATCACGGACACAGACCCATCGAGTTTGCAGAACGATGAGTTGCCGCGGTTCGCCGACTCGCCGATCATCGGCGCGGGGCCGCGGAAGGACATTGAGCTGGGCACGGTGGATAACGAGTACGCTCTGTTCCTCGATCGGTACGGACTGATCGGGACGGTGGCCTACCTGGCTCTCTTCGCGGCGGCGTTCCTCGTGGCCTGGCAGGCGTGGCGGCTCGAATCCGGCATTGTCGCGACGGCGGGATTGGTGATGGTCGCGTATACAGTGCTATTGGCGTTCTTCAACATCACGGCGGGCAGCTACTATCACTTCCAAATCATGGCTGTGTACTGGTTGCTGATTGGGGCCCTTGCTGCCGGGACGGGCTACGGCCGCAGCTTCGGGCGGCACGATGCCTGAGCACACGATCCATGTCGGCGTCCTGACTTCCGTGCATCCGCCGCTGGATACCCGCGTATTTCACCGCGAAGCAAAGGCAGCCCGCGACATGGGTGCGCGGGTCACGCTCATCGCACCCGGCGCTCCCGATCATCCGGTGGACGGGATCGCGTTCCAGTCGCTGCCGAGTTGGGGCGGCAGGGCCGGGAGGCCATTTCGCTGGCCCGTGCTGTGGTGGAAGGCGTGGCGACTGAAGGCAGACGTCTACCACTTCCACGACCCCGAGTTGTTGCCCTGGGGCCTGCTCCTGCACTGGGTGACGCGGAAGCCGGTGATCTACGACTCGCATGAGTACCTGCGCGAGGACATTTCGACCAAGCACTGGATCCCGCGGCAGATTCGCGGACCACTCTCCCGGTTCGCCGACTGGTTCGAAAAGCGAGTGGCAAAGCGGCTGAGCGCAGTGGTCACCGTGACGGAGGACATGGGCGAGCGCTTCCGGGCCTTCCAGCCGCGAGTCGCGGTCGTCCGCAACCTGCCGCCGGCATCGGCACGGCCAACAGCCGACGAAGGCGAACGGAAGCCGGACGTTGTGTACGCGGGGCTACTGAATGCCGCGCGCGGGCTCGACATCCTTTACGAAACGGCGCGCGTCGTGCATGAGGCGCACCCCGAGACCCGCTTCAGGATGATCGGCAACGTCGAATGGCACGAGGTGGACCCGGCGCTGCAGGAGAAGACCGCCGGAGAATGGCAGGCTGTCGGGGTCGACTTCGTAGGCACGGTGCCGTTCGAAGAGGTCGCACCGCTACTCGCCCGGGGTTCGATCGGCTGGCTGCCACGGAGCCCCCACGACCTGAACAATCTCCTGGCATGGCCCAACAAACTGGTGGAGTACATGGCCGCGGGGTTGCCGATCGTCGCCTCAGACCTGCCAACGCAGGCGGCCGTGATCGCGGAGGCGGGCTGCGGGGTAGTGGTGGATGCCATTTCGCCAGCCGCCCATGCGGCGGCGATCAACGAATTGTTGGATAATCCGGAGCGAGCCCGGGCCCTGGGAAGTGCCGGGCGAGAAGCATCGGAGACGAAGTTCACGTGGGAAGCGGAAGCGCAGAAATTACAGGCCCTTTACAGGGAGCTTTGCCAGTTGGGGTGACCATTCATTGACCCTATAGGAGGGGCATCCATAACATCGGACGGAATGGGAGAGCTGTCTGTATGAATATGCGTTTGAACGCAATTGGCAAGGGCTTCCTCGCCGCCCTCGCCGCAGCCGTTCCTCTCGCCTTGATCACCGCTGCCGATGCGGCCACGGGGATCCCTGAAGGCAAGGAGAACACTATCGTCATCGTCCAGAACGTGGGTGATGCCCCGGCGGACATTTCGCTCGACATCTATACGCCCGCCGGCATCCTCGTGCCGGCAGCGTCGCGGACGTCGCTCGATGTCGCGCCCGGTGGGACGACCCAGTTCCCGCAGGCTGTGAACGATGGCCTCGTTGCCGGGTTCCGGGGCGTCGGTGTGATTTCCGCCGACCAGCCGGTGAACGCGCTGGAGGTGCGGGACATCCTGCGGCCTACCGCGACGGAGGCGAAGTCGTACTCGCTGGCGAACGCGACGGCGACGGGCGGCCACCAACTGGCGATGCCGATCCTCTTCAACGAACTGCTGACGGCGGACTGGAATAGCCGCGTTAGCCTCGTGAACGTGGGGAGCACGACCGCCTGCGTGAACATGACGTATTACCTGACCGGTGGAAACAGCGGGACTGTGGTCGACAACGGACCCGGCTGCCTGAGTGGAACGGGCTACACGCTCAACGCGGGCGCCCAGATCACCTTCAGTCCCGAACCAGGAGATACGCCGTACCCGAACGGCACCTTCAACAACCAGCTCGCCGGCCTGGCGACCGTACGTAACGCTTCAGACAGCAACAAGATTGCGGCCATCGTCGACATCTATCGGAGCGACGGAAACCGGCTGCTGGGTTCCTATAACGCCCTGGTGTATGACCCGGCCAACCCCAGTTCGGACGACGTTGGTACCGACGTGGCGGCGCCGATTGCGATGAAGAGCAATTCCGGCTTCTACACCGTTGTCGGAGTGATGAACCTTGGCGCCTCGGCAGGCGTCAGCATCGAGTACTCGGGCAATCTCGCCGACGGAACGGGTGCAGCCTCGCAGGTCACCGTCAATCTCGGCAACGTGGACACCGCGAGCTTCCATTCGACGTACGCGGGTGGAACGAACGTGCCGCTGGGCTTCATCGGTTCCGCGCGCGTGAAGTCGACAAGTCCTCTGGCGGTCGTGGTCATCCGCGGCAAACAGACATCGGCCGGCTCCGGCACGAACGAAGCGGCATACGCCGCCGTGAATGGCGTGCCGACCGACAGGGCGACGACCGAGTGGCGCGCCCCGCTCTTCTTCCGGCGATACTCGCCGGGCGGGCCAGGGACCTTCGGCTTCAACAGCTGGGTGCAGGTGCAGGTCGCGGACGGGACGTCTTCGCAGGTGAAACTGCGGTACGTCGGCGACCCAACCTCCGGCTGCCCGGTGGGGCCGTATGAGTCGACCTGGACGGTGAGCGGAAGCAAGGTCTTCCTCGCCAACGCGGATGCGGATAACGGGTTCCCGGCCGGGAATGCGCCAAACTGTTTCTTCGGCGGCCTGACGGTGACGAGCATGGACGCGAAGGACCTGATCGTGATCACGCAGGTCGGCGCTGACAAGTTCCCCGGTGGCGATTCCGAGGGCCTGAGCAACAGCTTCCCGAACGACTAGCGGGAGTCACCAGCAAACACACTGAACAGGGCGCCCGAGGGCGCCCTGTTTCGTTCTATGGGCCGAACCGCTGCTCGATGGCGGCGAGCATGCGAGCAGCGGCGTGGCCGTCGCCGTAGACAGCAGGGTGGGTCGAGCCTCGCGGGGGAGCTTCGATGGCCGCACGAATGGCCTCCGTCCGGGCGCCAACGAGGACGTTCCAGCCGAGGTCGACGGTCTCCGTCCACTCGGTATCCTCGCGGAGCGTGACGCAGGGCGTCTCGAGGAGGTAGGCCTCCTTCTGGAGGCCGCCGGAGTCGGTGACGACTGCCTCGGCGCCCGCGGCCAGAGCGACGGTGTCGACGTAGCCGAGCGGGTCGACGGGGGCAACATTCGGAGGGAGAGACATGTTCTCGCGGTCGAGGACAGCCCTGGTTCGAGGATGGACGGGGAAGACAGCCATCAGCGGACCCTCGAGGCCGGCGAGGATGGCTCTGAGCAGGCGCGGGTCATCGGTATTGGACGCGCGATGGACGGTGACGAAGAGGTAGGGTGTCCACGTCAATCCCAGTTCCCGAAGGATCGCCTCGGGGGAACGCCCACGGCCGCGAGCCGCAAGCAGAGCATCCACCATGATGTCACCGGCCTTCTCGGCCCGGTCGCGAAGGCCCTCCGTGGCGAGGTTGGCGATGGCGACATCGTTCGGTGCGAGGAGCAGGTCGGAGGCGTGGTCGACAAGGATGCGGTTGATCTCTTCGGGCATGGCGCGGTTGAAGCTGCGGAGGCCGGCTTCGACGTGGACGACGGGGATACCGAGCTTTGCGGCGGCCAGGGCGCCAGCGAGCGTGCTGTTCGTATCGCCGAAGACAACGACGACCCGGGGTGGGTAGGCGAGGAGGTCGGCTTCGATACCTTCGAGGGCGCGAGCAGTCATTGTGGCGTGGGAACCCGAGCCGACGCCGAGGTTGAGATGTGGCTCGGGGATGCCGAGTTCGCGAAAGAATCGCTCGGACATCCCTTCGTCGTAGTGCTGGCCGGTGTGGAGGATCCGCTCGTCATGACCCCGGGCTCTCGCTTCGGCAGAGAAAGGCGCCAGCTTGATGAACTGGGGCCGGGCGCCGACGACAGTCGTAAGTCGCATGGGATGAGTGAAACGGAAGGGAATGCTAGGCGCACGCGGAATTGACCGGCGCGGGCAGGCGCCAATAGGGTTGCCTGATGGCCGCCCCCGCCCTCCCGACGCGATTGGACAAGGTCGCCCTTGCACTGCCGGACCGGCCGCTGGTCTCGATCGTGATTCCGGCGCTGAACGAGGAGCGGTACATCGTAGCGCTCCTGGAGTCGCTGGCCGCCCAGGACTACGGGGCGGATGCGATCGAGGTCGTCGTCGCGGATGGTGGAAGCAAGGATGACACGCGGGGGCTCGTCTCGGAGTTTCGCAGTCCCTTCGCGCGCCTGGAAATCGTCGACAATCCGCGGCGGATCACGGCGGCGGGATTGAACGAGGGTATGGACGTAGCACGAGGCGACTGCTGGATCATCGTCGGCGCCCACAGCTTCGTACGACCGGATTTTGTGCGGCAATCAGTCGAGGCGCTTCGACGGACAGGCGCCGCGTGTGTCGGTGGCCCCATCGAGACGATCGGGCACGGCGCTACTGGAAGGGCGATTGCGGCGGCGATGTCGACGCCGTTTGGCGTGGGGAACGCGCGCTTTCGCTACTCGCAGACAGAAGAGGACGTCGACACAGTGCCGTTCGGGTGTTACCACCGCAAGGTCTGGGAAATCGTCGGGCGGTTCGACGAAGACATTCCGGCCGCCGACGACGACAACTACAACGCGAGGGTTCGCGAAGCAGGCGGACGGATTGTCCTCGTGCCCGAGATCAAGAGCACCTACTACGCCCGGAGCACCTATCGCGAACTGGGCCACCAGTATTACCAGTACGGCAAGGCGAAAGGGATGCTCTTTCGCCGCGGTCGCAAGTTGGAGGTGCGGCACTTCGTGCCGGCGAGCGCAGTCCTTGGCGGGATCGTTTTGCTCCTGTTTGGGCTTTGGCTGGCTGTGGCGAGGGTAGTTCTTCTCCTGGCGGGGCTGGCCTACAGCGTGGTGGTTGGGATTGGTTCTACTCGAGCCGCCGGACACGACGCGAACCCAATGCGGATCGCGGTTGCGCTGGCCTTTATGCATATCTCCTACGGGGCAGGGTCGCTTTCGGGGGCCCTCCGTCCCGCTCCCTCCCGATGACGTCGCGGGCGGAAGCCGAGGCGATGGATGGCACCGACCGACTCGCCCATCTCCGAAAGCGGTTCATCCTCGCCCCGGGGGTCATCTACCTCGACGGGAACTCGTTGGGCCCATTGCAGCACCGCGTTGTCGAGGAGCTGGGCCGCGTGACGGAGGGCGAGTGGGGCGAGGGGCTGATCCGGAGTTGGAACACGGCCGGATGGATGGATCTACCGCAAAGGCTGGGTGATCGCATCGCGCCGCTGATCGGGGCGTCGCCGGGGGAGGTCATCTGCGCCGACTCGGTTTCGGTGAACCTGTTCAAGCTGATCGGGGCGTCCCTCTCGATGCGACCCGGCCGCCAGACAGTCTTGAGCGAGCACGAAAACTTCCCTACGGACCTGTACATCGCGCAGGGAGCCGTAGAGGCGTTGGCAGGAAAGCACCGGCTCAAGCTGGTGGAGCGGGAGGCATTGCCGGGCGCCCTCGACGAGGAAGTGGCATTGCTGATGTTGACGCATGTCGACTTCCGCACAGGGGCGCTGCATGACATGGCAGCGCTCACGGAGAAAGCCCATGCGGCCGGAGCCATGGTGCTCTGGGACCTCTCTCATTCGGCAGGCGCGCTACCGGTGAACCTTGCTGCCGTGGGCGCCGACTTTGCCGTCGGCGGGACGTACAAGTTCCTCAACGGGGGCCCCGGAGCGCCGGCGTTTCTCTACGTGGCCAGCCGCCACCAGGAGCGCGCGATGTCGCCGATCACCGGCTGGATGGGACACGCTTCCCCGTTCGACTTCGCTGAGGGTTACATACCGGCCGCTGGCATTTCCCGGTTCGCGGCCGGGACACCGGGCATCCTCGGGATGACGGCAGCAATGGCGGCGATGGAGATCTGGGACGACGTATCCATCGACGACGTACGGCGAAAGTCGATGGCGCTGACGTCGCTCTTCATCGAGTTGGTGGAGGAGCGACTGGCAGGACAGGGCTTCGTCCTCGCCTCTCCAATCGACCCGGCACTGCGGGGCAGCCAGGTGTCGTTCCGGCATCCCCATGGCTACGCGATCATGCAGGCGCTGGGCGCCCGGGGGGTCATTGGTGATTTCCGGGCGCCGGACCTGCTGCGATTCGGATTCGCGCCGCTGTACACGCGCTTCGTCGACGCCTGGGATGCCGTGGAGCAGCTGGCGGCGGTCGTCGAGCGCCGCGAGTTCGCAGACCCCAAGTATCAGGAGCGCGCGGCTGTCACCTAGCGGCTATGCCGCTACGATCCGGCGATGAGCGAGTTCCGCGTCCCCTTTTTCCGGCCGAACATCGACGACGATGACATCGCGGCAGTGACGGAATCGCTGCGAAGCGGCTGGCTAACGACCGGCCCGAATGCGCGAGCCCTGGAGGAAGAGCTCTCGACGTACTGCGGCGCGCCGTTCGTGAACGTGGTCAACAGTTGCACGGCGGCGATGCAGCTTGCCCTGGCAGCCTGGGAGATCGGGCCCGGTGACGAGGTCATCACGACGCCGTACACGTTTGTGGCGACGGCGAATGTGGTGGTCCACCTGGGAGCCACTCCGGTCTTCGTCGACGTGCGTGAGAAGGACTTCAACATCGACCCGGCGAAGATCGCGGAGGCGGTGACGCCGGCGACGAAAGCGATTATCCCGGTCCACTTTGCGGGCGAGCCGTGCGACATGGACGCGATCGGTGAGATTGCGAAGGCGCACGGTATCAAGGTGTTGGAAGACGCCGCCCACGCGATCGGGGCTGAGTACCTTGGGCGGCGCATCGGGACGATCTCCGACGCTGCGGCGTTCAGCTTCTATGCCAACAAGAACATGACCACCACCGAGGGCGGCGCCCTCGCCACTGCGGACGAGGAGCTCAGCGACCGGGTGCGGAGCCTGACGCTCCATGGGATGACGCGGGATGCCTATCGCCGCTACGACGCCGGCGGCGCATGGCGCTACGACGTGACGGAAATCGGCTACAAGGACAATCTTCCCGACCCCGCGGCAGCGCTCGGACGCCGCCAGCTAGCAAAGTTGGAGTGGTCTATCGAGGAGCGGACCCGGGTTGTCCGCCGCTACACGGCCAACCTGCGATCCACAGACCACGTCATCCTGCCGTGGTTCGACGAGCGAAACCGTCAGCCGTGGCACCTGTTCGTGATACGAATAGGGGATTCGTCGCCGGTCCCCCGAGATGAAGTGATTCGCGGGCTTGCCGAACGAGGTGTGCAGACCTCGATGCACTTCATCCCCGTCCACACGTTTACGGCATACAGGAGGATGGGGCGCTGGGCGGAGGGCGACTTCCCGGTGGCAGAGAAGCTGTCCGCAAGCGCTATCACCCTCCCAATGTTCCCAGACATGACGGATGACGACGTGGACTACGTCTGCAACGCGTTGGAAGAGACGCTGAGTACCGCGAGACGCTGAGCCGCGGTAGCCATCGGCACTCGTGGAGCCGTCTTTACGAATATGTGAATTCGGGTCTCCACCCTGTAACTAAACAGGCCACTTTGCCGTCTATACCAGTAGAGAGTGCGCTACAGCGACCTCTCGCAAGGAGACCGGGCATGGAAAACACGAACAGCACAGTTGGAACCCTCGAAACGGCGCCGTCGAATCTGCGCACCTGTGCTCGCTGCGGTCTCACCTACGACTGGCGACGGTCGCCAAGCTCGTCGCTGAAAATGACGTACTGCGGCTCGCTCTGTGAGAAGGGCGACCTGGGCTTCACCATCGAAGCTCTCCTTCGAGTGGAGGGCCCAGAGCCAAAAGCTGCTCCCGCAACCCCTGCCCCCGAACGCCTGGTTGCTGCCTAGGGCGGAGAGTTCGCCCTTAACGTTTCCCCCGATAGCCTCTCCCGGCGCGAGTAGTACGCTCCACTAGAGGGCGCGATAGCTTTCGCGCCGGGGGGAGGGCAAATGTCAGGCGTCGCACTGGTGGTGCTCGTTCTCGTGGGCCTCGTGGTCGTGGGACTGATCGCGATGGTGATTTACGACCTGACCCAACGCCGCCACGCCATCCTTCGCAACTTCCCCATCATTGGGCACTTTCGGTTCTGGCTGGAGGCAGTTGGTCCCGAACTCCGCCAATACATCGTCACGAGCAACACCGAAGAACTCCCATTCAACCGCGACCAGCGGTCCTGGATCTACGCGTCGGCGAAAGAACAGAACAATTACCACGGGTTCGGCACCAGCGAGGATCTGGAGCGGTCGCCAAACTACATCATCATCAAGCACTCGGTGTTCCCCCTCGCATCGCCTGAGAAAGGAATGCCAGACTACGATCCGCAGTGGCGGCTGCCTTCCGCCAAGGTGCTGGGCGCACACCTGAAGCGAAAGAAGGCGTTCCGCCCCGACTCGGTGGTGAACGTCTCCGGGATGAGTTACGGCGCCTTGAGCCCACGAGCCATCGAGGCATTGAACGCAGGCGCGCAGTTGGCGGGCTGCCTCCACAACACCGGGGAGGGCGGCATCAGCCCCTACCACCTGCAAGGCGGCGAGTTGATCTGGCAACTGGGGACGGCGTATTTCGGGGCGCGAACGGATCGGGGCCGGTTCGACATGTCGCGGTTCCGGGACGCCGTTTCCGCAGCGCCGGTGAAGGCGATCGAAATCAAGTTGAGCCAGGGGGCCAAGCCAGGAGTGGGTGGATTGCTCCCTGCGGCGAAGGTCAATGAAGAGATTGCCAAGATCCGGGGGATACCGGTGGGGGTCGACTGTCATAGTCCGAGCACCCACCCCGAGTTTTCGAACGTTGACTCGATGCTCGACTTCGTCGAGCGACTGGCCGATGAGTCAGGGCTCCCTATCGGGATCAAGTCTGCTGTCGGGGACCACACGTTCTTTGGTGAGCTGGCCCTGCAGATGTCCACGACCGGCCGGGGCGTCGACTTCATCACGATCGACGGTGGCGAGGGCGGCACGGGGGCCGGGCCGCTTGTATTCACTGACCATGTGGCGCTGCCATTCAAGATGGGCATGGCGCGGGTGTACCGGGAGTTCGCCGAGTACGACATGGCGGACAAGGTGATGTTCATCGGCAGCGGCAAGCTTGGCTTTCCGGAATCGGCGCTGCTGGCCTTCTCGATGGGCTGTGACATGGTGAACGTGGCGCGGGAAGCGATGATGGCCGTGGGCTGCATCCAGGCCCAGCGCTGCCACACGGGGCACTGCCCGACAGGAGTGGCCACTCAGAGCAAGTGGCTTATGCGCGGTCTCGACCCCACGCTGAAGTCGGCGAGACTCGCGAACTATGTTGTAGCCCTGCGCAAGGACCTGATCGGGCTCAGTCGCGCGGTCGGCGTCCCGCACCCGTCGTTGGTGACGGCAACGGATATCGAACTCATGGACGAACACTTCGGCTCGCCGCCCGTGAGCGAAGTCTTCAACTACGAGCCCGGGTGGGGCCTCCCTTCGGTCGAGGACCAGGAAGCGATCCGGCTGATCATGGCGGGGGCACCAGATGCCGTGCGGCGAGCGAACCAGGCGGATAACGCCGCCGGCTAGGCGCCTTCCCGCAGGTAAGTGGTTGCAAGGGCGTCGGCATATTCGTTCCAACGGCTGCCGTCGTGGGCCTTGATCCATTGAATGCGGGCCGCCGGGCGGGCCTGTGCCATCTGCCAGGCACGCTGTACGAGGTCAAGATTTTTCACGGGCCCTTCTTTTCGTTTCCAACCCCGTTGTTCCCAGCCTTTTGCCCACCTGGTGACTGTGTTCACCACCAGCTGGCTATCGCTGTAGACGTCGACAGCTTCATCGGGGGCGAGCATGGAGAGCCCCTCAATCATGGCGGTCAGTTCCATACGGTTGTTCGTGGTGCTGGGGTCTTCGCCGAAGCGCTCTTCGATGACACGGCCGTTGCGTACCCGCACCGCTCCCCAACCACCACGGCCCGGGTTGCCCGAGCATGAGCCGTCGGTGAAGACGCCATCGCCGGGACCGCCCGCATAGCGTTCAAGCACCTCCGCGGGCGTATGGAGGCTCCCTGGCACCGATCCGGCTCGCGGGCGCGAACCGGCTGCACGCTGCGCTGGTTGTTTGCTCGTATCGCGGCAGGCCATGCAGGTGCGGGGCGTCCAGTTGGGGTAGCGGGAGCGTACTGAAGGGGGAAGCGTGAAGTCGCGGCCACATTCCTGGCAACGTAGCGTCTCATCGGCCATGAAGGCTCTGAGTATACCTGCCGACCAGATGAGAACCTTGTACTAGACTGGGGCGTCATATGCCGAACCCGAGTGACCTTGGAACCGAATTCGACCACCTCATCGATGTGCTGGAGCTCGTTGCCCAGGCCGCCGGTGGTTATGTCTCCTATGAGTCCGCTATTCGCGGCCGACGGTCGGGCGACGTCTCGATGGTAGATGTCGCGGTGTACATCCCGTCGGCGAACGACCGGGAGGACCTCTACGTGGTGGAGTGCCACGAAGGGGCCCGAGCGGCGGGTGTGGGTGTCGTTGAGGATGCAGCCGAGAAGGCCCAGAACACGGCCGCCGTCCGCTCGATGTGCGTGAGCACGGCCGGATTCAGCCGGCCCGCCCGCAAGCGCGCGGAGGCCCTGAAGGTGGACCTGGTCACGCTCGACGACCCGTCGACAGTGCAGTGGCCGCTGTGGATCAAGAACCGCTCATTTCAGACCGGCGACCTTGACTGGCGAATTACCGGCATCACACTGCCGCCGGCGCCGGGCATTCCGGGCAGTGCTTTCCGGCCGGAAGTCGGTCGCGAGGACGCCCTGTTCGAGAACCCAACGGGGCGCCGGTTTACCGCGGACGAACTGTTCCGCCGCTGGCTGCAGATTTCGGAAAACGAAGACATGCTGATGGAGGAAGCCGACCGGGCCGATGGCGCCGTGCGGAAGAAGACCGTCCTCCTCGCCTTCGACCGGCCGATGAAACTGCTGGGGACGACTGTTCACAAGCTGCCTTCGCTAGGTGCGGCGAACTTCGAGATCGAATTCTGGGCGCGCAAGCGAGTGATCCCGGTCTCGCTCATGGTGGCGCCGGATGAGGAGGACCCCTGGAACAGCGAGGTCGCCCTCGTCTCAGGTGCAGTCAATCACGAAGGCGAACTCAAGCGGGTAATCATGGCGCTGGACTACGACGAAGAGACCGGCGAACGCCACGTGGGCGCGAACATCATCGTGGTGTCGCCCCCGAAAGGTGAGGGCGCCGAAGAGGATGCCCTCGACGAGGCAGAGGACGATGCCGGTGGGGGCGATAAGTCCGAGGCCGCAGCGGTCGACGAGGAGGACGCTGGTTAGTCCAGGGTGGCGTGTCCAAAGAGGACTCCAAACTGGCGGCACCAGACAATCACGCTCTTGAAGTTGCTTACATCGGTGCCGGCCGGGAGTTCGTAGTTGAAGGCTCCGTCCGTGGCTTTCAGGTTGCCGAGGTTGAGGGCGCTATCGTCGTAACCGTCGGGGTTGGGCGAGAGGTAGACGAAGAGGTCCGGCCCGTTGAGCACCGAGAAATCTTCGACGCGGACGGTGTAAACGCCGGGCTCGGTTTCGAGGAGGAGCGCTGCGCCGCGGGCATAGTGGAACTCGTCCGCGCCCACCCAGGTGCCCTGACTCAGCACACGGGGCTCGAAGGACGCTGTGGCTTCGGCCGTAGCGCTGGGGGGCGTGGCGGTGGGTTCGACTAGACGGGTGGAGGTTGGTAATTCGTCGGTAGCTCCGTCCGCTGCGATAAGAGCCTGGTCGCAGCGCTCGCCTTCGAATTGAGACTCATCGACATCGGCAGTGAGTGGATTGTCTTCACAGAGACTGGAGCGCTGCCAGAGCGGAGAGAGGGTGTAGTAGCCCCCAAAGCTGGCAATGAGGATGATCGGGACGCCAACGGCCGCTGTGAGGTACTTGTGGCCCCAGAGTTCGCGGTACCAGCGGAGGTGCCAGACGAGATAGGTGCTGCCGGCCAGGAGGATTATCAGGACGAGCGCGACTGGGTAGCGGTGGGGATAGACGGTTCCGGAGAAGAATTCTTCAAGAGCACCGAAGATCGACATTTGTTGGCTCCCGGAACGGCGATGTGTCGATACGTTCGCCGATGCTGGAGCCGGTGCGGCTTAACAGGATGTTACGAGGGAGGGGAGCGGCCTTCGGTCTTTACCGGCTAGAGCGCCTCGACCATCGGCATGGGGGCGTGGGAGATCTCAAGGGCGCCGAAGTAGGTGCGGGCATCGAGTTCGAGCGTCGGGGCGTCCGGGGGAAGGTCGGGGTCGTTCAGCGACTTTTCGTTGACGCCGGCGAGGGCTGTGCCATCGAGCAGGACGCGCCAGCCTTCGGGGACGACGATCTCCGTCCCGCCCATGATCGTCCTGACCTGGAGGAAGGCGCCGTGGTCTGCAAGCTTCACGCGGCGAAGGTCGATCTCGGAGCCGCCCATCATCGTGAACACGGATCCACCTGAGAATTCGCTGGCGTGGCTGGCGAAATCGAGCCCATCCATGATGCAGACGAGTTCGACGGAATCACTCTCCTCGTCGCCCCAGGAACGCATCCGGGTCTTGAGGATGAGGGCAATGATCATGACCGCGAGGTTGATGGCGACCGCGATGGCGGTCACGACGATGAGAAGACGTCCGATGAAGCGGCCCATTGTGTTCTCCCCGGGATGTAGTTCTCACCGTACGCGGGGCAGGATGCGGCGTCGACAGTGGCGACCCGTCGGAGTGTTACGAGTACGCTACTTCGCCATGGAGCCAGTCGAGGCGTTGCGCCGGATCGCCTTCCTGCTGGAGAGCCAGAACGCCGCGACGCCAAGGGTGAAAGCGTTCCGGGGAGCGGCGGCAACGGTGCTCAAGC
Source organism: uncultured Chloroflexia bacterium (assembly GCA_963774435.1). Lineage (GTDB taxonomy): Bacteria > Chloroflexota > Dehalococcoidia > Tepidiformales > Tepidiformaceae > JAGQGZ01. Next base: position 41,501 of record CAVZEW010000005.1, on the reverse strand, counting down.
TTGGGCAGGACGAGACGGCGAACAGAGCGCGGGCAGGGACACTCACCGACCTGGAAGGGATTGGGCCGTCGACGGCGGCGGTGATCGCCGAATGCGTGGCGGGGAAGCGACCGGAGTACCTGGCAAAGCTCGAAGCCGAACCGGCGCTGGTCCCGGCGACAGCTGCAGGCACGGAGCTCCTCGAAGCCCTGCGGGGCGACCTCCACGTGCATTCGGACTGGTCGGATGGAGGGTCGCCGATCGAGGAGATGGCCCAATCGGCGGCGGATATCGGACACGAGTACATCGTCCTCACCGACCATTCGCCCCGCCTGACGGTTGCACACGGGCTGAGTGAGGAGCGGCTACTTCGGCAACTCGAGGAAGTGGCGCGGCTGAACGGTCGGATGGCCCCGTTTCGCATCCTCACGGGCATCGAGGTCGATATCAACGAAGACGGTTCGCTGGACCAATCGGCGGAGTTGCTTTCGCGGCTCGACATCGTGGTGGGGAGCGTGCACAGCAAACTGCGGATGGAGTCGGAGCCAATGACGCGGCGGATGATCATGGCGCTGGCAAACCCGCGACTCGATGTGCTCGGGCACTGCACGGGACGGATGCGGGGCGGACGGGCGAACCGGCCAGAGTCGACGTTCGATGCAGAGATGGTGTTCGCCGCGGCGGCCCGCTTCGATAAGGCGGTGGAGATCAACTGCCGGCCGGAGCGGAACGACCCGCCCCGGCGACTCATCTCCCTGGCTATGGATTTCGACTGCCGCTTCAGCATCGACTCCGACTCGCACGCGCCGGGCCAGCTGTCGTGGCTGCCGTTCGGCTGCGATCGAGGCGGGAGTGTCGGAGTGACGCCGGAGATGGTGGTCAACACCATGCCGATTGATGACCTCCTGACCTGGGCACGGTCGCATGAGGCGGATGCGTGACCGGCGCGGACATCGTCGTGCTGGGCGGGATCAACATGGACCTCGTGGCGCGAACGGCACGATTTCCCCGTCCGGGCGAAACGATGGAAGCATCGAGTATCGAGACAACGCCCGGTGGCAAGGGTGCGAACCAGGCGATCGCCGCATCGAGGGCGATTGGCGAGCCGGGACGGGTGGCGATGGTGGGACGAGTCGGTGACGACATCTTCGGGGGCCAGCTTCGGGATTACCTGCAGGAGGCCGGCGTTGAGACGAACGGGGTCACGACTACGCCCGGGCTGGCGAGCGGGCTGGCGATCATCGCGGTCGATGGCAGGGGCGAGAACACCGTGACTGCCGCCTACGGCGCCAATGCATCGGTCGGCGAGGTTGAGGTCAGCGCCGTGTTGGAGCGTTTACCTGCCGCCCGGTTCCTGCTTGTGCAGCAGGAGACGCCGCTCGGTCCCACATTCGCTGCGATAACAGCGGCCCGCGAGGCGGGACTGACGGTGATCCTCGACCCGGCACCGGCGCGAGACGTGCCGGACGACTTTCTGGGCGCCGCATCCATCGTGACGCCGAACCAGACCGAGGCGGAAGCGCTGTCCGGGATGGAGGTTACAGACATCGCCACGGCGAAGCTCGCGGCGATGGCAATTCGGGAGCGATTCTCTGTCGAGACGGTGATCGTGACGCTCGGTGAGCTGGGCTCGTTTGTGCTTGGGCCGGAGGAGGAGTTCGCCTGCCCCGCCTATCAGGTGGAGGCGGTGGCGAGCGTCGGGGCGGGCGACTCCTTCAACGGGGCGCTGGCGGCGGCACTCGTGGAGGGTCGGACGTTCGAAGACGCCGTCCGGTTTGCTTCGGCTGCGGCAGCGATCTGCGTGACCCGCGAGGGCGCCGGCGCATCGATGCCGGAACGGGCGGCAATCCTCACTATGCTCGCCGGCCGGTAGACTCCACGGCATGACGGATTTCTCGCTCGAAGGGCGCACTGCCCTGATCACCGGTGGCTCGCGTGGGATTGGCTATGCGATCGCGAAGGCGTACATCGACGCTGGCGCGCGCGTCGTGATCACGGCGAGGGGAAAGCAGGCTCTCGACGAGGCGGCCCAGAGCCTTGGCGCCAACGCAATCGCCGTCCCCTGCGACGTATCGAACTATGACGACGTGGTAGAGACGGTCGCGGACGCCTGGCGGCTCGGCCCGATCGACATCCTCGTGAACAACGCCGGCATCAGCCCCTACTACAAGCGGCTCGAACATGTGACGCCGGAGGAGTACCAGCAGGTGCAGGACGTCAACCTGCGCGGGGCCTACTTTATGAGCGTCGAAGTAGCGAAGCGCTGCTTTGAGGCGGAGCGGCCCGGGACGATCGTCAACATCAGCTCCATGGCCGGCACGATTCCGCTGGAACGCCAGGGGGTGTACGGCGCGGCGAAAGCAGGGCTCGATCAGATCACGCGGTCGATGGCCCTGGAGTGGGCCGATCGCAAGATCCGGGTGAACGCGATTGCGCCCGGCTGGGTGGAGAGCGACCTCGTCTCGGAGCTGTTTGAAAGCCGGCATGGCGAACGGCTGCGGGCGGATGTGCCGATGGGCCGAGTGGCAACGCCCGAAGAAGTGGCGGGCATGGCCGTCTACCTGGCAAGCGACGCGGCGAGCTACGTGACGGGCACGGTGATGCTGGTCGACGGCGGCCGCACGCTCCGGTAGGGCACAGTCCCGTAGACTTCGCCCACTTCGAATCAAAGAGGTGGGGCAATGGACGAGATTGAGGGAAGGGTTGCGGTCGTCACGGGCGGTGGCGAGGGTATCGGCCGGGGCATCGCCCACGCATTGGCGGCGGCCGGGGCTCGCGTTGCGGTAGCTGACATCGACCTCGCCGCAGCGAAGCGCGTGGCGGACGAGTTGCCGGGCGCCCAGGCTTTCAAGGTCGATGTTTCCGACGCGAGCCAGATGGTTGAGCTTGCGGGGGCAGTCGAGGCTGCGATGGGGCCAGTCTCGATTCTTTGCAACAACGCCGGAGTGATGCTGGATGGACCGCTCGTCGGCGCCGCGGCGAGCGATTGGGACTGGGTGCTGCGGGTCAATCTGCGGGGAGTGATCCATGGTGTCGAGGCGTTCCTGCCCGGGATGCGAGCCGCGGGGAACGGAGGGCACATCGTGAACACCGGTTCGATGGCGGGCCTGGCGCCGCGGTTGGGGAGCCGGCTGGGGATCTATAGCGCGAGCAAGGCTGCGGTCGTGAGTTACTCGGAGATGCTGCGAGCGGAACTGGCGGGCGAAGGAATTGACGTCTCGGTGCTCTGCCCATCGACCGTGAACACGCGGATCTGGGAGGCCGACCGCAACCGGCCGGAGGAGTTCGGGCACGGGCGCCCGGTCCCGCGGCCCGAGCGCATTGCGGGGGCAATCGACGGGATGGCGGTTGGCCCACTGGTGGTCAACGGGATACGGGAGAACCGGCCATACATCTTCACCGGCGATGACGTACGTCGACGAATTGAGGAACGGAACGCCCGCGTCGCAGCAGATATCGAACGCCACGAGCAGCGATAGCGTCGACCGTCGCGGGGCGACTTGCGGTCACTCCTACGATGGCCCGATGAGCCAGGCGGTTTACGGCGGGCGAATGGCCGACGATCTCCGCCTCGCGCCACCCGCGGACCGGCGCTAGCATGCACGTTCGGCCCGATTCGGCCGGCGGACGCAGCGTATGGCTATCGAGATTGGGGTACTGCCAGAGGAACGGCTTGCGGACTGGCTCGCCTGCGATGCCGCTGCGTTCGGAGGGACCACGGAGCCCGATGAACTCGCCCAGTTCCGTGAGGTCCTCGACTTTGACCGCTGTCAGATGGCGGTCGATGAGGGCGAAGTCGTTTCGACTGCCTGTGTTTTCCCGTTCGAGATGACCGTGCCGGGGGCGGTGACGCCGATGGCCGGTGTCTCCTTTGTCTCGGTGAAGCCGACTCACCGGCGCAAGGGCGTCCTGACGGCGATGATGCGGCGCCAGCTGGAGGATGTTCGAGAGCGGGGCGAATCGATGGCCAGTCTCTGGGCCTCAGAAAGCGTGATCTACGGGCGCTTCGGCTATGGGATGAGCAGCGAATCTGTGGAGTGGGAAATCGAGCGGCCCTTCGCGAACCTGGCGGTGGGCGCGGACCCGGCCGGCCGTTTTCGCCTGGTCAGCGAAGAGGATGCGCTTCGTGATTGGCCGGCGTTCTTCGATAGCGTTCGACCGGGCCAACCGGGGATGTTCAGCCGCAATGCGGCGCACTGGAGGTGGCATCGCTTTCGCAACCGCGGGAAGAAGCCTCGCTTCTGGGTGCAGTACGAGGTGAGTGGCGCGATTGCGGGGTACGCGTACTACCGCAACACGCAGGGCGAGGTGCGCAACATTGCGGACAACCACGTCGAGGTGCTGGAGCTGATCGCTGCGACGGACGAGGCCTATGTAGCTCTCTGGCGATATATCTTCGGCGTCGACCTCGTCTCGAAGATCACGGCGTACCACCGACCTGTCGACGAGCCGCTGGTACACATGCTGGTCGACCCGCGCCGGCTGCAGCGGACGCCACAGGATGGTCTCTGGGTCCGAGTTGTCGATGCGGAGGCGGCCCTCGCGACACGACGGTACAGCCGCGAAGACTCACTTGTTATCGATGTGACGGACCGGTTCCTCGAATGGGGGAATGGCCGATACCTGCTCCAGGGGGGCCCGGGAGGAGCGACCTGCACTCCGACGACGCGCGAACCGCAGATCCGGATGGGGATCCGCGACCTGGGGGCGGTGTACATGGGCGGCACATCGTTCGTGTCGCTGGCACGGGCTGGACGGGTGGAAGGCGACCGGGCGGACCTGTTGCGGGCGGATGGCATGTTTCGTTGGGAGCCGCTGCCCTGGTGTCCCGAGGTCTTCTAGGTCCGTGAGTGAGCCACGGCGGGCCGTGCCGAACGACGCCGAGGGACTGGCGGAGTTGCGGGCCGAGATGTTTCGGGCGATGGGCGTGGATGCGAGCGACGGTGATTGGCTGGACAGTTGCGCGCGGCATTTTCGGCGTGCCCTGGCCGAACCGAACATCGCCGGGTTCGTCATTGATGCGCCGGACGGTTCTGGTCTGGCGGCTTCCGGAGTCATCGAATTCGAGCAGCGGATACCCTCGCCTGGGAACGTGCCAGGCTGGCTCGCCTACATCAGCAGCATGTCGACGTGGCCGAAGTGGCGGAGGCAAGGCTACGCGAGGGCGATCTTTGCGATGCTGTTGGACGAGGCGGAGGCGCGCGGCGTGCAGCGAGTGGAGTTGCATGCGACAGCCGAGGGCATCGGGCTCTACCGGGCTTTTGGCTTCGCGGAACGCGACGGCGGTGTGGAGATGCGGTTACGGCGCGACTGAACTGAGTTGGACGAACTCTGCCCCGGCCGTAGCGCAGGTGCGACCGCCGGCGGCGAGTTCCGCCGAAACCATGAATCTCCGGCCCTCGGCAGAGTCGACGCGTGCTTCGATTCGGCCGGATTCGCCGGGAGGGGCCGGTGCCAGGAAGCGAACATCGAGCGATTTTGTGCGGACGAGCGGCTGCATCGCGGTGAAGAGCATGCCCATGACCGCATCGAAGGCGGCGGCGATGTCTCCACCATGGACGGCCCCAGTCGCCCCGGCGACACGCTCGCCGAACTGTATCTCGGCGACAATCGACTCGCCGGGCACAATCGTCCTGGCGACGACCTCGCCTGCGGAATGGACGCCGTGGACCGCCATGATCCCACGGTCCGAGTAAGCCCAGAGCACGTGCTCTGGAGGCGTGCCCGAAACGTGGTCGGCGAACTGTTCGATGAGCCCGGCCCAGAGCGAGAGCTGGTCGTCCGTCGCGGGGCGCTGGACGAAGCTCGTCATCGCACGGGAAAGGGCCGCTTCAAGCCTGGCTCGCTGCCCGGTTGCGGATGCCGCCATGTGGGTTCCCCCTTTCTTTCAGCATACGAGCGGGCGCTGGCGCAGATGATTCGCTATGATCCATACAATCTGTATGTATCTGGAGATTTCCATGCCATCATCAAGCGAGAACGCCTCGTTCATCAGCGAACGCTGGGCGCCGTTCTTTCCGGGCCTGCTGGGTATGAAAGTGGTTGAAGCGGCACCCGACCGCGTGGTGGCCGAGATCGTGGTACGCGAGGACCTCTGCACGGTGCCGGGGGTGATGCACGGGGGTGCGGTGATGGCCTTCGCCGACACCCTCGGCGGGACAGCGACGGCGCTGAACCTGGAGCCGGGCTACGGCACAACAACGATCGAGTCGAAGACGAACTTCTTCGCGCCAGGCGTCACGGGAACGACGGTGCGTGGAGAATGCACACCACTCCATCGCGGCCGCCGGACGATGGTCTGGCAGACGCGGGTGACGGGCGCGGACGGTCGACTGCTCGCGCTCGTCACGCAGACGCAGATGGTGCTGGAGCCGCGCGGCTAGGCGAGCCTAGGCCCGCTTGACACCCGCTACGGGCGGCGCCTTGGCGGCTTCGACCTTGGCCTTCTTCGCGGCTTTCGCGCTGGCCTTCTGCTTGTTCTGCTTGGAACTGCTCTTCGGGCTCCTGTCACCCATGGTGGTTACTCCTGTCGCCATAGCGACGCCTTCAATCGGTCGAAAACGGAGTGCTCAACGCCGGGCGCTTGCGAGTCCGGCGATTCTCCAGAGTTCACGCTCCTCGGCCGTCCACTTCGGGCCAAGGTGATCGCTACCGGTACGAGGGAACCAGGCGTGGTCCCATGCTTCGCGTTCGGGTTCGACAATAGAGTGGCCGCAGGCAAGGCAAGCGACGGTAAGGTGACTGCGAATCACAGACCCGGAACTGCAACGCGGGCAGTTCATTCGGAGCCGCGCTGTTCTCGCTTCTCTGCCAGGTCGTCTTCCATGGCGGCGCGTATTCGGTCGCGTTCGCCCTCGTCAACCTTGTCCTCAATGTGCTTGTCCGAACTCTTGCCCGGGTGTTCCGCGAGCCACTGGTCGTGGGTCTTTTCGCGACCCAACATCTTCTTCAGCCATCCCATAACGACATATCCAATCCGAGGCGCCCCCGGGCCATCCCCTGTTCCTTGAGCGTACACCGAATCGAGACACGCCGTTGGCAATTGTTGCGTGGCAGTACAGCCGCAAGCGGGGCCTTGTGCTACGGTGATCAGGAGCCCGCACACAAATCTCGTGCGCAACCGGCGTCCATTCCGTCTTCCTTCGAAGCAGATGAGGTTCCGGAAGGAACCTCGCCTTGCTCCAGACGAGGGATATTTGACGGAGACCCTACAGACCACTTGACCCTCAACACCACCAAACCTCGGCCCGAAGCTGCACGCTCCGGAGCCACCCCCGTGCGTTCGGCATTCGCGACGCTCGGCCTCTCGCGACCAGTAGTCGCAGAGCTCAATCGGAACGGCATCAACGAGCCGTTCCCCATCCAGACGCTGACGATTCCTGACGCGCTCGCCGGCCGCGACCTTTGCGGCAAGGCGCGGACGGGCTCAGGCAAGACGCTCGCCTTCGGGCTCCCGCTTGCGGAACGCGCCGAAAAGAGCGATCGACGGGCACCGCGCGCGCTCGTCCTCGTCCCGACCCGGGAGCTTGCCTCCCAGGTCGTCGAAGCGATCCAGCCGTTCGCCGCCATCCGCGGACTGAAGGTGCTGGCCGTGTACGGCGGCGTTTCGCTGCAGAGACAGGCGCAGGCGCTGAACCGGGGCATCGATATCGTTGTCGCCACGCCCGGCCGCCTCAACGACCTCCTCGAACGCCGCGATATGACCGTTGCCGACGTGAGCATGGTCGTCCTCGACGAAGCCGACCAGATGGCGGACATGGGCTTCATGCCCCAGGTCGAGCGCATCCTCCAGCAGATTGACCGCGACCACCAGACGCTCTTGTTCAGCGCCACCCTCGATGGTGACGTGGACAAGCTGGTGAAGCGGTACCAGCACGACCCGGTCTTCTACGAAACTGACGAAGACGCTCAAGAGCCGATCGAGATGCACCACCGGTTCATCGGGGTGAACGAAGAGGACCGCATCGGTGTGGCGGCAGACATTGCAGCCGGCCCCGGCCGGACGCTGTTTTTCGTGCGCACCCAGCGTGGCGCCGACCGGCTGGCGAAGAAGCTCTCCGCCGAAGGCGTGCCTGCCGGCATGCTTCATGGCCGGATGAGCCAGCCTCAGCGCGAACGTGCGCTCCAGGCATTCACTCGCGGGACTATCCGGGTGCTGGTGGCGACGAACATCGCTGCGCGAGGCATCCACGTCGACGGCGTCGATATCGTCGTCCACCACGACCTGCCGGAAGACGCCAAGACGTATGTCCACCGCTCCGGCCGAACGGCACGGGCGGGCGCCAGCGGCATCGTGGTGACGATGGTGGGATGGGACGAGCGACGCGACGCGGAAGTCCTGCGGCGCCAGGCCGGCATCCGCGAAGCAATCGAACCAATGCGCCCGGGCGACCCCCGGCTGGCCGACCTGGCTGCCTGGAGTCCCGAGCTTTCCGAACCGGTCATCGAACACGGCGGGCGTAACCGCCAGCCGCAACAGCGCGCGCCGCGGTCACAGCAGGGTCGCAACCAGCAGCAGAACCGTGGCCCGCGTTCCTCGGCCCCGGCCGGCTCCCGAACCCGGTCGTTCGTCCGCAAGACCGGCGACCAGGATGCAGCGGAATCCCGCGACAGCCACGGTCAGCCGCGGCAGAACCGGTACCGCGGACAGCGGCGCTCAACAGCCAGCCAGCGCTAAGGCGAACACACCTGCGCCGGCGATCCCGTATCGCCGGCGCACCTACCTACCCGGGAGGGAAGCGATGCAGTACGAGTCACAGACGAAGACACCCGCTGACGACGCACACCTGACCGTGGAATCGGGCGACAGCGACCATGTGCACCGTTGGCGGATCGACGCGCAGAGTGGCCCGGAATCGGCCGGCCATTGTTCCTGCGGCGAAGCGCGCCAGTTCGCGAACTCCTACACCTCGGAACAGACGAATAGCTACCGGCGAGGGCCGCGGCGGCGGTAAACGGCCGCTGGCGGGATCCTGAATGGCTTGCCGCCGAACACGAGATTCGTCTAGCAACTATCCCGGCCCTGGCCCGGCGGAGCCGCGAACAGACCGTCGGCGGACGCACCGCCCACCATCGAACGCGGGAGCCAGAACGTAGGAAACGGGGCGTACAGGCGTCCCTCATAGGAGTTTACGAGAAACTCTGAGTAGATCCGCTCACTCCCCATTGGCACGCAAAGCTCAAGAACAATACCCGGCGATTGGGCAATACCAGCGTCTATCGAGCGCAATCCCAGCACCTCCGCCTCCAGAACGCTGTTCTCCGGAGGCGAGTCTTGCACCTCGCGCATGCATTGCTCCTGGGGGCCAGGGTTTGTCCGCGGCAAACTGCAGAGGGCATCCCAATCACTTGTGCGGACGAACTCTTTTGCCAGCATAAATGTCGCTTCAGCATCGGCCTGCGTGACCTGCTCGCCAACATCGGACTGGCCACCTACCGTGCAACTTATCACGCCAAGCATGAGTGCTGTCGTCGAACAACCTATCAAAAGCCCTCCGGCGCGACCTGCGACTCTCAGACATCTGCCCGCAATCAAGGTTCGACAACGCAATACCAATTCGAAGGACCCGCCTACCCGGAAACCTCCTCAATATCGCCGAATTCGCCGCGGAATAGCCTGGCGACGAACTCCGTGCGGTTCTTGCACTGGAAGATTGAGAGGAGCTCTGACACGTAGCTCTCAACGGTGTGCACCGTGAGAGCGCAGGTTTCGGCTATCTCGGCGTTCGTCTTGCCCTCCACCAGTTCGAGGAGGACGGGGCGCAGGCGTTTGGGGATCTCGGGGGCATCGTCGAGCATCGCACGCTCCTCCGCGGCAGCCGTACCCCCTTTAGCGGCTGCCGTTGGTCATGCCAGGCGCCGCACTCACCCGGCGTTAGCGCCTGCACCATACCAAACGGGTCACCCGCCCTGGTGGGCGGCCCCTTACCTTTGCTGGTGCTGTGCAGCGGACGTGGATGACGTTGAACACCGGCCTGTCCGGTCGTTTAGCCGCCACCGGCGGCGCTGATGGCGCTTTCTTCGTGGGCGAATTGTTCGCGATAGAGGGCGGCGTAGAGGCCACCTTTGCGGAGGAGTTCGGCGTGGGTGCCGCGTTCGACGAGGCGGCCCTGGTCGAGGACGACGATCTGGTCGGCGGCAACGACCGTGGAAAGGCGGTGGGCGATGACGACCGTGGTGCGGCCTTCGGCCAGCTTCACCATCGCTGCCCGCACCTGCTGTTCGAGACGGGAGTCCATGGCGCTGGTCGCTTCATCGAGGATGAGGACGGGCGGGTCCTTGAGGATCGCCCGGGCGAGGGCGACGCGCTGACGTTCGCCGCCTGAGAGCTGGTGGCCGCGTTCCCCGACGACGGTTTCGATCCCCTTGGGGAGGATGGCGATGAGGTCGCCGAGGCCGGCGGCCAGAGCGGCTTCGTGGATCTCGGTGTCGGTGGCATCGAGGCGACCGTAGCGGATGTTGGCGGCGAGGGAGTCATGGAAGAGGAAGGTGTCCTGCATGACGGCGCCGACGGTGGCGCTGACGGCGTCGAGACGGAGGTCGCGGAGGTCGTGGCCGTCGATGGTGACGCTGCCTTCGGAGGGGTCGTAGAAGCGCTGGAGAAGGTTGATCGCAGTGGTCTTGCCGGCGCCAGAAGGTCCGACGAGGGCGACCATCTGGCCAGGGGCAGCTTCGAAACTGACATCGTGCAATGCCTGGCGGCCGGGGTCGTTGTACCAGAAGCTGACGCCGTCGAAGCGGACATCGCCTCGGGCGTGGGGGAGGGCGATGGCGCCGGGTTTCTCTTCAAGCTCCACGGGAAGGTCCATGTACTCAAAGATGCGCTCGAAGACGGCGAGCGAGGAGAGGACGGTGGTGTTGATCTGGGCGATCTGGCGGAAGGGGCCGAAGACGCGCTGAATGATGACGGAGAAGCCGACGATCGCGCCGACCTGGATATCGCCCTGGACGGCGACAAGGCCGCCGAGGAAGAAGACGACGACGACGGAGATGCTGCCGAAGAGGTCGGTGGCCATATTGAACCAGCGGGCGGCCATCATCCGGCGGATCGAGAGCGTGCGGAGCTTCTGGTTGGAGACATCGAAGCGCTCGGCTTCGTGGGGCTGGCGGCCGTAGCTGCGGACGAGCATGGCGCCGTTCACGCTCAACACCTCGCCAAGCTGCGCGGACATCTCGCCCGCCTCAGCCTGCCAGTCGTGCCAGAGCCGGCGCTGAACGAGGCCGACGCGGATGGTAGGCCAGACCCAGAATGGCAACACGGCGAGTACGAGCACGGCAAGACGCCACTCGAGGGTAAACATGATGACGACGGCGATGCTGAGCGTGGTCATGTTGACGAGGAAGTCATTGAATACGCTGGTCACCGACTGCTGGACGGCGTTCACGTCGGTAATGACGCGGGACATGATTTCGCCGGTGCGGGTGCCCGTGTAGAACCGGGCCGAGAGCTTCTGCAGGTGGCTGAAGAGGTCGCGGCGGAGGTTGACCATCACCTCCTGGCCGACCCATTGGTTGAGGTAGCTACGGCCGACGCCAAGGCCGCCGGAAGCGAGGTACATGCTGACGGCAATGATGAAGAGGACGATGAGTCGGGTGCTGTCGCCGGCTGTCATTTTCGCCGCTTCGTTGGTCATATCGGCGATGAGCAGAGCCGGGAGGAGGTCGAGCGTCGAGGTGGCGACGATCAGTGCGGCGAGGAGGGCGAGGCGGCCGCGGAAGGGTTTAAAGAGGCCGGAGACGCGTTTCAGGAGTTGCCAGGACGAGGTCCTGGGCTTGGCGGGCATCATGTGTCGCACGGTTCTAGGGTGCCACGCAGATGGCGGTTGCGCCCCGGTTGTTTGGGTGGGACTTTCCCGCGGAACAGGCGCGGCGGCCCTCTCCCACGGGGAGAGGGAGAAGGCTTTTAGGCGAGGCTCTGGTGGTATATCCCAGCGGCCGCTGGGGGCCGGGGCTCCGGATTCCGTACCGGGCAGGACCCGGCGGCCACTGGAGGCCGGAGCCTGGAGTCTTCGCGGCGGCATGGCCCAGCGGCCACGGGGGGCCGCGACTACGGGTTTAGAGGGAAGCCAGGAGACGGTCGAGGGCCTCGCCGAGGTCGCGGCGGGAACGTTCGGGTTCCTGAGCGGCGGCGGTGACGAAGGCGGCTTCGTTGACGGCGCCGAGGAGAAGATGCGCGAGCGGCTCGACGGGCTGCGCCTGAATCTCGCCGGCAGCCATGGCAGCTTCGAGGCCGGCAACGACGACCGGGAGGCCGTGAGCCTCTTCCATGCGCTGCCATTCGTCCCAGCCGAGGACGGCGCGGCCATCGAGGAGGAGGATGCGACGGACATCAGGCTCCATACACATGTCGAGGTAGGTGGCGAAGGCGGCGCGGAGGGCATCTCTCGGTGAGCCAGAAGGAGGCGGGGAAAGCGTGGCGAGCCGGGCGAGGATCTCGTCCTGGAGTTCGGTGAGGACGGCGACAAAGAGGTCGCGCTTGTCCTTGAACTGGTGGTAGAGGGCGCCACGGGTGACCCCTGCCTCCTCGACGATGCGTTCGGTGGCGGCGCCGGCGTAACCCTCGCAGTGAAGTGGCGGCGGGCCACGTCGAGGAGGGTGCGGCGGGTGGCGGCGGACTGCTCGGCCTTGGTGGGCATGGCTGGCTTCGAGGGTAGAGGGTAGAGTCGCTATAGATACATACAGAGTGTATGCTTCTACCATGACGACACTGGCCGGGGCGGACTGGCGCTGGATCCCCTGCCTGGGGCTCATCCTGCTGGCGGGATGGTTCTTCCTCCGCGCGGCCGGAGACTGGTGGACGATCTCGAGAGCCGGGCACCGCGAACCTTCGGCACATGGTGGCGTTCCGGAAGGCGATGCTGGGGATCGGGTGCCTGGGTGTCGGCGTTGGTTGGTGGTTGGGGAACCCGGTGGCGTTCTGGTTCGGAGTGGTTGTGGCGTTCGAGGAGACGATTGAGACGAGCGTCGCGCTCGTGGGGTTGCGGATGGAGCAGAGAATGGATCGAGAGATGGGGTGGAACCACGAGTGAGGAGAGCAAGTTCGGAGACTTTCACAACACACTTCGTGGTCGACGGGGGCCAAGCGGTGGGACCAATCGGCCGTTCTCGAAGGTCCGTAACGGGGACACGCTTCACTAGCCATGGACGTTGCATTCTTGGCCATGAGTGGCGTGCGAGCCTATGACCCGGAGCTGATTGAGTTCGGGATGAGCCTGCCAGGATTCGCCGAGCGGGCGAATACTATTTCGTCCCTCCCAAGTCTCGGGGCTCTGACGCTCGCGGGGCTAACCCCCCCGGAGTTTGAGGTTGCGTATCACGACGTGACTGATGTGGATGCCATCGAGCACCTGCCGGGCTGCGACCTGGCAGCGATCTCGTTCCTAACGGCACAAGCTCCGGCGGCGTACCGGCTGGCTGACCGGTACCGGGCGGCGGGGGTGCCTGTGGTGGTGGGAGGTCTACACGTCACGGCCCTGCCGGACGAAGCCGCGGCACATGCAGACGCGGTCGTGATTGGAGAAGGAGAACCTGTCTGGGCGACCCTCTTGGACGACTTCAAGGCAGGGCGACTTCAGTCGCGATACTCGGCTGTTGGCCGTGAGTGGGACCTCGACGGGGGACCGTTGCCGCGCTACAACCTCCTCGAGCCGGATCGATACAACCGGATCACCGTTCAGACGCAACGCGGATGTCCCTGGCGATGCGAGTTTTGCGCGAGTTCGATCCTGCTCACGCCGAAGTACAAGACGAAGAGTGTGGAACGAGTGATCGCAGAAGTCCGAGCGATCAAGCAGGTGTGGTCCGACCCATTCATCGAGTTCGCGGATGACAACACTTTCGTCGAGCGCGAGCACTCCCGCGCACTCATGGAGGCGTTGGCGGCGGAAGAGGTGCGGTGGTTCACCGAAACCGATATCGGAGTAGCTGACGACCCGGAGTTACTGGACCTCATGCGCGAGGCCGGTTGTGCCCAGGTACTGATCGGCCTGGAGAGCCCCCGCGAGAGCGGCATGGCGGGATTGGAGACTCGCCGGGACTGGAAGCGGGGCCGCCTGCCCGACTATCGCGACGCAATCGGACGAATCCAGGCGGCGGGCATCACGGTGAACGGCTGCTTTGTGCTCGGGCTCGATGGCGATGGTCCGGAGGTGTTTGACGACATCGCAAGCTTCGCGGAGGAGTCCGGGCTGGTGGACGTGCAAGTCACGGTCCTGACGCCCTTCCCCGGCACGCCGCTGTACCGGCGGTTGAAGGAGGAGGGCCGGCTGCTGGCAGACGGCCAGTGGGAGAGGTTCACGCTATTCGACGTCACGTACGAGCCGCTAAACATGTCGGTAGCACAGCTGAAGAGTGGGCTCCGCGACCTCGCGCGCCGTCTCTACACGCCGGAAGCGAAGCGCAGGCGCCTCCGGGCATTCATTGCACAGGCCCGGCGCGGGCAGGGCACGCGAGAAAGGAAACGTTCCGATGTTCCGAAACTGGTCACATGAACAGGCGCGACTGCTGTTCGCCGTCGCTGCCATCTACGACATTGCGCTAGGGTTGGCGTTCACTTTCCTCTATGACCCGATCCTAGATGCACTGGACATCGTGCCACCGGACAACAAATCCTACATCCACCTCGCTTCGGTCTTCGTGCTGGTGCAGGGGCTGAGCTACCTGATCGTGGCCCGGAACGTGCGAGCCAACGCAGGGCTGGTGCTCGCCGGGATGCTGTACAAGGCCGGCTACTCGCTCGTGGCTCTCTATTACCTGGCGATTGATGAGCTGCTGCACTGGGTGTTTTTCGCACTCGGCGTCGTCGATCTGTTGTTCCTGATTGGATTCGCGGTGACGTTCCAGATGCTGCGGAGGGAACGAGCGGACTGGTGAGCGCACCCCGGTCATCCGGTGTGGCAGGGGCAGGCTGGCAACGGGCCAGCGTCGCTGAGTTTTCGCTCGTCCGTGGCAGGGCGTTACGCCTGGCAGCGGTAAGCGCCGCCGCACTTGGCATTGTCTGGTGGCTGGCCCTCGATGATGACGCTCCGCGATCCGTGGTCGTTGCACTCGCTGTCGGCTGGCCGCTCATGCCGGCGTCGCTCTTGATCGTGGCACGACGGCCCCAGTGGCGGAACACTCCTTTCGGTTCCGGCCGGCCTCGTGACTTACGGGGTGGTAGCCATGGCGTTTCTGAAGTTCCCTGCCATCGGATGGCTAGCGCTGGCGAGCGGGATTGCCCTGGGAGGGGTGCTCGGCGGATGGCTCTGGTTCGGGTGGCTTCCAGCTCCGGCGATCCTGAGGGTCGAGCCCACGAGCCGGCCACGCCTGATGCTGATGGGGACGCACATCGGGCTGGTTGTTGCGGGATTGCTCATCGAAAGTCTCCGGAGGGTGTAGTAGCAGCAGCCGGCCGCTTGGCAGAGTTCCTGAGCGCACCGTACAATTGTTGACAGAGTTGCTCGACTTTTCTGTCGAAACACATGGCAACCGGGATCTTGTTCGAGCGATGCGCGTTTCCACCCGCGGCGACTACGGGCTCCGTGCCCTGATTGAGCTGGCCGGCCACTACGGCCAGGGGCCGCTGCAATCGTCGGAGATTGCATTGCGACGGCACGTACCGGAGCAGTATCTCGACCAGTTGCTGCCGACCCTGCGCAAGGCGGGATTCATCCGCTCGGTGCGCGGTCCCGGGGGCGGGCACGAACTGTCGCGGCCGCCTGAACAGATCTGTGTCCGCCATGTGATCGAGGCGCTGGAGGGAAGCATCTCACCGGTGTCGTGGCTCGATGAGCCCCCGGAGTCGACGGACCACCCGCACCAGTGCGGCCAGCGCGAGGTATGGGAACGGATCCGGGAGGCGACCGGGGCAATCCTCGAGTCGTACACGCTGAGCGACATGCTGGAGCGCGAGCCCACGGCGGTCGTCGGGAGGTACCAGATATGACCGCACCAACCCGACGTCCGGAGGTTGCGGAATCGGTGCTCGAGCTCATCGGGCGGACGCCGCTCGTACGTCTCGCGAAGATCGCCCCGGCGAGCGGCGCAGCCGTGTACGGGAAGATGGAGAGCCTGAATCCCGGCGGCAGCGTGAAGGACCGCATCGCCCTTTCGATGATCGAGGAGGCGGAGCGGACGGGCGCCCTCAAGCCTGGCGACATCATCGTCGAACCGACGAGCGGCAATACGGGCATCGGCCTCGCGCTCGTCTGCGCGGTGAAGGGGTACAAGCTGATCCTGATGATGCCTGACGACTACTCGGTCGAACGGCGACGGCTGCTGGAACGACTGGGCGCGGAGTTGCAGCTGACTCCGGCGATCGAGGGAATGACGGGCGCGGTTTTCGCCGCCCGCCAAATGGTGGAATCGAAGCCCGGGTACTACATGCCGCAACAATTCGAGAACAGCGCGAACCCGAAGGCCCACAGGGAGACAACGGCAATCGAAATCCTGGACGCACTGGACGGGCGCATCGACGCCTTCGTCGCGGGCGTTGGGACCGGTGGCACGATCACCGGTGTCGGGCAGGCTCTGCGGGAACGGCTGGGGACGGCGGTCAAGATCGTGGCGGTGGAGCCGGCCCGGTCGCCGGTCCTCAGCGGGGGGCGGGCAGGTCTGCATACGATCCAGGGGATCGGCGCGAGCTTTGTGCCGGGAGTCCTCGACCGTTCGATTTACGACGAGATCATCCGCGTGGAAGATAAGGAAGCACAGCAGATGGCGTTGCGGCTGGCGAAGGAGGAGGGGCTGCTGTTAGGCCCGTCATCCGGGGCCAACGTCCACGCTGCGCTGAAGGTGGCCGAACAGCTCGGCCAGGACAAGACGGTGGTCACGATCTTCTGTGACACGGGGGAGCGGTACCTGAGTGTCAATATGTAGCAGGCCCTTCAGGGGAAGGGCCAAAACCGAACGTAACGCGAATGCCGCAGCCTGAGACTGCGATCACGCCCCACATGGACGGAGAACCTATGAGCATCAACGTGTATATCCCGACGCCGTTTCGCCACCTGGTTGGCAACCGGGCGAGCGTGAAGGCAAAGGGCGAGAACGTCAGCGAGATCCTGTTCGACCTCGACCAGCAATTCCCGGGCTTCCGGGCTCAGCTGTTCGATACCGAAGGCAACCTCGCCCACCACATCAACGTGTATGTGAACCAGGTGGAGATCGAACACCTGCAGGGGGCGATGACGACCGTGAAGAGCGGCGACGAGGTCGCAGTGATCCCGGCCCTGGCCGGAGGCGCGACGGTACTGACGCCGGAGATGGTAGACCGCTACAGCCGCCACCTGATCATGCCGCAGGTCGGCAGCGTCGGGCAGCGCAAGATCATCGAGTCGTCCGTGCTGATCATCGGCGCCGGCGGGCTGGGGTCGCCGGTGGCGCTCTACCTTGCCCTGGCGGGCGTCGGGAAGATCGGGATCATCGACTTCGATGTGGTCGATCGCTCCAACCTGCAGCGCCAGATCCTGCACGCCGAGGCCGACATCGGGAAGCGGAAGGTGATCTCAGCCAAGGAGACCCTCCTCGCCCACAACCCGAACATCGAAGTGGTCACCCACGAAGAGCCGCTGACTTCGGACAACGCCTTCGAGA
This sequence comes from uncultured Chloroflexia bacterium, assembly GCA_963774435.1. Lineage (GTDB taxonomy): Bacteria > Chloroflexota > Dehalococcoidia > Tepidiformales > Tepidiformaceae > JAGQGZ01. The sequence goes on along the minus strand of CAVZEW010000005.1, from coordinate 23,954 downwards.
TCATGGGCCAGTACGACATGGCCGTGAACGGGGCGGATAACTTCGCCACCCGCTACCTGGCCAACGACGCTGCCTACCTGCTGAACAAGCCGCTGATCGACGGTTCAATCCTGATGTTCGACGGGCAGGCGACTGTCTACCTCCCCGGCAAGGGCTGCTACCGCTGCCTCTACCCGGCGCCGCCGCCCCCAGGGATGGTGCCTTCCTGCGCCGAAGCGGGAGTGCTCGGCGCGATGTGCGCGACGATCGGCAGCATCCAGGCCACCGAAGTGTTGAAGCTCATTCTCGACATCGGGGAGCCGCTGGTGAACCGACTCCTGCTCTACGACGCCCTCTCGCTCGAATTCCGCACCGTTCGCGTGCGCCGAGACCCGGAGTGCCCGCTCTGCGGCGACAATCCGACGGTGACCGAACTCATCGACTACGAAATCTTCTGCGGCGCCCCGATGCCGCAGGCCACGCACGCCTGAACCGAAGGAGCCCATCGCCCATGACCGCAGCCGCCGCACCGACCGTCCAGGTCCGTGTCACCGCCGTCCTCCAGAAGCTGACCGGTGGTCAGAAGACCGTCGAAGCCAGTGGAGCGAACGTCGGTGAGATCATCGAAGACCTGGAGGCGCGCCACCCCGGCTTCCACCAGCAGATGTTCACCGACGATGGCAAGCTCCATCGCTTCGTGAATGTGTACCTGAACGACGAAGACATCCGCTACACAGGCGGCGTCGACACGGCGATCAAGGACGGCGACGTGCTCGACATCCTGCCGGCCCTGGCCGGCGGCGCCTCCTGACCCGGTTCGCGCGGGCCATCTTCCGCCGATGACGCTTTACCGATCGATCCTCGACCTGGTCGGCAATACGCCGATGGTCGAACTGGCGAGCCTGGCCCCGCGGCCGGATGTCCACCTCTACGCCAAGCTGGAAGGGCAGAACCCGACCGGCAGTGTGAAGGACCGGATCGCGAAGTACATGGTGGAAGCCGGCGAGAAGTCCGGCCAGCTGCAGCCGGGAGCGACGATTCTCGAACCGACGAGCGGAAACACGGGGATCGGACTGGCGATGGTGGGGAGCCTGAAGGGTTACAAGGTTGTCTGCGTGATGCCGGAGAACGTCAGCCAGGAGCGCACGCAGCTGCTCCAGGCCTTCGGGGCCGAAATCATCTATACGCCCGGCGACCTCGGTTCGAACGGTGCGATCGCCCATGCGAAGGAGATCGTCGAGGCGAACCCGGGCAAGTACTACTTCCCCTACCAGTATGGAAACGAAGCGAACCCGCGGGCCCACTACGAGACGACGGGCCCGGAGATATTGCGCGACCTGCCCCAGACAACCGCCTTCGTAGCGGGGCTGGGGACTGGCGGGACGCTCACAGGTACCGGGCACTACCTGAAGGACCAGAAGCCGGAGGTCCGGGTTATCGCGGCGGCGCCGCACCCGGGCGACATGGTGCAGGGGTTGCGGGCGCTGGAAGACGGCTTTATCCCGCCCATCCTCGATGAGTCCGTGCTGGACGGGAAGATCGTGGTGGACAGCCAGAGCAGCTTCAAGATGGCGCGTGAGTTGACGGAGAAAGAGGGCCTGTTCGTCGGGATCAGCGCCGGGTCGGTCGTGCGGGCGGCGATCAAGGCGAGTGAGCGGTTGGAGGGCGAGCAGCACATCGTTTGCCTGCTGGCTGACGGCGGCTGGAAGTACCTTTCGAGCAACCTCTGGACGACTGACTGGGCCGACCAGCCGGACGACGTCGAGCACAAGATCTGGTGGTAGGACACTCGGCCTGAGGGCCGAGGTCTCGGAGTTCGCTTTCGGCGAACTCTGCGGACGTTGTCCAGGGCGGCCTGACGGCGGAAGTCTGCCTACCTCTCAGTAAGCGTTTGCGACTGCCACCCGGCTCGGTCACGGCTCGTCCCTCCCGAATGGGTGCACGCGGGATAGCCAGTCGTGCGGGCCGTTGCTACACACATGGGCCCTAATCGTTCTGGACCTATGTCGAGCAGGCAAAGTCCCCGATTGACAGGCCGATCGCGAACGCCGTAGGTTGACGACATGATGGATGGGCAAGCGTTAGTCCATTCGTAAACGGCGCGGGAACACCTGCGCCGTTTTCTGTTTTCAGGGAGGAGCAACAGCAATGCAGTCCAGCCTGATAGGCAAGATCGAAAAGGCCCGGGTGTATGCGAGCGAACCGCACCGCATGCACGTGGACAACCTCCAGGTGACGTTCCACGGCGAGAACAGCGACCACGAGGTCTCGATCAAGGACGATACCTGGCTCTGTAGTTGCGACTTCTTTGGCACCTGGGCCGTTTGCAGCCACACCATGGCGCTTGAGCGCGTGATGAACGGGATGGTGCCACCGCTGCCGCTGCCACAGACCCAGGCTCAGACGGCCTAAGGGCCCTGGCAACCGGCGAGCAACCGTCCGGATCCCGCATTTCCACCAAATCGGGCCCATTCCAACAGTTTTCTTATGCGGCAGGCCCTTCAGGAACTATGCGAGGTGCCGAGGGGGTGGCTACTATCGGGTCACTTCCGGAGGTGCCCGATGATCGGCTGGAGCTGGCCCGCATTTGTCGTCTACCTGTTGGCTGTCACCCTGGTGACGGGCGGCGGGATGATCGGCCTGATCATGTCCGGAAGCCCGTATTTCCTGGCGCCGGTCTTCATGGGACTGTTCTTCTTTTACATCACCTGGCAGGCGACGGTTGAAGACCAGGCGGCGACACCGCCCCGCGACGGCCAGGGCAACCAGTAACAGCCCCATTACTTGGGCAGTTTTACGAACGCGTAGACTGAGAGCATGCGCAACGTCCGGGTAGGGACCCTCGCCGGTATTCCCCTGTACATCAACCCGAGCTGGTTCCTTGTCTTTGGACTCACGGTCTGGTTGCTTGCCTTCCAGGTATTCCCCGAGATCGTGGACAAAGCCTCGCGCACTACCCACGTGGCGATGGCGCTGGTCAGTGCACTCGTCTTCTTCCTCTCGATCATCCTCCATGAGCTGGCCCACAGCCTGGTGGCGAAGGCCTACAAGATCCCGGTGCGCAGCATCACGCTGTTTATCTTTGGAGGCGTCGCTCATATCACGCGGGAGGCGACGAAACCCCTCTCCGAGATCCTGATGGCTGCCGCCGGGCCGTTGACCAGCCTCGCGCTCGGAGCAGTGTTCGGTGGCGCCTGGTTCTTTGCCGGAGCCAACACGGTCGACGCCTCGGCAGTCGAGGTGACGCTCTTCTGGCTGGCATGGATGAACGTCCTCCTCGGCCTCTTCAACCTGCTTCCGGCCTTCCCGATGGACGGCGGACGGGTGTTCCGCTCGCTCATCTGGATGGTCAGCGGGAGCTACAACAAGGCAACCGTGATCGCGGCGTGGACCGGGCGCGGGTTCGCCTGGACGCTGATCGGGCTCGGCGTGCTTGTCGCTCTTCGCGTGGACATCGGGATCGAAACCGGCGCTTTCGGCGGGCTCTGGCTGATCTTCATCGGCCTCTTCCTCGAGAGCGGCGCGCGCCAGTCACTTGTCCAGCAGAAGCTGGTCCACGCGTTGGGCCAGCACCGGGTGAGCGAACTGATGGTCTCCGACCCACCCGTTGTCGGCCTCGACGTCAGCGTGGCGACGATGGCCCGGGGAGTACTCGAGCTGAATCCGCGGGTCTGCTATTTCGTGGAAGAACGAGGCGCCTTTGCCGGGCTGGTCGGGGCGGAACAGCTTCGTGCAGTACCGGAAGCGCTCTGGGACCGGCGCACGGCGGGCGAGACCATGGTTCCCCGTCAGAAAATGCGGGCGGCGGAGTTCGACGCCCCCCTCACCGACGCCCTCCTCGCGATGGAGGAGCTCGAGCTCGGGCACATGCCGGTCGTCACGGACGGCCGGGTGGTGGGAGTGATCGCGCGGGACCGGATCGTCGGCCTGCTGCGCCAGGCCGGGCTTATCCAGGGGGTCTAGGTCGTGGCGCAACCGCTCGTACTCGGCCTCGATGGTTATCCGGGCGGGTGGGCCTGCGTGGCACTCATGGACGGCGTGGTGGTTACAGCTTGCGCCGTCCCCACGATCTCCGCGGCGATCGAACGGTTCCCTGCGGTCCAGACAATTGGCATCGACATGCCGTTCGCGTTGACGGCTTCCGGTCCACGAGCGGCGGATGGCCACGCCCGCGCCTTCATTCGTCCCCGGGCAAGCTCCGTCTTCTCGGTGCCGCCACTGCCGGCGCTTGCCGGCGCGAGCCACGCCGAGGCGGTGGCGCTGGCACGAGCACATGGAGGCCCGGCGCCATCGGCCCAGTGTTTCGCCCTTTTCCCGAAGATCCTGGAGGCGCGGGGGGCGGTTGAAGCCGGCGTTGGACTGTATGAAGTGCACCCGGAGGTCTCCTTCCGGGCCCTCGGAGGGCAGGTACTCCCCAGGAAACGAAGCTGGAACGGCCAGCGAGCGCGCGTGCGGTTACTTGCGGGCGCAGGGATCAACCTTGAGGAATGCGAAGCCGACGATGTGCCGGCGGACGATCTCCTCGATGCCGCCGTCGCTGCCTGGTCCGCTGCGCGAATCGCGGCGGGCACGGCTCAGACTCTCCCGGCGGAGCCGACGCCGGAAGAGCGCGCCGCGAACATGCTCGTCTGGTACTGACGACCTACGCTGGGCCGATGCATCCGAGGGTAGTCGTGGCGGTGTTGTCCGCGCGGGTAGCGTCCTGGCTGAGCCGGCGGCTGCTCCATCGCGGCGGAACCGCGATGCCCGGCCTTGTGGCCGAACGGCTGGCACCTGGGATCCTCGCCAGTCTCGGGTCGCAGTTGGGCCGCACGGTCCTTGTCACCGGCACGAATGGGAAAACGACGACGGCCCGGATCCTCGCTGCGAGCGCGGCGGCCGACGGGCTCGTCGTGGTCGCGAACCGCGAGGGATCGAACCTCACGCGGGGGATGGTCTCGGCGCTCCTCGCGCGCGCTGACTGGCGGGGCGCGATAGCGGGCGGTGAAGGACTGCTCGGCGTCTTCGAGGCGGACGAAGCCACGCTGCCCGCTGCTACCGCCGCCCTACAACCGGCAGCGATCGTCTTCACGAACCTCTTCCGTGACCAGCTGGACCGGTATGGCGAGGTCGACACGGTCGCGGGCCATTGGCAACGGGCAATCGCGGTGGCCCCGGCACATTGCACCCTCGTCCTCAACGCCGACGATCCTTCGGTGGCGGAGATGGCGAAGGTGCGTGGCCTGCCGGTCCAGTGGTACGGGATCGACGACACGGAGATCGCGGGCGAACGGGGCGCCTTCGACGCACGCTGGTGCGGGAACTGCGGCACGGACTTCGCCTACGACCATCGCTTCTTTGGGCACGTCGGCCACTGGCGCTGTCCGGGCTGCGGGCGCAGGCGGCCGGCACCCCACACGCGGGCAAACAAGGTGGAGGACACGCCCTCCGGTCTGCGGATAGCGATCGAGGGGCTCGGGATGATTGAGACGCCGCTGCGCGGCCTCTACAACGCCTGGAACACGCTGGCGGCGATTGCGGCCGGCCGGGCGCTCGGATTCAGCGATAAGGCCCTCCGCAAGGGGCCCGCAAGCGCCGGCCCGGTGTTCGGCAGACAGGAGGCTCTGGTTGTCGCGGGCGCAACCGTCCGGCTCTACCTCGTCAAGAACCCCGCGGGCGCCAACCAGGTCATCCAGCTCCTCCGCGAGCAGGGAAAAGGAGAAGACTTCGCCTTCCTCCTCAACGATCGCTATGCCGACGGCCAGGACGTGAGCTGGACGTGGGATGTGGAGTTCGAAGCGTTGGCGGGGGTGGTGCGGAGGGCCTGGGCGGGCGGCGACCGCGCTGCCGACGCCGCCCTTCGCCTTCACTACGCAGGGATGGCGGTGGAGGCAACCCTGCCAGGCGAACCGGGTGCGGCGCTCGACCGGCTTGTTGCAGGAGCGGGCGAAGGCGCCACGTTGAACGTCCTGGCAACGTACACCGCCTTGCTCGACCTCCGCGCTGAGCTCGCCCGACGTGGGCTCGCCGGCTCGACACTCGGGTAGCGGAGGAAAGGGATACACGGTACCGTGTAAGTGTGAAAGGGCACTGGGACGAAGACCGGGTGCTGGCGCTCAGGCAGCGCCTTGGGTTGAGCCAGGCGGAGTTCGCGGCCCGCATCGGCGTGCGCCAGCAGACCGTGAGCGAGTGGGAGACCGGCAAGTACCGGCCCCGGGGAGCGAGTGCACGGATGCTCGTCCTCCTCGCGGAGGACCGGGCGCCGTACGATAGCGGGCGCGGCGACGATGGCTGAGGCGGCGCCTCTCCCCGGCCGGGAAGCCGACCTCGCGCGGCAGTGGGAGGCAGGCAGCGGCCGCTCCCTCCGGCTCGAGGATGGCCGGGCGCTGCGAGTGATCTTTCCCGGTGTGCGGGGCGGTGGTGCCGGCCCCGACTTCACGGGGGCGACGCTCGACGCCGGCGGGGACTACCTGCGCGGCGATGTCGAACTCCACCTGCGAGCGAGCGGCTGGCACGCGCACGGGCACGACGGCGACCCCGCTTACCGGGGCGTTGTCCTCCACGTCGTGGCCGCGAATGACGGCGCCTCGGCGGTCACCTTTCACGCGAGCGGGCGGACGATACCGATCCTCGTCCTCCGGTTCGCTGCAGCCAGCTATCCGCCGCCGTTCACGCCGCCGTGTTGCTTCGCGGCCGAACGCGGCTACGCCATCTCCGAGACGCTGGAACGGATGGGAGCACGGCGGCTGCGCCAGAAGACATCGAGAGTGGGCCCGCTGATTGCCAGCGACGGACCGGCACAAGCCCTCTATACGCTGCTCCTCGAAACGCTCGCCGGGCCGGCGAACCGGTCGAGCTTCGCGAGCATCGCCCGCGCCGTGCCGCTCACGGCGCTGATCGAGCAGGCGGACGGGCGGGCAAGCGGGGAACGAACCTTCGCCCTGGAGGCGTCTCTGAAAGGAGCCGCTGCCGGAGTGGCCCTGCGCCGAGCGGGGTTGCGGCCCGCGGCAAGCCCGGGGCGAAGGCTCGGCTGCGCCGCACGGCTCGTACACAGGCTCTGGCCGGAGGGGGCCGCGCTCACCCTTCCCTGCCTGCCGACCGGAGCGAAGACACTGCTGAAGCTCCTGAAAGTGGAAGGCGCGGGCCGGGAGATGGGGATTGAGCTGGCCGTGAACGCGGTCCTCCCTGTCCTTCTCGCAACAGGCGCTGAGTGCGCCCCGCTCCTGGCACAGCTGCCGGCGCCCGGGACGTACGGCAGGCTGCGCACTCTCGAGCGGTGGCTCGGCCACGGCGAGCGCGTGTTTACCTCCGCGGCGGCCATTCAGGGAGGGTTGTTGCTGCACAGCGACTACTGCACGCGCGGCCATTGCGGCAATTGCCCGCTCTCCGGGTGAACCAGGTCACACTGTCGCCCCACCCGTCTGCTAGACTGCCCCATCTTCACGAACGAGGCTGGAGCGAATGTACGACGCCATCATCATCGGGGCGCGGGTCGCCGGATCGCCGCTCGGCATGCTCCTTGCCCGCCAGGGGCACAACGTCCTGGTCGTCGACCGCGACACCTTCCCCAGCGACACGCTATCGACGACCTTCCTGCAGGACGAGGCGAGCCAATACCTCGACGACTGGGGGCTGCTCGAGCGGGTCTACGCCACAGGCGTACCGCAGTGCGATGTGGTGGCCAATTTCGGTGATGGGATGTTCGTGGCGCCCCCGCCACCAAAGAAGTACAGCACGATCGCACCGCGCCGGACGTACCTCGACGCGCTCCTCGTGGACGCGGCCCGCGAAGCCGGGGCCGAGGTAAGGGAAGGGTTTTCCGTCCAGGAGATCGTGAAAGACGCAGCTGGACGGGTGACCGGGATCCGGGGCCGGGGCGCCGATGGAACGACCGTGTCCGAGGAAGCACGCATCGTGGTGGGCGCCGACGGGCGCAACTCGTTCCTCGCCCGTCACGTGGAAGCGGAAGAGTACGAGGTTGTGGAACCGACAACCTGTGGTTTCTACAGCTTCTTTAGCGGGGCGACGGGCGGGACGACGGAGCTGCACTACAACGGCAACCATGCCTTTTTCGCCTTCCCGACGAACGATGGCCTGACCTGTTTCGCGGCGGAAGCGCCCCTGGCCGCATGGGAGGAATTCCGGGCTGACCCGGACACCTACCTCTTCGGGAAGATGAAACAGTTTGCGACGCAGCTCCACCCACGTGCGAAAGGCGTGAAGCGCGAAGAGAGCTGGTATGGGATGCAGGGTCGCAAAGCGTTCCTGCGCAAGCCCTATGGCCCTGGCTGGGCGCTGGCGGGCGACGCCGGGTGCCTGAAGGATCCGGTGACGGGCACCGGCTGCAACGATGCCTTCCGCGATGCCGCTTTGCTCAGCGAGGAAATCCACCGCTGGCTGGCGGGTGAACTGGCCGAAGAAGCGGCGATGGCCCACTACCACGAGGCTCGTGATGCGGTGCTGCTGCCGAGCTTCCAGCAAACGGCGTTCATGGCCCAACTGCACACAGTGACGCCGGAGTTTCTGGCGATCCTTGGGGGGCAGCAGGCAGGCGCTCCGGCCTAGCCCGGTCAATTCACTCGCGCTGCCTATACTTGGGGCGTGACCGCCGCCGACGTGATTGTCGCCAACCGCGCCTACCGGGACCACGCTGTCCCACCTGGCGAGGACGAACCGCCCGAGACGGGACGCGGCGGCCTTATCGCCGCCGTGAGCCCGGCCGTGGTGGCAGGTGAAGACGGGACGACGTGGGTCGGCGCCGGACGGGGCCGACATGACGCCGACTACGTGGATGACCGGGGCGACGAACAGCTGGCGACGGCGAGTGGCCCCCTTCGCCACCGCCGCGTGTTCTTCGACGACGAAACCTGGGACCAGTTCTACGCGACGGTCGCGAACGCCTTCCTCTGGCCAATGCTGCACCTGGTGCGCCTGCCTCTCCCGGAGCGCACCGGGTACGTGCCGCGGCCGATCAGGCTCGCCGACCACCCTGACGCCTGGCCGGCCTTCGAAGAGGCGAACGCGGCGTACGCGAAAGCGGTCGTGGATGCCGGCAGGGGGGAGTCCGCCTGGATCCACGACTACCAGCTGGGACTCGTCCCCCTGTACCTGCGAGATGCCGGCTACGGCGGGAGAATTGGGTTCTTTCTCCACACGCCGGTGCCGGACCTGACCATCGTCGAACGCGTGGCGGGAGCGGAGAGCCTGGCGCGCCTCCTCGACTGGACCCGCGGTGTCCTTGGCGCGGACCTTGTGGGCCTGCAGTCGCCGGCGGACGCGGCCCGGTTCGCAGCCCTGGCCGGCGCGGCGGGCGCCAGGGCCACCAGCGCGGGCCACCTCGATGTCGACGGGCGGACTGTTCGCTTCGGCGACTATCCCGTGGGGATCGATACGGACGACGTGGCTCGGGTCGCTTCGGAAGCGCCTGGGTACGGCATCCTCGATTCATTGAAGGGCGACGCGCCCGTAGTAGCGGGGCTGGAGCGAGAGGACTACACGAAAGGGATCCCCGAGCGGCTGCAAGCGATGGCCGCGCTCTGGTCGGCGGGGCGGCGGTTTCATTATGTTGGGCTCGCCTCGCCAACCCGGGAAGGCGTGCCCGGGTATGAGCGGTTCAGGGCGGCGCTCGATGCCGCGTTGCGGATTGCCACGGCGGCGGCGGAACGGGCCGGGTGCACCTGCATCCAGGAGGCCACGGCGCTGCAATGGCCCGAGGTGGTGGCGGTGCTGCGGGACAGCAACATCGTCTGCACGTCGTCGCTGGCGGATGGGATGAACCTCGTGCCGCTCCAGGCTGCTATTGCGCAGTCGGTGAAGCCCAGGAGCGAGCGCGGCGTGATCACGATGGGGCGGGACACGGGGGCGGCGAGCGCATATGCAGGGTTCGAGGATGATGGACTGGTGTCTGTGGACCCTTTCGATACGGCAAGTTTCTCGAGGACATTGGCAGCAGCCATCGCGGGCAAGACGGCCCGTGTGAGCGACCGCCTGGTCGCCGCTGTCCGGGAGCACGACGCTGCCTCCTGGGCCGAGCGCTTTCTCGCCGACCTTGGCGGGGTGAGCCGGTGAACCGGCCGATCGCGGAACTGGTCGAGGAGCTTGCCGGCGCCCGAGGTCCTCTGCTCGTTGCGACCGACCTCGACGGGACGCTCGCTCCGATCGTGCCGAACGCGGGCGACGCCGAGGTCCCGCAGGCGACGCTGGACGTGCTGGAGCGGCTGGGCAGGGTGGCTCGCGTCGCCGTGATCACGGGACGCGACCTGAACGCGGCGCGGCGGCTGGTGCCGACGGACGACGTCGCGATGGTTGGCAGCCACGGCCTCGAGGGTTCGTTCGACCACCCGCTGCTGCCCGATGTGAACCGGCTGGAACTGGCACCGAAACTGGAAGCCGTGGAGCAGCGGGTGATCTCGGCGGTGCCAGCAGCGTTCAAGGGGATCGAGCGCAAAGCGATCTCCGTTGCCTTCCATTACCGCAGCGACCCGGCACTGGGCGAACAGATCCGGGAGGCGTTGATGCCCCTCGCGGACGGCCTGCGACTCCGGGAAGGACGGATGGTGTTGGAAGTGTTGCCGGACGCCCGAGGCGGCAAGGACCAGGCACTGAGAGCACTGGTCCACCACTTCCGCGCTCACTCGCTGCTTGTGATGGGCGATGACCTGACGGACGTGGCGATGTTCCGGGCGGCGTTGGAGATGCGAGAGAGCGGCGAAACGGTGGTGCTGGCGGGTGTGAGTGGCGGCGATGAGACGCCGATGGAGATCGCCGAGCTGGCGGATGTCTTGCTGCCATCGACGACGGAAGTGCGGGCACTGCTGGAGGCCGTTGCCACCGCCCTGGAGCGGTAATCCCAGGGCAAGAACCGGCACCGACGCATCGCGTACACTCGAATCAACGAGGGAGGTGACCACCATGCGCTGGTTACTCGGCAAGAGCCTGAAACTCCCGTCGGCGGACGAGGCGTTGCCCGGTCGCGACGGTTACCGCTATCCGATCCCCGCACGACACGAGGTGCTGGGCACGCCGCTGAAGCCACCATTCCCTGAAGGAATCGAGACCGCTGTCTTCGGCCTGGGTTGCTTCTGGGGGGCGGAGCGACTGTTCTGGCAGATCCCGGGCGTCTACACGACGGCGGCGGGCTATGCCGGTGGCATCACGCCCTATCCCACCTATGAGGAAGTCTGCAGCGGCCGCACAGGTCACACGGAGGCTGTTCTCGTGGCGTACGACCCGGCGAAGGTGAGCTACAGCGACCTGCTGAAGGTCTTCTTCGAGGAGCACGACCCGACGCAGGGGATGCGCCAGGGGAACGATATCGGGACCCAGTACCGGTCGGCAATTTACACGACCACAGACGAGCAGGCCGAGACGGCACGGGCCGGACTCACCGCGTACAACGACGCGCTCGCCCGCGCGCACAAGGGTTCGATCACGACGGAAGTGGCCGAGGCCGGGCCGTTCTACTACGCGGAGGAGTATCACCAGCAGTATCTCTACAAGGTGCCGAACGGGTATTGCGGCCTGCAAGGGACGGGGTGAGCTGCTCGATCCCGGCTGTGACTGCTTAGCCCTTCCAGAGTTCCTGGCGGGCGCTGAAGCCTTCGATACCATCGCGGAGGATGGCCTGGTTGGCCGTCGCGATGCCATGGAGGACGTCGTGGAGGGGAGCGACGCAGGCCTGGTAACGAACGCGGCGTTTGAAGTCTTCGCCCTGCCAGCGGTCGTAGGCGTCAACTACCCGGAGGAAGGCTGCCTCGCCGGCTGACCCGAGGATGCCGGCGAAATCCTGGGCGGGATCGCCGATGGTCATATCGCTCCAGTCGATGATGCCGGTGAGTTGTTCGCCCTGGCCGAGGATGTGGACTGGGCCGAGGTCGTTGTGGATGAGCGCGGGGGGCCAGTCGCCGGCTGCAAATTCGAGATAGGCCGTGATGAGAGCGTCGAGGTGGGGCAGGAGGGAAGGTTCGAGGAGGCCAAGGGCTTCCCGGGCGGCGACGAGGAAGCGGCGCTGGCCGTCGATCCAGCCGGAGCCTGATGGGTCCTGGCCGAGCCGGGTAGCGGCCAGCTCGATCGGTATGCCGTGGAGGGCGTGGAGCGCCTCGCCGAGGGAGCGGGCAAGCGTTGGGACGCTGAAAGCACCGGGTTCGTAGGCCTGGCCAACGATGAGCCGATAGCCGCCGAAGGGAAGGTCGGCCCACTCCCCCTTCCAGGTGTAGTGGGGGACGGCGACCGGGAGGCGGGGAGCGATGACCGGGAGCAGCGCGAACTCTCGCTCGAGGGCGCGAGCGGCGTCGGAATTGCGCGGGAAGCGGAATATCCACTCACCATCGACGACGAAGGTCCAGAAGTCCCAGCCCTGTTCGGCGGTGGGGGATGCCACCGCGAGGCCGGGAGCGGAAAACGCGTTCTGCAGGGCGGCGAGGCAATCGTCGGAGTTCACGCCGCGCCGGGCCGATCAGCGAAAGGCAGCCTGGAGCACCTCAACCGACTGCTGATGGGCGCGCTTGCCTTCATCGAGGGCATGCGAGAGCGCGTAGAAGCCGTGGATCATGCCTTCGTAGCGTTCGACGAGCACCGGCACACCGGCTGCCTTGAGCCTGGCGCCGTAGGCCTCCCCTTCGTCGCGAAGTGGATCGAAGCCCGCAGTGATGATGGTGGCAGCGGGCAGGTTGGCCGCATCAGCGACGCGGAGGGGCGAGACGAGCGGATTTTCGGCGTCGGCCGGGGTGCGGACATAGTGGTCCCAGAACCAGACCATCGAGTCCTTCGTGAGCATATAGCCGTCGGCATTCTCGCTATACGAGACGGTGCTGTAGTCGAGGTTGGTGACGGGGTAAATGAGGAGCTGGTGGCTGATGGCGGGACCGCCCGTATCGCGCGCCCTGATCGATACAGCGGCGGCGAGATTACCGCCTGCGCTATCGCCAGCAACGGCGATCTTCGCGGGGTCGCCACCGATAGAGGCAGCGTTGGCGGCGACCCATTCGAGCGCCGCGTAGCTGTCTTCGAAGGGCACGGGGAATTTGTGTTCGGGAGCGAGGCGATAGTCGACGGAGACGACGACGGCGGGCGTGTGATTGGCAATGTAGCGGCAGGCGACGTCCTGGTAGTCGAGGTCGCCGATAACCCAGCCGCCGCCGTGGTAGAAGACGACGACCGGAAGAGGGCCGTTGCCGGGATTGTAGATGCGCACCGGGATCTCACCGTGGGGGCCGGGAATGTCTTGATCCTTGACGCTTGCGACGTCTTCACCGGGGGGCCGGGCATCGCGGGCGGCAGCCATGGTGGCGCGGGCCACTTCGGGAGTCTGTTCGTTGAGCGGCGGCGCGCCAAGGGCGGCCATCATGTCGAGGAGGGCCTTTGCCTGGGGGTCGAGTGCCATGGTGATTCCTCCTTAGCTGACGAGGGTGCCGAGCACGTGTTCGAGGGTGCGATTGTCGCCCTGGGGCAGGCCGATGATGGGAAGGTCGACGCCGAGCTGGCGGCGCTCTTCGAGACCGGCGGCAACGGTCTCGAGGTCGCCGAAGATCGCGGTTTCCTCGAGCATCTCGTCGCCCATCGCTGCCATGATCTCGGGGTTGGTGCCGAAGGGCGGAGGGCGATGCTCAGCGCCGGCGGCGCGCATGGCCTGGACCTGCTCGTCGAAACCGTTGCGGCTGAGCATGCGGTGGTAGAAATCGCCCATGTTGGTGACGTACCAGGAGATGCCACCGGCGGCCTGGAACTTCGCCTTCTCGAGGTCGGGGTTGATGACGGTGGTAATCGAGGCGACGCATTCGACGGCGTCGGCGGGACGGCCGGCGGCGATGGAGCCTTCGGAGACGATCGCCTTACCATCGCGGAACTTCGACTTCGGCCAGTAGATCGGCATCCAGCCGTCGGCCACTTCGCCCACACGGGCCATGGAAACGGGCGAGATGCTGGCGACGTAGATGGGGATGTGTTTGCGGACGGGGTCGAAGAGGAGTTTGAAGCCGCGCTGGAGCTTGAAGATTTCGCCGTCGTAGAAGACCTTTTCACCGGTCAGGATCATGTTGATGATCTCGACGTACTCTTTGGTCCGCTGGATCGGTTTTTCAAACTTTTCGCCGTGCCAGTGTTCGATGACGCGGGCGCCAGATGTGCCGAGGCCGATGACCATGCGGCCGCCGCTGAGCTCGTCGAGAGTGGCGGCGGTCATGGCGAGGACAGCGGGCGAGCGCCCGAAGACCGGGGCGATACCGGTGCCAAGTTTGATCTTCTCCGTGGCGAGGGCGATCTGGGTGAGGAGCGAGAATTGATCGCGGCCCCAGGTTTCAGCGGTGAAGACGGCTTCAACGCCGACTTCTTCGGCGATCTTGATGCGTTCGATAAGGGCTCGGTTCTGTTCCGGGCTCCCGGTAAATCCGACTGAGACGCCAAGGCGACGGGGCATTGATCCCTCCGGGTTTCGTGTGGTTGGGAATCATAAGGCAGGCGTTGGTGCGGCGCAGACAACGGGGAAGGCGGTTTGCGACGGCCGCCCGCAAGCGGCGAGAATGCCGGTGTGACGAGCGCGACGCCAATCAGGCTGGCGGAGCTCATCGGTAGCCTTTCTCTCGCGACCGACCTGGGAATGGGCCAGCCGATGGAACAGGCCCAGCGCACCTGCCTGTTATCGACGAGGATCGCGCGGCACCTGGGTCTACCGGATTCGGATGTGGCGGATGTCTACTACCTGGCGCTGCTCCGCTTCATCGGCTGTACAGCAGATGCGCACGAGGCTGCCCGGTTCGCCGGTGGTGACGAGATTCGAGACCATGCCGGGATCGCACCCGTCCTCATGGGAGCGAACAGCGAGATCATGCGGTATCTCCTTCGCGATTTCGCGGCGGATACGCCACTCCCGACGCGCGCCAGGCTCGTGGCCCATGGCGTTGTGAAAGGCAAACAGGACGCCCGTGCATCGATCGTAGGGCACTGTGAGGTTGCCCGAATGCTCGTCACCCGCATGGGTTTGGAGGAGCGGGTTGGCGTGCTGGTGGGCGCGTCGTTCGAGCGATGGGACGGCAAGGGGCTGCCCGGCGAACAGTCGGGCGAGGAGATCCCCATGCCGGCGCGGGTGGTGGCGGTGGCACGGGATGTCGAGGTTCTGCACCGGCTCGGGGGCGACTCGATGGTGACCGAGGCTCTGCAACGGCGGGCGGGAAAGGCGTACGACCCGGCGATCGTCGCCGCGGCCACGAAGGTGATGGGGAGCTGGCTGGTGGAACTCGAGAAAGTAGCCGTGGACGAGGCAACCCTGGAAGCGGAGCCGGAACCACGCGTCTTCGTTGAAGCCGGAAACATGGAGCGCGTGCTCGGGGCATTCGCCGACTTCGCGGACATGAAGACCCCGTTCACACTGGGCCACTCGCCGCGGGTTGCGGCTCTTGCCGCCGAAGCAGCGGGAAGGGCGGGGCTCCCGGCCGAAGAAGTGGCCGATGTCCGCAATGCGAGCCTTGTCCATGATCTCGGTAAGGCCGGCGTCCCGAACGGTTTGTTGGAAAAGCGGGGACCCCTTTCGACTTCGGAATGGGAGAGGGTGCGGCTCCATCCTTACCTGACCGAACGAATCCTTTCGCAGTCACCGGTATTGGCGCGGCTGGCCCCGCTGGCCGGGTCGCACCATGAACGGCTGGACGGCTCGGGGTACCACCGCGGGGTGCGGGAAGGCGAGCTTTCGACCGGAGCGCGCATTCTCGCTGCCGCCAATACCTACGTGGCACTCGGCGAGGAGCGGCCGTACCGGCCAGCCGTCGACGAGGAGACACGGGCGCAAACTCTGCAGGGAGAGGCGCAGGCCGGGCGCCTTGACCCGGGTGCCGTGCGGTGGGTGCTGGAGGCAGCGGGACAGTCCACACCGGGCCGACAACGAGCGTGGCCAAACGGGCTGACCGACCGCGAAGTAGAGGTGCTGAGACTCGTTGCGCGAGGTGAGTCGAATCGGAGCGTGGCCGAACAACTGGTGATCTCGCCGAAGACGGTCGGGCGCCATGTCGAGAACGTCTACAACAAGATCAACGTCTCCTCACGAGCGGCGGCAGCTCTTTTCGCCCTGCAACACGACCTGCTGAACGACTGAGTCGTTGGCGAAATGGGGCGATCACCCGATGAAGGGGACGCGCCGCAAGGCGGAGCATGCCCTTGCCGCATGGATCCGGTGCGACCGGCCGGCGGCGAAGGAGGAAGAAGATGACAGCGACGACAACCACATTCGACATCGCGAGGCTTGATGGGGCCAATCTCGAATACAGGGTGCAGGGCGACGGTGAACCCGTCCTCCTCATCCACGGTGCCATCGTTAGTGATGCTTTCGGCCCGATGATGGCGGAACCGGCACTCGCCGATGGCTACCGGTTGATCCAGTATCACCGCCGCGGTTTCGACGGCAGCTCCCGGGCGACGTCCCCGTTCAGCATTGCCGGCCAGGCCACTGACGCTCGTGCACTGCTCGACTACCTGGGAATCGAACGAGCGCACGTCGTCGGACATTCTTACGGTGGCGCGATAGCGCTGCAGCTCACGCTGGATGCACCGAAGCGGGTTCACTCGCTGGCGCTGCTCGAACCGGCTCTGCTCAATGTTCCGAGCGCGGGTCCGTTCGCCGAGGGCCTGGGACCGATCATCGGACGGTACCAGGATGGCGACGCAGCGGGCGCGATGGAAGGGTTTCTCGAAGCGGTCGCTGGACCGGGGTTAGGCCCGGTGATCGACGACCGGATTGGCTCGGACTGGCACCAGAGGGCGGTCGCCGATATCGATACCTTCTTCAGCGTCGAGTTCCCCGCGCTGGGTGAGTGGAGCTTCACGCGGGAACAGGCGGGGAGCATTCATCAGCCGGTGCTGTCTGTGCTGGGCGCGCAGAGTGCGGCGGTGACACCGATGACAGGCGAAGTACACGCGCTTCTGCAGGAGTGGCTCCCGCAGACGGAGCCGGTCATACTCCCGGACGCGACACACGCGCTACAGATGATGAACCCACGCGGAATGGCCCAGGCACTATCGGGGTTCATGGGTCGCCATCAACTGCACGGCGCCGATGGGCAGGAGTAACGGCGGGGCGTGGGTATCGCGCGCCGGCGTCAGGCGGGTGGTTGGAAGACCCCGATCGCGCCAATTGTCTCCAGCTCGGCGATGCGGTCGACAGTGTAGCCGACCTCGGAAAGGACCTCGTGGGCGTGCTCGGCGAGGAGGGGGGCACGGCGAGGGAAACCACCCGGCGTGCGGCTGTAGTCGGCGTAGCCCCGAGCGGTCGTCATCGGCCCCCAGATGGGATGGTCGAAGTCCTGGAGGAAGTTGTTCTCCAGGTGCCACGGGCTCTCGAAGATGTTGACCGTCTCGGTACAGGGTGCGGCCGGGACTCCAGCGGTGAGGAGGCGGCGAACCGCATCGTCGAGTTCGAGCGATGCGAAGGCTTCGGCGAGGCGGGTGGCGAGTTCCGAATCCGCGGGCTCCAGCAAGGCCTGTTCCGCGGTCATTCGCCCCGCCCACTCCGGGTGATCGACGGCGACGCAAAGGGCCTGGTACTGGCGGGTGGTCGTGACCCAGGGATGGATCCAGCCGTCGGCGCACTGGTAGAGGCGGCGAAGGGCGAAGTTGCCGGGATGGTCACGGCCGCCGCGAGGCATCTCGGGTGCGCCCTGGTAGCGAGTGAGTTCGCCCGACTGGCAGAGCACGCTGGAATTGGTAAGGGAGGTCTCCACGAGCTGGCCGACGCCAGTCCTTTCCCGGGCGAAGACGGCTGCGGTGATGCCGAAGGCTGCCATGATCGCGCTCGCCGTGTCGTTGACGGGGATGGCGTGGAAGACCGGTTCGTCGTCGCCGCCCTGCCATTCCATGAGGCCGCTGCGGGCCTGCATGAGCGGGTCGAAGCCGGGGTCAGCGGCGAGCGGCCCAACGGGGCCATAGCCGGTGACCGAGCAGGAGATAATTCGTGGGTTCACCTTGCGTAGAGTCTCGTAGTCGATTCCGAGTCGTTCGAGGACGCCGAGGCGATAGTTGTCACAAACGGCGTCGGCATGGCGGACGAGGTCGTAGAAGACTTCGCGGCCCTCAGGCGACTTGAGGTCGACGCTGATGCTGCGTTTGCCCTGGTTGTAGCCGATGAAACCGAGGCCGAAGGGGCGGAAAGAGTCGCCGTCGAGGGGTTCAACCTTGATGACGTTGGCACCAAGGTTGGCGAGGACGGTGCTGGCGTGGGGGGCGGCGATGATGACGCCCATGTCGAGGACGGTGACGCCGGCGAGGGGGCCGGTGGCATTCGGTTCGGGCGTGGCGGGCTCGTTCGGGCGGACATCCCAGTTGCTCACGACCTCGTCGACGGACGTGGACTGGGCGAAGGAGCGGACTTCGCCGGGCGTGCCGCGCAGCTTCACGGAGACTCCGGGCATATCGACCGGGCCATGCTCGGGGTGGTCGAGGGTGACCCGCATCTCGTTGGCGCCGACCTGGTCGCCGTAGAACCACTCGTCGCGGGTGCTGACCGGGCCACGCGGGACGCCGTTGGCATGGAGAATGTCGAGCCATTCCTGGCGTGGCTTCTCGATGAACTTGGCATCGAGGAGTTCGACGACCTTCGGTGCCACATCCGGGAGCATCGTGTTGGCGAGTTCCCCATCGACGCCTTCGAGGGTGAGGACCTCACCAAGGAGGTCGAGCGTTTCGAGGGCCTTGAGGAAGTGGGGCTCGAGGAGGGTGCCGAGGAAGAGCCACTGGCCGTCGGCGCACTGGTAGAGCCGGTACTTGGCGACGCCACCGCGGGCGCCGCGACCGCGCATCCGCATGATCTCGCCGGCGCGAAGGGCGCTTCCACTCTGGACAGCGGCGAACCCGTGGAGGCCGGTGCAGACGAGCGACTGGCCGGCGCCGGTCTTCGCCCGCTCGACGAGGCCGGCGGCGATGGTGGTAGCGGCGGTCATGGCGTGACCGTAGGCAACCTGTGGCGAGACCAGGTGAACCGGGACACCCTCCCAGCTGAACTGGCCCCAGGCGCCGCCGGCGACGGCGGCGAGCAGCGGCTCCTCGTGGGGCAGCTGGCTCCAGCGGCCACGTTCGCCGAACATCGGCAACCAGGCATGGAGAAGGGCGGGGAAGGCAGCCTCGAGGTTGCCAGCGTCGAGGCCCTGACGTTCGAGCACGCCGGGAGCATCATCGAAGACCACGACATCGGCGCGGGCGATCAGGTCGAGCATCTGCTGCTGTCCGTCGAAACTGTCGCGATCGAGAGTGACGATGCGCTTGTTCCGGCTCCAGCAGATATAGCCCGGGTGGTCCTTCATTCGGTCGCCGCCGGGGCCTTCGACCTTGACGACATCGGCGCCATGGTCGGCGAGGATCATGGTGGCCATGGGGCCTGCGACACCCTGGGTGCAGTCGACGATACGGACTCCCTCAAACGCTCCGGGCATGAGCGGGGAGTATACGGAGGGTTGAGCGTCGAGCGTAGAGCGTGCAGCGGCATTCGGTCACCCAGAGTCCGGTAGCATTGCCGCCAAAGAAACCAGGGAGAACGCATGATGTTGAAGCCGGTACAGCTTGGGAAGAACAGTGGGTTGAAGGTCTCGGAGCTGGGGCTCGGGACGATGAACTTTGGGAAGCCGGGGCGCGGCCACCAGGGAGACTGGACTCTCGACATCGACCAGGCGCGGCCGATATTCAAGGCGGCACTCGAAGCGGGACTCTTCTATTTCGACTGCGCGGACGTGTACGGCATCGGGGCGTGTGAGGAGGTAGTCGGGGCACTGCTGAAGGAGCTGGCTCCGCGCGAGGAATACGTGCTGGGCACGAAGATCGCGAACCCGATGGGGCGTGGCGCGAACTCGGGCGGGCTCTCGCGGAAGCACATCATGGAGGGAGTCGACGCGAGCCTGAAGCGGCTGGGGCATGACTACATCGACCACCTCACGATCCACCGACATCCACATGGCATCCGGGGGAGCGTGGAGACGCCGATCGAGGAGACGATGGAAGCCCTCCACGATGTGGTGAAGGCAGGGAAGGTGCTCTACCTCGGCGCCTCGTCGATGTTCGCCTGGCAGTTCACCGAACTGCAGATGACGGCGGAGAAGCACGGGTGGACCAAGTTCATCTCGATGCAGAACCACTACAACCTGATCTACCGCGAGGAAGAGCGGGAGATGAATCCCTACTGTGCGAGCCACGGGATCGGCCTGACGCCGTGGTCGCCGCTGGCGCGGGGGATCCTGACCGGCGCCTACAAGGGTGGCTTCGACCAGGGAACGACAGCGCGTTCAACCGGGGGAGACCGGCGCCGGACGGAAAGCCTCTACCGCGGCGAAATGGACTTCGCGATCGCCGACAGGGTGGGCGAAGTGGCGCAGAAGTACGAGAAGGCGCCCGCGCAAATCGCCCTCGCCTGGATGATGAATAAGCCCGAGATCACAGCGCCGATTGTCGGCGTGTCGAAGATCGAGCAGCTCGACCAGCTGGTGGCGGCGGCGGAGATCACGCTGGCGGACGAGGATGTGGCGTACCTGGAGGAGCTGTATCAGCCGGTCGTGAACTTGCTCTCGATCGGGACGAGTTAATCGGGGGTTGCGAGGAGGTCTGAGACAGCATCGGAAGCGCTGGCGTGCGGCCCTCATCCCCCGGCCCCTTCTCCCGACTCTCGCGGGAGAAGGGGAGAACGCTCGTGGATGCCTGGGCGTTGGAGCGAGGCATGCGGCCACGGGGGGCCGCGGCTCCACTAGCGGGCGTGTTTGGGCGGCTCAGCTCTGATGACCTGTGCATCTCCGCGGCGGACGGCCCTCATCCCCCGGCCCCTTCTCCCGACTCTCGCGGGAGAAGGGGAGAATGCTCGTGGATGCCTGGGCGCTGGAGCGGGGCATGCGGCCACGGGGGGCCGCGGCTCCACTAGCGGGCGTTGGCGGCCATGAATTGGCGGATGTGGTTGAGGGCGAGAGCTATCTTCCGGCTGTTCTCTTTCCAGGGATAGAGGCTTACCTGGGCATTGGGCGCGAGGAGGGCCGTTTCCATGGCAGTCGCGTAGGGATGCGCGGGGATGTCGTCGGGGAGGACCAGTACCGGTGTCTGGCAGTTGCGCACGAAGTCGCGGTCAACGGTGAAAACGAAGTCGGCGCGCTTCGTGTACATGTTGTTGAGGTAGTCGGTGACCATCGCTTCGCTGACTTCGGGCCTGCCGCTCGCGGAATTTCGGTCCCCAACCTTTGGTGTTGTTCTGGAAGTAGATGTCCGGAAAGGCGGAGGTGTAGCCACTCGGGTGGACGAGGACGGCGGCGGCGACGCGCTCACCGGCACGCTTCAACAGGTTCCAGATCATGGGACCGCCGATGCAGAAGCCCATCACCATGAAGCGGTCGATCCCGAGGTGGTCCACGAGGGCCAGCTGGTCATCGGTGAAAGCGTCCCAGGTCCGTTCGGTTTCGAGCGGACCTTCGGATTGGCCGCCGTTGGCGTTGCGAAGGTCGAGGGCGATGACGCGATTGGTGTCGCTGAACGCCTCGAGCGGGTTGAAGGCGTGGTTGGCGAGGCCGGCGACGGTGGCGTTCAGGCCACCGCCGGGCAGGACCAGCAGGGGGAAGCCTGAGCCAGCTTCTTCGTAGTGGATGCGCACGGGGCCGTTTTCGAGTGTTGGCATAGGGCGTCCTTTCGGGGGCAGAGCGTTGGGGCGAAGGTTCGCAATTGTAGGCGCGGGGGCGGTGTTGATGGGGAACGGTTGCGAATGCCGGGGCGTCGGAGCGAGGCATGCGGCCACGGGGGGCCGCGGCTCCCTGCGAGGGCGAGGTGCTAAAGACTGGCGACGCGTAGGGGTCTGGCGGGCGGCCCTCATCCCCCGGCCCTTCTCCCGACTCTCGCGGGAGAAGGGGAGAACGGTTGCGATGCCGGGGCGTTGGAGCGAGGCATGCGGCCACGGGGGGCCGCGGCTCCCTGCGAGGGCGAGGTGCTAAAGACTGGCGACGCGTAAGGGGTCTGGCGGGCGGCCCTCATCCCCCGGCCCCTTCTCCCGACTCTCGCGGGAGAAGGGGAGAACGGTTGCGATGCCGGAGCGTTGGAGCGGGGCATGCGGCCACGGGGGGCCGCGGCTTCCTGTGATGGCGACGACGGCGCACGGTTGGTGCCTGATGCCGAGAGGCTGGAGCCAGCAAGCGGCCACGGGGGGCCGCGACTACGGGGGGCCTACTCCTTGCCGACGAGGACGGGCTTGGCCCAGGTCTCCTTGCACTCGCCGTCTTTGACCTCGAAGACGTGGGTGGCGACGCCTTCGACGATGGCGGGGTCGTGGCTGGCGACGATGATCGTGCCGGTGTAGGAGGTGAGGGCGTCGAGGAGCTTGCGGCGGGTGGCGCGGTCGAGGTGGTTGGTGGGCTCGTCGAGGAGGAGGACGTTGGTCGGCTGGAGGAGAAACTTTGCCAGGGCCACCCGGCTCCGTTCGCCGCCACTGAGGACGCGGATGGGCTTGAAGACGTCGTCGCCGCGGAAGAGGAACTGGCCGAGGACGGTGCGCAGCTCGACATCGGGCTTGCTGCCGGCGACGGTGCGCACCTCCTCCATGATTGTGCGGTCGGCGTTGAGCGCCTCGTCCTGGTGCTGGTCGTAGTAGCCGGGGCGCGCCAGTTCGGCCCACTCGACGCTGCCGTGCGTCTGCTGGAGCTGGCGGGCGGCGATGCGGAGGAGGGTGCTCTTGCCGCTGCCGTTGGGGCCGACGAGGGCGATCTTCTGCCCGCGCTCGACGTGCATGTTGACGTCGATAAGGACGACGTTGTCGTCGTACTGGTGGCCAATCTCGCGCATCATGAGGACATCGCGCTCGGTGCGGCCGGAAGCGTTCAGCTTGAAGCTGACCTCGGCGTCCTTCTTCGTGCGCTCGACCCGCTCGATCTTCGCCAGGGCCTTTTCGCGGCTCTGGACCTGGGTGGTCTTGGTTGCCTTGGCGCGGAAGCGGTTGATGAAGCGCTCCTGGCGCCCGATCTCGCGTTCCTGGCGGGAGGCCGCCTTGTCCTGGGCGCTGAGCTTCTCGGCCTTCTGGCGCTGGTATTCGCTGTAGTTGCCGGTGTAGCTCTCGACCTGGCCGTCGCGGAGGTCGAGGACACGTGTCGCCACCTTGTCGAGGAACTCGCCATCGTGGGTCACGATGAGGAGGGCGCCGTCGTATTCGGCCAGTTCTTCGGCCAGCCAGTTTCGGGTGCGGGCGTCGAGATGGTTCGTGGGCTCGTCGAGGAGGACGTTCGGGGGACGTCGGACGAGGACCTTGGCGAGGGCGATGCGCATCTGCCAGCCACCGCTGAATTCGCTGCAGCGCTTGGTGCGCTCCTCGGGGTCGAAGCCGAGGCCATCGAGGACGCGGCCGATGCGGGCGTCGATGCGGTAGCCGTCAAGCTGGTCGAACTGGTCGAAGAGCTTTGCCTGCTCCTCGATGAGGGCGTCGATGTCACCCTTGCCGGTCCCGATTGCGTCGGCGACGCGGGCGAGCTGCCGTTCGATGGCGTGAGCGTCGGGGAAGGCGACCCACATCTCTTCGACGAGGGTGTGGTCATCGACGAGGTCGGCCTCCTGGCGAAGGAAGCCGAGGTCGCCGCCGCGGTAGCCGGCGGTTCCCTCATCTGCGGGATTGTCGCCGGCGAGCATGCGGAGGATGGTCGACTTGCCACCGCCGTTCGGGCCAACGAGGGCGACGCGTTCGCCACTGCTGACGATGAAGGTCACGCCGCGCAGCACATCGACGGCGCCAAAGGTCTTCCAGGCATCTTCTGCGTAGAGCATGTTCTTGTTTCTTCCTATCAGTCCGGAGGGACACGAAAAAGCCCTTCCGCGAGAAGGGCCTGTGCGTCGTTACGCGCCCGGGACAGCCAGCAGAGGCGTCCGAATCTGCGCACAGTTCACCGCGGTCTCGAAAACGGGACCGGATCTATCTTTGCGTGCGCGGATAGCTGCCGTGATGCATAGCTGGATCCAGCGTAGCGGGGCGGCGGGGGGCTGGCTAGGGGGAACGGGCCGCACCTCGATCACCTACCCCGGCG
>CAVZEW010000004.1:0-34202 GCA_963774435.1 uncultured Chloroflexia bacterium | reverse complement strand
GTCAACCTTCCTCGACTCCTCGTCCGCGGCAACATACCCGTCCGACTCTTCGTGAGCTCGATGACTGACGTCTGGACAATCCAGGCTGCGCATCGCGCAGGGGATAAACTTCTCACCACGGGGAGCGTCGTTCCCGAACGAGCTCGCCGCTTGAGAGCCGAAACCCGGCGCCGCCGGCCACACTCGACGGTGGTAGGCTGCCGGAATAGCGAGGAGACCTGCCGATGACGAATTAGGGGTTGGGCGGGCTTTGCGCCCTTTCGTGCTCGCCGACAGCGCGGGGGCGGAGTACCAATTTCCCACCGGGCGGCCGGCGCTGTTGTGCTTCGTGCACGAGGAGTGCCAGACCTGCAACCTCTCCCTGCCGCTGATTGAGGCGGCCCATCGAGCGTTTGGCGGGAAGGTGGACGTCTGGGCGATCGGCCAGGACACGCCGGGCAATGCTGTACTAATGGAGAGGCGCGGACTGACAGTGCCGATGCTCGATGACGATGCCCTGGCAGTGTCGTTTGTCTACGACCTCGACACGGTACCCGCGATATTCCTGACGGACGCCGAAGGGAGTGCGATGAGGAGCTTCGTGGGGTTTGGGCGGGAGGACTGGCAAGCGCTCATGGCCGAGCTTGCTTCAATAACTGCATCGCCGGAGCCGAGCATCGCCTGGGATGAGTACCCGGCATCGCGGCCGGGCTGTGGTTCGAGATCGGTGGAGCCAGGGATAGCCGAACGACTGGCTGCAGAAGCTGAGGGAAGTCCCCTCCGAGCGAGAAGGATCGAGATCGCTGCCGGGGATGACGAACACGAGTTCATGTTCGAGCAGGGCCTCACCGACGGGCTGCCGGTAGTGCCGCCGACTCCGGAACGGGTGCTTCGGATGCTTGGCGGAACGCGGCGCGATGCACAGGAAGTCGTGGCGATTGTGCCGCCAAACCTGGCACCGGCCACCGTGGAAAAGGTCGCGATCAACGCGGTCATGGCCGGATGCAAGCCGGAGTACCTCCCGGTGGTGCTGACGGCGGTCGAGGCGATGTGCACCGATGAGTTCAACATCCACGGCGTGAGCGCGACGACCATGGGCGCTACACCTGCGATGGTGGTCAACGGTCCGATCCGGAGTCGGATTGGGATGAACGGAGGGCTCGGAGCGCTGGGGGCGGGGAACCGTGCCAACGCAACCATCGGGCGGGCAATCCGCCTGGTACTCCGGAATGTTGGGGGAGCCAAGACCGGTGGCACGGAACGCTCGACCATGGGCAGCCCGGCGAAGTTCACGCTGTCGTTCGCGGAATGGGAAGAGAGGTCACCGTGGAACCCGTATCACGTCGATCACGGTTTCCAGCCCGATGACTCGGTTGTGACGTTGTTTGCGGCGACCGGCGGGCCAAGCATGATCGTCGACCAGACCTCGCGCTCCGCCCGGCAGGTGGGCGGGAGTATCGGAATGGTGATGGAGAGCATCGCCCATCCGCGAGCCCGTGGGCCACAAGAGATGCTGCTGGTGCTCTGCCCGGAACACCTGGATACCATCGTCCGCGACGGCTGGACCAAGCAGCAGTTGCTGGACCGGATCCAGGAGGTGTCGGCCAAGCCCATGCGGGAGCTGCTGATGGACGACAACTCCGGTGCTGGCATTCCGCCAGAACGGTTCGGACCGGAGGGTCCGACGGAGGAGCAACTCAATACGATGGTGCCGAAGTTCGCCAGCACGGATACCATTCACCTTGTTGTCGCTGGCTCTGGCGCCGGGAAATTCAGTGCGGTGTTCCAGGGCTGGGCGAGCGGGCCACGTGGCTCTATGGTTGTGAGCCGCAAGATCGAGGAGGTCTGAGATGGGCGCAGTCAAGATCCTGGACCCGACGGACGAACGCGAACCGATTCGTCGGCAACTTTCGCCACGGCCGGAACAACTGACCGGCACGGTGGGACTGCTCGACATTTCGAAGCCGCGAGGGAACGTTTTGCTCGACCGGCTGGAGGCACTGTTCGCCGAGCGCTTGCCAGAAGTTGAGGTGCGGCGCTACGCCAAACCCACCTTCACCAAGCCGGCGCCGGAAGACCTCCGCCGGAGGATCGCCGAGGAGTGTGGCTTCGTCATCGAAGCACTCGCCGACTGAGGGTCTTGCACAACGTGCAGTGTGCACGACACGACCTGGTTCGAAATCCAAGGGATTCCTTCGGTATTCCTCGCTTCAACGGAGTTCATCGAGGCTGCGGCGGCGCAGGCAGAGATGCTGGGGCTGCCAGAGGTCGCGCGCGTCTTCGTTCCGCATCCCATCCAGGATGCCACGGACGCCGAGATGCGGGGAAAGGCTGAGGCGGCGTTCGATGCGGTGCTGAGCGCCCTCATCGACTGATCGAGGCTCGAAGCATTTCCGCTACCCGATTTGGAGTGGCGCAAGTACGTCGCGCACCCCGCTGTAGAAGCCGGCCTGCCTCCCCCGCGCTTCGGCATCCTCTAGGATGTACGGTCGCGCCCGGCTGCGGTCCGGTCGGCCCGACGTTTGCGGCGTTCCCGTCCGGAGCGCAGCAGTTCCTCAGCATTGGACTCGTCGACGCGCATGTAGTTGTTCCGCCACGCCGAGCCCTGGGGCCAAACGAACGGCGTCTGCACCGTCGTCCGTGGCGCCGTCGCCGATTCAAGTACGTCCAGGGCCATCCCCACTGTAGTTCGCTGCATCGCGTGGTTGTAGGGCACGCCGCATGGATTGCCGAGCGGAAAATCTTGAAACAGAAAGCGTGGCACGCCGCATTGCTCAACGATGTCCCGGGCGGACCCAATTATCACGGTCGGGATTCCGACCGATTCGAGGTGCCTGGCAGTCAGACTCACGGTCTGATGGCAGACCGGTCAGAGCGGGACCAGGATCGCGACATCAACCGAGTCGTCTCGGAGATAACGCGCGATCGCCGGGGCGTCGAACTCTATCGTCCTGCGCTGACTGTACTCGGTCGGCACTCCGTAGAAGCGGTCGGAAGGGCTAGCGATGCGGCCAGCGTCCGCGAACCCCGACAGCGCTCGGAGCGGGAGAAACGATTCCACATCGTCGGTATGCGTTGCTTCTTTGTCCCACGAGAGGTCCGCCGTGTACATCGCAGCGGGCCGTGGCCCGGAAGGCTCTGCATACGGCGCTTTTGGCTCGCGCTCCTCAGGATCAATCTCCTTGTTTTCGCCGGGTCCGAGCCGGGTCGTGGTAGTGATGAGTCCAACGGAGCATTCGCTAAGCGGTTTCGGAAGCCGGACGAAGGGACTATCGGTGTTGCAGGCCCAACGGTACGGCTGAGGATATCCCTGTGCCGCGTAGAACTCGCGAGACTTGTCGATGTAGCTCACGGAAACTCGAAACGCTGGATTTCGCCCGTCCATTTCGGTACCTCTCATCCACTCAAACTGAATTAGACCACGTGTGGAAATGCGAATCCAACGGGGGCCGCCCTCCGAACTTCGGGGCCTGTTTGCCTCTCTCCCACAAATTGGTTCCACGAAACGGCAAGGGAGCTCTGGCCGGAGAGGGCGCCGCTATGAAGCTCGCGGAGAGTAACTCCGAGATGGCCACGTGCTTTGGCCACACGAGGTGTCAGGATCTGCCGAGCGCCAGCGGCGTCTCCTTCACAATGCAATGACGAGGGCGACGCACCGCGACTTCTCGTTGTGGTTCAGAATCCGGACCGATTGCAACGAGCACCGTTTGTAGCTCAGCACTCAGAGGACAATTCTTAGACCGCCTACGAATTCTGGGGTTTGGAGCGGGAGACGAGGTTCGAACTCGCGACATCCTGCTTGGAAGGCAGGCGCTCTACCACTGAGCTACTCCCGCGCCGCGGCGGTTGGGGTGGATCGCCCCATGGGAGTTGCGATTGTATCAGAGCGGATTCGTGCGGCCATGGAGGGGACGGGAGCGGGGAGCCAAGACTGTGGGGACGACCCGCCTCTCAGAGCGAATCGCCGGTGCTCGTTCCAATCTCGAGGGAGACGCGGACATGGCCGCCATCTTCGGCATTCGCACTGTGCCTCCCGGCGACGCCGTCGCCTGGGCTGCTGCCGTCGCAGGGTCGCTGACGACCCCGAGGTCGCATTCGCGTCGAGGCAATCGCGGTCGTGGGGTGTCGTCCCGGGCGCGTGTAACCTGCACTGCGAAAGCCGCCGCTGCTGCACCATGCGACGGCATCCCGGGTGGTGGACATGCATACGCCAGCGGACGAAGCCGGTGACTAAGTCGCTCCTTGTCCTTTTCGACCTGGACCGCACGCTGATCGAGTCCGGTGGAGCGGGGAGGGCGGCGCTGCAGCGTGCATTTGTGGACGTCTGCGGCATCCACGACGACCTCTCGAGTGTCGGTCACGACGGGAAGACAGACCGGGCGACTGTGGAACGCGTACTCGCTCTCTATGGACACTCTCTTAGCGAACTGGGCGCGGTCCGCGACCGTTACCTGTCGTTCCTCGTGGAGGAGCTAGCCGCGCGTGAGGGGGCGGTGCTGCCCGGAGTAACGGAGCTCCTCGCCGCGTTATCCAGCCGTTCGAACACCGCAATGGGTCTCGCCACCGGCAACTTCCGGGAGGGAGCGATGCAGAAACTGCATCGCTACGACCTCGACCGATGGCTACCGGACGGCGGATACGGTGACAACTACCTGGCGCGCGCGGATGTCGTGCGCGATGGCATCAACAGGCTTCGCCGCGAGCTCGGGGGGACGCCATCCGTGCTGGTCTTCGGAGACACGCCGCATGACATGCAGGCGGCGATCGAAGCAGGAGCTACCGCATTCGGTGTAGCCACCGGCAGCCACAGCGCGGAATCGCTGACGGCGGCCGGAGCGCACCAGGTGTTTGGAGACCTTTCGGACCTGGGAGCAGTCCTGGAAGCGATGGAGCGCTGACACTCATCGGCCGCGGGCCGCAAGTTTCGCAGAGGGCCGGGGAGTGCGGCCCAGGCGCTCCCGCGATGGGCGGAGCGCCGGTAGTATCGGGCGAGCGGATCAAGTCGAGGCCAGAAGGGGGACACGTTCGCACCAGTGCGTGATGGTGGAACGTTTGAGGACGAGCACGGGGCAGTGCCAGGCGCCCTTGACGCCGGTCGCATCCGTCGGCACATACGGGGCCAACTAGAGCTGCTGGCAGAACCGTATTCCCATGGTGAGCGGCCATTTGATGCCGGGCAGGTTGCGAGCGTCGTTGCCTGGTGGTCGTTGTTCATGCCACTGCTTTTCACGAGCGATTTGGAAATGGCAACGACCGACCTGGTCGTGAGCCTTGAGAACGGAGGCGAGGTCAGCGACAGGATGCTCATCGCACTGCCGTGGCTCTATGCGACCTGCGAGAATCTCGGGCTCGAGGTGGATGCGGTCGCCGGGCTCGCCGAGGGACTCGGCCATCACTCGTCGGCGATGCGGTCGGCTGTGACGCAATCGCTCGCGCTGCTCATCGATGACCTCCAATTCGATGGCGACGTGCTCCGCCTACCCGTGGAAGAAGCGATCCGGCGGCAATACAGCGACTCTGAGGACGCCGCGCTCATCCTGCTGGCAGCGTCGGGCGACCGCGATGACAAACGACGATGGGCTGCCTCCCAGCTGGTCCGGTACGTAAGCCACAGCGCCCGGTTGCGGACCTTGCTGGAGGCCGCCGCCGAAGGCAGGAACCTTCCCAACACGCTGCTCAGCTCGATGACAGCCACTGCCCTCCGCTCGCTTGGCCCGTTCGTTGCCGTGGCCGATGACCCGACCTCCCGCACCGCACCACAGCCGCAGGACTGGCCAAAGCTCGACGCGATCCGGTTGGGTGGCGACCTGTGGCCGGCGCTCGTCCTTAATCGCATGCTCGCGTTTCCGTTCCTCCAGGCGACCTTGCCAATCGACTAGCTTTTCGGGGCCAGGGCCAAGATAACGACTGGTAAACGTGACGCTCGGCGCGACCACAGTGGGCCGTCGACAAATCCAATCACCGGAGTAGACTGCGCATTCCAAAGGACGGAGGGCAGCCTATGGAGGTCTCCGGCGAGCATCGCTTTGACGCCCCTCGCGAAGCCGTGTGGAAGGCCCTCCTGGATCCGGATGCGCTGCAAGCGTCGATGCCCGGCTGCGAGGAATTCAAGGAAGTCGCGCCCAATTCTTACGACCTGACAATCCGAATTGGAATCGCCGCGATTAAGGGAACGTACAACGGCAACGTCCAGGTAGCCGACCCAGTCGAGCGAGAGTCGTACCGGCTGGTCGTCCAGGGAACCGGCAAGCCGGGGCGTGTGCAAGGGGATGCGACGCTCAAACTGGCGGACGCCGGCGAAGGCACGCTGGTCACCTACACGGGCAACGTCAAAGCCCAGGGAGCGATTTCGAGGCTCGGGAGCCGCCTCCTGGGCGGCGCCGCGAAGCTCGTGATTGGCCAATTTATGGACGCCATGGAACAACAGGTCAGCAAGCGCGCAACACAGGCCACAGGCCAGTAGAAGGGAACCGACAAATGGCGAACGCCACCACGGTCACGATCAAGGTCAACGGACAGGAGCAAGAACGCGAGGTCGAGCCGCGGCTTTTGCTCGCCCACTTCTTGCGCGAAGAGCTGGGACTGACGGGTACGCACATCGGTTGCGACACGACACAGTGCGGCGCCTGCACCGTGCTGCTCGATGGCAAGAGCGTGAAATCCTGTACGGTCTTCGCCGTCCAGGCGGAGGGGTCTGAGGTCACGACGATCGAGGGAGTCGGTGCGGGCGGCGAGTTGCACCCGGTTCAGGAAGGATTCTGGGAGGAGCACGGGCTCCAGTGCGGTTATTGCACGCCGGGGATGATCATGTCGGGCATCCACCTGCTGAACGAGAACAAGAACCCGAGCGAACAGGAAATCCGGGAAGGCATCAGCGGCAACTTCTGCCGATGCACCGGCTATCAGCACATCGTCAACGCCATCCAGTACGCCGCGAAGAAAGGCTAGGGCGCCATGGCTGTGGTAACCCCCAAGATGATCGGCGCGCGCATCAAGCGCCGCGAAGACCCACGGCTCATCCAGGGACTCGGCACTTACGTCGACGACATCAAGGTCCCCGGGATGCTCCACCTCGCGTTCAAGCGCAGCGATATCGCCCACGGCGTGATTAAGGGCATCGATGTTTCCGAAGCTCAAGGGATGCCCGGTGTGGAGCTCGTGATTACCGGCGCTGAGCTGAAGGAGTTCCTGCCGCCGATGCCGATCGGCACCCCGTTCCCCTCACCAGATCACTATGCGGTGGCGGTAGACAGGGTGCGCTACCAGGGCGAGCCGGTTGCCGTGGTGGTTGCGACGGACCGGTACCTCGCCCGGGATGCCGCCGACGCCATCGTGATTGACTATGAGCCGCTGCCCGCGGTCATCGACCCGGAACAGGCGATGCAGGGCAACCCGACCGTCATCCACGAGGCGTTCGAAAACAACCTGGCGGTGCCCTACGTACCGGGTGGAACCGGCTTCGATGCGGTCGCGGGCACAGTCGACAACTCCGCCGTGGACAAGGCGTTCGCGGAGGCGGACTTCACTCTCTCCCAGCGGATGATGAACCACCGCCTGGCGCCGACAGCGATCGAGCCACGCGGCGTCCTCGCCCACTACGAGCCGGGCAAGGACACACTGACGATCTGGTCGTCGACCCAGAACCCGCACATCCTCAAGACGTTTATTGCCGCCCTGACCGGCCTGCCAGACAACCAGGTGCGCGCGATCGCCCCGGAAGTTGGGGGTGGCTTCGGCTGCAAGATCAACATCTACGGTGAGGACTACGTGGCGGCGGCCTTGTCGAAGAAGCTCGGTAAGCCGATCAAGTGGATCGAAGACCGTTCCGAAGCGTTCATGGCGACGATCCATGGGCGCGACATCCTCGCCTACGTCGATATCTGCGGGAAGAACGACGGCACCGTCACCGGACTGAGGATCAAGCTGATCGCCGACATCGGCGCCTACAACATGATCCTCACGGCGGCGATCCCGACGCTGACCATGTTGATGCTCAACGGGACGTATGCGATCCCGGCCGTCAGGGCTGAGCTGACCGAAGTGTTCACCAACAAGATGCCCACCGACGCCTACCGCGGCGCGGGCCGGCCCGAAGGCGCGTACTTTGTCGAACGCGCGATGGACATGGTCGCTCGCCACCTCAACATGGACCCGGCCGAGGTGAAGCGGAAGAACTTCATCCAGCCCGACCAGTTTCCGTACACCACGCAAATGGGCGCTGTCTACGATTCCGGCGAGTACGCGAAGGCGCTCGACCTGGCGCTCAAGAATGCGAACTGGGAGGGCCTGAAGGCGGAGCGGGACAAGGCCCGCAGCGAAGGCCGCATCGTTGGCCTCGGACTGGCGTTTTACGTGGAGGTGTGCGGGCTGGGACCTTCGGCCTCGCTCCCGACCGGGGGCTGGGAATATTCGAGCGTCACGATTGAGCGCAGCGGCAAAGTGACGGCGACAACGGGTTCTTCGCCGCACGGCCAGGGGAACGAGACGACGTTCTCGCAGATGCTTGCCGACCAGTTCGGGATCCCCATGTCGGATGTCACGATCCTCCACGGCGACACCGGAGTCGTGAAACAGGGCATCGGGACCTTTGGGAGCAGGTCGCAGGCCGTCGGCGGCACCGTCCTGATGAAGGCCGGCGACAAGGTGAAGGACAAGATGGCGAAGTTCGCCGCCGCCCTCCTGAACCCCAACGAGGAAACGGATACCAGCGAGATGGTGTTCGAAGGCGGCCAGATCTACGCAGCAGGCTCGCCCGGAACCAGCGTGAGCTTCGCGGACGTGGCGGCGTATGCGTACGTGCCGGTGCCGCTGCCAGAAGGCCTGGATCCAGGGTTGTCGGAGCAGGCGTTCTGGGAGCCGGCGAACAACACCTATCCGTTCGGTTGTCACATCTCAATGATCGAAATCGACCGCGATACGGGCGAGCCCAGGCTGCTGAAGCTCGTCGCGGTCGACGACTGCGGGACGGTCATCAACCCGCTCATCGTCGAAGGGCAGATCCATGGCGGGCTTGCCCAGGGAATCGGCCAGGCAATGATCGAGGAAGTCGTCTACGACGAAGACGGCCAGCTCATCACCGGATCATTCATGGACTACGCGATTCCACGGGCGACGGACTTCCCTCGCTTCGAACTCGACAAGACGGTCACACCGACCCCTGTGAATCCTCTTGGCGCGAAGGGCGTTGGCGAGGCAGGGACTCTCGGTTCCACACCATGCATTGTCAACGCCGCAGTGGACGCCCTCAGCGAGTTCGGCGTCACCCACATCGACATGATGCTTCGACCGGAGAAGCTCTGGCGGATCATTAACGGAGGGGCCCAGTCATGATTCCCGAGCAGTTCGAGTACCGCCGAGCGACGACGATCGATGAGGCGATCAGCCTCCTCAAAGAATCCGGCGGCGACGGCAAGCTCCTCGCGGGGGGCCACAGCCTGATCCCGTTGATGAAGTTGCGACTGAGCGAACCGGGATCGCTGATCGACATTTCACGCATCCCGCAACTCGGAGGCATCTCGGAGAAGGACGGGAAGATCCAGGTCGGCGCCGGCGTCACGCATGCGGAAATTGCTGCCTCCGACCTCATCCGCCGGCTCTGCCCGGTGGTAAGCGAATGCGCCGCGGAGATCGGCGACCCCCAGGTGCGCAATCGAGGTACGGTTGGCGGTTCGCTGGCACACGCGGACCCTGCTGCGGACTACCCGGCCGTGATGGTGGCGCTGGATGCCGAGATCCACATCAAGGGGTCCGGCGGCTGGCGGGCGGTGAAGGCACCAGACTTCTTCCAGGACCTGTTTACCGTTGACCTGGCGGAAGACGAAATCATCGCCGCCGTGCAGTTCGCACCGGCCGCACACGCGGCGTACGCCAAGCTCCACCAGCGAGCTTCGCACTACGCTCTCGTCGGCGTTGCCGCTGTCCTGGAGATGGATGGGCGCATGTGCAAATCGGCGAGCATCGGGCTCACCGGCGCGACAACCCATGCCCAGCGACTGCCCAACGTCGAGGCGGCACTGGCCGGGAAGGAGCTGACGCCGGCAGCAATCGAGGCGGCCGCTTCGGTTGCTGCGGACTCGCTCGAAGATGTGAACGTCGACTTGCACGGGAGCGAGGAGTACCGGCGGGCGATGGTCCAGGTGTTTACGAAGAGGGCCGTGGAGCGGGCGGCGACGCGGTAGAACGTCCCGGGAGAGGCGTTAACGAATCCAGACCTTCTTCGCGACGCCGGTACCCACGACGACGGAGCGGCCTTCGATGCTGACGGTAACCGTCCCGCGGTAAGGCTCGATCGACTGGATCATGATCTCGGCGCCCGGGCGGATGCCCTCTTCCTGGAAGAATTTGAGGAGTTGCTCGTCCTCCTCAAAGACGCGATCGACCACCTGGGTGGACCCTTCGACGGCATCGGCGATTGTCTTCATGCTCAGCCGGGCGGGGGCGCCGCTGCCGGGTATGGGATAGCCAAAGGGACTCTTTGCGGGACGGCCAAGCGTCTCGAACAGGTGCGGCTCCGTGACGGCCGAAATGCCGTGCTCGAGGAGGTGCGCTTCCTCATAGGCCCGCCACCACTCGATCTTGAGGACGTCGGTAAGCAGGCACTCCGCGAGACGATGCCGTCGCACCATCTCCTCAGCGCGGCGGAGGCCATCCGGGGTGAGTTGGATTGCCTTGCGCTTGTCCTGTACCACCAACTTGTCCCGGAGCAGACGCTTTAGCATGCCTGCCACGGAGGGGGGCGTGATGCCGAGTCGGTCAGCGAGGCGAACGGCGATGACTTCTTCGCCCTCGTCATGACTGAGTCGATAGATACTCGTGAGGTAGTCGTCGACAACGACATTCGCGACCTGCTTGGGCATGACGGGTAGTGTACCCCGGGCCTGTTCAATAGCATGCCAGCGAACGGCACATGGTTGGCATCTCGCCAGGATTCGGATATCCTAATGACAGGACTACGGTTCGCCGATCCGGTGAAGGATGGCGAAGCAGGAGGCCCGCCGACATGGGTGCTATCGAAGTTGTTGTGTTGGGCGCAATGTTGCTCGGGTGGCTCGGCGTGGTAGCTGCGGCGATGGTGCCTGCGATCGTGCTGGATACGAGGCATTCGACCCAGCATTTGAAGGTGGATCTCGAGTCCCGGGCGTTTGGCTCGGCCCGAATGCACCGCTAAGACTCCCGATTCTCCCTCCCTGGCTTCAGGATGCTGCCGGCGCGGGCGCGTCGGGGAAACCGTAAGCTGTGCCCATCTGCAGTAGATGGAGCGCCCAACCATGGCTATGACACCGACCGGCACCGACGAACTCTTGATGGAAGAGGACGGCCACGTCGTCACCCTGACCCTGAACCGCCCTGAACGGCTGAACGCCATCAGCGGTCCGATGATGGGGGCGCTGGCCGACAAACTTCGAGAGGCGAACCGGGACCCGAACGTGCGGGCGGTGGTCCTGACGGGTGCCGGGCGCGGATTCTGTTCAGGCCTGGATCTGCAGGTGCAGGCTGCCCAGCGGATGAACGGCGACAAGCAGGACGGGGCTGAGGAACCGCCAGCCCGGCCCGCGATCTGGAGCATCCAGGATGCGCCGCCGGTGATCCTGTGGAACATGGACAAGCCCGTCATCGCGGCAGTGAACGGGCCGGCGGCCGGCTACGGCATGGACCTCGCGCTCGCTTCCGACATCAGAATCGGCGGACAGAACGGCAAGATGGCAGCAGTCGTGGTACGCCGAAACCTGCTGCCCGAGAGCGGCGGTACGTGGCTCCTGCCGCGTCTCGTCGGTTGGGGTAAGGCGGCGGAGATCTTCATGCGGGGCCAGACGCTGAATGCGGATCAGTGCCTTGAAGCAGGCATCTTCAACGCCGTTGTTCCCGACGACCAGCTTTTGGACGAAGCGAAGAAGTGGGCGCACGAGATTGCGGCAAATGCGCCGATGGCGGTGCAGACGACGAAACGGATGATGCGGATGGGCCTGGAAGAGTCGTACGAGACGGCCTTTGACCATCTGATGTCGCATTTACACCGGCTGATGGGGGCCGAGGATTTCCGGGAAGGGCTCTCTGCGTTCATGGACCGCCGCGAGCCGGATTTCAAGGGACGGTAGAGGCGGTCGCCACACCCTCGCCGACCGTGGTGATGAGTTCCACGCGCGTGGTGAGGACGACGGGGAGGTTGGTTGCCTCTTCGATCGCGGAGCGAACTGCATCGAGTTCGGAGCGGTGAAGTTGGCGCTCGGACTGAAGCGTCGCCGACACGTTCAGTTCGCCATCCTCCTCAGTCGCGGAAACGTCGACGACGCTGGCACCGAAGGTACCGGCAGATTCAGCGACGACCGAGGTGACCATGTCCTGGCCGGGACCGGACGTGCTGGTGCCGACGGCGGCCCAGAGCAGCGGTAGCGTGACGGCGATGAGCATGGCGCCGAGCCCGGCAACGCCCTTCCCAAATGTGCGGCGGCGGCCGATCTGGTCGACCTCGGGAGAAAAGCCCATCCAGACAAACATCACGCCCGAGGCAGCTGCAACGGCGGCGAGGTTCACGACGAAAAGCAAGAGACTCCCACGGG
Organism: uncultured Chloroflexia bacterium; assembly: GCA_963774435.1. Taxonomy (GTDB): domain Bacteria; phylum Chloroflexota; class Dehalococcoidia; order Tepidiformales; family Tepidiformaceae; genus JAGQGZ01. The sequence continues at coordinate 21,666 of CAVZEW010000004.1, read as the reverse complement.
CTACCATGCCTTCGCCCATGGAGAGCGCGACCCCAACCGTCGCGAGCGGAGGAACGAGCGAGACGGCAATCGCTACCCCCGGCAACGAAGACGAGACACCTTTGCGACTGAGCGCGTAGGCGCCGGCCGAGCCGGAAGCGATCGCCACAGCGAGATCGAGGAGCGAGGGATTCGACCGCTTGAGCATCTCGCCGGTGACTTCGCCGCCGGGCAAGAGCAGGCCAAGCGTGAAGGACGCGGCAATGGCGAGTGCTATGCCGCGGACGACGGATTTGGCGGCGAGTGCGAGCAGGCGCGCATCACCCTGGGCCACTGCGAGGCCAACGCCAACAATCGGCGACATTAGCGGCGCGACGAGCATGGCGCCGATGATGACAACGGCGCTATCGAGGCGGAGGCCGAGTGCCGCAAGCGTGGTAGACGCCACGATCATGAAGAGGAAATCGACATCCCCGCGGGCGGCACGGCGCACCTGCGAGTAGATGACCGCACGCTGAGCCATCGAGAGCGTGGGCAGCACCCGAAAGAGCCTGGACGCCGCCGCCGTGAGCCGTTGGAGCGCCGGGCGAACGGGCGCATTGACGAGGACGACCGGCACGCCAGCACGGCTCATCAGGCGCCGTGGCAAGCGAGCCGAGGCGAACTCTCCCACGAGTCCGCCTCGGCGGAGTCCTGCAACCAGGAGGTCGGGCTGCTGGCTCCGGCAGGCGGAAATCAGCGATGCCTCTCGCGATCGGCCTTTGACCACCCGCTCATAGGCACGAACGTCGACGACGGAACGGGCGACCGTGAGCGCCTGGTCGAGGTGACGCCAGGCGCCGACCGGCTTTTCCCGTGGCGACGCGGAAGCGACGGCAACGATCGTGGCGTCGAGGGCGGCGGCGCTTCTGCTGGCAATGGCGGCCGCGACTGTAGATGTATGTCCGTCGTCGGCGGCGAGCAGGATGTCCTCGGCCTGGTCCGGCCACTCTCCGTGCAAAAGGAGCGACTCTATGGGTGATTCGGCGACAAGCTGCGAGGCGAATCGCGTCGCGGCCGCATCGCCAGGGTCCGTGGCAAGCATGAGGAGGCCGCCAGCTTCCAGCTCCAGGTCGACGAACAGTTCGGCGGCATCGCGGCTGGCGGTGCGCGTGCGAACGTCGGCGCCGGTGGCGCCACGGATGGTGCCGGCAACATCACCGAGCCAGCCGACGAGGACATCGGCGGCGGAGAAGCCACGGGGTCGGAGGTAGAGGAGCTGCACCTCAGAGGAAAGGCTCGAACCGAGGGAGGAGACCATGCGGGCGAGGGAACGCGCCTGCGTCTCCGTTTCGAAGCACAGCAGGGCGCGGCCATCGATCCTGGGACCGTTCGCAACCGGGGTCTGGAGCATCCACGCCTCCGCGCCGTTCGCCGGGCCCCACTGGTGTATTCCTGTTACGTAAACTCCGGACGCTGGCAAGGAAAAAAGGCTGCAAATCCGACAGTTATCGAAGGCGGGCTGGAAAGCAGAAGTCTGTAAAGTGCGTGGCCATGGGTCCACTGCAGGGAATCACGGTCGTCGACTTCAGCTCGCATATCGCCGGACCGTATGCGACGAAGGTGCTGGCCGACCTCGGGGCTCGCGTGATCAAGATCGAGCAGCCGGGCGGCGATAGCACGCGCCAGGCGTCCCCGTTCCTCGGTGACATCCCTGGCATCGAGCGGAGCGCGACGTACCAGTACCTGAACACCAACAAAGAGTCGGTGGTCTTTGACCTGCGGCACGAGGAGACCCGTGCCGTATTGGCCCAGCTGTTGCCGCGGGCTGACCTCGTCGTGTCGTCGTTCACGCCAGCCCAGGCGGAACGGTTCGGCCTGACGTACGAGGGAATCACGACGCTCGCCCAACGTTCGCTGCTCTGGATCACCAATTTTGGGCTCGAGGGACCGTACCGGGACTACCGGATGTCCGACACGACGCTGTTCGCGATGGGCGGTGAGATGTTCAGCACCGGCCTCGCTGACCGCGAGCCACTGAAGTACGGCGGAACGGCCGCGCTCGTGCAATGCGGGGCTGTCGCGGCAATCGCAGCGCTCGGGGCCATCCACGCGTGGGAACTGCACGGCACGGCTCAGCTGGTCGAAGCGCCACTCTTCAATGGGCAGCTCAACAACGTCGACCGAAGGTCGGCATCGATCCTCGCGTTTCGATTCTCGGGGCGCGTGCAGGAGCGGCCCCCGGGAGCCGGCGGTGGGCTGGCCGGCGGCGTGTACGAGGTTGCCGATGGCTACGTCGAGGTCACCGCCACCGGCGGCAACTACTGGCAGCGATTCGTCGACATGATCGACGACGATGGCTTGCGCGAGCCGATCTTCGCGAGCCCGGCAGCGGTGGCGATCCCGGAGGCGAAGGAGCGGGCGGACGCCGTGGTGTACCCGTGGATGCTGACGCACACCCGGGCAGACATCTGGGAACGAGCGCGGAAAGCACACGCCATGGTGGCGCCGCTCTACGACGCCGTAGACCTGTTCAACGATCGGAACCTGCGCGATCGCGGGTACTGGACGGAGATCGAACATGCCCAGCTGGGCAGGCTGCCGATGGTGGGCAGACCGTATGTCCTGAACAAAACGCCATGGGAGATCCGACAGCCAGCGCCCTGCCTGGGCCAACACACGGACGCAATCCTCGGCGAGCTTGGTTTCGAGGCGCAGGAAATCGGCGCGCTTCGCGAGTCTGGAGCCGTGGCATGAGCGGCGAAAACCTTCCCCTCTCCGACATCACGATCTGTGACTTCACCGCCGTCTGGGCTGGCCAGACGGTAACGATGTACCTCGCCGACCTCGGCGCCGAATGCATCAAGGTCGAGAACCCGTACATCTGGAACCCGATGACACGGGCGGCATCGCCGAGGCTGGATGCGACGACGGCGCGGCTCATCCCTGCCTGGATGGGCGGACATCCTGACTCGGACCCTGGGCCGCGACCATGGAACAACTCGCCGGCGTTCATCCATGTCCAGCGAAACAAGAAATCGTTCACCGTCGATAGCCGCCGTCCGGAGGGGCTTGAGGTCGTCAAGAATCTCATCCGCAAGAGCAACCTGATCGCCGACAACCTGGCGGTGGGCACACTCATGAAGCTCGGCTTATCGGACGAGCAGATCCGCGAGATACGGCCGGACATCGTAATCCTCCACCTGCCGGCCTTCGGGTTGTCGGGGGAGTATGTCGACGGGCGCGGCTATGGCGCACATATCGACGCGGTGGCCGGTTCGACGATCCTGCGCGGCTATGCCGACTCGTCGCCGCTCACGAACACGCAGACCTTCGCCGGCGACTACTTCGCAGGGATCCACGGGGCGATTGCGGCGCTGGCAGCGCTTCGCCACCAGCGCAAGACCGGTGAGGGCCAGACAATCGAACTGGCCCAGCTGGAGGCCTCGGCGCAGATGTTCCCGCAGGCGGCGATGGACGGCGCCTGGAACAACCGGGGCGCAACGAGCATCGGCAACCGGAGCATCGAGGGTTTCGTGCCGAATGGGGTGTTCCCGTGTGCTGGGGACGATCGGTGGATCGCGATCTCCTGCCGCGACGACGAGGAGTGGGACGCGCTGGTTGGCTTCATGGGGGCGCCCGCATGGGCAGTGGATGGCGCACTCGCCACTGCCCCGGGACGCAGAGAGCAGGAAGACTCCATTGAAAAACACCTGGCGGCATTCACGGCGACGCGCGACCGGAACGAGCTCTTCCATTCGTTGCAGGCCGCGGGAGTGACGGCGGGGCCGGTACTCAGCAATGCCGATGTTTGTGCCGACCCGCACCTCGCAGCTACCGGTGCATTCACGCCGCTTCCCGCCACCGACGATTACCCCGCGACCGAATGGCTCCAGCCGCCCTACCGATTCTCGGAGTCGGATGTACGCATACGGACGGCGCCGGCGTTATTCGGCCAGCACAACGACTACGTCTACCGCGAGGTGCTTGGCTATTCGGACGCAGAAATCGACGAGTTGAGGCGGCTAGGGCATATCACCACCCGCTATGACGAATCCGTGATTCGCGGCGCCTGAGGAATCATCACTGTGTCTGCGATTGGTACTCTCGACACGCTCCCCCGGGTGGAACTGTCGCACGTCCCGACGCCCCTCGAGCCCATGCGGAATCTCGCGAAGGAGCTGGGCACCGGGGCCAGCCTCTTCGTGAAGCGGGATGACTGCACGGGACTGGCACTGGGCGGGAACAAGTCCCGCCAGCTTGAGTACTACTTCGGCGAGGCCGTGGCTCAGAATGCTGACGTTGCCTTGATTACGGGCGCAGTGCAGTCGAACTTCGTCCGGCAGGCGGCAGCGGCGGCACGCAAACTGGGGATGGACTGCCACGTCCAGCTCGAGGCGCGAGTACCGCGCAACGACACGACGTATGAGCACTCGGGGAATGTGCTGCTGGACCGCGTGCTCGGGGCGACGGTGCACACATATCCCAGGGGCGAGGATGAGGCCGGCGCCGACCGGAGACTGCACGAGATCGCCGACCAACTGCGAGAGCAGGGCCGTCGCCCCTACGTCATCCCGCTCGGGCCAGACCATCCGCCGCTCGGGGCGCTGGGGTATGTGCGGGCGGCGCGAGAGCTGGTGGACCAGGCGGCGAGCATGGGCCTCGCGCTCGACGATGTGGTGGTGGCGTCCGGTAGCGGCGCTACCCATGCAGGGCTGCTGTTCGGACTGCGAGCGACAGGGAGCAGGGCACGCGTGCATGGCATCTGTGTGCGCCGGGATGCAGTATCCCAACGAGACCGGATCAGCCGGCACTGCGACGGGATTGCGGCAATCCTGGGGATCGCGAACCCGGTGGACGCTGCGGATGTCCTCCTGTCCGACGAGTTCCTGGCGCCGGGTTATGGACGGATGGGACCGGGGGCAGCTGATGCACTGGTTGCCACCGCCCGGAGCGAGGGGTTGCTACTCGACCCCGTCTACACGGCGAAGGCGATGGCGGGCTTCATCGCGCTGGCGAAAGAGCCCGGGTCGGCTGGCCGGAACCTGGTCTTCCTGCACACGGGTGGCACGCCGGCACTGTTTGCCTACCAGGATGACCTCGAGGCACTCGGCTAGCGCACCGGATCGCTAGCGTCCTTTGAACTCAGGCTCGCGCTTTTCGGAGAAAGCACGGGGACCTTCTTTTGCATCGTCAGTTTGACCGATGATCCAGCGCAGGCCCGCACCGTGGCGCATCGCCTGGGGCAGGGGCATGTCCTGGGCATCGTAGAAGAGCTCCTTGAGAGCGCGAACGGCGAGGGGCGCGTGGGCGGCAATCGTCGATGCCAGCGCCTTGGCTTCGGTGAGCGCCTGCCCCTCGGGGACGACCCGGTTCACGAGGCCCCAATCGAGCATCTGGGCAGCGTCGTACTGATCACCCGTAAGAAGCATTTCGAGTGCGAAGGCCGGCGGCGCCAGGCGGGGTAGCCTCTGCGGGCCGCCACCGCCAGGGAAGAAGCCGCGGCGGATCTCCGGCATGCCAAACCGTGTGCCCTCGGCAGCAATGCGCAGATCACAGTTCAAGGCGAGTTCGAAGCCCCCGGCGAGGCAATAGCCATGGACGGCGGCGATGAGCGGCTTTTCGAAGGTGGACGTGTACTGGGTCGGCTGGTTGAGAGCAGCAAAGAAGTTAGCCGAAACACCGGAAGCCTCGCTGGCAGCGCGAGCCTTGAGGTCCATGCCGGCACAGAATGCTCGCCCGGCGCCCGTGATGACGGCGACACGGATGGAATCGTCCTGGCGGATGCGCTCGAGCGCCTGGAGGTAGGCGGCCAGGAGCTCGGAATTGAGCGCATTAAGCTGGTCGGGCCGGTTCAGCGTGACCGTCGCGACCGGACCTTCAACCTCGACAAGCAGGATTTCACTCATGGGCAGCCTCCCGCGGGCAAAAAGAAGCCCGGCGATTGTGGAAGGTACCACGTTCGCCGGGCTCCGACGGTGCTATACGTTGCCCGATTTAGTTGTTGAGGTAAGCCGACAGCCGCCGGGCGCGGCCATCGTGGCGAAGCTTCTGGATCGCCTTCATCTCGATCTGGCGGATCCGCTCGCGGGTGAGACCGAACTCGCGTCCGACCTCTTCCAGCGTCCGCGTTCGACCGTCATCGAGACCGAATCGGAGGCGAAGGACCTGCCGCTCGCGGGCGGTGATGCGGTTAAGGACGTCGTTGACGTCTTCGCGCAGCATGCCCATCGAGGCGAGCTCGAACGGTTCGGCAGCGCCGGGATCTTCGATGAAAGCGCCGAGCTCGCTCTCTTCGTCCGTGCCCACCGGCGTCTCAAGCGAGACGGGGTCGCGGGCGAAGCGACGAATTTCGTCGATGCGCTCGGCGGTGAAGAGGTTGGCCTCACCTTCCTTGGCATCGATGTTCATCGCGGCAGCGATCTCGGCAGCCGTCGGTTCACGGCCATATTCCTGGACAAGCCGGCGGCTGACGCGCGCCAGCTTGTTCACGATTTCCGTCATGTGAACCGGAATGCGGACCGTCCTCGACTGATCGGCGATGGCGCGGGTGATGGCCTGGCGAATCCACCACGTCGCGTACGTGCTGAACTTGAAGCCGCGCCGATAGTCGAACTTCTCGACGCCGCGCATGAGGCCGAGGTTGCCTTCCTGGATGAGGTCGAGGAGTGACATGCCGCGGCCGACGTACTTCTTGGCCACGCTCACGACGAGCCGGAGGTTGGCGCTGGTCAGCTGTTCCTGGCTGGCGTCGCCACGGCGCCTGACGTCGTGAAAGCGGCGGACGAGCTGCTGTTCTATCTCGAGCAATGCTTCGCCCAAACCGGGAGACGGTGGAACGAAGCTTTCGCTTTCGGAGAGAAGCTCGTCGATCGTGCGCAGCAAGTCATCGCCGAAGATGGCGATGATCGTCGAGAGTTCGACGATGGCCAGGCGACCCGTATCGGTTTCGTAGCCCTTCAGCTTCGCGGCGCGGGCCATGAAGTCTTCATCCATGACGCCATCGATGAGCGCCCGGAACTCCGGAGAGGTCACAGTCTCGATGTGCGAAGCCTTCGCCATGCCGGTCGCCTTCTGGGCGAGGCGGTAGACGGGAAGGTGCTCGGTCCAACGCTCGAACAGTGCCACAGCCAATCGAGGCGCAGACGGGCTTCGCCCGTAGGCTTCCTGGTATTCGGCGGCGATACCGAGGAGGAGATTGCGCTGTTCGATGAGACTGCCAAGCCGTTGCTCATCCGCTTTGGTCAGCAGCGAAACGCCGCCGATTTCGCGGAGATACATGCGAACAGGGTCGTCGGTGCCGTCGAGGGCCCTGTCGATGTCGGCAGGAGTCGCAACAGCGTCCTCTTCCTCTTCGTCCTCGCCCTCTCCAATGACAACATCTTCAGCAGTGACATCATCAAGCCCGGAGCGCGGGTGGCGTGTGCTGCTGGACGAGGGTCGAATCATCGTTTCTCCTTTTCCCGCGGCATGATGAAGGGAAGGCAGTGCCCCGCAGGGTATGGCTCTGCATTCACGAGAGAGGTCGCACCGGCGGGCGGTGGTGCGAAAGGGAGTGGATCCACCTTCGCACTACCGAACGGTGACCACAACCCGGTGGCCTACTCCGTCGTGTGCTTTCGTTGTGTTACAAGGTCTCTCTTCCTTACCTCGGCGTTACAAACGCGCGCAGGCAGGCCGAATTGCGGGATTCCGGGTTGCGACTCGGGAACTCCAGGGGCAGAGTTGGCTTCGTGAAAGCCGGAGTGGGAATCGACGCCAGCCTTGGCCTTGGATTCAAGGAGTACGAAGCCTTGCTTCAGACGGCGATGCGGGCCGGCTACACGAGCGCCTGGACACCCTCGGGCCCGGCGACGCGTGATGGATTTCAGGTGTGCGGGCAGTGGGCGCGGGCCACGGAGAATCCACCAACGAGCCCGTTTGAACTCGGTATCGCCGTGATCCCGGCGCCGGCCTGGACCGTCCCGTCACTTGCGAGCCAGGCAGGCACTGTGAGCGAGATCAGCGGCGGCCGCTTCATCCTCGGCATGGGGACCGGCGGCGCCTACGGCGCGGAGTACCGGCGGATGCACGGACTGCCGGAAATGCCGATTGTGGCCATGATGCGCGATTATGTCACCACGCTGCGGGGACTCCTGAACGCCGAAACGGTCACCTACGCGGGGAAAGTTGTGACGCTGCAGGGGATGAAAGTGGCCGGGCGCCCGATCGCCGTCCCGATCTACCTCTCGGCACTCGGGCCGCAGATGCTCCGGCTCTCAGGCGAGCTCGCCGACGGCGTCTGCCTCAATTGGACGACGCCGGAACAACGAGTCTGGTGCCGCGAACGCATTGCGGAAGGCGCCGGGAAGGCGAAACGAGACCCTGGTGCGGTGACGCTCATGGAGTACATACGCGTCTGCATTGATGAGGACGAAGCGAAGGCGCGCCGGGCATTTGCGAAAGCGTTCATGGGTTATGCCCTGTCGCGGCCGGGCGCCTCGAAGGATGCGGGCTACCGGGGGCACTTCAAGCGGATGGGATACGACGAGACGCTCACAGGGATCGAAGCGCTGAGAGACGGTGGCGCCTCTCCCGATGAGCTGGCAGACGCCTTTCCCGACGAGATGCTCCGGCAAATGGGCTACTTCGGGAAGGCGGCGGGAGCGGCGGCGGCGCTCCGGGAACTGTCCCGGGAACTCGATGTCGCCGTGGTCCGGATCGTTGGTTCGGAACCGGGGTTGCAGGGGGCGTCGAGGACGGTCGAGGCCTGCGCAGGCGCATTTACCGGGTAGACAATACGCCGGCTTAGATACGAACCTCGTACGGGCTCGGCTGTTCGCTGAACGTCCCTACAATAGTGAGCGTTATGCAGCGGCATTCATCGACCGGATTGCGATATCTACCCGGTCTCGATGGACTGCGGGCGTTTGCCGTTCTCGCGGTGATCTTCTACCACAGCGGACTTCAATGGCTCCCCGGCGGCTTCGTGGGCGTCGAAGTCTTCTTCGTCATCAGCGGATACATCATCACCGCCGGCCTGCGACGTGAACATGGCAACGGTGGCATTTCGCTGCCTCATTTCTGGAAGCGCCGGGCGTTGCGGCTGTTGCCTGCAGTAATGCTGCTGCTGTTTTGCGTGGTGCTCTACGCCGAGGTGTTCGAACCCGACCGGGTGGCCGGCCTGGGCAGGGATAGCATCGCTGCGCTGAGTTACAGCACCAACTGGTACCTGATCGTCGACGGGCAATCGTACTTCGACTCATTCCAGGCTCCGTCGATGCTGCGGCATCTCTGGTCGCTGGCGATCGAGGAGCAGTTCTACGTGGTCTGGCCGTTGGTTGCCTTCGCGGGTCTGCGGTGGCTGCCCCGCCGCCCGTTCGCATGTGTTTGTGTCCTCGGGGCTGTGGCCTCGGCAGGGGCGATGTGGCTGCTCTTTCAGGAAGGTGCCAGCGCCTCTCGGCTCTACTACGGGACAGATACACGGGCATCGGGGCTACTACTCGGGGCTTCGCTCGCGCTGCTCTGGCAGCCAGGGGTCGGAGGGACGATCCGCCGCTATCGCCTCTTTGGGCTGGAGTTGCTTGGTGTTGCTGCGTTGGTGGCGCTTGGAGTGGTCTGCTTCCGGATTTCCGATTCGACGCCCTGGCTCTACCGCGGAGGATTCTTCGCCGTCGACGCGCTCACGGTCGTTGCGATCGTCGCGGCCGTGCACCCCGCTCTCCGCCTTGGGCGGATCATCAGCATTGGACCGCTGCGCTGGGTAGGCCTCAGGTCCTACGGCCTCTATCTGTGGCACTGGCCGATCATCCTGGTGTTCGAACCGCGGTTCGACTGGAGCGGGGGGGCGGAAGTCGAGTTCCTTATCGAGCTCGCCCTCACGATGCTGGTGACGGAGGCGTCGTATCGCTGGCTCGAGCAGCCGATCCGGAAGGGCGCTATCGGCCGGACCTGGAACCGCCTGAAAGAGGGCGGCCGCTCTCCCTCCTTCGCAAACGTCGCGCGCGTATATGGCGTGGTCGGCATCATTGCCGCCGTGGCGACGGTGGGCGGAGTCGCAGCGGCAGCGGACGGACCGGAGGTACCAGACTACTTCGCGCTCGGCCAGATCCACATCACCCCCGATGGCGCGGAGCAGACGACATCCGTTTCCGGTGTTTCGTACGACAGCAGCGGGAGCGCCAACGGCATCACCGACGCGGAGATGCTGGAACACCTGAGCCTGACGATGCGGCAGCTGTACGAACAGGCCCAGCGCGAGCGCGAGGAGGCAACCGCGACAGCGGCAAGCCCCACGCCAGCGAGCGACGAAACTCCAGCTCCCACGCCGACACCAACGCCGGAGCCAAGCAGTGCCACGCAGGCGGGAGTCTATGTCACGGCTGTGGGCGATTCGGTGATGCTGGGTGCGGCGCGGGAGATGGGAGCGGAAGTGGCAGGGCTGGATGTCGACGCGCAGGTGAGCCGCTCGCTTGGCGCGGGAATCGCGATCCTGCAGGACCGGAAGGACCGGGGAATCCTGGCGGACACGGTGGTCCTCCACATGGGCAACAATGGGCCGATCGACGATGAGCAGATGGAAGAGGTAGCGAACATCGTCGACGGGCGGCGGACGATCATCTTCTCGCTGCGCGTGCCACGGTACTGGGAAGAGGAGAACAACGCGGTGCTCAAGCGCGCTGTAGCCCGGCACAGCAACTTCGAGCTGCTGGACTGGGAGGCAGCTTCCGGGGAGCGGCCGGACGTGCTCTGGACCGACGGCATCCACCTGCGGCCCGAGGGAGCGCTGTACTACACGTCGCTGCTGAAAGAGATGCTGGACAACCCGCCGACGCCGCCGGACCCGGTGCTCAGTGAGATTGAATTGCCGCCAGGATCTGTGTGGCCATAACGCGCCCGCCGGCTGAGGTGAAGTGGATACCGTCGGCGGTGCGGAGTTCGCCGACATCACCGGAGACGGTCGGCAGGTCGCGGGCGTAGTTGCCGTTCTCATCGGTGGTCACGCCCATGACGTCCACGTAGGTCACCCAGGGGCGCTTCGCTGCTTCGGCGATGAAGAGGTTGTTGATGTCCGGGGCCATCTGGGCGAGGTCGGGGCGCAGATCAGGATCGAATGACGGTACGCCGATCCAGTAAACCTCGCGGCCCTGGAGGGCATCCATCTGCTGGCCGACGAGGGAGGCGTAGTCGTTGAGGTTGAGGCGCGGGTCGATGTCGTTGGTGCCGACCATGAAGACAACGATCTCGGGGTCGTAGAGCGCCATCTGCTGGTCGATGTACGTCGGCCAGTCGAAGAAGTCGGGCGTCGTGAGGCCGGATGACTGCCAGTACTCGGCGTCGTGGACGGGGACGGCGCCGAGGTTCTCCATGCCGCCGAGGAGCCAGAGCGACATGAAGTAGGAGGTCGAATCGCCATCGGACCAGACGGTGCGGCCGGCGAGTGGGCTCGTCGTGGCGGCCGAAACGCCCCCGGTGGTCGTGCTGCCAGCAGCTTCGACCGAAGCGGACTCGTCGACCGTCGCGGCGGAGGAATCCACCGCGGTTTCGGCAGGCGCATCGTTGGTCACAGCAGCGACGGTATCGGCGGGCTGCGCAGGCGATTCAGGTTCGACGATGGTGGCGTCGGCCTGGGCGGCAACGAATGCCGGTTCGGCGGAGGCAACCTGGAGGAAGACCTGGGGGCCGCGAGAGCCGCCAGATGTGAGCGAAACAAGGACAAGACCAAGGGCGGCTGCAACGGAGCAACAGGCAGCCAGGAAAGCGGCATTTTGCCAGCCAGACGCATGCTCGTAGACGGCGCCTGCTTCGGACTTTGGCGGTAGAACGTATGACACGCACATCTCCGGCGGTGCGGGGGCCCGCTTTTGTGTGTTCTTCGGCACCGTACCACAGGATTTCGCAAGGGCGGATAGGTGGAAGTCCGGAGGGTAGGCAGTTGGACCCTGCATTGATCGCGAGCGACGAATCGCGACACTTACATGTATGCCTGTGCTCCCGCCCTCAGTTCGCTGGACGGCGACGGGACTCCTCATCGGGGCCGCGATTGCGCTGATCATCGTGGCTGCGGCGTCGCAGCGAACCGGCGATGGCGCGGGTGCCCGCATCGTGCACGCGGGCGTCGTACCGTTCGACGCTGCCGTGGCGGCAACAACCACGCCACCCGAAGCCGGGCCTCTGAACGTTACTGCGGTCGGCGACTCGGTGATGCTTGCGGCGGTCGACCAGCTGGAGGCCGACGGGATCCACGTGGACGCGGTGGTTGGGCGCGGCGTGCCGGCGACGATCGATGCACTGCGGGGAATCGTCGATCGGGGCGAGCTTGGCGACGAGGTGCTTATCCATATAGGACACAACAGCGTGTTCACGCCGGAGCAGTTCGACGAATTCATGGCGCTCGCGGACGGGCGGCCGACCTACTTCATGACGGTGAACGTGCCACTGGACTGGGAGGCGCCGAACAACCAGGTGATCCGCGATGGGGCGGCGCGCTACGAGAACGCGACGGTGCTGGAGTGGAAGGATGCGGTGACCGGGCACCCGGAGCTCTTCTGGGACGATGGGATTCACCTGCGGCCGGCGGGAGCTGCTTTCTACGTGGAGTATGTGGAGGCGGCCCTCCGGTGAGGGTGCCGGGACTGCTGGCAACCGGAACGGTTGGCGTCGTAATGATGGGCGCCAGCGCCGTGTTCGCGGGCATCCCGGGCGATGAGAGCAGCCAACCGGTACTGGTGGAAGGCGGTCACGAAGTGGGAGTCGCGGCGGTGCTGGCCGACGACCCGCCGCCAGATACGGGGTACCGGATCACGATCCCCGGGTTGCAGAGCGACAAGCCTTCGCCCGATCCGCCGCCGCTGAAGCCCGACTCACCGGTCTCGGCGCAGGGGCTGACGTTGTGGTCGAACGGGGATTCGACATCCTACTTCATGACCGTGGCCTTCCTCGGCATCCTCGGGGGCGAGGGAGCGATCCCGACCACCGCGCCCGACTACGTGGTCTCGTCGGGGCTGATGTCGCCGGCCTATTACGACTGGCCGGCGCACCTGCGGGAGGCGATGGCGGCCTACGACCCGGACGTGGTGGCGTTCATGCTGGGGGCAAACGACGCGGTGGGGCAGCCGGACCTCGAGGTCTACCGGGCGCGCGTGGCCGAAGTGATGGACCTGCTGCAGCGGCCCGGCCGGATCGTCCTCTGGGTCGGCGAACCAACGATCGACCCGGCGGCCCGCCCGGCGCTGGCGGCCTACATCCCCCTTCTCAACAACGTCTTTAAGGAAGAGGCAGCGAAGCGGGACTGGGTGCGTTACGTGGACGCCTACAAGGTGACAAGCGGCCCCAACGGCGGCTTCGCCCAGTACCTGCCCGACGAGAACGGGAACCTGGTGCTGGCCCGCGCGGACGACGGGGTGCACTTGAGTGGCGCAGGGGGCCGGCTGATTGCGGAGGAGGCGATCCGGGTGCTGTTTGGGGGATAGGGGACGAGGTGCGATTCGCCCTCACGGCCCACCCTCACCCTCGGTCCCTCTCCCTCCCGCCGGAGGGCGAGGGAAGAATGAGTGCCACCGGGGGCCCTGGCTGTAGCAGGCTTTCCATCGGCATGCGAGCTAGCCCTCTCCCCGTGGGAGAGGGTTGGGTGAGGGGCGCCCAACGGGAAATCGCGTGAGGTCTTGGGTTCGAGTCGCTGCCGGGTGCCACCCTCACCCTCGGTCCCTCTCCCTCCCGCCGGAGGGCGAGGGAAGAATGAGTGCCACCGGGGGCCCTGGCCATGAATGCTCGGCGTAGGGAGTAGCCCTCTCCCCGCGGGAGAGGGTTGGGTGAGGGGCGCCCGAACGCGCAATCGCGCTGAAGTCTCGGGTTCGAGTCGGTGCCGGGGGCCACCCTCACCCTCGGTCCCTCTCCCTCCCGCCGGAGGGCGAGGGAAGAATGAGTGCCACCGGGGGCCTTGGCCATACAGGCTTCCGGCGTAGGGAGTAGCCCTCTCCCCGTGGGAGAGGGTTGGGTGAGGGGCGCCCGAACTGCAAATCGCGCTGAGGTCTTGGGTTCGAGTCGGTGCCGCAGGTGCCACCCTCACCCTCGGTCCCTCTCCCTCCCGCCGGAGGGCGAGGGAAGAATGAGTGCCACCGGGGGCCTTGGCCGTAGAGGATTTCCATCGGCGTAGGGAGTAGCCCTCTCCCCGCGGGAGAGGGTTGGGTGAGGGGCGCCCGAACTGCACTCACGACCTTCTCCCCTTCTCCCGCGTGAGTCGGGAGAAGGGGCCGGGGGATGAGGGCCCGATGTCCCACGCCCCCGACCCCAATTGGCTAGAATCCGCGAAACCCGCATCCCGCAACCCTGGAGGACGCATGTCCGACTACTCCGACATCATCGTCGAGGCCCATGGCGACGTGGCCCTGGTGAAGCTGAACCGGCCCGAGAAGCTGAACTCGATGGGTGGGACGCTGATCGCCGACCTCACGCGCTACCTGAACTCGCTGAATCATGGCGACTATGCCGTCCGCGCCGTGGTCCTCACGGGTGAGGGGCGGGCGTTCTGTGCGGGTGGCGATGTTACGGGGTTTCCCAGCGCGAACCCGGACGGCCCTCGGGCCCGGGCGGCCTGGCGGCGTCCGCACCCGGAGAGCTCGGTCATCACGGCGATGCGCAACTGCGACGTGCCGATCATCGGCGCTATTAATGGGTATGCCGTGGGCGGCGGTTTTGGGCTGGCGCTGGCGACCGACTTCCGCATCTGCGCCGACGATGCGGTGTTCGAATGCTCGCAGTTGAAGCGCGGCCTTGCCCTCGATGTTGGGCTGCCGTTCCTGCTGCAGGAGACCGTCGGCACCCAGCGGGCGCTCGAACTGGCGGCCACCCGGCGTCGCGTCAAGGCCGACGAGGCCCTCGCGCTCGGCATCGTCCTCGAAGTTGTCCCCCGCGACCGGCTCATCGACCGCGCGCTCGAACTGGCGCAGCAGGCGGCCAAAGGCCCGCCCCTCGGCTTCGCCGCCACCAAGCGCCTCGTCTACACGCCCGAAATCGACGCCCTCCACCGGGTCGAAGAGATGACCGGCGCCTACATCGCCCAGCTCTTCCAGACGGAAGATGCGCGGGAGGGGGCGAAGAGTTTTGTGGAGCGTCGGGAGCCGGAGTTCGGGGGGCGGTAAGGGGCGGTCGGTTCAGGCATCGAAAATGGCACAGGCCCCTTCGATAACGCGGGATTGTTGCTTAATGCCGTGGGGCACGGAGTTGTATCTAGTGGGCCCGAGGGACTCTTCCCACGACTAACGGCGGGCAAGCGCCTCCGCTGAGATTAGAGAGGCACGCCCATCGCTGATTGAAAACCAGGTACTGACATCCACGTGGACGCGGGCACCATCCGCGTTGGTTGCGACGTCCAAAGTGAGCTTCGCGTTAGTCAATCGGCCGTCCTCACGGGCGCCCGTGATCTCCACCCCATCAATCGAGAGCAGTTCGTTGTCCGTCTCCCATAAGGAGAAGTCGCCTCCGTACTCTAATCCCATTTCTTGCATGCTGAGAGATTGCTATCGGACAAGACATGTGCAAGATCGGCGATCACGTCGGGATCGCCGCGAATGATACCGGCGTCACTCGCCTCAGGTTCGACGATGGGGGCATGCTCATTGAGAAACGAAACCAGATTGAAGTGCACGAAGAATTCAGACCGCCTCGGATTCAGATCCCTATCGAGATCTGGATTCAGTCCCGCGACAGCCTTGGAACCAAAGTCGTTTGTATTCGCGGTTAGGAACGCTCCCTGATCCGCGCCTTCGCGATGATGACGCGCGACCGTCAACCAAATGGCAGCGTCGCCACCCTTTCCCTTTCGCGCTGGCGGCTCTCGTTTCGCTTCCCGCAGGTCGCCTCGACTGCATCGCCCGGCCCGATTGGATATTTCGCCAAACGTCCGCAGTTGGGCTACCAAGGGCAAGACCACCTCGTCAGGCGTGGGAAGATAAATCGCTGGAACCTCGAGGTGGTCGGCCGCGCGCTTGATCGCTATCCGAAGTTGCTCCGTGGCCGCGGCGACGGCATCCAAGCGAGGTTCAGATATTCGGCTATGACGAGTTCTGGCAACTGAATCGAAACATGATCGCCGCCTGCTAACGCTACCAATGCTCCGAGCGGACCCCGTAGTAGAGGCCCTCGTACAGGGAGAATCGAAGTGTCGAGATATACGTTTAGCGTGCGGCTCCTGCGCCGACCGGTGATGGTAGCGCCGATCGACGCAAATTGTCGAGCGTATCCTTGGCCTTCGTGTAGTGGGCTCCCCGGGCTTCCGAGCCGCTCAATTCGAAGACCGCTGCATTGGACTGCTGCGCAATGGGGACCAAGCTGGACAGGTTACTTACCTCACCGATCTGATGGTCGCCATGAGGTACGCGTATGCCCACGGCCTCGAGAGGTTCGACAATTCCGCTGCGGTATGCACTAGGAATTTGTGCAAGCCATCGTCGATAGGCCCCAGCTGGCGCGCTACGGTAAATGGCAAACTGCTGACTGATGTAGCCGAGGGGCGAGGGCTCCCCTTTGGGAAGTGCAAAACCTAGCGACTCCTCTGAGACCTCGCTCCGAATACGGGCCCATTGGCGGATCCATCCAGCCATGCTCTTGCCAACGCTGGGTAGGGCATTTAACGAGAATAGATCAGGCGCCAAGGGAACGATGAAGCCATCACATCCCAAGAGTATGGCTCGATTCAAAGCGCCGACGTTCGGGCCTATGTCGAAGATCACGTCGTCGGCGTCGACTTGCTGAGCGGCTGCCGCTGCGAGCCTGTAAGGTGCTGTTGTGATTCGGACGCCCCGCGGCTGTAGTGAGAGCGCTTCGGTCCAACCTGTCGGAGCAAACGCCTCAAAGTCGCTCAAATGTATATGCCCGGAATTATCAAGGCCGTGTCTAGAAGACTTCGCTCGTCGGCGTTCGATACTCACCGGAGCCTTCAACATGGGCGCCTAGCAGTCCGCGATCGACAACCGCTGCGCGTAGATTGGCTCGTTCATTCGGGGAATCGCGAGGGCAGTGAGATTCGCAATTGTGCATCCGCATCTGCGAACACGACTCGCTTTACGCCTCGCCAAGGCGAGGCCACGATTAAAAGCGAGCGTGGTCTTTCCAACGCCCCCCTTGTGGTTGAAGAGAGCCCAAAATCGCATGAGAGCAGTGTATTCGGTTCCGCTCGCTTGACCCCTTTGTGAATCCCAAGCTTGCCGAATTTGAGCGCCGCCTCTATGGAGTTTCGCCCGAATGACTGCGCCAAGTGCGTGTCCCCCCTTCCACCTCCCCGCCCCACAGCCCCAAACTCCACCCATGGACGCCCGCCACCCGCAACCCCCAACCCGCATCACGCAACCCCCTCATGCGTGCGGTGATCCCATCTCCACCGGACGTGCGGTCCATGCGGTGACCGTGCGGTGGCGTGCGGTTCCTGTGTGTTTTCAGTACACCCGTCGCGGCTCGCCGCTCATCGCTCGCGCCACCCGTAGTACCATCGCCCCACCACAAACCCAGGAGCACCTGATGCCCGACAACGAAGCCCTCCAGAACGCCCATAAGGTGATGACCGAGCGCATTGGCAAGCCGCTGCCGCCTTCGGACTGGTTCGAGGTCACCCAGGAGCGGATCAACGACTTCGCCGACGTGACGATGGACCACCAGTGGATCCACGTGGAAGTCGAGCGGGCGAAGGCGGGGCCGTTCGGGGCACCCATCGCCCACGGCCAGCTCACCCTCAGCATCATGGGCCACCTGCCGCGCTCCACCCCGGAGCAGCCCGAGGGCGAACGGCTCCCCGGCCAGAAGATGGGGATCAACTACGGCTTCGACCGCGTCCGCTTTCCCAACCCGGTGAAGGCCGGCGCCCGCGTCCGTGCCCAGCGCACCCTCAAGCGCGTCGAAGTGAAGGGCGACATGCTCGAAACGATGTACGAAATGGTCCTCGAAATCGAAGGCGAAACGAAGCCGGCCTGCGTTGCGGAGTCGTTGTCGCGGATGGTGTTTTAGCCGTCAGCTGTTAGCTATCAGCTGTCAGCCCCTTGGCCCTCGGCCCTCGACCCTTGGCCCTCGCTAACCCACTTCGGCTTTGACGGGGCGGTCGAGGAGGGCGCCGATCGCTTCGGTGATGCTGAGGGTACCGGCGAGGACGTGGTGGACGGCGGTGGAGATTGGCGTCTCGATGCCGAGGCGTTGGGCGAGGTTGTGGACGGCGGTGGCCGTGTAGGCGCCTTCGGCCACCGAGTGGCGGGCGGCGAGGATGTCGGCGGCGTTGAGGCCTTTCGCCAGCTCGATGCCGAGGGACATGTTGCGGGACTGTTCGCTGCCGCAGGTAAGCATGAGGTCGCCAAGGCCGGAGAGGCCGAGGAAGGTCTCGGGGCGGCCACCGAGGGCGGTGCCCAGTCGCACAATCTCGGCGAGGCCACGGGTGACGAGGGCGGCGCGGGCGTTCTCGCCAAGCTGGAGGCCGATGGTGACGCCGGCAGCGATGGCGATGACGTTCTTGACGGCGCCGCCCACCTGGACGCCGATGACATCGGTGCTGGAATAGGGCCGGAACATCGGGCTCTTGAGGGCGTGGACAACCCGCTCGGCGACGGCCGAATCCTCGCAGGCCACGGTGACGGCGGTAGGGAGGCCCCGGGCCACCTCGCGGGCGAAGGTTGGTCCGCTGAGGACGGCGATGGGATGTCCGGCAGCCGGTCCAGCGATGGCAGCGGAGAGGAGGTCGCCGGTGGCCTGCTCGATGCCCTTCGCACAGATGACGAGGGGCACCCCCGGCGGCAGCGATGGCGCGAGGCCGGCGACGATGTCGCGGAGGTGCTGGGCGGGCGTGACGAGGAGGACGATGTCGGCGCCGGTGACGGCTGCGGCGAGGTCGCTCGTGGCGGTGACAGCGGGGTCGAGGTCGACGCCGTGGAGGTAGGTGTCGTTGCGGTGGCGGACGTTGATGGCCTCGGCGACGTCGGGTTCGAAGGCCCAGAGGCGGGTGTCGTTGCCGGCACGGCGGGCAACGAGGGCGAGGGCGGTGCCCCAGGCGCCGGCGCCGATGATGGAGAGCATGGGGCTAGGTTACTGCGGGTTGAGGGTTGGGGTTGGGGTCTTGGCAGCATGCGCAGGCCGGGGCGCTGGCCCTCATCCCCCGGCCCCTTCTCCCGACTCTCGCGGGAGAAGGGGAGTAAGGCGTGTCGGCTCATTGGCGGGAGACTGAAACGGGGTTAATCGTTGCGCAGGGGGTCACGGCTGGCTTCTGGTCGCTGTTGAGCTGCGGGGGCGGGCCCTCATCCCCCGGCCCCTTCTCCCGACTCTCGCGGGAGAAGGGGAGTAAGGCGCGCCGGCTCATTGGCGGGAGACGGTAGCCCGCGGCCACGGAGGGCCGCAGCCCCGGGTCTCCTCCCTTCTCCCTCCGCGCCGCGTATGCTTCGGGGCACGTTTATTGGAGGCCCGGTATGAGCTACGAGAACATCCTGTATGAGACGGACGAGCGGCTGGCGATTATCACGCTGAACCGGCCGGAGAAGCTGAATGCGCTTTCGAACGAGCTGCGGGGGGAGTTGTTCCACGCGCTGAAGGAGGCGGAGGCGGACCGGAGTGTCGGCGTGATTGTGCTGAAGGCGGCGGGGCGGGCGTTCAGCGCGGGGTACGACCTTTCGCCGAGCCGGGAGGCGAGCGACGAATCGCCGTATGTGCAGCAGTGGTCGAAGCTGCCGGACGTTGGGACGACGCACCCGGCCCACTACGACTGGTCGCGGCACGTGCTGATGGCGAACTTCCAGATCTGGGAGCTGGCGAAGCCGGTGGTGGCGCAGATCCAGGGGTACTGCCTGGCGGGCGGCACCGAGCTGGCGACCTTCTGCGACTTCCGGATCGTGGCCGAGGATGCGCAGATCGGGTATCCGCCGGTCCGGGCGATGGGGACGATGGACATCATGTGGGCGCCGTGGCACCTGCCGATGACGAAGGCGCGCGAGTTCGCCTATGTGGGCGACAGCTTCAGCGGTAAGGACATGGCCCAGATGGGCTGGGCAACCTACGCGGTGCCGAAGGACGAACTCGAGACGTTCACCGAGACCTTCGCGCGGCGGATGGGGAACATCGACAACGACATGCTGATGTACAGCAAGCGGAGCGTGAACCGCCAGTACGAAGCGATGGGCATTCGCGGCGGGCTGATGTCGGGGACGGACGTGGAGGCGATGAGCAAGCATCGCCCGGCAGCGGCGGAGTGGGGGAAGCGGATGGCCGAAGGTGGCCTGAAGGCGGCCCTCGAGTGGCGCGATGGGCCTTTCCGGGACTTCCGGGGCGCCGCACCGAATGCTCCTCACGACCGGCCGGTCGCGGGGACGTAGGCCGCCGTGCAGATCGGCTACTTCACGGAGCGCCCGTACCAGGATCCCCAGGCCAGCTGGTGGGGGCGCTCAGGACGTCGGCTCACGGACCTCGAGATGGGGAACGAGGAGTACGACCCCAGGCTGGGCGCTGAACTCTACAACCGCTACCTCGATGAGAAGCTCTACGCCGAGGAGATGGGCTTCGACGCGCTGGCATTCAACGAGCACCATTGCACGCCGTTCGCATGGGCAGCGCGATGAACGTGGAGGCGGCGATCCTGGCGCGGGTCACAAGAAGGCGAAGATCGTGCTGATCGGCAACATCCTGCCGATCTGGGACGACCCGCTCTGGCTGGCCGAGAGCTGGCGATGATCGACATGATCTCGCGGGGGCGGTTGGTCACCGGCTGGGTGCGAGGCACCGGCCGCGAGAGCGTCGCCCACAACGGGCAGGCCCCGTTCAACTGGGAGCGGTTCCAGGAGGCGCACGACCTCATCGTGAAGGCCTGGACGCACCCGGGCCGTTCCGGTGGGAGGGCGACCACTACAACTATCGCTATGTGAACCCGGGGATGCGGCCCTACCAGCGTCCGCACCCGCCGATGAGGATCCCGGGAGCGGTCGCCGGCGACCGTGCAATGGGCCGCCGAACGCGCTTCCCCTATGTGATGCTGGCGACGCGGATGGAGCCGACGAAGCTATCGTTCGACTACTACGACGAGTGCGCCCGCGAGGCTGGGTACGAAGCGGGAACCCAGCACCGCGGCTACCTGTTCAAGGTGCATGTCGACGAGACAGAAGAGCTGGCCTACGAGACGGGCAAGAAGTTCCTGACGGGGCCGGGCAACATCTTCCTCGAGGGCAGCCGGGGCGACACGCGGAAGTACATCCAGGACCTGCCGGGGATGACCGACCGCAAGAACCTGCTGCCGACCGGCGGGGTCCGCCACGTGGCCGAAAGCCGCGGCCAGGAGGTTGAGCCGCCACAGCGCGACCCGAACTTCAAGCCGCTGGTGCTCGACTCGGCGACGAAGCATGTGGACGTGGACGAGAACTACCGGGAGCTGCTGGAGGCGCAGTCGATCATCTCGGGGACGCCGAAGCAGGTGATCCCGAAGATTCGCCAGGTGCTGGAGTACCTGCGCCCGGGTAGCGTCTTCCTCTGGGACGGCGACGGCCCGATGACCGACGACGATGCCCTGCGGAGTCTCGCCCGATGGGCGAGGAAGTTGTCCGGGCCATGCGCGAGATGGCGAGAACTGGACCTGAAGAGCCCCTTGACTTCGAAGCGGGCGAGACGACGACGGCGGTGAGCGGGGTTTAGAAAAGGGGTGGGGAAGCAAAGACGGCCGGCGGCTCTTCCGTGGCGGGTGCGATGCAAAAGGGTCTCTTCCTGCCGGGGCTTCCTACG
>CAVZEW010000003.1:0-601298 GCA_963774435.1 uncultured Chloroflexia bacterium | reverse complement strand
GAGACGTCGCGCAGCACGCCGGTCATCGCCATCATCCGGTGATACGACTGGGCGGCTTCGGCGCTCTGGCGCGGGTGCGTCCGCGAGTAGTCGAGCCCACCGCCGATAACGCCCAGGTGGAAGAGGATCGGCATCTGTAGTTCCTGAGCGCGGCCATAGGCTGGCATGTAGTCGGGGCAGTCGTAGTCCCGGGCGGTGCCGATGATTTTCAGCCCGCGATACCCCATGGCGTGAAGGTCCGAAACTTCCTTTGGGCCGATGACCTCAGGGTCGATGACGGCGACGGGGATGAAGAAGTCGCCGTACTTCTGGGCAATCTCCATGCCCCGGTCGTAGCCTGGTCCGAACCTTCCGCCGGTGAGCAGGCACGACTTCGTGATGCCTGCGGTAGAGGCAACCTCGAACAGCCGGTCGACAATGGGTGCGGGGTCTTCTTCAGGCTTCTCCCAATTCCGGGGGAAGTGCATGTGGACGTCAAGGATTTTTCGCGTCATCAAAAGCCGCCGTTGAGTGTAGGTTCGAGTGTACCAACGGCTCCTGATTCGCGGCGAGCGGAACAAAAGCACGTTGAACACCAAGGCCTGAGCCGGGAACACTGGTGCGATGAAGACAGCGAGCCGACTCGTCGATGTCGCGGTGAACGCCGGGCAACCCGTCCGGCGGCCCTTCACCTATCGCGAGCGCGAAGGCATGACCACGAAAATCGGCCAGGCGGTGTTCGTCCCCTACGGCCCCCGACTCCTCCAGGGCATCGTTGTCGGCTACCCGTCCACTGCTGAAGTCGCCGAGGTCCGGGAGATCGATGCGATTGCCGACGGCCACCCGGTGCTCGACGAACAACACATCGAGCTCGCGAACTGGCTGGCCTCGGAGTATCTCGCGCCACTCTGGGACTGCATCGCCGCCTGCCTGCCCCACGGTTACGGCCAGAAGAGCGTGACGATGGTCTCTGCGGTGGAGGTGCCGCCGCTCCTGCCGGTCAACCCGGGCGACCACAAGGTCCTCGCCGCCCTCGGTGGCCACGAACAGCTCACCCTGGAGGCGCTCCGGGAGAAGGTCGGCTCCGTCACGATGGAGCGGTTGCGGAAGCTCCAGGAAGCCGGACATCTGACGGTGACCCAGGGCCTTGCCCGCCCCGCTGGCAACCCGCGGATCGAGCGCCGCCTGCGGCCAGCCCGCCCCGACGACGAACTGCGTGAGGAAGCTGGCCGCCTCGCGTTGAGTCAGCCGCGGTCGGTGTCTGCGCGAATCCTCGCCGGCGTCGGGGCGGAGGGCGAACTCACCCTTGGCGAGGCCCGGGACCTCGGTGCTCAACGAAAACACATCGACGCGCTTGTCAGCGACGGTTGGATTGAGGAGGTGGAGGTCCGTATCGACCGCAGCCCCTACGAGCTGATCCCTGCGGAAGCGAGGCAACCGCTATCGCTCTCCCCGGCGCAACACGAGGTTGCCAACGCAATTCGCAAAGCCCCCGGCGAGCACCTCCTCTTCGGCGTTACCGGCTCGGGCAAGACCGAGGTCTACCTCGACCTCGTTGGCCGCGCGCTCGCCGCTGGTCAGAGCGCGATCGTTCTCGTGCCAGAGATCTCGCTCACCCCGCAAGCGATGCGGCGGTTCGGTGAACGCTTCGGCGACCAGCTTGCGATCTTTCACTCCGGTCTCTCGGGGGGCGAACTCTACGACCAGTGGTACCAGGTGCAGGCGGGGGAGAAGCGGCTGGTCCTCGGGTCACGCAGCGCCCTTTTCGTACCCGCGCCAAAACTCGGCCTTGTCGTGCTCGATGAAGAGCACGAGCCCAGTTACAAGCAGAGCGACCCCCAACCGCGCTACCACGCTCGCGCCGCTGCCCGGCGACTTGCGGAACTGACCGGCGCCAGCCTTGTTCTGGGCTCGGCCACACCCGATATCGCGAGCTACTCACGGGCAACCTCCGGCCTTGCGACGCTGCATACGCTCCCGGACCGGGTCGTCCCCGATGGCGAGGGCGGCGTCCGGCCGGGCAGGCCACCGGCTATCGAGATCGTGGACATGCGCGAAGAGCTAAAGGCGGGGAATCGCGGCATCTTCAGTATCCCCCTCGTACGGGCCGTACAGCGGGCGCTCCGCGAGGGCAACCAGGCGATCCTCTTCGTCAACCGTCGCGGGGCCGCTCGCTTCATGCTCTGCCGCGACTGCGGGTTCGTACCCGAGTGTCCGACCTGCCGCGTCGCCATGGGGTTGGACACCTCTGATGCGCTCGCACCCCGGCTCATCTGCCACCACTGCGGGCGCACGCGAAAACTCGACGAGGCCTGCCCGAGCTGCGGCAAGCAACGGTACCGGCCCTTCGGCGTCGGCACCCAGCGGATCGAATACGAGGCGCACCGTGCGTTTCCCGGGGCACGGATCGCGCGCTGGGACAGTGACACATCGCGCCGGAAGGGGGCCCACGCAAGCCTGGTCGCAAGGCTGGAAGCGGGCGAGATTGACGTGGTCGTCGGCACGCAGTTGCTGGCGAAGGGGCTCGACCTCCCCCGCATGGCCGTCGCCGGGGCTATCGATGCCGACGTAGGTCTGAATCTGCCGACCTACCTGGCCCCGGAGCGTACGTTCCAACTCCTCTCGCAGGTTGCCGGGAGGGCCGGGCGCAGGGACCAGCCCGGGTTCGCCTATATCCAGACGTATGAACCCGACCACCCGGCGATCCAGGCAGCGGCCACCGGCGACTACGCTCGGTTCTTCCAGCTCGAGACAGAACACCGGCGGAGGGCGGGCTATCCACCGTTCGGCCGCCTCGCGCGCCTCACCTTCCATCACCCCAACCAGGAGCATGGCCTCGAAGAATCGTCGCGAGTGGCAACGGAACTCCGGGCCCACCGGGATGCTGCCGGGCGGACGGACCCGGATGTCCTGGGGCCGTCACCTGCCTACATCCGCCGCATCCGGGGCGACTACCGCTGGAACCTGCTGTTGCGTGGCCGGGCGCCGGGCGCACTGGTCGAGAAAGTGCGTCTCGGACCGCGATGGACGGTGGACATCGATCCTGTGAACCTGCTTTAGCAATTCGCCATCTCGAACGGCCGGGAATGGTATCCTTCCCTGTCAGCAACGCATGCCAATGTCCCATACGGAGGGCAGCAGGACCCGTCATGGACCAGGAAATCAAGCAGTGGCAACGGCTCGCCCTCGTCTTCCCCGGACAGGGCTCGCAGCACGTCGGCATGGGTCAGGCGCTGGCCAGGGTTTCGAAGGCCGCGCGCGACATTTTCCACCGGGCTGATGAAGTCTACGGCGAACACTTCTCCACCCTCTGCTGGGAAGGCCCGGCCGAGGAACTGGAGAAGACGGCGAACCAACAACCAGCGACGTTTGTGACCTCCATTGCCTGGCTTGCCGCATTCAAGGAACGCTGCGAGTCGATGGGCCGCAAGTTCGAGCCGTTCCTCTTCGCGGGGCACTCCATGGGCGAGTACACCGCGGCGGTGGCCGCCGGCTCCATCGAGTTCGAAGACGGACTCATGCTGGTGCGCGAGCGCGGCACGCTGATGGAAGCGGCGGGCCACGAACTGCCGGGCGGAATGGCCTCCATCCTTGGCCTCCCCCAGGACAAGGTCGAGGAGATCTGCGCCGAGGCAGCCTCGGACGGTTATGTCGGCCTGGCCACTGCAAATTGCGAGGGCCAAAACGTCATCTCCGGTGCCCTTAAGCCGCTGAAGCGGGCCATGGAGCTGTGCGACCTTGCAGGCGCCCGTCGCGTCGTCCGCCTGCCCATCTCAATCGCCTCGCACTCGCCTCTCATGGCGCGGGCGAGTGAAGGGATGAGCAAGCTGCTCCAGAAGCTGGAACTCAAAGATCCGGTGCAACCGATCGTCGGCAACACGGGGGCACAGCTGATCGAGACCACACCCCAGGTGTTCGACGAACTTCGAGACCAGCTTCTCATGGGAGTCCTCTGGCAGAAGTGCGTTGAGCGGATGCAGTCGATGGGCGCCGACCTCTTCATCGAGGTCGGACCGGGCAACGTGCTGACCCGGGTGATTCGCCGCATCGACTACGAAGTGAACAGTTTGAGCATCAGCGACGAGTACGAAGGCATGCTGGGCGAACGTTTCGCACTCGTTGAGGCGGCCGCGCTGTGACCCCGCGCGTCGTGGTCACCGGTGTCGGCGCCGTCACCGCCGTAGGCCATACGGCGGAAGATACCTGGCAGGCCATGGTTGCCGGCCGCAGCGGCATCGGACCGATTACCCTCTTCGACCCCGAACCCTATCCCGTCCGGATCCAGGCCGAAGTCAAGGACTTCGACCTCGGCGAACGCGTTGACGCCAAACAGCAGCGCCACATGACCCGGGGCGTGAAGTTCGGCATGTCCGCCGCCCTTGAGGCCCTGGAAGACAGCCACCTCGAGATCAACGAAGGAAACGCCGACGACGTGGCGGTGATCTTTGGTTCCGGCGGCGGCGGCGTCGACATGATCATCGAGAACCAGCAGATCCTGGACACGAAGGGGCCGCGCCGGATCACGCCCTTCCTCGTTGCCAACTTCATCGATGACGCAATCAGTGGCCACATCGCCATCGCGACTGGCGCGCGGGGCCACAACATGGCCGTCGTCAGCGCTTGCGCCACTGGCGGCGGTTCGCTC
Organism: uncultured Chloroflexia bacterium; assembly: GCA_963774435.1. GTDB lineage: Bacteria > Chloroflexota > Dehalococcoidia > Tepidiformales > Tepidiformaceae > JAGQGZ01. The sequence continues at coordinate 596,674 of CAVZEW010000003.1, read as the reverse complement.
GGCGAGGCCTTCGAGGTCATTCGCCGCGGAGACGCCATCGCCGCTATCGCCGGGAGCTGCGAGGCAGTCCTTCTGCCCATCTTCCATGCCACCTGGTGCTCGATGCGAGCGCTCGCCGGGAACAACGAAAACCCCACGAAAGCGCTCAGGCCTTTCGACCTCAACCGCGATGGCTTCGTGGCCGGCGAGGGAGCGGCCTCCATGATCCTGGAAGACTATGACCACGCGAAGGCTCGCGGGGCCAGGATCTACTGCGAGGTCGTCGGCTACGGCGCTTCCAACGACGCCTACGACATGATTGCGCTCCACGAGACCGGCCGCGGCCTGAAGCGGGCCGTGAACGCAGCCGTCCGCAAGGCGGGTATCGATCCCGCAATCATCGACTACATCAATCCGCACGGCAGTGGCACACCCCTCAACGACAAGGTCGAGACCGCAGTGTTCAAGGAAGTGATGGGCGAGGCCGCCTATTCGGCCGCGATCAGTTCGGTGAAGCCGATCACCGGACACTGCATGGGCGCCAGCGGTTCGGTCGAGGCACTGGCCTGCGTCATGGCCATCCGTGACCAGACGGTGCCGCCCACCATCAACTACACGACGCCGGACCCCGAATGTGACCTCAACTACGTCCCGAACGAGGCGCAATCGATCCCGGTTGACGTCGCGATGACCACATCCGTCGGGCTCGGCGGCCACAATTCCTGCGTGATCTTCCGAGCCATATCCTGATTTCCCGGAGAACCCTGTGACGCGAGCACTGGTGACTGGCGTTGGCGCCATCACGCCTATCGGCCTGACCGGCCCCGAGTTCTGGAACAACCTCAAGGCCGGCGAGTCCGGCGTTACGGCGATCACGCGTTTCGACGCCAGCGACCTGCCGGTCCAGATCGCCTCGGAGGTGAAGGACTTCGACCCCGCCAACTACATGGACACCAAGTCCTGGCGGCGTATGTCTCGCTTCGCCCAGTTTGCCGTGGCAGCCGCCATGGGGGCGGCTACCGATGCCGGCATCGAGCTGACCGACGACGAGCGCCCTCGGGCGGCTTCGGCCATCGCCACTGGCTCCGGCGGCGCGATCGACACGATGGAACAGATGCAAGTCCTGACGGAGAGGGGCGCGAACCGCGTCAGCCCTTTCTACATTCCGATGATGGCCCCGAACATGGGTGCCTGCCAGGTCTCGATGGAACTGGGGCTCCGCGGCCCGGCCATGGCCAGCGTGGCAGCCTGCGCCAGCGGCCTCTACTCGTTCATTGAAGCGAAAACGATGATCGACAACGGTATCGCCGATGTCGTTTTTGCCGGCGGTAGCGAAGCTGCCCTCCATCCGCTGCCCATCGCCGGGCTGGCGAACATGAAAGCGCTAAGCCGCCGCAACGACAACCCGAAGGGCGCGAGCCGGCCCTTCGACGCCGAACGCGACGGTTTCGTCTTCGGAGAGGGCGCGGTCGTCCTTGTGATCGAGTCGGAGGCTCGGGCGAAGGCGCGGAATGCCCGGGTCTATGCCGAATTGGCAGGCGGTGGTCTCAGCTGCGACGCCTACCACATCACGGCACCACGAGAGGACGGTAGCGGCGCTGCCCAGGCGATCGGAGAAGCGCTGCGGGTCTCCGGCCTTGAGCCCACCGACATCGACTACATCGCCGCCCACGGCACTGGAACGCCACTCAACGACGCTTCGGAGACTGTCGCAGTCAAGGAAGCCTTCGGGAAACACGCGAAGGTGCTGGCCCTCAGTTCGCCCAAGTCGATGGTTGGACACCTGCTCGGCGCGGCCGGCGCGGTGGGAGCCCTCGCCGCCGCGATGGCCTGCTATGAGGACATCGTGCCGCCGACAATCAACCTCGAAACGCCCGATCCGGCCTGCGATCTCGACTACACGCCGCTCAAAGCGGCGAAGCGTACCGTCAACGCAGCAGCCGCCAATGGCTTCGGTTTTGGCGGCCAAAACGGGTGTGTGATCTTTCGCAAATACCAGCCGTAAGGTAGCATCCCGCGGGAATTACTCGTGCCGTTGTACCGTCGCGACGGCGCGTGAAGGTGCCTGCGCAACCAGGGGAGAGAAGAGGCATGGCCACTCTATTCGAGCGTGTACGCGACGTTGTTGTCGCGCAATTGAAGGTTCCGCCTGAGGAAGTCACGCCACAGGCGAGCCTCGTAGACGACCTCCGGGCGGACTCACTCGATATCGTCGACCTCACGATCGCGATCGAAGAGGCGTTCGCCGACGATGCGGAGAACCTCGAGATCAGCGACGAAGACGCGGAGAATATCCGCATCGTCCAGGACATCATGGATTTCCTGACCGAGCACGGCGTCGAAGGCTAGGTCGAGAGCGCCCGAAGCCGTTCCACAATCCCGGGAAGCACATCGAGCACGCGGTCGATCTGCGCCTCCGTATTCGATTGCCCGAGTGTGAGCCGAAGGGAAGAGTGCGCGAGGTCGCTATCGATACCCATCGCGGTGAGCACGTGGGAAGGCTCGAGTGAGCCTGTGGTGCAGGCGCTCCCGCTGCTGGCGGCTATCTCCGCGAGGTCCAGCGCAAGCAAGACGCTCTCCCCTTCCACGTTTCGGAAGCAGCAACTGAAGTTATTCGGCAGGCGCCGACCCAGGTCCTGGCTGCCGGTGACGACAGTGTCCGGTACCCGCTCCGGGAGGCCGTAGAGAAGTCGGTCGCGCAGCTGCCGGACGTGGTCGTTCCGCTCGTCTGACTCGGACCAGGCCAGCTCCATCGCCTTCGCCAGACCGACAATCCCCGCGACGTTTTCGGTGCCCGCCCGGCGCTCATTCTCCTGCGAACCACCATGGATGAACGGCTGCCACCGCGCCCTATTCTTTATGTAGAGCAGCCCGACGCCTTTCGGGCCATAGAACTTGTGCGCCGCGATGCTAAGGAAGTCGACTCCAAGCGCTGCCGGCGAGATGTCGACCGCGCCTGCAGCCTGCACGGCATCGGTGTGGAAGAGCGCGCGTGGGTTCCGCTCCTTCACGATCGCGGCCGCTTCGGCAATGGGCTGGATCGTCCCGACCTCGTTGTTGGCGGTCATGATTGACACGATCGCCGTCTGGTCCGTCACCGACTCCCGCAGGGCATCGAGCATGACGAAGCCATCACCGTCAACGGGCAGGTAGGTCGCCCGGAATCCTTCACGTTCAAGCTGTTCGACGGTATGGAGGACCGCGTGGTGCTCAATGGCCGAGGTGATGACATGGTCGCCTCGCCCTGCTTCGCGCTGAGCGTAGGCAGCGCCCCGGATGGCAGCATTGTCACCTTCGCTGCCGCTGCCGGTGAAGACTATCTCGCGGGGACTCACGCCTAAGAGGTCGGCACAGGTCTTGCGGGCATCTTCCAACAGAGCGTTTGCCTGCTGCCCCTCAAGATAGATGCTCGAAGGGTTGCCCCACGTCTCGGTGTACGCCTTCCACATGGCTTCCAGCACCCGCGGGTCGGGGGGTGTTGTTGCCGCATGGTCGAGGTAAATACGCTCCACCGGTTCAGCGTAGCGCCTCGACTGAGGGTGTGCTGCGTTTACGCCGCCCCTTCCCGATAGCTATACTGGGGGCAAGTCCGCTGACCCCGCGGACACTTACGGAGGTACTCCATGACTCTTGAAGCTACGACGGGCATTGGCCTGGTGAACATTACTGATGCGGCGGCCGAGAAGGCGAAAGCGCTGCTCGAAGCCCGCGAACTTCCGGAGGGCGCCCTCCGTGTGTTCGTGGCCGGCGGCGGCTGCTCTGGCTACCAGTACGGCATGGCACTGGCTCGCAGCACCGAGGAAGACGACATCATCATCGAGCAGAGCGGCGTGCGCATCGTCGTCGACCCCGAGAGCGCCCAGTACCTGCAGGGCGCGGAGATAGACTACGTCGACGACATCATGAAGAGCGGCTTCAGCATCTTCAACCCGAACGCGACGAAGTCCTGCGCATGCGGCTCCAGCTTCCAGACGGCGGACGGTAGCGGTAGTCCACGTAACTGCTGCTGAGACGCAGTTCCAAGCAACTCGAGAAGGCGGGCCACGTGCCCGCCTTTTTCATGCCTACGGAATCCACCCGTCGTTGAAGTGAACGACCCAGAAGTCGAACGCCGCCGACAGCAAAGCAAGGCCCATGAGCGCGGCCGCGGCGATGGGCGACCCTTCACGCCGCCACAGCATCAACACTCCTCCGGCAACGCAGGCCACCCACAGGTAGCTCGCTCCCATCGTGCCGAGCGTCGACACGACGATGGCGTGCACCGGTCCCCAGACACCATCGATGAGGCCCGTCTGGCCGAAAGCCATCGACCGGTAGGCGATAGATGAGGCAAGCGCGAGCGGCCCCGCAAGGATTGTCGCGGCAGACGAGCGCGACGGCGCCACTCGCGTCCGGAGGGCGTCGACTCCCTCCCATACACTCGCGACCAGCGCCACGGGCAGAAGGTAGAAGCTCGACACCTCAAGCATCATCCAGAGCAAAGGGAACGGGCCCGGAATGTCTGCACCATGGCAAGTGCTGAAGATGCATGTCGGCGAGTACTCGGCCTCAGCCCGCATCAATGCCCAACCAGCCGCGGATGACAGGACTCCCGCAAGTGCACCGATGCCCGCCCATCGCTTGAGCTCAACCAGCAGACCGGGAGGTGCCGCAACCGCAGTCATCTACATGGAGATACGACCACTAACAGCTAAGCGGACATGTTCGCCGCCAAAAGCTACACCAGGCTGCGCATGATGCTCACCCGACTCGTCAAGAACACCATGCTCTCGCGGGTCGCCGCCCGCAGCCGCGCGAACTCCGAATCCTCAGCTGCCATCTGATTGAACCGCTCCAGCTCCGACAGGCTGTCGAACTCGGCGACGATGCTCACGCCGTTCGTGGCGCCCGTCATCGCCGACCAAACGCTCGTCGTTGCCTCGATGCCCCGAGCCTTTTGGAATTCGAGAGCCTGGGCAATGCTGAGGATAAAGTCGCGCTTGCGGCCCGGCGCGACATCGCCATCAAGGGTGCGCATGTATTTCCGTGGCGCCGTCGCATCTTCGCTGCTGATGAGGCCCTCGGAGTGGTAGTCGAGGCGGTGGATGGAAACTGCGCTTTCGTCATAGATCATCTTGGTGCGAACGTCCCGCCGGAGGTTGGCGAAGATCGAATCGCTCGCGACCATTTCCGTGAACTTTTCCAACTCGTCGAGGCCGTCGAAGTCGCTGGCTATGAGAACACCGCTGGTTTGGCCGCTCACGGATCCCCAGACCGTGGTGCGGGCGCGGATGCCGCGCTCGTCCTGGTGGCGGTTCGAATCGCGCATCGCGGCGAGAAAGGGGCCTGTCTGGCCCCGCTCGATGATGCCCGTGAGGATGCGGCGGTACATAGTGGCTCCTTGCTGCCGGTCGCCCGGTGCGGCCAAAGTCTAACAAAAGAGCGCGCTTGGGGATGCTGGCTCCGCCAGCGGTCGCGTATTGTGCGGCCAATGGCGCTGTACGTCGCGTTCTTTCGGTTCAAGCCCGGCACCGACCTTATTGCCGGCATGGAGGCATTCGAACGCCGTAAAGCGTTCACCCACCCCCCACAAGCGACGGTCCTCGGCGAGTACTGGATACAGGCGCCCGCCGACGACCCACAGGTGGTGCTGGCCTGGGAAGCGGATGATGAGGGCCCGGGCGACTACTACCGCGCCGCCTGGGAAGACCTGTTCGACATCAATATCGCACCGGCCACCCACCCGGTGAACGAGATTCCTGCCGAGGTGGCGTCGCTCCTCAACCTCTCTACCAACGACTAGCGCTGAAGAAGGAACTCGCCCGAAGTCAGGCCGCTGTCGTGGATCTGCCTGGCGATATCAATCCCTACGAAACGGATGTGCCAGGGTTCCCACACGTAACCGGTGACCGCCTCCATGCCCTCCGGATAGCTGACGACGAAACCGTACTGCCACGAGTTGTCACGGACCCAGTCCGCCTCCGGCGTACCGACGAACGAGTCGAGGTCGCTGCCATTGCGGGCGACGGTGAGGTCGAGCGTGGTGCCGAGCTGGTGCTCGCTGTGGCCCGGGCGGGCGCTGATCCTTGCTGCCTCGTCTTCGCTGCCGTAGTAACCGACCCAGTAGTTGAAGGTGTCCACCTGCGTCTGGTAGCTCCGGTAAGCGCTCTCAACGAACATTTCGTAGCCATCGTTCTTCGCCGCGTCGAGGAGCGTGATAAGCGCTGCGAGAGCATCGGGCATGAGCTGTTGGCCTGCCTGCCAGGAATAGTCAGAAGGAACGGTGACGAGCTCGGCCGGCGCGCAGTCGCTCGGGAGGCCGAGCTGTTTGTTGACGGGCACCAGCGTGTCGCCGCAGGGAAGTGGATCGGTCCAGACCGTACCTGTCGGACCGGTGGCGGTGGGAGCGACCGTTTCGCCGGGTACCGGTGTGTTCGAGGGGTCACCTTCTGCGGGTGTTGCCGTGTCCCCACCCGGGACTATCGTGATGCTGCCGCCGCTGGGGGACCCGCCACAGGCGGAGATGACGGTCAGGACGCACGCGGCCCCGAAGGCTATGACGAACAGGCGCACCAAGCCAATGTACGGGCGCCGGCGCTACGGGTCAGGGCCAATCAGGTGGGCGTGTTGATCCTGGGGTCGCGCTCCACATCGTCGAGGAAGGCGCGGAGGAGGGCCGTGGTCACATCCGGGTGTTCGAGCTGGAGAAAGTGCCCGGCATCGGCAACAGGCTCCTGGCGAAGGAAGACGAGCGTCTCTCGGAGCTTGTCCGGGTTGCCGATCGGCCGGGTCGGCCAGAGGGCCATGAAGGGCTTGGCATCGGCGGCCTTCAGGAGGAGTGCCATCTCGGTGCGGAAGACGTCGTCGTTCTCGAGCATGCCGGCAGCCACGTCGGGCGGGCAGCCAAGCATCACATCGCGAACATAGGTGCGCACATCTTCGGGCGTCGAGGCTACGAAGAAGCTTTCGACGAGCGGCGCCATGGCGTCGCGGCCAACGTCCCGTATCCGGTTGCGCAGGCCTTCGAAGGAACCATTCGCGGCACCCGTGAGCGCCGCGTCGCAGAGGACAACGCCACGGACGAGTTCGCCGTGCCGGTAGTTCAGCAGAAGCGCGACGAGGCCCCCGAGGCTATGACCAACCACAATCACGGGGGGAAGCGCGAGGTCGCGGATGATGCCGGCGACATCCTCCGCCGCCTGGCTGGTATCGAAGGGGGGAATCGGCGACGAGTCGCCGCGGCCCCGCAAGTCGATGGAGATGCAGCGATTGGTTGGACTCAGGCGCTCTACCTGTGGCGCCCAGCTGGCCCGATCACAGGCGAGACCATGCACAAACACAAAAGGCGGGTCGCCCTCCCCACGGTCGTCGTACGAGAAGCGGGCCGCCCCGAGCGCTATTTCCGCCACCGGCGCCCCTTGCGTCGCTTCTTCGTACGAGAGGTTGCCGACTTCAGTCCCTTGAGCAGGAGGTTCGCCACGAGGAGCGCCCCCACCTTGGACATCGAAGCCGCGCGCCCGCCACGCTTCTTCAGTTGTTTGCGGTCGACCTTCCTTGCCCGATCGCCGACGGCGCTCGAAAGCCGGCCAACCTGATCGCGCGCCGGCGAGAGGTCGGCGTCGCGGAGCGCATGCACGGCCTCGGCGGCGCGGTAGCGCCCGAGGCTCGCAAGATCCGCCGCGAGCGAGGCCATGCGGGCCCGCGTCGCCTCGAGATCAGCCGGGCTCGGGACAGTGGCAGCCTGTCGCGAGCGGGCGAGTGCTGCCCTGGCGCGATTGGCCTTTGCCTGCTTCTTGTTGCGTCGTACGACATAGGAGATGCCACCGATCGCGAGGACCGCCGCAGCACCAACCGCGATGAAGGTGAACATCCCAGGACGGGCCCGATGGCCGTTCGATTCGACGAGTGCCTCGAGGGGCAACGGCTCGACGCCTGTCTCCGGCGTGAACTGACCGTCCTGGACCTCGTCGATGAACTCGCGCACGGCACGGGTGAAGTCGTCCGGATTATCGCCCGGCACGCTGTGGCCAGCTCCCGGCACGAGCACCAGCCGTGCATTCGGCATTTCGCGCACCACACGCTCTGCGATCTCCTGCGTCAGAACATCGCTTTCCGCCCCCCTGACGAGCAGCGTGGGCGTGGCGACACTCCTGAACAGCTTCCAGGTGTCGTCGTTCGAAATATCGCTCCCGATTCGCAGGTCGCTGTCTTTGTCGCGAAAGCGGCTATCGAACTTCCAGGTCCACTTGCCGCTGTCGGTCTGCTTCAACCGGTGGCGCATGCGGTCGCGAATATTGTCGAGCGAACGGCGCGGGTTGAACCGGTGGGCCATCTCGACAAACTCGTCGAATTCAAGCATGTCGGGTCCACGGGTGAACCGGACGATGTTCTCAACGCCCTCGCGCGCCGACTCGGGACCGACGTCGACGAGGACGAGCGCCCGCACTTGCGAAGGGTGGCGGGCGGCGTAGGTCACGGCGTTGAGGCCGCCCATGCTATGTCCAACGAGGATGAACGATTCGAGGCCAATAGCTTCACGGAAGCCCTCGATATCGTTGACGAAGGCTTCGCGCGAATAGTCGCCATCATCAGCCCAGTCGCTGTCGCCGTGGCCACGCTGGTCGAGCGCGATAAGGCGGAACTTGCCAGCCGCCCTGTCGGCGAACTCGTCGAACATGTGGCCGGATACTCCGAAACCGTGGAGCATAAGGACAGCAGGAGCGGTCGGTTCGCCCCACTCCTGATAGCGGAGCGTCAGCGAGCCGACGGACGCGCTCTTTTCCTGGTACGACGTGGCAGTGACCATGCGATCCTCCGTGGCGGGCTGAAGTGGGGCGCTTCACACGCCGTTTACCAGTCTACCATTGGAGTCTAGCCGCGTCGGGATCTTGTTCAGGAAAGCGCCGGAAGGCCCTGTTGCGCCAGGAGCGAGTTGTAGTTGTTGACCACGGAATCGCCCTGGTAGGCGAATCCACCGCCGGGGTTGAACGAGTAGTCGTAGGCGGCGCGAACGGCATATTCGCCGGTATAGCCGGCCTTCTCGCCTGCATGCCAGGCCTCGGCCAGGCCCTGGGCTGCACGGTCGGCATTTGTCTCGGGGTCGTAACGGGAATCGCCCATCCCGTAGCCATAGCCCTGGTCGTGGAGCTGGAAGAGGCCGACGGAATGCCCTGCGTCACCCACCGCGTTCGGGTTGCCGCCGCTCTCGGCGAGCATGACCGACTTCAGGAACGTCGGCGGGACGTTGTACTTCGCCCCCAGGCGGTTGAGCATGCCGTCCCACTGGTCGGCGTCGTAGTTGCCGGTGGCCGAGACCGGCGTGTGCGGTGTGTAGACGTGGCTGTTGGACGTGCTTCCCGAAAGCCTCGTGCGGCTGAGCGTGGCACGGGGAGGCGGGGTCTCTGCAGTTCGGGATTGGATTGCGCCGAGCGTCCCCGGTTCAGAGCGCGCGAGGCGGCGAGCCTCGTTGAGAGAGACGTGCCCCGGGACAAACGTCCCACCCTGGCCAGCTGGCTGAACAGCCACAACACCGTCACTGTACGATGGGCTTACCAGCATGATGATCGGGGAGTCCCCGATCCCCGCGTGTCCTGAACACCGAGAGGTTGCGATATGGCTGAACGGCGAATACCCGACCCAACCCTGATGGCAAGACTCCCTCTGAGCATCAAAGGGGTCGAATGGGCGGCTTCGCTCCTTGCCGGATCAGCCCACGAACGGCCGGAAGACGGCTGGTCGGCCCATCAGCACCTCTTCCACCTGGTAGCCAATGAGAACGTGTTTCTCGGCCGCCTCCGCCAGATGCTCGACGAAGAAAGTCCGAAGTTCCTGCGCTGGGACAGCGAGGGCTTTATGAAGGCGAACTACAAACGCGAGCCAGGCATCCAAGACCTTGCCGCCCAACTCGTCGACATCCGCTCGGAAGGCATCGATTTGCTCAAAGGTATGGGGCCGGACGACTGGAACCGCGCCGCAACGTGGCCCGATGGGCGCGTCGTCGACGTTGCCTGGCTGGCCGAGAAAATGCTGTGGCATGGGCTGGACCATTTCGCCGCCCTACTGGACATCCATGGCGACCTGGCGCCACGCCAGGGTGCTGTTCAGGGCTCGACGTAGACGGCCGTATACCTTCCGGCTCTGAGTTCACGCACCAGATCTTCCTGAGAAGCAATCGGCCGTTCGAACCTGGTCGCCGCCCGGCCCACTTCGGCGGGAGCATGGCAGTCCGAACCGCCGATTCCCGGGAGCCTGAACTGCGATGCCAACCCGGCGCCTGAGGCGCTGACGAGCCGCGAATCGGATCCGTTAATCGCCTCGACTGAAGCACAGGCTGCAACCGTTGCCTCCGAAAGGCGGAGGTGGCCATCCCGGGCCGGATGGGCGAGGTAGAGGACACCTTCCGCGGCATCGTTGTCGCGATGGAGGGCTTCCAGGGTGGCGCCGGCCGCGACCGCCTCGAGTCCGAACCCAAGGATGTGGCCCTCGGCAACCGTGACTTCGACGCCGGAAAAAACTGGGAAGTTCACGCGGCGCGAAAGAGCGGTGAGCGCCTCGGCGTCCCACCAGCGGTCATGCTCGGTCAAGCAGATGCCGTCGAGGCCTCGCTCCCGGGCCAGGTCCACAATGTGCTCCGGTTGCAACGACGAGCAAGCGGAAAGGGGTGCGCTATGGCAGTGAAGGTCGATCAGCACGAGGCCTAGAGCTTGACGGCGTACAGTCGCGAAATGTGGTCGAGGAATTGGGCCATCGGCCCTGACATGGTCTTGCTCTGGCGATACATGAGGGCGATCTCCCGCTCGACAGGACGGGTGGTGTCGACCGCCATCTTGTGCAGTGTTCCGAGCTTGATCTCGCGCTCGACGGACACGGCGGGCAGCAGCGCCAGCCCGAGGTCCATCTCCACCATCTTCTTGGTCGCCTCGATGCTGTCGAGGTGCATCAATTGCTTCGGCACAACACCGAGCTCGCGAAAGAGCCCAAGGATGAGCCCGTAGTACCCCGAATCGCGGTCAAAGACGATGAGGGGCTCGTTTGCCAGGTCGCCCATGTTGACGGCGCCACGTTTGGCAAAGCGATGGTTTGCTGAAACGACGAGGACCAGCTCGTCCCGGTAAAGCGGAATCGTATTGATCTCCGGGTGGTTGATCGGGCGCCCGAAGCCGACCTGGACATCATCGTCCAGCACCAGCTGGAGGACATCTTCCGAATGCCCCGTGCGGACCATGACATCGACGCCAGGATGGTTGTCGTGGAAGGCCTTGAGGATGCGCGGGAGCACATAGGTGCCAACGGCGGGGGCTGTCCCTATGGAGAGCCTTCCCATGGAGCCTTCGCGCGTACCGTCGAGCACAAGCATCCCATCGCGAAGGGTGCGCAGCACTCGCTGGGCGTAGGGGAGGAAGGCGATTCCCGAGTCGGTGAGCTTGACACCGCGGCCCATTCGCTCGAAGAGGGGCTGCCCGATCTCGCGTTCGAGCGACTGGATCCGGTTGCTGAGCGAAGGTTGGGCGACGTGCAGGATTTCAGCCGCGCGGCTAAAGCTTCCACAGTCTGCGGCAGTGATAAACGCGTCGAGCTGTGCGAGTTCCAAGAGGAACTACCCCGGAGCCATAGCCAAGCTCTATGGAAAACGATAGAACAACGCGACCCATAGGCCAAGACTAGAAATGTATACGGCTTCTCAGTCGATGTACTTCCGCATGAACCACTGCATGAGATCGCTCGCGGTGACGACGCCGATGAGTTCGTCGCCATGGACAAGCGGCACGTGGCGGAACCCGCCAACGACCATCTTGTTCAGAGCGGTGGCAATCGTATCCGAGTCACGGAGGATGACCGGGTCGACGGTCATCACTTCCTTGATTGGCTTTTCGAGGACTCCGTTCCTACCGGCAACTTTCGAAAGCACGTCGCTCTCGGTGAAGATGCCCACAAGGGACCCCGCCTCGACCACGACGATGGCCCCAGAAGGATCGTCGCGGAGGATAGCCACGGCGTCGCCGACGGGGGCGCTCCCCGTCAGAGCGTGTGGTGCCGGGATGCGCACTTCGGTGAGGGGTGCGCTGAAGTCGTCGGTCGTGGTCCGGCCGCCGGTCGACGGCAAGCCTTCGGTCCGAAGGTCGTAGTGGCAGTTGTCGCAGTAGTCCGCGCCAAGGATATACGGCTCACCACAACCTGGACACGTTGTCTGGTTCGAGGCGGTTGATGAGGTCATGCGTCCCTCCGGGGGCGTCAGCTTACCTCCCAGGTCTCGGTCCCGTGGAGAAGCGCCTCGAAGTCCGGTGGCGTGCGCTTTCGGGCGTTCTCAACCTGGGCGGTGATGAGGTCTTCGTACACCGGAGCCTCGATGTCGCGAAAGACGCCCACCGGAACCGGGTACGCGGGGTAGTCCATTTCCGCGAGGATGTTCGCGAGGTTCTGCGTCGGTGAGGCAGTGTCATGGACAACGAGGTTGTCGTCGCTCTCGACGTTTTCGAGGATGTGCGGCTCGAAGCCGTTCAGGCTGATCCCGTTCTGGCGCTCGGCGCCAAAACGCAGGGGAGCACCATGCTCGAGGTAGAGCAGCTTGTCCTGGCGCACTCCCTTGTCGGCGAACGCGGCGAACGCACCGTCATTGAAGATGTTGCAGTTCTGGTAGACCTCCACGAACGAGACGCCCTTGTGCTTGGCCGCCTTGTAAAGGGTCTCTTCGAGATGGGTCGTATCGCGGTCGATGGAGCGGGCGACGAAAGTCGCACCGGCGGCGAGCGCGATACGGATCGGGTTCAGCGGCCGCTCCGTCGTGCCGTAGGGCGACGACTTGGTGACCTTGCCCATCTCCGAGGTCGGCGAGAACTGGCCCTTGGTCAGCCCGTAGATGCGGTTGTTGAAGAGGATGATCGTCAGGTCGATGTTGCGGCGCATCACGTGGAGGAGGTGGTTGCCGCCGATGCTGAGCCCGTCGCCGTCGCCGGTGATGACAAAGACGCTCAGCTCCGGGCGAGCCGTCTTGAGGCCGCTGGCCAGCGTCGGAGCGCGGCCGTGGATCGTGTGGAAGCCGTACGTCTCGACGTAGTAGGGGAAGCGGCTCGAACAACCGATACCGCTAATGAAGACGAGGTCCTCCTGCGGGATATCGAGTCGCGGAAGCATCTTCTGCATCTGGGCGAGGATGGCGTAGTCGCCACAACCCGGACACCAGCGCACTTCCTGGTCGGTGACAAAGTCTTTGCGGGTGAGGACGGGTAGCTCGAGGCTTCCGTCCGCTGTCGTGCCGTTTGTGGTTGCCATAGCTGGCTACTCTCCTTGCATCGCTGAGGAGCCGAATTCGAGCTCGTATGGCCCGCGGAGCCCCAGCACTTCGTCGATCTTGGCTTCGATTTCGGCGATCTTGAATGGCTGGCCGGCGATCTTGTCGAAAGGCACGGCATCAACCAGGAACTTTGAGCGAACGAGGACGACGAGCTGGCCCGTGTTCAGCTCCGGCACGAGGACCTTCTTGAAGCGCCCGAGCACTTCGCCGAGGTTTTTCGGGAAGGGATTGAGGTGCCGCAGATGGGCCGAACTCACGCTCTTGCCGTTGTTGCGGGCGCGTTCAGCGGCGCTGGTGATTGCGCCGTAGGTTCCGCCCCAACCGAGGACCAGCAAGTCGCCGGAATCCGGGCCTGTGACCTGGAGCGGCGGAATGTCGTTGGCGACGCGGGCCACCTTCTCGGCGCGCAGGAGCGTCATCCGGTGGTGATTGCCGGGGTCATAGCTGATGTTGCCGTTGTCGCCGGACTTCTCGATACCGCCGATGCGATGTTCGAGCCCTCGCTGGCCGGGAACGGCCCAGTTGCGCGCCAGGGTCTCGGGGTCGCGCTTGTAGGGGTTGAACGGCTCGTCGCCGCCCTCTTTCGCGTAGTGGTAGGTGATCTCCGGGAACTCATCGAGCGAAGGGATCCGCCACGGTTCGGAACCGTTGCCGAGGTAGCCGTCGCTGAGGTAGATGACCGGGACCATGTGCTTGAGCGCAATGCGGAAGGCCTCGATGGCCATCCCGAAGCACTCCGAGGGTGTCGCCGGGGCAACGATGGCGACGGGCGAGTCGCCGTTGCGTCCATACATCGCCTGGAGAAGGTCTGACTGTTCTGTCTTGGTCGGCATACCGGTGCTCGGGCCGGCCCGCTGCACGTCGATGATGACCACCGGTAGCTCGGTCATCACGGCAAGGTTCAAGCCTTCGCTCTTCAGGGCGAGACCGGGACCGCTGGTGCCCGTAAGGGCAAGGTGGCCGCCGTAAGAAGCACCGATTGCGGCGCCCATGGCAGCGATCTCGTCTTCGGCCTGGAAGGTCTTTACCCCGAAGTTCCGCAGCTTTGCGAGCTCGTGGAGGACGTCGCTCGCCGGTGTGATCGGGTAGCTCGCATAGAAAAGCGGGAGCTTTGCCTTTACCGAAGCTGCGAGGAATCCCAGCGCCGTCGCCTCGTTGCCGCTGATGTGCCGATAGACGCCGGGCGGCACCGGAGCCGGAGCAACCTCGTAGCGAGTGTGGAACATCTCCGTCGTTTCGCCGAAGGCGTGGCCGGCGCGGAGCGCCCGCAGGTTGGCATCGAGCACTTCCGGGTTGCGGCCGAACTTCTCCTCCGCCCAGCGGATCGTCGTCTCAAGCGACCGCCCGTAGAGCCAAAGGACGAGCCCCAGCGCGTAGAAGTTCCGCGAAAGGAACTTCTGCTGCGAAGGAAGGTCGACTTCCTCAAGGGCGATCTCGTTCTGGTGGGTGATCCGGATCGCGTGCACCTGGTAAGCGGAAAGGCTGCCGTCCTCGAGTGGGTTCGTGGCGTAGGAAGCCTTCTTCAGGTTCGCGGGAGTGAACTCGTCTTCGTCGACGATGAGCAGGCCACCCCTGACGAGGTCGCCGATGTTCGTCTTCAGGGCGGCGGGGTTCATCGCAACCAGGGCATCGGGCGCATCGCCAGGGGTCCTGATGTCGGTGCTGGCGAAGGAGACCTGGAACCCGGAGACGCCGGGAAGGGAACCGGTAGGGGCCCGAATTTCGGCGGGATAGTCGGGAAGGGTCGCGAGGTCGTTGCCGAACACGGCAGCAGTCTTCGTGAACTGGGTGCCGGTCAGCTGCATGCCGTCGCCGGAGTCACCGGCGAAGCGGACCGTCACCCGGTCCCGCGATTCGACGTGGAGGGTGGTGCGTTCGGGAGATTCTGTGGTCATGAAAGGGTTCTAACCGCCTTCTCGTTGCCCCATCACTTGATGGGGGCGCGGGGGAATATTGAGCACCTCGTCGGGGAACTCCTCGGCGAGATGTGTGAGCAAGTTTTGGAGCCGGACGAGACCGATGATCTTTCCATCATCGACGACCGGCATGGTGCGATAGCCGTATTTCCGGAGGACGGCGATGCAATCTCCAACGGTGTGTTCAGGCGTCATCACCCGCGGGTCGCGGGTCAACACGGCATCGCCGAGGGGCTGGGACCAGTCGAAGCCTTCGCCCATACACCGGCTGAGCACATCGCGCTCGGTGAAGATGCCAACGAGCCGGTCGTTTTCGACTGCGAGAGCGCAGGAATAGGACCGCTGAGCCATCCCTGCAACCGCCTCTTTGACGGAGGTCGAGGGTGTAACGATGAGTGGCTCGATGAGCGGCAGCTCAGCAAGTCGCCTGGTCATGAACGCCTGGAGCCGGACTCGGTCCATATGTCCGTTTCTTGAGAACCGATGGGGTTACAGGGGTCGGCTCTCCGCCACTAGTTTCCAGTGTACGCAGAATGTTGTGAACGTGCAGTCTCACCATCGCCGAGCCTCCAAGACCCCTAAATCCGGTGACGAGAACGGAAACAGCGCTACGCGCCCGACGTGCCGGTACCGATAACTCAGATATGACTTCCGCCGACTGGAGGCCAATGCCCGCATGACTTCGAACGCGCAACGCATCGAAACGTTGCAGGCCGACTTTCTCGACTCCCGCCTCTATGACGAAGACGTCGACGCGGGCCCGTTGCGGCTCACCCGCGGAGCGATCCTGGCGCCGCTGAGCCGCGCCTTTGACCTCGCTGAACGCCGCCGAAGCGGCCACGCCCAGCGCGTGGCCTACGTCTCCATGTACCTGGCCAGCGAGATGGAACTGGGACCCGAACTTGTGGAGGGAGCCTTCTTCGGCGGACTGCTTCACGACATCGGCATGGCCGGCGCGGCAACGGCCGGCATCGCGCCGAACGGCGACCCCATTGGCGCTTCGCCCCAATGGGCGGAAGTCGTCAAGACGCTGAACCTCCACTGCGAGGTAGGCGCCAAGATGGTGCGCCGGCTCGGGCTGGGCGAGGATGTCGCACGGGCGGTGCAACACCACCACGATTGCTGGGACGGCTCCGGGCTACCCGGCGGCCTCTCCGGCGAACGACTGCCGGTCCTTGCGCGAATTCTCGCCGCCGCCGACCGCGTTGAATCGCTGTTCGACCAGGAAGCATCGCCGCTCTCCCTTCGCCGGACGGCACCAGCGGACATCGCCAGTATGGGTGGGGCGGAACTCGACCCCGAAATCGCTGAAGTCATGGCCGGGTTATCGCGCGACGACGGATTCTGGCTCGGCTTCTACGGTGAGGAGTTGGAGCCGTCGCTCGTTGCGCTGAACTACGGCGGAATGCTCGACGGTGAAGGGCTCCACGAGTTTATAGCCGTCGTCGCAGACCTCGTCGACGCCCGGAACGGCCGTGTATCGGGCCATTCTCGGCGGGTGGCCGAGATGGCCGCCCGGCTTGCGATCACTCGCGGCATGTCTTCGGCACGGATCGAACTGATTCGCTCGGCCGCAATGCTCCAGGACATCGGCACCCTCGGGGTGCCCATCGCCCTCCTCCACAAGCCGGATATCCTCAACGTGGACGAGATGGCGACGATGCAACTGCACCCGACCTATGCACGCGACATCCTCAGTGAGATTCCCCGGTTCGGGCCTGCCGCCTGGTGGGTTGCCTGCCACCACGAGCGCGTTGATGGCAAAGGCTATCCGGGCATGCTCGAAGGGCTTGATGTCCCCGAAGAAGCCCAGATGATCGGGATCGCCGAAACGTTCGAGGCTCTTACCAACGACCGGCCCCATCGCAAGGCGATGACCGCGAACGACGCACTCGATGTGATTCGTGGCCTCTCGAACCAGCGTTTCGACGAAGCCCTTGTCGCGATGTTCGAGGAAGCGGTCGAACTTCCCGCCGTAAGCTAACCTCCAGCTTCCACCAGACGCTCAGGGGTGGTATCCATCTTCCGACGGGCTCGTCCCGAAGGAGCTATGCGTGCGATACCGCTGGTCCGCGTTGGTGATTGGAGCAATTGTGCTTTCGCTCTGCTTCGTCGCCTGTGGCGGCGGCGAAAAGTCGGCCGAGGACCGCGTCCCGGATCTGAGCGACCAGGGATTCGCGATCATTCAAGAGGGACGCGACCAGCTCGCCGACCCCTCCCTGGACACCTACAAGGCCCTCTACCAGTCTGCGGACGGCCGATCCGCCATCGTCCTCGTTTACGTCGAAAACAGCGTCGAGGAAGCTCAGGGCCAATACGCCACGTTCGCAACCGCTCTCGCCAATCCGCCACCAGAATTCTTCGGAGGCGACGCGCAGCAGACACCGTCCGACGCCCTCAGCCTCGGCGACGAGAGCCAGGCCTTTGTCACTGCCGCGCCGGACAAGAACGGGAACCTCGTCTGGACGGATATCTATCGCTCAGGGAAAGTGGTCCTCATCACCCAGGTGCTGGCCAACAGCGATTCGGCGACAGACCTTCGGACCACGATCGCCACCAAAGTCTTCTAGCTCAGGCTGCGGAAAAGGCGACAATCGCGGAGGTCAGGAGGATGACCTGGACCATCCCGCCGGAAGCAAACATCCAGAGGCCCGCCGCTCGCATGCGCGCATGGACGAGGGTCCCGACGACTGCATTACCGACAGCGATCCCCGCGGATATGTAGGCGATGCGTAGTAGCTCTGACTTCTCGCCCACCCTCACGATGCCTTTGATCGCGGGGTACTTCAGCTCGACGACCGAAGGCAAGCCGGGATACTGGCCATAGACATAGCCGCAGACGGCGAGCGCCGCCACGATTGAGAGAAAGGCGAGCATTTTGGCGGTGTTGTCCCGCCAAATGGGAAACGCCGCCAGTCCGCGCGATGCCGAACGCTGCAATTCGCCCACCGTAGGCCCGAGTGCAGCGTTCGCCTGCACTTCTTCGGCGAACGCTGCCTGGTCCATCACCGTGAGGCCAAAGGCTTCTCCGTTGGTTACCACATAGAGCAGTTCGTCGGGCGAGGAATGGGTGGAGTAGAACAACGTGTAGCCGACGCGAGTCACTTCTGCGTGGCCGACGTGGCACCCCCACCAGTTCAACCCGTCGACGTTGGCGTCATAGACGGTACGGCCCGGGATCATCCGCTGGATGTTGCCGACCGGCACCTCGATGCGGCGCAGGCCCCAGCGGATGGTGAGATGCTCACGCCCGATGGCGTAGGACAGCGTGGAGAGCGCCCATGACCAGTAGGCGAAGAGCATGCCGACGAGCACGAGGATGCCACACACCACCCAGGCGAGGAACGTCTTGAATTCGACCGCTCCCCCAGCGGCGGCGATGCCGGCGCCAATCGCGAGGCCGAACGCCCATACGCTGATGACGCCACCGATGATGACGCCAAGCGCTCGGGGTGGCTGGATGGCGCCGCCGTTCAGCTGGTTACGCGGACGCGCGCCGGCGTGCACCAGTGCCGGTATCGCTCGTTCTTGCCCCGGATAGCATCGAAGAAGATGTCGCTGAGCTTCTTCGTGATCGGACCGGGTGTGCCGTCGCCGACCGGACGACGGTCGACTTCAACCACCGGCGTGAGGTGCGCCGCCGTGCCAGTCATGAAGATCTCGTCGGCGATGTACAGTTCCGAGCGGTCGATCTGGCGTTCCACGGTCTCGAGGCCGAGTTCCTTTTGGGCCAACTCGACCGCGGTCGCGGCGGTGATGCCCTCGAGGACGTTGTCCGAGGGCGACGGAGTGATGAGTCGCCCGTTACGAATGATGAAGATGTTTTCGCCACTGCCTTCGGAAACGTGGCCGTCGGCATTGAGCATGATCGCCTCGTCGAATCCGTTGAGCTGCGCCTCGGTCTTCGCAAGCGCACTGTTCACGTAGATGCCGGTCACCTTCGCCCGCGGCGGGATGCTCGTGTCATCGACGCGACGCCAGGTGCTCGTGTGGCAGCGGGCGCCTTTCTCGATATCGAGGTAGGGACCGAACGGAGTGATGAAGATGACCGTATCGCTTTCGAGGTTGTGAAGGCGGACCCCAACTTGCTCGCTGCTCTTGTAGACGAGCGGCCGAATGTAGACGTCTTCCTCGTAGCCGCTGCGCTCGACGATCTCCAACGTCAACTCGCAAAGCCGGTCGATACTGTCGTGGACATCGAGCTGGAGGATCTTTGAACTCTTGAGCAAGCGCTCATAGTGCTCGCGGACGCGGAACAGGTAAATCGTCTTGTCGTCGTCGTTCCAGTTGCCACGGATGCCTTCGAATACCGCCGTGCCGTAGTTGAAGGCGTGGGTCATCACTCCGACCTTCGCCTGTTCCAGCGGGACAATCTTTCCCTGGAAATATGCGTACGGCGTGGGCATCGACGGTTCTCCTCTGAGCCGAATAAGGCTCGGTTCAGTATGCGTTGCGGGCCAGCCGGATGGCTAGCTCAGGACGGGTCCTCGGCGCGAACGCTGAAGAACCTGGCATCCCGGCATTCGTCCACCTGGTCTTCCAGGTCCGCCAGTCGCTGACGAACTTTTTCCGGCGGGAGCGGGCGGGGAGTGGCCAGCAGGTCCGTCGGGCTGTCAACCGCAGCCGTCAGGTAGTCGATGAACTGCTCGTGGAAGTCGGCCAGGTCTTCGGGTGGCAACACCGCCTGGAGGCTCGCGATGTAGTTGCGCACCACTGAGCTCAGGCCTTCGACGGTCTGTTCGCGGAGCACGGCGGCGGTGTAGTCCTCAAGTCCCCCACAGATGACCGCGAGATATTCCTTGTCCGATAGAGGTCCAACCGGCGTCCCTGCGGGTGATGCGACGGCGGTTGCTGTGCTGTCACCGGTCGCCGTAGTGGTGGTCGCGGTGGCCTTATCGTCGCCGCCACCACCGCCGCAGGCCGTGATAGCCGCGAGCGGGAGGATCGCAAGCAGTCCAAGCAGGAGAAACCGGGGCACCAGGCGATGGTACGCCTTCCACCTGGCACGTGCTCCGCGATGTTCACCCAGCTTTCCGTTCACAGGAGGATTCGCTTTCCTGCTCCGCCCGGGCTGCGCCGCCAATTGTCGATGCTGTACCGGTAGCTGGCGTGATCGTCCATCATCGCCATTCTGCAGCGATCGGGGCCGGCCAGCAGCTTGCGTGCGGTCTCCAACCAGTGTTCCAGTTGCGTGGGATCCGCCACGTGGAACGGGCGTTCGCGTTCAAGAAGGTCAGCGACGCGGGTGATGCCCAAATCGAGGAGCCAGCCAAGGCCCAGCTGCGCGAGCCCAAGGTGGAAATCACGATCGCCGAACGTCGCCACTACCCGTGCAGGGTCTGACTCTGGACCCGTGAGGAGCACTGTGCTGCCAAAGTGCGGCATCGAAAGATCCGCGACCTGCCGGTAGACCTCGCCGAGCGTGCTGTGACGGGCAAGCACCTCGGCAGCCCGAAAGGCGTGCAGCTTGAAGGCAATCCCGTGTTCATCCGCGGCGAGTGCAATGCCGGGTTCATCGAGCCATTCCTTCCACTCTTCGGCCGCCGTATCGAGCAGTAGCTGCTCGGCAGCCTGGAAGTCACAGGCAAGGCGGAGGAGACCGATGGCGGCGCCGTAGTTGCCCCACTCGACGGCGTGAAGTGCCTCCAGGCGCATGAGCCACCCCCGCGACCACTGCATCAGCGCTGCCGCCATCGGCTGGTTTCGGTACCTCGCGGCGGATGACGCTTCGGCAACGGCGCCCTCGATGTTCAGCCCTTCGACGACTGCGTCCAGCTCGGCCCCGAGCACAAAGCCCGCCTGGCGATGGGCGTCGATGGCGCCGGCAGATCCAGCGGGCGGGCGCGGTGCGCGAGTGGCGCCGGGGAAGATGCGCGGGGGCGAAACGCGAGGCTGCGTCATCGCAGACCAGGCACCCTAATGGCGCTTGCGGCCGGTGGAACGCCGCGCCCGGCTTGGCCCAGGCGTCGTCGTCTTCAGCGCCGAAGGCTTCGGGCCGAGCTGGTGGATTGCCTCCCAGCCGGCGTAGTAGGCGGATTCGCCCAGTTGGCGCTCAATCGCGAGGAGCCGGTTGTACTTGGAGGTGCGCTCGCCGCGTGCCGGGGCGCCGGTCTTAATCTGGCCGGCACCGGTGGCAACCGCGAGGTCGGCAATGAACGTGTCCTCCGTCTCACCACTGCGGTGGGAGATAACAGACGTCCAACCGGCGGACTTTGCCATCTCGACCGCGTCGAGCGTCTCGGTAAGGGTGCCGATCTGGTTGAGCTTGATGAGAACGCTGTTCGCCGCCTTCGTCGCGATACCGCGCCGCACGCGTTCGACATTCGTCACGAGAAGGTCGTCACCAACGAGTTGAGACTTGTCGCCGAGCTTCGCCGTGAGCTTCGTCCAGCCCTCCCAGTCTTCCTCCGCCAAACCGTCCTCGATCGAACGAATGGGGTACTTGTCTACCCACCCGGCCCAGTGATCGATCATCTGCTGCGACGTGAGCGTCCGGCCTTCCTTGGGCAGGACGTACTTGCCCCCCTCGTAGAGCTCCGTCGTCGCCGGGTCGAGAGCGATGATAGCGTCGACCCCGGGACGGTAGCCTGCGGCTCCAATCGCATCCAGCACGACTTCGACCGCCGCTTCGTTGCTCTCAAGCGACGGTGCGAAGCCCCCTTCGTCACCGACCGACGTCGCAAAGCCGCGCTCGTGCAACAGCGACTTCAGGGAGTGATAAATGCCAACGGCCATCGCCAGGCCTTCGCTATAGGTCGGCGCTCCCACCGGCATGACCATGAACTCCTGGAAGTCCGTCGAGTCTTCCGCGTGCTTGCCACCGTTGAGGATGTTGAACATGGGCACGGGGAGCCGGCCGGCCGCCGGGCCACCGAGATAGGCATAGAGAGGCAGTCCTGACGAATAGGCAGCAGCGCGGGCAACCGCGAGGGAAACACCGAGCAGTGCATTGGCACCGAGGCGGGACTTGTTGGGTGTGCCATCGAGCTCGCAGAGGATCCGGTCGATCATCCGCTGGTCGGTTGAAAGGGCGCCTTCCAACGCCTGGGAGATCTCCCCCTCGACGTGGGAGACGGCTTTGCGGACACCCTTGCCGCCGTAGCGACGGACATCACCATCGCGAAGCTCCACCGCTTCGAAGGCGCCGGTGGATGCGCCCGATGGCACTGCCGCGGTGCCAATCGATCCGTCATCGAGGACGACCGATGCTTCAATCGTGGGGTTCCCACGAGAATCGAGAATCTCTCGGGCCATCAGCCCCGCAATCAAAGTCACTCTACCTCTGCTCCCTTCAGCTCCGGCGCATCGGCCAGCGGGACGAGCGCTTCCGGCCCGGACAGGTAGTCGATGTAGAGGATGCCATTGACGTGGTCGATTTCGTGCTCGAGCGCCTCGGCCATCAGGTTGTCCTCGGCCCGCACCCTGACCTCCCGGCCCGTCGCCGGGTCGATGCCCTTGGCCACCACCTTCATGGAACGCGTGAGTTCGCCACGGTAGCCCGGCACCGAGAGGCAGCCTTCGTCAAGCCTTCGTTCGCCGGACCGCTTCACGATTTCCGGGTTCACGAGCGCGATTGGCTCATACTCCTCATCGTGGACGTCGATGACCACGACGCGGAGGGCAACGCCGATCTGGGGTGCGGCAAGGCCGACACCGGGCGCGTCGTACATCGTCTCCCACATGTCCTCGATGAGGCGGTGGATGGAGTTGTCGATTTTGCGGACCCGCTTCGCTTTCTCCCGAAGCACGGGATGGCCGGCACGCACGATCGGTCGGATTGCCAAGACGCTTCGACCTCCAGATGAGTCGCAAGCGAAAGTCTAAAGCCTGGGGGCCACAGACGCCCTTCTGAACGCTGGCGGACACTTAGTGTCAGGCATACACTAAGTCCATGGCACCGCCGCGGCGCAGCTACGAGACGATCGTCGTCGGCAGTGGCATCTCCGGCCTCTTCGTGGCCCTCGAAGCACGACACCTCGGGCCCGTCCTCGTGCTCACCAAAGGCAGCATCGAAGACTGCAACACCACCTGGGCCCAGGGCGGCATAGCGGCGGCAGTTGGTCCGCTCGACTCGGTTGAGTCACACCTTGCCGACACCATCGTCGCCGGCGCCGGACTCGTCGATGAAGCTGCCGCGCGGGTGCTCTGCAGCGAAGCACCGGCCCGCGTCCGCGATCTGGTCGAGTACGGCGTCCGCTTCGATTCCCTCAGCGGCGAAACAGCACTGGGGCGGGAAGCCGCCCACTCCTTCAACCGCATCCTCCACGCGGGAGGCGACCGTACGGGCGCCGCGATCGAGACCGCCCTTTCCGAGCAGCTCCACGACCCGTCCATAACCGTGCTCGACCACGCGTTCGTGACCGCGCTGGCGGTCGACGGACAAGGGACCGTGACAGGCGTCACGGCGCGAAACCTTCTCGACGGGTCAACGGAGAGCTACACGGCGGCCCGAGTTGTCCTGGCGACCGGGGGTGCCGGTCACCTTTACTCACATACCACGAACCCGGATGTCGCCACAGGCGATGGCATCGTCCTCGCTTTCGAAGCGGGGGCCGAGGTGATGGACCTCGAGTTCTACCAGTTCCATCCCACTGCTCTCCGTCTCGACGGCCAGCCGCCGTTCCTGATCTCCGAAGCAGTGCGGGGCGAAGGAGCGGTGCTCCTTGGCCACGATGGCCGCCGGTTCATGCCGGACTACCACCCCGATGCCGAACTCGCCCCCCGCGACGTCGTGGCACGCGCGATTGTCGCCGAAATGCAAGCGAGTGGCGCTAACTCTGTCCTCCTCGATTGCACGGCCATCGACGGTGTCGACCTGGCCAGCCGGTTCCCGGGCATCTATCGCTTCTGCAAGGATGCCGGCATCGATATCGCCCGCGAGCCAATTCCGGTCGCGCCCGCCGCCCACTACTTCATGGGGGGAATTCGCACTGACATCGACGGCCGGTCAACGGTGCCGGGCCTCTATGCGGTGGGCGAGGTCGCCTGCACTGGCGTTCACGGGGCAAACCGGCTCGCCTCGAATTCCCTGATGGAGACCGTGGTCTTCGGAAAGCGCGCCGTCGAGAGCTTCGGGAAGCCGATCTCAGCGCTCGAGGCCGACCCAGCGGCAACGCGAATCGCGGCGAGGGGCCGCCATGTGAGCCGTCCTGAACTCCAACAACTGCTCTGGGGCAGCGTCGGCATCCAGCGCGAAGCAGACCAGCTTCAGGCAGCGCTTGGGACCATTGCCAGCTGGAGGGCGGTCGAGACGGGCGATCAGCCAACCGACCGGATGGCCCTCGAAAACATGCAGATGACCAGGCTCGCGTGGTTGATGGCCACCGCGGCCCTGCGACGCGAAGAGAGTCGCGGCGCTCACTATCGCCGCGACTTCCCCGAGCCCGTCGAGGCGTGGCGCCGCCACCAGGTGTGGTCACGTGCCGATTGACCCGGCGTTGGACGCGGAGATTGCGCGAGTGGTCGAGCTTGCGCTGACGGAGGACCGTGCGCGCGACGACGTCACATCACTGGCGACGGTCCCGGCCGATCTCGCCGGCGAAGCACTGTTCGATGCGCGAGAACCGGGCGTGATGGCGGGCGGCAACGTGGTTGCGGCGGTCTACGCTGCACTCGACGCAAACATCGTGGTCGAAGCGAAGGTTGCCGAGGGTGCGGCATTTGCTACCGGCGAGGCTCTACTGGTCGCGCACGGCCCGGCGAGAGCTCTTCTGCAGGGCGAACGGGTCGCGCTGAACCTCCTCCAGCGGCTCTGTGCCACGGCCACGGAGACGAGCAAGTACGTGGCGCTCGCCAAACCGCACGGTGTCGCAATCCTCGACACGCGCAAGACGACACCCGGCCTCCGTGCGCTGGAGAAATACGCTGTACGTTGCGGAGGCGGCGTGAATCATCGCCTCGACCTCGCGAGCATGGCCATGATCAAAGACAACCATCGCGAAGCACTCACGCGTGCCGACCTCAGCCTAGCGGAGGGCGCCGCGCGGATCCGGGCGCTGAAGCCAGGAATCCCGGTAGAAATCGAAATCGACTCCCTGGACGAGCTCGACGCGGCCCTCGAAGCCAAACCGGAATGGATCCTCCTCGACAACATGAACCCGGACCTCGTGCGGCTCGCAGTCGAGCGGACGGCCGGGCGGGCGAAGCTCGAAGTCAGCGGCGGCGTCACGCTCGGCACGGTCGAAGCGCTGGCAGCGGCAAAACCGGATGCCATCTCAGTGGGCGCGCTGACCCACAGCGCCGGCTCGCTCGATATCGGCGTCGAACTGGTCTTCTAGTAGCCCAGCGACTTCAGCAGCGGGATCGTCATCCGCACCTTCTCTTCCGTCTGGTGCTGGTTGATCTCCAGAGTGACCGCCTCAAGCGAGGCCAGGTGCGTTGCATGAGCGGCGAGGTCGACATCACCGCTGCCGGGCGCCCGGTGGTCGGTGAGCTGGGTGACGTCGTGGACGTGGGCGCCGGCGCAGGTGACACCCGGCTGCCGAAACCAGTCGAACGCTTCGATGTAACCGACACGAGCGAGTACTTCGGCATGGCCGACGTCATGCCAGTAGCCCACCTGCTCCGGCGTATATCCCTCGACCAGTTCCGGGAGTTCCGAGGGAAGCGGGATTTCTGGCATGTTCAGGCGCGATTCGAGCCCGAGCTTTATACCAAGCGGGCCAGCCACCTCAACCAGCTCCTTGAGTGTGTTCCGGGCGGCGGCAAGGAACCGGGGGGCGTCGTCCATCCGCGCCCGCAGGGCAACCGCGGCAGCTTCGCGGTGAGGCTTGCCGGCCAGGTAGAGTCGCCGCGCTTCACGGTCACCGCTCCATGCCTTCGATGAGCCACCGAGGTGGCCGAGGTGGACGATGACGGCATTGGCACCAACCTCGGCCGCCAGGCGAATGCTGTCGAGTGTGTGCGAGACGGCAAGCGCCCGCTCCTGCTCATCGATTGCCGCCAGATTGAGGTTCGAATTCGGGCGCCCAGAGACCGTTCGGAACGGGGCCGGCTGGTGGACGCTGGCGATCGGGAGCACAGCGGCGGCGCGGATCGCGTCAATCTTCTCTTCCGGTGTGGAGTGCGAAATCTCGATGGCATCGTAGCCAGCATCAGCAGCGAAGCGCGCAAAGTCGGCGCCGTCGGCGAAACGGTCAGTCTGCGCGTACATGGTGGAAAGGACGAATCGCGTCATTCGACCGATCTTGGCGCATGAGATGGGACGTCAGATGACCCTGGCGGCGGCGCGGCGAGCGCAAAACGACGGATGGCGAGCAGCGCACTCGGAACCAACAACGCGGCCACGAAACTGAACCAGAGCCCCGTCGTGCCGGTGGCGCCGAGCATAGGAACGAGCAATCCCGCGACAACGGCGGCAAACATGCTCAATGGGAGCAACGGGAGCCCGGCAGATCCACGCGTGACGACCGAGAGCACGGTCCAGGGTACGACGCCGCATACCAGCCAACCGCTGATGAGCACGGCGAGGGCGATCGTTTCGAACGACACGGTGGGCTCAGACTACCAGCCGCTGCACATCGAAGAAGGTCACGACCAGGGCAAACACGAGGAGCAACGCCATACCCGCGAAGTGAACGAGCCCTTCCCGTTCGGGTGAGATACGCCTCCCACCGCGTGCAATCTCGACGAAGATGAAAAAGGCTCGGCCACCATCGAGACCCGGTATGGGGAGCGCGTTGAAGAATCCGAGGCTAAGACTGAGGAGCCCCGCCAGTTCAATCAGCGGTCGCCATCCGGCCTGCTGGACCAGCGAGTCGGTGGTATGGGCAATGCCAACGGGACCGCTGAAGACCGGCTCGTCCTGGCCGGAAAGGGACGCGCCAGAGGTGCCGGCGAACATCACCTGGACTTCATTCTTGGTAATGACCACCGTGTCAACGAGTTCACCCCAGCCGTGCGTGAGCGCACCCCACGGTCCGTAGTGCACTGATTCCGTGAACGGATAGAGCGGCTGACAGTTGATGCCGTTGCCTTCCGCGTCCACGTCACTGCAGGTGCTGGGCGTGCCGACCGTGATTCCGGTAGGGCCCTGGCCGGCTGGAGGGCTCCAGCGCGCGTAGACGTAGGCATCAAGGATTGAGCCGCCGCGGTTGATGACCCAGTGCTGGGTCTCGCCGAGATTGAGGCGGTTCGCGAAGATAAGCTCGTTGACGTTCTTTATGTCGCGCCCGGCAACTTCGAGGATGAGGTCGCCAACCTGGATGCTCTGGACCGGCTCGCTGCCGTCTCGCATTTCGCCCGTCACAACCGCCTCGGCCGCGGGCGAGTCCGCCGACACCGAAGTCACCTGGGCAAGGCTCAGGTCGCGATCCCGCGGAAGCATGAATCCGAACGAAAAGAGCGCAATCGCCGCCACCAGGTTGATGACGACGCCTGAGTAGATAACGATGAGCCGCTTCCAGGCAGAGGCCGCCGCTAGCGACCTCGGATCCGAAGGGTCCTCTTCTCCGAGCAGGCGGACGAAGCCACCGATAGGCAGCCAGTTGACGGTGTATTCGGTCTCGCCGCGACGCCAGACCAGCCCCTTGATGCGCGGCGGGAAGCCGAGGGCAAACTCCAGCACCTTGATCTTGAAGATGCGCGCCGAGATGAAGTGCCCCAGCTCGTGGACCATCACGAGGGGGACGAGAAGGACGATCAGGAGGAACGCGGCCCGGAAGATGGGGAACGGGCCGCCAAAGAGGAAATCCATCAGACGGCGATCCCCACGGTCTCATTCGCGGCCGACCGCGCCCAGCGGTCGGCGTCGAGCACGGCATCGAGTTCAGGGGTGGGAATCGTTTTGTGGCGGCGCATGACTCCCTCAATTATCGACGGTATCGCCGTGAAGCCGACCTTCCGGTCGAGGAATGCCCCCACGGCGACCTCATCGGCGGCGGCCATGACCGCCGGCATCGTGCCGCCTTCGGCCCCGGCCTGCATTGCCAGGCCAAGGCAGGGAAAGCGATCGAGGTCCGGGCGCCCGAAGTTGAGCGAGCCGACGGCGGCAAGGTCGAGGGGGGCGACCGGCGGTTCTGGCATACGATCAGGGTACGAGAGCGCGCACTCGATAGGCAGACGCATGTCAGGGTAGCCCAGCTGCGCCTTTACGCTGCCGTCTGAAAACTCCACGAGCGAGTGGACGATCGACTCGCGATGCAACACCACTTCGACCTTCTCCATGGGGACGTCGAACAGCCACATCGCTTCGATCGTCTCCATTCCCTTGTTCATCAGGCTTGCGCTGTCGACCGTGATCTTCCTACCCATGTTCCAGGTGGGGTGGTTAAGCGCCTGTTCAGGGGTCACCGCGGCCAGCTGCCCCGTGTCGAAGTCGCGGAAGGCGCCGCCGGAAGCGGTGAGGAGGATGCGGCGGATGTCGTGGCCACTTTCGCCCCAGAGACATTGCCAGACGGCCGAGTGTTCAGAGTCGACCGGACGAAGCAGCTCGTCGCGTCCGGCCAGCGCGCGGCGCACCAGGTGGCCGGCCATCACCAGCACTTCCTTGTTTGCAATCGCCACCGGCTTTCCAGATTCGAGCGCACGCAGAGTCGGAAGCAGACCGGCAGACCCGGCCGTCCCAACGAGGACGAGGTCGACCCCGTCGACGATGGCCATCTCATCGACCGGCATCCGCTCGGCCCCTGACACAGCAATCGCGTCATCGAGAGCGGGCGAAGTCGCTTCGGCCCAGGCGTAGCGGGGCTTCAGACGCGCTACCTGTTCTGCCAGGAGCGCGGTGTTGTTGCCAGCGGCGAGCGCGGTCACCTGAAAGCGGTCCGGGAAACGCTCGATGACGTCGAGTGCCTGCGAGCCAACGGAACCTGTCGAACCAAGGACGGCGATACGCACGGGGATTGTCACCCATTCATGGTACCGGAGCACAGGGCGACCGGCGGGTAGGATGGCCCACATGCTCGTCATTGCCGATGGCAACAATCTCGCGTGGGCGGCGTTTCACTCGCTGGGCCGGGCCATGGGCGCCGAGACGCCGGAACAACACGTGCGGGCGACACTGCTCGGGCTTAGCCAGAGCGTCATCGGCACAGTCGCTCGCGGCGGCGCCCCCTTCGAGGCATCCCCGCAACTCAGCCTGACACCCGACGAGCGCTTTCCGCCGGTCACCCACCTCGCCGTCGTCTTCGACCACGGAAGGCCGCTGCGGCGCCGGGAGATCTGGCCTGCCTACCAGACCGGCCGGGAAGGTCAATCCGCCTTCATCGACAACGAGCCCTACGTCCTCGAGGCCATCCGCCAGTTCTCAGAGGCCGCCCTCGGCTGCATGCCGATCACGATCCTTCGCGGCGAAAACACGGAAGCCGACGACCTTGCGGCAACACTCACCTTGAAAACGCCGGGGCCAGTACGAATCGTCTCCTCCGACCGGGACTTCCTCCAGCTCGTTGATGGGCGGGTGTCCATCTTCTCGTTCGTCAAGAAGATGCTGATCGACGACGAGAACTTCGACGCGGAGGTGATGCCGCGCCCCAAGGATGGCGACCCGATCGTGTTTCCCCGCGATCGATTCGTGGACTACCGCGCGTTGAGTGGCGACAGCAGCGACGACCTGCCGGGCGTGCCGGGCATCGGGACGCTCACGGCGGCGAAGCTGCTCTCGGCGCACACGGTCGAGGAGTACCTGGAATCGCCTTCGCTGGTCTCGGAGGCGCTCGGTCGGGCGAACCGCAAGGTTGAGGAGGCGTTTGCCTCGGGCGAAGCCGCCGCCGTGATCGAGCGAAATCGATCGTTGATGGACCTGCGAGCCGCCGCCAGGCGCTACCCGGACCTGGCGCCTTATCGCCGCACCGGGACATGGGATGAAGGGGGTTTCCGCGGCTGGCTTGCTGAGCTCCGCGCTTCCCGGCTCGACCCTGATGGCGCCGTCGCCGTGATCCAGGGGATAGCCGCAGCCCGCTAGCTGCGGATGAGGCTATTGGAGCCGGCCACTACACTGGCCTGAGGGCGGTTAGCTCAGTTGGCCAGAGCACCTCGTTTACACCGAGGGGGTCGGGGGTTCGAGCCCCTCACCGCCCACCAGCACCCCCCAGGTGGATTTCCCGCGATGAAGGACCTCCGGCTCACCTTCGATGAGGACCCGGTGGTCTATGACCGCGTGCGACCCTCGTATCCACCGGCGCTCTTTGACGCGCTCTGGCGGTTCGTGAACAAGCTCGGACCGTTGCGCATCTGCGAAGCGGGCGCCGGCACGGGCAAAGCCACTGCATCGTTGCTGGAGCGGGGAGCGCTGGTGACGGCCGTGGAAATCGGTCGGGAGCTGGCCGCGTTCACCCGGGCAAAGTTCGCGGGCAATCAGAACCTCACAGTCACCGCCGAACCGTTCGAGACAGTCGCCCTCCCCGAGGCGAGCTTTGATGTCGTGTTCTCTGCTACCGCCTGGCACTGGATGGACCCGCAACGCAGGGTTCCCCGGGCAGCCGCGCTGCTGAACAACAACGGCACGCTCGCGATAGTGGATACGGTCCAGGTGCAGGCGGACAGCGACCGCGGCTATTTCGCCGCTTCACAGGCGATCTACAGCAGGTACGAGGACGGCACGCCACCGGAACTGGATGGGCCCGACGATGCTGTGCCGCCGGCGCTGGAGGAGATCAGCGAGTCGCCGCACTTCGGAGAGCCGGTCCTGTTTCGCTACCGTTGGGACCAGACTTACCTGCGGCCTGACTACGAGGACCTCATGCGCTCATATTCGAACATGCGGGCCATGGACGTTGAGAAGCGAGAAAGCCTGATTGCCGAGTTGGGAGAGCTAATCGACGCCCGCTACGAGGGGCGGGTGACGCGGCCGCTGGTCATCACGCTCGTGGCGGCGCGGAAGCGCTAGCGCGGATTGGTAAACACCGTCACGTAGAGCCAAACGTTGCCATCACGGACAGCGGCGACACCAACAGCCCCGTAGCGCGGCTCAAGGATGTTCGCACGGTGGCCGGGGCTCGCCATCAGGCCCTCGAAGGCGGTGAGCACGGTCTGGTTCGGCGGATAGTTGTTGCGGGCCAGGTTCTCGCCGGCGATGTAGTAGGGGAGCCCCCGGGCGGCGAGTTCGGAGAAGGCGCTCGTGCCATCGGGCGCGTAATGGTCGAAGTAGCCAAGCTCCACCAGGTTTCGGGCCCGGGCGAGAGCGACGCCGTCGAGGTCGGCGTTGCGTGCCTCTTGCCACCAATTCAGTCGGGCGCATATACCTGTACGACATCCCAGCATACGACTGTCTGCGACTCGGAAAATAAGGTGTCAACAGTGGAGCTACATTTCTCGATGGACGAGTCGATCAGTATACTCACAAATGCAGTGAAATCTGCGCGCTGTAGAAAGAATATGGTGCCCCCGCTATTGTCGTTCACTTGGACAACATCCCATTTCTCTCGAGCGACTGTGGCCTCGACGAGCGCCACTCGATGCCGATAGTCTACGTCGGGCCACCATAGATTCGCCACGAAACAATCCGGATTCGGTTTCGCCGGATCGCAACCGCCATAATGAGATCGAACCAACGATGCGTCGTCAGGTGCTAGAGCCGAAAGAGCTGAAGAAAGAGACTCTTCGAGCGACGCCCGTCCGGGGTCCCCGGTACTGCACGCCCATGAAAAAATAATGAATGACAGCAAGAACGAACCACGCACCAACGCCCGCAACGGCAATACCGGGTGCGAAACTCGGCCATACCTTAGAGGACCCAAAATGATTCCACTCCCACTATTGATCTGCCTGGTGGAGCCGTCCATCTAGTTAGCTTCCCGCCAGCCTAGCGCGGGTTGGTGAACACCGTCACATAGAGCCAAACGTTGCCATCACGGACAGCGGCGACACCAACAGCCCCGTAGCGCGGCTCAAGGATGTTCGCACGGTGGCCGGGGCTCGCCATCAGGCCCTCGAAGGCGGTGAGCACGGTCTGGTTCGGCGGATAGTTGTTGCGGGCCAGGTTCTCGCCGGCGATGTAGTAGGGGAGCCCCCGGGCGGCGAGTTCGGAGAAGGCGCTCGTGCCATCGGGCGCGTAATGGTCGAAGTAGCCGAGCTCCACCAGGTTTCGGGCCCGGGCGAGAGCGACGCCATCGAGGTCTTCGTTGCGGACGAGAGGAGCCACGCCTTCGTCGCCACGGGCGGCATTCATGTCGTCGAGCAGAGTCTGTTCGAACTCCGCTATGCCCTGCAACGGCTGCGACTGACTGCGATTGACGCCGTCGGGAAGGCTTGCCACCTGCGGCACGGGAGTGGGTTCGGGGGCGTCCGCGAGATCCGCGGCTGCGGCGCCGTTGGTGTCGGCCGTCACTATGGCCGTCGGCGACCAATCCACGCTTTCGGGCTCAGGTGATGGTTTGGTGACAGATAGGCCGTCTGCGCCCGCGACGGGCGCAGGTTCCACGATGCCAGCCGATGCTTGTGATAGGGCCAGTCCCGGATCCGCCGCCGAAGCGGGCATGCTCTCCAGCACCATCGCCGACAGCGAAGCGAAGGCGCCAAGGATGAGGATGAGACCGAACGGCGGTGGCTTCACAACCTGTGTGTCGTCAGACGGCAGGTGACTGAGCATCGGGGAAATACCCCATCGGCGGAGCAATACGCGTGGTTCAGTTCCACTACTCAACGGTCGAACAGCATCTGCAGCCCCTCGTGGGTGCACGGCTGGTGATCGTCTCCGAGGGGCTGGAGCGGGCCTACCGGCGCGCCCGGAGCCTGGACGAGATGGGCTACCGTGTTGGCGCCTGTGGGGACCCGAGTCGCGCTGCCGGCTTTGTCCGCGAGTTCTCCCCCGACGCAGTCGTCCTCGACCTTGAAAAACCGCGGAGCCCGTCAGCCGAAATTACGGGCGACATCCGCCTGGCGAGTGAGGCGCCGTTGCTGGTCATCGGCACTATCGGCGACCTCGATGAGATGACCCGCTGCTTCGAAGCCGGCGCCGACGACTTCTGCAGCCCACGGGTGTCGACACGTGAGATCGATCTCCGTCTGCGGGCCATGTTCCGCCGCTTCTCCCGGGAAGTGGTGAGCGAAGGCGAAGGCGAGGACGACCCCGATGTCTTCCACGTGGGCGACCTCGAGATCGACCTCGGCGGGCGCGTTGTCCGCAAGCGAGGTCAGATCGTCCAGCTGTCCCCGACAGAGTTCCGACTCCTCGTCACGCTGGCCGAGCACGCTGGCGACGTCGTGCCCTCAAAGGCGCTCATCGCCCGCGTCTGGGGCGACCAGTACGCCGGAGAAACGCACTACCTCCGCCTCTACGTCCGCTATCTCCGCCAGAAGATTGAGGACGACCCCAGCAACCCCATCTACATCGTGAATCGCTGGGGAAGCGGTTATACGCTCGAGGCGCCTCGCGAGGCCGCCTGAGCCTCTTTGCCAGCGCCCCTGCCATCCCGGATGATGCGGCCTTACCCATGGAGGTACCGCACCGATGGCCGAAATGACCCCCCTTTCCATCCTTCGTTCAGGGCTGAACAGCATGCACGGCATGCTCGACAAGGCCGTCGAGGGAATGACCGCCGACCAATTGAACTTCCGGCCGTCCGAGGGCGGTGTGAGTGGCTTCTTCAGCCTCTGGCACTACGTCCGCACGGAAGACAACATCATTCAGTTCGTGACGCAGCGAAAGCCGACCGTCTGGCTCGAAGGCGAATATCATGAGGCGTTCGGCCTGCCCCGCAACGCGCAGGGCACCGGCATGACCGAGGACGAAGCGAACGCCGTCCAGGTCAACAACGTCGCGAAGTGGCTGGAGTACCAGCAGGACGTCTGGAAAGCGACGGACGCCTATCTCGCGGCGATGTCGCCAGAGGAGTTCAACAGCCGGACGGTGGTGATCAAGCCGGTCGGCGAGATGTCACTCTGGAACGGCATCTACGGCATGTGCCTCAGTCACGGCTATCGTCACGTTGGCGAACTGGAGTACGTCCGGGGCGTCCAGGGGCTCGGCGGCCTGACGATTTGAGCGCGGTGGTAAGCCATACCTTCGGCCCGTACGCTGGGAGAAGAACCCAGCAGGAGACCGCATGAAGGAACAGCCCAGCGAGAAAAGCATCCAGAAGATGTGGAACTACGCCGAGAAGTTCGCTGAAAAGAGCGGCACCCACCTCCATCCGATCCGGGACATCACCGAAGGCGTCGTTCTTGGCCTGGCCGACAACATCGACAATTACGGCCGTCCGATTTGCCCGTGCAACTTCTATCCCACCAAGGACGAAAATGGGGACTGGCCCGAAGGGCTCTACCTGCCCCGCGAAGAAGAAGCCAAGCGCCGCGACTGGATCTGCGCTTGCGACGAGATGCAGATCTTTAAGTACTGTCATTGCCTCCTCTTCGTAAACGAAGAAGGCCTGCCGATCACCGAATACCTGCCCGAGGGCCATGAAGGTCGCGAGATCTACGGCGACATCAAGGATCCAACGCCGGACAAGGGCAGGGCGCTAGGCAAAGCACTGGAGAAGCAAAAGGACGGCAGCTAGCCGCTACTCGTAGTACTTGCGGAACCCCAGCGACGACGCTTTGAATCCCGCCGATTTGTAGAAGGCGTGCGCGCCATGCCGGTGGTCAGCGCTTTGGAGCTGGATCTTGTAGGCGCTGGATTCTTGAGCCAGCGCTTCGGCGGCTTCCAGCAGGGCGCGACCGGCCCCCGAGCGGCGCACCGATTCGTCCACCACCATGTTCTCCAGCTGGATCCAGGGTCGGGCGTTGTGGGTCAGGTTCGGGACGACGATCAGGGTGACGGTGCCGACAACCATCCCGTCGAGCGACGCGACCAGCAACGACACATGCGTGTCGGCAAACATTGTCTGGAGCCCCGCGGCAGCCAGGTCCCGGTCCGCGCCTGCATTTTCCGGGCTCAGCTGTACGTAGAGAGCGAGGAGGGCATCGAGGTCGCCCTCGGTGGCGGGCCGAATCTGCACCGGCATGGACTCCGAAATCTTCGCCCTCTCCCCCTTTACAGTCCGATCGCAGCAGCCCCGCAAAGACGTACGATTCGCCCGTGGCAATCGGGAGACAACGCGCAGAGCCGATCTTCGATGCAACACAGCTGCTGGCGCCGGCGGCCGCGGTCGTGCTCGGAGGTGGTCTCGGGTTTGCGGCCGCAGTGGCCGAACCGGGCCCAGTCTGGGCGCAAGTCCTGCAGATTCCCAGCACCTGGCTCTTCCTTGCGGTGCTGGTAGGAGCGACAGCCACGAGCTGGCGGAGTGCCCTGATCTGGGGCCCCATCGCGCTCGTCATCGCCGTGGGAGCCTACTACGGCACGCTGCTGGAGACCGGCATCCGTGCCTACTACGACACAGCCGAGCGGGCCGCCTTCATTTGGGGACTCGTTGGCCTCGGCTGCGCGCCACCGATGGCGTTCACAGGTTGGGCGCTGACGAACTGGCGCCCGGGTCTCCGTCGAGGATTGGTGGCCTCACCGCTCGTTGGCTGGCTCTGGTGCGAAGCGATGCTCATCTGGCTGCTGTGGACGAATGGATGGCCGGGAATGGCAGCCCTCGCGGAGGCCGCCTTCGGAGCGGCGATTCTTGCCTACGCCACCCGCAAGCCCACAGCCTTTGTCGCCGTCACCTGCGCGGCACTTGTTGGCGCCGTCCTTGCGTCGAGTATCGGGCTGGCAGTCTGGAGAGGCATCGACTGCGCCGCCGGGAAGCTTTGCACCTAGGCAGCCTTCGAAGCAGCCTCCACGGCTTTGCGGGCGCGCGTCCCCCAACTCGCTCGTCCGGACAACGTTGATACCGGAGTCGTCGATGAGCTTTTCGCCCTCGGCAAGATTGGTGCCGACGAGGCGCATGACGACGGGAACCTTGATCTCGATCTGCTTGAAGGCATCGATCACGCCCTGGGCGATGATGTCGACCCGGGCCATTCCGCCGAAAATATTCACGAGAATCGCCTCGACGTTCTCGTCCTCGAGGATAACTTTGAGGGCGTTCACGACGCGCTGAGGGTCGTTGACGGTACCGATGTCGAGGAAGTTTGCGGGTTCGCCGCCGGCCAGCTTGATCGTGTCCATCGTCGCCATTGCGAGGCCGGCGCCGTTGACGATGCAGCCGATGTTGCCGTCGAGCTTGATGAAGTTGGAGACGCCAAGGTCCTGGGCCAGCACCTCGAGCGGGTCTTCCTCGGTGCGATCGCGGAGTTCTTCCAGGTCCTTGTGGCGGAAGAGGGCGTTGTCGTCGATCGAGAGCTTGGCGTCGACGGCGACAACCTTGCCGTCTTCCGTGACGGCGAGAGGGTTGATCTCGACGAGACTCGCGTCGGTCGCCATCGCGGTGTTGTAGAGGCCTTCGGCAAGGGTGGCGAACTGGTTCGCCTGGTCGCCGCTGAGACCGAGTTTCGCTGCCAGGGTACGGCCGATGTAGGGGTCCCAGCCGGCGGCCGGGTCGACGGCGACGCGGACGATCGCGCCCGGATTCGTGGCGGCCACCTGCTCGATCTCCTGGCCACCCTCGGCCGAGGCGATGAGGAGGATGCCACCCACGCCACCGTCGACGATCGCCGAGAGGTAGTACTCCTTGGCGATGTCCGTCTGTTCTGCGACGAGGACGTTGTTCACGAGCTTGCCTTCGGGGCCGGTCTGAATCGAAACGAGGTACTTGCCGAGGATGGCTGCTGCTGCCTGCTCGGCCTCTGCAGCTGTGTCAGCAAGACGGACGCCGCCGACACGCTCGCCCTTCACCTGGCCGGCGTTGTTCGCCGGGTCGGTTGTCAGTTTTTCGTACATGGCAGCGGTGCCGGATTCGGAGACGAGACGGCCCTTTCCGCGACCGCCAGCATGGATCTGGGCCTTCACCACGACTTTGCCGCCCAGCTCCTCTGCAATCTTCCTCGCATCAGCCGGTGTAGAGGCGACGCGCCCCCCGGTAACGGCGACGCCGTGCTTCGCCAGCAGGTCGCGGGCCTGGTACTCGTGCAGCTTCATCGAAGGTCTCCTGGGAGGGTCTGTGTGGGATTGCAGCCTACGCTGGCGAGGGGGAAGGGAGAAGGCTGGCGGAGAGGGTGGGATTCGAACCCACGGTGGTGTGACCCACACTCGTTTTCAAGACGAGCTCCTTAAACCACTCGGACACCTCTCCGCGGATAAGTGTAGGGCTGACGCCAACCATGGCCCATCGGCGAGAGATGGCTTAGCACTCTTGACAGCCGAGTGCCAAGCGGGGCTACTATTTTGATACGGTTGCCAGTGCGCCCCGGAGGAACCCTCGTGCCTATCTACGAATACCAATGCCAGGCCTGCAAGAAGCGGTATGAACTCCAGCAGAGCTTCTCGGCCGAGACTACCCACACCTGTGAAAAGTGCGGGAAGGGCGTCGCCAAGCGCATCCTTCACGCGCCCACGGTCGTCTTCAAGGGCAGCGGGTTCTACATCACCGACAACAAGCCCGGACGTGTGCCCGTCGAAAGCGGCGCGGACGGCGATTCCGGCTCGAGCGACGACTCGCCCAAGGAGAGCACGACAACGAAGGCCTCCAAGAAGTCCGAGCCGAAGTCCGAGAGCAAGTCCAAATCGTCCAAGAACACTGACTCCGCGAGCGAAGCCGCCGTCTAGCGGCTTGCCATGCGCGCCCTGGTCCAGCGTGTCGGCCGGGCATCCGTCACGGTCGACGGTTCCGTAGTCGGCGCCGTCGGGCAAGGCTTCCTGGTCCTAGTCGGTGTGGGCAGCGCCGACACGCGCACTGAGGCCGAAACGCTAGCGCTGAAAGTCGGAGCCCTGCGCCTCTTCGAGGACACAGACGGCAAGATGAACCTCGGCCTCAAGGAAGTCGATGGCGAAGTGTTGTGCGTCAGTCAGTTCACGCTCTACGGCGACGTCCGCCGGGGCAGGCGGCCTTCTTTCACCGACGCCGCGCCCCCGGAGCCTGGGCAGCAACTCTACGAGCGGTTCTGCGAAGCCCTGGAGGAGTCCGGATTGCGGGTGGAACGAGGCATTTTCGGCGCCCACATGGAGGTCGAGCTCGTCAACGACGGCCCGGTAACGCTGATGATCGACACGGATGACCTCGCAAAGCCACGGCGCTGACACGGGCACGACCGAGGCACTCTAGGAGGGGTCGGATGGGTCGATCAGGAGCAACGAGGGGAAGTAGCGGCGGACGAACCCGCGGTCACGGCTCAACAGCGCGTCAGCCTGGTGCAGGGCATGCGCGCCCACGAGGAAGTCCGCAACCAACTGGGTCCGGGGACCTCCCCGTCGCCGATACTCGCGCCACGCGAAACCGGCGGTGAACGCAGAAGCCTCAACTAGCGGAGTCATCGAGATCCCGAGTTCGCTGAGGGTGTTGCGCGCCGCCGCCGCATCGCGAAACGCAGCCGCAATTTCAGCTACGACCACCTCGCAGGCGACGAGGGCGCCGTGTTGGGCGGCTTCTTCAAGGTGCTCGACGGCGCGTCGACCGTAGCGCTCGTCGCCCGAAAGAGCGTCGAGCAAGACATTGGTGTCGACAGCCGTTATCACGCGCCATCGGCCGGGCCACGCATTTCATCGACCACCTCATCGACGGTGCCATCGAGCTTGAGGACCCCGAACAGGTGCTGAAAGCGACCCGTGGCCTGGCTTTTGGCAGCAACGAGCGTGCCGTGCTCCTCGCGAAATTCGAGCACGTCGCCCGGTGCGATGCCCATCCGCTCCCGAAGTCGCTTCGGGATGGTCACCTGCCCCTTTTCGGACACTCGCGCTACGTCAGTCATACTCACACTGTAGGAAATTCCTACTTGTCAGACAAGGCAAAGTCAGGATTTCAGAGTTCCCGAGGCGGCCGCCCACTTGACCCCTGCGCGGCGCCTCCACAGTCTGCATACACCCACGGAACGCGAGAAACGCCAATGCGCATGAGCCGGATGATGCTGAAGACCCTGCGGGAAGCACCCGCGGAAGCTGAGCTGCCCAGCCACAAGCTACTGCTGCGCGCCGGTCTCGTTGTCCCCGTCGCGGCCGGCATCTATAGCTACACGCCGATGGGATGGCGCGTACACCGCCGCATTGAGGAACTGATCCGCCAGGAGATGGACCGCAGCGGCGCCCAGGAAGTGCACCTCCCGGCGCTGCAGCCGCGCGAGCCATGGATCCAGTCCGGGCGCGACGCGACCGTTGACGTTCTCTTCCGCCTGCAAGATCGCCGCGAACGCGACTTCGTCCTTGGTCCGACACACGAAGAGATGGTGAGCCTCCTCGCCGCCCGCCACATCCAGAGCTATCGCGACCTGCCGGTGACCCTGTACCAGATCCAGACGAAGTTCCGAGACGAAGCCCGGCCTCGCGGTGGCCTCATTCGCGTCCGCGAGTTCGCCATGATGGATGCCTACAGCTTCGATGCTGACTGGGAGGCGCTCGACCAGTCCTACCAGCTCGCCTATGACGCCTACTTCCGCATCTTCGAACGCGGTGGCGTACCGGTGATCCCGGTGGATGCCGACTCCGGAGCGATCGGCGGCAAGGATTCCCAGGAGTTCATCTTCCTGACCGATAGCGGCGAAGACACGATCCTGCTCTGCGATTCCTGCGGATATGCAGCGAATGCCGAGAAGGCGGAGTTCAAGATTCCCGAGCCTGTTGCCGGCGACCCTCTCCCCATGGAGCGCGTGCACACACCCGGCCAAAAGACAATCGCCGACCTCGCAAAGTTCCTCAACATCGAGGAGCGGCAAACCGCCAAGGCTGTCTTTGTCACCGCCGACGGTGTGCCCGTCTTCGTCGTGATCCGCGGCGACCTCGATGTGAACGAGATCAAGCTGGCAAACACCCTGAAGGCAACGAACGTCAAGCAGATGGAGGACCGCGAAGTGCGGGCGGCAGGACTGGTCGCGGGATCAGCCTCGCCGGTGGGTATCACAGGGATCAAAGTCGTCGCCGATCGGAGCGTGACGGTTGCGCCGAACCTTGTTGCCGGCGCCAACGAGACCGACTGGCATCTTCGAAACGTGAACTACGGTCGCGACTGGGAGGCGGCCGTGGTGGCTGACATTGCCCTCGCACGGGCCGGAGATCATTGCGCTCGTTGCGACGGTGTTCTGACGGAGAAGCGTGGTATCGAGATGGGCCACGTCTTTAAGCTGGGGACGATGTATTCGGAGGCGCTCGATGTCCGCTTCCTCAACAGCGCGGGCGAACGCAACGAGACGGTGATGGGCTGCTACGGCATCGGCGTCGAGCGGATGCTCGCTGCCGTGATCGAAGCGAACCACGACAAGGATGGCATCATCTGGCCGAAGGATGTTACGCCGTACGACGTCCACATCGTTGCCCTTGACCTGGACGAACTGATCGTCGCGCGAACCCTCGAAAAGCTCGAAGCAGACCTCGAAGCCGCCGGGATGAGCGTACTGACTGATGACCGGGATGATTCGCCAGGGATCAAGTTCAAGGACGCCGATCTTCTCGGGATGCCGGTCCGCCTGACCGTCGGGCCTCGGGCGCTCGCAAAGGGCGGCGTGGAGATGCGCAACCGTCGCAGCGGGGAGATGGAGATCGTGCCGCCAGACGAGGTTGTCGCCCGCATCAGGTCGCTTTAACAAGAGCGCAAACTGTTGTATTTCGCTGCGGGGGGCGTGCTACACTGCAGAACCAAGGCATTCCATTCGAAAGGTGGGCCCAAGTGCCCACCTTTTTAGTTGAGGCGTATGAAGAGCGATACACTCCTGGCGATCGGACAGCTTGCAGCCGAAAAGAACCTCGCGAAAGAGGTCGTCTTCGAGGCAGTTGAAGCGGCACTGGCATCGGCCTACCGGCGCGACGGCGACGATGCACCGAACGTGTTCGTCAAGATCAACGGCGAAACGGGCGAGATCCACGCCTACCTGCAGAAGACCGTGGTCAAGGATGTCGAGGAACCGAACCTCGAAATCTCGCTTGATGAGGCACGACGCTATCGCCCTAACGTGACCGACGGCGATGTCCTCGACTTCGAGATGAAGATCCCGGAGAACGCTGGCCGCATCGCCGCACAGACGGCCAAGCAGGTCGTCCTCCAGCGCCTTCGCGACGCCGAGCGTGAGTCCGTCTACGAAGAGTACGCCGACAAGGTCGGCGAAATCGTGGTGGCCAACGTCCAGCGCGTCGAGCCCCGCCAGATGCTCGTCGAGATCGGTCGTGGTACCGAAGCCGTACTTCCCGGCAGCGAACAGGTGCGCAATGAGCACCCCCGCTCCAACCAGCGCCTCAAAGTCGTGATCATGAAGGTAGAGCGCGACGCGAAGGGCCCGCCCGTCGTTGTCTCGCGCTCGCACCGCTGGCTCCTCCGCCGGCTGCTTGAGGCGGAAGTGCCCGAAGTTGCCAACGGCACCGTGATCGTGAAATCGGTCGCGCGCGAAGGTGGCTTCCGAAGCAAGGTCGCCGTGACCACACGGATGCAGAACATCGACCCGATCGGCGCCTGCGTCGGCATGCGCGGTTCGCGGATCCAGAACATCGTCAACGAGCTCAACGGTGAGCGCATCGACATCATCAAATGGGACCCGGACCCCGCCCAGTTCATCGCCAACGCCCTGAGCCCCGCCCAGGTGACCGCGGTGGAAGCCGACGCCTCGGCGCATTCGGCCCTCGTCACCGTACCGGATGCCATGCTCTCGCTGGCCATCGGCAAGGAAGGCCAGAACGCCCGCCTCGCCGCCAAGCTCACCGGTTGGAAGATTAGCATCCACAGTGAGTCTGCCGCCGAACGCGACGGGACAGGCATCGTGGAGGCGCCTTCGACCTTCGAGCCCGGCTTCGCCGGCGAAGAGCTCGATGTCGACCTTGTGGCCGAACTGGAAGTCGTGGCACCACCGGAACCTTCGACACCGCTGCCTGTACCTGCTCCGGTCGTGGAGCCGGCGGCCGCGTCCGTGGAATCCGAGGAAGAGGACGTCTCGTTCCAGGCTGCCCTCGCCCAGATGGAAGTCCCGGACCGCGAGGAACGCGAATCGGAGACCTACGGCGAAGAGAAGGTCGACGACGACGAGGAAGAGTACGAAGTGCCTACCATGGTCGCCCCGGAAGATTGGCCGACCGCCATCCGCTTCGCCGAAGACGTGCTGCCCAAGCGCGAGGACGAGGACGATGCCGCGCGTAAGGCAAAGCGCCGGCGCGCGGCGCGCGTGGTGGACGAGGTGGAAGAGGACATGGAAGAGATCGACTACTCGGGGCGCATCCACTAGCGGGAGGGCGCCTTGGCGACGACGAAAGGGATCCGGCCCCGTGCCGTCCCCGAACGCACCTGTATCGCCTGCCGCCAGCGGGCGGGCAAACGGGCGTTCATCCGCATCGTGCGGACCCCCGAGGGCAGCGTGGAAGTCGACCCGTCCGGCAAGGCAAAAGGACGGGGCGCATACTTGCATGCCAACCCGTCATGTTGGGAGAAAGGGCTCAAAGGCGGTACGATAAGTCACGCACTGCGCACAAGCCTGGCACCGGGAGACCTTGAAGCACTGACCGGCTTCGGCCTTGGGCTGTCAGCGGAAGGGATTGACTGACGATGACCGCAAAACCATCGACGCGATCCCGGACAATCGCCATTCCACCGGCCTTGACCGTGAAGGAACTGGGCGACCTGGCCGGGGTTTCGCCTGTCGAAATCATCAAACGGCTCATGACCAACGGGATCATGGCCGCACAAAACCAGAGCATCGACTACGACACGGCGGCCACGATCGCCCTCGACCTGGGCCTGGAGCCCGAAGAGGCGGGCGCTGCCGCGGCTGCCGCTGCCCCCGAGCCTGAACCGGAAGAGGCCGTCGAAGACGACCCTTCGACGCTGGTCGACCGGCCGGCCGTGGTAACCATCCTTGGCCACGTCGACCACGGCAAGACGAGCCTCCTCGATGCCATTCGCAAGACGAAAGTGACCGAAGGCGAAGCCGGAGGGATCACCCAGCATATCGGCGCTTACCAGACCGAGGCTGCCGGGAAGACGATCACCTTCATCGATACACCGGGCCATGCCGCGTTTACCGCCATGCGAGCCCGTGGCGCGAACGTCACCGATATCGCGATCCTGGTCGTTGCCGCAGACGACGGAGTGATGCCCCAGACCATTGAGGCTATCAACCATGTGAAGGCAGCCGGCGTCCCCATGATCGTGGCGGTCAACAAGAGCGATCTGCCGGCGGCGAATCCCGACCGGGTGAAGTCGCAACTCACCGAACACAGCGTCGTCGTCGAAGACTACGGCGGCGATGTCGTTGCCGTGAACGTCTCCGCAACGACAGGCGAGGGGTTAGACAACCTGCTCGAGGCGATCAACCTCGTCGCAGAGATCTCAGAATTGAAGGCGAACCCCAACAGGGCCGCCAACGGCGTGGTGGTGGAAGCACAGCTCGACCCCAACCGTGGGCCGATCGCCACGTTGCTCGTCCAGGGCGGCACGCTGCGCCAGGGTGATGCTCTGGTCGTAGATGAAATCTCGGGCAAAGTGAAGGCGATGTTCGACGACGCGGGAAACCGCGTGAAAGAAGCCGCACCGGCCATGCCCATCGCCGTGATGGGGCTGGCGGACGTCCCGGAAGCGGGCGAACGATTCCGCGTGGTCTCCGATGAGAAAGAAGCCCGCCGCATCGTCGACGAACGCCGACGGCACCGCGAAGAGCAAGACGATTCGGCACACGCGCGCGTCAATCTCGACACGCTCTTCAACGAGATCAGCTCCGGCAAGTTGAAGGAACTCATCCTGATCGTGAAAGCGGATGTCCAGGGCAGCGCCGAAGCGGTCCGCAGTTCGCTGGAGCAACTCAGCAACGAAGAGATCAAGGTCAAGGTCATCCACACGGCGACCGGCCCGATCAGTGACTCCGACGTGATGCTTGCGCAGGCGTCGAACGGCATCGTCCTCGGGTTCAACACCAAGACGGAGCCCTCGGCCCGGCGCCAGGCAGAAGTCGCAGGCGTCGAAATCCGCGAGTACACGATCATCTACCAGATGATTGAGGACATCGAGAAGGCGCTTGCGGGCATGTACGAGCCCGTTTACGAGCCTCGAATCGACGGACATGCGGAAGTGCGGGAGACGTTCAAGTCCAGCCGTCTCGGCGGTATTGCGGGCTGCTACGTCACCGACGGCACCCTTCGCCGGGGTAGCGAGGTGCGCGTCCTGCGCGGCGGAAACGAGCTGACGAAGAGCCGATGCGATGGCCTCCGCCGCATCAAGGATGATGTCCGTGAGGTGCAAAACGGATTCGAGTGTGGCGTCGTGCTCAACAACTTCGACAAGTTTG
This sequence comes from uncultured Chloroflexia bacterium, assembly GCA_963774435.1. Classification (GTDB taxonomy): domain Bacteria; phylum Chloroflexota; class Dehalococcoidia; order Tepidiformales; family Tepidiformaceae; genus JAGQGZ01. Next base: position 552,367 of record CAVZEW010000003.1, on the reverse strand, counting down.
AGATCGGCGACGTGCTCGAGTTCTTCCACCAGGAGCGGGTGAACTAGCACCCGTCCGCGGGAGCGGACCGCATGAGCCGCCGAACCGAAAGGGTCAACGAATTGCTCCGGGAGGAGCTGGGCGAACTCGTCCAGCTCCACATCAAGGATCCGCGCGTGGAGGGCCGGTTCGTCTCGGTCACCGGGGTCCATGTGTCACCGGACCTGAAGCACGCCGATGTCTACGTCTCCTGCCTGCAATCGGACGAAGGGCCCGAAGCCGTAGCCGGGCTCCAACACTCCGCCACGTTCCTGCACGAGCAGCTCGTGAGACGTCTTCGGATGCGCGCCGTTCCCAAACTGACCTTCAAGATCGATCGCTCCATGGAAACTGCCGACCGCCTGTCAAACTTGATCCGGGAAGTGAACCACCCGGACGGCGGCGGATGAGTTCGTCGCCACCCGCGCATAACGGCATCCTGCTCGTCGACAAAGAAGCGGGATGGACGAGCCACGATGTCGTGGCAAAGGTCCGTGGCCTGTTCGGCCAGAAGAGAGTCGGCCATACCGGCACCCTCGACCCCGCGGCGACGGGCTTGCTGGTGGTCTGCCTTGGTAGAGCGACGCGTCTCGTGGAGTACATGACCGGGCACGAAAAGGTGTACAGCGGCGTCATTCGCCTCGGGGTCACCACCGAGACTGACGACGCCGAGGGGAAGGCACTCGCCGAACGCCCGGTGCCTCCTCTCACTGAAGAAATGCTCAAGTCAATCGCGCAGCGCTTCACGGGCGTGCTGGAGCAGGTGCCGCCCCAGTACAGCGCGGTCAAGACCTCCGGCGTCCGGGCCTACGCCGTCGCGCGCCGGGGCGGCGTTGCCCCCCTCGCGCCTCGCCAGGTCGTCGTCCACGAACTTGCGCTACAGCTACGCGCGGAGGGGGAATCCTTAGATGTAGAACTGCGGTGCGGCGCCGGTACCTATGTACGCAGCCTTGCCCGCGACATCGGCGAAGTGCTCGGATGCGGCGCGCACCTGGCCTCGCTCAGGCGCCTCGAAGCTGGGCCATTCTCCGTCGACTCGGCTCGTACGCTGGAAGTCATCGGCAGGGCCCCCGCCGAAGACCGCAACGCGCTCCTGCTCCCGCTCCAGGCGGGTCTCAGCCATCTTCCGTGCGTGCGCGTGACCGCGGCCGACGCACGTCGCCTCGCCGACGGACTGGCCATCAAAGGGACCGCTGGCAGTGCAGCCATAGGCCCAATTGTGGTCACCACCGGTACCGAAATGCTGGTCGGGATCGCCACGCATCTCGCCGATGGAACCATGCGCTGTACGAAGGTCCTTGCCGGTCTTGACGCACTCGAACTAGCCTGAATCTACGTTATGTCTTATTCAGATTCGCGGAGCGCTTGACAGGTCGCGAGTGAAAGCTATCATGCTGTGAGCCTCGGGCGTGTATGCGAATCCGCATAAGCGCTAGAACAATTCGAGGCTCGTCGCCGAAGAGCGAGGAGGAACACGTGGAAGCGTACTGCCTGAAGTGCCGAACCAAGCGCGAGATGAAGAGCCCCAAGCCCATCACGATGAAGAACGGCAAGCCCGCCACCGAGGGCACCTGCCCCGAGTGTGGCACACGAATGTTCAAGATTGGAAAGGCAACCGCCTAACCTTCGCGAACCTGGCCGCCCCGGGGCGCTCGTCGCCTTCGGGGCGTTTTCTAATCCCGCAAAGCCCCCAACAGTTCACTGTGTATCGCGCCGTTGCTGGCCGCCGCCGATCCCCCGGGGCTTGGCCCGCCGTCCCATGTCGTGAGCCTGGCGCAGGCGCCGGCGATCACGAGATAGAGCGCCGCAACGTCCACTGATCCACGATCGGGTCGATCTTTGCCGTAGCACGACCGGTCGGAACAAGCCGGCAGGAGTTCGTCCACCACGGTTAACGGGGCGAGTCGCCGCGCCGATAGACAGCTGTCAGCTCGTCGAGCTGTGCCTTCAGTTCCGGGGGCAGTGGCGTTTCCACCGCAGCGATGGAGTCGGCCAGCTGTTCAGGGCGGCTGGCCCCAACGATTGGCGCCGTAATCGTGGGATTCGCGAGCACCCAGGCGACGCTCATCTGGACCATCGACATTCCCGCCGACGCAGCGAGCGGACGGAGCTGTTCAACCGTCTCGAACATGCCTTCGTGCCAATAGCGGTCCTGGTAGCGTGGGCCTGCCGACCCGAGGGTGAAGCGTGACCCTTCCTCCGGGCCCTCTTCGCGGTTGTGCTTGCCACTGAGCAGGCCGCCAGCGATCGGGTTGTAGGGAATGACACCAACGCCGTCGCCATCACAGAGCGGGATCAGTTCGCGTTCTATCTCGCGGAAGAGCAGGTTGTAGCGGGGCTGGACGCTGTCCATACGCACGATGCCCATCGCCTCGCTGCGCCCGAGCGAGCGCGCCAGCTGGTAGGACAGCCAATTCGAACAGCCGATGTAGCGCACCTTGCCCGAGCGCACGACGTCTTCAAGCGCGCGCAGCGTCTCATCGATCGGGGTCTCGGGGTCGAAACCATGGAGCTGGTAGAGGTCGATGTAGTCCGTCTGGAGACGGCGGAGGGAGGCGTCGACGGCGTCGAGAATGTGCTTGCGCGAAGCGCCCATGTCCCACTGGTTAGGCCCGGTCCGGCCGAAGCATTTTGTTGCAACGATGTAGTTTGAGCGTTTGCCTGTGAGCCAGCGCCCGACGATCTCCTCGGTCCTCCCTGTCACTTCACGGGGAGCGCCGAGCGGGTATACATCGGCGGTATCGAGGAAGGTGATGCCGGCGTCCGAGGCCCGGTTGAGGATGGCGAACGATGTCTGCTCGTCGCACTGGAATCCGAACGTCATGGTGCCGAGACAGAGTCGAGAAACCTTCAGTCCTGTGCGGCCGAGTCGTGTGTGTTCCATTGCGCCCTACAGCACCCCTTCTTCTTGCAACTCGGCCAGGGACGCGTCCCAGGCGGCGAGCGTGTCGTCGATCTCGGCCTGCGTGTGGACGGCGCTGACGATGCCGCCGTTCCCGAAGTACTGGACACCATGGTTGACCATGGCGAGGTTCAGGAGCCGCTGTGCTTCGGGGTTCGTACCGGCGAGGAGCAGGTCGAGGGGCAACTCGCGGGCCTCATATGCCCGTGGCTCCGGCGGTGTGCCCGCCCCGAGAAGGAGCCGGAAGACGCTCGCCCCGCCGTAGGCCGCGCCCGGAATGCCCCGGTCGGCCAAGGCACGATTCATCCCCGCCTGGAGGGTGCGCGCGTTGGCCGTCGCGGTCGCCTGGGCCTTGCCGTCGGCGACCTTTGTCAGCGCCGCGGTGCCGGCTGCGGCGCTGAGCGGGTTCGCATTGAACGTGCCAGGGTGTCCGACCTTCAACGCCTTGCCCTCGGCGTTGAACGACAGCCTCTCCATAATGTCGGCGCGCCCGGCGACAGCCCCGCCGGGCAATCCGCCGGCGAGAATCTTTGCGAGCGCAGTGAGGTCGGGCACAACGCCCTCGGCTTGCTGGACGCCGCCAGGAGACCACCGGAAGCCTGTCACAACTTCGTCCATCACCATGACCAGGCCATTGGCGGCCGTGTACTCGCGCAGCTCCTGGAGAAACCCCGGCGGCAGGGGGATGGCGCCCATACCGGCGCCCGATGCCTCAACGATGACCGTTCCGATGTCCTGCCGGGAGGCCAGCGTCTCGCGAACGGTGTGCATCTCCGGGGAGACCACCACGACGGACTCGAGCGTTGCCGGCGGGACTCCGGGAGGCGCATCGGCGCCGTAGGTCGAGTTGGCGATCACATAGTCGTGCCAGCCGTGGAAGTGGCGCTCGAACTTGAGGATCGAAGGGCGGCCCGCGGCGGCCCGCGCCAGGCGAAGGGCCATCAGCGTCGCTTCGGTGCCGGAACTCGTGAAGCGCACCATCTCCGCCGACGGCACGAGTTCGCAAACCTTCTCAGCCCAGCGCACCTCGAGCTCGTGGCTGGCACCGTAATGCGTTCCTTTTGCAAGCTGAGCGGCAGTCGCCTCGAGCACCTCGGGGTGGTTGTGGCCAAGGAGAAGGGAACCATGGCCCATCACGTAGTCAACCAGTCGATGGCCATCGACGTCCCACTTGTGGGGCCCGGCGGCGTGGTCAGCGTAGATGGGGAACGGCCGCTGATAACGCGCGTCGTGGGTAACGCCGCTTGGCAACACCTTGCTCGCCCGCGCATGTAGAGCGGCCGAGTTCGGATGCCGTTCGACGTAGGTTGATTCGATGCCCATCCGGTGCCTCGCTCTCGTCGCCAATGATACAGAGGATTCCTCATGGCACAGTGCCTGCGGGATTCCTACACTCGAATCAGCGGGACAGACGGCGCGCCCTGTGTGCGCACTCCATCGTGGCCGTTTCAACATCGACTACTACCACCCGGTAGATTCAAGAGACCGATGAGGCAACGATTTGAACTATGGTAGTCTAGGTGCGGCCTATGGATAGCTACGATGTTGCAGTTATTGGCGGCGGGCCCGGGGGCTATGTTGCCGCCATTCGTGCCGCGCAGCTTGACAAAAGGGTCGTCCTTTTCGAGAAGGAACGCGTCGGTGGCCTCTGCCTCAACTGGGGCTGTATTCCGAGCAAGGCGCTGCTCCGCAATGCCGATGTCGTGAACCTCGTGCGCGACGGTGCCACCTGGGGAATCACCACCGGCGAAACCTCGTTTGATTTCGGCAGCGCCATCGACCGCAGCCGCAAGGTCGTCGACCGACTCGTGGGCGGCGTCGAAGGCCTGCTCCGCGACAACGGAGTCACCGTCGTCGAAGGCGAAGCGGCGCTGTCGGACGCTACCCACATCGAGTGCGCGGGCAAAACGTACGAAACAAAAGCCATCATCATCGCTACCGGCGCATCGACCCGCATGCTCCCGGGCGTCGCTATCGACGGCACCGTAGTGCTCACCAGCCGCGAAGCCCTGGCCCGCAAGGAAGTCCCGGCGCGGGCCGTGATCATCGGCGCCGGACCGGTGGGCATCGAGTTTGCCCACATCTGGGCAAGCTACGGCTCCCAGGTCACGGTCGTGGAGATGCTCGACTCCGTCCTGCCACTGGAGGACCCCGAGATCAGTCGCGCTATGGCCCGGTCGTTCGACAACCGCGGGATCGATTGCCGGGTGGGCACGCGCGTCGAAGGCGTAAAGGTCGATGCGACGATGGCGACGGTGACAACCAGGAAGGGCGACGAGGTCTCGAAGATCGAGGCGGATGTCGTGCTTGTGGCGATTGGATTCGTGCCGCACACCGAGGGTTTGAACCTCGAGTCAGCCAACGTGGAAACCGAGCGCGGCTTCGTGGTCGTGGATGAGCGCATGCAGACGAACGTGGAAGGCATCTACAGCATCGGGGACGTGACGGGAAAGCTGATGCTTGCGCATGTCGCCATGCAGCAGGGAGTTATCGCCGCCGAGCACATTGCCGGACGCGATGTGACTCCCCTCGACTACGTCCAGATGCCCCGGGCGACCTTCGCCCAGCCCCAGGTCGGCTCGATCGGCTACACCGAAGCCGCCGCGAAAGACGCCGGTTTTGACGTCGCCACGGGCAAATTCCCATTCGCTGCGCTGGGCAAGGCGATCGCCGTGGCAGAGACAGAAGGGTTCGTGAAGGTCGTGGCCGAGCGGTCCACGGGCCAGATCCTCGGTATCCACATGATCGGTCATGATGTGAACGACCTGCTCGGCGAAGCCTCGCTGGCCGCCCTGCTGGAGGCATCGACGGTGGAGATGGGGTTCGCCGTCCACGCCCACCCAACGCTCGCGGAGGCGCTGAAAGAAGCGGCCCTCGCGGTCGATGGTGAGGCTATTCACATTGCCCGCAGGAAAGCGAGCCGGCCAGCAGTCGCCAGCTCAAGGCAGGAGGCAGAGTGAGCACGGAAACCAAGTCACCTACGACTTTGCGTGGCCTGACGCGCGAGCAGGCCGACGAGTTCTTGCACCAGATGATCCTCATCCGCCGCTTCGAAGAGAAGTGTGGCGAGATGTACGCCAGGGGGCGAATCAAGGGCTTCCTCCACCTGTATACGGGCCAGGAAGCCTGCGCCGTTGGTGCGATCAATGCGCTCGAAGCCCGCGATAAGGTGATCACCCACTACCGTGACCACGGCCATGCCCTCGCCCGGGGCCTCGACCCGAATCGGGTGATGGCCGAATTGTATGGCCGGGTCGACGGCGTGTCGGGCGGCCGTGGCGGCTCAATGCACCTCTACGACGTTGAAAAGGGCTTCATGGGCGGGTACGCCATCGTCACCGCCCACCTCCCCCTCGCTGTTGGCCTCGGCCTTGCCGCCAAGTTGAAAGACGAAGACTCGGTGACGCTCTGCATTTTCGGCGACGGCAGCGTCGGCGAGGGCGAGTTCCACGAGGCGCTCAACCTCGCCAAGCTCTGGAACACGCCCGTCATCTTCTTCTGCGAGAACAACCTCTACGGCATGGGCGTGCCCTTCCAGCAGTCGCTCTCTACTGAGATCGACACCCTCGCGGCCGCCTACGGCATCGCCACCGAGAACGTCGACGGCATGGATGTCACCGAAGTGTTCGCGGCGGCACAACGGGCCGTGGAACACTGCCGGGCCGGCGACGGGCCCTACTTCATCGAAGCGCTGACCTACCGCTACCGCGGCCACTCCATGGCCGACCCCGAGCTCTACCGGCTCAAGGACGAGGTGGAAGAGTATCGGAAGCGCGACGCGATCCTGAAGCTCAAGACCGAGATGATCGATGCTGGTTGGCTCGACGAGGATGGCTACCAGTCCGTCGTCAGTCAGGTCGAGCAAGAGGTGGATGACGCGGCCGCGTTCGCCGAGGCAAGCCCAGAACCAACCCTCGAGTCGCTCTACGACGACATTCTCCGGGGGGTCGACCGTGGTTGAGATGCGAATGCGCGACGCCCTGCGCGAGGCCCTCCGCGAGGAGCTGCTTCGCGATGAGAGCGTCTTCCTGATGGGCGAGGACATCGGCCTCTACGGCGGCTCCTACACCGTCACCAAGGGCTTGCTCGACGAGTTTGGCCCGCGCCGGGTGATGGACACGCCGATCGCGGAATCGGGGATTATCGGCGCCGGGATTGGCGCGGCGATGGGCGGCATGCGACCGATGGTCGAGTTGATGACAATCAACTTCAGCTTTCTCGCCATGGACCAGATCGTGAACAGCGCGGCGAAGCTGCACTACATGTCGAACGGCCAGATCAACGTTCCACTCGTAATCCGCATGGCGAGCGGCGGCGGGAGCCAACTTGCGGCGACCCATAGCCACAGCCTTGAAGGGCTCTACGCCCACTTCCCGGGCCTCCGGATCGTTTGCCCCTCGAATCCCGCGGACGGCAAAGGGTTGCTCAAGAGGGCATTCCGCGACGACAACACCGTTATCTTCATCGAACACACCGCTAACTACAGTTTGAAGGGCGAGGTCCCGGATGACGACGACTACCTGGTCGAATTCGGCCACGCAAAGGTCGTTCGCGAAGGGAAGGACGTCACCCTGATTGGCTATTCAGGCAGTGTTCACCAGGCGACGAGAGCGGCAGCAATGCTCGCCGAACAGGAGCATGTGGACGCCGAGGTCATCGATCTCCGCACCCTCCGACCGCTGGACATGGACACCGTGATTGCCTCGGTCAAGAAGACGAACCGAGCGGTTGTGATCGAGGACGACTGGAAGTTTGGCGGATTCGGTGGCGAACTGAGCGCACAGATCATGGAGGGCGCCTTCGACTGGCTGGATGCGCCCGTGGCCCGTGTCAGCGGGAAAGACGTACCCATGCCCTACAATCGAAACCTGGAGTTCGCAGCTCTGCCGTCGGAAGAGGACGTCGTCGACGCCGTCCTCGCGATGTTCTAGGAGTAGCCCGTGGCGATCGAAGTCACTATGCCCCAGATGGGCGCCGATATGACCGAAGGGACTGTGGTGCAATGGTTCAAGAAGGTCGGCGACCCGATCGAGCGGGGCGAAATCCTCGCCGAAATCGAGACAGATAAGGCAAACGTCGAGCTGGAAGCCTTCGAGTCAGGCACCCTCCTCAAGCTCGTCGCGGGCGAAGGTGACCTCGTGCCCGTTGGCGAAGTCATCGCCCTGATGGGCGAAAAGGGTGAAGCCGTCCCGGAAGAGGATGAGCCAGCGAAGCTTGCCGCCAGGCCGGAAACGCGACGTGGTACCGGCGAGTCCCGAACCCAGGAAGAAGCGCCTGGCGCCGCCCGCGCGACGGCAGCGTCCGAGGCCCCGGCGCCCGATCGAGAACCTGGCGAACGGATCAAGATCTCCCCGGTCGCGCGCCGGATTGCGACGGACAACCACCTCGATGTTCGTGGGCTGGCGGGAAGCGGACCGGACGGCCGTATCCTCCGCCGCGATGTAGAAGAGGCACTCAAAGCCGGTACGGCAGCGCCAGCAGCCGCAGCACAAACCGCTGCTGCTCCATCACCTGCCAGAAGTGCCGCAACCGCTAAGTCAAAGCCTGGCTCGACAGAGCCACTCTCGCGCATCCGCCAGGCGATTGCGCGGAGGATGACGCAGTCGAAGCAGCAGCAGCCGCACTACTACCTGACTCTCGACGTCGTCATGGACCGGGCGATGCAGTTCCGTTCGGAACTCAACGGCGTACTTCCCGAAGGCGAACGCGTGACGGTCAACGACCTGATCGTGAAGGCCTGTGCGATCGCCCTGGCGAGGCATCCTAAGTTCACGGCGCGCTTCACCGACGACGGCCTGACCTATCCGGGCGAAGAGATAAACATCGATATCGGAATTGCGCTCGACGAAGGGCTCATCGCGCCTTCGCTTCTCGACTGCGGCCACAAGACGGTGGCGGCAATCGCCCGCGACTCCAAGGGGCTGGTTGAGCGCGCTCGCGAAGGGAAGCTCAGGGCCGACGAATATGGCCAGGGCGCGTTCACTATCACCAATCTCGGCGCATACGGGGTCGAGAGCCTGATCGGGATCATCAACCCGCCTCAGGCGGCCATTCTTGGCGTCGGAACCGCAATGCCCAGGCCAGTCGTGGAAGATGGCGCGATCGTGGTCCGGTCGGTGATGAAGCTCGCCTTGAGCGCTGATCACCGGGTCACCGACGGGGCAGAAGGCGCCCGCTTCATCAAGGAAATCCAGGGCGTCCTCGAGGCGCCAGCCCAGCTGGCGCTCTAGCTAGAAGGGGAGCCCCTTCATCCCCTGCACGCCCTTCAGGGCAGCGATCTCGCCCCAGTGCTGGGCTGTGTGGGTGAGCATGATCTCCGGGAAGAGCCGTACCTTGCGGCCCGGGCCATCAACCTCGCGGAAAATGATGTCCTCGGGTGCGGTGGCGATGAAACTGTCGGTGGCTTCGTAGACGGCTTTGGCGTACTCGCGCGTGGCCGCGAAGTTGATCTCGAGCTTGCCCCATTCTTCGTCCTGGCGGGGCTTCGCCACCGGTATGCCGGTCTTACCTGCCCAACCGCCCGCTTCCAGTACCGATGTCTCCGTGCCCATGGCGCCGGAGACAAACGCGTCTTCGGAGACAACGGCGTGCCCGTAGATGTGCGCGATGGTGTTAATCGTCGAGCCGCCAACCTTCGTTGCCGCCGTCTCCGGCGTCACGTCGTCGAGGGCCATCTCGAGAAATTGGTGGGCAAAGCGGAACTGGCTCCGCAACAGTTCACGAGAATCCATATGGCGACCTCCGGGGCGTGATTCGTATCGTACGCCAGCGAAGGCCCTACGAAATTTCTGATGTCAGACCGGCAACGCGCGCTCGCTACTCCGGCCCGCCGGAGATGAACTGCTCCACCTCAGCGAGCGACGCCGCCAGCGGCACGCCGCAGCCAGCAAGCCGGGCGGCGGACTGGTGGCCATCGGTCAACAGGACCACGTCGACGCCTAACTCCATGCCGACTTCGTAGTCATGCACAGTGTCGCCGACCATCACGGTCCGGACGGGGTCGATTCCGGTTTCGGCCATCCAGCGGAGGCCATGTTCGAGCTTCGTCTCGGCATGATGGTCGTCGATGCCGACGAACTGGGAGAGGTGAGCGCTAACCCCAAAATGCTCCGCCTGCTCGGCGAGCAGCCTCTGCTCGGAGGCGCTCAACACTGACTGCGTCACTCCGGCAGCGTCCAGCGAGAAGATGGTGGCGAGGGCCCCCACTCGCAGGGAGCCGTTGCGCCAGTGCCCCGCGTACGCTCCCACCCACTCGGCAGCCAGTACTGGAAACGGCTCCGAGTCGAGATCGAAGCCAAGGGCCACGTAGTAGTTTCGCACCGGGAAGTCGAAAATCTCGCGATAGCGTTCCGTTGTGAGCGGCGGCAATTCCCGCGGCTCGAGCAGGCCGTTCATCACGGAAACGACGAGCTCCACGTCATCGACGAGCGTGCCGTTCCAGTCCCAGATCACGTGGTCGTAGCGGCGCATGGGTTCGATTGTTCTCGCCGCCGTATCGAGGGACAACCGCGACCGCCGGAAGACGCGACGGCTACTGTCGCGATCAGTCGCTGGCAAAGCTCCGGGTGTAGAGGTCGAAGGCTTCCATGGCGAGCGAGCGCTTGATGCAGCGGGCGGCGTACTTTGCCGCGGCCCTGATGATCTCATCACGGCGGCTTGTCGTGTGGCGTTCGTACTCCTCGAGAGCCGTGATCGCGTGGCGTTGGACATGGGGGTCGTTCTGGAAACGACAGGCCGAGAAGACGATTGTCGACAGCAGCTTCTGACGTTCGCCCGTTCGCTCAAGGTAGCTATCGACGAGCGCCAGTGTTCGGGAAGGATCCTGTGCGAGAATCGCCTCGTCGAGGGCGACGAGAAGCAGGTCGAGGGAGTGGCCATCTGCCCAATCGCGGAAACGTGAAGAAGGCTCGATCGCCATCGCCGGGTCCTGCGGGAACTGACGATTCGCCCGGATAACATCGTTGACGAAGGCAGCCTGGAAGTAGAGTCCCTTCACCTGGTGCGGGTTGTCGTAGTTCCGAATCCAGGAATTGACGACGTTGCAGTAATCCCAGGCGTGGCCGGGCGTGAACAGCGCGTTTGGGTGCTCGACGACGTCCGTCACGTAGCGGCAGTAGGCGAGCAGGGTGGCGTCGGCGATGGCGGCGAAGGACTTGCCCTCGCGCAGTAGCCGGCTGACGTGCGCGAGGACATCGCCCTGCTGCCCCCAGAGGACGATGTCGATCGATTCATCCAGCTCGCGTTCGCTCATGGGCGCGACGTTTTCGTGCTTCATCGCGGCGGCATTGGGGAACTGGATGTTCACGAGGTTCGTGGCCGTCGACCACAAGGCGTGGAGCCGCGGCGACGTGCCGAGGTCGGGGATGACGGTATAGAAGAGCGAGTGAGCGTTGTCCCAGCCAAAGTCGTCGGCGATGTCGCACATTGCCCGGGCGCGCAAGGCCTTGTGCCCAATGTTCTGATAGGCGGCGCGGTCGACCAGCGTGTCCTGGAGGTCGATGATCCCGGCGAAGAGGACGGCATCCTTGAGCGACTTGCGATGCTCCGGTTCATCCGCCAACCCAAGGAAGAGGCCGTAGCTCTCCTCCCGCCGTCCCTCCATGAAGGCGAAGGTCATCCGGCGGATGCGGTCCTCGGGGGTGCCATCCGTGATCGGTTCGTGGTCGTCAAAATGCACCTTTGGCGGCGTCCAGGCAGGACCGTCGTAGGGACCTGCCTCCGGAGGGTGCTCACGTGCGTCGCACTGTTCCTGGTCACGAGCGTAGTGTCCGGGGAAATCGCAGAGCAGCTGGTCCCAGACACTCAGGCCCTGGGGCGCGTACCAGATGGCCTGGGTCAGCGGCAGGTGGGCAGGGCGGCCGCCCATACGCTGGGCGATCTTGAGCGAGCTACGCCAGCCAAGGATCGTGTGGTCGTAGTTCACGCCACGAATCGATCCGTCGGGCTTCTGCATCAGGTGTGACGGCGACTGGACGAAGGGTGCAGCCGCGTCGATCGACTGCATGACGAGGTCACGGACGGGCTCCTCTTCGCGAACCAGGCCGCAGAACGTCGTGGCTGCATTGCGGTAGTCGGCCGCGAGGATCTGTTCGCTGAGGGCGTCGTAACCGGCTGGACGGGCTGTCATGGACGCATCCTACCGCAAGACGACGGCCGGTCGCCGCGCCCCGGCCGGGTGTAACCGCTGTTCGCTCCTGCGCTCGCCGGCTTCTTGCGAGAGCATGTTGGCGACCGCGCCCCATTGTTTGGGATTGCGCTCCGCGAACGAGGTGTGGAGGGCGGGGATCCGGTCCGGTGCGGCGTCCCAGAGGAGTTCGGCGAGGCGTTCGAGAGTGGTCGCGTATTCGGGCGAGGGTGAGCGCGCCGGGGCAAAGCTCTCGATGAGGGCGACGAGCTCGTCGTCCGTGGCATCGTGCACCGCGGCTTCGACGCCATCGATTGCCTGTTCGAGGGCGAATGCGCACGCATTTCGGAGCCGCCACGCGGCGATCAGCCGGTTCATGGTGGGCAAACGCTAGCCGCGACCCGGACGGGAGTCAACGCTAGGGGGCAGCCGCCTCCGAGACGACGGGGAGCGGCAGCCGCGCGCCCATGATGTAGAACCAGGCGCCGCCCGGGCTGAACCGCATCTCATTGACGATCTCGAAGCCAAGGCGCGAATAGAGGAAGTGCGCCCGGCTGTCGGTTCGGGTGCTGAGCACGGTGGTCGACTCCGGGCGGTCCCGCAGGAGCTGGCGCACCATCGCCGCACCAATGCCCTTGGCCTGGTGACGTGGATGCACGGCAACCTCGACAACTTCGTAGGTGTCGGAGAACCAGGCGCGGCTCGTCTCGCGGTCGACGGCGCGGGCGACTGCGTCGTGCCACCACTGGCCAGCTTCGCCCTTGTAGCCGTAGATCATGCCTAGCACGTCGTCGTTGCTGTCGAGCGCGATGAACCCGGCGAAACCTTCGCGGTCGATGTGGGTGTCGCGAATCCTGGCGCTGATCTCCTGGCCGCGGTCGGGGTCGTTGTATGGGGGCAGGGCAAACGCATCGCCGTAGACAGAAATGGCCCCCTCGAAAAGGGGGCCACTCGTAGGCAATGACTCGATTCGCCAGTTCATCCGCGATATTGAATCTTACTCCCCACGCGGTCTTTGTTAAGCCTCTTGTTCAGATGGAGACCGTCGAGGAGGAATTCGATCGCTGCCGCTTGCTCGGCCGGAGTGTCACCGGCAATGGGGGCAATCGCCTCGCGGAGTCCCTCGACGCTGCCGAGGAGCCGGGTGTAGTCGCCACTCGGCACCATCTCGCCGACCTCCACGGAGACACCTGACTTGAAGCGCTGGACCAACGGTTCGAGTTCCGCGAGGTTAAAGGTGCGGCCGAAGACCGCTGCTACGGCTCCCTGGATCAGCTTCTCGATAATCTGCTCTTCGCGGCCTTCTTCGACAGTCTCGAATTCGACTTTGCCGCTAAGCGTCGGGATGACGTAGGGAAGGTCACTCACGCGCGGGACGACGGTGTCCTCGCCGTTCACAATCGAACGCCGGACGGCATTGGCCAGGAGGCTCTCGTAGTTGGCGATGCTGGCACGCACACTCACGCCTGAGCGCTGGTTTACGTCAGGGCTGCGCCGCGCCAGGCGGGTGATCTCGGCGACCACCTCTTTCATGTACTCGGGCACGATGACATTGAAGTCAGCCGGAACGGGATGGCGCTCCGCATCCATGATCCCGATTTCGTGCGAGATCTCAGTGGGGTAGTGGGTGCGAACCTGGGCGCCGTAGCGGTCCTTCAGCGGTGTGATGATGCGGCCGCGATTCGTGTAGTCCTCGGGGTTCGCGCTGGCGACGACGACGACGTCGAGGGGCAGACGAATTCGGTAGCCCCGGATCTGGACGTCACGCTCTTCCATGATGTTGAGGAGGCCAACCTGGATCCGCTCGGCGAGGTCCGGGATTTCGTTGATGCAGAAGATGCCCCGATGAGTCCTGGGGATGAGACCGTAGTGGATGGTCAGCTCGTCGCTGAGGTATTTGCCCTCCGCAACCTTGATCGGGTCCACCTCACCGATGAGGTCGGCGATCGTGATGTCCGGTGTCGCGAGCTTTTCACCGTAGCGTTCGGATCGGTCGAGCCAGTCGATAGGGGCCTGGTCGCCCTGCTCGGCGATGAGGTCGCGGCCCTGGCCGGTAATGGGGTCGAAGGGGTCCTCGGGAATCTCGCAGCCGGCGAGCACCGGAAGCGCCTCGTCGAGGAGCGAGGTGAGCGAACGGATAATGCGCGACTTCGCCTGGCCCCGCTCGCCCAGGAAGATGATGTCCTGGCCCGCGAGGATCGCGTTGACGATGTGGGGGATGACCGTTTCGTCGTAGCCGTAGATCCCGGGGAAAAGCTCGTCGCCGGCACGCAGATGGGCAATCAGGTTCTCACGCATCTCCTCGCGGACGGGCCTTGGGCGATAGCCGGAAGCCTTCAGTTCACCGAGAGTTCGGGGCCGTTCCTGTGTCGTCGGCACGCGCGCGTCTCCTTTGAATTCGCGCGAGCGATGTAGCCGCCGGGGTCAGGGGGCTGCGCGCGACACTTGTTTTCGGGTCGCCCCGCAATGGGGCTTGATTCGGATCATAGGGTCGGGGGTAGGCATGTCAACTTGAGAGCCAGCGTCGGTGAAGGCCCCGGATCAGGGTTCCCCCACACAAAGAGTTGGTGCGGATCGACCGATAACTACGGGGGCAGGGTCTCCCGCCCCGGACAGGCTGATGGCTGACGACGAGCAACAGAGCGACCAGCAACGCGATTCCGAGGAACTGGCACCCGGCGCGGACGGCGCCGCCGCGCTCCCGCGCACAGTGGAAGGCGGCATGCGTCTGCAGTTCGCCCTCGACATGCCAATCCTTCCGAAGTTCGATTCGCTCAAGGATTGGAGCCACCAGGCGCTCATCAACGCGGCGCTGATCGGCGCGATTGGACTCATCGTCCTGGTCTGGTTGTACGGCCACTTTGTCGCAGCTGGTACGCACGCTGCTACCGTCACGGATGGCACGACTGGCGAAGCCACAGGGCCTGTGATGCCTAACATCGCTTCCGAGTACAACCCCACTGCGGATACGCCCGAGGTTCCGGCCACCGCATTCGTCGATGCCACGGCTGAAGTGGTCGGGAACATCGTCATCGGAACCGCGTCCTACATCGGCCCCAACGTCGTAATCGACAGCTGGGCCGGACAGCCAATGCACCTCGGCAGCGACGTGAACATCCAGGCCGGAACCGCCATCGGTGCGCGGCCAACATTCGTACGGGGCCACATCGATGACTCGGCCCTTGTTGAGGTCAACAACGAGACCTTCGCAATTTATGTCGGTGACAAGGTCACGATCGGCCCGGGCGTCCAGATCACGGGACCCACGGTCATCCAAGATGAAGCCTACGTTGGCCAGGGAGCAATCATCACGAATGCCAGCATTGGCACCGGCGCCGTCGTTGAACCGGGCGCCATCATCGCTGGCGTCGAGGTGCCCGAAGGGCGTTATGTCCCGGCCGGGACTCCGGTCCTCACCCAGGCCCAGGCGGATGAACTTCCTGAGATTGACGCGAGTTATCCGATGGCCTCCGCCGGCAAGGACGCCGTCGCCTACTTCACCGCACTCGCCAAAGCACTGGCCGAGAACAGCCCGGCCATGGCGGGTGAAGGCGCCGCCGCCGACTAATCCATTGCGCGGGCTATGCGTTCGAGCTCGGCCAGCTCCTCCTCCGTGTTCGCATTTCGGAAGCTAAAGAGTTCGGGATCAACGTCGCGCAACTCCTCTTCGGCGACGCGCCTGACCCTCAAGTCGTGCATCGCATCGACCAGCCGTCGGATTCCGCTCTCGAAAGCGGACGCGAGGACCGGGAGGCTGGTTCCGGGGCGATAGACCGCGAGCAATGGCTGTTCGAAGCCGTGGACCACGGGCAAGACGACATCGAAACCTGGAGCCAGGCTGACGAGGTGTTCGAAGACCGCAGGGTTGAGCAACGGAAGGTCGGTGGAGACCACCACCGCGAGGTTGGTTTCCACAGCAGCCAGGCCAGCCAGCACGCCGGCGAGGGGCCCTTCGCCCTGGTGTTTGTCCCGAAGCCAACGAAAAGCGGGGGCGCCGGACAGCTGCGGCGGGGCCTGGTCGGGCGCCAGGACGACGAGGAGCGGCGTGCAGCGCTGTGAAAGCGCTTCCAGGACCACCGCCAACTGAGGGCGACCCAGGAACAGTGCCGCGGCCTTGTCGCTTCCGAAACGCGTACTGCGGCCCCCCGCAAGGACAATCCCGCTGGGGCCATCCGGCCTCGGCTCACCTTCTACAATGCCTTTCATGGACCTCTATGAAGCCTACGGCCTTGCCGAAGGTGATGCCGTCGCCGTGGTTGGCGCAGGGGGAAGGGGGTCACTCATCCGCGCTCTCGCCGCCGACGCCATTCAGAGCGGATTGAGCGTCATCGTCACCGCCACGACGAGGTCGCGGCCGACGCCTGATTTCCAGGGTCTGCAGGTGCGTGGAGACGGGACCGACCTCGTTGGCCGGGTAGCGTCCGGGCTTACACCCGGCGCCGCTGTTCAGGCGACCGGCGAAATGGACGCCAACGACCGCGTCGCAGCTCTCGGGAACGCGGACATAGAAGCGCTGCTGGCACTCGGCGCAGGACTCACGCTGATTGACGCAGATGGCGCCGGTGGCAGGCTCTTCAAGGCGCCGGCAGACCACGAGCCGGTGATTCCAGCCGGCTGCAACCACGTCATCGTCTGTGCGAGCCTTGCCGTTCTTGGCCGGCCGCTCGGCCGAGAAAACGTCCATCGGCCCGAAGTCGTGATGGAGCTCGCACCGTGTGTGCCCGGAGCTATCATCACGGCCGACACTATCGTGGAAGTCTTCACCCACGCCGAGGGCGGCCGGAAGGGCGTGCCCGCCCTGGCGAGGATCAGCGCCCTGCTCGCAGATCCACCGACAGGAGAACACCAGCGATTGGGCAGCTACGTGGCCGAACGCCTGGTCTACGCGGGGTTCCATGCCGCGATCGTTGCTTCGTTCAGCGGGGCGCCCACTGTGCTGGCGGCCGTACGGTGAAGCTATTCCGCCGAAAGCCCAGGATCACGGACGAGATCTACGGCCGCCTGCTGACATCGTTCGGGCGAGTTGTTGACGCCGATCCCTTCATCGCAAAACCCGCTGAGGCGCTGGCAGAGCGCGTCGAGCGAGAACTCACGGACCTCGCTGAGGCCGTCGACAAGGCGACGTACAGGGGCTCGACGAGGTACCACCTGAAGCTGCTCGCAGGGTCCTGGCTCCAGGCCGGGGAAGGAACGGTACCGGTGAAGACTGCGGAGGTCTTCGAAGAGGCACTCGTCTGGAAGTTCGAGCCGCTGGTAAAAGGAGCGGGCGAACTCTCACACCGGCTCTCGGCACTGGCTCGTGGCGAAGTGCGGGAGGAGGGTTAGGGCGCCCTCACGACCGCCTCGACGACGCGGGCACAATCGAGCATCTCCGGGATGACGAGGTACTCGTCGCGGGTGTGCTGGTTGTAGCCACCCCGGCCGATGACGACGCTAGCGATGCCGTGGCCGCGGAAGACGTTACCATCGGTGCCGCCGCCGACCGGGTGGGGATCCGGTTCCATGCCAAGCGACCGAAGCGTGCCGAAGACGAGGGCGGCTGCGGGGTCGTCGTCGTCGAGGCGGTAGCCGGGATATCCCATCTTGAACGTTGATTCGATCCTGGCGGCGGGGTGTCGCTCCTGAACCTCCTTCAGGTGTGCCTGCGACTGCGTAACGAGGCTGTCCACCTTCTCGAACTCCATACTCCGCATCTCGCCGCGGATCTCGCAGTACTCGGGCACGGCGTTGGTCACCGAGCCACCCTGGATCTTGCCGACATTCGCCGTAGTCTCGTGGTCGATCCGGCCCTGGGGCAGGCCAAGGACGGCCTCGGCCGCGATAGAGATAGCCGGGATGCCTTTCTCCGGTTCAACGCCTGCGTGCGCGGCCTTGCCGTGCACTTCGACGCGGTAGCCGTACGAGAACGGCGAGGCTCCCTGGATGCTGGAAGGCGGGCCGCCGCTGTCGATCACAATCGCGACCTTCGCGGTGATCCGCGAGTAGTCCATGTGGGTCGCGCCGACGAGTCCGATCTCCTCTCCGCGACTGATAGCCACTTCCACCGGCCGATGGTCGCCTGCCGCGTCAAGGAGTGACGCCAGCACCTCGAGAACGACGGCACAGCCGGCCTTGTTGTCGGCGCCGAGAATCGTCGTCCCGTCGGTGCGGATGATGTCGTCACCGTCGAAGACGGGCTTGATGCCGCGGCCCGGCTCGACCGTGTCCATGTGTGCTGAAAGCAGCACGGGTGCGCCACGGCCGTCGAGCCGGGCATGGACGTTGCCGTGTTCGTCCTGGGAGGCATCGAGTCCCAAATCGCGGAGCCGGCTCTCGAGCTCCGCAGCGATGGCCTCCTCGTCGCCGCTCGGCGAATCGATGGCGACGAGTTCGAGGAAGGTCTTGACGATGCGTTCGCGTGTGATCATGGCTGCTCCATGGACGTTTCAGGCGAGCATACCGGGGTGCCGTCGTTAACGATTCCTTCGCACAGACGAGGCAAAATGGAGATATGGCAGCCCCTGCAGCAGATCGAACGATCGCGCTTGAAATTGCCTACAACGTGCGCCACATCGGGGGCTACGCCGCCTCGGGGGGCCACACCAGCGAACGCCTGATCAGGGCAGGTTCGCTCCATCGCCTCGCCAACGACACTGTGGACCGCCTGTCCGAACTGGACGTGCGTGCGATCGTCGATTTCCGCTCGAAGAGGGAACTGGAACAGAACCCCACGCCCGATTTCATCGCGGCAATGGCCCCGATCACTCACGCGCCGGTCTTTTCGTCCGACGCCTCTCCCGTGGGCATGGATGTTGCATTCCCGGGCTTTGCGACGGTGTACGGACGGTTCCTGGACTCGGGCAGGGATGCCTACAGGACGCTTGCGGAAGTCATCCTCGCAACAGATGGAGCAGTCCTCTTCCATTGCTCGGCTGGGAAGGATCGCACCGGCGTGGCAGCTGCACTGTTACTCGATCTCGCGGAGGTCGACGAGGCAACGATCGTGGGGGACTACGCGGAGACGGAACGTCATCTCGAACCTGAGATCACCGGGTGGCTTGAGAAGATGCGCGAACGCGAGATACCCGAAGAGAAGGCGAAACGCCTTCTCGCCTCGGAGCCGGAAGCCATGACTGAGACCCTGCGCCTCATCCGCGAGCGCTGGGGTGGCGCGGCAGGATACTTCGAGGCAGCGGGGCTGAGTGCCAGACGGGTTGATGCCCTCAGGGATCGAATCCTGGCCTGAAGCCCCCGCTGCAGGGCCGTTTGCGCGGTAGTAAGCTGCCCAATCCATGCAAGACACCGCCGCTGATCGCCCCGGTCCCATCGACGACTTCGTCATCCTCGACCTCTCCCAGGGGATCGCAGGACCCTACGCCACCAAGCTCCTCGCCGACTTCGGCGCCGACGTCATCAAGGTCGAACCACCGGGCGGCGACCCTACCAGGATGCTTCCGCCGTTCGCCCATGACACTCCCGGCAAAGAGCAGAGCGGCACGTTCTTCTACTTCAACCTGAACAAGCGCTCCGTGGTCCTCGACCTTGAGACGGATGAAGGCAGGCAGGGCTTCTGGCGACTCGCCATGCGTGCGGACGCTATCGTCGAGAGCTTCCCGCCCGGGACGATGGAATCGCTCGGCATCGGCTGGGAGGAGATCGCGAAGCGCCGCAGCGACCTGCCGCTGATCTCGATAACCAACTTCGGCCAGGACAGCCCCTACAAGGGGTACAAAGGCACCGACCTCGTGCTCTATGCGTTCGGCGGCGAGATGTACACGATGGGAATCGCCGAACGCGAACCGGTGAAGATGTACGGCACGGCCGCCCTCGTCCAGTCCGGGTCCGCGGCCTCAACTGCGATCATGGCGGCGGTGGTTGCGGCCCGCGAGCAGGGCATCGGCCAACACGTCGACTTCTCGATGGCCGACAGCCACCTGCTTGGCGCCGATCGTCGGCATGCGGTAGCCATCGCCTGGGAATTCGCCCACCAGCGGGGGTCGCGCCGGGCGGCAGACGCCCGCGGGACACTGGCCGGGGTCTACCCCTGCAAGGACGGCTACGTCGAGCTGACCGCCGCCAGCGTGCGCATGGACCGCATGCGCAAGATGCTGGGCAACCCGGACTGGCTCGCGGATCCAAAGTGGGATGCACCCTCCGTGCGAAGCGACGCCGAGATGGGCGCCGAATTCGAAGCACATTTCTTCCCCTGGCTGTTCGAGCATACGAAGGCCGAGATCTGGGCGAAGGCGCGTGATGCGCGCGTGCTCTGCGGGCCGCTCTTCACCACCGACGAGCTCTTCAACGACCCCCATTTCCGCGACCGGGGATTCTGGATCGAGACCGAGACGCCGGAGATGGGAAAGTTCGAGTTCCCGGGCGCCCCTTTCAGGATGCCGAAGTCGCCGTGGAGCTACCGCAAGGGCGCGCCCCATCTTGGCGAGCACACGAAAGAGGCACTCGCAGAGGCAGGTACTGAGAGGTCGCTGCCGGAGGCGCCAGGAAAACCGCTTTCGACCCACGAATTGCCGCTGGGCAATCTCCGCGTGCTCGACATCTGCGTTGTCTGGGCCGGACCATTCTCGACCCTGCTCCTCGCTGACCTCGGGGCGGATGTCCTCAAGATGGAAAATCCTTACTTGATGCAGCCGATGACCCGCGGCGGCATGGCCCGACCGCCGAAGCTGCCGCCGGGAGCGCTGGCGCCGATGGCCGGGGCCTACCCCAACAACGACCCCGCACCGCGGGCATGGAACTACAACCCCACCTTCGTCCAGCTCTTTCGTAACAAGAAGAGCTTCACTGTCGACGTCCGGCGGCCTGAGGGGCGCGACCTCCTGCGGCGTCTCATCGAAAAGACAGACGCCGTGGTGGAGAACAACGCCACCGAGACGATGGAGAAGCTCGACATCACCTACGAGTGGCTGAAGTCGATCAAGCCGGACATCATCATGCTCCGCATCCCCGCCTACGGATCGACTGGTCCCTACAACCAGGCGCGGGCACTCGGCGTCCACCTGGAGAGCGTGATGGGCCACACCATCCTGCGGGGCTATGCAGACCTCGACCCCTCGGCCTCGACGCCGATTTTCTCCGGCGACTATCTCGCCGGGGCACAGGCCTGCCTGGCGATCATGATGGCCGCCTGGCACCGGAAGAAGACCGGCGAAGGGCAGCTTATCGAAATGGGCCAGGCCGAAAACGCGGCGGCAATGCTCGCCCAGTCGTTCATGGAGTACTCGCTCAACGGACGGGTCCCGGAACGCCTGGGTAACCGGTCGATTTTCGGCTTCGCTCCCGCCGGCGCCTACCCCTGCAAGCCCGTTGGCCCCACCGAGGAATGCGGCGACCGCTGGATCGCCATCGAAGTGACGAACGATGAGGAATGGAAGGCGCTTGTCGATGCGATGGGCAACCCGGCCTGGGCTCAGGATGACTCCTATGCAACGGCGGCGGGTCGCTGGGCGGCCCACGACAAGATCGACGCCCACATCTCGGAGTGGACGAAGGACAAGGATGATTACGAGCTTTTCCACCAGCTCCAGGCCGCGGGAGTACCGGCCGCGCCGGTACTCGAGGTGTCCCGCGTCTACGACGACGCCCACGTCATCGCGCGCGACCTCTACCAGCCGCAGACGCTCTACGACGACGTCGGCACATTTAAATTCACGACGCCGTTCTATCGCATGCCCGGGACGCCGATAACCGTCCGCAAGCCCCCCGTGGCGTTCGGCGAAGACAATGAATACGTCTACCGCGACGTCATTGGGGTCAGCGACGAGGAGTACCAGGCGTACATCGACGGCGGCCACGTAACGATGGACTTCGACGCTTCCGTGCCCTAGCCGCAAACTGACCGCGTGGCCACCATCGTCTTGCTGCACAGCCCACTTGTGGGGCCGGAGAGCCTCCTGCCAACGGCGCGCGAACTCCAGCGTCGCGGCTGGGGTTGCGAGGTACCCACCCACGGCGCCCGGCCCGGCGAGGTGCCACCATGGCGCGAGCTGGCGGAGCGGTTCGCGGCAAACGTCAAATCCGACACCGTCGACGTAGTGTCCGGTCACAGCGCATCAGGGAATCTCATGCCTGCCGTGGCTGCACTGGTCGGCGCCCAGGCGCTGCTCTTCCTCGAGTCCCAGGTGCCACCGCCGAACGGTCACGTTCGCCCGTCATCCGGGCAATTCGCCGAGTTCCTTGGGAGCCTGCCGGTGCGCGACGGCAGGCTGCCGCGATGGTCCGAATGGTGGGAGGGGCGCATCCCCGCGCTCTTCCCCGACCGGGCCGCGTATGAGCGCTTCGAACGCGAACTCCCGGAGCTGCCCGTAGCCTGGTTCGACGACGAAGCAGCGGTGCCGCCGTGGAAACACCTTCCGGCGGGCTACATCCAGATGTCTCCGGCCTATGACGAAGAGTTCGGGCGGGCGAAGGCGGCCGGCTGGCCAGTCCTTCGCATCGAGGGCACGCACCTGACACCCGGAACCGACGCCGTCGCCTCGGCCAACGCTATCGAGCATGTGCTCTTGGAGATGGGAATCCGGGCTTCCTAGCGAGGGATAGCGGCCCGGCCTATGATTCGGCGTCACCGAAATATCGCTATGGGAGGCCCGTATGCCGGCGCTCGAGGGAATGCGCGTTTTGGACATGACCCAGTACGAGGCGGGCACCTCGTGTACCCAGTACCTTGCCTGGCTGGGTGCGGACGTGGTGAAGGTGGAGGGCCCGAACGGTGACCCCGGCCGCCAGGTCCGCGGCGAGCACATCTCCCAGTACTTTCTGAATTACAACAGCAATAAGCGGAGCGTCGTCCTCAACCTCGCCTCCGCCGAAGGGCGCGAGTTGCTGCTCCAACTCGCGCCGCATTACGACGTCTTCGTCGAGAACTACGGCCCGGGCGTAATCGAGAAGCTGGACATCGGTTACGACGTCCTCAGCGCCGCCAACCCGGGGATCATCTACGGCCGGATCAAAGGATTCGGGCTCAGCGGCCCGTACGCCAACTACAAGAGCTACGACTGGGTGGCACAGGCCTCCGCCGGGACATTCTCGGTGACCGGCGAGCCGGGCGGGCCACCTACCGTCGTCGGGCCGACAATTGGCGATAGCGGGACGGGCATCCAGATGGCCCTCGCAATCACCGCGGCCTACAGCCAGAAGCAGCGGTCAGGGAAGGGCCAGTTCATCGAGATCTCGATGCAAGAAGCGGTGACGATGTTCATGCGGACCCTTGGCCTCGCCGAGTGGGGAAGGGCGCCGCAGCCGCGCACCGGCAACCGTCGGGGCATGCCGACCGCGATCTACCCCTGCGCGCCCGGCGGCCCCAACGACCACATCTTCCTGATGGTCGTGACCCAGCGGATGTGGGACACGCTGTGTACCGCAATCGATAAACCGGAACTGGCGGCCGATCCGAAGTTTGAAACCGGCGTGGCACGGCTGGAACATGCCGAGGAGCTGTACGGGATCATCGCCGACTGGACGAAGCAGCACACGAAGCACGAAGCGATGAGGATCCTCGGCGAGGCGGGCGTGCCCTGCAGCGCAGTCATGGACACGCTCGACCTCTTCACAGACCCCCACCTCACCGAGCGGGGGCTGATCCACACCGTTGAGCACGAGACTGACGGCCCACGGACCGTGATGGGGAGCCCGCTCCGCATGTCGGAGTCGACCGTTGAGGTGAAGGCAGCTCCCCTCCTCGGGAAACACACGGCCGAGGTGTTGGCCGCCGACCTTGGTATGGACGAATCGCAACTGGCTGCGCTGCGCGAAAAAGGAGCAATCGTATGACCGCGGTGGAAACGGGACTGAACACGAAAGTCCAGGGGCTCATCGACTCGTTCATCGAGTCCGGGCGCCAGATCGGCATCCAGGTCTCCGTGTACAAGGATGGCGAGAAAGTCGTCGAGGCGGTTGCCGGCCAGATGGGCCCGGACGACCCCCGGCCGATGCAGAACGACACGCTGGTCAACGCCTTCTCCGTCACGAAGGGTGTCGCCTCGACGGCGATCCACATCCTCGCCGACAGGGGTGAAATCGAGTACGACGTGCCGGTGGCGAAGTACTGGCCGGCGTTCGCAAAGAACGGCAAGGACAAGGTCACGGTGCGACAGGCGATGAGTCACCAGGTTGGCCTCTACGCCATGCGGCGCCCGTTCAAGCCCGAGCACGCCAGCGACTGGGAGGGCGGCCTCCGCTACATGGAGGAAGGCGTCCCCGCCTGGGAACCCGGCACCGCCACCGGCTACCACGCCTTCACCTGGGCATGGATCGTCGGCGGCATTGTGCAGGGCGCGACGGGACGGCACATCAAGGATGTCATCCGCGAGGAGATCGCCGAGCCGCTCGGCGTCGCGGACGAGTTCTACGTCGGCATTCCTGACGGCGTCGAGGATCGGCTGGCAACCCTGGACGTGACCGCGCTGGGCCAGAACGCGATGGTCCCGCCCGACCACCCGATGTTCGACGCGATGCCGCCAGACATGTGGCCCTACTTCAACACCATGGAAGTGCGGAAGGCCTGCGTGCCAAGTGGCAACGGCCATTTCAGCGCGCGGGCGGTGGCACGGATGTACGCGGCGCTGGCAAATGGCGGCGAGATCGATGGGGTTCGGCTGGTGTCGCCGGGACGAATTGCGGAGATGCAGAAGCTGGTCATCGCCGAGCCCGACCGCGTCATCGTTGCGCCGATCCGGAAGAGCACCGGCTACTTCCTCGGCGGGATAACCGACGGCATCCACGGGCCCATGGGCCCGCGCGAGACAGCGTTCGGCCACCCCGGGGCCGGTGGAGCGGTGGCCTTCGCCGACCCGGAGGGAGGGCTCGCGATCGCCGTCATCCACAACAAGATGGCCAACGAGGGACCTGGCCAGGGCACCTCGCTGGAGATCTGCGACCTGGTGCGGAGGGAGTTGGGGGCGGAATAGACCCTTACCTCTTTGCCAGCTTCGAACCGCCGACATAGTAGCGGGCGTGCCAGATGCCTGCGGGATCCTCTCCCTGTACCGGCATCCGCCAGGTAAGCACCTCCGCCTCCTCAAGCCCGATGGAGAAGAGTGCGCGCGGCTGGTCGATGGTGCTCTGAATGTACCGCTCGGCGCCGGGCTCGGGCACGTAGCGTCGAGCAATGTCCCGGTAGAGGTCGCGCCAGGCGTCGTCCTCGCCAAGATCATGGTCGAGACGCATTGAGCCTTCGACACGGACCTTTCGGTATGGCATCCCCTCCTCGTCAATGCTGAGGGAGACGCGCGGGTCGCGGCGAAGATGGCTGAGCCAGGCGGAGTGGGCCCGGGGGGTCAGCCAGATACGGCCTTCGCGGAAGATGAACCAGATGGGCGTCACACTGGGAGCACCATCCGGCCGTAACGTCGCGATATGGCAGAGGACACCCGGCCGCTGAAGGAAATCATCGCGTTCGCTCGTCGTAAGTTTCGGCATGTGAAGAGCCTCTTTTCGGCCGCAATCGTGACGCCGGCACGAATCCTTCGCAACTACCTAACAAAGTTGTATGCTTCCGCCAAACCAAAGGGACGACTCGTTTTCGAGCCTGGGGGAGGCGCATACAGGTGAGTACTGCCACAACGGCATACGGAGAACAGACCATCGAGGTTGCCGGTCGCAAGCTACGCATGCTTGAAGGGGGGAGCGGCCCAACGGTCGCGATGCTCCACCACTCGACCGGGAACGTTGGTTGGGCTCCGATCCATGAAAAGCTCGCGGAAAAGGCACATGTCGTAGCGTTCGACATGCCTGGTTACGGCCAGTCGGAGCGGCCGGAGTGGGCGCGAGAGCCACGCGACCTTGCCATTCAGCTGCTCCAGGCGCTCGACGCGATGGACGTGAGCGAAGCGACGCTCGTCGGTGCGGGCCTCGGCGGTTTCATCGCCGCGGAGATGGCAACGATGAACCGCAGCCGTCTCTCGGCACTGGTTCTCATTGGGGCCGCGGGACTGCAGCCGCGCGACGCCGAGATCGTCGACCAGATGCTTGTCGACTACGAGGAATACAACAAGGCTGGATTCAGCAACGACGCCGCGTTTGAGAAGGTTTTCGGCACACAGGCCACCTCCGAAGTGAAGCAGCTCTGGGACTTCAGCCGCGAGATGACGGCGCGGATCACGTGGAAGCCGTACATGTTCAACCGGCGGATGGCGCCACTGCTCGGCGGCATCGATATTCCAACGCTGCTCATCTGGGGGGAGAAGGACGCGATCGTTCCGATCGACGTCGCCCACCAGTACCGCGATGCCATTCCCGGGGCAAAGCTCGAAGTGGTAAGCGGCGCCGGACACCTTGTTGAATTCGAACAGCCCGAGAAGGTCGCGAGCCTTGTCCTCGCCCACATCGGGAAGTCGTAGGAGAGACGAAACATGTTCATCGGTTATTTCACCGAACGCCCCTACCAGGACCCGAACAGCGGATACTTCGGCGCCACCGGCCGTGACATCACGGACCTCGGCCTTAGCAACAGCGCCTATGACCCAAAGCTCGGCGCCGAACTCTACAACCGCTACCTCGACGAGAAGATCTACGCAGAGGAGATGGGCTTCGATGGCCTGATGCTGAACGAGCATCACAGCACGCCGTTCTGCATGGGCAGCGTGATGAACGTGGAAGCGGCGATCCTCGCCCGGATCACGAAGAAGGCGAAGATCGTCCTCCTCGGCAACGTCCTCCCGATCTGGGACGACCCGCTCTGGCTGGCGGAAGAACTGGCGGAGATCGACATGATCTCGCGCGGCCGCCTCGTTACCGGCTGGGTGCGTGGCACCGGTCGCGAGAGCGTCGCCCACAACGCCCAGTCACCGTTCAACTGGGAGCGGTTCCAGGAGGCGCACGACCTCGTCGTCAAGACGTGGACGACGCCAGGCCCGTTCCGCTGGGAAGGCGAGCACTACAACTTCCGCTATATCAACCCGTGGGCCCGCCCCTACCAGGACCCGCATCCCCCGATCTGGATTCCCGGCGTCATGAGCCGGAATACGGTCGCCTGGGCCGCGAAGCAGCGCTACCCGTACGTCATGCTCGCCACCCAGCTCGAGCCGACGCGGCAGTCGTATGAGTACTACGAAGAGCAGGCCCGCGAACACGGCTACGAGTCGGGGACGCAGCATCGCGGCTACCTCTTCAAGGTGCACGTGGACGAAACTGAGGAACTTGCCGAAGCAACCGCCCGCAAGTACATCCAGGGCCCGAGCAACCCCTTCCTTGAAGGGAACCAGGGCAACGTCCGGCCGTTTATCCAGAACCTGCCGGGGATGACGTCGCGCACGCAGTTGCTGCCGACGGTGACCGACTTCACCGCCGCCCGCGCTCGTGGCCGTGTGGCCCAGGCAAGCGGCGACGAGCAGGATAAGGGGGACTTCCTCGGCACCTTCGAGGACCAGACCCAGAAGATGAGCATCATCACGGGGACGCCGAAAACGGTGATCCCGAAGGTGCGCCACGTGCTGGAGTACCTGCGCCCGGGCAGCATATTCTTCTGGGACGGCGACGGCGCCATGAACCACGACGACTCGATGCGCAGCCTCCGCCTGATGGGCGAGGAAGTCATCCCGGCCGTCAGGGAGATGGGCAAGTCGCTCGACCTGCAGAGCCCGTTCGAAGTCGACCCGAAGACGAATGAGCCGGTGACGGCCAACGCCTGACGGCGGCCATGGCAGGCGAACAGTACGACGTGGTGGTTGCCGGTGGGGGGCCTGCCGGCAGCACCGCCGCGACGCTGCTTGCCCGCCGCGGCTACGAAGTGCTGCTCCTGGAGAAGGAGCACTTCCCACGGCCGCACATCGGTGAATCGCTGTTGCCCGCGAGCCTGCCCGTGCTCGAAGAGCTGGGCGTGCATGAGCAGGTACGTGCGGCCGGTTTTCTCCCGAAGCCCGGCGCGACAATGGTCTGGGGCACCGCCCGCGAACCATGGACCTGGCTCTTCCGCGAAACAAACGCGACCTATCCCCACTCCTACCAGGTCGTCCGCTCAGAGTTCGACGAGATCCTTTTGCGAAATGCCGAGGCAGCCGGGGTAATCGTGCGCGAAGGCTGCCGGGTGACGGCGGTTTCAGGAATCGAAGATCGAGCCGCGCATCTCCTTTGTGGGGGATGGGCCGGTGGAAACGGTAGCCTGCCAGCTTTTTGTCGATGCCAGCGGGCAGCAGGGGCTCTTGGCGCGCCAGCTCGGCACCCGCGTCGACGATGAGAGCTTTCGCAACCTCGCCCTCTACCGCTACTTCTCCGGCGGCGAGCGCCTCTCGGGCGATGCCGAGGGGTCGATCTTCGTCGAGTCGTTCGACGAGGGTTGGAGCTGGCTGATCCCGCTACACACCGGCGAGGCCAGCGTCGGCGTCGTTGTCGCCAGCGACCGTGGCCAGGAGGCGATCCGGGAACACGGCATCGAGGGCGCCTTCAACGGCTACCTTGCCGCGGCAGCGGACACGGCCGGGATGCTTGCTGCCGCGACTTCAGTATCAGATGTCCAGGTCGTCCGCGACTGGTCCTACGCCGCCTCCAGTTTCGCCGGAAAGCACTGGGTGATGGCCGGCGACGCCGCCTGCTTCATCGACCCACTGTTCTCATCGGGCGTCCATCTCGCACTCTCGTCCGGGATGATGGCCGCGGCCTATGTGGCCACGGCGCTCGAGGCCCCCGAACTTCGCGACGACGCCGCGAAGGCCTACGAGTCGCTCTACCGGCAGCAATACGGCCACTTTCGCGAAATGGCTCGGCTCTTCTACGCCAGCAACTCCAGCGTTGAGTCGTACTTCTGGGAAGCCCGGAAAATCACAGGCGACGAACTCTCAGACCCGCGCGAGGCATTCGTCAGGGCCGTCGCGGGGCAGCCCCCGAAGGGCTATGAGCGCGTTGTCCTCGATCGCGGCGATGCACCAGCGCAGTTCCGAGAAGCAGTCTCGCGCGTGCAGTCGGAGCGCTCACGGCGGATTGGGGAGATGCAGGCAGCTGGCTCCCTGGCGATGACCTCGCCGGCGCTGGAGCCGGGCCTAAAGCTGGAGCGCGCGGCTGTGCTCGGTGATGGCGTCTTCGAACCCGGCTACCTGCTGAAGCGGAATGCCGGCGACCCGGGGACACCGGTCAGCGGCCTCATCGCGGGCGCACTGGCGAAGGCGGACGGCGTCGCTACCATCGCCGCCATCTGCGACGCACTGGCCGGTAGTACCGGGGCGAACCCCGCCGCTGTTGGCCAGGCCGTGGAGAGCGCCTTCAGGCTGCTCTACATCGACGGCATCGTGCGGGAAATGAGGACCGAAGCATGAGAGAACTGCGAGGCACGATCGCCGGGATCCACGTGAGCAACGGTGGCGTGCCAAAACGGCCAATCGAGGAGGCGACTGTCGAGGTTGGTGGGATTACCAAAGACCGTCAGGCCGACCGCCGGGCACATGGCGGGCCGCTTCGCGCGCTCTGTCTCTACTCCCTCGAGGCGATCAATCAGCTGGCCGCGGCGGGCCACGACATCGCCCCCGGCCATCTCGGCGAGAACGTTACGGTCGAAGGGATCGACTGGAAGCTCATCGTGCCGGGGATGCGCATGCGACTGGGCGAGCAGGTGGAGTGCGAGGTCACGTCCTATACGGAGCCATGCTGGAAGAACGCCCACTGGTTCGACGACGGGGACATCACCCGGATCCTGCAGGAGCAGAATCCAGGATTCAGCCGCGTCTATGCGCGCGTGCTGGCGACGGGCACCATCAGCATCGGTGATGCGATCGTTGTCCAAGTCGAGTCCGCCGCAGAGCGGATCAGGCGGCAGCAGCCAAAGACGTTTCGCTGGTCGCCGCCCGACTGAGCAATGTCAGGCGGCGAGGACCTTGATGCGGCCAAGGCGGACGGCGTTGCGTCCCGCCTCTTTGGCTTCGTAGAGCGCTCCGTCGGCGGCGGCCACAAGGTCTTCCGCTGAGATGCCAGACTTTGGGTCGAACGTGGCGACGCCAACACTCATTGTCACGAAGATGTCGTTCCCTTCGTATTCGACCACGTGGGCATCCAGTGCAGCACGCACGCGGTTGGAGAGGCTGGCGGCGCCCCCAAGCGGCGTGTTCGGCATCACGACGATGAACTCCTCGCCGCCGTAACGAGCGACTGTGTCGCTGGAGCGAACGCTCTTACGGACCACCGCTGCCGTCTGGCGCAACACTTCATCGCCGGCCTGGTGACCGTACGTATCGTTCACCCGCTTGAAGTGATCGAGGTCGAGCATGGCGATGCTCACACGAAACCCGTAGCGAGCGGCAAGCCGCATCTGTTGGTCGAGGACACGCTCGAACTCGCGGCGATTCGCGACGCCGGTCAGAGCATCGGACGATGCCTCGATGGAGAACTGGTCGCGCTCGCGCTCCAGGCGGGCATTGTCGGCTTCGGACTCCAGGTACATCGTCGCGAGCGTCTCATTAGCGCGGGCAAGGATTTCGCCGGCCGTCGGCGCCGTCCCGCCGGGCAGTTCCAGGACCCCACGCATGACCCGCGCGTCAGTGTCGATATCTTCGAGCATGGCATCTGCCTGGTCGGCGTCCATGCGAAACCATGACTGGCACGCCAGCCTGTACATCTCCACCGCATCGGCATCACCATCCCCGAGAAAGACCTCGGCAACGCGGCAGCCGGCGGCAACGCTCTGGACCACGGGGCGCGCCGCAGCCGGCGCCTGCTCTGGCTCCGAAGCATGGACGAGGCAGGCCGCGAGCGACTCAGGGAAGTTCCAGCGAGCAGCGAGCGCCGCGCTCACGGTTATGTGATCGAATCCGAAGGTAGCTTGCTCGAGTTCGCGCAGCCGGGTCATGTCAAAGCCCGCCTCGTTGTAGATGGCCACATACTCTTCGCCCAGCGACTGCTGGCAGGCGAGCACTCCGAGTCCCTGCATCAGGCCACCGAGGAACGCTTCCTCCGGGTCCGGAAGACCGCTACGTTTGGCAATCGTCCTCGCGGCAGTTGCCGCGTAAAGGCTCTGTTCCCAGAAACGTTTGTGATCGAACCCGCCATGCCCTTCCATCTTCAGCTGATCGATGAGCGAGAAGCCGAGAGCGAGGGTCTTCACGGTGCGGAGGCCGAGAAGCATGACCGCATCGCGGAGACGGCTGATACCGCGCGCCTGTGCGTACATCGGTGAGTTGGCCGTCTTCAGCACTTTTCCAGCGAGGGCCGGGTCGACGGCGATGGCGTCGGCCAGCTCAGCCACGGTGACATCGGGCTGCTGGACGAGGTCGATGATCCGTATCGCGACCGCGGGAAGGCTCGGCAGTCGTGGAGATTCCAGGACCTGCTGCAACCGGCTGTTCTCCACCTTCGACTCCTCCGCTAGTCACCGTCCGGGATTACCCCAATGGGATACCCACACTAGCTCACGTTAGGAAGATCGGAGGGTTGCAAGCCGGTTGAATCGAGGAATTCCCCTAGGGAAGGCTTTCGTGATGCACATTATGCGCTGCGAGAATCGGCCTCGAACACCCGGCCACCGGAAACTGTCGCAACGACAGGAATCTCCTTGAGGGCTTCTCCCTCGGTCTCAAGCGGATCCTGGCCGAGGAAGGCGAGGTCGGCTTCCTTGCCGACTTCGATGCTGCCCTTCCGGTCGTCCTGCCGGAGCAAGTAGGCAGCGTCGAGGGTAATCGCTTTCAGGGCACGTTCGACCGAAACACGTTCGCCATCGCCGAGGACTCGCCCGGAGGATGTTCGCCGGTTCACCGCGCACCAGGCCGAGAAGAGCGGGTCCACGGGTGTCACCGGGGCGTCGGAGTGAAATGAGACGCGGACGCCCGCCCGATTGGCCGCGGCGGCGGAATCCATCCGGTTGGCCCGGTCAGGGCCCATGGTCTGCTCGTAGTGAAAGTCACCCCAGTAGTAGATGTGGACGGGGAAGATATTGCCGCAGACGCCTAGCGCAGCCATACGGACGAGTTGGGCATCCGTGACCATCTGGAGGTGCTCAAGGCGGTGGCGATGGTCGCGGCGCGGTGTCTCGGCCAGGAGTTTCTCGATGACGTTGAGGGCCTTTTCGCTGGCGCCGTCCCCGTTCGTGTGGATGGTGGCCTGGAGACCGGCGTTGTGAACTTCACGCACGTAGGCGAGGAGGTCGGACTCCCGCGTATTTTCGAGATGGTTCTCGGCGCCGTTGTAGTAGCCCGGCCACTTGAGGTCGCCGGTGAAGCCCTGGATCGAGCCGTCCACCATGAACTTCACAGGGCCAACTTCCAGCCTGCCTGTGGCCTCGGACTGCATCTGCTGGTGGACCTTGACGCCTTCGGCCATGCTGCCGCCGCCGCGCGCCATCAGGTAGGAATAGAACGGGGCGATGACCACCGAAACCGGGCAGTCGTCGCGAGCCGTGAACTCCTGGTACGCCTGGAATGCCCCGGCGACGCCGCCGAAGGCCCAGTCGCTGATGGTAGTGCAGCCAACCCGCCTGGCCATGGCGGCAGCGCTTTCGAGCGCCTGCAGCGTCGCCTCGCCGGATGCCGGGGCCATCACCGGCCCAACCAGGCTCATCGCCTTCACCTCGCGGAGCTCACCGGTTGGTTCGCCCGAGAGATCTTTGACAACACCTTCGACCGCCGTGTCGCGATTGACGCCGGCCACAGCAAGGAGAGCACTGTTGGCGTAGGTAATGTGCCCGCTCGTGTTCCGGACCAGCACGGGCCTGTCGCCCGTGACGCCGTCCAGGTCCTTCGCCGTAATGGTGACGCCCGGCAGGAGCGCCGGGTCGAAGCCCCAGGCGGCTGCGGGAAGATCGTCGTCTCGGGCCGCGAGTTCGGTCTCGAGGCGTTCGAGGACGGCCGCAAGCGAGGTGGCGCCGGGTGCCAGCGACCCATCAGGCCGCACCCGGTCGTGGTAGCCGAGGTAGATGCTCTGCCAGCTTTGGCCGAGGGAGAGCGCGTGCATATGGGCGTCGATGAAACCCGGGAGTATGACCGAATGCTCGAATGCACGGTCGACCCGGTGCCGTCCTTCGGCCAGCCAGCCACTCATCTCATCGAGGTCGCCCACGGAAAGGATTCGCCCATCGCGAACGGCGACAGCCGTGGCGTAGGGCCGGGCCGGGTTCATCGTGATCACCCGCCTGGCCAGGAAGACCGTGACATCGCCGTCCGCCATCGGGGCATTCTATCGGTGGTAGCGGCGGACGTCCGACGGCGATCAGGGCGAACCGAATGAGTCCGCGCTACAGTTGAGGTGGTGAACGCGATACGACCCTCCCGCAGGTTCATTCGCAGGGCGACTCGCTATAGCCTGCTGGGCACGGTACTGGCCATCGCGATCGCGATCGTCGGCTTCCACAGCCACCTTCACTCGCACGGGGACCTGACTGTCCGCGATGGCAATGGCAATTCGGTGACCGTCAAGGAGTGGCGGCTCGGCGCTTCGCCTTCGAATGTGGAGGGCGAACTTAGCTCCGGGGACCTCAGTTTCACACTGAATAACACCGACAACGTTGCCCACGACTTCGAAATCGTGCGGACAGACGCCGATCCGGCGGCCCTGCCAACCAAAGACAACCAGGTGGACGTCTCGGCCCTGGGCACCACCGTGGGTGGCACGACGAAGTTCAATCCCGGGCAATCTGGCACACTCACGTTCGACCTGCCGCCCGGAACATACGTGTTGTTCTGCAATCAGCCGGGGCACTACCAACAGGGCATGTACTACCAGTTCACCGTGAACTGAATCGGGCGATGACTGACCAGCCACCCGGCGTGACAGCGATATCGGTGCGCAACGCTACCGTCGCAGACGTAGAGAAGCTGACGAGACTCGGCCGTCGTACTTTCGAAGACACCTTTGGTCCGGACAACGACGCCGAGAACATGCGCCTGTACGCGGACACCGCCTTCACTGTCGAGCGCATCCGCGCCGAGCTACAGGACCCGGCAAACACCTTCCTCCTTGCCTGCTCGAACAACGCCGACGAGCCTGTCGGCTATGCAAAGCTCTGCCGCTCGACCTCCGAGGAATCGGTGGAGGGATCCGCACCCGTTGAGCTCCAGCGCATCTACGTCGATTCGGCAGCGCAGGGGACGGGGGCAGGCGCGTTGCTCATGCAGCGCTGCATCGAGATTGCGACCTTTGAAGGGTTCAGCACGCTGTGGTTGGGTGTCTGGGAACACAATCCGAAAGCAATTGGGTTCTACCGGCGCTGGGGCTTCGAGCCTGTCGGCTCGCACGTGTTCCAGCTCGGTACAGACCCGCAGACCGATATCGTGATGGAGCGGGCCCTCGGCCGCTGACGCCGGTGGTCGCGTTCGCTATGCTGGGCGCCCAACGTAAGCGGAGAGTTACCTATGCAGCCTCCCAAGCAGATCGAGCCCAAGGGTCTTTCGGATTACCTGGAGGTCCTCACGAAGGTGGCCTTCCAATCGGGGATGAGCTGGCGGGTGATCGAGTCCAAGTGGCCGGGGTTCCGCGAGGCGTTCGACGGGTTCGACCCGGACACCATCGCCGGTTATGGGCCGGACAAGCTCGATGCCCTCACAGGTGATACCCGGATCATCCGCAACCGCCGGAAGATCGAGGCGACAATCCACAACGCCCAAACGCTACTGGACCTCGACGCCGAGTTCGGGGGGTTCAAGAACTACCTCGGCAGCAAGGGTGGCGACTTCGACGCCCTGATGCGCGACTTCCGCAAGCGGTTCAAGTTCGTAGGCGCCTTTGGCGTCTTCTACTTTCTCTACGTGGTTGGCGAGCCGGTGCCGGAGCACGACGACTTCCGCGCTCGTTACGGCTAGCGTTTAGTCCCGGTAGAACTGTTTTTCAAGGTCCTGACGAGGAATGTAAGCGGCCGCCTGGCGGATGATTGCACGAAGCGTAGCTGTATTGATTTCGCGATGACGTGGGACTACGAGCGTCTCGCGAGGACCATCCGCTCGATGACGCCGGAGCTTTATGTGGCTGCCTCGTTGCGATATCTGCTCAAAGCCGAATCCCTGGAGAATACGGACAACCTGGTCGCCGGACAGCCGGCGGAGCTCAGGCAACGGCAGGTTCGAGTTCGAATGTGACCAGCAGGACAGGAGAGGGGGCGAGGCCGAGTTCGGCAAGGTCTTCACCCTCGAGGGCGAGTGCGACAGCTTCACGAAGGTTAGCCACTACTTCGTCCAAGGTGGCGCCCTGAGTAACGGCATGCAGAGAGGGACACTCGGCTACGTACCCCTTCCCATCGGCGGGGAGGATGAATGCCGGGAGCGTGCGCTGCAGTTGCATGCCGCAAGTGTAGCGCGGCACGACTTGGAACAAAGGTGGGAACGCACGATCTCTACGGTGATCAAAGCCTGCAATCAAAGAACATATGTTCTATACTCTCCTGATGGCGGGGTATGTCGAGCTCCATGCCCATTCCTGCTGGTCTCTCCGCGAAGGCGCGAGCCGGACCGACGAGCTGATTGACCGCGCCCTCGCCCTCGACTACCCGGCGCTGGCCGTCACCGACCACGACAACCTTTACGGCGCCATGGAGTTCGCGAAGGCGGCCCGCGAGCGCAAGCTCAAGCCAATCACCGGCTGCGAAATCACCCTTGGCCAGGATGGCGGGGAAACATCACACCTCACACTCCTCGCTGCGGACATCGAGGGCTACCGCAACCTCTGCCGCCTCCTCAGTCGCGCCTATGGCACCTTCGGCAAGGACGAGCCAAGGATCGAGAAAGCCTGGCTCTTCGAGATGGAGGAGGGGCTGATCGTCCTCTCCGGTTGTGGCGAAAGCGAACTGGCCCGGCTGGCCGCGAGCAAACCGGAAGGCTGGCGCAAAGCCGCCATGCAACTCGTCGAGGAGTATGCCGGCGTCTTTGGCGATCGTTTTTATGTAGAGCTACAACACCACGATGTTTTCGGCGACAGCGAGCGCGTGGCTGCTCTCGCGGAAGTCGCTGCAGCCACAAACGTCCCCGTGGTGGCGACGAACAACGCCCACTACCATGTCCGCGGTCGCCATCGCCTCAACGATGTCCTCGTGGCCGTTCGCCATCGCCGGACGCTCGACAGCTCCCACGATGTGCGGCGCCCAAACTCCGAGTTCTTCCTGAAAAACGAGGCGGAGATGCGCGAGCGTTTTCGGCGCTACCCGGAAGCTGTCGACAACACTGTCGTCATTGCTGAACGCTGCTCCTTCGACCTGACCACCGACCTGCCCTACCGGCTCCCTGACCACCAGGCCGTGCCTGAGGGAGCGTCGATGGACAGCTACCTGCGCGGCGTCTGTGAGCGCGCCTTCGAACGCAAGTACACGCCGTTCGAGCCCGCCACCTATGCCGACGCTCGTAACCGGCTGGAGCGGGAGCTCGGGCTCATCGCCAAGCACAAGCTTGCGGGGTTCTTCCTCGTCTACTGGGAGATCCTGACGCTGGTTGGCGAGATCGCCCATGAACTGAACGGCCGCGACCCAAACCTCGCACCCGATGAACGGCCGGTTGGCAGAGGGCGTGGCTCGTCTGTCAGCTCCATCGTCTGCTACCTGATCGGCCTCTCCCACATCGACCCGGTGAAGAACGAACTCTACCTCGAGCGCTTCCTCAACGAGGAACTGCACTCCCTCCCCGACATCGACCTCGACTTCCCGCGCGATATCCGGGATGTCCTGCTCAAGCGGATCTACGCCCACTTTGGCGAAGAGCATGCGGCAATCGTCGCGGCCTTCCCGACGTACCAGTTCCGCAGCGCGATCGGAGATATCGGCAAGGTGCTTGGTCTCCCCGCGCCGATGCTGGCAAAGCTCAGCAAGCTCGGCGGCCCCTACTCCAGCGCCCATGAGATCGGCGCCGAGCTGGCCAGGATCCCGGAGATGAAGCCGCTCCTGCGTTCGCCCATCTGGCAGGACCTTGTCGTGCTTGCCCACGAGCTTGGCGGGGTTCCCGCGCCACATTGGCCAGCATGTTGGGGGCGTTGTCATCTCCGCCGAGCCGCTTTCCTCGGTGGTACCGGTCGAACCGGCCCGGATGGAAGGCCGCTACGTCTGCCAGTGGGACAAGGACTCGGTCGACGACGCCCGTTTCGTGAAGATCGACTTCCTCGCCCTCGGCATGCTCTCGGCCGTTGATGACGTACTCGACATCATCGAAGAGGTACGAGGCGTGCGCGTCGACCTCGGTCGCATCCCCCACGACAGCAAGGAGATCTACGACTCGATCCAGGAGGGCGACACGATGGGCGTCTTCCAGATTGAGAGCCGCGCCCAGATCCAGACACTGCCGCGGACACGGCCGGCGAACCTCGACGACCTCGCTGTCCAGGTGGCCATCATCCGGCCGGGACCGATCGTTGCCGGGGCATTTCATCCCTACATGGAGTACAGGGAGAAACTCTCGCGGGGAGAACCGGTAGATGTCGACTACGGACACCCGGAGCTTGAGCCCCTGGTGAAGGAGTTCATGGGGGAGACGCTCGGCCACGTGCTCTACCAGGACCAGGTGCTGCAGATCGCCTGCGCGGTGGCGGGCTTTACACCCGGGCAGGCCGACAAGCTGCGCCGGGCAATGAGCCGCAAACGCTCGTCGGAAGCGATGCAGGCGTTGTCCGAAGAGTTCTACGAGGGTAGCGACCGCCTCGGTGTCAGCCGGGAAGCAGCGGAGGTGGCATTTGAGCGAATGGCAGCTTTCGCTGCTTTCGGTTTCCCCAAGAGCCACGCCGTCGCCTTCGCCCTGCTTGCCTACGAATCCACCTGGTTGCGCTACTACTACCCGGCCGAATACTTCTGTGCCCTTTTCAATGCTCAGCCCATGGGCTTCTACTCGGAGGAAGTGCTGACGGGCGACGCTCGCCGCCACGGCATCGAAGTGCTGATGCCGGAGATCAACACGAGCCACCTGGGCGCCTGGCCGGAGGACGGCGGGATGCGCCTCGGCCTCCAGCAGGTGAAGGGCCTCGGCGGCAACTGGTTCCAGCAGCGCGGCAGCCGCGAGCCGAGCATTGCCGAGCGGATCGTCCGGGAGCGCGAAGCCAACGGTTCGTACCAATCTCTGCGAGACCTGGTGACCCGTGCCCACCTCGACCGTGGCGCCGCTGAGGCCCTGATCGAGTCGGGGACGCTGCGGGAGTTTGGCCGCGAACGCCGCGAACTGCTCTGGGAACTGGGGCTGCTCATTCCCGGCGCTGCGGCGACCGAGCGAGAACGGGACAGGGAAACCGGCCGGGCGACGCGCAAGCATCGCACCGTCGGGCACCAGCCGGGGCTGCCCCTGCCGGTGGAAGAGGACATGGTGTCGTTGAAAGAGCTTTCGCAGTGGGAAACGCTGGCCTGGGACTTTGGGCGGACCGGTGTCAGCGGTGGCAAGCACCCCATGGCGCTGGTCCGCCCGTTGCTCCACGAAGGCATGGTCACCAGCCTCCATGTTGGCGGTGTCCACAACCCGAACCGGTTGCCCCAGGGCCAACGAGTGGAGATCGCGGGGATGATCGTCACCCGGCAGCGGCCATCAACAGCCAGTGGGGTGATGTTCATGCTGCTCGAAGACGAGTTTGGTCTCACCAATATCGTCGTCTGGACAGCCGTCCAGGACCGCTACCGGGAGCTGGTGCGGACGGTGCCGTTCGTGATCATCCGCGGCCACATCGACAATGAGAAGAGTGGCCTGCCGAACGTCATTGCCGAAGAGTTCGCGGCCTGCCCGCTCCCCTCGCTGATCGAGGCGCCCGGTTCGCATGACTTCGGCTAGCTCGTCCATTCCCCACCTGCTGCTACATTGCCCCCGGTGAGACTCGCGCGCTTCGGCATCGACGGGGCAACGCTCGCGGCGATGCCATTCGGCCTCGGCGCGGCGATATTCCTTGTCAACGTGGGCCTCGGCACCATCCTCTTCGCCACCTTCCAGGAATTCGTGCCTAACAGCCTGGGCGCGAGCGACGCCTGGGCCGGCTACCTGCTTGGCGCCTACGGTCTCGCCCGATTCACCTTCGAAACGCCCACCGGAGCCGTCTCGGACCGGATCGAACGGAAGCTCGGACTGCTGATCGGATTCGCCTCGATGCTCCCCGCAATCCTCCTCATGGCGCTCTACCAGCAGGTGCATGCCTACCTGATCTTCGCGGCGATGCTCGGTGTCGGCACGGCGTTTCTCTGGCCCGCCGCCTATGCCATCAGCGCCGACCTCTACGAAAGCGCGAGCAGGGGCAAGGTCATCGGGTTCCTCAACCTCTGCCAACTACTGGGGTTCGGCGCCGGCGCCCTCTCCGGGGCGCTCGTCGTGGAAGCGCGGCCAAACGCGATGTTCTCGATCGCCGGGATCTCCATCGCAATCGCATGGATCGTCGTCCTTGTCTTCATCCCCACCTACCGCAGCGGCGGATTGTTCGCTCGCGTGGTCGCAGAAAAGCGGCCCTCGATCCGGTCGATCATGACCGTGCGCATGGCTGTCCTCAGCGCACTCATCCTCTCTGCCACGGCAGCCCTGGCGATGGTGGTGCCGGCCATCCGCCCCTACGGCGAAGACGTGCTCAACCGCTCCTTCGCAACCCTGACGCTGGCGCTGCTGCCGGCCCTGGTCCTCGGAGCCGTCTTCTTCATTCCGGCCGGCCACATGGCCGACCGGATGGGGCGCTCGACACCGTTCATCCTCGGCCAGGTGCTGGTGCTCTCGGGTCTGCTCACGGCGGCGGAAACGACCACACTCGCCATAGCGGTGTTCGGAGCGTTCCTCATATTCGTCGGCAACGTACTCTGCGTGCCAGCCTGGAACGCGGCGATCATGGACCTTGCCCCGGAATCGCACCGCGGCACGTTGATCGGGCTCAACGTAGCGCTTAGCGGCCTCGGACTCGCGATAGGGCCGATCGTCGGAGGCGCCCTGACCGCCGCCTATGGCGCACCGACAACCTTCAGGGTCGCGGCGGCATTCAGCGCGGTCATTGGGCTTACTATCTGGGGCTATAGCCGGGTATACGGCAACGAACCCCCGGCCCTCGCGGTCGAACCGGTCGAACCGCGCTAGTCCTTCTCGTCGATTGAGACCGCCTTAATCGAGGTGGGCGTCTTCGGCCGGTCGTTCGGACCCGTCTCCGCGCCGGCGATGGTGTCGATGACAGACTCGCCCTCGATCACTTTCCCGAAGATGGTGTAGTTCGGCGGCAAACCGTAGTCCGCATGCATGATGAAGAACTGGCTGCCGTTGGTGTTCGGACCGGCGTTCGCCATGGCGAGGGTGCCACGAAGGTACTTCCGCTTCACGGGTTCATCGTCGAAGCGGTAGCCAGGGCCCCCCGTGCCCGTCCCGGTCGGATCGCCCCCCTGGATCATGAAACCGGGAATCACCCGGTGGAAGATCACGTTGTTGTAGTACTTCTCACGGGCGAGAAAAACGAAGTTGTTGACGGTGTTCGGCGCCTCGTCGGCGAATAGCTCGACCTTGATGGAGCCGGCCGTCGTTTCGATGACAGCTCCGTAGCTCTTCTTGGGGTCGATGGTAATCTCTGGCGCACTCTTATATCTGGCCACTGTGCCTCCTGCTCAAACCCGACAAGGTTACCGGATATCGAGAGCCTCGTCGCGCATTTGCCGCCAGCTCCGGCGTGGCCCGACAATACGTCGCAGCGCGATGCGCACCCGCTCATGACCAACGCTTCACCCCGGCTCCTTCTCCGCGGAGGTATGACCTTCGATTCCGCGGCCCGAACGTTCACGCCTCCACGAGACGTGCTCTGCGTCGATGGCCGCTTCAGCTCGGCCGTCGAGGGAACCAGGAGCGCAGACGAGGTGCTGGACTGCAGTGGCCGTTTCCTCGTGCCAGGCCTTATCGACTGCCATGTCCACCTAACAAGTAGTGGCGCCGGAAACGAAGACCTGGCGGCGCGTGGCATGCCCACCGCAATCCGAGCCTTTCGCACGATGCGGCACGCGGAAGCGACGCTCCGCGCCGGGTTCACGCTCGTCCGCGACCTCGGCGCGCCGGACCAGCTGAACATCCACGTCGCCAAAGCGATTGCCGACGGACTGATTGAAGGCCCGACGATCATGGCTGCCGGTTTCGGAGTGACCATGACAGGCGGCCACGGCCACACATCCATCGGGCGCGAGGCGGACGGTCCGGACGAGGTGCGCAAGGCCGTGCGAGAGCAGCTTCGCGCGGGTGCGACTGCGATCAAGCTCTTCGCGAGCGGTGGCGTGATGACACCAGGCGTGGACCCCCGCTCACCGTCCTACACGGAAGAGGAACTCCGCGCCGGAACGGAAGAGGCCCACAAGGCCTTTCGGGTAGTCGCCGCCCATGCGCAGGCGACGGAGGGGATCAAGAACGCGATCCGGGCCGGCGTGGACTCGATTGAGCACGGCATCTGGCTCGACGAAGAAGCGATCGGACTCATGCTCGAACATGGCACCTACCTCGTCCCCACACTGGCCGCACCGACGCAGATCAACGCCGGTGGCGCGGAAGCCGGGATCCCGGCCTTCATGCTCGAGAAGAACGTGAAGGTTATCGAAGACCACATCGCGAGCTACGGCGCCGCCGTCAAAGCCGGGGTGAAGTTGGCCGCTGGCACCGACCAGGGCACGCCGTTGAACCGGCCCGGAGAGAACGCCCGGGAGATCGTCCTGATGGCGCAACATGGGCTTTCGCCGGCCAATGCCCTGCTTGCTGCCACCGCGTGGGCGGCGGAATTACTGAGAGTTGGCCACGAACGTGGCACGATGGCAGACGGATACATCGCCGACGCGGTGATCCTCTCGAAGGATCCGTTGACGAATATCGAGACAATCGCCGACCCACAGACGGTGTATGCCGTCATCAAGGACGGCCGCGTGGTCTATCGCAATGATGGAGGGACTGGTTGAGCAAGCTGAAGAAAGCCATCGAACGCGCCGGGAGGCGCGAAAGCACGCCGTTCGGGTTCGCCCGAGTCGAGCAGAAGAAGCGCAGGGCAATGATCCTCGCGGTCACTGCCAGCACCGGAAAGGAGTCCAGCAGCGCGGTCTCGGCCGGGGTCGACGCCGTGCTCCTTGCCGGCTCAATTGACGCCAACGCGGTGAAGGCCGCAGGCGATGTCCCTGCAGGCGCGCTGGTTGACGAGCTGTCCAACGCCGCCGCGGCGAAGCTCGCCGAGGCCGGAGTCGACTTTATCGCCAGCCCCTTCGACCGGACCACCGCCACTGCAGTCGACACCAACCGGACCGGCCACGTCATCAGCCTTGGCGGCGAGCATGATGACGCCACCCTGCGGGCACTCGGCCCCCTCGGCCTCGATGCCCTGCTCGTAGATCGCGGCGCCGAGCCGCTGACGCTGCAGCAGCAGGCGAGGTTCGTCCGACTCGCCCAACTGACATCGACACCGCTGCTGTTCCAAATAACGCCATCGATCGACGTTGACGAACTCCGCGTGCTTCGCGACTCGGGTGGCGCAGGCGTCGTGTTGCCGGCAGGGACTTCCGCGGCGGACATCGAGGCAGTGAGCAAGCGGCTGGAGGAAATACCTGATGTCCGCCGCAAAGAGGGAAACGCCGGCGATATCGCCGTCCTCCCGGCGCTGCTCGGCCGCAGCCACGACCACGAGGAAGAGGACGAGCCCGACGAAGAGTAGCCACGAGCAGGGCTCGCTCTGGCGAGCCCTGCTCGACTGGTACGCGGAGCACGGCCGGCACCAATTGCCGTGGCGCGAGACACGCGACCGCTACGCCATCCTCGTTTCGGAAGTGATGCTCCAGCAGACGCAGGTTACGCGCGTCGAGCAGCGTTGGCTGCGCTGGCTGGAGCGCTGGCCTACGGCATCTGACCTGGCCGCGGCGGCGTTGCCAGAGGTCATCCGGGAGTGGAGCGGACTCGGATACAACAACCGTGCCGTGCGGCTGTGGAAGGCGGCAATCGCCATCCACAACGAACACGAAGGAGTCGTGCCGCGCGATGTTGCTGCCCTTCGGAAGCTTCCCGGCGTCGGTGACTACACCGCCGCTGCGGTTACCTGCTTCAGCGAGTCCGGCGACGCGATCCCCGTAGACGTGAATGTTGGACGAGTGCTCGCCCGGACTTTTCACGGCGTCGCCGCGGCGCGGGAAGTGCGGCCGGCGACACTCGGAGCAACCGCCAGGGAACTGGCCGGTGGAGCCAACCATCGCGACACCGGGCTGGCACTGATGGATCTTGGCGCAACGACATGCCTGGCACGGGCACCGCGATGTGACTCTTGCCCGCTTCACGATGGCTGCCGTTGGCGCGCGGCCGGGATGCCCGAGGCGAAAGTGGCCCCGGTGCCGGCACCGCGTTTCGAGACGACGGCTCGCTTTGCCCGGGGCCGAATCGTCGCGGCGCTCGGGGATAGGCCCCATGATCGAAACGAACTCCTGATGTTGTTCCCGGAGCCTCACCGGCAGAATCTCGACCGGTACCTCGATGGTCTCGTTCGGGACGGTCTGGTGGAGGTGCGCAGCGGTGAAATCGCACTGGCCGGCGATGTCAGAGGATGAGCATCGCGTCGCCGAAGCTGTAGAAGCGGTATCGCTCGCGAATGGCCACGTCATAGGCGTGAAGGACCGGCTCGGTCCCGGCGAAAGCGGCGACGAGCATGATCAGCGTCGAGCGCGGCAGGTGGAAGTTCGTGATCAGCCCATCGATGGCGAGGAACGGGTCACCGGGGAGGATGCGGAGCGAAGTCTGGCCCGCAAAGGGCTCGATCCGCCCCCGCTCCCGCGCCACGTGCTCGAGGGTCCGCACCACGGTCGTGCCCACGGCGATGACGCGCCTTCCCTCGGCCCGGGCCTGCTCGATAGCAGCCGCAGCCGGTTCAGGGACGCGCACGAACTCCTCGTGGAGTTGATGGTCGTGCGGGTCGTCGACGGTGACCGGCTTGAACGTGCCGGGGCCGACATGAAGCGTAATCGCCGTCCGCTCGACCCCCGCAGCAGCAAGGTCGTCCAGGAGACCGGGTGTGAAATGCAGCCCGGCGGTCGGGGCGGCGGCACTTGCAGCCTCGTTGCTATAGACAGTCTGGTAGCGCTCGGGGTCACCGCTGTACTGGTCGATATACGGGGGAAGCGGCACCTCCCCGACCGTTGCGGCGTCGAACTCACGTTCGAAGGCGACGGTCACAATACCGCCCTCGCGAGCGACGACGACAGCGCCAAGCGGCCCGTCGTGGGCTTGCATGAGGAATCGTCGGCCCTCGTGAGCCTGGCGGCCCGGCCGCATCATCACTTCCCACGTGGTACCGCCCAGCTGGCTCAGAAGGAGCATCTCGACCTGTCCCCCGGTGTCTTCACGGGCCCCGTAAAGCCGCGCCGCCATCACCCGCGTGTCGTTAACCACGAGCAAGTCGCCGGCCTTCAGGAGCGTGCGCAGGTCGCCGAAGTGGTGGTGGCTGAGCTCGCCATCGTCACGCCCAAGACGAAGCAGCCGCGAGGCCTCGCGGGGCTCCGCCG
Source organism: uncultured Chloroflexia bacterium (assembly GCA_963774435.1). Lineage (GTDB taxonomy): Bacteria > Chloroflexota > Dehalococcoidia > Tepidiformales > Tepidiformaceae > JAGQGZ01. The sequence continues at coordinate 508,021 of CAVZEW010000003.1, read as the reverse complement.
GGGACTGCGCGATGAGTTCGCGAGGAAGGTCGAAGTCGAAGTCAGCGGTGCGCACGATTCACCTTCGAGGATTGCGCGGGGATCGGCCCCCGTCTAGGGTGAGACGCAACACGCGGGGAGGATCGACTGTGATCGAAGCCAATGGTGTGGCCCGCGACCGCCCGACCGGCGAGGCGACTGACGCGCCCCGCACCGAAATTCGTGGCAGTGCGGTTGGCGACCTCGTAGCGAGCGAGGCCGCCGTCGAACGTTCGGCGATCCGCACACTGAGGGCGAGCGATGCGAACGTTTCGCAGTCGGCCGTGGTGATGGCGTCGTTCGAACGCGGGACCGTCCGCCAGTCCACCGTTGGCGTGGTGGTTGCGAAGGGAGTGGCCTGCGATGAGGTCCACACCGCCATCCTTGCCGCGCCCGTGGTGCGAGGTGAAGTGCACACCTGGCTCGACCTGCGCACGGCAGTCGCGATCGGCCTTGGGATCGCTCTCGGCCGGGCGCTCCTGGGGGTTATTGGTCACCTGGGGCGACGGCTCGCACGCTGACCATGCCCTCCGACGTGCGGAGCTGGCCGCACGCAGCCGATATCTCCACACCTTTTTCGATCCGAACGGTGCAATTCACACCCGCCGCCGCCACGGTCGACATGAAACGGCGAACGTCGTTACGCGATGGACGGGCAAACGCCCCGGCCGTGGGGTTAAGCGGAATGACGTTGAGATGCGCCCGGCGAGGTCCGAGAAGTCGAGCAAGAGCGGCCGCGACCTCGGGCGTGTCGTTGACGCCAGCGATGAGTGCGTACTCGTACGAGACGCGCCGGCCAGTCTTCTTCTCGTAGGCTTCAGCCGCTGACACAAGGTCGTCAACGCTGTGCGGCGATGCGGTCGGGACGAGTTCCCGGCGAAGTTCATTTCCCGGGGCGTGCAAGGAAATCGCGAGGCCGACCTGCAGGTCCTCATCGGCAAGCCGCTCGATCGCCCGGACAATTCCCACCGTGGAAATCGTGATTCGTCGCTGGCCCAACCCGAGCGCCCGGGGATGGGTGAGAATGCGGACCGCGCGAACGGTGGCCTGGTAGTTCGCCAGTGGCTCGCCCATTCCCATGAAGACGAGGTTGGTCACCCGTTGGCCACGCGCTTTGAGCACCCGCTCGAAGTGCATCACCTGGCGGACGACTTCGCCCGCCTCGAGGTTTCGTTCGAACCCCATTTGTCCCGTGGCGCAGAAGACGCAGGCCATCGCGCAGCCAGCCTGAGTGGAGACGCATACCGTGTTGCGCGGGCGGCCGCGCTCCGGCCCGTACTGCATGAGCACCGACTCGATCAGCGTGCCGGATTCCATCGGCAGGAGCGCCTTCGTCGTCTCTCCATCCTCGCTCACGACGGTCCGCACGGAATCGTCGAGCCGGACCGTGTAGCCGAGTTCGGTGAGCTTGCCGCGCAATGCGGCGGGCAGGACGTCGATCGCCTCGATCGACTGTGCACCCTGCTGATAGACAGCTTTCAGCAACTGGTCGGCGCGGTACCGCTCTGCGCCAAGCTCCCCAAGCTGCGCGTCCAGTTCCTCAGGCAGCAGGCCAAAGAGATCGATGCTCACGCGAGCCCAATCTCGCCGGCGAACATCCCACGTTCTCCATTGAGGAAGGCGCTGCCTTCGACTCGCCGTGCGCCGACACGCTGGACCTCATCGAGGACCAGCCAGCCGCCTGGGAAGGCCACCGCCGGCCGCCGGTCGAGAACGGTGGGGGTTCCAGCCACCGGCACGGCGTCGTCCTGCTCAACGTGCGCGCGCCAGATAGCCAGCCGCTGCCCTCGATAGAGCACGAAGGCGCCCGGCCAGGGGTCGTAGGCGCGAACGGCGCGCTCGGCCTCCTCTGCCGCCATCTCCCGCCGCAGGTGGCCATCCTCCTTCCGGAGCAGCGAACAGACAGTCACGGCCGACTCATCCTGCGGCGTCGCCTTTCGCCCGCCGGCCAGCCAGCCTGGCAACACCTCAACGAGCGTCTCCGCGCCGAGTTCCGCCAGGCGCGGTTCTATGGTCGCCGTGGTCGCGTCGTCACCGATCGGAATCGATTGCTGCGCTATGACCGGGCCTGCATCCATCTCTCGCACCATCTCCATGATAGAGACGCCGGTCTCTTCGTCGCCGTTGAGGATCGCGGCATTGATCGGAGATGCGCCACGCCATCGCGGCAGCAGCGACGCATGAACGTTTATGGAACCACGGCCCGGAAGGGCCAGCACGCGTCGCGAGAGGATCTTCCCGTAGGCGGCGACGACGATGAGGTCGGGGCTAAAGGCCGCCAGAGCCGCGAACGCTTCATCGCTGCGCAGTTCCGAGGGCTGGTGGACCGTGAGTTTGAGTGCCTCGGCAGCGACTTTGACTGGCGCCGCGGTCGTGCGGCCGCCGCGCCCGGACGGACGGTCCGGCTGGGTGATAACGGCGACCACGTCGTACCCACTCGCGGCGAGGGCCCGCAGGGAAGGCACCGCGAATTCAGGAGACCCCATGAAGAGCACACGCACATCGGCCGGCCGATTGCTTCCCCCCTCCACAGTCAAGACTTCCAGAGGTAGATGTTCGCGAACCGCTGGGCCGGATTCGCGAGGTTCGCAGGGACGACCGCCTGAATCTTGGAAGTAAGGACGTACGCATACTCGGGGTAGCCGAGGATCACGCTCGGCGTCTTCTCCATCCAGATACCCTGGAACTGCTGGTACATGCCGGTCCTGACGTCCATATCCGAGCTCTCCCGGCCACGCTCGACCACTGCGTCGCTCACTTCGTTGGAGAAGTTCGCGATGTTGAGGCCGGCGGCGCCCAGCTGGGAACTGTGCCAGCCGAAGTAAGGATCGGGGTCAGGTCCCTGGTCCCAGGCGACGATTGCCGCTTCGTAGGCGCGGGTCTGGAGGAAGTCCGTCTGGAGCACGGTGAACGTCGTGCTCGCGACAGTGGCCTTGATCCCGATGGCGTCGAGGCTGGCAGCGATATCACGACCGAGTGCCAGCCTACGGGGGTCGTCGTCGGTGCGAATGGTGATGCGAAACTCCTGGCCTGAGCGCGTCCGGATGCCGGTGGTGGCGTGACGAACCCAGCCCGCATCGTCGAGAAGCGTCTCGGCCGTCTTCATGTCGACGGCAATGTTGTCGGATTCGGCGTCATAGGCCCAGCTCCCCGGTGTCACTGGCGAAGAAGATGGCAACAGCCAGCCGCCGTACACATCCTCAGCCATCGCCGCCCGGTCCAGGACGAGGCTGAACGCCTGGCGAACCTCTTCGTCCTGGAAAAAGGCCGCCTGGGCGTTGTTGAGGTAGAGGGCAACATAGGCGTATCGCGTCGATTTGAGGACCTGGTAGTTATCGCCTTCGGGCAAAGGGTTCGAGCTCGGATCCGGGAAGAAGAGGCCGTCCACCTCGCCATCGTTGAGGGCAGTCGAAGCGCTTGCGAAGTTCTGATAGAACCGCAAGGACAGCCGCTGAATCGAAGGGCGGCCGAGGTGATAGTCGTTGTTGGCAACCAAGTCTGCACGCGTGCTTGTCAGCGTAGTCAGTTTGTAGGGCCCCGTGCCGACGGGAGCCGAATTGAAGTCCGACTGCGCCATCTGCTGGGACGAAAGTCCCTCGAGAAGGTGGGCGGGGAGAATCGGCAACGTGGCGGCCCGGGCGAGGAACGGCGCATATGGCTCAGGGAGCGTGATGCTAATGGTGCGGTCGTCGACGACGGTGACCTGCTCAACATCGACCCAGGCATCGGCCAGCCGGGCATCGCCGTCGAAATCGACCGACCGGACGCTAGCGATCGTGAAGGCCACGTCGTCCGCCGTGACCGGTTCGCCGTCCTGCCACTTCAGCCCTTCACGGAGGACGAAGGTGTAGGTGCGGCCGTCCGGCCCAAGCGACGGGAGGCTTTGGGCGAGGTCGGGTTCGACCAGGCCGCCGTCGCCGATGCGGACGAGCCCGTTGAACACCAGCGCAACGAGGTCCTGGTCCACTGAGTTGTTGCCGGCGAAGAGTGGATTAATCCGCTGCCAGGTACCCGGCACCGCCTCGGTATAGGTGCTCGTTGCCACGGGCAGGACAGGGTCATCGTTATTCGAGACTCTCAGCGCGACCGCCACCAGGGCCGTAGCGCCACCAAGGACGAGGAGGGCGACAAAGGCTACGACCGCGCGAAAGCGAAACCCGCGAGCCATGCCGTCCTAGCGCTGAGACTGAACGCTGAGGAAAGAGATGAAGATGAAGACCACGATGAGAAGGATCGTCGCCTGGAAGAGGGTGCGCTCGAGGCCGCGCTTCGTGCGGTAGACCGAGCCGCCGGCCATCCCGCCAAGGGCGGCGCCGAAACCCGAACCCTTGACCTGGAGGAGGACAACGACGATGAGAATGGCGGAAACAAGGATCTGAAGGATGTTGAGCAGCATGGGGCCTACTGGGTGGTTGCGAGCGCCGTGGGCTGGTCGGCCATGCGACCGTTGGCGCCACCGCCGGAGTTCTGCCGACTATCGTACAACTGGATCAGGGCAGCAGCGAGTTTTGCCGGATCGTGCCGGTAGCGGTTCTCGTCGGCGATCACGTCTACTTCCATCACCTTGACCCCGGCGAACATCTCATCGTCGGGGCGAAGGAGAGGTACGGGGTCCGAATGCCAGGCTTCCGGTAGGGAGTCGGCGAGGTTGTTGTTTGCTACCACGGCGTCCACCAGCACGCGACTGGTGTGGTCGTGGATGGCGCGCAGGTGGTCGAACACCGTGTACCCATCCGTCTCGCCGTGCTGCGTGGCCACGTTGCAGACGAACACTTTCAGGGCGGAAGTCATATCGAGGGCGCGCTGGATACCCGCGACAATGAGGTTCGGCATGACCGACGTGAACAGGCTACCGGGCCCGATTACCACGAGGTCCGCCTCCATAATCGCTCTCACCGCATCCGGGTGGGCCTGGGCATCGGCCGGGTTCAGATAGACCTGGCTGATTGAGCCGCCGCGCTCGGAGATGTTGTGCTCGCCGTGCACCATCTCGTCCTCGACGGTTCGGGCACTGAGGGTTACGTCTTCGAGCGTCGACGGGAGGATGGCACCGGTCACGTTGAGGACCCGGCTCGTCTCATGGATGGCCGTCTCGAAGTTCCCCGTGACTTCCGCCATAGCCACGATGAAGAGGTTGCCGAAGGAGTGTCCCTCCAGACCCGTTCCTCCCTTGAAGCGATATTGGAAGAGGCTGGACATCAAGGGCTCGGCCTCGGCCATGGCAGCGATGCACTGGCGAATGTCGCCGGGCGCAACGACGCCGAATTCTTGCCGCAGGCGGCCCGTTGAGCCGCCATCATCGGCCACGGTGACAATGGCTGTGAGGTTGCTCGTGTAGTCCTTCATACCGCGCAGCAGCGTGCTCAGACCGGTTCCCCCGCCAATCGCTACGACCCGCGGGCCGCGAGCGCGGAGGCGGCGGCTGTAGATAATGTCGGCCATCGTTTCGTCGCCACTGCGCGGCCGGACGAACGCCCAGAGCAGTGACTCATTCAGCTTCCAGACGGCCACGCAGACAGTGGCCGCGGCAGCGAGCATGAACAGGATCCCGCGGACCCAGCGAGGGATGAACTGGAGGGTGAGGTAGTAGAACTCCCCGGGGAGGGTATAGGTGAGGTAAGCCTCGCGCAGCACGTAGGCGATACCGAGCGCCATGAGAACCACGCCGAAAAGCAACAATGCCAGCCAGCGCTTCACGTGGAGGCCGGGGTACAGCCACTTCAGAGCGCTCTCGAACCGACGGCGTGCGTGGCTCATACGGCGGCAATATACCCCCGTTCAGCTGTACGGATAACGTTCGTGATCATTTATCGAGCTCCGCCGAGAGCAACTCCGTGGCCTTCTGTGGGTCGGCGCGGCCCCGCGTCGCCCGCATGACCTGGCCGACGAGGAACTTGATCGCCGACTCCTTGCCGGCGTGGTAGTCGCCCACGGCCTGTTCGTTCCCGGCGATGACTTCCTTCACGATCCCTATCAGTTCGTCATCGCCTCGAATACTCGCGAGCCCCAACCGCTCGACGACCGCAGCGGCGTCATCGCCGGATTGGGCCATCGAAGCGAAGACCTCCTTCGCCGCCGCCGCCGTGATCGACCCGTCCTCTGCCAACCTGATCAGGTTGGCAAGTTTTTCCGGTGTGGCCGGGAGCGTTGAAAGGTCGCGGCCGGTTTCGTTGGCCCAATGGCCGACTTCGCCAAGCACCCAGTTGGCGGCAACCTTCGCGGCGCGATTCTCGTCACCACCCAGTTGGGCGCGGAGGGCGTCGAAGTAATCGGCCCGGTCACGCGTCTCAACCAGCGTTTCCGCCTCATAGGTGGAAAGGCCCAGCGCAAGGAGGTGTTCGCGCCGTACCGCGGGAAGCTCCGGGAGACTGGCGCGCAATTCGTCGATGTATGCCGGGGCGAAGCGCAGTGGCGGCAAGTCTGGCTCAGGGAAGTAGCGGTAGTCACTCGCTTCCTCTTTCGTCCGTTGCGAGACCGTGATCGCCTTGTCGTCGACCCACCCGCGCGTTTCCTGGGCTATACGTTCGCCACGGTCGAGCGCCACAGCCTGGCGGCGCTCTTCGAACAAGAGGGCATCATGCACAGCCTTGAAGCTGTTCATGTTCTTGACCTCGACCTTGCTCCCAAACTCCGCCTGGCCGACCGGACGAAGGCTGATATTTGCATCGCAGCGCATCTGGCCATCTTCCATGTTGGCCGTTGAGACACCGATGTAACGCAGTATCTGGCGAAGACGAACGAGGTACTCCCGAGCCTCGGCGGCGGTGCGGATATCCGGCTCGCTCACGATCTCCATGAGGGGCGTCCCGGCGCGGTTGAGATCGATGAGGGAATAGCCTTCGCCTGTCACTGAGTCGACGCGATGGAGCAGGCGACCGGTGTCTTCCTCCATGTGGACACGGGTGATGCCAATCCGCCGGGGACCATCTTCCGTCACAACGTCGAGATAGCCGCCGGCGCAGACGGGAAGGTCGAACTGGGAAATCTGGTAGCCCTTGGGCAGGTCGGGGTAGGGATAGTTCTTGCGGTCGAACTTGCTGAACGGCGCAATCGTGCAGCCAAGCGCCAGCCCCGTGAGGGAGATCAACCTGATCGCCTGCTCATTGATGACTGGCAGCACGCCGGGGGCGCCCAGGCAGACCGGGCACACATGGGTGTTCGGCTCGGCGCCGGAATAATCGGCGGCGCAGGAGCAAAACATCTTGGACCGCGTGGTCAGCTGGACGTGGACCTCAAGACCAATGACAGTCTCGTAACGGGTCGCGGTGGCAGTCACAGGCGTAACGAGCCTCCCCGGGGGCAATTTCGAGTATAGGTTCGGGCACAAGCAGGGACAACGAACCTGACCGGGGCTTTCCCTCGAGCCCGCACTCAGGCGACGGTGATATGGGGCTCGCCGGCGGCGACGCGCCCTATCGGCCAGAGGGGCACCCCGTCTCTCGCGAAGGCGCCCTCCAGCACGGCGGCCTTCGCATCCGCAATTCCGATGAGGAGCCCACCGGAGGTCTGCGGGTCGAAGGCGACCGATTCCTGGCCATCTTCAACACCCGGGGCCACCGTGACCCGACCCGTAAGCCAGTCGCGATTCCGGCCCTCGCCGCTTGTATGGACGCCCGCGGCGAATGCTTCGAACGCCCCCGGCAGTGGGGGCAGGCTCGCTCCATCAAGTACGCAGGAGACGCCCGACCGCTCGGCCATTTCCCAGAGATGTCCAAGAAGTCCAAAACCAGTGACATCGGTAGCCGCCCGAACGCCGGCCTCCAGGCAAAGGTGGGCGGCATGGCGGTTTAGCGTCGTCATCGACTCTACGGCCGACGACAGGAAGGTATCCGCACCGGGAGCGCCGTTCTTGATCGCCGAAAGGACGGCACCCGTGCCCAGTCGCTTGGTGAGGAAGAGGCGGTCGCCGGGCCGTAGCCCCGACTTGCGGAAAAGTCTCGACGGATGAGCGATCCCGGTCACCGAGAGACCGAACTTCGGCTCCTCATCGAGAATGGTGTGGCCGCCGGCGATAACACCCCCGGCCTCGGCCACCTTCTCAGCGGCCCCCCGGAAGACATCGGTGATAACGGGGGCAGGCATGGTCTCGGGAAATGCCGCAACGTTCAGCGCGAACACCACCTCGCCGCCCATCGCATAGACGTCCGACATCGCGTTGGTGGCGGCGATGGCGCCATACGTCCAGGGGTCGTCCACAAGGGGCGCAAAGAAGTCGACGGTCGAGACAATCGCAGTGTCGCGGTTCACGCGATAGACGGCGGCATCATCGGCCACACCGAGACCGACGATCACGCCGGGATGGTCGGAGGCGTCAAAGAGACCCGCGAGCGGGCCCAGCACTTCTGCCAGGGCCGCGGGCCCGGCCTTCGAAGCGCAACCTCCGCAGGCAGTGAATTCGGTCAAACGCACGGTTGGAGCGGTCATCCACCCAGCGTACGCAGCGCCACGGCCGCTGTCTCAGGCATCGTTAGAATCGGGCGGTGGCCCTGACTCCGGACACTGTGATGGAACGCCTCGAGCCGCTCTACGGCCGGCCGGTCAACACGCCCAGCGGCGACCCGCTTTCGGAACTCGTCCTCACCATCCTTTCCCAGAACACGGCCGACCGAAACAGCGGCAAGGCCTTCGTCCAACTGCTGCGCCGCTTCGCCAGCTGGGGCGAAGTCGCCGCTGCCGACGAAGTGGATGTAGTCGAGGCCATCCGCGTGGGCGGTCTCGCTCAGCAGAAGGCGCCGCGCATCCAGAGCGTGCTTCATGGCGTGGCGGAACGGACCGGCGGGGACTACCGCCTCGATTTCCTTGAGACAATGGAGCTTGAAGACGCGCGCTCGTGGCTGCGGTCACTCCCGGGGGTCGGTCCGAAAACGGCGGCATGCGTGCTCCTCTTCGCGCTTGGCCTCCCGGCGATGCCGGTGGACACCCATGTGGAACGCGTATCGAAGCGGCTGGGCCTTGTACCGCAGGCAATGACCGCCGAGAAAGCGCACGTGGAGCTGGAGCGGCTCGTCAACGCGGCCGACTACTACCGGTTCCACATGTTGTTGATCAAGCACGGCCGCAGGCTCTGCGCGGCCAGGACCCCGAATTGCGTCGCCTGTCCGCTCAGCCGGGACTGCCCGTCGAGCCTGGTTCAGTGACGGCCACCTCGGGATCTCCGTCCGCCTCGATTTCGAAGTCGTCGGGTTGATACTCAGACAGCACAGGCGCCGTCCCGACCGTCGCTTCGACTGCCGGGGTCCGGCCGATCAGTGCCCGGTCGACGAGAGGCAAGACGTACCCGACGACGGCGAAGAAAGCCCCGACCGTCGTCATGATCAGATAGTCACGGCGCGGCACCATGAAGAACGCTTCGAGGATCGCCGCAATGGAGCGTACGAACGGGTCTGATCCGCCTGCTCGCCCGAACCAGTAGGCGCCGGCTGCCATGAAAACGACGCCGGGGACGGCGCCGGCGAGGAGGGCGAACCCGACGGCCCTCAACCCATCCCCGGCGCCCCGCATCGCGAAAATCAACGTGGTCGCGGTTGCGGCAACAAGGAATGCGAACACCGCCAGCAGCTCCGCTCGGTCGTGCATGCTGCCCGTTAGAAGCGAAACGACGTGGTCCAACCACCACTCGGAGGTGAGGAAACCAAGGTCCTGGTGACCGGTACGGTCGAAGGCCGCGAGGCCGGACACGTAAACGACCGCCGCCGACCGCTGCAGGACGATCTCCCGCAGCTCGGCATCCTGAGTATCGAGGAGTTCGGTGCGTGTGACGCTGATGGGCAGTGGATAGCCGGGAAGTTCGAATGCAGTGTCATTCCCTGCCGTTGCCGTCTTCCGGAGGTCCGGGAGAGCCTCTGAGAGGTAGTTATCGATATCGGTCAGCTGGGCGATGCCGAGTTGGAGCTCGGCCTGCACGCGGGTGGAACTGGAGGCCTGCCAGAAACCAAACGCGCCCGTACCGACGAAGATCGCGACGGCGAGGAGGACGGTGAGCATCGATTGGCGTCCGTCGCCTGCGCTGCTGCGCATGCGGCCGAACACGCGCTCTCGCGCCTGCGCCCGTGGTTCGTCTGGGTGGTACTGCATGGGCCCGGTCAGGATAGGCGGATTACGACCGTACCGGCGATCCGGTCGTGGAGCGCGCGGCGTCGCGTATCAAAAGCCGCGGAGATGACACTCGCCGCGACGAGCAGGAATGCAACACCGACCGCAACAGCCGCCAGTGGAGCTGAATCGCGCAACGCGAACGCGACGACGGCGCCAATGCCAACGAAGAGGACGTAGACGAGCAAACCGAGAATCCGCGCAGCCGAGCCCACCACACCAAGCCTTCGTCCATCCGAGCGGATAATCATGATCTGCATGACCGACTGGCCGATGGACTGACCCTTCCACGCGAATCCGACGAACGCGTAGAGCAACGTCGCGGGGAGGATGGAGCCGATGCAGGCCCAGAAAAGATTGAGCGCCATATCACTGGCTTCGACCCTCTCGAAGTCGCTGGACACGAGCACGATGAGGGAGCCAATGGCGACGAGCAGCCCGGCGATGATGAAGAGGACGACGAGATCGAGGATGGCGGCGGCCACGCGCGATTCAAAGGACGCGTAGCGGTAGCGGGGTCTTTCGCGCGGCGCTGCAGGGGCGGCCCCGGGGCGGGCGGCAGTGGCGGCCATCTTGATGGAGGGTAACGCCTCCGGGTGCCTTCGAGCGAGTGCGCGGGCAACTTGACGTTCGCTTGGCGGGGACGGCCCTATAGTCTCCACATGCAGTTCGGGATGCGACCAGTTCCGCCGGCTCCGGCCTTCGTGGAGGAGCCGTGGCAGCCCGTAATCTGGCTCCAGATCGTCGTCGCTTCGTCACTCCTGGGTTTGCTTGGCGGAATGCTTCTCGTGACCTTCTGGCAGCCCGGGCGCTTCAGCGAGTATCGCTACAGCCTCACGCGCTGGGAGATGCAGACGGCGGTCGGCAGCGCCTTCACCACGCTTGGGATCGGCCCCCACCCTACGGGAGCGGCCGCCGACGATGCGCTGTACCACTATTTCGAACTGACCTCCGAAATCCGCGATCAGACCGAGAGCCCCAGCCCGGATGTGGCCCTCGTCGGCGCGCTCACGAACGAGCGAGCGACCTATGAGAACGATGTCGAACGAGTCATCGAGGGGTATATCGATGAAGCCGTGACGAAGGCGGGGGTCCAGGACTCGCTGCCGCTATTCGGCGATGTGAAGGTCACCTGGCCGCCGGTCGACTTCGAACTCGTCGGCCCGCCACAGCTACTCGTGACTTCGCCACGCGACCGCATCCTCCGAAGCGACATCCTGCTCAAGAACGACCTCTCCCTCGCCCAGATCGAACAAATCGAAGCCGAAGCGGCGAACGCCACCACCTCTTCGCTCGTCGTCTCTATCGGCGGGATCGCGACCTACCCGGCAATCGTCCGCGACAACCGCTCGTACGATTCGCTGCTCGATACGGCCTCTCACGAATGGATCCACCACTATCTTGCGTTTTATCCGCTGGGCCGCACGTGGGGCTCGGGCGGAGACAGCGAGCCGCTGAACGAGACGACGGCGAACGTTGCGGGCCGCGCAATCGCGGACCTTATCCGGGCGGCGCACCCAATCCAGTTCCCCGACAACCTCGACGGCCGCGGCCCTCCCGGACCTGAGGTCACGGTCGACTTCCGGGAAGTGATGCAGACGCTGCGCAAGGATGTCGACGCCCTGCTCGCCGATGGCAAGGTCGACGAGGCGGAAACGCTGATGGATGACCGCCGCCAGTACCTCGAAGACCACGGCATCTACATCCGCAAGATCAACCAGGCCTACTTTGCCTTCTACGGCACCTACGCCGACTCGCCCGCGTCGTCGAACCCTATCGGGCCGAAGGTAGAAGAACTCTGGAACCTGACGGGCGACCTCCAGGTCTTCCTCAGCATCATGCGCAACGTCACCAACGCGGATGACCTGGACCAGGCGCTGAATCGCGTGCGCGAGCTCTCATCTGAGCTCCAGGGGACGCCGACGCCCTAGACGCCCTCGACCGAATTCAACGGCTCGTGCGGCCGTTCGAGGGCTTCGATGCCCCGGAACCGCACGATCGTGGCCGTCGACGATGCAATCCCCCTGACCGAAACGATGTCGTGCACATCAACGCGGCGGCGGCCAACATCACGAAGCTCCAGCTCGATGCCGAGTTCCGTGACGTCCTGCAGCGGGGCGAAGGCGTCGATGTAAAGCGTGCCTCCCCACTGGTCGTCTCGAAACCAGAGCGAGGCGTGGCCGGGAAACGCCAGGGACTCGTTGACAACGACGCGACCCGGCCCTTCCCAGCGGTTGGATTCTGCCATGTGAACGAAGGGTACGGAGGGGAGATTACGGGGCCGTTTCGGGCTGCCACCGTAACGTTAGGCGGCCGAACCACGGAAGGAGAACGGTCCACACTTACTCTTCTGGCGGCCAGCGGCAGTGAACAAGCGCGTCGATCGATCCCGGCGACAATCTTCGGCTTACGTCCTCCGAGCGGAGCCAGAGGTCCCCGTCCAGCTCATTGACGTCGACGACAACAGGTCCGCAGACCGTGGCCACCTCACCGTCACCACCACGAGGGCCGTTGCGGTGCCAAACAATGTCCAGCCCGTTGTCCTCAACGCGAGCCCTGAAGTCTGCCGGTGAACCGGGCCTACCTTCGGCGATCCAGTAGGCCACGGAGCCCAACGCGAGGATGCCCACAACTATCGCGACGGCCAGAAAGACCTTCATCAGCGGTCTCAAGCGTACTGTTCAACTCTCGTGCCGCCGAATCGATGTGGCGCGCTGACCGAATGGCAATTTCCCGGCTACGTGCCCACAAGAAGAACGCCCCTCGACCGGAGTTGAGGGGCGTTCCAGGTTCGGTAGGGGGTTGGCTGGGGACGAAGGAGTCGAACCCTCACATACAGATCCAGAATCTGCTGTCCTACCATTAGACGAGTCCCCAGCGCGACTTTTAGCCTACCACGAGGCTTCGGATCGGCTCCACCGGGCTATCCCTGTTTCGCTCCGAGCAAAGCCCGCGCCGTGCGGATCCGCGCGAGGGCGTCGTCGCGGCCGATGATGGCGATAGATTCGAAAAGCGGAATACCCTGGGGCCGGCCCATGATGGCGACGTAGAGCACGGGGACGAACTTACGCAGCTTCATCTCCAGCGCCGGCTCCATCCCCCGCACGGCCGCTTCGACCGCAGCCGGGTCCAGGTCACCATCCCCGGCAATCGCGGCTTCAGCGACCTCTAGCACTCGCGACGCGACCGTTGCATCGCCGCCAAGGCGCTCAGACAGCAACGCCGGGTCGAAGGCTGGCGCCCCATCGGTGAAGAGGAACTCGACCATGCCCGGGATGTCGGCGAGAAAGTGGACGCGCTCTTTCAGGAGCGGCGCAGCTTGAGCGAGGAGTGCCCGGTCGAGTGGGCGCTTGATCGATGCCGGCAGACCCCGGTCGGACCACTCGGCCACCACCTCAAGCCAGCGCTCGGGCGACATTTCGCGGATGTAGTGGCCGTTGAGGAAGTCGAGCCGCTCGGCATCGAAGACGGCCGGGTTCGGCACCACGCGCTCGATGCTGAAGTGCTCGGCGAGCTCCTGGAGCGTGATCAGCGAGGTGTGGTCATCGAGTGACCAGCCGAGGAAGGAGAGAAAGTTGACCATCGCCTCAGGCAGATAGCCTTTCTCACGGTAGTCGAGGAGGGCGGTGTCGCCGGTGCGCTTGCTCAGCTTCTTCTTGTCGGGGCCGAGGATGAGCGGGAGGTGCACCCATTCGGGCGGCTCCCAGCCCAGGGCTTCGTAAAGCTGGATGTGCTTGGGCGCGCTCGAGATCCACTCGTCCCCGCGGATGGTGTGGGATATCTCCATCTCGGTGTCATCGACGACGACGGCGAGGTGGTAGGTCGGGTAACCGTCAGACTTGAGGGCAACGAAGTCATCCTGGAGCTTGTTCTCAAAGTGAACATCGCCGCGGATGAGGTCGTGGAGGATCGTCTCGCCTTCCCGGCGCATCTTGAAGCGCACGGTGAATGGCTCCGACGCAGCACGAGCCTCTGATTCAGCGGCGGGAATGCCGCGGCAGAGCCCGTCGTAGCCGGGTGGGCGCTTCGCCGCCTGCTGCGCCTTGCGCATGGTGTCCAGCCGCTCGGCGGTGCAGAAACAGCGGTAGGCGTTCCCGCTATCGATGAGCGAGCGCGCCGTCTTCTGATAGAGATCGAGGCGCTGTGACTGGAAGTAGGGAGCGTGGGGTCCGCCGATCTCCGGTCCTTCGTCCCAGTCGAGGCCAAGCCAGCGCAGGCTCTCCTGGATGGCGTGGAGGGAGGTCTCGACGAGGCGCGCCTGGTCCGTGTCTTCAATGCGAAGGAGGAACTGGCCGTCATGGGCTCGCGCGAGCGCCCAGCTGAACAGCGCCGCACGGATGTTGCCAACGTGGGGGTCACCCGTAGGGCTGGGGGCGTAGCGGGTTCGGACGGGTCGGTTCACGCCGGCTCGAGGCTCCTTGCCGCGCGCGACGGCTGAAGATATTCAGAGGCTACCGTTGCCAGGCCCATGGATCGAACCAGCGAGGCCATGTCGTCCGGCAACGTGGCGCTCATGGAGAGGGTGCCACCATCCGGGTGAGGGATAGTCAACCGCGCAGCGTGCAGTTGATGACGGCCTTCACCGGGCGTGCCGTAGACGGGGTCGAAAAGTACAGGGACACCTACGGCAGCGAGGTGCACGCGCACCTGGTGCGTCCTTCCGCTTTCGGGGCGGACGGCAAGCAAACTGCGGCCGTCGTGTTCTCCCAGGCATTCGTATTCGGACCGCGCCTCCCGGCCCGAACCATCACGGATGACCGCCATTCGGCCGCGGTCGCCGGGATTGCGCCCAATGGGGGCATCGATAACCGCACGCTCCTGGCCCGGCACGCCATCGCAGATCGCCAGGTACGTCTTCGAAGTGCTTCTCGTTTCAAACGCGGCGGCAAGCGACTCGACAGCAGCAGGTGTCTTCGCCAGCACCATCACACCCGTCGTATCGCGGTCCAGCCTGTGAACGATCCCGGGCCGCGAGGGATCGAGTGCGGGTGTCAGCTCCGGGTATCGCGCCACGAACCAGGCTGCGATGGTCGGGCCGCTGTCGCCGGGCGCGGCGTGGGCGATAACGCCGACCGGCTTGTCGATCGCGACAATGGCATCGTCTTCGTACAGCACCGGTATCGCAAAATCCGGGGCCACACCCGCGGCAGGCGCCGCCTCGGAGAGAAAGACATGCAGCGTTTGACCGGCCTCGACGTAGGCGGATTTCTTCAGCGGTTCGCCATCGAGGCTGACGCGCCCATCCTGGATGAGGCGTTGAAGCTGTGCCCGGCTGAGATCGGAAAATGCCGCTGCGAGGACGCTGTCGGCCCGGCCTGACGATGCGGCTACGACGAACTCGGTTCGCTCTCCGTCGTGTCCATCCACAGCACTGCCCATAACAAACAGAGTACGCCAATTGTGATAGCCGAATCGGCGATGTTGAAGGCGGGCCAGTGCGGCACCTTGAGGAAGTCGACCACCTGACCGCGTGAGACACGGTCGATGAGGTTGCCGATGGCGCCGCCGAGCATCAACGCCAGCCCCAGCCGCACAAGAGGATGCGCGAACCCGGGGTTGAAGAGATAGACCATGAGGGCAGCGACGCCGAGCACGCTCGTGACGACGAGCAGCGGTCCGGAGTTCTGGAAGATGCCAAAGGCAGCGCCCGTATTGACGAAATGGACGATGTGGATGGGCCAGCCATGGGGCCACGAATCGCCGCGGTCGAGCGAGGCGCGGATCGCCCACTTCGACCACTGGTCGAGGACAAGGACCGCGAGGGCGACACCGAAGAACCAGGCCTCGCGCTTCGGCTGAAAATGCGCAGTCAACCGCGCCCAGGCACCAGGCAAAGACGGCCGGGTGGACTCCATGGGAGCCATGGTAAGAGAGATGGCGCCCTTTGCGCTTCGAATTTGAGAGAGGGACACGAATTCGGCATGCTTATGTTTGACGGCTGGCCGACTTCTTTACCAAAGCTAGCCTTGGGCTCGAAATCGTCCGCCACAAAGTGCAACGTCCGGGCCCAACCTTGATACTCAAACGACGATATGGGATTTTTCACGAAGGGGTTCAAGAATATGGCGTCTGCCGCAACGCGAGAGATGAGGCCGGATGGCAAGGTCCGGCTGCCCCCGGGACAGCACCTCACGCAGGGCTGGCCGGTGCTCCACTACGGCAGCGTCCCACGAATCGACCTCGAGAACTGGCGATTCCACGTTTGGGGCCTCGTCGGCGAAGAGAAGGCCTTTACCTGGGACGAGTTCAACGCCCTTGGCAGCAGTACCGACACCAGCGACATCCATTGCGTGACCACCTGGAGCAAGTACGACAACACCTGGGAAGGCATTCCCTTCTCGGCGCTGCTCGACGTTATCGATGTGAAGCCGGAAGCGAAGCATGTGATGGTCCATAGCTACGGCAGCTATACGACCAACGTGCCCCTCGAAGACCTGAAGGCAGGTGGCGTCCTCTTTGCCCGCACACACAATGGCGAGCCGTTGACAAAAGAGCACGGCTGGCCGCTGCGGCTGGTCGTGCCGCACCTCTACTTCTGGAAGTCAGCGAAGTGGATCGGCGGCATGCAGTTCCTCGACAACGATCGGCCCGGCTTCTGGGAAACGTACGGCTACCACAACTACGGAGACCCCTGGCGCGAAGAGCGCTATAGCTAGTCGCCGCTCCCGGCAGCGACGAGTGCCATCGCGGCCGCCCGGTTTTGCTCGTTATCACCGCCGAGCATATCCGCTAGTTCGGCGATCCGGGAGTCGGCCTCGACCTGCTCGACGGCCGACCACGTCTCCCGTCCATCGCTGTGCTTGCGGACGACGAAGTGGGTCTCGGCATGGGCGGCGACCTGCGGCAGGTGGGTGATGCAAAAGACCTGGTGCCGCTCGGCGAGGCGGCCCAGGGCATCGCCGACCAGTCCGCCCGCGCGCCCGCCGACTCCCTCATCCACTTCGTCGAGCACAATCGTGCGCGGTTCGGCCGCGGTGCCGAAGACGGCGGTGAGGGCAAGGAGGAAGCGGCTCGTCTCTCCGCCGCTAGCAACATCGCCAAGCGGCTTCGGTGACATCCCGACGTTGAAGGATACGAGGAACTCGACGCGGTCGACCCCGGCTTCGGTAAATGCCCTGGGCAGGTTCTCGCCCATCCCGAGGCCATCGGAACTGGAGGCATCGACCTTCTCGTAGTCCGGGAGCGGAGCGCTAAGACCGTCGGCGTCATCGCGACACTCGAAACCTATCGCGAGGGCTGCGCCCGCCATGCCGAGGAGTTGGAGTTCACGCTCGGTGGCCGCGACCAGTTTCGCGGCCGCCCGGCGTCGGTGCATCGAGAGTTCGGCCGCAACCTTCGACCCTCGCCCGACGAGTTCCAACTCCATCGCCCGCAGTTCGCCTTCGCTCGCTTCGGCGCCGGAAAGGGCTTCTAGCTGCGACTCGGCCTCATCGGCGTAGGCGAGCACGTCGCCGATCGTCTCGCCGTATTTTCGCTTCAGACGCGCAATGAGATCGAGCCGCTCGGTGGTCTCGGCCAACCGCTCGGGATCCGACTCCAGGCTGTCGAGGTAGGCCCTTGCACCTCGCGTCGCTTCTTCCGCGGTGGACTGGAGAAGGATGCCGACATCGCCCACCTCGCCCGCCCCTTCATCGCGGTCCCCGATCGCCTGGAGTGCGGCGGCCGCCCGTTCAAGGCCCGATTCTTCTAATGCCTGGATTGCTTCTGCGGCCAGTGCTCGGAGAGAGTCCGCGTTGGCCAGGCGCCGCTGTTCAGTCCTGAGGGAGTCGTCTTCGCCGGTTGAAAGGGCGGCGCCGCGAATCTCGGCGATTTCAAACGTCAGTCGGTCGACCTCGCGGACACGTTGCTGGGCGTCGGTCGTCAGGCTTTCCAACCGCCGCCGAACCGCGCGCAGTTCTCGGGCCACCGCGGCCATTTCGACGCGCTGAGCGCCAAGTCCCGCGTACTCGTCGAGAATTCGCAGCTGGTGGGCCGGCCGCAGGAGGGCGAGCTGGCCCGACTGTCCATGAATGTCCAGGTGATCGCCACCGAGGGCGCGGGCCTCGTCCACGGTGGACGCGGCGCCATCAATCCGGACAGCTGACCGTCCGGCGAGGCCCACCGATCGTTCGACTTCGACCGTGCGACCATCCACATTCAGCGAAACGCGTACCTCCGCCCGTTCGGCGCCCGAGGCCACCAGCTCGCGACCACCACGACCGCCGAAGGCAAACGCGAGGGCGTCGACGATGATCGACTTTCCGGCGCCCGTTTCGCCGGTAAACACAGAAAAGCCACCGGGCAGGTCGATGGCCAGCTCCCGGGCGACTGCGAAGTTGCGGATGGCGATCCGGCGAATCATGCGGTCGAGGGTACCCGCGCCACGTAGACAATCCAGTCTTCGGCATCAGGCAGATCGAGGCCGTCCCAGCCGTAGTGGACCTCGACGTCTGCGAACCCCGCTTTGTCAGCCATGAGCAGCACATCCTCGGTCCGATAGACCTGGTCACAGACGGAGACCACCTCGAGTTGGCCGGTGTCGAGGCGGATGACGTGGTGGCGTTGCACCATCGCGCCGCTGGCCTCATCGAAGTGGCGCTCGGCGAGGTCAAGGCACGGGCCGTCGTTCCAGATGCCGCTCGTGGGCGTGGCCCACCAGCTCTGCGGCTCGCGGTTGATACGTTCCGGGTCAAGGATCTCGAAAGCGAAAGCGCCACCAGGAGTGAGCGCCCGCCGCACGCGTTCCAAAATGCTCGTCGTCTCGTGCGGCTGGAACACGGTGAGCTGCCCGTAAAGCATCATCACCGCGTCGAAGGCCGCGACGCCGAGATTGGCAAGCCGAATGTCGGCGCGAACAAAGTTCGCGCGGTCCTCCAGGCGGAACACCGCCGCCGTGCGCTGGGCATGGCCAATGGCGGCTGGCGCGAAGTCGATGCCGGTGACGGGCACTTCCCGTCGCGCGAGCTCTAGCGCATAGAGGCCCGGACCGCAGGCGAGGTCGAGCAGGTAGGTCCTATCCCCGAGCCCAAGCTCCCGCGTGAGCCAATCGATGATCAGCTTGCGCTGCGGCTCCGGTCGGGTGGCAGCCTGTCGCGTCTCGTCGAGGTGGACACGGAGCATTCGCTCGGAGAAATCCGGATCATCCCAGGGCAGGTTGCCGGTACCGGACCAGGCCGGCGGGCGAACCTCGCGCCCGAACACTGACCGCAGGGCCTCGGCGAGGGCTGCATCGGTCTCCGCCGTCACGCTAGTTCCCGTAATTCATTGTGCTTGACAGCTGCTGGTCGAGGCGGTCGGCGAGCTCGGCGTAGAAGTACGACTCCTGGCGGAAGCGAGCAAAGGTGGTCACATGCTCGCTCGGCCGCACCTCGACGCGGCAGTCGCTCGGGATCTCCCTGTCCTCCTGGCCGTCGATACTGACGATGCCGCCGTCTTCGGAAGTGACCCGGAGTTCGATAGCGGAGTCTGGCTGCAACACAATCGAACGCCCCAGGGCGAGGTGCGGTGAGACCGGCGACATCACAAGGTGATGTTCTGTCGGCGCGAGAATGGGGCCGCCTGCAGCCAGCGAATAGCCCGTACTGCCGGTGGGCGAAGCAACGATGATGCCGTCGCACCGATAGAGCGCCACGTGCGCGCCATCGATGGTGACGTCGATGTAGACCGGGCGGCCCGGGTGGCGGCGGCTCACGACGATGTCGTTGAGGCCGATGAAGGTGCCGTGACCCTCAACGTGAGCCTCGACCATAAGGCGGTCTTCCCGCCGCCATTCCATCTCGATGACCCCGTCGAGCTTGTTGTAGAAGTCACGGGGGCTGAGATCCGTCAAGAACCCCAGTCGGCCCATGTTCACTCCGAGGATGGGCACGGGGACGGTAGCGAGCAGCCGGGATGCGCGCAACACCGTGCCATCGCCGCCTACGACGATCGCCAGGCCGGCATCGTGGGCGATGTCGACCGCATGTTCATCCCATGCGTTGGCAACCTCAGCCAAGATCGAGCGGCGGCGAAGTTCGGTGGCCACTTCCTCCGCGAACCCGGCCGCCCCTTCGGAACGCGGGTGATGGAAAACAGCGGCCTTAGTCAGTCGTTGCTGCATCACGGGCACCATCCGGGGAGTTCAGCCAAACGAGGAATTCGACATTTCCCCGCGCGCCAGCGATCGGCGAATCCATCGATCCGTTGACGCGCCATCCCTCTCCCTCGGCCCATTCTACGAACTCCGAGAGCACACGCGCCCGAACCGCCTCGTCGCGGACGATACCACCCCGCGCAAGGTTTTCCGGGCCAGCCTCAAATTGGGGCTTGAGAAGAACCACCCCGGGTGTGTCCGGTGCTACGCGTAGTGCTACCGACGGCAGGACCCGGCGGATGGAGATGAATGAGAGGTCGGCGACAAAGAAATCGAGGGGCGGCAGCTTCGGCAGGTCCCGGGCGTTGGTACCTTCGAGGAGGGTGACGCGTGGGTCGCTGCGAAGGCGATCGTGCAGCTGAGCCCGGCCCACGTCGATGCAGAGGACCGAGGCCGCCCCTCGCTGCAACAGGCAATCCGTGAATCCACCCGTCGACGCGCCGAGGTCGAGACAGGCGAGCCCGTCCACGCTGATGCCAAACGTCTCGAGCGCACCCTCAAGCTTATGTCCCCCCCGGCTCACGTATCTCTCGGGCTCGAGAAGCTCGAGCGGGCTTTCGTTATCGAGGAGCTCGGCGGGTTTCACGAGCGTTCGGGTACCGGACCGCGCGCGCCCGGCCATAATCAGGCGCTGGGCCTGTTCGCGGCTGGCGACGAGTCCGCGCGCCACAAGAAGAACATCTGCACGGCTCCGCGGCATATCCGGACAAGGCTAGGCGGCCCCGCTCGCGCAGACAACGGCTGCCCGCATGCCCAACTGACGGTACGCTTTCGCCGATGGAACCCGTTGCCCGCGTTCGCGATGCCCTGCACACCCTCGGTATTGAGGAAGAGATCATCGAGTTCTCAGAGAGCACGGCGACCGCTGCTGAGGCAGCCAGCGCCGTCGGTTGCGAACTCGGCCAGATCGTGAAGACGCTCTTCTTCCTCGCCGACGGGCGGCCGACCGTGGTCCTTGCGGCAGGCGACCGGCAGGTCGATACAGCACGCCTGGCACCACTTGTGGGCGTGGGGCGGAAGAAGCTGAAGATGGGCACGCCGGAGCAGGTGCTGGAGCACACGGGCTACGTCCTCGGCGGAGTCTCCCCGTTCGGCATGCCCAACCAGTACGACGTGGTCGTCGACGACAGCCTCAAGCGGTTCGAACGGGTGTGGGCGGCAGCGGGGACGCCCAGTGCCGTCGTCGGTCTCCCAACGGCGCGCCTCGTCGAAGCACTCAACGGCCAGTGGGGCGACGTCGTCCGTGACCAGGATGCGAGCTAGCGCTTGCCGCCGTGGATCGTCGCCCTCCGACCCCGGCAGTGGCCGAAAAACGGCGTGGTCGCCGCCGCGTTTATCTTCACCGCCGGCAGCGAGTGGCATGCGGATGACTTCGACTCGTGGTGGCCACTGCTCTGGCGCACGCTGGTCCTGATGGCCGCCTGGTGCGCGGTCTCCAGCGCCACCTACCTCGTGAACGACTCGGCCGACCGCGAACGCGACCGCGAACACCCCCGAAAACGCCACCGGCCCATCGCGGCCGGTGCATTGACGGTCCAGACGGCAATCGTCATTGCTGCAGTACTTGCTGCGGCCGGGACTGCCGTCGCGTTCGCGCTGGACCTGGGAAGCGGCCTTGTGGTCGGGGCCTACTTCCTGGCGATGCTCGCGTATTCGCTGGGCCTCAAGCAGGTGCCCGTGCTCGATGTCCTCTTTCTCTCCGCGGGCGTCGTGGCGCGGGCGGTCTCCGGCGGCCTCGCGATCGAGGTCGCAATCAGCCCCTGGCTCTACGTCTGCAGCGGCTTCGGGGCGTTTTTCCTCGCCACCAGCAAGCGCTGGTCGGAAGCGCGCGAACTGGGTGACGGTGCGGCATCGCACCGGCCATCGCTGGCGCTCTATCCCGGCGAGGTCCTGAACCAGATGCTGACGGTCAGTGCCGCGGCCGCACTACTAAGCTATGGCGTCTACACGGTCGAATCGGCGAACGTCCCGGCGAACGGGGCGATGGCGCTCACGATCCCGTTCGTGGGGACAGCCATGTTCCGCTACCTGATGCTGCTGCAGGGCCGCCGGTCGGCAGATGCGCCCGACCAGATCCTGTTCACGGATCCGGGAATCGTGGCCTGCGTGACCGGCTTCGTGATCACCGCAACCGTGGTGTTGCTAGCCAACTAAGCAAGAAGCCCGGCGTTGCCGGGCTTCTCTTCTGCTCAGGCGCTCTCTTCGAGCTTCTCCGCTTCGACCTGTTTGCCGGATGCAGTCACCAGGAGCGGACGTGTCTTGTTCTTGATCACGTCGCCGTTGACGATGCACTTCTTCACGTCGTCCCGGCCCGGGATTTCGTACATCACGTCCATCAGCCGCTCTTCGAGGACCGTGCGGAGGCCGCGGGCGCCCGTCTTGTGAGCGATGGCCTCGTCGGCAATGGCATCGAGCGCATCCGGCGTGAACTGGAGTTCAACGCCATCCATCGCGAAGTAGCGTTCGTACTGGCGAGCGAGCGCGTTTTTCGGTTCGGTGAGGATCTTGACCAACGCTTCGCGGTCGAGCGAGGAAAGACCAACAACCATCGGCAGGCGGCCCACAAACTCGGGAATGAGGCCGAACTCGAGGAGGTCGTCGTGGGTGACGTGGGTGAGGAGCTGATCGCGCTTGGCGGAGGCACGGAGCCCGCTGTTGGCATGGAAGCCAAGGCTCACATGGTCGCGGTTCAGCCGCTTCTCGATGTGGGCGTCGAGGCCTTCGAAGGCGCCGCCGCAGACAAAGAGGATGTTCTGGGTGTTGATCTGAAGGAAGTCCTGGTGCGGATGCTTGCGGCCGCCCTGCGGCGGCACGTTGGCAACGCAGCCTTCGATGATCTTTAGCAGCGCCTGCTGGACACCTTCGCCGGAAACATCGCGGGTGATGCTGGGGTTGTCGCTCTTCCGCGTGATCTTGTCGATCTCGTCGATGTAGATGATCCCGCGTTCGGCCTTCTGGATATCGAAATCGGCAGCCTGGATGAGGTGGAGGAGGATGTTCTCCACGTCCTCACCGACATAGCCGGCCTCGGTGAGCGCGGTTGCGTCCGCAACCGAGAAGGGCACGTCCAGAATTCGGGCGAGCGTCTTGGCGAGCAGCGTCTTGCCCACCCCGGTCGGCCCAACGAGGAGGATGTTCGACTTCTCGAGCTCGACATCGGTGTCCTGGGCGGCGGCGATGCGCTTGTAGTGGTTGTAGACGGCGACGGAGAGGACCTTTTTCGCCTGCTCCTGGCCCACCACGTAATCGTCGAGGTGTTCGTAGATGAACTTGGGAGGGGGAACGTCGCCCGTCGCGGCGGAAATCGGGCGGTTGCCAGTCGTCGCTGGCGTCGAGGTGCCGGTCTCTTCGTCGATGATTTCGCGGCAGAGATCGACGCACTCATCGCAGATATAGACGGCGCCCGGCCCGGCGATCAGCCGGCGGACCTGGTCCTGGTTCTTCCCACAGAACGAGCAGTGGTACTGAACCCGGTTCGAACGATTCCCAGCCAACGGCTGTCCTCCCTACTCGGCCTTGGCCTTCGAAGACGCAGCAGCATCTTCGGGGCGCGCCAACAGATCATCGACCATTCCGTACTCTTTCGCCCCCGGGGCGTCCAAATAAAAGTCACGGTCAAAGTCTTTTGTAATGCGTTCCACGCTCTGCCCGGTATGGTGAGCGATGATATTCCGGATGATTTCGTTGTTGCGAAGGATTTCCTTCGCAGCGATCTCGATGTCGGTCGCCTGCCCGCGAGCGCCGCCAAGCGCCTGGTGCATGTGGATGGTGGCACTCGGGAGGGCGAAACGCTTGCCGGGCGCGCCGCCGCACAGCAAGACCGTCGCCATGGAGGCGGTCTGCCCAACGGCGATGGTGGAGACATCCGGTTCAATCAGTTGCATGGTGTCGTAGATCGCCAGGCCAGACGTAATCACGCCCCCGGGGGAGTGGATGTACATGCTGATGTCCCGTTCCCGATCCTCGCGCTGCAGGAAGAGCAGCTGAGCAACGATGAGGTTCGCTATCTGATCATCGATCGGTGTGCCGAGAAAGACGATACGTTCCTTGAGCAACAACGAAAAAATATCGAAGGCGCGCTCGGAACGGGGGCCGCTCTCGATGACAGTGGGGATGACGCTCTCGACCAGCGAAAGTCCGTGGGGTGTCGGTTCGGTCATACAGGTTCCTCCTCCGCGGCGGGTTCTTCGGCCGTATCGGCTTCGTCGTTTGTAGCTTTGGCTTTGGGGGCGCGCTTCTTCGCAGCGGGCGCGGTGGCGATTTCGCGGATGCGCGCCAGCGTCTTTTCGGTGAGCAGGTTGCGCTCAATCGAGGACACGCCTTCCGGCGTCGCAAACAATTCGCGCAATCGGGCCGCTCTCTTCGCCAGCCGGGGCCACCAGTTCGTCGAGGCGGGCATCGACGTCCGCCATAGCGACCTCGATGGCCTCCTTGTCGGCCAATTCGCTCATCACCAGCGACCGCTGGACGCGCTTGACCGCCGCCTCCTCGAAGCCAGTCCGGAACTCGGCCTCGGACTGGCCCATGCGGCGGAGGTAGTCCACGTAGCCTTCGCGGTTGTTGCCGACCGATTCCTCCACAAGGTGGTCAATCTCGCGTTCAACGAAGACGCGCGGGTACTCCAGCGTGGCGAGCTCGACCATCTGGTCGAGCGCCTCCTGCTGGATGCGGCCGTCCTCGACGCGCTGCTCGTTCTCCAGCAGGTCCGCCTCGATCCGTTCGCGAAGCTTGGCGATGGTTTCGAACTCTTCTTCGTTCACCTGGGCGGCGAGGTCGTCATCCGCTTCCGGGAGCTGTTCTTCTTTCACGTCGGTGACGGAGAGGGTGAAGCTGGCCGTCTTGCCCTGGAACTTCTGCACCTGGAAATCGTCGGGGATGGGCAACTCAATCGTCTTCTCTTCGCCGCTGCGCATCCCCAGGAACGCTTCCGCAAGGCCGTCGAGGAGAAGCGTCTGTTCTTCCTTGAGGACGAACTCTGCGGCTTCGTCGTGGACAAAGTCTTCGCCTTCGACGGTGCCCTTCACGTTGGCAATCACCACGTCGTCCCACCGGACTTCGCGGTCGACCGGCACCTGGGTGGAGAAGCGATGACGGATGGCATCGACCTGCTCGTCGATCATCTCCGGTGTGACTTTGACTTCGTTCGGCTTCACCCGGACCGACTGGTAGTCGCCGAGGTCGATCTCGGGGCGAACAGCCACGGTGGCCTTGAAGCGCACCGGGTCGAGTTCGACGATTTCGAGGTCCGGCTGGTCGACGGCATTGACCGATTCCGACTCAATGGCCTCGTTGTAGACATCGGGGACGAGCTTATCGAGTGCTTCGCGAATGAGGCCTTCGCGGCCCACCATTTGCTCTACCACGCGCCTCGGCGCTTTGCCGGGCCGGAACCCGGGAATGCGGGCCTTCTGGGCCAGGCGCTTGTAGGCGGAGTTGAGGGAGCGCTCGAGACGCTCCTCGTCGACTTCTATGTCAAGTTGCACACGGCTCTCAGGGAGCCGTTCGAGGGTTACCTTCACCGGCGTTTGCAGCCTCCGAACTTCGAGTATAGCAGGGGTAAGGATTTCGCCGCCCTGCCCCTAATGGGAGGAGGTACGGGGCTCCAGGAGGTCCACCAGAGCGTCACCCAGGAGGTTCCAGCTGAAGAAGAAAAAGACTACCGGAAGCGCGGCACCCAGGAGGATATGGGGATGAGGTCGCGAAGTGATCCGTATGCCCGCCCCAGTAGCTGATGAGCGTACCGAAACTCGCCGTGGGTGGGTCAATACCGAGGCCCAGGAAGCTGAATGCCACCTCCGTACCAGCGATCGCCGCCATCCCCGCCGGAAAGGCCGACGATGAACAGTGGCAGTACGCCCGGGAGGATGTGGCGGAAAGATGACGCGACCGGTGCCCGCACCAACGACCTCGGCGCTGAGGACGTAATCGGCTTCGCGGATATAGAGCGCCTGGCTGCGCACGATGCGGGCGCCGCCGACCCAGGCGAAGGGCACGGTCGCACCGACAACGACAACGAAGTCGACAAAGGCACCCGCATCGTTCTTGCCGACCGGCGTGTGCTGGAAGATCCAGTAGGAGAAGTCGTCGATGCGCGTCCGGAAGGCTGCGGCGATAGCGATGATGAGAAACAAGGTTGGCATCCCTGCGAGCACCTCGCCGACGCGCATGATCAGCGTGTCGATCCAGCCGCCCTTGTAACCAGAGAGCAGGCCAAGCCCGAGACCAAGAAAGACGCCGCCCGTGAGGAAGACGGCGGCGGTGAATATCAGCGTTGTCCGTGCCGAAAAGAGGACACGGGAGAAAAGGTCCCGGCCGAGGCTGTCGGTCCCGAACCAGTGATTGAGCGAAGGGCCTTCGAAAGGGTGTGCGCCAGTGGTCAGCGCCGTTTCGTTCGGATTATGGGGGGCGATCAACGGCGCGAGGATGGCGGCGAGGTAGAAGATTGTGATGTAGGTGAGCGCGAGCATCGCGATCTTCTTTCGCGTGAGGCGAATGAGCGCCGAGACGAGGGGCGAATGTCCGCGTCTGGCCGCCACATGCCACCATTAGAAAGAAGGTCGACTTCGACGGAATTAGCCACGTCCGCCCCCGACCCGCACGCGAGGGTCGATCAGGGCGTAGGAGATATCCACGAGAATATTCGCGAGGACGAAGAGCGTCGAGCCGAACAGTACGAGACCCATGATCACGTCGAAGTCGGGGGCACGGACGGCTTGAAGCGCCTCGCTTGCGATCCCGGGGATGCCGAAGTAGAGCTCGACGAAGAGGGCGCCAGCCGCAATGCCCGGGAGCGAGAGCCCGATGACGGTGACCATCGGGAGCATGGCGTTGCGCGTGATATGGGTGATGATGACGGTCCGCTCCAGGAGGCCCTTCGCGCGCGCCGTTCGTACGTAATCCTCGTTCATCACGCTGATGATGCTGGCGCGCATGAAACGGGCGACGCCGGCGATTCCGGGGATGGCGATGATAAGGATCGGAAGAATCGCATCGGGGCTCAGCAGACCGCCCCAGTGGGCGTTCGTATCCCACTGCGAGCTGACGAGCCCCAGCTTGAGGGCGAAGAGCCACTGGAGGATCGGGATGGCGACGAATGGAGGGAAGGCGTCAAGGGCGAGCCAGAAGCTGATGGTCAGCGGGTCAAGCGGCGTGCCGCGGGCCAGCGCTGCGTAGATACCGACGGGAATGCCGACCATGAAGGTGATCAAGAGAGCCAGCGCGCCGATACGTGACGAGACCAGGATCTTTGGCCAGATGACGTCCCGGACCGTGAAATCCTGGTGGCGGGTGGAGACGCCCAGGTCGCCCCGCACGAGGTTCTTCATGTACTTCCAGTACTGCTCCGGAATCGGGTCGTCGTAGCCGTACTTCCTGCGGACGGCGGCGGCCGTCTGCTCTGTGTAGCGCTGGCCAAGGAGGGCATCGACCGGATCACCCGGCGCCGCCCGCAAGATCACAAAGACAATGACGGAGACAGCGAAGAGGACAGGGATCGCCCAGAGCAGCCGGCGGATGGTGTAGCCAAGCAGCCCGGCGGCCATTGCCTATCCTCCGTTGGGGTCGATCTCGACGAAGCGATACTTGGGCACGGTCATAGAGACCGACGGCCAGTTCTTGACGCAGGGTTTCACGAGCTGGTGGTTGATTGGCCAGAAGGTCGGGATGATCGCCGCGTCATCGAGGATCATCTGCTCGGCCTGGTTGAGGAGCTGATAGCGCTTCTCGGTGTCCTTTTCCGCCCGTGCCTGGACGATGAGCGCCTGGACGTCGTCATTTTTGTAGCCCTGCTCGTTCTGGGGGCTGTCCTCGGCGAAGAGCTTGTCGATGAAGTCCTCGGGGTCCGGGTAGTCAGCGATCCAGCCCGCAGCGAACACCTGGAACGTGCCCTTCCGGAGCTCGCGGAGATAGGCCGAGTATTCCGTAGCCTGCAGCTCGACGTCGATGCCGAGGTCGGTCTTCCAGCCATCCTGGATCGCCTGGAGGACGTCCGGAGCGTCACCGCCGGCGCCGGAGTAGCTCAGGATCACGCGCGGGAAGTTATCGGCGTACTTCGATTCGGAGAGGAGCTTCTTCGCTTCGACCGGATCGTATCCGTAGCTCGTGACGCTCTCGTCATAGCCGGGCATTTCCGGTGGCAGGATGCCGTCCGCCACGCGCTGCGTATCGAAGAGGAGCACGTTGTTGATAGCCTCGCGGTTGACGGTCATCGCCAGCGCCTTGCGCACGTTGATGTCATCGAACGGTGCCTGGGTCTCGTTGAACGCGATATAGCTGATCGCCATTTCCGGCTGGGGATGATAGTCCTTGCTCAGTGGTGAGGTGCCGTCTTCGACGCCTTGCAGTTCAATTGCCGGAACCGCGCCGATGTGGATCTCGTTGTTCTGGTAGGCGGTGAGCAGGGAGCCGGTCGCGAGGTCGAAAATGATCTTGTCGAGCTTGGCCGGGCCAAGGTGGTAACTGTCGTTGCGGACGAGGACGATCTGTTCGCCGGGCGTGAATTCCTGGAGGCGGAACGGGCCTGTGCCGTTTGGCGTCCGTGTCCAGCCACGGGGGTTACTTTCGATCTGGTTCTTGTCCACAACATAGGCAACCGGGTAGGTCAGCTCGGCGAGGAACCAGTCCCGCGGTTCCTTGATCGTGATCTGCAACGTCTGCTCGTCGATGACCTTGATACCTGATACGTCGTCAGCCTCGTTGTTGTAGCGCTCGTTGAAGCCGACGATGGCGCCGAGATAGAGGGTGGCGGTCGGCGATGCGTTGGCCGGGTCGGCCGCACGCTCAAGGCTGTACTTGACGTCGTCGGCAGTCACTCGCCTTCCGCCCTGCTGGAATACCACGTCGCCACGCAGGTGGAAGGTGTAGACGGTCCCGTCCGCGGAGATGTCCCAACTCTCGGCAATGTCCGGCTGGACCTTCAGATCGAGGTCCAGTGTGACGAGCCCGCCGAAGATCTCAACGACGTACTGGGCAGTGCCATCGTCGCGGACCTGGATGGGGTCGAGGATGGACGCCGGGTCACTGCCGTAGGTGACGAGGAACTGGCCCTGGCAAAAGCCCTCGAGCGCAGTACCGCCGGAATCGCCATTGCCATCGCTCGTCGGGCTGCCGGGCTGGCTGTTGTCATCGTCGCCGCTACCGCCGGAGAGGAGCACCAGAAGCATTGCCCCAACGGCCAGCACGAGGACTGCGACAAAGCCCATGAGGATGGGAATGGTGCGGTTAGACATGGGGGCCCGCCATGGTTGAGGTTCCGGTCAGAGTACGGTTAACACTTCTTGTACGGTTGCCTGGGTTCACCGTCAGGAAAGATGGCGGAAAGACCCGGGCGCTCATCAGTCCTGGCCAAGCCCGGGCAGGACTTGCAGGCCAAGTTCCGCAAGCTGGGCCGGAGGGACCGGCGATGGCGCGCCCATCATCGGATCCGTGCCGGCAGATGTCTTCGGGAAGGCGACGACGTCACGGATGTTGTCCGTACCGACCAGCTCCATGATGAGCCGCTCGATGCCCATGCCCACGCCACCCATCGGCGGGGCGCCATATTCGAGGGCGTCGAGGATGACGCCAAAGCGATCCTGCATCTCGTCTTTCGTGTAGTTCATCAGGCCGAGGACTTTTTCCTGGAGGTCGCGGCGGTTGATCCGGACCGAGCCACCCCCGACCTCCGAGCCGTTGAGGGTGAGGTCGTACTGCCGCGCCATAACTTTGCCGGGATCGGTATCGAGGAGTGGTTCGTCGCCGGGACGAACGCCGCTGAATGGGTTGTGCTCGGCGTCCCAGCGTTCTTCTTCAGGAGACCACTTGAGGAGAGGGAAGTCGGTGACCCAGGCGAACGAGAGCGACGACGCGTCCTTCAGTGCGAGGCGGTCGCCCAACGAGTCGCGAACGCGATGGAGCGAAGCAGCGACCGTTTCCGGCTGGTCGGCGACGAGGAAGAGCATGTCGCCCTCGGCCGCACCCGTGGCCGCCTTCGCTTTCGCGACCTCTTCATCCGAGAGGAACTTGGCGATGGGGGAGCGCAATTCGCCGCCCCCGAGTATCCCCACCCAGGCGAGGCCTTTGGCACCGCCCTCACGGGCGAACTCAGTCAGTTCGTCGATATCGCGGCGGGTCATCTCAGCCTGGCCGGGCACGCGGATCGCCTTGACCTTGCCTCCGGCTTTCAGCGCCCCGGCGAAGACCTGAAACTCCGAGCCGCCGAAGACCTCGGACAGGTCCTCGAGTTCGAGGCCGAATCGGAGGTCGGGGCGGTCGATGCCGTAGCGATCGAGGGCGTCGGCATGTGTCATTCGAGGAAACGAGGCGTTCGCCAGGCGGCCTTCGCCGAAGGTCGTGGCAATGCCCGTGTAAAGCTCCTCCACGAGCGCCATGACATCGCCTTCTTCGACAAAGCTCATCTCGAGGTCGAGCTGGGTGTGTTCCGCGACGCGGTTCGCGCGGAGGTCCTCGTCCCTGTAGCAGCGAGCCAGCTGGAAGTAGCGCTCGAAGCCGGCAACCATCAACAGTTCCTTCAAGATCTGCGGCGACTGGGGCAATGCGTAGACCTCTCCGGGGCGCTGTCGCGAGGGGACGAGGAAGTCACGGGCACCTTCAGGCGTCGACTTGATCAGCGTCGGAGTCTCGATCTCCGCGAATCCGCGGTCCGAGAGGAAGTTGCGAATGTAGCGGATGACCTCGTGGCGGAGGCGGATGACACGCGACACTTCCGGCCGCCGGAGGTCGAGGTAGCGGTACTGCAACCGCTGCTGCTCGCTTACCTCGGTGGGCTCGTTGATGAAGAACGGCGGGGTCTCCGACTCGTTGAGCACCTCGCTCGTGTCGGGTACCACCTCGACGTCGCCGGTCACCATGTTCGGGTTGCGTGTCTCATCGGAACGACGGCGGACGACGCCTTCGACCGCAAGCACCCACTCGGAGCGGGCACGGTGGGCGACCGCGTGACTCTCCGCCTGGTCGGGGTTGAAGACGACCTGAACGATCCCGTGGGAGTCGCGCAAGTCGATGAAGATGAGGCCGCCATGATCACGGCGGCGGTGGACCCAGCCGGCGAGGCGCACCCGCTTGCCTTCGTGCTCTGCACGAAGGTCGCCGCAGTAGGTGTCTTTGAGCATGGGAGGAGCGTATCGCCTCAGGAAGGGAGGGAGAAGGGAAGGGTCGGGCCAGCGCCCTACGGCATGACCATTGCGGCGAGATTCGGTTGAACTTCGGCCACCCGGCGGCTCGCCTCATTGAAGGCGCTCAGGCCCCGGATCAGGGCTTCGAGGTCTTCCTCGGTCATCTCGCTCATGATTCGTCTGCTGAAAAGGTCGCCGCCCCGCGCCATCCG
Source organism: uncultured Chloroflexia bacterium (assembly GCA_963774435.1). Classification (GTDB taxonomy): domain Bacteria; phylum Chloroflexota; class Dehalococcoidia; order Tepidiformales; family Tepidiformaceae; genus JAGQGZ01. The sequence goes on along the minus strand of CAVZEW010000003.1, from coordinate 476,477 downwards.
CGAACAAACGGCCTTACCCTCGGGTGTGAGCCGGTTGCGGACAAGGCGGCGGTCCGCTTCGTCCGCCTCGCGCAGGACTAGCTTGAGTCGCACCAGGCGGTCGACGATCCCGGAGATCGTTGGCGGCGTAACTGAGAGACGGTTGGCAAGTTCGCCGGCCGTAACGCCGGTGTTGGCACGAATCAGGAAGAGTACACGCAACTGTGCCGTAGTCAGTCCGAGTTCAGCCCAGGCGCGAAAACGCAGCGGGTCGTACATGTTCATCGCGTCCGAGAAGTCGCTGATCGCCTCATCGATGCGCGATCGCGTTGATGAGGCGGGCCGAACGGCATTCGCTTCAGTCTGGGCCATTAGCACCAGACTAACTCATCGAGGGCAGTTGGAGGAGGGATCAAGGAAGAATTAGCACCGCCCCCGTGCGACACTAAGTGGATGGGAATCGATCTCGACCCCGGCGTGGCCGCGCTCGGGAACCAGCAACTCATCGCAACGATTGTCGCGGAGATGGACGGGGGGGCGATCAGCTTCGAGCGATTCATGGAGCTGGCGCTCTATCACCCGGAACACGGCTACTACCGGACCGGCCGACGCGTGGGCCGCGAGGGCGATTTCGTCACCAGCCCCCATGTCCACCCGCTGTTCGGCTGGTCCATCGCTGGCTGGTGCCATTGGCTCTGGCAGAACATTGGTTGTCCAGCCAGTTTCACCATCTTCGAGCCGGGAGCGGGAGACGGGCTGCTGGCCGGAACAATTCTCGACTGGGCCGCGGGCCGGGACGACGGGTTCGCCAACACTATTCGTTATGTCGCTATTGAACCGAACACCGCCGGGAGCGACCCACGCATCGAGTGGACGCAGGCGCCGGAAGCCGTCGAATACGGAGTGGTGCTCAGCAACGAACTGTTCGACGCCCTGCCCGTCCGGTTGTTCGAGGGCAGCGGACGCGGGCCGGTTGAAGTCATGGTGCGCTGGAACGGCGACCGCTTCGAGGAAACATCGGGGGCGGTCGCCACGATCGAAGGGGCGCCCATGTCTGGCCGGTTCGAGGTCAGCGCTCGTGCTTATCCAACGATGGAAGCCATGTGCGGGCTCATCGAAAAGGGCGCCGTCCTGACGTTCGACTATGGCTACCCGCGGGAAGAGTTGTGGGCCGAGTGGCGGGAACAGGGCACGCTGCTCTGCTTCTACCGGCACACAGCCCACGAGGATCCTTACATCCACCTTGGGGAGCAGGACCTCACGGCGCATGTCGACCTGACGGAGTTGGAAGCTGCCATGGCCTCGAGCGGCTTCGAAACCTGGGGTCCGGCGAGCCAGGCCGAGTTTCTCTATGCGTTGGGCGCCCCGGCGCTCGTCGATGCCGTACGCGACGACGCCACGGAATATTTCGCGCGCCGGCGAGGCCTGGAAGAGCTTTGCGATGCAGCGGGACTCGGCCGGGTCCGCGTGCTGGCCGGCACGGTGGGCCTGGCCCTTGACGCCCCGCCGCCGGGATTCGAGCCGCTGCCTTGAGCGAGCCAACCGAGACCGAGACTCGACTATCCGTGATCGAGGCGGGCGAACGGGCTCCGGATTTCACGCTCCCGGCAATCCGAACCGACGGCAGCCAGTTCGACTTTCACCTCGCCGAGGCGGCGAAGGAGCGGCGTCTCCTCCTTGTCTTCTACCAGGACGACGGGATGCCCATTTGCACGAGCGAGCTAAAAGCCTTTGCGCAGGAGTTCGAGACTCTCGCGAAAGCGCAGATTTCGGTCGCTGCCATCAACACCAACGGCATTGGTTCGCACCAGAAATTCCAGGAGCGGGACGCATACCCGTTCCCCCTCATCAGCGACTTTCACGGCGAAGCGGTGAAGGCGTACGGCTTCTGGGACCCCGACGAGCGGAAGAGCCGACGAGGAGTCGTCGTCATCGCTCCGGGCGGGTCAGTGGCCTTCGTCGTCCCCCACTTCAACCCGGGCAATATCGGCGCCTTCGAGGACGTCTTTCGCGCCCTCGGGCTCGTGTAGTCGCTCGACGCAGCAGCTAAGCTGAAGTCGTGGCCGCGTACTCCGACATCGTCATCGATCACTTCCAGAACCCTCGCAACTCGGGCGAGATGGACGACCCGGACGGGGAAGCAACGACGGCGAACCCGGTGTGCGGCGATCGCATGCGAGTGATGCTGCGCATCAAGGACGGCGTCATCGAGGAGATGCGATGGAAGACTCGGGGGTGTCCACCGGCAATCGCGACCAGCTCCTACGCTAGCGAAATGGTCAGGGGATTGAAGCTGGAGGACGCAGAGGCGCTCACTCGCGAGGCAATAGCCGAGGGCGTGGGTGGGCTTCCGAACGACAAGATCCACTGCAGCGTCCTGGCGGCTGATGCTATCCGGGAGGCGGTCTCAGACTACCGCCGCAAGGGTGCCAGCTAAGTCAGTGTTCCCGAGGGTGTGACCTAAACGCTGGAGTGCGTATTATCCGGCGTTGAGGCGCGCTTCCAAGTGCGCGAAACCTTCAGAGTCCACACGGAGTATTGATGCTGGAGCTGGCCCCGTTCCTGATGAGCGCCCTTGCCTTTGGCGTAGCTGCCCTCGTTACGTTTGTTGCGTCGACAGTCATCCTGACCATCCCGGTTTTCGCAACGCGGGGAACGACACAGCTGGCATGGCTGGGCGCAGTGGGATTCGTGCTCACACTCGAGGCGATCGGCCTCGTAGTGCTGACGATCCTGGTCGGGAACGGCAACTTCCTGAGCTAACGGCCCTCTACAGAAGGCGCCGGATGGGCTTGCGGCCAGGCCGCGGGTCATAGTTGGACTTGAACATCTCGAGCTTGTCGCGCTCTATCAGGTATTTTCCGGCGAATTGCGTTGCCGGGATCTTCTTCTGCTTGATCAACCGCCGAAGGCTTTGCGGATGGATGGCAAGTTCGCGAGCCGCCTCCACCAGGTCCAGGTAGTCATCGAAGGGGGTCACAGCAGCCATTGTCCAAGCGCCTCTGCCATATATTGCTAAACTGCGTAGGCAGAAACGGACTTTAGCAAAACCCTAACTTTATTGTCCAGCCGTTAGGTCAACTTCTTGCGGTTTACACACGAAGACGCGCCTCGCTCCGCCGATGGTCGTGCAGACCAGGGTCACCGGAATTGTGCCTTTCGGCTTGAGGAGCCGGCGCAATTCGTCCGGCTCCACGGGGAACGCACGCCGCCGGATTTCATCGGGACGCCAGCCGCGCTCATGGAGGAGCCCCCGAAGTCTGGCGATCGAAAACGGGACGTCTTCGAGGACTTCAAGGGTCGTGCCAAACGGAGTCTCCACAGCCGCGTCGGCGGTGAGATAGGCGACCTGCCGGTCCATGAGAAAGCCACCCACGTGCGCACCCAGCTGCCGCACGAGACCGGCTCGCGTGACACATCCGGCGGGGTCAATGACGAAGCGGCCGAGTGGCCGTGGGGCGCCGTCACATTCCGCCTCCAGTGACGTCATCTCGAGATCGCCAGGCAACATCACCGCCCGCCGGACCCCTGGCGCCGCGCCTTCACCAACCCAGACGGTCGCCTCACGCAGCGACCGGCCAACCTGGACGAACTCCGCTTCCGCTTCCGCCGGGATCGCTGTGTCATCGATGCCCGGCGCGGTCTTGATCGCTGCCAGTCTCGCTTCCTGGGCAAGGGCAACGCACGCGTCCCAGGGAGGGGAGAATGCCTTCGGGTCGAAGCGGCGGCGGGAGCCCTGGCGGCGAGACGGATCGAGGAACAACGCACGGCCAGCCAACCGCAGCGGCAAAGCGGTGGCATCCCCTATGACGACTTGCGCCATATTGCGAAGATTCGCGGCCGCGAGGATTGCCGTGGAACGCGAGCGTTCGACGGCAATCATTTCGACGCCCGTTGCTGCCTGAGCGGTGGCGTCGCCGCCGAGTCCGCATGTCCCATCGACCGCCGGGTACCCCGCCGCAGCGAACCGTCGTGCGCGTCGGGACGCCACCAGGGGATGGGTCATCATCTGAAGGCCGGCGTCACTGTAGAGGAAGTGACCGGGTGCCAGATCGCCAAAGCGCTCGCGAGCGCGGTCCTGGAGCGCCAGTTGTTCGCCGACAGCACTTGCCTTCGCGGGCGGAAGAAACTTTCGCAAGGCGGCCGCCCGCTCGACCACGCCGAGGGGTAGATCCCGGTCCTGCGCCATCGCGAGCGCAGCAGATCCTTCCGGGGAGACCAGGAACCGCGCTCGCTCGACATCCATGAGGGCGAGTGTAGAGGAGCCCGCCGTTGCACTAAGGTGGAACCGTGACAGGCACCATCTGCATCGACTTCGACGACACGATCGTCGAGCGTGACATCGCGTCGCAGTTGCTGGAGCAGTTCGCCCACAGCTCTTGGCGCGAGCTGCGGGAGCGCTTCGGGCGCCACGAGATCACGCTCGAGCAGTACAGCGCCGCCGCCCTCGATCTCGTCGACGCCAGCCACGAAGAGATGGTCGCGTTCGCCATGGCGGCGGCGGCTCCCCGCCCCGGCCTACTCGAACTGGCGGACTGGGCAGACTGGAACGGCTGGAGCATCGCCGTCGTGAGCAGCGGCTGGGATCTCTACATCAACCCTATCCTCGACTCGCTGGGCGCACAGAGGATGGCCCGCCATTGCGGCCGGGCGCGGTTTACCTACCGCTGGCGCCTGCAATACCTGAGCCCCCGCGGAATCGAACTCAACGACGGTTTCAAGCTCTCCTACGCGAGCGCCTTTCGCGAAGTGGGCGACACGCTGATCTGGATCGGGGATGGACGAAGCGACGCGCCCTCCGCAGCCCTCAGCGATGCAGTCTTCGCGCGCAGCGTGCTCTGGGATGAGATGCGGGGGACACATGAACGCGTGTTCCCATTCGAGACATTCCACGATGTGCGGGAGGTACTCGAACGTGAGGCTGACCAATGGCCGGCTGCCGCTACACCAGCAGGCTAAGCGAGCGACTCGTACACCGCGTCGATGAGGGCAATGTTCCGAGGGTCGCGCCAGGAGCGCCCGCCACGGTTGCAAACGTAGCTGAACCCAACACCCGTTGTCGGGTCGGCGAACCCGAGTAGCCCGCCGTTTCCGAAGTGGCCGAACGATCGCGGGTTGGGGCCAAAGGGCCGCACGCCGGGGATGGTGAGCTGAAACCCAAGGCCGAACCGGTTCGGCCTGCCCAGCACGACGTCCTCGCCATCCGCCTCGATGGTGTTGGCGCGGTCGATGGTTTCTGGGCTGAGGAGTTTGCCGCCCCCTCGCGCCAGCTCTCCGAAGATGCGGGCGATCGAGCGAGCATTGCTATGGGGGCCGGTGGAAGGGTATTCGGCCGCGCGCCAGACTCGTGAGTTGACATCCGCGCCACCTGCACCGGGAGGGTTGCGATAGGCGAGCACCCTGGCCAGGGCAACTCCCTCGACTTTCGCGGGGTCGACCTCGAGCCAGGGCCGGTCGGTCTGCTCCGCCGGTGGTCTCTCGTACTGGATCCAGGTGGCCACTCGGTGGTCGTGCTCCGGGCCGAAGCCCATGGAGAATTCGGCGCCGCAGCGAGCGGCGATGTCCTCGGAGACGACCTCACGCAGGCGCCGACCATCGACCCGCCGGACAATCTCGCCGAGGAGGAAGCCGTAGGTGTTGGTGTGGTAGCCAAAGGCCGTGCCCGGCTCCCACCAGGGCTCCTGTTCGGCCAGCGCCTCGCACATCCCGTCCCAGTTGGTGAGCTGATAGCCTGCCGGCAACGGTTTGCGAATGGCACAAAGGCCGGCACGGTGGGCCATGAGGTACTTGACCGGCAACTCGGCCTTGCCGGCCTGGGCGAACTCGGGCCAGTACGTCGCGACCGGGGCATCGAGGTCGACCTTCCCCGCGTCGACCAGCTGCAGGAGGGCGATGGCAGAAACGGCCTTGCCCACCGACCAAACGTTCACGATCGAGTTGGCCTGCCACTCGTGCTCGTGGTCGCGCTCGTGCCATCCACCCCAGAGGTCGACCACCGTATCGCCGCCGATAACCACGGAGACGGCAGCGCCGACTTCGTCCTGGTCCACGAAGTTGCGCTCGAAGGCGCGTTGGACCGCGGCGAAACGCGGTTCGCATGAGCCCGCGATGGGGACAGCAGCAGCGCTCATCTCAGTGTTGGACCGCCATACCGCCGTCGATGTTGATGGACTGACCGGTGATCCACGATCCCTGGTCGCTGCACAGGTACACCGTCGCCCAGGCGATCTCCTCGCCGCGCCCATCACGACGCATTGGGATTCGCGTGGCGAGCATCTGCTGATACGCCTCCGTCCCCGCGATGTCGTCGATCCGGTAGGTCTCGACAAGGCCGGGACAGATGGCGTTGACCCGGACGCCGAACTGACCGACTTCCTGGGCCATGGAGGCGGTGAGTGCCTGGATCGCCGACTTGCTGGAGGCATAGGCCGAGGTGTTGGGTGGCAGGATCTTGCCGGCGATGGACGAGATGTTGATGATCGCCCCGCCGTTGCCGGCATCCACGAGCGCGCGTCCGAAGAACTTCGACATGAGGAAGGTGCCGCGGAGGTTGACGCGGATGACATTGTCCCAGGCGTCAATGGGCATATCGAGCACGGGAACGCGGTCCACGCCCCTCGCGGCCCCGGCATTGTTCACCACGAAATCGACCCGGCCGAATTCGGCAACGGTGCGCTGCACGAGCGTTTTCACCGCTTCCTCGTCGCCCACGTCGCTGACGAGCGACAGCGCTTTCCTGCCCGCAGCCCGCACCTCGTCGGCGACGGAATCGATGTCGCGCCATCCGGCCGCCTTCTCGTCTTCCGGGTAGCGGTCGGGGCTGCGGCCGGTACCGGTAAGGACGATGTCACACCCGGCTTTGGCCAGTTCGACGGCGATCGGCCGGCCGATGCTGCGCATGCGGCCAGCGCCCGTGACGACGGCAACTTTGCCTTCGAGTCCCGTAAGTTCGAGTCCCGCCATGTGGTTCTCTCCTAGTCGGCGATCGCCGAATTGACCAGTACCTGGAGTTCTCGCCGGAACGGGTAGGTGCTCGACGGCAGAAGCTGGGTCATGAAGACGACGACAACGTCCTCGACCGGGTCAACCCAGAAGGCGGTGCTGGCAGCGCCGCCCCAGGCGAATTGTCCCTCCGACCCGGCAATCTGGGCTCGCGCGAGGTCGTTGATGACGGAGACGCCGAGGCCAAAGCCAATCCCCGCGTAAGCTACTTCGCTGAACTGGCCGGGTGGTGCCACCGCTGTCAGGTCGACGCCGCCCGGCAGGTGGTTGCGGGTCATCAACTCGACAGTCTTGCGGCTGAGGATCCGGGTGCCGTCCAGTTCGCCGCGGTTGCAAAGCATCTGGGCGAAGCGGAAGTAATCGGTCGCCGTCGACGTCAGCCCGCCACCACCGGAGAGCATGGTCGGCGGCTTGCGGTAGTAGCTCGTCTGCGGGTCATCCTGGAGCAGACGGCCGCCGTCGGGCGAAGGTGCGTAGCAGGCGGCAAAGCGGTCGATGCGTTCATCGGGCACGTAGAACGATGTCTCCTTCATCCCCAGCGGCTGAAAGAGGGCCTCCCGCAGGTAGTCATCGAAGCGCTTGCCCGAGATCACTTCGACGAGGTATCCGCACATGTCGGTCGAGATCGAGTAGTTCCAGCGGGTGCCAGGCGAAAACAGGAGCGGCACCTCGGCGAGCTTCTTCGCGGACTCCGCCAGCGTGTCCGTGGAGAGGCCAAGCGCCGCGTCGTTGACGATGCTGAGCTGGCGGTAGGCAGCGTCAATCGAGTTGTTGTACATGAAGCCGTACGTAAGCCCGGACTGGTGGCTCATCAAGTCGCGGATCGACATCGGGCGCTCAGGCCGTTTCGTGGCGAAGTTGGGATACATCCCGGCCTGCCAGACACCGAGGTTCTCCCACTCGGGGATGAACTTGTGGACCGGATCGTCGAGCTGGAACTTGCCCTGCTCGTAGAGCGTGAGGAGGGCAACCACCGTGATCGGCTTGGACATCGAGTAGATGCGGTAGACGGTGTCTTCCCGGGTCGCCTTACCCCGCTCCGCGTCCATCTGGCCAAGGGGCGAGAAGTGGGCGATTTCGCCGTGACGGGCGACGAGCGTCAGGGCGCCGCTGATCTTGCCCGTCTCGATGTACTTCTCCCGGAGATGCTGATCGATGCGCTGGAGTCGGCTCGTCGACATCCCGGCGATGGTGCGATCGGTGGTTGCGGTCATGAGGTGCCCTCTATCTGCTTGAGTTCGGCGAGAACTTCTGCGGTGTGCTCGCCGGGTAGCGGAGGCCGGCGGCTGATGTTCCAGGGCGACCCGTGCATGATGTAAGGCGCCCCTGGATAGGTGAAAGAACGTCCCAGCTCCTGGTGCTCGACCTCAACGGGAAACCCTCGGTCGACGAAGTGCGGGTCTGCCATCGCCTCCTCCGGTGAGTAGATAATGCCGACCTGGAAGCCGCGCTGCTGGGCGCCCGTGAAGAACTGGTAGGCGGTCACGCGGGAGGCGATGAAAGCCATCGCTTCCCGGCCGGCGCCGAAAATCGCCTGGAGCTCCTCGTCTTCGGCCAGCATCGAAAAGTCGATGCGCTCGCGCTTGGCGCCTTCGAGGAGCAACGGGGCGGCGTGGAATTCCTCGAGGAGGCCTTCCGATTCCAGCCACTCGTGGCAGCGTGTGAAATCGCCCGGGCGCCGCGGCGGCACTCCCGTGTTCACCCAGCGACCATCGGCACACTGGAACTGGGAGGTCATCGTCTGGCGGATGCCTGCGTGGCGGCCGGTCTGGCGCTGGACCGTCTCCTGGGCCACGAGCCAGGTGTAGCTGCCCGCTTCGGTGGTGACGTTGGCGGCGGCGTGCATGTTGACGTCGATGTGCTGGCCGCGCCCGGTCCGGTCGCGATGGAGCAAGGCCACGAGCCCGGCCATAACACCGAAGTGAGAGCCCGTGTGCATCGCCTGGCCGCCGCCGCCACGTACGGGGGGTAGCGAGTGATCGTCGTAGCCGTTGTTCCACGCGGGTCCGCCACCTCCGAAGATCGTGAGGTCGGTGGCTGGCTCATTTGCTCGGGGCGCCGTCCGCCCGAACGGCGTGATCGAGATGTAGATCAACCCGGGATTGGCGGCCGCCAGGTCGGGGTAGTCGAGGCCGAGGCGAGCCATCTCGCCGGGCGGCCGGTCTTCGATGAGGAAGTCGGCCCCAGCGGCAAGCGTCCGGAATGCCTCCCGGCCATCGTCTGTCTCCAGGTCGAGCGTCACGCTGCGCTTGCTGGTGTTGTAGTACCAGAAGTAGAGGCTCCGTCCTTCGCCGGGCTCGTCGTCGAGGAAGGGCGGGTAGGAGCGGGTGACGTCGCCGCCCGGCGGCTCGACCTTGATCACCTCGCAACCCGCGTCGGCGAAGAGCTTGCCGGCCCAGGCGCCATTCTCGCTGCAGAGTTCGACAGCGCGAAGGCCGTGGAGCGGGCCGCTCAAATCACACCTTCCGCGCGGAGGTTGGCGATCTCCGCCGAAGACAGCCCCAGCAGTTCGCCGTAGACCTGCTCGTTGTGCTCACCGAGGCAGGGTCCGCCGCGGTCGAGGTGCCAGTCGGTCTCGGAAAGGTGGACCGGCTCGCCGTCCACGCGCACCTCTCCCATGAGCGTGTGCTCGACGGTCGGCCAGAGACCCCACGCGGACGTGTTCGGGTCCTTGTCGATCCGCTCCTCCGGTCGCTGGATGGCCGTAGCCGGGATGCCGAGGGCGCGGATCGATTCGGCGAGGGCAAAGCGGTCACGCGACGGAGGTGAAGGCGGTCATGTTCGCGTCGAGTTCCGCCTGCCATTCGATCCGGCCGGAGAGGCGGTCGAAGCGGGGGTCCTCGGCCCAGCGCTCACCGATCAGACCGCGAAGGGCGACCCACTCTTCGTCGTCGCGGCAAGCGATGGCGATCCAGTTGTCGTCACCTTCGGAGGCGTAGATGTTGTGCGGCGCCATCGGAGGGAACTGGCTGTGATTGGCGTCGGGCATGCCCGGTCGGCGCAGCGGCCGGCCGTTCACCGTCGCATCGAGCAGTGCCGGGCCGTTGAGCGTGCAGGCCGCTTCCGTGCAGCCGATGTCGACCCACTGGCCTTCCCCGGTCACGTTTCGGTGGTGGAGCGCCATCATGATCGCCATTGCCATGAAATACGCGCCCGTGTGGTCCATGTAGCTGTAGCCCCAGCCGGCAGGCGGCTGATCGGGGATGCCGGAGGAAAAGGTCAGGCCTGACACCGCCTGGACGATCGGGCCCCACGTCTTGAAGTCGCGGTAGGGGCCGGAGTGGCCGAAGCCGCAGTTGGAGACGTAGATGATGTCCGGGCGGATCTTCTTGAGGGCCTCGTAGTCGAAGCCCCAGCGCTCGAGGACGCCGGCGGCGAAGTTCTCGGTGACGGCATCAGAGACCTTCACCAGATCGCGCAGGATCTCCTTCCCACGCTCCGTGCGGACATTGAGGGTGATGCCGAGCTTCTGGACGTTGTGGTTATTGAAGGCGCCGCCGTATTCGAGGCCGCGCTGGCCCTCCTTGTACGGCGGGTTGCCGCGGAGGATGTCCCAACGGCCCTCGGTCACCGGGTCCTCGATGCGGATGACCTCGGCCCCGAAAGCCGCAAGGAACCGGGTCGCGCCGGCACCGGCGAGTTGGCCGGTGAAGTCGCAAATCCGGATATGTGAGAGGGCTCCTTCGGGCATCGGCAGCCTCCATTGAACTGCGCGTGAGCATACGCAAACCCTTCGGGACTTCAAGTGTTTAGGCCGGAGCTAACGGGCCTCCGGGAAAGCTGGTATACATGACCTCCGAATCTCACCGGGGGAATTGCCTGTGGGCGCTGAGCGCACGATTAAGGGGAAGGTCGCGATCGCCGGCATCGCCGAGACGCGTTACTACAAGCGCGGAGCAGCAGAAGACTCCGAATTCAAGATGGGCCTCGAAGCGATCGTCAAAGCCGCGGATGATGCCGGACTGCCGGTCAGGGAGATCGACGGCTTCGCCAGCTACAGCAACGACCGCAACGACCCGCCGCGGATCCAGGCGGCGCTCGGCCTGCCCGACCTCAAGTTCAGCAATATGTTCTGGGGCGGCGGTGGTGGCGGCGGGTCAGGTGCGATTGCGAACGCCTGCGCGGCCATCGTCGCCGGTTACGCCGACAACGTCATCGTCTTCCGGTCCCTCGCCCAGGGTCAGTTCGGCCGCTTCGGGCAGGGACGCGCCGCGGGTGCTGTTCCTGGCGCGGCGGCGTTCACCGCTCCCTACGGCCTGATGTCCCCCGCCCAAACCTTCGCCATGCGCGTCCGCCGATTCATGCACGACCACGATGTGAAGCAGGAGGCCCTTCGGGCGCTCTCGCTCGCGAGCTACGAGCATGCACAGCGCAACCCGCGCGCGGTGATGCACGGACGGCCGCTGAGCGAAGAGGACTACGACAACTCGCGCTGGATCGTCGAGCCCTTCCACCTCTTCGACTGCTGCATGGAGAACGACGGCGCCGCCGCCATCCTGCTCACCACGCCGGAGCGGGCCCGCGATCTCAAGCACCCTCCCGCCTACCTGATGGCCGCATCCCAGGGCTCCGACTACCGCCAGGCAGCGAGTGCCCACAACGCGCCCGACTACGCGACCAGCAACTTCAAGACCGTGGCAAAGCGGCTCTACGACATGGCGGGTATCGGACCCAAGGACGTGGACGTCCTCCAGAGCTACGAGAATTTCACCGGTGGCGTCCTGATGAGCATGGTCGAGCACGGCTTCTGCGAACCGGACGAGTGCAACGAGTTTTTCAAGCTGGAGAACTTCAAGTTTGATAGCGGCTGCCTGCCCCTCAACACGAGCGGCGGAAACCTCGCCGAGTGCTACATGCACGGCCTCGAACTGATTACCGAAGCCGTGCGCCAGATCCGTGGCACTTCGACTGCCCAGGTGAAGGACGTGAACATCTCGATGGTTACGTCGGGCCCGATGGTCCAGCCTGTGAGCAGCATGATCCTCTCGAAGGAACAGGCCTGAAATGACGAGTATGGAAGCAAGGAAGTACTACCTGCCGGAAGGTATGCCCGCCCCGGCGCCAGGCCCGGACGACCTGGAGAAGCCGTTCTGGGATGCCGCGAAAGAACATCGTCTGTTGGTCCAGCGCTGCAACGCCTGTAAGGCCTGGCAGTTCGGGCCGGAGTGGATCTGCAACGAGTGCCTTTCCTTCGACATGGGCTGGGAGGAAGTGGCTCCCACGGGGACGATCTACAGCTGGGAGCGGGCCTGGTACCCCGTCCACCCGGCTCTTCGTGAATCGCTGCCTTATCTCACCGTCCTCATCGAGCTGCCGCAGGCAGGCAACGTTCGCATGGTGGGCAATCTGCTCGGCGACCCCGAGCAGGAAGTCGTCATCGGCAGCGAAGTCGAAGCGGTGTTCGAAGATCACGACGGCGAGATGGAGTACACCCTCGTCCAATGGAGAGTGAAGTAGGGACCGACGACACCCCGATGAATACACCGACAGTTCGGGCGAACCTGGCCTCGCGGCCGGCTAGCTGAACGTCCCGTGAAGCGAGCAGGGAGCGGGCGCCCTCCTTGTCACGATGTGCCTGCTGCTCACTGGCTGTTCGTCGTCGCAGGACGCCCGCATCGAGGGGCCGGTCATTCTCCTGAGAAACGGGCATAGCCTCCCAAAGCCACATGGCTAGCCTGGCTGCGTCTGCCGTATGAGTCTCAAGAGGGAGCCTGTAGACTCGCCCCACTATCACGGAGGAGATAGCCATGCCCGGAGGAAAACCAGCAGCGATCGCGGGATGCGCGGACTGGCCGGTCCAGCGCAACTGGGACCGGCCGATGTTCCAGCTCGAGGCGTACTCGCGGCTTATCCGCGAAGCGCTCGACGACGCCGGCATGGAGATCGGCGAGGTAGACGGCATCCTCTGCACGGGTATCCCCGAGTCTTCGATGTTCGCCCCGGCAGCCCTGGCGGAGTATCTCGGCATCCCGGTGAATTTTGCCGAGATCGTCGACCTCGGCGGCTCCAGCGGCTGCGGGATGGTCTGGCGGGCGGTCGCGGCGATCGAGGCGGGGGTTTGCGACACCTGCGTCTGTGTCACTGCGACGGTGCCTTCGCCACCAAATCCGAACCCCAACCAGGACCCGAACCGGGCATACATTGGCGCCGCCGCGTGGGGTGCACCCCATGGGCAGTTCGATATCCCCTTCGGATTGGTGAACCCGAATGCGCACTTCGCGATGGTCGCCCAGCGCTACATGCACGAGTACAAGCTGGAGCCAACGACGCTGGCGAAGATCGCCGCCCAACAGCGCCACAACGCCCTCTCGAACCCGAAAGCATTCTTTCGGGACCAGCCTATCGACATCGACGACGTCCTCAATTCGCCGCTCATCGTCGACCCGCTGCACATGCTGGAGATCGTCATGCCGGCCGGTGGCGGCGCGGCGATTGTGGTCACGACTGAGGAGCGTGCGAAGCAGCTGAAGAACCGGGCTGTGAAGCTCACGGGCTACGGCGAGCACGTGACCCACAAGTCAATCACCTACGCCCCATCGCTGACCTCGATCCCCATCGCCGGGTGCGCGGACCGGGCATTCAAGATGGCGGGCGCCAGCCGCGACAGCGTGGACTGCGCCCAGCTCTATGACTGCTACACGATTACCGTGCTGCTCTCGATCGAGGACTCGGGCTTCTGCAAGAAGGGCGATGGCGGCCGCTTCGTCGAGGAGCACGATCTGCGTTTCGATGGGGGCGACTGGCCCCTGAACACGAACGGTGGACAGCTAGGAATGGGACAGGCAGGCATGGCCGGCGGCATGTACCACATCACCGAGGCAATCCGCCAACTGCAAGGTCGTGCGGAAACACGCCAGCTCCCCACCTGCGAGCGGGCCTACGTCAGTGGCACCGGCGGCTTCATGTCGGAGCAGGCGGCGCTCGTGATGGAGGGCGCCTGATGACTGCGCCGACACCGGCCGAGATCCCGCTTCCGCTTCCCGTCCCAACGCCAACGACGCAACCGTTCTGGGAGGGCACAAAGCAGCTCAAGATCCTGCTGCCGAAGACTGCCCGCGGCCAGGTGTTCTTCTATCCGCGAGTCCTCGCGCCGGGCACGCTGGAAGAGCCCGTCGAATGGGTCGAAGCAAGCGGACGGGGCACGGTCTACTCCTTCACCGTCGACCGCCGCGGCACCGCTCCAGCCTTCCGGGCGAAGGTACCGTACGTCATCGCGATCATCGAGCTAGAGGAAGGCCCCCGCATGACCTCGAACATCGTCGATTGCCCAATCGAGGACGTGAAAATCGGCATGCCGGTGCAAGCGGTGTTCGATGACGTGAACGAAGAGATCACGCTGGTGAAGTTCCGGCCGGCTTAGGAGTCCAGCTCAACGCGCCAGAGCTGCACGGGTGCGTCGATGCCTTTCATCGTCTGAGACCTGCGGCGTCGACGAACGAAATGCGTCTTGCTCCGCGCAGAGTTACTCCGCACGACATTCGACACGAGCACCTGGCCGGGCTCAGCCCGATCGCAAATACGGGCAGCGAGCTGGACCGCGGTACCAAAGAGGTCCGCCAGTCCTCGGCGATGGGTTCTCCGGCATGTCACGCCCACCCGGACGCGAACCTCGCCACCCGCCAGCCGCCGCTGTATCTCCGACGCCGCCAGCACGGTAGACGCGGCCGAAGAGAAGTCGGCCATGATCCCGTCACCGGTATGCTTCACCTCTCTGCCGCCATTCGCGGCTTTCGCAGCTCGAACGACTTCATCGTGTCCATGTAGCACTTCCTGGGCGGCGGCATCGCCAACGCGCTGAGTCAGGGAAGTCGAGGATTCGAGATCGGTAAAAAGGATGCTGTGGAAGGCACCGGCGGATGGCACCGCTGCGGGTGCCGACGGTGCAAGAAACTCAAGGAGAGGTCCGGTAATCTCTTCCGCCTCCTCCACTGACGCCGGAGCGTGGTTTCGACCTGGCAGCATCTTGAGACTGGCACCGGGGATCGCGGCCGCTAGCTCTCGCCCCAGTTGCGATTTGATAGCGCGATCACCTTCGCGATGCAGGATGAATGTGGACACGTGATCCGCTCAAGGCTCGGCGTGACGTCGGTGGAATACAACAGCTCAAGCAGATCCCCGGCGACCTGACCCGAAGCCGACGTACGCTGAGAGCGGGCGACGTACTCAAGCGATTGAACTATCGGTAGCGTCCGGGATGAACAGATCCGCCATTACCCGCGAAGCCATGCCCCAATGTGCCCTCGCAGTAGCGAGCATTGACTCCTGGACGTCACGCTTCGCCAGTCGCCTCCCATCGGCGAAGCCGGCGTCGTTAGCCAATCGTTCGACCAGCTCCGGACGTCGCGCCGTGAACTCGAGGGCCGTTGGAGCGCCTTGCGATATGCCGAGTACCGACACTCGCTTGGCCCCCAGGGCATCCACGATGGCATCGAGTTCGTGCAAGAGGATGTCGAGCGTCGGACTCGGTGCTTCCCTGTCAGAGAGGCCCGTCCCGCCCTTGTCGTAGCGGACCACGGTCAGTCGAGAGGCCAGCAACTCGAAGATGGACCTCGTGATCGGCTGTTCCCAGGCTAGTTCGAGGTTGCTCACCCAGCCGGGCGGACAGAGCATTATCGGACCCTGCCCGCTGACCGAGTAGGCGATGTTCGTCCGCTTCGACCGTCTTGCAGAAACGAATCTCAGGCGTCATGCCGGGCATACTAACCGATCTTCGCTGCGGTTCGTCCTCCATGGCTGCAATCGCCTATTCATTCGTGTAACCTCTCGCCACCATCGACGGGAGGTATCCGCACATGACCCAGGTTGTAGACCGCATCAAGGTCATCGACGCAGATAGCCACGTCTCCGAGCCGGCCGACCTCTGGGTCAGCCGCGTTTCTGTCGACAAGTGGGGCGACCTCGTCCCGCACGTGGAGTTTGACGAGAAGATCAAGGAAGACCGCTGGTTCATGGGCGGCCGCCCGTTCCAGCCAACCGCGGCCGCGGCGATGGCCGGCTGGAAAGAACCGCCACCGGACCACCCGCCGACACTCGGCGAGGCCGACCCCGGCGCCTACATCGCCAAGCAGCGCCTGAAGCGCATGGACGAATACGGCATCTGGGCCCAGGTGGTCTATCCCAACGTCGGCGGCTTCGGCTCGGGCAACTTCCTCTCGCTGAAGGAACCGGAGCTCATGTACGACTGTGTGAAGGCGTACAACGACTTCCTCTACGAATGGTGCTCCGAAGACCTCGACCGGCTGCTGCCGATCATGGCGATGCCCTTCTGGGACGTGGACCTCTGCGTGAAGGAGATGCAGCGCTGCGCAGACATGGGCCACAAGGGCGTGCTGATGACGAACCAGCCCCATGTCTTCGGTTTCCCGCGGATCACCGACCGCCACTGGGACCCGCTCTGGCACCAGGCCCAGGACCTTGACCTCTGTATCAACTTCCACATCGGCTCGGGCGACCTTAGCGCCCTGCGCGAAAACACCGTCAACAACGGCCGCCAGGCGAACTACGCCAAGGTCACCGTCTCCCTCTTCCTCGACAACTCAAACGCGATCATGGACATCATCCTCAGCGGAATGTGCCATCGCTTCCCGAAGCTGAACTTCGTCTCCGTCGAGAGCGGCGTCGGCTGGGTGCCGTTCCTGCTGGAAGCGATGGACTGGCAGTGGCTCAACAGCGGTTGCCGGGAAGAGCACCCGGAGATGATGCTCCCGAGCGAGTACTTCCATCGCCAGTGCTACGCCTGCTTCTGGTTCGAAGAGAAGAGCGCCCTCAGCGCCATCAACCAGATCGGAGCCGACAACCTGCTCTACGAGACCGACTTCCCCCACCCGACAAGCATGTCCCCGGGACCGAACTCAGTGGCGGTCTACCCGAAGGAGTTCATCGAGACACACCTCACGGCGCTTCCCGACGACGCCCTGAAGAAGGTGCTGCAGACCAACTCGGCGAAGCTCTACAAGGTGAAGCTGCCGGTCGCCTGAAGGTCAGCGGAGGCGGAGATAGTCGTCCACGCTGAACCCCGCCTGCTTGAGGATCGCCTGGGCGAGTCCCCGCCCCAGGTCGCGCCCCCGATGCATCGGGATCGTGATGACAGGCGACCCGGTGCGACTCCGCAGATGAAGATGCGAGCCCCTTTTGGCGGTCGAATTCGAACCCGTTTGCAAGGAGAAACGCGCTAAGTTCGCGCGCTGTGACCTGGGGCATTCGGCTCAGGCCGGAACGTCCAGAGTCACCTCCGCGATGGTGGGATATCCGGTGTCCGTCGGTATGTTATCGCCGTGTTCGACGAGCGACTCGACGTGGAGTGCAATAGCCGCCCGCATATCTTCAAGCGTCTCGTCTATCGTATCGCCAGCTCCAAAGCACCCCGGGAGCGCAGGGCAGTGGGCGAAGTAGCCCGGGTCCTCGGGTTCTTTCTCGATAACGATGGTGAACGTGTACTGCTTCATGCTTCGGCCAGTGTACCGGCGTCGATCATTCGGATGCGACGGCAGCGCTTCGTCACCTATGTGATGACGCGGCGCTGGAACATCCGCGACGAGACCACGACGAGAACAGCCAGCGCCCCGATCAACAGCGGATAGACGGCCCACAGTGACATGTGCGGGACCGTCGGGACGAGAGCGCCTCGTAGTCCCTCGCTGAAGTAGACGACAGGGTTCAGGAGCACCGCTATCTGCAACCAGCGGATCGCCTCCAGGGACGACCACGGGTAGTAGACGCAACCGAGGAGGGTCATCGGCAGGAGGAGGAGAGCGAAGAGGAAACCGATCCGGCGCGGATTCACGATTGTCCCGAGGAGCAGTCCAACCGAGCTGCTCACGAACGCCGCGAGAGGGATGAGGGTCAGCACTTCGATCGGATGGTCGAGGCTGACGGAGGCACTGAAATCGCTCATGGCCCACACCACCGGGAAGACAAACACCGCTGCGATCATCCCCTGGATGCCCCCGCTGATGATCTTGGCGAGGGCGATAACGAGTATCGGCGC
The DNA here is from genome assembly GCA_963774435.1 of uncultured Chloroflexia bacterium. Taxonomy (GTDB): domain Bacteria; phylum Chloroflexota; class Dehalococcoidia; order Tepidiformales; family Tepidiformaceae; genus JAGQGZ01. Next base: position 458,509 of record CAVZEW010000003.1, on the reverse strand, counting down.
AGGCGCCATCACCCGGTCCTCTATCTCGCGACTGACGGAAAACTCCTGGACCAATGGCAAGGCCACGGCCTGGATGCCCTGGAACATGAGCGTGCTTGCCATCAGGCCCGGGAGGAGGATGTTGGCGAATTCGCTGCTGCTCTTGCCGCCGATTCCCTGGCCAATACGCGGAAAGACGTAGACGAAGACGAAGGAGAAGAGCGCCGGTTGCATGATCGTGCGAATCAGGAAGCCGGGAGCCTCATGCACGAGCACGGTGAGGTCTCGCTCTATGAGGGCCAGCGCAGTGCGGACGACCTCCATGCTCGAAAGGCCAAGTGAGATCTCGCTGGGAGCTGGTTGTTCCGATGCGGCGGTGGTCATTCGCGGTACTCCGTTCCAGTCAGGTCGAGGAACACGGTTTCGAGCGACGGTTCGGACACCGAGAGGTCCTGGATTTCACGGTCGATCCGCACGATGGCGTTGACGATTGTGCCGGTGAGTCCGGGCGTTGAAGCCGCGTAGACACGGAGGACGGCGCCGGCCGCCTCCACCCGGTGAACGCCATTGATTTCGCCCAGCGCCGCTACGACAGTCCCGTCATCTGGTTCGGGCAATGTCACCGTAACGAAGCGGTCGGCGTGTACACGCGACTTGAGGCCGTCGGGAGTATCGAGAGCGAGGAGTTTGCCGTGGTCTACAATCGCGAGCCGCCTGCAGAGCTTCTCGGCCTCCTCCATGTAGTGGGTCGTGAGGACGATCGTCTGGCCACCCCGGTTGAGTTCCTGGAGCACCTGCCAGAGTTGGAAGCGTGACTGGGGATCGAGGCCTGCGGTTGGCTCATCGAGGAAGAGGACATCGGGCTGGTGCAGGAGTGCCCTGGCGACCTGGACTCTCTGGGCAAGACCGCCACTGAGTGTGTCGACGCTGGCTTTGGCCCGGTCCACCAATTGGAATCGCTCCAGGAGGTCCATGGCGCGGCGGCGGCATTCGCCTCGGCTGAGGCCAAAGTAGCGTCCATGGAAGTAGAGGTTGTCGAACACCGACAGGCTGCGGTCGAGAGTGTTGACCTGGGTCACGGCCGCAAGGCGTTTCCGCGCGGCAGAAGGATTCGCCACGACGTCGACGCCTGCGACATGTGCCTCGCCCGAGGTTGGACGAACCCGCGTTGTGAGCATGCCGATCGTCGTCGATTTTCCGGCGCCATTCGGGCCGAGCAGACCAAAGAACTCACCGGACTCGATGGTGAGATTGAGGCAATCGACAGCGAGGATTCCGTTCCCATTCGACGGAACTGGTGTTGGACGCCCAGCGCTATTCGCAGGCGGACCGCCCGTCGGACCGCGGCCCCCGGGGCCTCCCGGGCCGCGCATCGGCGGAGCGCCGTGATAGCGCTTCGTCAGGTCGACGCACTCGATAGCGATGACCACCTGCTCGCCTCGCGTACGGCCGCCCGCTATGAGGCGAGCCGGGCCGGGCTCCCGCCCGGCTCGCAGCAGTATCGTGCTGCGACCGCTAATACACTACGGGTGAACTTTCGCGCGGCACCGAAGTGTTTCCGTTCCTTTTGGAGTTCTGCTTGGGCCCCCGACGCTACCCGAGGTAGTTGCTGCCCCTGCGCCCGCCCTTCGGGTCGGTGACGACGTTGATCACGGCGACGGTGTTGGCGGCGATTGCCTCTTTGATCGTCGGGCCGATCTCCGCCGGGTCCTCCACCTTGCGGCCAAATCCGCCGACCATCTGGGCCATCATGTGGAAGTCGGCCTGCATGAGGGCCGCAATTGGTGGAGCATCCGGAGCGAACATCCGGTCCTGGATGCTGTGGCCGGCGATACCGCCATTGTTCGAGACAACGAAGACGACGGGGATGCCGACGCGTGCGCACGTCTCGACTTCCATGCCGGCGGCGCCGAACGCGTAGTCGCCGACGAGGGCAACGGCAGGCTGATTCGGGTTCGCCAGCTTGGCACCAATGGCGTAGGGGACGCCGGTGCCCATGCAACCAGTGGTGCCGGAGTTGAGCCGGATTCTGGGGTTGTAGGCGGGCAGCACGGCACGCGCCACAGCCATCGTCATTTCACCGTCGACGCTAACGGCGGTCTCGCGGGTGATCGCATCGCGGACCTCGCGGACGAGCCGGTAGTGGTTGATTGGCGCGGAGTCGCTCGCGAGCTGTTCGGCGATCGCCGCTTCGTTCTTCGCAGCAGAGTCTTTCAAGGCATCGAGCCAGCCTGACTCGGCGGCGAGGGAGCGGCCCTCGAGGGCGCCGTTCAGGTGCTCGACTGTGACGGCGGCGTCAGCCGTGATCCCGATCTCGACGTTTGCGGCGGAGTGGAACTCCTCGCCGACGAGGTCGACCTGGGCGATGCGCACATCCTCGGCAAAGCGGGGCGGGCGTCCGAACTGGAAGATCCAGTTGAATCGGCCCCCAACCATGAAGATCGCATCGGCACCAGCAAGAGCGGCAGAACGCGCCGCGCTCACACACATTGGATCATCATCCGGCAGGGTGCCACGGCCCATCGGGGAAGCGAGGAAGGGAATCCCGCGCCGGACGAGCTGGGCCAGTGCGGGACCGGCGTCGGCCCAGGCGGCGCCTTTACCGACGAGGACGAGGGGGCGCTTGGCGGAGGCGAGCATGTTCGCCACTGCATCGACGCCGGCAGGGTCCGGGTAGGGGATTGTCTGCGTGGCCGGGTCGTCGCGGTAACGGATGTTGTCTTCGTCGATCTTTGCGGAAATGAGGTTGCCGGGGAAGTCGAGATAGACGCCTCCGGGCCGGCCGGAGGTCGCCTTGCCGAGGGCAAGATGCACGTACTCGGGGATACGCTCGGTGCTGTCGACCTGGATGGCCCACTTGCAGGCCGACTTCGCGAGCGAAACCTGGTCGGTCTCCTGGAAGCCGCCAAGGCCACGGGTCTGGGCCGCACCGGAACCGCCGAGGACGACAAGGGGCATCGCCGATTCGGTCGCGACGTACAACGGCGTGATGGCGTTGGTCATGCCAGGGCCGGAGGCAGCGACCATGACGCCGGCCTTCTTCTTGATGTAGCCCCAGGCCGTCGCTGCGAAGGCCGCTGATTCTTCGTGGCGGCAGTTGACGACGGTAATGCCTTCGGCCTGGGCCGCCGCAAAGACCTGGATCATCGGCCCCCCAACGACCCCGAAAATCGTGTCGATTCCCGCCCGCTTCAATTGCTTCGCGACGATCTGTCCGCCGTTGAGTTCGGCCATGGTGCTCCCCCGAATTTATTTAGGTGGATGCTACAGGAATTCGTCTGCAACGCGCCGTGGGTGATGCCTTGCCCTCTCGCCTGTATCGTTCACGCAAACGTCAGGTTTTGGAGGGTTCATGGAGTTACGGCAATTTGGGCGCACCGGCGTCAAGGTCTCAAGCATCTGTCTCGGTGCGATGATGTTCGGGGGACGGACCAACCCCGAGGACTCGTACGCGATCATCGACAGGGCGCTCGACGATGGCATCAACTTCATCGACACGGCGAACGTCTACAGTCGTGGGCGCAGCGAAGAGGTTGTTGGCGAGGCGCTGAAGCGCAACGGCAAACGCAACAACGTCGTTCTTGCCACCAAGGTCCACGGCCAGATGAGCGACGACCCGAACGACATGGGCACGTCACGACGGCACATTATCGACCAGTGCGAACAGAGCCTCCGCCGGCTCCAGACCGACCACATCGACCTCTACCAGCTCCACCGGCCACGGTCGGACACCCCGATTGACGAGACGCTGCGGGCGCTCGACGACCTCATCCGGTCGGGCAAGGTGCGCTACATCGGGACCAGCACCTTTGCCGCCTGGCAACTCGTCGAGTCGATTTATGTCAGTAAGGAGCTGGGTGCGAACCGGTTCGTCTGCGAACAACCGCCCTACCACCTGCTCGACCGGCGGGTGGAGCGCGAGCTGATCCCGGCGGCCCGCACCTACGGCGTCGCCGTCATCCCCTGGAGCCCGTTGGCCGGCGGTCTTCTCACGGGTAAGTACAAGCGCGGCCAGGAGCCACCTGAGGGCGCTCGCTTCGCCGACCAGTCGAACCCGCGCTACCGGGCGAGGATGACCGAACGCATCTACGACGTCATCGAGCCACTGGAAGAGATGGCCGCCAGCAAGGGCTGCACCCTCTCGCAGATGGCGCTGGCCTGGGTCGAACAGCAGCCGGGCGTCACGAGCCCGATCATCGGCCCGCGCACGATGGAGCAGCTCGAAGACAACCTCGGCGCGAAGGACGTGAGCTTCAGCGAAGACGAACTCAAGCAGATCGATTCGATCATCCGCCGTGGCGACCACGTCGCGCCGTACTACGAAGCCGACTTCGGGCCGAGCCAGTACCGGCGCTACTAGCGGGGTAGGATGCGCTCGAACTTCGACCAGCGGGGAGAACGATGATTAAGCTCGTCTACTGCGTGACCAGGCGGGAGGATGTCTCGGCCGAGGAGTTCTACCGCTACTGGCTCAACGAACACGGCCCGAAGGTGCGGAGCGTCGCAAAGGCCCTCAATGCCGTGAAGTACGTGCAGAGCCACACGGTGCTGCCGGGCCGGAACAAGGCGCTCCAGGAAAGCCGTGGCCTCGAGGCGCCCTACGACGGCATCACCGAGGTCTGGTATCCGTCGCCGGGCGAGCCGCGCGCTGAGGTCAGTGCCGAGGAGCGGGAGGCAGCAGCCAGGCTCCTCCTCGAGGACGAATCCACCTTCATCGACTTCTCGCGCTCCCGCGTCTTCATGACCGAGGAGCACGAAATCTTCGACTTCACAACAACAACGACTAGGAGAGAGCGATGGCATACACGACAGACCAGTACGAAGGCATGATCGCCCAGACCGTCCCCATCCAGGGGAACAACGGTGACTACATCAACACCTACGTGGCCCAACCCCTCGGCGACGGCCCCTTTCCCGGCGTGGTAATGCTCCACCACTTCCCGGGCTGGGATGAGTGGTACAAGGAAGCGACGCGGAAGATGGCCTACCACGGCTACTTCGCCGTCTGCCCCGACCTCTATCACCGCGTCGGGCACGGCTCACCACAGGATGTCGCCGCGACCGTTCGCGGCCAGGGCGGCGTACCGGACCCACAGGTTGTGGGTGACGTGGCGGGCTGCATCGACTGGCTCAAGGCACAGCCACAATCCAATGGCAAGGTGGGCGTGTTCGGAACCTGTTCCGGTGGGCGCCACGCGTATCTCTGTGCCGGGAGTCTCGACACGGTCGACGCCGCCGCCGACCTCTGGGGTGGCCGCGTCGTGATGGGTCCGGATGACCTGACAGCGAACTTCCCGCAGGCGCCGCTCGACCTCACCTCGAACATCAAGTGCCCGGTCCTCGGGCTCTTTGGCAACGACGACAAGGCGCCGCCGCCGAACGAGGTCGACCTGCAGGAAGCCGCCCTGAAAGAGCACGGCAAAGACTATGAGTTCCACCGCTACGACGGCGCCGGCCACGGCTTTTTCTATCACCACACGCCGAACTACCGGCAGGAAGCCGCCGTCGACGGCTGGAACCGGGTCTTCGCCTTTTTCGAGAAACACCTGTCGTGACGGATGGGCGAAACAGCCGACGACGAAAGCCCAACGATGAGGACTGAGGAATCGCTATGTGCACGATGATTGCTGAGCAGACGGCCGTGACCGGGGTGGGCCGAGGAGCAGCGGGATGGTTCCCGCTCGACAAGGCGTACGTCTCCTACGACCACCCGCAGGAGCTGGGCCTGGAACATGCCCTGAACATCGACTTCGTCAATGCCGCCGCCGGCGTCAGCGCCCGCGTTGCGGTCGAGCTCGACCGGTCGTCGGCCCGTGCCCTGGCGGAGACGATTCTGAGGACGCTCGAGGTCTCGGAGGGCGTCGACTAACAGGGGCTTGTAGCGAGGAGTACGCTGCTCTCGCCGGGTGTATTGCGACCCGCGGGAGGCTGCCATGACGATCGCCGACAGGACCGAGACCGCTCTTCATCCGCTCGAGCCACTCGCTGAGGATGAGTACCGGCAAGTTGCGGCCACGCTCCGCAATGCAGGCAAGCTCGGCGGCGGGACGGTGATCTGCTCGGTCGAGCTGCAGGAGCCCGACCACGAGGCGCTGGCCAGCTTCGCCGCGAGCGGCGCTCCCAATCGAGCGTCGCGCCGCTGTCACTCTTCTCGACCGCGCTGCCGGTGACGCCTACGAAGCGACCGTCTCGCTCGCACGCGGCGAGGTCAGCGACTGGAAGCACGTCCCCAATGTGCAGCCGGGCATGACGATCACGGAACTCGGCGAGGCCATCGAGGCGATCAAGGCTGATGCCGGCTTTCGAGCTGCCCTCGCAAAGCGCGGCGTTACCGACATGAGCCTCGTCCAGATCGACCTCTGGCCGAACGGGAATTTCGGCTTCGCCGAAGACAGCGCCCGGCGACTGGCGCGGGGGCTCTGCTGGGTCCACCGGCAGCCGGGCGACAACGCTTATGCAAGGCCGATCGAGGGCGTGACCGCTGTCGTCGACCTGAACAGCGGCGAGGTCCTCCGCGTGGATGACTATGGGCTGGTCGCTGTGCCGCCGGAGGACGCCGAGTATGCGGCCGAGCGTGTCCCCAACCAGCGGAGCGACGTCAAACCGCTCGACATCCACCAACCCGAGGGGCCGAGCTTCGAAATCGAGGGTCACTCCATCCGCTGGCAGAAGTGGAACATCCGCTTCGGATTCACGCATCGTGAAGGCCTGGTCCTGCACGACGTCGGTTACCAGGATGGCGACCACCTGAGGCGCATCCTCAACCGGGCGTCTCTCTCGGAGATGGTGGTGCCCTACGGCGACCCCAGCCCCATGCACAACCGGAAGAATGCATTTGACGCGGGTGAGTACGGACTGGGCATGTGCACCAATTCGCTTGAGCTCGGCTGCGACTGCCTGGGAGAGATCCGCTACTTCGACGGCTACATCGCCCTGCCCAACGGCGACCCGCACTGCATCAAGAACGCGATCTGCCTGCACGAGGAGGACTTCGGCATCCTCTGGAAGCACGTGGATCGGGAAAGCGGAGCGGAGGTACGACGCTCCCGCCGCCTGGTGCTTTCGTCCATCGCCACCGTGGGCAACTACGAGTATGGCTTCTTCTGGTACTTCTACCAGGACGGGGCGATCGAGTACGAGATCAAGCTGACCGGGATCCTCTCCATCGGGGCCATCGCGGAGGGGGAGTCGCGTAAGTACGGCACGATCGTCGGACCGGGTGTGTACGCGCCGATCCATCAGCACTTCTTCAACGTCCGCCTGGACTTCGCCATCGACGGCGACCGCAACTCCGTCTACGAAGTGAACACCGAGGCCGAGCCACTGAGCGATGGGAATCCTTTCGGGAACGCCTTCTTCGCCAAACCGACGTTATTCCGCCGCGAATCTGAAGCGAAGCGTCGGGTGAACCAGGAGACGGCCCGGTATTGGAAGGTAGCGAACGATAGGTCGCTGAATCGCCATGGCCAGCCGGTGAGCTACAAGCTCATGCCGATGGAAAACTGCCTGCCGATGAACCTGCCGGGCTCCAGCCTGATCAAGCGGGCCGGGTTCACCACGAATCACCTCTGGGTGACGAAGTACGCGCCGGACGAGATGCACGCGGCGGGACAGTATCCGAACCAGCACGCGGGCGGCGCCGGCCTCCCCCAGTGGACGGCCGCCGATCGGAAGATCGAGGACGAAGACGTGGTGGTCTGGTACACGCTGGGCCACAACCATGTCCCCCGCCCGGAGGACTGGCCGGTGATGCCGACCTACTACTGCGGCTTCAAGTTGCTCCCCCTCGGCTTCTTCGATGCGAACCCGGCACTGGATGTCCCGCCGTCCATGCATCACGGTGACGACTGCGAGATGGAGTAGGAGGAGAGCGATGCCAAGTGTCCAGGTCCGCTACATCGTCGATGACGTCGACGCGGCCATCAGCTTTTACTGCGGCCACCTCGGATTCCACGAAGACATGCACCCCGCGCCCGCTTTCGCCATGCTCTCGCGCGGCGAATTGCGCCTGGTCCTCAGTGCCCCGAACCCCGACGCCGGTGGTGGCCAGGCGATGGCCGACGGTACGGTGCAGACGCCCGGTGGCTGGAACCGGTTCGCGGTCGAGGTTGCCGATCTCGAAGCGACCGTAGCCCAACTTCGCGCGGCCGGAGCCGCATTTCGCAACGACATCGTCACCGGCGTTGGGGGCAAGCAAACGATCGTCGAGGACCCGTCCGGTAATCCCGTCGAGCTCTTCCAGCCGCTCCGAGAGGAAGCGCGATTGGGGTCGCCCCGGTGATCAGAAGATGGCGGCGTCCAGTCCCCAGGTCATACCCGCCGCTGTCGCGAAAAGTACGACGCTGATGAGCAGCATCATCAGGTTCTGCCCCTGTTCGCCCTGGTCCTTGAGACCGGCGAGCAGCAGGTAGTTGAGGTTGAGGAACATCCCGACCACAAGGCCGGCGTAGGTCAGCAGCCCAAGCGTGAGGCTGACACCGACGGAGAACTCACCGGCGACGACCAGCCATGAGGTCACAATCCGCCGCCGCTGACTGCTCAGCGAGACCCGCTGGATCAGGTGGGCGAATGCCGGGACGGGATGATCCTGCGTGAGTGACTCCACCCAGCCCATCGAGCCGCCGCGGACGAAGCCGGGCAGGTCCTTGTGGCGGACGCTCTCCAGCCACCAGAGGCCGAGACCGATGCGCAATATCGCAAGCCACTCGGCATCGGTCTGCCAGGCGAAGATGTCTTGCAAGAGTTAGATGACCTCTTCGTCCTTCAGCGCGGCGATCTCATCCCAGGTGTAGCCAACATCGAGGAGGACCTCCTCGGTGTGCTGGCCCAGCTCCGGCGCGAAGTGCCTGGCGCCGGTCTCGTGCTTGCTCATCCGAATGGGTGAAGACGGTACGCGGATGGGGCCGAGGTGTGGGTGCTCCAGTTCTTCGATGTAGCGGTTAGCAAGGATCTGGGGGTCGCTCGCCACATCGGCATACTCGTTCACTGGCCCGCATGGGATATCGGCCTTCTTCATCAACTCGAGCCACTCGTCGCGGCCGCGCGCGAGGAACGACTTCTCCAGTTCATCGACGAGGTCCTGGCGATTGGAAGCCCGGTCATGCGGGGTGACGAAGCGCTCGTCGGTGAGCATGTCTTCGCGATCGAGGACGCCGCAGAGCTTTGGCCACCATTTGGGGTCCAACAGGCCGATGGTGAGCGACTTGCCATCACCGGCCGTGTAGTAGGTGAACACGGGGTTCTGCTTCTTGGCCGGGTTGCCCTGCTTATCCGTGCGGAGGAACACCTGCAGGGAGAGATTCTGGACGGCGATCTGTGAGCCAAGGAGCGAGACATCGACGTGCTGGCCAACGCCGTGGAGCTCCCGGGCGATGATCGCCGAGCTGATCCCGAGGGCGAAGACCATCGCCCCTACCTGGTCGGCAAAGCCACCGATGAGGTTGACCGGTTCGCAGCCGGGACCGCCCCCCTGGGCAACCATGATCCCGCCCATGCCCTGGCCGATGATGTCGAAGGAAGGCTCATAGGTGTTGGGGCCCTCGGGCCCGAAGCCGGAGGCGCTGGCGGTGATGATCTTCGGGTTGATCGCGGAGAGCGCGTCGTAGTCCAGCCCGAGCCGCTTCATGACGCCGGGACGGAAGTTGTCGCAAACGACATCCACGGTTGGAACCAACTTGTAGATGATCTCGCGGCCCTTCTCCGTGCGACTGTCGACGGTGATCGAGCGTTTGTTGCGGTTGTGCGCTTCGAAGTAGGCGCACCAGCCATCCGGCTGCATCCCCAGCGCGCGGCCAAGGTCCCCGTTCGTCCGCTCTTCCACCTTGATGACATCGGCGCCGAGGTCGCTGAGCATGACCGTGGCGTAGGGACCCTGCTGATAGCGGGTGAAGTCGAGGATGCGGATGCCTTCAAGCGGGCCTGTCATGGAAACGAACTCCGGGCAGTGGTTGCCCGGTATCGTACGCGGTGTCGGGGAGGGTTACAGCCGGGGTCAGGCCATGGCCCGAGCGTGGGGCATCTCGGTTGGCCGGATTTCGCGAACACCGTCTGCGGCGATTGTCGCCACGGCGACCGTGTCGCCATCGAGTGTCATGAATTCAACCTCGAATCCCGCGCCGCCCTGGTAGACGGCCACAATCGTCCCGAGGTCACCCGTCACCAGCTTTTCTTCTGGGAGGTCGCGGGTAAGCACAACAACATCGTGTTCTTTCATCGACGATCTCCACGTACAGGATACGCCGTGACCAGCCGAACGTTCGACTCATCGAATGGCTGAATCCAGACGCTCTGCACGACGGGCTCGCGCCCATCGGGCGCCAGCAATCTGCCTCGAAGTACCCACTTTCGCCCGAACCGAGTAGTTGCGTCGGCCAATTCCACAGCGGCAGCGGCGTGGCGAATCAATGCATCAGCGAGTTCGCCCGGCCTTTCGATGCTAAACCCGTGAGCCTCGAAAAACTGTTGCTTGTGGCGACCGTCTTTGTGCGATGGCGACAGGAGATAGTCGACAAGCTTTTCCGGCCGGACGACCAGGCGTTCGCTCCAGCTTTCGTCCCGAGGCACCCGGAGAGGATAGCCCGCCATCCGATCCGCGCGCCTACAATAGGCTCCCACACGAGGAGGCCTGCCATGAAATTCGCGTTCACCCCTGCCCAGGATGCGTTCCGCAAGGAACTGCAGGAGTTCTTGACCACGGAACTGGCGGGCGGCAACGAGGACGGCGGCCACAACCAGGCCTTCAGCAAGAAAATGGCGGATCGCGGCTACATCGGGATCGCCTGGCCGAAGGAATACGGCGGCAAGGGCCTCGGGTCGATAGAGCAGATGATCTACACCGAGGAGATGATCCTCCACAAGGCCCCTCGCGGGTATCACTTCACAGCGGAACGCCAGGTCGGCCCATCGCTGGTCCTCCACGGCACTGAAGAGCAGAAACGCGAATGGCTCCCGAGAATCATCAACGCCGACGTCAGCTTTGCCCTCGGCCTCAGTGAGCCGGGCGCCGGTTCCGACCTCGCCTCCGTACAAACGCGTGCCGAGCGCGACGGCGACGAGTACCTCGTCAATGGCCAGAAAATCTGGACGAGCGGTGGCCATCTTGCCGACTGCATCTGGCTGGTGACGCGAACGGACCCCAATGCGCCGAAACATCGCGGCATCAGCTGCCTGATGGTCGACCTCAAGAGCCCGGGCGTGACCATTCGCCCCCTCTACGACATGACCGGCGAACACCACTTCAACGAAGTCTTCTTCGAAGACGTGCGGGTGCCGGTGAACCGCCGTGTGGGCGAGGAGAACCGCGGTTGGTACATCCTCGCCGAGCATCTCGACTTCGAGCGGTCCGGGATTGAACGGCTGGTCGAGATGGAGCACACATTTCGGAACGTCCTTGAATACGCCCAGTCGGAGGCGAAGGCAGGCAGGCTCGCGCCCGCACTGAGTACGAAGATCGCGGAACTGAAGATCGAAGTCGAGGTCGGTCGCCTGCTCTGCTACAGGGTCGCCTACCTGCAAAGCATCTCATCCGTACCGAACTACGAGGCGTCGATGGCCAAAGCGTTCGGGACGGAATGGCAACAACGGACGATGCGGGTGGCGATGGAACTGCTGGGATGCGAAGCCGGCGCCGCCACGGAGGGTTCGCTCGCCGCACAGGTGCAGAAGCAGTACCTCGCCTCGGTATCGAGGACGATTGCCGGCGGCACCAGCGAAATCCAGCGCAATATCATCGCAACGCAGAGGACTGGGGCTGCCGCGGTCCTAGCCGGCAGCGTCGCGGTGTCGAACGGCCATCCCACAGAGCGCCTCGAGGACGACGCGATTGGCCAGTGCCGCCGTCACCTCGCCCGGCCCGTCGTAGGCCGGCGCCACTTCGACGATATCCATGCCCACGAGCGGTAGCTCCAGCCCGCACCGGCGGACGGCGTCGAGAAGCTGGCGGCCGGTGAGCCCGCCCGGCTCGGGGGTCCCGGTGCCCGGCGCCATCCCCGGGTCGACAACATCGATGTCAACCGAGAGGAAGACGCCATCGGTCCCGTCGCAGGCACGTTCGAATGCCTCGGTGAGGCAGACATCAAGGCCGCGCTGGACGACCTCGGTCATCTCGTACCAGCGCATCCCCTGTTCGCGCATCCAGTCGAGGACCGGTGGTTCCGGCCAGTAGCCGCGAAGGCCGACCTGGAGGAAGCGGTCGCCTCGCGCGGCGCCGGACTCGATGAGCCTCCGCATCGGCGTGCCGTGCCCGTAGAGCAGGCCGAAATTGTTCTCACCGGTGTCGGCGTGGGCATCGAAGTGGACGACCCCAATCTTCCCGAGGCCCATCACATCGGCGAGGCCGCTGACGTTGGGGTAGGTGATCGTGTGGTCGCCACCAAGGACCAGTGGAAAGGCGCCGCTTTCCTTCACCGACCGCACGGCGTCCCGGAGCCGGGTGATGCTCAGTTCGATATCGCCGGGCACCATCCGGGCGTCACCCGCGTCGACGATGCGGAACTCGGTGAAGGGGTCGATGCCGAGGGCAAGGCTGGGACGGTAAGGGACATGAGGGACGTAGTCGGTCGTGCGGATGGCGTTTGGACCGAAGCGAGCGCCCGGGCGATAGGTGGTTCCACCATCGAAGGGGGCGCCGAGAATGACCACGTCGGCGCCGGCGAAGGAATCCGGGTCGGAGAGCGACGCCCGGTCGCAGCCGACAAAGCTGACATCGGGGCCGAACTGGGCCGTTCGGGGCCAGCGACGAAGAGCGTCGTCATAGGAGCGCGGTCCCCCGGGGGCAGTCACTTCGCGACCTTTGGCGCGACCTCGCGCTGATAGCGGTCGAGGCTGTCGGTCATCGCCTGGCGGGCCTCGTCGGGGCCGAGGATTTCATCGACCCGCACTTCCTTGTGCTCGAGCGCCTTGTAGTCGGAGAAGAAGCGACGGAGTTCGGCGAGCCGATGGCGGGGGAGTTCATCGATATGGTGAAAGTCGTTGAACTCGGGGTCGTCGAGGTGGACGGCGATGACCTTCTCGTCCGCCTCACCCTGGTCGATCATCGGCATCATCCCGATTGGGCGGGTGCGGAGGATGCTCAAGGGCTGCACCGGTTCCTGCATCAGGACGAGGACATCGAGGGGGTCGCCGTCTGCGGCCAGCGTCCGCGGATAGAAGCCATAGTTCGCCGGGTACATGACCGATGAGTAGAGGATCCGATCGACGCGAAGTAAGCCAGTCGCCTTGTCGATCTCGTATTTGACCTTGCTGCCCTTGGCGATTTCGACGACCGCGTTCGCTTCATCGGGAACGTTTGGTCCGGGATCGACATCGTGCCAGGCGTGCATCGGGCGTTCCTCCTCAGCAACATCGTAGTCCCGCTGCGTGCGAACCGCGCGACCTCAGAATGCATCGCAAGGAAGAGCGCCCCACCGAGGAACGGAGGCATCCGGTTGAAGGCCGGGCTGGCTAGAGGTTCGCGACTCTCGGTGCAATCTCAGCGGCGAGGTACTCCGGCACGTCATCCACGTCGAAGTTGAAGTGCTGGAACATCACCTCGTTCATCCCAAGTTCCGCGAGCCTGCCGAGTCGGTCGACAACCTGGTCGGTGTTTCCGACGATCATCCCGCGTTCAGCTGCGCCCTTTCGAAACTCCTCGGGACTGCCCTGGCCGCCAAACATCGACATGAGCCGGTTCGTTGCCGCATCGATGTCCGCCTGCGAGGGCCCAACAATCGCGAACGTCATCATCGATTTCGCGATGGTGCCTGGGTCGCGGCCCTCGTTTTCGCAATGCTGGGCCAGGACTTCCACCTTGTGGCGGAAGACTTCAGGCGTCATGTTCACGCCGTTCCACTCGTCGGCGTAGCGAGCGACCAGCTTCAACGTCTTCTTTTCGCCGCCACCACCAATGAGGAAATCGGGGCGACCATTGCCGGGCCTGGGCATCATGTCCGCTTCATGGAGCTGGTAGTGCTTGCCTGCGAAGGTTGCCGGGGACTCACTCCACAACTTCTTCATGACCTGGATCGACTCTTCCAGGCGCTCGAAGCGTTCTTTGATCGGCGGAAAGTAGATTCCGTAGGCGTTGTGCTCGGGCTCATTCCAGCCGGCGCCGACGCCCATCGTGAAGCGCCCGCCGCTGAGGAGATCGACCTGCGCCGCCATCCGGGCGTGGTCCACCGGGGACCGGAAGGTCACCGGCGTTACCAGCGGGCCGAAACCGAATTGTCGAAGTCATCTCCGCCGCGAAGGCAAACGAAAGGTAGGGGTCGAGCGAGTCCTGCTGCTGGCCAATGAAGTAGTGGTCCGAGCGAAACACACCTGGGAACTTGAGCCGTTCGGCGAGTTCGAGGATGTGGCGCCAGCGGTCCCAGGTGAGGCCGTTTTGCCCCTCCACCATCAATGAGACTTTCATGCGCGCACCTCCTCGATCCGGAGGTTGGAGTGTAGCAGCGCTAATGGCCGGAGGCTGTCACGACCGCCTCGACTTCGTCCATCGCCGCTCCGAGGTCGGCTATTGCCAGGCCGGGAGCTCCCGGCGCCCGGGCAAAGAGGAAGACGCACTCGGCGACAGGGCGGTCGAGCGTCCGTTCCAGCGCGAGCGCATAGGTCGCCCCCTGGAGCCGGTAGCGCTGCACGGCCGCGGCCAAGTCGTCCTCCGACTCCACCGCGTCCGTCTTGTAGTCGACGACGACGAGGCCGTCCGGACCTTCGTAGAGGAGGTCGATGTAGCCCTCGATCAGCCTGTCACCGACGGGCGCGGCCACGAACACCTCCCGCCAGTAGCGGTCGCTGGCAACGGCAGCACGTACGGCTTCCGCGCCAATCGCGGCCCTGACGAGCGCTTCGACTTCGCGGGCGCGCGCAGGGACACCCTCGGCGGCTGCGGCTGCCAGGGCGAGGGGACCGGCATCACTTCCACCGGCAAGGTCGACTGACTGAAGCACGGCATGCACCGCCCGCCCAATTGACGTCGCCGCGCGGCCGCGACGGAAGGCCCTATCGTCGCCGGCATCTTCGCTGTCCGGGATTTCATGGCCACCCGCGACCGCCGTTGCGGCTACGGCCTTCGGCAGTTGCTGGCGGGCGAGCAGTGCCGAGCGCGCCGAACGCCACGTGTCGTAGTCAGGCAGATCCCCGGCGGCTCGCTCCACCGGTGCGGATGAGGTGAGTGCCTGTTGGCTGGCGGGGAATGGCGCCCACAATGCAGGAGCGGTCTCGCAGATGGCGATGATCTGCTCGGCCTCGGAATCGCCGCCACGAGTCGAAGCCGCGTGGAACCCGCTGACGACAAGGTGGTCGCGAGCCCGCGTGGCAGCGACGTAAACAAGCCTTTGTCGCTCGAACCTCTCCAATTCCTTCTCGACCTCGTTCGCCGCCTCGTAGCCGGCGGTCTGGGCATTGCCCAGTTTCACCTGGGGCGAACTTCCATCCCGTGGCCAGACGAGCATCTCGTTGCCCGAACGTTCCGATCCGAAGCCCGCCATGATGACGATCGGGAACTCGAGGCCTTTGGAGGCGTGGACGGTCATCACGCGGACAGCGTCGTCGTCCGCTTCCGGCGTGACGCTTTCGTTCACGAGGGAGTTCCGGGAGGCCTGGTGCCGCAACCAGTTCACGAGGTCGCGGAGGTTCGCGCCCTGGGTCGCTTCCAGCGCCCGCACCTGCTCCAGGAGGAAGCGGTAGCGCTGCCAGTGTTCTCGCGGCCGCCGGTGGGCGAAGGCGATCTCGCGGAGGCCACGTTCGCGGATGACACGGTCCACCAGCTCCCCCAACGGAAGCCAGGCCCTTCGAATGTGGAGGTCGTGGAGATAGGCAAATGCCTCCCCCACGGGGCCTTCAACCTCGGGATTACGCCGTAGCTCTGCAACGTAGTCCCAGCGCCCACCCGCCTGGCGGAAGCGGAGGAGGTCGTCATCGCCGCAGGCGAAGGCGGGCGACCGAAGCGCGGCGATGGTAGCAACCTCGTCGGTCGGGTCGTCGATCGCTGCCAGGATATTCGTTATGTCTCGCACATCCTGGGTCTCGAAGACCAGCGAGCGGCTCTCGACCCGGTAGGGGATGTCCAGTTCGTCGAAGTAGCGCTCAAGTGGCCGGAGGATGTTCCGCGATCGAAGCAGAATGGCGACGTCCTCGAAGCGGGCCTCGCGCCGTCTGCCCTCCCGATCCGTAACCTGCCATTTGCCGGCGCGAATTGCGGCCACCGCTTCTGCGATGGCACTCGCCTCAATGTCACGGCGCTCGTCCGCACGCCCCTCGACCGGCCCACCGAGGAGATGCACCGTGCCGCCATCCAAACCATCGCGAGCGCCAAAGAGGCGCTGGAAACCGGCCTGGCCCGGGCGTTCCGCCCCGAGCATGGTCTCGAACAGATGGTTGCACCAGTCGATAACCGCGGCGCTTGAGCGGAAGTTGCTCGAAAGACCCACGGCCTCGCAGCCGAAGCGCTCCCGCGACTCCTGGTACATCTCGATGTCGGCCCGCCGGAAGCGATAGATGGACTGCTTGGCGTCGCCGACGAAGAACAGCCGCCCGGGCTCGATGGGCGCTCCGTCGGCGGGGCTGGCAAGGAGGCCCGCAATGTCTGCCTGGAGGGGGTCCGTGTCCTGGAATTCGTCGATCAGCAGTCGCTGGTAGCGCTGGCCCAGCTGGTCGCGCACGTGGACATTGTCGCGGAGCAGGTTGCGCGCGAAGACGAGCAGGTCCTGAAAGGCAAGAAGACCCTCCGCCCGGCGGCGGTCGGCGAAGGCAAGGGCCGCTTTCCTAAGAAACTCCAACAGAGGCGGCAAGACAATCGCCCCGAGCCGTTCGAGCAGGGCCTCGCGCTCCTCATGCATCTCCCGGATCGCATCGGCCACGGCGGACTTGCTTTTCCAGTTCTCCTGCTTGCCCCAGTTACGACGATTCGGGTTGTTGACGTAGCCGTTGAGCGCTCGCGCCCTTTGGACAGGCACCGTGGCGTGAGCCACCCGGCGGCGAATCTCCCTGAGGTCGTCGAGGAAGGTCGCGAGGTTGTCACTGTCATCCGAACACTGATCGCGGAAGGCGATCGCCTCGTCCATGAGACGGACGAGTCGCGAGGTGTCCGGTTCCTCGAAAGGCTCGGCCACGAAGGGTTCAGAAGGCAGGCGGTCCCAGTTTTCGCCGAAACGGTCGAAGATGCCGCGGAGGCTGGTCGAACTGCGGTTGCTTTCGATCGCTACCCGCAGCGCAAGGGCGTAGGTGAGGGGCGTCTCGAGGCCCGGCTCTTCCTGCATGCGGGCATGGACGGCATCCCATTCGCGGTCGGCTTCGATTGCATAGCCGACCTCATCGATGACCTGGAAACGCGGCGGAATCCCGGCTTCGAGCGGATACATACCGAGCAAGCGGCCGGCAAAGGAGTGGAGGGTCTCGAGGGCGGCGCCGTCCATCTGTTCGAGCGCGGCGATGGCACGTTCCCTGCGGGGACCGTCGGACTCCTTCGCCCACTCCTCGAGTTCGCCCCGGACACGGTCACGAAGCTCGGCCGCGGCCGCCTCAGTGAAGGTAATTGCCGCGAGCGAGCGGATTTCCACGCCGGCACCGATGAGTCCCAGCACGCGGGAGACGAGTTCGGTTGTCTTGCCAGTGCCAGCGCCCGCCTCCACGAACAACGCCGCATCGAGATCCTCCCGGATCCGGCGCCTGACATCCTCGTCGTGGAGTCCCGGCGCGGTCACGACGCATCCCCTGTGAGTGCGGCATAGGATCCAGCCGCCGGGTCGTTGGCCTTGCGATCGTAGTAGCGGGAACGGTCGTTCGGGCAGATGGCGGCGTAGGGGCAGTAGGTGCAGTTGTCGCGGTTTCGGCCGGGATTGGCGATGAACACGCCGGCACTTATGCCATCAGCCATGTGCTGAAGGACCGTGACCAGCGCCGCTCGCGTCTCCATCCCCGTGGGCAGCTCCCTCACGCCAAAGCCATTCGCATCGCTCACGAGCCAGTAGCCGGCCCGCACGTTCTTGGCTCCCAGCGTGGCTCGCACCGCCTCCGCATAGATCGGCAGCTGCAGCCGCTGCCCCTTCGCAAGAGGGTCGTCCGCGAGGTGGGAAAGGCCGTAGGCCGAACCAGTCTTGTAGTCGTAGACCCAGTACTCGCCGTTGTTCGCCTCGTCGACGCGGTCGATGCGACCCCGAAAGCGAAGCACACCGGAGCCTAGAGGTATCTCCACGGCCGGCCATCCATCGGGCTCGCCGAAGGCAACCTCGGCAGCATGGAAACGCGTCCCGAGATCGACAGAGCGTTCGGCGTCGGCGTCCAGGTAGTCGACCAGCTCGCCCAGAAGCCGCGACCGCTCGATGTTCCAGAGCGCAGGTCCGCCGGTGCGGCCAAGCTGCTCAAAACGGTCGCACTCTTCGCGCGCGATGGCAGTCATCAGGTCCCGCTCTTCCACCGTCCAGGCGCCCGCATCGCGGTCTGCCGTCGCCTTGTAGAACCGTTCCAGGGTGTCGTGAATGATGGTGCCGCGATCGAGGGCGCTGAGCGCCCGGACATCCTCCGGCTCGTCGAATTCGGCGACGTGCAACACGTTGCCGAGGAAGTAGCGGTAAGGACAGCGAGCGTAGGTTTCGAGCCGCGTCGGTGAGACAACGCCGTCACCGACGGCGGGCACCATGCCGGCGAGATTGCCATCGTGGCGTGTGAAGGTCGTAGAGTCCCGGGCGCGAAGGACAGCGATTCCGTCGTGGACCACCGGACGGCGAGCCGATTGCGCCCCTTCCCTTCTCATCGCAGCCAGCTCGTACTCCGAATCGTCGATGAGCGGGAGCGCGCCATCAAGGAGTCGTGCGCTGAGCGAGGGCGAGCGACGAAGCCAGGGCCGGTCACGAAGACGGGCGAATTCGCGGCTGTCGATCCGGCGGCCTTCGTGGGCTGAGGCCGTCTCAAGGAGCCAGCGCGAGGGCAATTGTTCGCGGCCGCGGCGAAGGTTGCCAATGGGGTAGCTGAGCGTCGCGAAACGAGACGCGGCGATAGCAGCGACGTAGGAAGCGCGAAGGTCGTCGAGGCGTGCGCGGCTCCCCCGCAGCGATGGGACAGCCGCGCGTGCCCGCTCGGGAAGCAGCGGGTCCTCTCGTACCGGTGCCGGGAGTACCCCTTCGACGGCACCGAGGATATAGGTCGACTCCATCCCGATGGCAGCTGCGAGACTGAGCGGCGCGACGAAGACGCCGTGGCCGAAGTGGGCGGACGGCGGCACGCCTTGCTGCAGCACCTGCTCCAATGCCTGGCCGAAGGTTTCGCGGTCCACCGGGACGGCGGCCGGGAGTTCGTCGAGCGCCGCCAGCTCATCGAGGGCGGCCATCACCGCCTCGACGATTTCGGTGGCCCCGTCTTGTTGGCGATCCAGTTCCTCGTGGTCGAGATAGCGACCGAGCGAGTCTTTCGCCCAGGCCGACCAGGCAGCCCAGCTCTCTCCTGGGGGCTGTAGACGTGCCGAGAGTTCGGCAACGAATTCACCGAGCCAGGTCGCATCCCCCATCGCCCGTTCCACTGCGGCGGCCTGGCCATCACGTCCGTCATGCCGCGCCTGTTGCAGGCGATGATCCTGGTCGTCGCGGTAGCGCGAGAGGGCCGCCGTCCAGCGCCCGGGAGAACCGCCCGAAACGCCCGCATCGCGGCTGATCCGGCTCCAGCTGCGGACAGGCACCGGCCGGGGGCCGTCGCGGACCGGCGCCGCCGCGATCCATGCCACAAACCGCGCCCGCGAAATCGTTGCCGGGTCGAGTGCGAGGAGACCAAGGAGGATGCGCCCTGCCGGGGTGGAGGCAAGCGGCGGACCGGAAGGAGCATTGTGGGGGATGCCCGCGGCCCCAAGCTGTTCGCGCAGGATCGGCTGGTAGATCTCTTCAATCGGGTAGTAGCAGGCAATCTCGCTGGCGCGGATACCGTGTTCGAGGTCGGCGAGGATGAGCGAAACGACGGTGCGCACCTCTTCATCGATATCCGTCACGGTCAGGACGCGGTCGGCGACGGACACGTCCTCCGCCGGTTCGTCGACAACCAGTGCGACATCCGCTGCCACAAGCGCCTCGACGAAGGCCGACTGCGACGGGGTCATCTGTTGAGGCTGGTAGACCACGACATGACCGATGTCCCGGAAGATGCCTGACCCCGCGGGGTTCACACCAGCCGCCGCTCGAAACAGGTCCGGCCGGGAATAGTAGCTAGCTGTTTCGGATTCGAAGTCGTGAAAGAGCCTTGCGATCTCCGCCGTTCGGCCTCCCTGGCGTTCCAGGCTGGCAAGTTCCTCGTTGTTGACGTCTTCGAGCTCCCGGAAGGCAGCCGCCAGCGATGCCGCCGTGGCCGGGTGACGCGCCACGGCGGCAAAGATCCCGGGACCGCGGGCAAGGACGTGCCGTGTGGCTTCGGCAGCCAGGGCCGGCGTACGCGGTCGCTCCTTCGGTGCGGGAATGGACGAGGCGCCAACGAATTCGGCCAGGCGAGCAAGCGACATGAAGCGGACGTTGATCAGCCCTCGTTCGGTGGCCAGCCGGCGCCGGAGCCAGAGCCCCGCGAAGTTGGAAGGCGGCACCACGGTAACAGGCGCCATCGGGTCGTCCGCTTTGACCGAGGCGATCGCAGACGCAAGCGCGGCCAGTGCCTGGTCACTGTGCATTCGCGAATCGGGCCTCGCCATGCGACCTCCTCGTTTCGGCCATCCTATCCCCGTGGCGGGCTTCCGATTGAACCCGGTGACCGCGACAGTTCCTGTCGCATCGGTGGTGACACTGGTGTATTGACGCGCACTCGCCCGTTATGGTTATTGCGCACATGCTTATACGAATTAGCGGAAGGGCCTATGAGTTTCCGGTTCGTCCACGCCGCCGACCTCCATCTCGATAGCCCGTTCCAGGGGTTGCGTTCGCTCGACCCGGAGACCGGCCGGGCCTTGCAGCGTGCGACATTCGATGCCTTCGAGAATATCGTCGCCCTCTGCCTCGATGAGAAGGTGGACGCGCTCGTCGTCTCGGGCGATGTGTACGACGGGGCCGACCGCAGCCTGAAGGCTCAACTGGCATTCCGCGATGGTCTTGCCCGGCTCGCTGACGCGGGGATCCGCAGCTTCATCGCCCATGGCAACCACGACCCTCTGAACGGCTGGCGGGCCAGTCTGACCTATCCCGATGCGGCCCATCGATTTGGTCCGGCTGTCGAAACGGTGACCCTCGCGGCCGGCAGCCATCACGTTGCCATCCACGGATACAGCTACCCCCGGCGGGTGGTGCTGGAGAACATCGCGGCGGATTTTCGCGCCGATCCCCACGCCGACCTCAACATCGCCGTGCTCCACGGCACCGTGGGCACCCAGCCCGGGCACGATCCGTATGCGCCGTGCTCGCTCGCCGACCTCACTTCATCGGGGATGGACTACTGGGCGATGGGTCACGTCCACGAGCGCCAGGTGGTGCGCGAGCAGACGCCCGCCGTCGTTTACCCCGGTAACCCACAGGGCCGCCACCTCAAAGAGCGGGGAGCGCGCGGAGTCTATCTCGTGGAGCTCGAACCAGGACGGGCGCCACGGCTCGAATTCCGGGCCGTCGACGTCGTCCGTTGGGAGCGGCTCCGATTGTCCATCGACGAGATGGCGACCGAACAGGAGCTCCTCGACGCCATCACCAATGGCGGCAAGCACCTTGCATCGATATCGGAGGGTCGCCTCATCGTTGCCGCTGTTGAACTCAAGGGCGAGGGCCTGCTGCATGACAGCCTCCGTCGCCGGGACCTCGGAAACGAACTAATCGGCTATGCCAACGGAGAGTTCGCGGCACACGATCAGCGGGTGTTCATCGCCGCGGTCGAGGACCGCACAGGACCACTCGACCTCTCGGGCGACGGTGGATTCATCGCCGAGGTACTCGCTGCCGCGGAGCATCTTGGCGCGGGCGAACCGGAGGAGATCGAGCTCGCCGTCGCCGAACTCTTCGACCACCCGGCGTTCCGTTTCCTCGAACGGCCCGGCGCCGCTGAGCTGGAGTCGCTCATCGACGGTGCGCGGGTCGTGGCCGTCGGCTCCCTTCGCGAGGCCGGACAGTGAGAATCCGGGGCATCGGCATCGATGGCTTCGGGAAGTTCAACGGCCGCCGGTTCGAGCCATTGGCGCCGGGTCTCAATGTCTTCTTCGGGCCCAACGAAGCGGGGAAGAGTAGCCTCCTCGCCTTCATCCAGACGGCGCTCTACGGATTCCCGCGGCAGAAACGGGATGAGCACTACCCGCCGCTGAACGGCGGAATCCACGGCGGCCGGCTCTGGCTCGAACAACACGACCAGCTTTCCATCCTCCAGCGGCGCGCCGCTCCCACGGGCAAGGACCTCCTTCTCCGCCTGCCGGGGGATACCGAAACGAATGCCGAAGACGCCGTCCGCCAGCTCCTCGGTGGTGCTTCGAAAGAGGTCTACAACACTGTCTTCGCCTTTAGCCTCGACGAGCTCCAGACGGTCGGAAGCCTGGAGGGCCAGGAAGTTAGCGCCCAGATCTATAGCGCCGGCATCGGCGCCGGGGGCGTCCCGGCAGCACTCGCCTCCATCAAGAACCGCGAGGATGCGATCTACAAAAGGCGGGGCCGTTCCCACGGTCTTGCCGCAATCCTCCAGGAACTGGAGGAGGTGCAGCGGCGGCTTTCGGCGCGCCAAAATGATGACGAACGGTATGCGTCGCGGGTAGCCGATCGCAAAGCGGCGACCTCGCGGCGGGCGCAGGTAACCGAGGAACTGGAGGCATTGCGCGAACGGCACCTGCGGCTGCGGCGGCTCGTGGAAGCACGCTTGCCGTGGGCCGAGTGGCGGAGGCTGCGAGCCATCCTCGGCGCCTCCGAGCCAGACCGGGTACCGGCCGAGGCGGTGTCACGGCTGGACCAGCTCGAAGCAGCGGTCGGCATCGCGGAGGAGAACAGGGCAGAGGCGGACGATGCGCTTGCGAGAGCGCTCCACCAGCGCGACGCAATCGTGGTGGACGAGTCTGTGATTGACCACGCCGCATCGATAGACGCGCTGGCGGAGGGGCGTCAGAGCCACCAGGAATCGCTCCGCGACTTGCCCCGCCGCCGTGCCGAACTCGCCGTGATGGAATCGGAGCTGGCCGGCGCCCTCGGAGAGTTGGGCAACCAGTGGTCGATCGAACGGGTACTGGCGCTTGATAGCTCCCTTGTCGCGCGACAGGCGATTGCTGAACACGCCCGGGCAATGACGGAAAGCGACAAGGCGCACGACCGTGCCCGGCTCGCCCTCGAACCGCTCCTCGCGCACCGCGATGAATTACTCGCCGGCCAGGCCCAAACACGCGCCTGCCTCGACGCCACCGCCGAGCCTGAAGATCCGATGGAGGCACTGCTCGGGCGGCAGGCTGTCATCGAGGCGGCGGGATCGCTGTCGTCCCGGCCGCCGACTTCCTTCGCGCCGGCACCAGGCACAGTCGCGACCCTTGGATTTGTTTCGGCACTGGCGGCGGGGGGCGGATACCTCGTTTCTGGGTGGTCGGGGGCATTCGTCGGCGCCATCGCCGCAGCGGGAGCAGCCATCGGCGCGTTCCTCCTGGCCCGGACCGGCGCCCGGCGCGCACCCTCCGACCAACTCGCCGATGTTGCGACTGAGCGCGAGGCTATCAAGGCCGCGCTGGCGACACACGAAGCCCGGGCCGCTCTAGCCCGCGAACTCGACGAGATCGGCGGCCGCCTGCGTCACGCGGAGACGCGAATAGCGCGGGCCCAGGCTGGCGTCGACGAAGCCGCGCGGCGGATGGAGGCTACGCGCGAGACCTGGCGGCGCCATGCTGATGGTGCCTCCCTTATAGGCGTGGCAACGCCAGAAGCGGCCCTCGACCTCCTTGCCCAGGCTCGTGTAGTGGCCGAGAGGCAACGCGCCGTCGACGCGATGGCCCACCGAGTGCGGGCGATCGAAGCAGACATCGACCGCTATGAAGACGCCATCGCCCGGACGTGGTCGGCCGTCGAGGGGAATGCTCTCCCACCTGAGGGCTCGGCGGCGAAGCTCATGGCCAGGCTGGCTGCGGCCCGGGAGACGAGCAAAGACGCCCTCCATCTGGAGGCGACGGTACGGGATTGCCGCGACAACTCTGCCGCGGCCGAACGACGACTCGAAGCTTCCCGTGCAGCACTCAGCGACCACCTCTCCCACTGGCGGGCCGGCGACGGTGATGATCTCCGGACGCGGGCAAAGGACTGGGCAGAACGAGAGGCAACGGAACGCGACCTCCGGGCGCAAGAGGCGTTGGTGGTCCAGGCTGCAGGCTCGCGCGACGGTTTCGAGCCGTTCGTCGCGGAGCTGGAATCGACGCCCGCCGAGGTCCATGAGCTCGAACGCGACACCACCGAGGAACGGATTCGCCACCTCTCCGCCGAACACAACCGGCTGTTGACGGCCGTCGGAGGTTTCGACAGCGAATTGGCGACGCTCGAGGCCGGTGGCGAAACGTCGGCCCTGCTCGCAAAGCGCGAGGAACTCCGCGCAGGCGCCCGAGAACTGGCCGATGAGTGGGCAACCCTCCGCGTGGCACGCCTCCTCATCGAGCGGGCGCGTGCGCGCTACGAGCGCGAGCGCCAGCCGGCGGTCGTGCGGGCAGCCCAGGAATACTTCGCCGCGATGACGCTGGGGCGCTACCGCCAGATCAAGGCGCCACTGGGTGAGGCAGTCCTCCGCGTGGTCGACGGTGACGGTGCCGAGAAAACGCCGGAGCAGCTCTCGCGTGGCACCCGCGAACAGCTCTACCTGAGCCTTCGCTTCGGCCTCATCGAGCAGTTCACCGAGCGCAGCGGGCCGCTGCCAATCGTTGTCGACGAAATCCTCGTGAACTTCGACCGCGAACGCGCCCTCCAGGCAGCACGTGGCTTCGCCACGCTCGCCCGCCGCCACCAGGTAATCGCATTCACCTGCCACGAGTGGGTGGTCGATCTCTTCCGCGAAGCGGATGAGGACACGCGCGTTTGGCATCTCTACGAGATGAGCGAGCGGGCGGCTGCGCCGGAAACAGAGGTCGTCTCCCGCCGGTAAGATGCCCGGCATGCCCTTTGCCGAAGTGAACGGCGCCCACCTCTACTACCGCCAGTACGGCCATGGTGACGATGTCATCTTTCTTCACGGCGCTGGTGGCAACCACCTCGTCTGGTGGCAGCAACTCGAGCCCTTCCAGGCGCGCTTTCGGCTGACCACCTACGATGCCCGCGGCTGGGGCCGTTCGACAGGGGCGATGCGCGTGGGACGGTTCGCCTTCGGAAGTGATCTCATAGCCTTGCTCGATCACCTGGAGATTGAGCGCGCCCACATCGTTGCTCACTCCATGGGCGGACGGGCCGTGGCGGGACTGCTCCGCCTCGCCCCGGGACGGGCGCTCTCGCTGACCTTCTCGGGCAGCAACGGGGGCGTCGCCAATGATCGGATTCGCGCCCTCCAGGACGAACTTCGCGACCTCCGCGGCGACGCCGGCCTTCGCGAACACGCGCTCTCAGATGCGTTCGAAGCACGCGAGCCGGCGCTTGCAGGGCTCTACCGGGAGATCAATGCGCTCAACCCGCAGCGACCGCGTGGCATGCTCGGCCGACCACCGGCGACCTACCGTGGGAGCATGCACGAACTCATCGCCGCCGCCGGGGTCCCTGTCCTCTTCGTCGTCGGCGAGCACGACACGATCACTTCACCAGCACTTATCCAGGAGGCCCACCGGCTGGTGCCGGGATCCGGTTTCAGGGTGATCTCCGACGCGGGGCATTCCGCTTACTTCGAATCGCCCCAGGCGTGGAACGAGGCAGTGCTTGCCCACCTGGGTGGCAAATAGGTTGCTGCTTGCTCTCGCCCGGGTTATTGTCCAGTCCTTATGACAGGGATCTGGGAAGGTTTCCGATCGCTCACCGAACGCGTGCGTGGTGAGTTTGGCGGTGGCACCGAATGGGTGGAACCCGGCAACTGGATCACACGCGCGGTAATCGGAGGAGAGCTTGACGCGGTCACCTTCCGTGCCGAGGCGCCTGCCACCCGGACCTATGAACTTGCGCCGGACAACGTCCTCATCGCGACTTCGGCGCCGCGGCCCGCCTCCGCGGAAATGGAAACAGACGCAGCAAGCGAAGACGGCCGCGTCGCCCGCGCGGGCTAGCTCGGCTTTCGCTACTATTTCTTCCATGGCGATTTACGAGTACTTCTGTCCCACCTGCCGGACGACGTTTGACCGGCGCAGGCCAATGTCGGAAGCAGCCGTCGCAACCAAATGCGATCACGGCCACAAAGCCGAACGTACGATCACCGCGTTTGCGGCCGTGAGTGGCGGTGACGAGTCCTTCGACGCGATGTCGATGGGCGGCGGCTGTGCCTGCGGCGGCGCCTGCTCCTGCGCGAGCTAGGGCGAACCGGGTTCCGGCACCGCAGTTGACGCTTCGGCCGCCGGCTCGCGCTCGCGCGTAAACCAGAGGTAGCCGCCGGCAACGAGCGCCAGCGCCGCGCCCTCGGTGACGACCATGACGGCAAGCATGATCACCGACGCTTGCCAGTACTCCTCGGGGAACATCTGGATCAGCCGGTCAGTGGCCGGGTTCAACTTCCAGTAGTCATTTGTGAAGACGATCTCGTGGAATCGGTCCCAGGCAGCATTGAACCCCGTCAGGGCGAGCACGCCAATGAAGCCGGCAAAGACTGCTCCCAGCGCGAGGCCGTAGAGCGTCTCGCGGGCAAGCCGCCGCAGGTCGCCCTCCCGGGCCCAGAGAAAGCGCCCGGCAACGGTCATGAGGACGATCGCAAGGCTTATCTCGTTGACCCGGAAGAGCACCCGCATAACGCGCTTCACATCCGCCATGTGAAGCACTTCCTTCTCGCTGTAGAGGGGCGTCTGGACCCCATCCTCATCGACTGTGATCGCGAGGTAGCGGGCGTCGTTAACGAAGTAGTCTCGGATTTCGCTCGCCGAACGGTCCAGCTCTGGCAGCGTGAGGCCGGTAGTCGCCGTCACGTCGTACGCGCGGAACCCATGCTCGTAGAACCATGCCTCGCCAGCAAAGAAGCGAATGTTCGCGGTGATGAGAAAGACCGGCAAGGCGATGATGAAGAGGACGGACGCGGCTCGGGACAGGAGGTTCATGGTTGGGCACGCGGGCGTGGGGGCCAGCATCGCCATGGTGCTCGCACGTTCGCCACAGGGTCAACGGGACTCTCGGACGCGCGATAAGGCCCGGACAAGACGATCAGCGCCCGAACTGCCGCTCGAGGGCGGCGGAACTGAGGTAGACGAGCGTCGGCCTTCCGTGGGGACAGGTCCGCGGCGCTTGGGTCGCTTCGAGGTCACGGACAAGCGAGCGCATCTCCTCCAACGAAAGGGCCGTGCCGGCCCGCACGCTGGAATGACAGGCGACGGTCGCGGCCGCGCGTTCGAAGGGGTCTTCAACCCTTCGCTCGTCGCCCAGTGCCACCAGGAACGTACGGATCTCGGCGGCGAGGTCGCGCCCGGCGATCCCCGGTGGCACGGCGCGCACGACGAAGCTCTGTTCGCCAAAAGTCGCAATCTCGAAACCGAGGATCTGGAGGTCGCTGGTGGCGGCAGCCATGGTCGCTGCAAGGGCCGGCTCAAGGTCGAGGAGAAGCGGTTCGAGGAGCGGCTGACTGGATGCATCTCCCGCGCCAGCCCGAGCTTTCACCACCTGTTCGTAGCGCACACGCTCGTGGGCGGCGTGCTGGTCAAGCATGTACATCCCGCTGGGACCCTCGGCGACGATATAGGTGGCGCTCATCTGCCCGACAACATGAAGAAGGGGAAGGGTTTCGCGATGGGTGCCAGGAAGGTCAGCTTCGCGATCGGACTGGGCGGGGAATGCAGGCTGCAGCGGAGCCATCGGCCGGAGGGCGGGCGGCGCCAGGCGGGAGCTGAGGGATGTCGCCTCGCCCGGCGCTGGTGGCGGCTGGGGTGACCAGGCGACCACCTGCGCCGACTCGAGGGCCGCGCGCACGGCGTGGCGCACCACCCGGCCGACGGCCCTCTCGTCGCGAAACCGCACCGTCGCTTTCGCCGGGTGAACATTGACGTCGACATCGCCCGCAGGAAGGACCACGTCGATGGCGGCCACCGGGTGGCGCCCGATCGGTAGCTGCGACTGGTAGGCATCGACGATGGCGAAGACGAGGGCCCGGCTCTGGACCCAGCGACGGTTGACGAAGACCGAGATTGCGGAGCGGTTGCCGCGAGTCACGGACGGCGGTCCCGCCAGGCCCCGCACCTGGATGTCGTCCTCCGTGTGGTTCACCTCGAGCATGGCGGCCGCCTGGTCCGGGCCGTAGACGGCCGCGAACGCTTCGCGGCCATCGCTCCGGCCCGGTGTGGAGAGCAACCGGCGCCCGTTCGAACTGAGCTGGAACGCAACCTCCGGATAGGCGAGCGCGTAGTGAGAGACGAGGGTGGCGACCTGGCGTGACTCCGTGGCGGCGTTGCCGAGGAACTTGCGCCGGGCGGGATGGCGGCCGAAGAGCGCCCTTGCGGTGAAAGAAACACCGACCGGCGCAGGCTTTGCCCGCCGCGAGGCGGGCCGCCCTTCGGTCAGCAGCAGCTGGACACCGACTGGCTCCTCGGCGACGCGGCTCAGGACCTCGACGTCAGCCGCCGCCGCGATCGAAGGCAGCGCTTCGCCCCGGAAACCAAGGGTCCCCAGTCGCCCAATGTCGTCCGCGGCGTGGATTTTGCTCGTGGCGTGGCGTTCGAACGCCAGTTCGAGGTCTTGCGGGGGGATTCCGCTTCCGTTGTCGACGACCCGGATGAGATCCACGCCCCCCGCTTCGATCTCAACGGCAATCCGGCTCGCGCCCGCGTCGATCGCGTTGTCGAGCAGCTCCCGCACAACGGAATAGGGGCGCTCCACCACCTCACCGGCCGCGATCCGGGCAGCAACATCCGGGGCGAGGATGTGGATAGCCCGCGTCGCGGCCTGTGTCACGAGCCTTCGGTTCCTGCGAGGGCTCGCAACTCGTAGAGCTTCTGGATCGCTTCGAGGGGGCTCAGAGCGTCAACATCGAGACCCCTGAGCGACTCCTCCACTTTCGAGGGCTCCGGGAGGAACGACGCCTGGCTGCGCGGATCGGCCGACGCTGGAAGGCGCTCGCGACTGCCTTCGAGTTCGGCGAGGAGATGCTCGGCACGCTGGACGACGGCCGGCGGCAGCCCCGCAAGGCGGCCGACGTGGATCCCGTAGCTGCGGTCGCTCGGCCCTGGCACCATGCGGTGTTCGAAAACGACCTCGCCGCCCTCCTCGTGGACCGCGACATGAGCGTTCTGGACGCGGGGAAGGACATCGGCGAGGTCGGTGAGCTCGTGATAGTGGGTGGCGAAGAGCGTCCGCGCCGCCACCTCTTTGCGGTTGTGGAGGAATTCGATCGTCGCCCGGGCAATGGCCATGCCGTCGAAGGTACTTGTCCCCCGGCCCACCTCGTCGAGGACGACGAGCGAGCGGGGCGTCGCCTGGTGAAGGATCTGGGCCGTCTCCACCATCTCGACCATGAAGGTGGACTGTCCGGCGGCGAGGTCGTCCTGGGCGCCGATGCGGGTGAAGATGCGGTCGAAGAGGGGCAGTTCCGCCTCCGCCGCCGGGACGAATGAGCCCGCCTGGGCCATCAGGGCAATGAGGGCGACCTGGCGGAGATAGGTCGACTTACCGCTCATGTTCGGGCCGGTGAGGATGAGGACCTGGCAGTCCTCCGCCAGCTCGCAGTCGTTGGGCACGAAGAGGCCGGGTCCGAGCGCCGCTTCCACCACCGGGTGACGGGCATCGCGGAGCAGGAGTTGCCGGCCTTCATTGAACCGAGGCCGCACGTATCCGGCTTCCCCGGCCACGGTCGCCAGGGCGATGAGGAGGTCGATGAGGGCCACTGCCGCGCCCGCGCTCTGGAGGGCGTCGAGCTGGCAGGCGAGGGTTTCGACGAGGGCGTCGTATGCCTGTCGCTCCAGTTCCACAAGGCGGTCGCGGGCTCCGACCAGCCGCGACTCGTGCTCCTTCAGTTCATCGGTGACGTAGCGTTCGGCCCCGACGAGGGTCTGGCGGCGCTGATAGTGCTCGGGGACGTGCGATGCGTTGGCGGCCGAGACCTCGATGTAGTAGCCAAAGACCTTGTTGTGTCCCACTTTGAGCGACTTGATTCCCGTCCTTTCGCGCTCGAGCCGCTCGATCCCGAGGAGGTAGCCGCGGGCATCGCGCGTGAGCTCGCGGAGAGAATCCACCTCCGGGTTAAAGCCGGGAGCGATGACCCCACCTTCGTCGAAGGAGACGGGGGGATCGGGGTCGAGGGCGGCATCGAGGGCGGCGAGGGGACCGGCGGCTGCCGCGAGGCTGGCACGGGCGCCCGCGAGAAGCGCCGGCAGCGACTCGTTCCGCTCCAGCATGGTCCCGATTTCGATCGCCGCACGCAGGCTTTCGCGAAGTGTGTGCAATTCGCGAGGACGCGCCGAACGGCGCCCAATCGACCCGGCCAGCCGCTCGATGTCGCCGCTGCCGCGGAGCACCGCCGCTATTTGCTCGGCTGCAATCGCGTTCTCGATGCTCCACTCCACTGCGTCGAGGCGTTCGTCGATGGCCCTGACGTCGCGCAGGGGCCGTGTCAGCCAGTCACGCAGGCGGCGGCTCCCCATCGACGTCTTCGCCCGATTGAGGACGCCATAGAGCGAGCGACCGCCATAAGCGGGGAAGACATCGAGGTTGCGCAGCGTCTTCTGGTCGACGTGGAGGAGATTGCCATCATCGACGGGCCGGATCCGCTGGATCGAACCCAGGGCGCCCGGATAGGTCTCGCGGAGGTAGGCGAG
This sequence comes from uncultured Chloroflexia bacterium, assembly GCA_963774435.1. Classification (GTDB taxonomy): domain Bacteria; phylum Chloroflexota; class Dehalococcoidia; order Tepidiformales; family Tepidiformaceae; genus JAGQGZ01. The sequence goes on along the minus strand of CAVZEW010000003.1, from coordinate 427,758 downwards.
GACATGGGCGAGGGCCGCCTGCTCGGCCGCCTCACCCGCAAGGTGCCCGATCGCTTCCATGCTGAACTGCCTTCCCAGCTCGGCGGCGACGGCAGTCTCGCTCAGTGGGAGGCGGGTAAGGGAAACGGTCCCGGCGGGGGCATCGAGATCGTCGGGCGACTCAATGAGCAGCTCGGCCGGTTGCTGGCGGGCGAACTCGGCGGCGACGGCTGCTCCGATGGCGATACGGATCGAACCCGTGGAGACGTCGCAGAAGGCGGCGGCTTTCCGGCCCCCGCGCACGGCGACCGCCGCCAGCTCCCGCACCTGGTCGGCTTCCAGCGAAGCTTCAGACGTGACCGTCCCGGCGGTGACGACCCGAACGACGTCGCGAGGGACGATCCCCTTCACCGTTGCCGGATCGGCCATTTGTTCGCAGATAGCGACGCGATGGCCGAGCGCGACGAGCTTTGCGACGTGGCCGTCGATGCTGTGGTAGGGGACGCCGGCGAGGGGCACCCGTTCGCCGCCACCCATCGGCTTCGAGGTCAGCGTGATCTGGAGGGCATCGGCGACGGTGACAGCATCGTCATCAAAGGTTTCGTAGAAGTCGCCGAGGCGAAAGAAGAGGATGGTCCCGGGGTAGCGCTGCTTCAGCTCGAGGTACTGGCGGCGGATGGGTGTCGGCAAAGGATGCCCCCGGGGCGCGGGTTGTTGCGATTCTAGCCAGTTACGAACGGATGTGCTGAGAGTTCGCGCCATAAGAATCGGCTCCCACTGAATCTCTTGACAATCGCCCGGCGCTGGCCCAGCCTGATTGCGACAACAGAAGAGAACAACGACGTCGACCGGAAGTAGTAACCGGAAACGCACGCGCACAGAGAGCCGGGGACGGTGGGATCCTGGCGGCGATGCAACCGGTGAATGGGTCCGCGAGTCCCGAGGGCGAACCGCGAACGCGCAGTAGCCCAAGGCGGAAAGGGCACCGTTATCAGAGCCCGGGCCCTTCCGGCTGTGCCGGAGTGGTCGCAAAGTGCCCGGGGTCAACCCGGGAACGAAGGTGGCACCGCGAGCTTGACCCCTCGTCCTTCACGGACGCAGGGGTTTTTTGTTTGCATCAAGTACAGGCTGCCGCAGGGTTACGCGGCAGAGGGAGTAACCAAATGGCCGTGACCGGCACCAGCTCAGCCCTCGAGGCGCGCCTCAAGGCGGTCCTCAAAGAGCGTTCGATGCTCGACCATCCCTTCTACAGGGCATGGAGCGAGGGAACGCTCCCGGTGGAGCGGCTGCAGGAGTACGCGAAGCAGTACTACCACTTCGAGGCTGCCTTCCCGCGCTACCTGAGCGCTATCCACGCCCGCACGGAATCGCCGACGATCCGCCAGGCGCTGCTCGACAATCTCTGGGACGAAGAGCACGGCGAACGGAACCATGCCGCCCTCTGGCTCGACTTCGCCGCCGCCCTCGGCGTCCCAAAGGACGAAGTACTGGCCGCGGAGCCGAACGCCGGGACGACCGCGCTTGTGGACCACTTCAACGATGTCGCGCGGAATGGCACGGTCGCCGAGGCGCTGGCCACGCTCTTCGCCTACGAGGGCCAGGTCCCGGAAATCGCCTGGGAGAAGATCAAAGGCCTGAAGGACCACTACGGCTTCACGCCTGGCGGTTTCGAGTTCTTCTCGGTCCACCTCGTCTCCGATATCGCCCACGCCGGCTCGGAGATGGCCGCGATCGACGAGGCGGCCGAGGACGAGGATGCGGTAGTGGCCGCCGCTGGCGTGGCCTGCGAACGCCTTCTTGGCTTCCTCGACGGCTGCTACGGGGAGGCTGTCTGATGGCCGAATTCGAGTCTTCCGAATCGTGGAAAACGGCCGTGCGACTTGCCGCTGCAGTGGGGCGGCTGCGCGTCGCATCCAACCTCAAGGCAGTGGCGGACGCCCAGCAGGCAGCCTTCCTTGCCGCGGGAGAGGCAGCGGGTGCGATTGCGGAAGCGGCGACGCGCGACCGTGGCGGTCAGGTGGGTCGTTTTCGTGACGCCGCAGGCGCCCTTGCCCGATGCCGGTCGTGGATCGAAGTCGTGGCCGAACTAACCAACGAGCCCGTCACCGTGTTTGGGGAGGAGCTGGAGATGATCGAACGTGCGAATAAGCTCATCGCCGCTACTCTTTCGACCCTCGACACCCGCGACCCGCGGGGACCGCGGCCCGACAACCGTGGCCCCCGCCGCGACGATGGGCCACGTGAGGACTTTCGCCCCCGCCAGGGCGGCGGTGGAGGCGGACGCGGAAGGGGCACGAGCCAGCCGGGAGGTCTCCGGTGAGCGAGCGGAAGCGGATCCTGACGGGCATTCGGCCAACCGGGGCACTCCACCTCGGCCACTACGCCGGCGCCCTCGAAAACTGGACCCGCCTCCAGCATGAATACGACTGCTACTTCCTCATCGCCGACTACCAGGTGAGTGACTACGCCGACGACATCAGCCGCGTCCGCGAGTCGGTCTGGGAGGTCGCCCTCGACTGGCTTGCCGTTGGCCTCGACCCCGAGGGCAGCCACTTCGTCATCGAAAGCCTGGTGCCGGAGCACGCCGAGCTAACCCAGTGGCTCGGCTGGTTCCTCCCCCTGGGCATGCTCCAGCGCAACCCGACGTTGAAGGCCGAGATGGGCGAGTTCGGCAAGAAGTCGGTGCCCGTCGCCTTCTTCAACTACCCGGTGATGCAGGTGGCGAACATTCTCATGCCACGCGCCCACCTGGTGCCCGTTGGCGAAGACCAGCTGCCCCATATCGAACTGACCCGGGAGGTTGCTCGCCGCTTCAACCGCGACTTCAAGGACGTCTTCCCCGAGCCGGAGGGCCTCGTCGGTCGCGTTCCGCGACTCGTCGGTATCGATGGGCAGGCGAAGATGAGCAAATCGTTGAACAACGCCATCTACTTGAAGGACGACGCCGAGACCGTCGGCCAGAAGGTCCGTCGCATGTTCGGCGGACCCGCCGCGGGCCGCGGACGAACCGGGCAACCCCGATGAGAACCCGATCATCGGCTACCTCGAAGCCTTCGACCCGGACACGGCGGAGGTGGCGAACATCCGCGAGCAGTACGCCACGAAGGGTCTCGGCAACAAGGTCCTCAAGGACCGCCTGGGAGAGGTGCTCAACACGATGCTCGAACCGATCCGCGAGCGACGGGCGAAGTACGAACAGAACATGCGCTACGTGCGCGACGCCGTAGCCGCCGGGTCGCAGGCAGAACGCACGATCGCCATCGAAACGATGGAGATGGTCCGCGACGCCCTCGACCTCAATTACCTGGAGAAGTACTAGTGTTGCGGCCAACGCTCGACGAGGTGAAGGAACTGGCGAAGACGGGCGCAGGCAACGTCGTGCCGGTGTACCGCGAAGTCGGCGCGGACCTCGAGACGCCCGTATCGGCCTACCTGAAGGTGGCCCGCGGCGACCACTCCTTCCTCCTCGAGTCCGTTGAAGGGGCCGAGCGGCTGGCACGCTTCAGCTTCATCGGGACCGAGCCGTACCGGATCTTGACGACCGACGAGAAGGGCGAGTGCACGGGCGATCCGCTTCGCTACGTGGAAGAGGAGATGGCCCGCTTCAAGCCGGTGCCGGTCGACGGACTGCCCCGGTTCCATGGTGGCGCCGTTGGCTACATGGCCTACGAGGTCGCCCGCTACTTCGAACGTCTGCCCGTCCCCGAATCCGACCCCCAGGGCTTCCCCGAGTCGATCTGGATGTTCGTGGACACGCTGCTCGTCTTCGACCATGTGCAGCACACGATCAAGATTGTCGGACATGTGCGCCTCGACGGTGACGTCGAAGCTTCGTGGCGGCAGGCGGCCTGGAAGGTCGACGAACTCGCCAAGCGCCTGGCCCAGCCGCTCGCCGCGCTACCTTATGTCCGGACCGGCAAGCCCGTGGCCAACCCTTCATTCGTCAGCAATACGACGAAGGAAGACTTCATGGCGAAGGTCATGGAGGCGAAGGCGTACATCGAGAAGGGCGACACCTACCAGATCCAGGTGAGCCAGCGCTTCGAACGCAAGACTGCCGTCCACCCGTTCGAGGTCTACCGCGCTCTGCGGCAGGTGAACCCGTCTCCCTATATGTACTACCTCGCCCTTGGCGACCTCCACATCGCCGGCGCTTCGCCGGAGATGCTGATCCGGGTCGAGGATGGGACGATCGAGACGCACCCGATCGCCGGCACCCGCCGCCGCGGTCGCGACGCCGAAGATGAAGAGCGGATGGCGAACGAGTTGCTCAGCTCAGAGAAGGAGCGGGCGGAGCACATCATGCTCGTCGACCTCGCCCGCAACGACCTCGGCCGCGTCTGCGAACCGGGCACGGTGCGAGTGACAGCCATGATGGAGCTGGAGAAGTACTCGCACGTCATGCACATGGTCAGCCATGTGGTGGGCGAACTGTCGCCGGGCGTGAGCAGCTACGACGCCCTCCGCGCCTACTTCCCGCACGGGACGGTGACCGGCGCCCCCAAGATCCGGACGATGGAGATCATCGCCGAACTGGAGGGCGAGCAGCGCGGCGGCTACGGCGGCACGGTTGGTTATATCGACATGTCGGGCAACTGCGACACCGCCCTCGCCATCCGCACGGTCTGGATGAAGGACGGGAAGGCGTACGTCCAGGCCGCCGGTGGCGTCGTCTACGACAGCACGCCGGAGGAGGAGTTCCTCGAATCGGGGAACAAGGCGCGGGCGATGATGCGGGCGGTCGAGCTGGCGGAGATCAATGTCGCCGAGCAACCGGCCGGAAGCCTCGGGTACGAGTGAGGTCGATGCGATGAGCCAGAGGATCCACCTGGCAGCCATTGTTGCCCGCGAGGGGCGGCTCTTCCTCGTCCGCCGCGACCCCGCCGCGGAATGGGAACTGCCCGGTGGCCCGTTCCTCCCGGAGCATGCCGACCCGGAGGCGGGCATGAGCGCCGCCCTTCGCGAGTACGGCGTCGACCTGGTAACGAGCGAGGAACACTTCCTCGAAACGCTCTTCCTCCCCGATGGCGACGGCCACCTCGTCTACAACCTCTATGCCGCACGTGACTGGTCGGGTGAACCGGCGACAGCGGCCGGTACCGGGAAAGGCTGGTTTGAGCCAGCGGAACTCGACGCGGTGGCGATGAACCCGCAGGTCCGTGACGCCGTGCTTGAGGCCTGTGGCGTGCGGGAGCGAGCCGACAACACGGCAGATCTCATGCGCCGGCTCCAGGGACAGGTGGCCGAGATGGCCGACGAGCCCGGCCCTGGAGAAGCGGCGCAGATTGACGATGAAGAGGCGTCATCCCGACGAAGACAACGGGGATATGACGTCCTTCGCACCCTCCGCGGCGGCACCAACCCGGGAGAAGCAGCCCGGGGCCTTGCCGGCCGCTACGGGCCTCTCGCGGACGATGTCATCGACTTTGCCTTCGGCGACGTTTGGAACACTCCTGGACTCGACCGCAAAACACGGAGCCTGGAGGTGGTGGCGATGCTGAGCACGCTCGGACGCACCGGGCCGCTGGCGAGCCATGTCTCCGGCGCCCTCAACCACGGCGCCACGCCGGACGAACTGGTCCAGACGGTGCGCATGGTCGCCGTCTACGCCGGGTTCCCGGCCGCTCTCGATGCCTGGGCGGTGGTCGCGAAGGTGCTGGGCGAACGCGGCATACCTGTGCCAGGAGCGCCGCTATGAAGGCCGTGCTGTGGGACCTCGACGACACGGTGCTCGACACGCTGGAACCGCGCATGGAGGCGCTGGCACACGCCCACCGCGTCGTTGTCGGAACCGAGACCGACCCCCGCGAACTCTGGCGACAGCACCGGGGGGCGACAATCGAGGCGGTTGGCCGCGACCTCGTCGGCGACGACTGGCCCCGCTTCGTCGAGACGTTTCGGGACCATTACTTCGGACGCGAAGTGCCTGTCCCGGTGTTCGACGGCGTCGCAGCCGTCCTTCATGACATCGTCGCGAGTGGGAGGAGCAATGCCATTGTCACCGCGAAAGTGTCGTGGGGCGCGACGGCCGAATTGCAGCGTGCAGGGCTGCTTCACTACTTCGCGGCGATTGTCGGCTATGACGATACCGACGCCCACAAGCCTGACGCCGAACCGGTGCTCGCTGCCTTGCAGCGCCTCACAATCTACGACCCGGACGACGCGATGATGATTGGCGATACACCCGCTGACATCGGCGCCGCAAAAGCAGCGGGGTGCCGTTCCGTGGCCGCCCTCTGGGGCTCCATCGACCGCGCCGCAGTGCTCGCGATGGAACCGGACCACGTCGCCGAATCGCCCTTCGACATCGCCGAGATCATCGGCACCGAGCCCCTGGAGACCCGACCGTGACCGTCCTCCTCATCGATAACTACGACAGCTTCACCTACAACCTCTACCAGTACTTTGGGGAGCTGGGCGTGGAAGTGGATGTCCGCCGGAATGATGAGATCACGGTGGAAGAGTGCCTTGCCCTCGAGCCCACGCATGTCGTGATCTCGCCCGGACCCGGGAACCCATCCGGGGCCGGCATCTCGCGGGACGTGATCCGCGCCTTCGCGGGCAAGACACCAATCCTGGGCGTCTGTCTGGGCCACCAGTGCATCTACGAGGTCTTCGGCGGCAAGGTCGACACGGCAGGCGAAATCCTGCACGGCAAGATCTCGCCGATCCAGCACGAGGGACTGGGTGTCTTCAAGGGCCTGCCTAACGGATTCAAGGGATGCCGCTACCATTCCCTTGCAGGCGTCCCCGAGACGCAGCCAGAGGTGCTCGCCGTCACTGCACGTACCGAGGGCGGAATCATCATGGGTGTGCGCCACAAGGAACTGACCGTCGAAGGTGTCCAGTTCCACCCTGAGTCGATCGGGACGGAATTCGGCCACGAACTGCTAAAGAACTTTCTTGCCGCCGAGGGAGGGATCTGGTGATTCAAGAAGCGTTGAAAGCCCTCATTGACGGGCCCGGGTTGACGGGCATGCAGGCGGCGGCGGCGATGGAAGCAATGATGTCCGGGGAAGCGACACCGGCACAGGTCGGAGCCTACCTGGGCGCCTTACGGGTGATCGGCGAATCGGCCGAGGTCATTGCCGCCTCGGCCGAGGTGATGCAGCGCCACGCCGAACCCATCCCGGTCGACGACGTGATCGACATCGTGGGCACCGGCGGCGATGCCCTCGACACGTTCAACGTCTCCACCGCATCGGCAATCGTCGTCGCGGCGGCGGGCGGCCGGGTGGCCAAGCACGGCAACCGCTCGATGTCATCGCTGACCGGAAGCGCCGATATTCTCGAGGCCCTTGGCGCTCGCACGGACCTCGGCGGAGAGGCCGTCGCCAACGTCATCGAAGGATGCGGCTTCTGCTACGTCTTCGCCCAGCGGTTTCACCCGGCCATGCGCCACGTCGGCCCGGTTCGGCGCGAGATGGGCGTGCGGACGATGTTCAATCTCCTGGGGCCACTCACGAACCCGGCGAATCCCCGTGCCTACCTGACCGGCGTCTCGTCACGCCCGCATGCACCGCTCGTCGCCGAAGCGCTGGCCCTCCGGGGAACGCGGGCGATCGTCGTCCACAGTGCCGAGGGACTCGATGAAATCAGTCCGGCAGGCGTCACCTACGCCTGGGACGTCACCGCCGGGAGCGTCCGGGAACGGGAGCTGCAGCCATCCGATTTCGGCCTGCCGACCCATGACATCAGCACCATCCTCGGCGGCGATGCCGCTACGAACGCAGCGACGATGAAACGGCTCTTCGCCGGCGAAAGGGGCCCGATCCACGACTTCGTCGCAATGAGCGCCAGCGCCGCATTCGTCGTCGCCGGCCAGGCTGGCGATTTCAAGCAGGGAACAGAACTCGCGAAGGAAACGCTCGCCAGCGGCAAGCCCGCGGAAACCCTCAAGCGGTACGTCGAACTGACCCAGGCGGCGCCAGCATGAGCACCATCCTCGACACGATCGTGGCGCAGCGGCGCAAGGACGTTGCCGCTGCTCGCGCGCTCGTGTCGCTGGCCGACCTCGAGCGACAATCGGCCGCTGCGGAGCCCCCGATCGCTATTGTCGACCGGCTACGCGAGGCCGGACCAATGGCCCTGATCGCCGAAGTGAAGCGAGCGTCCCCGAGCAAGGGCGACATCGCACCGGACATCGATGCGGCCGCCCAGGCACTGACATATGGCTGCGCGGGCGCCGCCGGCATCTCGATCCTCACCGAACCGACCTGGTTCAAAGGCACGCTGGATGACATGCGGCTGGCCCGAGAAGCGCTGGCCCGGTTGGGCGACTCCCGGCCGGCGATCCTTCGCAAGGATTTCCTTGTCGACCCGTACCAGGTGTACGAGGCGCGGGCGAACGGCGCCGATTCCGTCCTCCTCATCGTCGCCGTCCTTGATGACGCAACGCTGTCCGAACTCATGGCGCTCTCTCGCGAACTCGGGATGGAACCGCTGGTCGAGGTGAACAACGCCGAGGAAATGCAGCGGGCGCTGGCCGCCGGAGCGGCATTTATCGGGATCAACAACCGCGACCTCCGGGACTTCAATGTGGACCTCGGCACCACGGATCGACTTGCTAGCCTTGTGAAGGGAGATGTGCTGCTCGCGGCGCTGAGCGGCATCTCGACGCGTGCGGATGTCGACCGTTTCCGCCAGGCGGGCGCGGGGGCCGTCCTCGTCGGCGAGGCGCTGATGCGCGCCTCCGACCCCGCCGCCACCGTGCGCGAGCTGGTGGGCGAATGAAGCCGATCCTCGTCCAGATGCACGGCGAACCGGGCAGCGGGAAAACCACGCTTGCAACCGCGCTCGCACCGCGAATCCCGGCTATCCACATCGACAAAGACGTGATTATGACCGCGATGATTCGCTCGCGGCTGCCACGCGAAGTGGCCGGGCCGGTGAGCTACGAGACGATCTGGGAATTCGCCGGCAGCCTGCTCAGCCAGGGTTATTCCGTGATCGTCGATAGCCCCGCCTACTGGCCCCAGATCGAAGGGCGCGGCCGCGGCGTCGCCCGCAACGGCAGCGCGGACTACGCAATGATCGAAACCCGTTGTGCCGACCCGGCGGAGGTCGAACGGCGGCTGACCACGCGCGAGGCCCTTGAGTCGAACCCGACGCAGCGCCAGGACTGGCTTGCCATCCCGGGGACCCGGGAACCGACGCGGGACCGACTGGTCCTCGACAGCCTTCTGCCGGTGGACGAACTCGTTGCCGAGGCGCTCGACTACCTTCGCTTGAGGCGAGCGGCGTGACGCGGGTGAAGATCTGCGGGGTCGGCGATGTCGAAACGGCCCTGGCAGCAGCGGAAGCGGGGGCCGACTTCATCGGCATCATGTTTGCCAATTCGCGCCGCAAGGTGACCCCGCAGGCGTGCTACGACATCGTCACCGCGCTCCATGAGAAGCGAGGGAGCGGGCCAATCGCTTTCTCGGGACCGGGCGCCGGCGAGGTCAGCGCCCGCAGCTGGTTCGGCGCCTGGAACGAGGCCATCGAAGAGGCGCTCTTCATCCACCGGCCGATTATCGTCGGCGTCTTTGCCGACCAGGCCGTCGCCGACGTCCAGGAGATCGCCAGTGCCGCGCAGCTCGACATGATCCAGCTCTCCGGCGCCGAGGACGACAGCTTCGTCCGAGCCATGAGCATCCCCACTATCCGCGTGGTCCACGTCGGCGACGGCGATGATGCCAGTGACGCCCTCGACCGGGCACCGGCCGGTATCGGCCAGGCCGTGATGTTTGACCGGGCAAAGAGCGGCGCCCGGGGCGGCACGGGCGAATCGTTCGAGTGGGGTATTGCCGCCGAAGCAGGGCAAAGCGCGCCGCTTTTCCTCGCGGGCGGGCTGGACCCGGAGAACGTGGCCACGGCTATCGACGTGGCCGCTCCGTGGGCGGTCGACGTATCAAGCGGCGTAGAGACCGACGGCAAGAAGGACATCGACAAGATCCGCGCGTTCGTCCGCGCGGCGAAAGGGGCGGGCAGATGACCCAGGCAACCACACGACCATCCTCACGATTTGGCGACTTCGGCGGGCTCTTCATCCCCGAAGTGCTCGTCGCCGCCCACAAGGAACTGGAGGAGGCGTACTACGCGGCGATCGCGGACCCCGCCTTCGGGGAAGAACTCGTCACCTTCCAGCGGCATTATGTCGGCCGGCCGACGCCCCTCTACCTCGCGGAGAGGCTGAGCGCGCAGGCCGGTGGCGCCCGGATCTGGCTGAAGCGTGAGGATCTCGCCCACACGGGCGCCCACAAGATCAATAACGCCCTCGGCCAGGCCCTCCTCGCGAAGCGGCTGGGCAAGCCCCGGATCATCGCCGAGACGGGCGCAGGACAACACGGCGTCGCCACCGCCACGGTTTGCGCGATGCTCGGGCTCGAGTGCGTCGTTTACATGGGGACGGAGGACATCAGGCGCCAGTCGCTCAACGTCTTCCGGATGAAGATGCTCGGGGCGACGGTGATGCCGGTCGACTCCGGCAGCAAGACGCTGAAGGACGCGATCAACGAGGCGATGCGCGACTGGGTCACCAACGTCGAAACGACGCACTACCTCATCGGCTCGGTCATTGGCGGACACCCGTTCCCGACGATTGTCCGCGACCTCCAGTCGGTCATCGGCAAGGAGGCGCGGGGCCAGATGCTCGAGCAGGCGGGGAAGCTGCCGGACCTCGCGGTCGCCTGCGTGGGCGGCGGCAGCAACGCCATCGGCCTCTTCCACCCGTTCATTGACGATGCCGGAGTGGCGCTCCTCGGTGTAGAAGCCGGGGGATACGGCGTGGGAACCGGCAAACACTCGGCGACGTTGGTCGCCGGGCGGCCCGGTGTCCTCCACGGCGCGCACACCTATCTGCTCCAGGACGACGCGGGGCAAATCCTGGAAACACACAGCATTTCGGCGGGACTCGACTATCCCGGCGTCGGGCCGGAGCATTCGTGGCTCAAGGCTTCGGAGCGCGCACGGTACGTCGCGGTCGACGACCAGCAGGCGTTGGAAGGCTTCCGGGCACTTTCGGAGAGCGAAGGGATCATCCCGGCGCTGGAGCCCTCGCACGCGATCTATCAGGCCTTGCAGGAAGCGCGGCGCATGCGTCCGGACCAGGATGTGCTTATCGGCCTCAGCGGTCGCGGCGACAAAGACATGCATACGGTTGCCGCCGCCCTCGGCGTCACGCTTTAGAGATGCCAACCGCCGCCGGCGCCACCCTACGACCGGCGGACTGGAGCTGGCAGCGGACAGGTATCGCCGTTGTTGCCGCGCTCCTTATCCATTTCGGCCTGCTGATCGGGATCGGTCGCGTGGCTGACGCGACTGGCTATGGCACGAGTTTCCGCGACAGCGGCGACCTCTTCGAGCAAGCGACTTCGGCGGTGCAATACACCGACGAACGACTCGCCGCGCTTGCGAACGGCCTGCCGATCCCTGACCCACCGCAGTTGCGCGGCGATGTCCGGACCGCCCGCATCGCCTACGCCGTGGCCATCCTCGACCTCATCCTCCTGAGCGGCGTGGTCATCGTGGCCACCGGGAAGCGACCCCGCGCTTTCGTCCGCGACATGGGACTGGACCATTCGCCGCTCCACGACATCTCGGGACCGGTGATTGCGGCAGCGCTCGCTGTGGCGGTGCTCGCAGGGTATGCCGCCGCGGTTCGCGCCGCGGGGTTCGATGCCCTGGTGGTCGAGCCGGCGCCACGGACCTTGCTCCGCGACGACAGCGCCCTTGCGCTCTTTGGCATGACGACCGTCATTTTCGCGCCGGTAGCCGAGGAGCTGCTCTTCCGCGGGCTGATCCTGCGGCGGCTTCTCAGTTTCGGACCGTGGCCCGCGGTTGTTGGCTCGGCAATTGTTTTCGCCGCCTGGCACGCTTCGCCTGCGGTGGTGCCCCTTCTGCTGATCGGGGGCATCCTCGGCTGGCTCTACCTGCGAAGCGCAACGCTCTGGCAGCCAATCACCTTCCACGTCCTCTTCAATCTCGTCTCGTTCGTACAGTTCGCGGGGCACCGGTGAACGCGCCCACAGTTCAGCATATGCAGCCGGCGCCGTGGGGCTGGAAACGCGCAATGATCGGAGCCGGTATCGGCTTCGCTCTCTTTCTTGCGACATCGGTCCTGGTCGCAATCCTGATCGCTATCGTTGGCAGCGAGCCGATCACCAGCGACGTAGGGGACACCTTCGAAATCGCGGGACGCATCGCCCAGTACACGGATCAACGTCTTGCTGCGATCGCCACCGGTCAGAGCATCCCCAAGCCGCCTTTATTGAAGGCCGATACGACCACGCTTCGGATCGCCTTCATCGTCACACCGATTTACCAGGTCGGGCTGATCGTCTTTGTCGTCTTCATATCGGGACGAACCCCGGCGCAGCTCGTCGACGACCTCGGGCTGAACCGTTTCGACTTCCAGACCATCTGGATGGCCGCCATCGTGCTGGTGGCGGCGTATGCCGGGGTCGTGCTCGTATGCCTCGGCGATGTCGGCCATCGGCCCGGACATCCTCGTACCGAACAGCACCGTCCCATCGAGCGTGACCCGGGATGGGCTGGCATTCGCGCTCACTGGAGTCGCGGCTGTCATCCTCGCCCCGCTCTCGGAGGAACTGTTCTACCGCGGGTTCCTCTTCAGCGGGTGGCTTCGGCTCGGCTTCTGGCCCGCAGGGGCCATTACTGCACTGCTCTTCGCGCTCACCCACTTCGATCCCGGCAGCATCATCCCTTTTTGGGGCGTCGGGATGGCGCTCGCCTGGCTGGCCTGGCGGCGGGGCTCCCTCTGGGACTCCATCGCGCTCCATTTCATGTTCAATGGCACCAGCTTCCTGCTGTTGCTTCTCACGGAGGTCTGAACCATGTCACAACGCCTGAAAGACACCTTTGCCCTCGGTAAGGAAGAGGGGCGCACGCTCTTCATGCCCTATGTCACCGGCGGCTATCCCGAAACGTTCGAGACCGTGCCTATCCTCCTTGCCATGGAGGCGGGAGGGGCCGACATCATCGAGCTCGGCGTCCCGTTCACGGACCCGGTCGCCGATGGCGCCACTGTCCAACATGCGAATGAGGTCGCAGTCGCCAACGGGACGACGTTCACCAGTTGCCTTAACTACGTCCGGGCCGCACGGGCACAGGGACTTGGTGCGCCGATCCTTTTGATGGGCTACTACAACCCCGTCCTCAGTTACGGCGTCGAAAGGGCCATCGCCGACTCCGCCGCAGCGGGGGCCGACGGCTACATCATGGTCGACATGCCGCCGGAAGAAGCCGGCGACTTCGTCGCCCTCTGCGCAAAACACGACATGAGCTTCGTCCCGCTCATCGCGCCAACCACGAGCGACGAGCGCATGCCCTTCGCGACCTCGATGGCAGACGCCTTCCTCTACTGCGTGAGTGTGACCGGTACGACCGGCCAGCGAGATGCCCTGCCGCCGGAACTGGGCGCGTTCCTTGAGCGTGTGAAGCGCGCCACAACTCTGCCCGTTGCGGTTGGGTTCGGCATTTCGCGGCGCGAACATGTCGAACAGGTAGGAACGATGGCCGATGCCGCGATCGTAGGCTCTGCTATAATCGCCGCCATTGACGCCGCGGAACCTGAACGCCGCGCAGAACGCGTCAGGGAGTATGTGGAGGGTGTTACCGGCCACAGCTGAGCAGATGGTGATTACGGCCCGCGGAAGGGCGCGACGCGATGTTGCGCTCGTTACCGACGCGGGCCGGGGCTATGGCTGCTCAGTCGCCGGGGTCTTTGTGCGCTAAGCGAGACCGCCAACACATCGTTCCCTGATTCCGAGTTCCTGAGGAGACCTGAGCATGGCCGTCCGCGGCATTCGCGGTGCAACCACCGTGGATCGAAACGAGCGCGAAGAGATCGTCAACGCAGCGAAAGAGCTGCTGCAAGCGGTTATCGACGCGAACGAGATCGATCCGGACGACGTTGCCTCCGCCTGGTTCACCACCACCCCCGACCTCAACGCCGAATTCCCGGCCGTCGGCGCCCGCCAGATGGGCTGGACGTCGGTGCCGCTGATGTGCGGCCACGAGATGTCGGTGCCCGGCAGTCTGCCCATGTGTCTCCGGATTCTCCTACACGTCAATACAGACAAAGGACCGCATGAGGTACATCACGTCTACATCCGGGGGGCCAGCGCCCTCCGCCCCGATCTCAGCTCCAGTACGTTTTCAACCGCCCGCTAACAAGGGAGAAGCCATGATTATTGTCGTGTCGCCTGAGGCGTCGAAGGACGACGTCGACCGAATCGTCGCCCGCATCGAAGAAACCGGCCGCAAAGCCCACATGTCCGAAGGCCAGGATCGGCTGATTATCGGCGTTATCGGCAGCGATCCGCCCGAGCTCCAGGACATGTTCGAGTCGCTGCCGCACGTCGAGTCGGTCCACCGCATCACCCATCCCTACAAGATGGTCAGCCGCCAGTTCAAACCCACGAACACGATTGTAGATATCGGTAAGGGCGTTACCATCGGCGGCTCCGAACTGGCCGTGATGGCGGGGCCCTGCTCCATCGAAAATGAAGAGCACATCGTGGATACGGCCCGGGCCGTCCAGCGCGCCGGCGCGAACGTCCTCCGGGGTGGGGCCTTCAAGCCACGCAGTTCGCCCTACGCATTTCGCGGACTCGGCGAAGAAGGCCTTCGCTTCCTCGCCACAGCCGGGCGAGAGACTGGCATGCCCGTGATCACCGAACTCATGTCCGTCCGCGATGGCGACGCGGTAGCCGAATATGCTGACGTTATCCAGATTGGCGCTCGCAACATGCAGAACTTCATGCTCCTCGACGAGGTCGGCAAGCTGCAGAAGCCGGTCATGCTCAAGCGCGCGCTCAGCGGCCAGATCGAGGAATGGCTGCTCGCCGCCGAGTACATCCTTTCCGCCGGTAACCCGAACGTCATCCTTTGCGAACGTGGCATCCGGACCTTCGAGACGGCCTACCGCAACACTTTCGATGTCAATGCCATTCCACTCGTGAAGGAGCTGAGCCATTTGCCGATCATCGCCGACCCGAGCCACGGCACGGGGAAGTGGGGATTGGTGGAACCGGTTGCCCGCGCGGGCGTCGCGGCCGGGGCCGATGGCCTCATGATCGAGGTCCATCCTCACCCGGAAGCTGCCCTCAGCGATGGGGCCCAGTCGTTGACATATGAAAGTTTCGCCAAGATGATGCTTTCGGTCGCCGGTATCGCTGCCGCGGTCGGGCGGACGCTTTCAGGAGTGAAGGCGACTGCAGCGGCAGGATAGCGCGGCGCCGGGGGCGGACCGATCCCTGCGGGGGGATAGCGATCCGCTTGAGGATATGCCGCAAATACGCATCCCCGCATTCGAAGGTCCCCTTCAACTCCTCTTGCAGCTGATCGAGCGAGACGACCTGGACATCACGGCCGTCTCGCTCGTCGCCGTCACCGACCAGTACCTGACGGCGCTCCGCAAGAAGGATGGCATCGACGTCAACGCGCTCGCCGAGTTCGTGGCGATCGGGGCCCGGCTCATCTATCTGAAATCAAAAGCGTTGCTTCCGCCCGACCCTGGCGAGAGCGAACTGGAAGACGACGATGTCGGCCGCGAACTGGTCGACCTCCTGCTCGAATACCGGCGCTACCGGGAGGTAGCCGAGGTGCTCCACGAACGCCAGGAACAGGGCTTTCGCTTCTTTGTGAGGAGTGCGCCGCCGCCGGCGATTGTGCCCGGTCCCGGCCTCGACGGGGTGACCCTGGACATGTTGCGGGCACTCATGGAGGAGGCGCTCACGCGGGTGCCGGTCGAGAAGCCAAAGGCCTACATCCGTCGCGAAACCCTGACCCTCTCACAGCGCGTGGAAGACCTGCGCGACCGCCTGCGGAAGCGCGGCAAGTTCTCCTTCCGGACTGTGATGGAGCAGTGCGAGACGAGGGTGGAGATCGTGATTGTCTTCATGGCGATCCTCGAACTGCTGAAGGGTGGCGAGTGCGCGGTGTCGCAGGAGAAGCGCTTTGGCGATATCTCGGTGAGTGCGACCACGGCGGTCGCGCCCGCCTGAAGCCTGTATCGGGCAACTGACCGCTGGTACGCTTCCTGCAGATGACCATCCCGACATTCACCGCAACCCAGCTGAAGGCAGGAGCGCCGGGCATCCCTTCGGCGCTGACCATCGGTGTGCTCGACGGCGTGCACCGCGGCCACCAGGCCCTGCTCGAACGACTGGCGTCGGAGGCGGCAACGCGTGGGCTTTCACCCGGCGTCGTAACGCTTCACCCCCACCCAATCACGGTCTTGCGACCGGAGATCCAGGCGAGCTACCTGACCACGCTGGAGCGCCGGATCGAACTCATGATGCAGGCCGGGATGGCCTGGGTGATCCCGATGACGTTCACCTCGGATGTCGCCGAAATCGAGTGCGAAGACCTCGCCCGAGCGTTCGACGAACTGGTGGGAATGAGGCTGATGGTCCTTGGTCCGGACGCAGCCTTTGGCCGTGGGGCGCCGAAGGACACGTACGAGCGCATGCTTCGCCTGGGCGATGAGATCGGGTTCGAGGTGCTGCGGATTGAGCCCTTGATGCACGACCACGAGCGCTACAGCAGCACTGCCGTCAGAAATGCACTTGCGGCAGGCGAAATGCGGAGGGTGGCAGCCCTGCTTGGCAGGCCATACTCCCTTTCCGGACCGATCGTGAAGGGCTTTGAGCGAGGGAGGACGATCGGTTTCCCAACGGCGAACATCTCGGTCGCAGCCGACCGGGCGATGCCGGCCCTTGGCGTCTATGCAACACGGGCCCTCGTGAACGGCCAACGCTTCAACGGTGCCACGAATATCGGCAGGCGACCCACCTTCGACGAAGGGCACGTCTCGATCGAGACGAACCTCCTCGATTTCGAAGGCGACCTCTATGGACAGCGGATGGAGATCGAATTCGTCGAACGGATTCGATCCGAGGTGAAGTTTGCGAGCGCCGACGAGCTCACGGCGCAAATCGCCAAGGACGTGGCGAAGGCCCGCGAGGTGCTCGCCGAATGAGCCGCACGATGGCCCCGGTGGACGAACAGCTCACCGTCCTCATGAGCGGTGTGGACTATGGCGATGCCCAGCTACGCGAGCGCTTCGAGATGGAGCTAACGGGCCTCCTCAAGCAGGACAGGCCGCTTCGCGTCTACCTTGGCATCGACCCGACAGCTACCTCGCTGACGCTTGGCCACACCGTACCGCTACGCAAGCTCCGCCAGTTCCAGGAGTTTGGCCACCACACCATCCTTCTCATCGGCGACATGACGGCCCTGGTCGGAGACCCGAGCGACAAGAACGCTCTGCGTCCGAAGCTCACGAACGAGGATATCCAGGCAAACGAGGCGACGTACTTCGAGCAAGCGGCCGTGATCCTCGACGCGAGCAAGACCGAGCTGCGTCACAATTCCGAATGGCTCGGCAAGCTCGATTTCGCCCAGATCCTGGACCTGCTTTCCAAGTTCACCGTGGCCGAGATGCTGCGGCGCGACAATTTCCGAAAGCGCTTCGACGCCGGGGATGCGATCTATCTCCACGAGTTCCTCTATGCCCTGATGCAGGGATACGACGCCTACGCCCTCGAATGCGACGTCCAGGTGGGCGGAACGGAACAGCTCTTCAACCTGATGGCCGGGCGCAAAATCCAGGAGGATGCCGGGCAGAAGCCGCACGTGCCGGTCACGATGCCCATCCTCGTCGGCCTCGACGGCAAAGAGCGGATGTCGAAGTCGAAGGGCAACCACATTGGCGTCCACGACGCGCCGGAAGAGCAGTACGGAAAGGTTATGTCGCTGCCGGACGACGTGCTCGGTAACTTCTACACGCTCGCGACCAATGTCGACCGCGGTGAGGTCGCGGCAATCATCGCCGGCCTCAAGAACGGCTCCGCCAACCCGATGGAGCAGAAGAAGCACCTGGCGAAGACGATCGTCACCGAGCTTCATGGGGACTCTGCGGCGGAAGCGGCCGAGGAGCACTTCGAACGGACGGTCCAGCGCAAAGAGCTGCCAGACGACATCCAGGAGTGGCATCTGTCGGAAGGTGCCGCGATTCTCGACGTCATCGCCGATTCCGGGATGGCAACATCGCGCAGGGAAGCTCGAAGGCTCGTGGAGCAAGGGTCCGTATCGTCTCGACGGCGAAGTGGCCGCCCTCGATACGGTCCCTCAGCCCGGCACCGTGATGCAGGTTGGCAAGCGGCGCTGGCTGAAACTGGTTTAGTCCCGCGAGAGTTCCAGCAGCCGTCCCTCGAGAAAGTCACGCTCCGTCTCGTTCGTCACGAGGTCGAGTGCACGCCGATAGGCGGCCGCCGAATCTTCGTACCGCCCCACGCGCCTCAGCAGGTCTGCCCTGGCGCTATGGAGGAGGTGGTAGCTGTCGAGTCCCTCAATCGCGTCGATCTGGCGGAGGCCGGCTTCCGGGCCGAAGGCCATCGCGTGGGCAACGGCGCGGTTGAGGGCAACGACCGATGTCGGCGTCAGCTCTACCAGGCGGTCGTAGAGTGCGGCGACCTGACGCCAGTCGGTGAGCTCGGCCAGCGGGGCATTGGCGTGCAGCCAGCGACTGCCGCCTGTAGCTGATAGGCACCGGGAGCACCGCTGGATGTGGCCACCTCGAGCAACCGGTTGCCTTCCGAAATGCGCGCCTGGTCCCAAAGCGAGCGGTCCTGGTCCGCGAGGAGGACGAGCGAGCCATCGGCGGCTACGCGGGTGGCCCGTCGCGCTTCGTGGAAGAGCATGAGGGCGAGCAACCCCAGCACTTCGGGCTGACCCGGCATGAGATCGGCGAGCACACGGGCCAGGCGGATCGCCTCGTTGCTCAGGTCGCCGCGGTCCAGCTGGCCGCCCGTGGTGGCCGCGTAGCCTTCGTTGAAGACGAGATAGAGCACCGCGAGGACGCCATCGAGGCGCTCCGGGAGGACGTCGTCCGGGGGTACCCGGTAGGGAATCGAAGCATCGCGGATCTTGCGCTTGGCGCGAACGATCCGTTGGGCCATGGTGCTTTCGGTCGACAGGAAGGCGCGGGCGATCTCGGCCGTGGTGAGCCCGCCCAGCGTCCGGAGGGTGAGGGCAACGCGAGTGTCGAGGGAGAGGGCCGGGTGGCAGCAGGTGAAGATCAACCGCAACCGTTCGTCCGGGATAGAGCTGTCATCGGGCACCGCAGCCGCCTCCTGCGCTTCGAGCAGGGCGGCGAGCTGCAACTCCTGCTGCTTGCGGAGCAGATTGCGAGAGCGGCGGAGCCTGTCGATCGCTTTACGCCGCGCCGCTGTCACCAGCCACCCGGCCGGGTTCGCCGGGACGCCGTCGACAGGCCATCGTTCGAGGGCGACGCCGACGGCGTCCTGGAGCGAGTCTTCCGCGAGGTCGAAGTCACCGAGCGAACCGATGAGGACGGAAAGCACGCGGCCGTGATCCTCCCGGAAGAGGCGGTCGAGCGCTTCCCGCGCGGCAGCGGCTTCGCGTTCCCGGTTCATCCGTCCAGTGTGCACTTCGCTCGCCCCGCCTCGCATGCGGGACGTCAGCCCCCGAATTCCATGATGGGACGGACTTCGACGCAGCCACGAGCGGCACCCGGGATCTTCGCGGCGTAGGCGAGGGCCTGGTCGAGGTCCTTGCACTCCAGCAGGTAGTAGCCGCCAAGTTGTTCGCGCGTCTCCGCGAACGGCCCGTCGGCATGGGCGACCTTGCCGTCTCGCACGCGAACCGTTGTCGCCGTCGCTACCGGTTGTAGCGGATCGCCGCCGAGAAATGCGCCGCTCTGCTGGACTTCCTGGGTGAAGGCCCCGTACCCGGCCATCATCTCGTCGAACCCTGTGTCCCCGGGATTGAGGTCGCCCGCCTCGTCGCCGTAGATAAGAAGCATGTAACGCATGGTCGTTTCTCCTCTGTCTTGATGACGGTCGCGTGACCGGCTCTGGAATGATGACGGACGCCGGCATGCGCGGATCGACATCTCGCAACGACCGGCTAGGAATTTGTGTTCCGTGCGGTGCTGGTAGCATTCCCGAGGTGGCAAACGCCGGCTACGACTCGGGCATGCAAAAGCAAGTAGCGCGCTTTCACGAGGCACTCGAAGCGGGGATGCCGAGGCTTGGTTGGAAGGTCGCCCTCAGCGACCCGATGGCAATGGAGCGCCTCGGCATTTCGGAACCGGCCATCGCCTGGCTGGATGGGCGCCGTTTGCTTCCGGCAGGCGCCCGGTATACGCCGCCGGCAGGCGCCCGAACGTCCGTCGAAGCCGAGGTTGCCATCCACATCGGGGACGATGGCCGGATCGACGTCGTGGCGCCAGCGATCGAATTCGTCGACCTTTCACGGCCGGCCGGGTCGATTGAGGCGATGCTCGGCCATGCCGTTTTCCACGAGGCCGTGATGTTCGGCGCCTCGATGCCGTTCGAAAGCTGGCGGATGATCGATTGGCCCCCGCAGGGCTGGCCCGTCATCCGGAAGAACGGCGACGTCGCGGCCACCTTCGCGCCGCAGCTCGCTCCGGACGATTTCGCGGCGCTCGTCGTCGCCAAGCGAGCCCAGTTGGAGGCCGCGGGAGAAGCGCTGGAGCCGGGAGATTGGATCATCACTGGCTCGCTGACGACGCCCGTCCCCGTGATGCCCGACGACAATATCGCTATCGACTATGGAGCATTGGGGCAGCTGGCCACGGCGATTGACGAGCCCGCCTAGGAGTCCGAAATTGCCGGGACCGGGCCGATCCCGGTATGCTCCCGCCAAGCCTACCGATCGGGAGATTGCACCACCATGCCCGACCTCAACGAAACCCGTGAACGCCACGCCAAAGACGTCATTTCGAACAACGTCGCCTCACTCATGGGCGACTTCACGCCGGCGGCGATGACGAAGGTCATGGCGATCGCCGCCAACCCGATCGCAGCGACCAGCTACGAAATCAACGATCTCGGTAACAACGAGGCTGAGATCGTCTACATCGGCTCTGCGCGGCGGACGATCTGGAGCAAGTGGGAGCAGAACGGCGAGCGATGGCAAATCGCCGACCTCGCCGAACGGTAACCGTATGACGAACCCCGGGCCTCAGACCGCCCGCGAAGCCGCCGAACAGAATGCGAAAGCTGTCGCCGAGGGAAACCTCGCGGTGGTGATGGGCCAGCTCACGCCCGAGGCGATGGCCCAGATGATGCAGCTTGGCGCACAGGGCGGCGGGCTCACGCCACAGCAGCTGCCCTCTATCACTGGCTACACCATCGAAGACGCCGGCAGCGACGGCGAGTCCGAGACCTTCAATGTGACCTTCACGTCGGCGGCCGGCACGGCGACGATCGCGGCCCGCTGGAAACAGGTGCTGGGCCAATGGAAGATCGCCGCCATTCAACTCGTCTCTGCCCAGCAAACCGAACAATCGGGCTCCTAGGGATGCGTATCTGCCTCGTTCGCCACGGCATCGCGGAGGAGCGCGGCAGCCAGGCCGATGACAGTCTGCGACCGCTCACCGAACGGGGCCGGGTACGAATGGAGGCAGCCGCCGAAGGGCTTGCGACGCTGATTCACCCGGACCTGATCCTCAGCAGTCCGCTCCTGCGGGCGCGCGAAACCGCCGAGATCGTTGCAGCCGCGACCGGCGCCCCTGTCGAGGAGTGCGACGCCCTGGCGAATGGTGACAACGAATCGTTGCTGGCAGCGGCTTACCGGGACACGGTGGTGGCAGTCGGCCACGAACCGCACATCTCGAACTTTCTCGGCTGGGCCCTTGGCACTAAACATCTGCCGGTCGAGATCAAAAAGGGGTCGGCAACCCTGATTACGTTTGAGGGCACGCCGGAGCCGGGGGCCGGCACGCTCGACTGGTTTCTGCCCCCAAGAGCGCTACGCCAGCTCCGCAAGGCGCCGGTCGGGTAAGGCCTGGGCCGACACGGATACGCTGGCCCCGAGGGCGCTTTCCAGGCGACGCAACGGCCGTTCCAGGGCATGTAGTTCGGCATCCAGACGGTCCTGGGACTGCAACAGGATCTCCAGTTCCCCCTCGTTGAGGCGCACCGAGGCATGGATCTCGGGCGAGACAGGCCGGCGAGAGATAGCCCGTGTGACACCAAGGATCGCGGCAAGCGTCGCAACAAGTTCGGCGTCACGATCATGAAGCACCGACTTGTAGGGCTCGAGTTCGGCCGTACCGCCCGACGAGTGGCGCACGGTCGCTGCGAGCAGAACGATCTCGCGATGGCTGAAGCCGTGGAGATCGCCGCTATGGATGAGATATTCGGCGTGACGGTCGCGGTTGTAGTAGTCGACGTGCATCCCGATCTCGGAAAGTCGTGTAGCCGAGACGAGGACCTCGAGTTCGGGGTGACCAAATCCGTGATATGGGATGGTAGCGTCGAAGATTTCGGCCGCGAGGCGAACCTCCGGCTCGGAACCCGATGAATCGACACCGTTGGCAGCGGCAAGTCCGGCGATTGACGCCGCCCTGACGTCCGGGAGCAAAGCTCGCTGACCGCGCATGAGCTCCCAGACAAGACCTTCGCGGAGACCCTGCCCGGACACGCGCACCTCATCCACGCCAAGCATCGACATCAGCTCGTCAAGGACGACGGCGGCGGCCGGCAGGGTGCCGGCCCGGGCGGAATTCAACCCGGCCATTTTCCGGCGCTCGCTCGCCGGGCGCCGCAACATCTCCTTGAGTACGCGCTTCAACTCAGTCTGCGAGAACGAGAAGCCGTGGAGACGCCGCAGCGGGTAGTTGCGGCGGAGACGAACAAGGCGGGCCACGTTGCGGACAGCGCCCCCGGTCGCCCAGAGGACGCCTGTGGGCTCGTCGGGAATTGAGATGCCTTCGACCTGGGCCCGCACCGCCTTACGCAAAGCCCGCACTTCACGCGGCTGCGGTGGATCGCTCTTGAAGTACCGCTCGGTTGAATAGATGGCGCCCAGGGGGACGCTCCTGACGGTCGAGAGGTGCCGGCCGGCAACCCGCATCACTTCCAACGAGCCACCGCCGATGTCCATGATGACGCCGTCCGCCAGGCGGGTGGCGTTGATCGTGCCAAGGTAGCTGGCGAAGGCCTCTTCCTGGGCGGAGATGACACGGATGGAAATGCCGGTATCAGCGTGAACACGGGCCACGAACGCGCCTGCGTTGCTGGCGGTACGAAGCGTCTCGGTGCCGACGGCGACAAGTGACCGCGGCTCGTAGGCAGCGGCTATCTGGGCAACGATGCGCATCGCGCCGATGCCGCGTTCGAAGGCGTCCGGGCAGATCTCCCCTTCGATCAGCCCTTCGCCGAGGCGCGCGTCAAACCGCTCCTCATCGACGACCTCGAACGCGGAGGGCGTCAGACGCCTGGCAACGAGGAGACGGATAGACTTGGAACCGACATCAACGACGGCGTAGATCGGTCGTTTCGGGGGACCGGACACCATCTCGGAGCATAGTACGGATGGCAGAGTGTTGCGAGCGTCGGATCTTCACGTTAACGGACCTTTATCAGGTGGACACTCCGAACGCGCGGAACATATGATACCGCGGTTCCCGGAGGTCTCCAGGAACATTCCCGACTTGCCCAGAGGATGTTGGATGGAAGATTGTATCGCCCAGTTTCTCAATTTCCTCCGTGTCGAGAAGAACGCCTCCGACAACACCATTCAGGCCTACAAGAACGACCTCGGGCAGTTCGCCAAGCAGTTCAGTGGCAACGCCGAACCGCCGCTTGCACAGTGGAAAGCAGTATCGCGCGATGATGTCGTTCGCTTTGTCGAATGGATGAAGAATTCGCGCGGCTACAAGGACGCCACCGTCGCCCGCAAGGTCGCCGCCGTGAAGTCGTTCTTTGCGTTCCTCGCTGCCGAGGCGATCATCGACAGCGATCCCACGGAGAATCTGAAATCGCCCCAGGTAGGGAAATCGCTCCCGGGGGCACTGACGCTCGAGGAGGTTGACGCTCTCCTTGAGCAACCCGCCCGCAAGAGCACGCCCGAAGCTCGCCGTGACAAGGCGATGCTCGAACTCCTCTACGCCACGGGCGTCCGTGTCACGGAGCTTGTCTCACTCAATCTCGAGGATGTCGCCCTCGAAAGTGACCCGGTAACGGTTCGCTGCATCGGCAAGGGTGACCATGACCGGTTGCGGCCGTTGCACCCGCGGGCGGTGGACGAGATTCGCCAGTACATTTTCCACGTGCGACCGCGCCTGGTGCGGAACAAGAAGGAGCGAGCCCTCTTCGTCAACAGACGAGGCGAGCGACTGACGCGGCAAGGCTTCTGGCTGATCCTCAAGAACTACACGCAGGCCGCCGGGATCAGCAAGAAAGTCACGCCCCACACGCTGCGGCACACCTACGCCACGCACATGCTCGAGGGCGGTATGCCCCTTCGCACGGTGCAAGAGGCGTTGGGGCACGCCAGCATTTCGACGACCCAGATCTACACCCACGTCACCAACGCCCAGAAGCGGATGGAGTACGACCGGGCGCACCCGCGCGCCTGAGGGAATGGCCCTGGATCCGCCGCCGCCGCTCCTCGATGCCCTTTCGGCGGCGGACGGCGCGACGGCCCTACGCGAGCATGCTGTCTCGAGACTCCTTTTCGAGTGGCTCCCGGAACTGGCAGCCGGCGATGGCTTTGTTCAGCCGGAGTTGCATGCGTTCACGGTGCTCGACCACAACATTGCCGCGGTCGCTGCATTCGATGCGCTGACACGGAATAGCGAACGGGGGACGACGTTCGCACACCGCACGGCCTGGATGGCCGACCGCAACGGGCTCGGCGGCGCAATTGAGGGCGTGACCGTGATGCAACTCACCCGGCTCGCCTGCCTCGTGCATGACATCGCCAAGCCCATGACGGCCACGATGGTGGAGGGCCGACTGCGGTTCCCGCGTCACGGGCCGCGCGGCGCCGAGCTGCTCGGTGAACGGCTGCCGGCCCTCGGATTCGGGCCCGAGGCAACCAGCTTCGTGCAGAGGATGGTGCGGTACCACCTGCGCCCGCGCGAGCTGGTGACGCCCTGGCCACCAACGGACCGGGCGGTCAGAAAGTTCCTGCGCGACCTCGATGGTCACATGCTGCCTCTCCTGATGGTGAATATCTGTGATGGCATGGCAACGCAGGGGCCGCGCTACACCGACGCCCACTTCGACCGCCACTGCAACTTCCTCAACTACGTGATGACGAGGGTGGTCGCGCTCGACGACTCGCCCGGTCCGCAGCCACTCATCGACGGAAAGGACCTCATAACGGAACTTGATATGGAAAGTGGACGGCTCGTAGGGGCTGTCCTAACATCGGTACTTGCCGCGCAGGGCGCTGGCCGGCTCACAAACCGGCTCGAAGCCCTCGCCTACGCCCGGACGGTGTTGCAGACGCTGGAATCCAGCAGCACCTGAAATCGGGCGCACCGGAGAGCACCCATGGCAGCGATGTGGAGTGTCATTTTCTACACAGTGCTGGCCGTTGCTGCCTTCTATTTCATCCTCCTCCAGCCGGTCCTCAAGAAGCAGAAGGAACAGCGCAAGGCCGTCGCGATGCTCAAGATCGGCGACGAGATTGTGACGACCGGGGGATTCATCGGCGAGGTCAAGGACGTCGTTACACCTGTAGATGGCCCAACGGAACTGATCATCGAACTCGCTCCGGGCGTCCGCGTGCGAGCGATCACCGATGCCGTCCTGAAGCGCCTGAGCACGCTCGAAGATGCCCCGGAAGCCGAGTCTGAGCCGCGTCGCGCAACTGACACCAATCCCGCTGTCGGGTCGCGAACGTAGTGCGCAGCCCCTCCACTCTGCTCACGTTCTTCGCGGTCCTGGCGCTTACCGTCTTTGCCGTCATCGTCGTCTGGCCAAGCTACCCCTCGCGTTACCTTCCCGGTGACTTCTGGCCGCACGGGCGGGGCTTCTCCGTCGGCGGGCTCAACCGCGAGACCATGCGGCTCGGGCTTGACCTGCAAGGCGGCGCCTACCTTGTGCTCGAGGCTGATCCGCCGGCGGACTACGAAGGCGACCTCTCGTCGGCGATCGACGTTGCGAAAAACGTCATCGAGAACCGCGTGAATGAGTTCGGCGTTTCCGAGTCGGAAGTTACCAAGGCAAGCGGCAACCGGATCATCGTGCAGGTCCCGGGCCTGACTCTTACGGATGCCGACAAGCTGATCGGGGCAACCGCCTCGCTCGAGTTCCGGGTGATCGACGCGTCGGGGAATGAAGTACCCGCTACCGGTTTCGTCGACGGCCAGGAACTGGCGATGACCGGCGCCTACATCAAGAACAACGCCTACGCCGATCGCACAACGACCAATTTCGCCGTGGTGTTCGAACCAACGAGTGTTGGCGCCCAGTTGATGGGACAGATCACCAGCCGCGCACTGGACTATTCGGTGGGAGACCCGCAGCGGCTGCTCCTCGTCTATCTCGACAATGTGAACGTAAGCACGGCGACGGTGCAGGGGGTGATTACCGACCACGGCTCCATCACCGGCCTGAACAGCTTCAGCGAAGCGGATACCCTGGCGAAACAGCTGAATGCGGGCGCGTTACCCGTGCCTCTCAAGACCATTCAGTCCACTGAAGTCAGCGCTACGTTGGGGGATGACTCTGTGCGGGCGACGGTGCGGGCCGGCGAGATCGGCCTCCTCGCGGTAGCGATCTTCATGATCCTTTACTACCGGCTGCCCGGATTTCTCGCCACCTGCGCGCTCGGTGTCTACACCGCCCTCGCCCTTGCGGTCTTCAAACTCTGGCCAGTGACGCTCACCCTCTCCGGCATCGCCGCCTTCGTCCTTTCAGTCGGTATGGCAGTCGACGCGAACATCCTCATCTTCGAAAGAATGAAAGAGGAGTTACGACGCGGGCGCACGCTCAACGCGTCGATCGACGCGGGCTTCCGCCGTGCGTGGACATCGATCCGCGACTCCAACGTTTCCACGCTGATCACCTGCGGCATCCTCTTCTGGTTCGGTGACCAGTTCGGCGCCGCCCTCGTCAAGGGCTTCGCGCTCACGCTGGCAGTCGGCGTCCTCATCTCGATGTTCTCGGCGATTACGGTCAGCCGGACCTTCCTGAAGATGATCGTGGGCACCCCGCTCGCCCGGAACGCCTGGCTCTGGAACGCCACGGAGGATCGCCACCACGACGACATCTCGCCGAATGCCGAACCCCGTGGAATGATCCACTTCGCGGAGAAGCGTTGGTGGTACCTGTCCGCTTCTATCCTCGCCTTCCTCACCGCGGTCGTAATCCTCGTCATTCCGCCAGCTCTCAAGGGCGGTATCGAGTTCACCAGTGGCTCGACCTTCACCTTCACCTTCACCGAACAGTCCGTCTCGCAACAAGACCTTCGCTCCGCGCTCTCGGACCTCGGGTATCCGGAAGCCCGGGTCCAGGGTTCGGGTGATAATTCCTACCTGATCCGGACGCGCGTGCTCGAAGGGGCGCCGGCGCTCGAAGGCGCTACCGGCCCGCTTCCGCCTGGTGAGATCGACGAATTGCAGAGCCGGCTCGAGGAGCGGTTCGGGGCGATCAGCCGCGAGGACTTCCAGACCGTCTCGGGAACCGTATCGTCGGAGATCGTGCGGGCAGCTATCGGCGCCGTTCTCGCGGCCGCGCTCGCGATCCTGATCTACATCTGGTCCGCGTTCCGCCACCTCCACCAACCGTGGAAGTTTGGCGCCGCCGCGGTCATCGCTCTGACCCACGACGCATTCGTCGTCCTTGGCCTGTTCTCATTCCTCGGCAAGGTCGCGAATACGGAGGTCGACACGGCATTCATCACCGCGCTCCTCACGGTCATCGGCTTCTCCGTGCACGACACCATCGTTGTGTTCGACCGGATGCGCGAAAAGCTTGCCGCGGATCCCCTCATTCCCTTCGAGGAAGCCGTGAATGCGAGCCTGACGGAAACGCTGGCACGGTCCTTGAACACGTCGCTCACGGTGCTTCTAACCGTGCTCTCATTGCTCCTGCTCGGCGGGGTGACGATCCAGAATTTCCTCATCGTCCTGCTTGTCGGCGTGATCGCAGGTACGTATAGCAGCATCGGTGTCGCCAGCCAGGTCCTGGTGGTCTGGGAAAACGGCGACATTCCACGATTCTTCCGCCGCGTCTTTGGTCGGGAGGAACGCGACGCTGAAGGTTTGGAAGCGGGTAACGCCTAGCGCTCGCGGAGCACGCGAGCATCGCCCACACGTCGGGTCAATTTCAGGTCGTCCAGGTGTTCCAGGAAGGCCTGGGCGTATTTGCGACTGGTGCCGAAGAGGTCCCGCACCTCGGCCAGCGTGACCTGCCCCGAAGCCGCGGCCACCTCGAGCGCACGTTCCTGCATCTCGGCAAACGCCCCGGCAGCGAAGACGACTCCTGCCCGTGTCGGAACTATCAGACCGGACTCCTCCATGTGGTCGAGAAGTTCAGCAGCGGGGAGATCCGTGGTCGGAGGGCTGTACGGCTCGCGCTCGAGGGCTGCGAGGAACTGCTCGACCCGGGCGGCGTTGCGTTCTGAGAGAGTGACTGTGTGGCCCGGCAATGACACATTGCCGGACGCGTCGACCACCAGGAGCCCTTTCGCGACAGCGTGCGAAAGCACTGCCTCGAAATCTTCCGAGGCGAGCTTGAGCTGGCTGCGGAGGTGTTCGCGCGGCGCCTTCGATTTCAGGGTGTGCTCGCCAAGGTAGGCGGAGACGCTGCCCTCGAGCGCGGCAGCAAGACCAGAGAGCCAATCCGTGCCGTACAGCCTCGCTCCCTCCAAACTCGCACGACCAGACGCCACAAGAGCGTCGGCCGCCGCGGATGACGCCCGGCCATCCGTGCCGAGCCGCCGGCCAAGCGCAGACTGGTCGAGGGGACCACCGGCGAGCAGGTCCGCCAGGCGCATTTCGGGCGTACCCGTGAGCTGGGCTGCGAGGGCGGCGAGCGTCGGCTCATGGAAGCGGCGGTGTCGTCGGGGGTTCACCGCCACGAGCGGGCCGCCTGCGACGGTTTCGTTCGGCGTGCGGAGAATGCAGCGATCGCCGGGGAGGACCGCGACCTCATTGTCGAGCACCACCTGGGCCCATGCAGATTCGCCTTGGCCCAGGCTCTCGGCGTCGAGGAGGCGGACTCTCGCCTCGCTCTCGGCCGTGCCGGAGAGAAACGTGACCACCGAGTCATGGAGCAACGGATGGCGAGCGCTGGCCGCAGACGTCAGGCGGATATCGGCGGCAAACACTGGAGGCACCATGCCGGGAATCGTCACCACCATTCCGCGGCGCAGGTCGGCCGTTTGTACTCCTGAGAGATTGACTGCCGCGCGCGTCCCCGGTTCGAGGCTATCCACAGGCTGGCGGTGGCGCTGTAGACCACGGATCCGGGCCTTCTGGCCGCCTGGCTGCAGTTCGACTTGCATGCCCGTGTGGAGCGAACCATCCAGCAAGGTGCCGGTGACTACCGTCCCGAACCCCTGCATGGAGAACGCACGGTCGATTGGCAGGCGCGGGCGTTGCAGATCCCGTTTGCGAGGTACCATCGCGAGGGCGTCGTCGATGGCCGTGCGCAACTCATCAAGGCCTGCTCCGCTGACGGCCGACACAGGAAGGATGCGAGCCCCGGCCATCCGGCTCCCGGCCAGGAGTTCTTCGACTTCGAGGCGGACGAGATCGACGAACTCGGGCTCCACAAGGTCGATCTTCGTGACGACGGCAAGCGCGGCGGGCACGTCGAGGCGATCGAGGATGGCGAGGTGCTCATGAGTCTGGAGCCTGGCGCCTTCATCGGCGGCGACGACAAGGAGGGCGAGGTCCACGCCGCCCGCACCCGCCAACATGTTCTTGATGAACCGCTCGTGGCCGGGGACGTCGACGATGCTGACCTCTCGGCCGGAGGGAAGTGTGAGCCAGGCGAAGCCGAGGTCGATGGTCAGGCCACGCTCGCGCTCTTCGGCGAGGCGATCGGGGTCAATGCCGGTCAGCGCCCGCACGAGTGCGCTCTTGCCGTGATCGACGTGCCCGGCGGTCCCGATAACGTACATGGCCGGAGTCTAGCAGCGGGACGCCATGACCACGCCACTGAGCGACTCAGGGTGCTGTTGCAGGTAGGCAAGGCACTGGGCAATGACTTCGCCATGGAGCAACCGGCCGGCCTCTGAAAGCGCGAGCTGGCGCCCCTGATAGTCCAGTACGCCCGCCTCCAAAGCCCGTCCCAGCGGCTCACCTAACACCGCATCGATGTCGACCCCGAACCAGCGCGTGAACTCGGCGACGTGGAACCCTTCGAGCAAGCGCAGCCGGAGGCTCAAGAAATCGACCATCGCCGTCGTTCGGTCCGGCCGGTAGGCGTTGGCGGCGAAGAGCGGAGACGGAGACCCGGCGGCGGCGATGTAGTCCCGTGGGTGGGCGATGTTTTCGTACCGTTCGCCCTCGAAGAAGCCGTGCGCCCCGGCGCCAACACCAAGGTACTCGCCGTACTCCCAGTAGGTGCGGTTGTGCCGCGACTGGTGGCCGGGGCGCGCCCAGTTCGAGAGCTCGTACTGCTCGAATCCCGCGGCTGCGAGGGTGTCCGATGCGATCTCGTAGAAGTCGGCGAGATGGTCATCGTCCGGCACATTGACGTCGCCGCGGGCAACACGCCGACCGAGGGGCGTCCCTTCCTCCACGGTGAGGGCGTAGGCGGACAGGTGGTCGATGGGGAGAGCAATGGCCCGTTCGAGGTTCGCACGCCAGGCGTCCGCTGTTTGGAGGGGCAAGCCGTAGATGAGGTCGAGGTTCACGCTGCGGATACCGGCCCGGCGGGCGGCGACGACCGTCGCACTGATCGCCTCAACCGAATGGATCCTGTCGAGGAACTGCAGCTCGGCGGGCTCGAAGCTCTGGGCGCCGATCGAGACCCGATTGATGCCGGCGCCGGCAAGTTCACGGAGATACGACTCGACCGTCGTGCCCGGATTCACCTCGATCGAGAGCTCAGCGTCGTCAACTCTGCGGGCCGACGCGCTCACCGCATCGATGACGGCAACCAGATCGGCGGCCGGCTGCTCACCCGGCGTGCCACCGCCGAAGGCGATGCTCGTGACCGTGTGGCGCCCGAGCTCTGATTGGCGGCTTGCCATCTCTGCGAGGAGGGCATCGCGGTACTGCGACTTGAGGCTGTCCATGCCCGCATATGCGTTGAAGTCGCAGTAACCACACTTCACTGTGCAGAACGGAACGTGAACGTACACGGCGAGCGGATTCATGGGGACAGGGCCGCGCGGATAGCGGTTGGTTCGTGCGTGGTGATCGCATCGACTCCCCAGTCGGCGAGCCGCCGGGCGCGATCCTGCTCGTCTACCGTCCAGGCGACCACCCGCAACCCGAGTTCGTGGAGATGGTCGACCAGCTGGGGTGTTAGCAGCCGAGCGCGACAAGAAACGCCGACCGGGCGTTGATCCCTATCGTGGACCGATAGGAAGAGGTCGAGACGTTCCGGCGTCTCCATCGAGTAAAACACGTCGACTTCTTGCACATTATCGTGAAGCACCCGAAGCGTGGCCCAATCGGGAGACGACGCCGAAACATGGAGCCCCGGGTACCGGTGCAGCGCCTCGCGCATGAGGGGGATCACGTCGCGGCCGCCGTTCTTCAGGTCGAGAAACAGCTTCGCCCGCCCGTCGATCATGTCAACACAATCGGGCAGGTCGAAATGCGGCGCACGTCCTGTGATGTACCACCGTTCAAAGAGGAACGGGAGAGGATACATCGCTCGCTCATGGCGCGATTCAAACGAACCGTCATGCACCCAGAGGTCCATTTCGAGGAAGTCGACACCTGAATCGAGGTAGCCAACGATCTTCTCGGGCGAATTGGCCGCGTGGGCGATCAGGAAGGGATGCTGGCGCCCGGTTTCAATCCAGGGAGAGCCGGGAGCCGGCCTGGGCATCAGGTGGTAGCGATGCTCGGCTCGTGACCCACGGGATGGCGCGCGGAAACCTGGACGGCGCCACTCGCAATATCTTCCAGCAGGTCGGCATCGGTGATGAGATAGCCGCCATCGGACTGGACGATGGCTCCAAGCTGGACGAACCGGCTGAGGAGGGCCGTGACGGTTTCGCGGCTGGTGCCGATGGTCTGGGCAAGTTCCTGGTGGGTGAGGCCGAGCCGCACGCGGTTCTGTTCCGCGCGGGCGATAAGGGTGTCCGCGAGCCGTGCCGAAACAGGCTTGGCAACGAGGTTGGCGAACGTGCGCTGCATGCCGGAGAGACGCTTGGCCATCAGCTCCACCATGACGAAGCCGAGACGCGGCGACTGCTGCAGGAGGTGAGAGAAGTCCTCCCAACTGATGCTCAGCGCAAGGGTGTCTTCGAGCGCCTGGGCGGAGGCGATACGCTCGCCATCCTCGACGATAGCCATATCGCCAACGACGTCGCCGCGGCCAACGATATCGAGGATCACTTCCTTGCCGTTGTCGGCCACCTGGTAGACCTTCACGCGTCCTTGCAACAGCAGGTAGACGCGTTCAGCGGCATCCCCGGTGGCAAAGAGGTGCTGCTTCTGGTCGAATCGCCGCTCCGAGAGGAGGGGAACGATGCGGTCCAACTCCTCGTCGTTGAGCACACGCATCACGCGACTCAGCTGTCTTAGATACCATCCGATCGAACGATTGAGTGCCTGCCGGGTGCGCGCTGGCCTCGCCGCTTCGGTCATTACACTTCCTCTCCAAAGCGCTGTTGCATCCGAATTCGGTCAAGCATCCGAGCGGCGCCGGTGTGCGCAGCCTCTCTGCCGCTGACCTCCACGTAACGCGCCAGGTCGCTCTCCGCTTCATCGTACCGCCCCAGGCGGAATTTCAACATACCGCGCTCGCCTGTCAGGGGGGCGTTCCAGGGCTCAATGAGCAGCTGCATCTCGACGGCGGAGAGCCAGCGTTCGGCATCACGCTCTTTGCGGAACGCCACCCGGAGGTTGGTCAGCATGCGCTGGAGGATCTGGCGGCGGGTGACAGCGGCCAGGTACGACTCGCGAGTCACCGCACCAAGGTCGAAAGCAGCCAGCCGCGCGAGCAGCTCGCGTTCGTCGAGCCGGTCACCCTCGTGGAACGGGTCAACGTAGAACGGCGAGTCCTGGCGGCCGCAACGAACGAGGAAGTGGCCCGGATAACCGATGCCGTCGCACTGGAGGCCAACCCGCGCGGCAACCTCCATATAGAGCACAGAGAGCGTGATCGGGATGCCGACCCGGCGCTCAATCACCTGGTCGAGGTAGGAATTGGCAGGGTCGCCGTAATTCTCAGAGTTGCCGCGGTAGCCGTAGCGGCCGAAGAGCACGTGGTCGATAGCCGATGCAAGGCGCTCCGGATCGAGCGAATCTCCAGCTACGGCTGAGGCCTCTTCGCCGAGGTCGTCAATCAGGGAGGCGTAGCGATGGATATCGAGAGTTGGATTGCCGAGACGGGCGATCGCCATTACGCCGCCATACAGGTCGACATCGATGTCGCGCCCGGCGATTGCGGCGCTGAATTCGCCAAAGATGTCGACATCCACGAGTCCCAGTATAGGCGGCGGACGAATCTCCGCGACGAACGGAGGAACGATTGCTTTCCCGGCGATGGGGCAGGCCGTATCGTCGGGCCCGATGGAACGGGTGCGGCGCTATACGGTCGGCGACTTCGAGATCGCTATCGTCTCGGACGGCGAAATCCGGATGGACGGCGGAGCGGTGTTCGGGCTCATCCCCCGGATCATGTGGGAGCCGGAAGTCGGCCCCGAAAACATCGACGCGGAGTACCGGATCGCTCAGCAACTGAATTGCATGGTGGTCCGCCGCGGCGACGATGTTGTCATGGTCGAAACGGGGATGGGCGACAAGCATGGGCCGCGCGTGCGCGAGAAGATCTTCCCCGGCGACTACGGCTATCTTCTCTCCTCGCTGGCGGAAGTTGGCGTACACCCGGAAGACGTCACCGCAGTTGCCAATACCCACCTCCACGCCGACCACTGCGGTTGGAATACGGTGCTGCGCGACGGCAAACCGGTGCCGACCTTCCCGAACGCCCGCTACTACATCCAGGCCGGCGAGTACGAGGCCGCCTGCAACCCCAATGACCGCACGAGGGGCACCTACTTCCCTGAGAACTTCGAACCCCTCGAGCAAGCCGGGCAACTCGAGCTCGTGGAGGGCGAACACGACATCGTGCCCGGTCTCAAGTTTCTGCCAACGCCGGGCCACACCGAGGATCATGCCTCCATCGTCCTCTCCTCCGGTGGCGAGACGGCTATCTACACCGGCGACCTCGTTCACCACCGGGTACAGGTCGAGCGGCCAGCCTGGATTTCGGCCTTCGACGTCATGCCGCTCGTTTCCCTCGAGACGAAGAAGGCGCTTGCCGAACGGGCGATCCGCGAGCGGGCGTTGCTCATCTGCGTCCACAACGCTTTCCCTGGCGTTGGTCGCTTGCGCGAGGAGAACGGCCGCCGCCGGTTCGTCCCCGAATGACGCAGCCCGTGTACCACCTGGCGCTCAGGGACACGCATGCTGCCCGGGGCGCCCACTTCGAGACCCATCATGGCTGGTCGCTGCCGGCCGACTACGGCGATCCGGGGGCCGAGTACGGCTCTCTTCGCGAAAGTGCCGTGCTCTTCGACCTTTCCTATCGCAGCCGGTTCATCGTGAGCGGTACGGACGCAAGCGTGGTGCTTGGGGATGTCTTTGGCCACGCGGCTGGAGAGGTCGAAGAGGGCCGCGCCGTCCGGGCGGTGGCGCTGCGCGAAGGCTTGATCGACGACATCGTTCTCCTGACCCGCACCGGGGGCATAAGTTATGTCGTTGTCGGGGAAGCGGAAGCCCGGGCCAGTACGCTCGGGAAGCTCCGGGAGGCAGTCGCGAGCGACTACGATGTCCGTATCGATGACCGGACCGAGTCCACCTGCCTCCTCGCGCTCGCCGGTCCGGATTCCGGTGCCGTAGCCGCGCGGCATCTCGGCGAGGGCCTGCCATCCCGCGTGAGAATGCTGCAGAGCGCAGCCTTCGAAGCGCACGGATTCCGATCGCTCGCGATTCGGACGGCCGACACCGGGGACGACGGGTTCTTCATGATGCTGGCGCCGGCAGTTGTCCAACACCTCATCGAAACGATGGCAGAGGAAGCACCGCTCGCCGGTCAGAGCGCCTTCGAGCTCGGTCGCATCGAAGCCTGCGTGCCTGCGCTCCACCCGGACCTGGAGGGCGGTGTTTCACCGGCAGAAGCCGACCTCGACGCGCTGCTCGATGTCCCGGGCGGCAGCCGGCGTGCTCTGCTGAGTGCCGTGATTATCGAGGGCGACATCCCTGCCTCACCGGGCACGCCTGTTCAGAAAGACGGAAAACGGGCGGGCGAATTGCGATCGTGTGTGTTCTCACCGGGACTTCGCGTTACGATTGGTCTTGCACTGCTGGATCCGGCCTACGCGACGCCAGGGACGCAACTCTCGCTCCCGGGACGCGGCCTGACAGTGGCTGCCAAACCACTTCACAGAAGGAGAGCCTGAGACGATGGGTCCTCCCGACATGCAACAAATGATGCGGCAATACAAACCGCGCTGGCTCGGTGTTTACGAACTGAACCTGGGTGACGAATGGCGCGCCGTCTGGGAGGCTGCCGAAGAATTGCCGGAAGACGCGCCGGTGTTCGTCCTCCGGGTTGTCATTTTCAAGGACGACCGGGGCTATGCGACCCGGGGAGCAGGCAGCGACGATCCCTGGGGCATCGCGGAGGGCTATTTGGAGCCGGGGGAATCGGTGGAGGACTGCGTCACTCGGACCGCCCTCGAACAGACAGGCGCGAAACTGGCGTCCAGCCACCTCATCGGCTTTCTCGAGTGCAAGGCGACCAGCCACAACCCCAACTTCTCAGCCGGCGACATGACCGTGCAGCCGCTGTATGTCGGAGTTGCCTCGGAAGTTGGCGACATCCCGGACGGCGCCCCCTACGAGCGACGGCGCATGCCGATGAACGAGTTCATGCGAGCGATCCGAATCCGCCACCGCGAAATCGAGCGCTACCTGAACGATGCCGGCCAGCGATACGCGGTGCTCAGGGCTAACGCCGGCTCCTAGCTATTCGCCGTAGATTCTCACGAGAAGGTCGTAGAGGGCCGGATCGTAACCCTGGAGCCAGCTCCGGTTGAAGTTGCCTGCGCGATCCTGGGCGTCGAAGTACGCCTGGGTACCTTCGGCGAAGTACTCGTGGTAGTTCGTTGAGGCGTACTGTCCCTCGTATAGCCCCGCCGCCATCGCATCGGAATAGAGGAGGCGTGAGTCCAGCTGATCCGGCGGGTCCGCAGCGAAGTTCTGGACCATGTGTCCGAGCTCGTGGTAGAGGATGTTGACGCCGTCGCAGGGCCCGCGGGTATTGCCCAGGAGATCAAGCGCGTTGACCGTCACCACGGGATAGTCGGCGCGGTCGGCGATCCCGCAGACGTGGGTGAAAAAGTTCGTCCCCAGCTCGCCTTCAAGGCAGGCGAACTCCGGCAGGTCCAGGATGCCCTGGTCGGGTTCCGCCACCACCACGTAGGCGCCCTGTTCCGCCAGGATCGCCTCGAGGTCGTTGTTGGCGAACACGCGGCGGATGGTGACCTCCGCAGCGTCCATCGCCGCTGAGGTCACCTGCGGCCCGGCCACGATCGTAAGGCCGAGGACGTCGCGCTTCTGCGTGTACGACGGGTCGAAGACCTGCTGGCTCTTGTCGACGAAATCGAATGACCGCGTGCACACATCGGTCGTGCTGGCCTGAGCGGCGGGCGTGGCCGTTGCGTCGGGTGCTGTGACGGTCGACGAGAAGTCACCATCGAGACGCCCTGGTTGCGTGTCGTGAATGACGGCCCAGGATCCCGCCGCGCCAGCGAAAACAGCCGATGCAAGGGCGAGCGATACAAGCGCCGAGAAGCGGATAGTCACAGGGCAAGCATCGACGGTTGGTGGACGCTACTCAAGCGAGAAGCGGCAATCTTGCTTTACCGCTCGCGTGGGGGAGCGAGGCGCCGGGTGATCAGGAAGCCTCCGATGGCGAGCACAGCCACGCCTGCCGCGAGCAGCTCACCGAATCGAAGTCGGGAACTCCCGCCTCCGTCTTCGTCCGCATAGAGAGCAACCTGCGACTCGGGACCAATCTCTTCACCAGTCATGTCGCTGGATTCGGGGAGCGTACCGCTTGCGGAGTCGGGCGCGGCAGTGTCACCAGGTTCCAGCTCTTCGGTCGTGGTCGGCCGGGGGTTAGCCTGCGCCCCGACTCCGCCCGGTGGCGGCGTCGCAGGCGGGACAATCGCGGCGGTAGCGGCGCCTTCCTTGCCGCTGTTGTCGTAGGTGTTGCCGTCATCGCCACCTGCTGCCGAATTCGCGGAGCCATTGTCGCGAGTGTCATTGGCCTGGGCATCGGAGGCGAGGCTGGTTCGCTGTGCGTCGTCGCTGGAGGTCGCGGCTGTGCCACCGGAAAGGTCGGCAAAGGTGAGGATCGCAAAAACAGCAATACCGGCCGCCGCAATGCCCTGCATGCTGCGCATCGCACCGGTCCAGGCACCGCTACGGGCGGGGGCGGCCACGCTTGGCTTTTCGAGCATTGCCTCGGTGATGGCGAACGAGCGGGGAGCGGGAAGTTCGGGCAACGCGGCCATCGCAAGACGGAGGCGACGACTGCCGGCGGTACGCAGCTTGCACGAATCACAGCCCTCTATGTGGGCTTCGAGGCGACGGTGCGTCGCAGGATCGAGGGCACCGTCGATGTACGCATCGAGATTGGCCTCGAGGCGTGCGTGCCTGCCACGGACGAGCGATCGAATGTTCAAGGGAAGATCCTCTGCCCTTCCGGACGATCAATCACCGCCAAAAGTTCCCCGTGCGGGCTGAGAAGATTGCGGAGGCGGCCACGGCCGCGATGAATCCGCGACTTCACTGTGCCCTCACTCGTCCCGGTTATCTCTGCGATCTCGTCGTAACGGTACCCATGAATATCGGCAAGGACGATAGCCTCCCGCTGTTCGTGGGGCAGTTCGAGCAGGGCAAGCTGGAGCGCCCGTGCAAGCTCGTGGTTCATCGCTACAACATCCGGGGTACGCGCCGAGTCCGGGACCTCGATCGGCGCATCAAAGGCTTCGAACAGTTGATCGAGCGACCCGGCTTGATCCTTTCGGCCCCGCCGCCTCAGTTCATCCTTGCTCTGGTTGGCGGCGATGCGAAGGAGCCAGGAGCGGACAGAGCCTCCGGCGAGGGTGCCGATGGCACGATAGGCGGAGAGAAACGCCTCCTGCGCGGCGTCCTCCGCGGACTGGCGATTACCGAGCAATCGGTAACAAAGGTTGAAAACTTGACTCTGATAACGCTCGACAAGGCTATTGAACGCGCCAAGATCGCCGTCCTTAGATAGTAGAACCAGCTGTTCGTCGGAGGCTTCTGGCTGCGTCCCGGATTCGGGCATGGTAGCCGGGAGGGTAGGTCAATCGCCTGTAAAGTGCGACTCTGCCGAACCAGCGTGACTGGGAGGCTGTGATAGTCTGATGACGATGGAAAGCGACGGCGAACGCCTGGACGAGGTGTTCGAGTCTCCCCCAGATGAGACCCAGGATTGGTACTTCGATCTGCCCCAGGGTGCCTGGGAACGGCAGGAAGAGAAGAACCGAAACCTGCGACAGACACTGCTCAACAAGCAGGCTCAACAGCAGCCGCAGCGCAGGCAGGAATCGGAACCGAAGGGTGGCGAGAAGAAGCGCCGCTGGTTCGGCGGTGGAAAAGACGAGCAGGCTCCCGAAGAGACCACCGAGAAGCCGCGATTCTCGAAGCTGAGCGAAGAGTCCCGCGAGGAGCGACGTGCCCGGCTCGAGGCTCTCGCGAACATCGCCGAGGAAACGACCGCCACGGATGAGGCCGAGGACGAAGACGTTGCCGCGCGCCCATTGCTTCGGCGATCTCGCAGCGAGGACGAGAAGTCGGCCTTCGACAGCGCGCCCGACCCCGATGCGCCCGTGAGTCGCTGGGACGCGATGTTCGGCAGCGGCCTCCAGGAAGGGTCGATTGTCGACGGCATGCGCCAGTGGGCCACCAGCGGCAAAGCCGAAGAAGACGAACACGAGGTGGCGGAGTTGGCGGCCGATGTGGACGACAGCGCCGACGACGATGGCGATGAGTGGAACCAACTCGCCAGGGATGCCGACGAGTCGAGCATGCTCGAGGTGCTCCGCCGGCGCCGCCATGCAGCGTCGATGGACGACGAGACCGCCGTCGCGGAGCCGGTCGGCGATGCGGCGAACGAGATAGAGCTTCCCGACCAAGAGCAGGGCGATGACATGGAGATCGCCGGCGATAATGATCGGGAACCGGTGACCGTCACCGACGAGGAAGACGGTGTGCAGCTTGCCGCCGAAGAACCGAACGAAGTCACGGACGCCGGCCCGGCGTTGGCGATGCCACCGATGGACGACATCTCAGACGACGACGAAGTTGCCGATGCAGTCGAGGGTGTAGACAAGACGACGATGAGTACGTTGCAGCGTCGGCCTGGGTCATCGATGAGGATGAGGATGTCGCCGCAGCCGAGGCCGAGGACGTCGCCGCAGTCGAGGACGATGAAGAGGCAGAGCCTTTCGAGGTCACCGCGTCGAACCTGATCGTCTGGCCAACGACACCGACCGCGGACGACGAACCCCCCACCAGGGTCGACGAGACCGTGGCGAGCCACTTCCACGAGGCGATGTCCGCGAGCGCGGAACTCGACGACAGCGACGACAACGACGACGACGAACCGGCGGAAAAGAAACCGGGCCTTCTGAAACGCATCTTTGGGCGCGGAATCCCATGACGAGCCTGAAGCGGTCGAATCGTTTGAATCGGAAGGCGAGTGGGTGCCGGTTGACGAGGACCCTGCGCCGCTCCGCCCGGCCGCGCAGGCGAATGAGTGGGAGCCGGAAGAGGTGTCCCTTGTTCCTGAGCCGGCGAAGGCCGAGTTTGTCGAGTCGTCGGATGTGGACAGTCCTTTCAAAGCTATGGATGAGTCGGGCTGGATGCCCGTGACTGCCGCCGAGGAGGAACCAAGGCAACTGGACACATCGTGGATGGCGCCCGCGGGGAGTGCCGCACGCGATGCCGCGGCCTGGTCGTCGCCGTCCTCCGAACCGGAGGCACCGGAGACCGAGGAGTACGACGAGGAGGACCCCTGGGCCCCTTTCGAGCAAGCTGACGTCGAGAACGCGCAAGAAATCCCGGGCAGCGCGGCGTTGGCAGAAGAAGACGATGATGCCTGGGCACCGGCGGCGTTCACTGCACCGGTGATCGACCCGCCACTGGATGAAGAGCCAGCTGTTGTCGAGCCACTGGAACCTGCGATCACGGCGCCGGAAAGCGACACCGAGGAAACCTCCGAAGCCGAGTCCGAACGCGTGGTGGCAACCCGCCGAACCGGTAGCATCCCTGGCTATGCCTTCCGTGGAAGACGCCGAGAACCCGGACGACGAAACACCCGCTGAACGGACCGGAGCAGCTGAACCAGATGTCGCTGACGCGATTGCAGAAGTTGCGCCAACCTTCGATGCCGTGCCGGATCTACCCGCTGGCGACGACGTCGAGACCAGTGAAGCCGAAGCGTCGGAATCAGACGGCTGGGGCAATTGGGGCGAGGACGCCGCCTTCGCGGAAGCATTCGAGATGGAGTCGGGGAGCGACGCCGGGGCCGAAGATGAGGAATCGACAGCTGCCACCGAAGGAGTCGTCGGGCCCGAGCCGGCACCGTTCCAGGTGCCCGCATCCAACGACGGGGCCACCGAGCCGGAAGCGGACGATGAATGGGACTTCGCCGCGGCACTTGGCCGTACCGAGGACGAGAGCGGGGAGCCATCGCCGCTGAACGAACCGGAGCCCGAGCCGGAAGCCTTGCCAGTGGCGGTGCTCGAATTCGAAGTCGCCACACTCGACGCCTCCGACGTTGTCACCGACCTGGCGACGCCCGCCGAACCGATCGACGTCGAAGACAGCGTTCCTGACAGCGACGAATTCGACTTCGACGCAGCCCTCCGCGCGGCCGAAGACCAGGTCGAGGGCGCGAAAGAAGTTGAAGCGACTGCCGTCGATCGGGAGCCGGACGCCTGGTCGCTTTCCGGCAGTGCCGAGCCCGATTTCGAGGCGGCCCTTTCGGGCGAAACCGAGACCTGGCCCATTGCTGCCAGCGCGTCGATGGCTGCTGACGAGGAAGCCGTGGGGGACGAGGATGCCGCTCCCAACGAATCTCCGGCCATTGCTGAATCCACCGCGTTCGAAGCAGCCTGGACAGCGGCCGCCGCAGGTGAAACAACAACTGACGAGGACACGGCCGCGGGCACAAGCGAATCCCCATGGGGCAGCGAGCCGGAACCCGCCGCCACGAGTTGGACGCAGGCGCAGGACGAGCCAGACATGCGCTGGACACCGGAGCCAGAGCCAGACGCCGAGCCTGCCGCCGCAGTCGAAGGCGACAACCCGTGGGCGACGCTCGTGGACGACGACGAAGACGTGGCCAATGTCCACGAGCCAGCGGTTCCCTCAACGGAGGCGGATGAAGACGCCGACGCCTGGGCAGCGATTGCCGACGCCAGCGGCTACAACGCCGACGAAGAGCTGGTGCCGCCCACGTTCGGAAAGATCGCCCGCAGCCCTCGCGACGACGAACGCAGCTCATGGTTGGCTGACAATTTCCCCGAGCAAGAACCTATACCGGATCCCGTCGACGAGGCGTTCGCCCAGCACGACGAAGAGGACATGGAGCGCGATCTCGTGCTCCGCGCCTTCGAGGCCCACGCCGCAACGGATGTAGACGAAGAGGACGAGCCGCTCGAACCCGGAGCCTTCCAGGAACTGTTCGGTTCGGAGGCCCAGGGCATCGTCGATGACTTGATCGAGCCACAGGAAGTCCAGAGCTTCGCCAAGATGCGAATGGCGCCGCAACGGACCTCGACGCCAGGAAGCGCACCGTTCGACGATGAAGACGACTGGATCGAAGGCGCCGAGGA
The DNA here is from genome assembly GCA_963774435.1 of uncultured Chloroflexia bacterium. GTDB lineage: Bacteria > Chloroflexota > Dehalococcoidia > Tepidiformales > Tepidiformaceae > JAGQGZ01. The sequence goes on along the minus strand of CAVZEW010000003.1, from coordinate 385,908 downwards.
AGACGACGACTTCGACCTTCCCGTGGAGGGCGACCTTGAGGAAGCGGCGTTCCTCGCCGGTTCGCTCAGGGCACAGGACCCGGCCGAAGCCAAGAAGACGCGCACCTGGGTGCGAGAACTGGTCGAGACCGGTCTCCTGGCGCTCCTCGTGTTCCTTTCTGTCCGGGCCAGCTTCCAGAACTTCAAGGTCGACGGGAGCTCGATGTACCCCACCCTGACTGATGGGCAATTCCTGATCGTCAACAAGCTTGTGTACTCAGAGGTCAACCTCGACAAGCTTGGCAAGTATGTCCCGCTCGTCGACGGCGGCGACGACCCGACGAAGCACGTTTTCCACGGGCCCGAGCGGGGCGACATCATCGTTCTCCGCGACCCGAGCACGCCGGAGCAGGACTTGATCAAACGCGTCATCGGCTTGCCGGGCGAGAAGATCGAGGTCTATGACGGCGCGGTGTATATCAACGACCAAAAGTTGATCGAGCCGTACCTGAAGGATGCCTGGGGCCGTAGCGGCCAGGGCAACTACCCGGCTGTCATCATCCCGGCGGATAGCTACTTCGTGATGGGCGATAACCGAGACAACAGCAAGGACAGCCGCAGTTCGCAGATCGGCTTTATCGCGGAGGACCTGATCATCGGGCGGGCGGAGTTTACCTATCTCCCGCTCAGCGCCTTCGGATTGATTGGCAACGGCGGTAGCTCGCTCTCCGAGCAGGATGGCCGGCCCCATTTGACCAGCGACTTGCGGCCAACCGAGAACCTGGCGGCCCTCGCGACCAGGTAGGACGTTGCCCCGTCTGGCAGGCAGGGCTACGCTCTCCTCCGACCGAAGGATGACAGCGACAGACCTCCAGGCAGAACTCGAACAGCGCGGCGGTGTCCTCAAAGGGCACTTCCAACTCGCCAGCGGCCGTCACGCCGACACCTATCTTGAAAAGTTCCGGATCCTCCAGTGGCCGGACGTCACCGTCCAGATGTGCGAGCGGATCGCCTCCCACTTCCGGGGGACGCCGAACCTCGTCGCAGGGCCGACGACCGGCGGGGTCATCCTTGCCTTCGAAACGGCCCGCCAGCTCGGTCTCCGGAATGTGATCGCGGAGCGCGCCGATGATGGCGAGGGACGCGAGTTCAAGCGAGGGTTCGAAGTTGGCCCGGGCGACAAGGTCTTGATCGTCGATGATGTGCTCACGACCGGAGGCAGCATCCGTGACGTCATCGAAGCCGTGAAGCGCCATGGGGCAGAGGTCATAGGCGTCGGCGTCCTCGTCGACCGGTCGGCCGGCAAGGTCGATTTCGGTGTTCCGCTCTATGCCTGCCTGAGCATGGCCGTCGCCTCGTGGGACCCGTCCGAATGCCCGCACTGCGCGGCGGGGACTCCCCTCGTGATTACCTGAACCCAACCGGCACGCCGACGATCGTACAATCGGCGACATGCGGTACATACCTCGTGCCGGGGCCGATCCCTCGTTCATGATCAAAGCCATGCGAGAAGCTTCGGGCGAGTTTCGCGAACTCATGTGGGGCATGCGCCTTGGCACGTTGTTGCAAACGGGCCGGACCCCGGACGAAGACTGGTCGCTGATGGGCATCTGCTTCCACCTGAACCAGGTGGAGGGCGCCATCGGCGACCAGATCGAGCGGATCATCACGATGCGCGAGCCAACGATCCCGCATGCCGACCTCGACGACATCCCGTTCCCACCGGACTACGACGATTGCGACGAGGAAGAGCTGCTCGAAGAGTTCCACTACAAGCGCCGGCGCAACTCCTACCTGCTCTGGGATCTCTCGATCGAGGATTGGGACAGGGCCGGGATCCATCCCTACCGTGGACGGCGTACGCTCCGCGAGACCATCCGCGAGCTCTACCAGCATGACCTTGAACACCTCTGGCAGGCCCGGCGGATGGTGGAGGCCCTGGGAGGCAGGGGCTGGTGAAGCTCCGGGTCGTGCCGCCCGCCCCGTGGCAACTGGCGGCCGACGCCAGTGCGCCGCACCTTGTCTTCTTCGAGGGCGACGACCTTGCGCTCACCCTTTCCACCAGCAGCCTCGGGCTGGGACTCGAACACCTCGACGATTGCGTACTGGTACGCCTCTCGCGGGCTGACCTGGCACGTCTGGCGACCGAGCTGGAACGCCGGTCGAGCGAACTCGGTCCGGCGATCCGGCGCTACCTCGAACCGGTCGGAGCGTGGAAGCTCCGGACGCAATCTTTGGAGACCGCCAGGCCGTTGCTCATGGGCATCGTCAACCTGACGGATGACTCCTTTTCCGGCGACGGCGTTGGCGATGACGTTGCTGCCGCAGTGAGACGCGCCGATGCGCTCCGAGCCGAGGGCGCCTCCATCATCGACGCGGGCGCCGAGAGTGCGCGCGCCGACCGCCCGGTCCGAGAGCCGGAACACGAAGCACACCTTATGGGGGAAGCAGTGAAGGCGCTGACTGGCGAGGGGCACATCGTCTCGGCCGACACCTACAAGCCGCTGGTGGCGCAAGCGGCGCTGGCCGCCGGTGCCGAGATCGTCAACGACATCAGCGGCCTCACGCTTGGGGCGGGCGCAGCCAAGGCCGCCGCCAACGCAGGGGCGGGTTACGTGCTGAACTACAGCTATTCGGAACCGAAGCGTCGCCCACCCTCGCCACCAATGTATGAGGACGTGGTGACGGAAACGAACGAATGGCTCGCCACCCACCTCGCGACGTTGGGGGCGGCCGGACTTGCAAGGGAAGCGATTGTTGTGGACCCGGGCATCGCTTTCGGCAAGAGCCACGACGAGGATCTGCAGGTGATGCGGCGGATTGGCGAGTTCACCGTGCACGGTCAGCCAATCCTTCTCGCCCACTCTCGGAAGAACTACATCGGGAGCGTGACGGGTGCACCTCCTACGGACCGTGATCTCGAGACGCACCTGACGACGGTGGCGGCCTACGCGCAGGGGGCACGCATTTTCCGCGTCCACGATGTCGCTGGCGCTCGCCGGGCGCTCGAACTGGCAGAGGCTCTCTTCCAGGGGGAGGCAGGTGCTTTCGCACCTGATGGCGAAAGCTGGCCCTGGCGGGCGGGCGCCGGTGCGAGCCACATGACGCGCGGCGAACCAGACAAAGCCGCACCTTCAGGCCAGCGCTGGTAATTGTCTCTGCGGAAGTTACAGATCGGTGACGAACCTGCCGATGATTCCTCCAGCAACCGAGGAGTTGGCAGATGAGGGCTATATACCTGGTCGTTGATAGCAACGATCCTGAGCGACACCGGCTGGCGACAGGCCTGCGGCAGTTCACGCCGGAATGCGAAGTGCTCGAAGCGGCCTCCGGGCTTGATGCCATCCGCGTGCTCGACGAACGTGGGTTGGCGCCGTCACTGGTCTTTACCGCCTTTCAGGTAGGCGATATGAACGCAATCGAGCTTCTCGGCCGCCTGCGTCAGAGCGCGTGGCTACGCCAACCACCCGCCATCATCGTTGATGACGACATCTCCGACAGAGCGATCGTGGACTGTTATCGCCTCGGCGCGGCCGGATTCCTCCGCAAGCCCGTTATTGGCTACGAGTTGCGAGAAGCGATTCGCGACTTCTCGCGTGCCGCATTCAGTCGTGCCGGCGATGACTTCGAGACGAATACCCGTGCCGCCTAAGCGCGATCTGGGAAGAGCGAGCGAAGTTCCTGGCGGACAGCCGCCGCCTGTTCGATGTTCTCTGCCGGCGACCCCTGGGTCGGGATGAGGTTCACGTGTTCGGCGCCCGCTTCGATGTAGGGCGCAATGAATGCGGCTACCTCTTTCGCCGTCCCAAACGGCGTATACCGCTCGAACCGTTCGAAGGGCACGCGATACATCGCCTCCATCCCGCCACCGACAAGAGCACGCGCAACCTCGCGTTCGTCCGAAACCGCGGTCCAGAACTGCATCCCCATCTCCATCGGGACATCCCCACGCCCGGACTCCGCCGCTATCTCACGGATCGCGGCTACCGCACCGGCGAAGCGTTCGACTGACTGCCAGATCCCCGTGTAGCCGTCGCCGTAGCGCCCTGCGCGCGCGAATGCCGCGTCGCTTCGGCCACCGATGAAAAGGGGAATCGGCCGGAGCGGTTTGGGATAAACCGTGACCGCATCGAGCTGGAAGTGGCGCCCTTCGAAGGTAACCTCATCTTCCGTCCAGAGCCGGCGAAGGATCTGGAGCGACTCGTTCGTGCGAGCGCCGCGCGATCGGGGATCGACACCACAACTCCAGAACTCATGCGGATCTTCGCCGCCGATGCCGATGCCAAGGACGAGCCGCCCGCCGCTCAGTTGGTCGACCTGTGCCGCCTGGAGCGCCACGGGGACGGGGTGTCGCAAAGGGAGCAGGTAGACCGATGTCTTGAGTTCGATGCGCTCCGTCACAGCAGCGTAGGCGGTGAGCAAGGTGAGGCCATCGTTCCCTGCGCCGTGGAAGGTCACATGGTCGCCAACGACGAGCGAATCGAGTCCGGCCGCCTCTGCCTGGCGGGCCCCGTCGAGCGCCATCCCGGCGGTTGTCCCAGCCTGAATATCCCAGCCACCCAGCAACACCCCGACCTTCAACGCCATAGAACCTCCGGTGCAGGGAAATTGTATCGTCAGGGCCCGGGAACGTACTGTTCCATCGCGAGATCAACATTTCACAGGCGGGAGGCACGGGCGCATGACCCAGGACCGGCCGACACAGCGAGGCATCTTCGACAGGGCGTTCCTCACGGGCGTCGAGGGAGTGACTGAAATCCTCCTCGTCCGCCACGGCGAACAACACGTTCCCGACTGGACGACGGCAAAGCACGAAGACACGTACGACCCGCCGCTTTCCGAGCGCGGCCGCGAACAGGCACGTCTCGTCGGCGAACGCCTTTCGGCCGACCACATCGACCGGGTCTATTCCAGCACGATGGAACGGGCGCGGCAAACGGGCCGGGAGATCGCTCGCCACCACCGGCTGGAGGTGGAGGAGATCGACGACCTGAAGGAAGTGGGCATCTTCACCGGCCTCCCCGACGGTGTCCAGGCGCGCGACGTGGTGAACGAAACGGTCTTCCGGGGGATCCGCGAGCGGATGCTGCGCGAGAAGAGCTGGGACGTATATCCGTACTCAGAATCCAGCCATGACTTCCGGCGGAGGACGATCAATGCAATCGAGGGGATCATCGCTGCGAATGAGGGCCACCGGGCGGTCATTGCCTGCCACGGTGGCGTGATCAACGCCTACATCGGCCACATCGTTGGTTCGCCCTACGACATGTTCTTCCGGCCGGCGCACGCATCGATCAGCGTCGTGGCGGCTGGCGAGGGGCTGCGGGCGCTGCACCGGCTCAACGACGTCCACCACCTCGTAGGCGGCGAAACCTCGTTCCTGAGCCACTAGGCGTACCCACAATGCAAGACATGCTCGTGCGGCTCTATGACCTCCCGGAGGTGCGGCCGTATCTCGATGCTCTCCAGCCAGGCGTCGCCTGCCGACGAGCAGAGTCATTCGAGCGGACGGCGATCGACGACTTCGTACGAGAGCACTGGCCGCACTGGGCGGACGAGGTGGCGGCAACGTTCAACCGCACTCCACCATCGCTCTACGTGGCCACAAAGGGGGCAGCGCTCGTCGGGTTCGCGGCCTATCACGCCACTCGTCCGAACTATTTCGGGCCGACCGCCGTGCTCGAAACAGAGCGAGGAAGGGGGCTTGGCCGCATCCTTCTCCTGCAGAGCCTGAGAGCCATGGGGTCCGAGGGTTACGCCTACGCGATCATCGGGGGCGTGGGACCGGCCGACTATTACGCCCGCGCCGTCGGAGCGATCGCGATACCGGGAAGCGACCCGGGTATTTATGGAGGCACACTGATCCAACCGAGGTGATGTCGGCCGGCTAGCGCTTCTGCCAGATCTTGCGGCGCTCCCAGCAATGCTCGCAGAGGCTGAGGTTGCGCTCGGAGCGCGAGAGTCCGTCGGGCATCGAGTAGAGGCGGTCGTGGACGTGGTCGGGACAAAAGTGCCCCTGGCAGAGGGAGCACTCGAACACCGCGGGCGGCTCCCAGGTGCAATCGGGCTGGCCGCACAGACGGGAGTTATTCCGCAGGAGGACATCGCGGCGATACTGCTCGTGGGCGACCATGTCGACTTGTTTGGCGGCACACTCTTTGCGCGAACAGACGGCCTCGTGCCCTTCGGCGAAGTGCGTGTGCAATTCGCAGAATGGACGCGCGCAGTACTGACAGGTGTGACCGGCAGGCCGCCTGCAGCGCGAGAAACGACCACCAAGCTGACATTCGGCGGACATCGGCGATGAGTACAAGGCTACGCGATAGGGCGCGACTATCGCATCCAGTGGGCGTCAGTCGTCCCCGAGCCAGAGGCAGGAACCCGGACCATCGCTGGTGTCGTAGTCCATCGAACGGCGCCAACGCTCCGTATCGATGATCCGGAGCCGGTTGTCGCCGTTGGCGGCCACCGCTACCCAGGCCCCTGAAGGGGCAGCGCAGATTCCGTCGGTGAGCTGGCCAATGCCGACCGCCGCGCGCAATTCGCCGCTGACCGGGTCGAGGACGGCAAGGTCGCCAAACCTCGATCGGGCGATGAGAAGGAGATCGCCGAAAGGCACCACGCGCACCGGCCGACCACCGATGGCGTAGTCGGCAACGGGAGACATCCCGGGCAAGGCGAGGAGCGAGAGGGTGTCGTCGGCCGAATTCGCCACGGCGAGCGCGGACGGACCGGCGACGGCCAGTGACTCGGGAACCGAGCCGGTCGGTACCGTGACTGTCGTCTCTCCGCCGGTGGCACTGACGGTCCCATCGCCGCTGTTCGCCACGAAAATCGTGCTCCCGTACCGCTCGATGATGTGAGGCGTCGCACCCGTCTCGATGCGGCCCGACTCGGCAAGCGTTCCGAGGTCGAGGACCACGATTTCGTTGGCGTCGTCAAGGCTGACATAGAGATTCTGGCCGTCGGTCGCGAGACCGTGCGGCCCGCCATCCAGCACGAGATAGCGTTCCACGGTGCGGCTTGCGATATCGACCTCGGCGACGAGGTCTTTCCGGCCCATCGTGACGAAAAGGTTGCCGTCGACCTTGAGCATCTCGTGCGGGGGGCCAGCCAGCGCGACGTCGACACGCTCGCCGTGTTGGAAATCGAAAAAGGTGAGCGATTCGTCGCGAAGGTTGGCGAGAATGAGTTCACCTTCAGGAACGAAGGTCTTGCCCGGTTCGCTTGAACCGGCGCCCTGCAGGGCAACAAAGAAGCCAACCGCGACCAAAGGAATGATGGCCGCGGTGGCAAGCTTATTGAGATACGGGGGTCGTTTCATCAGAGGGTCCGGAGGGGACCCGCGAGCGCGAGCCCCCTCCGGCTTCTCACTACCTACCGAATGATGTTGACGAGGTCCTGGAGCATGGTGTCGCTGGCGGTGATGACCCGCGATGACGACTGGAAACCACGCTGGGCGATGATCATGTTGGTGAACTGCTGGGCGAGGTCGACGTTGGAGTTCTCGAGAGTGCCGGTATTCACCACGCCACGGCCGTTGCTGTTTGGCGTGCCCGTAAGCGCTTCACCGGAGTTGGCGCTGGGGGTCCAGAGGTTTTGGCCCACCCGCTGCATGCCGCCGGGGTTGACGAAGCTGGCCAGGGCAAGCTGGCCAATGACGCGGTTGGCGCCGTTGGAGTAGATACCGCTGATTTCGCCACTGCTGCCGACGGAGAAACTGACAAGGGCACCGGCAGGGAAGCCGGTCTGGCTCGAGAGGTTGGTCTGGCTTTGGCCTGCGAACTGGGTGTAATCGGTCATGTCGACCGTGAAGGCGAGCGGGTCAGTCGCGCCTGTGCCAAGGCTGGCGAGACTGAGGCCAACGTTGCCGTTATTGGCGACTGAGGTGTCGAGGACGCCGGAGGCCGTGAACTTGAGAACGCCGTTTGTCACGGTGACGGGGTTGTTCATGTCCGTGTCGGCGTCGTCGTTGTCGAAGTTGGCGACGAGCGTCCATTCGTTGGTCGCGGTATGCCGGTAGTCGAGCTTGATAGTGTGGGTGTTGCCGAGCGAGTCGTAGGCGGTCACTGTGGTGCCGACCACTCCAACCTCGGGCGGACCGGCGGCGTAGAGCGCCTCGCCGGAGTCGAGGTTGCCGTTCATCACCATGCCCATGCTGTTCCCGTTATCGGCGGTAGGCTGAGCACTGATCCGGGTGCCGAAGGGAATGTCGAGGGGCGCGAGGGGAAGGTCGGTATCGACAACGCCAGTGGCGTCGGCCTGCCAGCCCATCACGCGGAGACCGGTGACCGGGTTCACCAGGCCGCCATCGACTCCGATGTCGAAGGCGCCGTCGCGGGTGTAGTAGTCGCGCTGGCCGTCGCTGACGATGAAGAAGCCATCGCCCTGGATGCTGAAGTCCGTCAGCTTGCCGGTCGACTGCAGCGAGCCCTGAGTCATGACCGTGTCAACGCCACCGAGGGTCATGCCGAGGCCGATCTGGGCGGGGTTCGTGCCGCCGCGGCCGTTCTGGGGCGAGCTCGCTCCCTTCACGTTCTGGGACAGGATGTCCTGAAAGGTCACGCGGCTGGACTTAAAGGCGATGGTGTTGACGTTGGCGATGTTGTTGCCGACGACATCCATGAAGGCCATGTGATTGCGCATGCCCGAAATCGCCGAAAAAAGTGAACGCATCATAGTTGGTAGCCCTTTCGTTGCCGGTTTCTGGCCGGCTGTGGTTTGTGTGGTTCCTGGGCTTCCCGACGATGCGGACCAGCCCCGAGTTGTGCGGTTGAACGGCTAGGCGATAACCACCGAGTCGATGTTCGTAAACACGCGATCGCGGCTCCCCTCCCGTTCCATGGCCGTGACGACCATGCGTTGTTTGATGTCCACGACGACCGCGAGGTCGTCGACCATCACGACACTGTTGCGAGCGCCTTTCTGGGCCGCGCTGTTAACCGCCCCCTGGATGCGCTGCATCTGCTCGTGCCCGAGCGTGAGCTCTCGCCGATCGACGCGATGCTGGGCGTGGCGGCTCAGCGTCAAACGGTCGCTGGCCGTGGCGAGCGCATCGCCAAAGCCGCTGGCTGCGGCAAGGTGGGCACCCGCTGGCGTCGGCGACGGCGCGCCGATACCACCGGGTCCGCCAGCCTGTCCTACTCGCATCAGGACACCTGCCCGACGGTGAAGAGGTCGACAGCTTTGCCATTCACCCAGAGCATCGGGATGCCGTCGGGGCCGACAACGACGCGATCGACGGTACCGGTGACTTCGCGACCGGCATTCGGCACGTCGGCCGCCGCGGCCACCACGCGGGTGTCCTGGTTGACATCGACCTTCTGGGCGCTGGAGAGCTGGAGGAACGGGGCACCGTACTTTTCGCGGCCAACCATGTCCCTGACCAGGTTGATTGCGTTGGTCTGCTGACCGGTGACCTGCTTGCCAATCATTGAGGTTGCGCTGGAGAGTTCTTCAAGGCCCTGCATCACCTGGATGCCGCTGGAGATCGTCTTCATCTGGCTCAGCGACTCGAACTGGGCCATCTGAGCCATCCAATCGCTGTTGCTTTGAGGGTCAAGCGGATTCTGGTTGCGCATCTGCGTGATGATCAGGTTCATGAAATCCACGCTGCCAAGGTCGTTCGTGGGAGCCGCCTTGACCGCCTGCAACGCGTTGTTCTGGAGGTTCGTGACCGGATCGACAGGTAGTCCCATGGTGTTTGCTCCTAGACCCTGTAGAGGTGTGCGCCGTCGGGGTTGTAGGCGGCGCGCAGCAAGTTGAAGTTGCGGTTAGTGGCATCCGGCTCATCGATACCCATCAGTTGGGCGAAGCCATTGCCTGTGTTCTTGGGGGACTGGTCGGGCGCTTGTTGCTGACCACCCTGCCCCTGCTGGCTGAGGGTGAACTGGGCCATACCCATGTCGAGGCCACGGTCCTGGAGCAGCGTCTGAAGTGATGGCGAACCATCACGGAGCACCTGGAGCGCATCCGCGCGCTGGGCGATGACTTCGACGTGGACGTGGCCACCGGTGGCGTGGAGCTTGATCACGATCTCACCCATGCCGGGCGGGTCGAGAATGACACGGGCTTCGCCACCATCGTTGTTCAGGCGGTCGACGATGGCATCGGCAACCTGGGGCAGTGGTTGTCCCTGCATCTGCACGGGTTGCTGCGTCACGGGTGACTGCTGGGCGGGAACTGTTGCAGGCGCGGGCTGAGACTGTGCGGCAGCCGGTGAAGCCTGGTTCGCAACAGGCTGGTTGATGGAATCCGAGACCTTCGAATCGTCCTTCGTGCCGGTGGCCACCGCGGCAGCAGTGTCGAGGCCCACTGGCTTCACCACCGTGCTGGCGTCTGTGTTCTTTTGGGGAGCGTTCCCGACGGGGCGGACCACACTCACTGTTGCCTGGGGTGCTTTGTCCGGCGGCGCGTCGGGGGGAGCATCTGCGACGGTAGCGGCCTCGGCCTGGCCAGCGTCGACGTTAACTTCGGCCGAAGGGTCCGCCTTCGAGTGGGTCTCGGGCTTTTCGGGCCCATCAGTGGCAGCATCGGTCGCGATCGTGATGGTGAAGGCTGGGGCGTCGGCGCCTTCAACAGCGGGAGTGCTCTTTGAAGAAGAGGCGACCGGCGCAGAGGTGGCACCGTCCGGGGCGGCGCCGTCGACGTCGAGGACTGCGTTGAGCTCGTCGGTCTCGGCTCCAGCCGGAGCGTCAGCTTCGTCTGCCTCGGTGGCGGCCTGCTCAAGGAATGCTGCGATGCTCTCCAGGGTGCCGCCCTGCGTGGCGGGGGCCTCGACGCCAGCGACGGCATCCGTGCCCTCTCCTGCGCCGGTGATCGGGGCCGTGGGGTCCAGGGCGACCGGGAGGGCCGCGAAGAGAGCCGCCAGCCCATCGTTCTTCGTCGAATCGTCGTCCTCGCCCGCCTTTGGTGCAGGAATGGGCAGCGTGAGTACGGCAACAGTACCGTCGGGTGCATCCCCGGTTGCCGTTTCTTTGCCAGCGGTGACCGCACCATTGAGAGCGGCCGCGAAATCGTCGCCAGTCGCTGCATCATCCTTCCTGGTGGAGGAGGAGCCGATGGCGAGGACCGGGTCGGATGGTGCCTGGGTGGCGCTGACGACTGCCATTTAGAATTGCATCCTGAAGACTTCCTGGTAGGCCTCGACGGCCTTGTTGCGGACGGTTGTCGCAAGACTCATGGCCATCGATTCAGCTTCGACTGCAAGCATGACGTCGTGGAGTTCAACATCCCCACCAGTTGCCAGTGTTTGCACTTTCGAATCCGCCGTATCGGTGACTGCCTGCAGCTGGTTGATCGCCTTACCGAGCATGTCGGCAAAGCCACCACCGCCGCCGGCAGCGGTCTTGGTCACTTGAGTTTGGATGGTCGGGCTTGCGCCCTGAATTGGATTGATCGCCACCCTGCTCGCCTCGATTCATCTACTTATGTGGGAGCTTCCGACTAGTTGCCCGCCGGAGAACTCCTCGGTCGAATGTGAAGTTTCTAGCGGGTCCCGATATCGAGAGCGCGCAGGGCCATCTGTTTGAGTGCGTTGAGGACAGTGCCATTCGCCTGGTAGGAGCGATTGGCGCTGACCAGGTCGGTCATCTCCTGGACAAGTTCGACGTTGGGCATCTGGACGAAGCCATCGGCATCGGCGTCCGGGTGGGAGGGGTCGTAGACCTGCTTACCCTCGGTGCTGGTGTCATCTTCCACTCGGGTGAGGACAACTCCGGAATCCGGCTTGCCGTTGATCCGGGCCATGGCGGCCTGGAAGCTGGACCCGTCGCCCGCAGATTCGAACCGGACGACTTTCCGCGTGTAAGGACCTGTGCCATCCGGGGTGCGCGTGGTATCGATGTTCGCGACGTTGGACGCGACGACATCCATGCGGACGCGCTGGGCGGCGAGGCCGGAACGAGTGGCGTTGATTGCGGAGAAGAGTCCCATGTGGCGCCTCCTTAGACCGAGCGCAGGATGTTGCGAAGGGTGTCGAGTTTGCGATTAAGGGCGGTTGCCGCCGCCTGGTACTGCAACTGCGTCTCGGCCAGGCTCACCATCTCTTCGTCGATGTTGACGTCGTTGCCGTCGGATCGGGAGGATTCGAGCGCCTGGGTTTGCTGCAGGCCCATGCCGGAGGACGACGAGCCGGAGGTGTAGTGCATCGGGTTGGTGGCCGTCATCCCGTTCTGGCTTTGCCCAAAGGCGCGTCGTAGTTCGGTCTCGAAGTCGACTTGCTGGCGGACGTAGCCCGGCGTGTCGATGTTTGCGATGTTGTCGGCGGTGGCGTTGCGCCTCTGCGACAGCCCGGTCATCCACATGCTGATCTGGCCAAGGCCGCGATCTCCAAAGACGTTCATGGCTGTACCTCCTGTGTTCGGGCAGCGAGCCAGTCACGGGCCGCCCACTCGTCGTCGCGTTGCAGTTGCTTGCGTCGCGAAGCGTGTTTGGCGGCTTCGCGGTTTCGTTCGATCAGGGCTTCGATGGCCATGCGGTCGCGGCGGCGGGCGAGCAGCACATCGCGTTGCGCCGCTTCTTCACGACGCCCGGCTTCGAGGGCCGCGCCCGCCGACTGAATGTCCCGCCCCACGCGTACGCTGTAGGCCGATCGGCCGCGTTCGAGGCCAGTGTCCAGGTCGCCTGCGCCCGGACCACCCATTTCGTACAGCTCGACCTGACGGCGTCGGTTGCCGGTGTACACACGTTCGCGACGGGCAGTCGCCTGGCGAACGGTGGCGAAGGAGCCTTCTTCAATGCGCTCAAGGAGAAGGCGATGCTTGAGCAGGCGGGCCAGGCGCTTCTCATCGATGCTCATGCGGGCACCTCAGCGAATTCGCCATCAAGCGCTTCGGCTTCTTCGAAATCGTCCACCACCGGAGGCTCTTCGGTGGGAGCCGGCTCCGCCTCCGTCTGGACGACAGCGATATCGGCGAGGCCGAGGATTGCGGCCACGGTTTCTTCAAACGGGACAATCTCGTCCGCGCCTTGCTGCATGAAGCCGCGGATCTCGGGAAGCTTGCGGAGCGCCTCATCGACAGTGGCATCGGAGCCAGTGACGTAGGCGCCGATGTTCACGAGGTCGCGGGCGTCGTCGTAGGCGGCCAGCAGGCTGCGGACGTGGCGGGCAGCCTCATTGTGGAGGCCGTCAACAAGCCGCGGCATGAGCCGCGACACACTGGTCAGCACGTTGATCGGCGGATACTGGCCGGCGTTGGCGAGGGCGCGATCAAGGACGATGTGGCCGTCGAGCGTCGCCCGCGCGAGGTCTGCTATCGGGTCCTCAAGGTCGTCGCCATCGACGAGGATGGTGTAGACGGCGGTGATGCTGCCCGTGGGGCCCGGGCCGGCTCGCTCCATCAAATGGGGCAGACGACTGAAGACGGAGGGCGGATAGCCACGCATCGCCGGTGGTTCACCGGCGGCGAGCCCAATTTCGCGCTGGGCAATGGCGACGCGCGTCAGGCTATCGAAGAGGAGGAGGACATCGTGGCCGTCATCGCGGAATCCCTCGGCGATGGCGGTTGCAGCGTGCGCGGCCGTGATCCGCATCGCCGCCGGGGTGTCGCCTGTTGCTGTAACGACGACGGAGCGCCGGAGCGCCTCCGGGCCAAGGTCGCGCTCCAGGAAGTCACGCACTTCCCGGCCGCGTTCGCCGACGAGGGCGATGACGTTGATATCCGCGGAGGTCCCGCGGGCCATCATCCCGAGGAGCGTGCTCTTGCCCACGCCCGAGCCTGCGAAGACCCCAACGCGCTGGCCGCGTCCGAGCGTGAGGAGTCCGTCGATGGTGCGAACACCGGTAGCGACGGCACCAGTGATGGGTCGCCGGGTGAGGGGATTGGGCGGTTCGGCGCCGGAAGGGGCCCAGCGGGCGCCATCCAGGTCGAAGCCACCATCGAGCGGTCGCCCGAGGGCGTCGATGACACGGCCGAGCGCCGCCGATCCGGTGGGGGCGGAGGCAAGGGCGCCGGTAGCGAAAATGCGGGCGCCCGTAGCGACGGTGCCCCGGTCAAGGGTCGAGAGGATTGCCTCCCCGCTGTGGGAGCCCGTCGACTGCAGCGCGACGGGACGTCCGGACGGGTCCTCGGCGAAGGCGAGTTCCCCGGGGCGGAGGTTGATCCCCTTTGCAGCGACCGTTTCGCCGCTTACTCGCACAACCGTGCCGGTCCGGCGGTAAACATCGGCAGTCGCCGCCGCTTCGAGCATGGCATGGACGCCGCCAGGAAGGTTCATTGCGCGCTCCCCGCCGAACGCTGCAGTGCCAGTTCCATGAGAGAAATGCGGCTGTCGAGGGTGGCATCGATCGAGCCGTGGGCGAGATCGATGACGCAACCGCCGACCTCGATCGCCTCGTCACCGATGACCACATCGGCGAAGTCGGCAAGGCGAGCCTGGACGCTGCCCACGACGGAGGGATGGACACGAAGGCTCACGACCTGTTGTGTGGCGGCAGCGCGAACGGCCTGCTCGGCGGCGGTGGCAGTCTCCCCGGGGTTGGCTTCGTAGTAGTCGCCGATAATGCGCCTTGCGACGAGCATGGCCGCCCGGGCAATAACGGCGGTCGACTGGTCCACGATGCCATCGCGGATGCTACGACCCTCCTCCGCGGCCCGGCGGATGAGGTCGAGGTGGCCGCGCACCTCGGTCTCCGCATCGGCACGGCCGGCAACGAGGCCTGCTTCCCGTCCAGCTTCGTAGCCCTCCTGGCGAGCGGCTTCGCGGATTGCCGCGGCCTCCAGCTTCGCTTCTTCGACGAGCGCAGTGCCTTCTTCTTCGGCTCGCCGTTGTCGTGCCGTGGCGGCGCTCACCAGCGAGGTAGCCGTGGCCAACGGCGCCGGGTGGTCGACGGCGGTTCTCGCCTGCCTTCCGAGGACGTAGACATCGTCGTTTGAGTACTCGGTCTGGAGGATGCGCCCGCGCTTAGGAGACGAGTTCATCGTCACCCCCTCGCGCAATCACAATCTCTTCGGCCTCGTCGAGGCGACGGATGACTTCGACGATGCGGGCCTGGGCCTCTTCAACCTGGCGCAGGCGCACGGGCCCGGACGCTTCCATGTCCTCGCGAAGCATCGCACCGGCGCGCTGCGACATGTTCTTGGTAATGACGTCCCGCACGCCTTCAGGCGTGGCCTTGAGAGCGAGACCAAGGTCGCGGACCTCAACCTCGCGAAGGATGCGCTGGATGGAGCGGTCGTCGAGCGTAGAGATGTTTTCGAAGACGAACATCCGCTTTTTGATCTCGTCGGCAAGCTCGGGCTCGTTGTCCTCGAGCGACTCGATGATCGCCTTCTCAACCATCCGGTTGGATTGCTTGAGCAGCTCGACGAGTACGTCGATGCCGCCAATCTGCTGTGTCTCGCGCGTGGGCTGGAGGACAGCGCTGAGCTTGCGGCGCATGACCGACTCCACCTCGGAGACGACGTCCGGGTTGGCACGCTCCATCGTGGCCACGCGGCGGGCGACGTCCGCGGCCACCGGGCCATCGAGGCTGCTGAGGACCTGGGCCGCCTTTTCGCTGGTCAGGAAGGAAAGCAGCAGGGCGACGGTCTGCGGGTGCTCGCTCTGAAGGAAGTTGACGAGCTGCTGAATGTTGAGGTGCCGGAGAAATCCGAATGGCACCTTCGGCGAAGTTGCCGACAGGCGGTCGATGAGCTCATGCGCCTTGTCGTCGCCGAGGGCGAGCCGGAGGACTTCCTCGGCGTACTCGAGGCCGCCGAGCGAGATGACGTTGTTCGCGACGGCTGCTTCCTCGAAGGCTTCGAGGGCATCGCGGCGGGCTTCCGGCTGCAATTCGCCAAGGGCCGAGATTTCCCAGGTGAGACGCTCAATATCCTCATCGCTCAAATGGCGTAGGACCTCGGCAGACCGCTCTTTTCCAAGCGTGATGAGCAGCGCCGCTGCGCGACGCCGCCCTCCAAGCTTCACGGCGGTTGTCCCGGCCACGCCTAGTTCTCCTCACGCATCCAGGTCTGGACCACGTCGGCCACCGCCCGCGGGTTCTGGTCCGCGAGGGCAAGGACGCGGGAGGCGTGAGGATCGGCCGTCGGCTCGAGCTCGGGCATCGGTGCTGTCGCATTGGCCAATGCCGGCATCATCTGCATCTCGGGCAGCACCCGGGGCGGAGCGATCGGCGGCAGGGAGAGCTGCCGCTTGGAAAGCGAGCGCAGAAGGAGCATGACGAGAACGAAGGCAAGGACGATGGCGAGGATTGGGAGTACGAGCTTGAGATAGCTCAGGTACTGGCCGATGCCATTGCCCGCGGGAACGATGAGCGAATCGCGGACGCTCTCGTCGAAGGGAATGCGGGTGACGCTCAGGGTATCGCCGCGCACCTGGTCGAGTCCGACTGACGCGGCGACAGCGCTGGAGATCGCGGCTTCCTGGGCGGCCGTCACGCTCTCATCGAGGACCACCGAGACGCTAAGTCGCTCAAGTGTGCCGGGCGCCTTCACCGTGGTGGATGTCGTCTGGTTGATCTCGTTGTTTACCGTCGTCTCTTCCCGCGTGTACGTACTGTTCCCCGTCCCGGCGTTGTCGGCGGCGGCGCCGGCGTTACTATCGGTGCCCGGGATGCCGGAGACCGTGGTGTTATCGCCAGTCCATGTCTCGGTGGTCGAGGTCGAGCTGCGTGGCACAGGCGTCGCGTCGTAGTTGTTCTCCGTCTGGGTCACTTCGTCAAAGTTCATGAGGGCGCGGACGGTTACGGCGCTACGCCCAACGCCAACGACCTGTGCCAGGGTCTGTTCGATGTCGCGCTGGAGCTGGCGTTCGTAATCACGCTGGAGAGCCAGCTGGGTGCTTGTGCCGGTCGTGCCGAAGGCTCCAGCGAGCGAGGCGCCGTCGTAGAGCGCCCGGCCCGTCTCATCGATGATCGTGACGTGCTCCTGGTTGAGTCCCTCAACGGAATTCGAAACGAGATGGACGATGCCCTGCACCTGGTCCTGGGTAAGATTCGCGGTCGGATCGAGCTGAAGGAGGACGCTGGCTGAAGCGTCTTGCTGGTCCTGGGCGAAGATGGCTTCCTTGGGGAGCACGAGGTGGACACGGCTTCCCCGGACACCATCCAGGGTGTTGATCGAGCGGGCCATCTCACCTTCGAGGGCGCGCTGGTAGTTCACCTGGTTGGTGAAGTCGGTGGCGCCGAAGTCGGTCTGGTCGAAGAGTTCCATGCCCACAGTGCCACCAGAGGGCAGGTTCTGCTGGGCGAGGTCGATCCGGACCTCAGCGACCTGATTGGCGGGCACGGAGACGGTGCTGCCGCCGCCACCGATCTCGTAGGGAATGCCCTTTGACTCAAGCGCATCGGCGATGGAGGCGGAATCCTCGGGCGCGAGGTTGCTGTAGGCCACGACGAGGTTGGGCTTGGTGGAAGCGATGAAGACGAAGTAGATGGCAACGGCGGCGATGCCAATGATCCCGAGGAGCGTCACCTGTCGCGACCGGGGAAGTTGATTCCAGCGCTCCAGGTATGGTGCAAAGGGACTTCCGGGACCCATGGACGCCTCCGCCGAACTTCGTTGCTCATGGAAGCGTAGGGCGGGGTCTCTGGCACCAGCATTGGCGTATCCCTGATTCGCGGCGGGATGTACTGGTGTAGCCGGGTGGAAAACCCTGAATTGCCATCGCACGAAGACGTAGAGCTGTCTCCACGCAGTGGTTGAGGAGGTGCCCGTGGTTCGCTATTGTTCGGTCGTAAGTTTCAAAGGGAGACGCACGTGACAGAAGCAGCGACCCAACCGCTCATCACCGACGCGATGACGGCGGAAATTGGGAAGGAATCGGAACCGTGGACCCTGGAAGTCGACAAGACCATGATCCGGATGTTCGCCCGCGCGGTGGGCCACACCGACCCGGTCTACTACGACGAGGCGGCGGCGAAGAAGGCCGGCTATCGGAGCCTTCCAACCCCTCCCGGCTACCTCGGCACGCCGGTATTCAATCCGAAGGCCGGTGACGGTCGCCGCCGTGGCCCGTCGGCCGAGCCGAGCCGCCCGCTCAAGCGAGTTCTCAACGGTGGCACGATCATCGAACAGTTCGAAGACATCTGCGCAGGAGATGTGCTGACCGCGTCGAGCCACGTCGCGAACTACGAAGAGACCAAAGGCAGCATCGGCGAAATGCTCGTCACCACGAGCAAGACCGTCTACAAGAACCAGTCCGGCAAGACGGTCGCCATTTCGACCGGCACCGGCATCCGCTACTAAGGAGGGAGACGAACTATGGGAGCAAAATGGGCTGACGTGAAGGAGGGGATGGAGATCCCCGTCCTCAAGAAGAACTGCTCAACACAGCAGCTGGTGCACTGGGCCGCGGGCTCAGGGGACTTCTACCAGATTCACTACGATCGAGAGTTCGCAACCGGCACCGGCCTCAAGGACATCATCGTTCACGGGGCGTTGAAGCATGCGTTCCTCGGCCAGCTGCTCCATGACTGGGTCGGCAACGAAGGCCGGATCAAGATGTTCGGCTGCAGCTATCGCGGCATGGACTTCCCGAATCAGGACATCACCTGCAAGGGCATCGTGACCAAGAAGTACGAGGAGAACGGCGAAAAGCTGGTTGACCTCGAAATCTGGACCGAAAACCCCGACGGTAAGAAGACAACGCCCGGCGAGGCTACCGTTAGCCTCCCTTAGTCCACGCGCACATCCCGGCGATGGAAGAAAGGCCACCCAAAGGGTGGCCTTTCTCGTGTTCGCCAACTCAGGGTGCGACCTGTCCGATGACCACGGTGTCAGCTGCCGGTATCCCGATGCCGCCTTCGGGGCGGAAGAGGAACGCCGTCACGAAGCGCCCGACGACTTCGCCAGACCCGACCTGCGAGACATCGAACGTGTGGTCCACCACGCGGTACTGGGTACGGAGCGTGAGCCTGATGTCACGGGCGCCGTCGGGCGTGGCGATGGTGAGCACCGCACCGTTGACGGCCTGGACGACGCCGGACAGAGAAGGCAGATCAGGCTTCGGGCGGTCTTGCCCCGGCGGAGGTTTGTTCTCACCGCCGTCCGGGGCCCGCTCGATGCCAAAGACCGTCCGTCCCGAACCATCGACTCGTACCACCGTCACGTCGGTGCCAATTGCCGTGTCGACGTTTTGGAGCAGCGCTTCGAGGGAAGGTGCGTCGACCTTGACGACAACCAGTTCCTTGTCGGTCAGGATGGCGACTCGAGGCTGGCCATCATCCCCCAGGGTGAGCGCGACGATGCGCCCACCGATGTCGCGGAACTGATCCAGCGGCCTGGGCGGCCGCTCGGGTGGCCGGGCCACATCACTCTCGGAAACGGAGATTGTCCTGGCCTGTACGCGGTGGTCGTCGCCCACGACGCCACCCACGACCACGAGCCGCCCGGGCTGGACGTCAGCCGTGGGATTCCCGCCGCTATCGACCAGCTCAGTGTGCTGGTCGAGGACAACCTGGACGTTGCCGAAGTCGGCATCGGCCGCGAAGGCGTCGTTCGCTGTTTCGCCGGCAACTGCCTCGAACTGGACGTATTCGCCAGGAACGAGGACTTCGGCGTTGGCAGTTTCCACATCATTGAAGAGCGCGGGGACGGCGACGGCGCCGACAGCGACGAGGACGAGGATCGCGGCTGCTGCTGCGAAGGTCCGCATGTAGCCGCCCGAGCCGCGGAACCAGGAAAAGAACCCGCCGGATCTCTTTGGCTTCTTGGCCGGGACAACCGCGGCCTGCTCCTGGAGGAAACGCTCGAACCGGGAGCGGGCGACAGGCAACGACGCCTCCGCTTCAAGGCGAACCGGCGCCGCCTGGGACGAAAGCGCTTGCGTGGCGGCCAGGAGATCCTGGAGTTCTCGGCGCTCGTCATCGGTCACATCGTCGGGAATGACGCCTGACGTCAGGGCCGCGGCGAAGAGATCGTCCATTCGCTCTGTCATGGCGATGACCTCTCGTACCCGGCGTCTTCGAGAGCCCGCTGCATAGCGCCGAGGGCCCGTCGCTGGAGATTCTTCACGGCGTCTTCGCTGCGCTCCATGAGGACCGCAGTCTCCGCGACAGACTTGTCGAGAAGGAAGCGCAGGGAGAGCACGGTCTGCTGATCATCCGTCAGCGAACCCATAGCCGCGGCGATATCCTGGCGCATGTCCACAGCGGTGGTCTCGGGTGCTTCGGGTGGCGTCATGGCTTCGGTGATCTCCTCGTGGTAGCCGCGTCGTTGTTGCTTCTTGATGTGGTCGCGGGCGAGGTTGCGGGCAATCCCGAAGAGCCAGGCCTGGATGGGAACCCCGCGATAATCAAAGCGATGGACGTTCGCGTAGGCGACTTCGAAGACGTTCGCTGCGATATCTTCCGCCTCATCGGCCCCGCGCAGCCGGTAGCGGACGAAGCTGTAGACGGAAGTGTAGTGCCGCTCGAAAAGCTCGGACCAGGCATCGGCGTCACGCGCAGCGGCGCGCGTTGCGAGGTCTGCTCCTTCGTGATCGTCTCCGACATCACCGTTCCCAACCTCGCCACTCACGCAGACTTCACTCTGGTCATGGCGTGGGAAAGGCGGAAAGTGACGACCATGCCTCCCTAGCCGTCATTCGCCGCAGCGATGTAGTCGAGAATGCGACGGTGCCAGTCGGCGTCGAGGTGGCCACGCGAATGAAGGTGATTGGCGATCTGTTCCAGCGTGAGGACGCTCGTGAGATTGATCCCTGCAGCCTTGAGCGCGCGGCGGCCACCTTCCTGGCGGTCCACCAGCGCTATCGCGTCATACACGTAGATGCCGTAGTCGCGAAGCTGACGGGCGGTCTCGAGGATCGAACCGCCACCCGTCACGAGATCGTCGATGATGAGGCACGACTGCCCGGGCCGGTAGATGCCTTCGATCATCGCATCCCGTTCCTTGCCCGGCGGGTGCAGGTAGATCATGGGCATGGCAGTGCGCACCGAATAGACGGTGCTCAGGTGGAGGCCTCCGAACGGGACGCCACAGATGACGCCGAACGGCTTCACCGGGGCGTTTCGCATGGAGCGAAGCGCATCAAGTTCAGCCCGCATGATGCCGGCGCAGCTGTCGAGCACCATCGGTGTGCTGATCAGGCGGCGCACGTTGATGTGAACGGGCGAATGGACGGCCGTGCGGCCGAGGGTGAAGTCCCCTAATTCGATGGCACCGAGGTTCCAGAGTTCTTCAGCAATCCAAAGATTGCTGCCTGCGACATCTCGATCAGTCAGTTGGACCCTCCGGAATTCGACGCCTGGGCGTGGTGGTACACACTACTTGTCCGGCGTCGGCTGGCATTGTGTCAAGCTGAGCGAGGTTTGGAAGGTTTGTTGACGGGGTTCAGTGGCTCCCGGCCGGCCAGCACCTCGACGATGTTGGCCGCCGCCATCTCCGCCATTCTTGCACGCGTCGTGAGGCTGGCGCTGCCAATGTGCGGCGTGATGACGACATTGGGGAGGCGATAGAGCGGGTGATCGAGGGGGAGCGGCTCCGGGTCCGTCACATCGAGCGCGGCGCCACCCAGATGTCCCGAAGTCAGCGACTCCACGAGGGCGTCCTGGTCCACCACCGCGCCCCGTGTGGTGTTCACGAGAATCGCGCCAGGCTTCATCAGAGCAAGCTCACGCCGGCCTATAAGGTGTCGGGATTCGGGCGTCAGGGGCACATGGAGCGAAAGAAAGTCGGAGGCGGCCAGCACTTCCTCGAACGAGCGCCATTCCAATCCCAGCGAGGACTCCAGTTCCGGTTTGCGTGTGCGGCTTGCATAGAGGATGCGCATCGAAAAGCCACGGGCGCGGCGGGCCATCGCTCCCCCGATCTCGCCGAGGCCGACAATGCCGAGCGTCGCCCGGTAGACGTCGTGGCCGAGGAATGCTGTCGGCGACCATGTCTTCCAGCCACCGGCGCGGGTATCGCGGTCGCTCGCGGTGAGGTTTCGGGCCGCGTCCATCAGCAGCCCGAAGGCGAGGTCCGCTGTGGTCTCGGCCAGGACGCCCGGGGTGTTCGTAAGCCAGATGCCGGCAGCATTGGCATCAGCGGGCGACACGTTGTCGTAGCCAACGGCCATGTTGGCGATGACACGAAGGCCGGGCGCTGCGGCCATCAGCGCCGCATCGATGCGGTCGGTAACCATGGTGAGGATCCCCGCTGAAGCCCGGACATTGGCCTCCAGGTCATCCCCTGCCGGGGGCATATCCCCGGGCCAGACGGTGACCGAGTGGCCAGCGGCCTCCAGCAGTTGGAGCGGACGACCCGGTACCGTCCTCGTCACAAACACTTGGGCCATTGCAGGGTGAACGATACCGGCGTATCGCGCGGCTGGCGATTCCTCTAGGATTCGGCGGAATGACCACACTGAACCGCCCCGCGTCCGGCCTCCAACGTTGGCGAACCGCGACGTTTGAGGCGATGGGCAACCGCGACTATCGGATCCTCTGGCTGGGAACGACGCTCGCCTTTATGGCCTTCATGATGTCGTGGGTCGCCCAGTCGGTCGTCGCCTTCGACCTGACGGGGAAGAACGGCTCCGTCGGCATCGTTTCCATGGGCATGGGCGTTTCTTCACTCCTCATTGCCCCGTTTGGCGGTGCCGTCGCCGACCGTATCTCCAAGCGGCGACTGCTGCTTGTCGGCCAGGCCCTGGCCGGGCTGAACTTTTTCGCCGTCGGAGTCCTGATCGCCGCTGACGTAATCACAATCCCGCTGCTTGTTGGATCAACGTTCTTACTCGGTGTCGTGTTTTCCTTCATTGCACCGGCCCGGCAGGCCTGGGTCGGCGACTTGTTGCCGGAGCGGATGGTGCCGAACGGCATCGCCCTCACGCAGGTTGCGATGACCGGGACACGGATCATCGGCCCGTTGCTTGCCGGTCTCCTCATCGCCTGGCCCCTGGTCGACACGGGTGGGACCTACCTTGCGATGGGCATCATCTTCGTTCTGGTGGTGGCCACCCTCTGGCGCCTCCCCAATACTGCGGCCCGCCCTGGAAATGGCGCACGGACGGGCATGATCAGTGACCTCCGCGACGGCGTTCGCCACGTTGCGGGCAGGCCCCGCCTGAGCCTCCTTGCGATCAGCTTCATCCTCGTGGTGATGATGGGATATTCGTACCAGGTCATTCTTCCGGGCTACCTCGAGAACGAACTGGGACACCCGGCCAAGGACCTCGGGATCCTTGTCTCCGCGACGGCCGTAACCGGCCTGATCGTGACCGTCGCAATCGCAGGGGCGGCGAATTCGAAATACGCCTGGCCGCTGATGTTAGGCGGAGCCGCCGCGCTGGGTGTGTCACTCCTGATCCTGGCGGCGGCGCCCACGTTCGAAGTAGCGATCCTGGCGATGCTGCTCACAGGAGCCGGCACCGGCGCCTTCCAGATGCTGAACAACGCGCTCGTAATGCAAGAATCGGCTCCCGAATACTACGGGCGCGTTATGTCGCTCACCATGATGGCTTGGGGCATTAACGGGCTCGCGGGGCTGCCGTTCGGATTGCTGGCGGATGCGGCCGGCGAGCGGACAACCATCTTCGTGATGGCAGCGGGCGTGCTCGTGGTGACGGCGGCGACCGTGATGGCCTACAGCGGTATCAAAGGCAGGCCGACCGTAACGCCACCACTGGAGCCGCTGACAGAAGCAGTGGCGGGCGACTGAGTGCCCGCGGGGGTTAGGGAACATGGGAAGAGAACAGATAGCCGCGCTGATCGCCGTCTTGCAGGCCCAGCTTGAAGACGGCACCGACAGCATCATCCAGGGCACCTGGAAGATCGACTACGACAAGGGCCGCAATGCGTTCGTCTTCGACAAGTGCGAGAACGAAGGCTACTGCGAGGAGCGACCGAGCGTCGTGGCGCTGGACGGCACCGTGATCGACAAGGGCGGGCCGCTCTTCGGCTAGTGGCTACAACTGGGGATGAGCCAGTCAGCGGTCGATAGTTAGAGGGAGAGCCATGGCCGAAACCCTCACGTCCACCCGTCCGCCTTCCCGCGTCGCCGCGGTGATTCTCGGTGACCCCGGCGGTCACCGTGCGGAGATCGTCGAGGCGCTCAGCCGCTTTGGCTTCCGACATACATTCGCCGACACCCCGGAAGCAGCCCTGCAGCAGGCGCAAGGGGCCGCGAGCTCGCTGCTCGTCGTCTCTGCGTCTGACATCCAGGCTGAGCCTGAACTGGCCGCCAATGTCCCGGGCCGGCGGGCGGTGGTGGTTGCGATGCCTTCCGACGACCGCGACGGTCTCCCCGAGTCTATAGCGGCAGTCCTCGGGGCAGATGAGGCCAGTTCGGTGGAGGCGCTCGCGGAGACACTCCAGTCGGTTGCGCGCGAGGTCTCGTACTCCCGGCGTCGCGACACGATGCTGCGCTGGCTCGAACGCGAGTCCGAACGCGACGCATCCACAGGGCTCCATACCCGTGAGGCCTTCGAGGCCCATCTCGCCAAAATCTGCCTCGCGGCGGAAGCAAGCGGCGAGGCTGTCTGTGCCATCGTCGTGGATCTGCCGTCAGTCCGGTTTGTACAGGAGGCGTACGGCCGCGAAGCCGCGAACGACATCCTGCACCGGGCAGCACTGGCCGTTTCCCGCAGCATCCGATTCACAGACATCGCGGGCCGGCTCTCTACCGATACCTTTGGCATCGCCCTGCCCGGCGCGTCGCTGGACGCTGGAAGGCGCGTCGCACGTCGAATCCTCCAGACCGTAGAGCAGGAAAATACGGAGACCGACACGGAACTCGGAATAAGTATCGGCTTTGGCGTCGCATCGGGGGTTGGATGTACGTCCGAGGAGCTCCTGGAGGCCGCGGGCAACCGCGTTGCCCATGCCCATCGTGTTCGAACAAGTCTTCGGCCCCGGGCGATCGAGTCCGACGGTCCTTCTGTAGCCTGAGCCCATGCAGCCGCGACGAACCAGCCGCCTTGGCAATTTCCTTTCCCACCCAGGCCGAGAACGCGAACCGCTGGGCGCGACGGCAGTGATCGCGATCGCCGGCGTTTCTCTAGACGCCCTTCGTGGTTGCCTGCCGGCTGAAGCGCGGCTCATTGAGGCCGAGAGTCAACCGACGATTCTCCTCCCCGGGAAAGACCATGAGGGGGCGCAGCAACTCATTAATCAGCTCCGCGTGTCGTTCAGCGAGCTCCGTGCCGGGTACAGCTGGTCCGACGGCCACGCCAGCCTCGAGGGCCTCCTTTTCGTCGCGCGACAGGCGCTCGCAAGCGGCCGCCAGGACCTCTCCTAGCCGGCGTCGCCAGGACCCAGCAAACTGACCGCATCGACAATCGCCTGGGTACCGTCGCGTCCACGACCGCGCGCCTGGAGCACCCGGAAGATCTGTTGGACGAGGGCGGACCCTGCGAGCGGCGTGTTCAAATCAGCGGACGCCTCCATGACAAGGCGGAGGTCTTTCTGCATGAGGTCGACCATGAACCCGGGAGCGTAGTCCTTTGCCACCGCGCGCGGGCCCAGGTTTGTCAACATCCACGATCCGGCAGCACCTGAGCTGACGACCTGGAGCATTCGCTCAGGGTCCACGCCTGCGGAACGGCATAGCGTGATCGCCTCGGCCATCGCCAGCAGGTTGAGTCCTCCCGCAATCTGGTTGCAGAGCTTCACCACCTGCCCCGAACCGGGAGGGCCGACGTGGACGATCGTCTTCCCCATCGCTTCCAGGACGGACTTGCAGCGCTCGAAGTCGGCTGTTTCGCCGCCGACCATGATTGCCAGCGTCCCCGCTTTGGCGCCGATGTCGCCGCCACTGATCGGGGCATCGAGCATGCCGGCGCCCTTCGTCGCAAAACGGGCGGCCACCTCGCGGGCGACTGTCGGCGAGATCGTGCTGCAGTCGATGTAATTCGCGCCGGAGGCGATCCCTTCGAGGATGCCTCCCTCGCCAAGCGCGACGGCTTCCACGTCGGGAGAGTCGCTCACACAGCTAACGACAATGTCCGATGCTGCCGCCACTTCCGCCGGGGAAGCAGCCATGCGCGCGCCCTCAGCGACCAACGCATCGGCCTTCGCGGCGGTCCGGTTCCAGACGGTAAGCGGGAAGCCCGCCTTCATTACATTGCGGGCCATGGGTTCGCCCATGATGCCGAGGCCGACGAATCCGATACGTTCGTTGGGCATGTGTTCCTCCGGTGGGTTAGCTCAGCGGAGCGTCCCAGGGAAGGCTACCGCGCGCAGGTTGCAACAGGGGCTTCACAACACCATCCGCTGCGACTGCCATGATATCGAAGGAGGCGTAGAGGCGAGGATCCATTCCCTTCAGCGACCAGCTCAACTTTTCGTCGTCCGCGTAGGTTGCGGCGCCGAGGACCAGCAGGGCACGCGCGTCCGTTCCGTCGAGAGGGGGTACGTCCGCGGCACGCTTGAGCAATATGCGTAGGTTCCGGCGCAGGGCGGCCGCTGATTCGTCACCCTCCTCACCGGGAACGCCGAGCACATAGGCGCGCCCAAAGTCACCGAGATTGGCCGTCCAGGCGTCGACGGCGGGGATACGTCGGCCCTCGTCGATGTCGGGCTGCCCGGCGGCGCTGACGATGCGTTGCATCAACATGTCGCGCTCCCCCTCGTCCGCGGGGAGCCGGTGGATCTCAGCGGATTGGAGCTGGAATGATCCCGGGACCTTGTTGGTGAACTGCGCCCAGTGCGAACTCAGCCCGCCAAGGACGGTGACGACCGAACCTGAGGTACCGACCCGGCGAAGGTTCACCTCGACTGGCCGGCGTATCTCCGCCCGGCCATCATCGTTGGCCGTTGCAGACTCGATCGCGGCGGCGAGATCGCTGAGACCGGGCTCTATCGTTGGGAGGGCCGCGCCGCGGGGTACCCAGAGGGCAACCGGCAACTCAGCCTCGTCCAGGCGACGCTCCACAGCAGCGCGGGCGCTCTCGAAGGCGAGGTCGGAAGCAGCGGTGAGGGTATCAACGACGAAAAGTTCGACGGACCAGCGCCGTCCCACCGTTACCCGACAGCGCAGCAGCCCATCGTCGAGCTCTTCGCTCTCAGCGGTCGTACTACGGGCGTAGTGGCTCCCAAACCACAGGAGAAACAGGGCACGCGCGGCCTCTGCCGGTTCCGAAGGGTAGGAGCGATCGGGCACGTTGGGCGGACGCTACTCTTCGGCGTCTTCCGATGAAGCAGCAGCCTCGTCTTCGCCTGCCTCTTCTCCCTCGGCACCCTCTTCGCCTTCGCCAAACTCCTCTTCTTCATCTTCGAGGCGGATACGCGGTGCCGCGACCGTCGCCACGCTTACCGAAGGGTCGGTGAGGATGGTCACGCCGTCAGGGGCGACGAGATCGGCCACCGTGATAGAGACGTCGAAATTGTCGAGCCGGGAAAGGTCGACGGAAATGGAAGACGGAATATCGAGAGGAAGACACTCGACGTTCACATACTCGAGGTTCTGCAGGAGCGTGCCACCCAATTCGCGGACGGCAGGAGCCAGGCCCTCTGCGATCAACTGGACGTTTGTCTGGACGGGCCGTCGCAGGTCGACCTGGTAGAAGTCAATATGGAGCGGATCGCCGTGGCCACCGGGCCGGTCGATGCCGCGAATGATGACGTAGCGCGGGTCGGATTCGCCGTCGACGTCGATCTCGAACATGCTGCGGACACCAGACTCCTTCACGGAGTGGAGGAAGTCGCGGGTGTTTATCTGGATGGCAACGGAATCGAGATTGCGCCCGTAGATGTTGGCGGGCAGCAGGCCGTTGTTGCGAAGTTGGCGGACCTTCTTGCCGAGGACGGTGCGCCGCTCGGCCTTTAGCGTGGCTCGTTCAGCCATGGATACTCTCTCCTCGCCTCCACGCTTGATACGTGGGGCACACGAAACCGCGTCACTGCGCGCGAACCTCTAGCGTTCACTAATGGCGAACGACGGTCAAGAGACAGCAGGAAGGGCCGCCCCGAAGAGCAGCCCCTCGCCGATGGTTGCCGGGGGTTCTCTCAGGCCGGCTTGAGCTGGTTCACCTTCGCGCGTGCCGCCGGCTTATCGGAGAACCAGAGGACGTTGACTTCCGTGTAGGCCGACTCTTCGTCGGGCACGTCGTCTTCGGCAAAGATTGCAGTCACCGGGCAGGCTGGCTCGCAGGCGCCACAGTCGATGCACTCGTCCGGGCTGATGTACAGCATGCGGTCTTCGCCTTCATCGAAGTAGATGCAGTCGACTGGGCAAACTTCGACGCACGACTGGTCCTGCACATCGACGCACGGCGTGGTGATGACGTAGGTCATTAGGGCTCCTCAGGTGTTGTTCACCGGGGGCTTGGCCAACCGGTTCCGTCACCGAATGTTACAGCCGCCTGTTGGTCAGGGAAAGCTGAGGGGACTACTTGGGATGAACGCGCTCGCGTGAGGCAATCGGCTCGCCGGAGCGCAGGTCCACGGCATAGAAACGGCCCGCCTTCAGCTCGGCGATGAGCTCCCGCTCGTCGCGGATCTCCCGCTCAAAGTAGGTGGCGCACTTGCCGATGTCGCTGATCGCGTGAGAATCGGTGCCACCCGTGCCGGGCATGTCCATCAGTTCGCAGAGGCGGCGCGAGAACTCGTTCTCTTTGTCGCTGCCGCGCCCGTTGACCTCTTCCAGGCCCTGCACGTACTCGTACGCCGGATTGTTGCGGGCTTTCTGCAGCGCCGCTTCGTACTCTTCCTCGTTGCGACTGAACCAGGGCATCTGGCGGCGATAGGGGTGCGCGGCGATCATCACGCCCTCGGCCTTCTCCACATAGCTGGCCAACTCGCGGGCGCGGTGCATACCGAACACGTACTTGTCGATGCCGAATGCGAGGATGTGGCCGTCATCCGTGCTGATCTCGACGCCTGCGAGGACGAGGAAATCGTGCTTGGCGCGAAGCTCGTTGA
This sequence comes from uncultured Chloroflexia bacterium, assembly GCA_963774435.1. Lineage (GTDB taxonomy): Bacteria > Chloroflexota > Dehalococcoidia > Tepidiformales > Tepidiformaceae > JAGQGZ01. The sequence goes on along the minus strand of CAVZEW010000003.1, from coordinate 357,146 downwards.
CATCCGCCTGCGCCCAGACAGTGTCGTGTTCGGAAAACGCAACTGCGTCGAGGCCGGCGGCCTTCGCACGAACGATCAGATCGTCGGGATTCAGGACACTGTCGTGCGAGCGCGGCCACGTGTGGGAGTGAAGATCAATGAGCATGAAGCGGCGAACCAGTTGCCTACTATATTCCCGGCGTTCTGGGGGAACAATCCGAGGCAGCCTAGTGCGGTGTGGCCCTCCGATTGAGGAGGTCGATACGGGCTTTGCGCTGGTTCGGTTCCTTTCCCGACGTGAAGCGTGGCTGATAGTCGCTGACACGCCCCTGGATCTGGGCGGTGTGCTGACGGTCGTGGCGATAGAAGGAGCGCAGCCACTGAAGCACGGTCAGCGTCCCGAAGGCCGGACTGGTGGCAACGCGGTCGAAGGCATCGAGCGGCATGCCGTCGATGAGCCCTGTCGTGTAGGCCCGCTCGACTGCGAGGCGCTGCAGCATCTCCTCAACGCTGACGCCGTTCGCCTTCTCGATCGGAATCTCCACCGGGGCGCCTGACACGCCGCTGAGGTCGGGATTGTCCGAGTTGAGGGCGGCGAGGACCCAGGCATCGTAGGAGCGTTCCATTTCCCAGAGGTGGGCAAGCTGCTCGAGAGCGGTCCACTGCTCTTCGCCAACGGCGTCGACCGGCACGCGAAGGGCATCTTCGGGCGAAAGCGACCGGGCTGCCGCGAGCAAGCCTTTGCGCTGCTCATGCATCTTCGACTTGAGCTCGTCGACCAGCTCCCTTGCGACCATCTCCGGAGTCTAAGCGCTCTCCCTTTGTTTTGCGCGGCTGGGACAGAGCGGTAACGATGGGAGCCAATGCGTATCCGCAATCTGCTGAAGAAGAAGGTGCGGCTGGATGCCGACTGGCTCGTCGTGGGCCTGGGCAATCCGGGGCCGGACTACTCCGGCACTCGCCACAATCTCGGCTTCAAGGTGGTTAACGAGCTTGCCCGGCGGGCCAGCGTGCAGCCGCGAGCGGCGGGAGGGAACCTCGTTGCGGGTGTTGGTGACCTGGCCGGCGAGGCGGTGGCGCTCGTGAAGCCCCTCACATACGTGAACGAAAGCGGCCCGGCAGTTGCGCGGGCTCAGCGCGAATCGGGTTGCCCGTCGGAGCATACGATTGTGGTCTACGACGACCTCGACCTCGCCTCGGGCGCCCTTCGCATCCGACTGGGAGGGGGACACGGCGGCCACAACGGCCTCAAGAGCATCGTCGCGCACGCGGACCCGGAGTTCGTTCGCGTCCGCATCGGGATCGGCCGGCCCGTCGTCGATGGCAAGCCAACACGCGACCCGAAACACATCAGCGCCTGGGTGCTGGGCAAGCCTTCGGCGTCCGAAGCACGCGATATCGACGAGACCGTGAAGCTGGCCGCGGATGCGGTCGAGACTGTCATCCGCGAGGGCGTCGAGATCGCCGGCAACCAGTTCAACCGGCGCTAGATCGCCTCAACATCGTTCAAACATTGGCGAGAGCTCTCGCAGACGGGCCCCGACTTCCTCCAGCGGAGGGCCTGTCTCACCGGTAGCCACGGTGTACCGCTCTTCAGCCATCAGGGCGGCTACGATGCCGGGCGGGAACATCGCCTCCGGTTCGCCCCCTGGCAACTGGGTGGAGTGGGCGCCGATGGCGCGGCGTTTCGTCTCCGCAAAGGGACCGATGTCGACTTGGATATCCGCCGTTGCCAACCCTATCTCAGACCGGCCCAGCCGCGGCGGATTCCCCATGATCCCGCTCGCCACACACTTCTCGTATTGGGGCAGGAAAAGACCGTGGGGGAAAGCGGCGAGGAGGAGGATCGGCGGTTCCTCGATTGTCTCCCAGGCCCGCAGTGCCCACTCGTGGACGGTCAGATGATCCGGGTGCCCATAGGCACCATCCGCGCCAAGGGCCAGGACCACATCGGCGCCGGATTTCCGCATAGCCGAGCGAGACTTCCGCAGTCCCTCCTTGCGGTCGGCGAGCCCGCCGTCGGGGAGGCCCCAGATCTCGGGCCGTTCGGCGCCAAGCAAGGCACAGGAGGCATCGAGTTCCCGGGCACGGGCCAGCGCGAGCATACCGGGGTCAGGGTCACCGCCATCATGCCGTTCACCCGCCTCTCCAAAGCTCGCGCAGTGGACAAAGCACTTCCAGCCCTCAGCGGCGGCGCGGGCGATCGTACCCGCGAAGGCGTACGACTCGTCGTCAGGGTGAGGGATGATGGCGAGCAACCGGGGCATCCAGTCATCGTACGGCGACGTTGACAGCGGGGCGCGTCCGAAGCAAAGTCGCGACAGCACACACGGGAGGTCGCTCATGGCAATCGAAACAGAAAATTCGCTCGCGTCGGCCTCGCCGGATTCTCGCTAGACCTACGGATCCGGAGCCGTCGCTTTTCGCTGCCAAACGTGCAGCACGAAGGTGGCTCATGACCCGAATTCCAGACACCGACGCTGAAATCGCCTACTCCCGCTGGCTGGAATCCCGGCACAGGGGAGCACTCGGGCGACGCACGGCAGAACACAACGCAGCCTTCTTCCTGCCCCTGCTCCGGCCGGGCATGGACCTCATCGACATCGGCTGCGGCCCAGGGTCGATCACGGCGGGGCTCGCAGCAGCGGTGGCTCCGGGAGGGACCGTGGGGCTCGATCCTGACGAGCGGGGCCTAACCGACGCTGCGGTCCGCCACCCAGAGATTCGGTGGACCCCCGGCTTCGGCGAATCGTTGCCGTTCGAAGATGGCGCCTTTGACGCGGCGTTCATCCACTTCGTCCTCCAGCATGTGTCTGACCCTGCGATTGTGGTCGCCGAGGCATTCCGGGTGCTTCGGCCCGGGGGCGTGATCGGCATCGCCGATGCCGACTATGCCGGGAGCATCGCGGGGCCCCTCAACGCGGGCGTGGAGCGCTCGCATCGGCTTGTCATCGATCTCCGGCTGGCGCGACAGGGGAGTCCGCTCGTTGGGCGAGAGCTGGGTGTGCTACTTCACCGGTCGGGCTTTGTCGACGTCGAGCCGGGGGCACGGGCGGAAGTAGTGTCGGGGACGACAGCGGCCGACGTAGCGAAGGGCCAGGCAGCGTACTTCGCTGCTCCGGAATTGGGGGCCTACGCACTGGAACGCAAGCTCGCGACAGTCGAGGAGCTGGAGGCTATCTCGGCGGGATGGGCCGACTGGGGCGCGACGCCGGGCGCGAGCTGGGCACGGTTCACCTGTACTGCAACAGCGCGGAGACCTTAGCCCTCCGGTGCAGCCTCCGGAGCGAGGAAGCGGATGGCGCCCGGCAGTACCGACACGCGAGCCGGGAGGTAGCCGCTCGCCTCGCCGTCGAGGTCGATCGCCGTGCGCTTGCCAGCATCGAGGCGGACTTCGCGGGCAGGCCCGTAGTCCAGCCCCTCCATGTGGATGTGTTCGCCGTTTTTCTGTTGGCCCTGGATTGCCTTCAAGACAGCCCGCCGTCCAAGCGCTCCCCAGCGGATGACATCGAGGAGGCCGTCATCGGGGGCGGCACCCGGCGCCGCGAGGAGGTCGCCGCCCCAGTACTCCATGTTGTGAATGCTGATGCTGTTGTACGGCCCATCGAGTGTCGCGCCGTCGATCTCGAGGCGGAATTCGCGATTCATAGGACCGAGCATCTTGACGCCGGTCATGGTGACGTAGGGCGCGGTGTCGCCGAGCCGTTTGAGCCAGCGGGGGACGCTGGCCGAAATCTCGGCGATCCAGCCCGCTGCAGCTTCGAGGAGGAAGACCCGGCGCACCGGATTGCCGTCAAGATCGACAGACTCGACCAGCCCGGCATCAATGCGGCGTTCGTGGCTCGGCCCTTACCGCTGCCAGGCCGGACTTGCCGTCGGGCATGCCGAGACACTTCCCGACGTCCTTCCCTGTGCCCAACGGCACCGTACCCATCCGCACAGTATCGCCAGTACCGAGATCGAGGATGCCGTTCGCAACCTCATTCACCGTGCCGTCGCCGCCGCAGGCAATGAGCGTGGTGGCGCCCTCCTCGATGGCGAGACGGGCAAGTTCCCGGCCGTGGCCGCGGTAGGCGGTAATCGAAACCTCCGCCTCGATGTCAAGCCGTTGAATCGCGGCGCGCAGGGCGTCGAGCCTGCGTGCCGTACGGCCACCTCCGGAGGCAGGATTGACGATGAACCAGGTAGATGCTGTTGCCATTGGCAGCGACTGTACCGTGCGCGCGGCCGGGCGACGAGGGTTAGCGGTCGATCAGGTAGGCGTAGAAGACGGAATCGCCCTCGCGTTCGTTCGGACCGCCAACGGTCTCGATGGTCACCACTGCCGCGTCGTATTTGTCGAGTCCCTCGGCGACCGTGCGCCTATAGGTGACTTTGCCTGATGAGTCAGCGTTGAAGGTCCCGAGGCTCTTGTACTCGCCGTCGGAGATGAGCCAGATCTGATAGGTCTGGCCGGGTGGCAACTGGCGCAGTCGCTGCGCGTAGAACCAGATCCGGGACTGGTCGGCTTCCCAGACAAGGGAACCGATGCTGTTGTTGCCCTGGATAGTGGTGACGTCCGCGACCTTGCTATCGGGCGAAAGCATTGCACCGAGGAGGTCGCTGTCGAGATTTATCTGGCTGCGTTGCTCGGCCGCCAGTTCTTCGGCGTCCTTCACGCGCCCTTCGAGGGCATAGACCTTCACGGCGGCGGAATCCACATCGTCGATGCGGTTCTGCATGGCGAAGTTCTCATTCTGGAGATCGCGCACCTGGCCGCGCATAACGAACATACCGGCAAGCGCGGCGACGGCCACGAATACGGCGGCGATCCCCGCGGCCGCCTGGAAGATTGCGGGCAGCCGCGAAACGATCTTCGGCTTGCGGATTCCGGCAGCGACCATCACATCGTCACGCATCGAGAGCGGGGCGCGCCGAAGGGGGGCGCTGAAGGCGAACCGGGCAGCGAGCAGTTCCGCCTCAGCGACGACTTCCGCGCAGGCGCGGCAGCTACTCACGTGGAGTCGAATGGCCTGTTCCAGCTCCGGCTCCAGCGAGCCTATGGCGTACTCATCGGCCTGCTCGCGATCGATGTGCTCCATGCTCATCGCTGGTCTCCAAGAGCATTGCGGAGTTTCTGCATGCCGAGGCGGATGCGTGTCTTGACCGTGCCCAACGGTTCGTGGAGTTGGACCGAAATCTCCTGCTGCGTGTAGCCGCCGAAGTAAGACATGGCGAGAACTCGCCGCTGCTCTTCCGGCAGGGAAGAAAGTGCCTCGCGGACGGCCATCTGACTTTCTTTCAGTTCAGCCGCCCAGAGCGGGTCGACACCCTGCGAGGATTCATCCTGGACGCCGGAATCGCGGTCAGCCACGGGATCGAAGGTTGCGCCTTCGCGCCGCCATCGCCGGCCGCGTGAGCGGATCTCATCGACCGCCCGGTTTCGGGCGACGCTGAGGAGCCAACTGAGGAAACGGCCCCGCGAAGGAACGAAGGACTCGGGCCGCTGCCAGATGCGGACGAAGACGTCCTGGGCCGCATCTTCGGCAAGGCCGGGGTCGCCCAGCACGCGGTAGGTAGCGGAAAAGACGACGTCGGCGTAGCGGTCGTACACAACGCCGAATGCAAACTGATCGCCGACAGCAACAGCCGCCATGAGTGCTTCGTCCGTCCAGTGTTCCCTTGGGTCGCCGACGGCGACCTCGGTGCGACTTATGTCAGCCGCACTACGTATGCTACGAACCCCGGAACTGTCCGGATTGCTTTGTGCTGCCATTGCTTTCAACCCGAATGATACACGGCGTCTATCGAAGCCGGGCGCTGGCCCAAATCGCCGCCTTTACCGGTCCCTTTCCCGGCCGCGGCACATTTACGGTGGTTTGATCCATTCCCCTGCAGACTGGTCCACATCGGAGGAATTCAACCATGCAAAAAAGGCGGGGCCTTCTCGCTTCCATCCTTGGTGCCACGTTGCTGGCCGCAGGTGTCGCCTGCAGCGGAGCCAACGGGCCATTGACGACCACCGGTACCCAGGGCGACGGCGCGGCCACGATAGCGACAGCCACCTCGACAGCCATCTCTCCGACGGTTGCGACGAATGCCTCGGCGAGCACACCCGCAGGGACGATGACCACCGCCGACCTCGTGGACTACGCCGGACCCGCGGTCGTCCGCGTGTCGCTTCCGCAGGGCGTTGGGAGCGGATGGATCATCGATCCGTCCGGTTACATCATCACGAACAACCATGTCGTCGAGAGCGCGCCCCAGGCGGTCACCGTGACGCTGGCCGACGGGTCGGTATACGGCGCTCAGGTCGTTGGCCGGGACGCCCGCGCAGACCTTGCCGTCCTGAAGATTGATGCAGGCCAGGATCTTCCTGCGCTAAGCCTCGCGGACATCGACGCGACGCGTGTGGGTGAAGACGTGGTTGCGATTGGCTACGCACTCGACCTGTCCAGCGGCGAGGGCCCACCGACCGTGACCCGCGGTATCGTGAGCGCGCTCGACCGCGAGATCAATGACGCCGGCATCCTCGGGGCCATCCAAACGGACGCCGCAATCAACCACGGCAATAGCGGAGGACCGCTGCTCAACTACCGGGGCGAAGTCGTCGGGGTGAACACCTCGCTGGCGCCGGACCCGACGACGGGCGGCGTTGCCCAGAACGTCGGTTTTGCGGTGGGCGCGGACACCATCGGCGCGGTTTACAACGAGATCCTCGACAAGGGCCGCGTTGACCGGGCTTTGCTTGGGATCGGCGGCCAGGGCGCAGACGCCGGATTCCGGACGATTCGCCCCGCCGAAGCTGAAGCCCTTGGCCTCCCCGGCGACACCACCGGCGTTCTCGTCGGACCGGCCGGCGTGAACATCGGAGGGCCTGCCGACCTCGGCGGCATGCGGGGCAACGACGTGATCGTCCGCATTGGCAAGTACCAGATCCAGGACGAGTCTGACCTCGCCGTGGCGATGATCGATTACGACCCGGGAGACACCGTCGAGATCGATGTCTACCGCGACGGCCAACTGCAGACGCTTAACGTCACATTGGGGACGCCCCCAGCCTCCTGACGGGTTCAGCGAAAGACCTCGCTGCGAAGCGGGCCACCATTCATCGGGTGGCCCGCTTTTGCGTAGTAGGCTCACGCTGTGGAGCGCATCGTCTCGCTGGTTCCCAGTATCACCGAGCTCGTGGACTGGCTCGGCGCGGGATCCCGCCTCGTCGGCCGGACGAAGTTCTGCACCGAACCGCCTGAACTCGCCCAACTGGTGCCTGCGTTCGGAGGCACCAAGGATCCGGATGTGACGGGCATTGTCGCGGTGCAACCGGACCTCGTGATTGCGAACAAGGAAGAGAATCGCCGGGAGGATGTGGAGGCGCTCCGAGCCGCCGGGGTGCGGGTGGCCGTCACCGATCCGGATTCCGTGGGCGAGGCAGCGGCGATGGTGGAGGAAGTCGGGCTGCTGATCGGGGCGCAGGCGGAGGCGGCCCGTCTGGCCACGGAGATCCGTGCAGAGATCAGGCCGGTCGACGACCCCGTAGGAGTATTCGTGGCGACGTGGTGGCGACCCCTGATGGCGATGGGAGGGGCAACCTTCGGCAACGACGTTGTGCGCTGCGCGGGAGGCCGCAACGTCTTCGAATCATTGGTTCGCTATCCCGAGGTCTCACTCGAGGCAGTGGCTGCGGCACGGCCGGATATCATTCTCCTGCCCGACGAGCCGTTCCTCTTTGCCGAACGCCACGTGCCACCGTTTTCAGCGATTGCGCCGACGCGAATCATCGATGGGAAACTGGTCTGGTGGTACGGCCCGCGCCTGCCGCAGTCGATTCGGACCCTGCGGGCGCTCCTGAAAGGTCAGGCGCGGTAACGCCATTCGTCGCCGGGGCGGATGTAGGCGGCGTCGCCAGCGCAGATGGTCGCCACTACCTCGAGGTCGGAATCCAAGAGCACCAGGTCAGCGATTTTCCCCGGCGCAACCGTGCCCCGGTCCGACTCGCCGATGACGGAGGCAGCGTTGGTGGCGCAGAGCCGCGCCGCCTCTTCGAGGCCGACGCCGAGGACCTCGACCACATTGCGAACGTGACCGTCCATGGGCAAAAGGCTGCCGACAATCGTCGCGTCCTTGCGGACGGCGACATTTCCGGATGTGGAGACTTCGGACCCGGCGAACGCACCCGACGACTGGCCCCCACCGGCGAGATAGAGGTTGTCGGTGACGACGACCGTTCGCGATGGGCCCAACAGCCGATAGGCCAGCCGCAGCACGTCCTCGCCAACGTGGACCGTGTCGAAGATGAGTTCGCACGTCGCCGAAGAGGCGAAGGCCGCAGCGATCGGGCCACCTTCACGGTGGTGAAGCGGGCGCATGGCGTTGAACAGGTGGGTGACGTGGGTCGCACCCCCGGCGAAGGCGGTCGTGGCTTCGGCGAACGTGGCGTTGGTGTGGCCAATCGCGGCGACAGCCCCGGACTCTGCGACGGCCCTGAGGAGGCCCATGCCACCTTCAAGCTCGGGCGCGAGGGTGACCTGGCGAATGCGGTTGTTGGCCGCCGCCTGGTAGCTGGCGAACTCATCGGCATCGGGAGGTCGCAGCGTCGCCTCGGGAAAAGCACCCCTGCGGACGGGGTTGATGAACGGCCCTTCCAGGTGGAATCCAAGGCAGGCGGCGCCGCTGTCCGCCGAGAAAGGCGAGAGACGTCCGGAGCATCGAGCGCGTCTCATCCGCGTCGTCTCCAACGAGGCTGGCGAGGTATGAAGTCACACCATGGGCCGGAACCCACGCCGAATAGGCTGCGAGCCGCGCCGGATCTCGAGTGAAGAACGAATGGCCACCGCCACCGTGAGTATGGATATCGATGAATCCTGGCAGGACGGAGAGGCCCGTTGCATCGAATGAAGGGCCATTGCCGGCGGCCCCAAATCCGGCGACCCGGTCGCCAGCAATCGTAAGGTCGGTCGCAACGAGATCGTCGAAAGCAACGACAGTTCCGCCGGTGACGGAGGCAAGGTGCATCAGTTGTGCGCGGCCAGCACCTTTTCGAGCTTGCGCCAGTGATGCTGCGAGATGATTTTCCGCACGGTCCCTGAGCGCGAGCGCATGACGAGCGACTCGCTGGTGGCGCCCCCGGCGACGTACTCGATGCCCTTGAGGAGGTCGCCGGTGGTGACGCCCGTGCAGGCAAAGAAGACATCGTCGCCTTTGACCATGTCCCCGAGGGTGAGCACCCGCTCCAGGTCGAGGCCGTTTTCGGCGGCGTACTTGCGGTCTTCGTCGTTGCGCGGCCAGAGCCGCCCCTGGAAATCGCCTTCGGCACAGCGGAGGGCACACGCGGCGATCACTCCTTCGGGGCTGCCGCCAATGCCGAGCATCATGTCCACGCCCGACCCTTCGATTGCAGTCGAAACGGCGGCCGGGGCGTCGCCGTCGGTGATAAAGCGGATGCGCGCTCCCGCTGCCCGCACCTGGTCGGCGATGTCGGTGTTGCGATCGCGGTCGAGGATGATGACGGTGACTTCGGAAGGCGTGATCCCCTTGGCATCCGCCACCTGCTGGATGTTCCACGCCACCGGCGCATTGAGATCGATGCGGCCACGGGCCGCCGGACCGACGGCGATCTTCTCCATGTAAAAGAGATCATGCGGGTTGAAGAGCGTTCCCGATGGGGCGCAGGCGATGACCGCAACGGCGCCAGGCCGACCGAGAGCGGTCAGACGCGTGCCTTCCAACGGGTCAACGGCGACATCGAGGGCGGGGCCGCGGCCGTTGCCAACCTTTTCACCGTTGAACAGCATTGGCGCCTCGTCCTTTTCGCCCTCCCCGATGATGATCAGCCCATCCATGTTGACGGTGTCCAGCATGGTGCGCATGGCATCGACGGCGGCCTGATCGGCGGCGTTCTTGTCGCCGCGGCCGACCCAGCGGGCAGCAGCGAGGGCTGCGGCCTCCGTGGTTCGGACAAGTTCCATGGCGATGTTGCGGTCGGGAATGAGTTGTTCGGACACGGTAGCTCCGTCTGGATGTGGTTCCGCAGCGAGGCCGCTACGGGTTGATGCCCAGTTGCCCGGCGACCGGCTTGAGCGCTTCGGCAACGAAGAGGATGTGTTGGTCGAGGTCGACGCCGAGGTCGGCAGCGCCCTGGATGAGATCGTCACGGTTCACGCTCCGGGCAAAGGCCTTGTCCTTCATCTTCTTGCGGACGGACTTGGCCGTGATTTCCGAGAGCGACTTGTCGGGCTTCACCAGGGTGCAGGCGGTGACGAAGCCGGAGAGTTCATCGCTCGCGAAGATCGCACGATCCATGGCAGACGTATATTCGAGCTTGAGGAAGGGTGCATGACAGAGGATCGCGTAGCGAATGTCTTCGGGCACGCCGCGCGCCTTGAGCAACTCTGAACCGGCTTTGGGGTGAAGTTCTTCGGTGGGGTGAATCTCCCAGTCGAAATCGTGGAGGAGCCCGACGATGCCCCACTTTTCCTCGTCTTCGTGCAATTCGTGAGCGTACGCCTGCATCACCGCTTCCACGGCAATGCCATGCTTGTGGGTGCGCTCTTCCTTTGCGTACTCAAGCATGATCTTCCAGGCGTCGTCCCGGTGCATGGCAAACCTCCGCCTTGCGGCGAGCGCCATTCTACAGCTATGGCGGATGGCACAGGGCTAGACGGGCTTGCCGGTGACGAACATGAGGCCCTTGGAGAGCACCTCGCCGACGAAGACAGCGGCCATGGCGATGTAGAGAAGGCCCGTGGCGCTCTGCATAGCTCGGATCTTCACGGTGCGCAGGGAGAGATAGGCGAGGATGCCGGGAAAAAGGAGACCGACGCCCAGGCGCAAGTAGAACGCCGGATTCGCAATGAGGCCCGTATCGATGGCGTTGGCGGGCGTGGGGGTCTCGCGCACGGGGATGACCGAGTTGAAAAGCACGACCACGCACTGAGCGCCAATGCCGATCAGCAGCAACCAGTTGAGGTCCCGGAGCGGCCACCCGGGCAGACTCCCTTCGGTGAGGTACCAGTGGCCCCAGGTCATCGAAACTGAGACGGCCCCGAGGGCGAGCGTGCCAGTGATAAGCGCGAGAAACACCGCAGGGTAGCCCCACGTAGGCGGTGCGAACATTGCCGCATAACAGGCAATCGCGAAGAGCCCGGCGACCGAGCCCGCCAGGCCTGCGAGCCTCCCGACAGGATCCCAGCCCATGAAGGCGGAGAGCGTATAGAGCACGCTCGTGCCGAGGACGAAGACCATGGCCCGCCGCGCCGGGTCGAACCAGTCGGTGTCGATCCGGAAGCCGTCGACGTTCGTGCCGAGATCGATTGTCACGGCGGTCCAATAGGCGAGCGCGGCAGCGATGGCAACGCAAAACGCCATGGTCATGACGAAGCCGCGAGTGACGCCACCACGCAGATCGGAGCCGACGGTAACCCAAAGGCTGCCGATCGAAAGTTCAGCGAGGATGAGGAGCAGCGTGTAGGGAAGAGCCTCGACGTTCACGCCACCTGAGTGTAGGCGGCGAAAGCGCTAGAGACCGTTCACGCGTGGCCTCAGTGGACGCCCCGACCTTCCTTTGCCCAGTACGGCTTGCGGAGATCGGTCTTGAGGATCTTGCCTGGGCCGCTCTTGGGTAGCGGTTCCGATTGGAAGACCACCTGTTTGGGACACTTGTAGCCGGCAATCAGCGTCCGGCAATGCTCGATGATCCCTTCCTCCGTCGGCTGGGTATTCGGACGGGGAACGACGACGGCGAGGACGGCCTCGCCCCAGCGTTCGTCGGGGATACCGATAACCGCGACCTCGAGGACATCGGGGTGCTCATAGATCGCGCTTTCGACCTCGGTGGAATAGACGTTCTCGCCACCTGAAATGATCATGTCCTTCGAGCGGTCGACGATGTAGATGTAATTCTCTTCGTCGACCGTCGCGAGGTCGCTGGTGTGCATCCAGCCATCCTTGAGCGCGTCGGCCGTTTCTTTCTCGCGCCTCCAGTAACCCAGCATCACGTTCGGGCCCTTCGCGACTATCTCGCCGACCTCTCCCGGCTTCACCTCCACGTTTGTCTCGGGATTGACGACGCGCACGTTGACGCCCGACACCTGACGGCCGCAGCTGGCGAGCTTGCGCAGGTCGTCGGCACTTCCGTCGAAGGAGGTCCAGCCGGGCTGCATTGCGGTGAGGAGCGGCGCCGTCTCGGTCATCCCGTAGGCCTGGCAGAGCACCGGGCCGAACACTTTCGCGGCGGCCATGATCCGATTGACCGACATGGGTGACGCCCCGAAGAGGAGGCGGTTGAGGCTGCTGACGTCGTACTTGCCAAGCTCGGGGTAGGCCAACAAGAAGTTGATCATCGTCGGGACGAGGATGGTCTTGGTGACGCGGTACTTCTGGATCGCTTCGAGAGTCGATTGGGGGGCGAAGCCGGGGACGAAGACATGTGCTCCGCCGGCCATCGTCAGTGTGTAGCAAGCCCAGGCGTCAGCCAGGTGGAACATCGGGGCGACGTGGAGCCAGACGTCGTTTTCATTGACGCCAAGCGTCTGGTAGGCGTGCTGGGCGTTCGAAACGACGTTCCGCTGACTCAGCATCACACCCTTGGGCAGCCCGGTCGTGCCACCGGTGTAGCAGAGGTCGAGCATGTCGTTCTCGTCCCATTCGCGCACCGAGTGGTCGAGCGGCTGCGAACCCGACACCAATGCCTCGTAGCTCAACATCCCGGCTGGCGGCTCGCCTTCGGTCAAAATGACATGCTTGACGCCCGGGGTCTTGTCCTTGAACTGCTCGAAGAGCGAGGCAAAGTCAGGGCCGAGGATCAGCGCTTTGATCTCGCCGTCGTTGAGGATGAACTCAAGTTCGTGCGCGGCGAGGCGAGTGTTCAGGGGCGCCAGCGACATGCCGGCAAGGTCAGAGACGAAGTAGGTCTCATAGTAGCGGTGCGAGTTGTTCGCAAGGATGGCGATGTGGTCGCCGGGTTTCAGCCCGAGCTTGAGCAGTCCCGAAGCAAGCCGGTGGATCCGATCCGACGCCTGGGCATAGGTGTACTCGACGTCGCCGTCGAAAATGGCTTTCTTGTTGCCGTAGAGCTTTACAGCGTGTTCAAGGACATCTCGGAGCAGCATACGGGCACCTCGTTGGACAGGTGTCCCGATTCTACATGCCGGCGGAGGGAGTTCGATTCTCAGGCGGAAAGCGCTGGCGTCGATTCCTTGCGGGCCTGTTCGACTTCTTCGGGAAGCAGCGCGAGAACGGCGTCTATCTCGGCAGCAGACGTCTCCTCGCCAAGGCTGAATCGGATGCTGCCCACCGCCTGTCGGATATGGACTCCCATCGCCATCAGGACGTGACTCGGCTCCCAGGTGGAGTTCGAGCAGGCGCTGCCGGAACTCACGGCCACGCCACGGGCATCGAGACGCCCGACGAGGACATCACTCTCGACGCCGGGGAACGAGATGTTCAAGTTATTCGGGAGGCAATCGACCTGGCAGCCATTGGGCACCGCACCGGGAACCGTCGCGAGGATGCCCTTGTGAAGCCGGTCACGCAGCGCACGCACGCGCGCACCCCGCTCCTCAATGCCAGTGGACACGAGACGCAGGGCGGTGGCGGCGCCGGCGATGCCAGCGACGTTCTCGGTCCCGGCGCGCTTCTGCATCTCCTGACCACCGCCATGCAGCAGCGGCGTGAAAGGAGTCGCTCGCCTCAGGTAGAGGATGCCGGTGCCCTTGGGACCCCCGAACTTGTGGGCGGAGAGGCTCAAGGCGTCGACGCCCAGCGATTCGGCGTCGAGGGAGAGCCAACCGGGCGCCTGGACGGCGTCGGTGTGGAGGAGGACGCGATGGCCCTGGCGATTGGTGAAGTTGCGGACGATCGAGGCGATCTCCTTCACCGGCTGGATCGTGCCAACCTCGTTGTTGCCCAGCATCACGGAGACGAGGACGGTATCGGGGCGTAGCGCTGCCGCGATCTCAGCGGGGCTTACACGGCCAACCTCGTCGCAGCCGACCTCCGTGACCTCGAAACCGCGCTCTTCGAGGTACTGCACGGCGTGCAGGCCCGCGTGGTGCTCAATGGCAGTGGTGATGACGTGGCCGCCAGCGCCCGCACGCTGCATCGCGAGAGCGATACCCCGGATGGCGGTGTTGATGCTTTCGGTGCCGCCGCTGGTGAAGATTACTTCCGATGAGCGACAGCCAAGACTCGCGGCGACGGAATCCCGTGCCGCATCAACTGCCGCCTGCGCCTCACGCCCAACGGAATAAAGGCCGCTCGGGTTGCCATAGTGGTCACCGAGGAAGGGCAGCATCGCTTCCAGTGCCTCAGGCCGGAGCCTGGTGGTGGCGGCATGATCGAGATAGATCATTGGCATTCACTGTAGCAGTCACTACCGGGCCAAACCTGTGACAGAACGCGCGTTGTCGTCGTAGGCTCGGCCTATCGATGACGGAAGAATCGTTGCTGACAGACGACGTACGGGCCTTGATTGGGACAGCCACCGAGTCGGTGCCCGTCCGGGTAACCGCGGCGGCCGTACGCCGTGCGGGCGAAGTGTATTTCGGCGTCCCGGGGACCGTGCCCGCTGACGGCGAACCTGTTCCGGGTGTCGTGATCGCAGGGTTGGAGGTGACGGGCCGCCTCGACTTGCCTGACCTCCTACCCAACAGCGTCCTCATCAGCAATGAGTGGCAGTTTGAGCGACCGCTCCGGATGGGCGAGGAGCTCCAGGCACGAACGCGGCTTGCCGACATCTCCGAGCGGCTGGGTGGGCGGTTCGGCTACAGCCTGTCGATTCGAACCGATGTCGAGTTTGCCGACGCAACCGGCGCCGTCATCGCGAGGACGAGTTCCACGCTGATGCAGTACGACCCGAAGAACGCCCGGGACGAGGGTGAGGAATGACCGACATCCGGGAAGGCGACGAACTCGCACCACTCGAACTCCACCCGGACCTGGAGCAGGTGATCAAGTTTTGCGGACTCTCGTGGGCGTTTCCGCGCTTCTTCTATGACGTCGAGGCGGCACGAGCGCAGGGGATGCCGGGGACGCTGGTACCGGGCCCGCTCAAGCTCGGATTGCTCTATCGCGCCCTCGACGAGTGGCTCGCAGGTCGGGGGTGGATTTGCCACGTGAGGGCGGCCCACAGGCGTCCAGACATCACGGGCAAGCCGATCGTCGTCACCGGCCGCGTGGCCCGCGTCTACGCCGAATCAGGACAACCGCGAGCGGACATCGAGCTGGCCATTGTGAACGAAGAGGGCCAGCCTTCGGTGCGCGGCTTCGGCGTCGTGGAGTTCAACGCCTGACCAGCGCACCGCGGTTGAGCCTAGTAGTCGAAGAGCACTCCGAAGAGTCCGGCGCCCATCGGGGCATCGCCGGTGCTCTGAGAGAGCGAGATGAGCCCGAGCACGACGACCATAATCGAGAAGCCAATCAGGGTGGCCATGAGGGCGTGACTCTCTTCGGCGTTGGTCGCGGAGCGAACCGCGTAATTCATCGTCACGAAGAGAAGGGCGAGGGGGACGATCGCGAAAAGCGGCCAGATGACCGGGACGAGCATCAGGACCGAAAGCGACCATGGCAGGGCTCCGTAGCCAAGGGTCCGAACGAGCGACTGGAGGTCCACGGTGACGCGGTACATCTGGGCCATCACCACGTACACGGCCAGCGCCGCAACGCCGTAGAGCACAATCGCGAAAATCGAGCCCAGGATGAACGTATTGACGAAGATGGAGTTCGGCTCGTAGCTCGGGACGATCGTCCACCACAGGAACGCGCCGAAACCGGCCAAGAGGATGCTCACAGCAGCGACAACAAGCGCCGGTATC
Organism: uncultured Chloroflexia bacterium; assembly: GCA_963774435.1. GTDB lineage: Bacteria > Chloroflexota > Dehalococcoidia > Tepidiformales > Tepidiformaceae > JAGQGZ01. The sequence continues at coordinate 341,376 of CAVZEW010000003.1, read as the reverse complement.
AGTTCCTGCTGGTCATCGCGCACGTCGTCGAACACGGTGAAGTCCAGGCGAGCGAGCCTCATAACCTTTTCCATGACGGCATTGATATCCATGCTGCCTCCTCGGGCATATCTTGGGGGTGCCGGGCGCACTGGGATTTGGGTGAATCTCCGGCTGGCGCGCAATATAGCACCTTTGGCAACGATGCTAAAGGGTGTTAGCGATTACTCAGTTCTCAGAGTGGCCGCTTTCTCGGGATGCCCGCCCTTCGGGGGTACCGGTCAGGGGTTGCGGCCACCTTCCTGACCAGGAGGGCGACAGGTGTGGCGCTCACCGCATCGCGCATTGGCGCCGCCGTCACGAAGGCGCAGCCGAGTTCGGACAGCGCATTGGTTGCGCCGCCCATTTCCGACTCCCAACTTCGTCCCTTCGGAAGCACGATTAGTCCATCCTTCGCCGCCAGGGGAGCACAGTACTCCAGAAGCTCGGGCAATGGCGCGACCGCTCGCGCGGTGACGACGGCCGCCGAATCGCGGAGATCCGTGCGCCCGGCTTCCTCGGCCCGCAAGGCTTCCACGCGAACGTTGTCGAGGCCGAGGCCCTGGGCAGCTTCCACGAGCAGCGCGGCGCGCTTTTTCAGCGGCTCCACCAGCGTGATCTGCCAGTCCCGGCGCACAGCCGCAATGACCAGGCCCGGGAAGCCACCGCCCGGCCCGACATCGATGAGGGGAGGTTGCCCGCCCACATCGTCGATAATCCGAAGGATCTCGAGGGACTCGGCGAAGTGTCGCGAAACCATCTCGCCGGCACCCACCGACGTGGTGCGGACGCGCTCCTCGGCGGCATGGAGGATTTCGGCGTGACGCTGGAGCACCGGGAGCCAGGCCTCCGGATCGGAGAGGGTGGGGAATGCCGCGGGGAGGTCGTCCCAGGTAGTAATCACTGCATGAGGGTACAGCGCAAACGAACGCGCGGTGCTAAGCTAAAACCGTGACGTCTGAAGACGAAGAGATCCAGGTCGCGACGCTGCAGGCAGCCCTGGAACAGTACCTAGACTCGCTAAAGGCCGAGCACCGGAACACTCACGGGCAGTATGTCCGCAAGTACGTCGAGTACACAGGTGCGGAAGTCGAACTTCAAGACTTGTCCCGCGCCAGGGTTGAAAGTTATGTCGAGTCACAGATTTCGACGACGGACCCGGCCGCCCAGGAGCGCGTGACCGCCCTTAAAGGCTGGTTCAAGTACCTCCACAAGGAAGGCCTCACCGAAGACAACTACGGCGTCCAGGTGCGTGTGAAGCGCGTTTCCAACGGTCGGAGCAGCTCGGCTGCATCGCGGCGCCAGGCGATCGAGAGCGTCGACATGACCGCGGAAGGGGTGCAGGCCCTGCGCGCTGAGCTGGAATCGCTCGAGAAGGAAATGCCGGCCATCCGCGAAGCAATCGCCGAAGCTCGACAGGACAAAGACTTCCGCGAAAACGCGCCACTCGATGCCGCCCGCGAAGCGATGGCATTCAATGACCAGCGCCGCAAGGAGATCGAAGCAACGCTGAAACGCGCGCGTGTGGTGAATAGCAAGGGCAGCATCAGCGACGTCACCGCTGTCGGTTCCCTTGTCACCGTGACCCGGGTCGACACCGAACAGCAGATGATCTTCAAGCTTGTCGGGCCGCGTGAAGCGAACGCCAGCGACAAGAAGATCTCCGTTGAATCACCGGTCGGCAAAGAACTCCTGGGACGGCGGCCTGGCGACGAAGTCGAGGTTGAGGTCCCTTCGGGGACGATCAACTACCGGGTTGACGCCGTTACCCAGGGCTGAGCCCGCACGGAAGCGGGAATCTCTTCTTCTCAGCCTCACTATCGACTCGGCCCACTGCGGCTATTGCTCCTTCCACTAGATCCTTCTCATCGCGACGCTCCTTCGCCACAATCGACGTGAGGGGGGACGGATTGTGAAGCTAGCCTCTTTGTGGATCGCAGCAGGGATCGCACTGAGCGTGGCCACGGCTGTGAGCTGCGGCGAGACGAAACCTGTCGATTTCGGCGATGCACTTCCAGACGGGGCGATCCAAATCGACGAGACGGCCAACAAGTACAAACCAGCCGAGTTGACCGTCCACGTCCTCGACACTGTCTACTTCACCAACGGCTCCACAGCGAAGCACACGGTGATCATTGGCAGCAAGAACGAGTCCGGCGACATGGAGCGCGGAGACGTCTTCTCCTGGACATTCGATGAAGCAGGCGAATACCAGATCCTCTGCGGCTATCACCCCCAGATGAAGGCGACGATCACGGTCAAGCCCTGACTACTGGTCGACCATCCCCGCCGGATCCAGGAGACGATCGAGTTCGTCGGACCCAAGATCCGTCAGCTCTCCGGCCACTTCTCGCACCGTCCGGCGGCTGGCGAACGCTTCCTTGGCGATCGTGGACGCCTTGTCGTAGCCGATGACGTTGGCCAGCGGCGTGACTATCGCGAGTCCCTGCTCGAGCTTCCTCGGGCCTTCTTCGGTTGCCCTCAGGCCGCTCACGCAGCGATCGACGAACAGCCCGGTGACATTTCCAAGCAACCGAATCGACTCAAGGAGGTTGCGGCTGGCCACCGGGAACATGGTGTTCAACTCGAAGAAGCCCCACTGCCCGGCCGTTGCGATGGCCGTGTCGTTGCCGATGACCTGTGCCGCTACCTGGACCACGGCCTCCGGGATCACCGGGTTCACCTTGCCGGGCATGATTGAACTCCCGGGCTGAAGCTCCGGCAAGGCGAGTTCATAGATTCCGGCGCGCGGTCCGCTGCCCATGAGCCGGATGTCGTTGGCGATCTTCATCATTGCGATCGCCGTGGTCCTCAGGGCGCCGCTCATCGCGATCACGGCATCGATATTGCTCTGGCCGCGGAAATGGTTCGCCGTCTCGCGAAGCTGAACGCGTTCCGCCTGGTTGACATAGCCCAGCGCGCGGCGCGCGAACTCGGGGTGGGCGTTGACGCCAGTGCCAACGGCCGTGCCACCGAGCGCAACCTCGCGAAGCGTTTCGGCCCCGAAGGTAATGCCCCGACGGGCGAGCCCCACCTGCCCGGCATAGCCATCGAACTCCTGGCCGAGTCGGATCGGCGTTGCGTCCATGAGGTGAGTGCGTCCGGTCTTCAGGGTGCCGTGGAATTCAACCGACTTTGCTTTCAGGGCCGTCTCGAGCCGGTAGAGCGCCGGGATCAGGTTGGCCTGGAGTTCGAGGAGAGCGGCGAGATGCATCGCCGTGGGGATGACGTCGTTGGACGACTGGCAGCGGTTCACGTGGTCGTTCGGATGCACGGGTGCATAGATGCCCTTTGGACCGCCGCCCAGCAGTTCGTTGGCCCGGTTCGCGATCACCTCGTTGGCGTTCATATTGGTCGAGGTACCGGAACCCGTTTGGAAGACATCCACCACGAACTCGGCGTCCCAGCGGCCCCCGGCGACCTCCATCGCCGCAGCCGCGATCGCTTCCGCCACCTTCGGTTCCAGCAGTTCGAGGTCTGCGTTGGCCTTCGCGGCCGATGCCTTGATCACCCCCAGCGCCTGGAGGAAGGTGCGCGGCAGGCCCTGGCCGGAGATTGGGAAATTGTCCCGCGCGCGGGCGGTGCCGATCCCGTAGTAGGCCGTTGCCGGCACTTCGTACTCTCCGAGGGCGTCCTTTTCGGTTCGTTGGTCAGTCATGACCCCATTGTGCACCCGCAGTTTCCGAAGCGGTGCCGTGTGGTTGAATGAGGCACCAATTCGTAGCGCGGAGCGAACATGAGCCAACCACTCGAAGGGATCACCGTCCTCGACCTCACCTGGGTGCTCTCGGGCCCCTTCGCCGCAATGGTCCTGAGCGACCTTGGCGCGAATGTAATCAAGGTGGAGCGCCCGCCCTACGGCGACGTCGCCCGCACTACCGGCCCGTACCAGAACGGCTGGAGCGGTTACTTCTTCAGTATCAACCGCGGGAAGCGGTCGATGAGCATCGACCTGCGCCAGGACGAGGGACGTGAGCTGTTTCTCTCCCTCGCCGAGAAGGCGGACGTCGTCATGGAGAACTTCACGCCCGGAACGATGGACCGCATGGGCATCGGCTACGAGGTGCTTTCGGCACGTAACCCTCGCCTCATCTTTGCCTCGACGTCCGGTTTTGGGCAGGACGGACCCTACCGTGACCGCCCGGCGCTCGACGTTATCGTCCAGGGAATGGGAGGCATTATGTCCATTACCGGTGAGCCCGGGGGCGGGCCTGTGCGGCCGGGCGCTTCCTACGGGGACATCACCGCCGGACTCTACACGGCCATCGGGATCCTGGCGGCCCTGCACGAACGCGACCGCAGCGGACTCGGCCAGGCGGTCGACATCAGCATGCTCGACTGCCAGGTGAGCGTGCTCGAAAACGCCATCGTGCGACGGGCAATCACCGGAAAGGATCCCGAGCCTCTGGGCACACGCCACCCAAGCGCCACTCCGTTCCAGGCTTTCCCAACGGCGGACGGCTACATCGTCGTGGCCCTCGCTTTTGGAGGGGAGAACCAGTGGCAGTTGCTCTGTGGCCTTCTCGGCAAGACGGAGTTGCTGGATGACCCACGCTTCAACACGGGGCCGCGGCGTACCGCCAATCACTCAGCGCTGGAGCCTGTGCTGAACGACGGCTTTCGTCAGCGGACGACCGCCGAGTGGCTGACCGAATTGTTGGCCGTCGGGATCCCCTGCGGGCCTCTGAACACGGTCGGCGACGTCATGGCCGACCCCCAGATCGCGCACCGCAAGATGATCGTCGAAGTCGAACATCCTGTGGCCGGGAAACTGCCCATCGCCAACACGCCCGTGAGGCTCTCGCGAAGTGAAACCGGTATCGGCGGCCCACCGCCAGACTTCGGCGTCGATGGCCCGGATGTTCTGGAGGAACTCCTCGGGCTTGACGAAGCCGCGATCGCGGGTCTGGTAGAGCGCGGTGTGCTGGTTACCGAAGGCGGACCGGACATTGCCTCGCTGCTCTAGGCGCGCTGCGAATACAATCCACGCTCATCGATGTAGCGCCGCACAGACGGCGGAACGTCTGGGTCGCCACCAGTCGCTATTGTTTCCCGTACTTCCGTAGACGAAACGTCGGCCAATTCATCGCCCAGGTCCAGCGGCAGGATCCGGCTTACGAAGTCGCGGGCCGTGGGCTCGGAATTGAGAAAGGCATCGATCGCGTCGAGACCTTGCTCGCCCCGGGTGGCGGCAATGACGCGGTGGTGGCTGAAGTAGTTATCGAGGACGGCAGCGAGTTCCTCGTGGTAATAGCTCCGGTCGAAGAGTCTCACGAGCGTGTCGTAGCCAACGACGAAGTCGAAGATTTCCGTCGGGAAGTCATTGCGTAGCGCCACAGCCTGGTCTGCGATACGCGCCGCATTGGAGACGAAGATTCCGGTAGAGGGCAAATCGAGGGCGAGGAGCATCGCGATCCGGTCTTCATAGGAGGCACCCGAAAGGCTCTTATCGACGTTCCGGGTGGTGAGCAGTGCAACACTTGTGGCGACGCCGGAAACGCCCTTCGCTTGTTCGAGCAGTTCTACGTGCGCGATGGTCGGCGGGTTGAAGGAAGCGGGAAGGACGGCGATGTGGCTCTTGAGAGCGGGTCCTTCGTCGATGCGAGCGACGGAGAAGCCAGATTCTGCGTCCAACCTGTCGAGTACCTGGCGAACATTCGAGTCAGCCATATGACCATTATCGGGGCGAGTCAGGCGGAGCGCCGCTCCCGATGCGGAGCCGTGATTTCGGTCCAGTCGACCAGGAAGAGGTCTTCGGAGGGGATCCACTCGCGGAGAATCCGCCTGCAATGATTGACGGCCGGCGACAGATCGTGGGTCACGAACTTCCATGACGGGTCTGGCGTGCCCACAACACGTACCACTCGCCGGCGAGCCGCGTCATAGAAAATTCCACTCATTGCCGTCCATCTCCTCGATGTGAGGCTTCTAAGACTCATTATCGGCTATACATCCATAGCCACCATGCCTGCCAAGTGAGAAGGTTTACCCAACTATCACAGTTCCTTCACTTTCCCGGGAGGGAGGGCCTGCCGAGATCGACGGATCCCAACGGGCAACGCACACTTGGGCGGTGACCGTTCCCCCGGAGCGCGACGCGCTGAGCCGTATCCCTGTCGATCGACTGCGTCGAACGGCGATGCCAGCCGGGCTCGCGGGCCGCGCACTCGCGCGTTGGTTGCGGAGCCGGGTTCCCACGCGCACACCCCGCGACGAGCGCGTTCGCCAGGCTTCACTCAGGACGGGCGAGGACGTCGCCCGGACGATGGGGGAGATGAAGGGCGCAGCGATGAAGCTGGGACAGGTCATGTCGCTCATGACCGGAGTCGTGCCGGACGAGATGACCGACCGCCTCAGCTCTCTCCATTCACAGGCGCCGCCGATGGCTTTCTCGCTCGTCGAGCAGGTCTTTCGCGCGGAGTTTGGACAAGAACCCGACGCGGTCTTTGCAGGGTTCGAGAGAGTCCCGTTCGCAGCGGCATCCATTGGGCAGGTCCACCGTGCCGTGACCCATGATGGCAAGGCCGTGGCGGTGAAGGTGCAGTACCCCGGCGTGGCCACCGCAATCGAGGCTGACCTCGCCAACGTTGGCCTGATGGTCGGGCTGGGGAACATGTTCGCGCGGGGACTGGATGGCGCCGCAATCGCCCGCGAACTGCGCGACGGCATCGCGGCAGAACTCGACTATGAACAGGAAGCCACCAACCAGGAACGTTTCCGTTCGCTCTACGAAAGGCACCCATACATCGTGGTGCCGCGCGTCCACCGCGAACTCTCGACGGCCCGGGTCCTGACCCAGGAACTGATCGACGGCGCGCCATTGGCGGCGGCGCGCGAGTGGACTGACGACCGCCGGGACGCCGTCGCCGAGATCATCTTTCGCTTCGCCTTTGGCTCCATCTACCGGCACGGGCTCTTCAACGGCGACCCGCATCCCGGCAACTACGTGTTGATGGCTGATGGCCGCGTGGCATTCGTGGATTACGGCTGTGTTGCCGAATTTAGCGAAAGGACCATCGCCGGGTTCGCCTCCATCATCCGGGCGCTCATGGAGGGCCGCCTTGAAGACTGGCGCGCCGCCTGCGAAGAGGTGGGCATCCTTCACCGCAATGCGCCGTTCAACACGGCCGAGCTGTACGATCACATGCACTGGTTCTGGGCGCCGATCCTCGAGAACGAGGTGCATTTCACGCGCGAACTGGCGGCGGAGATGGTGCGGCGCAATAGCCAGACAACCGGGCGTGGCGGAGAAATCAACCGCTACTGCAACATTCCCGCCGGGATGGTCTTCCTCACGCGGATCAATTTCGGGCTGGCCGGTCTGCTGGCCGGGCTCGACACCCGCGGGCCGTGGCGCGGCATCATTCGGGAGTACGTCTACGGTGATGAACCGCTCACCGCGATTGGAAGGGCGGCCGCTGCTGCGATGCCCGGCTGTCACGTCTAGGCGGTGAAAGCCCGGATCCCGCCCGCGACGGGTCTTGTCCTCGGTGTAGGCGGGACGGCATGGGCAGCCATCTTCTTCCGGCTGGCAGACGACGCTCCCGCGCTGACCATTGCAGGGTATCGACTGGCGATTTCCTCTGGTGTCGTCGGCGTGGTTGCCATCTGCCTCGTCGGCCTCGGTCGTGACCGGTTTCCGGCTCGGTCCGACCTGCTCCACCTTGGAGCCAGCGGCGTGTTCCTCGCCGGGCACTTCTGGACGTGGTTTGCCTCGCTGGAGCGCACATCGGTAGGGAGCAGTGTGGTCATCGTGGGGATGCAGCCACTCCTCGCGGCGCTTATCGCCTTCGCGATGCTCCGCGAACGCCCGAACCGCGCTGAATGGTGGGGCATCGTCCTCGCCTGCGCCGGGCTCGCGATCATTGGTGGTCGCGACTTTGCCGCCGACCCTGGACAGCTCTGGGGCGATGCGCTGGCCCTCACCGCGGGCGTCTTTGGCGCGCTCTATCGCACCATCGGGCGATCGGTCCGGGCCGACGTCAGCACTGCCTCCTACTCCGCCGTGGTCTACGGTGTCGCCGCAGTCGCGCTCTGGGCTTCAATCGCCTCGGTCCGACCCGAAATCAGTGGCTTTGACGGAACGACCTGGACGTTCATCGTCCTCCTCGCGCTCATACCGCAGGTGGTCGGCCACACCGCCTTCAACTGGGCCCTGGCGCACTACCGCGTGGTCACAGTGGGCATCGCGGGACTCGGCGAACCGATACTCGCCACGCTCCTGGCGATACCGATCCTCGGCGAGAACCCCACGACGGGCGTGATCGTCGGCGGACCGCTCATCCTTGCGGGAGTGCTGATAGGCATTCGCGGGGCTGGCGTCGACCCGGCACCGAGCCGGCGGGCTAGCGCCGGGCGCGAGCAGCCAGCGCCAGCGCCGCCGGGCTGATCGCGGTCCGGACGGCCTCGCGTATCGAAGCTTCGTGGAGCCGATCGTGGATGGCCCACTCCACCAGATAGCTGCGCAATTGCATCGCAACGGGCTGCGCCCAGGCGTCTGCTGCTGGGAAGACGACCGCGCTTGAAAGGGCCGACGGATCGAGCGCCGCAAGGGTGGCGGTCATCGTCTCGCGCGTCCTGGCCAGGGCCGCGACGGGTTCATGGTCGGCGTCCAGGAATGCAAGCCGCCGCGGTTCACGCAAAGCAAGGAACGGCGTGAGGTCGAGCGGCTGGGCCGAGACGCTGGCGACGATCTCGGTTGTGATGCCATCGACCGCGGCAACGTGGGCGAGATGGTCGTGCACCGTCCAGGCGTCTCCCTCCGCCCGCAATCGGAAATGCGGCTCCTCAAGGACGTCAACCAGCGAGAGCAGCTGAAACCGGCCCGTGGCCGCCCGCCCGAGGAGTGAATGGACTTCCGGAAGAATCCCTGTCACGCCTGTTCTTGCAGGCTCACGATGCGTTCTCTGAGCCCGGCGGCGCGGTTGCGCGCCTCGTCGCGGTTGGACTCGACACCCTTCACGACCTGTTCGGGCGCCTTGCTCAGGAACTGGGCGTTCCCGAGTTGGGCTTCGAGCCGTCCAACATATGCCTCGGCTTCCTCAAGCTCCCTGGTGAGGCGCGCCACCTCGGCGGCCGCGTCAACCTTCGGGAGGGCGACCGCGACCTCGGTGTCGCCCACACGCCCGAATGCGTACTCGGCCTCCGGTAGCTCTCCATCAGGCTGGGTGACGGTGAGGGTGATCCGCGACGTGAACTCCGATGCGCCGGCAGTGGCGCGCAGAGCGTCGGACATCGAGGAGGCGCGGAGAAAGACATCCGGGCGGGCGCCAGCTTCGAGACGGTTCTCAGAGCGAAGGTTGCGGATCGTCCGATTGACCTCAATGACGTGGGCCATCGCGGCTTCTGCCTCAGGGTCCTTCCAGTTGGCGCCGCTCTGGGGGTACCAGGCGATGATGAGCTGATCCGGCGTGTCGGTGTCGAGATGCTCGCGCAGGTTCTGCCAGAGCTCCTCGGTGACGAAGGGCATGATCGGGTGCAGGAGCCGGAGGCCGTAGTCGAGGACGTGGGCGAGAACCGGCCGCGGCGAGTCGTCGCCGGCACTGAGCCGGACCTTCGCAAATTCGATGTACCAGTCGCAGAACTCGTTCCAGAGGAAGTCCTCGATGTAACGGCCCGCTTCGCCGACCTGGAAGGAAGTCAGGAGCGAATCGACATCGTGCTCGAGTTGCTCGAGGCGGGAGAGGATCCAGCGATCTTCGAGCGCCATCGAGTGGCGATCGAGCGGGTGCGGTGGCTTGACCGGCTCCCCGTCCAACTTCTGGAGGACGAAGCGCGCGCTATTCCAGAGCTTGTTGCCGAAGTTCCGAGCTGCGGTGAGCCGATCGTCGCTGTAGCGCTGGTCGGCGCCAAGGGTGGCGCCAGTCAGGAGGCCGAAGCGGAAAGCGTCGGCGCCGTACTGCCCGGCAGCAAGCAAGGGGTCAACGACGTTGCCGCGCGACTTCGTCATCTTCTCGCCGTTGCCGTCGCGGATGAGGCCGTGGAAGAGAACGTTGCGGAAGGGCACCGAATCTTCGAACCCGCGGTCCTGCATGTTGTAGAGCCCGAGCATGATCATCCGGGCGCACCAGAAGAACATGATGTCGTAGCCCATCTGCATGTCGCTCGTGGGGTAGTAGGTCTGCAGGTCTTCGGCCAGGTCGTCGGGCCAGCCGAGGTCGGCGTGGGGCGCCAGGCCACTTGAGAACCAGGTGTCGAGGACATCTTCGTCCTGCCGCAGGGCGGACGAGCCGCACTTCGGGCAGCTCGTTGGATCCTCGATGGCGGCGATGACCTCGCCACAGTCGCAATACCAGACGGGAATCTGGTGGCCCCACCAGAGCTGGCGGCTGATGCACCAGTCGCGGATGTTGTCCATCCAGTTCAGGTACACCTTCTCGAACCGCTGGGGCACGATCCGGATGAGGCCCTGGCGGACGGCATCGGCGGCGGCGCTGGAGAGCGACCTTCCGGATGCGTACTCCTTGTGGACATCGACCCACCACTGCTCGCTCGGAATCGGCTGCACCGGCGTCTTGCAGCGGCTGCACTTGCCGACGGAGTGGGTGTAATCCTCGACCTTTTCAAGGAATCCGCCCTCGTCAAGGTCACGAAGGACCGCTTCCCGACCTTCTTCGACGGTGAGTCCTTCGTAAGGGCCGGCCTCCTCGTTGAGGACTGCCTTGCGGTCCATGATGATGATGACGGGCAAGTCGTGGCGCTGGCCGATCTCCCAGTCGTTGGGGTCGTGGCCGGGCGTGACCTTCACAGCGCCCGTACCGAATTCCATGGAAACGGCGTCGTCCGAGACCACGGGTATCTCGCGTCCGACGAGGGGAAGCAGGAGCATTCGGCCGATCTTGTCTTCGTAGCGTTCGTCCGAAGGATTCACGGCCACGGCCGTGTCACCAAGCATGGTTTCGGGGCGCGTCGTAGCGACGATGACGTGGTCCGGCAGGGGCATTCCGCCCTCGCCGACGACCGGGTAACGCAGGTAGTAGAGCTTTGCCTGCTCCTCTTCGTAGTCAACTTCCAGGTCGCTCAGTGCGGTCTCGCAGCGAGGGCACCAGTTAATCATGCGGAGGCCGCGGTAGATGAGGCCGTCGCGATAGAGGTTGACGAAGGTCGTCCGGACCGCCTTCACGATCGTCGGGTCGAGGGTAAAAATGTCACGATCCCAGTCAGCGCTGGCACCAAGCTTCGCGTGCTGCTCGGCGATGCGGGAGCGATACTTGCGAACCCACATCCAGGTGCGCTCGACAAATGCCTCCCGGCCAATGTCGTGGCGGGAGATGCCTTCCTTCGCCAGTTCCCGCTCGATGACGTTCTGGGTGGCAATGCCGGCGTGATCTTCGCCGGGGATCCAGAGGGCACGGTCGCCGCGCATGCGATGCCAGCGGACGAGTGTGTCGGTCAGGGAGTCTTCGAGGCCATGGCCCAGGTGCAACTCACCCGTGACATTGGGGGGCGGCATGACGATGCAGTACGGGTCGCCGGTGCCGCGTGGCCGGAAATACCCGGCCTTCTGCCACATTTCGTAAATGCGACTTTCTACATCCTTCGGCTCGTAGGCAGGTGGTAGCTGCATGCGAGACGATGGCGCTGTCATAGGGAGGTCCTGTGTGTTTGGAATCACCGGATGGCCCGGCCTTCCAATTCTAGCAGGCGGCTCCTAGAGAACCCGCCGGGTCAAACGGCGGCAGCGAGTTCACGCACCGAAGGCGTTGCGAGCGCAAGGGGAACGGGTCGCGACAGCTCGATCTCGAGGGTGAAGCTGCTTGCCGCCGGTGGCAACGCTGCCACCGCAGCCTCAATGCGAGCCCGGGTGTCAGAGACGCGCGCCGGACGATCGAAGCGGAGCGTTCGGGTGAAACTCATGTCGGGGGCGACGGCGCGCAGCTTCACCTCGCGGCAGGCCTGATCAAGGCTCATCTGCAACGTGTCGAGCCGGACCACAAGACCGGCGATCCGCCGAGCATTGGCGGCAGGATCGGCATCGAGCGTGACACGACCCGTGACCGGGGCAGCCGTAATGAGGGGCCGTTCGTCGCCTGGCGCCGGACGGCTGTCGATGGCGAGTCCGCGCCGCTGTTGAGCGGCCGCAGCGGCAGCCAGCGTTCGGCTGGAGCCGATGCCTCCGCGTACATCGAGTCGCGTCCACTGGCGGGCCAGGGAGAGGAGTCGTTCGGCCGTCCGCCGTTCGTCGTTTGCGGTGCTGACATCAATCATGAGTGCAGTAGACGACGAGATCGCGACAGAAACTGTCGCGAAGCGTCGGATGATGGAACACATGCGTTCGAGTTCGTCGACACAGGCAGAAACGTTGTCCGGCAGAAACATGGCTGAGTTGCAGAGATGTCGCGCTTCCACGGCCCGCATGCCCGTGATCACGCCACGAGTGGCCACAGCAGGCGAGACTGCTGTCACGACCGCGTCGGCGCCGGTGCCCGCGAGGAGGACCAGGGGCCGCTCGGCGAGGTGGGGATGGCTCTTGCGGGCGAGGGCGATCGGGAGTGTCGGAAACTCAAGGCAGAGCAGTCGCATTGGGACGATCCTCCGTATTCTGTCTCCGACAATGTAGAACGTATGTTCTGTTTTGACAAGACCACAGACCCGCTACCCTGCGCGGGTGATGTTGATTCACCCGCTGTCCGCAGGTCCCAGGACCACCGAACTTCTCGGGGGCAAGGGCAACTCCCTCGCCGCGCTCATGGAGGCCGGATTCAAGGTCCCCCCAGGTTTCGTGCTGAGCACGGAGGCGACCAAGCAGTTGAGCGGAGGCGCCTGGCCCCCGGAACTCGATGCGGCCTTTGCAGCGGCCTACGACGAGCTCGCGGAAAACGGGACGATCGCGGTGGCTGTCCGATCCTCCGCGACGGGCGAGGACGCTGCTGACGCGTCCTTCGCCGGGCAACACGAAACCATCCTCGACGTGGTTGGCAGAGACGCGGCGAGGGAAGCCGTGGTGCGCTGCCTTGAATCGTTGCACTCCGAATCTGCGACCGTGTACCGCGAACTTGGTTCGGCCGACACCGAAGCGGCTATGGCGATCGTGGTGCAGCGAATGGTGCCCTCCGTTGCCGCCGGTGTTGCCTTCACCGAGGATCCCACCGGGCGGTCGCCGGGGCACGTCGTGGTCGAAGCCATCGCGGGCTACGGCGAGCTACTCGTGAGCGGGCTGGCCCAGGCCGAGAACATCGTGGTGTCGCGCGAGGGCGCCGTTGTCGAGCGTGAGTCGCCGGACGAGCCGGTGTTGACAAACGAGCAGGCCAAGGATGTGGCGACACTCGCCATCCGCTGTCGCGATCTCTTCGGCGGCGAACAGGACATCGAGTACGCATTCGACGGCGATGGAGAGCTCTGGCTCCTCCAGTCACGCCCGATCACGACAAGCACGCTCGCCGAGACCGGGGGGTGGTTCAGCGAGTTCGACACACCGACCGACGACAATGAGGTCTGGACCAGCGCGAACGTCCAGGAGGTGCTGCCCGGCCTCCTCACGCCGCTCTCGATGTCCAGCGGATCGAGGAGCAGCCAGGCGGCCTTTGTCGAGGGGTACCGGGAACTCGGCCTGATCGGAAGAAACGAATCGCCGCCCTGGCTTGCCTTCTTCTATAACCGGGCCTATCTCAATGTGGGAACAACCCGACGGCTCGGGTCTCGCGCGCTGGGGTCGAACGGCGACAGCGTTGAAATCCAGTATCTCGGAGGCGAAACCTTCGGTGACCTGCCGCAGGAATCACTGCGCACGCGCCTGCCGTTCATCGTGAAGAGCCTCCTACCGCTCGGGAAACTGCTCTTCACGGCGCGCTCCCGCACAGAGCGGTATGAGCGCGAGGTGCGTGGGGCCGAACGTGAGCGCTTCGCCCTGGCGCTGGACGAGGTGGCCGACAGCGAATTGCGCAAACTGATACTCGGCAGCGAGAAGATCAACGCACGCGTCTTTGCCCATCACCTCCAGGTGAGCGGCCTGGCGTCCGCCGCCTACACGAACCTGGAACGGCTATTGAAGAGCCGGATCGGACCGGAACGAACAGAAGAGGCCATCCCGTCGCTCCTCTCCGGCCTCAAGAACGTCGAGAGTGCGCGCATTGGCATCGACATCTGGAACCTCTCACGGGTCGCCCTGAACACCGGCATCGCGGGAGTCATCCGCGACGACTCGATCGACCCCGCAGCCGGCGAACTGCCGCCGGAGTGGCGGGCGGCCTTCCGTTCGTTCATGCGGGCCCATGGCCACCGCGGGATGCGCGAGATGGAAGCGTCGACACGAACGTGGCGCAACGACCCGGCGCCGGTCATGGCGACTGTACGCGGCTACCTCGGGCTCGATCCTGAGCATTCGCCGATCGCAACACTGGAGCGGCAGGAGGCTGAACGCCTCGCCCTGACGGCCCGTCTGCGGGATGAAATGGGACTGCTCGTGCGTCCCCTCTTCGGCAGGTTCCTGGCGGACGCACAGGACCTCGTGGCCCAGCGAGAGCGGACGAAGTCGATCATCGTCAGGGGAGCACGGATGCTCGACCCCATCCTGGATGAGTGCGCCCACCGATTCGTCGCCCGACAGGTCATCGCTGATGGCGAGGATGTCTACTACCTCTCCTTCGACGAGGTACTCGCGATACTCTCCGGCCAATCGACCAGCACCAGCTACGCGGACGCCGTTGCGCGGCGTCGCAAGGAGATGGAACGCAACCGATACATCGAGCTGCCGGATCGTTTCAATGGCCACCCGGAACCACTCCCGCCGTCAGTCGGCGACGACGCCACCGTCCTGCGGGGGACGCCGGTAAGCAAGGGATCTGTCACCGCGAGGGCCCGGGTCATTCGGGATCCTGCCGTGGATGAGAGCATCCAGCCGGGAGAAATCCTTGTGGCGCCGGTGACCGATGCGGGCTGGACACCACTCTTCGGGCTTGCGACAGGGCTCGTTGTCGATATCGGAAGCGCGCTGAGCCATGGGAGCACCATAGCCCGGGAGTACGGGCTTCCGGCCGTCGTGAACGTCCGACATGGGACGCGGACGATTCATACCGGCGACCTCATCCACATCGACGGGGCCGCCGGTACGGTCACCATCCTGGAACGCGCTTCGGGTTAAGCCTCCGACCGGCCATACTGCCGGTTGGAGGCAGCGCATGTTCGACCCGGACCGGATCGTGTTCACGGATTTCGACAGCGAAGTCCTGAAGGGAAACCCGCTTGGCGACCCGACCAAGCGACTGTTCCCTGTGTACCTGCCACCCGACTACCATTCATCGCCGGGGCGGCGCTACCCCGTGCTGTGGGCCCTCACGGGGTTCACGGGACAGGGCTTCGGATACCTCTTCAGCCGCTACCTGCACAAGGGCATCCACCAGGTCCTTGACGAACTCATCCTCAACGAGGGTATGCCTCCCGTCATCGTGGCGTTGCCCGACTGCATCACCGCTTACGGCGGCAGCCAGTACGTGAATTCCACAGCGACAGGCAACTACGACGACTACATCGTGAAAGAGCTCGTCCCGCTGGTAGACAGTACTTTCAGGACGAATGGGCAGCATGGCCTCTTCGGCGGTTCGAGTGGGGGTATCGGTTCGTTCACGCTCGCCGCAAAACACCCGGACGTGTTCCAGGGATTCGCCGACCATTCCGGCGACAGCGGCTTCGAGTCCTGCTACCTGAACGACATTCCCGGCCGTTCGTGCAGGCGATGGCAAAGTACGACCACAGCATCGAAAAGTTCATCGACGCCCTGCCGACCATCCCCGACACACGCGTGGAGGGCTTCGACATCCTGATCAACTTCGTCGGCATGGCCTCGTGCTACGGCGCCAATCCGGACGTCCCGCTCGGCTTCGAAATGCCGTTCGACCTCTACACCGGGAAGATGGACTGGCAGAAGTGGGAGCAGTGGAAGCCGCATGACCCCGTCAACATGGTTGAGCCGTATGCGGACAACCTCCGGAAGTTGAAGTTTCGCTATGTGGATTGCGGTACGCGCGACCAGTTCCACCTCTACCTGGGAGCGCGGCAACTGCACCAGGAGCTGGAACGCCACGGCATCGAGCACCACTACGAGGAGTACGACTCCGACCACTTCATCCTGCGGCGCCAGCAGGAACGGAAGACGATCGCGATGCTCGCGCACGTCCTCAGCGAGTAGCCGCCGGAGCTAGTTCGTCGCGATCAGCTCCACTTCGAAGACCAGGTCCTGGTTAGGACCGATGCCCGCATTGGGATTGCCGCCGGGGCCGTAGGCAATCGCACCCGGGATGTAGAGCACCCGGTGACCGCCAACGTGCATCGAGGCGATCCCTTCGGCGAACCCGGGTATCACGCGGCCCAGCTGGAACTGCGAAGGCTGCCCCCGGTCATAGGAGCTGTCGAACTGGGTGCCATCGGGTAGGAGGCCGCGGTAATTGACGGTGACGGTTGCAGAGGCGTCGGTGGCGGGCATCGCGCCATCACCGACGGCGAGGTCGATGTAGCGGAGGCCGCTGGCAGTCACTACGGCATCCGATGGTGCTGTGAGGGGGTAATCGCCACCATCTGTCCCGCTATCGTCGTCATCATCGCCGCAGGCGGCGAGCAACGCCGCCACAAGCAGCACCACCAGGCCAAGTACCGCTAACTTCTTCATGCGCCAACGGTAGCCAGCCGGCGGGCTACGTCGTAGAGCCGGTGCAAGGGACGTTTACAGCCGCTGGATGCGGCGGGCCGCTTCGGCAAGGGTCTCGTCGCTCTTCGAGAAGGTGAGCCGGACGAGACGGCTTCCTGCCTCCGCATCGTGGTAGAAGCTGGAGCCGGGCACCGGTGCAACGCCGATGTGCTCGATCATGTGGCGGGAGAAGTCGCGGTCGTTGCCGTCGAATCCGAGGTCGCTGAAGTCGGCCATGATGTAGTAGGCGCCTTCGGGGCGGTGGGCCTTGAAGCCTGCTTCCAGCAGGGCAGTGAGGAGGAAGTCGCATTTACCCTCGTAGAGGCTGCGTAACTCGGGGTAATAGCTCTCGCCCTGCTCGATTGCGGCGGCGCCGGCCTCCTGGAGGGGTGCGGGGGCGCCGACAGTGAGGAAGTCGTGGACCTTGCGCAGGCTCTCGCTGAGAGCGGGCGGCGCCGTCAGGTAGCCGAGCCGCCAACCGGTGACGCTGAAGGTCTTGGAAAGCCCGCTGATCGTCACCGTGCGGTCGTACATGCCCGGCAGGGTGGCAATGGGCACGTGGCCGCGGTCGACGTAGAGGATGTGTTCATAGATCTCGTCGGTGATGCAGAGGACGTCGAACTCCTGGCAGAGGTCGGCGATGCACTGCAGCTCCTCGCGGTCGAAGACCCGGCCGCAGGGATTGTTCGGCGTGTTGACGATGATCGCCTTCGTTTTCGAGGTGAAGGCTGCACGCAGCTCGTCCGGGTCGAAACGGAAGTCGGGTGCCCGCAGGGTGACGAATACCAGCTTGGCCCCGCTCATTGCGGCATCCGGCACGTAGTTTTCGTAGAAGGGCTCGAAGACAACCACCTCGTCGCCGGGCTCGATGAAGGCAAGCATCGTCGCCATCATCGCTTCCGTGGCGCCGCAGGTGACTGTCACCTCGCGGTCGGGGTCCATGGGGAGGCCGTAGTGTCGCTCCATCTTGTCGGCGATGGCCTGGCGCAGCCTCAGCGAGCCCCAGGTGATGGCGTACTGGTTCACGTCGGCGTTGATCGCGTCGACGGCGGCCTGCTTCACGAAGTCCGGCGCAGGGAAGTCGGGGAAGCCCTGGGCGAGGTTCATCGCGCCGTGGACGGCGGCAAGACGGGTCATTTCGCGGATGACGCTCTCGGTGAAGAAGCGCGTGCGGGCGGCGCTGAAGTCGGCCATTCCGGCGAGTCTACGCAGGTCCGAGGTTTCGCTTAAGCGGGGGCCGGGCGCCGTGATGCCGGATGTTTTGCGAAGAGGATAAGTACGGCCGCCACGAGGCATGAGCAGGCAACGATGATGAACGCCCCGTCGTAGTTGCCAACGCGGTCATAGTAGGCCGATGCGAGTAGCGGTCCCGACGCGCCGATGGCGATCGTGAACGGAAGGCCCGCACTCCGCACAGCACCTATATAGCGCCGACCGAAATACGTAGCCCAGGTGGTTTCCTGCAAGGGGATGAGTCCACCCCATCCCCCACCAAGAAGCATGAACCCGGCGTAAACAATCCATCGCATTTCGGCATGCACAGCAAACACGATCAGAAACACGGCGAGGCCTGTAAGCGCCGAACTGAAGGAGGTCAACCTGTTTGGCTCCGCTCGATCAATGAATGCCCCCCACAGCGGCTTCGCGAGCAATGCCGGGACAGAAGCTAATGTGATCATCAGCGCCGCCGTCCCTTCGCTGTAGCCCGCGTCTTCCATGAAGGGAATCGTCTGGAGGAGCATCACGCCAATCGAAACGGCGAACATCCCGAAGGCAACGACGAGAAGGTAGAACACCGGTGTCCGCACAGCCTGGGCACGCGTCAACGAATTTGCGTAGTCGGCGGCTGCCTTCGCGCCCCCACCAGCCTGCAATTGGGCGGCGGTCTTCCCATCGGGATAGAGCCCGTGATCTTCCGGCGCCCGTCGAATGAAGAAGGTCACCGGGATCACGAGCACCATCGCTGCCACGGCGGCCACGCGCCAACCGACTCGCCATCCCCACTCTTCGACCACGGACGTCATCAGCCGCGGGATGAGAACACCGGCCATCGAGACCCCCATGGCCGCGATACCGACCATCCGGCCGCGCTGCTCCACAAACCACTTCGAGAGCGTGATGTTGACCACGAGGTTGCCGATCATGGCGGCACCAAGCGTCAGGACGAGTCCGTTCAGGACGATCCATTGCCAGAGTTCATGAACGTAGCTCTGGCAGTACAGGGCGGCGCCGAGGACGAAGATCCCAACCGTCATCACCCTTCGGCCACCAGCCCGGTCGACGTAGGTTCCGATGAAGAGGCCGATGAAGGCCATCGCAACCTGGCCGACCGTGCGGGCAACCGTGAATTCCGTGCGGGTCCAGCCGAGATCCGTCGTCATCGGCTTGAAGAAGACGCCGACGATGTAGTTCTGAGAGCCAACTGCGACGAATTGTGCGACGAGCGCCGCGCCGACGAGGTAGTAGCCGAAGTAGAACCGGGGGCTCTCGGCGGCTTCCTCAATGGTCCCAGCCGGGCTGACGGGCGCCTCGGTTGTCATCTTCAGCGGAATCTACACGGCAAGTGCCTGCGATGGCGAGCGCATGCCGAACTATTTCCGCCGCGGAGACTTATGCCGTGGCGGGCTAGAAGACCCGGTCCACCAGGGCATGGACTTCCTCATCGGCAAGGGCCGTCACCCGCCCATCGTCGTACTCGCCCATGACGAGGTCGAGCATTCTGAGCAGGCGCGGGTCGCGCTTCGTCAGGCCGTCCGACAGCTCCGGGCGATGCTTCTGGACCCACATCAGCAGGCCGGCAGCGCCGCTCTTGTCGGTCAGGGCCACGCCAGGCGGCCGGTTGAGCAGGCGAGTCGTGTCGAAGGGGTTGTAAATCTCTTCGTCCTTGATCATCCCGTCCGCGTGGATGCCCGCGCGGGTGACGTTGAAATTGTCGCCGACGAAGGGCAGTCTCTGGTCGACGATTTCGCCGATCTCACGGTAGTAGTCGGCGATCTCGCTGATGACGGTGGTGTCCATGCCGTGCGTCTCGCCGGTCAGGCCAATGAGCCAGAAGACGAGGGCCTCGATCGGCGTGTTGCCACTGCGCTCGCCGATACCAAGCAGGGTGCCATTGTTCGATGAAGTGCCGTAGAGCCACGCGGCGACAGCGTTGGGGATGATGGCGTTGAGGTCGTTCTGCCCGTGGAATTCGAGGGCTTCGGAGGGGACGCCGCCTTCGGTCTTGAGCATGTGGGTCAGCCGGGGGATGCCGCGCGGGAGGGCGGCGTGGGGGTCGGGGACGCCGACACCCATGGTGTCGGGGTAGCGGACCTTCACCTGGATGCCCGCCTGCCGACCGCGCTCCATGAGCGCCTGCACGAAGGGCAGGACCGTGCCATAGAAGTCGGCTCGGGTGCTGTCCTCGATGTGGCAGCGTGGCGTCACGCCGTCGGCGAGGGCAGCATCGACGACCTCGAGATAGCTCGCCAGGACCTTTTCCCTGGTTGAGCCTAGCTTCTTGAAGATGTGGTAGTCGGAGATGGAGGTGAGGATGCCCGTCTCCCGCAGGCCGGCAGAGCGAACGAGCTCGTAGTCCGCCAGCGTGCCACGGATCCAACCGGTGACTTCGGGAAATTCGTAGCCCAGCTCCTGGCAGCGTTCGACGGCCTCGCGGTCTTTGTTCGTGTAGAGGAAGAACTCGGACTGGCGGATCATCCCCTGCGGTCCGCCGAGGCGGCTGAGCAGCGTGTACAGCTTCACGATTTGTTCGACGGAGTAGGGTGCCCGGCTCTGCTGGCCGTCGCGGAAGGTCGTGTCGGTGATCCAGATGCGGTCGGGTGGGTCGAGCTTCACAGGCTCGTTTTCGAAGTAGGCGAGCGGTGGGAGGGAGTAGGGGAACTGCTCGCGGAGGTAGTTCGGGGCCTCGTTAGCATTGGTGGTCTTTGGGGTCTGGAGCCAGGCGGTGGTCACGGTTGGCGCTCCTCGGTGAGATAGATACAGGATTGTATACAATCACTGGCGGGGCAACGGTCCTTGGTCTATGGCTCGCCTCCGACCTATGGCGGAGGTGCATGGCAACCTCCGCCCGGCCACTTCCGTAGGATTGTGGCTTACATCCATCCGCAGCAGGTGCACCATGCCCACCGCCCAAATCAACGGGACCACCATCTATTACGAAACTCACGGCAGCGGCTTCCCACTTGTTTTCGTCCATGGTGGCTTTGGCGGGCTCGGGAC
This sequence comes from uncultured Chloroflexia bacterium, assembly GCA_963774435.1. GTDB lineage: Bacteria > Chloroflexota > Dehalococcoidia > Tepidiformales > Tepidiformaceae > JAGQGZ01. The sequence continues at coordinate 320,522 of CAVZEW010000003.1, read as the reverse complement.
CGGGCAGGGCGGCAACATCCCCGCGTGGGTGGCCGACTTCGCGCAGACATTCCAGGTCATCCTCTACGACCGCCGGTCGTCAGGGCGCTCGGGCTTTCCGGAGACGAAACACACCATGAGCCAGTTCGCGAACGACATCCGCGAACTCTTGGGCCACCTCGGACATGAGCGGGCACATATCTGGGGCACGTCGGCCGGCGGCCACATCACGATGGCATTCGGCCTGGAGCACCCCGAGGCCGCCGCCGCGCTGGTCATCGCCGAGTCAGCGCCGTGGCTGAGCCGCGACCGTGACCTCCTCGCCCGGCTCAACGAGCGCATCAACGTCTTGAATACGAAGGGTCCAGCAGCCGCATACGAAGCCCGTCGCGAGGGTGGAACGGTCGGGCTGAACCTCTTCGCTGCAACGCGGCCCGCTGAATCAGCCGAGGAAGAACAGGGGCGCAAGGAACGTGCCGACGCCATCCGCGCCCAGCTGGCAACGGTTCCCCGGGAGGAACGGATCGCCAAGTACGCGGCAGAGCTCCGGACTTACGAGGCGTATGCCGGCTTCGATGCAAGCGAACGGATGGCTGAACTGCAGATGCCGGTGCTCATCGTCTACGGCACCGGAGACACGGTGTTTCCCAACGCCGGATGGGCAGAACTGGCCGCCAGCCGCGAGAACCTGACCTACCTGCCGGTCGAGGGCGCCGAGCACGGCCAGGCGACGACAGCGGAAACGATCGAACGCATCAGGGCGTACCTGGTCGCGAACACGCCGACTGGTTAGCCGCCGTAGTCCCAACCCAGCTCGTGGAGTGTCCAGGCGGGTGCGTCACTGTTGACGGCGCCGCCGACCACTTCGCCGACGTACTGGATGTGGTCTCCAAGCGGCCGTGACTCCGTCACCCGGCATTCAAACCAGGCGACTGCGCCCTCGAAGACCGGGGCCTTTGTCTCGGGAGCCTCGATGTAGTCGTATTCGCCAAGCTTGTTGCCAATGACTTCGGCTGGCTTGGTGTAGAAGCTGATGACCTGTTCGGAGTCCGCGGGCACGAAGCTGATCGTGAAGACCTTGCCCGCATCGATGAGCTTGCGTGTATGCGAGCCCTCTTCGATGAGGATGGCGTAGAGCCGCGGTTCGAACGACACCTGGGTGCCCCAGTTCGCGGTCATCAAGTTCATCTCGTCGCCATTTCGGGAGCCGACGAGGAATATGCCATAGGGATGCTTGAGCAGGGCGTCGGATGCAGGGTCGCCATCGGCCATCGGGTGCCTCCAGGGAATCAGGTGGTGGCAGGCTACCAGATTGGCGAAGGGCCTTCTGGCATCGACGCGCCAGAGGCGGTCCGAACTATTTCAGGCCGCGGTCGGCCCGCGCTTTCTGCATCGTGATCCCGATCTCAGCGGGCGAATCGCTCACGTAGGCGCCGGCCTCGCGGAGAGCCGCCTTCTTGTTCTCGGCCTTGCCATCTTCGCCGCTGATGATGGCGCCGGCGTGGCCCATGCGGCGCCCGGGAGGAGCCGTCGCCCCGGCAATGAAGGCAACCACCGGCTTCTTCACGTGTTCCTTGATGTACGCGGCGGCTTCCTGCTCGGCGCTGCCACCGATTTCACCGACAAGAACGATGGCATCGGTGTCCGGGTCCTCGTTCAGCATCCGAACAGCTTCGATCTGGCGGGTGCCTATGATCGGGTCGCCGCCAACGCCGATGCAGGTGCTCTGGCCGATTCCAAGGCTCGTGAGCTGGGCGACCACTTCGTAGACAAGGGTGCCCGAGCGGCTCACAACGCCGACTTTTCCCGGCAGGAACACATCGCCTGGCATGATGCCGACGCGCGTCCTGGTGCTCGGCGTGATGACGCCCGGGCAGTTCGGCCCGATAAGGATGGACTTGCGGCCAGAGAGCGACCGCTTCACGCGGACCATATCCATGACCGGAATGCCTTCGGTAATGCAGACGACCAATGGGAGGTCGGCGGCGACCGCTTCGAGGATGGCGTCAGCGGCAAAGGGCGCGGGGACGAAGATGATGGAGACGTTGGCGCCGGTTTCGCGGACCGCCTGGTCGACGGTGGTGAAGATGGGCACGCCTTCCTGCTTCTCGCCGCCGCGCCTCGGGTGGATCGCCGCCACGACATTTGTCCCATAGTCGATCGATCGCTTCATGTGGTTCGTGCCCTCGGTGCCGATTCCCTGCACCAGCAGGCGCGTGTTGGCATCAAGTAGAACGCTCATATCCGAAGCTCCGAGTCAGATGGAATGGCGGCGGCGCCGCGGGTTCGGAGCATACACGCGCGAGTAAGTACGGTCTGGTGAACTACGTCGTCGGAAGGTCCGAAAGCTTGAGCGACAGCACCTGGGAGACCCCGTCGCGCGCCATGGATACGCCGTAGATGGCGTCCGCGGCTTCCACTGTGCGGCGGTTGTGGGTGACCGTGATGAACTGCGTTTTTTCGGAGAGGGCGTGCAGCGAATCGGCGAATCGGCCGACGTTCGCTTCGTCGAGGGCGGCGTCCACTTCGTCGAGGACGCAGAAGGGCGCCGGGTTGGCAGCCAGGAGGGCGAAGAGGAGGGCGACTGCCGTCAGCGACCGCTCGCCACCGGAAAGGAGACTGAGAGACTCAATCCGTTTGCCCGGCGGCTGCGCCATGATCTCGATGCCCGAATCAGCGGAGGCATCCGGGTCGGTCAGGCTCAGGGATGCCTTGCCACCGCCGAAGAAGGCTGTGAAGTACTTGCCGAACGCCTCGTTGACGGTCACGAACGCAGCATCGAAGCGCGTCTTGATCTCTCCGTGGAGGTCATCGATGACGCCGCGGAGCTGTTCTTCCGCCTCGCTCAGATCAGCCAGCTGGCCAGTGAGGAACTCGTACCGCTCTTTGCTCTCCTCATAGTCGCCCGGCGCTTCTTCGTTAATCGGTCCGAGGCGTCGAATCTGGCGTCGTACTTCCTCGATGCGGCTGCGAATCTCGTCGAGGTCGACTTCCGCCGCTCCGGAGATACGAGGCGTTACGGCGGACTCGGAGGTGGCATCATCGTCGGTCGCGGCTTCCGATTCGGCCGTCGGCTCTGACGCCTCGGCAGTGTCATCCAGGGGCACAATCTCGCCGTTCTCGTCCGGGCTGAGACCCTCGCGCGCCATCTCTTCGCGAAGGTTGTCGAGACGCTCGCGGGCGCGGCCAACGCCAGTCTCGGCATCGAGGCGAGCCCGCTCGGCCTCGAGGAGTCCGGCATGGGCGCCGCCCAGTTCGTCCTGGACCTGCCGTTCGTGCGATTCGAAGCGGTGGAGCTCGTCGAGGTCGGGGGCGACATCATCGGTCGCGTGGGACTGCTCAACTCGGAGCCCCTCCACCTGACTCTGCAAACGTGCTATCCGCTCGCCGACGGTGGTCGCCTCGTTATCCATGTTGTCGGCCTGGGCGGTGCGCGCCGCGATCTGGCTGGCGATCCGCTCCTTCGCCTTTTCGTGTTGTTCGCGCAGCATGACCAGGGCTTTGCGCTCGCCCTCGACCGAGGCGAGTCGGCCACTCGCTTCGGCAACGGCGCGAATGGCCGACTCGCGGATCTCAGTCGCGCGAGCCACTTCTTCTTCGGCCTGGGCGAGCTCGGAGCGGCGTGCGGTGCGGCGTTCTTCGAGCTCGGCCATCCCCGAACCGGATGTTGCCAGGCGTTCCTCAAGCTCCAGCTTGTCTCGTTCGAGTCCATCACGCCGGGAGCGGAGGGTATCCAGGTCGCGACGGATGCGGTGGAGCTTCTGGCGCTCGCGCTCGAGGTCGACCCGCGACGTGTCGCCCGTTTTGCGCAGCTCATCGTAGCGGTCATCGGCTTCGCGGGCCGATGCGACCAGCTGTTCGAGCGAGTCCCTCGCGGTCTGGAGCCGGTCCTGGCTCCGCGCCGTCCGTTCCTGCAGGTCGGCGATCCGCTGGGGCAGTTCTTCCAATTCGCGTTGGCGGGAAAAGACGGTTTCGTCGGTGCCGGCCGAGCCGCCGCTGACAACGCCGGTCGGCTCGATATAGGTGCCGTCGAGAGTGACCACGGAGCCGAGTGAGCGCCCGATCATGCGCATCCCCGCCTCCATGTCATCGACCACGATGATGCGCCCGAGCAGCGTGTCGACGAGGTTGCGGAATTCGCCTTCGCAACGGACAAGTTTGGAAGCAACGCCGACCACGCCGCGCTCCTTCTGGAGGTTGAGCGGGTAAACCTGGCGAATAGCATCGAGGGGGAGGAACTGGGCGCGTCCATGGCCACGCTGGCGAAGCAGGTTGATGGCCTTCACGACCTGTGCCTCCTCCTTGACGATGATCGAATGGAGCCGGTGTTCGAGTGCCGCGTTTATTGCCGTCTCCAGGCCGGATGGCACCCGGATCTGGCGCGAGAGCAGGCCAACCACACCCTCAATCTCAGGCGCCTCGCCAAGGGAACCAGGTTGCACCTCATCGAGGAGTGCCTGGCCCATGATCAGAACCTGGCGAGTCCCAAGAGCGATGCCATCGTGCTCTGCCTGCACGCGCTTAAGCGCGTCGAGACGGCCTTCGAGGCGATCGAGTTCACGGAGCTCCTCGTTGCCGGCCGACTCGTACTTGCGCACCTCGTCCTGTACCCGCTGGAGGCGTTGCCGAGCCTGGTCGGCCTCGCCGCGGGCAGCGGCGAGGGTGGCTTCGGCGGTATCCAGCGCGGACTTGATCTCCCGGTATTTGCGGCCGTAGCCGATGAGCTCGACAAGGGACTGCTTGCGACGCGCATCGAACTGCTCGTGCTCCTGTTCGAACTCGGCGAGGCGGCGGCGTGCGCCCTCCATCTCGGCCTGGAAGGACCCCAGGCGGCGCTCATCGGCTTCGGCGCCTTCGCGTAGCTCCTGGGCGCGGGCGCGGGTGATGCCATAGCTCCGTTCAGCCTCATCCAGCTGGCGACGTGCGAGAACAGCCGCTTCTCGAGCAACCTCCTCCTGCTCACCCACTTCCAACCCACGGCGGCCCTCGTCGACATCGGTGGTATCGAGGCTGAGGCGCTCCGACTCCAGTGCTTCGAGTTCGATGCGAAGTTCTTCGCGGCGCCCGTTGATCATGGTCTGGCGCTCGCGGTCCAGGTCGAGGTTCTGCTCCAGCGACGAAAGTCGCTGGGCGAACTCGTTCGACTGCGTGTCGCGACGCGAGATGGCCTCACGGCGGCGCCGGATCTCGTCGCCGAGCGCAACGATCTGTTCCCGCAACTGCGTGACACGAGTTTCGGCTTCCTGGTTGGCTTCGACACGCTGGTCGAGCACCGCGGTTGCCCGGGTGAGGGCGTTTTGGGCGTCGCTCCAGCGCTGGCCAAAGAAGATCTTGAGAAGATCGGTCAGCTCGGCCGAGAGCTTTGCATGCTCCGCGGCGCGGCCGGCCTGGCGTTCGAGCTGGGCGAGGCGCGGCCGAAGCTCGTTGAGGACGAGGTCCACCCGGGCGATGTTGTCGCGGGTCGCCTCAAGGCGCCGAAGGGCCTCGGTGATCCGCATCCGGAAGCGCTTCACGTCGGCGGCTTCGTCGAGGAAGACGCGGCGCTGCTCCGGGGACATCGAGAGGACTTCGTCGACGAGGCCCTGGCCCATGATGGTGTAGCTGTTCTGGCCGACATCCGCCTTCATCAGGAGGTCGGAGAGGTCGCGCAGGCGAACCCGGGAGCCGTTGAGAAGGTATTCCGACTCGCCGCTGCGATAGACCCGGCGACCTATCTCTACCTCGGCAAAGTCGATGGGCAGCCAGCGATCCTCGTTGTCGAGTGTGAGGATGGCCTCGGCCATGCCCACCGGGGAGCGCTTGGTCGTGCCGGCAAAGATGACGTCCTCTGCCTTCTTCGCACGGAGGTTGCGGAAGCTCTGCTCGCCGAGGACCCAGCGAATGGCATCGGCAACGTTGCTCTTTCCGGAACCGTTGGGGCCGACGACGGCCGTAATACCGGAGCCGAACTCAAACGTCGTTCGTTCCGGGAAACTCTTAAAACCCTGGACGGCGAGCCGCTTCAGGTACACGCCTTGCCCCCGTCCCCGCCACGTTCTCCCAGGGTCCGAATTGCGACTCGGGCGGCGCGTTCCTGCGCTTCCCGCTTCGCCGAACCCTTGCCGGCTCCCAACGACTGCCCGTGGGCCCTCACCTCGACTGTGAATCGGGCCGCGGAATCGCCGGGATCATCGTTCACCGTCACATATTCGGGCTGTTCGTGCCACCGTGCCTGCACGAGGTGCTGGAGATGCGACTTGGGATCGAGAGGCACGCCGGAGGAAAGGACGTCCTGCAACTCCTCCTTCAACGTTCTCCTGACAAGTGCCTGCGCCTGCCGCCAGCCATGTTCGACGTAGACGGCGCCGACGAGGGATTCCACCATGTCGGCGAGGTTGGAGTCGCGCTCGCGTCCGCCTGCCGCTTCCTCCCCTTTGCCGAGGATCAGGTACTCGCCCAGCTCGAAACGCCGGGCGACCTCGGCCAGTGCACTGCCCCTCACGATGCTGGCGCGCATGCGTGTGAGCTCGCCCTCTCCAGCGTCGGGCAATGCGACAAACAGTTCGTTGGCGATCACCATGCCGAGAATGGCGTCGCCAAGGAACTCCAGGCGGTCGTTCGACCGGGCCGTGGCGTCGGACTCGTTGACGTAGGAGGCGTGGGTAAGCGCTTCGACGAGGAGGTCGTCAGGCAGCGGCTTTATTTGAAGCCGTTCGAACAGGAGGGCCGGGGCGGGCGAGGAAGCCAGCTGTACCACATCTCCTTCGCGTGTCCGCGGGTTGCCCCAAAGAATTGCTAAGGTTGCTGGATCATATGGATGCGTTTTTGCGCCTGTCAAGATTGAGATATCATCCGGGCCGTGCCTGCGACCCCATATGCCGACGCCACCACATGCAGCGTGTGTGGTGAAGCGTTCCAAGCGCACACGATCGCTCTCTGCTCCCAGTGCGGCAAGGCGTACCACCTGAACCAACGACAGGACCTCGAGGGGAAGGACTGCGGCGACGTCTGGATCAGCGACGAACACATGGCCCTTGAGTTCGCCTGCAACAGCTGCCTGGAGCCACCGGAAGCGCTCGATGAAGTCCTCGACCTTCAGGAAGCCGCCCAACTGGCACGAATGCCGGAAGACACCCTCGCCAGGGCCGCTGAGCGCGGGGCCATCAGGCACCGGAAGACGGGAGGAGGGATTCTCCTCTTTCAGCGCTCCGACGTTGTCGAATTCGCCGCAGGAGACCAGCAGCGATGAGTCCGGCAAGCAGGCGCCGCAAGCGACGTCCCCAGACTTCGCAGCCGGCGACCCCACAGACCACGGAGACGCATCCGCCGTTGCCTGAGTGGCACTGGCGAACCTTCCCGGTGTTCTTCGCGCTGGCTGCGGGGCTCTTCTTCGGCCTTCAACTCGGCGTCATCGTCACTTCCGCCAATTCGACCGTGAGCATAGTCGTGTTTGTCCTGGTGGCGGTCGTCCTCGGGCTCGCCCTCTCGCGCCTGACAACCCACTGGCTCCTCCAGCGGAACTGGATCAAGCCACGACCAAAGCGCCGGTAGCCGGCCTCCAAAGGTCAAAAGATCCTTCAGATCCGGGATGCTGCGACTTAGTGTCCGGTTGACACCAACTCTCCGATTTGCAACAGTAGAAGAGGTACTTAGTGTCATGGTGACACTAAGTGGGGAGAGAGAGCCATGGCAACACTGACGGCGATGCCGAAAACGGTCGAACCCAGCGACCTGCTGGAGCTGTACACCAACCCGGATACGTGTCCCACGGACGCCCTCAAGCCTATTCCGCTGGGAGACGAGCCTGCCTTCGTCGCCTGGCAACAGGACATTCCCCGCGAGTACCTGGCGATGGAGCCCGCAGAACTGGACGAGCGGATTGCCCGCGCCCGGGCTGCGCTCGGCCGGCGCCTCGTCATCCTCGGCCACCACTACCAGCGCGACGAAGTGATCAAGTACGCGGACTTCACCGGCGACAGCTTCAAGCTTGCCCAGCTTGCCGCCGCCCAGGAAGAGGCCGAGTACGTCCTCTTCTGCGGCGTGCACTTCATGGCCGAATCAGCCGACATCCTTACGCCCGAAGATGTTCGCGTGTTGCTTCCAAACATGGCGGCCGGCTGCTCGATGGCCGATATGGCCGACCCGGTCGACGTGTACGCCGCCTGGGACGAGATTCACGAAGTGTTGGGCGAGGACGCCAGCGTGGTCCCCATCACCTATATGAACAGTGCTGCCAGCCTGAAGGCGTTCGTTGGCAAGAACAACGGGATCGTCTGCACCTCGAGCAACGCGCCAAAAACCTTCGACTATGCTTTTGAGCGCGGCGAAAAGATCCTCTTCTTCCCCGACCAGCACCTTGGACGCAATACGGGCTTCGATATGGGCATCCCGCTTGAGGAGATGGTCCTCTGGAACTTCCATCGTCCCGGAGGGGGCGTCGAGCCCGAGGCACTACGACAGGCGAAGGTCATCCTCTGGCAGGGCCACTGCAGCACCCACCAGCGATTCAGCGTGGCGCAGATCGAGAAAGCGCGCGAAGAGCATCCCGGGGTTCACATCATCGTCCACCCGGAATGTCGCTGGGAGGTCGTCCAGGCGGCCGACGAGAACGGGTCGACAGAGAAGATCATTCGGGCCATCTCAGAGGCGGAGCCGGGCAGCGTCTGGGGCGTGGGCACGGAGATCAACCTCGTCAAGCGCCTTGCTGACGCCAACCCCGACAAGACCGTTTTCTGCCTGGACCCGGTCGTCTGCCCTTGCAGCACCATGTACCGCATCCACCCGGCCTACCTGGCGTGGTGCCTTGAAGGGCTCGTACAGGGACATGTGACCAATGAGATTCGGGTGGATGATGAGACCCGGAAGTGGTCGCTCGTCGCCCTGGAGCGGATGCTGGCGCTGCCCTAGTTCTGGGCGCCAAAGCCACCGAACCGGCGCCGGCGGTACTCCTGCACCTCGACTTTCAGGCGCGTGAGCAGGTCATCCAGGAGTTCTGCGAGCGCAGCCAGCCGATCGCCCGCCGTCTCGATTTCGAGGATCCGCTGTTTCACCTCTTCGTCCGTCTGCACCCAGCGCATGACAAAGTCCACCAGGCGATGGCCACCGGTTGGAAGTTCCGGCGCCCGCGCCCACTGCTCCGTCAGGGAGAACGCCAGGCGGAAGTAGTTCGGGAACATCGCCCGCACTGTTTCAAGCGCGCGCGCACCGCCGGGACCCAGATCTTCGTCGTCAGGTAGCAGCTCCACTTCGCCGAACGGGTACGGGCGCGGCGGCAGCGACCTTACGAGGCGAAACCGTTGCACGCCACGGGTCTCGATCCGGATACGGCCACGGCCGGTTTCTTCGGCCGATTCGATGACCGCGGTTGTCCCATAGTCATGAGGGACGGCACCGCCACCGACTTCGCTGCCGTGCTTTATGAGGACCACCCCGAAGACACCGCCCTTTTCGAGCAACTCGCGGGTCATGGCCTGGTAGCGCTCTTCGAAGATGACCAGCGGCAGTTCGGCACCCGGAAAGAGCACCGTCTTCAGCGGAAACAGCGGAATCTCGAGCCGCGGCACCGGCACAGTCTACTCGTGGCGGCCTGCCCACGGCCCCCTGTTCTGTTCCTAGCGACTTTTCAGCCAGGCATCCAACTCGGGCTGATGCTCTTCGAAGTGTTCGATGCCGGCCCCGGTGATCAGCCTGTTGCCAATGCGAGGGCTGCCCTTCTCGGCGTCGATACCGTAGAGGTCGGGCGAGAGCGCTTTGGCGGCGGCGAGGTAGCCGGCATAGGTGGCGTCCCATTCGGCGAGGGCTTCCTTGCCGCTGGACTTCTTTGCCTGGGCGAAAGTCGCGTTCCAACCGTCGATGTCACTCCAGTCGACACCGGCCGGGGCAGGCCGTTCGCCACGTCCGACGCGCTCGAAGGCGCCCCCCATTTCCCGGAACCAGCCAGACATGTGAGCCAGCACGTCGGCCAACGACCAGGTGCCGAGCCACGTTTCCGTATATGCAGCTTCCGGCAGACCTGCAATCGCGTCACGGAAACGGGCATGGCCGGCTTCAAGTTCGTGAATCAGGGTGGGTTTGTCGGTCATGGCATTGCCTCCGAGTAGTTGGGGCGATCATGCCCGACTGTGAGTGCCGGGGAAACGGCTACATCGCCCGCAGTAGCCGAATCCGCTCTTCGACCGGTGGATGAGTGTCGAACAGTCCGTTGAGAAAGCTCGTGTGCTCACGCAGCGGGTTCTCGATGTAGAGATGGGCTGTGGCCTTGTTCGCGGCTTCCAGGGGCTCGTGGTCGTTGGAGATCTTCTCAAGTGCGTCCGCGAGAGCGCCCGGGTTGCGGCAGAGCAAGGCGCCGCTGGCATCCGCCAGGTATTCGCGCTTGCGGCTGACGGCCATTCGGATCGTCTGGGCGATGATCGGTGCGAGGATTGCTGCCACGATGGCGAGCACGAGAATGATGGCAACCGCGGCACCACCGTTTCGTCCCTGGTTGCCACGTCTCCGCCCGGCGCCGAACAGGGTTGCCCGTAGTCCGATATCGCTCAGGAGGGCGACAACACCGACCAGCACTGTGGCGATTGTCATGACCCGGATGTCGTAGTTGCCGATGTGGGACATCTCGTGGGCGACGACAGCCTCGACTTCGATTGGTTCGAGCTTGTCGAGGAGACCGCGGGTGACGACGACATGGGCGTGTTCAGGGTCGCGGCCGGTAGCAAAAGCGTTCGGCGCGGAGTCTTCGAGGACCCACGTGCGGGGCATTGGCAGCCCGGCGCCGATGCTCAGGTTCTCCACCCGGCGAACGAACTCCCACTCTTCCTCTTTCGTCACTTCGTGGGCACCGGAGATGCTGAGGACGATGGCCGTCGATGCGACGTAGCTGAAGATGGCGTAACCAATGATGGCGATGCCAACGGCGCCGAGGACGCCGATGGACCCACCGAGGAAGGCGTAGCTGAGGATCCAGGCGAGTCCGCCGATCAGGATGACGAAAAGCCCCATCAGGACCCACGTCTCCCGCTTGTTCGCGCCGATGCGGTCATAAACGAGGACACGCTCGGCCGGCGCGACGTTCATCGGTCCCTCCAGAGGTGTAGCGTCGTCCGGTCTACGTTGTGCTGAAGCTCACATGGACGTCTGCGCGAGCCGCTTCTTCCGTCTCGTAGAATTCTTCCGGCTTGAAGCCGAACATGCCGGCGATGATTGCGGACGGCATCGTGGCGGTCTTCTCGTTGTAGTTGCCGACGTTCGTGTTATAGAACTGGCGGGCGTAGGCGATCTTGTCCTCGGTGTCGGTGAGCTCACGCTGAAGCTCGAGGAAGTTCTGGTTCGCCTTCAGTTCCGGGTAGTTCTCGGCGACGGCGAAGAGCGAGCGCAGCGTCGACTGGAGCATGTTGTCGGCCTGGGCGGCCTGCCCCGGGGTCTGAGCGTTGTCGAGCTGAGCGCGGGCGCGGGTCACGGCCTCGAAGGTCTCGCGCTCGTGGGAGGCGTACCCTTTGACGGTCTCGACAAGGTTCGGAATCAGGCTCGAACGCCGCTTCAGCTGGACGTCGATGCCACTCCACGATTCCTTGACGCGAATGCGACCGCGGGCAAGGCCGTTGTACATACCGAAGAGCATGAAGCCGATGATGGCGATGATGCCGATCACGACGAGGATTACGATGAGGGTCGCCATGCGAGAGACTCCGTAGCGGGGGCTACGATGATCCTAGCACAGGTAGTCGCACGAGCCGGAAGAGCTACGCCAGCACGCCCTCAGCGACGAGATCGGCAATCTCGTCTCCCGAGAGGCCCAGGATCCGTTCGCAGACTTCGAAGGTGTGCTCGCCGAGCAGGGGAGCAGGGGCGCGATGGCCACCCGGTGTCTCGCTGAGCCGAGCGCCCGGACCATCGTAGGCCGACCGGCCCGTCTCGGGGTGGTCGAGGTACTGGTAGTAACCGCGGGCCTTCATGTGTTCGTCTTTATCGAGGATGTCCTGCGGGTTCTGGACAACGCCAGCCGGCACCCCTTGCGACTGCAGCAGGTCTACGACGTCTTCGGCCCGGCGGTCGCGCAGCCACGACCCCAGTAGGTCCTCAAGGGCATCCTCATGCTCCTTGCGGGCCGCGAGCGTGGCGAATCTTGGTTCCACAGCGGCGGAAGGATGTCCGAGCGCCGCGCACAATGCCAGCCACTGCTCCTCGGTGCGGCAGGCGATGGCAACCCACCGGTCCTCGGAGCCAATCGAGGTCGGGTCATCGAGGCAACGAAAGGCGCCATGCGGCGCGATGGCCGGGTGGCGGTTGCCCGTGCGGCCGGGATCGGTGCCATTTGCCAGGTATTCGAGAAGCAGGGGACCAAGCACGTTGACCACGGACTCAATCTGAGGGAGTTCAACCATCTGGCCCTTGCCGGTGCGGTTGCGATAACGCAGGGCGGCGAGGATGCCGACGATCGTGTGTCCGGGGTTAACGACGTAGTCCGGGTAGTTGGTACCGACGCCGATGGGTCGCCGATGGGGAAACCCGGAGAGGTGGCTAAATCCGGTCACCGGCGTCAACACGGCGCCAAAGCCAAGGAACTCGCGGTGGGGACCGGACATACCTTGCATCGGGGCATAAGCGGCGATAATCCGCTGGTTGATCGCCGCCAGGTTCTCGTAGCCGAGACCCCACTTATCGATCACGCGTGGTGTGAAGTTTGTAAGGAAGATGTCGCTCTCTTCGACCAGTCGGTAAGCAAGCTCCTGCCCCTTCGGCGTGTTCATGTCGAGCACGAACGAGAGCTTCCCGGCGTTGAAATTGTTGAAGTAGCCGCTGGCGTTGAAGCTCGAAAGCGGCTGGCCGTGCTCGTCGAGGGCGAATGGTTGAGCTACGCGGAGCGAATCCAGTCGCTTGCTCGACTCGACGCGGACGACTTCAGCGCCGAACGTGGCGAGTGTTTGTCCGGCAATTGGGCCTGCTCCGAACCACGAAAAGTCGGCGACGCGGATGCCATCGAGTGGCCTGGTCATGAGGCTGCCTCCGCTTCTTTGAGCTCGGCGAGGATGGCGGCGCGATGCTCATCCAGTGCCGGGGGAGGCCCGAGGACCGCCGGCGTTTCGCTGAGCCTGTACGGCACCCCGGGGAATTCGATCGCCTGGCCGGCTCCGGCCGGTGTCAGGGTCTGGAACCAGTCACGGGCACGGAGCTGGGTGTTGTTCGCGAGATCTCTGGTGGTGGAGACGATGCCGAATAGGAGATTGCGGCCCTGGCCCTGCTCGTAGGCCTCGACGGCGAGTTTCGAAGCGACGAATCGCCCAACGACCTCGTGCATATGGTTCATTTTGCCGGCCACGCCAGCGGCCATCGACGGGTCGTTGATGAGCTGCATGAGGAAACGGAGGTTGAGCGAGTCCATCAGCTCGCCGTACTCCTCGTCCTCCAGGTCTTCGGCCATGCCTTCCTCGGCCATCCAGCCAACAAGGTCTCGGAAGTTGCCGCCGGCCGGTGAGAGGACGTTGACAAGCACAAAGCCATCCTTGGCCTCATAGACGCCCTGGCCGGGCAGCGAGATTGGGAGCATTCCGCGTTCGCCTGTGCGGGTACGGTTCCGCTTTTGGAAGTCCCAGGTTTGCATCGCCGTCTCCTGGTTCATAGAGACCGCCTCCTGGGCGGAGACGTCGACCTGCTGGCCCTGGCCGGTCGCTTCGGCGTGAAGCAAGGCGAACATCGTCCCCTGTGCCGCCTGTATGCAGGCGCTGATATTCGCTTGCGCTCCGGCGAGCAGGTTCGGAGGATCCTCCGGTTCGCCCGCCAGTGTCATCATGCCACCGACGGCCTGGCCGACGATGTCGCTGTATGCCCATTGCGCGTGCGGACCGGTCTGGCCGAATCCTGTGATGGAGGTGAACACGAGCCTTTCGTTCACCCGATGGACATCTTCGTATCCGAGCCCGCGTTCAGCGAGGTACCCGGGCGGAAAGTCCTCGATGAGGATGTCGGCACCGGCAATGAGGCGGTGGACGGTGGCACGGTCCGCTTCCGCATCCAGGTCGAGGACGATCGAGCGCTTCGATGTGTTCTGGAACCAGAAGGAGATGCCGGTATCCACGCCCTCCCGGTTGTGGAAATACGGCGGCGTGTGGCGCTGGAAACCACCGCCCGGCGGTTCCACCTTGATGACGTCGGCGCCGAGGTCGGCGAGCAGTTTTCCGCAGTAAGCTCCAACGTCGTCGGTCAACTCGACGATGCGGACACCTTCGAGAGCACGGTCCGCCACCGTTACTCCGCCGGGGTCGCCGAGACGGTGGCGGGCAGCTTGCGAGCGATGATTTCGGCGGCGCCGTTCACCATGTCGTGGAGGATCTCGGCGGCGGGGCGTGTCTTCGTGAGCATGCCGGAAGCCTGGCCCGCAGCGTTCATCAGCAGGTCCTCTCGATGGGCCTGGCGAATGGAATAGACGAGGTCGCGGGTCAGCAGTCCCTGGATTCCCATCGGGAGCGCCTGGAGGCCACTCGCCTCCCACGCCTCGATGAGCGGATTGGTGATGTTGCGCATCGTCTTGCCGCTGTAGAGCCGCGTGATGCGGGTGTCTTCATCGACGGCGGCAAGGATGCGCTGTTTCTGCATCTCGGGCTGGTTCGCTTCGTCGGAGACGAGAAAGGCGGTGCCGCACCAGACGCCCACCGCACCGAGTGCCAGTGCCGCGGCGAGCCCACGTCCGTCGGCGATACCACCGGCAGCAACGACCGGTTTCGGGGCGACGGCGTCAATGGCCTGAGGGACGAGCGCGAGGGTCGCGATCCGGCCTGTGTGGCCACCGGCCTCGGTGCCCTGGGCAACAACCACATCTGCGCCGGCGTCGGCCACTCGGCGGGCGTTCTTCACGTTCCCTACGAGCGAGAGGATCTTGGTGCCGTTGGCATGCAGCCGGTCGACCCACTGGGCGGGGTTGCCGAGGCCGCTTGCGAAGACTGCCACTTTCTCCTCGATGACGACTTCCATCTGTGCGTCGCTCATGCCGCCCCCGCCGCGGCGTGAGGGGATTGGAGTGGGGTCTTCCTGCCACTCGATGCCGAGGTCGGCCGACATCTTGCGGACGCCCGCCAGTGTTTCTTTCGGCACGAGGTCGCGGGGATCCGGCGGCATTTCGCCGGATGCGGCGCCGCCCATGTAGTTCGACGGCAGAAGGAGGTCGACGCCGAACGGCTTGTCCGTCATTGAGCGGACTGTGTTGATCTCCTCGCGGAGACGGTCCGGGCCGAAGCCTGCGCCACCGATGACACCGAGGCCACCGGCATTGGAAACGGCGGCAACCAGATCTGCGGTCGCCACTGGCCCGGTGAGGCCACCGGCAACGGGGCCCATGCCCGCAAGGACGACCGGGTACTCGATATCCAGGAGGTCGCAGAGCGGCGTTCGAAGGACGGGTCGAGACATCGTTGCACCCCTCAATCTTGTTTTGGTGGGGGCGAAGTATACCGTGCCTGCCGATTGATCGAGCCGTCGCAGACAAGCTTTCCCGCGAACCGTATGATCAGGAACCGACGACCGGCACATTTCGCCGGTCAACCGTTTTCTTCAGAAGGATATGTATGGACGCATTTGAATACGTGGCGCCGCGCACGCTTGATGAAGCGTATGTGGCGATTTCCAACGGGAAAAGCACGGCGTTGCTCGCCGGTGGCACCGACATGATCGTGCAACTGCGGGAGAACCGCCGGCACGCTGAACAGGTGCTTGACGTCAAGCACATCCCCGAATTGATGGCCCTTGAGATAACGCCTGACGGCGGCCTCACCATCGGCGCGGCGGTGCCCTGTGCTCAGATCTACGAAACGGCCGACATCGTTGCCAGGTTCCCTGCGGTTATTGACTCTGCTTCGCTGATCGGTGGTACTCAGATCCAGAGCCGGGCAAGCCTCGGCGGTAACGTCTGCAACGCCAGCCCGGCGGCAGACTCAATCCCCTCGCTCATCGCTCAGGACACGAAGCTCGTCATCGGTTCGAAGGGCGGCAACCGCGAAATCGCTGTCGAGGACTTCTTCGCGGGACCGGGCCGCAACAACCTTCAGCCCGGCGAACTCCTCATTCAGTTGAAGATTCCCGCACCGAAACCACGCTCCGGGGCATTCTTCAACCGATTCATCCCCAGGAACGAGATGGATATCGCGGTGGTCAACGCCGCCGCGCGGATCGAGCTGGCCGAAGACGGCGAAACGATTACCGGCGCAAAGGTCGCGATCGGCGCCGTGGCACCGACTCCGCTGGTTGTACCGGCGGCAGCCCAGGCGCTCATCGGCAAGCCCGCCAACGAGGAAACATTCGCGGCAGCGGGCGAAGCGGCAGCCGCGGCGGCCACCCCCATCGACGACATGCGCGGCTCCGTGGCCCAACGGAAGCACCTTGCAAAGGTGCTCACTGTTCGGGCGCTTCGGGGCGCGCTCCAGCGTGCAAAGGAGAACAGCTAACTTGCGAAGGACCCAGGTTTCCACACGCCTCAACGGCGACGATGTCGATTTCCTCTGCGAGCCGCGCCAGAGCCTCCTCGAGGTGCTTCGCGACAACCTTGGACTGACGGGCAGCAAGGAAGGCTGCAACAACGGTAACTGCGGTGCCTGCTCTGTGATCATGAACGGCCGCGTCGTGAACTCCTGCTGCGTGCTCGCGGTGGAGACCGAAGGCGCGGAAGTCACCACGATCGAAGGTGTCGCCCAGGGCGACCACCTCCATCCCCTGCAGCAGGCATTCCTCGAAGAGGCCGCCCTCCAGTGCGGAATCTGCACACCAGGCTTCATCGTCGCGTCCAAAGCGCTGCTCGACCAGGAGCCGCATCCCGACGAGGCACGTATCCGCCACTGGCTCGCCAACAACCTGTGCCGCTGCACTGGTTATGACAAGATCGTACGAGCGGTGCTCAAGGCATCCAGCGTGGAGGAGGCGAAAGTATGACCACGATCGAACGCCCTGACTACAAGGTAATCGGCACTCGCCCGATTCGCCCCGATGGCGCTGAAAAAGTCACCGGCGCAGCCCGCTACGCGGCGGACTACCAGCCTTCCGGGATGCTCTATGGAGCCATTCTCCGGAGCCCTCATGCCCACGCCCGGATTGTGAAGATAGACACGAGCGCGGCGGCAAAGATGCCCGGCGTGATGGCCATCATCACGCACAACGACCTTCCAGCGGCCGCGGACAAGGTCGAGGACATCGGCGAAGCGGCCGTGAATCTGCGGGAGCTCAGCAGCAACATCCTCGCGAGCGATAAGGTGCTCTACCACGGCCACGCAATCGCCGCCGTGGCGGCCAAGTCTCAGCACGATGCTGAGGCAGCCGCCCAGGCTATCAAAGTGGACTATGAGCTGTTGCCCCCGGTGCTCGACGTCCGTGACGCCATGCGCGAGGGCGCACCGCTGCTGGACGAGAACCGACACACGAAGGTGATGGGCGGTAAGACGAGCGAAAAGCCGAGCAATATCGCCTCGCATAACCGCTTCGAAGATGGCGATGTTGAGAAGGCCCTCGCCGAGGCCGACTATGTCGTCGACCGCGAGTACATCACGCGGATGGTGCACCAGGGCTACATCGAGCCGCATTCGTCGACGGCGATTTGGAACTCGGACGACACGATCCACATCTACACGAGCACACAGGGCGCATTTGCGGTCCGTTCACTGACGGCGCAGGTGCTCGCCGTGCCACTCTCGACCATCAGGGTGACGCCGATGGAAATCGGTGGCGGCTTTGGCGGCAAGACGGTGATTTACCTCGACCCGGTCGCGGCCGTCCTCTCGAGGAAGACGGGCAAGCCAGTCCGTGTCTCGATGAATCGCACCGATGTGTTCGAGGCCACCGGCCCGACGAGCGGCTCCTACATCAAGATGCGAATGGGTGTGAAGGACGGCAAGATCAGCGCCGTCGACGCAACCATGGCCTACGAAGCCGGCGCCTTCCCGGGATCGCCCGTGGGTGCTGGTGCGATGACCATGCTCTCCCCGTACGATGTGCCGAACTTCAAGATCGACGCCTACGACGTGGTGGTGAACAAGCCGAAGGTCGCCGCCTATCGCGCCCCCGGCGCGCCGATCGCTGCGTTCGCCATCGAGTCGGCGATCGACGAGGCCTGCAAGGCGCTCAAGCTGGACGTCCTCAATTTCCGTGAGTCGAACAGCTCGCACGAAGGCGTGAAGATGGTGAACGGCGTTCCTCATCCCCGCATTGGGGCAGAGGAGACCGTTCAGGCGGCCCTCGCCACCAGTCACTGGAACTCGCCGATCGAGGGACCGAACCGCGGGCGCGGCGTCGCCTCCGGTTTCTGGTTCAACGCCGGTATGCAGTCCAGCGTCTCCGCCGGCATCAACGCCGACGGCACCGTGAACCTCATTGAAGGCTCCACGGATATCGGCGGTACGCGTGCTTCGATCGCGATGCAGCTTGCCGAGACCCTCCAGATCCCCTTCGAGAACGTGCGTCCCACTGTTGCGGACACGGATTCGATCGGCCACAACGATGTGACCGGCGGCAGCCGGGTCACCTTTGCGACGGGGATGGCCGCCTACGAGGCGGGCATGGACATCCGCAAGCAAATGGTGACGAGGGCGTCGAAGCTATGGAGCTGCAGCGAGGACGATGTCGACTATGTCGACGGCGAACTCCACTGCAAGACGGACTCGACGAAGACCTTGACCTTCAAGGAGATGGCGGCGCAGCAGGCGAGGATGGGCGGCCCGATTGTCGGGAACGCCTCTCTCGTTGCCCGTGGCGCCGGCGGCGCCTTTGCCACCCATATCGTCGATGTTGAAGTCGACCCGGAAACTGGCAAGGTCGAGATTCTCCGCTACACCGCCGTCCAGGACGTCGGCACCGCGATCCATCCTTCCTATGTGGAAGGGCAGATCCAGGGCGGCGTCGTCCAGGGCATCGGCTGGGCGCTGAACGAAGAGTACTTCTACGACGACGAGGGCCACCTCCGGAACTCGAGCTTCCTCGACTACCGGATGCCGACCACGCTCGATGTGCCAAACATCGAGACTGTCATCGTCGAAGTCCCAAACCCGGGCCACCCCTACGGTGTGCGCGGCGTCGGCGAAGTGCCGATCGTCCCGCCACTCGCCGCGATTGCCAACGCGATCGAGGACGCGACGGGGCACCGGTTCACGGAGCTCCCCATCTCGCCACGGCGGGTCGTCGAGGAGCTGAACGGGCTCTCCTAGAGCGTCCGTCTCGCAACACAACAGAAAGGGCGGTGCCGATTGGCACCGCCCTTTCTTATTGTCCTCGGAATCGCCCTAGCCGCGCGGCAGGCCGAGACCGCGGGTGGCAATGATATTGCGCTGGATCTCACTGGTACCGGCGGCGATTGTCGCGGGCACGGTGGACATGTAGTTCATCGCGGCCTGGATGCCGTACTCCGATTCAAGGCCGATCGGCTGGCGGAACTGGCCGCGCATGCCCGTGATGTTCATCGCCGTGCGGGCGACCCGCTGCTGCAGCTCTGAGCCGTACATCTTGTTCATGCTCGCTTCCATGTTCGGGACGCCACCGGAAGCCTGGATGGAAACGACCTGAAACGAGAGAAGTTCGCAGATGCCGGTCTCAATGGCGCGATCGGCAAGCTCCATGCGCTGAGGCCGGGTAATGCCCTCTCCCCCGTCGGATCGTGCCTTCGTGTACTCGTAGATCTTGTTGAGGCCCTTCTTGATGTTGACGACGCGCGAGATATTCGAGCGCTCGAAGTCGAGCGTCGTCGTGCCCACGTACCAGCCGCGGTTCTCCTCGCCGATGCGGTTGCGCACGGGCACCCGTACGTCTTCGAAGAAGACTTCGTTGAAGACGTGGCCGTCGTGCATGTTGATGAGCGGCCGGACAGAGACGCCCGGGTCCTTCATGTTGATGAGCAGGTAGCTGATGCCGCGGTGCTTGGGCGCGTCGGGGTCGGTGCGGGCCAGCATGAACATCCAGTCAGCCCGGTGGGCGCCGCTGGTCCAGATCTTCTGGCCATTGACGACGTAGTCGTCGCCGTCGCGGACGGCACGGGTCTGGAGGCTGGCGAGGTCGGAACCGGAGCCCGGTTCGCTGAAGCCCTGGCACCAGGCGACTTCGCCACGGAGCATCGGAGGCAGGTGTTCGGCCTTCTGATCGTCGGTGCCGTGGAGCATGATCGTCGGGCCGACGAGGTTGAGCATCTGGCGGCTGGTGGGGGCGCCAGCTTCGGTCAGTTCCTGGCTGAGGACGAACTGTTCAAGGACGGACATGTCGGCGCCGCCGTATTCTTTCGGCCAGGCCGGTGCGATCCATCCGTTCTCGCCAAGCTTGTCGAGCCAGGCCTGCGAGCGCTTCATGCGCGTGCGGAACTGGTCATCGCTCTCCATGCTGGCGGTGGTTTCGGTCTCGTCGTCGCCAGCGGTGTTGTTCCAGTGCTGGTCCAGGAAGCTGCGGACAGTCGTCCGCCACTCGGCAAGTTCTGGCGTGTCGGAAAAGCGCAATCAGATATCCCTCAGATTCGTTGTGCCGCCGATTGTACACGCAGGACCCTCACGCGCGCGTAAGGTTAGGCAGGAGCGAAGTGTTGGCTCAGCCAAAGGCGTATCCGCTTTCGGCTCCGCGTGGTAGAGAACCATAGATGAGTAGTTCAACGCCGTCGGTCGACTATCACGTGCACAGCGAATGGTCGTGGGATGCCGAGCGCGGAGCGATGGCGGAGACCTGCCAGCGTGCGCTCGACCTCGGGCTGGTTGCCATCGCCTTCACCGAGCATGCGGACTGGGCCCGCGGCGCCGACGGCGTGGTGAAGGTTGAGGGCTACCTCGAGTGCATCGCCGACTGCCGCCGGCGGTATCCGCAGCTGCGAATCCTTTCGGGCATTGAAATGGGCGAACCGCACCACCACGCAGCGGAAGCATCGGCGATGCTCGCCGCCACCAAGTTCGACCGTGTGCTCGGAAGCGTTCACTACATTCGCTTTGGTGATCGGACAGACGATGCCAGCAAGCGTGGCTTCCTCCAAGCCGGCACGGTCGACGACATGTTCCGCGCCTATCTTCGGGACATCGAAGCGATGCTGGGGTCCGAGATGCCATTCGAAGTACTCGCCCACCTCGACTACCCGAAGCGGTACTGGCCGGAAGGCGCGATCTACGACGAATTGCGGTTCGAAGAAGAAATCCGGTCAGTGCTGCGGGCGGGCGCGAAACGGGATGTCGCCCTCGAACTCAACACCACGCGTGGCGGCGATCCTGAGCGCTACATGTGCCCGGGACCCGAGATTGTTCGGTGGTGGCGAGAGGAGGGCGGCCGCCGCCTGAGCTTCGGGAGCGACGCTCATAGCCCGGAGCATCTCGCCGCAGGGTTCGAGCTTGCGGGCGAGGTTGCGGAGGCGGCCGGCTTCCGGTCGCAGGATGATCCAACGGCGTTCTGGATAGCGTAGTCGCCGGTAGCGCTTGCTAACCGACGGCTTCCATCGCCGCCCAATTCTTTCCCTGCTTCATGTCGACCTTGAGAGGGACCTTCATCTCCAGGCTGGCGGGCATGATTTCGAGGCACATAGCGGTAATCGCCTCGGCCTCATCTTCCGGGCACTCGAAGATGAGTTCGTCGTGGACCTGGAGGATCATTCGGCTCGAGAGTTCCCGTTCCCGCATTGCCTCGGCGATTCGGATCATTGCGATCTTGATGATGTCGGCGGCGGTGCCCTGGATCGGCATGTTAATGGCCTCGCGCTCAGCGGCGGAGCGGACCTGGAAGTTCGAGCTGTGGATAGCCGGGAGATAGCGGCGGCGGCCGAAGAGGGTCTCGCCGTAGCCCTTGTTCTTCGTCGCGGTCAGCGTCGCTTCCTGCCAGTCCTTGATGCCGGGGAAGTTCGTGTAGTAGCTCTTGATGAAGTCGGCGGCTTGCTCGCGGGTGAGGTCGGTGCGACTGGCAAGGCCAAATTCGCCCATGCCGTAGGCGATGCCGAAGTTCACCATCTTGGCAATGTCGCGCATGTGCCGGGTTACGTCCTCGGGCTTCACGGAAAAGACGGTCGCGGCTGTCGTGCGGTGGATGTCCTGGTCGGCGAGGAATGCGTCGACGAGACCCTTGTCACCGGTGATGTGGGCGAGCACACGGAGTTCGATCTGGGAGTAGTCGCCGGCCACGAGCACAGGCTTTGGGAAGTGGGAGGCGACAAAAGCGCCACGGATGTCGCGGCCGGTATCCGTCCGGACGGGAATGTTCTGGAGATTGGGATTGGTGCTGCTCAGGCGGCCGGTGGCGGCGACGGTCTGCTGCATGTCCGTATGTATGCGCCCGTCGGGGCCAATCGTGGCAGGGAGGGCGTCGAGGTAGGTGGACTTCAGCTTGGTGAGGGCCCGCCACTCAAAGATCTTGTCGATGACAGGGGCAACGGACTTCAGCGATTCAAGGGCCCGCTGGTCGGTGCTGTAGCCGAGGGCGGTCTTCCGCGTCTTCGGTAGAGCCATCTCGCCGAAGAGGACATCGCTCAGTGCCTTCGGGCTCCCGATGTTGAACTCGTGGCCCACTTCCTCGTAGACCTCGCGTTCGGCGCGGGCGATGTCTTCCACCATCGTGACGGAGATGTCGCGGAGGACCTGGGGGTCCATGTAGACCCCGACGCGCTCCATCTCATAGAGCACGGGCATGAGGGGCAACTCGATGTCTTCATAGAGGGGCTCGAGGTCGCGGTCTTTGAGCTGCTGCTCCAGCTCCGGCCGGAGGCGAAGGACCATATCGGCGTACTGGCAGGCGCTGAGCATGACCTGCTCCATCTCGACCTGGGCGAGCGGGGTCGCCTTGCGCCCTGTGCCGGTCAGCGTGACCGGTGTGGCGATCTGGATGCCAAGTCGCTCGTTGACGAGGGGGCCGAGGTTGGACGAGGTTTCGCCGAGGAGGAAGGCGACGATCGAGGCGTCGAAGTCGGTCCCCTCGAAGGCCATCCCGGCCTTATCGAGCTGATGCTTCACGTATTTCGCTGAGTAGGCGGCCTTGGCGATGCCGGCATTCGCAAAGATGGGGCCGAGTACCTCGCGGACGGTTTCCAGCGGTAGTTGCTGCGCTTCATCATCCAGCCGGGGCGCATGGCCAACGGGGACATACCAGGCCCGGCCGGGAACCGTGGCGACGGAAATGCCGAGGAGGAGCTCGCCGACTTCTTCGCCGGCGGTCGAAAAGGTGTTGACGGCCACCGACCCATGCTCGCGGATCGCCGCAGCCACGGCCTCAAGGTCATCACGGCTGGTGACGAGCTCGTACTTCGTCTCCGCCGTATCGGCCGCGGCGGCGCCAGCGGTGGCAGTGCCCAGCACTTCGTCGAGGCGCCCGGCGAGCATGCGGAACTCGAGCTCGCGGAAGATGTCTGCAATCTTCTCGCGGTCGAAGTTCTTGACGCGGCAGCCTTCGAGGTCGAAATCGATCTCAAGGTCGGTCCGGATCGTGACGAGATCTTTGTTCGCGATGGCACGATCACGGTTGTCGGCGAGCTTCGTGTGGAGGGCGCCTTTGATGTCGTCGAGGTGCTCGTAGATGGACTCGACAGTGCCGTATTCGCGGATGAGATTCGTCGCGGTCTTTTCGCCGATGCCCTTGATGCCCTCGATGTTGTCGCTGGTGTCCCCCTTGAGGGCCTTGAAGTCGATCATGTAGATGGGGCTGAAGCCGTACCGTTCGGCGGCGCGCTGCTCGTTGTAGTCCACCGTGTCGCGCTGGTAGGGGCGGAACATGAAGAGGTTGACCTTCGGCCCGATAAGCTGAACCAGGTCAGTGTCCAAGGTGGCGATGTAGACCTGGATTCCCTGTTCGGCCGTCACCCGCGCGAGTGTGCCGGCCACATCGTCGGCCTCGTAGCCCGGGTACTCGAAGATGGGGATCCCGAAGGCGTCGAGCATCTCGCGCACGCGGCGCATCTGGACGAGAAGTTCGGAAGGCGTCTCGCGGCGGGTGGCCTTGTACTGGTCGCTGGCCTCGTGGCGAAAGGTCTTGCCGGGAGCGTCCCAGGCCGCGCAGATGTGGGTAGGGCTGAGCTGGTCGAGGACACGAATGAGGGTTTCGGCATAACCATGGGTGGCGAAGGTGAGCTCACCCTTCGAGGTCATCAGGGGATGGTCGCTGTTGGCGAAGGCAAAGAAGGCGCGGAAGAGTATCCCGTGCGAATCGAGGATGACGAGCCGGGGTGCTTTCTCGGTATCGGGCACCCCCGAAGTATAAGCAGCCTCGGGCGACCTATCCGCCGCCGCGACTAGAGGTGTCGCTGGAGCGGGAGTTCACGAACGCGTTTGCCCGTGGCGTCGAACACCGCGTTTGCGACGGCAGCGGCGATCGGCACGATGCCGGGCTCGCCGGCGCCGGTTGGGGGCTCATCATCGTCGCTGCAGATGGCCACCGTGATCTTCGGCGTGTTGTGCATCCGGGGGACGCGGTATCGGGCGAAGCTCCCGTTGAGAAGGCGGCCACCCTCGAACTCGGCTCCCTCGTAGAGCGTGGTGCCCAGCCCCTGGACGATCGCACCTTCCATCTGGTTGCGTATCCCTTCGGGATTGAAGACGAGGCCGCAATCGATCGAAGAAGCGACGCGCTCGACGATGATCTCCTTACCCTGCACGCGTACTTTGGCGCACTCCGCGCTGTAGGAGCCGACATCCCAGCCCAGGGCGAAGCCCACGCCACCGCCCGTTCCGGGAATTGCCGACGTCCACCCGAAATCGGTCGCGGCCGCTTCAACGACCCGGCGGTAGCGACGGTCGGTGAGGTTCTTCAGGCGCAGCTCGATCGGGTCCATGCCGACGATGTTGGCGATCTCATCGACGTGTGATTCGCGTGCGAAGTGGTTCACGGCGCCGCCGAGGGACCGGTAGGAGCCCGGGCGTAGTGGCGCGGGGCCGGCGGAGACGACCGCCTTCCGGTTGGGAGCGTCGTACGGACAGTCGGAGCCGCGCTGGCCGATCATCGGCCTGTCAGTGGTGGTGTGGATGGCGTGGGAGTCCCAGGCGAGCAGGGTGCCATCGTTCGCGAAGGCGCTCCTGATGGTGATCAGCGCGGCCGGCCGGAAGGTGGCCCACTCCATCTCCTCGGCACGCGTGTAGGCCACACGGACGGGCGTCCGGGCCACTTTCGCGAGCCGGGCTGCCTCCGACGCCGGGCGGTAGATGCTCTTGGCGCCGAATCCGCCGCCAATCTCGGGCGCGATAACGTGGATGTTCTCCTCATCGATGCCGAACTCGACGGCGAGTTCGCTGCGAATGCCAAAGGGGCGCTGGGTGCCGGCCCAGAGGGTGAGCCGGTCGCCGTCCCAGCTGGCGACCGCTGCCCGCGGTTCCATGGGGACCGTTGAGACGTAGGGGATGAAGTACGTGGCCTCATGAACGTTCGGAGCGTTGCGGAAGGCGCCGTCGATGTCACCGATCTCCTGCGTGACCACGGGGTCGTGTGCCTGGTCGGCAAGGGCGGCAGGGAGGTCCCACTGCGAAATGTGGCCGGTAGCTTCGTCCCATTCGGCCTGGACGATCGAGAGGGCGAGGCGGGCGGCCTCATCGGTCTCGGCGAGGACAGCCACCGTCGAATCAGCCTGGATGACGTCACGGACGCCGGGCAACGCTTTTGCGGCGGTAGCGTCGAAGGAACGGAGTTTTGCGCCGTACGTCGGGGGCCGGAGGACTGCGGCGTGAAGCATGCCCTCGACGAGGATGTCCTGGGAGTATTTCGCCTGGCCGGTGACGCGGGCGACGGCATCGACTCGGGCACTGTCGTGGCCCATCACGGTGAAGTCGGCCGGGGCCTTCACCTCCACCTCGTCGGGGATATCGACGGTCGCGCCGGCGGCAACAAGGTCGGCGAAGCTAACGGACCGTCCGGGGTCGGCAAGGGACTGGACCCCGCCGTGGGCGAGCTTGAGCTGGTCGGTAGGAAGGTCAAGGGCGGTTCCAGCCCGCTCGAGAAGCGCCTGGCGGGCGGTTGCCGCCGCCTTCCGCACCTGGACGCCCGTGAAGCGTGTGGACTGGCTGCCGAAGGTCCCCATGTCCCATGGCACGCGGTCCGTATCGCCGAGGATGACCTCGACATCGGCCGGTTGTAGGCCCAGTTCTTCGGCAGCGGCGACGGCGAGGCCCCAGCGGATGCCCTGGCCGTATTCGACTTTGCCGGCAAAGACGGTCACGGCGCCAGATTCGTCAATCTGGAGCCAGGGTGATGGCCCGAAGTCCGGCGTTACATTGCCGTAGGCGCGGCGGGCGTATCCGGTTGCCGGTGGTGGGAAGTTGAGGGCGCTGCCGCCCTGGACGATGAGGCCCGCAGTCATTCGGCCACTCCCGCAGCGCGCAGCACCGCCCGTTCGATGCGCTGATAGGTGCCGCAGCGGCACATGTTCTCGGACATTGCCTCGCGCACCTGCTCCGCGTTCGGTTGGCCAACGCGGTCGAGGAGACCGACGGCAGTCATGATGAAGCCGGGGATGCAATAGCCGCACTGGAGGGCCGTCTCGTCGACGAACGCCTGCTGGACGGGGTGGAGGCCATCGGCCGTCGCGAGGCCTTCGATCGTTGCCACCTGGCCGCCGCCAACTGAGCCAACCGTGGCCATGCAAGATTTCAGTGGCTGGCCATCGACCAGCACCGTGCAGGCGCCGCAAAGGCCTTCGCCGCAGCCGTACTTGGTCCCGGTCAGCCCAAGGTCGAAGCGGAGGTAGCTGAGGAGATTGCGCCGGCCATCGGACGCGTCGTGTTTATTGCCGTTCACGTAGAGGGAAACCATTGGCCCGAAGTCTAATCCGGCAAGCCGGTCAGCGCAGTTTCGCGAGGAACTCCGTGAGGCGCGTCGGGTAGTTCGTGATGATGCCATCGACGCCGGCATCGGCGACGGCTCCCCATTCGGCGTCCTCATCCGGCGTCCATGTCCAGACGGTCAGCTGGCGGCGCTTTGCGGCGACGACGAAGTCGCGGTCGATGCAGCTGTGATGGACGGAGATGGCCTGCGCTCCCCGCTTCAGGGCTGCCGCGAACAACTTCTCCCGGCGCTCGCCTTCCACTGGCCCTGAGATCACGGCGGCCGAAAGCTCGGGCGCAGCGCCTCGGGCGCGTTCCACCATGTCGACGTTGAACGAATGGATTGCTGTCCAGGATTCGCTCCGGCGTTCCCGCGCTGCGCCGACCACGGCGTCGACGAGAGCTGCATCGCGGGCGGGGTCACCCTCCGTCCGCTTCAGTTCGCACATGACCGTGAGGGCGCCATCAACGAGGTCGAGGACTTCGGCAAGCGTGGGGACCTTCTCACCGTGGCCAGCGTCAGCTTTCGCGAGCTGGTCTGCTGTGAACGAAGACACGGGCCCGGAGAGGTTGGTAGTCCGGTCGAGTGTGTTGTCGTGCATGAGCATCGGGATGCCATCGGCGCTGAGCTGGACGTCGATCTCCATGGCATGAGCAGCGGTGGCGAGGCAAGCACGGACGCCGGGGAGCGTGTTGTGTGGCGCTTCGCCGCCGGCGCAAGCATGACCGATGACAAGCGGGGTCGGCATGGCGTGGATTCTACGCGAGTGGTGGTCGTAGCCAGTGAACTACCGCAAATTCTGTCGGGAATCATGAACTGCGGTCGCGCACAATGAACGGGTGAACGCCGAGAAGCACCTGTTTGAGGAGTTCGTCGAAACCGTCGCGGAAGCGCTCGATGACCATGATGTGAATGCTGCTCACCTGGCCGCAAGAGCGAACTTTTCACGATTTCACTTCGACCGTATGGTGGCCGCGGTCTCAGGAGAGACCCCGGCGCGCTTCAGACGGCGTGTGCTCTTGGAGCGCGCGGCCTACCAACTTCTCTCCACGGGGAACACCGCCCTGGCGGTCGCGATGGACGCGGGGTACTCGTCGAACGAAGCGTTTGCACGAGCATTCAAGCGAGCGTACGGGCGCAATCCGGTCGACTGGCGGGCGCACCCGGGACCGGTGTTCCTCGATTCGCCGAACGGCGTCCACTTCCACCCACCAGGCGGCATTCGCCTGCCCGCACTGACGGAGGTTACTTCTATGGACTTTCTCATTCGCATGATCGAACACCACATCCATGTCACCGGCGTGCTCATCCAACGCTCGGGCGAACTGGACGAATCCCGGCTCGATGCTCCCATTGAGATTTCGGTCGAGGGGATTGACTGCGATCCAACGATTCGCTCGCTGCTATCGCGGCTGGTTGGGCAGATGGCGATGTGGAACGCCTCGATGGCAGGCAAGCCGTATGACTGGAGCGTGGAGGAGCATGAGTCCCTGGAGTCGATCGAGATGCGCATGGCAGCTACCGCCCCCGAGTTTCTCGGGCACGTCCGCGACGTCTGCGGACGCGGACGTCTCGACGAAACGTTCGTGGATGCCACCTGCGAACCGCCGCGAGTCTTCACGTACGGCGGGATGATCGCCCACGTGCTGACCTATGCCGCCCACCGGCGGACGATCGTTACCGGGGCGCTCTACAGCGCAGGAATTACCGACGTCGAAGATGATCCGATGACCTGGCCGGCCGTTGCCGGCTAGCGCATGAGGCACCGGACCCTCGGCACTCTGATTCAGTAACGTCGGTAGCGGTCTGACCCTCACCAACCGGCCGAGCTCCCTGTGGACAACTCCGACTGCCGCACCTTTTCGACAAGGGCGTGAAGCAAAGCCGTTATGTTTGTATCGAATCCCGGGCCCTGGGCGATGGGGACACCGCCGACCACCGTTGCATCCACAGCGAGGAGCGTCTGCTTCAGCGCCTCGAGCCCCCGGCGGCCCCGCTCCACGCTTGGCACTGAGGCCGTGATGGCGACGACTTTCCGGTATAGCTCGCCCGAGCCAATGACCCAGTCGATCGAGTTTTTCAGCGCCCCCGGCAGACTGTGGCCGTACTCCGGTGATGCGATCAGGACGGCATCGCATTCGGCCAGCGCGGTCCGCCACACGTCGACCGCAGCTGGCGTGCCTGCCTCGTCAACGTCCGGGTCGAACGGCGGCAAGTCCCGGATGCCGTCGAACAACCGCACTTCGACTCCGGCCGGAGCGACAGTCGATGCAGTCTGGAGCAACGTCAGATTTCCCGACTTGCTCTGGAGACTGCCGCAGATCCCAAGAACGATCACCACCGGGATGCTAACCGGCGACAGGGCCCCAGGCGATGCAATCTGCTGACGCGCGATCCACGCCCCGACTCGCAGGCTAGTACATGCGGTTGTCGAGCCAGCTGTTCAGCACCGCGTAGAACGGCTCCCGGGCATATCGCTCGCGCCATGGGTAGTGGCCGCAGCGCTCGATCTCCACGTATTCCAGCTGAGGGAGCACCGGAAGCAGGCTGTCGCGAATCATGCGGCCGGGATGCGGGTCAGCGACGCCGTGGATCATGAGGATCGGGCTCGTCACACCGGAGAACGCCCCCGGGAAATCGCCCGCGGCGCGGCGGCGATTCCAGTCACGGTCCGTTTCCTGGTTACCTCGAGCGTCGACCCATTCGAGTGAATCATCCAGGTCTTCGAGCTCGTACGAGTAGGGAGCATCGAGGTCAGCAGCGGCGGCCCGCAGGGCCGCATCCGGGTCGGCAGCGTTTGCTGCAGCCTCCAGTCGCGCCTCGACTTCTGCCGGCACCCGCCCTGCCAGGAGCCGGTGGAACTCCCGGCTCGACTCGACGGTGAACGTGCCGGAGCCGATCAGGACGAGTGGCCCGGCAAGGTCGGAATGAACACCCGCAAACGCCAACGCAAGCATCGCGCCCCAGGACGACCCCACCAGCGCGGGTCTCTCGCCGGGGCAGCAGGCATCGACCACTTCCCTGAGGTCGGCGATGTGCTGGTCGACGGTGAGGGGGATATCGCCGCTGCGGCGCTGGAGCGGCTCAAAGACGCGGTAGTCAGAGCTCAACTCGCGGGCGACCGGAGCCATGTATCCAGCCGCCCCGGGCCCCCCGTGCAGGACGAAGACTGGCGGCCCGGAGTTGCCGTAGGTGCGGACGGTGATCATGCTCCGGAGCGTACGCGATTGGCTGACATGAAAGATGCCCGGCACGGTTGTGCCGGGCATCTCCTGTCGCGATTGCGAGCGGTCTTGTCTACGCCCGGGGCAGGCCGAGGCCGCGGGTGGCGACGATGTTGCGCTGAATCTCGCTGGTACCGCCCGCAATGGTGCTGGAGACGGTAGCGAGGTAGCTGGCCGGGACGCGGCCCTTCATCGGAGCCACCTCGGGGTCGGTGAGCTGACCGGCGGTGCCGAGCACCTTCATTGCGGTGCGGGCAACACGCTGGCTGAGCTCTGTGTTGAACATCTTGGCGATCGAGGCCTCGTGGTTCGGCACGCGGCCTTCAGCCTGGATGGTGATGACGCGGTAGCTGAGGTTCTTCGCCGTCATCGCCTCGATCCAGCGGTCGGCGAGCTCGCCCTTCACCGTGCCTGAGACGTTGACCTTGTTCTCCTTGATGTAGCGGAGGTAGTACTCCAGCGTCTGGCGCTGGCCGACGGAGTTACCGATGCTGCTGCGCTCGAAGTCGAGCGTGGTGGTGCCGATGTACCAGCCGCGGTCGATTTCACCGAGCACGTTGCGGGCGGGCACGCGAACGTCTTCAAAGAAGACCTCGTTGAAGTTGTGCATGTTGCCCATGTTGATGAGCGGCCGCACGGTCACGCCCGGGCTCTTCATGTCGAGGAGGAAGTAGGTAATGCCGCGGTGCTTTGGAGCGTCCGGATCGGTGCGGGCGAGCATGAACATCCAGTCGGCCATATGTGCGCCGGAAGTCCAGATCTTCTGGCCGTTGATCACGAAGTCGTCGCCATCACGGACGGCGCGGGTCTGAAGGCTGGCAAGGTCAGAACCGGAGCCAGGCTCGCTGTAGCCCTGGCACCACCGCACTTCGCCGCGAAGGATGGCGCCGAGGTGCTCCTTCTTCTGCTCTTCGTTGCCGTGAATGATGATCGTAGGGCCGATCATGGAGGTGCCCATGCCGCCGACGTTCGGGACGCGGGCTTCGGCGAACTCCTCATTCATGATGAACTGTTCCATCACGCCGAGGCCGGCGCCGCCGTATTCCTTCGGCCAGGCGGGGGCGATCCAGCCCTTCGTCGAGAGCTTGTCGCGCCACGCCTCTATCTTCGGGTTGCGGCCCCGCTCCATGACCATCGGCGCCTCATCGCGCTCGGGCTGTTCAGCCTGGATAAAGCTGCGAACTTCGTCGCGCCATACAGACTGTTCGGGGGAATCGTGAAAATCCATTGAAGATCCTTCGTCGAAAGTGATTCGGTTTGCGCAGGAACTCTAACAGGCACCAGACCCTAACGTAAACGGAAGAGAGCGCCTGTCGTTACCAGTCGCGGCCCGTAGAACTTCGCCTCATGCGAAAGAACAAGTACGCGACGCGGGCGGAAGAGTACGCCGCACGTCTCATGGAACCGGCGGACGCAGCGCAGCCCTGCGAGTCCAAGGACCGGCACCTACACTTGGAATGGTGCTACGGGTTCTGATCGGGTTTGCCGTCGTTGCTGCACTCGGCGCCGCTGTGGTTCCCGGTGTGGCGGCGCCGCCGCCCGATGGCGCGGCCACGGACCCGCGGTCGCCACAGAGAACCAGGCGGTGCAAAGGCTGGTGCTGCCCGGGCTGGCGCGGAACGGACCGCCGGACGCTTTTGCCTACACGATTGTCGCGGGCGACACGCTGTTCTCACTGGCGCAGCAATTCGGGACGACCGCAGACACGCTTATCACGATCAACGCGATCGCTGATCCACAGGACATCCCCGTCGGCGCCGTGATCTTCATCCCGAACGTACCGCAGCCAACAGGCCCGAGCGTGCGAATCGACCACGGGCCCCGAGACTCGAACAAGGTGGCGCTGACGTTCGACATGGGCGGGCGCGTGGACCCGGCACTTCAGATCATGCAATTCCTCATCGACCACGGCATCAAGGCGACGATTTTCCCGACCGGGGCGACGGTCGAGAGCCAGTTCACCGATGCCGGGAGGGAGGTGCTGGCGCTCGTGGATGCACACCCGGCCGAGTTCGACCTTGGAAATCACAGCTACTCCCACCCCGATTTCACCGAACTGTCAGCGGCGGAAATGCAGGCGGAACTGGCAACGACGGAGGCGGCTATCGCGAAATACACGGATCTGAATCCGCGTCCGCTTTTCCGGCCACCGTACGGGGCTGTGGATAGCGACGTGCTGGAGGGAGCCGGCGAGGCAGGGTATGCCTACACGATCATGTGGGATGTGGACGCGATCGACTGGCTGCCGGAGGCAGATGGCGGACCGACAACGGACGATATCGTTAACAAGGTGGTGAACAACGCGCAGGGCGGTTCGATCGTGTTGATGCACCTTGGCGGCTATAACACGCTCGACGCCCTCCCGGGCGTTATCGCGGGGCTTCAGGCTCGGGGCTTCGAATTCGCCACGGTGGGAGAACTGATCGGGAACTAGCGCAGGCGAAGCTCATCTGTGTCGCCAATCCCGCCTGCAGCGCGGAGCAGCGGAGGCGGGTGTGCAATCGCTGGAGCCTAGCCCCTCTTCGCCACCTCGAAGATCGTTGTGTGGCGGAGGTATGACAACTCCGCGCCGTCTTCACCGAGGATCACGCCATCGATAACGGCGTAGTGGTGGCCCTTCCGTTCGTACGTCTTCAGGAAGTGGCCACAGACGGTGACTGTCTGGTCGAGGCGCGCCGGGCGCAGGTTCTGGATCTGGCTGCGGGCGTGGATCGCGGGGCCGTAGTGGTAGCTGTGGTGGATGAGCGGCGTCATCCGTGCGGCCATCCAGCCGGGATGGATGTATCCGCCCTCCGCGCTCCAGCGGGGGTCAAGGTCGCGCTGCTTGTCCTCGGCGTACGCCCTGGCATCGGCGAGCGTGTAGGGGACGGCCATCGGCCGGAGATCAGTTCCCACAGGCGCCGACATCATGGTCAACTGCGGGCGGTCAGCAGGCTCAGGCTCGGCAGTGCGGCGAGAGGGCAGCGTGAACTCGCTGACGAAGTCCGGGGTGCCCATTCCGAGCGTTGCGCTCACGCAGACCGCGTCATCCTGGTTCTTCATGGCGAGCGTTGCCGTGCCTTCGGCGTCCGGTGTCACGTCGACGGTCATTTCGTCGCCGGGATAGACGGGCTTGCGGAAGGAGACGTCGACCCAGCCGGTGTTCAGCCATTCCTCGCCGAACGCCTGGAGGATCGCGGGCGCTGCCCAGCCGTACACGGTCACCCCGCCGACAAGCGCCGCCTTGTAGCCATACTCCTTCGCCCCATCGGTCGCGTGGATGACGTTGCGGATGTCCATGGTGTCCGGTCCATCAAGGAAAGCGGTGATGGTGCGGTGGCCTGGCCGAATGGCGGTGGGCATGGCGTTTTCTCCTCGTACTGTGTGGGGGCATGGTAACGCCTGCGGCACACGCACGATTTGTGTAACGTTCGACTCGCTCAGATTCCACGGAGGAACGGCTCGCACAATGAAGCTCCAGCTCGAAGGCCGAACTGAACCGGGGCGCCGATTCATCGCGCTCGCGGAGCAGCATGCCGACCACTTTCGCGAGACATCGGCTGAGTATGACCGCCGCGGCGAGTTCCCGATCGCGTACGTAGACGCCATGAAAGCATCCGGGTTCGTCGCCGGCTGCGTGCCGATGGAACTCGGAGGCATCGGCGTCGAATCCGTGCACGACATCGCGGTGGCGATGAGTCGCCTGGGCCGTGGCGACGCCTCGATCAGCATTGGGATAACCATGCATTTCCTCAGTTCGTGGGGTATGGCCCGTCGCTGGCGGCAGGCCGGGGGCGATGGCCTTGCCGAGCTGCTGAAGGAAGTCGCATCCGGCACGCAGGTGATGGCCGTGTTCAACTCCGAGTCCGGCACGGACAACCGGCATCCCTTCACGGAAGCGACGAAGGTTGACGGCGGTTTTCGGATCAACGGTCGCAAGGGCTTCGGGACACTGTCACCGGCCGCCGACCAGTTCTCAGTGCGCGTGCGCATCCCGGATGGCAAGGGCGGCTACGACATGGCCCAGGCGACGCTTCACCCCGACATGCCGGGGCTGTCCCTCGCGAACAACTGGGATGCCATGGGCATGCGCGCCTCGGGTAGCCAGGACGTGGTGCTCGAAGATGTGTTCGTACCGGACGAAGCTATGAGCGCCCCAACGCCGTGGGGCATCCTCGGTTCCGCGGCAAGTGGAGGCGGAACCGTCTCGGCGCTCTCGCTGCCGGGTGTGTTCATGGGCATCGCCGAGGAGGCGCTCCGCCTGACGCTGGAGAGCGTGGCAAAGCGGAGGCGACAACCCGATGCAACGCCTGTTGCGCAGTGGTACCCCGTACAGGAGAAAGTTGCGGAGATGATGGTTGGCGTGAGCGGGATGCGCGCGATGCTCCACCGAAGCGGTCTTATGGCGGACGCCTTCCTTCTCGGCGACAACACCGGCCCGGCCGCTCCGGAAACAGGAGAGGATCTCCTCATGGACGCCCAGGCGACGAAGCGCTTCCTCAATCGCACGGCAATCGATGTGGTCAACATGGCGATGACGGTCGCCGGTGGCGGTGGGTTCATCTCGCGGAACCGGCTCTCGCAGCTCTACCGCGACGTCCGCGCAGGGCCGTTCATGTCCCCGTTCAACGAATTCGAGGCGGCGGAATACATCGGGCGCGTGGCTCTCGGCCTGCCCGGCGAAGGATCGATTAGCTCGGACAACGACTAAGGCCGCGGCAGATTGCCGCGGCCTCGTCCAATGGCATGCCTGTGTGAGCCTTAGCTCGATACGACCGCTTGCGGTTCGCGAGCCATCTCGATCAGCGCCGGATTGACGTCCGGCAGCCGGTCGACGCTGAGTTCGTCGAGGATCGCGATGTACTTGCGGAGTGATGCCTCGCGCAGCTTGCGGACCTCTTCGATGCCAACTTCCAGCCGCTCGATGCCACCGGCACAAAGCACGATGAGCGCCTCGAGGTCGACCCGCGAATGCTCCAACTCGTCGGCCAGCGAAGATTCGCCGCGATTGAGGTAGTGGATGAGGAACTCGCGCGCATCCTCGTGCTGCTGGATGTAGTAGGCGAGGTGGCGCTTGCCGAACTCGAGATGCCGCTCCGAATCGTGGGCGAGGCGAGCAAAGATGTCGCGATCCACCGGGCTCGGACAGATTTCGGCCAGCTTCTGGAAGGTCGGGATCTCGTAGCACTTGTAGATGACGTCGATCGCGATGAGGACCTGCGTTGGCTTTGGCGCTGAGAACCATGAGCGATAGAGAGTACCGAAGCTCTGCTGGCCAAGGCCGCCGCCATTGGCAAGCGCGCGCTTGCGCAACACTTCGACCTTGCGGCCCTCTTCGAAAACCTGCGTCGCCACGTAGTTCTTCATGTCGTGGAAGCCGTAGGCGATCTTTTCCATCCAGCTGGCGAGCACCTTCTGGATGGCGAGACCGTGCTGTGCGAACTCGGTGCAAACCTGGCAGATGGCACGCTCAATCTCTTCGGGCTGCTTTTCCAGCGCCGCCCAGTCGATGGCCGTGGCCGCCGCCCAGCGTTCGCGGATGGCGGTGTCGTACAACTCGTCGAGACCCTCAGCCCACACTTCGCTCTTGGTGTAGATCGCGTAGGGACCGGGCATGTAGGCGCCCGGCGTCGGATGCGATCCTAGGGGCGTGTCGTTCTCGTAGGGCCAGTGGTCCGGCACATGAGCGTAGGTGCCGATGTTGATCTCTTTCATGCCGAGGCCATTTGGGCCTGGCTTCGCCCGCATGCCGAGCTGGGTCGTCGGCATGGCCCAACTGATGCTCATCCGATAGACCTGCTCGTTCTTGTCGCCGGCATCGAGGAAGGCACTCATGCGGTCGGCGTTCAAGTGGAGAGCGAGCAACGAGCGAACTTGCTTGTCCCTGAGCGGGGAAGCCTCGATGCGCTCGATGAGCGCGGGGCCCCACTCCGCTTCGTTTGCGCGGATTTTGGTACCTGCTGCGAGTTCCATGGGCCTACGCCGGATCCAGGAAGGCTTTCATGCCGGGCGCCATGCGTTCGCGGCGGTCACCAAGTCCGATGACCTCGAGGCGGTGCATGTACTCATTGATCTGCTTCTTGCGCATGATCATGAGCTTCTGGAAACCCTCGTCGATCTTGTCAATGCCACCGCCGGCGAGAATGGCGAGGGCTTCGCCGGTTGCCGGGTTGGTGGTCAGCGAGCCGTTCGACTGGCCGAGGGCACCTTCCTGGACGTCCAGGTAGTGGTGCATCTCTTCCTTGCGCTCTGGCTCTGTCTCCATCAGGTACTTCAGGTGGGTGACGCCGAAGGCGAGGTGCCGCGATTCGTCCTGGGCAGCGAGGCGGTAGATCCGCTTCTCGGCTTCGTTGTTCGCGATGAGCTCACCCATCCGGAAGATGGTCTGCACAAAGCCCTCGCCTACGAGGTGGAGGCGGGCCGTCATTTCGGTGAAGTTGTCGGCCGAGAGCAGCTGGGAGGCGCCGAAGCTGGAATCGACCAGACCGCCGCCGTTCGCGAGCGCTCGCTTGCGGAAGACGTCTTCGTGGCGGGATTCGTCCATCAGCTGAGTGCCGAGGAAGAGCTGGACCTCGAACTCATCGGGGTGAACCTCGCCCATGTAGCGGCCGGGGAGGTCGCCTGCAATGAACTCAACCTGGGTAAGGAAGGTGCAGAGCGTGCACATCGCCATTTCGATGTCGTCCGGGAGTTCTTCGATGGTCTCCCAGGGGATGTCGACGGCGGACGACCACTGGCGCGTCTGTGCTTCTTCGTAAAGAAGGCGCGCCGATTCACTCCAGGCGTCGGCCTTCGTGTGGATCTGGCGGCCATGGCGAGCCGCTCTCGGATCCGGGCGGGAACCTCGCATGCCCATCGTCGCAGGGCCATTCAGCGAGGGAATCTCGCCGTAGGTCATGACGTTGAGGTCCTCGAGTGTGAGTCCCTTGCGGCCTGGCGTTGCGTTCGCCCCCCAGCCCTCATCGACATTCAGCCAGGACAGGTCGAGTCCTGGAGCGGAAACTTCAGCGGTTGTCATCGTATGCGCCTTCCTCGCTCAATTCGCACGGGGGCCGTGTTACCGATCGGTAGGATCGGCCAGCCCCAAGCGCGTTTAGTGTAACGGCTGTGTTTATGCCTGACCAGCCGTAGTTTCTATTGGCCGCCGAGTGCCGCCGGCGCCGGCGCGGTGGCCGTCGGAGCAGTTGTCGCCGAGGCGGTCGCAGCTTCCGCGGAAGGCCTGCAGACCCACTGTGTCCAGGGTGCGTTGCCCTTCGAAATGTCGTATCGGTAGGCGGCGTAGGCGACGCGAAGGTTGGCCACCGGGTCTGTCCAGTGGGCGAAATCCACGCCCGCATAGTCGAACCAGTTGGGGACCATCTGCATCATGCCGTAGGCCCAGCCATTCGTGGCGTTTGGGCGGTAGCTGCTCTCGCACCAGGCAACGTCGACGACCGCATCGAGGAGTTCGGCGGGCCAGCCAGCGCTTGCCGCCGCGGCCCTGACGTCCGCAGCTGAAAGCTGGTTCACGGGGTAATAGTCCCAGGCAGGCGTGGGAACCGGTGTGGGCAGCGCAGGCGTGGCGGTCGGCGGTAGCGAAGTCGCTGTGGGTTCCGAGATGGCTTGCTCTGTCGTTGCGGTGGCCTCGGGCGTGGCGGTATCGGTAGCGGTTGCGGTGGCAGCGGCCGCGACAGTGTTCGTGGGGCGGGCGTTTTCAGCGGCGGCCACCCGACCGACGATGGTCGTTGTGGCCGGCGCCTCCCCAACCTTCACCGGGGCGGTTTCCGAGGCTGTGGCCATGCTCGATGCGGAGACGATGACGAGGGGTTCGGGTGTATCGGGCGCAAACGCGGCGTCCGGGTCGACGGCGAAGCCGCCGAATCCAACACCAAGGCTGGCAAAGGCGAGGAGGAAGCCGAAGACGAGAAGTGGGCGCATGAAGCGTGCCTGGCGGTACGCCGGCCGGGAGGCCAGCGCCGTTGACTGCATCTTGCGGCGGACGCTCTCGGGCAAGTGGAACTCTTTCGCTCCCGCTTTCCACCCCATCGAAGGGCGCACGTCATGGCCACGCCTTCGCAATGCCATCAGCGAACCGATGACCATTTCGAAGAAGGGACGCGCGAAACCGAGACGGTTTCGCGGGTTAGACCTCAAGCGCGATGCTCCAGCACCGTGTTGTTTGCGCGTGCGACCAGGAGACCTCTCCCCGGCAGCGGAATCCGAGAATTACCGCCGCGTTGTGATTGCCGGTCGCGAAGGAGGCAGAGGCTCAGCCACCGCATGCAGCGGCGCAGAACCCGGTGCACACCCCGCCACCGAGCGTGTTCCAGTGCCACAGACTGTCACAGCAGACCCGAGGGATCAATCACATTTAAAGCTTCGAGAAATGATTACGGGGTCTGTCGCAACGGTGACAGGGAGTTCCCGCGCGGAACTTCGGGCTTTGCCGGGATTGCGCTCGTCGCTACCAGCTGAGGATTGGAGAGGGGAGGCCCCATACGGAGCCTCCCCTCTCGTCGCCCGGCTACCCGCAACCCACGGTTACCTCGAGACGTGGCCGGGGTGTACCCGCCACACCCCAGCCCGACACGGCAAACTGCCCGGTCACGGAGACGTCGCCCGTGTAATCGCCGTGAAACGTCCAGTAGTCGTTTTCGGGCACACCATCACCGTTGTCGATCAGGTCGCCCACGCTGACGCCATCGATGGAAACGTTGCGAAACTCAGTTGTCGTGCCGGGAGCACCGTCGACAATCGCAATTTGGATGGTGTCCCAGTTTCCACACGTCGGCTGCACGCTCCGCGAAGAGAACTTGCTCGGGCCGACCCCGGAAAGGTTCAGCACTGTTGAGCCCCCAGCGCTATGACTGAGGCTGAGGTTGTAGGTCCCGTCCGGCCAGAGAGAATCGCCGCCGGCCAGGATCCCGCTCGCGGGATTTGTATCGAATCCCCACTCATTGCCCGAGCCGACACCGGCGAAGGCCCAGACGAGGGTCGTGCCCGAGAACGAAGCGATGCCGGTTGGCGTGGGTATCGGGGTTGGCGGTACCGGGGTAGGCGTGAATGTCGGCTCCGGAGTCGGTGTTGGCGTGTCCATCGGAACAGGGGTCGCCGTCGGCGCCGGGACGTCGCCTGGCGTCGCGGGCTCACACACCCACTCGTAGAGACGGGGAGCGAATTTGGAGAGCCACATGCATCGCAACGCTTGCCAACGGGCCCAGAAGTCCCGGGGGCCCCGGTGGCGGATATCGGCGTTGACGGTGCTCGTCCCGCCGTGCGGGACGACAACGCCCTGGTGTGGGGCATGGCCACCGATGTCGTCGCTGCCACGGTCGAAGCTGGCAGCAGCCACGCCGGGAAGCGACGCGGCGAGGAGTAGGAGTCCGGTGCTTGCGAGAAGCAATCGTTGTTTCATGGGGAACCTCCGCTGATCGGCGGTCCTCCCTGCGCCTGCCTTTTGTACGGCGGCCGAAGGACGGCAAGCCATAGGAGGCAGGGTTCACATCAGTTCAGCGCACGTGGCAGTCGCGTATCAACCAACGCCTTAGGATGGTGCGATGGCGATCACCCTTGCCGAGCCAGCCACCGGGGTCGTCATCGTCCGCATTGACGATGACGGGGGACGCCTCCAACTCATCGTTGGCGACGACGACCCTGTCGAGGTACTCCACCTGCCGGGTGAACCGACTCAGTGGCGGGATGCAACAGTGCGCGAGTTTCTCGTGCTCCGGGAATTCGCGGCGGGCGTCACCTTCCCGGAATTCGCGTCCGCACTCGAAGACGGCCAGGGAGCGGCGTGCGGACTCCAGCCAATCCAGCGGGTCGATTCCTATTTCGACCCCTCGAACGGGAGAAGCTACTGCCTCTACCGGGCCGCGAGCGAGCAGATCCTGCGGGATGCATTTCTCTGGTTAGGACTGCCCAAAGCCGACATTCGCGGGGTGAGAAGCGCCGAGCGGTAAACGTCATGACAGACGTCGCCTGCTCGATATCGCGATGACCGGGGGGCATGCCATGATACTTACGCCGGGCCACCACAGGCCCTGAGTCTCGTGATCCAAAGGTTGAGAACTACCTTGTCTTCTGACCGACGCAGCCCAGCGTTCACAATCGCACTCCTGCTGGGGGCGCTCTTCCTCTTTGCGTCCTGCGGTGGCGGCGACGATGACACCGTTGCGCCGACCGGGACGAGCCCTGCGGAGCAGCCGACAACAACCGTCGACCAGGCGGCCACTGGCTGTCCGGACGTGCCGTATAAGGTGGCCTTGCGGGCCGCGCAGGACGAGTCGGTGGGAGTCGACTCGGACGCCTTCCAGGTGACGTCCGCGAAAGCCGTGAAGCTCGCAGGCGGCGCGGCTTACACGGTGTACCTGGCCGACTTTCCGATCGATGAAGAGCAGATCTCGGCGTTTTCGGCACCGTCACCACCGGAAGGCGGCACCCTGGTCACGCTGTTCCTGACCACCTTTAATGCGCCGCCGGACCCCGACCTCGTAGAACCGGGGACCTCCATCGAGTACACGCCCGATTTTGGAGTGTTGACGTTCCGGGTGGTCACGGAGGTAGGCGCGGACCAGTTCGGCAGCCAGCGAGTGGCCGAAGGCAACGTGACCGTGGACGAGGTTGGCGACGCCATCTGCGGGAGTGTCAGTTACGTCGACTCGGCCAGCGATGACATCAGCAAGGTGCAGAACCGGTTACAGGGAGTGTTCTCAGCGCCGGTGGTCGCGGAGTACTAGCGCCCATTTGACGTTTGCGCGATGCGTACGCGGCGGGCGCAACTTTCCCGGACCCAATCCTGGTCGTCGTAGACTGGCAATCATCGGCATTGGCGGCCGGCACGGGTGTGCTGGCGGACGCCGCCCACAGCGTGGAGGTGGCTGCTACGGCTCGGGACATCGGCAACGAAGGCCCACAGACGATCGCAGAGGTCGAAGAGGAGTTAGGCGTCGGGGACGATGGTCTCTCGTCGGTTGAGGCGGCGCGGCGACGTGAGAGCGCCGGTCTCAATGAGCTGCCAACGCACGAGACCCACGCCATTCTCAGGTTCTTCTCGTACTTATGGGGCCCCATTCCGTGGATGATCGAATCTGCGATCGTCCTCTCGCTGCTGGTGCGGCACTGGGAGGACTTCGCCATCATCAGCACGCTCCTGGTCGCCAACGCCATCGTTGGATTTTGGGAGGAATACCAGGCCGGCAACGCCATAGCCGCCCTGCGGAGCCGACTCGCCCTTCGAGCCCGCGTCCGGCGTGACGGCGTTTGGGGGACCGTGGAGGCGCGCGAACTTGTCCCCGGAGATCTCATCCGGGTCCGCCTTGGCGACATCGTCCCCGCAGATGCGGTGCTCCTCAGCGAGGGTGAGATCGAGGTGGATGAAAGCGCGTTGACCGGTGAGTCGCTGCCGGTGACCCACACTCGCGAGGGAACCGTCTATTCAGGGTCCGTCATCAGGCGAGGGGAGGCCAGCGCCCTCGTGTCCGCGACGGGCGGAAGCACGTTCTTCGGGAAGACCGCCGCGCTCGTCGAATCAACAAATGTCGTCAGCCATTTTCAACGCGCGGTCCTGCGCATCGGCAACTACCTGATCGCCCTCGACGGCGTCATGGTCGCCATAATCCTGGTCGCGGCCATCGTCCGGGGCACCCGCCTGACGACCACGCTCGAATTCGTCCTGGTGCTGACAGTGGCTGCGATACCGGTTGCGATGCCGGTCGTCCTCTCGGTCACGCTGGCGGTGGGGGCCAGACTGCTTGCTGTCCAGGAAGCAATCGTTAGTCGCCTCGCCTCCATTGAAGAGTTGGCAGGGATGGACGTTCTCTGCACCGATAAGACCGGCACGCTCACTCAGAACAGGCTGTCTCTGGGTGAACCGTTTGCGGTTTCGGGAGTCGAACCCGCGGAGGTGATTCGGGCGGCGGCCCTGTGCTCGCGCGAAGAGGACCAGGACACGGTCGACGTGGCCGTCCTCGCAGGCGCTCCCGATGCGGTGCAATCAGGGGTCCGCATTCTCGACTTCCTGCCTTTCGACCCGGTGCGAAAGCGAACGGAAGCAACCATCGCGGAAGGCGACAGGCAATACCGCGTCTCGAAAGGAGCGCCGCAGGTCATCCTCCAGCTCGTCGCAGGAGACGACGGCATCTCGGGTGCTGTCCAAGCGGCCGTCGGCGACTTTGCCAGCCGGGGATACCGGTCGCTGGGCGTTGCTCGCACCGACGACGGTGGCGACTGGCACCTGCTGGGAATTCTTCCGCTCTCCGACCCTCCCCGCGAAGACACAGCGTCGACGATCGCCGCCGCGGCCGGCATGGGGTTGGACATCAAGATGGTGACGGGAGATCAAGTTGCGATTGGCCGGGAGATCGCCACGCGGGTTGGCCTCAAGGCGAACATCATCGATGCCTCAACCCTCGACGAGATCAGCGACGACATCGAAGAGCAGGGGAGACTGGTCGAAGCAGACCGACGGTTTCGCCCAGGTCTTCCCCGAGCACAAGTACCGGATCATCGAAGCACTGCAGCATCGCGGCCACATTGTCGGAATGACGGGCGACGGGGTGAACGACGCGCCGGCCCTTAAGCGGGCAGACGTCGGCATCGCGGTGTCCGGGGCGACCGATGCCGCACGGGAAGCGTCCGACATCGTCCTGTTGACGCCCGGGCTTTCCGTCATCGTCGATGCGATCAAGGAGAGCCGCCGGATCTTCCAACGGATGAACAGCTATGCGATCTACCGGATCGCCGAGACCATTCGTGTCCTGCTCTTCATGACCGCTGCAATCCTCGTATTCAACTTCTTCCCCGTCACCGCCGTGATGGTCGTCCTGATTGCCCTCCTGAACGACGGCGCCATTCTTTCGATCGCGTACGACCGGGCAGAGTATGCGAACACACCTGAGAAGTGGGACATGCGGACTGTCCTTAGCGTCGCGACAGTCCTCGGCGTATTCGGCGTGGCAGCGTCATTCATGTTGTTCGCGCTGGCCGACAAGGCATTCAACCTCGACCGTGACACGATCCAGACGCTTATCTACTTGAAGCTGTCGGTGGCCGGCCATCTCACCATATTCGTTACCCGGGCACGCGGTCCGTTCTGGGAGAGCCGGCCAGCTCCCGTTCTCCTGGGGGCCGTGCTGCTGACCCAGGCCATCGCGACGTTGATCGCTGTCTCCGGGTTCCTGATGACTCCATTGCCCTGGGAGTGGGCACTGTTCACATGGGCCTACGCTCTGGCCTGGTTCCTGGTCAACGACCGCGCCAAGCTCGCCACGTATCGAGTGCTGGACGCGTTGCGAAGGCGCCGGGAGAGCCCCATAGCCGCGGTGACGGCGAGTAGTCCCGGCGGTAAGAGCTAACGCCCGCCAGGGCATTCCGGGTTGGGTGCGC
The DNA here is from genome assembly GCA_963774435.1 of uncultured Chloroflexia bacterium. Taxonomy (GTDB): domain Bacteria; phylum Chloroflexota; class Dehalococcoidia; order Tepidiformales; family Tepidiformaceae; genus JAGQGZ01. The sequence goes on along the minus strand of CAVZEW010000003.1, from coordinate 277,290 downwards.
CCAGGGGCGGCGCGTTTACAGGTGCACTGCGTGCCGGCCTGAAAACACGGAGGAGCCGCTCACGGAATCTCGCACTTCGTTTCCTGGTTGCTGGGAGAGACTAACCCCGGCCTTCGGGTTGTGAGTCCCCCGGGGGGGCACATTGCTCGGGGCACTACCTGGGCGGTGCCGTGCTAGGCTGCTTTGCCATGGTCGGAGGGATACGTGACGCGCCGTGAGTCGCACGACGAAATAAGAAAGCGGTCGGCCGACATCGCTGCAACAGGGGATGCAACACTTCGCGCGCTTGGCTACCCCACTGGCTATCTGCGAGACCGGTTCGGCTTCCTTGATGACACCAACGAGTGGCGCCGGCTCTTCGCTGAAGTGCTGGGGACATTCTTCCTCGTCTTCGTTGCCGTTGGCGCCGCGATGGTCAATAGCCGATTCGGCGGAGATGTGGTCGCGCCGGCAGCGCGCGTGACCGCACCGGGCCTCATGGTCGGCGTCGTCATCCTGTTCATGGGATCGGTGTCCGGCGCGCACCTCAATCCGGCTGTCACGCTGGCATTCACCTTACGTGGCGATTTTCCGTGGAAGAGGGTACCCGGCTATGTGGTTGCCCAGTCTTGCGGCGCGGTCCTGGCCATGCTTGTGCTCATCGCGCTGCTCGACCGCCAGGGGTCGGCTGGACTAACCCTACCCGGTCAAGGGATTGGAACTGCGAGGGCGATGTTCTGGGAGATTGTGCTGAGCGTTGGTCTGGTGAGCACGATTCTCGGAACCTCATCCGGCGCCCAGAACGTGGGCCCCTTGAACGCGGTTGGCGTTGGCACTTACATAGTCCTCGCCGGGCTTATCGGCGATCCGGTCAGCGGTGCGTCGATGAATCCAGCCCGCTCCCTTGGTCCTGCTCTCGTACTCAATGAGTGGGCATCCTGGTGGGCGTACCTTGTGGGCCCAATCGGCGGAGCGGTCATCGCGGTCGGTTTCGCCTGGGTGCTTCGCGGGCCCGGAGGTGGCTTTTATGGCAAGCGTGCTGCTCAGGGCGCTCTCGGGTGGTTGTGGCATCCCGGGCCCGTAGACTACGAAGTGCCGGATAGCCCCCAGGTCAACTCCGAGAATGGTCCACCGGAAGCCAGTTGAAACAGGTGGCGTGCCAGGAGCGCTTCTTCAAAGAGCGCAGGGCCAACGGCCCGCCTGTCGCGGCCGAGCGATACAGCCAAATACTCACGCGGACTTGTCAGGAGCGCTGTTCGCGAACCCGCCCGAGCAAGTCGGAACCAATCAGCGGACCATGAACTGGTTGAACCGATGGTTTGTATGCCCTCGACTGAGCGGCTATTTCCCGTCGCAGTTTCCGCATCTCAGTATTCGCCAGCCTCAACAACTCCGGGAGTGAACCGACTGCGTCCGTCCACTCTGCGACGCCGCCGGCAGACCGGTAAAAGTGCGAACCTTCGCCGGTCGGATTGGGATCCCGGGCGATCTGGTTGCGGGCTCGCTCGAGGAACATTCCGGCCCCCTGCGCGGTGGAATTGGCCAGCAAGATAGCGAACTCGCTCTCCGACACGCGGCAGATTGTGTCTTCCGCGCGAATCGTCCTCAAGAGCGCAAGGGCCAGCTGCGGAAGGGCAACAGGCGGGACGTTGCCGCCTTCGACTAGCAAATCTGAGACCCCGACGATCGTGAGAGCAAAAGGTTCACCGTAGCGTCGCCAACGCCCGAGCAGCTGCGTGAACTGGAGATCTAAGTGATGAAGGTTCCCAACACCGGTAGCCGGGTCGACGAAGGGCGCCTTGTCTTTGAGGCGACTGAGCTCGAGTTCGAGCATCGTCGCCCGCTCGCGCCAATCGCATTTGTGTTCTCGGCTAAACATCGAATCCTCCGGGAAGCAAAATCAACCCTGTGGTCGTAGTGAGTCGGCAGCCCGGGCAGGATTCACACCGGTCAACCGCAAATTCTGGGTGGATATCCAGAGCGGCGGTCTAAAGATGGGTACCGGCGGTTCGCACCAGGGGCGGACCGTGGCGCAACTCCGCAGTGGTGGAGGAGACGTGCACGACAATCCCAACGAGTCATTGTCAGCCATCAGAGGCCCGACCGCGGCCACGCACCATTGACCAGGCCGACGACTGTCCATCTCCAGCGCCGGCGCACGCGCAACTCAAGAACTCAGGCGGACCAAACCCGTCGGCCTGGGCGGCGGCACGCGACACCAAGAAGTTCCCAATGATCTGGAAGAGAAGCAGGCAGACACACTGAGAGGCCCCCGTTGCCGGGGGCCTCTCAGATTCATTTCTTGGTAGCGGGGGAGGGATTCGAACCCCCGACCTTCGGGTTATGAGCCCGACGAGCTGCCACTGCTCCACCCCGCGATGGGTGCGATAGCACGTTAGGAACGTGAAGAGCGAGAAGTACGGCGTCGGCTATTCATGAAGGCAAACCGTAATAGTGGTCAAGCCCTCGACCATTAGTACGCCTTAGCTGAACACATTGCTGTGCTTACACCTGGCGCCTATCAAACAGGTAGTCTTCCTGTGGTCTTACCCGGTTACCCGGTGGGAAGTCTCATCTTGAGGTCGGCTTCGCGCTTAGATGCTTTCAGCGCTTATCCGGTCCGGACATGGCTACCGGGCGATGCTCCTGGCGGAACAACCCGCACACCAGCGGTCCGTCCACCCCGGTCCTCTCGTACTAGGGGCAGCTCCTCGCAAACTTCCTACGCCCACGGCGGATAGAGACCGAACTGTCTCACGACGTTCTGAACCCAGCTCGCGTACCGCTTTAATGGGCGAACAGCCCAACCCTTGGGAGCGACTTCACCCCCAGGATGCGACGAGCCGACATCGAGGTGCCAAACCTTGCCGTCGCTGTGAACGCTTGGGCAAGATAAGCCTGTTATCCCCGGGGTAGCTTATATCCGTTAAGCCACGGCCCTTCCACTCGGAACCGTAGGATCACTTTGACCGGCTTTCGCCCCTGCTCGACTTGTAGGTCTCGCAGTCAAGCCCTCTTATGCCAATGCACTCGACGGGTGATTTCCATCCACCCTGAGAAGACCTTTGCGCGCCTCCGTTACTTTTTGGGAGGCGACCGCCCCAGTCAAACTGCCCATCAGACACTGTCCTCACGCTTGCTCGCGAGTTAGAAAACAGACCAGAGAAGGGTGGTATTTCAAGGTTGGCTCCACCGAACCCGAAAGTCCGGCTTCAAAGCCTCCCACCTATCCTACGCATCTGTGGCCCATTCCCAGTGCCAAACTGCAGTAAAGCTCCACGGGGTCTTTTTGTCCTGCCGCGGGTCGACCGCATCTTCACAGTCAATTCAATTTCGCCGGGTCCTTCGTCGAGACAGTGCCCAGATCGTTACGCCTTTCGTGCGGGTCGGAACTTACCCGACAAGGAATTTCGCTACCTTAGGACCGTTATAGTTACGGCCGCCGTTCACCGGGGCTTCGGTTCAAAGCTCTCACCTCTCCCCTTAACCTTCCGGCACTGGGCAGGCGTCAGCCCCTATACTTCAGCTTTCGCTTTAGCAGAGACCTGTGGTTTTGATAAACAGTCGCCTGGGCCTGCTCTCTGCGGCCCCCATCTGCTCAGAATGTAAAACCATCACAGACAAGGGCGATCCTTCTCCCGAAGTTACGGATCGAATTTGCCGAGTTCCTTAACGAAGGTTCTCCCGTTCGCCTTATGGTACTTACCATCACCCACCAGTGTCGGTTTGCGGTACGGGCGCATTAGTAACTAGCAGCGAGGCTTTTCTCGCTGGCATGGGCTCAACTCCGTCGCTTTGACAATGTCTCCACTTCTCCCGATTCCTCCGCTTAACCTGCGTGCGGATTTACCTACACACAGACGCCTACGAATCAGGAACGGACCATGTCCAATAGGCCCGCGGAACCTACCCTACCAGGTCCCCCCTCTGCATCGAACGCTACTATCGCGGTGCTGGAATACTAACCAGCTGTCCATCGCCTACGCCTTTCGGCCTCGGCTTAGGCCCGACTAACCCTACGCGGACTGACCTTCCGTAGGAAACCTTGGGTATACGGCGGGGGCGGTTCTCACACCCCTTACGCTACTCATGCCGGCATTCTCACTTCGCTCCGCTCCACGGCGCCTCACGGCAGCCGCTTCACAGCTGAAGCAAACGCTCCCCTACCACCACCCTTCCGAAGAAGGATGATCCGCAGCTTCGGTACCATGCTTAGCCCCGTTGAATTGTCGGCGCAGAATCACTCGACCAGTGAGCTATTACGCACTCTTTAAAGGGTGGCTGCTTCTAAGCCAACCTCCTGGCTGTCTCTGCAGTTCAACATCCTTTCACACTGAGCATGGATTTAGGGACCTTAGCTGGCGGTCTGGGCTGTTTCCCTTTCGACAATGAAGCTTAGCCCCCACTGTCTCACTCCTGAACTTTGTCCGATGGCATTCGCGGTTTGATTGGGTTTGATAAGCGGTAAGCCCTCTAGCCCATTCAGAGCCCTACCTCCACCGGAGATCGTCCAAGGCTGCACCTAAATGCATTTCGGGGAGAACGAGCTATCTCCTGGTTCGCTTGGCATTTCACCGCTACCCACAGGTCATCCAATAGATTTGTAACTCTAGAAGGTTCGCGCCTCCATCCAGTTTTACCTGGACTTCACGCTGCCCATGGGTAGATCACCAGGTTTCGCGTCTACTCCTTGCGACTCAGATCGCCCTATTAGGACTCGCTTTCGCTGCGGCTCCACAACTCCCGTTGCTTAACCTTGCCACAAAAAGTAACTCACCGGCTCATTCTTCAATAGGCACGCTGTCACCCGCCGGAACGGGCTCCAACTGCACGTAGGCACGCGGTTTCAGGATCTCTTTCACTCCCCTCCCGGGGTACTTTTCACCTTTCCCTCACGGTACTGGTTCACTATCGGTCATCAGAGGTATTTAGCCTTGGGAAGTGGTCTCCCCAGATTCCCACGGGGTTTCACGTGTCCCGTGGTACTCAGGTACCTGTCGGAAGTCGCAGCAGCTTTCGCTTACGGGGCTCTCACCCTCTTTGGCCGGCCTTTCCAGGACCGTTCTTCTAGCCGTGCGATTGGTAACTCCACAATGACAGGCCCTACAACCCCGCCAGGGCGAACCCTGGCGGTTTGGGCTTTTCCCCGTTCGCTCGCCACTACTAGGGGAATAATCTCTTTTCCTCGGGGTACTTAGATGTTTCAGTTCCCCCGGTGCCCTCTACCGGACCTATGTGTTCAGTCCGGAGTAGCCAGGTTTTGCCTGGCTGGGTTACCCCATTCGGAAATCTCCGCCTAAGCTTGTTTGGCAGCTAAACGGAGCTTATCGCAGCCTTACCGCGTCCTTCATCGGCCTCTGACACCAAGGCATCCACCGCGCGCCCTTAGTAGCTTGACCAACTATTAAGGCTCGCCAATATGAATTGCCTGCTGCACCCACGCCGAAGCATGAGTACAGCTTGATGCAGTACTTCTCGCTCTTCAGTTCTTAACGTGCGTCCCGGGAGCTGGCCCGAAGGCTTCCTTCCCGGTATCCCGGCTTCGCAGCCGGCCACCGACGGATCGGCGGTGGCCCCCAACGAAACTGGCAAAACAAAACCGGCCACCATCGCGGCCGGTTCGAGCAGCGCTCGCACGGTCCGTGCTGGCGTTTAGCCGTTTGCCTCTCTGCTGCTGCTCGCTATGTGTGGTTCCCTTCCAGGCGGGCTGTGCTCGTGTTGGTGGAGCCGAGGAGATTCGAACTCCTGACCTCCGCCTTGCAAAGGCGGCGCTCTCCCAACTAAGCTACGGCCCCTCCTGATTGCTGAACGTTCAGTATGGCACCACCGGCCCCAAAGGGCCAGAGGGCTCGCCCGGCTAAAGCGTGGTGGGCCATTCTGGACTCGAACCAGAGACCTCAGTCTTATCAGGACTGCGCTCTAACCAGCTGAGCTAATGGCCCCGATGCCTTGCCAGCGCCCCTTAAGGACTGGATAGCGGACGGAACGACGGTTGTCTGAGAAAAACCGTTTTGTAAGTCATCCTTCCCGAAAGAAGGACGATCGACCTGGGATGAATCGACTCTGCCACCACTCGCACCGCTGCGTGTGGTGTATGTGCGGGGTCGATACAGCTCCCTAGAAAGGAGGTGATCCAGCCGCAGCTTCCGCTACGGCTACCTTGTTACGACTTCGTCCCAATCGCCGGTCCCACCCTCGACACCTGCCCCCTTGCGGTTAGCCCAGCGGCTTCAGGTGTTACCAACTTTCATGACGTGACGGGCGGTGTGTACAAGGCCCGGGAACGTATTCAACGCAGTAGTGCTGACCTGCGTTTACTAGCAACTCCGGCTTCATGCAGGCGGGTTTCAGCCTGCAATCCGAACTGAGGACAGTTTTGATGGGATTAGCTCCACGTCGCCGCTTCGCGACCCTTTGTACTGCCCATTGTAGCGTGTGTGTAGCCCCAGGCGTAAGGGCCACGCTGACCTGACATCATCCCCTCCTTCCTCCGAGGTTTTCTCGGCAGTCTCGCCAGAAAAATACAACTGGCGACAAGGGTTGCGCTCGTTGCGGGACTTAACCCAACACCTCACGGCACGAGCTGACGACGGCCGTGCAACACCTGTGCATGCTCCCCGAAGGGTCCCTTTGCTTTCACATCAGTACCACATGCATGTCAAACCTGGGTGAGGTTCTTCGCGTATCATCGAATTAAACCACACGCTCCGCTGCTTGTGCGGGCCCCCGTCAATTCCTTTGAGTTTTAGCCTTGCGGCCGTAGTCCCCAGGCGGAGCACTTATCGCGTTAGCTTCGACACAGAGGGGGTCGATACCCCCTACATCTAGTGCTCATCGTTTACGGCGTGGACTACCCGGGTATCTAATCCGGTTTGCTCCCCACGCTTTCGCCCCTCAGCGTCAGGACAGGGCCAGGATGCCGCCTTCGCCACTGGTGTTCCTCCAGATATCTACGCATTCCACCGCTACACCTGGAATTCCACATCCCTCTCCCTGCCTCAAGACTTGCAGTTTTCCAAGACCCCTCCCAGTTGAGCCGGGAGATTTCACTTAGAACTTACAAAGCCGCCTGCGGGCGCTTTACGCCCAATAAATCCGGACAACGTTTGACACCTACGTATTACCGCGGCTGCTGGCACGTAGTTAGCCGTGTCTTATTCGCGAAGTACCGTCAGAACTTCTTCCTTCGCAAAAGGGGTTTACGACCCGAAGGCCTTCGTCCCCCACGCGGCGTTGCTGCGTCAGGCTTTCGCCCATTGCGCAAGATTCTTAGCTGCTGCCTCCCGTAGGAGTCGGGGCCGTATCTCAGTCCCCGTGTGGCTGACCATCCTCTCAGACCAGCTACCGATCGTCGCCTTGGTGCGCCGTTACCACACCAACTAGCTAATCGGGCGCGGGCCCCTCTCGTAGCGCCGGAGCTTTTACTCACCGGATTCTCACCGGGAGTGTTATGCAGTATTAGCTCCTCTTTCGAGGAGTTATTCTCCACTACGAGGCAGGTTACCCACGTTGTACTCACCCGTTCGCCGCTTTCCACGAGCCGAAGCTCGCTTCACGCGCGACTTGCATGCCTAATACACGCCGCCAACGTTTGTCCTGAGCCAGGATCAAACTCTCCGTTAAAAACAAACTTTCAACCGGCCGAAACCGGATCAGTTCAATTAACAGGGTCCCAGACGTTCTCTTTCCGTCCGCTATCCAGTTATTAAGGTGCGCAGGCCCATTTCTGAGGCCCGAACGAAAAGACTAGCTGGCTGGCCCAACCGTGTCAACGCCTGCCTGCCCACCGTCGCGAAACCTTGACGAACCGCCTGCCGGCGGCACTTGGGATTCTCTCTCCCGCGGGTCGGGCAGTCCGCTCGCCTGCTTCTCGAGGCGCGCCTTGAGCCTTTGCCAGATCCGCCCCTTCACTTTGTTGTAGGCGGCGGGATATGCCAACCGGAGGCCTGCCGCCTTGAGCCGGTAACCCTCCGCCATTGCGCCCATGGCCAGAACAGTCGCGGGCGTCAGTTTTCGCGCCGTGCGCGCATGGTCGCGAAGGGTCTCGGTTGCGACCATCGCATCCTGGTGGTCGCCCAGTACGTCCTGGAGTCCTTTGACGGCGGCGATGAATTCATTGGCGCGAGGGCCAATCGCAGGTGCGAAGAACTCCACGTTGTAGCGAAGTCCCTTCGCGGCAATCCGAGCGGCATGATAAGCATCTGGTGGAGACGAAGCTCGAATCGCCCTGGCCCGCTTCTGCAATCTCTTGTAGCTCTGGAGTATTTCGTCGCGGGCAATGAGGGGTGCAGCGATGCGTCCCGGCGCATAGGTCCGGGCGGGACCCTTCGGCAGCTGGCTGGCGAACCTTGCGACGAGCCGGCTGTAGCGTCGCGAATCGAGCGCGGCGATGAGCCGCTTACGTTCCCGAGCGCGTTGACGGGCGAGCACATCGCGATAGGGAGCGAGGTCTTCGGCACTCTCAGCCGACTCGGCCATGAGGCCGTCGAGGTGTTCGAGCTGGACGTCCAGGTCGCGGACGGGTCCAAGTGCTTGCTGGAGCCACTTCACCTCCCGTTCGAGCGCGCGGGCGGTCGGGGACAGGTAGGGCCGGAAGCTACGCATTGCGGCTCGCATCCTCCGGGCGGCGACGCGCATGTCGTGGAGCGCTTCGATATCCCGGCCAAGCCGCGTAGCGGCTTCGTTGGCGAGCACCTCGGCGAACTGCTTGCGAAGGATGGCGAAGGCTACTTCGCCGATCGTCTGGTTGGGATTGATGTCGGTCGGGCCGAGGTCGTGGACCAGAGGCTCCGGATGGAGCCCTGTGGCGAGAAGGGCCGCCTCGAACTTCGAGGTCCCCGATGTGCTAAGGGAGGCCTCGGAGGCGAGGATATCGACGAAGGGACGCGCTCGTTCGACAGAACCGGCGGGGACCTCGACCTCCACCCGCGAGAGGCGGACCGGGCGGTCCTCGTCGCCCACGGGGATCGTTGTTGTGTCCAGGGCGATCTCGCCGAAGCTGCCCTCGCCGTCGGAGGCGTCGTAAAGGCGGCGTTCGGTATCGAGCGCAAAAAGCAGTCGAAGCGGCTCGCGCCCGATCAACGGCGCAAGCATATCGACCGCTGGCCCCGGCTGAGTGATGAATGAAGCCGGTGAGGGGTCGTCGACGCGCTGGTTAATCTCCTCGCGGGTGCGGATACCGCCCCGGGGGTCGGCCATGGACTTGAGCGTGAGTTCGCCACGACTGCCATCCCACCGCAGCCGGCACGTGTATCCGGCGCGATGCATGCGCCATGAGTCGGTGTCGAAATAAGCGTCGTGGAGATGCTTGATGCCGGCAGGCGTGACGCTGATGCCGGGGAGCGACGCCTGTTCGAGCCAGCGGGCCACGGGGCGGACGTCGACGGCATTGAATTGCCACTCAATCTCCGTCACGGAACCGTCGGATGCCGCCGCCATCGAATCATGATACCCGGCGTCCGCCCGGTTGCGCGGCCCACCGGGCGCCGCCATGCTACGGCGGAGATTCTTCGCTGGAGACGAACGATATGACGATGGCACTCGAGGGCATCAAGGTGCTCGACCTTTCGCGCCTGGCGCCCGGTCCCTATTGCTCGATGCTGCTGGCGGACTTTGGCGCCGACGTGACGCTGGTGGAGGCGGTGCCTGGCTCATCGGCCAAACTCGGCGGCGGCCAGCGCAGGAGCGATTCCGCAGAGCGCGCGGCCGCCTACAACGCTCTCGGCCGGGGGAAGAAATCGATCGCCTTGAACCTCAAGGAGCCCGAGGCGCGCGAGATCTTCTACAAGATGGCGGATGAGGCAGATGTGGTGCTCGAAGGCTTCCGGCCGGGCGTCGTTTCCCGCCTCGGGGTCGATTACGAGACGCTGTCGAAGCGGAATCCGCGGATCATCTATTGCTCCCTCAGCGGTTTCGGGCAGACCGGGCCGTACAGCAACCTTGTGGGCCACGACATCAACTACATCAGCGTTGGCGGTGCGCTCGGTGTCACCGGCAGGCCAGGCACGCCCCCGGCCATCCCGGTCAACATCGTGGCCGACTTCGCAGGTGGCGGCATGCACGCCGCACTGGCGATTTGCATTGCGATCATTGCCCGCGAACGAACGGGCCGCGGCCAGAATGTCGACATCGCGATGAGTGACGGAGTTATGTCGCTTATGACCAGCGCCTACAGCGGCTACTTTTCCAGTGGCAACGTCATCCGCCGGGGCGAATTCCTCCTGAACGGAGCGGTTCCCTGGTACAACACTTACGAATGCTCGGATGGGCGATGGTTCTCCATTGGCAGCATTGAGCCGCACTTCTACGCCGCGCTGAACCAGGTCCTCGGGACAACGGAGTACCTCGAACGCCAGCACGACGCCACGGTCTACCCGGAAATGCAGGAAAAGTGGGCGGGAATCTTCAAGACAAAGACCGCGGACGAATGGATGGCGATCATGTCCCAGCACGATATCTGTGCTGCGCCTGTGATGGAGATGGACCGTGCGGTGACCGACCCCCACAACACCGCGAGAGGCATGGTCATCGAGGTCGATTCGCCGGTCGGCAAGGTCAAACAGATTGGGATCGGGGCGAAGCTGAGCGACACCCCGGGCGAGGTGCGCGCCACCAGCCCGCTCATTGGCCAGCACACCGACGACGTGCTGGAGGGTCTTGGCTACGCGAAGGAAGCGGTGGCCACCCTCAAAGAACGCGGCGTGGTGGGATAACGATGGACTACCGCATCGTCACCGAGGGCCTCCAGTTCCCCGAAGGTCCGCTTGAGTTGCCGGGCGGAGATATCCTCGTCACCGAGATACGGGCGGGCACCCTGACCCGCGTGAAGCCGGACGGATCGAAGTCGACCTTCGCGACCACGGGCGGAGGGCCGAACGGCGCCGCAATCGGCCCCGACGGTGCTATCTACGTTGCCCAAAACGGCGGCTTTGCCTGGACCGAGCGCCCCTCGCCGGACGGTAGCATTCGCGTCTTCCCCGGCGAACAGCCAGAGGACTACATCGGTGGCCAGATCCAGCGGGTGAGCCCGGATGGCTCCGAGGTCAGGACGCTCTACGAAGCGTGCAACGGTGAGCGGCTCAAAGGCCCCAACGACCTGGTGTTTGACGCCGAAGGCAACTTCTATTTCACGGACCACGGCAAAACGCGTCCGCGGGACCGCGACCGGACGGGCATCTACTACGCTTCTCCGGACGGGAAGATGATCCGCGAGATCATCTTCCCCATGGAAGCGCCGAACGGGATTGGCCTCAGCCCGGATGGCAAGACGCTCTACATCGCCGAGACCCCGACGGCCCGGGTGTGGGCTTGCCCGCTCAACGGTCCGGGCGAGGTCGCGGGCCGCATCATCCTCGCGACGGTGAAGGGCGTTCCCCCCACGAACATGGCGCTGCTCGACTCGCTCTCTGTCGATGGGGAAGGGAACGTCCTGGTGGCGACGCTGATCCATGGTGGCATTACGTCTGTTTCGCCTGGCGGAGAGATGACGCACACGCCCTGCCCGGACGTCCTCACGACCAACTGTTGTTTCGCGGGCCCGGACATGCGGACGCTCTACGTTACCTGTAGTTCGACCGGCAAGCTGATTGCATTCGATAACTGGCCGACGAAGGGGTTGAAGCTGGCATTCCCGGCCTAGATGGAGTCAATTTGCCGGCGCTCTAATCAGCCGCGTCGAACCGCACGGTTACAGCAGTGACACGGGCGCTCTCGATGTCCTCGGCGGGAATCACCTCCACGCTCAGCGTCACGGACCCGGCTTGCCCCTCGGCAACGCGATAGAAAACAAGCCGCAATGGCGAATTCGCATCGACTCGCGGAGGCCGCATGTACTTGCCGAACTCCGCCGCCAGATCGGCGACAGTAAGGTCGGCATCGTCTCTCAGCTCGACGCTCATGTGGGAAAGGATCTCGCTTTCGGCCCGGTCAGCAACAGTCGCACGGGCAACACCCGCGCGCTCCGCCCGCACGACCAACGGCAGACCGTGGCCTGGCGTATCTACCAACCCGCCGACGAGCTCCGCCGCCGACCTGGCACTCGTTGGCTCGTCCGCCAGTTGGGTTGCGACCTCTCGCAACCAGGCAATGAGGGGGCTGCTCACTTCGCGGCCACTTTCTCGGCGTAGGCCTTCTTGACGCGGTCACCAAGGGCCCAAGCATCGGCCTCTTCGACCAAAGCCTTGTACTTGGCATGGGCGGCAATCGCATCCTTCGTCGCCTGGTCCAGCGTCTTCTCTAGCCTGTCAACCACCTCGAAGGCCTTTTCCCATTCTTCGAAAGCCTTGTCCTTGGCCGCTTCGAGGATGGCCACCTGGATCTCCAGGGCCTTGGTCACCATCAATTCTGAGAGCCCGCCACCGTTGCCGACGGCATCGCGGTACGCCTGGAGTGCTTTGTCCCAATCCACTTGCTTCTTTTCCCAGGCCTCATTTGTGTCGAGGTACTTCTTCTCGGCGTCCTGGTTCGTCTTGAGGGCGGTGACGTAGTTGTCGTCGTAGTCTTTTTTCGCGGTCTGGTACGCGGTGCCTGTTGGGTCGAGGTTGTCGAGTGTCGCGTTCCTCTCGCTACCCCCACTGCCGTAGATGTTCTTGTGCCATGCTTCAGCCTCGGTAAGCATCTTGGCTTCCTCGGCGATGGCAGCTTTGCCCATGAATTTCCTGGCGGTCTTGCTGGATTCCTTGAGACCTTTGGCAGCGGCTTTCTTGGCAACTGCCTCGGGGATCGCCATCGAGGCGGCAATCTCTGCCGCAGTCTTCTTTTTGGTACCTGCCAGCCACCGGGCGATGCGGAACCACTGCTCGGCATGGCGGGCCTCGTGATACATCGTGTCGGCAACGTCCGAAAGCTCAGCGTCGGACACCTCGTCTTTGCTCACGAGCTTCTGGTTGATGTCGATCGTCCATGTCGTGAAGTCAAACTGACCGTTTGTACCGCCGCTGAACGCTTTGACATTGATGGCGCACGGCTGGACGTCAGCGTCCTTGAGACGCGCGTTGGCAGCCTTGCCCAGCTCAGCGGCCCGACCATTGGCGTCGAGCCCCTTCCATTTCGGCTTCAGCTTCGAAATGCTCTGGATGTACTTTCCCAGCGCCTTTCCCTTGGCAATGCCGGTGTCTGCACGTTGGATTACCAGTCGCTGAACGGCGCCGGTCTTCTGGTCAACGACACGTAGCACGTTGCCCGCGCTGGAGCGGTCGTGGAGGGCCTCGAGCGGCTCGTCCTCAGGCGTCCCGTGGCGCTGCAGGGAGGGATCGTGGAGCGCTTGCAAGGGTTCGTCTTCAGGCGCTCCATGGCGCGCAATGGCCCGCGACTCGACGAGGCGGGAAACGACGCGATTTCCCACCCTTTGTTGCAGTTTGATGACCGACTGCGTGGACCCTTCGTGCGCGTCGGGCTTGAGCGCACTTCGCTCCTCCGACACCGCGCGAGAGCTGGAATGGCGCCGGGCCACCGTCGTCTTCATCTGCTGCCACATCGTACGGCAGCCACCAGCGGTGTGATAGAGCGAACCTTCAAGCGCGGAGGTAGCTTTGCCTACTTCGCGATTTCCGCAATCAGTTGCACCTGAAGTGTCACATCATCCTGGACGCTAACGAAGCCGCCGATGTTCGGTACCGGAATCCCGAAGTCCGCGAAGAGGAAATTGGTCGTGGCGAGCGCCGAGATGACGTCGCCCTGTCGGACCGCCTGAATGTCCCATGAAATCTCTTTCTGGACGCCGTGGAGTTCCAGTGTGCCGACAATCGTTGCCGCGACACTGCCGCCATCCGCGAGGCCCGACCAGCCCTCAAGGCGCTCGGCCATGAAGGAGGCTGTCGGGAACCGGGAAATCTGGAGAGCGTCCCGCACCCGGTTGTCGCGGCGGTTCTCGTCGCTCTTGAGTGACGTGAGGTCCACGGTGATGGTCGTGGGGACGGCGGGATCAAGCCCGTCCGGGCCAATCGAAAACGTGCCGGTTACGCCGGGGGTCGTCCCCTTGGCCGTCGACGGAACACCGAGACTGGCGAGCTGTTCGTCGGCGAAGTAGGCGGCCTCAGTCTGGCCATCGACGGCCGGGTTCTCGGGCACGATGGTGAAGAGTTCATAGCCCTCGGAAGCCTGCGCAACAGGCGTGGTCGTTGGCTCGCCGACCGATGGCGTGTCGGTGGCATTCGCAGCCGGCGTATCCCGGAACTCTTGCGGCGCCGTCGCGAGCTGGTTGTCTTCGCGGATGAGGAACCACCAGCCGGCGGCTCCCGCCACCACCACGACAACCGCGGCGACCGCAATTCTTGCGGGCCATGTTCGAAGGGGGCTCACGAATGACAACTCCTGCCTCGGTCGAGACTGTGCCACTATCTGCGATCGGCACCCAAAAGGCAGGGTAACCTTTCAAGGTTCCGTAAAGGTCATGCCATCCACCGTCGCCGGTATAGTCGCCGGACGATGGTGGTTCGCGGGCTCGCCGGCACACTCGTCCTCTGGGGGATCGGCGCCGTCCTCCTGCGAGCGACCCTCGTGCCCGCGCACAACTGCCCGGACTACGGCGCGATGGACATGGAGAACGCGGCGCAGGCATCGGTCGCGTGGATCGAGCGTTCCCTGCAACCGGACGGTCGCTACATCTACGAGTACAACGCCGACACCAACAGCTTTTCGGCCGACTACAACGAGGTCCGCCATGCTGGCGTCACGATGTCGCTGTACCAATACGCGGCGGAAACAGGCGACCTCGGGCCGATCCCTTATGCCGACAGGGCGCTGCAGCGGATGATCGATATCTCCTTCGAGCACGACGATTGGACGGCGATCAGGAACCCCGCGGACGGCGGCGTCCAGCTTGGCTCTTCGTCCCTGATGCTTGCCGGCCTTGTGCTTCGGCGACAGGCCACCGGCGATGGCAAATACGATGACCTGATGCGCCGGGTGGCTCGCTTCATCGTCGTGATGCAGCGGGACGATGGCGCGTTCCTCAACACCTGGAATCCGGCCACGCAGGCGCCGAACGGGTACGACACCTCGAAGTACGCGACGGGGGAGGCGTTCTATGGCCTCGCCCTCCTGCATAACACGTTCCCCGACGAGGGCTGGGACCGGCCGGCCAGGGCGGTTGCCGAATATCTCGCGCTCTACCGCGATGATGCGGAGGGATTCGAATTCCCGCCGTGGGCCGACCAGTGGGCGGCCTACGGACTGTCCGAGATGCGGAACTGGGGCATTAGCGCCGACGAGGCAGCGTACGCGCGGTCCCTCGCCGAGCGGTTCGGGTTCCTCGTACGGGTGGAGTCGGAGCGCTCGGACAACTGGCTCCTCGAGCAAATCCACGGCGACAAGACGAGGGCAGCCGGCCACGGCACGTGGGTCGAAGGGCTCACCTCGATCTACCGGCTCGCGGAGGTAGACGACCGCCTCGCGGACATCCGCAAGGACCTTGGCAAGCGCGTGCAGTGCGGAGCGGCGATGCTCGTCGACCGCCAGGTATCGGCGGCCGACGCGGAGCGGTATTCGGACCCGTCGGCCGCCGAAGGAGCGTGGATCACACACGGCGTCACCCGGATGGACGACCAGCAGCACGCGCTTTCCGGACTGATCCGTTCGGCTGCGATAGTCCGCAAGGAGGACGAATGACCGACCCCTTCCAGTTACTCTTCATCATGCTCGTGGCAGCGAACCCGGCGACCGGGCTGCGCGCGGCTCTTCCGGGAGCATCACGCGAACGGATCGGGGCCGTAGCGACAGCCGCCCTCCTCGCAATCGCGCTCACTATTGCCACGGGTCTCCTGGCAAGCCCGTTGCTCGACGGCCTCGACATCGCCCAGGAGACGGCGCGGATCGCGGCCGGGCTCGTGGTCGGCATCAGTGGTGGCCAGGCGATTGCGCTTGGGGGACCGTTCGTCCGACGCGGCATCACAGGCTGGCAGGCCGGGATCTACCCGCTCGGCATCCCACTATCGTTCAACCCGGCGGTCCTGGTCGCCGTCATCGCCTTCAGTGCCAACCCGGATGCAGGCGAAGGAAAGACCATCCCACTCGCGGCGGCGAGTGTGGCGATCACGGCCCTCATCGCCCTTTTGCCCGCTCGCTGTAGCGGGTTTGTCGATGCAGCCGCGCGGATCACGGGCGCTCTCGCGATCGTGATCGCGGCCGCAATGGTGGTCTCGGGAGTGCGCGATGTTTGAGAGCCGAAAACACTGCCCGGGTAGCATGGGGAGATGACACTCAACGTCCTGGTTACCAACGACGACGGCATCGAATCACCGGGGCTGCGCGCACTCGCCCGGGCCTGCAGCTCGATCGATGGCCACGTGTACGTCATCGCGCCGGCGGAGAACCAGAGTGCCGTCGGAGCCAGCATCACGCTCCGGCGCGAACTGCATTGGGAAGCAAAGGCCGACTTCCCGGTCGAGGGGGTCGAGGCGTGGCATGTGAACGGGACGCCGGCGGATTGCGTAATGGTCGGGCTTCGCAAGATCGTGAAACACCGGATCGGGCTTGTGCTGTCGGGAATCAACCAGGGAGCGAACGTCGGCAACGACGTACTCGCAAGCGGAACCGTCGGGGGCGCCCTTCATGGGCACTTCCGGATGCTGACGTCGATCGCCTTCTCACGCTTGATGGACGACGCCCCTGGCGAAGCTGATCGTGTCGACTGGAGTGCCGCCGAAGGAGTAGCGCGGGAGGTCATCGGCCTCGTGCTGGAAGGCAGCGTCAGGTCGGGCCAGTTCCTCAACGTGAATATTCCCGCGGTGCCGGCCGAGCAGATCGCGGGGACACTGGTGACGCGCATGGGCCGCCGCGGATTCATCGATCTGCAGCAAGTCCGTAACGACGCGGCGGTGGCAGAGCGAACGCAGGAAACGCTGCACACCAACCCCAATACTCCGCCCGGGACTGACGTCTGGGCGCTGGCCCACGACTACGTGAGCATTACCCCGCTGCAGTCCAATCTGACCGACCACAGTAGCCTCGACGAGCTAAGCGAACGGCTGAACCGCCCCGCGGGAGACTGAGGGGTCGCCGCAAACGGCGGCCCCCTACTACACTCGATGGCTGCACACGTTTCTTTACGGAGTCCTCCTGGTATGTCCGGACACAGCAAATGGTCGACCATCAAGAGAAAGAAGGGCGCAGTCGACGCCAAGCGCGGCGCACTGTTCACCAAGCTTTCCCGCGAACTCATCATCGCGGCCCGCGAAGGTGGCGCCGACACGAGCATGAACTTCAAGTTGCGACTTGCTGTTCAGCGAGCGAAAGCCGCCAACATGCCCAATGACAACATCGACCGGGCAATCGCGAAGGCCACCGGCGGCGGCGATAGCGACAACTACGACGAGATCCTGTTCGAGGGCTACGGGCCGGGTGGCGCCGCCATCCTTGTCTCAACGCTGACCGACAACCGCAACCGTACGGTTGCGGAGGTGCGACACCAGTTCAGCAGGGCGGGCGGCAACCTCGGCGAAACCGGCTCGGTGGGCTGGCAGTTCGAGGCAAAAGGCCTGATCAGCGTGGTGATAGGTGACGGCGATGCCGACGAGATCGCCCTCCAGGCCATCGATGCGGGCGCGGAGGATGTGGACATCCAGGGAGAGACGATCGAGATCAAGACTGAACCGTCGGACCTTGAGCCGGTCCGACAGCAGCTTGAGTCGGCCGGGCTGACAATTGAGAACGCCGACTTCGCAATGGTCCCCACGACACCGATGGAACTGGATGAGAAGGCCGCGATGCAGGCTCTTCGTCTGCTCGACGGGCTCGAAGAGCTGGAAGACGTCCAGCGCGTGTATTCGAATGCCGACTTCTCCGACGAGGTGCTGACCGCCTACGCGTCCTAGGCACTCCGGGCCGTAGGATGCTTCCATGCGCGTCATGGGAGTGGACCCCGGCCTGAACGCCACCGGCATCGGCGTCATCGAGATCACCGGCGACGCGACCGTGCATGTCCATCACGGCATCATCCGCACGCGGGCGGCAGACGATCTGGCCAACCGGATCTCAACGATCTTCGGTGCCGTGCGCGACGAAGCGCTGCGCTGGCAGGTCACGGGTGCCGGCATCGAGAGTTCGTTTGTCGGCAACAACGCCCGCTCGGCGATGCTCCTTGGCCACGCCCGCGCGGCCGCGATTCTCGGCCTGGTAGCTGCGGGCGTACCTGTCGGCGAGTATGCCCCGCGCCTCGTGAAGCAGTCGGTGACGGGCTATGGTGCCGGCGACAAGCAGCAGGTGGCCCGGATGGTCGCCCTCCAGCTGGGTCTGACAGAGTTGCCCTCGCCCGCGGATGCCAGCGACGCGCTCGCAATCGCGATCACGCACTGGGCACAGTCGCGGCTGTCAGCGCGGTTGTAGCTCAGCCCAGGGCAGTGAGGATCTCGTCGACATCGAGGTTCGGGCCGACAACGGAACAGTGGCAGTTCTTGCGGTCGATGACACGCTGGGCAACGCGGCAGATCTCGTCTCGGGAGATCGCTTCTATCCGGTCGACGTACTCATCGATCGATTCGATCTCTCCACGCGTGAGGAGCTGTTCGCCGTTGCGCTGGCCGAGCGAATGCGCGGTCTCGAGGCCAAGCCGGAAGCGGCCGATGGTGTGGTCCTTGGCCTTCCGCAATTCATCCTCGGTGATGAGGTCCGACGCCATCCTCTCGGCCTCCTCAAGACAGACGGTGATGGTTTCGGCAACTTTGTCGCGGTTCACGCCGGCGGAGATGTTGAAGACGCCGGCATCCGCCAGGTAGCCGTAGCCCGAACCCACCGAATAGGCGAGGCCACGCCGCTCCCGCACCTCGCGGAAGAGGCGTGAGGACATCCCGGCCCCCAGGACGTCGTTGAGCAGACGGATGGGGTAGCGGTCGGGGTCATGGCGACCGAAGATTGGCATGCCGAGGAACATGCTGCACTGGTCGATGTCGCGACTATCGACCAGCACCCTCTCACCGCGCACGGCCGGCTTGTACGGCTCGACCTCGGGTAGGACGCCGTCGGTCATTTCTTCGAACACAGGCGTCGCCAGTTCGACGACACGCTCGTGTGTCACATTCCCGGCGACTGACACGACAATGTTGGAGGGGAGATACCACTCGCCGATGTGGTCCACAAAGTCCGGACGTTGCATTTCCTGGACAAGGTCGACCGTGCCTCCCACGTCACGGCCACAGGGCTGATCACCGTAGACCGACTGGCCGATGAGACGGCCCGCCCAGGAGCCGGGATTGTCATGGTTCCGCTTCAGCTCCTGCTGGACGACCGTGCGCTCGCGGTCTATTTCACCCTGGTCAAGGAGCGAGTGGAGGAGCATGTCACCGGCGACATCGAACGCCTCTTCAAACCGCGTGTAGGGGACGATATTCCAGTAGCAGGTGAACTCTTTGTTGGTATAGGCGTTCAGGGTGCCGCCGGCCCCCTCGATGGCAGATGCCACGATCATGGCGTCCGGCCGCCTCTTCGTGCCTTTGAAGACCATGTGCTCAAGGAAATGAGTTATCCCATTGAGGCGGGATGGTTCGCTGCGGGAACCAACGCCGACGAAGATGCTCGTCGAGACTGCCTGCGTGTGCGGCAGTGGTGTTGTCACAATGCGGAGTCCGTTGGCGAGCGTCGTTACTTCCCAGGCGTTCGCCATAGGGGCCTCCTTGGTAGTGGCTTTCGATCTGGCTGCCGTAGGGTCATCCGAAGATCGACTTGAGATAGGGAGAGAGGAAACGGCCATGGGGGTCGTTTCGCTCGCGGATCGCTCCGAAAGCATCCCACTCCGGGTAGACCGACCGGAGTTGGTCGCGGTCCATCGTGTTGAACTTGCCCCAGTGCGAGCGGCCCCCGTACTCCCAGAAGATGGGCTGGATGTCTTCGAAGAACTCCTGGTAGGGCAGGTGCGCGGCCTGATGGAGCGAGATCGTCACGGAAGCGCGGCCACCATGGGGGCTCAGCATCGCATCGTCGGCGGCGACGGTGCGGTATTCAATGGGCCACTGCACCTTGTCGGCATGGCGGGCGAGAAACCGCTCGCGGATGCGGTTGAAACACTCCGGGCCGGCCTCAGCAGGGATGGCGTACTCCATTTCATGGAACTTGTTCTCGCGGATCGACGGGATGATGTCGGCGCTCCAGCCGATCCGTTCGCCCTCGGTCCCGATCGCGGCCCGGGGGTTGCCTGCAATCGACTCCTCCGTCGTGATGTTGAGTGTCTTGTTGTAAGACTGGTCATTCCCGGGCATCCAGAAGAACTCGTAGCTGCGATTCTCAGCAATGCGCGTTTCGAGTTTCTCCGTCGTCTCTGCGATGGGTTCGACCCAGGTGCGTTCATGCAGCCGGAACGCCGCCAGGCACTGGACATCTATTTCCGTGAAGATGCCTAGCGACCCAATCGACACGCGGGCTGCGCGCAGCAGGTCGGCGTCGCCGCCGTCGCAGACGACGACTTCGCCTTTTCCGTTCACCATGCGGATACCGGTGACGTTCGAGGGGATATTGCCCAATGTCCGACCGGTCCCATGGGTACCGGTGCCAACGGCCCCGGCGATTGCCTGGACGTTGATGTCACCCAGGTTCGCCATGGACAAGCCGACTTCCTTTAGCAGAGCACCGACCGCATAGAGCTTGGTACCTGCGAACAATTTCGCCCGGAGCGTGTCCCTGTCATGGCCGACGAGCCCGCTCAGGCGGTCGAGGGACATCAGCACTTCGTCGGTGCCCACGATGCCCGTGGATGAGTGTCCCGTGCCAACGACGCGCACAACCCGACCGGCTTCCGATGCTTCACGGATGACCGTGGCAACTTCGTCCTCGGTACGGGGAAAGACGATGGATTCAGGCTGACAAACGACAGCCCCTGAAAAGTTCGACCAGGTAGAAGTCATGAAACCTCCGGCAAGGCGCTAGTCTACCGGTAATGGTGCAACTCGCAGCCCGTCTCGCCCCGAATTGGACCACGGTCGCCGGAGCTGTCGAAGGAATCCTCGACTTTCTTGGGGCGCCATTGCCGCGTTACGCCGTGATGGGCCTCACGGGGCACGCATGGCACTTCCACCTTGCCGAACGAGAGGGGATCGTTGGGCTGCCCTCCGGGCCGGTGGAGTTGGACTGGGACGCTATGGTCGGGCGGTACGCGCGCACCGGATTTCGGTGGGAGCGGCACACCGCCGCGCCGGCGCAGCGAGCGGAGGCCATCGCCTGGACCACTGAGCGCCTTGAAGGCGGTCGGCCGCTTATCGGCTGGGACATGCGGCTTCACGACTTCGCCGTTGTCTATGGCGTTGACGTTGCGAACGCGGCATTTCTCGTCGACGACCGCGTCTCGGGACAGGCTGGCGACATCGCGCCATGGGATAGCTGGCCTTCGGAAGCGGTTGGGCGCATCGATTTCTTCGCGCCCGCCGAACCGGTGGAGATTGATCCACTGGCAGCGGTTCTGGACTCGCTCGCTGACGCCAGCGAACTGCTCCGGTCGAGCGACACGAACACCGGGACGTCAGGCCTCGATCGGTGGGCGGACGCATTTGCCTCCGACGTCGAAATCGACCGGGCGGGGAATGCCTACACGATCCAGGTTCTGCAGGCGGCCCGGCTCGACGGGGCCGACTACCTCCAGAGCTTGCGTGACCTCTTTCCTGCTGCCGAAGCCCCTCTCTCCGGGGCGGTGACCGCCGTACGAGCCGAGGTGAAAGCGCTCGCGCCGCTTGTCACGCTCTTCCCCTTCCCGGCGGGCGGGCATGGCAACGTAGCGAACCCGGGTCTGCGGGAAGCGGCAGCGTCGGCTCTGCGGCGCGCAGCCGCGCACGAACGCGCCCTCAGCGAAGCGGTCACAGAAGCCCGGGCGAGCATCGAGCGCTCCGCAGGCTAGGACTCCGTGCGATCGATCCACTTGGGTACCGGCACCGGTACGTACTCTTCCATCGCATCAAGGAGGGCAGCGGCGTCGGGCGCTGAAAGCAACGTCTCGCGATGTCCCGGGGTCACAAATCGTTCCTTCACGGCGTGGTTGAGGAAGGCAAGGAGCGGGTCGAAGTAGCCGGCGACGTTGATCACGCCACATGGTTTGTGATGGATGCCAAGTTGGGCCCAGGTCAGCATCTCGGCCAGCTCTTCCAGCGTGCCGATTCCACCCGGCAGAGCGACGACCGCATCGGACAGTCGCTCCATGAGTGCCTTTCGTTCGTGCATGCTGCCCACAACGCGCAGATCGGGCAGTGCCCTGTGGGCCACCTCGAGCGCGACCAGGCCCTCGGGAATCACGCCGACGACCTCGCCACCACGTTGCAATACCTCGTCGGCGAGGATTCCCATCAGTCCGACACTGGCGCCGCCATAGACGAGCCGCAGTCTTCGTTCAACGAGCATACGGGCGAGGTCGCGAGCTGCTTCGGCGTAGTCAGGTCGCGCTCCAGGACTGGAGCCGGCCAGCACCCAGATCGAGCGCAAAGCCGTCACTGGACGGGGAGAGAAGCCCATTCGCCCTGGCGGGAGAAGAGGAGGTCGTGCATCTCCCAGAAGGCGCCCTGTTGGTCGGCGCAGATGGCGGCCACGGCGGCGTAACCAGCATTCGGATGGATCGCAGTGATTGGGAAATGGATAAAGGCCAGCTGGATCTTGTCCCCGACCTCCGCCTTGATCGTCGGCAGGCTCTGGAGGGTCCAGCGCTGGCAGAAGGGGCACTGGAAATCGCTGAACTCCGCAAGCACAACGTTGGCGTCCGGGTTCCCCTCGACGCTCGCGCCATCAAGCGATGGAGGGGTATCGACGATCTCAAAGCGTGGCGGCGTCGAATCAGCCAGTGCCTGCACGGAGGGAGAGTACTGGTCGATGGAAGTCGGGCTGCCGTCGAGTTCGGCCTGGATCACCTCCAGGAAGATCTCGGTCGGCTGGGCGCCAACGATCTTCTTGTTGTTGACGAAGAAGGTCGGTGTGCCGCTGACGCCGTAGTCGTTGCCCTCGCTCAGGTCGTTGTTCACGGTTTGTGCAGCGGAATCGTCGGCAAGGCAGCTTCGGAAGGCATTGGTATCGATGTCGATCTGGCTGGCGTAGGAAAGGAAGGCGTCGAGGACAGAGGTTGGCGAAACCGCGCCGGCTGTCGGGGCCGCGGATACGGCGTCAAGCTCGGGGGACACGAGGTTGACTGGCTGGACCGGGGCATCATCGGTGTACCAGATCATCCCGGCGACGATGACAGCGCCAATGACGACGGCGAGCGGCGTGAGGAAATACGTCCAGACAGGTGAGCCTGCCCGGGCGGGGGGTACCTGAGGGGCGGAAGGCTCGCCGGTCGGTTCCGGTTCGGGCGCGGGCGTCTCTGGCGCGGGAAGGTCCGGATCGAGGTTCTCGTCGCTGCTCACGGCACCATGGTAGGCGGGGCGACGCGGCTGGCGCGAATCCCGGTCATCTTGCCCGCGCCCGGAGCACGGAAAGGGTCAGTTCCTCGACGTCGGCGATGTCGGGAGAGGCGGCAAGCGACTCTTCCACCCATGCCGCCGCCTCTGCCTTGCCGAAGCCGAGAGCCACAATCGCGGCGATGGCGTCGGCCGCCATACTGGACTGTTGCAGCGCTGCCACATCAACGGGCTGGTCGATGCCTCCATCCTGGAGCGCAGCTTCCGCCGTCACCTTGCCGCGGAGGCTCGCGATGATCTTGTCGGCGGCGCGGGGGCCAATCCCCGGCAATCGGGTGAGCACAGCCCGGTCCTCCTGCTCGATCGCCCGGGCGATGGTGCTCACGGAGACGGTCATCGCCTTCGCCGCTTTCACCGGGCCGATGCCTTCTACGGTGGTGAACTTGCGGAAGAAGTCGCGTTCCGGACGCCGGAGGAAGCCCACCAGCACCGGAACCGGGAGGTTCGCGGTGGCGTGGTAGATGGTGTGAAGGGCGACAGGCTGCCACGTCGAAGGATCTTCCGCCTCCGCGCCATCCATCAGGCCGGCAAGTTCCGGCCAGAGGAAGAGGGGCACGAGCACCTCGTAGCGGATGCCCTGGACGTCAATGTCCACTGAGGGCCCGTCGGGGTTTAGCCGTGCCAGCTTGCCACTGAGATGGGTGATCATCTCAGGTTCCCGAGACCGTCATCCTCGAGATGCGGACGGTTGGCGCAGTGGTGGAACCGAACGTCCCGGAGTCGTTTCCGACCGCGTCGATGTCACGCAACATGTCGCTCATCGTGCCGCTGATGTTCACCTCGGTGACAGGAAACGCGAGCTTGCCGTTTTCGATCCAGAAACCTGCGGCACCGCGGGAGTAATCGCCCGTCGTGGGGTTGAAGCCGAAGCCCATCAGCGTCGTCAGATAGAGCCCCTCCTTCACGTCACCGATGATCGACTCCGGGTCGGTGTCGCCGGCTTCGAGGATGAGGCTGGAAGCGCCGGGTGAGGGGCTCGATCCAATGCCGCGCTGGGCACTACCTGTCGACGAGTTGCCCGTCCGCCGGGCGGTATAGCAGTCGAAGAGAAAGCGCTTGAAGACGCCGGCTTCGACGATCGAATTCCGGGTCGAAGCGAGCCCTTCGCCATCGAAGGGACGGGAACCGAGTCCTCCGGGCACGGTCGGGTCGTCGACGAGGGAGAAGAGGGGCGACGCAATTGCCTCTCCTGTTCGGCCGGCGAGGAAGGTCGAGCCTCGGTAGAGGGCCGACCCCGTAGCGCAGCCAGCCACGTCGCGGGCAAGTGAGGCGGCCATCATCGGTTCGAAAACGACCGGCACCTGGCGCGTGTCCATTTTGCGGGCGCCAAGCTGGTCAACGGCGCGGCGGGCGGCGATCCGCCCGACCTCGGCCGGCGATGAAAGGCGGTGAAGGCTACGTTCGGCTGAGTACCAGTAAGCGTTGCGTTTCTTGCCATCGGCGTCGTCAGCCATCACTTCGACCATCACGTCGACGCTCGTTGCGGGATAGGCCGCCTGGAAGCCGCGTGAGTTGGCGAGGGCCACCTCTCCGAAGTGCGTCGACACCGTCGAGCCGTCAGAGTTGGAGATCCGCGGATCAGCATCCATCGCCGCCGACTCACATTCACGTGCCATGGAGAGCCGTTGTTCGACTGTCATCCCGGGGATGGCTTCGTCGAAGAGGCGCAAGCCATCAGCCCGGGGCTGGGCGAACTGATTCCTCTCGGGTAAGCCGGCGAATTCGTCCGGCGCCGAGATGTTCGCCATCTCAACCGCGTCTGCCACGAACGTGGAGAAGGCCTCGTCGCCAAAGTCAGACGTGGAGCAGACGGATGTCCGCCCCTGGTTGATCACGCGCAGGCCGAGCGACCGCGACCCTGCTTCGATGAGCTTCTCCACCTCTCCGAGGCGGATGGTGGCGGAGGTTTCGTTGTAGCCCTGGGCGAAGGCATCGCACTGTTCGGCGCCGGCATCGATGGCCATCTCCACAGCTCGAATGGCGAGTTGCAGCGGTGTTTCGTCAGGCAACGTTCGTCCCACCCACGGTTATGCCGGACACAAGGACGGTCGGAAGGCCGACTCCAACGGGCACGGATTGGCCGTCCTTGCCGCAGGTCCAGCGGCCATCGGAAAGCTGGTAGTCGCTCCCAACCATCGTGACCTTGGAGAGCACATCCGGGCCGTTGCCGATGAGGTTCACGTCGCGAATCGGCGCTCCGATCTTGCCATTCTCAATCATGTAGGCCTCGGTGACGGAGAAAACGAAGTCTCCGTTGGAGATGTTCACCTGGCCGCCGCTGAAGGAAACGCAGTAGATGCCGCGGTTCACGCTTCGGACGATGTCTTCAGGGTTCGATTCGCCAGCAAGCATCAGCGTGTTCGACATGCGGGGCATGATGTAGTGCTTGAACGACTCGCGGCGCCCACTTCCGCTGGGCACGACACCGAAATGCCGAGCGCTCATCTCATCCTGGAGGTAACCGCGGAGGATGCCGTTTTCGATGAGGACGTTGCGCGTCGTCTCGTTCCCCTCGTCGTCGACGTGGATCGAACCGCGGGAGTCGCGGATGGTCGCGTCGTCGATGACGGTCACCAGATCACTGGCGACCGGCGTGCCGATGCGCCCGGTGTAGTTGCTCGTGCCCTTGCGGTTGAAGTCGGCTTCCAGGCCATGACCGATGGCCTCATGGAGGAGGATGCCACTGTCGCCCGCGGCCAGCACCACCGGGAGCGTTCCGGCGGGCGCCTCGATGGCGTCCTGCTGGAGGACTGCCATGCGGGCGGCATCGCGGGCGGCCTCTTCGGGCGTCATGCGGTCGAAGTACTCCATGCCGACGCGGCCGCCGCCACCGGTCCGGGCGACGCGACGGGCGCCATCGCGCAGCGACGTCGCACTGACGTTCAGGCGGATCATGGGCTGCACATCGCCGACGATCTTGCCATCGGACCGGGCGACCATGATGTTCTTCAGTTCATCGGCGATGGAAGCATCGACGCGTTCGATGGATGGGTCGTAGGCGCGGGCGGCAGTATTCGCGCGCTCAAGGAGTGCGACCTTGTCGGCCGCCGGCTGGTTGGCGAAGGGCGTTGTTGCATCGTAGTAGGAGGTGCGGATGGAAACGGGCGTCGCGTCGACTGGAACCGGGCGTTCGTCTTCGGATGCGACCCGCCCGGCGACCTCCGCGGCGCGCCGCATCGCATCTAGCTCAAGCGATTCGGAGTAGGCGTAACCGATGGCGTCGCCCTTGACGACTCGGATACCAACACCCTGGGTGAGATTGCGCGAAGCCGACTTCACCTGCTCGTCTTCGAAGACGATGGCGGTGCCGGCACGATTCTCGAAGAAGAGCTCGGCGAAATCGCCACCGTGAGCGAGGGCGGTAGAAAGCAATGAAGACGTGACGGCGCCATCGATCCTGTAGCGCTCGTTGAAGAAGGCGACGGCGTCCGTCTCTGATCCCGGCATCGGCATTCCTTTGGGGGTGGATATACGGACATCGTATCCCAGTGGTTTCGTCGCCACGACTAACGGACCGGGCAGGGCACCGCGCGGCAGGGCAGAATAGGACGGTGGAGGGTGGTCTCCTGGAGTTTCTGCAAGCTGCGGCGCGTGTCCTCGACGGCGAAGGTGCGTTCGTCGAAGACACGGTGCCACCGGACGCATTCGAGGGCGCCCGGCTTTTCATTCTCGACGCGGAAATGAGCGGACCGAACCCGGCGATGCACGAGCTGCTCGACATCGGCTGGGTGGTGGCGACGGTTGGAGAGCCAATCGCCGAGACCTCGTCCTGGGGCTCCAAGGTGCGGCCCAAGCACATCGGGAATGGCGAGATTGGCGCCCTCAAGGTGGTGGGCTACAACCCACGCGACTGGAAAAGCGCCATCGAGCTCGAACAGGCCGTCGAGCGCATGGTGGAAGACGGGCGCGAAACGATATTCGCCGGCTGGGGCTTTGGCCAGGACCTGGCATTCGTGGCCGAGAGCCTGCGCCGCACGGGTGCGACCTGGCCGTTTTCGCCGGTCGTGCTCGACATCCAGACTGTCGCCCGGAGCATCTTGAAAGGCGACGCTGCGATCGACCGCTTCAATCTCGGCTTTGTCGCCGACCGCCTCGGGATCGGGAGGATGGGCGAGCATGGCGCCCTCCCCGATGCCTATGCCACCTTCGACATCCTCGTCGAGCTGCAGAAGCGCGTGAACGTGTCCAACCCCACGCAGTGAACGCCGCGCCGCTTGACAGTGTTTAGCGTAAGGCGAACGATAGGGTCAGATGTTCTCGGGGCGAGGTGGAAGTCCTCACCGGCGGTAAAGCCCGCGACTCCTTCCGAGCTTCGGAAGGACTGATCCGGTGGAATTCCGGGGCCGACGGTCAGAGTCCGGATGGGAGAGAACAGCGATCGGCTGACGTCCGCGTCGGCCGTGGCTACCGCATTCGCGGTGTGCCTTTCGTTGCCCTGGCTCATCGGAACGATCGAGAGGGGCGCCTCCATGCAGAAAGTCCAGGACCGTATTTCCCTTCAGTTCGCGTCTTCGCGCGGGCGGAGGTAGCAATGTTCACCGGCATCATCGAAGAAGTCGGTACCGTCGTGGAGTCGGGCGAAGGCACGCTCCTCATCCGGGCGCCATTGGTGACGGCCGACGCGGCCCTCGGCGACTCGATCGCGATCAACGGCGTCGACCTGACCGTCGCCGAATTGGTAGGCGAGACCTTCTTCGCCAACCTGATGCCTGAAACGTATCGCCGGTCCAACCTTGGAGAGCTCAAGGCCGGTGACGCGGTAAATCTCGAGCGGTCCGTCCGGCCTAACGACCGGCTTAGCGGGCACATCGTCCGGGGCGTGGTCGAGGGCATGGGCGAGCTTCATTCCTTCACTCCGGAGGGTGAAGCGATCATCGCCCGCTTCACGGCGCCGCCTGAGCTGCTGCGGCACATGGTGGTCAAAGGGCCGATCTGCATCGATGGGATCTCGCTGACCATCATCGCGAAGGACGACGAGTCGTTCTCCGTGTCGCTGGTCCAGTACACGCAGGACCACACAAACCTCCACACCCGTGAACCCGGGGACAGCATCAACCTCGAAACGGACATCATGGCCCGGTACGTTGAGCAGTACGTCCGCGAACTTCTGCCAGGAGCAACGAAATGAGTCGCGACCCGATCATGGCAACCGTCCCTGAGGCAATCGACGACTTCCGCAACGGGAAGTTCGTCATCATCACGGACGACGAAAACCGGGAGAACGAGGGCGACCTCTGCCTCCCCGCCCAGTTCGTCGATGCCGACGCCATCAATTTCATGGCGAAGTATGGCCGCGGACTCATCTGCATCCCCATTTCCGAGGATCGGGTGCGGCAGCTCAACCTGCCGATGATGGTGCAGGAGAACGACTCCCAGTTCGGTACGCCATTCACGGTATCCGTCGAAGCGCGGTCCGGCGTGTCGACGGGAATCTCGGCGGCTGACAGAGCGAGGACGGTCCAGGTCATCATCGACCCCGATGCCGGCCCAAAGGACCTCGTAAGGCCGGGGCATATGTTTCCGCTCCGAGCGCGCGATGGTGGCGTCCTCGTGCGGGCCGGCCAGACCGAAGCGTCGGTCGACCTCTGCAAGCTGGCGGGGCTCTACCCGGGCGCCGTCATCTGCGAAGTGATGAAGGCTGACGGGACGATGGCGCGGATGCCCGACCTCAAGCGGTTCGCACGCCGCCACGGACTGCGTATCCTCACGACGGCCGACCTCATACGCCATCGGCTGGCGACCGAGACGCTGGTGGAACGAGTGGCCGAGGCCCAAATGCCAACACCCGGCGGGGAGATGAAAATCTATGCCTATCGCAGCCGCACAGAACCGGACGAGCA
Organism: uncultured Chloroflexia bacterium; assembly: GCA_963774435.1. Classification (GTDB taxonomy): domain Bacteria; phylum Chloroflexota; class Dehalococcoidia; order Tepidiformales; family Tepidiformaceae; genus JAGQGZ01. The sequence continues at coordinate 248,117 of CAVZEW010000003.1, read as the reverse complement.
CGTCGCCCTGGTGAAAGGTCCGATCATGCCGGAGGAGTCAGTCCTCGTCCGGGTGCATGACCAGTGCGTAACCGGCGATGTCTTCAACTCGCTGCGGTGCGACTGCGGCGAGCAACGCACGGCGGCGATGGAGATGATCAACCGGGAGGGGGGCATCTTCCTCTACATGCGCCAGGAGGGCCGGGGGATCGGGCTCCACAACAAGATCCGGGCCTACGACCTCCAGGACCAGGGCATGGATACCGTCGACGCGAACCTCGCCCTCGGCTTCCCGGCCGACCGCCGCGATTACGGCATCGGGATGCAGATCCTTCGCGACCTCGGCGTCCGAAAGATGCGGCTCATCACCAACAATCCCACCAAGCGGGCCGGCCTCGAGGCCTACGGGCTCGAAGTGGTGGAGCGAATCCCGATCGAGATCACGCCGAACCCTTTCAACATCTCCTACCTGGAGACGAAGCGGACGCGCATGGGACACATCCTCGATGAACTCGACGGGCTCGGCCGGGGAGACGCGTCGGGTGCGTGAGTTCGAGGGTTCGCAGGATGGAGCAGGGCTCCGGGTCGCCGTCATCGCCGCACGCTGGAACAGCTTCATCGTCGACAAGCTGGTGGAAGGCTGCGTCGCCACGCTCCGCAAGCGGGAAGTGGCCGAGGATAACGTCCATCTCATCCGCGTCCCGGGCTCATTCGAGATCACGGCGGCGGCGCGCTGGGCGGCGGAGAGCGGACACTACGACGCGATCGTGTGTCTGGGCACCGTGATCCGTGGCGAAACGGCACACTTTGAGTACGTGGCAGGCGGTGCTGCCAACGGCATGCGGGAAGTGACGTTGCTGACCGGCGTCCCGGTCATCTTCGGGGTGCTGACAACCGAGAACGTAGACCAGGCGATGGAGCGGGCAGGTGGCAAAGAGGGCCACAAAGGCGAAGAAGCGGCAGCGACCGCCATCGAAATGGCGAACCTGCGCAAAGCGCTGAGTTGATTGAAATCGGATCGACGGGCCCTATCATGTGGGCCATCCGCATGATGGTGAATCGCTTTGGTGACACCTACCGCCTCCATTTCGCCCCTCGTCCAGGCCGCCCGCGACCTGAAACCACAGATTGCAGCAGCGGGAGATGAGATTGAGCGCAGCCGCCAATTGCCGCCGGAACTTGTGGAGTCGCTTCGTGGGGCCGGGCTCTTTCATCTCACGGTTCCAAAGGAGCTGAACGGGCAACAGGCCGATCCCCTCACGCTTGGCACGGTGATCGAAGAGGTTGCCTCCGCTGATGGCAGCGCCGGCTGGTGTCTGATGATCGCCTCCCAGAACGCCGCGTTTTCAGGGTTCATCGATCGCGAAGCGGGCAGGGAGATCTTCGGAAACGGCGGGATCATGGCCGGCGTCACGCGGCCGATCGGGCGGGCCGTGCCGAACAGCGACGGCACGTTCACCGTCAGCGGCCGGTGGCCATTCGCAAGCGGAGGCAGCCACGCCAGCTACTTCGCCGCCGAATGCCTGGTCTACGATGGCGGCGGCAACGCACCGCGAACGAACGCAAACGGCGACAACGTGAGCTTTATGGCGCTCGTGCCCCGGGACCAGGTCACGATCCACGACACCTGGGACACCATCGGCCTGCGGGGTACCGCCAGTCACGACTTCAGCATCGAAAACACCGTCGTGCAGGGACCGTTCATGATGGAAATGTTTTCAGCGCCATGGCACCCGTGGACCTTCTACCGGACGCTGGCGCTGATGTTCATCACCCACGGGGCGCACGCTCTTGGCGTCGCCCAGGCCGCCGTGGATACCACCAGCGCCATCGCCAAGGAGAAAATCGGTTGGGGAACCAACCGGCCGATCGCTGAGCAAGCACGGATGCAGCACGTAATCGCCGACGCCTTCGTGACAGTCGCGGCGGGGCGCGAGCACATGTACGGCGCCGCAGACAGGCTCTGGGAGGCGGCTGAGCGGGGAGATGACCTCGGCAAACTGAACGCCCGTGTCCGTCTGGCGACCAGCTACGCCGCGACGTCGAGCCTGCGCGCCGTCGAAATGCTCTACAGCTCGATGGCGACCAGCGCGATCTTCTCGAAGAGCCCGCTCGATAGGCAGTTCCGGGACATGCGGACTGCCGCGGCCCACGTCATGGTCAGCCCCCTGACCTACGAGGCGGCGGGTCGAGTGGAGCTGGGGCTGCCCGCAGGCATGGCCTTCTTCGACTAGAACTTCCCGCCACTCACGCCGTTTCGCGCGCTCCTGTAGCATCGGTTCCACTCACTCGAACCAAACAGGAGCACGCATGACGCAGGTCACCGAAGGAGTCTACGAACTCCTGACCCCATTCCCGGAGTTCACCCTCGAGCAGTCGCGCAAGATGCGCGTCGAACTCGAGAAACAGCCCAAGGTGACGAAGGGCCTCCCGTATGTCCTCCCCTACATGATCAGGTCGGGCGGCGACACCGTCCTCATCGACTGCGGCTGGAACACCGATGCCGCCTTCAACGCCCTCTCCGATGGGATGAAGGAGCATGGCTCCTCGCCTGAGGACGTCAGCCGTCTCCTGATTACGCATGTACACCCGGACCATTACGGAATGGCCGGCCGCCTCAAGCAGCTCTCGAGCTGCAGCGTCGTGATCCATGAGGCCGATGCGGAAGTAATCAAGGATCGCTACCTCGCGCCAAAGGGTCTGACGGAGGGTATGTCGAAGTTCATGGAGATGAACGGCGTGCCACCGATGGACGCTCCCAACATGTCCCGCGGGTCAATGGGCATGCTCGACAAGGTGGCCGCGGTACCTCCGGACGAGGTGGTGAAGGGCGGCGAGCGCATCCGCGTTGGCGACTTCGAACTGGAGATCATCTGGACGCCGGGCCACTCGCCAGGCCACATCGTGTTCTACGAACCGAACCGCAAGATCCTCTTCAGCGGCGACCACATTCTTCCCACGATTACGCCGAACGTGAGCATCAACACGCAGACGCATGGCAGCCCGCTCGGCGACTACATCCGTTCCCTGGCAATCGTCGATGCACTCGACGTGAGCTACTGCTACCCGGCACATGAGTTCGGCATCCCGGAGCTAAAGAAGCGGATCAAGGAAATCCATTCGCACCACGAGGAACGGCTCGACGAGATGTTGCGTTGCGTCGACAGCGGTGGCTCCAACGCCTGGGAAGTCGCGGGGCGCGTCAAGTGGGCGACCGGCATGCTCAAGGACTTCGAGCCGTGGATGCAGCGCGCTGCTGTGGGCGAAACGATGGCCCATCTCGAGTTTCTCTGGGAAGAGGGGAAGCTCTCGCGCGTGATGCGCGACCGGCACCAGTACTGGCTGCCTGTGTAGCACGGACGGGCCTCGCGGGTGAGCCGGCCGGAAGCGGGGCGTGAGTTTGTCACGGCCGACGCCCGCGTGCCCGTCTTGCTCTTTCAGACGACGATGCCACCGTTTGAGTTCCCAGGAACGTAAAGACGCCTCGATTGAGTCCCGCGACCCGAACAGCATCGCACCCGAGTGCCACGGGTGGGACATCGCCATTCCGGCGGGCAGCCCAGACGCCCGCAGCGGACCACGGGACGACGGGGATCGTGACCCTGACGTCCCGTACACTCGATTGCATGGATCAAGGCACGAAGAAGTCGGCGGTAGAAGAAGCAGCGCGACGGGGCGTCGGCGAGTATGAACGTCACGTGTTCATCTGCATCGGGCCCGACTGCTGCACCCCCGAGCAGGGCGCGGCAGCCTGGTCACGCCTCAAGAGCGCTGTCGGCGAGTTGAACAAGCGCGAAGGTGCGACACCTATCTACCGCACAAAGGTAGGCTGCCTGCGGATCTGCACCGAGGGGCCTACCGGGGTCGTCTACCCGGAAGGCACGTGGTATGCCAGCCTCACGCCGGAGAACCTTGAGCGCGTGATCGCCGAAGACCTCGCGGCGGGCCGCCCGGTGGAAGAACTGGTGATCGGCAGAAATCCCCTGGCCGCTGGCCCTTTGGCCGAATAGCAGGAGGTCGGCTACCATAATCTCGTGGCAAAAGCGCACACTGGCTCGAAGGTGATAGACGCCCCGCGGCAATCCCGCGGGGCCGCCATCTAGCGCGTTCCCGGCACGCCTCCTGTCCTTTCCCTACCGCGTCCGCTTGCGCACCGTACATTCGAGGTACCCATGGCCACCGACCGAGTCCAGCTCTACGACACCACCCTTCGCGACGGTTCCCAGATGGAGGGCATCTCGCTCTCCGTCGAAGACAAGATCCGTATCACCCGGAAGCTCGACGAGCTGGGGATCGAATGGATCGAGGGTGGATTTCCCGGCTCTAACCCCAAGGACGAAGAGTACTTTCGGCGCCTCAAAACAGTGCAGTTGAACAACGCGAAGATCAGCGCTTTCGGTGGCACCCGCAAACCTGGTGCGAGCTGCGAGACCGACGCAAACATCCAGTCCCTTGTGGCGGCCGAAACGCCGGGAATCACGCTCGTCGGCAAGGCCTCGCTCTACCAGGTCACCACCGTCCTCGAGACGAGTGCTGAGGAAAACCTGGCGATGATCGGCGAGACGGTCCGTTACTTCAAGGAGATGGGGAAGACTGTCTACTTCGACGCCGAACACTTTTTCGACGGGTTCCACGGCGACCCCGACTATGCGCTCCAGTGCCTTGCGACGGCCGCGCGTGCCGGGGCCGATGTACTCGCACTCTGCGACACCAACGGGGGCATGACCACGCCCCGTATGCTCCAGGCCATCCACGCGATCCAGCAGCGCGTGCCCGACGCCCGGCTGGGTATCCATTGCCACAACGATGCCGGGCTTGCGGTTGCGAATTCGCTGGCGGCGGTCGAGGCGGGCGTGTGGCAGGTGCAGGGATGCGTCAATGGCTACGGCGAACGCTGCGGCAATGCCGACATCCTCTCCATCCTCGCGAACCTGAAGCTGAAGATGGGTCTCGATGTCGTGGAAGACGAGCAGGCGGCTCGCCTTACCGAAGTCGCGAATTATGTCTCAGAACTCGCCAATATGGTGCCCAACTCACAGGCGCCATACGTCGGCGCCAGCGCCTTTGCCCACAAGGCCGGCTATCACGTCGCCGGCATCCTCAAGGACGAGGCCGCCTACCAGCACATCGATCCGACCATCGTCGGAAACCAGAGCCGGGTGCTGGTGAGTGAGCTTTCGGGCCAACGCAACCTGCGAATGAAACTCGACGAGTTGGGCATCGACTATCCGTTCACCGACGACGAGATTCGTCACCTGCTTACTGCCGTAAAGCAGAAGGAGAGCATGGGGTACCAGTACGAAGGCGCCGAGGCGAGCTTCGAACTGCTGGTGCGGCGCATGATCCCGGGCTACCAGGTGCCGTTCGAACTCGAGGACTTCGTCATCGTGGAGCGGCGGAGCAACTCTTCCACCAACGGCGACGGACAGCGCGAGATGCTGGCCGAGGCGATGGTGAAAATCCGCGTCGACGGCCAACTCCAGCACACCGCAGCCGAGGGAAACGGGCCGGTGAACTCGCTCGACCTCGCGGCGCGGAAGGCGCTGGTGCAGGCTTACCCCGGCGTCGGCAGCATGAAGCTGGTGGACTACAAGGTCCGCATCCTCGATAGCCAGGCGGCAACAGGCGCGCAGGTCCGCGTCCTTATCGAAAGCACCGACGGCACGGAATACTGGACCACCGTGGGTTCGAGCACGGACATCATCGAAGCCAGCTGGCTCGCCCTTTCGGACGCGCTGGAGTATTCCCTTCTCCTGGCAAGCGGTGAGCGGCTCAACCCGGCGAAGGCGAACTCCGCACCCGCGGCACGGTAGCCCGTTCGGCCTGAAAGAATCCGTGACTGGCCATACAGGAACCGGACGGGCGCCTCTCCAGCGATAGAGCAAGCATCGCTTTCGAGTATGCTGAATACATGGCCATCGAACGCCGGCTCGGTAACACCAAGGCCGACCAGGTCTACAACTGGCTCCAGAACGCGATCATGTCTGGCCGTATCGAGGAGGGGGAGCACCTCCGCCAGGAAGACGTGGCCACCCAGCTCGGCGTGAGCCAGACGCCGGTCCGCGAGGCCTTCAGGCGCCTCGAGTCGGAGGGCCTCGTCGAACATGTGCCCAATCGCGGCACCGTCGTCCGGGGCATCCCCTGGAAGCCGCCGGCCCCTCCGCTCGACGTGCTCGCCCGCCGCTGGGCGGAACTGGTCGACGACCCGGAATCGGTGCCGGGCAGCGACTTCCCCTAAGCACGTGGTGGCGAGCGAACCCGTCATCACCTGGCTCCTCGATGGCGATCCCGCGATTCGCTGGCAGGTCATGCGCGACCTCCTGAACGCGCCGGAAGCAGACGTTCAGACCGAGCGTGCCAGAGCCGCTACCGAAGGCTGGGCCGCACAGATCCTTCACCGCCAGGACCCCCAGTCCGGCATGTGGGCCAACGGTCTCTACAACCCCAAGTGGACGTCCACGCACTACACTCTGCAGTTGCTCTCAGCGATGGGGGTGCCGCCCCAACTCCCGTCGATTCTCAGTGGTGTCGATCTGCTTCTCCGTCGCGGCGTGCTACAAGACGGTGGCGTCGATTACCGCCCGCGCGCCAGGCGAGGCGAGACCTGCATCAGCGGCATGCTGCTCGCCATCGCGGCCCGTTTCGGCATCGTCGACGAGCGGACAGAGCGTATTGCGACCTTCCTGCTCCGGGAACAGATGGCCGACGGCGGCTGGAACTGTGAGCGCGTCCACGGCGCCACGCACGCCTCGTTCCATACAACGATCAACGTGCTCGAAGGGCTGGAAGCCTACCGGACTGGGGGCGGACAGCAGGCTGAAGCCGCCCTCGATGCCGAGCTCGCCGGGCGGGAATTCCTCGCCATTCACCGGCTGTTCCGTTCCCACACCACCGGACACGTCGTGAAGTCGAGCTTCAAGCTCTTCTCGTTCCCGTACGGCTGGTACTACGACGTCCTGCGCGCGCTGGACTACCTCCAGGCGGCAGAAGCGCGCCGGGATGAACGATTCGAGGAGGGCATCGAACTGGTGCTCTCAAAGCGCCGCCGCGACGGCACGTGGCCGCGCCAAAACAGCCACCACGGGCAGGAGTGGTTCGAAACCGAGGCAGTCGGACAGCCCAGCCGCTGGAACACGCTCCGCGCGCTCCGCGTACTGCGCTGGTGGGCCAACCGCTGATCTACCGGCCGGCTACCCGCTTCTTCTTCGACGCCACGTAATCAACGAGGATGTACTCGCCAAGCTTGTCGGGCGTGGTATAGAACACCCGACCCTTGTTGATCCGCGCCACCTGGTTGATGAATTCCTTCAGGTAGTAGTTCCGGTCAAGCATGAAGGTGTTGATGGTGATGCCCTTCTGGGTGCATCGCTTCACTTCTTTTAGCGTCTCCCGGATCGTGATCGGGCTCGGCGGGTAGGCAAAGTAGCTCTTCCCATGGTCGAGGTGGGCCGTCGGTTCGCCGTCGGAAATCATGATGATCTGACGGGTGCCGTTGGTGTGCTTGGCCAACAGTTTCTGGGCGATCATCAGGGCATGGTGCATGTTCGTGCCGAGCACGGACTCGTCCCAGCGGACGTAAGGCAGGTCTTCGGCCTTGAGCTCGCTGGCGTAGGCGCTGAAGCCAATGATGTAGAGGCTGTCGCGGGCGTACTGCGAGCTGATCAGGTTGTTCAGGGCGAGGGCGACCTTCTTGGCGCTCTGAAAGCTGCCACGGAGAGCCATCGACCATGAGCGGTCGAGCATGATCACCGTCGCCGTCTGAGAAATGAGTTCGGTGCGCTCGACCTCGAAGTCGTCCGGCTTTAGATGAACCGGCGTCCCGGGACCCTCCCGGTACATGGAGTTCATGATCGTCTTCTGGATATCGAGGTGGAATGGGTCGCCGAACTCATACTTCTTTGAGTCCTCGGCCCGGTCGCCGCCCGATCCGACCTTTTGGACCTCGTGCTTGCCGAAGGAGTCGCCCTTGAGCTGGGAATAGATTTCGGCCAGCGCCTTCTGACCTATTTTCCGGGTGGCGCGTGGCGTCAATTCCCAATTCTGGCCCTTCTTGCGAATGAGGCCGGCCTGCTCAAGGATTTCGAGCAGGTTCTTCAGCTGCTCCAGGGTTTCGCGCGCTTCGGAGCCAAGGAGTTCTTCGAGCTTCTCGGCGTCGATGTCCTCGATGTCGCCGCCGTACTGGGTGCGCTCAAGTTGCCGCTCGATCTCGTCGATCGATTGCATCTGGTCCATCAGTTCCATCGCGGACTGGAGGTCGATCTCCTCCTCACCGCGGAACGGGTACTGGTTCCGCAGGTCCCGCATGGGGTGGAGATATTCCAGGTTCTGGGCGAGGTCGCCCGAGGCCCTGCTGGAGTTCCGGGTCGCCGATCTTGTCAGACAGCAGATCCTGCAGCTGCTGGCGCATGTCGCCCGACATGCTGTCCATCAGGCTCTGCATCTGGCCCATCTGCTGTTGCATCTGGGCGACAAGCTCATCAAGCGACTGCGGCGGGTTGTCGCCGAAGAGGTCGCCGTACTGGTCCATGAAGCCGTCGAAGTCCGGTTCGTTCCCCGCGATGCGGTCCTGCAGCATCTGGTTCAGGTCGCGGACCATGTCCTTCATCCGCTGCATGTCTTCGGGCGACATGTCTTTGATCTGGTCGTACATGTCCTTGAAGAAGCTATCCATCATGGATTTCTTCAGGGACTCAAGGAGCTCGTTGAAGCGCGCCTGCGCCTCGGGGTCCATGAACTCGTAGTTCTGGAGTTCCTTCACCTGGCCGGGCACATCCTCCGGCAGGTTCCCGAGGAACTCCTGCTTGCGGTTGGCGATGTTGCGGAGCATCTCCGCAAATTCCTGGTCATCGGATGGCGACTGACCTTGCTGGCCGGATTGCCCCTGCTGGCCCTGCGAACCCTGCTGCCCCGAGGGCGACTGCTGGCCGCGCATGGGAGGTTGCTGGCCGCCCTGCTGACTCTCGCCTCCCTCCTGGCCCTGCTGGTTTTCGCCGCCCGCCTCGGATCCCTGTTGGCCGCCTTCCTGGCCCTCGCCCGGTTCTCCCTGCTGCTTGTCGCCGTTCACCTCGTCCAGTCGGCGGTCGATGGTGTTCCGCTCCATGTCCAGGATCTCGTCGAGCTGACGCTTCAGGTCGTCGAATACGGAACTGAGGTCGAAGCGATCGAGCTGTTCGCGGCGCTGCTGCCGGAGCTGCTGGAGGAGGTCGCGAAGGCCCTGCGTGCGGTCACCCATCGGGTTCCGCATGCCGCGCTGCATCAGGTTGCGCATCGCGTGCTGCAGATCACCGAAGTTCATCAGATCTTCGGTCAGGTTTTCGAGGATATCGTCCGCATCGAGCGGAGGAACTTCCTGGGTGCCGTCCCAGAGGGAATAACGGTAGCGGTACGGCATGGCTGAACCTCCTCGTGCGGGTGCGGGGCCCGTGAGGCTAACGGTACTGGAATCAGGTTCGGCTGTCAGTTGGAAGGACTGCACGTCGATGGTCCCAGGTGCTACTGTCCGCGTGACTGGAGGGTGCGCGAATGAGATGGACGGAGGGGTACCTGGCCTCAGGCGAGGTGCAGCTGCATTACTGGCGACGGGGCAGCGGGCCACCACTCCTTCTTGCACACGGATTCGGTGACAGTGGCGAGTGCTGGACCCGTGTGGCGCAGGCGCTAGAGAGCGACTACGACATCGTGGCCTACGACGCTCGCTATCACGGCCTCTCCGACGCGCCCGCCCACGGCCCGATCGATCGGATGGCGATGATGCACGACCTGGAGAAAGTCGTCGCCGGCCTCAAGCTCGAACGCCCGGCGCTCATGGGCCACTCCATGGGCGCGATGACGGTCATGCTCGCCGCCGCCGCCAATCCACGGAACTACCGGTGCACGATCATGGAAGATCCGCCGTGTTGGCTGGGCGAACCACCCTCGCGTCCAGTTCCGCCAGAGGTCGAGCAAACCGAGGAAGCTCTCATCGCGGCGGGCCGCGCGCAAAGCCCTATGTGGGACGCCGGCGAGTTTGGCCCCTGGGCGCGGGCGAAGTTGCAGCTTCGGGTACCGCCAGCCGGGCGGGGCAGCATCCTCGGCACCCCTGTCTGGCGAGAAGCAGTGCCGAAGCTCCAGCTACCCTCCCTCCTGATCTGCGGCGGGAACGAAGGACGGGGTCGTATCGTGACGCGGGAGGTCTCGCATGAGATGCAGAAGCTCAACCCGCAGATCCAGGCCATCACCTTCCCGGAAGCCGGCCACAACGTGAGGCGCGAGGCGTTCGAAGGGTTCGTCGACGCTGTCAAAGTCTTCCTGACGAAGACCCTTAAGTCTTGATGATTTCGCGGATCTTGATGTTCCAGACGGTTTAGAGAGCCCTCCGCGCGTCGATAGTAAAGGCGATGGGGAATGACGCTCGCCAGCTTTTGGAGCGGGTCGACGACCTGCCGCCGTTGCCTGCTGTCGCAGCCCGCGTGATGGCCATGGCCGATGACGCGAACTCGAGTGCGCTGGACATGGCCCAGGTGCTCAGCAGCGACCAGGCCCTCACCGCGAAATTGATCCGGATCAGCAACTCCGCCTACTACGGCTTCGCCCGCAAGGTCAGCACCGTACGTGAAGCGGTCGTGGTCCTCGGAATGAAGCAGGTGCGGCAGGTGGCAGTCGGTGCCAGCCTGATGAACAGCTTCAGTGGCCGCCGCGTCGACGACGACGTCTTCGACATCGACCTCTTCTGGGGCCACAGTGTGGCCGTCGCGATCGCCGCCGAAACCATCGCGAAGAAGACCCGCACGGCACGGCCGGAAGACGCGTTCACCGCCGGAATCCTCCACGACATCGGGCGTCTCGTCCTCCGCCAGGTCATGCCAAACGAGTTCCGCAGCGCCATCGTCCTGGCCATCCAGGGAACGCCACTCCATGTGGCCGAACTGGAAACGACCGGCTACTGCCACGACGAGATCGGCCTCGCCCTCGGCGAGAAATGGAAGTTCCCGACCCACCTCGTTGATGCAGTTGCCAATCACCACCGCGAAAACGCAACGCCGGAGCACGATGGCCTCGAAGGCGTCGTCGCGCAGGCGAACTCGCTAGTCCTGCACTACGGGCTTTACTGCGGCTACGACGTGGATAACGCCGAACTGCTCCCGATCCCCGTCGAACTCGAACGGGCGGAAGAGATCTGCGGTGGCATCGACCACCTCCTGGACCGCTCCTTCGCCTTCATCGAGAGCGCGTCCGGAACGCCGCAGCGGTGGTACGCCGGCGCCGCGTAGCCTCTCTCCGCTGGATGCAGCAACCCGCTTGTTCGCGAGACCTTCTCAGCCGAACATGCGCTTATGTTTGACAGCTCCTGGAGCAGGAGCCACCCATGGTTCTGGGGATTCGTACTGGGGCTCGCCTCGTCGTTCATAGGCGTGCTCGCGGTACTCGTCGCGCTGCTGAGTGGGGACTCCGGAACGACAGCGGACCCTTTGCAAGACCTGCCCACCCCTACTACCGGGGCCGCGGCAACGGCGACGGCAACGCGAGCAGCGGGAGAGAAGCTCACGTACGTTGGGCGCGCGCCGACGGTAGCCGAGGACCTGGGGCTGGTCGAAGTGACCGGCGATGACCGGCCAGACTTCGAATTCCACCCCGACGACCCGGCGGGGATCGTGACGGAAGTCGATGTGCTCGTGACCGACCCGGCGATGGGCGTCACGGACATCACTGCAGAGCAGGCCCAATCGCTCGCGGCGGGCTCAATCGCGAACTGGAGCGAACTCGGGGGCCGGGACCTGGCCGTTACGCTCGCCTTCATTGGGAGCCCGGGAGCCGCATCGCCAGCGGCCGAGGTCGAATCGTTCGGCGACTACACCGCCCTTCGCGACGCTCTGGTCTCCGGGAGCGGCATCGTCTCCCTTGTGCCCATCGACGAGGTGCGATCGCCAATGAACTCGATCGCCATCGACGGTGTCGATCCCGTGCGGGGCGACGCAGTCGGTGACACGTGGCCATTCGTGGAGCGGACCGGTATCGAGGCGAAGACATCGCGGGGCGCCGACGCCCTGCAGGGGATCGTCGACGGGCTGCTCTGGAAGCCGCCCCACGCGGTACGCGTGCTCGGCACCGGCGACACCATCCCCGTGCGCTGCTCGCTCGCGGCGATCGAGGCGACGGGAGACTATGGGGCTCCGTTCCGGGGCGATGTCGGCAAGTTCCTCGCTGCAGCCGACCTGACGCTTGGCTCCCTCGATACCAGCCTCCAGGACTTCTCGGAACCATACCTCTGCGAAGAGACGACGAATCTGACTTCGCCCACCGCGTCCGTGGAGATGCTGGAGGTAGCCGGCTTCGATGGCATGACGGTGGCGACGAACCACGTCTTCGACTGCGGCAAGGTTGGCTACTGCGCGAGCGACGCCTTCTTGAGCACGCTGAAGGTCCTGGCCGACCACGGGATCGCGGCGATCGGTGGCGGCAACAACCTGGAAGAGGCCCAGTCGCCCACGATCTTTGATGTGCAGGGCATCCACATCGGCGTCCTGGCCTTCGATGACGTGGCGCCGGTCGTGCTGCATGCGGGCCCGGACGAACTCGGCACATCGCCGCTGGACGATAGTTACGACGACGAAGTCGCCGAAGGTGGTGGGGAGGCGCCCTTCTTCCAACCGGCGGAAGGGCTCCAACTGACCCGCTACACCCAGCTGATCTCAGACCTGAAGGCGCGCGACGACGTGGACTTCGTGGTGATCCTGCTCAATAGCGGGACAGAGGACACCCACGACCCGAGCCCTCGCAGCGTGAAGGCGGGCGAAGCCGCGCTTGCCGCCGGGGCCGACGTCGTTTTTGCCAACCAGGGCCACAACGTCCAGGCCTCGCAGTCGATCGGCGACGGGTTCGTGATCTATGCGATGGGAAACTTCGTCTACGACCAGGTGCATACGCCCGATGAGACGGAGAACGTGATCACGGAGGTCGTCTTCTGGCCCGACCGCGTGGCGAGCGTTCGGCTCATCCCCACGGTCATCCAGAACTACTATCTGCCGGAATTCCAGGACGCCGAACGGTCAGGAAAGATCCTGAACGACATCGCCGTGGCGGCCCAGAAGCTGGCCGACAACTAGGCGCCGCCGGCGACCGCCGGGACAATACTCACTTCATCGCCATCCTTGAGGGGCGAGTTGAGACCGTCGATGAAGCGGACGTCGTCGCCATTCACGTAGATGTTCACGAAGCGGCGCAATTCGCCGGTGTCGTCGAGCACGCGTTCCTTCACGCCGGGATAGCGGGACTCAAGGTCGGCGATGCAGGCGCTCAGCGACGCCCCGGAGCCATCGACGACGGACTCGTTGCCGGTCAGCCCCCGGAGCGGCTGGGGAATGCGGACTTTGATTGCCATGTGCGGTTTTTCCTCGTCTGAAAGTGGTTGGGGGGCGGCAAGCGCCCCCGCGGTTGTCCTAGCCTTCGACCACGTCGCCGGTGACGGGGTCTACGCGAACACCTTTCGCGCGGGCCCAGTCGACGCTGCGGTCGATTTCGCCTGCATCACCCTCAAGTTCGAGGACGACCCAGCCGGTGTGCTCGTCGACATCGGCCATGCGGACGTTCGTGATCACCGCGAACTCCTTGCCGAGGTTGTAGATGAGCGGTTCTTTGATCAGATTCTCGGGAAACGTAAAGCGGACACGCTTCTTTGCCATGGTTATGCGACCTCCACGGGCTGGCGGGCATTGTAGGCGGCTTCGAAGCTGTCGATGTTCGCTTCCACCTCAAGCGGTGCGTTGAGATGCGGGGCGACGGCCTCGGCGGTCTTGAAGCCGGCACCGGTAATGAAGGCAACGGTGGTCTCATCGGGATGGACCTGGCCACGTTCGACGAGCTGCTTGAGGGAGGCGATGGTGACGCCGCCCGCGGTCTCGGCAAAGATGCCCTCGGTTTCGGCCAGGAGCTTCATGCCTTCGACGATGAGGTCGTCAGTCACTTTGCCGCAGGCGCCATTGGTCTCCTTGAGCTGGACGAGGCTGTAGTAGCCGTCTGCCGGGTTCCCAATGGCCAGCGACTTGGCGATGGTGTTCGGCCGCTGGGGGCGGAAGTTCATCGAACCTTCCTCCCAGGCCACAGCGACGGGCGAACAACCGTCCGCCTGGGCGCCGCTCATGCGGGTCTTCGGCTCATCGATAAGCCCTACCTTCGCCAGCTCGTTCAGGCCCTTGCGGATCTTGACGAAGAGCGAGCCGCTGGCAATCGGTACGACGCAGTGGTCGGGGGCTCGCCAACCGAGCTGTTCGGCGACTTCCATGCCCAGGGTCTTGGAGCCTTCGGCGTAGTAGGGGCGAACGTTCACGTTCACAAAGCCCCAGTTGTAGTTGCCGGAGAGTTCGGCGCAGAGCCTGTTTACGTCGTCGTAGTTGCCACGCACTTTCACCAGGGTCGGGTCGTAGATGCTTGAACCGAGCACCTTGCCGGCCTCGAGGTCGTGGGGAATGAAGACAACGGCCTCCATCCCGGCCGCCGCGGCATGAGCGGAGACGCTGTTGGCGAGGTTGCCGGTGCTGGCGCAGGCGAGCTTCTCGTACCCGAGCTCGCGGGCACGGCTGCTGGCCACGGCAACAACGCGGTCCTTGAACGACCATGTGGGGTTCATCGTGTCGTTCTTGATGTAGAGATTGGGCAGGCCGAGGAGCTTGCCGAGGTTCCTGGCGTGGATCAGTGGTGTGTAGCCAGCCCCGATGTCGATCGCGTTCTCAGCATCGACGGGCAGGAAGTCCTGGTAACGCCAGAGGCTCGCCGGACCTGCTTCGATGCGCTGGCGGGTAACCGTTTTGGCGATGGCGTCGTAGTCGTAGGCGACTTCCAGGGGGCCGAAGCAGAAGTCGCAGACATGGATCGCCTGGAGGGGGTAGTCGCGGCTGCATTCGCGACAGCGGAGGTTGGTTGCAAACGTCATGCGGACAGTATCTCCATGGTGCTCATCGGGGAGCATGGGGCAGCGCAGGTCGAGCCGGCGCAGCGCGAGAGTCGAATCGGGGGCCCCTTCGTGAGGGGCTAACGCATGACCATTCGGCCCAAAAGCGACACTGCTTGTCTCCTTTTACCCTGGGCCGTCCAGAGCGTCGTCGCGCTCATCTTTCTCCCGCAGGAGGCCGGAATTGGCACCTGTGCCGTGATGGTCGGCAGGTTGCCCGGGTCTCAAAGGGCCGGTTCCCTCAACCCCGTCTGGATAAGTGCGGACACCCCAGTGGTGTTGCAAAACATGGTAACGAGCCGGGGCCGGTTATGGGAAGCACCCCCGGTGTGGCATGCTGGCATGATGACTGTATTCCGCTCCATTTTTTCGCTCCGACCCATGAGCCCAGCTTCGGCCGCTCTGGCCATTGTCCTGGTTTCGCTGGCGTTCGCAGCTGCCATCATCGCACTGGGGCTGGTGGCGGAGGGCTCGACCAACGAGACCGGCCGCAATCTGCTCATTGCTCTGTGGTTCGTGCCGTTCGGCCTGTTCGCAGTCCGGGCACGGCGCGGTAGGGCCTCGGTCAGTGGGGCCTCGGTCGGTGCAAGAGACTAGTTCATCGTTAACACTGCAGCGCCGGAAACGTTCCCTGCCCTAAGATCTTCGAGCGCCCTGTTCGCATCTTCGAATTGGTAACGCTGGACGGCGGTTCGCACCGGGATTTCCGCAGCCAGGGCCAGGAACTCTGTGGCGTCCCTGCGAGTGAAGTTAGCAACGCTGCGAATCTGCCGTTCGAGCCAGAGGTCCGCGTAATCGAACTCCGGCATGTGGTCGAGGTGGATGGCATTGATCGCGACGATCCCGCCGGGCTGCAAGGCCTGGAGCGCGCGGACCACAACGGACCCCACGGGCGCGAATGTGATTGCGGCATCCAGCTGTTCCGGCGGGGCGTCAGAATAATCACCAGCCCATGCCGCGCCCAACTCGCGCGCGCGGCTCTGTTCCGTTTCGGAACGCGTCGCGACGTAGACCTCACAGCCCCAGTGGGTGGCTACCTGGATGGCGAGTGAGGCGCTGGCGCCGAATCCATAGAGCCCGAGCTTTCCGCCCGGCTCGATACCGGCGATGCGAAGTGACCGGTAGCCGATGACGCCCCCGCAGAGAAGCGGAGCGATATCGGTGTCGGAGAGCGCAGGGCCGAGGGGGAATGCGAACCGGGCATCGACGGTCATATATTCGGCGAACCCGCCATCACGGTCCCAGCCAGTGAAGCGTGCGTCCGGACAAAGGTTCTCGCGGCCAGAGCTACAGTAACGACAAGAGCCGCAGGTTGACCCAAGCCAGCCGATGCCGACGCGGTCGCCAACGGCGAGGCTTTCGACTCCCGGACCCAGCGCTTCGATATACCCGACCACCTGGTGGCCAGGGATGGAAGGCGCATAGCGCGGCGCGATGTCCCCCTCCACGAGCTGGAGGTCCGTCCGGCAGACCGCGCACGCGGCGACTCGGATGAGCACTTCGCCGGCCAGCGGAACGGGTTTGGGAGCATCTTCGATGCGAAGGGGCTGCTGCGAGACCGGGGCGGGTGGTGAAGGCGGGCGGCGCGCATGGAACGATCGTACGCTTCAGCCGAGGTCCATCGCCGCCAGCTGCCGCAGCAATTGCAGCCGCTCACGATGCCACTTGCTTGCCAGGCCACTGGACGAGGGGATCACGTACAGGGTGGTGGCGCCGGCTTCATCCCCGGGAAGGTGGTCGGGCTGAGGGCCATCGACACGACCGCGGAGCTGGTTTCCCCGCAGGGCGAGGGCATGGCGGGCGAACGTCGCGAAGACGCCGCGCCCGGCGAACACGGCAACCTTTGGGCGGTTCTCAAGAAGCTCGTCGAGCAGTCGCAAAGACCCCGACCGCAGTTCGGCCGCCGTCAGGTCCCGCGCACCGACTGTCGGCCGGGCACAGAGGTCGGTGAAACCGATCCCGTGGTTCTCGAAGAGGTCGCGGTCGTTGAGGTGGTTCACCTCATGGGGGACCAGGCCGCTCTCGTGCATCTGCCCCCAGAAGACGTTGCCCCGAAAGGCGTAGTAGTGCCCCTGCCGGGCCGACTCTATACCCGGGTTGAAGCCGATGAACACGTATCGAAGTCCGGGCTTGAGCAGGCGGGGAAGGTGCAGCTCTTCGTCGTTCACGGCAAGCCTTCGAGGTCGAACTTCAAGCGCGGGTGTTCAAGGTGGAGTCGCTCTGGCTTCGCATCAACGCGCTGGGGGGCCTCGAAAACCAGCAACAAGGTCCGCTCCTGACCGAGGGTGAAGTCAAGCGAGGTGTCTGGATCCGACGCGTCCGGGGGCAGTGCCGGTATCCAGTCCTTCTGGGTACTGATCTCGAGGTTGAAGTCATCGGGCTGCAGGTCCCACGTCTTGTTCGTCGTGACGTCGAGCGTGACCAGGTAGCGCTCGGGATCGCTAGCCCGTTCGACGCTGACGACGCGGATGACGCGGCCGTCGCCCTCATACGTTTCGCCTGCAGCGACCACCTTCTCGCCGTAGATGGAACGCAGGATCGGGGGCAAGCCGTAGAGGGCGAACATGATCCCGACGATGATCCCGAGGACCGCACCGAGAAGGAGACAGCCTGAACGGTTGCCGCCATCGCCATCCGGCTCATCGAGGCGTCGGCGCCGTGCCGCGGATGGTTCTGCTGTCATCGATGCTCCCGCATGACGCGGGCGCCCACCATCAGGCCGACGGCGGAATCACGGTGGCAGTGCCAACGACAACGGCCTTGCCGTCCTGGTTGGTCACAGTCGTCTTGAACTTCGCCCACTTGCGTTCTTCCAGCTTTTCGATGCACTCGACGGTCGCGGTCACGGTATCGCCAATGAAGACCGGCGCCCGGAACTGGAGGTCCTGGCCAGCGTAAATCGTGCCCGGGCCGGGGAGCTGCATACCGATGACCGTGGAGATGAACGAGGCGGTCAGCATGCCATGGGCGATGCGCTGCTTGAACATGCCGTCAGCGGCTGAGACTGCGTCGATGTGGGCGGGATTCAAATCGCCGGTGATGCCGGCGAAGAGGTAGATATCGGACTCGCCGATGGTCTTGGTGAAGGCGGCGGTGTCGCCCACCTGGAGTTCGTCGTAGCTTGTCATGCCGCAAGGATGAGACGGCCCCGGCAAGCGGGCAAGCCTCAGGCGGCGGAAATCCGTTGTGGGGCAGTCGCTGCACCCGGAGAGGCGGGGGGCGGGTTCGCCGCGAGCAGGTCATCGACGTGGCGCCTGGCGGTCGACGGCAGTGAGGTTCGATGCCCGATTACCTCAGCCAACCACTCCTCTGTCTCTGCATGCGAGGTGAAGACCTTCGCGTTGGCGACGTGCGCCAATCGGAGCAGATGGCGGAGCCCACGACGATGCTCTTCCGGGCCGGCGAAGGCGAGGCGCAGCTCGGCGGGAATGACTGCAGCGAGGGCGGCCGCTACGGCAGCCGGCCGATCGGGCCCGTATTCCAATGCGAACGTGTCGCAGCGGGCGGCTTTGAGACCATCGGTTCGAACAATCTCGGCGACGATACACACGGCAGCCACCGCTTCGTCGGTCGTCACGTGGCCGGAAAGTTCGAGGGTCAGCAGCCGCCGGGCTTGGTCGACACGGATCAGGTACATCGTCCGCGGCCTTCTCTCAAGAGATGCTGCGAGTATGCCCTCCGAGGCTCGGGCGAGTATGTCGGGGAAGACCCTTGGGACGGCGGGTCAACCCGCTGCATCCAGCCTGTAGCCGGAGTACGAGGGGCGTTCGACGATCTGGCAGCGGCCGCGAAGGAGGAGCGCCAGCCGGGTGGCGATATAGGTGACGTTCTCTGGCCGGGCGCGGGGCAGGAATGCGATCTGGCCGGCGCCACAGGAGACCAGCTCGTCATAGCCGCGCGAATGGCGACGGAGCAGCCAGACAAGCTCGAACAAATCGGTGCCACGTGCCGGTTCGACGAATAGCACCGCTCGCTCACGAGGTAGCTCGCGCGCTGTGGGGAGAGTGGTGAAGGGGTCATATTCGACGGGCGTCTGCCAGCGCGAGGGCACGCGCGTAAGTGCCGCCGTCACCTGTTGCGGCGTGAGGGGAGCGGTGAGCCAATCCGTTGCGCCGCTGCCGAGAGCCTCGACCAGTTGAGCCCGGCCGTTGAGCGGGGCAACCGCGACGGAGGCGGCTACCGGCCCAATCCCGGGACCGGGGCGTTCGAGCCCGGGCCCCACTTCGAAGAAGAGGATGGCTCCGGGGGCGACCTCCGCGGGGTCGCCCACCTCGACCCCCATGGCGGAACAGGCATCCCGGATGGCCGAGGCGATGCCCTCGTCGCGGACGGAGGTAGCCACGTGGAGAAAGCGGAGATTCGGGTGCGGCCACTCGCCGTAGGGGCCGTCGACGAGACGGCTGGCATTGCCGCGGGCAGACCGGCCGTCCCGGGCAATGGAAATGAGCCAGGAGTCGCAGGCCGAGCAGAGGTCGACGCGCCGCCAGCCATCGAACGACTTGGAGAGCGGCCGGCATTCAAAGCCCACCGTCCCCGTGGAGGGCAGCGAGCGGCAAAGTGTGCACTGGCCGGGGAAGACAAGCGCGCGGTCGGCGCCGATGGGCAAGCCCAGCAAGCTGGAAGCCTCGCCGTTGCCGCGGACAATCGCTTTGAGCAGCCCTGTCAGCCAGGGTGCGCACTCCCCACACAGGTGGGCGACGATCTGGTCTGGCTCACCGGCGTCAGGCGGCAATCGGCGGAGTGCGGCGACGGCAGGTCTGCCTTCGCCGCAGCAAGTGCAGGGCTCCATCGCGTAGATGGTCGGTAAGAAACCATGCGGAACTTACCGTCTGCGAACGGCGATCAAGGGAGATTCGGTTGCAGGAAGGTAAGCGAGCAAGCGCGCGTCATCGGCGAGACGGTTGAGGAAATCGGCTTCGCCGGGTACGGCATCACCCTCGCCGATTGTGCGGTCCCAGGGAGCCACGACGAGCGCTCCGCCAGTCCGGAGGAGGCGCACGATAGGCTCGTAGAGGTCGTCGAGTTGCGGCGGCGGCAACGCGGCAAGCACAAGGTCATACGGTCCGTTAATGCCGGGCACGATCTGAGCCGGAGTGCCGCGGTGGACGCGCAGCGCTTCTCCGAGATCGTGGCGAGTCAGCGCTGCATCGATGGTCGAGGCGAGAGCATTGTCGCGCAGGACGAGATCGAGGCGACCCACCGTGCCAAACCCGTCCGCGACCCGGAGCGAAGGATAGGCAAGGCTGTCACCGAGCGCCAGGACGTAGCTCGCGCGGCTGGACGCGGCGAAGGCCGGGTAGTAGCCGCTGGCAACAAGGTCGAAGGGCACAACGCTGGCGATTTCATCGACGAGCTCGTCGAAGCGCGGCGGGCGATTGGAGGCAAACTGCAAGGCGAGGTCGGCGCGATCCATTCCTGCAAGTGTAGCCGGAGCGCGATGACCTTAGCGCGCGGTTGCGGGCGCGAGTCCCGCCTGCAACACGGCAGCGCGGATTCGTGCACGCGTCGCTGAGGACGGGTCCATCTCCGGCGTCATGATTGCGATACCGGCGACGAGCCCGGATTCCCTCAACGCGCGGAGGTTCGCGGCGAAGGCATCCCAGGCTGCCTCTGGCCCCTGCTCCACTTGTTCGCGGTATTCGCGCGGGATGGAGAACCCAAGGCGGGTTTCCATCCGGTCCGCAGACTCCGCCGTCTCCACGGGCATCGCCATCGCGACAAAGCGGACGGATGCGAATTCCTTGACCGTGCTCGCAACGACCGGAGCGAGCGTCTCCAACGAAAAGACCGGCTGCGTTTCGACAAAGCTCGCGCCGGCCTCGAGTTTTCCGAACAAGTTGGAAATGGCGTTTTCGCCGGCGGCGTACTGATTGATTGTGGCCCCGACGGAGGCGCCTGGTAGCGCCGTATGGGTGGCAGCCACGAGTTCGCGGACCTTCATCGTCGCCTGGCCAGGGCGATCGCCGAGGATGCAGAGGATGTCGGTCACGCCGGCGGCGGCGGCTCGCTCAAATGCCGGGGGAAGGTCGCGAGCTTCATCGCCACGGGCAACGAGGTGCCAGACGGGCGAGTGTCCCGCTGCCCGAAGTTCGCAGGAAGCGTCGAGGCTCGACTGCCGGTCGGGACGCTGAATGACGTTGACAGCCGAAGCGAGGCCGTCGAGAAGGCGCGCGCGTCGGAGCAGGACCTCGACCTTCGGCGCGCGCGGAGGCGTGATCTCCAACGCGACGAAGACATCTTTCTGCGCGAGCAACTGCACGAGGGCCATTGAAACAGCGTGCCGTGGCTCCGGGGTTACGTAAACGTCTAGCTCCCGATGCCCTCGCCGAGTACATACTCGCGCGCCTCAGCAACGACATAGAGCGAGCCGGTCACACAGACGAGGTCCCCACCGTCGGCGTGGCCAAGCGCCGTGTCCATCGCCTCGGCCACAGACTCTTCGGCGACCGCCGGGGCCCCCAGGAAGCCCACTTCCTGGAGCAACTGATACGGGTCCATGGCGCGAGGATTGTTGAAGCGGCAGCAGACGATGAGATCGGCCATGGAGGCGAGCCTGAAGCCGATCGCGCGGGGGTCCTTGTCACCCGTGACACCGATAACGAAGAAGCAGCGCTTCCATTCGAAATAGCTCTTCAGGGACTCCGCAAGCATCGCGGCGCTTGCCCCGTTGTGAGCGCCGTCGGCGATGATCAACGGCTCCCGTCCCATCACTTCCAGGCGGCCGCGCACGCGGCAGCGCGCAAGACCATCGCTGATTGCCGATTCACTCAATGGCTCCACGATCCGGCCGAGGGCGTCGACCGCAGCGAGAGCAGTCGTCGCGTTCTCGACGGGGGCGGTGCCGAGCATCGGCGTCCTCAGTTCACGAGTGACCCCGCCGTGCTCAACCGTGAACGCCTGGCCGTAAATGTGCTTCTCCACGACAGTGGCCTCGTACTCGTCAGCGACGTTGACGAGGGTCGCGCCGACCTCCGTGCAGCGAGCGGATACCACATCGACAACTTCCGGGTCGTCCTGGCGCGCGAGGACACATATGGTCCCCTCCTTCACGATCCCGGACTTGTCCGCTGCAATTGCGGCGGGCGTGTTCCCGAGGATGTGTGTGTGTTCGAGCGAGATTGGCGTGATCACCGCGACTTCGGGCGGCGGGAGCGCGTTGGTCGCATCAAAGCTGCCTCCGAGGCCGACTTCGACGATCTGCCAGTCGACCGGGCGGGCCTGCGCACGAACCAGCCAGAAGAACAGCGCTGTGAGAACACCGAAGGTCGAGACGCTCGACGCTCCGCGTTCGGCCTCGGCTTCCACCGCCGGCCGGATCGCCTCGATGCCGGCGGCAAACTCTTCGTTCGAGACGGGATCACCATCGATCTGGATTCGCTCGTTGTAGGAATGGAGGTGGGGGCTCGTGAACAGGGCCGTCGTGCGCCCTCCCTGCCGCAGCATCGATTCAACCATCGCCGCAGTGGTCCCTTTGCCCTTCGATCCGGTGATATGCACCGTGTGACGTCCGTGGTGAGGATTGTTGAGGCGCGCGAGGAGGGAGCGCATTCCGTCGAGGTTCATGACCGGGTTGGCGGACTTCTGGATTCCGCGCTCCATGTCGTTGAAGGACGAGAGAAATTCGAGCGACTCGGCGTAGTTCACGAACGATATTGTACGGCGACGGCGGAACGCTCAGGCTCCGTCGTCGAACTCGATGACCTGCCGGTCCGGGTGGACGCCTTTGCGCAGCACAAGGCGGCGCGGCCGGATGTAGAAGAGCATCCCTGCTTCTGTGAAGCGCGCGGCGAGGGGGTTCTTTCCGCGGAGGCTCGAGAGTAGCTCGTCGTAGCGGGGATCGCCGGAGGGCACCTGCACCGCGGCGCCTTCGATGACCAGGCGGTCGAATCGCATCCAGTCGTCAGCGATGATCTCGCGATTGTCGATGAGGAAGGAGACCTCGGGTGTACCGAGGATGTTGCGGGTGTGCTGGGGCCCGGGGCGGCTGCCAAACACTATTTCGCCAGCATCAGTCATGTGGAAGAAGACGAAAGTCACGTAGGGAGTGCCGTCTTCGCTATGCATGGTTGCGAGGGTGCCACCGGGCTGGGCGCGAGCGACTGCAACCGCTTCAGCAAGGACCGAGGCGCGGACGTCCGGATCGACGACGTGCACGCCCTCGCCGTCGTTGTGGGGCATCAGCCGGCGACCGCTGCCGTCTCGAAGCCGGGTACGAACTTTCGCCATTCGAGCTGGCTGCTGAGGTAGGGGAAGAACGAGTGGTAGAGCGAGACGCGCGGGGCGATCGGTTCCTTCAGGAGCCGCATGCTCGCCTCCGACGGTGTACGGCCGGCCTTGCGATGGTTGCACTGCTTGCATGCACTCACGAGGTTCTCCCAGGTGTGCGGGCCACCGCGATGCCGGGGCATTACATGGTCGAGGGTGAGGTCCTTCCCCTGGCGCCCGCAGTACTGGCACATCCAATTGTCCCGGTTGAAGACTTCCTTGCGCGTGAGACGGAGCTTCGGGCGCGGGCGGCGGATGTACTGGATAAGGCGGATGACCGAGGGGAGCTTGAAGGCATCTGTGGCGGAATGCCACGCGTCCCGGCCGGATTCGAGGACTTCTGCCTTACCGCGCAGGACGAGGACCAACGCGCGCTTCACGTTGCACACGTTCAGCGGTTCGTAGTTCTGGTTCAGGACCAACACCGATGAGGGCGTCATTGACCTTCGAACTCGCTTTTGTCCCGAATCCTAACAAAGTGAAGCGCTCACGTGCGATAACAGTTTCGCTGCGAAGGCGTGTAACGCCATCGCCCGACCCGTAGACTGAGTGAGCACGCGGAACCTTCGTACACAACGCAGCTTCCGATAGAAGTACCAAGGAGATACAAATGGCGGCACCCCGCGATGTAACGGACACGACCTTCGAGGCCGATGTAATCAAGAGCGACCTGCCGGTGCTGGTCGACTTCTGGGCGCCATGGTGCGGGCCGTGCCGGATGGTTGCGCCCGTCGTCGAGGAGCTCAGCGAGGAATACAACGGCAAGGTCAACTTCTTCAAGATGAACACCGACGAAAACCCATCGATCCCGACGCAGTTCTCGATCCGCAGCATTCCTTCTCTCCTCATCTTCAAGGGCGGGGAGCTCCAGGACACGATCGTCGGTTTCCGGCCCAAGAGCGACCTCAAGAAGAGGCTCGAGTCGGCCCTCGCCTGACGAACGGCACAAAGCAACTAAAGACAAAGGCGGCGCCCGCGGGCGCCGCCTTTTCTGTCTGGAGGACATCATGGCGGAGTACGAAATCGCCATCATCGGCGGCGGCGCGGCCGGCCTGACCGCGGCAATCTACGCAGCCCGCGCGCAGCGGACGACGGTCGTCTATGAGAAATCTGTGACGGGTGGCCAGATCGCAACCACTGACCGTGTCGACAACTACCCGGGCTTCCCCGAGGGCGTGAACGGCTTCGACCTCGCCGATGGGATGCGCCGACAAGCCGAGAAGTTCGGCGCCGAGATGCGTTATCTCGCCGTCGAAGAGGTCCGAGCACGCGATGGGGGTGGGTTCGAGATCGTCACCGGTGAGGGAACGGACTCGGCTCTGGCGCTCATCGTGACCGGCGGAGCTCAATACAACCACCTCGCGGTCCCGGGAGAGGAAGAGTTCACCGGGAAGGGCGTCAGCTATTGCGCCACCTGCGATGGAGCCTTCTTCAAGGACGAGGAAGTGGCAGTGGTCGGCGGTGGCAACGCAGCCATGGACGAGTCGCTGTTCCTGACCCGATACGCGTCCAAGGTGCATGTCATCCATAGACGCGACGGGCTGCGTGCCGACGCGATCCTGCGGGAGAAGGCGTTCGCCAACGACAAGATCGATTTCACCTGGGACACGGTGGTCGAAGCTATCGAAGGCGAGGCGGAGGTGCAGCGGCTTCGGCTGCGCAACCTGAAAACGGGCGAGGAAAGCACCCTCCAGGTCGCGGCGGTCTTCATCTTCATTGGCCAGACGCCGAACAGTCATCTGCTCAAGGGCCTGGTTGAGATGGACGAAGGCGGGCACGCGATCGTCGACCTCGAAATGCAGTCGTCGCGACCCGGCTTGTTCGTCGCGGGAGACCTCCGGACACGGGCGGCGCGCCAGCTCGTGAGTGCCGCCGGTGATGGCGCTACTGCCGCGATCGCGGCGGAACGGTACCTGAACCAAACCGAAGCAGACGGTGAGGGATAGGACCGGGAATGGTAGGCTGAGCCTATGCCGCTGTACGAGTACCGCTGCACCAAGTGCGGAGCGAAGCAGGAGGTCCTGGTCCGCTCGATGAGCGCCGAAGTGAAGGTCCCGAAGTGCCCGAAGGCAGAGAAAGGGACCCGCGGTCACACCATGGAGCGGATCCTGAGCCCGTTCGTCCGCCAGTACACCGAGGTGGACAAGCTCTCGCAGGCTGAAGCCCGCTGGGGCAGCGAAGTGGAATCGATGTATGCCCCCTCGCCGGATATCGCCCGCAACGCCCGCGTGTATGGAGACCTTTCGAAGGATCTTCCAAGCAAAGAAGACGCCTGAGACTGGTCGTCATCTGCGCAGATGCCCCTATACTTGGCGAGAGACGCGGGGAGGCGGGGCCCGGCGAGGAGAGGGCAGGCGCATGGGCGAAACTTCCACCTACCGGGCCGAACTCACCAGCCGCTTGCGGTCCGTCACCGACGACCTGAGCTGGGCAGTCCGGGGACTCAATGAGACCGAGTTCCACTACCGGCCGGCAACTGACGAATGGACCATCCACGAGCATCTTTCCCATCTCTCTGACATGGAGCGCGAGGTCTACCTGCCGCTATTGCGGTGGGCGACCGTCCCGGAAATGCTCGACCCGCTCGACTACAACCGGCGCGAGTGGCATGAACGGCGATACAACCCCGAAGAACTCGCCCACCGCCTACTCGAAGATGTCGTACGCATGCGTGACGAAGAACTCGTGATCTTCAAGCAGATGAGCGACAGCACCTGGACGCGCCACCGCACCGATACCCGCTGGGGGCCGCTGACCTGCCAGTGGCTGGCGGAACTGATGTACCGCCACGCGCTTGACCACCTCCAGGGAATCATGGCGCTGAAGCAGGACCTGCACCTTGCGGCGCTCACGCCTCCGCCAGTCGTTGTCGGCGGATACATCGGAGGACGAGCCTAGAACCATGCGTCTGCGAAGCATCGTTGCTGTGGAACGAGAGACCGGCCACCAGGCAGCCGTGGACTCTGAAGCCGACGCCGTCCTTTTCTCGTTGAACGACGCTTCGCAGGCGGTGGGCGCCCTTCGCATCGCGGCAACGGAGGCGATGCCGGCGGTGGCCAGGGCCGGAAAGCGCGCCCTGGTCATGGTTAACCATCCCCGCACGCAACTGCTCCGCGACGACCTCGATGCAATCGTGAGGCCCGACTGCGCGGGCGTCCTGCTGCCGCACTGCACAGAGCCGCAGGATGTCCGGGACATTTCCGTGCTCCTCCGCGAGTTCGAATACAAGCGCGACATTGAACCGGGGGCACTGAAGCTCTTCCCGGTCATCGGGACGGCGCGCGGGCTGCTCAGGGCGGCGGAAATCGCTGCCGCTGCTCCACGCGTTACCGGCCTGGTCTTC
This sequence comes from uncultured Chloroflexia bacterium, assembly GCA_963774435.1. Classification (GTDB taxonomy): domain Bacteria; phylum Chloroflexota; class Dehalococcoidia; order Tepidiformales; family Tepidiformaceae; genus JAGQGZ01. The sequence goes on along the minus strand of CAVZEW010000003.1, from coordinate 221,607 downwards.
GATGCCGATGCCTACGCGGCCGACGTCGAAGGACGGGCAGAAGACCATGGCCCGCGATTCTCTTACGCCAGGGGCCTCGTGGTTGCCGCAGCCCGGGCTAGCGATGGGCTTCCCCTGGTTTCGGGCATCCATCTCGAGCTGCGCAGCCACAGTCAGCATGGCTTTGCCGGTGCAGTCATTCGCAACCTCGACGTCGTACCGGCCGCCAATGCCGCGTTTACTCCGACGGAAACTGCGACGGCACGGGCACGAGCCCTCAGCCAGGGTTACGCGGCTGCCCGCGCGGAGGGCCTGCTCGTGGGGCGGGTGAACGACGAGATCGCTGATGCCGCTGCGGCCCGGAAAGCAGTCCACACGCTGCAGGCTGCGGGCGCCGACGAGGATGCTCCCTAGAGGAACGCCGCGACCGCATCAGCGGCGAGGTCTTCGAGCACGTCGGCCGCATCTTTCATGGGATCGCGTTCATCACCGGCGAATGTCTTGAGCGATCGCACGCGCTCGGATTCCTCCTCGGCCACACCGGCAAGCACGAGCCAGCCGACTCCTGCCGCTTCCGCTGCATCGATCACATGGCCGGTCGTCTTGCCCTGGCGCGACTGGCTGTCGAAGCTCCCCTCACCCGTAACGACGAGGTCCGCCTCCCCGAGGCGCCGTTCGAACTGCGTAGCATCCGCGACCATGTCGAAACCACTGCGGATTTCCGCCCCGAGAAACGCGTAGAGGCCCGCGGCAAGGCCGCCCGCCGCTCCGCCACCGGCGACCGTTCGGATGTCGATGCGGAGGTCCCGCTCAATCACGCCGGCAAAGTTCGTGAGGCCCCTCTCGAGGAGTTCGACATCGGCGTCGCTCGCTCCCTTCTGGGGCCCGAAGATGGCCGCGGCCCCATTGGGGCCAAGAAGCGGGTTCGTGACATCGGTCGCCACCGTGACTTCCACGTGCGCCAGTAAATCCGGCTGCCTCCAGGTGATTGAGCGCAAGCCGGGGAGCGAGCCACCACCGCGGACCAGCGTCCACCGCGGCTCGAACTCCAGGATGGCGCCGAGTGCCTGGGCCATGCCAAGACCACCGTCCGTCGTCGCGCTCCCTCCGACACCGACAATCATCCGGCGGGCGCCCTCCACCGCCGCGGCAAGCAAGAGTTCGCCCACCCCGTGTGTTGAGGCCTCGAGCGGTGCGAGGGAATCCGGCAGCAGATAGAAAAGGCCGTTCGCCTGGGCCGCCTCGATGTACGCCACGCCGCCCGGCGCAAGGAGCCAGTGCGCGGCAACCTGGCGGCCGAGAGGATCGCCGACTGGCGTCGTCCGCACCGTCCCTCCGAGAGCAGCCTCCATGGCATCGACAAAGCCAGGGCCGCCATCAGAAAGCGGCAGTACGTCGACGGTTGCTTCCGGGAGCGACTTACGTGCGCCGGCAGCTATCGCCTCCGCTGCCTCGATCGCGGTCAGAGAACCCTTGAACTCCTGCGGCGCAACGAGGACGTGCATGTTCTACAGCCCTCCCTGCTGCCAGAGCCGCCAGCCGGCGATAATCACGATCGCCGCCACGTAGATGAGGCCGATCAACCGAAGCCGGTGAAGGATGTGGAGGGCGCTCGACGAGCGAAACACCGTCGCGGCGACCACCACTCCCGTGAGGATGGTGATCGCGACGAGGAAAAGGGTAAGGCGCACTCGCCCCGGCTCTAGTCCGCGTGGACGGTCCGGGCCTTGAAGCGCCAGCCGTCGCCGGTCTTGGTCAACTCGTCGCGGTAGATGCCGGTGGTCGCAATCGCGGGCTTCTCGCCACCGACGTTGTAGAGCACAAGGTAGCAGCTGCCCTTCGCACCGCCGGCGGCCTCATCGATGACGAGGTTGTTCGTCCAGTGTCGGGGCTTCATCCGTTCGACAAGCGAACTACCGAACTTGGCAAGCGCTTCCGTGCCGGCGAAGTCCATTGGGCCGGACTTGAATGTGCCATCGGCGGTGAAGGTGGCAGCCCATGCGGCGCCGTTACCGGAGTCGATGGCGTGGTTGTACCTGGCATAGAGGTCCTGGATGTCGAGTCGGTCGTCGGTGCTGAGGCTCATTGGGACGGACTCCCCGTGGTGTGATGGGCGAAGCGTACACGAGGCACATGGGAAGTACTCGCACCGAGTAGCGGTCGCGACGGATACGGTAGGATTGGGTGATGCGGCGCGCCCTGTTTCTCGCCCCATTTGCAGTCGCCTTGCTCCTTGCGGGGTGCGGCCTCACCGGTGGTGGCGGGGGGAACGAGTCCCGCACCTCCTACCCTACGGACTTCGCCCCCGAGAGCCTCGACCTGGAATCGATGGCGCTGAAGCCGGCCGACATGCCGATCGCCGGACTCGACCCATCCTTCAGCGAAGATTTCACAAACGAGGAATGGGCGCAGGCGTTTCAGAAAGCGCTGCCTGATATCGATGCTTCGCAGAAAGCGATCCAACTCGAGGCGCAAGGGCGCCAGTTGGGGCACCTTGCGTTCTTTAGCTGGGACAGCAGTAGCTGGGTCGAGCACCTTGGCCGTGTCCAACAGATCGAGTCTCACTCGACGATTTATGTCGATGAGGAATCGGCTTCCAACGCGCTCCGGTTCCATGCCTGCGGGCTCCTGATCGCGGACGACCAACCGCTGGACGAATTCGAGGTACCGAAGCTTGGCGCCGAGTCGACGGGGTTCTTCTCGACAACGGAGTTCGACGTCGGACAGGTGAGCTTTGGCCAATTCATTGAGACTATCGTTTGCTTCCGAACCGGGAGGGTCGTCCATGCCGTGGTCCAGGGCGGGCTCGATGGAACCGAGGACAAGGACCTTGGCGTGGAGCTGGCGAAGCGCATGCTCACATACGTCAACGCGACTTTCGACGGCAAAGACGTGGGCGCTGATGCCGGCTAACGCCGGAAAGCGTAGATCACCCGGCCCTTCGCGCAGAGCCGTCGCTCGGCATCAAGGATCTCGACCTCGACCACGGCGAGCTGACGCCCTTTCCGGAGCACAGTCGCCTCGGCGTCGACCGTGGGGCCGTGGGCGGGCCGCAGGTAGGTGATGTTGAGGTCGGCGGTACCTGCGGGCTGATCGCCGGGCTGCAGATCGGCCATGACGGCCCTCAGCATCGCGATGTCCACCATCGCAGCAAGGACGCCGCCATGGACGCTGCCGCCGATGCCACGAGGCGTCGTCTCCGCGAACCGGAGGCGAATACGCGCGAACCCCGGGCGGACTTCGTCGAGGGTGAGACCGAGATAGCGATGGAAGGGATCGTCTTCAAACGGAGGGCGGACGGCAGGCTGTGTCATGGGTTGGGATTGTAGGCCAGCGACAGCCTGCGCTGAGCCACGGTGTCCCGCCGGGCCGGTGTGGCTCACGGCGAGCAAACCCAAACCATGGCTGAACCTTGTTGCCTCCCGCGCCGGACGTGGCTGCGCTATCGTGGGGAAAGGCGTAAAGGGGGTTTTTATGAGCGACCGTGTCCATCAACTGCTGGCGGCAGGCCAGTCTGTCTGGCTCGACTTTCTTGGCCGCGACCTTATCCAATCCGGCGAACTCCAGCAGCTCGTCGACGCCGGCCACCTCACCGGGATCACCTCGAATCCGAGCATCTTCAACAAGTCGATCACGGGCTCCGAGCTCTACAGCGAGGACATCGAGCGGTTGGCAGCGCAGGGAGTCCGGGACCCGTATGAAGCGTTCGTGCGTCTCGCCTCCGCCGATATCGGGGACGCCTGCGATGCTCTTCTCCCGCTCCATGAAGAGACCGAGGGCCGTGACGGGCTCGTCTCCTTCGAACTGCCCCCCGGCATTGAGAACGACATCGAAGCGTCGGTGGCAGAGGCCCATCGCCTCTGTGACGCTGTGAACCGCCCGAACGTGATGATCAAGGTGCCGGGCACTGAAGCGGGAGTCGAGATTCTCCGCCGCCTGACCGTGGACGGCCTCAACATCAACCAGACCCTGCTCTTTTCCGTCGAGGTGTATGAGCGAACGGCGGAGGCCTACATCGCTGGTCTCGAACAGCGACTGGCAGATGGTGGCGACATCTCCCGGATTGCGAGTGTCGCGTCGTTCTTCGTTTCGCGCGTGGATACGGCCGTGGATGCGCTCTTGCCGGCAGGCTCGCCACAGCGCGGAACGGCGGCGGTCGCGAACGCCAGGCATGCATATGCCCGCTTCCAGGAGATCTTCTCGGGCGCCCGCTGGGAACGCCTGGCAAACCACGGAGCGGGGGTCCAGCGCCCTCTCTGGGCTTCGACCAGCACGAAGAACCCCGACTACCGCGATGTCCTCTACGTCGAAAGCCTCGTTGCGCCGAACACCGTCAACACACTGCCGGAGGCGACGCTCAAGGCGGTGCTCGACCACTGCCTCGTCGCACCGATGTCGCCGGAGGACATTGCCAACGGCGAAACAGCGCTTCAGCGACTCGCCGGGGCGGGCGTCAACATGACGGCGGTCACGGATTGACTCCTCGTCGACGGTCTTGCGGCCTTCCAAAAGGACTTCGACTCACTCCTCGCGGCGGTCGGGGCAAAGCTCCATGCCGCTCTCGCACCCGCATGACGGAGGCACAGGAAATCATGGCGGGGGCCGACTTCGAAGACGCCGTAGAAGCCCGGCTCCAGCGGTTGGCGGCCGAACACGTTGTCGAGCGAGTCTGGAAGAAAGACCACACTGTCTGGACCGCGGGGCCTGAGGAGAGTGCGGACAGGCTGGGCTGGCTGACCGCGCCGGACGCCATGCTCAGCGAGTTGGAAGCTCTCGAGGCGTTCGCCAGTGCCGTCTGGGAGGCGGGCTTCACGACCGCCGTGCTGATGGGGATGGGCGGGTCGAGCCTGGCCCCAGAAGTGCTCCAGCAGGTGCTTGCGAGCGCGCCGAATGCGCTCCAACTGATCGTCCTGGATACGACGCACCCGGCGGAACTCCTTGCCACGTCACGTTCCCTCGACCTGGACCGGACGCTCTTCATCGCCTCGAGCAAATCCGGCTCCACGATTGAGACGCGTTCACAGCTGGAGTATTTCTGGGGACTCCGGCCTGAGGGCTCGCACTACGTGGCGATCACCGACGAGGGTTCCGCGCTCCACACGCTGGCCGAAGGGCGTGGATTTCGGCATGTCTTTCTCAACGACCCCGAGGTGGGCGGGCGCTATTCGGCGCTTACCTACTTCGGAATGGTGCCGGGTGCACTGATCGGAGCCGATATCCGCTCCATCCTGGTGGCAGCGAGGCAGGCTGCCCGCGCCACGCGGGACGAGGACCCGGCGAAGAACGTCGCGACCCGCGCCGGCGTGGAGATGGGCCTCTCCGCCGAAATCGGCCGCGACAAGCTGACCATCGTTGGCCCGGCGCACCTGCGCCCGTTCGGGTGGTGGCTGGAGCAACTGCTTTCGGAGTCGACCGGGAAGGACGGGACCGGGATCCTTCCGGTCGAAGGCGAGACCGGCCGGCTGCGCGGATCGGACCGGATGTTCGTCGATTTCGGCCCGGGCGCGCGCAAGAGCTCGCTGACGCGCCATCCCGGGCCGCTCGACTGGTGGAACTGGGAGTTCGCCACGGCAATCGCGGGCCACGTTCTCGGTCTCAACCCCTTCGACCAGCCAGCCGTGCAACAGGCGAAGGACGCGACGGCGGCGATCCTTGCGGGGACCGCGGTCGATGCAGAAACGCCGGAGCCCGCCGAGATCATTGCCTCGGCCGGGGCAGGTAACTACATCGCATTGCTTGCGTACCTGCCGCGAACCCATGCCAACGATGCCCGCCTTTCTCGCATCCGGACCAAATTGGGAGAACACTGCGGCGTCGCAACAACCAGCGGGTTCGGGCCGCGGTACCTGCATTCGACCGGTCAGTACCACAAGGGCGGCCCGAACACGGGGATCTTCATCGAAATCACTGGCGAGATCGGCGAGGATGTCGCGATTCCCGGGGCCGATTACACCTTCGGAGAACTGAACGCCGCGCAGGCCCTGGGCGACCTCCAATCGCTCCGCTCTCTGGGGCGCCGCGTAGCCCGCACCACACTGGAGGAACTCGAGCACTACTGCGCCGGTCTCTAGTCCCGGGTTGCGGGCAGTGGTGACATGGGGTGTCGCAAGCTACGGCGGTATCAACCTACAGTTGGGGACATATTTACATCGCGAGAGACATGCATGACCACGCTTGCAAACCGGCCTAACACCGCACTTCTTGTCGTCGACGTTCAAAACGGCGTCGTCGCCGGCGCGTATGAGCGCGACAACGTGGTGGCGAATATCGGCAACCTCGTCGAGCGAGCGAGACTGGGACAGGTCCCGGTCGTCTGGGTGCAGCACTCCGACGAGGGACTCGAGCGGGGCAGCGACGAGTGGAGCATCGTGCCTGAACTGATTCCGGACAGCGCAGAGCCGCTGGTCGAGAAGAACTACGGAGATTCCTTCGAGGACACGAACCTGGAATCAGTGCTTGCCGGGCTCGGCGTCGGCAAGCTCATCGTCGCCGGCGCCCAGACCGACGCTTGCATCCGGTCGACGCTCCACGGCGCCTTTGCGCGGGGATACGACGCCACACTCGTCAGCGACGCCCATACAACCGAGGACCAGTCCCCATGGGGAGCGCCGCCACCAGACCAGGTCATCGTCCACACCAACCTGTACTGGAGCTACCAGTCAGCGCCGGGGCGAACGGCCGGGACCGTCAAAACCGCTGAGGTTGACTTCGGCTAGCGGCTGGCCTTCCAGCCCTCAAACGCTTCGAGGAGGTCGCGCTTCGCATCTTCCGGGATGGACTCTGCGGGCAGACTCCCGCAGATCTCGATCGTCCTCCGGATCTGGACGAGGTACGTCTCGCAGGGAGGACAGCGCGCAAGGTGCGCCTCGAAACGGGCCCGCTCATCGTCGATGAGGGCGCCTTCCAGGTACTCGGTCACGAGCTGGACGAGCATCTGACAGTTCAGCCGATCAGCCGTCACCACTCACTCCGTTCGCACTTTCATTCGAAAGGTACTCCTCCAGCACGCGGCGGACCTTCGTCCGGGCCCGATGCAAGAGCACTCGCTGGTTCGCTTCGGTGATGTCGAGGGCCTCGCGCACTTCCTGGGACGACCACTGTTGAAGGTCCCGGAGAGTTATGACCGTCGCCTGCATGGGTGGCAGCGTATCGATCGCTTTCCGGATGACGGCGAACGTCTCGTCGGAGAGCAGGCGGCCCTCGGGCTGGTTGTCAAAGTCGACGGGCAGCGTCGACCAGAAGCCTGGGCGTTCCGATTCGGCCGGGAGGAAGCGGTCGACCTCGACCGGCTCGTCCTGACCAGCTTCCGAGGAGGCGAGAGCGGCGAAGGGAATCGTCCGCGCCTCACGCTTGCCCTTCGTCTGGGCCCGGTTCGCGGCGATACGGAAGATCCAGGTCTTGAGGGACGATCGACCCTCGAAGCGGTCGAGGCCCCGGAGCACACCCATCCAGGTTTCCTGAGCTACGTCTTCGGCAAGTTCCTGTGTACCGACATAGAGCCGCGCGAACCGGACGATGGCCGAATGGTATTTCTCGACCAGCTCTTCGAATGCGTCTGCGTCCCCATCGCGAAGGCGCGCGACCAGGGCCGAGTCTTCATCCGAAAGCAGGGTGGGCGCGGCAGATTTGCTGTCGCTCATGCTCTCAGCAACGTACACGATCGACGCGACCTACGCTGCTCGTGGACGCCCGGCCAGCGTCCGACATAGGATTTGGCTCATGCATGCTGCCTACCAGGCCTCGTTGAATATCGCCAGGCTCTCTTTCGACCTTTTCAAGGACGTCCTCGACGACGTGCCCGAGGAAGAGATCCACTGGAAGCCGGAGGGCGCGGGCAACACAACCCAGGTCCTCGTCACGCATTCGATCGTGGCCACGCGCTTCTGGCTCCAGGTTGGCTGCGGCATCGAACGGTCGCTGCGGGAGTATCGAGAAGGTGAGCGCGAGGCCGCATTCGTCGACCAATCGAAGACCATCGCCGCACTCAAAGGCGACATCGATACGTACCTTGCGCAACTTACCGAAGAGTGCGCCGGAGGCGGCGAAGAGACCCTCAACCACGTGACTCTCTTCGCCGATGTGCCGGAGCCGGTGCAGGTCACCGGGTACGAGGCAATCCTTCGCGGCCTTGCCCATCTCCGTGAGCATGTCGGCGAAGCCCAGCTCATGCGCGATCTCTGGAAGGCGCGCAAGTAGCATGGGCCAGATGCCCTCGGAGGGAATGCACGCCGCTCTCGCGGCGGCCGAACCCATCCGGGGAGTTACCGCTCCCAATCCCTGGGTTGGCGCCGTGGTAGTGAGCGAAGGCCGCGTAGTGGCTATCGGTGCCACAGAGCGGCCGCCGGGGCGCCATGCCGAACGCGTGGCACTCGATACTGCCGGCAGTCTCGCGCGGGGTGCGACGCTCTTTTGCACGCTCGAGCCATGTGCACCCTTCGAGGGCAAGCAAACACCGCCATGTTCGGACGCGATCGTGGAAGCAGGCATTGCGCGCGTCGTGGTCGCGATCGAAGACCCGGACATCCGGGTGGCCGGTCAGGGTATCGCACGTCTCCGCGCCGCCGGCATTGACGTCGTCGTCGGAGATGGCGCTATCGCCGCAACAAAGCTACTCCGCCCGTACATCAAGCACCGGGAGACCGGCCTGCCTTATGTCATCGGAAAGTTCGCCGCGACCCTCGATGGGCGCATCGCCACGGCCAGCGGCGACTCGAAATGGATCACCGGCGAGGCTGCCAGGGAGAGGGTCCACGAGGAGCGCGCGAGGGTAGGCGCGATCATCGCCGGGAGCGGCACGGTCCTTGCCGACGATCCGGCGTTGACGGCACGGCCAACTGGGATGGCCGCGGAGCGCCAGCCACTTCGCATTGTCGTCGATGGTCGGGGCAGGGTGCCGGCAACGGCGCGATTGTTCGCCGAGCCGGGCAAAGTTGTGGTTGCGACGGCACCGGGATCCGGCGCGAGCTGGCGTTCGCAAATAGCCGGCACCGGCGCCGAGCTGGTGGAGCTCGAGGCCGGCGAGGTCGGCGTCAACCTCCATCAGCTTTTCCAAACGCTGGGCCGCCGGGGCATCCTCAGCGCCTGGATAGAGGGAGGCGCCACGCTCCTCGGCAACGCCTTCGACGAGGACGCCGTGGACGAGGTCTGGGCCTTCATCGCACCGAAGATCATCGGCGGCCGGGGTCTCCCGGCAGTAGGCGGCGAGGGAGCACTCTCGATGTCCGGAGCCATCGCACTTGGCGAGGTCCATACGGAGAAACTGGGGCCGGATATCCTCGTGCGCGGGTATGCCGGCTCGTGGCAATCAATCACTGGCCATTGAAGAACGTATTGTCCCGGTAAAGGGCTGCTGCTAGTATCCGCCAAGCATCGGAGGAGGGGTGGCGTGTACCAGCTTCCAGAGTGTCGGAAATGTGGTGATGGGGACCTTGTCCCATTCTCGGATTTCGGGAGCCAGGGGGCCCCAATCCATTACAAGGCGTGGGTTTGTACAAACCCGGACTGCGGCTACAACATCAAGATTCGGAACGGTGACCTGTTCATCGAAGAGCCGATCAACGACGGGCAATACCACGGGGGCGGCGGGCGCGGTCGCTAGCGTCCTGACGCAAGTCAGGATTGTGATAGACTGCACGAACAATGGCTGAGAGCACCAAGGTCTACCAGCCCCTGCCCCTTCACCTCGACACCAACGTCGAGGAGGAAGTCCAGTCGAACCTCCTGATCACGAGCGTTGACCAGGTCCTGAACTGGTCCCGGCGGTCCTCGCTGTGGCCCGCGATGTTCGGACTGGCCTGCTGTGCCATGGAGATGATCGCGACGGCGACGCCGCGGTACGACATTGCACGTTTCGGTGCCGAGATCTTCCGTGCCTCGCCCCGGCAGGCAGACTTGCTGATCGTCCCCGGCACCGTGACATGGAAGATGGCACCGGCTGTCCGCCGCATCTGGCTCCAGATGCCGGAGCCGAAGTGGGCGCTGGCCATGGGCGGATGCGCGATCATGGGCGGGCCGTTCGCGTACGCCTACAGCGTTACCCCGGGCGTGAACACCCTGCTCCCGGTCGATGTCTATGTGCCTGGCTGCCCGCCGCGTCCAGAGTCCCTGCTGACCGGGATCATGCTTTTGCAGGACAAGATCAGCGAAGACACGCTGGGGAAGAAGTGGCAGCGGCGCGACGTGGAGCCTCAGTTCCATCGCTACCTGCCGGAAGGCGACCCGATCCGGAAGGAACTGGAGACGCTGTGGCCGCCGTACACCGGCTACGGCCCGCCATATCCTGGTGGCAAAGTCTTCAAGGACTGAACGTTTCCGGAGGTTGCGACATGGACCTCCCGGCGAGACAGGTCTTTCACGCTTACGACCCGACTGAACTGCAGGCATCGTCCTCGTGGCATTGCGAACGCTGTGGTGTGAGCGTCGAAGAGACGCGGGCCGAAGGCGTCTTTCGGCGGTGCACTGCCTGCGGCCATGTCCGCTATCGCAATCCGGAGCCCGCGGTGTCGGTGCTGGTCACACGGGGGAACGAGATCCTCCTCTGCCGGCGACGGGGACAGGCCTTCGAGGGTGGCCGCTGGTGCCTTCCCTGCGGCTACATCGATTGGGGCGAGGATTTTCTAAGCGCCGCGCGCAGAGAAGTTCGAGAAGAGACAGGCATCGAGGTTCGTATCACCGGTCTGCTCAGCATCGTTTCCAATTTCCTCTCACCAGCCAAACACAGCCTCGTCGCCGTCCTTCACGGAGAGCCGCTCGAAGATGGCGCGGTGCCAGTGGGCGGAGACGACGCGGAACTTGCCCGCTGGCACGATCACCGCACTGACCTTCCGGACATGGCCTTCGAAGCGGACACGCACATCATCGAGCGGTTCTTTGCGAACGACTGGTTTGCCGCGCCCGTGGACGAGGCCATCCAGCTACAACAACCCGAGGGCACCTAGCACGGTGAGCTGGTCGTAGTAAGCGCGTTGGCGGGCAATCTGGCCGTCCTCCGTCTCCATCCAATACACCTGCTGGAAAGCAACAGCGCGCCCGGTGGCAGGAACAACGCGGCGGTCCGGCGTTCGAATAGGGCCTGTGTTCGTTCCCGTGACGTCCAGCTCCATGACCACAGATGGGCCATCCACAACGATGCGGCGGATGGCGGTCGCCAGATTTGGGAATTGCTCAAGCTGCTTGCCTAATTCCTTCACGAGGGCTGCACGGCCACGAATCGGGACACCGGCATAGATGGTGTCGGCGTCTTCCGCATAGCAGAGGCCATAACGATCGAAGTCGCGTGCATTCGCAGCCTCAACCACTTCGCGTGCAAGTTGCTCAGAGCTTCGATGAGTGTCCGGAGGCATCGGGCGGGAAGCCTAGCGCGGGCAGTACCGGGGCGTCAACGCGACAGCTCCCCCGCAACTCGTACCAATTCCCCTGTCTCCAGGTCCAGCCGCCAGGCGTCTGGGAGGGTGAGCGCGCGCCAGAACGCGGCGATGTCGTCGAATGGCTTTCGTGACTGCAGCCAGAGTGTCGGCGCCAGTCCATGGCCGACGAGGACGACATCGCCCTGCCCTGGGTGGAGCGCGACTGCATCGTTGACGGCTGCGTCGATCCGGGCGACCACCGACTCCCGCGATTCCCATCCGGGAGAGTCGCCGGTGCGCAGGTACCTCATCGCAGCGCTATCGTAATCGTCGAGCCACCCGGCGGCTGACTGGTCGACCTCGGCGAGCCGCGGGTCGCGAGCAGTCCGTAAGCCGCGCCGGAGCGCGATTACGAGCGCCGTCTCCGCCGCCTTGGGCATGTCGCTGTGATAGACCACAGACGCCAGCTGTGCTGGCAGTGCATGCGCGAGGAGGACGCAGTCTTCCTTCGACGACTCGGCGAGGCGCCATCGGCTGGAGGGCACGCCTTTCTCGATCTCCGGCATCGCATGCCGGACGAGGATGATGCCTGTGGCTATTTCCCGGCTCCTCGCTTCGCGGCGAAGTCGCTGATCTCGTCGTAGACGCGCCACATCTCGCGGTCTCGTTCGAGGCGCATCGGGGCCGGTTTGATGAGGCTGCCCCCGAACGCCTGGATGATCTCCACGTGGTCGTCGACGGTGTAGTCAGGGATGAACGGGACCTTCAGCTCATCGAGGCGAGCATGATGGTTATGTAACGGCTTCCAGAAACAATCGATGATGTGTTCGTGCAGGTCAAAGCGACGGACCACCTCCCAGCGAGGCCCGTAACCGCTCCAGAGATAGAGCGTGTGGCCGTCGTCGCGTAACTGCTGGAAGATCTCCTCGACTCCGGGCCGGAGCCGGACATCCCAGCTGATGATGGTGTCGTCGACGTCGAAAAAGATGTTCATTCGACATGCAGCATGGCCGGGCGCTGCGGTTTGGGGCAAGTTCAGCCGGTCAGCCGGGCAAGAAAGTCCAGCACCGTGAGCAGGAATTCGTCCGGGCGGTTTTCATGAACAAAATGGCCTCCGCCCAAACTGACCAACTGTGCGACGGGCACCCGATCGACAACCGCCGCCAGCGCGTCGGGATTGATTGGGCTCTCGTATCCACCACCGATCAGCAGCACCGGGCAGGTGACGGCAACGAGGTCGTCCCACCAGGAAGGATTGGGACTGGCCAGCTGAGCCCGGATTGGCGCGACGAGTGCGCGGTCGAACGGTTGCGCGGTTGGCACGAACTCTTGAGGAGTCCCGGCCCGAGGTCGACGTGCCATAGCCACGGGTCCGCCGGGAGGTGGCGTGTCCTCGATGATCAACGCCTTCACCCGGCCGGGAATGGTCTCCGCGACCAGGTACGCTACTGTGCCGCCCATCGAATGACCGATCAGCGTGAAGTGTTCAAGTCCCAGGTGTTCGATGAGCGCGAGCGTGTCGTCCCTCATCGCCTCGAACGAGTATTCGCGTGCCGTGCCACTGGCAGCATGGCCACGAAAGTCAGGCGAGACCGCCCGGTAACCTGCGTCAGAAAGCCCTCGCGCGACGAAGTCCCAGTCGCCGGAATGCTGACCGAGGGCGTGCAGGAGGAGAACCGGGCGGCTGTCCCCCAGCCCCACATCGCGCCAGGCGAGTTCGATGCCGTTCAGATGTGCTTTCGCGTCTGCCACGCAATGGTTATGCCCGTTCATCGACCTCAAAGGCAAGTCAGTTGTTGCCGGGGTCGCCCTCACGGAGAGGATCGGTGAAGGCGAGACCGATGTTCGAAAGGTCGCCCGAGAGGTCGTCTCCGGCAGGCTTCACGCCATCCTGCACCCAGGAAACCAGATCGGTGAAAGCCTGGCCAACCTCGGCGTCGCTGAACTCGCAGTGTCCGGCGGAACGGATGGCGCGTTGAACGAGGAGGTCCTCGGTGCCGGCAGCCTTTGCGCTGGCAAGATACTGGACTTCCTGGGAAATCGGCACGAAGAGGTCGCCCGTTCCGTGGAGGGTCAGATAGCGGCGCAGTGAGCTTGCCACTGGTTGGCACCTTGTCGGGATAGTTGGCGGCGTTGCGATAGACAGGATCGGCAGCCTGGCGAAAGACGCCGTTGTTGATTTGGTCCGCCGTTATTCCAAGGCCCGGTTCAATGCTGTAGACGGTATCAGCGTTGGTTGCTGCTCTCGCGGTGGGCGTCTCGAGTCCAGGGTCGCTCAATATGTATCCGAAATTGGCGATGTACTGATCGAGGAAGCCTTCGGTGAAGAACGGCCTCGGTCCACCGGTGAGCAGCTTGACCGTGCTGGCGAACTGTTGCCCGGCGAGCGTGGGCATGTCAGGTGGCCCAAGCGCGGTCGACACGGGCCCGGTAAGTGCGATCGTGACGGCAAGGGCGCCCTGGTCCAGTGGTAGTTCGGTCCCGGCAAAGAACGCAGCGAGGTGTGCCCAGGAGACGAGGTAGTCGATCTCCGTTTCTCCTCCAATGGCGCCACAGATTGAGAGGGCGCCGTCGTAAGCGCCGGGGAAGTCTTCGAGGGAGAGGGCGACGACATTGCCGCCCATCGAGGCGCCGACGAGATAGATGGTGCCGGGCTGTCCGTGCTCCTGAATGAAATAGTCGCGGACAGCGAGCGAATCGTCCGCGCCAATACCGGGGGCATATCCATTTTCGCTGTAGCTGCTTGCAGCCCAGGCGTAGCCGAGGTCGATCAGATGGCTGCGCAAAGCGCGAGGGGGCGTATCGACGTCGAGTTCGGTACCGAAGCCCTTGAATCCGTGTGCCCAGACGACGAGGTCGCCATTCCAGTCGTCTGGCATCTCGATGCGGTAGGTAGCGCTGCCCAACATGCCGAACTCAGCCGTCGCACCGTCGAGCGCAGTGAACGATGGATCGCCGGCGGTGTACACGGTGTCGGTGTAGACACCGAGCTTCTGGTATTCGCCGGGCGCCGGCGTCGGACCCGCCTCGAGGGTGGACGTACCGGCAGCTGCCACGGTGTCGGTCGCCAGCGCGGTCGCCGTCACGGTCGCGGCGCCAGGGCTGGCGGACGGCGATGCCGTGCCATTACCACCGCAGGCAGCGAATCCACCAAGGACGACGATGCAGACCAGAGCTATCAGCGGTCGAGGCACTTCGAAAGTGTACCGGCAGATCCCGGCCCCACCGTTCAGGCGAGGAAAAGGCCCCAGCAGTAAGAAATGCGGCGCTCGCCGGTCTTACCAGCATCAAGCCGCAGGAGGACTGCTATGACTTCGCTCATCATTCTCGCTTGGAAGGTCACCGCATTCGCCGCCGCCGCTGGATTGCTCGGCGTCGCCGCGCTCACGTTCGTGCCAGAAACTGGCGCAGAGAGCGTCGAGGTCGGCCAATCCGGGCACACAGGCGCGGCCACGACGGCGCGTGTCATTGCTGCGCCCGATGAGATTACCGCTCGTTACCCGTTCCCGGTGCTCTCGATGATGGTGACCGACGACTAGTCGCGAGGCTTGAAGTACTTCGCCTCGATAGCGTCGACCTTGTCGCTGCGTCGCACGTGGCGTTCGAGGCCGGAGAACCGCGCGTGGTCGAAAGCTCGAATGGATTCCTTCGCCAATTCAGGCCCGATGATCCGGGCCCCGAGGCAGAGCACGTTCATGTCGTCGTCCTCCACACCCTGGCGAGCGCTGAACGAGTCGTGGCACAGAGCACCGCGGACGTGGGGGATCTTGTTCACCACCACCGACGCACCAACCCCGCTGCCGCACACGACCACTGCCCGGTCGACTCGGCCCTGGCTCACAGCTTCAGCGGCAGCGGCGGCGAAGTCTGGATAATCGACGGCAGCCTCTGAATCGGTACCCAGGTCAACCACTTCGTTGCCGAGCGCCTCGAGCTCGGCGATGACGGTGGCCTTGAGAGGGAACCCGGCGTGGTCGCAGGCGACGGCGTAACGCATCAGGACGCTTTCGACCGCGCGAGCGAACGGGTGGCAGCTTCCACCACGGCGTCGGCGGTGATGCCGAAGTGCTTATAAAGCTCCTTGTAGGCGCCTGAAGCGCCAAAGGTGTCGAGCCCAATGATCTCGCCTTCATCCCCCACGTAGCGTTCCCAACCAAAGGTGGCGGCAGCCTCAACCGAGACACGCGCCCGGACGGATGGCGGCAGCACTTCGTCGCGGTACGCCTGGGGTTGGGCCGCGAAGAGCTCCCAGGAGGGCATGCTGATAACGCGCGCGCCGATTCCACGCTCATGCAGCGCGGCCTGTGCATCGATGGCGATGGCCACTTCGGAGCCTGTGCCAAGCAGAAGAACATCGGGAGGACCGTCGCCGGCATTCGACAACACATAGGCGCCCTGTGCGAGGTTGGCGCCCTGCGCCGATGTGGCAAGAACCGGCACGTTCTGGCGAGTGAGGATGAGGGCGACGGGGCCGGGGGTCTGGAGGGCGACCTTCCAGGCGGCCACCGTCTCGTTGGCGTCGGCGGGACGGATCACGGTGAGCCCGGGCATGGCACGGAGGGAGGCGAGGTGCTCGATTGGCTGATGCGTAGGACCGTCTTCACCGAGGCCGATCGAATCGTGGGTGAAAACGAAGACGACGTTCGTCTGTTGGATTGCAGCCAGGCGTACAGCCGGTCGCATGTAGTCGCTAAAGGTGAGGAACGTCCCGGCATATGGAAGTACGCCACCGTGAAGGGCCATGCCGTTCAGTGCCTGCGCCATAGCGTGTTCGCGAACCCCAAAGTGGATGTTCCGGCCGCCCGGCTGGGAAGCTGACATCCAGGGCTCATCGGCGATATCGGTGTCGTTCGAGCCGGTGAGGTCGGCGGAGCCGCCCACAAGGTTCGTGACCTTCGGAGCGAGTGCGTTGAGAGCCTTCCCGGAGGCGGAGCGGGTCGCCACGCTCGTGCCTTGCTCGAAGGAAGGGAGGTCGTTGGCCCAGCCGTCGGGGAGTTTGCTGGAAAGAATCCGTTTGAGCTCCGCGCCCTCGGCCGGGAACGCGCCTTCGTACGCATGGAGACGCTTGTCCCAATCAGCCTCAGCAGCAGCCCCGGCATCGAGCGCCCGGCGATAGTGCTCGAGCGCCTCGCCGGGAATGTAAAACGCCGGCTCGGCGGGCCAGCCAAGAGCTCGCTTGGCTCCCGCCACTTCTTCCTTACCGAGGGCCGATCCGTGCGCCGCGGAGGTCCCGGCCTTGGTAGGGGCGCCATGGCCAATCGTCGTCCTTGCGGCGATCAGCGATGGCCGGGCAGTTTCAGCCCTGGCCGCCTGCAACGCGGCGGTAACGGCGTCGACATCCTCGCCGTCGATGTGCTGGACGTGCCAGCCATAGGCCTCGAACCGCATCCCGACGTCCTCCGTGAAGGACACCTCAGTGCTGCCATCGATGGAGATGTGGTTGTCGTCGTAGAGGTAGATGAGCTTGCCAAGGGCGAGGTGGCCCGCGAGCGATGCGGCTTCGCTGGAGACGCCCTCCATCAGGTCGCCATCGCTGCAGATGCCGTAGGTGTGGTGGTCGATGACAGCGTGGCCGGGACGGTTGTAGGTGGAGGCGAGCCAGCGTTCGGCTATGGCCATGCCGACACCCATCGCGAAGCCCGCACCAAGCGGGCCGGTAGTGAGTTCGACGCCCGGCGTAAGGCCATGCTCCGGATGGCCGGGTGTCTTGCTGCCGAGCTTGCGCAGGTGCTTGATCTCATCCAGCGGCAGGTCGTAACCGGTGAGATGGAGGAGCGCGTAGAGGAGCATCGAAGCGTGCCCGTTGGAAAGCACGAAGCGGTCGCGATTCGGCCATGCCGGGTCAGCCGGGTTGTGGCTGAGGAACTGCGTCCAGAGGGTGTAGGCCATGGGGGCGCAACCCATGGGAGCCCCCGGGTGGCCGTTGCCGGCCGCTTCCACCGCATCCATGGCGAGCGTGCGGATGGTGTTGATACAGAGTTCGTCGAGGCTGCTGGCAGTCATAGGCGCGGCGGTTCGCTCCGGGTCGGCAGAGACTCGAACACTTGGGTCGCGAGCGGCCGGAATTTGCCACCCAATCGTACCAGCGCGCCGCTAACACACGGGTAACGGTGGAGATAAGGACGAGAGAAGTGTGAAGAGGCGGTTATTGCTGACGGAGGAGGTCCTCGACGGCGGCGATCGCGGCCTTGCGATCCTGCCGGATTTCCGACCGGCCGAGGAGCAGCGAGGCGAGGCCTTCGACAGCGTCGGCGAGGGCCGGGTCGTCTTCACGAAGGCGAGCGAGGGCTTCGAGGGCGTTTTCCGGCTGGTCCCAATGCGGGCGGACAGCTTCGGCAACGAAGGCGGCGCCAAGAACCTCGATCACATCGCCCTGGGTCAGGCGGCTGCGGAGGAGGCGGCTGACCGCTTCGAGGGCGCGCGACTGGGGTCCGTCGGCGCTATCGAACGGGGCATGGGTAACCGACGGGGACATAGAGAGCTCGTCGCTCTTGCTCATGGCGTTTCCCTTCCCCGCCGCGCGTCTCGAATCGCGCAATGGATATAGTGCATGAGCATTTGATTGCCGTCGAGTGGTTGTCATGGGGTTATTTTGGCAGGGAATCGCGACAGATCCTGTCGCAACCGGGTGGGGCTCCACCGGTGGGGCTCTCCTGGGGCATCAGGGTTCCCGCTAGCGGTCGAGACCAGGCCAGTCTGCCGTGTGCTCGACTCATGGCTGTTCGCCGGATGGACCATGTCGGGATCGTCGTGGAGGACCTTGCGGCTGCGATTGCCTTCTTCGTGGAACTCGGCCTGACGGTTCAAGGAGAGCAATCGGTCGAGGGAGCCTGGGTCGACCAGGTGGTGGGCCTCGACGGCGTCCAGGTCGACATCGCCATGATGCAGACGCCCGACGGCCACAGCCGACTCGAGCTGGACGAAGTTCCGGCGGCCGGCAGCGATTAGCGCCGACCCGAAAACAGCGCCGCCCAACACGCTGGGCATCCGCCGCCTGATGTTCCTCGTCGATGACATCGACGACGTCATCGCACGGCTCAGGTCCCACGGCGGGGAAGTTATCCGCGAAGTGGCCCAGTACGAAGACATCTACCGGCTCTGCTACCTTCGCGGCCCCGAGGGCATCATCGTCGCGCTGGCGGAGGAGCTTTAGAGACCCAGCGTTTCCTTCAGGTCGACCTTCGATTCGAGGATGCCGCCCCAGAGATCGCCAACCTCCGCGATGCGGGCTGGTGCCGTCTCGAGGGTGAACTCGTCGGGGTAGCGCTTGCCGAGTTCGTCCCAGCGGAGGGGCATGGAGACAGGGGCGCCGGGTTTGGCGCGGGGGCTGTACTGGCAGGCTAGCGACTTGATCCGTGCGTTCTGGTTGACGTCGATGAAGACCTTGCCGGTGCGACGGTCAGTGGCCCATTCGAGTGTCGCCAGTTTCGGAATGCGCGAGAGGACCTCCTGGGCGAGCGTCGTGGCAAGGGCCCGGACTTCGCCGTACTGGAGGTTGCGCACGATTGGCACATAGAGGTGGAGTCCGGTGGCGCCGGACGTCTTGATGAAGGCGGAGAGACCAAGCCCGGCAAGCACTTCCCGCACTTTCCCGGCCACTTCGCAGGTCGCGTCGAAAGCGATGCGGTTGAACTGTGGTTCCTCGCCCTTCTTCTCGTGCCCGGCGTAGATGTAGGGGTCGAGGTCGAAGAGGAGGTGGTCGGGGTAGTTGAGGACCGAACGTTCGACGGTCTCCTTGTCGCCGGCGAAACCGGTCGGGAGGCCAGAGGCGTCTGGTTCCGGCGAAACCCGTGCCAGGGAAGCATGCAATTCGATGTCGGCCAGCTGCCCCAGCCAGAGGAGCGTCGGAAGGTTGTTGCAGAGCAGGAAGGGCCTGTCGCCGGTGTTCGTCTCGCTGAACATCGTGATGTATTCGACGAACGGGGGCATGTCCTTTTCGACCCAGTGGCGCTGGTAGAAGGACTTACCCTCAATACCGTTCGGATAGCGGGTGAGCGTGAGAGGGCGGTCGCGCAGGTGTGGCAGGAGAATCGGGGCGACCGTGGTCAGATAGCGGAGGTAGTCGCGCTTGGTCCGCGCCGGGTGGCTACCAAATGCCGGCCAGAGTTCCTTATCGAGGTTGGTGACCCCGACGGTCCCGGTACCGACGGCGAGGTCGGTCTTCTGCTTCGGCGTATCCAGCTGCCCGAGCACCGATACAACTTCCCCCGCCATGTCATCGCGAACGGCTGGAGGCAGAGCGACGATGGCGTCTTCCTCGTCATCGTTGCCGGGGCGCAGGTCATCCGGCGACTTGTCGGTACGGATGCCGTGAAAGACGGGTGCCCGGAGGATCCCTGCCCGTGTCTCCTCGGCATACTCGACCTCCGCAACGAGTTCGGGGCGGACGAAGACGGTGCGGGCGCCATCCGGGACCTCGCTAGCGAAAGGGGACTCCTCGCTTACCAGGGCGTCGAGCTGCCGCCGCAGCCGCTTGAGCACGGCATCGCTGAGTCCGCTGCCAACGCGGCCGCGAAAGTCGAGCAGACCATCGTCGCGGGGCGTTCCGAGGAGGAGTCCTCCAAACGTCGATGAACGGCCACCTTCGCCGTAGGTGAACCCACCGACGACGAATTCATCGCTGCGGCGGCTCTTGAGCTTCAACCAGGAGTCCGCTCGCCGGCCAGACCGGTATGGGCTCCCATGCCGCTTCGCTACGAGCCCTTCGAAGCCGTGGGCCACAACCGCTTCGAACGCCGTCCGGGAGTCAGCCTCGATTGGTTCGACGCGGGAGATGCTCGTCGACGGGGTGAGGACCTGGCCGAGGAGGATCCGACGCCCTTCAATGGCCGCGGCGCGGAGGTCGAAGCCATCGAGATGAAGCAGATCGAAGGCGAAAAAGACGACCGGGACCTGCCCTTCGGCGGTGGCGACCTGACGATGGTCACCGAGATTCATTCGCTGCTGCAGGAGTTCGAAGCTGGGCCGGCCGTCTTCGTCGAGGGCAGCGATTTCGCCGTCGAATACTGCATCGTGCAGGGGCTGTGCAGCCAATGCGCGGGCGATCGCGGGGTAGGCCGCTGTGACATCGTTGAGATTGCGGGTGAAGAGCTTCGCCTCCCCATCCTTCACGAATGCAAGACAGCGGATGCCGTCGAGTTTTGGTTCGAAGGACCAGACGGAGTCATCGAGGTCTGGCGTTGGGCTGGGGCTCGCCGTCATCGGCCGGAACGGAGCCGGGAACGCCGCTTGACGCGCGCCGGGTGTGTCCACCGGCGACACAGGGTAGCCGCCGGCCGACGGGGTTCGGCCCGCCGCCAGGTCCTCGATGGTGAGGCCGGACCGGACGGACGTGTCGTACGTCGCGGCAAGGTCGACGCCGTCGGTGGCGAGATCCTTGTGCTTGATCAGGAGCCAGCCATCCTTCGTCCGCACGAGAGTCCAGGAGCCGCGCATCCGCGAGCCCCGCGTGGTGAAGGCGACCTTGCCGGCTGCGATCTCCGCCTCGATCCGTTCGCTGGCTCGATCGCGATCGAGCCAGTCGTACTCGCCTTTCTCGTCGGGCGAGTAGGTGCCGGTGTCCCAGACGATCATGTGCCCGGCGCCGTACTGCCCCCGGGGAATCGAGCCCTCGAAGTCGAGGTAGTCGAGCGGGTGGTCTTCGGTCTGATGGGCGCCGCGTTTCACAGCAGGGTCGGCGCAGGGGCCTTTCGGGACGGCAAATGACTTGAGGACACCCCCGGCTTCGAGGCGCAGGTCGTAGTGAAGCGCCGTCGCTTTGTGCTTCTGGACGACGAACCGGAGCGGTCCGGCAGCGGGGAACTTCGTTGCGCCGTCAGGCTCCGGGGTCTTCTTGAAGTCGCGTTTGCGGCGGTATTCGGCGAGGTCGACGGTGGGCATGCCGGTCGCGCCGGGGGTCTAGCTGGCTTTCGCCGCTGCCTTACGACGCCTCGACGGGGACTTTTCTTCCTCGTCCGCCGTCTCCGCTTTCCCTTCCTTGCGGGCGCGAGCAGCCTCGACGCTAGCACGGAGTGCAGCCATGAGGTCCACGGCGGGAGCGGCCTCTGCGGGCTCCTCGGGAGCGACGAATTCCTGGCCTTCGAGCTTCGCCTCGATCATCTTCATCAGGGCGTCGCGATACTGGTCGCGATACTTGGCAATGTCGAAGTCCTCTTCGAGGAGTTCCACAAGCGCGGTGGCGATCTTCATCTCGGCTTCGGAAATCTCGATCTCGTCGAGCGCTTCCTGCGGACGCACCTCGTCCGCGTAGAGCAGCGTTTCCATGGCGATCTGGCCGTTCAGCAGGCGAAGGGCACAGAGACGTTCACGACTGCGGATGGCGATCTTGCCGATCGCTGTCTTGCCTTTTTCCTCCAGGGCCTTCACGAGGAGCGCATATGGCTTTGCCCCGAGCTCCTCCGGTTCCAGATAGTAGGTCTTCTCGTAGTAGATGGGGTCGATGTCGGCGGCGTCGACGAAGGCCGAGAGTTCGATCGTGCGTTTGCCCGCGACCGGCAAGTTGTCGAAGTCCTCGTCGGTGACAATGACATACCGGTCTTTGGTGTATTCGTAGCCTTTGACGATCTCGTCGAGTTCGACCTTGCGCTCCTCCACCGGGCACCAGCGCTGGTATTGAATGCGGGCGTTGTCCGGCTCATGCAGCTGGCGGAAGGAAACGTCCTTGCTTTCGGTAGCGGAGTACAGCTTCACCGGGATCGTGACCATCCCGAAGCTGATGGTGCCTTTCCAGATTGGTCGCGGCATTGGCGAATTCGATTCCCGGTCCCGAGGCTGGGCCGTCGATAGTTACGTCGATTATACAGGGTGCGTGAGTGAGCCAAAGCTGAACGTTGCGCGGACTTCGCCGCCTCTGACGTCCTAGCCCAGTGGCGTTGAGACTCCCAGTTCCTTCGCTGTATCTCTGAAGTACTGGACAACATCCGGGTGGTAAGGGATGCCGCGCTCCCGGCGGTCCACCTCCGCTTCGTGCTCCTTGAGGCCGGGGTAGAGGACGCGCTCTTCGCCGGGGGCAGGAGTCATTTCGCGCAGTTCGCGCAGGTAGTGGTCCATGTCGCTCTTGAAAAGGTCGAGTTCGGTGAACGCATCGATGCGATAGGCGAGGAAGTGGTGGGCCTTGCCCTGTCGGGTGGCGAATCCGGGGCCGGTGCCAGAGAGCACGCCAGCGACGATGTCGACAAACATGGCCATGCCGTAGCCCTTGTGGCTGCCGTTCTCGCGGGTGCCGCCGGTCGGCAGCATCAGGAACTGGTCGGGGACGGGCGCTCCTCCATCACGGGGGTGCCGTCCATCTCGGCGATCCAGCCCGGTGGAACGGTGCCCTCGAGACGGCGAAGAATGCGGATCTTGTTGGCGGCGACGCTGCTCATCGAAGCATCGAAGACAAACGGCGCCTCGTTCTGCGCCGGGGCCGCAATCGCGATCGGGTTAAGGCCCAGGACGCCGCGCGAGCCAAACGTGGGCACGACCTGAATACCGCCCACGGTGCAGGAAACACCGATCATGTCATGTTCGAGGGCGAGATGGGCATGGTAGGCGGCAGCGCCGTAGTGGCCACCGTTGGTCGCGGAGACGGCGCCAATGCCGCAGTCCTTCGCCTTCTCGATCGCGAGGGCCATGGCCTGCGGACCGACAGTCAGGCCAAGCCCGCCGT
The DNA here is from genome assembly GCA_963774435.1 of uncultured Chloroflexia bacterium. GTDB lineage: Bacteria > Chloroflexota > Dehalococcoidia > Tepidiformales > Tepidiformaceae > JAGQGZ01. Next base: position 198,633 of record CAVZEW010000003.1, on the reverse strand, counting down.
CCGAATCGATCGTCGCCGTGGCTGCCGCTTCACGAACGATTTTCCAGTTAGGCGCTGGATTAATGGACCCGTCGCGGAGCCCGTTCACGTAGTACGGCATCATGTTGCTGACGCCGTGGGAATCGATGCCCCGGATGTCCGCATAGAGCAGCACATCGGCGCTGCGGCGGGCATCGTCCTCCGGCATGCCGAGGGCCCGGAAAATGCCGGCTGCGGTGGCATGCATATCGGCGGGCTGGACCCGGACAGCGATCTCATCCGGAACGGTAAAACGGTCGACGACCATGGGCAGAACTCCTAGCGGAAGACTGAGTATTCGATTTCTTTTGAGGTGATGAATTCGAGCAGGGCGGGAGTGCCTTCCTCGGTCTTCGCAATTCCCCGCTTGATGGCGTTCTTAATCTCGCCGGGGTCGGTCACGCGTTCGCCGTAGCCCCCGAACGCCTTTGCCATGTCGGCGTAGTTGCCGGAGATGTTGGTGCTGCCGTACTTCTCGGTAGCCGCCTGCATGATCGGAAGCTCGATGGCCATCGAGAAGTTGTTCAGGAGGATCGAGAGGATCGGGAGCCGCTCACGGACGGCGGTCTCGAAGTCCATCCCGGTGAAACCGATGGCGGCGTCGCCCCAAACGTTGATGCAGAGCTTGTCGGGATGGGCGAGCTTGGCGCCCATGGCGAGTCCGAGACCATAGCCGAGCTGCGTCGTCTTACCCCAGCCGATATAGCTCAACGGCTCGATGCTGGGCCAGAAGGGCGAGATCTGGTCACGCGGGCTGCCGGCGTCATGGGTGATGACGTGGTTCGCGGGGTCGACGGTGGCGATGAGGTCATTGATGACGCGGTAAGGCGTAATCGGCGACTCGTTGGACTCGAGCTTCGGTCGCCAGCGGTCCATCCAGGCGTCGCGGATCTCACCGATGCGGGCGGGTACCTGGTCCTTCCGCCCGGCGGCATGTTTGCCCGGGTTGGACTTGAGGGAGTCGATCAGCGCCCGGAGAGTCAGTTTTGCATCGCCAACGAGGGCGTGATCGGGGTAGATGTCCTTGCCGATGTCGGCCGGGTCGAGGGTCGCATGGATGTAGGTCTTGCCGGCAGGGAACTGGATGCCGAAGCCGGTGGTGCCAAAGCTGCAACCGATGCCAAAGATGACATCCGACTCCTGGAGGAAGCGGAAGACCGGCTCCGGGAGCGAGCGGCCGCCCGAGCCGAGTGAAAGTGGATGGTTCTCGGGGAACGCGCTCTTCCCCTCGAGGCTGGTGGTGACCGGCGCGTTGAGGAGTTCCGCGAGTTCCTTCAGTTCCGGCCAGGCTTTGGCGTAGTGGACGCCCTGGCCGGCATAGATGACCGGGCGCTCCGCCTCAGCCAGGGCCCTCGCCACGCGGTCGACTTCGTCGGGCGCGGGTCCGTAGCGAGTTGCTGGCGGCGGCTCGTACTGGACGTCGCCGGGCAATTCCTCGCGGAAGACATCGACCGGCACCTCAATGACGACGGGCCGGGGCCGGCCATTCCGAAGCTGGGCGATGCCGCGGCGCATGACCTCGCCGATGGAATCGGCGACGAGGACGCGTTCACTGATCTTGGCCACGTGCTTGAAGTTGAGGGCGCTGGAGAAGTTCGGGTCTACCTCGGCGATTCGGCGGGGGTAGCCGGCCGGTATGACGAGCAGCGGGACCGATTCGCTGTAGGCCTGGGCGACGCCGCCGAAGGCGTTCTCAGTACCGGGGCCGTGCTGCATGACGAAGACGCCGAAGCGATCACCGGAGTTGAGGCGCGCGAAGGCGTCGGCCATGTGCAGGCCGGTGCGCTCCTGGCGGACGATGATCGTGCGGATGTCGCGGCGGGCGGCCTGCTCGATGATCGGGTTCACCGGGTATCCAACGATGAAGTCGACTCCTTCGCGCTTGAGGATCTCGGCGATGGCTTCTGCGACGTTCACGGGCTGCTCCGAAAAGGGGGGATGCAGAAGGAAGTTATACAGGAGTCGTATCGGGCACGAGTGGCATGGAGCGCGGGTCGCGCATCCGCTGGGCGTACGATGTGGCTGACACTCTGGAGAGGGATTCGCGAATGCAGCTGAGAGCGCTCAAGTTGAATGACGATGGGGCGGTCGAAGACCTCGCGGACTCCGCTGGCGCCATCGAAGCGCTTCGCCGAGGAGATGGCCTGGTGTGGATCGACATCGAGGGGCGAGATGACGAAAATATCGCCCTTCTTGAGGCGATGGGTTTCGACAACCTCAGCATCAACACCGCCCTCGACGAGCACCATTCCCCACCAAAAGTAGTTCGCTATGAGAACCACCTCTTCGTCCTCGCGCATGGCATCGACTACTACACCGAATCCGAAGAGGTGGAGAGTACCGAGCTAGGTCTCTTCCTCGGAAAACGCTTCGTCGTGACCTGCCACCTCTTGCCCGCCGACGCCGTCGAGCACGTTTGGGCCGAGTTCCACGATGACGCAACGTACATCGGTAGAAGTGGCCCCGACTTCCTCGCACACGCGGTGCTGGCAACCCTGGTAGCCAACCTTGAGCCAGCAATCGAAGGGCTCGGCGAAGTGGTGGAGCGGGTGGAAGAAGAGATCATCGACGACCCGGGCCGTGCCCACCTGGATTTGCTGAACCAGGTGAAACGTACGGCTCTTCGCCTCAACCGGGTGCTCCAACCGGAACGGCTATCGCTGCGGCGGCTGAACGAACGCGCCCGCGACCTCGTGAGTCCTGCAGGCGCTTTCTACTTCGACGACCTGGCCGACGACGTGGAATTTCTCGAAAGCACGGTGGCCGGGGTCGGAGAGCGGGCCAACATCGCCTTCTCGACCTACCTGTCTGTCGTGTCCATCAGGCAGAACGAGAGCGTGAAAGTACTCAGCATTCTCGCCTTCGTCTTCCTTCCCCTGACGCTGCTCGTGGGCATCTACGGCATGAACTTCGAGCACATGCCGGAGCTACAGACGCGATACGGCTACTTCGTGGTTATCGGGGTCATCGGGACGGCCCTGGGGGCCCTCACGCTGTGGATCTTCTTCACGCAGCGAGCGTTCAGACAGGAAGCCACCACGGCCGTCACACGTCTGCTCGTCGTCGAACCGCGGCGCGTTTCCGGCTATGGAGCAGCGCTCGCTCGCTGGCCGAAACGGTTGGCTACGGAAGTTGTGACGAGCCGGACGAGCGGCGACTCGCCCCGGGGCAGAGGCCGCTAGAGCCTTCCAACGGCCAGGGTGAGCCATCAGTCGGTCCGCAGAGTCGAACGTCGTGCCCGGTAGGCCCGTGCCTTCGACCGCGATCCGCATCCGCTCATGTCGCACCACACCTTGGAGTGGTTGCGAGAGCGGTCGAAAAAGACCCAGCGACAATCTTCGGCCTGGCAACGGCGTAACCGTTCAGCGACGCCCGCTACGTGGAGCTCAGAGAGCACGATCACTGCGTGCTCAGCCAGGGCCATGAGACCGCTGCTCGCGGGAGCGAACGACGGGAACGCGGCGTCCGGTGGGATTCGCACAGACACTCCCTTTAGCGAGGGAACCCAGAACCGCTCACCGTCGATCCAGGAGAGTAAAGCATCCCGAACCGCGCGAGCCTGGAGAACGTCCCGCTCCGCCAATGCCGTTTCGCCGGTGAGACGAACCATCGCCGGCAGCAGGCGCCGAAGCTCTTCATCGATCCCGACGAAAGTCTCACCGTCGAGCCACCGCCTTGCCCGCGACGCCGAAGCGAACATGTCGCGTGTGCCGTCGCGGCTGTTGAGGAAGCAGATCGCAAGTTCAAGGCGCTCGTGGTCCATGTCTCCATAGTAGGTGTTTTGGGAAAGCTCCGTCACCTTCATAACTCGCTTTACAGGTGATGCGTCACCTCCTATAGTCGCTTGAACGGTAACGAGAGGGGATTCGAAATGGGCAATGCAACGGCACAGACGCACCCAATCACAGAGCGCGCCGGGCTGCTGACGGAGGGCGCACAGGTATGGGACCAACTGGACGCGTTGTTGCGGCAGCACGCCACGACTCCCAACCTGCACGCGGAGGGAGCCGCCGAGTGGAGCAGTCGGGATGTTTATGCCCACCTGGCCCGCTGGATCGGCCGCACGGTTGAACAAGTGCAGCGCAAGTCGGCGGGCGTTGACTGGCTTCCGCCGCTCACAGGCACCGATGACGAAATCAACGAGCGGTGGGCCGCAGAGGACCGGGCATTGACCCTCAAGCAAGCCAGGGAATGGTGCATTGCAACCACGGAGACCTTGCGGCGATTGATCGAAGACCTGTCGGTTGACCAGTGGAACCGGTTCGGACGTCGCTGCATGGAAGACATCGACGGCGGCCACTACCGGGCACACATCGAGTTCATCGAAGGGGCCGGGCTGCCCCGCATCGACATGGAGGGATAGGCGGGCTACTGTTTCCCGGTGCGGGCCCCCTCTCCAGGTGAGAGATTTCGATGAGTCGCCGGCTGGTCCGACGCCGCATGATGGGCACGTTCAACGTGACCCTGTCGCCGCCGCAACGGGCGCGACGACTTGGCAGCGGCTCGGTCGAGATCGCCTTCGGGTTCGCGGCAATCGTGGTGATCGCCGCCGTCCTGCTTAGCCTCGATGCCACCAACGCCGGCGCGACCACCGCATCGCCGCTGGAAGGCCTGTTCACGAGCGTGTCGGCAATCAGCGGCACTGGTCTGGTCGTCTTCGATACGCAGGCACAGTTCAACTTTGCCGGCGAACTGGTCATCCTCCTGGTCATCCAGGCCGGCGGCCTCGGCTATATGCTCGGGGTCTCGATGATCCTCTGGGCGATCGGCGGGCGCATTGGCCTCCGCGATCCCGACATGCTTCGCCTCTATTACGGTCTGCCGAGCTTCATGGAGGCAACCCGCTTCATCCGCAACCTTGCGATCTATGCCTTCGCCTGCGAAGCCGTGGGCGCCGTGGTGCTCTGGATCGGGTTTCGGTCGTCCGATGTCGATGGGAGCACCGCGGTGTGGTGGGCCATCTTCCACTCGGTTTCTGCGTTCAACGAAGCCGGATTCAGTCTTACCGGCGCCGACCTCGTCCCGTTTGCGCGCGAGCCGCTCGTCCTCATCCCATCGGGGGTCCTTGCGGTGCTCGGCGCAATCGGCGCCATTCCGGTGCTCCTGCTTTTTCAAACGCGGAAGCGAAGACTGCCGCTCGACGTGAAGGTGATCCTGGGCGGTATCGGCCTGCTCCTGCTGATGGGCTGGGCGTTCATCGGCATCTTCGAATGGACGAACACAACAACCATTGGTTCGGTGCCTGCCTGGGATCGGCCGGCCCTGGCAGCGGAGCAAGCCGCGATGTGGGCGACGGGGTTCAGCGCGATCCCCACGGCGCAACTCCATGACTCCACGAAGTTCTTTCTCGTCGGGATGATGTTTGTGGGCGGTGCTGCCGGATCGGCGGCGGCCGGGGTGAAGATCGGCACGTTCCTGCTGCTGTTGGCAGTGATCTATGCGACGCTGCGGGGGCGCGACGAGGTGGTCATGCTGGGCCGCGAGGTGCCGTTCATGGTCGCTCGCCAGGCAATGGTGATTGCCCTCGGCCTGGTCGCGTTCATTTTCGCCCTCACGGTCTTTCTCCTCACCGTGTCCAACGATGCTGCCATCGATGTCATGTTCGATGCCGTATCGGCAACATCGAATGTGGGCTGGACGCCGCTCCACACTGCCGACTGGGGCACATCGGCCCGGATCGCCCTGATCATCGGAATGCTTGTTGGGCGGTTCGCACCGCTACTCCTCGTCCTGGAGATGACGCGTCCGCAGAAACAGAGCGCGCTGCGCCATCCCAGCGACGGAGTGCGCCTCGGCTAGGCTGCCTGTCCACCGCCCCGAAGCATCTTTGCGAGCTTGGTGTTGTATTCCTCGAGCCATTGCTCGATCGTCGCTTCGAGGAGCGCTGCCTGGACGGCGCGAAGTTCGCCGAATCGGGCATGGATCATCGTTCCGTGCCACGTCGACTCCGCCTTCACGATCTCCATTGGAAACGGCTGTTGAAGTTCGCGCATACCAAGCTGGAGATAGAACGAATCGCCTTCAAGTGGACCATCCAGTTCGACGGCAGCGCCACCAATCGAGAGGTCGGCGATGCGGATGGAGTGCGGCTCACCATCGGTATCCCACCAGAGACGGCCAAGAGCCCATACGGGGAAGCGCTCGTGTTCTCGCCGGTCGGCCATGCCCAGATCATCGGCAGGTGACAATCAGGTGCGCATTGTGTGTCGCGAGGAATTTCCCCCGGCCAGTCGTCCGCGTGGTCGCCGCTGAATCGCTGACTGATCCCTTGTATGGTTGCGGCCATGACGCAGACACATGCCGAGCCCCACATCGACCAGGTCATCCCAGCCAAAGCATGGACCGTTACGCCGGAGATGCTTGCCAGCTACCGGGCCGGGCTCGAGGTGACCGGCTCGGGCGTCCCCCAGATGCTCGCGAACGCGGCCGAGACGACGCTGTTGTTCTCTCAACCTCGCGGCCATCTCTGGCTGCGGCAGGAGTGGGAGTTTCACAAGCCGCTGCGCGAGGGTACGGAGTACAGCGTCGAGGGCCGGGTGATCGACATCTACCCACGCCGCGACCGGACGATCTTGCTCACGGAGACTCACATCCGCGAAGGCGACGGAAGCGTCGTCTCGGTCCAGCGGCACCACCAGAGTTTTCTCCTGGAGAACCCGCCTGCCGGCGAGGTGCAGCTCCGCAAGGCTTCGGAGAAAGAGGGGGCTTCACGGTCGGCGCCGGTGGTTACCCGCGAACTGGGCAGCATCGAGCGGTCGGTCTCGCTGGAGATGTGTGGCGAGTTCTTTTACGGGTCTCGCAACTACCACTCTGACAGAGCCGCGTCGAAGGAACTCGGATTCCAGGATGTCGTGGTCGGCGGCCGAATGACGATGGGTTACGTCGGGGAGATCCTCGATGCGGCCCTCGGCGAGCAGTGGGCAACCACTGGCCGCCTGCTGGTGAAGTTCACCAACGTGCTCTGGCCGGGCGAACAGATCCGCGTGAGCGCGGGCATAGCCGCCGGCGGAGACCCTGGGCCGGGCCGCGAATCGATAGTCGCCCGCGTGGAAAAAGCGGACGGCACGGTGGTCATCGTTGCCGAGGGCAGCGTCGCGAGCCAGACCTAAGGGCGGAAACGCAGCGGTCGCGGCCCAAGCCGGGCCGGCTGGGACACGTTGTGGTACGCGGTCTCGACCCACTCGCAGACGTAGCGGCGTGTGTCGCGCGGGTCGATGACCTCTTCGACCTGGAAGCGTGAGAGCGGCCCAAGCGGGCCCCGGGCACTTTCGATGCGGGCCATGATCTCGGCGCGGAACGCCTCCGGGTCTTCGGCTTCGGCGAGCTGGCGGCGATAGGCCGCTTCGATGCCACCTTCCGGGGGGATGCCCCCCGTGTCGGCCGCAGGCCACGTGACCCGCATCGAGGGGCGGTCCTGGGGTGTCGCGTAGTTGTTGCCGGCCACTCCAAAGCTGCGCCGCATCAGCACCGTGAAGATCGGAACGCTGACTTGCGAGAAGGCAATCATCCACTCGCCGCCCTTGCGGATAGTCCCGGTGATCTCGTGCTCAACGCCAACCGCAAAGCCGGGGTTGTCGACGAGGTTGAGGACCGGGATGTGGAAGAGGTCACAGAGGTCGAGATGGCGGATGAGCTTTTCGCAGCCATCCGCCGTGAGGGCGCCGCCGTTGGTGTGCTGGCTGTCAGAAGCGATGACGCCCAAAGGGTAGCCGTTGAATCGCACGAAACCCGTTACCTGGTCCGTGCCCCAGAGCGGGCCAATCTCGAAAAACGAATCGCGGTCGGCCATGAGACGAATCGCTTTACGGATGTCGAAGGTCGTCGTCCGCTTGCGGGGAACCAGGGAGAAAAGCTCTTCGTCGCGGCGGTCGATAGCATCGCCGGCCCCCGGTGCGACGACCGGCGGCGCCTCGTAGACGCTTGGCGGGAGGTAGGAGAGGAAGCGGCGGGCCATCGCGGCAGCCTCCTCCTCGGTCTCGGCGAGGTTGTCGACGGAGCCATTGCGGCAATGGATTCGCCAGTCGCCCAGGTCTTCCTTTGTTATGTCGTATCCCATCGCGTGGGTGACGACGGGTGGCCCTGCCACGAAAAGCTGAGAGATGTCGCGGACCATGACAGAAAAATGGCCGAGCACAGCTTTTGCGGCGCCGATCCCAACGACGCTGCCGAGAAGCATGTTGACCACGGGAACGGTGGAGATCTGCTCGGCATACATGCTTGACCCGAGGTGGCCGGGAAGGGTGGAACCACCTCCACCGGTGACCCGCGGCCTGCCCGCCTTGATCGCGCCACGGCTTTCGAGGGCGCTGCGTTCGCCATCGGCGGCCTGGGCCGGGACCATCGCTGCGACGCTGCCGCCGCCCGACGAGCCATCGAGCATGCGTACGGAGGGGATGCGCATCTGGAGGGAGAGCCGGTCGAGATAGGCAGCCTTACCGGCGATGGAGCCATCGGCATGGCCGCCGCGGGAAGTGAAGTCGTCGGCACAGACCACGGCCTTGCGGCCCTCGATAGTCCCCCAGCCACCGACGTGGTTCGCCGGTGTGAAATCGGTGATGCGACCGTCGTCGTCGTACGACGCGAAACCGGCAACGCTGCCGATCTCCCGAAACGAACCTTCATCGAGGAGGACGGCGATGCGTTCGCGGCAGGTGAGCTTGCCGCGGGAGCGCTGGCGAACGACGCCGGGGTCGCTGGAGCCAGGTTGAAGGCGCTGATGAGCGAGTTCCTGCAGCGTGGCGATCTGGCCCAGGATGGGCGCCCAGGAGTCATCGGTATCGGCATGGCCGTCCGCGCCAGTGACTTCACCAGACGCCTCGATCGCCGCGACGACCTGGCCCGCCTCGATGTGATCGCCGGCGGCGAGGTCCTGGAGAGCCGCGACGACGCCGGCGCACGGGGCCGCTACGACCGTCTCCATCTTCATTGCGCTCATCACGAGGACGTGTTGGCCGGCCTCGACCCGCTCGCCCTCTTTGACGAGGAGTTCGAGGAGGGTGCCCGCCGATGGCGCCTGGATGGCGAGATGGCCCGGGCCAATCTCGAGGGTGGCGGCGACGGAGGCGGCGACCGGAGACTGGCCAGCACCGGGCATCGCCATCGTTCGCGTCTGTTGCTCGAGAAGGCCGAGTACCGCGTTCCCGCGCCCGTTGCTGCCGACACCGGGCGAAGCGGCCAATTCGTCCGCCACGAACGAGGTGCGGGCGTCACCGGCCTGGACGACAGGATGCGCGAGCATCGTGTGCAATTGGGGAAGGTTCGTTGGCAGGCCGCCGATATGGAATTCGTCGAGGGCGCGCAACGTGCGGGCCAGAGCTGCCTGGTACGTGTTCCCGGAGCCGATGACCTTGGCGAGCAGAGGGTCGAATTGAGGCGGCGGCGAGTAGCCGAGATAGCCGCAGGCGTCGACGCGAACGCCGGGCCCGGAAGGCTCCTTGTACGCGGTGATTGTCCCCGCGCCGCGTGTTACCACCCGTGCCTGGATAGAGAATCCTCGCGGGTTCCCAACCGCATCCTGGGTGCCGAGCCCGAGGCCGGCCAGGGTCTCGCCGCCGGCGATCCGGAACTGCGCCTCGACGAGATCGATGCCCATGACCTCTTCGGTGACGGTGTGCTCGACCTGGATACGTGGGTTGCACTCGATGAAGAAGTACTCGCCGGTTTCCGGGACCACGAGGAATTCGACGGTCCCGGCGTTCGTGTAGTCGGCAGCCTGCGCGAGGCGGACGGCGTCGGAGTGGATACGGCTGCGGAGGTCCGGCTCGAGGCCCGGCGCTGGAGCGATCTCGACCACCTTCTGGTACCGCTGCTGGATCGAGCAGTCGCGGTCGTAGAGGTGAATGACGTTGCCCGCCGCATCGCCAAAGACCTGGACTTCGATGTGTCGGGGACGGACGACGACCTGTTCGAGAAAGACGGAGCCGTTGCCGAAGGCAGCCTCCGCTTCACTACGGCAACGCTCGAAGGAGGTGGACATGTCGGCAGGTCGCTCCACAAGACGCATCCCCCGGCCGCCACCACCGGCGGCGGCCTTCAGCATCACGGGGTAGCCGATGGAATCGGCGAGAGCGGCGGCCTCCTCCGCAGACGCGAGGGCACTGCCACTTCCACGCACAACCGGGATCCCCAGTGACTCGGCGAAACTTCGCGCCTGCACCTTGTCTCCAAACAACCTGAGGGCCTCAGGAGAAGGCCCCACGAAGGTGAGCCCCGCGTCGGCGCAACGTTGGGCAAACGCGGCATTTTCGGCGAGGAACCCATAACCGGGGTGGACGCAGTCGCAGCCCTGCGCAAGGGCGGCGGCAATAATCTCCTCGCCCGCGAGATAGGCCTCCACGGACGCGCCGGCGGGGAGGCTGGCGCCAATCTCGACCGCATGGGTGGCAAACCGCGGGTGGAGCGCCTGGGCGTCGACCTTTGGGTAGATGGCAACGGAGTCCATGTCCAGGGCGGTAGCCGCTCGCGCGATCCGTATCGCGATTTCGCCGCGATTGCTGATGAGGACGCGCTGAAGCCGGGTGCGGGCAGCCGGGGACTGAACCATTGAGTGACTCCTTCGATCAGGTGCCCTTCAGGGCGTGCGGCGAATATGTCACCCCCGGAGTGGGGCATCAAGCGCGCGAGTATGGACGGGCCCGCTCTTGGGAGCGCATGGGAAACGATGCAAGGCACCAGGGAACAGGTTGGTTAGTGCGTGTCGCCCGTTCGTTCAAGCATCGCGGCATCCCAATGGAGGGCGATCTTGCCGCCCTGAACCGCCGCGGCCGCCGAATGCGGGAGGACTATCGTCGTCCCATCGGCACGTTCCACGCGAAATTGATCGGCGTCAACGTCTTTCACCGGTCCCAACTCGATGCCGTCGGCCGTGAATACGTAGACGCCAGGCGAGAGGGCATTCTTGCCAACTTCGGCATCGACGATGGGGGAGTGCGCCAGGAGCACCGGCGCGACCCCGCTTAATGTCACTCGTTCGGCGATCTGACCGACGTGGCGGTCGCCTGGCATCTGTTCGCGCGAGTGCGTTGCAAGCGATACCAGATCGATTCCGTCTGTTTCGGCTCGCCGGATGATGGCCCCGGCCGGGTCGCGATCGGAGACCACTTCCACCGTGACGGGTACATCGAATTGGGTGGCCAGCGCCTCGAGTCGTTTGCGGGCCGAGCCAGCCTTGCGCTCAAAGTCGCTCTTGATCGCCTGCTCCGCGTCTGACTTGCTTCCGCTATAGGGTTCCGCGCCAGTTGCTCCCGGTGGCGGTATGACATGGAAAAGCAGTATCTCGACGTCCTCGCTTGGGTCGGCAACCTTCCGGGCCGGCTCAAGCGCCATCTCGGACAGTTCCGTCTCGTCGATGCAGATCATTAGCTTCATGTGCTCGTATTTCTCATACCGGAATTGTCCTCCCCCGACAAGGGCCGAAGAGCCCTATCTGGCGCTGCGCAAACCAAAAACAGACTTTGGCCGGCCACCCGTTCCGGTCGCCAACAGCCCCGGCCCGGTTACCTGTCGGACGCCTCGGGCGGGTGCTGGGCGTTGCGCCGAATGGCGAATGTGGCGGCCTCGACGCGGCGGCTAAGCCCCAACTTCGAGAGGATGTCACTGACGTGGTGTTTCACCGTCTTTTCAGAAAGGTAGAGCCTCTCGCCGATCTCCCGGTTGGTCATTCCCTCGGCAATGAGGTCGAGGACCGCGAGCTCGCGGTCGCTCAGTTGCTGGGCAAGCCTGTCCTCTTCACTGAGGATATTGCCCTCGCGGATCTTGCCAATCACCGCCGCGGCACTCTTCGGATCTAGCGTCGACCCTCCGGCCCCAACAATCCGCATGGCATCGAGAAGGGCAGCGACCTTCACGTCCTTGAGCATGAAGCCACCGGCTCCCGCCATGATCGACGACATCACCGCGCGTTCATCGCCATAGGAAGTGAGGATCAGGACATTGGTGTCCGGCAGTTCATCACGGATGTCGCGGCAGGCTTCGATGCCGGAAAGCTTGGGCATCCGAATATCCATGACGACGAGGTCAGGCTTCAGGCGCTTTGCCAGCTCAACCGCCTCGCTCCCGTCGCGAGCCTCACCGATGACATTGAACTCCGTGTGGGGACGCAGGCTGGACTTCAGGCCCTCACGCACCACATCGTGGTCATCTGCGAGAAGCACGCTCAAGGTTTCACTCATTTGATGCATTCTCCCTTGGGAAACTCACCCGGACTGTGGTCCCCATCCCTGGAATCCCCACGATGGCGAGTGAGGCGCCGATCCGCTCAGCACGAGTGCGCATTGTGACAGATCCAAGGCCTGGTTGGACCGCGTCAGCGTTGAACCCTGCTCCATTGTCCTGGATGGTAAGCGCCGTTTCGGTCGCTGATTGCCGCAAGTCGACGGCGATCTTCGTGGCAGCTCCGTGCCGTACAGCGTTGCTCAGGGCTTCGCGGGCGATATAGATCAGGTCCTCCGCTTCGCGAGTGCCGATTTCCTGAAGTGCGGCCGCCGAGATGTTGATGACCGTGTCGATCCCGGAAGGGACCATTTGCCGGACGACGTGGGCAAGGTCCCGCGAAAGCTCCGGCTGTGACGTGGCCTGGCTCGATTCGAGCATGGCGATGTAAGCCCGCATGTCGCGAATCACGCCGTTGATCTGGTCGACACCGTCAGCGAGTGCTTGTTTCACACCGGGTGCAATCGCCAGCTCGGAGCTCGAGTCGAGTTGCAGGCCTATCGCATAGAGGGACTGAATCGTCCCGTCGTGGAGGTCGTGGGCGATGCGAATCCGCTCCTCGAGCAGGGCGAGCCGGCCGGAACGTTCCTGGGCGAGCGCCGCCCAGACGCTCCCCGCGATCTGGAGCGCCAGCAAGGCGGCAGCGAGTTCATCGGACGCGGTGAACGGCTCGGCCCCGCGAGAACGGGTCACGTAGATCGAGCCGATGACCCGGCCACCAGCGCGCATGGGCACGCCGAGGAATGCGCACATCGGAGGATGTTCCGCCGGCCAACCTGCCGAATCGGGGTGTGTTGTCAAATCCTCCAGGCGGAGGGGGCCGGGTTGTCGAGCGAGGGTGCCAAGCAGTCCGCGACCTGCGGGCGGGTGCCCAAGACGGCGCGCGAGCGCCTCATCGATACCAACGTAGACGAAGCGCTCAAGTTCCAGACTCTCGTCGAAAATGCCAATCGCGGCGAACTCAGAACCTGTGACCTCCTTTGCCCGGAGCGCCAACCGGTGAAGAACCTCGCCAATATCGCCCGGTTGCCCGAGCAGTTCGGCAGTCTCGACCATCTCGGCGAGACGAGCCTCGATGAGATGGTTCGGTGCCAACGATTCTGTCCGCGATCCCACGATGCCATACTACAATCCGGGCGTTGACTTAGAAGTGCCGAATGGAAATCGCAGCCGACACACCGACCTCAAGACCAACTCCGGCGCGGACCCAGCTAATGGGAATCGGTCAACCGACGTCCGCGCGACGCTCAGTCTCCACGATCGCAAGATCGACGGCGTGGGCAAGGGCCGACGCGTCAGCGTTCATTTCGAGGAAGGTCGAGGCTCCGGCCGCGAGGTAGCGCGCTCGCTCAGTGGCGCTCGTCCGAGGAGTGAGGACGACAACCCCGATCCCGCGACTGGCGAGCGACCGACAGTCCTCAAGCGAGGTATCGCTGGTGGTCGTGATCACCACATCGCCAGGCTGCACATCAGCGAGCGTCCCGGGGACGATTGTTCCTGGGAGCGTGGCTTGCATAGCCGATGCAAGCGAAGAATGCCTGATCGCGAGTCGAACCATTTGCAAGGATCGTCGCGCCCACGGCATCCCGCGCGAAGGGACTAACGGTGCACCTTTCCCGGGACGACCGGGCCATGGTTTAGCCGCGAAGGGAGCGGCCTGCCGTCCTCGCACCCCGGGCTACGATCCAGGCCGGAACTGTCTTCATGCAATGCGGTTAGACCCTGACCGCGTCTCGCTCGGGCGCCACGTGGCACTCATGCTGATCGTGATCTGAACGTACCGTGTTGCGGCACATGGGCTCAGCTTGAAGCCCGGTAGAGCAGGACCGCCACCGGCGCCTCGGCGAGGAGGTCGCGGAGCTTCACGGGTCCGTCGACCTCAATCGACCGGCCGCTAATTGCGTCCCGGAACGCACCCTGCCCGGGAAAATCGACTTCGGTGTTCCCCCACATGGCGGGTACGAGCGCACGATCGGAAACAATGGCATGCCAGTGCCGGGGAGCGATGACCCAAACCTCGCCAGTCGGATGCTTCCGTGCGAAGGCGACGACCGCGTTATGGCGCGCGCCACGAACCGGCAAGGGAACGTAGGTCCCGGCGCGGAAGAGTTCAGGCATCTGGCGGCGGACGGCGAGCGTGCGCTTCACGATCGCCTGCTTCGCCCTCCCGTCAGCCAGGGCCCGCCACCACCATGCAGCGTCCAGGAGCCCATCCGGAATCGCGTCCAGCGATGCCATGCGTTCGCCGAAGTCGATCGGCCGACGGTTGTCGGGATCGACAAGGCTCAAGACCTCCGTCTCATGACCCTGGTAGAAGTCGGGGATCCCGGGGCAGGTCATCTTCAGGAGCGTGGCAGTGAGTCCATTGAGTGCTCCGAGCACGGCGATGCGCCTGCTGAATTCCTCCATCTCGTCCAAGAAGTCCGGCGACCGGGCCGGGTCAAGGATTGCTGTCACAAAGGACCGGAGCGCACGCTCGTAGACCTGGTCCGTGTCCTGCCAGCTTGTACGGAGTGAGCGCTCCCGGGCCGCCTTCACCACGTACTCACCGATGCGCTGGCGGTACACGTCGTCCGGAGGTTCGCCGAGCCAGGTCCCGACCAACGCCTGGTAGATACCCGACTCCGTGTTCGGACCGGGAACCGGTTCGCCATCGACAGTCCCGGCGTGTGGGGCGTTCAAGTGGCGCCAGCGTTCGACGCTTTCAACCCACTCCTCGGCGATTTCTGTCAGAGCGTCGAGGCGGAATCGCACGTCCTCGCTCCGCTTCGTGTCGTGGGTCGAGGAAGCATTCAACGACAACGACGCTTCTCCCCGGCCGGCCATGAAGTCGTGAAAGTGTTCCACCGTCATGGCGGGGAATGCTTCACGTGGGCTCCTGCCGACTTCGTTGACGGAAAGCAGCCGGTTGTCGCGGTACATGGCGGTATCCTCAACACCCTTCGCGGCGACGGGGCCGGTGAGTTGTTGCCAGCGCAGAACCAGGGCCGCGGCGGCGCTGCCTGCCTCGGGCGCTGCAAGAAGGGCAGAAATACTCGCGGACTCAGTGGCCGGGGCGCCCTGGCGCACGGCAACTTCCGCCGCCTCCGCGATCAGTTCCCGGTCTTCTTGCGACATTCCGAGCGACGTTGCGTAGGTGCGGTAGCGAGGCAGCGCCACAGTCAGGTCCGCGAAGGCGTGCCGCAAGGCGGGTGGGTCGCCATCCAGCAAGGCCGCGACTGCACCACTGACGCGGTCAAACTCACCGCTGAAATGTTCGGCGAGCACTTCGTGCTTGGCTCGCCTGACCAGGTCGGGGAATGCAGCGACGTTATGGGCGAAGCGGCGGTACCAGGCGTGGATCCTCTCCAATCCGCCGGGGTCGACGAGCAGTCTGTCGATCGCACCGAGAAACTCGTAGCCGGTGGAACCAGCAACGGGCCATGTCACGGGCAGCGACTCCCCCCAGTCGAGGATCTTCTCGACCCAGATGGGGCGCCCCGCCAACAACTCTTGCAGGTGTTCGAGGTACTCGCCCGGGAGCTGCAGTCCGTCGATGTGATCGACACGGACGCCATCGATGAGTCCCGCGGTGGCGAGTTCTCCGATGAGCCCATGGGTGGCGTCGAATACGTCGCTATGCTCAACGGCGATGCCCACGAGATCGTTGATGTCGAAGAAGCGACGGTAGTTCACATGGTCGGCGGCGTCGCGCCAGCAGCCCAGCACGTAGTGCTGTCCGGCCAGGACCGTCTCGAGTTCGTCCCGCGTGGGATGAACAGGAAGTTCGGCGAGAGATTCCGGGCTGATGGGAAAGCGACGGTCGTAGTAGGCGATCCGGGGCTCGCCGGACTCCGTGACGAGGGTGAGTTCGCCATCGTCGAGCTCGTGGTAGGGCTTTCCGAGCACCGGAAGGAAGAGCCGCCCACCCCCTTCGTCCCAGTGGATATCGAAAAAGTGAGCGAAGGGCGATGATTGGCCGTGCTTGAGGACGTCGTGCCACCACGGGTTCTCTTCGTGCGCGGCCATGTGATTGGGGACGATGTCGACGACGACGCTTAGCCCAACCGCCCGACACGCTGCCACGAGGCGCTCGTAACCTTCCTGGCCACCGAGGGCCGGGCTGATTGTCAGCGGGTCGACGACGTCGTAGCCATGGGTGCTGCCCGACTTCGCGCGCATTATGGGTGAGAGGTAGAGGTGCGAAATTCCGAGCGATGCCAGGTAAGGGACGACCTCGGTGGCATCGTCGAATGGGAACCCGGCGTGCAACTGGAGCCTGTAGGTAGCAGTGACGGAGTTGTCAGCCGGCATGGGCCGGGAGCACCACTGCGAGCCAATCGCCAAGGGCCCGGAACCGTTCGAGCCACTGCCGGGCGTCCGGGTCGTCGTGGGCGGCGCGGGTTTCCGCGGTCGAGTAGACCACTGAGTGAGCGACACCGTAGTACGCCTTCTGGACCTGCCATCGATCAATTTCGTGTTCAAGCTGCCCGGAAAGCTCCGACGCGACGGCGAGGCTATCGAGGAGGTCCCTGTCCCCCGGCTCGTGCTCAAGGGCAATGGCCATGCGTTCAAGCGCTCGCTCGTAGGCGAACCGGAACGCTTCCGATGTCTCGAGCTTGATACCCCAGCTTCGCGCCTCGTCGACGATTCGCTTCACCTCGGCAAAGATGGGTGACGGCTGGTCAAGTTCCGACACGGCGTCGCTATGGAGCACAGTTTCCGCAGCCACACGCAGGCCCGCTGGCATCGGGAAGGCGAACTGCCCGAGCGAGTGCATCAACGGCAGGTTCTGAACGTAAATCTCGCGGTATGCCTCACTCACGCTTTCCATCGTCGAGTTAATGATGTGGCCGAGGACGTGCCGCTGCTCATCCCGGAAGAGCGATCGTAGCGAATAGGTGTGGTCGCCGAAGTGGCGCTCCTGGAGCCGGACTATCTCGGGGAAATCGGACCGAGTGAAGGCGTCAGTGAGGTCCCGCAACATCGCTTCGTACAGCTCTTTGCCTTCGTAGTTGCGAATACCGGCGCTGACGTTGTGGTCGCCGAGGTGGAGGATGCCGTAGCTAACATCGGCACTCTCGGTGGTGATATTGGAGGTGAGCTGGCTCCTGCCGAGCAGCATCCGAACCTGGCCTGCCTCCGCCAGCTGGCGGTCGATCGGCTCTTCGGCGAACGGGTATACCGCCCGGCGGGCACCGTTGTTCCCGTTCAGGTCCGCGAAGAGTGAATTGATTGCGTAGTGAGCAGCGACACCTCTCAGGTCGACGACGGCGGATTTCACGTAACGTTCGTAGACGGAGCCGCCGTCACGCTGTTCAGGCAAGTTGCTCTTGGCGTCTCCAAGACGGCGGACGAACTCATCCTCCAGATCGAGGCCAAGAACGTCGCGGGCGAGCTGGACAACCCGACCCGCGTACTGGATGACCTGCACTGTCTCGATGCCCGAAATATCGTCGAAGAACCAGCCGCAGCTCGTAAACATCAGCATCGCGTTTCGCTGGAGCTCGAGGAGACTGAGCGCCCTGACAAGGTCGAAGTCTTCGCCCGCATCGCGACCGTTGGTTCGGATGAAGTCGGCGAGGTTTTCCTCCGACCTGTCGAGCACGACGCGGATGTACTCGTCTCGGGCGACCCAGGGGTCGTTGAAGAGCTGGCCCGCGGCGGTTTCGTAGGGGCCGGCGAGTTCGTCCCGCAGCCATTGGAGCGAGGCGAGAAGCGGACCACGCCAGGCCTGATTCCAGCCCTGGCGCCCGCTGTTGCAACCACAATCGCTACGCCAGCGCTCGATGCCGTGAGCACAGCTCCAGGACGTGTTCTCCACGACCTGAGCCTCAAACTCCGGGGGGAACATCTCCAGGTACAGCCCGTAATTCACGAGCTCCGCGAGGTGTTCCCGCTCGACGTAGTCAACGGCATAGGCTAGTGCCATCTCCCCGTGTCGGTGGTGGTGGCCGTAGGTCTCGCCGTCGGTGGCGATGTGCTCGAGGCGCGGTCCGTCACCCTCGCCGAGAGCGCCGAGGAGTCGCCCGGCGAAGTCTTCGCCGCGCACGAGCAGGCCCTCGAAGGCAACCGCCCGCGACGTCGCTCCGTCGTAGAAGAAGACAGCGATCGACTTCCCGCTGGGGAGTTTGACGCGATAGGGCCGCGTGGTGTCGACCGGCTGGGTTGAGTGATCGCGCCAGTGGGGATCTCCCATTCGGCGGGTGCGGCGCGCCTGGTGGGGGGCAAGAATCGTGAAGGCAATCCCTTCGGCGGCAAGGTCTTCGAGTGTGTCGGTGTTAACGGCCGTTTCCGGCAGCCACATCCCTTCGGCGACGCGCCCAAATCGGTGTTCGAAATCGTGCATTCCCCAACGGATCTGGGTGCGCCGGTCTCGCGGACTGGCGAGGGGAAGGATCTGGTGGTTGTAAGCCTGGGCGATTGCTGAACCGTGCCCGTTGAAACGATCGGCGCTGCGAGCGTCGGCATCGATGATGTCCTGGTAGACGGCAGGCTCGCGGTCTTCCAGCCACTTCAGCAGGGTGGGCCCGAAGTTGAAGCTCATCCGGGCGTAGTTATTCACCAGCCGCACGATGCGACCGCTGCCATCGAGAATGCGGGCGGCGGTGTTCGGCTCATAGCACTCGGCGGCTATGCGCTCGTTCCAATCATGGTAGGGCGCCGCGGAGTCCTGCGGCTCGACGGTCTCCAGCCACGGGTTCTCCCGTGGGGGCTGGTAGAAGTGGCCGTGAATGCAAAGAAAGCGCTTGTCGGTCATACAACCTCGGGGTATCGCACCAACATAGCTGAGCGGGGGGCCTGCAGGATCGGCCCTGTGTGACGCTTTTGCGTTCCGGGACCATCCCATTCGTCCGCCGCCGAGTCGAAAAGGATACGGCTGTCCTGAGGACCACTCAGATCCTTAGGCCCAAAAGCGAAGTTCAGGTGGAGCGCGAGCACCTCGTTCCCTGATTGGCGCGTGACCACGAGCGAC
The DNA here is from genome assembly GCA_963774435.1 of uncultured Chloroflexia bacterium. Classification (GTDB taxonomy): domain Bacteria; phylum Chloroflexota; class Dehalococcoidia; order Tepidiformales; family Tepidiformaceae; genus JAGQGZ01. The sequence goes on along the minus strand of CAVZEW010000003.1, from coordinate 179,450 downwards.
TGGGAAGACGTCTCCTCGACGCGCAGCCCTTCGCGCGTGAGCGTATGGAGGATCGATTCGGACCGCCTGAGCCGAAGGAGTTCGGCATAACAGCGCTGGAGCGCGAGCCCCTGTTCGGATTGTCCCCGCGCGGGATCGATCTTGCAGGCCTCGAAGGTCGCTGCAGCGCCGGGGTCAGCAATCGTTTCGCCAAGACCCATCGAGGCGTATTCACGTGAGCGGCCGCGGCGGACAGCGTCGACGAGCTCCGCGTCGCCGTGATCAACGAAGAACCAGAAGGGCGCCGTTTCTCCCCACTCTTCTCCCATGAAGAGGAGCGGGGGATACGGTGAGAGGATGACGGCGGCCGCAGCGAGCTTCAGCGATTCAAAGTCGAGGATCGCCGCCAGGCGGTCGGATTGCGGGCGGTTGCCTACCTGGTCATGGTTCTGGGCGAAGACCACCATGCGCCAGGGTTCTACGTGAGCCGAGGGACGGCCATGGCGCCTGCCGTAGAACTTGCTTCGCTCGCCCTGCAGGCGATAACCCTCGGCGTAACACCGCACCAGAGACTGGATGTCACCGTAGTCCTCGTAATAGCCGCTGCGTTCGCCCGTTAGCAAGCTATGGAGGGCGTGGTGGAAGTCGTCGTTCCATTGTCCGTCGAGCCCACGACCGCCTTCCTCGACCGGCATGACGTAGCGTGAGTCGTTCAGGCTGGACTCCGCGATCAGTCGCATCGTTCGGCCGAACTCGACCTCGGCGTTTCGAACGTTGGTCGACAGGTCCTCAAGGAACGAGATAGCACTGTGGGCGTCCCGGATTGCGTGGGCGGCATCGAGGCGGAGGACATCGATGTGGGCCGCTTCCATCCAAAAGACTGCACTGCTGATGAAGAACTCACGGACCTGGTCGCTGCCCGGGCCGTCGAAATTGAGGGCGGCGCCCCACGGTGTGCGGTACTCGTCGGTGAAATAGGGGCCGAACTGGGGAGCGTAGTTGCCCTCAGGGCCGAGGTGGTTGTGAACGACATCGAGGGCGACGCCGATGCCATGGCCGTGACAGGCGTTAACGAGACGCTGGAGCCCGCGAAGACCGCCATAGCTCGCCTGGGTCGCATAGGGATAGGCACCGTCGTAGCCCCAGTTCCGTTGCCCGGGGAACTGCGCAATGGGGAGCAGTTCGATGACGGTGACGCCAAGCGCTTTCAGACGCGGCAGTTGCGGGATGATCGCTTCGAACGTGCCCTCCCGGGTGAACGTCCCGACGTGTAATTCGTAGAACACCGAATCCTCAGGCAACACGCCCGTCCAGTTACCGTCCGTCCAATCGAACGAGGGGTCGACCACCTCTGAGGAGCCATGGACGCCATCCGGCTGGGAACGGGAAGCGGGATCGGGGAGTTCCGTGCCACCCGGTAGCACGAACCGATAGCGCATGCCAGGCGGCGCCTTCGCCTTCACTTCGAAGTAGCCATTTGGGGCCGCCCCCATCTCGAGCGGTTCGCCATCGCCTATCCGGACTGACATCGCGTCGTGGTCGGGCGCCCAGACGCGGAAGAGCGTGGTCGCGGCGTCGACAACGTGGGCGCCCGGGCCTCTGGGAACCGGTGTCATTGACGCTTGAAGTAGACAGCACCGAGCGGCGGCAGATGCATAGTCAACGAGTGGTAGTGCCCGTGATAGGGCACCGGCACCGAATCGACATGGCCCATGTTTCCCTGCCCGCTGCCGCCATAAATGGCGGCGTCGCTGTTGAAGACCTCGAGCCAGCGGCCGGGATCGGGGACGCCCACACGGTAGTTCTCGCGCGGCACCGGCGTGAAGTTGAAGACCGCGAGGACCGGGCCCGCGTCATCCCCGGAGTGGCGGAGAAAAGCCATCGTGCACTGGTCCGCGTCGTTCGCCTCTACCCATTGGAACCCGCCGGGTTCACAGTCGAGCTGGTGGAGGGCCGGCTCCTCACGGTAGAGCCGGTTGAGGTCGGCCACGGCTCGCTCGAGGCCGACGTTGAAGGGTTGGTCGGCGAGATGCCATTCCAGCTCGGCGTCGTGGTTCCATTCGGCGCCCTGGCCCAGGTCGGCACCCATGAAGAGGAGCTTTTTCCCGGGCTGCGCATACATGTAGGCGTAAAGCAGCCGAAGATTGGCCATCTGCTGCCAGTAATCGCCCGGCATCTTGGCGAGCATGGAGCCCTTTCCGTAGACGACTTCATCGTGCGAGAGCGGCATCATGAAGTTCTCGCTGAACGCGTACACCGACCGGAAGGTGAGTTCCTGGTGGTGGTAGCGGCGGTAGATGGGGTCCCGGGCGAAGTATTGGAGCGTGTCGTGCATCCAGCCCATGTCCCACTTCATCCCAAAGCCCAGCCCGCCGAGGTAGGTTGGGCGGGACACCATCGGCCAGGCAGTTGATTCCTCGGCGATGGTCTGGACATCGGGGAAGCTCTCGTAGACGGCTGTGTTCAACTCCCGGATGAATTGAAGGGCGTCGAGGTTCTCGCGGCCACCGTACTGGTTGGGGATCCACTCTCCCGCCTCGCGCGAGTAGTCGAGATAGAGCATCGAGGCCACCGCATCGACGCGGAGACCGTCGATGTGAAACTTGTCGAGCCAGTACATGGCGCTGCTGGTGAGGAAGCTGCGAACCTCGTTGCGACCGTAGTTGAAGATGAGGCTGTCCCAGTCCTTGTGGAGGCCCTGCCGGGGGTCCTCATGTTCGAAAAGATGGGTCCCGTCGAAAAAGCCGAGACCATGTTCATCCTTGGGGAAGTGCGACGGGACCCAGTCGAGGATGACGCCGATGCCCTCCTGGTGGAGCCGGTCGACGAGCGCCATGAAGTCGGTGGGGGAACCGTAGCGGCTGGAGGGAGCGAAGTAGCCGGTCGTCTGGTACCCCCAGGAGCCGAAGAACGGGTGCTCCATGACGGGGAGGAACTCGACGTGCGTGAACCCGAGCCTGCGCACATGGTCCACCAGCGGGTCCGCAAGCTCGCGGTAGGAGAGGGAGCGGTAGCCGTCCTCATGGACGCGCCGCCACGACCCCGCGTGCACTTCGTAGACCGAGATGGGGGACTGGAGAGAGTTGCGTGAGCCACGATCCGTCATCCACGCTCGGTCGCCCCATTCGTAGTCGAGCGAACACACCCTGGAGGCAGTCGCCGGCGGGATCTCGTCGGTGAAGGCGAAGGGGTCGGCCTTGTCGACACGGTAACCGTTGTGGCGCGATTGGATGTGGTACTTGTACGTCGAACCCACCCCGGCGCTTGCTACGACGCCCTGCCAGATGCCGGACGACTGGACCGGTTCAAGCGCGTTGGCGTTTTTGTCCCAACCGTTGAAGTCGCCGAAGACTGAGACGCTGGCGGCGTTGGGCGCCCAAACGGCAAACCGGGTGCCCGAGTCGGTGGGATGTGCCCCCAATCTTTCGTAGAGCCTGTGGTGGGTGCCCTCGTTGAAGAAGTGGATGTCGTCGGCGGTGATGCCGGCCATCGTGGTCATGGCTTTCCTCCTCTGACGGACATCGATTGAGTCAATTGCTGAAACGCTGTGGTGGCCGGCAATTCCTCAAGGCTGTAGCGGTGTTTGCCCCGCCAGTTAGGGACAGCGCCGGAAGTGCCAGGGGTGTTCTGCGGCCGCGTTTCGCCCCAGGCATCTTCCAAGGTAACCATCACGGAGGCCGCCGGCGAGGCAGAGAGCCATTCGTGCGCGCGTTGGGCGACCTCCTGGCTGTCACTGCCGCCTTCGGCTTCAACCCCCCGGGCGAACGCCTGGCGTTGCGCAGGCGAAGCCTGGCGCCAATAGGCGGCGAACGGCGGCATGTCGTGGGTGTTCAGGCTGGCGATGGACTCCGGCGCGGGATGCGGCAGGGACGTTGGCTCGTCCTGCCTGAGTTCGGTCTGGGCGACGTACATGCGGTGTAGCCCATGCGACCGCATCGTCTCGCGGACGCCGGCGGGCACTGTGCCCAGGTCCTCGCCGACCACGGTGACGCCATGCCGAAAGGACTCCAGGCAGATGACGGCGTAGAGCTCTTCAGCCGGATAGCGGACGTAGATGCCCTCCTTTGCACCCATGCCATGGGGCACCCAGTAGAGCCGGTGCAGGCCCATGACATGATCGATGCGGAGCATCTTCGCGACGGCCATGTGATGGCGAAGGGCATCGATCAGCGGCTGGTAGCCCGCTGCCCGGAGCGCCGCCGGGAGCATGGGCCGAAAGCCCCAATCCTGGCCTTCGGCGTAGAAACCATCAGGCGGGGCGCCGACGTTCATTCCGTCGGCATAAAGGCGTTGTTCGGACCAGGCATCGAAACCATCCGGATGTACGCCGACGGGGAAGTCGAGATAGAGCCCAAGGCCGAGGTCGGCCAGCTCCCCGGCGGTCCTGTCCATCTGGGTTGCCGTGAGCCATTGCGCGAACAGGTGATAGCGATACTCGTCTCGATCCACTGACTCCAGGGCGATCTCGCCATCGCGTTCAGGTGCCGGCCAGCATTGCCAGTTCTGTCCGGTACGTGCCAGATAGCCGCGGAAGCGTGCGTAGCGCTCGATGCGGGGATTGCAGGCCGCATACGCCTCAACCTCGGGCCAGGGAGCGCCGGGGGCACGGAGGTGTGCCTCGAGCGCCTGCCGCTTGAGCCGGGCCACTGCCCGGTATTCGACGAGGTCGAGAGCACGAAGCGAAGCCGCAGCCTCGCCGTCGAAGCGGTCCGGACGGGCGTAGAACTCGTTCCAACAGGTACGGCTCACGGGCGCGTAGGGGCTCGGCTCGAACGGCTCTTCGAGAAATGCAGCGAGCAGTGGCAGGGTCCCCACGAAGCGAGCGCCGTGTCCCGCCACCATTGCGCCGAACCTTGCGAGGTCAGCGAGGTCGCCCGCCCCGGCGTTGTCTTCCGAGCGCAGCGCGTAGACGGGGCTGAAAACGCCCCATGTCCGGTCGGCTGCGGGCTGGTGGGCCTTGCGTGGCGCCGCGATGATGCGGCTCGTCACAGGTTCACCACCGATATCGATGATCAGCCGGTGGTAGCCGAGGCCCAGACGGGGCAACTCAAACTGGCCGTCCACGATGGAGGCCTTCCAGGAGAACTCGGCGCCCGACTCATCGGCAACGGTGCAGTCGAGTTCAGACCGACCCGCAGACGCTCGGAGCGGCACGGCAACGGATACCCCTTCCCAGGCGATGATCACAGGCTCGATCACTCGGTCGGGCTCGGGCCGGGACATGCCTTCGAGCGCCGCCAGACCTGCGAGCAACGCCTCTTCGGACGCCTCGCGTTCGGCACCTGCGATGTCGTCGTAGGCGACCGAGATGCCCGCCGCGAGCGCCTTCCGCCGTGTCCTGGTGCTAGCTCTCACGGCTGTCCGCCTTCATTACGAGGTCGAGCGCGCCGCGCACAGGGATCGCAAGCCACTCCGGGCGGCTCTGTAATTCGTAGCCGATCTCGTACATGACCTTCTGGAGCATCAGCGAGTCGAGAAGGACGTCGAATGCTTGATGGTCGTCGGGGATGAGCCCGCTACCCGCCATCTCGGTGAGGTAAGCCCGGAGGAATGCATCGACCGTCCAGCCGATACCACCAGTCGGCCCAGGGTGCGAGCGATTCGGCATCCTCCGGGCGGACTGATGCTCCGAAATCGGGAATGACGAGGTGGGCGTGGGCAGCGTAATGGAACGAGCGGAGCATCCCGGCCACGTCACGAAGGGGAGATCGCTTGATCCGCCGTTCGCTGAGGGGGCGGGCCGGCTCTCCTTCGAAATCAATGATGACGAAGTCGCGGCCCGTGTAGAGGACCTGGCCGAGGTGGTAATCGCCGTGGATGCGAATGCGGGCGCCGGCCATGCGCCCGGTCGCGACGGCTCGGGAGCGATCGAGGAGGGCCGATTCTCGGGTAAGGAGTTCCTCGACATCCGGGAGGGTTTCGCTCCCACGCTGCCAGCGTCGCAGCGCCTGGAACGTCCTCTGCACGTCGGACCTTGCCTCCTGGTAGAGCGAGCGTTGGTAGAGCTGTGAGAACGGCTCCGGTGCGTAGGTCGCATCCGCGGTCTCGTGGCCGAGCGCGCGATGCATCTCTCCGGTCCGGGTGCCGAGGATTCTTGCCCAGTCGAGGAACGGCGAGAGATTTTCGCGGACCTCGGTAGGCGGCTCCGCGTCGGGCTCCGCGCTACGATCCGCCGGGAGCAGGCGCAAGAGTTGCGCGGCGTGCTCCGAGGTAACGATCCGTTCAAAGTAGCGGCCAAGTTCGTCGATAGTCAGGGACCAGGCATCACCGCTGTTCGCCACCTGCTCCTGGACAATGGCGACCGTAGCCGGCTGACCGCGCTCAGGCCGGTATTCGATGAAACCGGCAGTCCGCGGTGTGTGCTCGAAGCGCCTCGTCTCGGAGAGGTAACGGCTGAGCTGAAGATCGGGATTCTCTCCTTCATAGAGGCGGCGATAGACCTTCATGATCCACTGGTTTCCGTAGAGGATGCTGGAGTTGCTTTGCTCGCCGCGATGGACACGGCTCGTGTTGTCGTCGCCATCGTTCGAGAGTTCGCGGGAAAAACCGCGCAAGGGCACACCGGTGAGGCTGCCCTTTATGCCCTTCCACGACCGGCGCCGGGCGACCAGGGCAAGCAGGTCACGCTGCACATCCTCGCGTCCGACGGCATCGACGATGAAGCCATCGCCTTCGCTCGATCGTACCGACAGGAGTGCCGTAGTAGCTTCGTCAGCCGCCCCGGCCGGGACGTGGCAAATCGGGACCACGTATGTCTCCGGTTCGGCATCGAAGTATTCGACCCTGACAAGGACCACACGCGCGTCGTCGCGAGCGCCCGACCCAACTGGGACGGCGTCGAGAATCTGGGTGTTGTTGATGTGTCGGTTTTTCGCGCCGAACCACCGGCGGTTTTGAAGGACGTCGCGCATGATGCGGTTGAGCGCTGGTCGGGGCCCCTCGACAATCCGCGACCAGTGGCCGCGGACTGTGAGTTCGGGGATCCGGGTTCCAGCTTCTACCTCGCCCAAGGTTGGGTCAGGTTCGAGGACGAACCAGTGGAAGGTGTGCGGGCCAAGCGAAAGGAAGTACGGCTCCTCGCGAATGGTTGGAAATTGCGTTCGGCCGAACAGTTCGAGTGGCACAGCGCCGGCATGGGCCGACAGATCGAGTTCGACGGCCTGGCTGAACCGGGAGAGGTTCGCGACGACGAGAACGCTCTCGCCCTCGTGCTGTCGGATGTAGGCGAGAACGCGGTGGTTATCGGGTTGCAGCATCTCCATAGTGCCGCGGCCAAAGGCAGGGTGCTGTTTTCGTAGCCCGATAAGGCGCTTCATCCACCAGAGCAGCCAACTGGCGTTGTTCTGCTGGCTCTCGACGTTGACGTATTCGTAGTGGTATTCGGGGTCGATGATGGCCGGAAGAAAGAGCTTGTGGGGGTGCGCCTGAGAGAACCCTGCGTTGCGATCGGCGCTCCACTGCATGGGCGTCCGAACGCCATCTCTGTCACCGAGGTACACGTTGTCACCCATGCCGAGTTCGTCACCGTAATAGACGATTGGGGTCCCGGGCATGGAGAAGAGCAGGGCGTTGAGGAGTTCGATCCTGCGGCGATTGCCGCCGAGCAGGGGAGCAAGCCGCCGACGGATGCCGAGGTTGATCCGCATCCGGGGGTCGGTGGCGTAGGCGCGGTACATGTAGTCCCGCTCCTCGTCGGTGACCATTTCGAGGGTCAACTCATCGTGGTTGCGAAGGAAGATGGCCCACTGGCAACTTTCGGGGATGTCGGGGGTCTGCTCGAGTATGTCGTGAATGGGGAAGCGGTCCTCGCTCTGGAGGGCCATGAACAGGCGAGGCATGAGGGGGAAGTGGAACGACATATGACATTCATTCCCCTCGCCGAAGTAGGCGACGGCATCTTCGGGCCACTGGTTCGCTTCGGCGAGAAGCATTCGCCCCTCGAAGCGTTCATCGAGGTGGGCTCGCAGCTCCTGCAGGAAGGCGTGGGTCTGGGGAAGGTTTTCGCAGTTCGTGCCCTCCTCTTCAAAGAGGTACGGGATGGCGTCGAGGCGGAGGCCGTCCACACCCATATTCATCCAGTAGTCCATGGCATCCATGACCGCTTTGCGGACACGGGGGTTCTCGAAGTTGAGGTCGGGTTGATGGCTGTAGAAGCGATGCCAGTAGTACTGTTGGGCGACCGGATCCCAGGTCCAGTTGGAAGGTTCGAAGTCCTGGAAGATGATCCGGGCGTCCTGGTAGCGCTCAGTGGTGTCGCTCCACACGTAGAAGTCGCGGGCAGGAGACCCCTTCGGCGCCTTCCGGGCCTTCTGGAACCACTCGTGCTGGTCCGACGTGTGGTTGATGACCAGCTCCGTGATGACTTTCAGGTCACGGCTGTGAGCCTCGCGAAGGAAGGCCCGGAAGTCGGCCATCGTGCCGTAAGAGGGGTTGATCCGCGTGTAGTCGGCGATGTCGTAGCCATCGTCGCGTAGAGGCGAGGGGTAGAACGGCAAGAGCCAGACGGCGGTCACACCGAGGTCCTGGAGGTAGTCCATCTTCTGGGCCAGTCCGCGAAAGTCACCGATACCGTCGCCGTTTGAGTCGAAGAACGACTTCACGTGCAGCTGATAGATGATGGCGTCCTTGAACCAGCCGGCCTCGGCTCCTGGGTCTGGCGTTACCTGCGATTCAGCCACCGGGCCCTCCTGCGGTTTGGATGTGGAAAATGTGGGCCGGGCTCGACGTCGGGTCGAGTTGGACGAACTCTCGTTCCTGGTTCCACCGGTATCGCGTGCCGACCAGCAAGTCTTCGAGGGCAAGCGGTTCGCCGGGAAGGACTCCGAGTGCGTCGCGGTCCAGGCTCAGCCAGCCTGACTGCTCATGTTCATCATCGAGGTTGACGACCACCAGGATCGTATTGCCGGCGGTCTCATCATGCTTGCTGTAGGCCAGCAGCCGGTCGTTGTCGATGGGGTGAAAGCGGAGGCTACGCTGGTTCCGAAATGCCGGGTTAGCGCGCCGGATGCGGTTGATGTGGCCGATGAATGGCGCGAGGCTCTCACTTCGGTCGAGGTCCCAGTGGCGGATTTCGTACTTCTCTGAGTCCAGGTACTCCTCGCTGCCGGGCTCGCGTGGTGCGTGTTCGAGCAGTTCGAACGGTGGCCCGTAGATGCCGTAGTTGGCCCCGAGAGTCGCCGCAAGCACGAACCGGGACAGGAACATTGCCCGGGAGCCCACCTGAAGCTGTTCGGTGAGGATATCGGGGGTGTTCGGCCAGAGGTTCGGGCGGAAGTACTCCACCATCTCCGTCTGCGTGAGCTCCTCCAGGTACTCCTGGAGTTCGTCTTTGCCCTGTCGCCAGGCGAAGTAGGTGTAGGACTGGCTGAAGCCTACCCGCGCAAGGAGACTCATGATCTTTGGACGGGTGAACGCCTCGGCCAAGAAGATGGTTTCCGGGTGGTCCTGCTTCAGTTCGCCGATGCACCAGTCCCAGAATGCGAACGGCTTCGTGTGCGGGTTGTCCACGCGGAAGACCGTGACGCCCTGCTCAATCCAGAACTCGAAGATGCTCTTCAGCTCGGTCCAGAGTTCCCGCCACGCCTCGGTCTCGAAGTTGAAGGGATAGATATCCTCATACCGCTTGGGTGGGTTTTCGGCGTACTGGATGGTGCCGTCCGGTCGCATCTTGAACCACTCCGGATGATCCTTCACGTACGGGTGGTCCGGCGAACACTGCAGGGCGATGTCAAGCGCCACCTCGAGGTCATGCTCGTGGGCGGACGCAATGAGATGGCGAAATTCCGCAAAGGTGCCGAGGTGGGGATGGATAGCCTTGTGGCCACCTGCGGCGCTCCCGATGGCCCAGGGGCTGCCTTCGTCCCCCGGTTCGGCAACGGTCCTGTTGTTCGGCCCTTTCCTGAATGCATCGCCAATCGGATGGATAGGCGGAAGGTAGAGGACGTCGAAACCCATGTCCTGGACGTAGGGCAACCGCGACTCAACATCGCGGAAGGTGCCGTGACTGCCCGGCTCGGCTGCAGCTGACCGGGGAAACATCTCGTACCAGGCGCCAGACCCCGCCAATGGCGGATCGACGACGACTCGCTGAGCCGGCGTCCGCCGCAAGCGCTTTGCCCTGTCGGGATACAGCGCGATCAATTCGACGATCTGCGGATCGGTGGCCGCAAGTACGCGGGCACTTTCGTCATCTTCCGTCTCGATCCGCGCAAAGATCGCCTTGATCTGTTCTCGATCCGACCCCGACGCGCGCTTCGCCGCGTCACGCGCAAGAGCGCTTCCGATTTGGAACTCAATCTCGAGGTCCTGTCCGGCTTCCGCTCGCTTGACCAGGTCGCGAGCCCACGTCCGGTAGTGGTCGACCCAGGCCTCAACCGTGTATTCGTACTCCCCGAGGCGTTCGACGCGGAACGAGCCGAGCCACTCGTCGTTCCAGCGAAGCTCCATCGGCGTGGCCGTCCAGGCGACTTCACCCGTGGGCCTGGAGAGCAGCCGGACGGTGAGGGCGTCGTGCCCGTCCGTGAAAACGTGGGCTTCGACTTCAACGCTGTCGCCCACGACACGCTTGATGGGTACGGTGCCGCCTTCGACCGAGGGAAGGACGCGGTCGACGACAACCCGGCGATCACCCGCCCTGGGATGCCGCGTACGTTCCTGTCCTCCGTCGTCGCTCATACCTCCATCGTGCGAACTCTCGGCCACGATGTCGACCCACGAGTGTTTCGATAGGGCCCCAGCGCCTGACGCGGACGGCAGGGAAGGGCCGGTTTCAGCTCTGGAAGCGCAGCGACTACGATAATCGTGGCGTACTGGATGCGCGGCTGTAGCTCAGTGGACTAGAGCATCTGTCTTCGGAACAGAGGGTCGGGGGTTCGAATCCCTCCAGCCGTGCCAGACTTCTCAATCTGTAGGGACCGTCCGGGTGCCCGTCGTCAGTCCAAGGTCGGGCGCTTGACGACAACGCGCATGGTTCAAGGACTCGGCCCCTTTGTCCGACCGAATGGCCGCCACGACTGGCTAGAATCGAAAGCCCCCATCGGCCTCCATACCGGCGAAGCCGTCCGCGACCACGGCGACTTCTTCGGCAAGCACGTCAATCTCGCCGCCCGCATCGGGCGTCACCACCGGCGAAGAGATTGTGGTGTCGTCGCTCGTTGCAGCCCTCGTTGAGGCGAGGGGCGAGTTCGCGCTGGAGGCGAGAGATTCGCGGGCGTTCAAGGGCTTGGAGGGAGAACACGTGACGTACGCGGTGGGGTGGCCTCCGCCGTAAGGCACAGGCGCCCACACACAGCCGTCTGTAGAGTGCGCAAGAAGGGGCCTTCTACTTGAGGTGGGTCGCCGGGCCCTCGATCGCGAAAACGGGTGTCAGCCGTGCGAGCCCCTTCAGTTCGAGGTCACCAACTTTTTCGGCAGTAACGAGGTCCCCGGCGGCCTGGCACAGGCGCTCGTTCGCGAGGATTTGGCCGCCCGCTGCCTGGGCGCAGAGACGCGCCGCAAGGTTGGTCACGGTGCCAATCGCGGTGTATTCGAACCGACCCTCGAAGCCGATCTGGCCGCATGTGGCGTAGCCCATCGCGATGCCCACTCCGAGCTCAAGAGCGTGGCCGCGAGCCTTCCATACCTGGGAGAGCAGTGACGTTTCCTGTTGCATCCCTAGCCCGAGCTGTACCGCTTTCCAGGCCGGTTGGTCGCAGGGAATCGGGTCGTTGAAAAACACCATCATGCCGTCGCCCGTGAACTGTGCGAGGGTCCCGCCATGCTCGAAGATCAGCGGCCCGACCGCGTCGTGCATGTCCTTCAGTACCGCCATCACATCTTCGGGTTCGGCCGTCTCCGCGAATGGTGTGAAGCCGCGGAGGTCACAAAAGAGGACCGCGATCTCGCGCCGGTGGCTCGTGAGCATGTCCACCCCACCCGACCGCACCACATCCGCCAGTTGTGGCGGTACGAATCGCTCCATCAGGCTCAGCCGCTCCACCTCGCGCACCTGCTCGGCCACTCGCTCTTCCAGCGCCGTGTTCCAAGCTGCGAGCTCCTCGGCCTGGCGGGTGACCGTCGCGAGCAGGTGCTTTTCGCGGTCATGCAGCCGCTTCTTCTGCAGCGAAGCGCCGACCCGCGCCTGGAGCAGCACCGGGTCGAAAGGTTTGGCCAGGTAATCATCCGCGCCGAGCTCGATGCAGCGGGCAATGCTCTCAACTTCGTCCTGGGCCGAGATCATGATGACTGGAATGTCGAGCAATGCAGGGTCCCGCTGGCGTTGTTCAAGCACGGCGAGCCCATCCACCACCGGCATCATCAGGTCGAGGAGCACGACATCGATCCCCCCGCACCGAGCAGCTTCCAACGCCTGCGCCCCGTTCTCCGCCTCCACCACCCGGTATCCCGAGCCGTATCAACCGCCGCCCCAGTACATCGCGGTTCGTCGCGTCGTCGTCGACCACAAGGACGACCGGGGCGGCCGCGGCCGCATCTTCCGCGCGTCCGGCGGTGGCGCTGGCCGTGGCACGGGCAGGCGGCCGGAGGTCGCTGACCAGTGATTGCAAGGTGGCCGTCGCGTCCTCGATTCTCTTGATGTCCGCTTCGGTTGCCGCGTCTGCCAACGCCGCTGCCTGCGCCACGGTTTCAGCAATGCCCTCGACCGCCGTGCGCAGCGATTCAAGCGCGTCACCCGCCACCGCGCGAGCCTCGTCCACAATCGAACTGATGACGCCAAGTGAGTCGCGCGCCCTGTCGCGAATAGTTGTGAGGGCGGCGCCCAGCTCCGGCGGCAGGCCCGGCTCCTCGAGAAGGAGCTCCGCATAGCCAACAATATGGTTAATCGGTGTCCGCAGTTCGTGGCGGAGGTTTCGGGCCTGGTCTTCAGCCATGCGGGGAGAATACGCCCCGGGTCAGGGGCTCACACCGAGCGCCGCCATCTTTCCGAGCAGGCGGTCCAGGTCGACAGGTTTGGTGTCGTAGTCGTTGCAGCCGGCTTCCATCGCTTTCTCGCGGTCGCCCGGCATGGAGTGGGCGGTGAGGGCGATCACCGGAATCGCCGCCGTCGTCTCGTCCGCCCGGATTGCCTTGGTCGCCTCCCAGCCATTCATCACCGGCAGGCTCATGTCCATGAGGATGATGTCCGGTGACTCACTCCCGGCCATGGAAACGCCCTCGCCGCCGTCCACCGCGATCGCAATCTCGAACCCTCGCCGCGCCAGCCGCCGAGACAGCATGTCGCGGTTCATCTCGTTGTCTTCGACGATGAGGACTTTGGTCATTGGTCATCCTTTGCTTGACTGTCGGTCACCCGCTCCGGCAGGACGATCGTGAACGTCGACCCGACGCCCTCTTCGCTCTCAACCGTGATGTCGCCGCCCATCATCCGGCAAAAGTCCCGGCTTAGCGCCAGGCCCAGGCCGGTCCCGCCGTACTTGCGCGATGTCTCCACGTTCGCCTGCGAGAACGCTTCGAACAGCCGCTCCATTTGCTCATCGTTCATCCCAATGCCCGTGTCCCTGATCGCGAAGGTCACAGTCTCGTCCTCGCGTCGCCACCGTCAGCGTGACGGTGCCGTTCTCGGTGAACTTGGCGGCGTTCGCCAGGAGGTTGAAGAGCACCTGCCGCACTTTCACCACGTCGGCGTGCATCGTCCCGATGTCCCCCGGGCATTCGACGACGAAAGTGTTCCCGTTCTTCTCCACCGCCGGCGCCACCATCGACTGAGACTCGCTCACCAGCTTCGCGATGTCGAAGTCCTCGAGGAACATCGTCATCCGGCCGGCCTCGATCTTCGAGAGGTCGAGGACGCCGCCGATGAGCGTCAGAAGGTGCTGCCCCGCCGTGCGGATCTTCTGGAGGTCCGGCAGGTAGTCCTCGTCGCCAAGATCCTCCGCCTCCTCCTGCAACAACTCCGAGTAGCCAATGATCGCGTTCAGCGGCGTTCGCAGCTCATGGCTCATGTTCGCCAGGAACTCGCTCTTGTGCTGCGACGCCACCTCCAGCTCCTCGGTCTTTTCCTGCAACTCCTTGAACAACCGGGCGTTCTCAATCGCAATCACCGCCTGGTCGGCGAAGGTTTCGAGAAGTGCGACCTCAGTGTCGGTAAAGTGGTGCTCCCCTTCGATAGCGACGCCGAGCCCACCGATCGCCCCCGCCGGGGTGAGAAGTGGTACTTGGATCTGTGATTGCGTCCCCGGGAAGAACCTCGACATCACCTCCTTCTCAACTTCTGGTATCAGGGCAAACCGGGGGTCATCGGGCCTGATAGTCGCTTTTGTCGTCCTCTGTTCTCGAATGGCGATCGCCCGGAACGACGACGCCGTCTTCGGAATGGAATGGTTGAGTAGCAACTCTGCGCTCGGGAGGTTGCGCGGGAAGAAGGCCCGGGACCGAATCTCGTCGCCCTCAACGAGATCGATCCCTGCGTTCACCCCGGAAAGCAAGGTGCATGCCTGTTCGACGAGCGCATGAAGGACCGTGTCCACGTCGAACGCCGACCGGCTGATTGTCTGGAGCACACCGGCGACGGCCGTCTGGATGCTGAGCGCTTCCTGCGTCTCCCGGTTGCTCTCCTGCAGCTCGCTAAACAGCTGAGCATTCTGGATGGCGATCACCGCCTGGTCGGCAAACGTCTCGACGATGTCGAAGTGGCGTTCGGCGAACGGAATCGCCTGATCCCGCAACAGCAGCAGCGCGCCGATAGGCCCGTTTGCGCCAGGGAGTGGGACACCAAGCACGGCCAGCTCGGTGAGACCGTCCCGTCGGTTGATCTCGGCCGCGGCCGGATACTCCGATTCCCAGTCCTCGATCCTCCCGACGACGTGAATCGGCCTGCCGGTCTCTATCACGACCGATCCGAACGAGCGCCTCTCGGTCGTCAGCCCCTGCATGGCTTTCTCGATCGAGTCGCGGGCCGTAAAACCTCGCTGCGTGTCCCAGACCGAGACTCCCCCAGAGGCGTGGTAGCTGACTGAGACCCGGTCGGCCGAACACAGCTGGCGCGCCGCCTGCCCGATCGCCGGCAACGTCGATTCCAGCGAAGTCGGCGACCGCCCGATGACGTTGAGCACCTCGCCTATCGCCGTCTGAAGCTCCAGCGCCTCCTGCGTCTCCCGGTTGCTCTCCTGCAGTTCGTTGAACAGCCGCGCATTCCCGATCGCGATTACGGCCTGGTCCGCAAACGTCTCCAGGATAGCCAGGTGCCGGTCGAGGAACGGCGTCGCGTGGTCGCGGAGTACCAGCAGGTGGCCCATCGGGCCGGTCGCCCGCCGTAAGGGCACGGCGAGCACGGCCACCTCAGTCAGTCCGTCGCGCCGGTTCCGCTCTGCGGCCGCCGGATACTCGGCTTCCCATTCCTCGATCGGACCGACGACGTGAAGTGGCTCGTTCGACTCCATTATTGCCATGCCGAAGTTGCGTCCACCAAGCTCGGCGCGCGCCGAGTCCCGCTCACTCTTGGCTATCTCGCGGAATCCACGGTGGGCGTCCCAGACGAATATGCCCTCGGACGTCTGGAACGAGACCACGCCGCCCGTTGCACCGCAGAGGCGCTGTGCCGCATTCGCGATGGCCGGCAGCGTTGCCTCGAGCGACGTCGGCGACCGGCCGATCACGTTCAGCACCTCGCCGATCGCCGTCTGCAGTTCCAGCGCCTCCCGCGTCTCCCGGTTGCTCTCTTCCAGTTCCCGGATCAGGCGCGCATTCTCGATGGCGATGACCGCCTGGTCGGCGAACGTTTCGAGGAGCGCCATCTGGGCGTCGCTGAACGGCGCGTTCAGGACCCGACCCACGAGGATGGAGCCAATCGCCGTTCCCTGGCGCATGAGCGGAACTGCGGCAGCGGAGTGCGTCCCCAGACGTTTAAACGCCGCGACGTGGTCGGGGTACTCGCGCTCCGCGTTGGCTGCATCGCCGCTTATCTGGAAGGAGCTAGCCTCCACGAAGGCACGCGTAAAGAGGGTCGGACGGTCGACCGGTACCCGTCTCCCGGCCTGGTCGCTGGCCGCCACGAGCACCAGATCGTGTCCGTCGGCAAGGTAGACGCCCCCGTGCTCGGCGCCAAGCAGACGCAGCATGCTCCGCCGGATCGCCTCGAAGACGGGCGTCGCGTCCGTCGGGGTCTGGGCGACGATCTGCAGCACCTCGGCGACGGCCGTCTGTTGCTCCAGCGCCTCCTGCGTCTCCCGATTGCTCTCCTCCAGCTCTCGGATCAGCCGGGCGTTCTCGATCGCGATAACCGCCTGGTCGGCGAACGTCATGACCATCTGCACTTGCTTGTCGGTGAAAGCATCGAAGCGCCCTGACCGAATGAAGAGCATGGCGCCAAATACCTCTTCGCCCCTCGCAATCGGTACGGCCAGGCGTGAGCCGGGGGCGCCTCGCGCCGCCGGATACGACTTTTGCATGTCCTCCAGGGAACCAGAGATGGCAACGACCCGGCGTTCGAGGATTGCCGCATCGCTGATAAGGCCGGTGTTCAACGGCTGCCACGAATTGTCGAGGCTTTGGCTTCCGGCTCCTGAGGAGACCGCGGCTTCCCGTGTCTGCCCATCGCGCGCCTCGCGGATGAATCCGACGTCAGCTCCAACAGTTGCGGCAGCCCGCGTGATAACCGCCGTCAGCACGCGATCGAGATCGGCCGATGCGTCGCTGACAATGCGTAACACGTCCGCACTCGCAGTCAGTCGTTCGTTCGCCTCTTCCAACTCGTTGAACAGCCGCGCATTTGCGATGGCAATCGCCGCCTGGTTGGCAAACGTCTGCGTGAGGCGCAGTTGCCCTTCCGTGAATGCGCGCGCCTCTATCCGCGCGAGCGTGAACACGCCGACCGACTGCCCCTCGTGCACGATCGGCACGACGGCGAAAGCGCGGTGTGGTTCGGGGTCCAACTGCTCTCGGATCGTCGCCTGCCGCTCTTCGCTTTCGAGAGCGATCCAGTTCTCTGTGTGCAGCACGGTGCGCTCGCGGAACGACCGAAGCACCATATTTGGCGCTCCCCATCCGCGATCGCTATCGACTGGCCAGGAAGTCCCCACGGGTGGGGTGCCGCGACGAACGGTGCGGGCCGGGTCATCGTCGATAGTCGCCAATCCCCGCAGAACGATGTTGTCGCCTTCGCCAATCCAGATGCCCGCGGAGTCGCCGTCGCAGAGCCGCTGAGCCATGTCGGCCAGCGTTTCCAGCACACGATCCAATTCCGTTGGCGACTCGGCGATGACTTCCAGCACCTGGGCGATTGCCGTCTGCCGATCCAGGGCCTCCTGCGTCTCCCGGTTGCTCTCCTCCAGCTCGTGGAACAGCCGGGCATTTTCGATGGCGATGACCGCCTGGTCCGCAAAGGTCTCGAGGAGGGCAATCTCCCGTGTGCTGAACGGCTTCACTTCAATCCGGCTGAATGTGAACGAACCGGTAAATCCGCGATCACTCAGGACAGGCACACAGACCGCGCTGCGTATCCCGTTCGCCTGCATGATTGGCTGTGCCAGTTCCGACAGTTCATCGATGACTTCGAGCAAGTCATCAATCGCGATCGTTCTTCGTTCGCGGATCGCCGTGACGCTGGGGGTGGGATCGTCGAGGCTATATCGAAGCTGCTGCAGAAAGTCGTCGGACCAAGCTTCCACAGGGCCGAAACCATGGCGCACAGCGACGACCCCGTTCGAAAGCTCGTGAAAGGCACCTGCTGCCGCGCCGGTTAGCTCCACGCCGCGACGGAGAAGAGTCTCGAGGACCGGCCCCACGTCAGTAGGCGACCCTGCAATGATCTCCAAGACCTCCGCCATGGCCGTCTGCTGCTCCAGCGCTTCCTGCGTCTCCCGGTTGCTCTCCTCCAGTTCCTGGAACAGCCGCGCGTTCTCAATGGCGATGACAGCCTGGTCGGCGAACGTCTGGAGCAGCCTGAACTCCTGTGGGCTGAACTGCCTCACATGGAACGAGGTGACCCGGAGCAGCCCGATGACTTCTTCGCTCTTGAGGAGCGGGGCGACCAACGACGAGAACCCACCCGAAACGTCCCACGCCGCTTCAAAGAACGCGCGCACTGTTGCGAATGATTCCCCGGTCCACTCCGCGGGGAGCTGCGAGGGATCGTCGGGTCGTTGCGACGTAATGGCATTCGGTCGTTTTTCGGTCAGCACTCGCGCCAGACGGTCCATGTCGCTGAGCTCGTAGGTCTCGCCGAGGAATCTGCCTCCGACCTCTTTGAGACTCGCGGGATATTCGTCCGTCTGGTGGATTGCGGTGTATGTCGCTTTAGTCCCGGACACGGACATGAACTCGGCCAGTTCGGCCCCCAACAGCGCGGCGGCCTGCTTCGCAATCTCCTCCAGCACCGGCTGAGCGTCCTGCGTCGAGCGGCTGATGATCTCCAGCACCTCGGCCATGGCGGTTTGCTGTTCGAGGGCCTCCGTCACCTCCCGGTTCCGCTCTTGCAGCTCCTGGAACAGCCGCGCATTGTCCATCGCGATCACGGCTTGCGCGGCAAAAGCCACCAACACGTCAATCTGGGGCTGCGAAAACGGCACGTCGCCCCGGCGGGCCAGCACCAGAGCCCCACTCGCCCGGTCGCCGCGAATGAGCGGAACGGCCAGACTCGCGGTCGAGCCTTCCACCGCGCGGCTCCGGTAGAACTGTGCGAGGTCCGGGTACTCCGCTTCGACGTCTTCGGCGCTGCCGACCACCTGCACCGGCCTCCGCTCCCGGAGCGCAATGCTCGAAGTAAGCGTGGAGTCCAGTGGCGATTCGCCCGACGATGGATCGTCGACTCCGGCGAGGTTGTACATCGGCTTCACCAGGTCCCCGACCAGCTCTCGGATAGCGACGTTGTCGGCGCCGGTGAGCGCTTTCGCCTGGGCCGCGATCGCCTCGAATACCGGCTCCGCCGAGGTGGGCGACTGCGAAAGTGCATCCAGTACGGCTGTCATCGCCGTCTGCCGCTCCAGCGCCTCCGAGGTGGCCCGGTTGCTCTCCCGCAGCTCGTTGAACAGCCGGGCTGTATCGAGCGCGATCACCGCCTGGTCCGCAAAAGACTGGAGGATCGCGATGTGCTGCTCTGAAAACGGGATTGGTTCGTTGCGCACAACGAGCAGTCCACCCGCCGGTCCGCCCCGTGCCGGAAACGGTACAGCCAGCAGCGACGGCTGCAGCCGTCCATCGATTCGGTTCATTCGTGCATCGCCCGGGAACTGCTCGGCCCATTCGTCCAGCGGTCCCGCTATTTGCAGCGGTGCATTGGCGAAGATCGCTGCCGGGAGCAGCCCCTTCGGCCGGTCGAGGACATCCGCTGTTGATCGGTCCGGATGCCGGCCGCGGACGTTGTCCCAGCTTCGCAAGTTGTCGCCGGCAACGTGCGAGACCGCACAAATCTCGGCGTCGCACAGCCGGGCCGCAGCCATCGCGATCTCGGGCATCGTCGCCTCCAGGTCCCCGGGCGAAGTTGCGATGATGCGAAGCACCTCCGCGGTGACCCGCTCCCTGCCCAGCGCCTCCGTGATCTCCCTGTTGCTCTCTTCTAGTTCGTTGAACAGCCGAGCGTTCTCAATCGCGATGACGGCCTGGTCGGCGAACGTCTCGACCAACTCGACTTCGCGGGCCTGGTCGGCGAACGTCTGGAGGAGCGCAAAGTCCTGGGGGCTGAACCGGCGCAGGTGGAACGACGTCACCTCAACCAGTCCAATCACCTCGCCGTTCTTTATCAGCGGCGCAGCAAGCGACGAGAATCCGCCTGTCGCCGCCCAGGCTGTCTCGTGGAACGCCCGGACCATGGCCAGTGATCCATCGAACCACGCATCAGGTAGTTCGGCTGGATCACCCGGGGCCCGCGATGTGGTGGCGCTCGGGCGCTTGGTGTCGAGGATTTCGGCATACCTGGGCATCGCACCAAGTTCGTAGGATTCTCCCAGAAAACGCGTTCCAACATCCCTGAGTTCCTGTGGGTACTCGTCCGTCTGGTGGATCGCCGTGTACGTCCCTCTGGTACCTGTGATCGACATGAACTCGGCTAGCTCAGCTCCCAGCAGCGCCGTCGCCTGTTGGGCGATCGCCTCCAGCACAGGCTGGGCGTCCTGAGCTGAGCGGCTGATGATCTCTAGCACGGCCGAGATTGCCGTCTGCTGCTCCAGCGCTTCCTGCGTTTCCCTGTTGCTCGTCTCCAGCTCCCCAATGAGACGACTGTTCTCCATGGCAATGGCGGCCTGGTCCGCGAACGACTGCAGCAGGCGGACCTGGGAGTCTGTAAACAGCTCGGACCGCGCTCGCCACATCGCGAGGACGCCGATCGCCCGGTCGTCGCGCAGCACCGGCACCGCCAGCACCGTGCGCTCGTCCTCGGCCCAGACGGGATCCGTGCTGGGGAAAGCGACCCGGAAGTCGTCCGGGCTGCCCGCGAAATGAACGACGGAGCGATCAATGGCCGCGCGATGCCCGGGAATCCCGTGGTCCAGGGCGACGGTCTCCTCGAGCCGTCGGCTCCCGAGTTCGGTGACCAATACCCCCGGGTCGTGAACCGCCATCGTGCCGAAACGCATTCCTTCAACCTGGAATGCGATCCCGAAGTCGGCATCGATGAGCTTGACGGCCCGCGTGACGATCTCCCGCATCACGTCCGGCAGCTGGGCGGCGAAGGTGGCGACGATGCGGAGCACATCGGCAGAGGCCGTCAGTTCCTCGGTGCGCTCCTCCAGCTCGTTGAACAGCCGCGCGTTCTCCATGGCGATGGCGGCCTGGTCGGCGAACGTCTGCATCAGGCCGATGTCGTTGGCGTCGTACGGCGCTAATGTCGCCGGGTCGCCCATGCGGTAGAGACAGAGGGCGCCGAAGACTTCCCCCCGAGCCGTGAGTGGCAGATCGACGAGGGCCATATGGTCCGAATCGGGGCGGTCGGCCCAGAACGCCGCATGGCCCGACCTGGATGGTTCGAACCGGGCGACGTAGGCGGCGTGATCGCCGTAGAACTCCACAGCCTTCCCGCCGAGCATCGCCTCGCCGTGGCCGTCGTCGCGGGTGAACTGCCTGCGGTGTCCGGTGGGCGTCCTGGTGACGCCGGCGTTCGTCCGGATGGAGACGGCTACATTTTGATACTCGTCGCCAAAGCGCAGTCCAACGGTAGCGCCATCGGCCTGGAACAGCTCGGCTGACCGCGCAACGATCGCGTCGAACACCGGTTGCGCGTCGGCCACCGACATCCCGACGACGCCCATGACCTCGGCCGTCGCTCTCTGCCGATCGAGGGCCACAGTGACCACGCGGTTGCTGCGCTCCAGCTCACCAATGAGACGGCTGTTCTCCATCGCGATGGCCGCCTGGTCCGCGAAGGTCTCCAGCAAGCGCACCTGTGCATCCGTGAACAGCTCCGCCCGGCCATCCTTCCACAGAGGCTATGCACCCGATGGAGGTCCCCTCCCGGACCACCGGAACAGCCAGCACCGTTGCCGCCGGCACCGTTGCGCAGGAGAACAGGCTCATCCCAGGAAACTCGGCCACGAACGGTTCGCGGGTCCCGGCGAAGTGCACGACCGCCCGCTCGAGCACGGCGCGATGGCCGGGGACCCCCGGGTTGAGGTCTTTGGGCGCCTGCATCCGCGCGTCATCCTCGGGCGTGAAGATCCCCTGCGGATCGCGGGTGGCCATCTCAGAAAGTAGCATTCCCCCGTCCACTCGGAAGACGGCACCACGGTCTGCCCCGCTCAACGCCAGCGCCTTCTCGAGTATGGCGTCGCATCACGTCCGGCAGCTCCGCCGAGAAGTCGCTGACGATGGCAAGGACTTCTGCCGAGGCCGTCAGTTCCTCGGTGCGCTCCTCCAGCTCGTTGAACAGCCGCGCGTTCTCCAGGGCGATGACCGCCTGCCGCGCGAACGTCTCTGCCAACGCCTGCTCCTGGTCGCTGAATGGCCTTGGCACCGCTGTACCACCCTCGGACCGGGAGACGACGATGACCCCGTCCACCCGCGCACTGCTCAGGAGAGGCACGAACAGCTGCGCGAGGTTCCATCCATCCGGGAACGCGGCGTCGAGCCGTTCCGTAGCCCGGTTCTTGGAAAACTCCTTAACGTATTCGTCCCGCGAATGTACCGACCGGGTCGCCAGTCCTTCGGTAAGTGTGCGAGCGCTTCCTGCCATGTCCGACAAAGGGAACCGGTTGCCTTTGGCGGTCCACGGGATGATGCGGTTGTAGCCGGCCAGGGGAATGAGCTCATCCCCCTCAATCCGAAGGATGACCGCCGCGTCTGCCTGGAAGAGTTCGCCCGCGTGCTCGACGATCGAGTCCAGCACTGGCTCAGCGTCCGCCGTCGAAGTGCCGACGACCTCCATGATCTCGCTCGTCGCCGTCTGCCTCTCCAGCGACGTTGCCAGCTCCGAGTTTCGCTCCTCCAGTTCGTTGAACAGCCGCGCGTTCTCCATCGCGATAACGGCCTGGTCGGCGAACGTTTCGAGCATCGCGATCTGCTTGGGGCTGATGGGGCGGACGGTGTCGGTTGAGCCCTGCGTAATCACACCGATCGCCACGCCCTGGCGCACGAGTGGGACCGCCACAACAGTCTTCGGATACCGCCCTTCGTACTCCGCAAGCAGTGCCGTGTCGCCATCCGCCTCGTAGTCCTCGATGTATTCCGGCGCGTGGTCAAGGAACGCTCGGCCTGCGGCTGTGGTCCGGGCAATCGGCACCTCGAAAGGCGCACCGTCCGAAGCTACAGGCACGAGTTGTCCATCGCGCGCGAGGAGCACCCCCGTCGATTGGGCACCGGTGAGGCGCCCCGCCTCGGCAACGACCGCTTCGAACACAGGTTGAATCGCGGCTGGTGAACTGCTGATCACTTCGAGGATGCGAGACATCGCACGCTCCCGCTCCAGGGCCTCCGTGATCTCCCGGTTCCGTTCCTCCAGCTCGTTGAACAGCCGGGCGTTCTCGATCGCGATCGCTGCCTGGCGGGCAAAAGCCTCGAGCAGACGAACCTGCTCGTTCGAAAACGCGTTGGTCTCAGGACGGAACACGCTCAGGACGCCCAGCACCGGACCAGTGGCTCGTGCAGCTCACAGACACGGCCGCCCCAATACCGCCTGCCTGAAGGTCTCTGCCTCGATCGGGTACTCGTCCTCGATTGCAGCATCCCCTCCGTACAGGTGAAGCGACTCGCCAGTCCATAAATGTGGGCCACCGCAAAGCCGCCACCTGGCGGCACCCACGGCTGTTCAAGCGTCATCGTGCCCTGCCGGTTGGCCACCACTTCGGTACGGCCGTCGACCATGTGGGCGAACGAGGCCTCTGGCGCCCGAGCAGCGCCGCCGCGCGTTCCACAATCCCGTCGAGTACCGCCGCATTCGTCGGTGACTCCGCGATGATCTCTAGCACCTCGGCCATCGCCGTCTGCCGTTCCAGTGCCTCCTGCTGCTCCCGGAACAGCCGCGCGTTCTCCATGGCGATGACCGCCTGCGAGGCGAAGGCTTCAAGGAGTTGCTCATCGGCCTCGGTGTACGGCTGGGGCCGGTGCCGGACGACGGTGAGCGCCACCACTGGTGAGCCCCGGAGGACAATCGGCACCGCAATCGCCTCTTGCGGCATGTGCATGCCGGGACGGCTAGAGGCGTTGGCGAACGCTGGCCAGTTCTCCGGATTCAGGTGGTTACGCGCCGGCCGTCCGGTCGCGATCGCCTTGCCCGTGGCGCTGTCGTCGACGGGCGGCGAAACCGTGGTAGTGAACTGGCGTTCGGGCGAAGACCAGCCGATGGGGACGCGTTTTTCCGGATCGACCTGCCAGAGCGTGGCCCCCTCACTCTGGAGCAGGCGTGCGGCGGCCTCACACACGGCATCGAACACAGGGCTCGGATCCGTGGGGGATTGGCTGACGATCCGTAGCACCTCCGCCATCGCCGTCTGGCGCTCCAGCGCCTCCTGCTGCTCGCGGAACAGGCGCGCGTTCTCGATTGCGATCACGGCCTGGTCGGCGAATGTCTCGATGAGCCGGACCTGTTCGGGAGTAAATGCCGACGGTCGGGTGCGGGCGAAAGTGAGTGTGCCGACAGCCTCGCCTTGGCGGAGTAATGGAGCCGAGATGATCGACCGCCAGTCGTTGGCGTATCTCCGCGGTCTCCGGATACTCGTCAGTGGCCGTCGCCAGGTCTTCGACGAACACGATGCGCCGTTCCGAGTCAGCGGTTCGGCCGAAGACGCGTGTCGATTCAATCGGCGCGGATTGGCCGAGGTTCGGAATCAACCCGGCCCCGACCCACCTGGACGAATCTGGTCGCCTTGAACCAGCGAAAACGCCGCGCCGTCCGCGTCGCAAAGCCGAGATCCAACCTCGAGAATGGCGTCGACGCTTCACCGGCATCGAACCCAGGGGCGCATCCGTCGGCGAACTGCTGACGATCTCGAGGATCTCGCGGAAGCGCCGTCTCCCGCTCCAGCGCCTCCTGCTGCTCCCGGAACAGCCGCGAGTTCGCAATCGCGATGGCCGCCTGGTCCGCAAACGACTGCACCAGCGCAATCTCTCGCTCCGAATACGGCGCGATACGCGATCGTCGAGAGGATCATCCCGCCAATCGCCTCATTGCCGCGGAGGATAGGCACGCACAGCCTTGTCGCTTCCTCGCCGCCCGCGCCGCCAGCATGCGGCACGCGCTCACGGACCTCGTCACCGGTGCCCCAGACTTGAACTGGGCGTCGTTCGAGGATCGCGGCATCGACCGGTCTCGTCAGGTCAAGCTCTTGTCCTCCGCCACCCGGAACGGGTTCTCGCCGGTTGGAACATAGGCCCCACTGCCCCCGCCGGTTGCCCTCGACCAGGAACGCAGACCCACGATCGGCATCCACCAGCTTGCAGACGCGTTCGATGACCCGATCCAACACCCCGTCCAGGTCCGTCGAGTACTCGCTGACAATCCGGAGCACGTCCGCCGTCGCCGCCAGCGCCTCCTCCTGCTCCGGTTGCTCTCCTCCAACTCCCCGAGCAGCCGCGAGTTTCCGATCGCGATCGCCGCCTGGTCCGCGAATGACTGCACCAGCGCAATCTCTCGCTCCGAATACGGCGCAATGCGCGACCGCGAAAGAACGATGCCCCCGATCGCCTGTTCGCCCTGCAGGATCGGCACGCACAACCTCGTCGACACCTCGGTTGCAACACCCCCTGCGTTGGGGAACTGCTCACGAATCTCGTCACGGGTGCCCCAGACGTGGACGGGGCGGCGCTCGAGGATGGCCGTATCCACGGGCACCGTGAGGTCGAGCTCACGGCCCTCAGCAATGTTGAACCGGCTCTCCTGCGGATTCGGGTCGTAGATGCCGCTGCCCCGCCGGCGATTGCCTTCCACCAGGAACGTAAACCCGCGGTCTGCATCGACGAGTTTGCAGACGCGCTCGATCACCCGGTCTAGAACCGTCTCCAGGTCCGTCGAGTACTCGCTGACGATCCGGAGCACGTCCGCCGTCGCCGCCAGGTCTTCGTTCCGCTCGTCCAGCTCACCGATAAGCCGCGCATTCTCGAGTGCCACAACAGCCTGGCTGGCGAATCCTTCGAGAAGCCCGACCTCCTCATCGGTGAACGCCTCCGCCCCGGGGCGGATAAGCAGGAGACTCCCGATGGGGCCATCGGGCGCCATCAGCGGGACGGCACTGGCCGAGAGTTCGGTCCAACCGGCTCTTCGGTTCACTTCGGCCGCCCCCGGGTAGTCGGCCTCCCAGTCTTCGATCGGGCCCGCAACGATGACCGGAGTCCCGCGCTCGTATGCAGCGCGACCGAACGTGAGACCTGCTTCGTAGGTATCGCTCTGCCGGCGGATAGAGCCGGCGACAGCGTCCCACACCTTGACTTCGTTACCGTCCCATACGCTTATCGCTGCGTGGTCTGCCTGGAACAGTTCCTGAGCGGCGACAGCAATTCGTTCGAGGGCCGCATCCAGCCCAGTCGCATGAGTACTGATGGTCCGGAGGATTTCCGCGCTCGCACGCTCCCGCTCGCGGGCGCGCTCAAGTTCACGCTCTAATGCAGCGACTCGCGCTGCCAGTTCCTCTTGCTCGCCGTCACTCACGGCCTTCCCCCGGTCGCCCAGAGCATAGCCCCGTGGCCGCGCAATGATGCCATATGCGGCGCTGGACCCGGTGTGAAGTGCTTCGCGCTCTGCCGCCCGCCCATTCGGCACTGACTGCGGTCGTGCAGTGTCCCTGACTGCGAGAGCCGCCGGCATTCACCGACGGTTTCGTCGAACTGCGACCCCCAAACAGGCCCTCCGCTGCCAGGAGACCGCCGGGCCGTGGAACGGCCCTCTTTGCGGAGTCCCCGATTTGGTCACATGCAACGGTCGCGATGCTGGTTCAGTGGTGACATCCCTGGGAATGCGGCATGTGCCGTATTTGAGGGTCGGGGGTTCGAATCCCTCCAGCCGTGCCAGCCTTTTCTCTTCAATTGTCGCCCGTTCGGCTGGCCAGGGGCCCGTGACCCGGCCCATGGGTCAGGCGACGAGGCGGATCGTTTCGCCTTTTGAGTTGTGGGCGAGGTTCCCGAAGCGGGCAAGAAATGTCGCCATCTCGCCCGAAATATCCGCCAGGCCCTTAGCCAGCGTCGCCAGCTCGCCGGTTTGCGCGGAGACTTCCTCGACCGAGGCCGAAACCTCTTCACTGGCCGCCGCAGACTCCTCGGCGACAGCTGTGATGCTGCTGATCGAATCCGCCGCACGAGCGCTGGCTGCGTTCATCTCTTCTGAAAGGGAATGGAGGTTCTCTGCCACGGTCTCCACAACGGCGATGACCTCCACCAGCGAGGCTGTCTCACTTTGCACCTCGTCGGCGGAGTTCGTAATGCGGGTGATCTCGCTGCTTACGTCGTTCGCGCTATCGACGATGCGTTGGAGCGCGGTCCCCGCCTGTTCGGCGCGGGCGGTCCCTTCATTCACGTCGGCCACGCTGGCCTGCATGGCCTTCACGGCCTGACCCGTGCCTTGCTGAACGGCAGCGACGAGCTGGCCGATCTCTTTCGTCGCTCCGGCAGTTCGTTCGGCGAGCGACCTGACGTACTCAGCCACGACAGCGAAGCCGCGTCCCTGTTCTCCAGCCCTTGCCGCCTCGATAGCCGCGTTGAGGGCGAGGAGGTTTGTCTGGCCGGCGATGTCGTCGATCACCTGGATGATGGCACCGATCTCGTCGCCTTGCTTTCCGAGCTCTTCGATCTCCTTCGAGGTCGTCATGACGGCGCCACGGATGGTGCCCATTGCTTCCACGGTCTGCTGCACGCTCTCCATGCCTTCCCTCGCGGCTTCAACCGAAGATGCGCTCTTCTCCCGGGCCGAGCGTGCCGCGTCCGACACGGCTTCGAGCGCTTGAACGACCTGGTTCGCCGACGCCGTGGCCTGCTGGACAGCGGTGAACTGATCCGCGGCGCCGGACGCGACAGAATCGCTGGCCTCTGCCAGCTGGCTCATCTCCGAGGTGAGCGCCGTCATCTGTTCGGTCTGTTCGGTGGCACCCCTGGCGATTTCCTGGATCGCATTGGCGATTTCGCGGGCGGCCATGTCCACCTGGCCGCTGCCGTCTTCAAGCTGGGACGACGATGAGGTGAGGATGTCGTTTACATCAACGAGCTTCTGGAGCACGCCTTCGGAGATATAGGTCTCCATGGCCAGGGTCTGATCGAGGACGAATGCTTTCTGGAAGGCGAGGATGGTGTCGACAAGCCGTTGTCCCTTGAGCTTCCTGGCCAGGCGCTTGTAGACGAGTTCGGCGTAGAGAGAGTAGTTGCCGAGATTCCAGCGTGGTTCGAGGTTGAGGGCCGCGAGGCCTGCGCCGGCAACCAGGCGGTGCTCGACGTAGGCGTCGTCGATTCTGCCCTCGAGCAGGTTCAGGAAGTAAGCCTTCTGCGCGCCTTCGAGCCGGACGCGGGTTGACCCGGATTCTCCGATCCTGTCGACAAACGGGGAGAAGGCGAACGAGTGGTCGTACAACTCTTTGACGATGGCGTCAGCCTGGGGTTCGAGCCATGGGCGCGTCGCTCGGATGAGTTCGAGATCGTTCTCCGTGAGATTGATCCACTTGAGGTGGAGTTCGAGATCCGCCCTATCGATTCCAACCTGTTGGACGAGCGACTTCATGAAGGCTTGCACCTGGCCGAATTGGGATGACGCATTGCGTCTATCGAAAGTCTCTCAAAGCCCCAACAGCGCGCCCATCGGGATAGGCCTGACCTCGTTTTGGGGACGCCCCTAATACGCTCCACTTCACACTCAGGTGGGGCGTTTCCGGTTGCCGTGACTGTGCCGACCCCGGGTCTGCGCTATGCGTGTACCTGGATAGCCCCATCGACAGTGATGGACTCGCTGTCGAGGAACTCCGCGAGGTCCGAGGCCATGTAGACGACGGCGCCCTGGATGTCGGCGGGGCTGCCCAGCCGTCGAAGGGGGATGTAGCGCTCAAGGATTGCGCGGATGTCGGGATTGGCATGGATGCCCGGCACGCCGTCGATGAAACCGAGCGTGAGCACATTGGCGGTAACGCCGGAGCGGCCCCACTCCACGCCAATGGACTTGGTGAAGCCGAAAACAGCGCCCTGGGAGGCAGCGAAGATCGCGGCGTTCGGGACGGCGCGGTCGTGGAGAACGCTGGCGAGGTTGATGATGCGCCCGTAGCCGCGGTCGACCATACGGCGCCCAACGGCCTGCGTGGCAACGAACACCGACGTCGCGTTTCGGTCGAGTTCGCGCCGCCATTCGTCGACGGAGGCGTCGAGGACGGGCTTGATGTTGGCAGCGTGACTGGCGTTGACAAGGATGTGGACCGGTCCCGCGGCCGCCTCCACTGCCGTGAGCGCACGTTCGAACGAGTCGGGAGCGGTGAGGTCGGCTTCTGTTTGGGCGCCGGCACGGCCGAGCGTCCGGCAGCCCGCGACAATGTCACCGGCGGACGGCCCCGGCGTCGGTGCATTAGTCGCGGCCACGAGGGAGACAGTCGCATCCGCTTCGGCAAGGCCGAGGGCGATCGCTTCCGCGAGGGGTCCGGAGGCGCCGGTTACGAGTGCATGGCGCCCTTTCAGGCTGAATGGCGTGGGCGTGCCGAGGTCGTATTCGTCCTCCGGGACCACCATTGGCGGGACAGGGATTTCGCGAGCCATCTCGACCTACCCTTCGGCCAGCGGCGCGTAGCCGGCAGGAATGAGACCGGCGGCAATAGCACCGCCATCGACGAGGACCGTTTCCCCGGAGACGTATTCGGAAGCGTCGGAGCAGAGGAAGACCGCGAGCGGCCCCATGTCGCGAGACCAGCCGAGGCGGCCGACAGGCTGAGTGCCGTTGCGCTGTTCGCGAAACTCATCGGGGATTTCTTTGGGGATAAGACCGGGGCCGATGCACGTGGCTCGCACGCCTTCGCGAGCGTAGGTCATGGCGAGGGCCTTGGTCAGCTGGATGATGCCGCCCTTTGCCACCGAGTACATGAAGTTGTTCTTGCCGCCGCGGAAGCCCCAACCGGAGGTGATGTTGATGATTTTTCCGCCCCCGTTGTCGACGAAGTGGTTGATGAGGGCGCGAGAGCAGTAAAAGGCGGAGGTGAGGTTCACATCGATGCCAACGCGCCAGTCTTCGTCGTCCAATTCCGGCAGGGTCTTGCCGCGGCCGCGCTCGGTGATGCCGGCGTTGTTGATGAGGATATCGATGCGCCCGAACTGGGCGATGGCATCTTCGACCATCTCATTGACCTGGCTGCTGACGGTGACGTCGGTGGAGCGCACGACCATCTTGCGGCCCTTCGCCTCCACCAGCGCTTTTGTCTCGTTCAACGGCTCGAGGCGGCGGGCGGCGCCGTAGATGTTGGCGCCGGCATCGGCGAGGGCAAGCGACATCGCGCGCCCAAGGCCTGTACCGGCCCCGGTGATGATGGCCGCCTTGCCGTCGAGGCGGAATTTGTCGAGGATCACGGGTCACCTCCGCGACAGTTCGAAGTGGCGGCAACGCTACAGGATTGGACCGCGGCACGCGACGCCAAGAGTCATTTGGCGATGTGAATGGCGGCTACACCGCAGCGCTGGTGGTGGGGGTGTAACACCGGCGACGATGTCGCGGATCTCATGGCGGTGGTACGTTCGCTGTGTGGCGGACGACACCGTTATCGAAGTCCGGGGGTTGCGAAAGTCGTACGGGGATGTGGAAGCCGTGCGGGGCCTCGACCTGTCTGTCCGTGCGGGCGAGATTTTCGCGATCCTGGGCCCAAATGGTGCGGGCAAGACGACGACCGTCGAGATCCTGGAAGGATTCCGTTCGCGTTCGGCTGGCGATGTGCAAGTTCTCGGGCACGACCCGGAAGATGGCGATCGTGGCCTCAAAGAACGCATCGGGATCGTCCTCCAGAGCACGGGAGTAGAGCCGTATCTGACAGTCGCCGAGACGCTCGACCTCTATCGCGGCTACTACGAAGCGCCTTTGCCAACGGCGACGTTGCTCGAACTGGTGGGGCTTGAGGAGCAACGTAACACGCGGGTTCGGCGGCTCTCAGGAGGACAGCAACGGAGGCTCGACGTGGCGGTGGGGCTGGCCGGCGACCCTGACCTGCTCTTTCTCGACGAACCAACCACCGGATTCGACCCCGGCGCTCGTCACGACGCATGGGAGATGATCTCCGGGTTGCGGACCCTGGGGAAGACGGTAGTCCTGACTACGCATTACATGGACGAGGCGCAAGCCCTGGCTGACCGGGTGGCGATCATCGCGCAGGGCCGAATCATCCGGCAAGGGACGCCCCGGGAGCTCACCGGTGGCGCCGATTCGACGACCATCCGGTTCCGCTTACGTACCGGGATCTCGATCCCTGCCGAGTTCGCGGCGACAGCATCCGGCGGTATCTACACGATTGCGACTTCAGCCCCAACAGAGGCATTGCACCGGATCACGACATGGGCACTGGAGGGGAACATCGACCTCGATGACCTCAGGGTCGGTCAAACGACGCTGGAAGAGGTGTATCTCCAGATCACCGAAGCAGAACCGGAGGGCTCGAAAGAGTGAGCGGCCTGCAACTGGCACTTCGCCAGGTTCGTTACGAGGACCTTGCGTTTCGGCGCAACCCGGCGAAGGCCTTCTTCACGATCATCTTCCCGCTGATCTTCCTGGTCATCTTCACGCTGATGTTCGGGAACGACAATCTGGACGTGGAGGGCGGCACGGTGAAGGTTGCAACGTTCTACGTCGCCGCCATCGTGGCACTCACCGTCGTGAACTCCTGCTACACGGGCCTCGCCATGAGCTTTGCCGTCGCCCGGGACCAGGGGCTCCTGAAGCGTGTGCGGGGCACGCCGTTGCCATCGTGGTCTCTGATCTTCGGACGGGTCGGCTACCTGACGCTCGTGATGGTGCTGCTCTCGGTGCTCGTTGTTGCTTTCGGTCGTGTGTTCTACGACGTTTCGGTCCCGACCACGACGCTCCCCGCGATCTTTCTGACGCTTATCGTGGGTGCCGCGGCTTTCTCGGCGCTGGGGATAGCGGTCGTCGCAATCATCCCGAACGCTGATGCCGCGCCTGCCGTGGTAAACGCGACCGTATTGCCGCTCCTCTTCATCTCCGACGTGTTCATCCCGCCCAATACGGATACGCCGCAGTGGGTCGAGTGGGTCGCGAACATCTTCCCGGTCCGCCACCTGTCGATCGCGCTCCAGACGGGCTTCAACCCCTTTGAGAGCGGGGCGGGCTTCGAGTGGGGTCATCTTGCCGTGGTCGCGGTGTGGGGCGTTGCCGGCCTTTTGCTGGCGATGCGCTTCACGTCGTGGGAACCGCGCAATTAGGCCGTCGATCTATCACGGCCGGTGCCGCGTGACCTAGCATAGAAGCATGACGAAAGCTGCCGAGCGTGCCATCCAGGGCACAGGTTACCGGCTGACGGAGCCCCGAAAGAGCGTGGTCCAGGCGATGGAGCGCGTACAGCCATGCTCGATCGAAGACCTGTGTGCCGAGTTGCCCGATGTGGGCAGGGCCACGGTCTTCCGGACGATGAAGCTCCTCCAGGACCTCGAAGTCGTCTGCCGCGTCCCCCTCGAAGATGGAACGGTGCGCTACCAGATTGCGACGGACGGTCATCATCACCACCTGGTGTGCCGGGTGTGTGGCGCCGTCACCGAGTTCGCCGACACGGGCATCGACGGCCGGATCGAGCAGCAGGCGAAGGCGGCCGGGTTCCGGCTGGCCGGCCACAGCCTTGAACTCTATGGAGTCTGCGCGAACTGCCAGTAGGGTTCGCCTCAAGTCTCCAGGCGCGTATACTGATACCCAGTATCAATGAGTGCGCTCGCTTCACCTGCTGAAAGTCCTGCGATCCAGGTCACCGACCTCACGGTGCGGTTCGCATCCGTCACGGCGCTCTCAGATGTGTCCTTCGGTGTCCCGCGCGGATCCCTTTTCGGCCTCCTGGGTCCCAACGGCTCCGGCAAGAGCACGCTGCTGCGGACGCTGGTCGGACAGGTCCGGCCCACATCCGGAGATATCCGTTTCCCGGGCGAGTCCGGACGGATTGGCTATGTTCCGCAGGCAAGCAGCGCGGACGCCGACTTCCCCGTGACTGTCGCCGAGGTCGTGGGTATGGGGCTCTACGGACGCCGCTCTCGGTTTCGGATGCCGTTCCGGACCCCGGCATCCGTCATCGCGGCCCTCGAGGCAGTCTCACTGGCCGATCTACGACGGCGCCAGGTTTCAGAACTGAGTGGCGGCCAGCGGCGGCGGGTGATGATTGCGCGAGCGCTGGTGCGGGAGCCGGACCTCCTGCTGCTCGATGAGCCGGCGGCCGGGCTCGATGCAGGCGCCGATGAGCAGCTCACACGGCTGCTCCGTTCGCTGGCTGATGAAGGCCGCACCGTGGTGGTCGCCACCCACGATATCGACGGTGTTTTCCGCCACTTCGACGATGCGGCCTTGCTGGCGGGGCGTTGCCTCGCGAGCGGGCCCGTCGCAGAGGTGTTAACGGATCACCATCTCCATGAGGCATTCGGGCGGCAGCTCATGGTGTTTCATGGCGATCCGTCGCATCACCACAGCGTGTCGTCTCACCCGGATCCGGGGAGCGATTGATGGGCTGGTTCACCGAGCCATGGCAATTCGAGTTCATGCAACGTGCTCTCTATGCGGGCATCCTCATCTCGCTCGCCGGGGCAGTCGTCGGGACGTTCGTGATCGTCAAGGGGCTCGCCTTTCTCAGCGACGCCGTTGCACACACGTCGCTTACGGGGGCCGCCATCGCGTTCATCCTCGGCGGTGGGTCGCTTGCCATCAGCATCGGGGCCGCAATCGCGGGTGTGATCACTGCCGTCTCGGTGGCCCTCCTCACTCGCCTCGCGCGGCTCCGGGAGGACACCGCAATCGGCCTGCTCTTCGCAGGGATTTTCGGCCTGGGCGTGCTCATCATCAGCAGCGCTAACAATTACGCGCTCGAACTGAACTCCTTCATTGTTGGCAACATCCTCGGGGTGAGCGACCAGGACCTCTGGCTGATGGCCGTGCTGACGGTCGTTGTGCTCGTCACGACCTATGTGTTCTACGACGAGCTGATCTTCACCGCCTACGACGAGGAGATGGCAGCAGCCTCGGGGGTGCCCGTTACGCTGGCATGGATGGGACTGCTGGCGCTGGTGGCACTCACAGCAGTGATTGCATTCCGACTCGTGGGCGTGGTGCTCGTCATGGCGATGCTCGTTGCGCCAGCAGCCGCGGCATCACTGCTCTTCCGGCGGATGGTGTTGATCATGTTGGGCGCGGCGGTCGCCGGGATCGCCTCGACGGTGGCCGGGCTCTACGTGTCGTTTCACGCCGACCTCGCGGCAGGGCCTTCGATTGTGACAGTGGCTATCGGCCTGTTTGCGGCGACGTATCTCGTCTCGCCGCGAGGACTGCCATCCCGGCTACGGAGCCGGGACGCAGAGACCGCAACCTAGCGGGATTCGGCAGGGTTAACGTTCCCCGGGCCGGGAGGCGTCGGTTGCGGCTGGGGATCGACGACAACCACGACAGGCTTGTCCGGCTGCTGATGGCTCCCGTTGGGCAGATCCGATACATCGTCGTCCCCGGTGGGAGTGGGCGTGCTGGTTGCCATCGGAGACTGCGTCGGTGTCGCCGTATCAGTAGGTTCAGCCTCCGGGGTTTCGGTTGGTTCGGCGGTTGGGGTCGCGGTTGGTAGCTCGACGCCGGTAACGGAGCCGCCGGAATCCGAAGCGCTCACGACGATGGCTTCTTCGGCAACCTCGCGAACCACGGGGGGAAGGATGCTTGAGTCGCCACTAAAAAGGCCGACGTAGGCATCGGGCGCGCCCTCTTCCGGGGGCGTCTCACCGGGGGCGCGAGCGAGGGGAGCGGGGCTACCGGGAGAAGACGGCCCGCTGGCGTTGTTGTGCAAAGGAGAAAGGGGAAGGATGCCGAGAAGGCCGAGTACACCGAGGACGAACAAGGAAGTGGCAGCCACGAGCGGAAGGACACCGCGACTTGCGGTCGTGGTGGTCGCAGGATCGTTGTCGTGCTGGCGCATTGCTGGCATCGGCCCACCGCCTATTCTGTGCCGCCACGCAAGGGGAGGAGATAAGGGCAACCCCTGATCTCGAGTTCCCGTCGGTCCCTGCCTGAATTCGACACCCCCCATGGGCTTGGGGCAACCATTACACAACGGGAAATGTTAAGGCGCTATAGCATTCACGGTGTTGTTTATGTTCAGAAGACGTTTCGCCCAAAGCAAAACTTACGCCCTGCCCGTAGAATCGGCCGGCAAGCACCAGGGCAAACGCACAGACGAGGAGCAGGCAATGGACTTCCGCGACAACGCAGAGATTACCGAGTTTCGGGACGAGGTGAGGTCGTTTATCCACAACGACCTCACGGACGAGGAGCGTGGCACCGAGGCGATGGGCATCGCCAGTGACGAAGCCATGGCCCGCGTGATGTCCGTTCGATCGAAGCTGGCGAAGCGGGGCTGGTCGGCGCCGGCGTGGCCGAAGGAGTACGGGGGCATGGGCGCCACGTTCCGGCAGCAGGCCGTCTTCAACGAGGAGCTTTCCTATAACCGTGTTCCCGGGCCGGACTTTATCGGGATCAACTATGTCGGCCCGACCCTCATGCTGTATGGGACGGAGGAGCAGAAGAAACGCTTCCTTCCGGCGATCCTTTCCGGCGACGAAAAGTGGTGTCAGGGGTACAGCGAACCGGGCTCCGGCAGCGACCTCGCATCGCTCCAGACTCGAGCGGTCGTGGACGGCGACGACTTCGTGGTAAACGGCCAGAAGATCTGGACATCGGGTGCACACCGCGCCGACTGGATCTTCCTGCTTACGCGAACCGACCCTGATGCCCCAAAGCACCGCGGCATCAGCTACCTGCTCGCCGACATGCGCTCGCCTGGCATCACGGTGCGGCCGCTGGTGAACATGGCAGGCTCCCACGAATTCAACGAGGTGTTCTTCGAAGATTTACGGGTGCCCCGCAGCCAGCTTGTCGGTGACATGAACCGGGGCTGGTACGTGGGCATGGCAACGATGGACTTCGAACGTTCGGCCCTGGGCGGAAACGCTGCGAACCGGCGCGACCTCGAGGACCTGGTGGAGGTTGCCAAGTCACGGCCCGGCGGGATCGACAGCCAGCATCGCTCGGAGTTGGCGGACCGCCAGGTAGAAGTGGAAGTAACGCGCTTGCTCTCCCTTCGGATCATCGGGATCCAGGAGTCGGGCGGCGTTCCGAATCACGAGGCGTCTATCGCGAAGCTCTTCACGAGCGAGTTGAGCCAACGCCTCGCGCGAACGGCCGTGCGAATTCTCGGGATGGATGGCCAGGCACCGACGGACGGCGTCAAGACGAAGTGGTCGCAGGCGTACCTCCGTACCGTTTCGTCGACGATTGCGGGCGGAACGAGCGAGATCCAGCGCAACATCGTGGCGACACGAGGTCTCGGACTGCCGAGGGGCTAATCCGCGGTTTCGAGTGGCCTCGCACACGCGCTTGATTGCCCACGGTACGGGTGTTCCTATAGGGACGTGGACAGGGGAGTGGGTGCGGAGCTTGGTTCGCCGGCGGTCGCCTGCCTGCTCCTGGCGGCCTGGTTGCCCAGTCTGCTCTTCATCGGCCACTGGCAGATTCCTGTCTCGATCCCAATCCCCGGCACCCAGTTCTCGCTGGGGGGAGCCGGCGTCAGCCTTCACGCCCACGGCGACCACGCCGGCCACTGCCATTCGGATTCCGCGCGCTGCTCGCAGGCGCCGGCCTCACCAGAGGCACCGG
Source organism: uncultured Chloroflexia bacterium (assembly GCA_963774435.1). Lineage (GTDB taxonomy): Bacteria > Chloroflexota > Dehalococcoidia > Tepidiformales > Tepidiformaceae > JAGQGZ01. Next base: position 143,287 of record CAVZEW010000003.1, on the reverse strand, counting down.
CCGCAGACCTCCGCGAGCAGGCGGTAGCGCTGGGCCTCGACGGACTGGCGACAATGGCCGTCACGGCAACATGGCGCCCCACGCCTATCCTCGGGATCGGTCCCGAGCTGCGTCCGCCGCGAGCCTCGTCGCTGTGAACCCCGGCAAACGCCCCGTGACAATTCGTAGCGGACATACGGGTTCGACGACAGGCGCCGTCTGGACTCCGGCACTGGCAGCAACCGCTCGCCTTTGTTCGCGATAGGCGTTCGGACGGGCCAAGGGACGACAACAAGGGCGCGCCGTAAGGCGGGCGGCCCACAGAAGCAGCTGAAGCCAGCTGCAACGAAAGGATGAGAACCATGAGCCAGTTGCGCTCCTGGTGGATAGTTGCTTTCGCCCTCGCGGCCATTGCAAGCCTTGGCCTCACGGCCTGTGGTGGCGGCGACGACAGCGGTGCCACTCCCGACATCACCGTTGGCGGCGGTGACTCCGGCGACCCGGCCTACTGGGGCGTTCAGGTTGCCCCCGCCCCCCACAAGCCGGACTTTGTCCTCACGGATACGTCGGGGAACAACTTCGACATCGTCAAGGACACCGAGGGGTATCTAACCCTGCTCTACGTCGGGTATACCCATTGCCCTGACGTCTGCCCAACGCACATGCTCGACATCGCGACGGTGCTCAAGCAGCTCGGCCCGGCCATATCCGACAAGGTGAAGGTGGTGTTCGTTACCTCCGACCCCGAACGGGATACGCCGGAGGCGATGCGCAAATGGCTGGATGCCTTTGACACCGATTTCATCGGACTGACGGGCGATCCGGCCACGCTCGAGGACCTCCAACGTCAGATGGGCATGGCCCCTGGCGAAAAGGTTCCGTTGGACGACAGCGGCAACTACGCAGTGAACCACGGCGCCTATGTGCTCGCATTCACCGCAGACGACGACATCGCTCACGTGGTCTACCCGCTCGGAATCACCCGCGACCACTGGGCTCACGACATCAAGAAACTCGTTGAAGAAGGTTGGACTGAAAGTTGAACTCTTTGCTCAAAGCGCGCCGGGGCCTGATTGCCCTGGCGCTGGTTTCGCTTGTCTCGCTCGCGCTGGTCGCCTGCGGAGATGACGACGACGCTGTCCGCGACTGCTACGCCGGACGATTCGATGGCGATGGTCAGCGTCGGTGACCTCGACATCAGCGGGGTCTACACCCGCGAGTCGGTCAACGACGTTGCCGCCGTATACCTGACGATCAAGAACAACGGCGCGGAGGACACGCTCCTGTCGGCCAGTGCCGATGTTGGAACAGCAGCGCAGATCCACGAGGTCGTGGGTTCCGCCATGCAGGAGGTCCAGGGGGGCGTCGACATTCCGGCAAATGGCGAGGTGACCTTCGCACCGGGCGGCTACCACATCATGGTGCTGGGCCTCGACAACGGCCTTCAGGCCGGCGGCACCATCCACGTCGACCTGACCTTCGACAAGGCCGGTCAGGTAACCCTCGAGGTGCCTGTGAAATCGCTCGATGAGGCCGCCGGGATGGATGATATGGATATGGGCTCGCCAACCGCCGAGAGTGGCGGCTGAGAGCAAACGGACATCGCCAATCCAGCAAGAAAGGCCCGGAGCAAGTTCCGGGCCTTTCTTGCTAGTCGGCCGGTATGAGCAGCAAAGGCAGCGGCGAACTCTTGAGTACACCCACGGCCGTGCTGCCGGCGACCAAGTGGCGCACCACGCGATGGCCATGGGTTGCCATGGCAATGACCGACGCGCCAAGTTCCATTGAACCCCTCACGATCGCGTGTGCCGTGGATTCGTAGCCGGCAGCGTCGAACACATGAGTGCCGAGGTGGGCGCCGGCGGGAAAAAGGTCGCGCATCTCCTCGAGATGGGCGCGGGCATCTGCCATTTCGCTCATTGGGTCGCGATCGCCGAAGGCCGCGGAGTAGACCCCGACCAACTCTGGCTCGATAGCCGTACCACGGAACAGCCCCGCGAAACGAGCGACACCGGCGCGAGCTGCATCCGAACCATCACTGGTGATCGCAGCACGATAGGGTCGGGAAGAATCGGAGCCCTCGGCCCGCGGGCCTGTGAGGAAGACCGGACGTTCGGCCTTGCCGAGCACGGCGAGCGATGTGCTGCCGAGAAAGAGGTGGTGAAGAGCGCCAGCCCCTCGTGAGTTGAGGGCAATCACGGGACTTTCCCACTGCATTGCGAGGCGCACGATTGAGTCGGAGACCGACTCCTTCCGTCCGACAATTTCGACCGCCGTTTCGGCCTTCACTCCCCGGTCGCTGGCGTAGCGATCGAGGTCCTCTTTCCAACGGGCTGCGACGCCTTGTGCCGCTTCAAGCACCGACGGCGCAAACTCGTCGCCAACATCGAGCAGCGGGTTGAGGATCCGGACGAGCCTGATCGGGACGCCGAGCGCCTCGGCGAAGCGGGCGACGTGGGGCAGAACGAACCAGGAATGCTCAGAACCATCAATGGGAACCAGAATCGGCGGCATCGGACCCTCGGCGTAGATGAGTTGTGTCTACGTTAGCCGTTCGCGGGGCCGCGCCCAATTCTTCGCCCGGGCTATCGTCCGCGTAGAATTGGGCCCGTTGCATGGAGGACGTGAACGACAATGACTCTTGAAGGACGAGTAGCCCTGGTTTCGGGAGGCGGCCGCGGCATCGGCCGGGCTATCGCGCTGGGATTGGCAGCCGATGGCGCAGACGTTGCCGTGAACTACCGACGCGATGACGAGGCTGCCCAGGAGACAGTCGCTGCTATTGAGAAGCTGGGGCGAAAAGCGAAGGCGTATTCGGCGTCGGTGGATGATTTCGAAGCCGACAAGGCGATGGTCGAGCAGGTGCTGGCCGATTTTGGAAGCGTAGGCATCCTGGTGAACAACGCCGGCATCGCCAGTCGTGGCCAGTCGGTAGCAGAAACCGACCCGGAAGAGATGCGGAGGGTCGTCTCCACGCATGCCTTCGGCGCGCATTACCTCTCGAAGCTCTGTATCCCGAGCATGCGCGAGCAGGAGCGGGGCGACATTGTGATGATCACGAGCGGCGCGACGAAGGGGCTCGGCGCCAATGGCGCGCCCTACAATATGGCGAAATCCGCCATGGAAGCGCTGGCGATCGGCCTCTCGAAGGAGGAACGCAAGAACGGCATCCACGTGAACATCGTGGCGCCGGGCCTGGTGGAGACTGAGATGGGGTCGCGGTTGGTCCGGGCGACACAGGGCGTCACCGATATGCGTCAACTGGATGAACGCATGCCGTTTGGCCACGTTTGCCAGCCGGAAGAGATCGCCGACGTCGTGCGATTCGTCGTCTCGGACGCCGCGCGGTACGTCACCGGGCAACGGATTTACGTCGACGGGGGCGGAGCGTAGCGGTATGTCGGTGCCAGACGGCACGCTCTGGGAGATGCAGCAAGTCGGTAGCGACCTCTACCGACTTGGACTTGTAAGCAGTCACGGGGGCAACCTCAGCCTTCGCGACGGCCACGCGATGTGGATTACCGGCACCGGCACGATGCTTGGGCGGCTGGAAAGCCGCCATATCGCGCACGTCGGCGCAAGCGGCGCACACGAGGGGCCGCCACCCTCAAGCGACACGGTGTTGCACTCCACTATCTATGCCCTCGGCGGCGCCCAGGCGGTTGTCCATGCGCACCCCCACCACGCGGTGGCGGTGACCTTCGGGCTTCAGGAATATCAACCAGAGGATCTCGAAGGGCAGCTCCACCTGGGAACGGTGCCCGTCATCAAGCAGAGCGCGAGCCAGGCGGTGGACATCGCCGCCAGCCTGCAATCGAAGCTAGCGGTGGTGTTGGAAGGCCACGGCGCTTACGCACGCGGCCAAACGCTGTGGGAGGCGCTTCACTGGATCACGGCGCTCGAAGAGAGCGCTCACATCACCTGGCTCCGTCGGGCAATGGGAGACTCCGCGACGACATAGCGAACTAGCCGCGCGGGTACAGCATCATCTGCGTGCAGCGGAAGAACGCGATCGGCGCACCATCGGCCTCATTCTCGACCGTCGCCTCCCAGACCTGGGTGGTCCTACCGCCGTGCAGAAGGTGCGCTGTCGAACGGATGGCGCCATCGCGGGCAGTCCCGACGAAGTTGCTCTTCAGCTCGATGGTGGTAAACCCCGTCGCCCCCTCGGCGCGGAAGGCAAGCGCTGCGTACCCGCAGATGGTGTCCGCCAGGGCGATCACCGAGGCTGCATGGAGGTAGCCGTTTGGGGCAAGAAGTTCGTTACGGATCGGCAGGCGAGCAGAAACCGTTCGGGCGGTCGCGTCGAAATCGGTAATGACGAGACCAACCAGGCCCGGAAGAGATCCCGAGGAAAGGTCGTTGAGGCTCTCCACGGTGATCGGCTGGCCGGTGCGGGGATTGATGGGAGCTGCCGGCGATGTCATGACGACAGTTTGGGGCAGTGCGTTTCTGTTTGCAACGCACTGCCCCGTCTTACGCATGCCGGGCAACGATGGCGGAAGGCGGTGCCGGTTAGGTGCAGAAGCGGTGGGCGATCTCGTACATGAGTTCGGTGCCCATGTTGAGGTTGTCGATGGTCAGGAATTCGTCGTTGCCGTGGAACCCGGCGCGCTCTTCGCGGCTGAGCAGGCAAGGAATAAAGCCGTAGGCGGGGATCCCCTGGGTGCGCAGGAAGCGGTTGTCCGTGCCCCCCACGGTCATCGTGGGAGTGACCACGGCATCCTCCATGGCATCGGTAATGACTGAATGGATCGTCCGGTAGAGTTCCGTGTCCCACTCGACGGGCATGTTGGCCCCCTGGTCCGGCAGGTAGAGCTCGATTTGGACATTCTCGTCGTCAATCACGCCCTTGAGATGGTCGATCCAGTCTTCCTTGGTCTGGCCGGGCAGCAGCCGGCAGTCGATGACGGCTTCGCTCTTGGCAGGGATCACATTGGCCTTGATGCCCGAGTTGAGCATCGTGATGTTCAGGGTGTTGGTGAACATCGCCAGGAGTTCCGGTGACTTTCGGACGTGTTCTTCGACGGCGGCACGATTGTCGAAGTCTGGCAGGAGGCCGGCTTCGGCCAGGTTCTTCGCATAGGCGGTGGTATCGGCGGTCCAGGTGAACGGGTGTTCCATGGCGTTGAGCTTGAGGAGCGCCTCCATGAGGCGGACCGCGGAGTTGTCGGCGTGTGGCCGGCTGCCGTGGCCGGGGGTGCCTACTGCGGTGAGCTTGAGCCAGCAGACTTCTTTCTCGTTGGTGGCAACGGAGAAGAGGCGGGTGGGCTTGCCTGCGAAGCTAGACGACCCGCCACCGCCCTCGCTGAGCTCGAACTCGACATCAACAACGTCGGGCCGATTCTTGCAGAGCCACTCCATGCCCCAAATACTCCCGGCCTCCTCATCAGGGACGGCGAGGTACACAACGTCGCGCTTCAGGGGCGCCTTCAGGCGGTGGAGCAAGATGAAGGCCATCGTCTGCATGACGCCGCAGCCCTTCATGTCGACGGCACCGCGACCGTAGACCTTGCCATCTTCGATGTGGCCCTCGAAGGCCGGGTAGGTCCAGTACTGGGGCTCGACGGGGACGACATCGGTGTGGTTGCAGAGCATGAGCGGCCGCTTTGAGCCATCCCCCTTGAGGCGTGCGACGACGGCCTCACGATCGGGCTGGATCTCGATGTACTCGCACTCGATCCCTTCGGCTTCGAGGAGGGAGCCGAGGAAGCGAGCGGCGGGCGCCTCACGTCCAGGCGGGTTGCTGGTATCGATTTGGAGGTAGCGCACGAAGATATCGAGGGCTTCGGCGTAGACAGGTTGCCAATCCATGGAGACGTATCCGGAGGAGATGTGGCCCGGAGTATAGTGGCGGCATGCACGCATTGCTCGTTTTGTGGGATCTTTCCAGCGACTCGAAGGCTTCATTCGAAGAACTCCGCGAGTATCTCTGGACGCGTTCGATGCCGCGGTTTCGCCAGATGGAGGGGCTGCGCCAAAAGACATGGATCTCAAGCCCGGAGACCGGCGAATGGGGTGCGCTCTACCTGTTCGAGCAGCGCGAGCAGGCGGAGGCGGTGATCGGGCACCTGGCCGAGAGCCCGGTGGTTGAGATGACGGGTAAGCGGCCGACAGCCCGGATCTTCGAGGTCGAGGCGATTGTCGAAGGAGAGCACCATGGCGCCGACCTGCTGGCCACAGGTCTTGTCTGGGCAGGACGGACCTAGCCGATGGCGCGCATCGACGCGCATGTCCATGCCTTCGCCGAGGAGCAACTTGCGCGCCGCGAAGCCATTGCCGGCGCCGATCCAAGTTTCGCCGAAATGTACGCCGACCCATCCGCGAAAATGGCCTCTCCCGGAGACATCGTTGCCGCCGTGGAAAGGGCCGACTTCGATGGGGCGGTCGTTGCGGGATTCGCGTTCACTGGCGCAGACGAGACAGATTGCCAGAACCGAGCATTGCGAGAGCTGGCGGGCGATAGTCGGTTTGCCTGCCTCGCGACCGTAAATCCAGCGGTCAGCGGGTGGCGAGATATAGCGGAGGCGGCACTCACATGGTCGGCGGGATTCGGCGAACTTCGCCCGTGGAATCAGGGCTGGGATCCACTGGGCCCTGCCGGCCACGCGCTTTGCGAAGTGGCCGAGGCGCACAACGCCGTGCTCCTCTGGCACGTCTCCGAACAGTTCGGACACGAGTATCCGGGGAAACGAGGAGGCATCTCGGCCGAGGAGTTATGGCAGCTGGCAACGATGCACCCGGGGACGCGCATGGTTGCCGCGCACCAGGGAGGCGAACTCGCCTGGGCGGTACAGATGCCGGAGGTACGTGAATCCCTCCTATCGATTTCTTTCGATACGGCGGCAACAACACTCCTGTATGATCAAGAAAGCGTTTTGCGGCTTATCGACGTGGTGGGGGCAGAACGCGTACTGTTCGGTTCGGACTTCCCTTTGCTGGGAATAGCCCGCCAGTACGCGATGACGGTCGAGCACCTCGACGCAGATACCCAATCGGCCGTGGGGGGCGACAACGCAAAACGACTGTTCTTTGAGCGATACGACATATGAGTGAATTACCATCCGACAACGTTCGGGTTTTTGTAGCGTGCGAAGTCCCCGGCGAGGTCCAGCGGACCATTGGCGAGATCACCGACAAGCTGAAGGAGACCAGCGGCGATGATGTCCGCTGGGTTCGGCCTGACGGTGTCCACGTGACGCTGAAGTTTCTCGGCGAGGTCTCCCAGAAGAAACTCCCGGCGATCAAGATGGCCCTCCAGGAGGCGGTTGTTCGCCATTCGCCATTCAACCTCGAACTTTCGAACATCGGCACCTTTGGCGGCCGCGAAGGCCTCCGGACGATGTGGGTCGGCATCGCTGGCGACGTATTGCGTCTCGAAGCGATGGTGCGCGATGTGAACCTGGCGCTGTCCGTCGTCGGATTCGAACCGGAGCGGCGGCCCTTCCGGCCCCATCTCACCCTCGGCCGGGTGCGCGACACCGTACCGACGCGCAGACGGGCGGAGATCGAAGTCGATGTCGGCCGGCTCAAGGTCCCCGAGGTCGACTGGCGTACGAGTCAGATCACGCTCATGCGGAGCCGCCTGACGCCTCGGGGTGCCGAGTACGACATTGTCGCGACGTTCCCGCTGCGGATGACTGCCCCGACGCTCTAGCCACTTCCCTTGCGATGCCAGGTGGCCGCCTTCCACGGCCGGGCGTAGCATGCGAACAAATGAGCGAATCGCAAACCCTGTTCAGGATCACGCCCGCCAAATTGCGCTCGTTCCACACCTGCATGAAGCAGTACTGGTTCAAGTACCTCAGCAAACAGCCCTGGCCTGAGCGCGACGATAACGTGGTGCCGCTGGTGGTGGGCAAGGCCGTTCACCGGGCAATGCACATCCTCACGCAATCCCAGGACGAAGGCGTTGCACGGCAGCAAATGGACATCTATCTGCGGATGCCGAAGCATTCCTGCGCGGCGCCCGGCACCGAAGCGTATGACGAGGCCATGGCGCTCTACGACAAGGGTGTGGAGGCCCATCGGTCGCTCGAGCCGGAGGAAAGCTGGGCAGAGCGGGAGACCCTCGCCCCATGGCCGAGCCGGGGGATGGAACTCAGCGCTCGCGTCGACCGCGTGGATCGCAAGGCAGCTGACCACTACGTCGTGATCGACTGGAAGACAGGCAACTACGAGGACGAGGACCAGACCGACATCCAGCTGGACATCGGCCACGTGGCCGCACGGCGGACGTTGAGGCTTGGACGCGAGGTGCGGGTGACGGCTATCGGCTGGAACCTGAAGAAGGACGAGCAACGGGTGCGCGAGCTTGTGCGCGACGATGCCCAGGCGACTATGGAACTGATGGCCGCAAACGCGGACCGGATGCAGCGCACGACCGACTTCCCGGCGACTCCGGGCCCCGCCTGCCGCTACTGCGACTGGCAATCCCAGTGTCCAGAGTCGGATGTGACCTGGGACGACGATCAGGGTTCGTAGACGCCGAGGAACAGACCCTTGCATCCTCGTTTCCTAGCGGTCGCAGGTGGCCCTGTGTCCGCGTAGCATCGCCGGAGCAGATTTGTTGCGGAGAAAGCCATGACGTCCGTTGTCCATCCCGTGCCGACCGAGGCCGAGGTCCTTACCTTCTTCGACAGGTGTTCGAACTGGGGACGCTGGGGACCGGACGACAGCGCCGGGACGATCAACCTGATCACGGCGGAGAAGCGGCGGGAAGCCGCCGCAACCGTATCCAGCGGGCGGGCGGTCTCGCTGGCGCGACCATGGAACACCGTCGGTGGGCCGGGGAACTTCAACCCGGCGCAGCACTATGTTCGGGCCTGGCGCGAGGCGAGCGTCGACTACATCGGGATCAGCTACCACGGCTATGCGACGACGCACGTGGACGCCCTCTGCCACATCTTCTGGGACGGGAAGATGTGGAACGGCAAGGATTCGACGGATGTTTCGTCGCTGGGCGCGAAGTCGAACGACGTGGCGGCCTGGAGCAACGGCATCACGACGCGCGGCGTGCTCCTCGATATCCCCCGCCTGCGCGGCACGGAGTATGTCGAGGTCGACAACCCCGTCCGCGGTTACGAACTGCTGGCGGCAGCCGACGCCGAGGGGATCGAATTGCGCCCCGGAGATGCGGTCTGCGTCTACAGCGGGCGCGAGAAGTTCTACACGGCAAACCCGGACCACACGCCCGGTGGCCGGCCTTCGCCCGGGCTCCACGTCGATACGGCGCCGGTATTGAAAGAGCAGGATGCGGCAATCCTCGTGTGGGACCTGATGGATGCCGGACCCTGCGGCTACCAGGTGTTCGACTCACGCATGGCGGGGCTCGGCGTGCACGTACTGACGATCGTCTTCATGGGGATGCCGCTGCTCGACAACTCGCTGCTCCAGCCACTGGCAGAGGCCTGCGCCGAGGAGCGGAAGTGGGAGTTCATGCTCACCGTGAACCCCCTCCACATCAAGGGTGGCACCGGGAGCCCGGTCAACCCAATTGCGGTGTTCTAAATGGTGATGGAGCGAGCGTTCAAAGAACCTTCCGGCGTGCCCGGGCGCATTGGGGCAGCGTTCATGGCGCGGATGAGCAAACCGATGCATCGCTGGGCGATCGAGCTCCTCGACCCGCAGCCGGGAGAACGCGTGCTGGAGATTGGGCCTGCTCATGGAGCGCTCGTCGAGCGGATGGACAGAGCGGTGCCAGACCTCCGGTTCGGCGCCGTCGACCCTTCGCCGGACATGGTACGGCTGACAATGAAGCGGAACCGGGCGCTTGTCGACGCCGACCGGCTCGATGTGCGGGAAGGGCGGGTGAGCGGCATCCCCTTCGAGGACGCTTCGTTCGACCGGATCGTGAGCACCCACACGATTTACTTCTGGCCGGACATCGAGAGCGACCTCCGGGAGGTGCTTCGCGTGTTGCGGCCGGGCGGGAGGCTCGTCATCGGATTCCGGGCGACGCAGAACGACATGGGCGAATGGTGCATGGCACGGAACGGCGGGAACGATGTGCCGTCCGATATGACAGTTGTTGGGCTACGGGAGAAGTGTGCCCTCGCCGGGCTGGTGAACCTGAAGGCAAAACTGCGGCACCTGACCGGCCGTGGACCGATGGCGACGCCAACGCTCGGGGCAGTGGTGGGAGATAAGCGGACAGCGTAAAGGCCCGGACGTAAACGTCCGGGCCCCTGCCTTGTACGAAGTTGACAGCGGCGGATTACGCCACGGCAGCCTCGGTGTGTTGCGCCTTGAAGGTGTATTCGCCGTCGCGGTAGTCGACGGTTACCCGGGCGCCTGGCTCGAACTCACCGGCGAGAATTCGTCGGGCCAGTTCGTTCTCGACGTTGCGCTGGATGGTCCGGCGCATCGGTCGGGCGCCGAAGGCCGGGTCGTAGCCCTCCGTCACGAGCTGGTCGCGAGCCGCGTCCGTAAGGACGAAGTCGACGCCACGGTCGGATAGCCGTTCGCGCACCTCGTTCGCAAGCAGCTCGACCACCGATTTCAACTCCTCGCGGGTCAACGGTTCGAAGATGATGATCTCGTCGATCCGGTTGAGGAACTCCGGCCGGAAATGCTCGCGCAGTGCGCGGTCGACGGATTCGCGAAGGCGCGAACGGTCGTCTTCTCCTTCCGCCCGCTTCGTGAACCCGAGCGTGGCCCGCTCCTGCAGTCCAGTGCCGAGGTTGCTGGTCATGATGATGACCGTATTCCGGAAGTCCACGGTGCGGCCGTGCCCATCGGTCAGGCGACCGTCATCGAGGATCTGCAAGAGGGTGTTGAAGACATCCGGGTGGGCCTTTTCGATCTCGTCGAAGAGGATGACCCGGTAGGGTCGCCGGCGGACAGCCTCGGTAAGGCCACCACCTTCGTCATAGCCGACGTAGCCAGGCGGGGAGCCGATGAGGCGGCTGACAGTGTGGCGCTCCTGGAACTCCGACATGTCGAGCCGGATCATGGCGTCCTCGTCGTCGAAGAGGTACTCGGCGAGGGTCTTCGCCAGCTCGGTCTTCCCGACACCCGAGGGTCCAAGGAAGATGAACGACCCGATAGGCCGGCGCGGGTCCTTGAGCCCGGCGCGGGCGCGGCGAATTGCGTCGGCGAGGCTCTCAATGGCGCGCTCCTGGCCAACGACGCGCATGTGGAGGTGGTCTTCCATCTTGAGGAGTTTGTCGCTCTCGCTCTCCTCGAGGCGGGAGACAGGGATACCCGTGATCTGACCGACGAGACTGGCGATGTCCTCCTCGGTGACGGTGAGTTCCACATTGTGTTCGCGGGCCCACTCCTCGCGGAGCTTGCCGTACTCCTCCTGGAGTTGGAGCACTTCCTGTTTGATCTCGGCGGCGCGCTCGTGATCTTCCTTCTCCACCGCCGCGTCGGCCTCAAGGCCGAGGGCATCGAGCCGCTTGCGAAGGCCGCGAACGTCCTCCGGCAGCTCCTGCGAATCGATCACATGTTTGCTGGCGGCTTCGTCGATGAGGTCGATGGCCTTGTCCGGTAGATGGCGCTCGGTGATGTAGCGAGACGAGAGGTTCGCGGCTGCCTCCAGCGCTTCGTCGGTGATCTCGACCCTGTGGTGGGCCTCGTAGCGAGGGCGCAATCCCTTCAGGATCGCGATGGTGTCGGCGACCGACGGTTCATCGACGTAGACCGGAGCAAAGCGGCGTTCGAGCGCCGGGTCCTTCTCGATCCGCGTCCGGTACTCGTCGAGGGTGGTCGCACCGATGGCGTGCAATTCACCGCGGGCCAGGGCGGGCTTCATGAGGTTGCTGGCATCGATGGCGCCGTCAGCCCCACCAGCGCCCATCACGGTATGGAGCTCGTCGATGAAGAGGATGATCTCGCCGTGAGACTGCTTTACCTCCTCCATAACGGCCTTGAGGCGCTCTTCGAATTCGCCGCGGAACTTGGAACCCGCAACGAGGGAGCCCATATCGAGGGCGAGCAACCGCTTGTCTTTGAGGTTGTCTGGCACGTCGTCCTCGGCCAGCCGCTGGGCCAGGCCTTCGACAATGGCGGTCTTGCCAACGCCGGCCTCGCCGATGATGACGGGGTTGTTCTTCGAACGCCGGTTGAGGATCTGCATCACGCGCCGGATCTCGACTTCACGGCCGATGACCGGGTCGAGCTTGTTCTGGGCGGCGAGTTCCGTGAGGTCCGTCGAGTACTTGGCAAGACTCTGGTAACGGCTCTCGGCGTTAGGGCTTGTCACCCTGCTTGAGCCGCGGATCTCCTGGAGCGCCCGGTAGACCCCTTCCTTGGTGACACCGAACTCGGCGAGCATGCGGGTGGCCCCGCTCTCTTCGTTGTCAGCAATAGCGATGAGGAGGTGCTCTACGCCGATGTACTCGTCCTTCAGGCGATCCGCTTCGGCGTTGGCTGTTTCGAGCATGCGGACAACTTCGGGCGTCGTGTAGACCTGGACGACATCGTGCTGGATGCGCGGCAGGGAGGCGAGCATGTCGCCGACGCGCGCCCGCAACGTGCTGATATCGACATTGAGGCGGCGAAGGATCTGCTCGGCGAGCCCTTCCTCAATCGAGAGGAGAGCGCCGAGGACATGCGGAACACCCCACTGGGGGTGGCGTTGCTCGCGGACGATGTCCTGTGATTTTGCAAGCACTTGCTGTGCCTGCTCGGTGAAGCGGTCCTGACGCATCATTGATAGCGCTCCTTTCTCCGGAGACCGGTCAGGAAAATGTTGGTGGTTCTGGGCGCCTAACGGGGGCGGTAGGGCGCCGGGAGACGGGTGCTTCGCAGGCGGTCGAGCTCGCGACGGATGACTTCCATCTCGTCCTGGAGTTCACGAATCTGCTCACCCATACGAAGAATGATGTCGACTCCAGCGAGATTGACACCTAGCTCTTCGATGAGGCGTTGGGCCTGGCGGATGCGCTGGATGTCGGCGTTGGAGTACATGCGGATGTTGCCGCCGGTACGCGAAGGCGTGACGAGGCCGGCCCGCTCGTAGTAACGGAGTGTCTGCTGGTGCATGCCAACGAGGCGTGCAGCGATCGAGATGACGTAGCAGGGCTCGTCATCGGCAATGTCGTCTGATTGGTCGAATGGGGTTTCGGCCATGATGGTCTCCTTTTATCAGGCGCTCACGGTTTCAGTCCCCGGCTCGCGAAGCTGCTCAAAGAGCGCCCGCTGCTCGGCGGTGAGACTGCGCGGCACCTGGACCCGGATACGGGCGTACATGTCGCCATGCTGGTCCGGCTTCCCGAGCTTCGGCATGCCTTTGCCGGCGAGCCTGATCGAGGCCCCGTTCTGGGTGAGTTCCTTGATCCGGAGGGCCACCCGCCCGTCGACGGTGGGGACTTCGACTTCGCCACCAAGCACGGCATCGACGACCGGGACATCGACATCGACGTAGAGGTCATCGCCCTTGCGTTCGAAGCGCGGGTGGTTGGCGACAGTCACGAGAAGATAGAGGTCGCCCTTCGGCCCGCCGCCGAAACCGGGATGGCCCTCCCCGGCAATGCGGACGCGCGAACCGGTAGCAACGCCAACAGGCACTTTCACCTCGATACGACGCGGCTTCGCCAACTGGCCGGTGCCTCCGCATGTGGGGCAGACGCTGCCGTTTGTCTCCCCGGTGCCTTTGCACGTGCCGCAGGCCTCAGTCGAATCGAACTGGAGCGTGCGGGTCGTGCCGTGGTACGCCTCCTCCAAGGTGACCCTGATCGGAGTCTCGACGTTTTGGCCAGGGCGCGGGCCGCGTTGACGGCGGGGACCGCCCCGTTCGCGGCGGAAGAGGTTTTCGAAGATGGAACCGAAGTCGCCGTTACCAGCGCCTGAGCCGAAATCGAAGTCCCCACGGGAAGCGTCGCCGGGGGAGGTGAAGCTCCAGGAGCCACCGCGTTGCTTCTGCATCTCCTCGATCTGGTCGGCATGCTCCCACTGGTCGCCGTACTTGTCGTATTTCTTGCGGTTCTCGGGGTCGCCGACGACGTCGTAGGCCGCGGCAATTTCCTTGAACCGTGACTCGGCGGCCTTGTCGCCGGGGTTGACGTCAGGGTGGTACTGGCGGGCGAGCTTGCGGTAGGCGGTACGGATCTCCTTTTCGGAGGCCGAGCGCGAAACGCCAAGGGTGTCGTAGAAGTTGCGAGCCATCGTTGTGTTCATCGTAGCAATGCGGTTTGCAGGGAGGCAAACCTGTCTGATAGGAGATTCCTTGATGATTTGTTTATCAAGTCTCTTGCCAGTCTCGTTTCGGATGCGGTACGTTACAGGGGATACTCATGCACCTCAAGAGGAGGAAACCCACCATGACTACCATCACCCGCTGGAACCCCGTCAATGAACTGATGGAGTTCCGCAACGCCATGGACCGCGTCTTCGACGAGCGGCTCCGTCCCACCTACCGAGCCCTGAACGGCGAGGACCTGGGCCGGTCCGACCTCGCCATGGATGTGGCCGAGAACAGCCAGGAGTTCGTCGTAACAGCGGCGATCCCCGGTGTGGACCCCGAGGACGTCAACATCGAAATCAATGACGATGTCCTGACCATCTCGGGCGAATTCACGCAGAAGAACAAGACGGAAGGCGAGCAGTACATTCGCCAGGAGCTTCGCTACGGCAGCTTCCAGCGATCGCTCCGTCTGCCGCCCACCATCGACGCCGACAAGGCGGATGCGCAGTTCGAGCACGGCGTCCTCCGGCTCGCGCTTCCGAAGAAGCCGGAGGCACGGTCGCGCACGCTCAAGATCACACCCAAGGGCGTGGTCGAGGCGGCGAAGGACTAAGCCGGGCGGCTAAACCGCCCACCGCAGGAGCGGCCCTGGCTTCAACGCCGGGGCCGCTTTTCTTTTCGTCGCCTTTCCCGGGAGGGAACCTTAACTTTCGCCCCGCCGTCAGAGGAATCATCCGAACTCGCAGGGGGAAGCAATGCGACGACGAATATTCCTTGGGGCGGCCCTGGTCGCCATGTTTACTGTCCTGGCGGCATGTGGCGACGACGTGCACAGCGGCCAAAGCCGGGGAGACGACAACAGCCTGCCCCTGGCCAGCGCCAACGCGACTGTCAGAGGAGAGAGCAGCGAGGCTGACGGGGCCAGCAATGCCTCGGTCTCGAGCGATCCGGGCGGCGACACAGGGGACGCATATAGCAGCCTGCTCGACCGCAAGATCATCTTCACAGCGAACCTCGCACTGGAAGCAACCGACGTGCGCTCGGCATTCGACCGCGCTTCGCTCATCGCCCGACAGGCGGGAGGGTTTGTCGAGCAGTCAAGTCTTTCCAGCCGGGAAGGCGACGACGGCGAGAGCGGGGATTACGCATCGATTACGGTGCGCGTTCCGGTGACGCAATACGACACGGTGCTGGATTCTCTCCGTTCCATCACGGGCGCAAGTGTGATCCGTGAGGACTCCAGCTCCAACGAAGTGACGGAGGAGTACACCGACCTGACCAGTCGGATGCGGAACCTCGAACGGACAGAGTCGCAGTACCTCGTGCTCCTCGACCGCGCCAACACGATTGACGACATCCTGACGGTCAACGATCGGCTGGACGGGGTCCGGTTGCAGATCGAGCAGATACAGGGCCGTCTCAACCTGTTGGACAACCTGACGGACCTCGCCACAGTGAGCGTCGACATCTCGCCGGTCGTGGCCAAGGCCAGCCCAAAGGTGAGTAGCGGCAGCCGGACGTTCACCGAGGTCTTTGCCGATGCAATGGATTGGTCGGGAAGCACGCTCGGCCGCCTGGCGGCCGCGAGCGCGTATCTCGTGGTTGCCGCGATGTGGCTTGCGGTGCCTGCGCTGGTGCTCCTCGTGGTGCTTCGTTATGGCCGCCGCCGGCAGGGAGCGGCCGAACTGCCACAGGCCTAGCCCGTCGAGTCGAGACATGCGGATCGGGGTGGGAGCGTGACCTTTCTCGCCCCGATTCCACGTTCCCGGAGAACAACGTACGATCGGAGGAGGCTGTTTTCTCCGATTGGAAGCAGTTGTGCACA
This sequence comes from uncultured Chloroflexia bacterium, assembly GCA_963774435.1. Lineage (GTDB taxonomy): Bacteria > Chloroflexota > Dehalococcoidia > Tepidiformales > Tepidiformaceae > JAGQGZ01. Next base: position 127,352 of record CAVZEW010000003.1, on the reverse strand, counting down.
CCATGCGGACGGCCAATTACATATTCTCCGTGACTTCCATCATCCTCGGCGTGGCGTTGATCCTCTTCGTCGCCACGCAGTCCGGGTTGCCGTCCGCTGCATCGGACGCATTCCCATGGAAGTGGCAGATAGGGACCGCAATCGGCGTGCTGCTAGTGATTAATGGCGGCGTACGCCTATGGTTCGCGCAGGACGACGAAACCTGAACTCCGCGGACAGGGAGCGAAAACATCGATGGTTAACGGCGAAGCGGTGTTCCTGGTGCCGCTCATGTCCTCCTCGGCGACGATGCATGCGCTGGCGGTTGCCGGCGAAGCGGCACGGCATCAGAAGGCCAAGGTGATAGCGACCTATGTTATTGAGGTGAGCAGGGAGTACCCGGTCGACGCCGAGCTTGATATCGAGTCGCGGCGGGGCGAAATGATCCTGCGGAAAGCGGAACAACTGGCGGCCGACCGACACTTCCCCCTGGAAGCCGCGCTCCTCCAGGCCCGATCAGCCGGCCACGCCATCCTGGATGAGGCGACCCGGCAGGGCGCCACGGTGATTGCAGTGGGAATCCCGGCGGCATCTGGCGGTGGCGCGGACCTGGGAAAAACTGCCGAGTATCTGCTGCGGAAAGCGCCCTGCGAGGTCTGGATCATCCGGGAGGGAGGCAAGGAGGCGTGAAAGTGGTGATCATGGGTTGCGGGCGAGTCGGCGCCCGAATGGCCGCCGAGATGGCGGAAGACGGCCACGACGTCACGGTCATCGACCTCGACTCCCAGGCCTTTCGGCGGCTACCCGAAGAGTACGAAGGGAAGAAGATCACCGGAAACGCGATCAACTCCAAGGTCCTGGAGCGCGCGGGCATCAAAGAGGCAGACGCCTTCGTGGCCGTCACCCAGGGCGACAACCGAAACTACATGGCGAGCCAGATTGCGAAAGAGCTCTACCAGGTGCCCCAGGTGCTATGCCGAATTTACGACCCCATCCGCCAGGAGATGTTCGACGAGCCGGCGCTGCGCACGTTCAGCCCGACCAGCATGGGCGCGAACGTGATGCTCGGTATGTTGGGGCTGAGCGAGGCAGGGACGTAGATGTACATCCTGATCGCCGGTGGCGGAAAAGTCGGCTACTACCTTGCCGAGGAGTTAATCAGGGGCAACCACGAAGTCCTGATTGTCGAACGCGACGCGGCGAGGGTGCGGATCATCAACGATGAGATTGAGGATGCGGTCATGGAGGGCGACTGCTGCGAAGTGGCGACGCTCGACCGCGCGGGGATCAAGCGAGCGGAGCTGGTGATCGCCGTGACCGGTGATGATGAGGACAACCTCGTGACCTGCATGATTGCCCGCCGCCGGGGAGCCAACCGGATCATCGCGAGGATCAACGACCCGCGAAACGAGGATCTCTTCAAGCGCCTCGGATTCGAGACCACGGTTTCGGCGACCCAGGCGATCCTGGCCCAGATAGAAGTGGAGCTACCGGTCACGGATATGGTGCCGTTGTTGCAGCTCCAGAGCGGGCTTGAGGTGGTGGAGATCCGGCTGCCACAGAATTCGCCAGCTGCCGGGAGAGCCGTTCAAAACATCTTGCTGCCCACCGAATCGCTCATCGCGCTCATCGTGGACGAGCAAGGGGCCCCCAGGATCCCACACGGGGACACGATCGTGTACACCGGCGACGCTCTGGTGTTGGTGACGCGCAAAGAAGGCGTCGACGCCCTCAAGGAAGCGCTCATCGGCACCACGCATGGACTGGACACCTGAGGATGCGGCTTGCCTACCTCGGTCCGCCGGGCACGTTCGGCGAGGAAGCCGCGCTCCAGTACCGAAGGGACGCGGACCTCTTGCCAAGACCGACGCATGCAGCCGTGGCGAGAGCAGTGGAAGAAGGCCTCGCCGACGAGGGCGTGATGGCCATCGAGAATCTGTTGAATGGTTCGGTCGCGGAGACGCTCGACATCCTCATTCACGAGACGCCACTGCGGATCCAGAGAGAACTACTGCTACCGGTGATCCACAACCTGGTGGTGGCGCCGGGAACCCGCGAGGAAGACGTGGCGGTGGTCTTCTCCCACCCAGCCGCGTTTCCCCAGTGCCGCATCTACCTCGAGGACCACTTTCCAAATGCCCAGCAGGAAGCGGCGCTCTCGACCGCGCAGGCCGTGGAACTGGCGCTTGCCAGTGCCGTCCCGGCGGGGGCAATCAGCACGGTGCGGGCGGCGGAGCTACATGGGGGAGTGGTCTTAGCCAAGGGCATCCAGGACTCGGACCTCAACGTCACCCGCTTCGTGATCGTGGGGCCCGGGCACCAGGAGCCGACCGGCCGCGACAAGACCTCGATCGCATTTCGATTCGCTGATGACCGGCCCGGACTGGTCGCAAGAGTGATGAACGAATTCGCGGACCGCGGAATCAACTGCTCGAAGTTCGAAAGCAGGCCGACGCGTGAGACCTTTGGCGAATACATTTTCCTCATCGACTTCGATGGGCACGCGACGGACCCGGAATGCAAAGCTGCGCTCGACGCCATCCGGCCGCTGTGCGCGATGCTCAACGTCTTCGGGAGCTATCCCCGCTGGCGCTAACGAGTTGCAATCCGACGAGGAGCTTGCGACGATCAGGGCATGCAAGACGAGATCTATCGCGAACTGATAGGGGCGATCGAAAAGGGGCAGCCGGTGGTCCTGGCGACCGTGGCGCGGACCCGAGGTTCGACCCCACGCAAGACCGGCGCCAAGATGGTCGTCCGGAAGGACGGTTCGTTCTTCGGGACGATTGGTGGGGGCTGTGGGGAGGCAGAAGTCTGGCAGGAAGCGATGGAGGTCCTTAAGGACGGCAAGGCCCGGATCGTCACCGTCGACCTGACGCAGCCCACCGATGGCGAAGACAAGATTTGCGGCGGTGTAATGGACGTGTTCGTGGAGCGAATGTCTTAGCAGATCGGCTGGGTGCCAATCTGGCGGCAGGTCGGCATCGTATCTCTGGTAGCGGTAAAGCGCGGTTCGTTGCGTGCGGGCACGCTGGTGTAGCATAGAGGAGCATCCGTCCGACGGGGCGGGAAAGAGAGCGAAGTATGTTGGGATCTCTCGGGGCGCCGGAGCTGGCGATCATCCTCGTGATCATTCTCCTGGTGTTCGGCGTCGGCCGAATCAGCGGGGTAGGCAAGGAACTCGGGTCATCGATCAAGGAGTTCCGCAAGGCCGTCAAGGACGAAGACAAAGAGGAAGCCAAGACGCAGGTGCAGCAGGCCCAGGTTCAGCAGCCGGCGCCGCCCGCCCAGGTCCAGGCTCCGCCGCCACCGGCCGCCCCTTCGCAGCCCACGGCATCGACCGACTCAACGTCGCAGGAACCCCAGAAGAACATCTTCTAGTTCCGGCAGATTGCGTAATGCCGAAAGGGCCGCCCAAATTGGGCGGCCCTTTCTTTGTCTCCGGATAAGCGTCTAGCTCGCGAAGCTCTCCGCGAGGTTGATCATTGGGCGGACGGAGACGCCGCTGACGCCTTTCACGATCCAGCCGGCATCGGACGGCATCGTGTCCATCCCGGCAATGTCGAGGTGGACCCACGGGGTGTCGCCGACGAACTGCTCGATAAACTTGCCGCCGACGATGGTCCCGGCGCCACGGGTACCAACGTTCTTGATGTCGGCAACGTCGCTCTTCACGAGTTCGTCGTACTCCTTGAACATTGGAAGTCGCCAGGTCTTCTCGCCGGCAGTGGTGGCGGCGGACTCGAAGCGGGTCGCGAAGGCGTCGTTGTTCGTCATGACTGCGTAGCAGACGTCGCCGAGAGCGTGTGTGACGGCGCCAGTGAGGGTGGCGACGTCGACGATGTGGCGGGCGCCAAGCTCGTTTGCCCAGCAGACCGCATCGGCGAGGACAAGGCGGCCCTCGGCGTCGGTATTGAGGATCTCGACGGTCTTGCCGTTCATTGCCGTGACGACGTCACCGGGGCGGGTGGCTTTGCCACCGGGCATGTTCTCCGTACAGGGCGCGATGGCGACGATACGGGCCTTCGGCTTGAGGGCCGCGATCGCCTGCATGGCGGCGATGACGCAGGCGGCGCCGGTCATGTCGGCTTTCATTGCGTGCATGTTTGCGGCTGGTTTCAGGCTGGTGCCGCCGGTGTCGAAGGTGATGCCTTTGCCTACGAGGGCAACGTCGTACCCTTCGCCTTCCGAACCGTGGTAGCTGATACGGACCAGCTTGGCGGGCTGGTCGCTGCCGGCGGCCACGGAGAGGAGAGAGCCCATGCCTTTGCGCTGCATGTCGGCTTCTTCGAGGACTTCGCACTCGAGGCCCGAAGCGATTGCCATCTTGACGGCGCGATCGGCCAGATCAGAGGGGTAGAGGTGGTTCGCCGGGGTGTTTGCGAGATCGCGGGCGAAGTTTGTGGCATCGGCGAAAGCCTTGCCGCGGGCGACACCGGCTTCGAGGGCGGCCATCTTCGCCGCGTCGTCCTCGACGATGGTCAGTGTTTCGATGCCGGCTGAGTCGTCGGCGTCAGAATCCTTCTTGCTCTTGAATTGTTCGAAGCGGTAGCTGCCGAGGAGTGCCCCTTCGGCGATGGCCTGACCGACCGCCTTCGCATCGAGACCGGCGATACCGGCGCCGTGGGCAAGCGTGGCGATGTGCTTGACGCCGGGCTTGCGGAGCTTGCGGACCGTCTCGGCGACGAGGTCGCGGACGGTGTGCTCGTCGAAGTCTTCGCTCTTGCCGAGACCAAGGACGGCGATGCGCGCCGCGGGGATGGCTCCGAAGCTATGGAAGGTGGAGAGGGCGCCCTTCTTGCCGGTGATGTCGCCGAGGGCGATGAGTTCGCTGATGCGGCCTTTGAGGGCAGTATCGAGAGCGCCGGTGCCACCGCCTGGCGCGGTGATGCCTTCGAACAGATTAACGAGGACGGTATCGGCCTGGATGGCGGCGATGTCGCCGGCCTGGACGCGGACCTCCATGGGGGGCCTCCGGATGGGTGGGGATGGTGAGGTGAGTTTACCGGTGGCCGATGACTGCGTCTTGCGAGTACGTTCGATACTCTGACGCCACGATGGCGATGGAGCGGCACGGGCTCGCACGACGGACGTGGCAGTGGTGGCAGGCCGCCGACCGCTGGGGGTTGCACGAGCTCGTGGGGGTGGTGGTGGCGTTTCTCCTCTACTTCTGGATACGGGGAGCGGTGGTGGACCGCGAGGCCGAGGCGTTCGCGAACGCGGCAGACCTGGTTTCGTTCGAGAAGGCGCTGGGGTTCCATTGGGAGGTCCAGATGCAGGGGTGGATCCTGGATTCGCGAGCGTGGATCCGGGTGATGAACTGGATCTACTTCTGGGGCCATATGCCACTCGTGATCCTCTTCGCGGTGTGGCTGTACTTTCGGCACCGGCACACCTACGGGCTGGTGCGGACGGCGTTCCTCGCCTCGGGGGCGATTGCGATCGTGATCTACGCGCTGTACCCGGTGGCGCCGCCGCGGCTGGTGCCGGATAGCGGGTTCGTGGACACGATGGCTGTGTACGACAAGATCGGGTACGAGACGCAGGAGTCGAAGGCGTTCGTGAACCCGTTTGCGGCCATGCCGAGCCTGCACTTCGGGTGGTCGTTGTTGCTGGCGGTGGCGATGGCATGGGTTGGGCGGCGGTGGTGGTTCGTGGCCTTCGCGGTTGTCTGGCCGGTGGCGATGTTCTTCTCGGTGGTGCTGACGGCGAACCACTGGATCATCGATACGGTGGCGGGAGCCGTGGTGTCGTTCGCGGGTCTCGGCGTGGCGATCGTCATCGACCGGTACCTGTGGCCGGCGCTACGGGACAGGTGGGCGCGGGTGGCGGAGCCGGATGGGGCGGGAGTGCAGGTTGCCGCGGGGAGTTCGCAGGAGCCGCCAATATAGAGCCGCAATTGGCTATCGAATAGAATGGGGCGATGGCGATCAACATTCGCACGCGAGATGAACTCCGGCAGTTCATCGACGAGATGAGTGATGAGGAGTTCGACGACCTCGTCGACTTGATAAACACGCGCGTGGACGACGAGGATCTGAGCGCCGACGAGCTTGCACTCATCGACCAGGCACGCAAAGAGTTTGCACGTGGCGAAACGGTATCAGCCGACCAGTTGCGGAGCTGAGCGCAAGGGAGCGTGACCTTTAAGGTCGAGTATTCGCGGCGTGCAGCCAGCTACGTTCGACGCCAGAGTGAAGCGCAAACGCGGCGTCTCGACCGCCGGCTCGAACTTCTCGCCGAAGAACCGTTCGATCCGAACCTTTCGATCCCGCTCCGTGGCAGGGCCGGTGTGCGGCGGATGCGAGTTGGCGAGCTTCGTGTGCTCTTCGAGGTTCTTGATGCCGAGGGGGTGATCCTCGTTATCGACGTTGCACCGCGGGGTGACGTGTACAAGGGGACGTAGCAACGACATTGGCTCAGGTATAGAGCCGGTGGTGGTGGATGTAGGAGATGACGGGGTCGGGGACGAGGTAGCGGATGGGGAGGCCGGCGTGGAGGCGGCGGCGGATGTCGGTTGAGCTGATGGCGATGGCGGGCATGTCGAGGACGGGGTAGCCGGGCGGCGGTTCGATGCCGGGACGGGGTGCGATGACGATGCGGGCGAGCTTCGGAAGCTCGTCATGGCGGTGCCAGTTGGGGAGGTCGGCGAAAGCGTCGGCGCCGAGGATGAGGTAGGGCTGTTTGAAGCCTTCGCGGGCGAGCTCTTCGAGGGTATCGACGGTGTAGGTGGAACCGGGGCGGCGGACTTCGCGGTCATCGACGTTGAAGGAGGGGTTATCGGCGACGGCGAGCCGGACCATGGCGAGGCGGCGCGCTGAGGGAGTTGGGAGAAGGGAGGAGGGAGGAGCCTCCTCCGGGCCACTCCGATCGGCTGCGGATTTGCGCCAGGGATCGCCGGCCGGAAGGAAGGTGACGCGGTCGACGCCGGGGAGCTGGAGGGCGGCCTGGGCGGCGATGAGGTGCCCGAGGTGGGGAGGATCGAAGGTGCCACCGAGGAGGGCGAGAGTCATAGCGTAGAGGGTAAAGCGTAAAGCGTGGACGAGGGCGACAGGGGCTGACGGTGACCGGCGCGAACACACGAAATCCGCACGCCACCCCTTTGTCACCGCACGCACCGCACGTGTGGTGGCGGAACGGTCACCGCATGGGTGAGTTCGGGCGGGCGTGTGCGGTTGTTGGCGACGTGGGAATCGCGGGGGCTGGCGCCTGGGGCGGCGGGGAGGGCGGACGTCGGCGGGCATAGGAGGATGGTGGCAGGTGGGGGTTGGAGGTCGAAGGGGGCGGTGGCCCTCACCCCCCGGCCCCCTCTCCCGACTGCCGCGGGGGAGGGGGAGTTAGGAAGCGAGGCGGTATTTCTTGTTGCGTTTGCCGGGCTGGATGACGTCGAGCCAACGGTGATGCGCGAGGGCGCTGAACCCACTCTGGAAACGTCCATGCGTGCTTCGCTGAGCTCGGTTCCACGCCACTTCCAATCCCACGGGAACCGTGTCGGTCGGCTTAAAGTGGTAAAGGATGAAGCAGCGCGCTTCGCCAGTAGGCGCCGACCACCAGGTCGTCCGTCTCCACGTTGAGCGCCAGCGAGGAGGAAATTGGCGCAGGCGATCTCCGGCGTGGCCCTCTTGCCCCAGTGCGTAAATGTACACACCCAAATTCTCCGATCTGGCCATGGAACACCCGCAGCGGTATGTGTTCGTTTTCTCGGCTTGCCCCCAAATCGGGAAGAGCGTCTCCGAGTTGCGTTCGACGGACGTGAATCTCCCCGGCTTGGTGGCTACCCGTCTGGCCAGTCTCGTTTGGCTGCAGGACGAAAAAAAGAATGCCTGATCGAGGTTTGGAAGGCTTATGCTAGACTTGTTCACGCGTGCTCTCATTCAGTAAATTGGATAAGCAGGTTAGCAATTTGGTCCGACCGCCACTCCCGCGGAAACAGTTTACATTCATCGATCTCTTCGCCGGGATTGGGGGGATGCGGATAGGGTTCGAAACGCAGGCGGTCATTGCGTCTTTAGCAGCGAGTGGAACCGTTGGGCGCAGGCGACCTATGCTGCGAACTTTGCGGAAACCCCGCACGGGGACATCAGAGACGCAAAGTTCCTCGTGCCCCCGCACGACGTCCTGATTGCCGGATTTCCGTGCCAGCCCTTCTCCATCGCCGGGGTCAGCAAGAAGAATTCTCTCGATCGGCCACATGGATTCGATGATGAAACGCAGGGAACGCTGTTCTTCGAAATCGAATGGATCTTGAAAGCCCGAAAGCCGCGAGCTGTCGTGTTGGAGAACGTTCGAAATCTCGTCGCGCATGACGGTGGGCGGACATTGAAGCAATCCTGCGGCATCTGACAGCAGCGGGGTATGTGTGGAGCTGGCAATTGCTGAGCGCACGGCCGTTTGTACCTCAATCGCGTGTGCGCATCTTTATCGTGGGCCTGCGGGCGGGCCTGAGTTCCAGTTCCCGACCACCTCGGGGGATACGAGTGACTATCCTGTCTTGGGCGACATTCTCGAAGATCGCGTCCCTGCCAAGTACACGCTGTCGGACAAGCTGTGGTGATATCTCCAAGGCTATGCCGCAAAGCATCGCGCCGCCGGCAACGGGTTCGGCGACGGATTGGCGCCCTTGGACGGAATCGCAAGGACGTTGAGCGCCCGCTATCACAAAGATGGATTGGAAGATCCTCATACCTCAACAAGGGAAGAATCCCCGCAGACTCACTCCCAAAGAGTGCCGTAGGCTGATGGGATTCCCCGACTGGTTCCAAGAACCTGTGTCTGATACTCAGGCGTACAAACAGTTCGGGAACTTCGTCGCCGTACCGGTGGTAGAACGCGTCGCCCATGCCCTCATCCCGTACATCCTCGAAACTGAAGCTTCCAATGCCGGATCCCCAAACGCGACGATGGGTTCGCAAACGCCTCCTTTCGTGGTTTGAGTCAAACGGGCGCGACTTTGCCTGGAGGCGTACCCAAGACCCGTACGCCGTGCTCATGTCGGAGCTTCTCGTCCAACGGACGGGCGCACGCCAAGCGGAGGCAGTGTGGGTTCGATTCATGGACGCATTCCCTAACGTAGTTTCAGTACGCGAAGCATCAGATGCGGAACTTCGCGATATTCTGTCGCCCATCGGACTTAATTGGCGAATCGACAACTCAATCGATATTCTTCGGACGATATCGTCGGGTTGCGATACTCTTGCACGTCTCGCAGACCAGCTTGAAACGTTCAAGGGAGTGGGCCCCTATATTGCAACCGCCGTACGAGTGAACACTGGTCACGGGACTACTATTGCCGTCGATACCAATGTGGTAACGTGTGATGGCGCGATTCTTAGGCATCAACATCACGGGTACAATATTCCTCCTTCGGCGCTCCCCTGGCTTCATCGAATCCGTGAACGCATTCGCGTCAGCGAAACATCCCCGTGAACTGAACTGGTCATTGCTGGACCTCGGGCGACGGTCTGCACCCGCGCCCAACTGTCATGCTTGTCCCCTAGCCCGCCGATGCGTGTTCTGCATCGACCGCCAGCACCTTGATGGCGCCCGAGATGGCGACCTCGGCAGCTCCTAACTTCGAACTCACTTCAGCGCCTTCGACTCCTTGTGTAGCCCCCGCAGTTCGTTCAAACGACTCCATCGGCGCGCCAGAACCGCACGATTCGCCGTTGCGGACGCCGCGCTGCCCCCGACAGGCTGAGAACCGGAGCCCCGAGTTGGGTCACCATTTCCTTTAAGGGGCATGGGACCCGCCGAACGCCCGTTATGCTCGCCACCAACTGGACCCCCAGGGTTTCGATTTCCTCCGACTGCCGTCGATAGACTCCAATAGAGCCTTGCGTTCAGCATCGCGCCGGGCCCGCTCGCGCATCAAAGTCATCTGTTCCAACTCGTCGACAGTGGCCAAAACCAAGTCACGCATATCACGAAACGCTGTATTTTGCTGCAGGCCGAGTCGGTTGGCCTGATCGAATAATTCGGGGTTGGACTCCGAAGTGACGCTGACGAGACCGATTATCTGATTGGTGGAAAATCGCTCTGTGGGTTGATTTACCCGCCTCTTGTTGAGTTCAAGCCAATCGTTGCCGAACTCTCCGTACGGAAGAATACGAAACCCATCGCGAAACACGCTCACACCCGCAAGCTCTTGAACGATCTTCTTATCTTTGATGCCCACCTCGAGAAGATATGGTTTTGTCAAACGCCAGGCGCGAATCTCAACCTCGAATGCCCCACAAGATGGACTTGTCGGCTTCATCCCAGTGATACCCGGCCTACGAACCTTCGCCCACAGATCCACATCAGATGCATCCTCCGCGAGGCCACTGAGCACATCGCGAACAGAAATGCGGGCGAGACCGCGACTGTCGATGTAAGCGCGAATCTGGAAATGAAAGTTATCCAAGATGGCGGCCGGGGCGAAGCCGCGTTCCAACTCCGGATACTCCGGGCAGACGAACTTCACATCGAAATCCCCTAACTTGTGGATAGGCGATGTCATGCGCATGAGTTTGCGATGAAGGGACCGTACATCAGCCTCGCTCCAAGCCTCCGGAGCCCCAAGCATTACCATACGAGTCCCGGTAGCCTCGCCTTTGAAGATAGCTGGCATCACGTTCCGTGATATCAATGGAAACGTCTGAGATATCGCCTGAACCTTCGAATCGGCCCCAATTGATCTCGAAGAGAACCTCGGGGTTGTCAGCCTTGCGCGTTACCACAATCAGCTTGCGTCCGATACGCGCCGTAGCGAAACGCCCTATGCCCATCTGCCCCAGAGGAAGCCTGCCACCGGGAGTACGTTCCAGCCGCTGTCGCTGATCTGCCTTCTTAGAAAAGCCGGCGACCATCCAACGTTGGAGCACGTCCTCGATGCTCATCCCGAAGCCATTGTCGTGAACGATGATTTGAGTTGGATCCGGATCGCTTAGATTCTCCAGCATCACCTTGACCTCGGTAGCGTCCGCGTCGTATCCATTCTTTACCAACTCGATGAGCCCGACGGCATTCTCATCGATCAACTCCTGCCCAAGAATGGACACCAGTTGAGCGGCCGCTCGCAAATTCGCATTTGTTATTTTGGAATCCACTTATTCATACCTCGAAATGGAGTTATTCCAAATAGGAAACCACAATCAACCTGCAGGTGTCAAGGTCGGAACAGATTGACGACCCTCATCCCCCTCGGGTACCCTTGATTCATCTGCGTTAGCACTCTGGTGTAACGAGTGCTAAGGGTATGGATACTGGTTGATAATGAGTTTGTCAGACCGGCGCGCGAGGATCCTGACTTTCATCGTCGATGACTATGTCGACTCGGCGACGCCGGTGGGCTCGGCCTCGCTGGTGCAGCGGCATCAGCTGGGGTTCTCGAGCGCGACGGTGCGGAATGAGATGGCGGCGCTGGAAGGGCAGGGGATGCTGACGCACCCGCACACGAGCGCGGGGCGAATCCCTTCGAACACGGGGTACCGGTATTACGTGAGTTCGCTGATGGAGGAGCAGGCGCTGACGCGGGATGAGCAGATGACGATCCTGCACCAGTTCCGGCAGAGCGCGCGCGATCTGGAGAACTGGATCGGGCTGGCGGCGAGTGTGCTGGCGAACGCGGTCGGCAACATGGCGCTGGTGACGGAGCCGCGGCTGAAGCAGGTGCGGTTGAAGCAGGTGCAGTTGGTGGAGCTGACGGAGACGAGCGCGCTGCTGGTGGTGGTGACGAACGATGCGGCGGTGCGGCAGCGGACGATGGAGTTTCCGGTGGCGGTGTCGCAGGACCGGCTGACGCGCCTGGCAAGCCGGCTGAACGAAGAGTACGCGGGGAAGCTGAGCAGCGAGCTGCCATCGGAGCTGGCGGACGATGCCCTGGGGGGTGTCGAAGGGCTGGTCATCGCTTCTGTGGCGGACGAGCTGTTGAAGGCGCAGCGGGAGGCGGTGGAGACGCCGGTGACGGAAGGCGTGCGGCAGATGTTGCGGCAGCCGGAATTTCTTGGGGCGGACAGCATGTTGGATGCGCTGGAGGCGGTGGAGGAGCGGCGCTTGCGCAGTGCGATCCCGGCGGGTGACCTGCCCACGGGCAGCGTTGCGGTGGTGATCGGTGATGAGAATAAGGAAGGGCCGTACACGAACATGAGCTTCGTGTTGGGCCGGTACGGGAGCGCCAGCGGCGCCGGCGGGATCGTCGGGGTGCTGGGGCCCACGCGGATGGGATACAGCGATGCGGTATCGCACGTGCGCTATGTGAGCGGCGTGCTGACGGAGTTGCTCCGGGAGTTCTACGGAGATGCGGAGTAGCTGATCTATGGAAGGAGAGGTTATGCCTGACGAGGACGAGCGAATCGTTGACCGTCGAGCGGCGGCACGTATGAAGGGTGACGCCGACGAAGTTGCCAGTGATGAGCAGCCGGAGACGCCAGCGGAGGCGACGGGAGACGAAACATTGGAATCATTGAAGGAACGCGCGGACCGGATGTATGCGAACTGGCAGCGTTCGGCGGCGGACTTCATTAACTACAAGCGGCGGATGGAAGAGGAACGCGCGGAAACGGCGCGCTTCGCGAATGCGGCACTGGTGATCAACATGCTGCCGGTCTACGACGACCTGGAGCGGGCGATCGGGACGGTGGACGCGAACCTGGCCGGGCTGAACTGGGTACAGGGGATCGACGCGATCTACCGGAAGTTCGGGCGGCTGTTGGAAGCGATGGGGGTGACGCCCCTTGAAGCGGAAGGCGCGAGCTTCGACCCGGCGGAACACGAAGCAGTGGGCCGGCAGCCGGGCGCGGAGGGAACGATCCTTCACGTGGTGCAGCCGGGCTACAAGCTCGGCGAGCGGGTGATTCGGCCCGCGATGGTGATAGTCGGCAATGGAGAACAAGCGCCAACAGCGCAGCAATAACGAAAGCACGAAAGCAAGGGGTGAGGACCCCGGGAGAGTAAACAAATGGCGAAAGTACTGGGAATTGACCTGGGGACGACGAACAGCTGCATGGCGGTGATGGAAGGCGGAGAGCCGACGGTCATCCCGAACGCTGAGGGCACGCGGACGACGCCGTCGATCGTGGCGATTACGAAGGGCGGCGAGCGGCTGGTGGGCCAGGTGGCCAAGCGGCAGGCTGTGACGAACCCGGACAACACGGTCTATAGCATCAAGCGGTTCATGGGGCGCCGGTTCGACGACCCCGAGGTGAAGCGCGATGTGGAGATGGTGCCGTACGAGGTGGACAAGCTGAGCAACGGCGATGCCGGGGTGAAGCTTGGCGACAAGGTGATGAGCGCGCCGGAAGTGAGCGCGATGATCCTGCAGAAGCTGAAGACGGACGCGGAAGCCTACCTGGGCGAAAAGATCACGCAGGCCGTGATCACGGTGCCGGCGTACTTCAACGACTCGCAGCGGCAGGCAACGAAGGATGCCGGGAAGATCGCGGGCCTCGAGGTGCTCCGGATCATCAACGAGCCGACGGCGGCATCGCTGGCCTACGGCCTGGACAAGCAGGAAGACGAAGTCATCGCGGTCTACGACCTTGGCGGCGGGACGTTCGACATTTCGATCCTGGAGCTGGGCGACGGGACCTTCCAGGTGTTGAGCACGAACGGTGACACGCACCTGGGCGGCGACGACTTCGACAGCCGGATCATCGACTGGCTGATCGACGAGTTCAAGAAGGCAGAGGGCATTGACCTTCGCAACGACCGGCAGGCGCTGCAACGGCTGAAGGCCGAGGCGGAGAAGGCGAAGATCGAGCTTTCGAGCGCGCAGTCGACGGAGATCAACCTGCCGTTCATCACGGCGGACGCAAGCGGGCCGAAGCACCTGAACCTGACACTCTCGCGTTCGAAGCTGGAGCAACTGGTGGGCGAGGGCCTGGAGGCGACGCTGGAGCCAGTCCGGAAGGCGCTCGAAGACGCGGGCAAGAAGCCAGGCGATGTCGACGAGGTGATCCTCGTCGGTGGCCAGACGCGGATGCCGGCGGTGCAGAAGCTGGTCGGCGACTTCTTCGGGAAGGAGCCCCATAAAGGGGTGAACCCGGACGAGGTTGTGGCGGTCGGCGCGGCGATCCAGGCGGGCGTGCTGACGGGCGACGTGAAAGACGTGCTCCTGTTGGACGTGACGCCGCTAACGCTGGGCATCGAGACGCTGGGTGGCGTGAGCACGCCGCTGATCACGCGGAACACGACGATCCCGACATCGAAGAGCCAGACGTTCAGCACAGCGGCAGACAACCAGCCGAGTGTGGAGATCGTGGTGCTGCAGGGCGAGCGGACGATGGCCGGCGACAACAAGCTGCTGGGCCGATTCCAGCTGGACGGCATCTTGCCGGCGCCGCGCGGCGTGCCGCAGATCGAGGTGACCTTCGATATCGATGCGAACGGCATCGTGAACGTTTCGGCGACGGACAAGGGCACGGGTCGCGAGCAGAAAATCACAATCCAGGGCAGCAGCGGGCTGACGCCGGACGAGATTGAGAAGATGCAGCACGATGCTGAGCTGCACGCCGATGAGGACCGGAAGAAGCGCGAAGCGATCGAGATGAAGAACGTGGCGGACAGCTCGGCCTACCAGGCGGAGAAGACGCTGCGGGACAACGCCGACAAGATCGACGACGACCTGAAAAAGGAAGTCGAAGAGAAAGTGGCGGAACTGCGGACGGCTATCGAGAGCGATGACGCTGATGCAATCCGGACCAAGCTGGACGCGCTGAACACGTCGATGCAGCGCATCGGTGAGGCTGTCTATGGTGCGGCCGGGGCTGATGCCGCGGCAGGCATGGATGGCGCAATGGGCGGCGAGCCGCAAGAAGGTGGTGCCGAAGAGGGCACTGTCGAAGGTGAGTTCCGCGAGGTGTAAGTCTCGCGTTCTCGTTCCCTCCTGAAGAAGGGGTGGCCGTATCGGCCGCCCCTTTTTCGTTGTGCTAGAGGAGGTCGGTCGAGAAGGGCCGGAGGCAGCGATGATGCTGTCATCGGCATCGATAGGCTCGTCGGAGGGACCGGATCACGAGAGCGCGGAGAGCGAGCCGAAGGAAGGAGGGTCCGGTGACTCGTTGTGTGTACGGCTAGGGAAAGGGGGAGGCGGTTCCCTTCGGTCACGAGAACGGCGTGGCCGAATGGAATCCTACTTCAGATGTGCGGTCCGCCTGTCCAGAGTTATGTTCGGGCGATCGGAACATACCTCATCATTGCAGTCCGGCGGCTAGGGCGCACCAGAATCGTCAACTTTGCAAACCAAGCGCCGCGTGTGCGACAAGGAGTGTCGAAGATTGACTCTTCCTACCGAATGGCACGAAAAGCGCTTGACGCGTGAAGGTAGTTCTGAGAGTATTCCGCCACCTCAGCTATGCCCGAGGAAAAGGGAATACCCAGCAAGCCGGGGACTCGCAAATTGAGATCCGGCTGAGTCGCAAGGAACCTTCTTCGGAGTGCCAGGCTAGCGGAGTTCGTGCGTTCTCCAGGATGTGCGACTAGCTTTTCGTTTCGTCTCAAGGTTCGATCAATCACTTTGGCGTTTGCGGCTTGAAAGGACGGTGTCCAGACCGCAAAAGTGCAAACATTTCCTCCATCCGCTTCACGCAATTTCCCACAGGCCGCAATCGCGGTCAGGTCGCCGCGAGCGAACGTTGCTTGCTCCGGCAGAATCTGGAGACTCAATTGTTCCTGACAACGCTCATTATCCAGGCGCGCAGTCAATTTGCCAGGTATCGGACGCTGACTCTTGCGGCCGCCGCGCTCCTCATCGCCCTTGGCGCATTGGGCGCGCTGCCGTCGATGACAAGCACGGCGAAGGCTGCGGGAAACACCGGGACTGTGGCTGTGTGCCTCACCGATAGCACCGGGGCAAATGTCGTTCCTGACGGCGACAAGGCCTGGTATCAAGTGGACGGCGGTTCCACCAACTACGTGGGCTCTGTAGGCCCAACCGGATGCCGCGAACAAACTGTGACGGGAACCAACGTCGCCGTATGGGTGAAATACAACACGACCTACAGCCAGCACGAGACTGTCGCCGTGCCAAACGGCGGAACGCTGCGCGTCGACTTCTACACGACGAAGGTGACGCTTCAATACTCGGGTGGTCAGAATCTTGCCTTTGGTGGGCCGACCGGCGACAGCACATGGTTTAACAAGCCGTCGATGGAGCTGGTGAGCGATGGCGTGACGCCCGTTCACTTCCGCCTCGGGAACACTGGGGGTGCCTATGGCCGCATGACGCTTGTCTGGCCCATTGCCTCGAGTACCGGAGCGCACTTCGATACCTCGTTGGCAGTCGCTCGCGTAATCGACAGTGGAGGCAATCCACTCGCGGGAGTCAACGTGGGAGGCTATTCAGGAGGTTGGTTCGGCGCCGGTGCGACGGACGTCAACGGAATCCTCGCGTTCTCTCACCCTGGCCTCGGCGCGATCACGATCCGTTGCTGCCACTTACAACGACACACACCAGCAGATAAATCAGAACTCGTTCGTCAACTCCGTCTACCTCTTCCAGACGGAGGCGGTGGTCGTGCAGCTGAAGGACAGTGACCTAAATCCGCTCGACGGCGGTAGCGTCTCCTACTATGCAGGTGGCTGGTATGAGGCTGGCACGACGAGCGGCGGCGAGGTCGCCATCGAGATGCTCCCCGGGAAGCTACAGCTTCGCGATGGTCTACAACCACAGTCGACAGCAATTTGATTATGTGAATGTCACGACGCAAAACCCCGTGGTCTTCCAGACCGGCAACGTGACCATCCACTACAGCAGTCCGCCGAGTGGTATGCGAACGGCTACTACTCGTTCTCGACGCCCCAGGAGCTCTTGCCCGGAAACAAGATCGTGTACCTGTACGGAAGTCCGTTAGGTCGCTGCGAAGTCCCGATCACCATAGCGAGTGGCGACCATCTCAACCTGAGCGGGATCGTCGCTACGCTCAGCGATTCTGCGAACCACGGCGCTCCGGGCGGCGTTGTCACGGCCTACGCACATGGCTGGACGAGTGTCGGGACGACCGACGCCGACGGTCGAGCTTGCGCGTTGCTCGACGGTACGCTCAGCAATACGGCGGTCCGGATGGAATACAACGGGTCGACACAGCAGTTGAACCAGTATCAGCCAACCGACTCGATTTACGCGTTCCACGCGGGTGACGTGACGCTGGAGCTTCGCAACAGCAGCAACTCTCTCATCGATACAGGCATGGCTTCGTACTACGCGCATGGGTGGCATGAGGTTGGAGACACGTCTAGCGGCGTCATCCACGTCGACCTGCTTCCGGGTTCTTACAGTTTCGCCATGAAGTACGAAGGAAGTCGCCAACAGATGAACGGCGTGGCGGTTACCGACGGCAGTGTTGTCACCTTCCAAACGATCGGTGTCGAAGTGCAACTCAGGGACTCCAGCGGAGACCTTATCGACACCGGCAGTCCCTCCTACTACGCATCAGGTTGGCACTCGATCAACGACACCTCGGGCAGGTCCTCGTCTGTCGAACTATTGCCGGGCTCCTATAGCTTCGCTATGAAGTACCAAGGCACTCGCCAGCAGATGAACGGTCGTCAACATCACTCGTGACCAGCCCCGTCGTCTTCCAGACGGTAGCTCGTTCAGGTCGAGCTGCAGGGCCATAGTGGCTGCCCGCTCGACACCGGCAGTCCCTCGTACTACGCGATCAGGTTGGCACTCGATGAACGACACCTCGGGCGGGTCCTCGTCTGTCGAACTGTTGCCAGGTTCCTACAGCTTCGCTATGAAGTACGAAGGCACTCGCCAGCAGATGAACGGTGTCGAACGTCACTGTGACCAACCCCGTCGTCTTCCAGACGGTGCTCGTTAACGTCCAGCTGCAGGGCCATAGTGGCTCCCGCTCGACACCGGCAGTCCCTCGTACTACGCATCGGGCTGGCACTCGATGAACGACACCTCGGGCGGGTCATCGTCTGTCGAACTGTCTCCAGCTTCCTATAGCTTCGCTATGAAGTACGAAGGCACTCGCCAGCAGATGAACGGTGTCAACGTCACTGTGACCAACCCCGTCGTCTTCCAGACGGGAGAAGTGTCATCCGGCACAGGGAACGCAACAGCATACTATGCCAGCGGATGGCACGCATTCGAGCGGTAGCGCAGAGCTGCTTCCTGTGAACGTACACGTTCGCCTTCAGCGACCAGGGACATGCATCGGAGTCAGTCGCCACCGGAGTGGTGAACCCAATCCACTAACAACGCCGACCGACTTCACGTAGCAAGAGTCCAGGGCGGGACCTACCGTCCGGAGGGTTTCTTTTGTTTGTGCGCGCCGACGTATCGGTGGGTTGCTGGCTAAGGGCCATCGCAGAGGCGATGTTCGCCGGCGATTGCAATACTGATGGGTGGAGCGCGCTTGCGAGGGCACTGTCGAAGGTGAGTTCCGCGAGGTGTAAGTCTCGCGTTCTCGCTCCCTCCTGAAGAAGGGGTGGCCGTATCGGCCGCCCCTTTTTCGTTGTGCTAGAGGAGGTCGGTCGAGAACGGCCGGAGGCAGCCGATGATTGCTGTCATCGGGCCGTCGGCACCGGCTCGTTCGGCATGGGGAACTCCTTCGGGCATCACGATGTAGTCGCCGGGAGCCAGGTCGACTTCGTCTCGAAGGTCGGGGCCAACGCCAAAGATGAGGTGTCCGGTGACGATGCCGGCGGCAACGTCCGCATCGTGGCGGTGCGGTTCAAGGACCTCGCCGGCTTCGAGGTCGAACTGAAAGCGAGTTGGGATGATATCGACGGCGGCATCGAGCAGGTCTCGAAAGACGGCGATGGATTCGTCGGACGCAGGATGAGCCGCGGACTTGCGAACGACGCGAACGCCTAACGGGTGTATGTCTGAGGTCGCCATGGTCGCCTCCCGGGCGGTGGCCGGAACTCTATGACACCGGAGCGCAGGATCGCAATCGGAGGATGTCGTGACGAGGGCACGGGAGCATAGGGGTTGGCCGGGGCGTTCATATCTGCTCAGCAGACTGCCACCGTGGGTGCACCGGGCGCTCCGAATGCTGGTTCCGGACCACCCCCCAGTGGCTCTGGACCATCATTCTCTCTTGCCGTAGCGGGGGCAGCCCTCCTGCTCATCGGAGCTGCTGGATTCGTCGGACTCGCCAGGCGCCGGGGTGACCCAAACAGCCGGACGTAACCGCCAAGGGAGGCGCCGCGAGGCTGGTGGTGCGCGGGAGCATCGCGGAGTTATTGAAGGAGCGGTGAGGCGTTCTACGCTCCCTTAGCCGCGGCTCCGGTTCGGAGGGCGGGCAAGACTCAGCGGAGGGGGACGGCTTCGCAGGAGGTTGCGGTGTCGCGGGCGCTGTTGGCAATGCATTCGTCGATGCCGTCGCCGCCCGCGAGCTCGTCGTCGCCGGAGCCGCCGTCGAGGGTGTCGTTGCCGCGGCCGGCGGCAATCGTGTCGTTGCCGGCGTCACCAGAGATGTAGTCGTCGCCGGGCCCGGTGGTCGCGGAGTCGTCGCCAGCGCCCAGGCGAATGAGGTTGTGACCAGATGGGTCGGTCACTGTGTCGTTTCCGTTCCCCGCTTCGATGTAGTCGTTGCCAGCGCCGCCGTCGATCGTGTCGTTCCCGGCCCCAGCGCAGATGATGTCGTCGCCGCCATTCCCATGGATCACGTCGTCGCCTGAGGTGCCGCGGATGATGTCATCGCCGGCGGTGCCTTCGACGACTACGCCGGGTGAGGCGGTGATCGTCGGTGGGAGTGAACACGGATCGCCGACGGCGTAGCTGACCGCCTGGGTGAAGCGGTTCTGGCCGCCGTCCCGAACGGAAACGGACAACGTCTCCATGCCGATGTGCGAGGTGGGGACACGGGTCCCGAGGGGTACTTCGCCGACGCAATCCGCGGTGCCGAGACCGACGTCGTTGCAGGCCACTTCGAGGTAGACCACCGAATCGACCGCATAGGTAGCCCCAGCTTGCGGGCTCTGGATGACGATTCGGCGGCCGGCGAGCTGGTTCGCTGAGCCGATGAAGAAAGCACGATTCGTGGATTCGCCATCGGACGACTCGGTCTGAATGACATGGGGGCCATCGCCTGCAACGACGAAAGGCCCGTGATAGTCGACCGGGGTGCCACCATCGAGGCTGTAGCTGAGCGCGGGATCACCGGGCGCTGAAATGACAACGGTCACGGGGCCTTCGTAGGCATTGCTGGTGCTCAGGAGCTGGTGGCCGAAGAGCGAAATCGTGAGTGCGTCCGGGTCCGGCACCGTGGTGGTGAACTGGAAGAAGCGGCCCTTGTTGGTCTCGACGTCGACGTTTCCGCTGGCATCGACGATCTGGATCAAGTAGTCGACCACAGCCTGGGACGCGTCGAAGGATGCGGACCCGGTCCATGTATCCGGCGCGCCAGGGGCCTGCTCCAATTCAACGGGTGTCCAGGAGTTGTCCGAGTTGTGCTGGAGGATGAGGACGCGGATGACCTGTCCTGTTGGCCTCATCGAAGGTGTCAGTCGGCAGTCGATCCTCAGCTTCAACCATGAAGTTGACCTGGCCACCGAGCACGGGCGCTGCTGTGGAGAGCAGATCGGGGGCGACCCCGTCATCGGAGTTGTCGTTGTAGTAGACCGTCATGTCCATGCGGTCGAAGAGGCGTTGGGTGCCGACGCCGTTGTCGTCGACGAAAAACTGGCCCGGCAGCAGGACCAGGTTGTACGCGTCCCCACTGGCATCGCGATAGGCCGAGACAGTCTGGACCTGGAGGGGGAATTCGCCAGCCTGCACGCTGGTGGACTGGTCGCCGACCGGGTTGATGATGATTGGATCCGAGATGACGGGGGTCACCGGGGTGATGTCGGACTGGCCGATGATGGATTCGACGACGGCGCCATGGGCGACGTATCCGGACTGGGTTACGTCGACGCTCAGGCGAGGCTGGATAGGACGGTCGACGGTGAGCTGGACGCTGGCGTCCTCGACGGGGCGGCGTTCCCCGGTCGGATCTGAGGCAAAGCGGTATTCCGAATCGTTCGGGACTGCGCTCCAGTAGGTACCGACTCCGCTCGCCGGTGATTCCTGGGCGAACGACGGGAAGACCGACAGATGCGAAGACCTGAGACCCGTGGAGTCGATAGTGGTCTTGGGATTGTCACTCTCGCCGCCGGGGCCGCCTCCCACCCGGTACATCGGGAGGCCGTAGAACGTGCTCTGCATCAAGACTTTTTCGTCGTAGACGCCGTACGCCCCGAGCTGGCCGTAGTAGGCCTGTTGGGCCAGCCACAACGCCTGGCCCGCGTCACGGCTGCCTCCGAGGAGCTTCTGTGCGTAGAGCGACATCAATCGCTCCGTGAGGCCGACTTCGTCGGTATCGCCGTAGCCGTAGCCAGTGTTGGCAATGAACACTGCGCCATCCCTTGTCAGCGTCTGTGCCCAGTCGTCGGTGACATCCGTACCGGGCGAATCGAGCAAGAAGCCGGAGACGTTTAGACCGGCATGGCAACCCATGCTGAAGATGATTGTCCCGGGAGGGGGATCCCACTGGACGTCAGCGGCCGCGACGAGGTCGTTTGTCGTGGGTGAGGCATCGCCTGCCGCGGACTGGAGGACTCCCTGGTCGAAGTGGGCGTTCAGCGAAACGGGGTCGAACCCTGCACCCGCATTGAGCGTGGAGAGGAGGTCGGCGCCGGTCCACGTCTCATTGATGAGCCGATCGACGGGGCGGCCTGCCGCGGCAAACTCGTCGGCGATTTCCGCGGCACCATCAGCGAGGAAGTCGTAGCCAACTGAGAGGCCGGTGCCGGGCGATAGCCGACCACCGCTATCGAGGAAGGCCTGGACTTGCGCCATTATGTCTTCCGGAGACTCGACGAGCCGGCCCACTCCGATTTCGGGTACGAAGAGGTAGCGGTCCAGCCAGGCGATGGGATGGAGAGTGCCGTAGGGAGCGTCGGTCAGCGAATGACTCGTGAGCAGCGCACCCCAGGTTGCGCTGCCGGTGGATGCGATGTCGCCGGCGAAATGGCGTTCGTTCCAGCGGAGAGTGGGATCGGGGGTGCGGAAGAAGGGAATGATCTCGTCGCCGCCGACGATGACGACGTTCTGGAGTTCGAGACTGGACTGCGCGCGCACGTTGTCCACGGCCTCGTTGATGGCGGTCACAATCTCGTTGGCGGCATCGACATCGCAGGGGTTCTTGTCCCAAATGTCGTAGAGACCGGCGAGGCCAGGCTGGGCGTCGATAAAGAGCACGGCGCTCTTCCCGGGGAAGGTTGAGTCGGCGGTGAGGTTCTGCGCAAGGCCGTTCAGGGAAGCAACGATGTTGGCCGCTTCCGCGGTTCCGAAGGCATCACCAAGGCGCTTCTGGTTGACGATGAAGAGGTTCGTGATGTCGCCAGTGGGGAGCGGGGCGGTCGCGACCAGTCCCTGGCCAGCGAAGGCGAAGTTGGGCGCGGTGCAGACGGGCGCTTTCGGAGGCTTCGAGACCTTCACACGGATGGCGTAAGGGAGATCGGAAATGTCCTTGTGATTCCCCTCGACGACGAGGGTGTAGATACCCGGCTCGGTGATAGTGCCGGTGGAGACCATCTCGTCGGTGCCGGGCGGTTGGTCAGAGCTGCCGACGATGCGCGAATCGCTGATCGTCTGGGTGGATGGAATCGTGCCGGTCTCAGAGAGCGTCTGGCCGGCAACGTCCGTAATCACCGTGGCGGAATTGTTGACCGGCGTGCGCCCCGCCGAGTTCGTTGTCGCTACCGTCGTGAGGCCCGGGCCAGGACGAAGCAGGACGGCACCGGGATCACCACCGGGCTGGCTGAGGAAGTAGGAGACGACTTCGCCGGCATGGACCTGGATCGAGAAGTAGTCCTTGTCGTCGGGACGGCTGATGTGGCCGAGGTAGACCGTGTCCTTCTCGATCGGATACGGATTGTTGAGGTCATATGGGCCGGTGGGGCCATTCTCGAAGGACTCCTCAACTTGAGCAGCCTTAGTATCCGACGCTTCGAGACCGGCGAGAGCGATGGTGGCCCGGGCAGTGAACTCGTCGGGCTGGAGTGAGATATGTAGCCCGGGGTGGACATCCAACGTGACCTTAAGGGTGCCGTCCTGCCGGACGCCCAGGCCGCGCCAGGTCAGGGTCTGGCCGCCTGCGGCCGGATCTCCCTCAACGCTTGGTTCCTCCTCAACGTCATTGAGCCTTGCGCTGTCCTCGTGGTAGGTGAACCAGAGAGGGAGCTGGAGCGTGAGGAGGCCATCGTGGGGTGCGAGGGACGGGTCCACCGCGGGGGCCGTGTATTTCACGTCGATGGTGTAGGTGACTTTGCGGAGGTCGGCGCCGGGATCGCCCACGAGATCCGCCGGGTCGGCCGTTTCGAATGGGGCGTCTTCCCAGGCGTACTCATCGCGCCCGAGCATGGCGAAGACAAGGTCGGCCAGGGTGAGCTTTCCGAGGTCACCGCCCTCGGCGTAGAGGTCCCCGATGGTGATGTCGCCATAGAGCGCACCGAGGGTGAAGCCCAGCGACTTGCTATCGGGGCCGAGCGACTCAGCGAGTTGCTGCACGGTGAGGTCGCCGAGCGCGCCCTCGAGCGAATGCTCCGCGATGTCGCCGAACTCGAGAGCCTTCAATACTTCCGCAAGAGAGCCGAGGTCGCCTGAGCCGAAGTAGAAGTCGAGGGTCGCACGCACGGGACCACCACCGACTGCCGCGGCGATATCGGCGACCGTGAGCCCGTCGTTGAAAGCGTTGAGGCTTACGGCATCGCCAAAGGTGGAACATCCTGCCGGGTCGCAGGTGGCCAGGACCAGGCGGCTGCGCACGGCAGCGTCAGTGGGGATAGGGATGGAGCTGATGGGCGTGCCGTCGATGGTGATGCTGCTGATCGGGATGCTGGAGATGGGGAGCGAGGCGAGGTCGATAGAGCTGATGGGGATCGAACTGATCGGTACTCCGCCGAGCACGATCGAACTGATTGGCGTCGCGTTGGGCCCCGAGGAGGTTGCCTGAATCAGGTCGTCGACGGTCGCATTCGAGCAGTCCGCGCCGGACTTGCCAAGTGCCGCACAGAGGTCAGCGAACCCGGCGATGGAACTGATGGGCGTGCCATGCAGGTTGATGCTGCTGATAGGGATGGAACTGATCGGAGCGCCCGCGAATCCGCCGATGCTGCTGATGGGAATGCTTTCGAGGGCTCGAAGGCGCCACCGCGATGCTCGAGATCGGAATGCTGGAGATGGGCGTGCCGTTGAAGTCGATCGAACTGATCGGGATGGAGCTGATCGGCGTCCCATCGACCAGGATGCTCGAAATCGGTATGGAGCTGATTGGAACCGCGGCAACGGGGTTGTTCGCGATGGAGCTGATTGGTATCGAACTGATCGGGATGCTGGAGATTGGTATGGAGCTGATGGGCGCTGCCGTCGGGCCGACCTGCTTTTTCGAGAGCAGGTCATAGAGGCTCGCGGACTGGCAATCGAGTCCGGCGATGCCGAGCGCCATGCACTCCTGGACCACGCCCATCGAACTGATGGTGATGGCCGAAAGGAGGGTCTTCTGCGTCTCGATGCTGGAGATTGGAATTGAACTGATCGGGATCGAGCTGATGGGGATGGAGCTGATCGGAATCGAGCTAATGGGGATCGAGCTGATTGGAATACTGGAGATGGGGATGCTCGAAATCGGGATGCTGGCGAAGGGTGATGAGCCGAGCTTCCCCGCGTCGGAATAGGCCGTGAGCACGCTGGCGAGATCAACCGGGAAGGTGCCGTCGGTACTGTCAGTGGCGAGGCAGTCGGCAAGGTTGATGCCGAGATCTCTCACGAGAGTCTCGCAGAGCGCGTCCACGTCCTTGACCGCGATAGAGCTGATGGGGATGCCTTTCAGTCCACCGATGCTGGAGATCGGGATGGAGCTGATTGGAATCGAACTGATCGGGATAGAACTGATAGGGATGCTGGAAATTGGGATGGAACTGATTGGGAGCGCATCGAGCGTGATGGAGCTGATTGGCGAGCCCTTGAGGCCGCCGGGGCTTGTGGCGTAATGGTTCAGGAGGTCGTAGAGGGTCGCGCCCGCCTGGCAGTCGATCCCTGCCGTAAGGAAGTCGGTGCAATGCGACTTGAAAGCGGGGATGGCGTCGATACGAGTCTTGTCCAGCTGAGGCCGGGCGGTCTCGATGCTCGAGATTGGGATGCTGGAGATTGGTATCGAGCTGATTGGGATGCTCGATATGGGGATGCTTGAGATTGGGATACTCGAGATCGGGATGGAGCTGATGGGAATGCTTGAAATCGGTGCGCCGGCAACCCCGCTCCCTTGCAGCTCCTCCTCGAGGAGACTGCTTCCACAGTCCAGCGAGGCATAGTCGGAGCCGCAGAACTGTCCGCCGGCAATAGCGCTCAGTGGGGCCCCACCCAGCAAGAGCGCATAGACATCGGCCTTACCGAGTCCCATGGCGAAGAAGTCGGCATCAGCGAAGCTGACCTGGCTCAACAGCTGGTAGCCCTGGCCACCCGGCAGATCGAGGAGTTCCTGGAAGGTCACCTCATGCGTGGGCGTGCCTTCGTAGGGCGTGCCCCGTAGCAGGTCATCCCAGGAGATGCTGGAGATCGGGATCGAGCTGATGGGGATGGAGCTGATGGGAATGCTGGAGATCGGGATCGAGCTGATGGGAATGGAACTGATCGGGGTGCCTTCGAGGTCGATGCTGCTTATGGGCGCGGCGTTCACGGCGGTGCCGGTGCTCTTTGCCGGCGCGAGGACTTTCGGGTCGATCTCATCAATCGGCAACGTGTCGAAGATGATCCCGGTGGGGTCCTGGCTGACGGAAAGGGTTATCCCGAGTTCGGGCGCGGCCGGGACTGGTACGTAGCTGGCCTGGACCGTGAGGGGATTGCCGCGCACGACGTTCCAGACGTCATCGGCGGTCGCCGTGCCGCCCGGGGAGGACAGCAGCAGGCCTTCCAACTGATAGCCGGAAGGCGGCGCAGTAACGACGGTGACCGGCCCATCGTTCGCAAAGAGGATGACGGCGTCGCCGTTAGCATCGGTGGTGGCGAGGGCGCTATGACCATCGCCCTGTTGGGCGGTCACCACGGCGCCGGGAAACGGTGACCAGCCGTATCCGGCGGCAGGCGTTGGCGTCGTGCGAACGACGACCGAGAAAACGACGACCGTCCCGTAGTCGGCCTGGCAGGCTGGTCGCACGTAGTTGCTTGTGGGGTCGACGAGCTCGTCTGGTTTCGGATGTGCCGGATCGGCAATGTCGCAGGCGGACTGGGCGCGGCCCGAATCGACTCCGATGAGCACTGTCAGGACTGCAACGAGGAACGCGAACATCAACATCGGCAGACGCCGATTGTGGTTGCGAATCATGCGTTCCCCTCTCGCCGCCGCGGTCAACGTTGCAGACGCGAATCGACGACGATGCGTGCGTATCTTTACCACCCGCAACAACAAGTCGCAATGAAGTAGCTCGCGCAACGCTGATGACCGAAGAGCGACTAGCCGTCCCGAAGGCCCCATTCCTCGCGTGCCGTCCCTATGGCGGAGCGCAGCGGGCTATGTTCTGCACCGTGGGTGAGCCGTGCTTCAAGCGCCACCAGGCGTTCTTCCGCCTTCCCGAGGTCGTCACGGGCGGCAGCGTTCTCGGCGAGGAAGAACTCCGTCTGCATTTCGAAGGCGACGGCGCCGAGTTCACGCATGACGTCGAGCGCCGACTGAAGTAACTCCTCGCCCTCGTCGAGGCGTCCGGCGCGGGTCGCAAGGCGGCCGAGGTTGGAGACGACGATTCCTGCCTGAACGGTCGAATGGGTGCGTTCGAAGGTCCGGCGCGCGGCGACGAGAAGCGCCTCCGCAGCTTCGAGATTGCCCTGGTCCGAGAGCGCTTCGGCGATGTTGTTCATCTGCGTCGCCGCACCAACGACGTCTCCGGCTGTTTCCCTCGCGAGCCGGCTCCGCTGCCAGACGGCGATGGCGGTTTCCAGGCGGCCCTCGTGGTAGGCGGTTACGCCGAGGTTGTTGAGCACATTCGCCTGGCCGACGAGGTCGCCAATCTCTTCGTAGATGGGGAGGGCGGAGTCACGGTAACGGACAGCTTCCGGATGTCCGATGAGGCTCAGGGCGTTCTCGATCAGATAGTAGCCATGGGCTTCAGCCGCACGGAGGCCGGCCGCCTGGGCGACGAGGATGGCCTGGCGGCACGAGTCGACGCAGTCGCGGTAGCGGCCCTGTCGGAAGCGGACACCGGCGTTCGACAGCAGCACCTCCGAACGCTCCGCGAGGACATCGGCGTCGTGTTCCAGGTCTTCGAGAACGCGGCTGGCGCGGCGGAGCTGGCGCAGCGCATCGGAGTACTGGCCAACGTGTTCCTTCAGCATGGCTTGCTTGCGAAGCAGGCGGGCAGTGGTAACCGGGCGTCCAGCGGCGAGGCGGCGCGCGCGGCCGTAGGAGACCTCGGCGTCGGCGTACCTGGCGAGGATTTCGCAAACGTCTCCCTGCTCTTCGAGCACGGCGGCGAGTTCGGAATCTTCAACGACGGAGAGTCGACGAGCGCTCTGAATAGCATCCTCGAAGAAGCCGGCGGCTTCGACGTGGGCCTGCTTTGCGCGCGCTCGCCTGCCAGCTTCCAACGCGTACTGCCATGCGCGTTCGTGGTTGCCCGCCCGGGCGTAGTGCAGGGCAAGAAGTTCAGTCTGATCGGAGATGTTCACCGCGCCGGACTCGATCAACGTGGCGGTTTTCTCGTGAAGCTGGCGCCGCTCGCGGTAGGGGAGGCTTTCGTACGCTGCTTCCTGAACGAGCCTGTGGGTGAAGCGCATGAACGGACGTTCTTCGGCCTGGTGGAGGTAGTCGTGGACGCCGGCCGGGGGGACGCCTGCCGTGACGGCGCCGTTCGTACCAGAGAGCTTTGCGAGCAGCGGCCCGTGGAGGAGGACGCCGAGGACGGAAGCGATCCGGAGGAACTGGCGGGCGTCCGGCGGCAGGTTATCGATGCCCTGTGCGACGACGGTTTCGACGGCGTCGGGGAGGGCCTCTCCGGTCGTGCGAAGGGACATGCAGAGTTGGAGCACGTAGAAGGGATTGCCTTCAGAGCGCTCGACGATCCCAGCCACGTCGAGGGGATGGGCAGCATCGCCGATAGAGGCTGCCACGAGGCTTTCGATTGCAACAGGGTCGAGTGGGCCGAGTTGGATGGTTTCGACACCAGGAACGGTCCCCGCGAGCCCTTCGCCCAGCGAGAGCGCAGACGAGACGACCAACCAGTCATGCTCTCCCGCGATCGAAGCGAGACGCCCGGCGATGTCGTGCGAGGCGTCGTCAGCGAGGTGGACGTCATCGAAAGCGATGATCGCCGGACCGGGGAGAGCGTCGCCGAGAAAGTCGACCACTGCCATGGCAACGCGCTCTCCGCGGAACTCCTCCGCGAGAGCGTCGGTCTCGGGAGTTGGGTCGAGGGCGAGGTCTAAAACCTCAGCCGAGAAGCGGCAACCAGGGAACGGATGCTGGCGAAGTCCGGGAGACGATCGCCGCGAGTCCACCGGCGTCGATTTCGGGTCCGAGGACGCTCTTGAGAAGGCCACGAATGGTGAAGTACGGAATCGTTGAGCCTGAGCGTTGGCCGGGCCCGCGGAAAAACGGTACCCCGCCACTATCCTGCCGAACCTCCTGGAGGAGGCGAGTCTTTCCGATGCCGGACGGTCCTACGATCTCGACGGCAGAACCCCGGCCAGTTTCTGCTTCGCGCACCCTCTTCCGTAGCAGCGAGATCTCCTGCTCGCGGCCGACGAAGGAGGTCGACTGGTCGCCGATGTCCTGCCCGGTGCCGCGAGCGGTTTCGATGACGTGGGCTTCGATGAGCCGCCGCTTGCCTTTCACCGCAAAGGGGGGAACTGCGTGCGTAGCGAACTTCAAGCCCACGCGGTCGACGACGTCGCGCGAGGCAAGGAGTTCCCGCGGCTCGGCGTGGGCGGCGATCCGGGCGGCGAGGTTCACGACATCGCCAATGATGGTGTACGAGCGTCTCTCAGCGCTGCCGATGTCGCCGGCGAAAACCCGACCGCGATGCGCGCCGCCGCGAAGCGTGAACGGGGTTTCGATAGTGAGGCACTCGGTGAGGGCGGCGAGAAGCCCCTCGTCAGCATCGTCCTGCGACGCGGGGAGGCCGGCAGCGAGGAAGAACTTTCCCCCGTCCCGATCCGAGTCGACGTAGAGAAGGCAGACGTCGTGTTCCTTCGCCCGGCGCTGCACTTCGGAGACGAGATGGTTCAGTTCGCGGCCCACAGCCTCGGCGCCGTCACGGGCGAGAGCGCTGTCGGCGCCTTCGAACTTGAGGAAGCCAACGCTCGCAGGCCGATGCTCGCCGCCTGCGCGGCCCGCGGAGAGTGCCTGGCGCAACGGCGGTGGCAGGAATGCCTCGAGGTCCAAACGCGGGGGAGCCTGCGGACCCGACGGTCTGTGCGGAGCATTGATCCGGCGCCTGACGATGCCGTTGGCCACAGCGGATTGGGGCAGGCCGAGGGACGTGGCCCGGCTTACGACGATGCGCCCCGCGTCGCCGCTCTCTTCGAGGGCGACGGTGGCGGAGGTGGTAGGACCGAGTACGAGCAGTTCGCGATGCTCGGTGCCGACGAGAAAGAAGTCGATGGGGCCGGAGTGGATACCGGTGGACATGCTGAGCCTGTGGCCGCGATGGGGGCCGAGCCGATACAAGGCCGCGCGCATTTGCTGGGCGGCAGCCGTCGCCCGTCGCTGATGGCCTTCTTCGCGGAAAAGGATGAGCAGCGAGTCGCCACCGAATTTGAGCAGGTCGCCGCCGTAGAGGGCGGCCACCTCCAGCATGGCGCCGAAACGCTCGCTCAGGGCGAAGGCAAGCTCTTCGGAGCCTTCCTTGCCGCCCGCAGCCAATCGTTCGGCAAGCCGGGTGGAGCCAGTTATGTCGAGGTGCACGAGGGTGCCGGTAACGACGGTGTGCAGCTCTGAGGGGGCGGCCGTACCCCAGGCGAGGACGACACCAGGCACGTACGGCCGTAAGGCAGAGCTAGTGGCGACCACAGGAGGGCTATCCATTTGCGGCCCTCATCGCCGGGCCGCCTGGGGGAGCGCGTTCCGCTCGCGAATGGTGACGGGCGGCACCGTCAAACCGCGGGAGTCGACCATGAGTCGCTGTTGGAACACTTGACGTGCAACGTGCCTTGACCCTTCGGTGTGCCGGCGGGAATCGTCCCCGAATATATGTACTTGCCCGAAACCACGGACTCGAGCGTGAGCTCAATCACGTGGTTCGCGGGTGCAGGGGTGGTGAAGGTCGCGGTCGTACAGGCTGAGTCGTTGGTCATGTAGACGAAGTGAACCTGCCGCTCTCCCGGAGCAAGTTTGGTAGTTGTGAACGTGCAAGTGACGGTTTGGCCAGCAGAGAGGGGGATGTTCGCCGGGTCGGCGCCATCGGAGCATTGGGAGGACGTGGCCCAGCCCACCGGCACCTGCTGACTGACAACGTAGGTACCAGCGACGAGATCGCCAGACGTGTCCTTCATACCGTTCGCAAGGGCGAAGCCCGCGGAGGCATAGGAGGCCGTGAACTTGAATGCGAACTTCTCGGTGCCCGGCTCAGTCACCTGGACGACGACGATTTGCGCCGGTGCGGGCGCCTGCTTCGTGCTGGTGAACGTGCATGTCACCGTTTCACCGGCAACCAGGTCGATGGAGGCGGCGTCGGAGCCGTCGGAGCAGCTCGCCGACGTCTCCCAGCCGGCGGGTATCGCCTGGGAGACGGAGTAGGTGCCGGGGGCTAGCGGCCCGGAGTTCTGCTGTTCGCCGTCCTGAAGGTCGAAGCCGCCGGAACTGAAGCTCGCAGTGAAGATGAACTGTTGTGCCGACCCGTCGTCCGTCACCTGTACGACGAGGATCTGGCCAGTGCCCGGCGGCGGACTCTCGTCTTCGACACTGGTGAACGTGCAGACGACCGTGTCGCCCACTTCAAGACTGATGGCGTTGGGAGAGTCGCCGTTGTCGCAGGCGGCTCCGGACTGGTGGAAGCCGGAGGTTTCAGACTGCCGGACGGCGTAGGTACCCGGTGCCAGGCCACTCATCTCGTGGGTCTCGCCGTCGTGCAGGGTGAACGTGGCAGCGTCCGGGCCAGCTTCGAACCCAAATTCCGTCGACCCGGCCCCATCGGCAACATTCCGAACCAGGATGGTGGCGGAATCAATCGGCGGTCCAGTGGGGGAGTTCAAGAAGCTACAGGTGACGGTCTGCCCCCGAGTGAGATCGATGTGTTCGGGAGCCTGGTCGTCGCTACAGGTAGCGCTGGCGGGCTGCCAATGTTCGAGCGGCGCCTCCATCACCGAATAGGTGCCCGGCTCAAGGTCAGACGACTCGTGCATTTCGCCATCCTTGAGGAAGAACGACTCATCTTCGTAGTCGGTGACAAATTCGAACTTCTGATCTAGCCCTTCGGGCGAGGTAGCCGCCATGACGACGATGCGCGTGCCCGAGCCGCTGTCATCATCTCCACAGCCAGCGAGGCCAAGCGTGGCCGTCCCGACAACGAGCAAGAAGAGCAGCCAGGAAATGGCAAGTCGTTGTGGGGGCTTGCGGAAGTCGAACATGGTCGGGGAGAGAGTAGTCCAGAACGGTAAAGGCTGCAGCTTTGGGGAGTTCGAAATCAGACTGGCGAGGCGCCGCGGCGGTCCGGGCGGCCCAGCAATGCGCCCGGACGCCGCAGCGCACAGTGCCGACACCGTTCTAGGCGGGCCGGCGGACCAGGCGAGGAATGTGGAAGGTCCAGCGGTGTGCCGGCTCGTGGACGGATTCGGCTTCGGCGTTCACCCGGTCTGCGATCGCGTTCCTCGCCGCGATGTCGCGGGCCTGGTCAACCCGGTAGGCGATGTGGGCTTCCAGTTCGAACTCGGAATTCATCGGGGGCCTCCTCCGCGTGATGGGCGGAAGGTACGCCTGCGTTGTGTGAACTAAGAATCGATTAGTTCACACAACGCCTCGAGTGCTGGTGTCGCGTTGCTCTTTCTATCAACGATTTGAACGAATCGTGCCCAGAGCCAACGAACGCGGGCTTGACTTCAATCTCACTTGAAGTCGTAGGGTGCGGGCAATGAACCTTGGGGGCGTGCGAAATGACTGCAGTTGAACCACGGACGGGGCTGGTACGGATTGGGACGGAAGCAGAGGTGCGGGCGAAGTCACCGGTGGTGGAGGCAGTGGGCCGGCGGACGATTGTCGTGTGGGCGACGGACGACGGGATCTTCGCGCTCGACAACCGGTGCCCCCACATGGGGTTCCCGCTGAACCGGGGAACAGTGCGGGACGGGATCCTGACGTGCCACTGGCATCATGCGAAGTTCGATCTCGCGGGCGGATGCACGTTCGACCCGTTCGCGGACGATGTCGCGTCGTTCCGGGTGGAGGTGGTGGACGGCGAGGTTTACGTGGACCCGACGCCGGTGGAGGGTGACCGCCGGGAGCACTGGCTCGCAAAGCTAGACGAGGGCCTGGAGCAGCAGATTTCGCTTGTGCTGGCGAAGGCGGTGATCGGGCTCTCTGAATTGGGTGAGACGGGGGAGATGCTGAAGCGAGCGGCACTCTTCGGGGCGCGAAACCGGGCCTCGGGCTGGAGCCCGGGCCTGTCCATATTGACGGCGATGGCGAATGTGCAGCCGGGGCTCGCAGTTTCGGACCGGCCGAAGGCGCTTTATCACGGGCTGCTGCATGTAGCGCGAAACACGGCGGGGCAGCCGCCGGACTTCGACCTTCAGCCACTGACGACGAACGAGCGGCGGCCGGAAGTGTACCGGGCCTGGTTCCGTCGCTTCGTTGAGACGCGCAGCCAGGACCCGGCGGAGCGGTGCCTGCGGACGGCGATCCGGATCGGCCTGACGCAGGAACAGGTTGCGGACATGATCTTCGCGGCCTGCACCGACCACCTGTACCTCGACGAGGGGCACGCGCTGGACTTCGCGAACAAGGCTTTCGAACTGCTGGATCACACCGGCTGGGACCTGGCCGAGGAGGTGCTACCGAGCATCCTGCCGGTCCTGGTGGGGGCAGAACGCAGCGAGGAGACATCGTCGTGGCAGCACCCGGTGAACTTGCCGGAGCTCATCGGTGCC
Source organism: uncultured Chloroflexia bacterium (assembly GCA_963774435.1). Lineage (GTDB taxonomy): Bacteria > Chloroflexota > Dehalococcoidia > Tepidiformales > Tepidiformaceae > JAGQGZ01. The sequence continues at coordinate 94,327 of CAVZEW010000003.1, read as the reverse complement.
GCGAATGCGCGACTGGACGAGGCGCTGGTCGAGGGTCGCGAGCGAAACACTGCGTGGGAAGATCACCGGGCGCTGGCGGACCAGATTCTGGACGGCGAACCGGCGGAGACGTTGGAAGCGATTCTCGAGGCGGTGAGGGCGGGCGCTCCGCTGACGGAACTAACGGCGAGCGTGGCCTACGCGGCGGCACGGCGGGCGGTGCATTTCCACGTGTCGAACGAGTTTGGCGATTGGGACACGGTGCACCACAGCTTCACGTACACGAACGCGGTAGACCAGGCGATGCGGCGGGCGCCGTCGCGGGAGCTTGCGCGCGCGATCTTCGACGGGGCGATGTCGGTGTACCTGAACCGGTTTCTGAACGTGCCGAAGCAGCCGCTTCCATCGGTGAATGGGGCCAAGGCGAGCCGCGAGGCGCTGCTGGAGGAGTTCGACCGTCAACAGCGGGTGGACGAGACGGCGGCGTTGGTGGCTGCGATGCTGCGGGAAGGCCGACACGATGAGGTCATCGAGATGCTGGGGCAGGCGATGCTGCGCGAGGACGCGGGCTTCCACCAGTTCCAGATCTATGAGGCGGCGGTGCGACAGTTCGGGAACTTCCGGGGGCGCTCAGAGGGGGACGAGATCCTGATCGGGGCGGCCCGGTTCCTGACCGCACATGCGCCGACGGTGCGGGCGAGCGGACAGACGTACCAGATCGCCTTGCGGCTGCACCGGGGCGAGGCGCTGGCGGTGGACTAAGAACCAGTTGGAGTGATCCGTTCTCGACGAAACCGTTGGTGCTTTGCCTATCGAGCTAGCGGTGGACCCGGTACCGGAGCGTTTCGCCAACGCGCTGGAAGTTCGCGAGGCTATTGGCGAGGGGAGCAGTGTGCCACTGGCGCTCGTGAGCCAGGAGGTAGATCGGATTCTTGTTCTCAGTGATGGCAGCGGAAAGGCTGTAGTCTCCTGCCCATTGGGACGGCGGAGTGGCGACGTCGCTGACGTAGACCTCAGACGCCTCGAGCAGTTGGGGATCGTAGGCCTCGAACTCAAGGTTCGCCTCCGCCAGGAGCGCCTCGTCGATGAGCTCCTCATTCGTGAAGCCCAGCCTGCGATTGACCCAGTCGCCGTGGCTGGATGCTGAGCGCAGAGCAGGACCCCAGGAAGCTCGGATCGCGGCGCAGTTTTCGAGGAAGCGCGAGGCGATCTCAGCGCGGTGGGCAAACACAGCGTCGCGCGATTGCAGCCGATCTCGCTTTGCCAGCGTTGCCGGCTCCTCGAAGTGATAACCGACCTCGAACTCGGCCTTATGAAGACGATCGATGAAACGTGCGTGGGAGCGTGCTGTTGAGAGACGGAAGTAGTAGGTGGCGGAGACGCCCAGGCGTCGTTCGATCGCGAGGAACATTTCGTCGCCGGCTACATTGCCGATATCGACGTCATGGCGAATCGCGAGGGTTGGTCGATTGAGGATGCCCCGATTGATCCGGGATTGGTACTCCTCGAGACCAATGACTTCGTAGCCGGCGTCGAGAGCGCTGCGGAGAACGGACTCGTACTCTGCTCCGCGATTCATAGGCTTGAGATCTGCGACAAGCCGTGCGGCGATCGCTTCGATCTTCGGACGAATCCTCACGCGATCTTGAGCCAGTTCGGGAACGGTTGCTCCTCGTCAAGAAGTTCACGAACGAGATGCAACTGCTGGCAATCCGCCGCCTCAGCCGGGACCGTGTCCTCATGGAAGGAGAGGTCGCGCAGAATCTCAAGCATCTGGCCATTCCTATCAGTTTGATGGAAGTCGACCACGAGCCGCTTACAGCCATTCGCCCGGGCGCGCCGCGATAGTTCAAGCAACACTGCTTGTTCCACATGCTTGCCCATGGCTCGACAGCTAAAGGCGAGTTCGAGCACCCGCCACTCCTCGGGTCCACGCTCGGCGAAGACAAGGCCGATCAGCCCATAGTCGCCGAACCGGTCGCGCAGGTGAGCCGAGAGGATCTCGTATCGTGCTGGTTCGGCGTAATACGAGAGCACCTCATCGTGGGAAGTCCGTCGAAGCGTCGCGTTGAGCTGGTTCGTCCGCTGAAGGAGTTCAAACACGCGTGAGACTTCCGTGTCTCCGGGACGGCGGATGGCCAGCTGCAGTTGCGAGCTGCGAAGGAACTCCTCGAGGGAAGCCGCGGACGTGGACGCGACGTCGCGCTGGGATTGCTCGACATACTTGAGCGCTCGAGTCGCGGCCTCGGGAGTAATCTCTCCGAGCGGTTCGAACTCCGGCCGGTCGAGCGCGGAGAGGAGGTCGACATCGCTGTACACCCGAACCGCAGGAGCGTTCGCGGCGATCTCAGCGCGCTCGGCGGGGTTGTCGTCGAAGATGGCGATGGTATCGAGCCCTATGTTGAGCTCCATCGCGAGCAATTTGAGGTTCTCGGATTTGGGACGCCAGTTGAGTTTGATTGCGGCAATCTGGTTGAAGAGTGACTCTCCAAGAAGTCCCGGCAATACGGCGCGTTCAACTTCGTCGTTCTTGGAGCAGACGGCCAGAATCACGCCACGTCGCGCGAGATGCTCGAGGATGGCGAGGTAGTTCGGCCGGATCGATATACCTTCCGGACCGTCTTCGCGCAGAACACCCGTCCACAGGGTGCCATCGAGGTCAACGGCGACGCACTTCACGCGGGCCACAGATGGTTCGATGGCGCTGAGCTGCCGGAGCAGCATCCCGGCCACGACGGAGGCACCCTGGCGGGTGAAATGCTCGTAAACGCCATCCGCATCGAAAGTCTCGATTGAGCCTTCCTTGCCGGTCCGCTCCAGGGCGAGGTTTACGTCGAGCACGAAGACCTCATCAAACTCTCGGGCGAGGCGGTAGATCGCCTGTTCGTAGGCCCGGATGAGTTCGACAAGTCCGAATCCTTCCTTCATGGACCGGTAGTCATGGATGCCATGTGCCGGGCGGAGGACGAGAGGATACGTCATCAGAAAGACAGGCTTGCTGGTCCGCTCACGAATGAGCCGGAGGGCGACCCGTACGCTGTCGACAAATGTCGCCAAATCGTCCTCAAGCTCGGCCCGCGATGATGTCAGCCCTTCTGTTTGAACCTTGGCCACAAGTCCGCGGAAAACCTGGACCTGGGAAAGGACCACATAGTCCGGGCTAAAGGTCCACAGCGGCGAGTCGGGGTTCGAAGCCTCCGCCAGGGGCTCGGGGCTCCCTCCGTGGTCGAACGTGTGATGGGTTACCACTCCGAGGTTTTCGAAGGAATCCTTGAGGTAGGTGAGTTCGCACCCTCCTACGAGGAACATGCGACGTCCCGAGAGCCACGAGTAGTCGATTGACTCGGTGGCCGGCTGGCGCGATTCCTTGCCAGCTTCGGCCTGGACATGCCGGTTTATGACGTCGAGGACGTGGTTGCGATATCGGCGGTCGACGAGGAACTGTCGGGAGAAGCGCGCCAAACGGCCCAGTTGACCCATGGGCTACAGGATACGAAGCCTCCGAGTCGCGCGCCATTGTGAGGGCGGGCGAGCAAATGCATCTCCTGATGTGCCTGAGAACTTACTGTTGTTGGACTTGCACCAGCGACTGAATTACGTGGCCCGCTCAGCGGCGAGGGCCTGGTCTTCCGATCCGAACGCGTAGGCGACATAGCCGCCGGTTTCCCAGGGATCGCCATCCCTGACAACACCGGCGGGCACCTCACTCCCCTTCGAATAGCGGAGCACAGCACGCCGCGCCCTGGATTCGGTGCGATGGTCATTTTCGAGCGCTGCCTCGACATGCATGGCGACGACGCTATCGGGCACAATCAGCAGAAAGCGACGGCGGGGTTGCTGCCTTTCGAAGATGACATCGCCAAGGGGCTGCTGGTCGATATCGAGGTATCGACCGGACGTCAGGTCCTCGTCGGCGGCGCTCGCCGGCCGCACCAGGTCAACGATAAAGCCGAGGTGGGCTTGATGCGGGACAGTGGCCATGCAGGTCCTCCAGGGAAAGAATACCGCACGATTGGCTAGCGGTAGAGCATCTCTCGGCGTCGATGCGGACATTCGCATGCATGTGGGAGAACTGCTGGCGTCACGTCCCTGCCGACTTCGCCTTCAGCTATGACATCTGGTCGATTTCCCGGAGTGTCTGTTTCTCTTTCTTTTCGGTTGGGTGTTCTTGGTAGCCGGGACCAGTGTGGTTCTGCGACTTGATGGGCGTGGGTGGCATTGGCGGTCGGATGTAGCCCGGTTGGTGTGCCTGGCGGCCTGGCTGCGTCAGTGGTTGGTGGGCTGGCGCCCTGGCGATTGTGTGTTAATGGGGCGTTGGCCCTCACCCCCTTGCCCCCTCTCCCGACTCTCGCGGGCGAGGGGGATGCGACGGTTGGTCAGTCGTACGTGGATGGGCTGGCGCGTGGCAGTGGGGCGTTCGGTAGCCGGTCGTCCCCTGCGGTCGAAGCTCCGCTGAGGGTCCCATCGATAGGCATCGGGCGTGGAGGCCAGGCGGCCTGAGAAGCCGCTTGGATGGGCGCTCCCTTCCGGCCGCGGATCTGTTTTCTGAGGGGACGCGGGCGTAGCGTTCGCGGGATGGTAGAGGCGGGGCGGCGGCCCCAGGTTTCGATCCAGTCCCTCGGCCTTTCGGTGTACTTGCCGACGCTGCTGTTCGCGATCGGACAGGGCGCCGTCATTCCGATCGTGGTGTTGCAGGCGAAGGACCTGGGGGCGACGGCGGCGGTGGCGGGATTGATCGCGGCGATGCGCGGGATCGGGGTGTTGAGCTTCGACGTGCCGGCGGGCTGGCTGGTGGAGAAGTTCGGCGAGCGGGTGGCGATGGTGGCGGGGACGACGATCGTCGCGGTGTCGCTGGTGGGTTCGGCGTTGAGCCCGTCACCGTGGGTGTTCGCCGGGTTCACGCTGATGATGGGGTGGGGGTGGTCGGTGTGGTTGCTGGGACGGCTCACGTACGTGACGGACGTCACGGCCCTGCACCAGCGGGGACGGGCCCTCTCCGGCCTGGGCGGCGTGAACCGGGTCGGGAACTTTATCGGGCCGCTGGTGTTTGCGGCAGTGGAGCCGTGGTTGGACCTCGACGGCGCGTACTACATCCACTTCGCGACGGTGATCGTGGCGATGGTGCTGCTCTGGTTGCTGGTGAAGGATGGCGGTGGTGGCGAACTACGGCACGAGAAGATCAACTTCGTGGGCGTGGTGAAGGAGAACAAGGCGATCTTCCTCACGGCCGGGTTGGGGACGACGGCAATCCAGACACTGCGGGCGTCGCGGCAGATCCTGTTACCGCTGTGGGGCGACCATATCGGGCTCGGCGCTGCCGAGATCGGCCTGATCTTCAGCATTTCGCTTGGGATGGAGATGGTGTTGTTCCTGCCGGCGGGGGCGATTATGGACCGGTTCGGACGAAAGAAGGTGGCGATCCCCTGCCTGGCGTTGATGGCGCTGGGGATGGCGTTGTTGCCGGTGACGGGCGCGTTCTGGTCGATCTCGGTGGTCGGGCTGGTGATGGGACTGGGGAACGGCCTTGGCAGCGGGATCAATATGACGCTGGGGGCCGACTTTTCGCCGGCGATCGGGCGGGCGCAGTTCCTGGGCGCGTGGCGCATGTGCGGCGACATCGGGACGGCCGGTGGGCCGCTTGTGATCTCGGCGGCCACGGCAGCACTGACCCTTGGCGGCGCGGCGATCCTGATGGGGGGCATTGGAGCGGTGGGAGCGGCGATGATCCTGTTCCGGGTGCCGGAGACATTGCGGCGCGAGGAAAAAGAGTCGGCGGCCACCGCCGGCGGTGGCTGACGCGTTCGTCAGGCTCTTGAGATCGAGAACCAGCAAGGGCAGTGGCAGAACCTGGCGGTGCGGGTAGGATGCGGCGCATACCACTGCTCGGAGCACGAGATGGCCAGCACAATCGAATACATGCGCAATGGACTCGCTTTCGCCCACCGGGCGCTCACCGATGCACGAAACGGCACGGACGAGCAGCTGCACTTCGTGCCACCGAACGGCAGTCACTCGATCGCCTGGTGCATGTGGCATACCGCGCGGATTGAGGACGTGATCATCAATCTCCGGTCCCAGGGCACGGCACCGATCTGGAACGAGGAGTGGGCGAAGCGGACCGGGCTCCCGGTCGAAGGCTTCGGTACGAACATGACGGATGAGGAAGCCCAGGCGCTGCACATTAACGATATGGGCGCTTTCGCCGAGTACCAGGATGCGGTCTGGGCGGCGACGGACAAGTTCTTCGACAAGGTCACCGACGCCGAACTCGATCGCGAACTCCCGACACGCGACGGCGGAACGGAAACGGTCGGCGAAGGGATCCAGCTGCACATGCTGGGGCACTTCAACGGGCACCGCGGCGAGATCAACACACTGCGCGGCATGCAGGGAATGCCGACAGTGCTGATGCGTGAGGGAACGCACTAGGCAACCCGAGGCGACGGGCTGCTGTTCCTGTAGAGTCCGTTGCTGTGACGAACCCGCTGGACGAATTGCTGGCTGACCTTGCTGCCGAACGGGCCGTGCTTGTGACGCTGCTCGAGGGATTGCCCGCCGATGCATGGGACGTTGCGAGCCCGGCCGAGGGCTGGTTGCTCCGCGATTGCGTGTCACACCTGGCCGATTTCGATGATGTCGCAGCCCATGTGGCCGAAGGGAAACCGTTCCGGGAGGCGCCGAAAAGGATTCCGACCGGAAGCATCACTGATGGGCTGACCGCTTCGCAGCAGTGGGGGCGGGAACAGTCGCCCGGCGATGTCCTCGCCTGGTACAGGGAAGCGGGCGAGCGATTGCAGGCGGCACTGCTACCACACGACCCAAAAGACAGGCTGCCATGGGCGGGGCCGCCGATGAGCGCACGGTCGTTCACGACGGCGCGACTGATGGAGCACTGGTCTCATGGGCTGGACATCCACGACGCAGCGGGGGTGACGGCAGTCGACACCGAGCGGCTGCGCCACATCGCACACATGGGGTTCATCACGCGCGACTTTGCATACATGAACCGGGGCATGGAGGCGCCATCGACGCGTCTGCGGGTGGAGCTGAAGAGCCCTGCTGGCGCCGAGTGGTCATGGGGACCGGAAGACGCCGAAGACCGAGTAACCGGCCCGGCGGGCGACTGGTGCCGGGTGGTGACGCAACGTATTCATCCGGCGGACACGGGGCTCGTCGCAACTGGCCCGCACGCCGAGGAATTCCTCGGACTGGCGCAGGCTTTTGCGGGCCCGCCGGGCGCCGGTCGGCAACCTTCAAGAGCACAGTGACAACGGAGACGAAACGATGACAGATCACCTCCTCACGGAAGTTCGCGACGACGGCGTGATGGTCGCCACCCTGAACCGGCCGGAGACGCTGAACTCCCTCTCGGGCGAGATGGGGACAAAGCTAATCGAGGCGGTGCAGTTCGCCTCGGAGAGCGACGATGTGAGGGCGCTGGTGTTGACGGGTTCGGGGCGGGGTTTCTGCTCGGGCGCGGACACGACGGCGATGACCTCGCGCGGTTCGGGCGGCGGCAGCGGGCCAAGCCGCTACCAGCGGATGGACCGTCGCGGCGGCTCGTTTCACCTGGCGGAAGCGATGGCAGAGTGTGATGTGCCGATCATCGGCGCAATCAACGGGGCGGCTGCCGGCGGTGGGTTTGGGATCGCGCTGTGCTGCGATGTCCGTTTCGTAGCGGAGTCGGCACGGATGGGGACGATCTTCATCCAGCGCGGGGTGGCGGCAGACTACGGGATGTCGTACTGGCTGCCGCGGCTACTCGGGCCGGCGAAGGCATTCGAGGTGGCGTACGACGGGAGCATGATGTCTGCGGAGAAGCTGTTGGAGCTGGGGCTGGCGAACCGGGTCTACCCGGATGGGGAGCTGATGGCCGAAACGCTTGCCTACGCGGCGAAAATCGCTGCCGGGCCGCCGCTGGGATACACGGGCCTGCGCCGGCTGCTCATGCGGTCGGACAACATGCCGATGCATGACTTCCTGGAGTACGAGTGGACCGTGCAGACGGACTTGCTGAAGACAGAGGACTGCGCAGAGGGATTCCGATCATTCGTGGAGCGGCGGAAGCCGGAGTTCAAGGGTCGGTAGGACTAGTCCCGAATCGTATTCAGACAGATTGCCTGACGAAACTCGCGGCTGTAGATTCGTCGAGTCGTAGGGTTCTATTGATCCCGTGTATGGGTTGCCATCAATGGGATCTGCGGTTGAAGGAGGGAACGGAACATGGAGAAGAATAACTACTGGACGCGGCGACTCCGGCGGCGGCGGTTCGTACAGGGAGCGGGGATTGGTACTGCCGGTATCGGTGCCATGGCGCTGGTGGGTTGCGGCGACGATGATGACGACAGCAGCCCGAGCCCGACGGCAACGACACCGGGAGGGGCTACGCAATCCCCTTCGCCAACCCAAGGCACGTCGGCTGGAACGCCACAGTACGGTGGGGCGACGGTTACCGTGTCCACCAACGTTTACGACTCAATCGACGGGCAGCGGTCGGTCGCGAGCCCCGCTATCGGAATCCTGAACTACGTGCAGTCGAAGCTGCTGAGGTTCACCAACCCGAACACCGGCGAAGCAACGGGCGACCTGGCGGAGGACTGGGAGACGCCTGACGCACAGACCATCATCCTCCGCATTCGCGAGGGTGTGAAGTGGCAGGACCAGGGACCGGGAGCCGAAGATCCCAGCGCTGCACCAGGCCGCGATCTGACTCTCGATGACCTGAAGTGGAACATCGAACGGCAGAAAGCGAACCAGCTCTCGGACGGCACGGAGGCGTCCTTCGGGCGCAACTCGTACTGGTCGCAAGTCGAAAGCATCGACATTGCGGGACAGTCGCTGACATTGAACCTGGCGAAGCCCAATGGAGCGTTCGTGCAGGGGCTGGCGAACGAATTCAACCTGATCAACCAGCCGGAGATCACAGAAGCATACGAGTCGACCTTCTCGGAGATAGCCGCCCACAAGGTGCTTGGGACGGGGCCCTTCATCCTGACTGAGTGGGTTCCGGGCGAGCGCATCTCAGCAGTGAAGAACCCTACGTACTTCCTCGAGGACAAGCCGTACATGGATGCACGGCGATGGACGCAGGTGTTCGAGGACCCGACGGCCTACCGAATCGCATTCGAACAGAAACAGCTCGATTACTTCACGGACCCGGATCCGAGCGTCACGCAGGCCATCGCCGATTCGCACCAGGATGAGATGCGGCTGAGGTATTCGGGCGTGGCCAACACCGTGGCTATCTACCTGCCGAGGAAGCAGGCGCCGTGGAACAACGACAACCTGATCAAGGCGATTCACCTGGCTGCCGACCGGCGACAGATCTTCCAGCAGTTGCATAACGGCCTGGCGAAGGTGAGCGGCCCCGTGTCCTGGCTCCAGGAAGCCTGGGCGATCCCCGACGACGAGTTGGCAACGATCCCCGGATACAAAACGGACAAGACACAAGACATTACCGACGCAAAGGCCATGTGGGAGGCCGGCGGCGGACCGGATGTGGGCGAAATCACCTTCGTCGTGCCAGAGACGTGGGCCTCGCGAGCAGGTTGGGGTTCATCGCCTGAGCTGATTGCGAACATGTTCAACGATGCATTCGGGACCTCGCAGTTCAAAGGCGCCACGAAGGGCTACGGGGAGATCATCCCGGCATGGTCGAGCGGCGACTTTGACCCGTTCTTCGGGTGGATCCCGAACGTCGAGATCCCGGATGCGCGCGGTGACATGGCCGGTGCGTTCAAGTCGACATCCGCGGGCAACATCTGGGGAGTCAACGAACCAGACCAGGTCGATGCCAAGATTGACGCAGCGCTGGAGACCACCGACCTCGACGAGGCCAAGCAACTCATCCGGGAGGTGCAGGACCTCGCGTTGGACAATGGTCAGTGGGGCCGGGTGATCATGTACAACTACATCACGCCGGCCGCCGAGTGGAACTTCCGGCAGGGCACGTACCCGAGTGACGACGAGGAATGGAACTTCCTGTATGGAAGCCTCGCCGCGCTCGACACGTGGCTCGACACCTCGGACCCGAGCTATTCAGGCCGGGCCGAACCGGACTGGAAACCTCTCTAGTTCAACGTGCACAGGGGGGAGGTAGCTCTCGCAAGGGCCGCCTCTCCCCAGGACGCAGGTTCAAGTGATTGATTACATCATTCGGCGCTCGCTGCTGAACATCATCGTCCTCTGGCTTGTGGCCACGATGGTGTTCTTCAGCCTGCGTGTGTTGCCAGGGGACTATGCAGTGCAGCAGTTCGCGGCTGCAAACATCGGCGCGGTTAACCCGGAAGTGATCGCGCAGGCCGAGCACCAACTCGGTCTCGACAAGCCTGTGCTGGTCCAATACCGCGAATTCATGTGGGACGCGGTGAGATTGGACCTGGGGAAGTCGTTCTTAACGAAGCGGTCGGTGTGGTACGAGATAGGGCACGCTTTGCCGTACAGCATGGAGCTCGGGTTCCTTGTCGTCCTCGTCGGCTTCTCAGTAGCGATACCTGTAGGTGTGATCAGCGCCGTGCGGCAGGATCAATGGCCAGACTATTTCTTGCGGAGCGTCGCAATTGGGGCATTGGCGGCGCCCGTGTTCTGGACGGCGTCGCTGGCGGTGATCGTCGTGTTGACGTTCAAACTCTTTACGATCGACGTGATCGGTAACCCCCATCTCTGGGAAAACCCCGTGAAAGCCTTGGAGTGGTATTCGATCCCGATGGTCGCCGGGGGGCTGGCCTCGACAGCGAACACCATGCGCCTGCTGCGCTCGCAGATGCTCGAGGTGTTACGGGACGACTATGTACGGACTGCGCGCGCAAAAGGGCTGCGGCAACGAGACGTGGTCATGAGGCATGCGCTGCGGAACGCGATGTTGCCGGTAATCACGGTGATGGGCCTGACGGTTGCAACGATAATCAGCTCGCAAATCGTCCTGGAGCAGATGTTTGCAATTCCTGGCGTCGGCCGGCTCCTGTTCCGAGCGATCTTCTACCGCGACTACCCGCTAACACAGGGACTCGTGCTCATCACGACCTTCGTGGTCGTCTTCACGAACCTCGCGGTGGACCTGCTTTATGGCTTCCTGGACCCCCGAGTGCGGCTCTCGTGAGCGTAGCGACAACGGTCGGCGAGTACGAACTACCGACGCGGCCATCGGCTCTGCACGCATTCGGAGTGAATCTCTTACGGTTCATGATTCACAAGCGACTCGGCGCCGTGGGACTCGTGATCGTTGTGTTCTTCATGTTGCTGGCCATCGCAGCGAGGTACACGCCCGACATCATTCCGGGCGCCTACGGCCCGGATTTTATCTTCCAGACGGCGAACCCCGACTATAAGCCGAACGCCACGATAGCTGAACTTGCGAAGAACTCGGACATCAGTTCGCCGATCGTCGTGGATGGCGACGAGGCGCCGAGCAGCAAGCACTGGTTCGGAACTGACAGGGCCGGTCGCGACATCTATTCGCGCGTGGTGCACGGAGCGGAGCTGTCGCTCACCGTGGGAATTCTGGCCTCGGTCATCGCGGTCGGCGTTGGGCTTGTGCTGGGGCTGGCTTCCGGGTTCTACCAGGGATGGTTCGACCTCGTGAGCCAGCGGTTTGTCGACGCGTTGCAAGCGTTTCCTCCACTTGTCTTGCTTCTCCTGCTCGTGCAGATCGCCGAACCATCGGTGCGGAACACAGTGGTGGCCATGGGAATCATCGGGATACCCATTGGAACGCGACTCGTGCGATCGGCGGTTCTCGGGGTCAGCTCGACTGACTATGTGTTGGCGGCCCGGGCGATGGGAGCCACCGATCTGCGGGTGATGGTCCGGCATGTGGTGCCGAACATAGCCGCTGTGCTGCTCGTGGCGTTCTCGATCGGGATCGGGGCCTACATCCTCTTCGAGGCGACGATTTCATTTCTCGGCGTCGGCCCAAGAGGTGTGATTTCCTGGGGGAAGATGGTGAACGAAGGCAGAGCCGCGATCGACCTTCACCCGTGGCTCTCGGTGTTTGCTGGCGGCGCGCTGGCGACCCTCGTGGTGGGATTCAACTTCCTCGGTGACGCACTGCGAGACGTTCTTGACCCTCGACTGCGAGGGTCGCGCTAGTCCCGGTCGCGGAAGAAGGCGGCGTTGATTTCTTCGAAACGCTCCTGGCCTTCGGGCATGTCGTAGGTCGAGTAGATGGCGCTGACGGGGCAGACATTGACGCAGGCGCTGCAGTCGATACAGGCGTCGGGGTCGATGTAGTACATCTCGGCGTCGTCGGTGGTGTGGATGCAGTCGACGGGACAGACGTCGACGCAGGTGGCGTCTTTGACGCCGATGCAGGGCTCAGTGATGACGTAGGGCATGGGATTGTCGCCAGTCTTCAGTCGTTGGTCGGGACTATCGTGGCAGGTCTGGGCGTTGGGGGCGATGGGAGGAGTTGCCCTCACTGCCGGGTTGAGTGTGCGGGGTCGAGGTTCGGACGCTCCCTTCCGGTCACGGCCCGGATTTGGCGCGGCTAGCGGCCGGTGACCTTGCGGGTGGCTTCGCGGAAACGAGCAGTCTGGGTGTCGGTGCCGCGGAGGGTGCGATTGACCTCGGTTTCGAGGCGGACGGCGTCGGCATCGAGGGTGGCGGCGTCGATGACGCGCTTGGACTCGCGGACGGCACCCTGGTCGTGGCCGGCGATGAGCTGGGCCATCTCCATGGCGGCAGAGAGCAGGTTGGCGCGAGGGTAGAGATTACTGACGAGGCCGGATTCGAGGGCTTCGCGGGCATCGACCTTGCGGGCGGTGTAGATCCATTCCTTCGCCTTCGAGGTACCGACGAGGCGAGGGAGATGGGCGGCGGCGACCACGAGGCCATACTCGGCGCCGGGCAGGCGGAAGGTGGCATCGTCGGAGGCGAGGCGGATGTCACAGCCGATGGCCAGGCGGGCGCCGCCGCCGTAGCAGATGCCGTTGATGGCAGCGATGACCGGGAGGGGTGTGGAGGAGAGTTCGGCGAACCCGTTGAGGCGCTCGCCGGGCGGAGGAAGGTTGACGGAGGAGGCTTCGACGCCGCTCATCTCGAGCATGTCGCCGCCAGCACAGAAGGCGCGGTCGCCGGCGCCCGTGAGGACGATGACGTGGGCGCCTTCGGGAGCGGCGCGACGGACGGCGTCGCCGAGCATGTGGGTGAGGGCTGCGTTGAGAGCGTTGTGCTTCTCGGGGCGATTCATGGTGAGCAGGAGCACGTCGCCGTGGCGTTCTTCGAGGAGGGGTGGCGCGACCTCAGACATGGAGGACCTCGTGGGGCAGGTATGGGGTTCGACGATACGCCCTCGGCACGGTTCGGGAGAGAATGGGGCGATGGCGGACGAACTCACGGTGTTGCGCTTCAAACATGGGCCGCTCTGGAACTTCAGCTACGTGGTTGGCGTGCCGGGGGGCGAGGCTGTAGCGATCGACCCGGGCGGCGACATCTCGGCGATGGTCGAGGCAGCAGCAGAAGCGGAGATGCGGATCCGTTCGGTGGTGCTGACACATGGGCACCGGGATCACCTGCGGGGGCTGCCTGAGCTGTTGGGAAGCGTGGAGGCAGAAGTGTTCGCGCACGAATCGGAAGAGGAGTTGCTGGTGGAGGAGTTCGACGGCCGTGTCCGGTTCGTGGGCGACAGGGCCGAGGTTGCTGTTGGGCGGGCGCGGCTTGTGGTGGTGCACACGCCGGGCCACACGCCCGGGTCGCTGTCGTTGTGGGGCGAGGGTGTGCTGTTTACGGGGGACACGCTGATGGTGAGCGGACCGGGACGGCATGGGCACGAAGAAGGGTCGGAGGAGGTGTTGCGGGAGTCGGTGGAGCGGCGGTTGGGGATGATTCCGCGTGAGGCGGTGGTCTATCCGGGGCATGATGAAGGGCGGGAGCCGTTTGCGCCGCTGGGGTGGATATTGGGGAGGTAGGCCCTCACCCCCTAGCCCCCTCTCCCGACTGCCGCGGGCGAGGGGGAACACGATGTTAGGCGGTCGTTGCCTCGTCGGCCGGGGTTTGTCCGGGGGCATGCGGCCACGGGGGGCCGCGGCTCCACTTCCCGGGTGATCCGAGGGTGAGCGGCCACGGGGGGCCGCGACTACGGGGTGATGCGCTCCGGTTTTGCGGTTATTCCTTCCAGAGGGGGGAGGAGGCTTTCATGAAGCGGAGCATCATGATCATGTGGGCGATGTCTTTGCCGGAGTTGTGGAGGGTGCTCTTGTACCAGATGTATTCGGACTTGGGGGTGGAACCGACCGAGAGCAACTCGCCGGTGGTGGTGTAGCTGGCGTCGCGGAGGATGGGGCCGGCGAGATGGGCGATCTCGATGGCGCCGAAGAGGCCGACGACACCGTCGCGGCGGAGGTTGAAGCCGCGTTCGACGCTGCGGAAGAGGCCGACTGCGACGCCGGGGTTGACGATCGGGCCACCCCAGGGAGAGGGGCCGTCGTACCAGTCGAGGCGCTCGGTCATCGCTTCGAGCTGGCGTTCGTAGCGGACGGGGTCGATGGCGTTGGCGGGCACCTCGTCGGTGATGAGCCCGGGTTCGAGGTGGGCGAGGATGCGGGTTTCGCCGCGGTCGGGGAGCATTTCGAGCTTGCGGGCGATGTAGGAGGGTTCGGTGTCGGCACCGGACGAGGCGCTGCCTTCAAGAACGAGGGTGCCGTCGTCACGCTCCATGGAGAGGTCGGCGCGGACGCCTCCCTCGAGGACGCGGGCGAAGGGCCGGACGGGCTCGCCGTGCATGGTGGCAAAGCGGAAGTAGGTGGAGATGTTGCCGGTTTCGAACCAGGAAGGACCAAAGGCTTTGACGAGGGTGCCGGGGAACTGCTGCATGTGGACGGACCCGGCGACGGTGCCGCCACGAAAGCCGAGCTTCTGGGCGGTGCTGTCGTCATGGATGCTGCCTTCGCCGAGGCCTGAGGCGAGGTTGGCAGGCGCTTTGAATGGGCCTTCGAGGACGCCATCTCGCTCTTCAACGAGGGCCATTGCGCTATCGATATCCATGGTGCACTCCCGGGCCGCGGCTGCGGCACTCCAGTTATAGGCGTCGCGGAGTTGTGGCTCAATGGGTGTGCGGCGTTGTGCGAAGAGAGGACGGCCTCCGAGGCTAGCGGCCACGGGGGGCCGCGACTACGGGGACTTTGTTCCTCCGGGGAGTTGGGCGCGGAAGATGCGGGCGAGAATGCGGCCGCCGGCGGCAAGGAGGAAACCGGCGATCGAGGCGGCTCCGAGGGAAACCGGTTCGAGGGTCCAGACGGCGAGTCCGCCGAGGGCCGCGGCAGTGGCGTTCAGCTCCGAAGTGAGGACGACGGGGACGCGGTCGGCGAGAAGATCGCGGATAACACCGCCGCCGGTGGCGGTGACGATGGCGAGGACGATGACGGCGGGCATGGGGAGCCCGGCGTCGATGGCGGTTACGGAGCCGGCGACGGCGAAAGCACCGATGCCGGCAGCTTCGGCGAGGACGACGAGGAGCGGCGGAAGCCGGTCGAGCCACTCGACGAGAATGATTGCGACCATCGAGGCGACGAGGGGCCAGGCGGTGTAGTCCCAGTTGTCGAGGGCGTAGGGGAGGCGACCGACGAGGACATCGCGGATAACACCGCCACCGACGGCAGTGAGCATGCCCATGACAAGGAGCCCGAAGAGGTCCATGCCCTTCTGGCGTCCGACAGAGACCCCGGAGAAGGCGAAGGCGACCATGCCGAGGCGGTCGGAGGCGCGGATCAGTTCGCCGGGGTCGAGATTGAACACCGGTGCCATGTTCGGCGATGTGCGGGTGAGCCGCACGCGGGGAGCTACGATCCGGCGATGCTGTCGGCCATGGCGTGCATCATCTCGATGTAGGTGGGCCAATTGTCGGTGAGGGTGTCGGAGGGAAGGGTGCGGATGGGGATGCCTGTTTCGCTGGCAACCTGGTCCACAACCCGAGCGCTGTACTGGGGTTCCTTATAGATGGCGACAGCACCCTGGGCGCGGATCTCGTTGACGAGGTCAGCGACGCGGGAGGCACTGGGTTCCTCATCAGGATTTTCGACCACGAAGCCGAGGATGGTGAGGTCGTAGCGGGCGGCGAAGTAGCCGTAGGCATCATGGAAGGTGACGAGGAGCCGCTGTTGAGGAGAGAGTTGGGCCAGTTTGGCGGCCACCTCCGCGTCCATCGTGCGGATCGCGGCGGTGTAGGTAGCCGCGTTGGCCGTATAGGCGGCTGCACCATCGGGGTCGATCATGCTGAGTTCTGTGGCGATGCGGTCCACGGCGGCGATTGCGAGCTCGGGATTCATCCAGATATGCGGATCGGGCTGGCCGGCCTCGTCAGAGCCTTGGGCCTCGAGGGGCGTGAGGTCCAGGCCTTCGGAAAGGCGAATGACGGGGCCGCTGGCGTTCTCGTTGACGACATCCTCGAAACTGTGCTCGAGGCCGGAGCCGATGAGGAAGAGGACATCGGCTGAAGCGATCTTGCGAACGGACGATGGGCTGAGCTGGTAGGTGTGAGGGTCGGCGCCCTGGGGAACGATGGTATCGACAGTCATGCGGTCGCCAGCGACGTTGCGTGCCCAGTCAGCGACGATCGAGTTAGCGGCGAGGATGGTTGGCTCAGTGGAGGATTGTCGCCGCCGCCGCAGGAAGCGAGAAGCACCACCGCTATCAGCGCCAGGAGGACGAGGGCGCCGAGAGGCCGCCTGCAGGCTAGTGATACCATGTCTCACTAGCATAGCGAACAAGGGCCATCGCGTCACTCGGATGGCGGCGGCTCTTCGTCCATTGCGAGGCGGCGGGTGACGGTTGCGGCGAAACCAAAGATGAGGCCAGTCGGCAACCCGAGGATGAGCGTGGCGTAGAGGGTGGTGAAGAGCGAAGGCCGTTTGTTGATGGAGAAAGCGATGACGCCGCCGGCGTGGATCGAACAGGTGAACTGGCCAGTCTGTTCTGCCGCAGAGATGACGGCGCTACCTCCCGGAGGGATGGTCCACGTGCCAACCTCGTGGGGGACCACATCGTTGTTGATGACGGTGAGGTCGCCGCTGCGGGCCAGCTCAAGCGAGTTGGGGATGAAGGGTGGATCGGCGCCCGCGGCCACGGCGGCCGCTGTCCCATCAGGGATAATCAATTTGGACTCGCTGGCGCGTGCATGGGCAGGCTCGAGGAGCGCCCACCAGAGCATGCTGAAGGCCCAGGCGGCCACCACTGCGCCGCCCAGCCACGGGAGCCAGTTGCGGGCGATATGCCGAAGGGACGCGCCCATGGAGTGTGGTTTACCGCACTCCCTGCACGAGGTACAGCGCCGGGTAGTAGAAGACCCAGACCACGTCGACGAAGTGCCAGTACATCACGATGCCTGAGACAGGCCAGTGGTCCTTGCTATTGAAGCGACCACGGGCCATCTGGGCGCCGAGGAGAATGAAGAGGCCAACGCCGCTGACGACGTGGGCGGCGTGGACGCCGGTCATTGTGAAGAAGACGGTGCCGAAGATCTGGCTTCGGGAGAATTCGGCCGCCGACCACTCCCAGGCGACGCCGCCGGCAAAGACCGTGCCGAGAAGAATGGTGATCGCCAGGCCCCACCAGGCGATTCGGCGACGGTCGTGTTCGATGGCCGTCTCAAAGGTATAGGCCGAGACGGAACTGAGGAGCAGTATCGCCGTTATTCCAAGTCCAAGCTGCTGGTTGAGTTTGTCAGCGCTTATGCCGTCGAGGTAGAAACGGACGGAGAAGAGCAGTCCGAAAAGAAACGTCTCAGAGAAGAAGAAGAGCCAGAGCCCCACACGGCGGATCTGCATCTGCTTTGCAGGGGAGGGGTGGGTGCTCTCTATCGGGTGGGCGACAACAGCCATTTAGTGAGCCCCTTCTCCGCGCCAGGCGCGGGAGACATGCATGAAGAACCAGATGATAAGGGCAGCTTTGACGCCGCCGGCCGCCATCACGCCGGTCACGCGGATGTCGGCGTTGTGGACTTCACTGGCGAAGACAAACTCAAGGATGGTCAGGACAGCGAGGAAGAGCGCCACCATCCAGCCGATTCGAAAGATTTCCAAGGGTCTCAAGCCTCCAGAGTCGATTGAGTGAGTCGGGACATCTACTGGCCACCGCCGACGGCGGGACTACCAGCGGGCGTTGGGAAGACCGCATGGACGGACCCTGGCACGCCGTAGTCGTAGGGATGGTCACGGACGGTGGGCGGAACCTTGAAGTTCTCGTGCGGTGGCGGAGACGATGTCTGCCACTCGAGAGTGCGGGCCTTCCAGGGATTCGCCTCGGCCACCGGCCCCCGGATCCATGAGTTGAGTATGTTGTAGATGAAAAAGAGGAAGCTGGCGCCGAGGAAGAAGGCGCAGAGGCTGATGACGAGGTTGATGGGCTCCAATGAGGCCGGGTAGTCGGCGATGCGGCGGTTCATGCCCTGGATCCCGGGCCAGTGCATGATGAAGAAGGTGGCGTTGAAGCCGACGAACATGCACCAGAAGTGGATTTTGCCGAGGGTTTCGTTGTACATGCGGCCCGTCATCTTCGGGAAGAAGTAGTAGATGGCCCCGAAGAGGGCGAAGATCTCGCCGCCGACGATCGTGTAGTGGAAATGGGCGACCACGAAGTACGTGTCGTGGAGATGGACATCGGTCGGGGTGTCGGCGAGGAAGATGCCGGTCACGCCGCCGTTGGCGAAGTTAAAGATGACCGCCATGGCAAAGAGCATCGGCGTGGTGAGCCAGAGACGGCCCATCCATAGCGTCCCGAGGGCGGAAAGGAAGATGAGGCCGGTGGGGATGGAGATAAGCTCCGTCGCCACGAGGAATGGGCCGTGCAGATAGTTGGGCATTCCGCTGGTGAACATGTGGTGGGCCCAGACAATGCCGCTGAGGCCAAGGATGGAGAGCAGACCTGCAACCGCATAGCGATAGGCGAAGAGCGGCTTGCGGGAGAAGTGGGCGATGATTTCCAGGGCCATGCCAAAGCCCGGCACGATCATGATGTAGACCGCCGGGTGTGAGTAGAACCAGAAGACATGCTCGTAGATGAGTGGGTCGCCACCATCCTGGACGGCGGCGAAGAACGACATCCCGGCGACGCGGTCCAAGAGGATCATGAAGAGGCCGACGGCGAATCCCTGGGTGTAGAGCAGAGCGAGCCAGGCTGCCGCGAACATCGACCAGACGAAGATGGGCAGCTTGCCCCAGGTCATGCCGGGCGCGCGAAGGAAGACGATTGTCACGATGAAGTTGAGACCGCCGAGAATTGACGAGAGTCCAAAGAGAATGACGGAGAGATTGAAGAAGAGCTGGGAGCTGTCGGCGACGACGGAGAGCGGCGGGTAGGCGGTCCACCCGGTCTCGATGCCGCCGAAGAAGGGCGTGGTGAGAAGGCCGACGGCGACGGGGGGAATGATCCAGTAGGAGACCGCATTGAGCCGCGGGTAGGCCATGTCGTTCGCGCCGATCATCAAGGGCACGGCGTAGTTGCCGATTCCGCCGATCACCGCGGCAACGGCGACGGCGACCATGAGGATGCCGTGGAGGCCCATGGTGCCGTTGTACTGCGTGTTGGTCAGAATCTGGAGCCCGGACTGGGCAAGCTCGGCGCGCATGAGCATGGCGAGGGCGCCGGCAAGGAAGAAGACGACGATGAAGGTGACGAGGTACTGGATGCCAATGACCTTGTGGTCCTGGTTGAAGCCGAAGTAGCGCTGCCAGCCGGATGTGGGGCTGGGCCGGACGCTCCCCCCGAACCACTCGCGGCCCCACTGGGCCCACATGCCGACACCCATGAGCCAGCCGATGACACCGAAGCACCAGCCGATGGTGACCGCAAGTTCACGGTCCCAGACAGGGTCGAGGCCGGTGGCGGCGCGGAGGCCGGAGACGAGGGCAATGCCGATGTAGAAACCGACAAGGCCAAGGGCCAGGCCGCTCCCGATTGAGGACGCTGCACGCATGTGTTACTTGCTCCCAGATTCTGATTGCAGATTGGCCAGCCAGGTCTCAAATTCGTCGAACTCGACGATGCGGATAGGGAATCGCATGAGGCTGTGGTCCGCGCCACAGAGTTCGGCGCACTGGACCCGGAAAGCCTCGTCGTTCTCAAAGCTGCCTGTTCGCGACGGCACGGCCGAGAAGAAGGTGGTGCGACCCGGAATGGCGTCGATCTTGAGGCGGAAGGCAGGGATCCAGAAGGAATGGATGACGTCCGCAGAGTTCACCTTGAAGCTGACTTCGTGATCTACTGGAAGGACAAGTTCGCCGCCGAAGGAGTTGTCGACCGTGACGCCGGTGCCCTCGTACTCCATCTGCCAGGCGTAGCGATAGCCGGTGACGTTGATCACGAGGCCACTGTTTTCGTCGCCCCAGCCGTAGCCACCTGAGTCCGACTGGAGTTTGGCGAGGCCCGTCAGCCCGGGGTGGATCATGATGAAAATCGCAAGCGAACCGGTGATGGCAAGCCAAATGCGGGGAGCGACCCCCGTGCCCCGCATTGTGGGGCCGGCATCGCCTTCGGCCGGGGCGCCCTTCGTGCGGAAGTTGAAAAAACTGTAGGAAATCGCAGCGACCACGAACGCAAAGACAGGCATTCCGAAGAGAAGAAGGAATCGGAAGATGCCATCGAAGTCGTCTGCCTCTTTCGCGCCAACCACGGGATAGAAATCCTGCAGCGCGAACACCTCACCTACGGCGGCCAGCACCGCCCAAAGGACGAGGAATCGAATGACATGACGCTTCATAGTGCCGGCCACCCGCTATGGCGGCCCGCTCGATGAGACAAAGACATAGACGCCCTCCGCGCTGTTCGTTGCACAGTCTCGGGAGGGTAAAACAAATGGGCAACGGACGTTCGGCGGTTTCCTCGGGGTCGAAAGGCCGTTCCACGAACGGCAGCACGATCGGATGATTGGAGGCAGTGTGGCCAACGCGCGGTGCGGGATATGCCTGCATCGCAGCACATTGGCGATGAGTAATCAGCGAACCAAGGAGACGCACGATGCGAACCTGCCCGTGGTGCGGACGGACCAACCTCAACGTGTATGCCTATTGCCAGGGATGCGGCAGAGGGTTCGGCGACCCTCACATGGAGTCGCACCTTCCGGGCTTCTGGACGGAGAACGTGACGGCGTGGGTTGTGCCGGAGGACCGCGACGCATCACCGTGGCCGGTATATACATCCGTTGCTGCCCTGCTCTTCGGAGTACTGCTAGCGTGGCACGCGGCAACCGGTGCCGCGATCGCGCTTCCCCTGGCTGTGAGCTGTGGCATCGCCGGTCTCGTCTTGCTTCTCGCATGGGCAGTCAGTGCCAAGGCCCGCGAAAACGAGACGCCCGCGCCGGGGCCGGTGGGTATCCAGGAATCAACTTTTGTCGCGGACACCTGGTTCGATGCGAAGGCGCTGCGATCGCTGATCAAGAAGGTTCGAGGTGTTCGGTCAGTCGTCGTTGCGGCGGCGGATGCACATTCCACCGTCGCTGTAGTCCACGACGACACGGCTGATGTGGGGCGCATAGCAGACCTCATCGCCGGTCATGCCGGGCCCGGTGTTCCAGTGACCGGTTTCGAACCTCGTGGCCTGGGGCAGGCCCCTCCGCCACGTCTTCGGGTGGGGTTGTCGGCGGCATCGGTCGCCCTCGGCGGGCTGGTCCTCGGTGGTCTTGTCGCCGCCGGATCAGCGGCAATCTTTTCGAATGGCGACAGCGGCGTTGCGGGGCCACAGACGCTGCCGGGCGAAGGGGTGACGACGGTGGTTGCGAAGAACCTGAACTTCCAACAGCGGGCGGTGCGCGTGGCCGCTGGCACGGAAGTGACCCTGACCATGGACAATGAGGACACAGGGATCCCCCACAACATCGAGTTCTTCCAGAGTTCGACTCCCGGGGAGGGCGGCTTTCTGAGCGGCTGCACGGCGGGTTGCGCCGACGACGGCGCAGAAGTGCGCACGGCGGTGGCGGCAGGGCCAGAAGTCCAGGAGTTCACGTTTACGGCGCCGGCAGCGGGCCGATACGCGTTCTGGTGTGCGGTGCACCCGACCACGATGCGGGGCGTGCTCTACGTCGACTAGGGGCGAGTGGAACAGAAGAGATCCAGGAGCGCCGTGGGGGCGAGGGAGTAAGTTCCCCCACGGCGCCCTTGTATGCCTACCGCTGCCCGGTTCCGGAACGGAGACCTGTCCGGCCGCGCTGGCGGGGTAAGGCGATAGTGACAGCGGTGCGTTTCGAACGGATTAAGGGTGCATTTCGCACCTATTACCGTATGGCGACATGGCCAGCATGCCTGCCACGACTCCGAAACAAAGGTGAAAAGGCCGAAGGACAAACTCGGAAGGGCCCGATCTCGCCGCCGGAGGGCCTCTCGTATGTCGACCCGGCTCACGCCAGCAGATACCCACATTGAGGATGATGCGCTGGTTGCTGGTGCGGTCCGGATACCGCTCACCGAATCGGAAGCGCGCATTGTGGGGCGACTTCTGGAGGACGCGGGGAGGGTGGTACCCAGGGGAGAGCTGACTCGCTCGCTCTGGGGAGTGGTGGACCCTGACCCCGGCCGCGCCATCGACACCCATGTGCGCCGAATCAGGACCAAGATCGCCGGCGTTCCCGGACTCAGTATCGCGACGATCAGGATGCGAGGTTTTCGGCTGGAACTTCCGGCCTGACTCGCCCCGAAGGGATTACGATGCGGGCATGGATGACGCCGTGTTCGAGCAGCTTGTCGGCTCGCTGCAGGCGTCACTTGCGAAGGTGATTGCGGCGGTGGAACAGGTGCCGCCGGGACGCTGGAACGACGTCATCCAGACGGGCGACGGGGCATGGACACGCCACCAGCTGCTGCGGCACATGGCGGCGAACGATGGGCGGCAACTGATCCGGGTGCGGATTGGCGCGGGGACCCCGGAACCGGACGACCCGGCCCTGCATGAGGCCGAGCTCGATGTTCACAACTGGAACGCGGCGAGAGTGAGGGAACGTGAGGGCGTTGCGGTGGAGGCACTGCTGGCTGAGATGCGAGCGAACCGGGCAGCGCTCATCGAGCTGCTGCGGCGGCTCACACCGGGACAGCGCGACCGCCCGATGCCGTTCCGCGGAAGGCCGACACCACTGGGAGAGATGATCCAGCCGTTGAACGGCCACCTGGAAACGCACGCCGAGGAGTTGACGGCGGGCCTCTAGAAGACGGGGAGGGCCTCGACGAGGCGATAGGCGGCGGTGGGAGGGCGTGGCGGAGGGGGCCTGCCATCTATCCGCACGCGTGCCAGGTTCAGCGTCACTGAATGTAATGCCGGCGGATCGCGAGGGCGATCCGCCGGCATTGTTCCTCAGTGTCAGTCAGCGTCAGTCCGCAATGATTGCTCTCCAGTTCGACTCATCGGCGCCGACGATCTCCACCCAATAGACGCCGCCGTTCGTGAACTCGGAAAGTGTGTTGTCCCCGGGCGCGACGGACGGGAACCACCAACGATACGACTCGAGGCTCGCGTCCCAAGTCCAGACAGCGGAGATGTGACCAAGATTTCCGTTGAGTCCCCTGGACATTCCGCCCAGCGCCGCATCCCCGATGTCGGTTCCGCTGGGCCCCGTCCATACGATCAGGGTCCATCTCATGTGGAGTGAGTAGCTCAACTCAGCGGGGCC
This sequence comes from uncultured Chloroflexia bacterium, assembly GCA_963774435.1. Lineage (GTDB taxonomy): Bacteria > Chloroflexota > Dehalococcoidia > Tepidiformales > Tepidiformaceae > JAGQGZ01. Next base: position 70,767 of record CAVZEW010000003.1, on the reverse strand, counting down.
AAACGCCGCGTCCGCGAACTCGTCAGCTTGAGTCTCCGGACTCGTGCCGTATGCCGTAATGACGCGGACGTGCATCACTGATCCATCCGCGGCAGAAGGCGAAATTGCAGTTATTTCACTGTCGCTGACTATCGTGAAAGGAACGGAGACGTCTCCAAAATAGACCGCCGTGGCACCCAGGAATCCAGTCCCGTAAATCGTCACGGTCGTGCCCGCCAGGGCTGTGTTGGGGGAAATGCTCCCGACGGCCGGAGCAGCCGGGGGTCCGACTGGAATCGGAGTGAACTCGACAGAAGCTGTCTGTTCGATTTCCACTGAGCCCGTTGTTGCAGTGAAGGCCACCGTCTCGACGACCGTGTTGATGACGAGGAACTGTGCGATCCCTTCGCTGTTCGACACAGCGCTCAGGGGAGCTATGAGTGCATGACTGGTGCCTCCGCCCATCAAGACCTGAGTAAGCGCCACGGTCTCGCCGCTTACTTCGGCTCCTTCGGCATCCCGAATGGTCACTGTGATAGTGGCCGCCGTCACACCGTCTGCGGGGACGGTTCCGGGACTGCTGACGACTGTGGAATCGAGGGAAGACGGCCTGGGATCAACTGAAAATGGAAGGCTGTTGACTGGCGTTAGGGAACCATCTGTGAAGTGAAGTACGTAATCCATCCCCGGGCTGCTGAGCGCGAGCCCGTGATATGTGGCAACCCCCCCAATTGCGGTTATCGCCGTCGCGCCGATGAGCGACGCACCACCCGGGTTGGCCTGGACCACGACTGATACCGTGCTCGTGTCAGCCAAGACGGTGTTGCCGCCCGCATCTTTCATCAGAATCACCGGCTGGACGCCAAACGCCTTGCCTGCGACGGCGTTTCCCGGCTGCACCAGAATCTCGAGAGATGCGGCAGGCCCCACCTGAACGTTGACCTGCACGTCGATACCAGTGAGTCCCGGAGAACTGAAGTGCAGGACGTAGCCATCAGCTGCGTAGTCGATCCCCAGATCGGTGAAGGTTGCGATGCCGCCAACCGCCGCCACGATCGTCGCGCCGGAGAGCGTGCCTGGACCGGTGAGAGAAACCGAGACGTTTCCAGAGTCATCGTCCACGACGTTCCCACCAGCATCGAGTACGACGAGTATCGGCTGTGTTGAAAACGGCGTGCCGCCCGTCGCTCCGCCTGGTGGCGAGATGAAGCCGAGTTTCGCAGCAGGGCCGCGGTCGACGTTGAAGCCATCCGTTTCCGTTGACTCAAGTCCATCCGCGTCGAAGTTGAGCACGTAACCAGTGCCCGCATGATCGATGCTGAGGTCTGTGAAGGTGGCTACCCCGTCAACCGCCGCCACCGTAGTCGTTCCCGCGAGCGTTCCACCCGCCGGGTTGGTCAGGATGGTGACCGTGACTTCGTTCGTGGCGTTGCTAACCGTGTTTCCACCAGCGTCCCGTATCCGAATGACAGGTTGGAACTCAAACGGCGTCGCTGCGATTGCACCGGGCGGTTCGGTTTGTATAGCGAGACCCACGGGGCTACCAACACCGACCGTGAACGGGTCGCTATCGACCACCTGCAGAGCGCCGTCGGTAAAGCGCAGTACATAGCCGCCGCCGGCGTTGTCGATCCTCAGGTTCGTGAATGTCGCGATGCCGCCTACGGCACTGACTGTGGTGGTCCCGGAAAGCGTGCCACTCCCACTGAAGAGCGAGACGGTCACGTTGCTCGTGTCCGAGGTGATCAGGTTGTGGTCGTCATCCTGCACCGCGACAACTGGCTGAACAGCGAACGGTGAGCCTCCGGTCGCCCCGCCAGGTTGCGTCTGAATGGCGAGTTTGAACGGTGCTCCCACCGTGACGTTGAAGGGCACGCTGTCGACGGTGCTGAGGGCGCCATCGCTGAAGCGGAGTACATAGCCGACGCCAGCGTCTTCGAGGACGAGCCCGCTGAAGGTTGCGACGCCGTTGACTGCCACCGCGGTGACACTTCCCGAGACGGTACCGCCTACAGGATTGGTCTGGATGGAGGCCGTTACGGTGCTCGCATCGGTCGTGACGGTGTTGCCACCAGCGTCCTGGACGAGGATCACCGGCTGAGTAATGAGCGGCTCATCATCAACGGCCCCTGCTGGTTGGGTCTGGATGGCGAGTTTGGCTGCCGGTCCAACCACGACGCTGAAGGGCGCGCTGTCTACCGGCGTGAGCGAACCGTCGCTGAAGTGCAGGACGTAGCCGGCGCCAGCGTTGTCGATCCGCAGATTCGTGAAGGTTGCGATGCCGCCCACCGCCGCCACAGTCGTCGTGCCTGAGAGCGTGCCGGGGCCAGCTCCCAACGACACCGTCACGTTGCTGCCATTCGTCAGCACCGTGTCGCCTTCTTCGTCTTGAATCGCGACGGCTGGTTGGCCACTGAATGGGGAACCGCCGGTCGCGCCCGAGGGTTGCGCCTGGACAGAGAGCTGCGCAGCGGGGCCGATATTTTCAGTTACGGTGAAGGGATCTGTGTTCACTCCCGCGAGCCCTGCAGCATCGAAGCGGAGCACGTACCCGGTGCCGTCGTTATCGATGCTGAGGTCTGTGAACGTGGCTATCCCGTCAACCGCCGCTACTGTTGTCGTCCCCGCGAGCGTTCCACCCGCCGGGTTGGTCAGGATGGTGACCGTGACCTCGTTCGTGGCACCGCTAACCGTGTTGCCGCCAGCGTCCCGTATCCGAATGACGGGCTGCGTCGCAAACGGGAGGTCGTCAGCCGCGGATGCCGGTTCGGTTTGGACCGCGAGGCCCACGGGGCCACCAACACCAACCGTGAACGGGTCGCTATCGACCACCTGCAGAGCGCCGTCGGTAAAGCGCAGTACATAGCCGCCGCCGGCGTTGTCGATCCTCAGGTTCGTGAATGTCGCGATGCCGCCAACGGCACTGACTGTCGTGGTCCCGGAAAGCGTGCCACTCCCACTGAAGAGCGAGACGGTCACGTTGCTTGTGTCCGAGGTGATCAGGTTGTGGTCGTCATCCTGCACCGCGACAACTGGCTGAACAGCGAACGGTGAGCCTCCGGTCGCCCCGCCAGGTTGCGTCTGAATGGCGAGTTTGAACGGTGCCCCCACCGTGACGTTGAAGGGCACGCTGTCGACGGTGCTGAGGGCGCCATCGCTGAAGCGGAGTACATAGCCGACGCCAGCGTCTTCGAGGACGAGCCCGCTGAAGGTTGCGACGCCGTTGACTGCCACCGCGGTGACACTTCCCGAGACGGTACCGCCTACAGGATTGGTCTGGATGGAGGCCGTTACGGTGCTCGCATCGGTCGTGACGGTGTTGCCACCAGCGTCCTGGACGAGGATCACCGGCTGAGTAATGAGCGGCTCATCATCAACGGCCCCTGCTGGTTGGGTCTGGATGGCGAGTTTGGCTGCCGGTCCAACCACGACGCTGAAGGGCGCGCTGTCTACCGGCGTGAGCGAACCGTCGCTGAAGTGCAGGACGTAGCCGGCGCCAGCGTTGTCGATCCGCAGATTCGTGAAGGTTGCGATGCCGCCCACCGCCGCCACAGTCGTCGTACCTGAGAGCGTGCCGGGGCCAGCTCCCAGCGATACCGTCACGTTGCTGCTATTCGTCAGCAAGGTGTTTCCGTCATGGTCCTGAACAGCCACACGCGGCTGGCCGAGGAACACGGCGCCGCCGCTGGCACCGGAGGGCTGAGACAAGACTCCCAGTTGCGAGGCGGTCGTTGATGTGATGTCGAACGTGTTGCTGACCGGATTATTCTTCGCGGGAGATGTCGTGAACTGGAGCGTGTAGCCGACGCCGGTTCGATCGATGCTGAGATCAGTGAAGGTCGCCAATCCGCCGGATACGGAAACAATCTTCGTTCCCGCCAGGGTCCCCCCGGCAGGGTTGTCCTCGATCGCTGCCGAGATGAGCGAGGCGTTGTCGTCAGTTCGTATGTTGTTGTAGACATCTCGAACGTAAACGGACGGCGCGGTGCTCAGGCTGTGGCCCACTTCTCCGTTACCGGGTTGTGTGCCGATAACGATGTTCTTCAGCGCCGCAGCACCCACGGTGATCGCGAGGGGTTGGCCGCCGGGGCCTTCGGTCGAGAACTCGCCGTCCGTTAGGGCGACTAAGAACGTGCCGGCCCGATAAGCCTTGAGAACAGTCGTGGCGGTACCCGACGAGAATCGGATCGACGCTTCGGCCCCGAAATCGACGTTGTTAGGCGGTCGCTCCCTCCCGGTAGAAATAGACGGTTCCGTCACGGTAGAAACGGCTCCCGATGGGGCGGCCGCAATACCGCTAAATGTGAGGTTCTTCGTGGTACTGGAGCTTATCCGATTCCCGGCGCGATCGACGATCTGCAACGTCAGGGTAGTGCTCGACCCAGCTGTGACGCTGGCGCTGCCAGTGATCTGATATGCGGAGATCGTCCCAGCGACCTCCGTCAGCGTGCCGGCCGAACCGGTCACGCTCGAAGTACCGCTGTACGTGAGCGAGCCCGACGCAAGCGGCGTTCCCGCTGTCGGTCGAACCTGCAGGTTGCTGTACGTGAGCCGGCATTTCGAGCTGCCAGTGGACATCGCCGTCACGTTGAGGGTGACGGACGACTCTGTGGGAGTGATCGCCGTCGTTACGCCGCGACCGCTCCCGAGGTCGATTCCCTTCGACGAATTGCAGTCTTCACCGGAGAAGCTGATGGTGACGTCTTGAGCTGCATTGAACTGGAACCCCGCGGGAGCATTTAGGACGATGCTGCCAAGGGTGAACTCACCAGTCTCTTCCTCCAGCAATTTTGGGCCGCTGAGGGACGTAAAGGCCGCTCCAGGAGCACCTTGCGCCGTATCGGCGGAGATGGCGCTGCCCCCTGTTGCCGAGCTCTTCTCGGCCGCCGCGGCCAGCATCACCAGGAACACCAACATCAGGCCAACCGCGAGGATGGCAACGATTCCCAGCAACCCATTCGTCTGACGTTTCGACATCGAATCCCACCGTTTTACGAGCATCAAGAACCACCTACAGACTCATTGACGGAGGCAGCCCGAAGACTTGAAACAACCATGTGCGGCGCACTGACCCCGTCCGCCCTCTACTAGTCGGCCGCTGGCGCCGAACTCGCAGGGGCGGAGGCGCACTTTTGGGGTGGCCGCACGAGGGCGCTGGTTTTCGCCAGACGAGCGAGAGCTAAGGGCGGAGCCATGCGAAGGACCGATGGATGGACCAGATGATCCCTCTGCTGAACGGCCAACTGGGAGTTACATGCTGCGGTTTGACCGCGGTGCTCCGCGAGTCGGGCGCACCTCGAAGAGCGTTGGCCGAAAAAGGTTTCGATTGGGGACGGTCGGCAAATATGCGGAAGAAGCGGGGGACTAGACGGCGATCGGGGGGGCGAGTGTGCCATACTCCCCGCGATGCCCGCCAGGCTGCCGGAAGGCACGGTCACCCTGCTCTTTACTGATCTCGAAGGTTCGACGGCGAGCGCGAACAGCCTGGGTGAGGAAGCAGCCCAGGAGATGCGGCAGCGCCACTTCGCGACGGTGCGGGAGCAGCTCGAGCGCAACCGCGGCCAGGAAGTGAAGACGATGGGCGATGGCTTCATGGTCGCCTTCACCTCCACACGGCGGGCCGTGCAATGCGCTATCGAGATCCAGCGGGCGGTCGAGAAGGAGCGGAACCTCAACCCAGCGACGCCCCGCGTGCGTATCGGACTTAACGCGGGCGAAGTGGTGCAGGACGAGGAGGACCTCTTCGGGCTGATGGTGAACGCGGCGGCCCGGATCCAGGCGAAGGCAGAGGGCGGGCAGGTTCTCGTCAGCGAGTCCGTCAAGATGCTCCTTGGCCCGGCCAGCGGAATCGAATTCAAGGATGTCGGCGCGCACGAGCTGAAAGGATTCCAGGAACCGTGGCGCCTGTTCGAGGTTCCCTACCGACTCGAGGGGGAGCGGACCGGGCCCCAGGGTATATTCGTGGGCCGCGAGACTGAAATGGCGCGACTGCAGGCCCGCATGGCGACGGCGATGGATGGCCACGGGTCAGTCGTAGCCGTGGTCGGAGAGCCAGGCGTCGGCAAAACGCGGCTGGTGCGCGAGTTCGGCGAAGATGCGGCGCGGCGTGGCGCGCAGGTGCATTGGGGCGCCACGCACGAGTCAGCAGGTGCACCGGCGTTCTGGCCATGGGTGCGTGCGATCCGCTCGCTGAACAATGCGATCGATATCGAACCATTGCGACCGTACATCGAGGAGCGGGCGATGGACCTGGTACGTCTGTTCCCGGAAGTGCGGACTATCGTGCCGAACCTGCCCGAACCGGCGGAACTCCCGGCAAGCGATGAGGAGAGCGCTCAGTTCCGCCTCTTCGACGCGACGACGGGCTACTTGAAGCGGGTGGCGGAACTGCACCCGCTCGTCATCGTGCTTGACGATCTTCACTGGGCAGACAAGCCGACGCTGCTGCTCCTTCAGTACATCGCGGCGGAACTGGAAGGGGCACGCATCCTCATTGTCGGCACCTATCGGGATGTCGAGGTCGGGCGACAGCATCCACTCGAGGCGGCACTTGCCGACCTGCACCGGAGCGAGCGTTTCGAGGTCGTCGACCTGAAGGGTCTAAATGAGGCACAGGTTCGCGACTACATCCAGCGAGCATCAGGGGTCGAACCTTCGCCGGATCTCGTCGGCGAAATCCTGGAGCAGACGGAAGGGAACCCATTCTTCCTCGGTGAGGTTGTCGCGTTGATGGCACGCGAGGGGACCCTCTCAGCGGGTGGCGCCATGGCGATACCGCAGAGCGTGCGAGCGGTCGTGGGCCAGCGGCTGAACAAGCTCAGCCAGGAATGCAACGAGATCCTTCGTGTGGCGGCGGTCGCGGGGCGGCAATTCCGCCTGGACGTGCTGGCCGAAGTGAGCGGCCAAAACGACGACGCGGTGCTCGACCGTCTCGAGGAGGCGATTGATGCCCGGGTGGTGGACGAAGCGGATCGGCCGGGGGCCTACCAGTTTCATCACGCGCTGATGCAGGAGACTCTGCTGGCTGAGCTGAGCACGACGCGCCGGGTGCGCTTGCACGGACGGATCGCCGACGCACTGGAACGACGGTACGGCGAACGACCCGAGAGAGCGGCGGAGCTGGCCTTCCACTTTGGCGAAGCGGCTGCGATGAGCGAGGCGTACGCCGGGCAGGCAGTGAAGTACCAACGCCTTGCCGCGACGCATTCGGCAGGGCAAGGAGCGTGGTCCGAGTCGGTGCGACTTCTCGATGCGGCACTGGGGCTAACCGAGTTCGCCGGTGACGCTGAGCTACGAGCGTCAGTGCTTGTGGACCTCGCGATCGCGGTGCAGGCGATCGGAGATCGGCGGGTTGCGGAGGTTGGCCGGGACGCACTTGGTGCAGTGGAAGCCCTCGATGACAGCAGCCTTCTCGTGAAATACATCACCGCGTTTGGACTCTGGTCTGCCCGGGATCGCGATCATGAGATCACGGTCATCGACAGGGCGCTCGCTTCGACCAGCGGGAGCGCACCTCGACTGCGCGGCCTCCTACTCGGACGAGGCTCCAGATGGAGATCGGACGCCAAGGCCCGGCAGTGGTTGGCCGAAGCGCGAGAGCTCGCTGCATCAAACGATTTCCCGGAGATTGCCGCGCTCGTCGCTGCCTCGACAGCAGGGCTTGGCATCGCAGACCGAGGCGATCTCAGAGCAGTCCATCTCGTTGGGACTGACCGCCATCGAACAATTCGATCGAGCAGGGTTTTTCCGCGACGCGCTCTCGTCATCGGTTGGACTGCTGTATCACCGTTGGTCGCAGGGTGATATCGCAGGGACGCGGCGAACGATCGAGGACATTCGGGCAAACGCACGGCGGTGGCACCTGGTACCGGAGTCACTCGATGCTTGCAAAGCGAGCCTGGACATTAGCCAGGGCGTCGATCCAGGCCAGTTTGCGCTCAGGGACATCAAGCCCTTGAACTTCCAGGGAGACGAGCGCCCGATATGGCTGTGGTACACGGGAGATGCCGAGGGAGCGCTCGCCCTCTCGACCGAATATCGGTCGCTTTACGGCAGTGCCGACATCTATCACGGCTTTCGGGACTCTCTGCTCCTCCTCGAAGTGGGCCGGCGAGATGAGGCGCGGGCGGCGTTTGGCGTCTCGGCGAACGCTCTCAGCAGTGCATTTGGGTACCCAAATGCGTTCTTCCGGTTGCCGAGCGGGCTCTGGTTGAGTTCGGAGACCTGCCCCTCTTCGAACGATTGCTGAGTTCCCGGTACGACCAGTGGCGCATGCTGGCGTTCGGTTGTGGAGGAATCGATGTGGTCCGAGGAATGATTGCCCTCCACATCGACCGGATAGAGGATGCGCAGCGCCACTTCCAGACGGGGCTTGCATGGGCCGAGCGGGAGGCCTGCCCAATCGAGGTGGGACGAAACCTCCACGGGCTGGCGCAGATCGACCTTCGCAAGAACAACGAGTCGGCGGCCCGCCAGAAGCTTGCCAGGGCAATCGCCATCTTTGAGAAACACGACTCGGTGATATTTCTCGCCCGCGCGAAGGAAACCAGCCGGCAAATCACGCGTTCGTGAGACCTCATCGCGAGGGCGTTGCTCGTCGCGGCGCACCTAGCTTCGGCGGCTGGTAGATTTGGGCGACCCACACTACTTCGAGGCACCTGTCTGTGACCGCTCCGGCCGCTGAAGCACCACCGCTTGAGTTCATCTTCCACCCACGTTCGATTGCGATTGCGGGGGTGTCGGCGAGGGAGAACGCCGGGTTCGGGGGCGGGGGGTTTGTCCAGTCGCTGATGGATGTCGGGTTCCAGGGGCCGATCTACCTGATCCACCCTACGGCGCCGGCGATCCGGGGGCTGAAGTGCTACAAGAGTCTGCGGGACATCGACGACGAGATTGATTATGTCATTTCGTCGGTACCGGCGCGGGTGGTCCCGTCGTTACTCGAGGACTGCATCGCGAAGAACGTGAAGGTCCTCCACCTCTTCACGGCCGGGTTCACGGAAACGGGCGATGCCGAACGGGCGAAGATGGAGCAGTCGATCGTGGCGCGGGCGCGCGAGGCCGGGATCCGGATGATCGGGCCGAACTGCATGGGCCTCTACGTGCCGGCTTCGCGGTTGGCGATGATGGGGGGCCAACCGGCCGAACCCGGTCACACGGGGATGGTCTCGCAGTCGGGGATGAATGCCGGCGAGTTCGTGCGGCATGCGCTGCCCCACGGTGTGCGGTGCTCGAAGGTTATCAGCTTCGGGAACGGCGCCGACTTGAAGGCGGCAGACTTCTTCGACTACCTGGCAGACGACCCGGAGACGGAGACGATCGTCGCCTACCTGGAGGGCATCCAGGACGGACCCCGGCTGGCGCAGGCGTTGCGAAAGGCGGGGGCGAAGAAGCCGGTGGCGATCCTGAAGAGCGGGCGCACAGAAGCGGGTTCGCGGGCGGCGAGTTCGCACACGGCGTCGCTGGCGGGATCACTGGCGATCTTCGACGGGCTCTGCAAGCAGGCCGGGGCGATCCGGGTGGAGAGCCTGGAAGCGCTGGTGGATATGGCGACGACATTCCAGTTCGTGAAGGAGCTGCACGGCCCGAACGTGGCCGTGGTTGGCGGGGGCGGCGGCGCGAGTGTGCTGGCGGCGGACGACCTGGATGCGGCCGGGATGAAGGTGCCGGCACTGCTGCCCGAAACGCAGGCGGAACTGGCGAAGGTGACGGCTGAGGCCGGGACGAGCATCCGGAACCCGATCGACACCATGAGCATGGCCGATGAAGAGAGCTTCCACGCGACGCTGATGCCGTGTGCGATGGCGCCGAACATCGATGTGGTGCTCTACCACATGAGCGTGGGCATGGGGCCGATGGGCGGGCGCGGGAACATCGATATGCGGGCGCGGATGGAGAAGCAGGCAACCGGGCTAGCGGAGATCCAGGAGAAAGCGGGCAAGCCGGTGGTTGTGGTCATCCGGCCCTCACTGACGCCCGACGCGATGGCCCTGTCGGTGGCGTTCCAGGAGGCATGCTGGAAGCAGGGGCTAGCAACCTACGGGAGCATGGGCAGGGCTGCCCATGCGCTGGCGAATCTGCTGGAGTGGCAACGACGGCGGCCGGAGTAGCGCGACCGCCGTCGCGAATTCAGATGGGAGTCCCGACGCTTTGGAGCGCCTTTGCCAGGCGTTCAGCGGCCTCGTGCGATGGTGCTTCGAGGGCGGGGTTGGCGAACAGGCCCGCGAGAAGCTCCGGGTTCTGCATGGCGGCGATGGTTTCACCCTCGGAGGTGCCCTGGCGGATGGCGACGCCGCAGGGGAGGAAGGCGCCAACCTTCGGCTCGATGTCCAGGCTGCTGTGAGCCAGCTTTGGGTTGCAGGCGCCGAGCAGCTTCTGCGGGGGCGTGTCGACATCGAGCTTCGCTTTGAGGACGGCGGCCACATCGACCTCGGTGAGGATGCCGAAGCCCTCTTCCTGTAGTGCCTGGCGGAGGGACCGTTCGGCAGCTTCAAACGGAAGCGGAATGCGGTACTGGAGCACTGGCTGGGTCATCGGGAATCCTCCTCTGTGGAAACCGGGCGCGGACAATAGCGTGCGCCGAAGAAGTGGCCGCCCCAGGCCGGCGCCACAGGGCACAGATTGAAGGCGCCAGCGCCCAGTGGGATGAGCCCAAAGGCGGCAATTGCGAGGCCGACCGGTCCGGAAATGGCGACGGCACCTACAAGGACGACGACGATGCCGAACGCGATGCGGGCGAGCCGTCCGTAGCCGGAGGCCATGAAGCGGGCGAACCAACTGCCTTCGGAGGTGAGACTTGCTGAGGGATTCATGGAGCGTTCCTTCCTGTTTGGGGGACTAGTGGGCGAAGCGGACATCGGGGAGGAGCCGGTCGGCCCAGCGGGGGAGCCACCAGGCGCGGTCGCCGACGAGGTAGAGCACCGCGGGGACCAGCACGAGGCGGACCAGGAGGGCATCGAAGAGGACGGCAAACCCGAGAATGAGACCCATCTCCTTCATGGGGAGCGTGCCGGCGATGGCAAAGGTGAAGAAGACGGCCACCATGACGCCCGCCGCCGCGACAATCGGCCTGGCTGTGTGGGCGATGGAGCCCCGAACGGCCTCTGCGGCGTCATGCGAGCGATCGAAGTGTTCGCGGGCTGAGGCAAGCAGGAAGACCGTGTAGTCCATAGATATGGCGAAGACGAGAGCGAAGAAGAAGAGCGGAGCCCACGATGTGAGATAGCCCTGGCTGTCGAAGCCCATGGGACCCGCCGCCCAACCGTGCTGGAAGGCGAGGGCGCCAACTCCGAAGGCGGCGCCAACCGAGAGCAGATTGAAGACGACCCCCAGCGCGGCAATGACGATGGCCTGCAAGGCGAAGAGGAGGAGGAGGAACCCGAGAACGAGCACGATGCCGATGACGATGGGGGCGTAGCTACTGAGCGATTGGTCGAGGTCGTAGTTCTCGGCGACAGGCCCACCGATGAGGGTGGTGGAAGGCAGGCCTTCTCGGAGGGTGCCAATCAGCGCTTTTGATTCGCTGCTCGAAGGGTCGGTGGTCGCGATAGCGGTGATGAGATGAGAACCGTTGGCGCCCTGCTGCGTCGGGAAGATGGCGGCGATACCTTCGGTGGCCGCGATGGTACCGGCGACGGCGGTGGCGTCTTCGCCGGGCGGGAGGACAACCTGGATGGGCCCGGGGCCACCGGGGCCGAAGGCAGAGGCGAGGATGTCGTAGCCAACTCGGGCCTGGCGGTCCTTGGGAAGGACGTTGATCCCCGGCATGCCAGTCTGAAGGGCGAGCACCGGGGTCGCGAGCAGAAGAAGAATGGCAAGCGCTCCCGCCGCAACGGCGAGGGGGCGACGCTGGATACGGATGGCGAAGCGTTCCCAACGGGGGCTCCTGTGTTCGCCCATGGAGTGCCAGGGCAGCGCCAGTCGATTGACCCCGTTGCCGAGGATCGCAGGGAGAAGCGTGAGCGCAGCGAGGAGGACGAGGCTCACCGCAAGCATCATGCCGACGGCGATGGAGCGAAACGCAGGAATGGGAACGATGAGGATGGCGGAGAGGCTGACGAGCACCGTAAGCCCGCTGAAGAGAACAGCTTTCCCTGCGGTGTCCATCGTCACACCAACGGCTCCGTTGACGTCGTCGGGCGTGGCATGAATTGCGGCACGGAAGCGAGTGACGATGAAGAGCGCGTAGTCGATGCCAAGAGCGAGGGCGAACATCATCGCGAAGTTGAGGGACCAGATTGAAAGGTCCGTGAAGCGAGTGACACCGAAGAGGATGCCCATGGCTGAGATGAGGCCGGCGGCGGTAAGGACGAGCGGCAATCCGGCTGCGGCGAGCGTGCCGAAAGCGAGGACCAAAATGACTGCCGTGACCGGCCAGGTGAGGAGCTCGGCCTTCATCATCCCGTCGCGGTTGACGGCGTTGAAATCGGCCCAGAATGCGGGAGAGCCGGTGAGGGCGACCGTGACATCGTTGTTCGAGAGGGCGCCAATCTCACCGGAGACGCGTTCAGCGGCGCGGACCGATTCGGTCGGGCTGACGAGGCTGCCTGCCTGGAGCATGACTGTGTGACCATCGGCCGAGACCTGCGGCGGCGCTGCGGGGGAGAGCGCCGGTTCGGAGGCGAAGACGGCGGTCGCCTGGTCCACCAACGACTGGAAGGCAGGAGCGGAAGCGTCGAGCGTGTCGCTGTGGAAGACGGCGACAGCAGATTGCGACGAGAAGCCGCCGAAGTCACGTTCGAGCACCTGGCGGGCGGCAAGCGAGTCGCTGCCATTCACCTCCCAGAGGGCACCGGAGAGGGCGTGCTCGAGCCGGGGTGCAAAGACGCCCAGTCCGAGGGTGAAGACGACCCAGAGGGCGATGACTGCGAAGCGGTGGCTATGGGACCAGCGGCCGAGAGCGGCAAGAGGTGCGGATGCCAATGGAAACTCCTTAACGATGAAGCGATGAACTAGTCAGTCGAGGATGCAGGCCAGCGAGGATGACTCAGGACACGGCGAACGCCATGGCGTCTTCGCGCTGCTGGTCACGGAGGCGATCGCAGACGAGGTCGCAGAGCCGGGCGATGGAGGGATCGGCGACCGAGTAGTAGGCGGCGGTGCCCTGGGGCCGGCGGGTGAGTATGCCCGCGTCCGCGAGGAGCCTGAGGTGCTTGCTGACGTTCGCCTGGCTCATTTCGAGTCGCTCAACGAGCTCACCAACATTCAGTTCGCCGTCACTTCGCAGAATCTCGATGATGCGGAGGCGATTCGGGTCGGAGAGGACGCGGAAGCGTTCGGCAACGTGTTCGAGGAGGTTGGGAGGTAGCGCCATGTACATGACTTTATCGCTATACAACGATTAATGCAAGCGAGAGCCGTTACCGTCCGTTCGATGCTGCCGGGGTAGACTCCTCGCGAGGTGACGGCGATGGCAGACGCGATGCAACCGAAGCTGCTGACCACACTCGGCGAGATCGAAGTGTGGCAGGTTCCGGAAACGACAATCCCGACATCAGTGCGATGGATCCTGGGCGGGGCTTCGGATGAGGAGCTGGAAGCGGCGCGCGCAGGGCTGGACCCGGTGTTCTTCAATGAGAACGGGCGGCTGGTCCAGAGCATCCACACCTACCTCCTGAAATCGCGTGGGAGGGCAGTGCTGATCGATACGGGTGTAGGAAATGGGAAGAGCCGGGGAGGGCGCATCCCACAGTTCGACATGCTGGAAACGCCGTTCCTGGAGCGACTGCAAGCGACAGGCGTACACCCCGACGACGTGGACCTGGTGCTCTGCACGCATATGCACACGGACCACCTGGGATGGGATGCGTACCGCGATGGCCCGCACTGGAAGCCCACGTTCCCGCGGGCGCGACATGTCTTCGCGAGGCCGCGAGTACGAAGCATTCATGGACCAAGCGGGCAACGACGAGGGCACGCGGCAGGTGCGGGAGGACACGATTGACCCGCTGGTCGAGGCGGACCTGATCGACCTGGTGGCGGCAGACCACAAGGTGACGCACGACATCCGGCTGGAGCCGAGCCACGGGCATTCGCCGGGGCACGTGAACATCGTGGTGGAAGGCGGAGGGAAGACGGCCGTGTTCATCGGGGATGTGATGCACAACCCGATCCAGGTGCTGGCGCCGGATGCGGTGTCGCCACTCAACGGGCCACCGGCGGCGACGGAGATGCGAAAACAGGTGATCGCGAAGTACGCGGATACGGATGTGATGGTGTTCGGGGCGCACTTTTCGTGGCCGTGTGGGGGGTTCGTGCGGACGGTTGGGGAGGGGTTCACGTTCGTGCCGATTGAGGTGGGGTAGGCCCTCACCCGCCGGCCCCATCCCCCGACTCGCGCGGGAGAGGGGGAGCGAATTGGGGCGGGTTGGCCAGTCGTTGGACGTTCGAACGTTCGCGAGCGCCCGCGGAGGCCAGCGGCTCCGGCTTTAGCGGGTGCCGCCGGAGACGGTGAGGTGGGAGGCGGTGGTGAAGCTGGAGGCGTCGGAGGCGAAGTAGAGGGCGGCGCCGACGATCTCGTTGGGCTGCCCGCCGCGACCGATGAGGATGGAGTTGGCGGCGCGGGCCTGGAAGCTGACTCCATGTCCCAGGCCTTGGAGATGTCGGTGAGGAAGGGGCCGGGGATGATGCAGTTGACGCGGACCTTCGGGGCGAAAGCGCGGGCGAAGCCGACGGTCATGTTGTTGAGCGCGGCCTTGGCGCCGCCGTAAGGGATGGTGTTGGGCGCCGGACTCTGGGAGGCAGTGCTGGAGACCATGATGACGGAGCCGCCATCCCCTTCTGCCATGCGGGTGCCGACGATGGAGGTGAGGCGGAAGGGGCCTTTGAGGTTGACGTCGAGGACCTTGTCGTAGAGGGCTTCGGTGACGTCGACGACGCGGTCGTAGAGGGGCGACATGCCGGCGTTGTTGACGAGAATGTCGACTTTTCCGAACTCGGCGTAGGCGGTCTCGGCGAGCTGTTCGACCTGGTCCCATTCGCCCACGTGGCAGGCTACGGGGAGGGCGCGGCGGCCGGTCTTCTCTTTGACTTCGGCGGCGAGCTCCTCGCAGGAGTCGAGTTTGCGGCTGGCGATGATGACGTCGGCGCCGTGCTCGGCGAAGGCAAGGACCATCTCACGGCCAAGGCCGCGGCTACCGCCCGTGACGAGGGCGACCTTGCCGGTGAGGTCGAAGAGGGGGTCGGGCATGTGTGGGCTCCGGAATCGTTTTGGAGCAACGATACCGGACGGAGGGTTGCGGGCTGAGGGTTGGGCTTGCGAACGACCGCGGGAGCGCTATAACCCGTTTGCTTCGCGCCAGAGGGACTGGCGGCGGATGTACCAAAAGTACTGTGCGAGGATGGCGAGGACGGCGACTCCAAATAAGGCGCCGAGGACGAGCCACTCGTTGCTGGAGAGGGCAGGAAAACCGAACCAGGCGATGGCGAAGACGATGATCGCCGCGGCCGGAATGGCCAGCTTCGCCAACGGCAGGCGGCCGATGGTGGCTTTGGCGAGGGTGGCCAGGCCGTCCTTCAGGAGTGACCAGACGCTGGAGCGTATGAGCCCGAGAGCCCAGGCGACGAGCGCCAGTAGCCCGGTGGCGCCGGCGAGGAGCGAGCTGACGGCGAACCAGGCGGCGAGGACGATGATCGCCAGGCACGCAACGATCATCAGCACCGCCAGTGGTGGTGCGTAGCTCGCGAGCGACGAGAGGATGCCAAGGCGTTTTGTGGGCGGCCACTCAAGGTTATCCACGATTGCAACCTCCAGGTCTGGAATGGGTATCCGAGAATGTTGACCTGAAAGCATATGCTTCGTCCGACGGGTGCGGCGTGGCGAAAGGGTGGAACCTCGAGTGAGCAAACGCCTGGTTGTCCTTTGCGACGGCACGTTCAATGACCCTTCCGCTCGCACGAATGTGTTCCGAATGAAGAACGCGCTAGCGCGGCCAGCCCAGCTGCTGTTCTACGACGCCGGCGTGGGCATCACCGATGAAGGGACGCGTAAGGGCTGGCCTGGCCGGACGTTCGATGCGGTGACGGGTGGCGCGTTCGGCTCAGGTCTGTCGGGGAACGTGCAGCAAGCCTACCGGTGGGTATGCGACACCTACGAGGATGGTGATTGCCTCTACTTCTTCGGGTTCAGCCGGGGTGCGTTCACGGCACGGTCGACGGTGGGGATGATCCGGAAGATCGGGCTGCTGCGGTCACCGGTGGACACAAAGACGCTGAAGGAAGCATTCGACCGGTACCGGGACGATCATCACCCGAACTGCGTGGAGACCGACAAGTTTCGTCGCGAGCTCAATACGAGGACGGTGGACGGTGATCGCGTGTGCCTGCACTTCGTTGGGGTGTGGGACACGGTCGGCGCTCTGGGGTTGCCGGTGGTGGGGCCGCGGTCGCTGATCGCGCGGCGTCGGTGGGGGTTCCACGACCTGCAGCTCTCGAGCCACGTGAAGACCGCGCGGCAGGCG
Source organism: uncultured Chloroflexia bacterium (assembly GCA_963774435.1). Taxonomy (GTDB): domain Bacteria; phylum Chloroflexota; class Dehalococcoidia; order Tepidiformales; family Tepidiformaceae; genus JAGQGZ01. The sequence goes on along the minus strand of CAVZEW010000003.1, from coordinate 54,331 downwards.
CTGGCAATCGACGAGCGGCGGGTAGCGTTCCTGCCGGCGCCGTGGGTTGCCGACCCCGACAGGGCACCAGGCACGGTGGAGCAACGCTGGTTTGCGGGTTGCCATTCGGATGTCGGCGGCAAACGCGGCGACCTGCCGTTCTACTGGCTGGCAAAGGAGGCGGAGATAGCCGGGCTGGTGTTCGACCCGGGACTGGTCGCGCCTGAGGACCCGGTCCAGGAGTCATCGGACTCGCTGTCGCTGGTGTACCGGCTGGGCATGGGTTCGGCCGACCGACCGATCCGGGAAAAGGCGGCGATCGAAGGCGGCCGGCGTTTCGAAAACGAGACGATCGGAGACCCGCCACCTGCGTTGCGGCGGAAGGGCGTCTTAATCGGCGACGAGAAGCGCTGGAACGTCCAGCACATCGGCGAAGTGATCGGGCCGCGGATTGGGTGGGGTCTGTTCGGCGCGTACTACCTTTCGCAGTACGAGGACATCGCGCACCAGGCTGCTTCTTGCGGCTGCGAGCGGATTGCGAAGCGCGCGGCAGATGATGGAGCGCCGGCGACGACGGGAATTGTGACGGGCTAACTTCGGGCTACGACAACGCCGGCAGCGAGGAGATCTGGATCTCCGCGGTGTCGAAACCCGCTTCGTCCAGGATCTCGCAGGTGTGCTCGCCGAGAGCGGGCGAGGCGCGCCTGGCAACCGTCGGTGTCCGGGACATCCGGGCTGCGGGACCGACGACGCGCTGAGGTCCGGTCACGGCATGGTCGAGATCGCAGATGATGCCGTTGGCCTCAACCTGGGGATCGTCGGCCAATTCCTCGGGCATGTTGACGGGCGAGACAGGGACCCCGACGGCATCGAACGCAGTAACCCATTCGGCCACTGTCTTCGTGCGAAAGAGTTCGCGGTAGCGCTGCTTCCATTGCTCGGCAATTTCCTGATCGGCCGGATCGAGGGCGTTGTATCCGGGCTGGTCGCTGGGTTCGTCGTCGCCACCAAGGACGGCGCGCATCCGGTCGCGGTTTGCCTTCGTGAGAGCGCCAAGGACAACGGCGCCATCACGTGCGGCATAGGTGCCGTAGTACAGGCGGAAGGCTGTTCGCAGCGCGGCGCGGCGGTGCTTCGCCTCGAGAACCTCGCTGTAGGATCCGCCGCGCGCCCGAATTTCGGCCACTTCCGCGACGAGGGGGTCGCGAAGGACAGCATCGGTCACCGGTTCGCGCATGACCGTCGCGCCCTGGAGAAAGAGGGCGGTGCGGAGGAGGGACGTATCGATCCGCTGTCCTTCGCCCGTGAGCATCCTGTGATAGAGGGCCGCGCAAATTGCCATGGCGGCAGCGAATCCGCTGACTATGTCGGCGATAGGGATGGAGATGAGCTCGGGAGCGCCGTCCTCGTTCAGCTTGCCATCGGTGACCATGAGGCCCGAGTAGGCCTGGGCAATGATGTCGGAGCCGGCGCGCTGCGCATCCGGGCCGCTTTCACCGAATCCCGTGTTCTGCCAGTAGATGAGGTCGTCACGAATGGTCGAGAGGGTGGAATAGTCGATGCCGACGCGCTCGGCGACGCCGAGGCGGTAGTTGATGGCGACCACATCAGTGTCCGGCATGAGGCGATGGATGACGGCCCGTCCGCGAGGATCGTGGAGATCGACAACGAGGCTGCGCTTGCCGCGATTGAGGGCCTGGAAACCTTTGCTCTCGCCGGGGACGACGGAGCCCGAGCGTCGTGTCTGTTCGCCACCGGGAGGCTCGACCTTGATGACGTCGGCGCCAAGGTCAGAAAGGTTCACACCGCAGACGGGGGCGGCGACGATCTGGGAGAACTCGAGCACCCTGATGCCGGTCAGGGGTCCGGAAGGGTCGGGCATGGTTCCCACCCCGGTCGGTTGGTGGGCGCCGATGCTACACGGATTGGAGAGGTTCGGGGTCGCGAATTGGGGAGGCAGGTGCTAGCGGATAAATGGCTTGGGTTCGCGATAGATTTCGGCTTCGTACTCTTTCTGAGAGCGAGGGCGGAAGACTTCGACGAAATTGAGGTTACGGCCGGCCGCGGAGAAAGCGACGCCCTCGGACGCGTAGACGAACATGGAAGCCTTCTTGCCCGCACGGGAACGTAGACGGTGGGGCTCCGAACTGAGTTCGCTCTCGACGCCGTCCCGGGTTAGTTCAGTGACCGCAGCGTCGCCAAGATAGACGAGCTCCACGCTTCCGTCCTTGAGGTAAAGCGTGCCAGGGAAGACGGCGAGGTTTTCGATCGAGGCGAGGTTCTCCAGCTTCTGATATTCGTCCTCGGCGTACTCTGTCGCGCCCGAACCGAGGATCTTGCGCACGTCGCTGTCCGATCGGCCGATGAAGGCCCTGGCAGTGGTCAATATCGATGCCATAGCGACTCCCGGCTCAGACCGAAGCCTCTTCTGTTTCGGCTTCGGGCGACTCGGACTCCGAGGCAGATGAAACGCCCAGCTCTTCAAGCAGCTTCAGAAGCTCGTCGAATGCATCACCACCGCCGCCAACTTCCTCCTTGACGTCATCGACCTTCGGGACTTCCTCGGCCGGCGGCTTCAACTCGGGCGCCTGGACTGGCGGCGGCACCCAGTCCTTGCCGAGTTGCTCCATGAACGCATGCCGGAGGGGACATTTCTTGAGGAGGCGAGCAGGATCGATGAAGAACATCATCGCCGATTCGCAGATGTCTTCAGCTGCACTGGTCTCACCGTACTCGGTGATAGGGGACTCCGTGCGGCTCGCCTTCGGGAGTTCGTTGTTGCTGTCCTTCCAGTAGCCGGTTGCCTTTATGTAGTCGGGGATGGCGTAGGCCAAGAGGCCGTGGGCGATTTCGTGGACGAAGGTACCGGTGAGTTGGTCGCCGAGGCTTGGGAAGTCAGACTTGTAGTTCTCAGAAGCCTTGAAGAGGCCCATGTTCTTCTTGGACGAGAAGTATTCGCCGAGTGTGGTGGTATCGAGCTTGCCGGCCGGTGAGTCCTCGTCGATGGCCTGGGACACTTTGCCGACGCTCGTAACCTCTTGATCCGAGCCTGCGCGCGTGGAATTGGCGCGTTCGCCACCGAGGATCGGTGCGTAGAACTTGAGCGCGCGTTCGAGCGAGCGCAGCTCCTTCATCTTCCAGGCCCGGGTCTTGAGCTTGTCCTTCACCTTCTTCTTAACGTCGGTGTACTCGTCCTTGATGCCCTGGACGGTGGTCTTCGAGCTGAGTTCGAGGCCGTAGTTCTCTTTGATCCGCTTGATGATTGCTTCGGCTTCGGCCTTTTCCTTCTTGTTGCGGACGATGACCTTCTCTTCGCCGATGGTGACTGCCCTGGGGATCAATCGTTGAATTGCCCCGGGCGCCACGCTGCCTGCGTTGACCTGGAGCGTTCGCTGAACCGCGAGATTGCCGACGAGCCGCTGCATCCGGAGCACTTCCGACGGGGCGCCGGGGACCATAGCTCGAGCGGGATCGGCAAGGTGGATCGAATGCTCTTTGGTGGCGGCCCGACGAACAGGCTTGGTTGACGGCTGTTCGCGGGCGGCACGGTCAGACATCCAAACCTCGGCGCAAACCGCGAAGTCGCGGGGGTATAACCGAAAGACTAGGCGTGGTCAGACGGGCGCGCAATGTGCAGCCTGGTGACGATTCTGTTGGCAGCCAGACGCCTCACGCCTGGTTGGTCATGATCACCGTGCCGGAGGCGGCGAAGAAGCCAGCAGGGCCATGGGCGATGCTGATCTTCACGTCGTCGAGCTGGGCGGCGGCTTCACCACGGAGCTGGCGGACGCTCTCCTGGAGGGCGAACATCCCGTACATGCCGGTGTGGGTGTAGCTGAGACCGCCGCCGTTGGTGTTGATCGGCAGTTCGCCACCGGGGGCCGACTTGCCCGCCGCGAAGAATGGCCCGCTCTCGCCAGGCTTGACGAAGCCGAGTGCTTCCAGCCCGTACATCGGCGTGTGGGCGAAGGCGTCGTAGAGCATCAGGTGGTCGACGTCGCTTCGTTCGATGCCGGCCTGCTGGAAGGCACGGGTAGCGGCGTTCTTGAAGGCACGCGACTCGGTGAAGTCGTGCATGGAGCTGATCATCATGTTCTCGGCGCCTTCGCCGGTGCCAAGAACATAGATGGGGGGCTTCTTGAAGTCGCGAGCGCGGTCGGCGGTGGTGAGGATGAGGGCGCCGCCACCATCGGTGACGAGACAGCATTCGAGGAGGTGGATGGGCCAGGCGATCATCCGGGAGGCGAGGACATCCTCGACAGTGATCGGGTCGCGGAACATGGCGCGCGGGTTTTTCCCGGCCCAGGCGCGGGTGGCGACTGCGACGGAAGCGATCTGCTCCTCGGTCGTCCCGTATTTCTTCATATGGGCAACGATGGGGACGGTGAAGGTGTTGGGCGGGCCGAAGGTGCCGTAGGGCATCTCGAACTGGCCGGGGATGGTTGCAGAGGCGCTGCCGAAGCCACCGCGGCCGACGCGGGATCGACCGCTTTCACCATGAGTGATGAGGACGTAGTTGCAGTAGCCAGCTTCGAGGGCGAGAACGGCGTGGGCAACGTGGATCATGAAGGACGAGCCGCCAACGGAGGTGCCGTCGATATAGCGGGGCTGGATGTCGAGGTAGTCGGCCACGGAGACGACAGACTCCCCGGCGCAGGCGAGGCCGTCGATGTCGTTCTTGTCGATGCCGCAATCGAGGATGGCGTTGCGGGCGGCCTGTCCGTGGAGGCCAAGCTGGGTGATGTCGGGGATGGCGCCGACGGTGTCGGTCTCGGCAGCACCGATGATGGCAATCTTCTTGCGGAGGTCCATAGCCATGGTGGTGTCCTTCCCTAGCTGGCCGGCCGGAACTTCGGCAGGGTGATGGTCTCGTTAACGTCGTCGAAGACGACCTCGACAGCCATGCCGGCCGGGAGGTTCTCCGGGGTGAGTTCGGTTTCGACGATGTTGGTCATGAGGTGGGGGCCTTCGTCGAGCTGGACGATGGCGATGGCGTAGGGAAGTTCGTCTTCGAACCCGGGGGCGGGGCGGGCGCTGAGGACGTAGGTGAGGAGGGTGCCCTTGCCGCTGACCTTCTGCCATTCGACGTTCATCGAGAGGCACTTCGGGCAGAAGATGCGCGGATAGAAGAAATGTTCCTTGCAGTCGTTGCAGTACTGGAGACGCAGTTCGTGAGCTCTGGCGCCTTCCCAGTAGGGAGCGGTCTCGGGGGTGGGCGTGGGCAAGAGTTTCCGCGAAGGAGAAGTCAAGGAGAACGCTCCTCTCTTTTGGTTGAGGTGAAGGTTTCAGCAGTTCCGAAGGACCGCCGGCGGCCGAGTCTACGCGATTCGCGGGGAAGTTGGGGAAGTTGGGGAAGGGTAGCGGAAACACCGCCGGGTGAATGCCGGTGTGGAAACGTTCGCGTCGCCCATGCATCATCCGAGAGCCAGAGGAAGGGCGAAATGGCAAGGCCAACACTGACGATCGACGAGATCCTCGCGATCCTCCAGAAGACGCCAGGGCACCTTCGTGCATGCAGCGAGGGGCGTACGGACGCCGAGTTGCGGACGCCACCTTCGCCGGATGAGTGGTCGGCAAACGACGTGCTGGCGCACCTGCGGGCGTGCCACGATGTGCTCGGCGGATCGATGCTGCGGATTATTCGGGAGGCCAAGCCCGAATGGAAAGGGCTGAACCCCCGGGCATGGATCAAGCGGACGGACTATCCCGAGTGGGCGTTTGGCGACGCGTTCGCAGCCTTCAAGGAACAGCGACGTGAGCTTCTGGAAGTGCTGGAGCCGCTGACCGCCGACGCCTGGGACCGGACAGCGACGGTGATCGACATGGTAGGGAAGCGGTTCGAGCGGGACGTGGTCTATTTCGGCACATGGATGGCCAGCCACGAGCGGACGCACTGGAAACAGCTGGCGAAGCTTTCGCGAGCACAGGCCGAGGATGGCTAAGAAAGCTGCGGCCGGCGGGTGCGGCAAGCCGAGCCCCGGGCAAACCACGTAGAGTTCCGAGAAGAGCGACGAGGGGGCGAACGATGGCACTGAATGATGAGTGGTTGGACCAGGTGAAGGAGGAGGCGCTGGAGCCGGAGTTGCCAATCCTCGACCCGCATCACCACCTGTGGGACCGGCCGGGTAGCCGGTACATGCTCGAGGAGCTGGTCGCCGATACAGCTCCACATCGCGTTCGACAGACGGTGTTTATTGAGTGCACCTCGATGTACCGGAAGGAGGGTCCGGAGGCATTCCGGTGCGTAGGGGAGACGGAGTTTGTGCAGGGTGTGGCGGCGATGAGCGCGAACGGCGGTTTCGGCACGACGGCCGCCTGCGCGGGGATCATTGGGACAGCGGACCTGATGGAAGGCGATGCCGCGCAGCCGGTGCTGGAGGCGCAGGTCGCAGCAAGCCCGAACCGGTTCAGGGGAATACGCCACCGGGCGGCATGGCCGCTGGCACGTCCGATTGGCCCCGGCTCGCCGAAGCAGGTGGAACACCTGCTGCTGGACGAGTCCTTCCGGGCTGGCTTCAAGTATCTACGGCGCTATGGGATGACGTTCGAAGCGTGGCTGTTCCACCCGGATATCCGGGACGTAGCCGACCTGGCGCGCGCCTTCCCGGACACAACGATCATCCTCGACCACCTTGGCGGGCCCATTGTCGAGGGAGAGTACGGAAGCGCGGATGAGGTCTTCGCGACGTGGAAAGGCGACATCGCGGAAGTGGCGAAGTGCCCTAACGTGGTGATGAAGGTCGGCGGCATCCAGATGGTGGTCAACGGATTTGGCTGGGAGAAACGCGAGAATCCGCCAACATCGGATGAGCTGCTAGCGGTGAACCGGCGTTGGTATGAGCATGCGATCGAGCAGTTCGGGCCGGACCGCTGCATGTTCGAGAGCAACTTCCCGGTCGACCGGATGTCTTGTTCGTACACCGTGCTGTGGAACCAGTTCAAGAAGCTCTCGAAAGGATTCCGGCCGGATGAGCGCCTCGCGATGTTCCACGACGTGGCGGCGCGGGTATACAGGCTGCCGCTGGCAGGCGAGCTGGCAGCTTCCTAGCGTTCGAAGATGAGCTGGTGGCCGGCTTCGAGCCCGGCGGCTGCTCCCACCGGGAGTTCGATGACGCCGCGCGCCTTGCGGCCACCGCTAACGATTCCGATCCAGGGCCGGACGCCGGTCGCGACCTTCGTGACGATACCTTCACGGTTGTAGAAGACGACATCCAGGGGGAAGCGCATGAAGAGCATGTGGATGGAACCGCAGGGCTCGATGAGAAGTCCGCCGCCTTCAGGCAGGGACTTTCGGAGCATGAGTCCGCGGAAACGGGACCAGAACCCGGTGGCCAACTCGAGGTTGGGGACGTGGAAGCCGGACGGCGACGCAGTGACAGATGCCATGGGAACTCCGAGCGGGGCTGTGGTCTCGCACCCTAGCATTCGGCGGTGGGGGGCCACAGCAGGGAAATGCCTAGTTCGAGAGGCGAACGGTGAAACGGGCTCCACTGCCGACATCGGAATCGACGGAGATGCGGCCACCGTGGGCTTCGGCGATCCAGCGAGCGATGGCGAGGCCGAGACCGGTGCCGCCCGGCGAAGTACTCCCGCGCGCGGCTGAGACGCGATAGAAGCGATCAAAGATCCGCGACTGATCCTGGGGCGGAATGCCGGGACCGGAGTCGGCGATGGAGAACTCGGCACCACCGCGCACCCGGTTGCTCTGCATGGTGATCACTCCGGCATCCGGTGTGAACTTGAGGGCGTTGTCGAGGAGGATGACGGCGAGCTGGCGGATGCGCGCACGGTCGGCATTGACTTCGCCCGAGTCGAGTGCGGTGTCGATGCGGATGTCGCGGTGGGTGGCGAGGGGTGCCATATCCCGCACGATCTCGTCGAGAAGCTGGTCGAGATTGAACTGTTCGCGGACCAACTCGAGGCGACCCTCGTCGGCACGTGCAAGCGTGAGGAGGTCGCCAACAAGGTTCGACATGTGGTTGGTCTCGGTCTCAATCGCTTCGAGTTGCTCGAGGTTGTCCTCGATGGTCCGGTCGGGATGGCGGGCGAGGAGTTCGGCGTTGGCGCGGATGACAGATAGCGGGGTCCGCAGCTCGTGGGACGCATCGGAGACGAATCGGCGCTGAGTCTCGACCGTGCTGCGAATGGGAACGAGGGCTCGCCCGGCGACGACGAAGCCGCCAGCAGCGGCAAGTGCGACTCCGAGGATGCCGCCAACGAAGAGAATGACAGCAAGATCACGGAGTTGCTGATCCCGGAAGGCGAGCGAGCGGCCGATGAAGAGGTAGGCAGCATCGCCCGCAGACCCCGGGACCAGCGGTACGGTCGCAACGCGGACGCGTTCATCGCCGGCATCGATCGTGGTGCGCTGCTCGGTGTTGCCGGCGGACGCGGCCAGTTCCGAGAGGGGGAGCTGAGAAACGCCTACGCCGCGCGGATTCCAGATGACATCCCCGGACTGGGTCGAGGTCACGAAAAAAACGTCCGTAGCAATGACAGACACGACATCATCGGCATCTGAAGGCGGCGCGTTGTGGTCGTCCGGACCTCCGGGGCCGCCGTCACCATCGCCGGGGCCGGGGGTACCCTCGCCATCGTCATCGTCAGCGACAGGAGTCCCGGCTACGGGCGGATTGGGAACCACGTCCACCAGACCTGACGATCCGGAGGACGTTGCAGACACAGGCGGAACGAGGGCCGCCGGGTCATTGAGGAGTTCGTTGCGGGCGCGCGTGAGTGAGTCGTCGATTTCGCCATCCAGGGAGTGGCGGACGACGGCAAAGGTCGTGACGCCGAGGATAAGCAGGATGGCGGCGAGGGCACCGGCGGACCAGGCCGCGAGCTTGAGCCTTACGCGCCAGAACATCAGCCGACCCTGAGGGCATAGCCGGCGCCGCGCACGGTACGGATGAGCTTCGGTTCGAAGTCGCGATCGATCTTGTTGCGGAGGTAGTGAATGTAGATGTCGACGACGTTGGATTCGGTCAGGACGTCGTAGCTCCAGACGCGGTCGAGGAGTTGAGAGCGAGTGAGGACCTGGCCCGGATGGCGCATCAACACCTCGAGGAGGGCGAATTCGCGGGTGGTGAGCTCGATGCGGTGGCCATCGCGGATCGCCTCGCGGGTACGGAGGTCTAACTCAAGGTTGCTAACACGAAGGACGCCGCCCTCGGCACCGTCAAGCATCTGGGCACGGCGGGTGAGGGCACGAATGCGGGCAAGGAGTTCGGCAAGCGCGAAAGGCTTGACGAGGTAGTCATCGGCGCCCGCATCCAGACCTTGCACGCGATCCTTGACGGAGTCGCGCGCTGTGAGCATGAGGATGGGCGGCTTGAAACCACCGGCACGGAGACGCCTGGCGACCTCGAATCCATCGAGGCCGGGAAGCATCACGTCGAGGAGGACGATGTCGTATTCCTCCATCTCGGCCTGGAGGACAGCATCGCCGCCGTCGGCCACGACATCGGCCACGTGACCCTCTTCTTCGAGGACGCGACGGACGGCCCTGGCAAGACCAGCTTCGTCTTCGACCACGAGTATATGCATGCCTTGATCGAACCATAGACGATGGGCGCTGGCATTAGAGCTTTCAAAGAAAACATCAACAATCGTCGAAACACGGTCGGCGATGCTGAGTTCACTCCCCGCGAGGTATTGAACTCAGATGGATGGACGGCTCGCACTCTTTTCCGGGGCCACGTTTCTTGGGCTCCTGTTTTCCGGTTTTGGAACGTCAAATCTACTCAGCCATGGTGGCGACGCCGCGCTCGCACCTGATGTCACTAACGTCAGTGCCGAGGCACCGGCGACCTCAGCGCGGGTTGTCGTGTTCGCCGACTCAAGTGGAAGCGAGCATCAGACTGGCGACGAGCATGAAGGCCGTTCCGATGGTCGGCATGTGAATGACAACCGCAATGGAGACGACGACTGATGGCCGCGGCACGAAACCGGCCTCTGAGGCTAACGATCGCGGGCACCGCCGTTGGGGCGCTGCTGGCGGGTGTGGCCTATCTGCAGGCGAACCAGGTCCCGGCCTCAGCCACAATCGACTCGGCACCGAATGTCTCGTCGCAGGTGGTACGGACGAATGGCATAAGCAAACAAGCTACCCCAACCCCCGTGCCACCGGCGCGCGTGTCTCGGGGATCCTGATGCGCAACCTGGCATTGATGGGGCTCTTCGCCGTGACGGGCTACCTTATCGGCGCCGTGTTCCTCGGGGCCGACCTGGGCCATATCCCCTGGTATATCAGCAGGGCCTCGGGACTGATCGCCTTCGTCTTGCTGAGCTTTTCGGTGATTCTTGGGCTGCTGATCAGCACGAAGGCAGCAGACCGTGTGCTGCCCCGGCCCCTTGTCTTTGACCTCCACCAGTTCTTGAGCGTGCTGGTGCTCTCGTTCACCGGCGTCCACATCGGCTCGTTGCTGTTCGACGGTTTCCTGCGGTTCACGCCGATGCAGCTGGTCGTGCCGTTTGCGGCGCCATACCGTCCCTTCTGGACCGGGATCGGTGTCCTGGCGGCGTGGTCCGTCTCGTTGATCACGGCAAGCTTCTGGGCGCGGAAACGAATCGGCCAGCGCAACTGGCGCCGAATCCACTACCTTTCGTTCGCCGCGTATCTGACTGCACTGGGCCACGGGGCAATGGCGGGCACGGACAGCGGCGTGCCACTCGTCATCCTGCTCTATGTCGGCTCGTTCGGGGTGGTTATGGCGCTACTCATCTACAGGATTCATATGTCCAGTCAGCGGCGAACCGCCCCGAAGCTAGCCAATCCCCGCGGCGCCCGTGCGCGCAAGGGCAAGCGACTGGCGGCCTAAATCTCGGAGCGACGGAAAAGCCAGGTCGGAGCCGAAGGTCGGCTCGCGGACCTGGCTTCTGCGTACACGGTCAGGGGTCCGGCTAGCGGCGCGTCAGTTCGAGCCCTCGTCTGAGTTGCCGAGCGTCATGTCGTTGCAATCGGGATGGTCGGCCGTGCACATCTTGATGCCAGGCCCACCCGGCGATTCAACGCTGCCGCCGCCGAGATCGGCGTCGTTGCAGTCGACGCCCTGCATGCAGGTCTGGGTGTTGGGGCCGCCAGCGCTGACCTCCGGGACACTGTTGGGGTCATTGCAATCGGGCGAGTCCGTGTTGCACCGGAGCTGGCCAACGGAGGAACCGGTCCCATCGTCGCCTCTGTCGAAGGCGCCGAGGGCTACCGCCCCGAAGAGCGCCACGCCAATCAAACCAAGAATTGCCGTTGCCGGAAGAATCCGCTTCTTCACTTTCACACCTTCTCTGCGCCAGTCTTTGCTGGGTCGCAGGGATACAGACTCAGCGAGTGATGAAAAGGTTCCCGCCGAACCGCCGCCGTCTTGCCGCCGGCGGCGGGGGCCCCCACACCCGGAGTCGTGCTAAGGACGCTCGTTCCCGAAATCGAGCAAGGCGCCCCCAACTTCCTGGCGCCGTCTTCGGCTATTCGCGCGTCGCCCTGAACAGGTGCTTTACGGGTCCGGGCGTACCGTTGGAATGAAAGGACTGAGACTTCGAGATGAAGATTTTCCTAGTCATGGATAGAAGCGAACTGGGTGAAAGCGCGGCTGCCGCGGTAGGCAAATGGATTGGTCAGACGCCGTGTGAAATGCGGGTGTTTTCCGTTGTCCACCCAAAGGATCTCCACAACATGGAGGATTCCAGCACGCTGGCGAACACCGCCGAATCCCGTGAAGAGATGCGGGAAGCTGCGGAACTCGTTCAGCCTGGGCTGTACGGCCCGATCGCACCGATAAGGCCGCGCGTGCTACCACCGCCTGGTGGAGTACAAGAGCCAGGCAGTCGAAAGGGCCTGCCGCGATCGAGAGGCCTACCTCCGCACCGTCCTACGCCGGACAATTCCAAGCGCGGTGCCGACGTTCGAGGTTGAACTTGGCGAAGATGTGGCTGCTGCGATCATGTCGGCCGCTGACGCATACGGAGCGGACATGATTGCGATGGGAACGCACGGACACAGCGTCGTCCATCACCCGTTCCTCGGCACGGTGCCAGAACGGGTGACGCGAGACGCGCGGATCCCGGTGCTCCTTGTGGGCCCGGCCGCGTTGGAAGGCGCGACTCCGAAGCAGAGGATCGCCGTTTAGCACCCACCCCCGGGCGGTGGGTGTTACAAGGTTGCTTGAGACTCCAACCCCCACCGCCGGGTGGGAGGCAGGAATTGAAGCCGGGTGAGGTCCGCAATACTTGCGACGCTGAGATCCGGTTCCGGGTAGGCGGCCACGATGGTCGGATCAAGGGCGTAGTGTCCCTGCCGAGGAAAGACTGTGGTCACCCGGTGCTGCCACTGCTCCTTAATCGCGGTCAGAATGCGGAGTTTGTCGTCAATGAGCACGTACTGGTCCGCCGGAAATCGGCGTTCCACATCTTTCAGCATCGTTTCCTTATGGATGTAAATGAGTACCCGCTGGTCGACGGCACGAGCCAACCCAGATTTGGACACCTTCAGGGGTTGGAAGACGACGTCCCCATCCGTGAGGATCACGGTGGTCCCAAGGCGACCGAGATGGGCAAGAACATTGAAGGCTCCGGGGTAGACGCGTTCCGCGAACCTGTAGTTCAACAGGAATTCGGAGATGTGCAGCAAGTGGACGTCGGTTGGGTAGGCGATCCGGTACTGCTGGAGCGCGCCCAGGTAGTCGGAGTAGCCGAGCTCCGTGCGCGCAGCCTCAAAGATCGCCCAGTAGCGCTCACCAAGCTCCGGGCCGATCTCATCCTCGATGTGGGTGCGCAGGTCGGCGATGATGCGATCGTTGTCGAGGAGAGTGTTGTCGACGTCGACGAGGAATACTGTTGCAGGAACGTCCATGCATCCATCCTTCGACTGGCGGCCAGTGCACATGACCGAGCGAGCAAGCTCGCCGGCCGTCAGGTGGCATGGTACTCGCGGCTGCTGTTATCCCCGATTGCCCGATCGGAACCGCCTCAAGGTTGGGCTGGCGGACCGGGCGCCCGGATACGGGAGGCGAAGTGGGAGGTCACGGCAATGTTCGTCCGGCGGAGTTTCGTGGCAGGTCTGAGCGATGGATGAACTCGAGGCACCAGGCTGGCCAGGTATCGAGCCAAAGTGGACGAGCAGCGCCAAGAGTGCAGTCGGCACTGCCGCATCCGGTGCGAGCAGGGTTTGGTTCACCGTGTCTCACGGAATCATCAACGAGGTGTACTACCCGGGCGTGGACACGGCGAACACGCGTGACTGCGGATTCCTGATCGCCGGACCCGATTCCTACTTTTCGGAAGAGAAACGCGACTGCGCAAGTACCGTGGAAACGGTGGCGGCTGGCGTCCCGGCTGTCCGCCTCAATAACGCCTCCCACGACGGACGGTATTCGATCTCGAAGACGATCATTGCCCACCCCTATGTCAGTGCGCTGGTACAGCGGGTCCGCTTCGCACCGGGCAGGGAGGACCAACGGCTCTTCGCCCTCATGGCTCCACACATCGGTAATCGTGGCAGCGAAAACAATGGCTGGCTCGGGGACTACAAAGGGGTGCCGATGTTGTTCGCCCAGCGGGGCGCGACGGTGCTGGCGCTGGCGTGCTCGTCCGGGTTTGCGGAGCGAAGCGTGGGATTTGTGGGAACGTCGGATGGCTGGACACAGATCTCTTCGAGTGGAGAGTTGGCCCCTCCCTACACCAGTGCGAGGAATGGGAACATTGCCCTTTCGGCTGAGATTGACCTCACGAACGGACACGAATTCACGCTGGCGATTGGGTTCGGTAAGACACCCGCCGAAGCAGGCCAGGCGGCACGCCTGTCATTTGAACAGCCCTTCCAGGAACTGCTGAGCTGCTACGTGGAGGATTGGACTACCCCCAGAAACGACCATTGGCACGTCGCCGAGACCGCCGAACCACGACCAGGCATTCCGGATGCGCCCCTTGCCGCAATGAGTGTGGCGGTCCTCCGAACGCACGAATCAAAGGATGTGCCGGGCGGGTTCGTCGCGAGTCTTTCGATTCCCTGGGGCAACAGCCAGGGGGACGATGACCTTGGCGGCTACCACCTTGTCTGGCCGCGAGACCTCGTGGAAATCGCAGGCGGGCTCCTGGCCGCCGGCGAGTCGGCCGCCGCGCGACGGATCCTCCAATACCTGATCGTCACGCAGAACAGCGATGGCAGCTGGCCGCAGAACATGTGGCTCGACGGAACGCCGTTCTGGTCGGGCTTACAGATGGATGAGGTTGGGCTGCCAATCCTCCTCGCGGGCCAGCTCGAGCAAGCGGATGTCCTCGGGGAGATTGATCCGTGGCCGACCATCCGCAAAGCTGCTGCGTTTCTTGTCCACAACGGCCCCGCCACTCCCGAGGACCGCTGGGAAGAAAACCCGGGCTATTCGCCGTTCACACTTGCCGTGGAGATTGCCGCACTCCTTGTTGCCGCCGTCTTCGCTGATGGAGCAGGCGAGCATGAAGAGGCAAGGTACCTACGAGAAACAGCGGATGCCTGGAACGCGAATGTCGAGCGATGGACGTACGTGTCGGGAAGTGCGCTGGCGAAGTCATTGGACATCGATGGCTATTACGTGCGCATTGCTCCCGATTGCGAGGACGGCGGGACGCCAATGGCGCGCCGCACACTCAGATTGAAGAACAGGGAAGGCGTCTCTGCCGACGAGCTGGCGGCAAGCATCGTCAGCCCGGACGCGCTTGCGCTGGTCCGCTTTGGTTTGCGGCGCGCGGATGACCCCCGAATCCTGTCCACAGTGGCCGCCATCGATGCGGTGCTCAAGTCCGAGACCACCACGGGGCCAGTCTGGCACCGTTATGTTGGAGACGGATACGGAGAGCATGAAGACGGCAGCGCATTTGATGGAACCGGAATCGGAAGGGGGTGGCCGCTCTTTGCCGGCGAACGGGGACATTACGAACTCGCTGCCGGGAATCGGCGCGCGGCGAAACTGATGCTCGAAACGATGGGCCGGCAGACGAGCGAAGGGGGCCTCCTTCCTGAACAGATCTGGGATGCAGACGACATTCCGGAAAAAGAACTCTTCAATGGCAAACCTTCAGGGTCGGCGATGCCGCTCGCGTGGGCACACGCTGAGTACCTGAAGCTGGCGCGATCTCTTGCCGACGGTGCCGTTTTCGACGCTCCGCCGCAGGTGGTCCAACGCTATGCAGTGGATCAAACGCCATCGAACCTCGCCTCATGGCGATTCGACCGCAAGTGCCGGTCCATTCCCGCGGGATCGCGGCTCAGGATTGAAATCCTTGCCCCCGCCGATGTCGTCTGGACGGCCGACAAATGGAGCACGACCAACAAGCTCGAGAGCGCTGGCCCGTGGCTGGGGATGCACGTTGCGGACCTCGCCACTGAACAGCTCGCACCTGGTGCGACAGTCGATTTCACCTTCTTCTGGCGCGAGCCGGGAACGTGGGAAGGTGAGAACTTCCAGGTCATTATCGAAGCACGCACCCAGCCGGAGTTTGATGATCCATTCGTGGCCGCGCCCATGCAGGCGGGAACAGTATGAACGTCCTCGTAATCGATGTGGGCGGAACGCATATCAAGATTTTGGCGTCAGGCGAGACGCTCCGACGAAAGTTCGTTTCGGGGCCCACGATGACCCCGGAGAAGATGATTTCCGGCGTGATAAAGGCAGCCGAAGGCTGGCAGTTCGATGCCGCCACGATTGGTTACCCGGGCGTGGTGGTGAACGGCCGGGCCGTGGCCGAGCCCCACAATCTCGCGAAGGGGTGGGTAGGTTTCGACTTCGAGGCGGCGCTTGGCGTGCCGGTCAAACTTGTCAACGACGCCACGATGCAGGCGATTGGCAGTTACCGGGGCGGCAAGATGCTGTTCCTTGGTCTCGGGACGGGCCTCGGTTCCGCGATGATTGTGGATGGGCAGGTCGAATCGATGGAACTTGGCCATCTCCCGTACAAGAAACGAACGTATGAGTACTACGTTGGTGAGTCCGGCCGAAAGCGGCACGGGAATTCACGATGGCGCGATCACGTCCGCCGCGTCGTGGAGCTTTTGCGAATCGCTCTCGAACCGACCGATGTCGTACTGGGTGGGGGCAATGTCAATCGGTTGAAGCATCTGCCTCCGGGATGCCGGGCAGGCGGAAACGACAACGCGTTCGCCGGCGGGTTCGCCCTCTGGGACAGCCCCGCCGGCACACCGGCCTCCTCGCCGGCGACAGGTTCCAGCGACACCCCGGATGCGCCGCCAACGACCGCCAACGGCAAACGAGAGCCCAGCTGGCCGGGGCTATCAACCGAAGAGGAAAGGAGCCATGTCATGCAGATCGGAATGGTCGGTTTGGGCCGAATGGGCGCGAACCTCGCGCGGCGGCTGCGTGGCGGAGGGCATGAGTGCATCGTGTACGACGTTGTCCCCGCAGCGGTAGAGCAGCTGGGGTCGGAAGGCTTCGCTGGCGCGGCGACGCTCAAGGAGTTCGTTGGGAAGTTGTCGAAGCCCCGCGCGGTCTGGGTGATGGTGCCCGCGGGGGTGACAGGGACGACCGTGACTGAACTTGCTTCCCACCTCGAACCCGGCGACATCATCATCGACGGCGGGAACAGTTTTTACCGCGATGACATCGAGCGGGCGAAGCAGCTCCGCGAGCGAGGCATCCACTACGTTGACTGCGGGACGAGCGGTGGCATCTTCGGCCTGGAGCGCGGTTTCTGCCTGATGATCGGCGGCGAGGCGAGCGTGGTCCAACACCTCGACCCGATCTTTCGGACGATCTCGCCGGGCATCGACTCTGCCTCGCGTACCCCGGGGAGAAATGGCAACCCGAGCTCAGCGGAGCTGGGCTACCTGCACTGTGGGCCGAACGGCGCGGGCCATTTCGTGAAGATGGTCCACAACGGTATCGAGTACGGGATGATGGCGGCGTACGCCGAGGGCCTGAACATCCTCAAGAGTGCGGACGTGGGCCTTCAGTCGGCGAAATCCGACGCCGAGACGACGCCGCTGCGCGACCCGGAAGCCTATCAATACGAGCTCAACATCGCCGATGTGGCGGAGGTCTGGCGGCGGGGAAGCGTTGTCGCTTCGTGGCTGCTCGATCTCACCGCGGCGGCGCTCGTCGAGGACCCGGGGCTCGAAGGGTTCGACGGGCGGGTGTCGGACTCCGGCGAGGGACGCTGGACGACGCTCGCGGCAATCGAAGAAGGCGTGCCCGCACCAGTGATCAGCAGCGCTCTGTTCTCGCGATTTGCATCGAGGGGCAACGCCGATTTTGGCGATAAGCTCCTTTCGGCCATGCGCAAGCAATTCGGCGGCCACGTCGAAAAGAAAGGCTGAAGTCTGATGGCGGGCGCAAGCGAGCGGTCGGACGCCTTCGTGTTCTTTGGCGCGACCGGCGACCTGGCGCGCAAGCAGATTTTCCCGGCTCTCTATCGCCTGGTGGCGCGCGATGAGCTGACAGTGCCGATTGTCTGCGTCGCTCACTCGGGTTGGTCATTGGAACAAGTGCGCGAGTATGCACGAGAAAGCATCGAGGCGGAGGAGTCAGGCGTCGACGAAGCTGTTGTGGCCAAGCTGACGGGGCTTCTCAGGAATGTGGATGGCGACTACCGGGATGGTGGCACGTTCGCGGCCCTCAAGCAGCAGCTTGGCGATGCTCGCAGGCCGATCCACTACCTTGCCATCCCACCCTCGCTATTCGCGGTTGTGGTGGAGGGCCTCGAAGGCCAGGGCCTTGCTGAGAACGCGCGGGTTGTGGTGGAGAAGCCCTTTGGCAGAGACCTGGACTCGGCTCGCGTGCTGAACAAGTCGATGACGCGCGTGTTCGCCGAAGACTCCATCTTTCGGATCGACCACTTCCTCGGCAAGGAGGCGGTCGAGAACATTCTCTATTTTCGGTTCGCGAACGCCTTCCTTGAGCCGATCTGGAACCGCGAGCACGTCGCCAGTGTCCAGATAACCATGGCTGAGGATTACGGGTTGCAGGGCCGGAGCCAGTTCTATGAAGGGGTCGGATGTCTCCGTGACGTTGTGGAGAATCACCTCTTCCAGGTCACGGCCCTCCTTGCGATGGAGCCGCCCGCGAGCCTCGAACCCGTCGCACTACGGAGCGAGGCCACGAAGGTCTTCCGATTTATCGCTCCGCTGACGCGGAGCCACCTCGTTCGAGGCCAGTTCGCCGGCTATCGCGAACTTCCGGGCGTGGCGAAGGACTCGGACGTCGAAACCTTTTGCGCGCTGCGCGTGGAGATCGACTCGTGGCGATGGGCCGGAGTGCCATGGCAAATCCGCGCCGGCAAACTACTGCCGCTGACGGCCACGGAGATTCGGGTCGACTTCAAGCATCCGCCCAAGCACCTCTTCAGCCATTCCGAGGAGGTCGACGAAATTCCAAACTATCTCCGGTTCCGGATAGCGCCCAACCCGACGATAGCGCTCGCGGCTCGAATCAAGCAGCACGGGGAAGGATTCGTCGGCGACCTGCATGAACTCCTCCTCCAGGACTCGGAACCGGGTTCAACCAGTGCGTACGAACGGCTACTTGGGGACGCCATCGCCGGAGAACGGTTGCTCTTCAGCGGCGAAGAGACCATCGAGGCAGCCTGGGCCGTAGTGGATCCTGTGCTCACCGATCACGATCCCTGTCAGCCGTACGAACCGGGCAGCTGGGGACCGGAGTCGGCGCGCGATGTGTTGTGGGGCCGGGGGAAGTGGTACGACCCGGTGGTGGAGTCGTGAGTTCCTGCGAGTCGAATCAACGCCGACTTCCAGCTCCTTAGCCTCGCCCGGGTGGAAGAGGGACGAGGACAGAAGTACGCGCCTTGTAGCTCTGATAATCTCGCTCCTCACCCCAACGACGGTCGGCGCCGCGCTCCAAGAGCGGGATCCCGCTAATCCGGGTCAGCAGGAGGACCACGAAGAATGGCGAGATCATCGTTATCCATTGCCAGCCAGAAATGGCGGGCGCGGCGATAAGGGCGATGCCCGTCCAGAGAACGATCTCCCCGAAGTAGTTCGGGTGACGCGACCACGACCACAGTCCGGTGGTGATGAAACGCCCGGAGTTTGCTGCGTCAGCTCGGAACTTCTGTTTCTGCGAGTCCGCCAGCACTTCAATCGTGAACCCGGCAACCCACACGGCGATTCCCAGAAATGCCACCCACTCGAGCGGCTTCGGGTGCGAGGTCGTGATGGCGGCCAGGGCGGCGCCCGAGGTCAGAAGGACCCAGAGCCCCTGGAGCGTCCATGTCATGAGGAAGCTCGGCAGGTGCGTCTTGATCTTCTCGAATCGCCGGTCTCCACCTGATTTCCGTACGCGTCTGAAAAGGAAGGAACTTAACCGGCCCGCCCAGATGATGATTAGCGCCGCGAGGATCAAGGAGCGCCATTCCCAGTTCGCCACCGATACCACGGCCACTACGGCGACGGTCACATAGGTAATGCCTCCCGTGAGGTCGAAGTAGTGCTCAGTCCGCGCCATGAAGGACGGGATGAACACCAGCCACTGGATGGCAACGGCGATGATTGCGCACAGGGCAAACGCGGGGATGCCACCCACAGTCTCGCCCCGATCGCTCCCCGCAATCGCGAATGCCGCCGCGATTGCCAGGATCGCTGCGATAGCCCCGAACGTCTGTAGTGATGCTCGACTCATCGAGGCCGTCCCGGGCGGTGATGCATCCGGCTTCGAGCCGGCGGAGCGAAGAACCTGCCCAACCCCTCGTCGAGGGCGATTGCGAGTCCCCGGTTCATTCGGCCACGGCCACGACGACCACGTGGGGATTGCGCCCGCGAAACTGGTGGCTCGGCATGTGGCATCAAATCGACTCCTGCTCGGCCGATGTGGAAGTGGGTTCGCGAAGTAGCAGCCAACCGAGAAACGCTGCGGTCAGACTCGCGGCAACCACTCCGATTTTCGCCTGCTGCGCTTCGGGAGAGTCGAACGCCAATTCGGTGATAAAGATCGAGACGGAAAAGCCGATCCCGGCGAGGGCGCCAGCACCCGCAATGTGGCGCCAACCCACTCCGGTTGGCAAAGATGCTAGCCCGGACTTGACCGCGAGCAAGGCGGCACCCATGACGCCGAGAGGCGCCCCGAAGACCAGCGCAGCATAGACGCCAAGGGTGATGCGGCTCTGGAGCGCCTCGGTCACGCTTTCCGGTGACAACGAGATTCCGGCGTTGGCGAGCGCGAATAGCGGCAACACGAGATACCCGCTTATCGGGTGGACCGATCGCTCCAGTCGTTCAAGCGGTGCCTCGGTTTCCGCCACGAGCGTCTCTAACTCGCCGAGCGCCGCGTCTGACTCGTCATGGGCTCCACGAAGCGCGCGTTCGAGCAGGCGCGGGCCTTCGGACGAGAGTCTGTCGATGGAGATACGCGCAGTGGCGGGTGTGATCGCTGCGACAAGGACCCCGGCGAGGGTCGCATGCACACCCGATTCGTGCATCGCAACCCATGCGAACACCCCCAGGACCCAGTAGACGATGAACCCGTTTATTCCGATTCGATGTGCTATGACCATCGTGCTGATGAAAGCGGCAGCTACTGCCAGGGCAACGATGTCGATCGCGTCCGAGTAAAAGACGGCGATGATGCCGATGGCCGCAATGTCGTCAACCACAGCAAGAGTGAGCATGAAAGTCACAAGTGCCGCAGGGGCATGTTTTGCGAGCAAAGCGAGGGCGGCGAGAGCAAACGCGATGTCCGTTGCGACGGGGATACCCCAGCCGTTCGCTTCACCTGACGCATTTAGTGCGAGATAGATTGCCGCTGGTCCAATGATTCCTCCAACCGCAGCTGCGACGGGCAGAGCCGCCGTTCGGAGAGAGGCCAACTCCCCGTGAGTCAACTCTCGCTTAACCTCAAGCGTGACGAGGAAAAAGAAGAGCGTCATTAGGCCGTCGTTGACCCAGTGTTTCAGGTCCTCGCTCAATTCGACGAACCCGAGGTCGATCGATAAGACGTGGCCCCAGAGGGCATCGTAGTTGTCGGAGAATGGGGAGTTTGCCCAGACAATCGCAGCGACGGCTGCTACAAGAAGAAGCCGTCCGCTGGCACCCTCGGTGAAGATGAACCGCTGCGCAGGAAGCAAGAAGCCTCGGGCAGCAAAGGAGCTGTCGACTCGGGACTCAAGCTCGCCAGCCGAACGTGATGGAAACGTCATGTGATTCCTTCAGGGTACCGCAATTCCGGGGGTTCCCCCTCGTTCGTGGCCAAGGGGGCGACCGCGTCCGGCTAGAGGCGGACTGGCAGTCTCATGCAGGCGCTCCGACTGGAGCGCCTGCATTGCGACCGGCCGGATTCGTTGCGAGTGCTATGCTTCGCGGCGAATCCGGTTCATGGCGGAGGTGGCGACGCCCGCGACAGCCGCCAGTCCCATCAACCCAAGCCCGATGAGGACGAAGGTGCTCGACGGGGTGGAGTTGTCGACCGGAGCGAGGCCCGTGCCAGTTGATGGAGCCGCCGGTGACGCCGCGGCGTCGACGACGAGCTTGGCGGTCAGGGCCGGATCGCCATCGAGGAGACCGATGGCAAAGGCGGTGTAGACCTTGCCGGCTTCCAACTGCACGCCAGGAAGGTCGAGGGCGACGGTGCTGGTGCCCGCAGCGAGCACGCTGAGATCGTAGCTACCCGAGGGGAGCGGGAGATAGCCACTGGCGTCCTTGAAGGCGGCGTTTGAGACCACCACGCCGGCGCCTGCTGCGGCGATGTCGACCGCCGGAGCATCCGGCGAAGCGTGAACGAAGCGGAGGTGCGCCTGACCAGGGGCAGGCAGGGTGTTGTCGTCCACCAGGACCAGGGGCTCGATCTGTGCCACGTTGCCCACTGCCGCAACTGTGTAGTCAGTGTTCGCTGAGAGCGTGACCGAGGCGGCGATGACCGGCGTACCGGAGCCATTTGCGGACGCCGGATAGACGGCAATGTCGTAGCTGCCAGGGGCGAGCGGGACGTAGTCGGTGATCTCCGGGTAGGAGAGATTGGTTATGACTTCGGTGCCGTTTACGTAGACGTCGACGGCCGGGGCATCGGGCGAGGCGTGAAGCACGCGGATGCGGGCTTCGTTGGCGGCGCTGGCTGTACCAGTACCGATGACGGCGAAGATGGTCAGGGCAAGGATGGCGACGATGAGGGATTTCAAGCTGAGAGGACCTCCAGTTATTTGCCGTGACGAAACTTGTTCTTTGTCAAACTTCGTCGCAGCTGTCTCCGCCATCCTGAGAGAGACTGACGAAGTTGTCAAGCGTTGTTGCCTATGTTTTGGCGAATGTCTAGGATTGACCTCGTGCAATACACCGTCCAGGCAGCCGCACGCGCTACAGGAATCTCTCCACATCGCATACGCACATGGGAGCGCCGCTTTGGCATTCCCTCGCCAGCCCGGACATCAACGGGACGCCGTCTCTATACAGACGAGGATCTCTCGGTCATCGTTCGAATGGCCCGGTTAATCGATGCCGGTGTGCCGGCAGCGGATGCCGCGCAGGGCGCTCTCAGCGGCGTCGAAGCGCCGGTTCCGAATGAGCCACGAAGCCCAGAATCTTCAGCCGCCGTCGCGCGGCTCATTGCGTACGCCCGCAACCTCGATCCCGCTGGTCTTTCCCGCGAACTGCACGATGCCTTCGCGGGGGTCACATCCCACACTGCGGTCGAAGAGACGATCCTGCCGTTCGTGCGGGCGATGGGTGATGCGTGGGAACTGGGCGAGGTGACGATGGTGTACGAGCACTTTGCCTCAGAGCTCGTGGGCGCCGCGCTCTTGAGTCGGCTTGACGCCATCCCGCCCCCTCCTGCCGACGCACCCGCGGTAGTGGTCGCCTGTCCCGCCGATGAGCGGCACGTATTGGGCAACATCGCCCTCTGGCTGCTCCTTGCTGAACAAGGACTCAACGTCATTTACCTCGGCGCAGACCTGCCGACACTAGAGCTTGTGATCGCCTGCCGTGAACGCAAACCCGCTGCCGTATGTCTCACTGCGACGGCTTCGACCTCTCTCCCTACACTCAACCTCGCTATCCGGGCGCTCATCGAGGCGAAAGCCGGCGGTCGCCTCTTCGTCGGGGGCCCCGCACTCGCCGGAGAGCGGGACGAGCGGCCGATAGCCGGCGAACATCTTCCGCATTCGCTAACGGACGCGGCCCACCACCTCGCTGCAGAACTCCTCCAGCAACACAACTCATGAAGGTCGCGGTACTTGGGGCGAGCGGTTATGTGGGGAGCCACCTTGTTCCTGCGCTCCTGAGTGCCGGACACGAGGTTAGGGCTGGCAGCCGGCACCCCGATGTGCTTGCCGCGCGCGACTGGGACGGTGCGGAATTCTCTCGTGCGGACGCGCTCGACGAAGAGACGCTTGGACCGTTTCTTGAGGGTTGCGAAGCGGCCTACTATCTCGTGCACTCTATGGCGGCCGGGAAGGGCTTCGCGGCCCGGGACGCCAGGGCCGCGAACAACTTCGCCCGGGCCGCTGTCCAGAGCGGAATCCAGCAAATCATCTACCTCGGCGGACTCGAGCCGGCGGGCGGACGATCCGAGCATCTCGCGTCTCGACTCGAGACGGGCGATGAATTGCGCAAAGGTGACGTCCCGGTCACGGAATTGCGCGCCGGAATCATTGTCGGAGGCGGTTCCGCCGGCTTCGAAGTGATCCGTGACCTGGTCAACCACATCCCATTGATGATTACCCCGCGCTGGGTTCGCGCACGGACCCAGCCGATAGCATTGCGAAACCTGATCGAATACCTCGTAGGCGTCCTCGACTGCGAAGAGACGCGCGGCGGGACATTCGACCTGGGCGGGCCGGAGGTGCTTACGTACCGCGAACTGATGACCCGGTACGCGAAGGTCGCCGGGAAGCGGATACGAATGGTGCCGGTGCCCGTGCTCACGCCGCGCCTATCGTCCTGGTGGCTCGATCTTGTCACCGCGGTGCCGAGTTCCGTTGCGAGGCCCCTCATCGAGGGCTTGAAAAGCGAACTGGTAGTCCGCGACGGCGATGCGATCCGTCGATGGCTCCAACCGACCCTGATGACTTATGACGAAGCGGTAGGTGCTGCGATCGAAGCGGAACTGCGCGAACCACTGCCCTCCCGCTGGACCGAGGGTGCCCTCGCCTTTCGCGGCTACAACACCGATGTCTCGTTCTATTCGAAAGGGGAACGTATCGAAGTTCCCGTGGAGGCGCCCGCTGCAGCGACCTGGGACGTGGCTCGATCGATTGGAGGGTCCTCCGGCTACTACTACGCGGACGCACTCTGGCGGATACGGGGCTTGATGGACCGGGCTATTGGCGGCGTCGGTATGCGGCGAGGACGGCGTCACCCCACCGATATTCGCGTCGGCGACGCGATCGACTTCTGGCGCGTCGTGGCCGTCGAGGAAGAACGGCGTCTAACACTAAGCGCGGAGATGAAATTGCCCGGGGAAGCGACACTGGAGTTCGCCGTGGAACCACGTGGTGCCGATCGTTCCACGCTGATCATGCAGGCGCGGTTTCACCCGAAGGGAGTCGCCGGACTGATGTACTGGTACGCGCTTGCCCCGGCCCATCACTTGATCTTCGGGCACATGCCCCTGGCCATGGCGCGATTGGCGGAGAAGCGGGCGCGGTCTGTCGCACGGGAGCAAACCGTTACGGGGTGAGTTCGTGGGTGATAGGCGCTGGATGCGGAATGAGCGCATTGCAGCGCCTTGCCGGTAGATGTCCGACCCTCCGATGCCGATCCGGGCTAGGTGACGATGTCCTTCCGGTTGAACCACCAAAAGGCGAGGGCGAGGAAGACGATGACATACGGAACCTGGAGTGCGACTCCTCGCACCATCGCATCGGTCGCGTCGACATTGGAGAAGAGGTTTTCCCAGGAATGCCAGTAGTGGGTGGGGAGTACGCTCCGGAGGTTCCCCAACGGCTGAATGGCATCGAGAATCTGCGAGACGACCGCAAGTCCGATAGTCCCCGAGACGGCGGCCATCGACGACGTGGTCCACGTGGAGAGCATGAACCCGCAGGCGAGAATGCACCCCATGCACCAGGCAACGTAGCATGCGGCAAGAAGCAGGCGGTAGAAAGCATCGTTTGCCGTGAGTGTTGTGGCGGAGGGGGTAAAGACGGTATCCCAACCAAAGGCCAACACTCCCTCGCCGACGCCGGCAATGATGATGAGGAGGACAGCGATGATCGCGAACATGCCGGAGACAATCAGCTTCGCGACGAGGACCCGATGTCGACCGACGGGCCGGACGAGCAGATAGCGAAGCGTGCCCCAGCTTGCCTCCTCGGCGACCGAACTCCCGGCGAACACGGCAACCACCACCGGGAGGAGAAACGAACTCATCGACGCGAGCGCGACAATTGCCATGTTCAGTCCTGAGTTGGTGGCGAGTGCGAAGAGATCCTTATCGCGACTGTTGGCTGGCCCGTTCGTTGTCTTGAATGCGATCGTCATGATCGTGGGGATGGCGACCATGAGGCCGAGAGCAACGTAGGTTCGTATGCGGAGCGCCTGCTTCTGTACCTCAACGCGAATCATCTGTCGCGCCTCCGATGATCTCAAAGTAGGCATCTTCGAGCTGGTGGCGTGGCGCAATAGTCTCGACGCCTACCCCGGCGCCCACGAGGGCGGCGACTAGCCGACTGCGCTCGAGGCCATCGAGGCTGACGGCGAGTCCCTTGCCTTCGCGCTCCGCGGTCACGTTTTCTAACTTCGACAAGACCGCGAGAGCCCGATCGACATCGTCGACCTCGAGGTAGGCGGTGGAGGTTGCGCGCATGAGATCCGACACCGTGCCCTCGGCGACGAGTTTCCCCGCGCTCATGACGGCGGCGTGAGTACAGACCTGCTCGACCTCAGCCAGGATGTGGCTCGAAAGGAGGACCGTCGCTCCCCCGGCGGCGACGTTGCGAATGAGCTCGCGAATCTCCCGCATCTCCTGTGGGTCCAACCCAACGGTCGGCTCATCCAGTACGAAGAAGTCAGGCTTGTTCAGCAAAGCCTGTGCAAGCGCGAGCCTTTGCTGCATGCCCTTGGAGTAGGAGCGGACCGTCCGGTGAATCGCCGATCCGAGGCCTGCAATATCCAGAGCATGGCCGAGGTCGGCGCTGGATAGATCCTGGCCGCCAGCTCGCCAATACAGTTCGAGGTTCTTCATTCCGGTGAGATGCGGTACGAAAGCTGGCCCCTCGACCAGGGCCCCGACGCGCCGCAAGGCCGGGTGGCCCGGACGGACGCGCTGGCCAAAGAGGCGGGCCGAACCGGCGGAGGGAT
This sequence comes from uncultured Chloroflexia bacterium, assembly GCA_963774435.1. GTDB lineage: Bacteria > Chloroflexota > Dehalococcoidia > Tepidiformales > Tepidiformaceae > JAGQGZ01. The sequence goes on along the minus strand of CAVZEW010000003.1, from coordinate 28,131 downwards.
GTACGAGTCCAAGCAGCATGCGCAGGACCGTTGTCTTGCCGGCGCCATTCGGGCCCAACAACCCGAAGACCTGCCCATGGTCCACGGTCAATGTGACATCTGAGACGGCGACGACTGTTTGGCCGTAGCTCTTTGAGATTCCGTCGAGGATCAGCGGAGGTGGCTCGCTGTTCACGTCGCGGCTGGATTGCGATGCGTTGTTGGTGGATGACGGGGTGAGAGTTGTCATGGAAGTCGATCAAATCGAGGGACGGCTAGCGGCATAGATTCAGCCTAGAACTTGTGTACGCAGGAGCGAGTAAAGCTGTGATCACGAGATTGATTATTCCCTCGACTTCGTCGTTCTTTGTGGTTCGCTGGGTTGATCCAATCACGACAGTATTTCACTCCCTGAAGACCCAGAGCGCCGAGAGTAGGAATCGTACCACGGTGGCAACTCCCCCGGAGCCGACGGCAAGCGTGGCCTCGGCCGCTCCGCCGACCGGACTGAAAAGAGCAAGGAGCATCGCGAAGGCGAGCGTGGATGCGACCAAACCAACAAAGTAGGCCACCGCATAGCGTCCAGCCTGGGTCGAAAGAGAGCCGGGGTGCTGGTTGAAGGTAAATCGACGATTCGCGAGAAAGTTGCCTGCCATCGTCGACGTCAGAGCGCCCACATCGGCAACCAGCGGACTGACCGATGTCCGGAGGGCCGCATAGAGGAGGACGAATGCCAAGGTTGAGACCACGCCAACGAGTGAAAACTTGACGAAGCGAGCGGCCAGCACCCGGTCAAAAAGGACTGGTAGCCGGGATCCTGGTGGAGCCTGACTGTGCCAACGGAAGCTTCGTTCCCCGCCTGTCACGCCTACGAATCCCCCGCCAGACTTCCGGTTGAATGGGCGTTACCGGCCGCGCAATCGTAGAGATGCTGACCGCCCAACGGGCGAAGACCATCGCGTGTGATGTCGACACATGCGGATTGGAACCAGCGCCCCAATGCGTTATCGGGGTTCGCCCACGGTCCTTCCGTTTGGAGTTCGAGGTAGCGCAGCTTTCCCTGTGCTACGAGTTGCGAGAGTCCTGCCGCCGCTTCATCGTCCTGTGCGTAGATGTCCAGGGTGAGCACGGGACGGTTGGCGAGAATGATGTAGCGAGCGGCGTTGCCGTAGAGAGACCGTTCGGTCCCGACGAGGAACTGGGCCTTGCCTCCTTGGCGTTCGAGAAATGCGAGGACCGGATCGGCTGACGGCGGAGTGTTTTCCGTTGTTGGCAGGTCACCACCGGGAGCCGGCGCATAGTCGCGCACGTCATCGGGCCCGGCCGTGGGATACCGCGTTGCGGAGCCGGTCGCGGGATCAGCCGCGGTGGAGTACGCCCAGGCGAATGGCGCCACAAACAGCAACAACACCCCGATCGGTAAGCCCGCCCAACTGGCGCGAACCGGGAGTTCGCGGGTGCCCACGGCAAACCCTAACGATGCGGCGATGGCAAGGCCGGCAGTGACGAGGAGAGCCGCACCAAGAACCCGGGTGTCGTCGGCGAGGATGAGCAACAGCAGCGCGTGGTAGGCGATGACAGTTCCCGCCACCAACAGGGCCACGGACGGCCGGGATTTCGCCACTCCGAGTATCCAGGCAATCGCCAGTCCGCTGCCGACGGCGACGGGGGCCGCGATCGCCTCGAGATACTGGGGTTTCAGGCTCGCGTTCACCGAGAAGAACAACAATCCCAGGAAGCACCAGACGCCAAACAGGATGTCGCTCCCCAGCAGGCGTGGATCCGTCTTCCGCAGAACGATGAGGGATCGGGACAACCAGGCGCCCACGGCCAGAGGGACGAACCAGCCTAGCTGGGACCCCATGGTGCCCGTCAGCAGCCGCAACGGACCGGGGCGAGGAGCAAGGGATGCGGCCCCGAGATAGCCATCGGTCAGCTCCGACCAGGGGCCGCGGACGTGAGCCTGGGGTTGGCTGCCAAGAATCCTGTTGAGGCCGTTGTAGCGGAAAGTCAGTGCCCAGATGCTGCCTCCGTAGCCATTCAGGACGTAAGGCCGCTCATCTGGTGGTGTGAGTCCTACCGCTGTTACCCAGGACAGCGACACGCCGGCCAGAAGCACCGAGGCGAGTACGAAGTGGACGAAAGCACGTCTCACGGTGCCCGTTGTGGCGACATAGGAGAGCCCCAGGGCGGGCAAAGGCACAAACGCGGCGAACATCTTGGCGTTGAACGCGAGCCCGGCGAGAAGGGCGGCCAGTGCCAGGTAGCGGAATTGGCGGCGTTCCCCCGCTCGCAGCACCGACCACGCGGCGACGAGCATCAAGAGCATCGTGATCGTATCGAGCGAATTGTTGCGAGCGGACGCAACGCTGGCCGGAAGGATCGCAAGCGACAGAGCGCTGAACACGGCAGCCGTCGCGCCGTACCGTGGCCGAACCATGAAGTACAACAGGGCCACCGCGAGGACCCCGGCCACGACCTGGGGGAGGGCAAGCGCCCAATACTGGAACCCAAACACCCATGCCGTCGCGGCCTGTAGCCAAAAGCCCAGTGGCGGCTTGTCGAGCATCAGCTGGCCGCCAGGGTCGAAGCTTGCGTAGAAGAAGTTGTGCCATGAATCGAGCATGCTCCGCACGCCGGCGGCGTAGTACAGGTTCTGGCCGGTCGTTGCCAGCTGAAACAACCTCAAGAACGCTGCGGTGACGAGGATTGGCGCTAACGCCGAGTGCTCCCGAGCCCGCACAACCACCGAAGAAAGCATCCTTGCTCCTCTTTGGGGTCAGCGGTGACGTGGTCGCGTGTTCACCGCGAATCCCGACACAGCCAACATTGGCGCAGCGTGGCGAGCCCCCGCTGAACCTTCCCTGAACCACGAGCCGGTCGCGGGGATGTCCCCGAAACCGCGAAATCGCAGATAACGCTCGCCGAACGGTTAGATGCTCAGTGTGGGACCCGTTGCTGAGCGCAGCATTAGCGAAAGTCCCGGCCGCATGTGGGTGCGGCCGGGACTTCTTGTGTCGTCGAGAATCAGTGTTGCTCGGCGCTGACGAGCTTCACTTCACGGATTACCTTGCGCGACGGGAGAGTCCCAGGGCTCCGAGTGCAAGCGCCATGAATCCGGACCCGATGAGGAGCATCGGAAGGAATGGGCTCCCGCCGCCACTGGTCGCGAGCGAGGTGCCCGTCGAGGGAGGGAGCGGAGCTGGAGGCGCCTGGGTTGCAGGCGTCGTGCTCGGTGGGGGTACGAGCTCTAGGGTCGGCGGCGTCGGGACCGGCGTGGAAGGCGGTGCCTGGACGGTCGGGGTCGCCAGCGGCACAAACGTTGTCGGAGTCACCGTCGGGACGAACGTTGTCGCGGTCGCCGGCGGGACGAACGTTGTCGCGGTCGCCGTCGGGACGAACGTTGTCGGAATCGCTGTCGGTGTATTCGTGGGCGTAGCCGGGACCGCGGTAGAAGTCGAGGGAATCGCCGTCGGGGTGGAAGGAACGGCGGTAGGGGTCGCCGTAGCGACGGTCGGCGTCGGCGCCGGGGCGAAGAGGTTCGAGAAGGTCACGAAGCACTCGGTGAGTGCTCCCCCACCCTCGGCCGATCCATTGCACTGTGCGATGTTGATGGGCATCGCCAGGGGCAAGAACTCACCCGTGACGTCGCAAATGAAACCAACACTCGTTCCACCGTTACCGGAGCCGTTACATTGGCCGACAGTGGCTTCACCGACCGAGCTGATGCCAGGCGTATTCGCCGGAGTGCACCACCCGGGGCTCCGGTGCCGGTGATGACTGAGCCAACACACTGATAGACCGTCACCGGCGCGAGCGCCGGGTCCGTACCGGTGAAATGGTTCGTGATCCAAACCGAGCAACGCACAGTGCCGCCACCGCCATTGCTGGACCCATTGCACTGCGAAATACTCGTGACGGGTTCAGTAAGCACGGTAACAACAGGTGTGTCGCACGTGAGGCTGGCCACAGGGCCAGAGGCACCAACGCACCGTGTCATTGTCATCGTTGAATCGGGCGTCGAAGCGAGTCCGCCGTCGACATCAATGTAGTTGACGATCACAACGGTGCAGGCGACCTGATGCCACCGACGTTCTGCTCGCCGTTGCATTGTGGCGGTGCGGCCGCACCAAGAGCTGTGCCTGGCGCCAAAGCGAATCCGGCAACGAGCGCGAAGCCAACCAGAAGCATGGCTGCCAGCCCCGAAATGAATCGTTTCATGAGATCTCCCCTGTCTACTGCCGCCGGTCGGTCTGGATCGGCTCGCAACTCTAGTCGGCGGCGACAGGTGACAGACCGGGTCGATACAAGTGGACGGACGGTAGACAGGCCCGGCACGGCCGCTCGCGCTGCCTCACACACCGGCACCGAACTTGAAGCTGGAGCAACTCGCGTGGCGGCGTGGCGACTGCGGCCCCTGGTTGAGGGCGTCATGCGGAACCGCAGACGGCCGGGATCGGACGAGCGCTGTTACGCGACGGGCTGGGAGCCCCCCTTGTCAGCCCCGTTTTCCGAACATCCGGCGGGTCGTTAGCAGGACTCCGGAGAGGGAGGCGGAGATCAGCAGGAAGCCAGCGACAAGGGCGATGCCCCAGTATTCACCGACTCCGTCGAGCCGTCACACGGAAGGGTGGCTACCTGGCCTTGGGCCGGGGCGGCGCCGCCAAGTCTCTCCACGCGACAGCTGCGCACTGCCGCTCCGCCCATCGCCTTGAGCATCAGTTGGGTCGCCTCCCGGGGGGAGTGAGGACGTGGAGATGGTCAGCAGCAAGGACTTCGGCGAACGCTTTGATGTCTCCCGCACCGATGGCGTCGCAAAGGCGCATTCGAGGGAAACGAGTTCGTCTTTGACCGCCATGGGACGGGCGACGGCGTTGCACGTCCGCGCAGATCGCGCGCTGTGAGGCCCTGTTGGATGCATGGCTGACCGTCTATCAGGAGTCAGTGGCATGTTTGCGGGGAGCGGGAATACATCGTGGCGGAGGTCGAGGGTTCCGCCGGAGACAGGATATGCGCCACGATCCCCGGAACCAGAACCCGGCAGTTGGCATGTCCTGAAAGGCGGGCCGGCCCGGGCGGCAGGCACCCGCGATTACTGACCAGACGACAGCGCCCGGACGACATCGGAGTACCGATCAACGCTGCGCAGACGCCCGGCGCTCTGAAGGCCATCCAGGTTGAGTTGGCGAGCGGAGATAAGACCTTCCCGGGGGCTGGCAGCGACGACACCCTCGCGCTCAAGATCTGCGATATCGTCTTCTTTGAGGGCCAACAGACCCGAAAGAATCTCGGCTGTGTGCTCCCCAAAGGCCGGGGCGGCAGACCGAGTCACAGCGGGGGTTGCGCTCATGCGCCATGCCGGCCTTGGAAAGGGCCTTGCACCGATCTCCGGAGCATAAGCGGGGGCGGGGACGACCTCGACGAATTCGCGCGCACGGAGCTGGTGGTCGAGCCAAACATCTTTGGGGCTCAAGAGGCGTGCAGCCTCGATGCCTGCCTCCTGGAGGGCAGCCTCCAGCGCCGCAGCGTGCCAGCGCCGGGTCCTGTCGCCAATCCATGTATCGAGAAGGTCCGGGTCGCTGTGGCGCCCCGCAGCCGGTTGGGCCGCCACTGGCTCATCGTTTTCCGACTCCAACAAACGGACGAGCGTTGAGAATTGACCGTCCGACTCTATGGAAATAGCGAGCCACTCGTCTTCGCCCTTGCATGGATATGCGCCCTGGGGCGCCCGTGCCGGTGCACGATTCCCGATTCGGTGCCGCACCCGCGAGTTCATGGTGAAGTCCAGCATGGCCTCCGGGAGGGTTGCCACACCGGCCTCGTAGTGCGACAAGTCAAGCCAGACCCCGTCGCCGGTTCGATTGCGGTGCTCGAGCGCCGCGAGGATGGAGTAGGTGCCATAGTAGGCCCCCGCGACGTCGGTAAAGGCGACGCCGAAGCCGCCCGCCCCCGCACGCGTGGGCGGGGCGTCCGGATGCCCCGTGAGATGCATGAGCCCGTCGACCGATTCGGTTGTGGGGCCGTAGGCCTTGTAGTTGCGCCAGGGACCTGTCTGCCCGAATCCGGTGGAGGAGAGCAGGATGATCCGGGGATTGACGCGCCGGAGCTGCTCGTAGTCCAGGCCGAGGTTGTGAAGAACCCGTGGGGTGAAGTTCTCGGCGACGACATCACTGACCCTGACGAGGTCAAGAAGGAGCTCTTTCCCCCGTTCAGTGGTCAGGTCGATGGTGATCGCGCGCTTGTTCCGGTTGAGAAAGTGGAAGTTGCCGGCGTGATTGTGGGCGCCTGATCGCGGGGAATTGCCGGGTAACGGGCCGGAGCGAACGCTGTCCGGGCGCACGGCGGACTCGACCTTGATGACGTCGGCGCCGAGAGCCGCAAGGGGCGTGATGGCGAGAGGGAGTACGAAAACCATTCCGAGTTCGAGGATGCGAACCCCTTCCAGCGGCAGTTCGCCCGCCAGTTCGGGGGTCGCAGCCGTGCGCACTTTCTCTGCAACTGCCGGGGTCGGCAGCATGGCCTCGATGGCCGAGACCACTTCCGTGGTGTGCTGGCCAAGAAGAGGCGCCGGCCGCGACGGAGCCCGATCGACCACGCCGCCCGTCTGCGGGACCATTCCGGGCATTCGGACGCGGCCCGCGGCCGGGTGTTCCTGGACAACGAAATACTTCCGGTCGGCCAGGTGCGGGCAGTTTGCAACGTCCTCGGATGTCTGGATGGAACTCATGGTGAGTCCGCGCTCCTGGCCCCCGTGGAAGAGGTCGGACTTTGTGCGTGAACGGAATGCCGGACCAACGATGTCGTCGATGGCATTCTCGTGCTGGTGGCGAGACTCGCGCTCCGCGAATGGCCAGTCGAGGAGTTCAGGGCGTTGGACGAACTCCGCGAACGCTTCCCACCAGACATCTATCCCCGCATCGGAGGGCATGACCCACCCATCGCTGCTTTCCATCGCCTGCGATGTCGCCAGCTTCGGTAGCGTCGTTGGCGCCCGTTTCACATCGGCGCCGGTGTGCGAGTAGACGTTAAGGGCAGGGAAGATAGTCAGGGCGACTGTTTCTTGCTCGGAGATGTCGATGCGCTGCCCGCGCCCCCTCCTTTGAGCAAGCCTCACGGCCGCGAGCGTTGCTGCGGCTGCGTTCACCCCGGCAAGGTGGCCAGCCTGGTTGAGGCCCGTCTTGACCGGCGGGCGGTCATCGGCACCGGTCATGAACATGAGGCCACCGGAGGCACATGCGCTAATTTCCGAGGCAGAGTACGAGGCCTTCGGGCCGTCCTGGCCGTAGGGACTGATCGAACAGACGACGAGATTCGGTGGGAAGGCGACATCCCGGGTCAAAGAGTCGAACACTCCTGCGCCCATGTTCTCGATGAGGGCGTCGGCGTGGACGAGAAGGCCCTGGAGCAGATCTCTCCCACGCGCGGTAGAGACATCGAGAGTGATGCCCCGTTTGTTGTAGTTGAGGTAGAGGAATGTGCCGCTCCGTTCGGAGTCTTCCACGTCGCCGGGGAACGGTCCCGCGCGCCGGGAACTGTCTCCGCCCTCGCCTTCGATCTTGATGACATCGGCACCGAAGTCAGCGAGGAGACGCGATGCGAAGGCGGCAGAGATCCCGCCTCCCATCTCGACGATCCGAAGGCCACTCGATCCCCACGGTCCCAATGGCACGATCTCCCCTCGAAGCGTCTCACGACTCTAGCGGATCTGCGGGGGCGCGGCTTTCCGTTGAGACCGAAATGATTGACCCTCGAAAGGGCCGATGCCAGCATCAGCCGGGCCCCTCAGAGTGGTCGCCATCCACCGAGGCCGAGGAGAACTCCATGGTTCGTGTAATCGATTTCGAGTGTAGCCCGCCAGCGTCGGCCGTTGAGCAATGGGCGCCGCCGCCACTACCAGAAGTGCCGGCCGGATCGGGACTCACCTGGTCAGGCAAGGAAGTACAGAAGGTGCCCGGCTACGGGATGGCGAACTACGAACGAATCTTTGGCGGGAGGCGTGATTCCTCGAGCGAAGGTGCGCCCCTCCAGATGACGTTCGAGGAGTTCTGCGAGGACATGGAGTCAGCGGGCGTGGTGAAGGCGTTCATGTCGTCACCAAATCCAGTGACCGTGAACTCGATCCGAGCCCGCCCGGACCTCTTCATGGGCCTTGTCCGTGTGAGTCCCTTCGACGGGATGCTGGCGGTGCGCGAGTTCGAACGCATCATTCGTGAGGATGGTCTCCACGGGCTGATGGTGAACCCGATGGAAGAGGGGATCCCGGCCAGTGACCGGCGGTACTATCCGCTCTACACGAAGGCGGCTGAGCTTGGGCTTCCCGTGCGGTTGTATTCGACGATGACCTACGCAACGGACCGTCCGTATGACCTCGGTCACCCCAAACATCTCGACCAGATCTGCAGCGATTTCCCGGAGACGCCATTCATCGCGGGGCTGGCGGGATGGCCATGGGTCAACGAAATGGTTGCGCTGCTACGCCGGCACCCCAACCTGTACTGCGACACGGCTGCGCATCATCCGAAGTACTTCCCGGTGAAGGGCTCCGGCTGGGAGATGTTTATGCAGTTCGGCAATACGCTCGTCCAGGACAAGATCCTTGCGGCGATGTCGCCGGCTTCACTGGGTGAGCGGTATGGGCCGATGGTACAGGCCTACCTTGATTTGCCGTTGAAGGACTCGGTGAAGGAGAAGTGGCTTTACGGAAACGCGGCACGCCTCTTCGGGCTGGAATGACTCTTGTGCGCCCGCTTAGCCTCCCGCTCGAGTGCCAACTCTGCGGGAGGCAATCACCGCAATCGACCCATCGCCGGTGCTCATGCTAGCGAGCCTTGATGGCGGAGCGACCGGCTGAGGCATGAGCCGTCGCCAGGACGCCAATGGGAGACAAGCACTCAGCGGTTCCCGGCGCGAGGGGCTCCGTCGTGCGGCAAGCGCAACCGCGAGGACGGCCCGTCGAGGCGTCAAGCGTGTCTCGGGGGCCGGTAGAGACATCGAGCTCAGCGGATCAGGCAACGACACGTTCGCGTGGTCCAGATTTTCGATTGTGGCATTCATGGCCGCTCGTCTCGCACCGATGATCGTCGTGAGGGGACAACATGGATCACGTACAGCAGCCGGCGCCAACGGGGGATACGCTCGCGCCCGGCCAACTCGCGCATTTCTTCGACTCTTCAATCGACGCTTTCGCGGCGGCGGGCTACGACGGCTTCGTGCATGCGGTCAACCCGGCCTTCACTGAGCTGTTCGGATTCAACGCGGAACAGCTTGCCTCGATCCCGTACGTGGAGCTCGTTCACCCCGACGACCGCGAATCGGTCGTTGCACAGGTGACCAGGCTCGTCGGAGCGAATGAACCGTTTCGTCTTCGCTGCCGGTTCGCCGATGCGCGCGGCTCCTACCGGCACATCGAATGGAGTGCTTCGCCAAACGCGGACGAGGGTGTGTTTTACGCGATCGGACGGGACGTGACGACCGAGACGATGTGGGAGCTCGAGTTGCGGCGGATCAATGGGCAGCTCGAGTCGGCGCGAAGGGAAGCCCAGAGGCTCGCGGACCGTTACAACGACCTGCTGACCAACTCCAGCGAGATGATCTACACCACGACGTTGGACGGGATCTACCTGGAAGCGAACATCGCCACGACGCGCGCTTATGGCCTGCCACCAGAAAAGGTGGTGGGGCGGCGCGTCTCCGACCTGCTGGAGGGTGTGGATTTCGACTCGCCGGCAATGCGAGAGTTCCACGAGGAACTGGCCAGCCGGGGACGGATGAGCGCGCGACCGTTGCGAATCAAGACATGGGACGGCCAGACGGCCCACCTGGAAGTCAGCTACCGGATGCTGTACGACGATGACGGTGAGCCGTACGCCGTGCAGTGCATCGCGCGGAACGTGACCGAGCGGAGGAGAGCCGAGAAGGAGCTCCAAGCCCTGAACCGACAGCTTCAGGAGAAGACGGATGAGGCGCTCTCGCTCGCCTCGCAGGCGGAGGCCTCGGCCAGAGCCAAGGCAGAATTCCTGGCGAACATGAGCCATGAAATTCGCACGCCGATGAACGGCGTCGTGGGGATGACCGATCTGCTGCTGCAAACGCGGCTGGATGCGGAACAGAACGATTTTGTGGAGACGATTCGCACCAGCGCAGAATCGCTGCTGACTGTGATCGGCGACGTGCTCGATTTTTCGAAGCTCGAAGCAGGAAAGCTGACGTTTCAGGATGGCAACGTTGACCTGCGCGACGTGATGGAGGACGTGGCCGGCCTCCTGGCGCCTGAAGCACATGGGAAGAACGTGGAGTTTGTCCTCGAGCTCGTGCCGGAGTCCTTCGATGCCGTGTTGCGAGGGGATGCCGGCCGCCTGCGGCAGGTACTCATCAATCTCGTCGGAAACGCCGTGAAGTTCACTGATGAAGGGGAGGTTGGGCTGCACGGGAGGGTGGTGGAGGAAGGGCAGGACTGGGCGGCGATCGAGATTGAGGTGACAGACACGGGCATCGGCATACCTGAAGAGCTGCAGGCGAGCGTCTTCGATAGCTTTACACAGGCGGAAGGCAGTGCGTCGCGGCGGTTCGGCGGGACAGGACTCGGGCTTTCGATTTCGCGACAGATTGTCGAACTGATGGGCGGCCGTATCGAAGTTGAGAGCAAGCCGGGCGCAGGGAGCACGTTCCGCCTGGATCTCCGGTTTGAGAAGCGGCAGACCACGCGGGCTGCTATGGACTCTAGCGCCTATGCAGGCACGCGGGTCCTGATCGTCGACGACAACGCCACGAACCGACGGGTGCTCCGGCAGCAGTTGGAGACCTGGGGAATGCTCAGCGTGGCTGTGAACTCCGGAGCAGAAGCGCTCTCGATGCTGAAGGTGGTCCCGGACTTCGACCTGATCCTGATGGACATGCAAATGCCGGAGATGGACGGTGAGGACACGACCTTCCGGATGCGTTCGGAGCTGGGAATCACGACAACACCGGTGATCCTGCTCTCGTCGGGCCTGGCGCTGACGGCGGAAGAGAGCCGTGCTCGCGGATTTTCGGCAGCGTTGTTGAAGCCGGTGCGGATGTCGACACTGTTCGACGCTGTCGCCGGCGTGCTCAACGTTGGCGAGTCGGACGAAGCGGCGCCGGACGTCGCGTGGGACGACATGGCACTCGGATACCGCGTCTTGCTGGCCGAGGACAATCCGATCAACCAGAAGGTAGCGGTGGCGATGCTGAAGCGGTGGAACTGCGAGGTCACCGTCGTGCCGGACGGAAGCAAGGCCGTGGAGGCGCTTCGCGCAGGCACCTTTGACGCCGTGTTGATGGACTGCCACATGCCCTTGATGGACGGCTACCAGGCAACGGCCGCCATTCGGGCCGCCGAGAGTCACGTCGGGCGGCACACCCCGATCATCGCGATGACGGCCAACGCTCTCCAAGGCGACCGCGAACGGTGCATCACGGCGGGCATGGATGACTACATGCCGAAGCCCGTGAAGCCGGAAGCGCTCCACGCGGCACTGGTGAAATGGGTACGGGGTGCGGCCGAGATGCGGCCGGCGGCAGCCACGGCGAGATCGACGGCGACAGCCTTCGATGAAGCCCAGTTCCTGGAGTCGTGCGGTGGTGAAGCCGATCTTGCCGAGGAGCTCATGGGCGAGTTCCTGGAGCAGTGCTCGGACGGTCTTACCCGGCTGGGGAAGCTGATCATTGCCCAGGACAGCGAGGGCCTGAAGCAAGAAGCGCACCGACTAAAGGGCAGCTGTTACACCGTCGGCGCGGCCCTGCTCTCACAGTGCATGGCAGAGGTTGAATCGGCTGCCGCAGCAGGCAACTTTTCGGCCGCCAACGACCTGCTCTCGAAGGCGAACGCCGACTTCATCGCGACGAGCACGGCGATGTCTCAGCACACGCTGAGAGAGGCTGCATGAAGATCCTGGTTGCGGACGACGACGCGATCAGTCTGCGACTGCTGACGCACGCGCTGACGACACTGGGGCATCAGGTGTGCTCGGTGGGTTCGGGCGAAGAGGCGTGGCGCGAATTCAAGGCGGCGCCATCCGCGGTCGTGGTGTCGGACTGGATGATGCCGGGACTGGACGGACTGGAGCTGTGCCGGCGGATCCGACAATCGGCATCGGAGGGGTACACGTACGTCATCCTGCTCAGCGCGCAGAGCGAACGGGAAGACCGGCTGCGAGCACTCGAAACAGGCGTAGACGACTTCCTGAGCAAACCGCTTGACCGAGCGGAGCTGGCGGCCCGGCTCGTCATCGCCCGGCGGATCCATTTCTGGGATGCGAACCTTCGTTCCGCCAACGATGAATTGAGGACGACCTCGGAGTTGCTGGCTGTGCAAGCGGAGGAACTGGAGCGCATGCGCCAGGAGGCGGTTCGGCTGGCAACCTACGACGCCATGACGAACGTCTTCAGCCGGCAGGCCTGGTTCGAACGGCTTACGCCCGACGTAACCGCGCTGGCGGTCGTTGATGTCGACCATTTCAAAGCGATCAACGACAGCTACGGCCATCCGGTCGGCGACGTGGTGCTCGAAGCCGTGGCACGCCGACTCGCCGAAGCATGCGGTGACCACGGGGTTGTCGGCAGGGTTGGCGGCGAGGAATTCGGCATTGCCTTCCGCTGCAGTCACGGGGAGGCGATTGGAGTCTGCGAACGGGCGCTTGCCACGTTCGCCAAGCCGATCGACAGCATCTCAGAGGGCCCGCTCCCAATCACCGTGAGCCTGGGCCTTGCCATTGCCGAGTTCTCGAACGACGCAGACCGGGCGGCGGCGTTATACGTCCGCGCAGATCGTGCGCTGTACGAGGCGAAAACGCGGGGCAGGAACTGCATGAGCATCGCGAGTTCGAGGGCCGCGTAATCACACGCCGCGAAGGCCGGTGACGGAACCCCGTTCTCCACGTCTCTCGGAGAAAGTCAGCAGAGAATTGGCAGGAGTTGCGGCGGCGGCTTGCCTATGGGTACGTGGAGACCAACGTCCCGTCGTGCCACTCCGGGTCGGCCTCAAGAAGAGCCCTCAGCTTTCGGTACTCGGCGTCCTGTTTGGGCGACTCGGCGTTTCGGACGTAGGCTTCTTTGCTCTCGAAGACGACGCACATCCAAATCTCCTGGGAGTCGGCATCCGCCTGGTAGACGGCCAAAGACACGAGTCCGTCGGTGTTCGCCGCGTCTTGAGTCTCCTGGTCGAACTGCTGCGGAGTCACTCCCGCTTTGAGTTTCATGCGTGCAACGGTGCCGTACATGTGCGAGCCCCTCTCGTTTTCCGTTTGTATCAGGCCCGGACTCTAGCACAAAGCAACCACGATCTTGACGTTCCTGGTCACAAGATCCCGGAGTTCGGCCGCTGCAGCGTGACGGGCTGAAGATCAAATTCCGGGCATCCAGGGACTAGTAGTGGCGTAGCGCCCGAAGGCGGTCGAACTCGAGGCGGATGACTCCGTAGCACTCGCAGGAAGCTCTTTCGAGCCCCGGACGGTCAGTTATTGTTATCTCGCCGCGGCGATAGTCGATGAGGCCAGCCTGGTGCAACACCGCCGCTGAGAGTGCGACGCTCGGACGACTTACCCCCAACATCTGGGCCAGGAATTCCTGTGTAATGCGAAACTCGTCGCCCCCGGCCTGGTCGTGGATCATCAACAACCAGCGAGCGAGACGTTCATCCACAGTGTGAGCCCGGTTGCAGGCTGCCGACTGGGCCAGGAAGGCAAACATGACCCCGCCGTAGATTCGCATGACCTCGGCGAACGCTGGCAAGCGATGGACCGCCGCGAGAAGTTCGCTGGTCTTCATGCGAAGCGAATTCCCGGGGAGCTGCGAGATCAACGCGAGATTCGACTCCCCCAGGCCAAGGATGGAGGGGACACCGGTGAATCCCTCGCGTCCCACGGTCGCGAACTCAATCATCATCCCGTTCTCAAGAACGGTGAGCATCGAGATAATGCCGCTTGTGGGAAAGTACACATGCTCCGGCGGGTCCCCCGCTTCCTGCAAGGTTTCCCGCATTCTGAGGCTATGCGGCTCCAACAGCGGCTTCAGCTGTTCAAATTCAAAGGGGTCGACGGCGGAGAGCAGCAAATTCTCGGACTGAGACGGCTCTGGCTCTTGTTCTATCACGGCAGTACATAGTGCGCGGCGTTGAGTGGCGCGCCACCTTCTCCTACTGGTTCAAGGGTAGCGCCTTCAATGCGCATTTTCTGCTAGTTCCGATCACAGCCAGAGAGTCATGGACGCTGGCATTCGAAGAACTGGACTCTCGCACCCCTTGCAGCCGAGACTGGTCGTCGCGAACCCTCGTCCTCGGGTTTCGCTAGTTTCTGGCAGACAACCGGGAATATCGTCAGAGTCCCAACGGCCAAATCGAACACGGCCGCCGAACAAACGCGACCCGTAACACGCGCGGGAGGAACATCGCAAATGACGACCATCGCACCGCAGATTAGTTCCAACCCCGTCCACTTCCATCGATGGCGTATCGAAGAACCGGACGGCACCACCAGTCGTGGCATCTGCTCCGTCTGCCAGGAACGGCGTGAGTTCCACAATTGGCTTCCCCAGCTCGACTACATCACACGCGCCGAACGAACGGAAGAGTAGAGGCGTCCATGTTGTCCTCATGCGGCGACCACCGGTCGCCCTCGCTGAGATGCGGAATGGCCGCATTCGGTTTCGATGGCGCCGAGCTCGGTCGGATCGAACGCATCTTCCGTCGCGATGGCACTTTCATCGTGAACGCGAAGGGCCGTCGGCTTTCCCTCCCAACGAACCTTGTCGGCCTTGTCGGCGATGGATTTGCAATCCTGCGTGGGACGGCGAGGGAGCTTTCCGCGCTGGGAGTCGCCGACGCCTTCGCCCCATTTCAAGGCGGGCTCGTGGAGGAACCCATCCTGGTTGGCTGACCCCACGCCCTGGGAATTCGGTGGTAGCGAAAAGGGCCGACGATAGTCGGCCCTTTCCCATTGAACACGTTTGAGTAGATAGGCCTATCGGCTTGAGCGATAAACCCGCTTACCGGCTACCTCTCGCGGCCGGCGTCGGTGGTGCGCCCAGACCGTCCGCCGGGTCAGCCACGGAAGTTCTATGGAGTCCGCCACCTTCCCATTCCCAAAGGCTGTATGCCGCCAGTTGCTCACGGGTTGGAAGCGACACTCGGCAGCGGGCCTCGCCTTTGTTGCGACTCCCGTCGAGGAGCTGTGCCTTGAATTGGGGCCGTGGTAACCGCCGAGTCCGCATCCCCACAAGTGCGACCACCGCGACAACAACGGCGGCAATGCCGGCTGCTGCTACGGCGATGACATTTGGTTCGACTTCCATGGCAACCTCACATCCCTATGGGCGATGTGGCCGAGCCCTGAGAGTGCCCGGCCTAGACGATGTCGTCGGTTTCGACGACTTGCCGCCGCCCAAACGGCGCGAAGCTCGCCCAGAACAAGAGCGCGAGCGCCAGGCCAATCGTCCCCATGACGATGAGGATGGCACCAACAACCTTGATATCGATGCCAGAAACCTGAGCATTGACTGCCCAGGCCAGGACGGCACCGACGGCAATGATGACGAGGGACAGGGCGATAGTCCCGTTATCCATGGAGACGTTCCTTTCCCGAAGTACGCGAGTACGGGCCCGTTGATCGTCATGCATCAAATGAAACGGCTGCCGCGACGATTAGACGTCACCGCCTGGAAGATGAAGACCACTGCAATTGCACCGAGTGTTGCGATGATGAGGCTGGAAACGTTGAAGCCAGTCACATCGCCGTAGCCCAGTGCGGTGCTTACGAATCCACCGAGCAGCGCTCCGCCGATACCGAGGAGCACAGTAATTATCAGACCGCGGAGGCTAAGGCCCCCACCCCCGCCCAGAATGAGCTGGGCCACGAATCCGGCCACGAGGCCGACGAGTATCCAAGTCAACAATCCCATCAGAATTTCCTTCTCTCCATGGTGGTGGCACTGCCTTAAGTACCGGGTGCGTCGGTTCAGCCTCATCGGCTTCCGTCTCTAAGCGGGGACAGCAGCCCGATCGGTTTGTGGTCCCGGGGCGACCAGGTCGCTGAACAACCAGCGGTAATGGACCATCGCCTGTCGGAGATCCTCGGTGGACGCTTCGCCGGCGGAGTGGCTCAGTGCCTTCTCATGGGCCATGCGATAGTTCTCAACAAAGTCCGCGTGATCGACGGAGACGTCCGCCGCCCGCTGTTCAAAGTCGGCGACTGGATAGCCGCGAGCCTGCATGGCCTCGCCCAGGAGAGAGTCGGCGTCGGCGATGGCGCCACCCGGGTCGTCGACGAATCGCGTCTGGGTCGCGTTCCAACGCTCGTTGAATCGTTGCGATTCGTCCGCTCCAAGCGTGCGCAGGTTGAATCCTTCGACACGCTGTTCGCGCTCCTGGAGCTCGGCTTCACCCTTCTTGCGACCGGCGCCGTCCACCGCTCTGCCATATTCACTGCCGAACTTCTGCTCAAGTCGTTCGGTGGCGTTTGCCTTCCGTTGTTGTTCCATGCGGAGCCCGATGGCGAGGGCTATCACTATCCCAACCACCACGACCCCGGCCGCTATAACCATCCAGATTCCCATGACGAGTGCTCCTTGCTTGAATTCTGACGACGAGTTGATCGGCCCAACGGCGGCAAGGCCGTCTTGCCTACTGAATGGTGACGGTGATGACGCCGAGGACGAGAAGAACGCCCACGACGACTGCGGCGATGACGATCAGATTGTTCATTGCACGAGCTCCTTTACTTTCTATTGCGCTGCCACGCTCGCGGCCAAAGAAACTCAAATAATCAGTCACCTTGGGTGGTCAACAATGAGCAACGAACGATGCGTTTGCTGTTTTATCGCGTACGTAATCGGCTTAATCGTCGGACAATTATTCGCCGTTGTCGCCAATGCAGTAGTCGCATAATCATGGTCGCATGCTCCTGGAGCAGTAGTAGGCAGTTTTACAACTTGCCGGTTCGCTAGAGCAGCCTTGTCGGAGCGGATAGCTTTGGCGTGGCCCTCAGGCCTGCGCGTGAGTCAGCGCCCACTAAAGATGAGGTTCGCCCGCCGGAACTCAATCGTCCTCGGCTCCTCAAACTTCTGTATTTCAATTGTCGCATGCCCCGTCTGTCACAAATTAGCGAAGCGCCGCTTTCGCACGGGAGCGCTTGGGAGGTGCGTCGTCATGCGAGACCGCCTCGAGAGCGGCGGTTTGGGTTTCGCCCACAATCGCGACGCGAATACCCGTTTGCTCTGACAGGTCCCGCAGATCCTTGCCATGGAGAAGGTCGGTGGCATTCCGGCGGTTGCTGTGGGACGGCACGACAATGAGATGCGCATTCTGTATCCGGGCGTACTCGGCGATTGCCTCCATGCCGGAACCCTCAGGCAACCACCCATAGGCTTCGACGCCGTTTCCACGAAGGACCCGGACCTGGTTGGCGAGATCAACGCGGCCCACCGCTTCGAGCATGTCAGCTGTTAGCCGTCCCGAGTTGAACATGGCCTGGTCGCGCTTGGCCGCCCAGGCCATCGGGAATGGTATGTGGAGGCCGACGGCATCGACGTCGTAGAGGATGACCCTATCCCCTGAAGCCTTAGCTGTTACGGCGGCAAAGTCGCTTACCGGTAGGAATCGCCGGTCTTCGCCGGCGTAGGCGATGATGGTTTCGACAATTCTGGGCATTGAAACACTCCTCTTTCGGTTTGGTTGTCCGACGATGGCACTCGTGGGGGCATGAACTCACCAATGCAACGGTCGGGCCAGTGCGATGTCCTCAGGAAGGTCACACCCCGCCTCCAGCGAAGTGACACCATCGAGAGATATGTTGGCGACCAGGGATCGCTCCGGGTCGTTCTGCCAGGCCAGAACCGCGCGATAGCCGCCCTCCACTTCGTCCACGGCGAACAGGTAAGGGGTGGTGAACAGTAGTTCCCCGACAAGGCTCCGCGCGGATTCAGCCGTTATCCAGGTTGGCTCGCAACCGGATAGGAACATCTCGTGCGGGGAACCCGGATTTTCCCCCTGCAGGCAGACAAGGCCGGGCCAGCCGTCGTGGGGTATCGTGCCGCAGGACACTCGCTGATAGGCCAGCTCGGAAAACGCGGTGTTGGCGTCCCCCGAAACGAATCCCGCGACGGCACGATCGACCATCGGCACACCGGTCGAGTCGCCGTGACTCGCGGACGATCGCGGAAGCCCCACCACGACAACAACGGCGGGCGCTTCGGCAGCGCGCGCACCCTTGTGTGTCGAGAAGGTTTGCCATCCGACAATCGCAACAACTGCGAAGTAAGCCGCGACCAGAACAATGAAGCCGAGCCGCACGATGTGCTCCGCGGCTGATTGTCCGTCGTCATCTCGATGAGGATCCATGGGATCCATCGTTTCCTCTTGCCGGCCAGGGACACGAACGTTCGGGGTTCGCCGTCCGGACCTATCACCAACGTACGCCCCCTCGTCTGTCGGAAAGTAGCCGAACTGGTTGGGGTCCTACACGCGCGATCCGGCGAGGAGGGCGTTCATGCTCTCCCTCTACGCCATGCCGCCTTTTGCCCGCTCTTACTAGTCGTAACTCTCACTGTGGAGGCGGGAATAGTAGTGGATGTAATGACCACCGTGTGCCTTCAACACGCCCAGCGCCTGGTCCCGCACAACAGGGTCAGAACTATGCACCGCGACTACTGTGTGCCCACTTCGAGCCTCGTCCTCGTACCGTTGGGATTGGTCGCCATCCATACTCATCGCCTGGGCAATCCGAACGAGACGGGCAAAGACTCCGTGGCGGGAACCGCTGGCGTCGATCTGAATAGCTCCCGCATTGCCCGTGAACGTGCTGATAGCACCCTCATCAATGCTCGCGGCATGCAGATCAGCGACAACCGCGGCGGCTTCGTCTGGTTCGTCCACCACGGCGAACAGGTGGTCCGTTGGATAGGCTATGAACGTTCCGCTGTCCGCTGAGTCGTCGCCGTTTTCGGGTTCCTGAGGTAGCGACCGCGCGAATTCCATCCTCGCCGCCGCCCGGGTCCGAGCGCCAAACACGGTGACGGCGAGCCAGATCGTAGCCGTCCACGCAACCGCAATACCGATCACCCAGATCAACATCGTAGGAATCCCCCTGCGGCGGACAACCTTGCCACGCTGCAATCAGCAGTGTGGTTCCGTCTCACTTGATCTGTCTGCATAAAACTGGAACTGCGGTTTGGGTCCGGGCGCCGAGGCCCCGGGAGCACTACGAAACCATCCTTGCCAGGCGCTTCGCGCCTTGGGGGCGAGCCAGACGCCCTGGACTCTTCTCAACCAGCCCGGCGTGGCTCACCGACGATCGGGGCCGCAGCTTTCGTAACCCAGTGGTGGTTCGGCTAGTTTGCGACAGACGCCCGCCCCGGAGCAGGCCCACGCTCGATCAGGCATCGCGAATGTGGCGCTCTGAAGCGAGCAGCCAACGCGAAAGTGACCGGTCCAAGGGCCGGTTCGAAGGGGAGATCCATGACGTTAGTGAAGCCGTCCACGCCATCCGCGCTGTCAACGCCGTCCACAGAGGGGGCGAGTGGTATGAAGGCGCTCGTTTTTCACGGGCCCGGCAAATCTTCGTGGGAGGACAAGCCCAGGCCGCAGATTCAGAACGAGAAGGATGCCGTGGTGCGGATTGAGAAGACGACCATCTGCGGCACCGACCTTCACATCCTCAAGGGCGATGTTCCCGCAGTTACCGACGGTCGCATCCTGGGGCACGAGGGCACTGGCACGATCACCGAGGTGGGAGCCGGCGTTTCCAGCTTCAAAGTGGGAGATCGCGTCTTGATCTCATGCATCACCGCCTGCGGGGCCTGCGAATACTGCAAACGTGCGATGTATTCGCACTGCACGACCGGCGGCTGGATCCTCGGGAACACCATCGACGGAACGCAGGCCGAGTATGTCCGAATCCCGCACGCGGACCTGAGCCTCTACCTGATGCCGAAGGGCGTCGATGAAGACGTCATGGTGCTGCTGAGCGACATCCTGCCCACCGGCCACGAGTGCGGCGTGCTCAACGGCGGAGTCAAGCCTGGAGACACAGTCGCGATCGTCGGTACGGGGCCTATCGGGCTCGCCGCACTACTGACCGCTCAGCTCTACTCGCCATCCGAGATCATTGCGATCGACCTCGACGAGAAACGCCTGGAAGTCGCGAAGAAATTGGGCGCCACGAAGACAGTGAACAGCAGCGACGGCAAGGCGGCGGAGGCCG
Source organism: uncultured Chloroflexia bacterium (assembly GCA_963774435.1). Taxonomy (GTDB): domain Bacteria; phylum Chloroflexota; class Dehalococcoidia; order Tepidiformales; family Tepidiformaceae; genus JAGQGZ01. Next base: position 7,942 of record CAVZEW010000003.1, on the reverse strand, counting down.
TTTCCAAGCTGACCGGCGGGCGCGGCGTTGATGTAGCGATCGAGGCCGTGGGCATCCCTGCGACGTTCGACATCTGCCAGGAGATCGTGGCGGCCGGAGGCCACCTGGCGAATATCGGGGTGCACGGGCACAGTGTCGAACTCCACATCGAACGGCTCTGGTCCGAAAACATCACCCTCACGACGAGGCTCGTCGACACATCCACGGTGCCGGTGCTGCTCAAGATGGTTGTCTCGGGCAAGCTCCAGCCCAAAGCGCTCATCAGCCACCACTTCAAGCTCAACGAAATCGAAGAGGCCTACGAAACCTTTGGCAACGCCGCCAAGACCGGCGCACTGAAGGTGATCTTGCAGGCGAACTGACGCCGTCCGGCGGCAGGCGGTCAGGGACACGCGCGATCTACACTACACGAGGTAACAGGAGACAACGTAGACATGCCACGAAGAACACTGGACTTCATATTCTCGGGAGGCGGAGCCCTCCTCGCCGTATTGCTGCTTGTGCTGGGCTTCGTGCTTGTCGGCCAGGCGAACTTCGCCAAGTCGTACGTTAAGGATCAGCTTGGCGAGCAGAAAATCACGTTCACTGCGGCAGACCAGCTCAGCGACGAGGAGAAGACCTGGAAGCCGGGGTCGAGCTGCCTTACTGCCTACGCGGGCAAGTTGATGGAGACCGGGAAGCAGGCCGAGTGCTATGCGAACTATTACATCGCCCTGCACATCGAGAGCGCAGCTGAGAGGGCCGGATTCCCCGGCGAGACCTACGCCACGCTGGGCCCGATCCGCAGCGAGCTCGCTGCCGAGGTCGCCACTGCGACAGCGGCCAATGACACGGCTGCCGCTGCTGCCGCTCAAACGAAACTGGACGCAGCAACATCCCTGCGCGCCACCGCCCAGACCGGCGAGACGCTCCGCGGGCTGCTGCTGACTTCCTATGGCTTCAGCATATTTGGGGAGAAGGCGGAACTTGCCGGCATTGTTTGCTTCATTGCTGCGGCTGTCCTCGCACTCCTCGCGGTTGCGGGACTGGTCCACGCACTCCGAACCCCTGCCGACGCGCTGGTCGGCGTGCCGCCGAAGACCAAGGTGACGACAGAGTGAGGAATGACGAACAGCGCGCCCGCCTCATCGAACCTCGCGATAGCTCCGGATTCCGAACGAACACCTCTGGGAACGGCAGACACACCCTAAGGTGATTCGCCGGAGCTTCCGTTCGACGGACCTGGTCCGCCACCGTCTTAGCCATCCTCTCGACCAACTTCGGAGAATAGCAAATGAAGGCGCATCTCTTGTTTCCGACCCTACTCACTGCGGTAGGACTTCTCATGTTGTCTGGACTATCACAGTCGGATGTACATGCCGAGTCCATCGTGGCGACAACTCCGAGCGATGTGTCGCTCCCCCAGAACGGCGTGCCGGCGGGACTGTATCCGGATGACACACGGACGGGCGTGGCCGCGATCGACGCCGTGATCGCGGCAGTGCTGAACGGGGATGCCGATGGGTTGGAGTCGCTGGTCCGTCTCTCGTCCGTCGCGTGCACAACGGAGTCGGGTCTCGGTGGTCCGCCGAAGTGTGCGAATGGTGAGGCAGACGGCACCGTCGTTCAGGCGCTCCCAGTTGATCGCTGCGGAGAAGGGAGCGTGGAACGCGCGGATTCCGGACTCGCTACGGTCTACGGCTCGTTCGTAGCTGATGGCGTGTGGCTGTCGTCAGCGTGGAATGTGGGGAGCGAGGACGGCTTCCAACTGTTCGCAGACGCGAACGTGACGGGGGTGTCCCGGGTGATGTTTGCGGCCTCTACATCCGATACAGGCCGACGCGTAGCAACGCTCGATGCGTCTGGCCGGGTCGTCGGCCTGTCATTTGGCTGCGCGACACCCGCCGAAACATACCAGGGGGCAGCTGGATTCATTCTGCCGCCGCCGAACAGTGACGTTACGCCAGTTGCGCCAGCCACCGGAAGCGGCCTGGAGGCATCCCCTTCGGCAACGCACATCGGGGACGGGTTCGTTGGAATCGGACTTGCCGGCGCAGTCGTGCTCCTCATTCTTGGTGGGGTGGTGTACGGCCGCCGACGCGTCTAAACCGTCGCGGCCATAGCGGTCACCGCGGCCCTAAAGCCCCAGGGGCTTCGTTCATCCATTGAAGTCCGCGGACAAGTGGCGCTCCGTGGGCCGTGTCGGCGCTGACCCTATTCAGCTTCGGCGCGATCGCCGCCGGGGCGGATCGCCCTTGAGCTGCCCGCTCGACGCTCCAACTCGTGGAACTTGTCCACATACGCCAGGACCGTCCAAACGAACGCTGAGTGGCTCCAGGTCAGTGGGGACACCGAGAGCGGGAGCCCCAGAACCGGGTGCACCTGCTCGGCCATCACCCCTGATGGAAGCGCGTTGTCAGCGCACCACTCGAGGTGCGGGAGCGCATGGTGCAGTTCGTCCAGGCTGGTCGCGGAGGCGATTACATACTCCCCGAGCCAGAGCGTCGAGATAAACCATGGGTTGCCGGGTACCAGCGGGGGGACGTCGGGCCACCGTTGGTACTGGTCGTTGGTGTAGCGGGCGATGCCGCCCACCTCCGTCCGACAGGTGAGCTCCTGCTTCACAGCGTCAACGGTGCGAATCATCCTTGGGTCTGCCGGATCGATGGCGCCCAGCGTCGCGAGGCCCAGAAGGCTGATATCGACGACCTCATCCAGCTCATAGCCGCCTGGAGTGCGGTGACCAGAACGGGCGAACCGGCCGAGCTGCGCATCGTAGAGGCAGTTGGATATCCCTTCGACCATGCAGTCGGCGGCGTTCCTGTAATTCGTCGCCCGGCCGGTGTCGCCAAACAGTTCAGCGAAGTTTGCCGTCGCCCTGAGTCCGGCGATGGTTGCGGCAACGGTGTAGGCGTGGACGGCGTATCGCTCTTCCCAGAGATCATAGGAAGGGATCGGCAAGAGCGTCTCTGCATCTCTATGAGCCAGCAGAAAGTCGCCCACCTTGACGATCAGGTGCTCGTAGAGCGGACGGATGAAGTCGATGTCCTTCGATACGGCGTAGTGATTCCAGAGTGCCCATACAACGAGGGCAGTGGAGTCCTCCTGGATGGGGAGCACCTCGTGTCCCTCAATCATCCAACCATGCCAGTTACTCGCGAGCGTGCCGTCAGGGTTGTAGTGCTGGAAGAGATAGCCGCCATCGGAGAGCGCATCGTCGCAGAAATTGAAGAATCGCTGGCAAAGCTCGGGATAGCCTGCCCTTTCAAGGGCTGCGGCTACGAACGCGCCATCCCGTCCCCAGACGTACGAGTAGGTGTCCCCACCGAAACGAACGATATCCGAGTCATTGGCGGCAACGATCGCGCCGCGATTGTCGATCTGCGACCGCAGTACGAGAAGGCTCCGATGGTAGAGATCCTGCAATCGTTGGGGCACGTCCGCGAGGGAACGCTCTTCTTTGTGGCTCCAGGCTTTCCAGTAGCGCGACGTCCGATCGATCAGCCTCGCGGGCGTGTGCGTTGTGACCATCTCGTTCAGCGAGGCGACCTCCTGGTACCTCGTCCCGGCGGCGATCCAGTAGTTCGCCTCGGCCATGCCGTTCGCGTCCACATGCAATCCCACGCCGATCGTGGACTCGGCGAACCCCCACGCGTTTGGACTGCCGGCCAGCTCTCCGTCTTCGGCATCTTTCCAGGAAGAGTGAATTCCGGTCGCATCCCGTACGCCGCATGAGAAATAGGTTTCTCCGGCGCCGGCTTCGGCCTGGCAGTTGGCGAGGAAGTAGCGGCTCTGCTTGTAGTGAATGATCGAGTGGGTCCTTGGGTCGAAGAAGGCGGTGTCACCGATTTCGTGCCCGTAAAGATGGAAGTCCTGGCAGAAGAACAGGCGCACGTCGCGCTGGACACCTGCCAGGTCGCGAACCGCTATGTGGCGAACGTAGACGTCCAACTGGAAATCGACCATGTCCTCACATGTCAGCGAAATCCCGAGCTCGGTGTTGGTTAGCGTCACCTCGGTCGTGAGTGTGTCGTTTCGATAGCGAAGGTCTTTCTCCCACTCCGGCCCCATCCACGAGAACCGTCCATCAGCCCAAATGCCGAATCGAAACTCCTGGCCGCGGGTGTGATTCTCCTGTCCCACCCAGGGGAAGTAGATATCGCGAATGCGGTAATCCAGGTCGAAGTTGACCAGCAGGTTCCCATTGCTCACCGGAAGATCCCTTGGCATCTAGCTTCCAACTGCAAGTCTGGCGGGCCGTTCGACCTGGTAAGGCGCTCTGCTGGCGAGCTGAAGGGACACAGGGACGGGCGCCAACCGGTCGTAGATCTCGGCATAACGGCTCGCCATCAAATTCGACGAAAAGTGGGTCTCAACGCGCCGCCGGCAGGCCTCGGGGGCGATTCGTCCGATTCGCTTGACGTCCTCCACCATCGAATCCACAGAGTTCGAGATGTAGCCAGTCTCGCCGTGGACGACGATCTCCGGCACCGCGCCCTTTTCGAAGGCGAGCACGGGCGTGCCCGATGCCATTGATTCGATAAGCACCATGCCAAAGGGTTCGCCCCAGCGAATTGGAAACAGGGTCGCAGCGGCATGCCCGTACCAGTGCTTCGTTGCCTGGCCTGCAAGTTGGCCGACGTAGATAACCTGGTGCGGTCCTTCGAGCAGCGGCTTCATCACGTCGTCGAAGTAGCGAGGGCCAGCCCGTTCCGCGGAGATGTCGACGGCGAGGTCGAAGGAAGATCGAATGCGCTCAAAATAGGCGCGGTCCTCGGGCTTGTTCTGCACATAGCCGGCGAGGATCAGCTTCATGCCAGAGCGTTTCGCGACTTCGATCGCGAGGTCCTGTCCCTTGTCGTCGGTGATCCGACCGATGTGGAACAGGTAGTTTCCGCGTTGGGAGGGCCGCACCAATTCGTAATCCGCCACATCGACGCCATGCGGCACCACGTGGGCGATGTCGAGCGCCCCGGAATACTGTTCCCGTTGATAGTGACTGATGGCCACGGCGTGCAGTCTCGAACGTGGCCCGCGTCCGTCCCCGGGCAGCTCGAGCTCATCTGGCCCGATTCCGCTGAATTGAGCTGGCACGTGCATGGTGAGGACAATCGGAACACCGGGGCTGAAGCTGCCGTCAAACACGCGATCGTGCCATTCGTGCATGTGCACAATGTCGATGTCTCCCGCACGAGCCCGGGCCAACGAGTGCGCCAGGTGGAGGTCGACCTGCGCTTCAATGGCTGGAGTTCGTTCCAGGCAATAGTCGCCAAGACTCTGCGACACCGTTGCAAACTTCTTGCCCGTGACGTTCGAGTCGGCAGAGCAGGCAACGATCGACCGATGGCCGAGAGCCGTCAGGCCCTTGTCGATGTTGTGGATGACTGACTCTATTGGGCCATAGCCGTTGGCGGGGTCGATTGGCTTGTTGATGGTCGCCACATGGAGAACGTTGAGTCTCCTGGCAGGGGCGAGTCGAGCCGGACTTTCGATTGTCGGGGAATCCGTCGTGAGTTTCGTTTCTTCTCCTTCACAGGCAGTGCATGCCAAGTTCATTCAGACCACCCAGATGCATCGGCGATCTGCCCTGGCCGAGATGTCCTCAGCTGCAGGCCGCGAATCGAGGCGAAGTTGTGGTTGACGCGTCGCCACCGCAGAATCGGCGCTTGCTCTAAAGCCGAATCGGGAGCGTGACTCTCTACTGACTGTAACCTGTGCTGTCTGCTAGCTGTTTGCTTAGCGAGCCACGAGGGCGTTGTGTAGACAGTGGCGCATGCTCTTCTCCCCCAGGCGCTTGGAGGTCAGGGGTTCGTCTTGACGGAACCTTTGGAATCCCACCCCTGAACGATGAGCTCAGCGACCCCGCCCCCGAGGCGGCCAGACGGGCAGTCGCTCACAACGCTCGCATCCCTACGTCTTCCGAAACGCACGCGGAACACCATCTGGTGCTACAACATAGAGCTATGGGGATGAAGCCAGTCTGTTTCTACTACGACGTAAAGCGCGACGAAGACGGGGGACGCTACCTCGAAGTCTTCGCTACGGGCATTCTTCTGCAGCGCATCCCGTTGCTGAACAAGGGCACAGCGTTCACCCGCGACGAGCGCCGCCTGCTCGATCTGGATGGCCTGATGCCACCGCACGTCGCGACGCTGGAAGAGCAGAAGGAGCGGATCTACCGCCGCTTCAAGCTGCAGGCGACTCCGTTGGACAAGCACATCTATCTGCGGAGCCTGCAAGATCGCAACGAGGTGCTGTTCTACGCCGTGCTCGTCGAGCACCTGGAAGAGATGCTGCCGATCATCTACACGCCGACCGTCGCCGACGGGGTGCGGCTGTTCAGCGAGATCTATCGGCTGCCGCGGGGGCTCGCGATCTCGACGGACAGCATCGACGAGGCCCGGCAGGCGATTGCTAACGTTCCACTCAACGATGTGCGCCTGGCAGTGGCCACCGACTCCTCGGCAATCCTGGGGATCGGCGACCAGGGCTTCGGCGGCATGGCGATCGCGATAGGCAAGCTTTCGATCTACACCGCGGCCGGCGGCCTGGGCCCGGACAAGGCGTTGCCGGTCGAACTCGACGTGGGCACCAACCGCGACGAATTACTCAGGGAATCCCTCTACCTGGGCGTGCGCCATGCGAGGCTCGGGGGAGACGAGTACTTCCGGTTCATGGATCGTTTCGTTGACGCAATAACCAGCAGATACCCGGACATCGTGCTGCAGTGGGAAGACTTCTCGAAGGATGCCGCCTTCGCGGTGCTTGAGCGGTATCGCAAGCGCGTGCCCTCGTTCAATGACGATATCCAGGGGACCGGGGCCGTGACCCTCGCCGGGGTGATGAATGCATGCAAGCTGACCGGTCAGCGGCTTGAGGACCAGGTCATGGTCATTTCGGGCGCAGGAGCGGGAGGCGCGGGTGTTGCTGGGGCGATGATCGAGGGGCTCGTCCGCGCCGGGCTCGACCGGGACGCGGCTCGTCGCCGGGTGCTAGTGCTCGATTCTCGCGGGCTGCTGGTGGAAGGGCGAACGTATGAAGACTTCAAGGCCCCATACGTGCAGTCCCGCCAGGCGATCGAGGGCTGGGAGACCGCCGGCGCCATCCCTGCGCTTCTCGAGACCGTGCGCAACGCGAAAGCAACTGTCCTCCTGGGCCTGTCGGGACAGGCCGGTTCCTTTGATCGGCCGATCGTAGAAGCGATGTGCGCGAACTCGGAACACCCTGTGATCTTCCCGCTTTCGAATCCGACGAGCTCGTCGGAGGCAACACCGGAGGACCTGATCGCATGGAGTGAAGGCCGGGCAATTGTGGCCACGGGCAGCCCCTTCCCGGACGTTGTTTACCAAGGCCGCACCTATCCGGTCGGCCAGGGCAACAACGCTTTTGTCTTCCCGGGACTTGGGTTCGGGGCGGTATTGGCAAAGGTAAGTGAAGTGACAGACGGGATGGTGCTTGCGGCAGCCTACGCGCTCGCGGATTTCACCGATATGTCCGCCGGGCGAATTTATCCCCCGGTCCCGCAGATGCGGGCGGTCAGTGCAGTCGTAGCCGAGGCAGTGATCCGGCAGGCGTTGGACGAGGGCCTGGTGCGCCAGGACCGTTTGCTCGGAATCGACCCAGAGGAAATCGGAGACTATGTGCGGGACCATATGTGGAACCCAGACTATCTGCCGTTCCGGAAGGCCCCAGCGCCGGCCTGAACCTGATGGTCCACGCAATGTGTGGGCTGGTACTGGCACGTTACTACGGCCTCATGCGCCACTCCGTCTCCAGCCGGAGGAGGTGACGCTCGTACGGTGCGATCAGGTGGTTCAGGCACTCTCCGCGGAATGTCCCCACTACGGCAGTGGCCGAATCAGGCTGAGAACGCGAGCGCAATGCGTCTTGTAGTGCTCGCCAGATTCAAATCGTGCGATGCCAGATTCACCACTGAACAAACATCGGGATGCATGCCCGCCTG
>CAVZEW010000002.1:0-1135654 GCA_963774435.1 uncultured Chloroflexia bacterium | reverse complement strand
GCGACGGCCTCCGCGACTCACGGACCTTCAACAGCACCACCACAACCTTCACCTGGGATATCGCTGCCGGCCTTGCGGTCGGCCCTCACCCCGGACCCCTCTCCCGGCAGGAGAGGGGAGCGTTGGGCGTGCCGGGGTTCAGTTCTGGCCGGGTGCTGAGCCGTCGGCGCTGGTGAGATGGGGCATCTCGCGGGGGATTATGGTCGCGAGTTTGCCCGAGCGGAAGTCCTCGTAAGCCTGGACGATCTCCTCGCGGGTGTTCATCACGAAGGGGCCGTAGCGGGCGACGGGTTCGCCGATCGGGAGGCCGCCGAGAATGAGGACGTCCCACCGATCCTGCTGGGGCGCCGCCTGGATGTCCTTCGCGCGGATATCGATGGCTTCGCCGGGGCCGAACACCGCGAGCTGGCCTTCGTTCAGCGGCGTCGGTTCGTGGCCGACGTAGCCGTCGCCGGAGAGGACGTAGACGAGGGCGTTGAAAGCCTCGGGCCAGGGCAAGGTGAGCCGTGAGCCGCGGCTGAGCGTCGCGTGGAGGTAGGTGATCGGCGTGTAGGTCGAACCCGGCCCTTTGTGACCGTCCAGCTCGCCGGCGATGACGCGGACAAGTGCCCCACCGTCGTCGCTGGAAAGGAGGGTGACATCGTTCGGTTCGATGCCCTGGTAGGTCGGCGGGTTCCACTTGGCAGCCGCCGGCAGGTTCACCCAGAGCTGGGTGCCGTGGAAGAGGCCGCCCTTGGCGACGAAGTCCTGCGGGGGCAGTTCGCTGTGGAGGATGCCGGCACCGGCGGTCATCCACTGGGTGGCGCCGTCGGTGATGAGGCCGCCATGCCCGGTGCTGTCCTCGTGTTCGAAGGCGCCGTCGATCATGTAGGTCACCGTCTCGAAGCCACGATGGGGGTGCCAGGGAGCGCCCTTCGCCTCGCCGGGGGCGTACTCAACCGCCCCGAGGTGATCGAGGAGGAGGAAGGGGTCGGCGAGTGCGAGCCGCTCGTTGGGGAACGGCCGGCGGACGACGAAGCCCTCACCCTCGAGCTGGCGGTGGGCGGTCACGATGTTGGTCACCGGGCGCCAGCGGACGCCGGCGTCGCTGAGCTTGCGGATGCGGGGAAGGGTGAGGGTATCGGCGGTAACGGCTGGCATCGGGTGCCTCCTGCTTGCGATTGTGACAGATGGTCTTCGCCAAGATAGTTCGCGTTACAACTAATTCGTGGCGAGCTGCCGAGCGGAGAGCCACCGGACAAAAGGGCCACGTTGACACGGTTTCCGTGTTTCACGAAGATCGTGAGATGCGAAACGTGACGATCAGTCTCGACGAAGCGCTGGTGCGGAAGGCGAAGGTCGAGGCGGCGAAGCAGGACAAGAGCCTCTCGAAGTACGTGAGTGAGCTGGTGGAGCGGGAGCTTGGGGCGGGCGGCGAGCGGAAGCACAGCCCCGAGTACCAGGCTGCAATGGAACGTGCGCTGTCCCGGAAACCATTCCTTACGAAAGACCCAAACGTCCCGTGGCCCAAGCGCGAGGAACTGTATGACCGGCCCTATCTTCGTCGACACGAACGTGTTGCTCTACACGATGGACCCGCAAGCACCGGAGAAGAGGAGAGCGGCGACCGCCTGGATTGATGAGATTTGGCCCAGCGGCCTCGGCCGCGTGAGCTTCCAGGTCCTCGTCGAATTCCAGTCAGCGTCTGCCAGAGTGGCGCCAGACGCGGAAGCCTCCGAAGTGCGGGAAATGATGCGCGACTACGCCAGGTGGGACCCAGTGGTGGTCGACCTCCCGCTGATTGAGTCGGCATGGGCCTTTTGGGACCGCTATGGCATCTCGTGGTGGGATGCGCTGATCGTGGCGGCTGCGGAGACGGCGGGGTGCGAGTACCTGCTGACTGAGGACTTGCAGGACGGGCAGAGATTCGGCGGTGTGACCGTCGTGGACCCGTTTGTGCATGAGCCCGCGGGGTACGTGGGGTAGGGCGGTTATCGCGAACCGAGCCTACGGGCCATGAGCACCACGGTTTGGCGGCGTGCGCTGCTCTATGTCCGTTCGCTCCCTTGCGGGCGCGGCTCTGTTGGGGCGTGAACATTGGGGATTGGGAGGGCGTAGAATCCGGGCAATTCACCCCCGGAGGTCCCGTCCAACGTGAAAGCTGCTGTCTTCCATGGCCCCAACCAGCCTTTGAACATTGAGAATGTCGATGTTGCCGACCCAGGCCCGCACGAGGTGCGGGTGCGCACCGTCGCCAGCGGCGTCTGTCACAGCGACCTCCACTTCGTCGATGGCCTCTACCGGATGATTGCCCCGGCCGTGCTGGGCCACGAAGTCTCGGGCGTCGTGGAGCAGGTGGGCGACCAGGTGCACTACGTGCAGCCGGGCGACCACGTCATCGGTTGCCTCTCGGTGTTCTGCGGGCATTGCGACATGTGTCTGAGCGGGCGCCCGAACCTCTGCCGCAACCCTGAGCTGCGCCGCGGCCCCAACGAGCAGCCACGGCTCTCGCAGAATGGCCAGCCGGTCATGCAGTTCGCCAACCTGGCCAGCTATGCAGAAGAGATGCTGGTCCACGAGAACGCGCTCGTGAAGATCGACAACGACGTCGATATGGGCGCGGCCGCGCTCATCGGCTGCGGCGTGACGACCGGCGTGGGCGCTGTGCTCAACACCGCAAGGATCGAGCCGGGCTCCTCGGTGGCCGTTTGGGGAGCCGGTGGCGTTGGCCTCTCCGCGATCCAGGGAGCGCGGATTGCCGGCGCCCGGATGATCATCGCCGTCGACACGGTGGAGTCGAAGCTGGCAACGGCGAAGGAGATGGGCGCGACGCACATCGTCGACGCCTCGTCCCACGATCCGGTGCAAGCCGTACGCGACCTGACCGGTGGCGGCGTCGAATACAGCTTTGAGGCAATCGGCCTGAAGAAGGCGGCGGAGCAGTGCTACGAAGCGCTCGGCGTCGGCGGGACAGCAACAATCATCGGGATGATCCCGCAGGGCCAGAAGGTCGAAATCGATGGCCCATCGCTCCTCCAGGAGAAGCGGCTGCAGGGCAGCTCAATGGGCTCCAACCGGTTCCGTAAGGACATGCCCCGGTACATCGATTTCTACCGCCAGGGCAGGCTGAAGCTGGACGAGATGATCACCCGGCGGTTGCGGCTCGAGGATGTGAACGAGGCGTTCCGCGCGATGAAGGCTGGCGAGGTTTCGCGCCAGGTGTTGATGTTCGATTGAGCGAGGAACGCCCGCCGATGACGCGGATCCAGATCGAGGCCCGGCTGAGTAAGAGCCGGGCCTGGATCCTGGAGACGTACGCAGCGCTCGATGAACGGCAGCTGACGACGCCGGTTACTCCGAGTGAACACGACCCGGACACGGCGTGGAACGCGAAGGATCACTTCGTGCACCCGGCGCTCATTGAGAACGACTGGGTGGACATGATCCGGCGCTTCCTCGGTGGCAGCGGAGACCCTGTGGCGCTCTTCAAGGACAAGTCCGGCAGCGAACGCACACAGGAGCAAGTAATAGCGGCCGTCCATGCATTCACCGAAAGCTGGGCGCGTAAACACCGCGAGGCGACGCTCAACGAAGCGGTCGCCGTTTCCGAGGCCGCAAGGGCCCGCACACTGGAGTTGCTATCGGAGCTGACAGACGAGCAGCTCACGCTGAAGGTGCCGAGGGCACCCTGGGGCGACGGTACGGTCGGCGGGATCATCGCCCGCAATGCGGATCACGTACGCAACCACTTCGGGTTCGTGCGCGAGGGCTGGAAGGAACACGGCATCGCCTGGGAAGGCGCGGAGAGCTGGTAGCGACCGAACTCTTTCGCCTCAGGTAAAGTATCTCCTGCGCCTCCCGGCGCGGGAGGCTGGCATTGGATTTTCACGACACCATCGAGGAGCAGAAGTGGCGGGCTGAGGTTCGCACCTTCCTGCGCAAGGAAGCGCCAACCGAGTACATCGACGAGCACATACCGGCCGTCGACACCTACGGACTCGGCGATGAGCTGTTCCAGGGCTGGCGTGCAAAAGTCGCCGAAAAGGGTTGGATCGCGGCGCACTGGCCGAAGGAGTACGGCGGCGCCGGCTTCAGCGTGATGGAGCAGTTCATCATGAAGGAAGAGTTCGCCCGCCACCGCGTCCCCCATCCCGGCGGCCGCCAGGTGGAGATGGTGGGACCGACGATCATCCTTCACGGCAGCGACGAACAGAAGAAGGAACTGCTGCCGCCGATCCTCGAAGGCGAGCACATCTACTGCCAGGGCTTCAGCGAGCCGGGGGCGGGGAGCGACCTTGCTTCCCTGCAGCTGCGGGCTGTGCGCGAAGGCGATGAGTACGTGTTAAACGGCCAGAAGATCTGGACGAGCAACGCCACCAGCTGTAACTGGATGTTCCTTCTCGCGAGGACCGATCCCGAAGCGCCCAAACATCGGGGCATCAGCTACTTCGTCACTCCGATGGCGACCGAAGGTCTCACCGTCCGCCCGATCCCGGACATGGCTGGCGGCGCCGAACTCTGCGAGACGTTCTTCGACAACGTCAGGATCCCGGCGGGCTACCGCATCGGCGAAGAGAACCGGGGCTGGTACGTGGCGATGACGACGCTGGACTTTGAACGCTCAGGCATCGCCGGGGCAATCGGGCTGCAGTTGAACATCCTCGACCTCGTCGAGATGGTGAAACCGCTTCCCGCCGGCAGCCCCGACCGCATGGAGCTGGCGGAGCTGTATCTCGCCAGCGAGGTCGCCCGGCAGATGTCCTACCAGGTGGCGGCGCTGCAGGACCGCGACGAAGTGCCCAACTACGAAGCCTCCATGGTGAAGCTGTTCAGCAGCGAATTGAGTCGCCGCTTTGCGACATCGTCCGTGAGCATCCTCGGACTTCCCGGGCAGCTGATGAAGGGCTCGCACGGCCATGAGATCAACGAAGGACGGATCGCCCGCTACCTGAGCGGCAGCATCCCCAGCGTCATCGCCGGTGGCTCAAGTGAGATCCAGAGGGGGATCATCGCCACGCGGGGGCTGGGACTGCCGAGAGGGTAGGCTCAACCTTCGCCCGCGGCCTCCAGGAGCTTTTCTGACTCCATGTCGATGGCGTGCTGGCCGTGGCGGCGGGCCATGGTCAGGAACATTTCGTCGCCGCGCTCGGTCTGGACGACGAGGGTGGTCGCGACGACGGCCATGACGTATCCGGCGTAGGCGTACCAGCGGTAGTCCTCCCAGAGCTGGTCGAAGCTGTAGTCGCGGACGCCTCCGGCCTGCAGCGCCTCGTGGTATCGGCGGACGAGGTCGCGCTCATGTTTGCGACGCACCTCCGGCAGGAGGCCGGCGCCGATGAAGTAGGCAACGTCGAGGGCACCACAGCCGATACCAACGGTCTGCCAGTCGACGACGGTGATGGTCGGCTTGCTGTCCTCGTGGCCGATAAGGAGGTTGTCGAGGCGGTAATCGCCGTGGGTCACGGTGCGGTTGCCGGGGTACAGGCGCCCATAGGTCTCGAAGCGCTGTTCGAGGTTTCGCCCCAGCTCCAGCAGGTCGGGCGAAAGCAGCGATTCATAGCGGGCAAGGAAGCCACGCCAGAGGCGTCGGTAGAAGGCGCGTTCCATCGCTCCCCGCTGGATGTTGGAGAAGAACGGGTACTCGGCCAACGCCGGGTCACCCCAGCGCGGTGCGTGGAGGTGAGCGATCTCCTCCATCGCTGCCTCGGCTTCGGCTACGGTGCAGCCGGCCATCTGGTCACCCTGGGTCGCGGGGGCCATGTCTTGCATCATCAGCATGAAGTCGGCGGTCTCTTCGTCGAACTCGATCCGGTGGACCTTGGGCGTGCGGATGTCGACGGTGGGCCGAATCTGGCGATAGAAGCTGACTTCGCGAACGTAGCTACCCATGCTGCCGGTGCGGCGGCTCGTGGGGTCGGGCGAAGGGAACTTGCCGACGAAAGAGCGGGGAGCCGCAGCGACGGAGCCGTCATAGGTGAGCGTGAAGCGCTCGCTGTGGGCCGACTGGCCGGTACCGATCGGCTCCGAGTCGACGGCGACCACACGAGCGTCGTAGCCGAGATCTCGGACGAACGCGGTCATCCACTCCGGGCTGATCTGGTCGAGGCGCGTGACGCCACCGGATTCGGGCATGGTTGGGGATTATGGCCGTCCCCGGGCATGGTCGACAATCCGCCCGCGGGCGGCCACCATGCCCCTACCCCATCCAGGAGCGTAGCCCGTGGCACTCACAGCCGCCGACGAATACCTCATTCATCAGACTCCTCACACCTTCGACCGCGTCGCCACGAGTGACCGGAACTTCTACGACCGCTACTTCTTCAACGGCTACAGCCGCGAGGGCGACCTGTTCTTCGCCGTGGCGATGGGCCAGTACCCGAACCTCGGGATCACGGACGCCGCCTTCAATGTCGTGGTCGATGGCACGCAACGGGTCGTGCGCGCATCGCGGCGGCTGGGGGCCGAGCGGATGGAAGCGAAGGTCGGGCCGGTCGGCGTGGAGATCATGCGGCCGCTGTACGAGGTACGGGTGTCGGTCGAGCCGAACGACTACGGCATCAGCGGCGACCTGATCTTCAGCGCCCGGTCGCTTCCGGTGGAGGAGCCACACTTCTTCCGGCTGGCCGGGAATGTACCGTCGATGGACTACACGCGGATGACTCAGCACGGGGCGTGGACGGGCACCCTGTCCGTCGATGGGCGCGAAATATCAGTGACTCCCGAGAACTGGTGGGGGTCGCGCGACCATTCATGGGGCATTCGTGGCGTCGGCGGCCGCGACCCCCGGGGCGCACCATCGAAGGAGCTCCCGCAGTTTTACTGGAACTGGGCGCCATTGAACTTTGACGACATGTGCACCCTCTTCACCGTGTCGGAGTACGCGGACGGTACGCGCTGGCACGAATCGGCGGCAGTGCTCGACCTGCATCCCGAAGCGGCGGTGCATCACGCGGGGGCGGCCCACGACCTGCGCTTCAGAAAGGGCACCCGCTGGCTGGAGGGCGGGACGGTCACGCTCACCCCTGAAGGTGGCGAACCACTCGTCATCGAGTTTCAGCCGCTCTATTCGTTCCTGATGAAGGGTCTTGGTTACGGCGATCCGAAGTGGGGCCATGGCGTCTGGGTGGGCGAGAACGAGGTCGACGGCGTGGTGTTTGATCTCGCGACGGAGGACCCGATGCGGAACCTCCACGTGCAGCAAGTCTCCCGCGTGACAGCGAATGGGAAGCAGGGCATCGGTGTGTTCGAGATCATCGTCGCCGGTCCATACGAGCCGTACGGGTTCAGGGAGATGATGGACCCGGCGAAGTAACCGCTCGCCACGTAGGATGCATCCCGTGACTGACGAACTGAACCAGCGCTGGACTCTCGCCCGTACGCCCGCCGAAGGACTCCCGACTGCAGGCGATTTCGCATGGGACGAGTCGCCAGCGCCGTCCCCAGGTCCGGGACAGATGCTGACCCGAACCATTTACCTCTCGCTCGACCCATACCAGTGGGGGCGACGCCGCGGCGGTGCGGAAGCGATCGGCGATGTCTGCCACGGCCGGACGGTGTCGCAGGTGGTCGAGAGCCGGGTTGACGGCTACGACCCTGGCGACTTCCTGTTCAACACGAATGGCTGGCAGCGCTACGGCCTGACCGGAGAAGGAATCTCCACCTTCGGCTACATGTTCCCTCGTAAGCTCGACCCGGCAGTCGCTCCAATCTCGACGGCTGTCGGCGTCCTGGGGATGCTGGGACTAACCGCCTACTCCGGGCTCGTCGTCCAATGCGACCCGCAGCCGGGGGAGACGGTGGTTGTCTCGGCAGCCTCGGGGGGTGTGGGGCAGTGCGTCGGGCAGATCGCGAAGATCCTCGGCTGCCGGGTTGTTGGCATCGCAGGGCGGCAGGAGAAGTGCGATTTCGTGACCGGCGAGCTTGGGTTTGACGCGTGCGCATCGCATCTCTCGCCGACCTTCGCAGACGACCTGAAGGCGGCGTGTCCCGACGGAATCGACGTGTACTTCGAGAATGTTGGGGGCGCGGTGTTCGAAGCGGTGCTGCCGTTGCTGAACCGAAGCTCGCGGATCTCGGTGTGCGGGCTTGTTTCCACCTACGGCCGGACGGACGGCGTCGACAGCCGGGCCGAGTGGCGCTCGATGGGTCAGTCAGTGTTCGAGCGGCAGGATGTCACTTACCAGGACCTCGCCGTCGGCCAGTACGTGGCGGACTACCAGGACGAGTTCCTCGCGAAGATGGGGGGCTGGATGCAGGCTGGCCGCATCAAGTACCGCGAAGATATCTGGGACGGCCTCGAAAAGGCGCCCGAGGCGTTCCGCGCCATGCTCGAAGGCGGAAACTTTGGCAAGACGCTCGTGCAGGTCAGCGAAGACCCCACGAAGCGCTGAGCCAGTCCGTCAACTTCGGGTCTTTGGCCTGATCCCGCCGATACTCATCAGGGTCTCAACGGTGTCGACGATGGACTCATCGAGGGGGCGGAAGCGCATGCCGGTCAGGGCGCGGATGCGATCGTTGCGCAGTTCGGTGCCCGCCCAGATGCCACGGAGCTCGGCTTCACGCGCCTGGATACGCTCGGGAAACGGGTCAGTGACGGGCGGCGTGTCGTGGCGAAGCTCCGGGAGCAGGCGATCGATGCTGGCGCAGATGTCCTCGACGTTGCGGCGGTCGGTTGACCAGGCGATGTAGCGTTCGCCGTTGCGGACGGCGACGGACTCGAGGAGCCCGATGTGGACATCGGCGCAGTCGCGGACGTCGACGGTCATCCAGGGGCGGTAGGCGGGATTCTGGCGGTACTCGCCCTGCAGCATGCCGCCGATCTGGCCCTGCCAGCCGGTGGTGGCGTGATGGGGCGACTGGATCGGGCCGACGTTGTCGGCCGGGCAACAGGTGATTGCGTCCCAGCGTCCGCTGTGCTCGGCGCCTTCGGCGAAGGCCCGCTCCGCGACAACCTTGCCCATGCTGTAGCCCTTGCCCCGATCGGTTGTACGCCGGGGATTGGACTCGTCGGGAAAGCGATCCTCGTAGAGGACGGGCCGGCGAGCGAGTTCATGGATGTCGGCTTCGTCCATTACGGCGGCGACGCTGGAAGTGACGATGACGCGATTCACCGTCTCCGAGTTGTCGACACTGGCGATGATGTGGTCGCAAGTTCGCCTCACGTAGTCCTGGTCTTCATAGGTGCTGACGTGCGAAATGTGGGCGACTCCCTGGCAGCCGGCGAAGATCTCGTCGAAACAGCCGGGGTTGTCGAGGTCGGCCGCGTGGAGCGTCAGGCGGCCCGAGGCGAATGCGGGCATCTGGCGGAGGAAGCCGACCTTTGCGTCGTCTGTGGTATCGCGGACACAGGCGCGGACGCGATAGCCGCGTTCAAGAGCGCGGCGAACCACCCAGCTGCCGATGTATCCGGCAGCGCCGGTCACGGCGATCGTGCTCCCATGAGGAATTGGCGCCATGGGCGAACCTCCAGATAGTGCGCCCCGCCGGCCCCGGCAGATGCGTCAGCCATGGCTTGCGCTTCTCCCATGGAACTATACGCGGCAGCCGGGTGGACACCGTGATGGGGCAGCCCGGCACGGCTCTGGCATAATCCGAAGCGTGGACCTGTCCATCCGGTATGCGCGCACGAGTGACGACGTGTCGATTGCCTGGACCACGGCCGGCCAAGGCCGCTCGATTGTCATGCTCCCGGTGATTCCCTACGGAAACGTGCAACTGACTCCAGAGGTGGCGCCGCACGTTGCCCAGGCCTTGACCCACGCGGGCACCCTCTACTGGTACGACGCGCGCGGTATTGGGATGTCGGACCGCAGTGTGGTGGACTTCAGCACCGAGGCCATGATGCGGGATTTTGCGGCGGTCGCGGCGAAGGTTGAGCCGCCGATTACGGCATTTGGCATAACAGGGGGCGGAAGACTCGCGCTGGCGGCGGCGGCCATGTTCCCGGAGATCATCGACCGGGTCATCGTCGGTGATATCTGGGGCTGGGCGGGGCAAAAGCAGGACACCCCCGCAGCACGCATGGAACAGGCTATCCGGGGCCAGGACCCGTCGCTGTACGCACAGACGGTGACCCAGCTTCTCTTCAGCTTCGCGCCGGCGGAATTGGCCGCGGGCGTCGCCGCGTACATTGCGCAGAGCTGCGCCCCGGAGGTTCTGCTCAAGGGCGTCCACGCCAACGACGAGGCGGATATTCGGCCGCTGCTGCCGCAGGTCACCCAGCCGGTGCTGATTACCCAGAGCAGGAATAACCCGTGGTCGACGGTGAGCGAACTCCAGGACCTCGCCAGCCGGATCCCGAACTGCGAGCTCGTGTTCGTTGAGGATCCGTTCTTTTTCGACTCGATCCCGCACTGGCTGCGGTTTCTTGGCAGCGAGGCGCCGAGGATGCAGAGTGCGCCCGACTTTCGCATCATCCTTTTCACCGACATCGAAGGGCACAGCTCGATCATCTCGCGGCTTGGCGATGCGAAGGGCAGGGAACTGTTGCGCGAGCATGAGCGACGCACGCGCGAGGCATTGCGCTCCCACGGCGGCGATGAAGTGAAGAGCATGGGCGATGGGTTCATGGCGAGCTTCGCGTCCACGCAAGCGGCGCTCGAATGTGCGGCCGCTATCCAGCGCTCATTCGCCGAGCCAGTTGTCGGCGAAGATCTGCGAGTGAGAATCGGGATCAACGCTGGCGAGCCGGTGGCGGAGGACGATGACCTCTTCGGAGCGAGTGTGATTGCGGCGGCGCGGGTGGCGGCAATGGCGGAGGGCGGGCAGGTTCTCGTGGCGAACGTCGTGCGGGAACTGGTCGCAGGCAAGGGTTTCCTCTTCCACGACACGGGCCAGCACGACCTGAAAGGTCTTGAGGAGCCGGTGCGGCTCTGGGAGCTGCAGTGGAAGTAGGCCAGCGCGGCTGACCTATCATTGACCCACTCCGCACCAAGAAACGGTGCGCCGGGGGCGCCATGGAACTGTACCTTCCGATACTCCTGCTGTTGCTGGCCGTGTCCGCGTTCTTTTCAAGCGCGGAGACCGCCTACCTGTCGCTGCAGCGGGTTCAACTCGAACATTCTGTGCGAGAGGGGACGGCCGGGGCGAAGCGGGTATCGAAGTTGCTGGAAGCTCCAGCGCAGCTGCTTGCCGCGATCCTCCTTGGGAACAACCTTGCCAATACGGCCGCAGCCGCGGTCGGCACGGTTATCGCCTTCGAGCTCATCGGCGAAGGGAGTGGCGTTATCGTCGCGACCTTCGCGATCACGGTCCTCCTGGTCGTCTTTGGTGAGGTTGGACCGAAGACGATCGCACTCAATCACAGCTTCTCCATTTCGCGCTACTACGCCGTCCCCCTGTCGCTCTGGGCGATTGTCACCAGGCCTCTCGTCTTCCTGCTGGATCGGACGAGCCGGGCGCTGCTGGGAATCTTCGGCGGGGAGGTGAGTTCGACCGAGCTGCTCTCCAGCGCGGAACTCCGGACGGCAATCCTTCTGGGCGGTGAGACCGGTACGCTCGCCGCCGAAGAGACGGAACTGCTGCTCGGCGCCCTCGGCTTCCGCAATACGCAGGCACGCAGCCTGATGACGGCGCGAGTCGACTTCGTAGCCGTGGACGAAACGGACACAATTCGCCATGCGGGCGAACGGCTTGCCCAGGCCGGCTACCTTCGGCTGCCCGTCTACGGTGAGAGCGCCGACGATGTCGTCGGCTATGCCCACATGAGCGATATCGCCAAGGCGATGCTGGCGGGCAAGGAAGAGCAGCCGGTGGCTTCGATCCTGCGGCCGGTGCTGTTCGAGCCGGAGCTGGCGTCGGCGGCGAATGTGCTGGAACGGATGCAACAGTCGTCGTCGCAGATGGTTGTCCTCCTTGATGAATACGGCTCGACAGCGGGCTTGCTCACGCTTGAGGACCTCATTGAAGAGCTAATCGGCGAGATCCAGAGCGAGTCTGGACGGGAGGTCGCCGGGATAGCGGCGACGCGAGGCAAGCGCACCGTGGTTGATGCCCGCATGCGACTTTCGGAGGTGGAGGACCAGCTCGGGTTCGGCGTTTCGCACGCGGAGGCGGAAACGGTGGCGGGTCTGTTGCTCGAAGAGCTGCAGCACATCCCGGCCCGCGGGGAATCGATCGAGTACCAGGGCCTCCGGCTCTCGGTGGTCGCGGCAGACAACCGGAGGATCAAGCTCGTTGCAATCGAGGCGATGGAAGTCGATAGGGTTTGACGGGCGGAATGTATCTTCCTAATACTGGTCGTCATGCGACGAAAGCCGGGTACGCTCCTGCCGATTGAGGTTGCCATCCTCCAGGCGGCAGTAGACCTCGTGGGGGCCGGACAACCGAACTTTCATGGCTACATGATCGCCAGCGAAATACGGGAACGGGAGAACGCTCGGGCGCTCACCTCACATGGCACGCTCTACAAGGCGCTCGATCGAATGAAGAAGGCCGGTTACCTGGAGAGCTCCTGGGAGGACCCGGACATTGCCGTGGGGGAGAATCGGCCGCGGCGCCGGCTCTACCGCGTGACCGCGGAGGGACAGCGGGCTCTTCAACTGGCCGGCGAGCATGCCGCCTCCGGTACGTGGCAACCGGGGATGCAACCGACATGACGCGAGCGATTGGCACGGCAACACGGTTCAGCGGCTGGTGGGTCGGGCTCTATACGCTCGGTCTGCAACGCGATACCCGCGGAGAACGCCGCGACGAGATCGCGAGCGACCTCTGGGAGCAGGCGCACGACAAGCCTTCTCGGCTGACGGCGATGGCAATCCTGCTCCGCTGCTTGCTCGGCATACCTGCAGACCTGAGCTGGCGCGTCGAACAGGCCCGGATCGGGGAGTTGCCGGTCCGCATACTTTCGTCCGTGCTGTCAATGATCGAGTCGAGCGTGCGCTGGCTGAACCGGCGAGGTTTGCCGGGGCTGACAGTCATCGTCGCGGTGCTGTCGATCGTCCTCGGGATTGCGCTTGTGGTGACGGCCGGACAGAACCAGAACCGGACCAGTGGAGGCGCAGTGGCCGGCGGCATCCTCTTCATGGTGGCGGGAAGCTTCATGCTCGCCGGCCGCCAGGCGATGGAACAGCAACCTCGCGTCGGGGCGGTCATGACCACGCTGGGCGTGCTCCCCGTCGGCCTCGTGTTCTTCGCAACTGGCATCGTTCCGATCGTGGCGCTGGTGGTAATCGCGGCCACGTGGCGAAACGCGATCATCCAACACCGAACCCTGGCGGTTTAAGTACCCTGCCTTGCCCGGGACCCCTATCTTCCTATACTTTATAGGAAGATAGATTCCTAAATGACAAGGAGGCACCCCATGCTTCGCAACATCGCCCTTCGGCCATCATTCATCGCCCGGCTTGCGACGTTCGTCGAGCGCAACCCCGCGGGAACACGGCGCGCCGTGTTCGTGGGAGCCTTGCTCGGCCTTGCCTGGGCCCTGCCGGGCCGGCTCTGGATGCGGCTGATCACCGACAAGGAGCCGCAATTCACCGTGGCGGGGACACTGTTCATCTTCATCGTGGTCAGCGGGTTTGGCGCCGCGGCCGGGTACGCCTTCGCGAGACGCGGCAAAGCGACGAGGCGGTTTCGTCGCTGGTTCGACCGGGCACTGGCGTTCATCCCGGTGGCGGGACTCGGACCGGGTCTCATCTTCTTTGTCCCCGGCGTGGCGTTCGCTATTGCTGCGGCACGGCGAAACAGCAGACGATGGCTGCGGATCGCTCTTCTGGTCGTCGGTTGCCTGAGCGGTGCGTTCTGGACATTGGTGATGCTTTCGAACGACCGCCCGCTGGCCACCGTGCTCATCTACCTGCTGCTCGGCTACCTCGTCTACGTCGCGCTCCGGTTTGCCCTGGAACCGCGGACGCGGTCCACCGTCGACCAGTACGACCCGTTCGCCTATGGCGAAATGGCCGGTCTCGGCTAGATCGGGAGCCCGGCTGTGGCGCGCTCGACGGCGGATTGGAGTTGGGCGCCATCCATTGCGCCCGCATCCATGCCGTCGCGCGCCGCCCGGTTGGCGAGAAGCTGGAGAACGCGGTTCACCGGTGTGGGCACTCCCCAAAGACGTCCGAGCTGGCAGATCTCGCCGTTCAGGTAGTCCGCCTCGACCGAATTCGAACCGCGCGCAAGGCTCTGCCAGGTGGAACCGCCACCGCGGGTCTCGCCGGCGATCTCGCCCATGACCATGTGCTCGGCCCGCCGGCCGCGTTCTTCCTCTGGCGTGGCCCACTCGATCCCGGCCGCGGTGTAGCAGGCAATTGCCTCGTCACGGGCAGCACGGGCTATGTCGCGGGTTTCGGCGCCGCGGCCGCAAAGGGCATCGACAGCATTGTTGAGATTGCCGAGTAACTTCGCGTACTTCCAGCGCATCACGCGGGAGTCGGATTCGCTGATGAAGTTGGCTGCGGTGAGGGCGGCGGCAACGTCGTCGGATACGGAATCGGTACCGGATGGGAAGCGGCCGACATCGAGAACGCCGGACTTCGTTACCAGGTGGGTGAGGACGACGCCGGGTTCAAGGAAGGTAGCCGGAAGCCAGACGAGTTGGCCGTAGACGTTCTGGAATCGGCGCAAGGCCATGCGTTCGTTGGCGACGCCGTTTTGGCAGCAGATTACGGGGATGTCGTCCCCGGCGGCCTGGCGAAGGTCATCAAGGGCGCCGACGGTGTCCTGGGACTTCATCGTGAGGATCACCACATCCCCATCGCGGAATGTGATCTCGGAGGGTGAACCAACTGCTGTGACCGACTGGCGTAGATCGCCGTTGGGCGTGCGAAGGAGGAGGCCATCGCGCTGCATGGCCTGGAGATGGGCTCCGCGGGCGATGAGGACCGTCTCGAAACCCTGCTCCTTAACCCGGGAGCCGACGACGCCCCCGATGGCACCTGCCCCATAGATGATGAACCGCAATCTGCTACCCCCGAAGGTTGTCTCGTGAACGTATCATGTCGCCTCGCGGGACAGCCGTCCCGCTGGAGAGATGATGGACGAGTTTCGTGATCGGGTGGCGGTGGTCACAGGGGCAGCAAGCGGGATCGGGTTCGCGATGTGCGAGCGTTTCGCCGAAGAGGGGATGAAGCTCGTGATGGCCGACATCGAGCCCGAGGCCCTCTCGATATCGGAGCAGAGCTTGAAGAACCGCGGCGCCGATGTGCTGGCGGTGCGAACCGACGTTTCTCAACCGGAGCAGGTGGAAGCGCTTGCGGCGAAGACGTACGAGGTTTTCGGCAAGGCGCACGTGCTCTGCAACAACGCCGGCGTCGAGGTCATCGGGGCGACCTGGGAACACACGCTCGACGACTGGCGCTGGGTGATGGACGTGAACCTGTGGGGCGTCATCCACGGTGTGCACAGCTTCCTGCCGAGGATGATGGAGCAGGGGGAAGAGGCCCACATCGTGAACACGGCCTCGATGGCGGGCCTGACAACGTCGCCATTCATGAGCGTCTATGACGTCACGAAGTTCGGTGTCGTGGCCCTTTCGGAGTCGATGGAGAAAGAACTGCGCATCTCCAATTCGAATGTGCATGTGTCGGTTGTCTGTCCGGGCCTGATCAACACAAGCATCATGCAGTCATCGCGCAACCGGAACGCCGATCTTTCCCACACGGGTGAGTTCGCAGAAGGCGCGCAACGCTTCCGCCAGGGGCTGACGGATAGCCTCGCGGCGGGATGGCCGCCGGCGGAAGTGGCGACGCAGGTGTTCGAAGCGGTGAAGGAGAACCGGTTCTACGTGATCCCGGCACAGGAAGGGTTCACTGACCGGATCAAGGCCCGGATGGAGGGCATCCTCGAGCTGAGGAATCCGCGTTAGCGTCTGCCGCTTGGGCTTCGGCGACGTCGGCGGCATGGCGAAGACCAACGCGTCGCCGGCTAGTTTGCAGCCTCTGCCAGGCCATGACCGCCGACCGGCTCCGTTTCGATGCGCTCACCGAACCCTGCGATGAGCGGTCGGGCACGAGCGATAACCGCCTGGACGGCAGGCAGGGAGAGCGAGGCATCGTGCGCCTCCTTTGTCGTCCAGGCTTCGGTGACCCAGATGGCGTCCGGGTCGGCGGCGTCTTTGGCTACGACGTAGCTCAGGCACCCCGGCATCGCGCCGCTGCTCTCCATGAGGAGCCCAAGCAGCGCGTCGCGGTTGCCCCGCGTTGCCAACATCTTCCCGATCATCCCGTACATGGTTGCCTCACCTTAGCTTCAGTGAACGCTATGCACCGAGTGGGGTGTTGCCCAGCCAGTGCTGGAAGAACTGCTCGGATGCGTCGAATTCGGCGGGTGGAACCGCGGCGTGCAAACCCGGATTGACATGCATCGTCTTCTTCTCGGAACCGAGGAGCCCGAAAAGGTGGAAGGCGGCGTCGCGGGGCGCAAGTTCGTCGTCCCACTGGGCGATGAAGAGGAGCGGAATGCCGATTCGAGGCGCGTCGGCGGTGAAGCGCTGGCGGTTGCGTTCGCGGTAGACATCTTTGACAGGTGAGGCGGCGGCCCCATTCAAGCCCAGTACTGCCGCCTGGATGCGTGGCTCGGCAGCGACGAAGGGGAGGCCATATGCCGTCCCCATCGAGAGGCCCCAGTAGCCGACTCCACTGACGGGCAGCTGTTCCTGGAGCCAATCGAGGCTGGCCTTCCAGTCGGCGACCATCGCGTCCGTGCGATCGGGTCCGGAGCGCCGTTCCTGGCGTTCGGCCCAGACCCTGTCGCGGTCGAGACCGCCGTCGGCGCGGCGGTCACCGTGGTCGGGACCATCGATGGCTGCAGCGGCGAACCCGAGATGGCGCACGAGCCGCCTGCCAAGCGAGGCGATGTACTGCTCCCGCTTATGACCGCTGCCGCCGTGCCCGAGGAGGACAAGCGGCATCGGTCCCGCGGATTGCTCCGGCGTCCAGAGGACGCCAGGGACCTTCCTGCCCTCGACCTGGAGGACGAAATCGCGCTCGGTCACGCCGCGCTCGGTTGCCGGGTTGCCTTTGAACATGTCACTTCCTCTCCGCGCCAGACCTTACCCCTGCAGGCGGAACCTGTAACGCGCAGGGGCGACGCTGTACTCTCGATGGATATGTCTACAACGGGCGGGATCCGGGGCGATATCCAGGCAGCGATGGACCGCGACCCGGCGGCGACGAACTGGATCGAGGTCGCCCTCTTCTATCCCGGATTTCACGCGCGAACGTTTCACAGGCTGGCCAATGCGCTGCATCGGCGCGGTATGCCGGTTGTCCCACGGGGAATCATGCATATTGCACGGTTCCTCACCGGCATTGAGATCCACCCCGGCGCGACGATTGGGGAGCGGTTCTTCATCGACCACGGCATGGGCGTGGTGATTGGCGAGACGACGGAGATCGGCGACAACGTGATGCTCTACCAGGGCGTAACCCTGGGCGGCACGAGCACCCGACGGGTGAAGCGCCATCCAACGCTCAAGGACAACGTGACCGTCGGCGCCGGGGCGAAGGTTATCGGCGGCATCACCGTTGGCGAGAACACCCAGATAGGGGCCGGCTCGGTCGTGGTGACGAACGTACCCGCGAACGCCACCGTCGTCGGCGTACCCGGCCACATCGTCGCATTCCGCGATGAATCGAACGGCGCCATCCAGCGACTGCCCGACCCCGAGTGGGAACGGCTCAACGACCTCGACCGGAAGGTGGAGGAGCTGGAGCGGCTCGTGGAGCACGTGCAGGGGCACCTCGATGGCGTGCACGACGAGCAACACGAAGGCGTTCGCTAGCAACCAGAACCAACGAAAAGAGGCCCCTCCGAAGAGGGGCCCCCAGAGTCGGAACCAGCTACCTGGTCAGGCCTTGTCGGCGAACCAGATGGTAGGGGTGCCGACCCCCGCCTTCTTCATTGCGTCCTTCAAGGCCGGGCTGTCGGCGAACTCATGCGCCTTCGCTGCCGTGCTGAAGGAATGCAGCACGGTGACGTCATTGGGGTTGTCTGGCGCCCGAAAGACCGAAGCGTCGGTCACCCCCATCGACTTCCTGGTTGGATTGAACTCGTCGTAGGTCTGGCGCCACTTCTTGTAGTCGGAGACCTGGTGCCTAACAAACATCGTTGTCATTGCCGTTGTGCTCCTGTTTCGAAGGTGCCGGTTCGGTTCGGTGGGCCCCTCCGGCCGAGCCGGGCAAGAGGCACCGTAGAAGTGGCCGATCACGGTGTCAATCGCCGTTGACGGCGCTTTCCCGAACCTTGGTCACGTTTACGTAACGGGGCTACTGTTACCGTTCCGTCCGCGAATGCGTCGGGTACTTTACCTTCGACCGCGGGTAGCCGACGATATGACCATGCACCGGCGAACCAGCCCCGACATCGCTGCCCGTCTCGCCGGGACCTGCTCCTGTTCCTGTACCTGTTAGATCGGGCGACCTCCGCTGTCATAGATACGACCGGACGGCCGCAGCGGCCTAGACTTGTCCTTCCCCGGAGAAGGGCACGGGAGCAGGAACCATGCAGATCCACGACACACTGACCGATACGAAGAGCGAGTTCAAACCTCTCGGCGAGGAGGTGCTGCTCTACGTCTGCGGGGTAACGCCCTACTCGCAGAGCCACGTCGGTCACGCCCTGAAGGCGGTCGTCTTCGACGCGCTGAGAAGGTACCTGGAGTGGCGCGGCTATAAAGTCCGCCACATCGAGAACTTCACCGATATCGATGACAAGCTCATTGCCCGGTCACAGGACCTTGGCCGGACGATGGCCGACCTCGCCCAGGAAAACATCGAGGACTACCTCGCGCAGCTGAAGCGGATGAACGTGCTGCCGGCGACCGAGTATCCGAGGGTGACCGAGACGATCCCGGAGATCATCGCGATGGTGCAGGGGCTGATCGACAAAGGGCACGCCTACGCATCGGGCGGCGATGTGTATTACCGCGTCCGCAGCTTCCCCGACTACGGCAAACTCTCGAAGCGCGACGTGGATGAATTGAAGAGCGGCGCCCGCATCGACCCGACGGAGCTGAAGGACGACCCCCTCGACTTTGCCGTGTGGAAAGGCGCCAAGCCGGGAGAACCGGCGTGGGAGAGCCCGTGGGGACCGGGCCGTCCCGGCTGGCATATCGAGTGCTCAGCGATGTCGCTGCATGCGCTGGCGGAACAGATCGACATCCACGGCGGGGGCGCGGACCTGATCTTCCCCCACCACGAGAACGAGATCGCCCAGAGCGAGGGGTACACCGGCAAGAAGTTCGCCCAGTCCTGGATGCACTGCGCCCTCCTCCAGATGGGCGGCGAGAAGATGTCGAAGTCGATCGGGAACATCGTCTCGATCAGCGACCCGCTTGACCGCTGGGGGGCCGATGCCTTCCGGATGCTGGTGCTGAGCAGCCACTACCGCAGCCCGGTGACCTACACCGACGAGGCGATGGAGGGTTCGAAGGCAGGAGCCGACCGCCTGCGGGCTGCGGCGTTCGTGGAATCCACGGGCAGTGGTGGTGGTCCTTCTGCGGAAGGAGTCGACGCGGGCGACACGCGGGAGCGCTTCATCACGGCAATGGAGGACGACCTGAATACGCCGCGGGCGATCGCGGCGCTGTTCGACCTGGCGCGAGCGATCAACCGGGGGGCAGCCGAAGGAAAGTCAGTGGCGGCGGCACAGGGGGTCTTGCGAGAACTGGCGGAAGTGCTGGGGTTCACGCTGGAAGCGCATGCTTCAGGGTCAGCGGATGCGGCACCGTTCATCGACCTGCTGGTGGAGTTGCGCACGGAGCTGCGGAAGGCGAAGCAGTTCGCCCTCGCCGACATGGTGCGAGACCGGCTGGCGGCAGAGGGCGTGGAGTTGCAGGACGGACCCGAGGGCACGAAGTGGGTGGTGGGGTAGAGCGAGGGGAGCCACGCCTGCTGCAGTTGCGGCTCGCCCAACTGTGAACCACAGATTCTGTGAGGCTGTGCTAGCCTGAATGAATGAAGAACATCACGGTGGCTGTCCCTGACGACGTGTACCAGCGCGCACGGGTTCGCGCGGCTGAGCTGGGCCGATCGGTCAGCTCGTTGGTCGCGGAGTACCTGGCTGCGCTCGCGGACAAGGAAACCGAGTTCAAGCGGCTGGAGGCGTTACAGCGCAAGGTGCAGGCAGAAATCGTGGACTTCAGCGCGGGCGACCGCTTGAGTCGCGACGAACTCTACGACCGTGCGATGCAGCGTGCGATTCGTTGACACCAATGTGCTCCTCTACGCGATATCCCGGGATCCGGCGGAACGTCTGAAGCGAGCGGTCGCGAACGAGCTCCTCGACGGTCGCGAACTGGCGCTTTCGGCACAGGTGCTCCAGGAGTTCTACGTGCAGGCGACGCGGTCGACTTCGAGGAATGTGCTGACCCATCGACAGGCCGCCGACCTCGTTCGCAGTTTCACACGGTTCCCCGTGCAGCCAGTGACACCCGAGCTTGTTCAGGCTGCCGCCGAGACGGGCAACCGACATGGGATTTCGTATTGGGATGCAGCGATCATCGAGGCGGCGCGGGCACTTGGGTGCGCGGAAGTGCTCTCGGAGGACCTGAGCGACGGCCAGGACTACGGCGGCGTCCGTGTGGTCAATCCGTTTCAGTAGCTGAGACGACCCGAGAGCGGCGCTCCGCTCCCTCCCGGGGCGATACCGACCGGCCGTCGGCCGGGTGCCTGGATGCATGGGGGACCCGGCCGCGCTCTTACGGTCGCGGCCCCGTATGAAGCGCCCCCGCCAGCAGCTCATCGAAGCGTTCTACCGCCTCGTCGTCGTCGGGGATGCCTCGCATTCGGTGCTGGTCGGCGAGGTAGCGGCTGGCGTAGAGGCGGGCGACGAGGGCCTTGCGGTCGGAGCCATACTCCTGGCGTTCCCAGGCGGCCTGCTCGAGGAGGAGGGCGCCGGCGTAGACCTCGGCCATGAACTGGGCGAGGGGGAAGAGCTTTGCCTCGGCTTTCTGGGGCTCAAGCTGCTTCCAGGCCTCGATAGCGTCGGCGAGATCTTCACTGCGGCGGGCGACGGTCTGGACTGTGGCGTCCTGCTCGCCGGCGTTATCGAGGGCTTCGCGGATGCGGGCGAGGAACGGCTCGTCGGCCTTCTCGCGCTGGATGGCCCGGCGGACATCAAGGCAGATGATGTTGTCGGGGCCCTCCCAGACGGTGTTGACCTGGGCGTCACGGTAGATCCGGGCGACGGGCCAGTCCTCGATATAGCCGTTGCCGCCATGCACCTCGACGGCATCGCTGGCCATGCTGATGCCGAGGCGGGCGGCCTTGATCTTGGCCAGCGGCGCGCCGAGCCGGAAGGGCCGAGTCTCGCTGAAGCCGCGGAGCGCGTTGGGCACGCCGTAGCCATCCCATAGGAGCGCCTGGGTGGCTTCGAGATCGACGATCATCTCGGCGAGCTTGCGGCGCATGAGCGGATGCTCGATCAGCGGCCGGCCCCATGACTGCCGGGATCGCGCGTAGAGCACCGATTCGACGAAGGCGCGACGGGCGCAGCCGAGGCCCATCATGGCTACACCGAGGCGGGCGATATTCGTCTGCTCCATCATCCGGCTGACGCCGCGGCCGTCTCCCGTGCGAGAGCCTCCATCTGAGGCGCCACTGAGGATGAAGGCTTCAGCGTCGACGAACTCGACCTCGGCGGAGGCGACGGCCTTGGTGCCGAGCTTGTCCTTGAGGCGGCGGATGCGGATGCCGTTGCGGCTGCCATCGCGCCGGGTCTTCAGGACGAGGAAGTTCTCGACGCCGTGGATGTCGTCGGCGCCGCCTTCGACCTTGGCGAGGACGACGAAGGCGTTGCCGTCGGCGTTGCTGACGAACCACTTGAGGCCGTTCAGCCGATAGGCCTCGCCGTCGGGCGTCGCGGTCGTTTCCATGGCGCCGAGGTCGGAGCCGCCGGTGCGCTCGGTGAGGGACTGGGCGGTGTCACCACGGAACTCGCCGGCCTCGATCTTCGGCATCAGGAAGTCGCGCATCTCGGGGCTGGCGAACTGGTCGACGAAGGCTTCGACCATGTTGCCCCCGGTGCCCATGGCGCAGCTGAGCCCGATATCGGCCTGGCAGAGGAGATAGGTGTAGGCGACGTTGGCCATGCGAAGGCTGATGCCGCGGCTCTCGGCGTCACGGCGGATGGTGGGGTCGCTGAAGTTGTTGTCCCAGAGGAGCCGCTTGGCCTTCGTGACGGAGTCGGGGAGGTCGACGCGGGAGATGTCGTGGCCCCAGCGGTCGTACTTCACGAGCTTCGGCGGGTCCTTGTCGGTGATGTCGGCCCACTCGCTGATCGGGCCGCCAGTAATGGCCCCGAGGTTGCGGAGATGCGGTTCAGCCCAGGCATGAGCATCGGGCGGCAGGTAGAAGCGGGCGAGGAACTGGAGCGAGGGGTCGATGTCGTACCAGTTGAGGCCGGTCGCGCCCTGGTATCGCTCGGTAGCGTAGCGCTCAGCCTTTTCGTCGCTGCCGAAGGGCAGGGCGTCGACGCGTTCGCGGATGTAGCTGGCGGCGGCGGGGCGGTTGGGGGTGGAGACCATGGCGCTGCTCCGGATGGTGGCTGCGCCCATTGTAGGATCGCCGCGAACGCCAGGGCGCGCCCGGACGCTACTGGCGCGACGGCCAGGTGTCGTTGGGCCAGCTGATGCCGCCGGGACATATGGCACCGTCAGTGCGACAGGCCACATCGACCTCATGGAAAGCATCCTCGCGCCACTGTGCATCGGGGCTCACGTAATCCATCTCGTACTTCCAGTCGCCGGATTGCGCCCAGTCCCGGATGCTGGCGATGAGCGAAGAGCCCCCGCGAGGATACGTGTGGTATGAGACAATTGAACCGTCGGTCAATCCCAATGCGACGCTGACCACAGGATCGTCGCCCGCATCGGCGAAGTCGGCGGGGGTCAATAGCGAACTCGAGCATTGTTGCTGGCGCGTTGTCGAAGGGGCCGCTGTCAGCCACACGGGCCGCGGCAATGAGCTGTGGTTCGGCGCCGAGATAGGAAGCGAACTGTGCACGGACCTCAGCTTCCGGCACGCCGGCACCCGGGAGGTAGGTGTTGGCCAACGTCTGAATTGTCGTTTCAGGAGGAAGGCCCAGCACTGAGCAACTGGGCACGCCGCGGTTGCCATCCGGCGCACATGTCACCTGGTTCCAAGTCACAAGGCTCAAAAGCGTATCGACATCGCCCGCTTCCATCGCCTCGACAACGGGTGCGACGACCGATCCGGAGGCTGAGCGCAGATAGTCCGCCTCGGTCACCGGGGAGGTGGGAACCAGAACCGTGGGGGTCTCCCAGACAATGTCAAATCCGCCGGCATCGATCGTCGTTCCCTGCTCCGTCGCTCCCGTGCCCCTCGTACCCCACATCCAACTGCCTGCGGCGAGCACAATCGCGCCAAACAGACCAAGGCCTATAAACTTTGCTCGCATTGACGTCATGATCGACCGGTTCTTGGCAGTGGGATTTCGTCCCCACATATTGCTTTGCTATCTATTCTCCCCCCCCGAAATAATTTCAACCAGCTCGCAGATGGCACAGGAATGTTTTACACAATCTGAACCGCTAATTCCGTCGCATTGTGGACGCGCAACCGTCGTGCCCGTGGCGTAGCGCGCTCAACTCGTCAGTGGAGCTATCTGTGCTGAATCGAGATATTCGTCGAGGCGAGTGATGCGTCCATCTACCACGGTGCAAACGATGCAGGCCGGGACTTCCAGTACCACCCCGTTCGGCGAAGTGCCACGGAGCACGTGTTGCTGGACGAAACCCGTTGGCGTTTCGTGGCGACGAATCTCTTCATAGCGCAGGTCCTTCACGTTGCGGACAACCCAGCGAAGCACCCGGAGGTTCTGGTCGGGCGACTGTTCGACACCGTCGTTGTTGTGCCAGATGACGGCGTCCTCGGCGTAGATGGCCCGAACGGCGTCGATGTCGCCGCGAATGATGGCGGAGAAGAGTTGCTCGCAGAGTTCGAGGTTCGCGGACATGGCGCGATTGTGACTGTGCCGATGGCGGCTGTCGACCCGGACGCGCGTAGGATGCGCGCGGGAGGTTCGGCATGGGCGAATTCGACCTGACGGGTAGCGTGGCGATCGTGACCGGCGGCAACGGCGGCATCGGGCGGGGCATCGCTCTCGGGCTGGCGAAGGCGGGTGCGGACATCGCACTGGCGGCGCGGAACGAGAAGAAACTCGCGGCGACGAAGTCAGAGATCGAGGCTTTGGGCCGGAAGTGCCTGGCGATTTCCTGCGACGTGACGAAACGCGCTGACATCGATGCGACCATCGCCCGGACGCGGGAGGAGCTGGGGGTGCCGACAATCCTCGTGAACAACGCGGGCATCGGTCGCGGCGGACGGCCGGAGAACCTCTCGGAAGCGGATTGGGATGCGGTGATCGATGTGAACCTGAAGGCGTGCTTCGTGTTCGCCCAGGCGATGTTCCCGTCGATGAAGGAAGCGGGGCGTGGGAAGGTGATCAACATCGGCTCGGAATACTCGCTGTTCGGGAGCCCGCGGGTGGTGTCGTATTCGGCGAGCAAGGGTGGCGTCATCCAGCTGACGAAGTCGTTAGCGGTGGCATGGGCGCCAGAGAACATCCAGGTGAATTGCATCATTCCCGGCTGGATCTGGACGGATATGACGATCGGGATCAAAGAACGGCAGGACTTCTACGACCACATCATTGGGCGGACGCCGGCCGGGCGCTTCGGTGAGCCGGAAGAGCTTGGCGGGGCGGCGGTATTCCTCGCTTCGAAAGCGAGCGACTTTGTGACGGGGGTATCGATACCGGTGGACGGCGGCTTCGCGGTGATGTGATTGACGCTAGCCCTGCTTCCAGACTGCCCACCAGAAGCCATCGGGGTCGGCGAGGACGAACTCGGACTGGCCCCACGGGCGTTCGCTGAGGGGATCGACGATGGTGGCTCCGGCGGCGGTGGCTCGTTCGTATTCGGCTTGCAGGTCACCGGCCTCGATGTAGAAGGACACGGCGCCACCCTGGCCCCGGCGCTATCCGCGAGTCTGCGACATCTGCCAATCGCTCGAGCGTGCTGCCATCAATCCTCGACAGCATGAGGTGGTACATCGCCCTGTGGAGCGTGGCGAAGTCGAGAGTTCCTCGGCCGGTCCACGCCCTGTCGAGTTCGAAGCCCATGACTTCGCTCGTAAAAAGCGGACTGCTGCGGGCCATGTCCTCGACCCACAGACATGGGGCATGACGCTGCTCATGCTGTGCTCCTCGGTGTGGTCACAGGAAGGTAGCTCTGCAGGCTCGCAGGCACGTCTTGGACGGAATTTAACCGGTCAGCGCATTTCCGGGTCGACGCTAGGATCGTCCCGGCGATGGATGATGAAGCGGCGCTCTACCTCGCGATCCTGCGGCGGAGCGCAGAGCACCTTTTGCGCGCGCTCGATGGGTCTGGATGCGGAGGGTCTGAACTGGCGGCCGCCGGGCCAGGAGACGAACAGCCTCTACGTGCTGGCGGCGCACACGCTGGCGAACATCGAGCGGAACGTGCTGCATCATTTCGGGGCAAGCCGTATGAGTGGCGGCGGGACGAGGAGTTCGCGGCGCGGGGCGAGAGCCTCGACGCATTGCAGCGCGAGTGGGGGCGGATCGAGCCGGAACTGGTGGCGGTGCTTGGAGGCGGCTAGGGCAGAGGGACTCGGCGCGTGTGGTAGAACATCCGAACATGGGGCAGGTGCAGGGGCGGGCGGTGTTGATGCGGGCGGTGACGCACGCGCGGGAGCACCTGGGGCAGGCGCAGCTGACGCGGGATCTGTGGGACGGCCGCTAGCGCGACTTCGACTTGCGCTTCAAGCGTCGCCGGAGGCGCTTCTTAAGCGGCGTTTCTTTCGAACTGAGCAGGGTACGGCCGTGTTTGCGGATACGGCGGCGTTCGCGTTCGAGTTTGGCGGCACGCTCTTCCCAGGACATGGGATCAGCGTAGCGGACGGCCCTCACCCCTGGCCCCTCTCCCAGGGGGAGAGGGGAAATCGCAACTAGAGTCCCTGCTCCTTGCAGAGATCCTCGTCGAAGAGGATGTGGCCGGTGTAGTCGGGGCCCTGCTCGCAGAGCCAGACGGCGCCTTTAGCCATGGAGACGGCCTCTTCGAAGTCGAGGTTGGGGTTCTCGCGGTCGTTTTCGGCCCAGACGTTGCCGGGGGTCTTGATCCGACCCTGGGGAGAGAGGACGTTGACCGAGATCTTGTCGGGCTGGAGCTCCATGGCGAGCGCCTGGCTATAGCGTTCGAGGCCGGCTTTGATCATGCCGTAGAAGCCGCCACCGGCGCGGGTGTTCTCGTACGGCCCGGGGCCGGGGAAGACGCCTGCGCGCGAGGAGACGTTGATGATGTGGGCGCGGCCGGCCTGCTTCAGGTAGGGAAGTGCTTCCTTCATGACGAGGAGGGGGCCTCGGCCGTCGATCTGCCAGATGAGGTCGATGTGGCGTGGCTGGACGGACTCAAGCGTGCCGGGCACGAGGATGGCGGCGTTGTTGAAGATGATGTCGATGCCGCCCAGCGCTTCGGCCGCGGCTTTCACACCGGCAGCGATGCTCTCGGGGTCGCGGACATCGATCTTGATGGCGACCGCCTTGCCGCCGGCATCGTTGATCTCCTTCGCGACGGAGTGGATGGTGCCGGGCAGGCGCTTGTCGGTGACTTCCTCAGTGCGGGCGGTGACGGCGACTGCGGCGCCGGCTTTGGCGAGCGCCTTCGCAACATCGGCACCGATACCGCGGCTGGCACCGGTGACAAGAGCTTTACGACCTTCGAGTGACATGGTGGATCTCCGGGCTTGTGTGGTGCGGCGATCCTAGCGGGTGGGGCCGGGGGAGGACAGTGCTACGATTGTCGAATGAATGATGTGCAACTCTCCGAGGAGTTCCCCCTCATCGTCGCCAACCCGGGCCGCTTGGGCGGGAAGCCGTGCATCAAAGACACACGAATAAGTGTTGCCCACATCCTGGAGTTGCTGGCAAGCGGTGGCACCGTCGAGCGGATCCTCGACGGTTGGCCAGCGCTCACTCCTGAGGCGATTGAGCAGGCCGCCCTTTATGCGGCCCGGCAGCTTGAGGCGCCGGCCGTGCGAGTCAAAACCAGCGCGTGAGGCTCGGAGATAGACGGTTCATCGCCGACCAAAACATCGATGTATTGGTCGTCACGCAGCTGCGTCACGATGGTACGGACATCGACACCACCGCGGACCTAGGGCTTGCTCGCGCAGCCGACAACGAAATCCTGCGGATCGCCCGAGCAAGGAACCGGACTATTCTCACTCACGACACTGGATTTGGGGACATGGTTGTCCGAGAGCGGCAGGAACACTCCGGCATAGTCTTGCTGCGACCGGGCCACGCAGATCCGCGCTTCGTGCTGATGCTGCTCGGCGGCATATTCGCCGCGGAAGTCAGCGACGACGGACAGTGGATCGTCTCGGCGTACGCTGGCCCGGCCGGGCCGACGTTCCGTATCCGTTCGACGTAAGCCTAGCCCGCGGCGCCGCCACCACCGGCGGGTGCGCCGCTGGGGACGCGGCCGGGGCGATGGACTTCGCTGATCTCGGGCACTCGCGGGACGGCGCGGTCGTCCATGGGCATGGGCTTCGGCGCCCACTTGTCCTCGAAGTTCGAGAACTTGTCGCGCATGGCTGGCATGACCTTCTCGGCGAACATCTTCTGGTTGTAGAAGACCTTGTCGCGGGGCATCGACCCCATCTGGAGACCGCAGAAGAGCTGGCCAACGTTGAGGTCGTCGGTGAGCTTCTCGAGTCCGGCGATGACGTCGCTCGGGCTGCCGGCGATGACGTAGCCGTTCTCGACGAGGAAGTCCCAGTCGAGCTTCTGGCCGGCGCGAGCCTTCGCCATCTCCATCATCGACCGTATTCCAGCCTTCACGGTTCGGTTGGTGCGATAGCCGGGGGCATCGGCGAAGCCGGGATAGATGTGGAGGCAGCGCTGGTAGAAGTACTCGATGTGCTCGGCGTAGAGCTCCTTCGCTTCGGCCATGTTTTCGCCCACGCAGATGACCTGGAAGAAGCCGGCCTGGTAGGGGTTGGCTTCCTTGCCGCGCTCCTCCATTCGGCCCCAGAAGCCATCCATGATGTTCTTGGCGCGCATGTAGCCGGAGAACGAGAGGTAGCTGTAGAGGTAGGCCATGTCGGCGCACCACTCCCAGGTTTCGATGGAGCCGCCACCGGGAATCCAGATGGGCGGGTGCGGGTCCTGGAGGGGACGCGGCCACGGGTTCATGTAGCGGAGCTGGGTGTACTTGCCGTTGAAGGTGCTAACACCCTTGTCCTTCCAGGCCTGCATGATCAGGTCGTGGGCTTCGTAGTAGCGGTCGCGAAGCTGGGCGCCGGGGACACCGTAGGCGAAGTTCGTATCCATTGAGGTGCCGACGGGGAAGCCGGCGACGAGGCGGCCGCCACTGATGATGTCGAGCATGGCGAACTCTTCGGCGACGCGAAGGGGCGGGTTGTAGAGGGCGATGGAGTTGCCCATGACGACGATCGAGGCGCGGTTAGTCCGGCGCGCGAGCGTTGCGGCCATGATGTTCGGGCTGGGCATGAGGCCGTAGGCATTGGAATGGTGCTCGTTGACGCAGATGCCATCGAAGCCGAGCTTCTCCGCGAACTCCAGCTCGTCCAGGTAGTCGGCGTAGACCTGGTTGCCCTTGAAGGGGTCGTAGAGCGAGTAGTCGGGATCGACCCAGACCGAGCGGTGCTTCTCGCGGAAGTCCTCGGGGAGATAGGGCCAGGGCATGAGATGGAAGAAGTGGAACTTCACGGCGGGCCTCCGTTGGGCGGGCGTTGATTAGCGCCATGCAAAGGGTTGGTGAGAAGTATAGAGGGTGCCGATGGGGGATGGGAGGGGCTAGAGGAGGAGGTGGGGCTGGAGGCGCCAGGCATCCGGGTTGTGGTCAGGCCAGTCGACGACGTGGCGGGCGAATCTGCCTATGTCGTCGTTCGCGGGCTCGCCTTGCTCGATGAATCGTGCGACGAGCTCTGACACAGCGGGCATAGGATGGAGACGAACGAGTCCGTTGAGTGCCGCACTCTGACACTCGGGATGTTCCATCCAGAGGACCTGTTCGAGAACGTGGAAAAGCCTCTTCTTCAGCGCGACGTCTCTCGCGCTGGCGGGATGCGGCCAGATAGTGTCCCAGAACATCAAGAACGACGAGCAATCCTCGCTGATTCGATGAAACCTCACGTAGTCGCGGTATATGGCCAGGCTCGCATCGACACAGTCAGCGGCGATTTCTAGCGGGACCTCGTCGTCGGTGAGCACGAATTCGAACGAGTAGGGCCCCCAGATTGCCCAGAGCCCCTGGTCTACCTGCTCGACCGAGTAGTGTGCGGCATATGGGCCAAAGCCGGTGAAGAACTCAGTGAGGAGGCGGAGCCACTTGGCCTTATCAAGTTGATATTCCCAGTCGGATGTCCCCCGGTACTCACGATTCAGGATTCGCTCGGCGTCATCGTCGTCTGGGACGCGTGGTCGGTCGAATAGAAACCGCGCGAGTTCGTCCGCCGTCATCCGGGACGGGTCGCGATCCGTGAAATACGGAATCGGCGCTGGTTGGAGCGCGATAAACGAGGATTCGGAAGCGGCCTCAACCACCTTCGGGGGAGGCTCGATGTCGGCCGAGGCAAGGCCCGCCGCTAGCTCAGCGAGATACTCGACTCGGACATCGTTGCGGGGGTAAGCGGAAGTGTTCTGGAGTTGCCAGAGGAGGAACTGGTCCCTTTCGGCCTGCGGTAAGGAGAGCGAAGCCGGTTGGAAGCGAGTTGGGAACCCGGCCTGCAGCAAGACCCCACCCTCATCCGTCTGCCCGGCGGCAATCAGTTCCAGAGCTTCCGCAAAGACTTGCGGTTCGTCCCCTCGCAGAAATTCGAAGGGCTTTTCGAGCTGGGTGTTTGCCATCGCCCAAAATGCGTCGGGCGAAGGCGTGTCGATGAACTCTGACAAGGCGAGCTCTCCGCCTTCTTGCCGGATTCGTTCCGCCTCTTCGATCAGGTCCTCCCGGATGCCGGTGGAGTACTTCCCATCCTTGATTTGGCGGGCCACAGCAATTGCCGCGTCCGGATCGCACGCATTGTTGAACCCCGCTGCGATTTCCTCGAGGCAATCCTGGCGAGTGTCATCGGGCAATCCCGAAACAGCGTCGAGATCTGACCGGAGGATGTGTCGACGAAGATCTCGGTCCGGGGTGAAGAGACAGAGCTCGCGCAGGCTGTCAGAGCGGTTGTACGGGTCTGTGATCGCCTCTACCTGGGCCAACAGAGCATCGAACCCGTAACGCCAGAAGAGGAGAATCGCGACCGGATACGCCTCAACTCGCCAGAGGAGCGGTTGCACCGCCGGCCATCGCTCGAGCAAGTTTGAAAGTGCCTGGTCGCGAAAGCGCGGACTGCCAAGCGAACGGAACCGCAATTCGGCTTCGCCTCTTCGCCCTGCCAGCTCCCCCAATGCCCTCCCAACGAGGTCTGGCCGTTCCATTGCAAGCGCGGCCTTGCCAACGGCGAGCCAGCAGAACTCGCGCTCGTCGCGGTAGGCGTCGGTTTCGGGAATCTGCTCGGTGAACCGGAGGGCGATGTCGAGGAGATCCATGGTTGGAGATTCGGCCAGCCGGCAAGAGTTCGCAAGATTGACAACGAAGCGCCCGCCACGAACGTACCGGGCGCTGGGATGCGGTGTCGGCGGCGGGCTTGCGTAGCCATAGGCGTGGGCGTCAGGCGTGGGCGTCGATGAGCCGGGGTGACGCCCCTGGCGCGGATGATGCCGGCAAGGCGTTGGCCAAGCTGGAAGTGTAGGGTCTAAACCACGGGAGGTGAACGATGGCAGGAGATTTCACCTACATTTCGAAGAGCCGGCTGGAATATCGCAATGGGATGCGCCATGCGTTCCTGGGGGACGTACCGGAGCCGGTGGTATACGGAGTCCAGGGAGGGCTCCGGGAGTACTACGGGGCCAAGGAAGGCCCGCCCGTGGCGGCGACGCTGGACCACATTGTCGCCGCCGTCGCTGGCTGAATGTACGGAACGCTGGCCGGGGCACTGGCCGCGCGAAAGGTCGAGTTCGACCGTTCCACATTTACCGCAAACGTCGAGGGGACCATCCACGGTCCGACGAACAAGACGATCAGGATTACGGCGATCCACGTGACCTATGACCTGACCCTCCCAGCGGCCCAGCGTGAGACCGCCGAGCGGGCGCTGCAGGTGCACCCCGCCGGTTGCCCTGCGCACGAGAGCGTGAAAGACGCGATAGAGATCACGTGGTCTGCGAACATCAAGGAGACGTGACGGCTGACGAATCGGCGGGACTCCCGACGCCAACGGATCTTCGCTACAGCAACGACCATCTCTGGGTTCGCCGGGAAGGCAAGGAGGCGGTCATCGGGGTCACGGCATTCGCATGTGACCAGCTGGGGGACGTCGTCTACGTGGAACTACCCGCGCCGGGAGTCGAAATCGACCAGGAGGAACCATTCGGCGTGATCGAGTCCGTGAAGTCGGTGAGCGATCTGTTCGCGCCGATCTCGGGCTCCGTGATTGAGCGGAACGAGGCGGCGCTTGCCTCTCCCGAGATGGTCCATGATTCGCCCTACGGCGAAGGATGGCTGGTACGGGTGGAGATAACAGACAGCGCGGAGCTCGATACGCTCCTGGACCCCGCGACTTACCGGGAGACGTACCCGGGTAGGTAGCACACGGATTGCGCCGCCCGGAGGTCTCTATACTGCCGCCCATGCCCACCATCGACATTCATTGCCACGCCGCCGTTGCCCCTGCCATTCCGCCGCTGATCAAGGATGTATTCCGGCCGGAGTTCGAACCGTCGAGCTACTTCATGGGCGAGGAGTCGGCGGCGCACAATCGGGTGCTGGGGCGGGAGCAGTATGCGCTGGCACTGACCTCGACGGACGAGCGGTTGGCGCGAATGGACCGGATGCGGGTCGATGTACAGGCGGTGTCGCCGTCGCCGCAGCAGTTCTACTGGGCGGAGCCGGAGCTGGGTGCGAGGCTTTCGCGGCTGCAGAACGAGCATGTCGCGGGATTGGTTGCCGAGCGGCCCAAACGGTTCGCGGGACTGGGGTCGGTGCCACTGCAGGACCCGCCGGCAGCGGCGAAGGAACTGGAGTATCTGACCAAGGAGCTGGGGCTGCGGGGCGTGCAGGTTTCGACGTACCCCGCGAGCCGGGAACTCGGCGACCCGGCGCTGGAGCCGTTCTGGGAGACCGCGGCGGGCATCGGGGCTGTGGTGTTCGTGCACCCGCTCGGGTTCACGCATGGTGAGCGATTCCGGCAGTTCTACCTGAACAACTCCATCGCGCATCCGCTCGAATCGGCGCTGGCGGTCGCCAGCCTGATCTTCAACGGAGTGCTGAAGCGGTACCCGGCGCTGAAGGTGGTGGTGGCACATGGGGGCGGATACCTGCCCTTCCATCCGAGCCGGCTAGACCATGCCTGGGAGGTGCGGCCGGAGTGCCGCGTGCACATAGACGAGCCACCGAGTCACTACCTCAAGCAGATCTACGTCGACACGGTCGTCTACACGCCGGAAAGCGTGTCGCAACTGGTGGGGATGATGGGCGCGGACCACGTGCTGCTGGGTACGGACTACCCATTCGACATGGGCGAAGAGGACCCGGTGGGCCTGGTGGAGCGAACGCCGGGCCTCAGCGATGAGGAGCGCGAGATGATTCGCGGCGGGAACGCGGCACGGCTGCTGGGGCTGGGCTGACACAACGATTGTCGAACCGCGATCAAGCAGCCCGCCGACGCTCGTTCATCTTGCCAGCTCGATCCCGGCGTCCCAACCGGGCGCGCGGCTCCCAGCCGGCAGGGCCAGCCGGGCAGCATCGACCCCGGCCCGGGTGAGCAGCCACGAGATCGTAGAGTCGGATGTCCACATCTCTTTCGTGCCACGAACGCGCCGGCCCCAGACATGGCGTGGCACTGTCGGCCCCAATTCGATGATGCGTCCGACGACCGCACAGTCGTTCGTGAGAAGAACGGGGCTTCCGACCGCCCACTGTTCATCGGGGAGAGCGTCGCCGGGAAGGCAGCGCAGCTGGTAGCGGAACAGCCGGAAGCGATCGGCCCCTCGAATACCCACGGGACCGGTCAGGAGTGGCGGCTCAGGGCTCCCGATAAACGCGGGAGTGAGTTCTACTGTGAATGTCCGGCCATCGGCGAAAGCGAGCTTGAGGGCCGAGTGCAGGAGCTGCGCGCGGGGCCGGCGGCTCCGGAATGCCTCGACCGCCTCCCACGCTTTAAGGCTCGCCTGCTGCAGACGAGAGGTGCCCGCGCCCACCGGGAGCCAGTAGAGATCAGCTCGGCATCCGCCCATCTCTTGGAGTGTGGAAGCTAGCTCCCGGTCTGGGGAGGGTCGGTCGTCCGTCGTAGGGCGGGCCATGTGCCTATACTTCGCGCACTAGCGGGAGGACATCGATGGAGTACGAGAATCTGCTGACGGAACGACGGGGCAACACGGACGGCATCCTCTGGGTGACCTTGAACCGGCCGGAGAAGCTGAACGCGCTGAGCATGCCGTTGTTCGACGAGCTGAAGGATGTGTTCCAGCAGGCGCGACTCGATCGGTCGGTGCGATGTGTGGTCATCACGGGCGCCGGGCGTGGCTTCTGTGCCGGTGCGGATTTCTCGGGCTCCGGCTCGTCTTCAGGGGAACGGCGCGACCCGCTCGACCTCGAAGGCGCACGCCTCAACTTTCGACGGGAGTCGGAGGCGTACATCGCCCTGCGGCGGCTCGAGGTGCCGGTCATCGCCTCGGTGAACGGCGTCTGCGTAGGGGCGGGCTTCGACATGGTCGGGCATTGCGACATGGCGGTCGGCTCGACGGCAGCGCGGTACCAGGTGGCGTACGTGAAGCGGGGGCTGTTCGCGGACCTTGGTGGGTTCTGGTCGTTCCCGCGGATCATCGGCTGGCGGAAGGCGATGGAGCTGATGACGACGGGCCGGTTCATGAGCGCCGAGGAAGCGCACGCGGCAGGCCTCACCAACTATCTCGTGGAGCCGGACCAGCTGGAAGCGAAGACGATGGAGCTGGCGCTGGCCGTTGAGGCGGGTCCGCCAATCGGCCAGAAGCTTGGCAAAACGCTGGCAATCAAGACGGCGAATATGGACTTCGAGAGCGCGCTGGAGATCAGTGGCATCGCTCTCAGTACCACCGGTCCGAGCCAGGACCGGCGGGAGGGCAGCGTGAGCTTCATGGAGAAGCGGGAGCCGAAGTTTACGGGCCGATAAGGGCGAGTCTGACTCCCAGTCGCCGGGTCGAAACAGGCAACGCTGCCCAAGCGCGACCACTAGAATGTGCCGCCATGGACGCACCCCTGATCCGATACGCGACAACATCGGACGGCTTCAGCATCGCCTACTGGGCGATCGGGGAGGGGTTGCCACTGGTGGTGCTGCCAGCGCTCCCCCACAGCCACATCAAGATGGAGTGGGATATCCCGGAGTGGCGGCGATCGTTTCAACTGGGTAGCCGTGCCAGCACCTCTGTCCGCTACGACGCGCGGGGCACGGGCCTCTCGCAGCGCGAAGGGGCGGACTTCTTCATGGATTCAATGCTCGCGGACCTCGAGGCCGTGCTTGACGCCCTCGGCACCGAAAAGGTCGCGCTCTACGGGCCCGCAAACGCAGCGCCGATCGCGGTCACCTACGCGGCGCTACACCCGGAACGCGTGGATGCGCTGGTGCTCTGGAGCCCGGTGATGGACACCTCGATACACAAAGCGAATCCGATGCTGAACGCCGCCAGGACGATAATCGAGACGGACTGGATGACCTTTAGCGAAACCGTTGCCCACGGACTTGTGGGATGGTCGGAATCAGACTCGGCGCGCAAGTACGCCGAGCTCATCCGGGAGGGTATCGACCAGCACCGCATGGTCGAACTCGTCGACCAGATGCACACGTATGACGTTTGGAACCTGCTGCCGCAGCTGCAGTGCAAGACGCTGGTGATGCACCGGCCCGGGTTCGCACTCCTCGCACCGGGGATGGTGGAGAAAGTCGCAGCCATGATCCCCAACGCGCGCCTGGCGTTGTTCGAAGGCGCATCGAGCGCGCCGTATATCGGCGACTGGCGGGCGATCGCGAAAGCTATGGACGAATTCCTGGGCAAGCCACTCGCGCGCTCAACCGGACCGGTCGGCCGAGGCGCATTGCGGCTGCTGAACATGAAGGCGGAGTCGCTTTCGCCTCGCGAGCTGGACGTGACGAGGCTGGTAGTCCAGGGGCTGACGAACCGCCAGATCGCTGCCGAACTTGTGCTCGCCGAGAAGACGGTAGAGAACCACATCGGCCGGATATTGACCAAGCTGGACCTGCGT
The DNA here is from genome assembly GCA_963774435.1 of uncultured Chloroflexia bacterium. GTDB lineage: Bacteria > Chloroflexota > Dehalococcoidia > Tepidiformales > Tepidiformaceae > JAGQGZ01. Next base: position 1,100,385 of record CAVZEW010000002.1, on the reverse strand, counting down.
TCGCGGACACAACTCGCCGCTTACGCGGTGGAGCACGGCCTGACGAATCGATCTGCCTGAGCGCGGACTTTCGGAACCCCCAATGTTCGGCGATTAGGGAGGGTCCCCCTATTGGAAGGAATCCCGGGGTAGCTACGGTGCGCCCGTGGACGCCCCAACCCAAGCGCCGCCGGTGTTCTGGAATGAGATTCGGGGCCTTGTGCTCTCGGCGATGACGATCTTCCTCTACACGATCGGCATCGGGATCCTGAACGGGACCGACCTGGTCGACTTCGACCAACGCCGAATCCTCGGGCATGTGCACGGTGGGACCCTGGGCTGGCTCACGCTGTCGGTGTTTGCCGCGTCGTTGTGGCTGTTCGGCGGACAGAGGACGGTTTCAGGGCGTGAACGATTCGTGATCCGGGCGATGTGCGTTGCCGCCGTGGTGACGTTCGCGACCTACGTCGCCGTGTTCTCGACGACGTACGGCACGGTGCGACCAACCGTGGGAGCGGTGGCGGTCATGGTGATCGCGAGCTTCCTGGTATGGGTTGCCTGGCGTGCGCGGCAGGTCGTCCTCGGCGTTCCCCACCTGGGCTTCCTGGCAGCGCTGGCCACATCTGTCACCGGGGGCGTCTTCGGCGTGCTCCTCGGACTGGAGATCGCAACGGGCAGGCAATACCTTCCTTCGGGCGGTGAGGACGTGCACCCGGCAACCATGGTGGTCGGCTTCCTGACGCCGATCGCGCTTGGCGTGAGCGAATGGACGTTTCGATTTCCCAACCCGCCGAAGGCTGACCGGGCGGGGACGGTTCAGATGGCGTTCCTTTTCGCGGGCGGAGCAATCCTGTCGGTGGCGTTCCTCTTGTCGCTTGAGGCGCTGGCACCGGTAGCGATCCTCCTGCAGTTGGTGGCCATAGGGATCTTTTTCTGGCGCATGCGTCCAGAATTGCGACGGGTTGACTGGCTGGCGCCCACGGCGCAGCGCTATGCCTCGCTGGCGCCACTGTTTGTTGTCTGGGTGCTGGGACTCGCGTTCTATTTTGCCGTCCGCTACAAGGGCGACTTCGACCTCGTTCCGGTCCACCAGGGGCTGGCGCTCGACCACTCCCAGTTCATCGGCGCGGTGACGAACGCGATATTCGCGATGCTGATGTGCGCGACTTCGCCGAGCAGGCGTGGTTCTTGGGTCGACCAGGTCGTGTTCGGATTGTTGGAGGTCGGCGTGCTTGGGTTTGTCGCCGGACTATTGTTCGACAGCGTGTGGTTGAAGCGGATGTTTGCACCAACGATGGGCACAGGACTGCTGTTGGGGCTGGCGACGTTCGCGTGGCGGCTGGCGCCGGTGAAAACCGGGGAGAGCGAAATGCCACGAACGGCCCCCGCACTGCGACCGGGCAGAGAATCGTGACCAAAGCGAGGGGGAGCTTCCAGGAATGGCGCTTGAGGCGGGTCATGCGACTGGTTACGCGGATCACGGTCCCGCTCTACCGGCTGTTTGGCGGGGGGTTCGCGGCGAAGATGCATCCGAGTTCGTCGCCGGCGGTGTTCCTGCTGACCACGAAAGGGCGAACATCGGGCCGGGCGCGGACGGTGCCATTGAGCTACATCGAAGACGACAGGGGAATCATCGTGGTGGGCTCGAACGGCGGGTTACCTGAGGATCCTCAATGGACGGGAAATCTGCGCGCCAACCCGGAGGCGACGGTGCAGATCGGGCGGAAGAAGATCCCGGTGTTGGCCCGGTTCACCGAGGGCGAGGAGTGGGCGGGGTTGCGCGAACGGATCACCGTCGATTGGCCGAATTCGTACGGCGCGGTGCTGGAGGCGGCGAAGCGGGAGGTGCCAATTGTCCGGTTGGAGCGGCGGGAAGCTCGACCTGATTCAGACTGATACGGGCCTTCGGCCGAAGGCCTGGGGGATGGCGATCACGTCGAACAGCAGGGGGACGACGAGCCAGAACTGGAGCTTTGTGTACCGTCCAAGTTCCTCGCCGATGTCGAGGCCGGCGAGCTCATCTTCAAGGGCGCTGCGGTGGAGGAGGCGGAAGGAGTGGAGCGAAAGCGGGACGTAGTTGAGGCAGGCGCCGGCGATGTAGGCGCCGAAAAGTTGCCAGCCAAGGCCGGGACTCATGAAGGCGACGAGGAGGCCGATGGCCGGGCCTGTGGTCGCGCCCAGGAGGAACTCGGTGGTGATGACGGTGCGGCGGAGGCGGCTGCCGTTGCTGCCGTACATATCGACGGCGGTGAGGCGGCGGATGTCGACAGGGCCCATCTCAGGAGGGCCCCTGGCAGGGTATCGAAACACTCATCTACCCACGCTAGCAAGCAGCCGAGGAGTGTTATGCGACTGCAACGCGAAGCGGCTTCACAACCGTCAAGGTTGGGTTCAGGGTGGCCGACGGTCTCCTGCATCTGGCGTGTTCGAGTCATACCGTGATTGATCCGGGGTGTGAGGAACGAGGAGGAAGTTCCATGCACATCATTCGCAATTCGGCCCTTGTCGCGGTTGCCGCGCTGGCGGTGGGAGCGTTCACGCTCTCTGCCTGCAGCGGCGACGATGACGACACCACTTCCACGGCAACCGCATCGCCCGGGACAACCACGACAGCTTCGCCAGGTGCGACGGGCACGACATCGGCAACGACACAGCCGACAAACACCGCAACCGCAACGCCGGAACCAACGGTCGACCCTGCTGCCATCGAAGCGCTGGTGACCTACTACCGCGACCTGGACGGGGGGGATCTTGCCGCCGCCTACGCGCTCTGGGCCGATGACGGCGCGGCGAGCGGTATGTCGCTGACTGACTTCACGGCCGAGTACGACGCGGTCGATGGCGTAAGCCCCATCTTCGATGGTGCCGAGGTCACCGCCGACGGCGTTGAAGTGGATGGCCGCGTACTGCAGGTCTACGAGATGGGCGACGGAACGCAGGCGGCCAGCAAGTCGACGGTCAAGGCGACGCTGAGCGATGCATCGGGGAGCTGGCTGATCAGTTCCATCGAGACGTCGGGCGTCGCGAATATCACCGAAGCACCGGTCGATGTCGCGGCTTCAGATGACCTGCTGTTGTCGTTCTACGATGCGATCAACGCCGGTGACCTTCCGACGGCCTACACGTACTGGGAGTCAATTGGTGGAGCGAGCGGCCAGGAGTACCCGGCGTTCGCGACCGGGTATGAGGACACAGCCAACGTGACAGTCGAGATCGGAGAGATGACGTCCGACGGCGCGGCCGGTTCGATCTATGCCACCATGCCCGTGGTCATCAGTTCGACCGCGACGAACGGTGACGTCGCCGTGTACTGCGGCAAGTACGTAGCCCGCGAATCGAACGTACCGCCATTTGGCCTGCTGGGCTGGCGGTTCTACAGCGCGGACATCGCTGCCGTGACGGGGGCCACCGCGGATGATGCGGACCACCTTCTGGCCAACGACTGCACGCTCTCCTGAGTCGAGCTAGTTCTCGGGCGGTTCGAGGACGAGCCGCCCGGGACCGCGGAGGAGAAATGTGTCGCCGCGAGTGACACCACCCGGCGCGATCCTGAGTTCCCCGAAGTGGGCGAGGAGCTGTTCGAAGGCGACGGCGCCGAGCATGCGGGCGACCGGCGCCCCGAGGCAGAAATGGATGCCGTGCCCAAAGCTCAGGTGGCGGACATCCTCACGGGCGACGTCGAAGGAGTCGGGGTCGGGGAATCGGCGGGGGTCGCGATTGCCGGCGCCGATGATGACATGGACGGCCTCGCCTTTGCGCAGCCGCTTCTTCCCGAGCAATAGCTCCTGGCGGACGATGCGGACGACGTGATGGGTGGGGCTGTCGTAGCGCAACGTCTCTTCAACGAGGTTGGGGAAGAGGCCCGGGTTATCGCGGAGGACTGCCTGCTGATCAGGATGATTCGCCAGCGCGAGGGCCGCGTTGCCGAGCATGAATGCGGTGGGGCCGTTCCCGCTCAGCGAGATGTGGATGATCATGACGATCACTTCATCGAGGGTCATGGTCCCTGCCGTCTCAGCCTCGAGCAGGGTGTTTACGACGCTCTCTTCGCGAAAGGAGCGGAGGCGAGCGGCCCCATCGCGGAGGTACTGCTCAAAGGCGCCACGGGCGGCCACGGCTCGCTGGTCAGCGCCCGGAGGGAGCTGGTCGGTTGAGATCGGCTCCATGATCGCCGTCGACCAGGCGCGTACGGCCATCTGGTCCTGGGGCGGTATGCCGATGGTGTCGAGCACGACCATCACCGGGAACGGCTCCGCGAAGCCGCGCATGAACTCGATTGGCTCGCCGGCCGGCAGACGCTCGATAAGGGCGGCAGCCAGCTTTTCGATGCGCGGTCTCATCGATTCGACCCTTCGAGGCGTGAACGCGCGATTGACGACGGCGCGGAGACGCGTGTGGTCGGGCGGGTCCGCCTGGCCAAGCAGGGGGACGAGGCCGAGGGTCGTCTCGTGGCGGCGCTTGAGGACCTCGGCGCCCATGGGGCCTTTGGCGTGGACGGGGTCGTTGGAGAAAAAGTCGTCGTCCTGAAGACAGTGCTGGGCTTCCTCGAAGCCGGTAATCACCCAGTCGCGGACCCGGTCGCTGGCATGGACGGGCTCGGCGGCGCGGAGGCGGGACAGCTCGGGATAGGGATCCTCACGGTACTGGGGCCGGAACGGGTTGTAGAAAGCCACGGGCTCAGTCTACCGGCGGGCGCCGTTCCCGAACCTAGGCGCGGTCGAGCACCGCGTGGAGGAACTGCTTCGTGCGCTCCTCCTTCGGGTCGCTGAAGAGTTCTTCCGGTGGCGCTTCTTCGACGACGCGGCCACCGTCGAACATGACGACGCGGTCGCCGATCTCCCGGGCGAAGCCCATCTCGTGGGTGACCAACAGCATTGTCATCGAGGTGTTGGTCGCAAGCTCGCGAAGGACCCCGAGCACCTCACCGACGAGTTCGGGGTCGAGGGCGCTGGTGACCTCGTCGAAAAGCATGACTTTGGGCTCCATCGCGAGGGCGCGGGCAATGGCGACACGCTGCTTCTGGCCACCGGAGAGGCGAGCCGGGCGCTCGTCCAACTTGTCGCCAAGTCCGACCGCTTCGAGGAGGGTCTTCGCCCGCTCCTTCGCCTCGCTTTTGGAAACGCCGAGGACCTTGTTGGGGGCGAAAGCCACGTTGTCGTGGGCGGACATATGGGGAAAAAGGTTGAAGTGCTGGAAGACCATCCCGATCTTGGTGCGGACCCGGGCGATGTGGCGCTCGGAAGCGCGCTGCACTTTGCCGTTCTTCTCCACGCGGAAGAGGTAGTCGCCATCGACCCAAACGCGGCCCGCGTTCGGGCGCTCGAGGGTCATGAGGACACGGAGGATTGTGGTCTTGCCGGAACCGCTGGGGCCGATGATGACCATCTTCTCGCCGGCCTTGACCTCGCAGTTGAAGTCGTCGAGGACGACGTTGTCGCCGAACTGCTTGCGGATGTCTTCGAAGCGGACAATGGTCTCGCCCTTCGGGGTCGTCGCCGGCCGGACAAGGTCGGCGACGTGCTCAAGCTGCGGCTGTGCCAAAACGGGCCTCCAGGAGTCGGGCGAGGATGGAGAGGGGGATGCTCACGGCGAGGAAGAGTACTCCTGCCATAGTCAACGGTTCGAGGCAGTTGAAGTCGCGGGAACAGACGCGCTGCGCTTCGCCGAGGACATCGATGACCGTGACGACGGAAAGCAGTGGCGCTTCCTTGAGCATGGCGACCAGGTAGTTACCGAGCGCCGGAATCACGGCGGGGACGGCCTGGGGCAGGATGATGCGGGACCATTTCTGGAAGGGCGGAAGACTGAGCGCCGTGGAAGCCTCCCACTGGCCGCGGGGAACGCCTTCTATGCCGGCCCGATAGACCTCAGCGGTGTAGGTGGAAAAGTGCACGCCCAGTGCAACGACGCCGGTTTGGAAACCGCTGAGGAGCAGTCCGTCGGGATGGGTGGGAAAGGAAACGTCCGGGAGCACGTAGTAGAGGAAGAAGAGTTGGACGAGAAGGGGCGTGCTGCGGATGAACTCCATCGCCACAGAGAGCGGGATGCGGATGATCGGTGGGCTGACCCACCGGACGACGGCAAGGACGAGCCCGAGCAACATGGCCACGACGATGCCGTAGGCGGTCGCCTTCATCGTGACCTGGAGCCCGTTCCAGAGGTCGGGCAAAACATCCCAGACAACCTGCCACTCCCACATCGTCAGGCCACCAGTCCCATGGAACGCCGTGCGTAGGACTCGGCCCTGCGCACGCCGAAGGTCATCACCTGGGCTATGACGAAATAGAGGACAAGTATCATCGTGAACGCCTGGATGGAACTCAGCTCGTTGATCTGCAGGAGGCTGCGGCCAACAAAGGTGATGTCCTGGAGTGTTATCAGGGCCACCAGGGCGGTGGCTTTCATCATTTCGATGAGGAGGTTGCCGTACGGCGGGAGCATGGCGAGCGTGGCCTGCGGGAAGATGATGTACCGCATCCTCTTGATCCCGGAGATGCTGAGTGCTGTGCAGGCTTCGTACTGACCACTCGGCACGGCGCGAACAGCGCCACGGACGATCTCTGAGCCATAGCCGCCCATGTTCAGGCCGAGGACAATCACGCCGGCCTCCATTGGGCTGAAGGTAAGGTGCTCGGGGTTCACGATCGGCAGTGCGTAATAGGCCCAAAACAGCTGGATAATCGCCGGCGAGCCACGGAAGAAGTCAACGTAGACCTGGTTGACCCAGCGAATGCTGCGGTGGGGCGATAGCCCGGCCAGACCAGACAGAATCGCCATCGCCGTGCCGAGGGCGCCAGCCATGGCGACCAGCTGGATCGTGATCCAGAAGCCTTCGGCAAACCGGTGTAAGACCGGATCAGAAAACAACGGTCAGCTCCAGCACTCTGAACAGACATGGAAGGAGCCCGGGATTGATGGAATCCCGGGCTCCGCCTGGCTGACTAGTTGCCGCAGAGGTCGGCGGCCGTGCGACCCACGGCTGCGTCGACCTCATCGTCGAAACCGAATTCCTCGACCAATGGCCGAATCTGCCCGGCATCCTTCATCGCGACCAGCTTGTCGTTGAAGGCGTCGTGGAGGGCGGTATCGTCCATGCGGAATCCGAAGCCGCCGCAGCCGGAGGCCGGCTTGCCGTCGACCATCACGTCGAAACCAGGAGTGGCCTCGAGGTTGTTGTCGCCGAGGCGTTCGAGCTCGGCGCTGATGGCCAGCGACGTAGCGGCGATGGCGTCGACGCGACCGTCGGCAAGCGCCTCACCGGCGTCCTGGATGGTATCGAAGCTGACGATCTGGTTGTCGGCAGCGCCGGCATCCATCGCGTAGCCTTCTTCGACGGTACCGGTCGGGATCCCGACCTTGATGTCGGAATTGGCGGCAATGTCGTCGAACGATGTGATACCCATCGGGTTGCCCTTCTCGACTGCAAACGCCTCTGGAACGCAGTAGTCAGGGTCCGAGAACTGGATTTGCTGGCACCGGTCGGGGTTGATGAACATGCCCGCGGCGATCATGTCGAAGCGTCCGGCTTCAAGGCCGGGAATCAGGCTGCCGAAGGGCACGACAACCGGGATAACCTCCGTCACGCCCAGCTGTTCGAGGACGGCCTTGGCGACGGTTGGGGCCTCGCCCGTGACTTCGCCGGAGGAGTCGACCATGCCATAGGGGGTTTCGTTGGCAATGCCGATCGTGATGACGCCGTCGGCCTGGACATGGTCCAGGGTGGTCATTGCATCACCACCCGCCGGCGTATTGGAGCCGCTGTCGTCGTCATCGTCGCCGCAGCTGACGAGGCCGAGACCAAGGACGGCGATCAGCATCAAAGCGAAGCTGAACATGAGCGGCCTGCCGGCGAACCGGCGAAGACCAAGTCTTTCGTTGAACAAGAGGTACCCTCCCACTATTGCGGCCCGGCCGAGTTGGGAGACCCCCGTGCGCTACCAGTTTCCCTCAGGAAACCCGCACCACCACCAGAGAAACGCGGACGCCCGTCCGCAGAACCAACACGGGCCGGGGCCCGGACGTAACGCACGCATTAACGGAATGCGCACAGCCGTAGGATGCTAGCAGCTTTACCATGGGCAAACAACTATACGTAATCTGAGATTGTACACAGAGTTCAATTGCAATCACATTTATTATAACGAATTCGTTGTAATTTCCCATGTAGCATTCATTGTGCGCAATAAAACGCGGCCAGAACGACCATCACGTACGCCGGGCCGACCGAAGCCACCCGGTTACCGGGCCAGGATCACAAAAGGGTCCGGCGAGCATGCCCGCCGGACCCCTGGGTGCAGAGACTGTTTGGGACGAGGTCTAGGAGATCTCGACGTTCGCGCCGGCTTCTTTGAGCTTGGCGACGATGTTTTCGGCCTCTTCCTTCGGCACGCCTTCCCTGATCTTGGCCGGGGCGGACTCGACCAGGTCCTTGGCTTCCTTCAGACCGAGGCCACTGACGACCTCGCGGATCGCCTTGATGACGTTGATCTTGTTGTCGCCGAAATCCTTGAGGGTCACGTCGAACTCGGTCTTTTCTTCGTCGCCACCGGCGGCTCCGGCATCAGCAGCGGCGGCACCGGCGGCCACAGCCATCATCGGCGCGGCGGCGGTAATGCCGAACTCCTCTTCGATGGCCTTATTCAGGTCGCGGAGTTCGAGGATGGTCATCCCCTTGATGATTTCGAGGGCTTCTTCAATCTTCGTTGCCATGTGTGTTCCTTTCGTCTGGAGGGTCGGGCTCAGGCGCCGGCTTCGGCTTCGAGCTGGGCGGCGCGAGCTTCGACAAGCCCGTGGACTCCGCGAATCGTTGACTGCATCAGCGCGTGGAAGTTGTAGAGCGGGCTCTGCAGCTTCCCGACGACATCGGCGATCAGTTGCTCCTTGGAGGGGAGCTTGGCGAGCTCTTCGACGTCGTCCTTGGAGAGAACGTGGCCGTCGAGGTAGCCGCCATAGATCTGGATGTTGAGGCGCTCGGCTTCGATGTGCTTGGTGAGCACCCGGGCCGCGCCGACAGCGTCGCTGAAGCCGATCGTGAGGGCGCTGGGGCCCTGGACGATTTCCTTGACGTCGGGGACGCCGGCGGCTTCGGCGGCGAGCAGGGCGATGCGGTTCTTGACCACCTTCACTTCGCAATCCGTTTCGCGGAGTGCGCGGCGAAGCTTGGTCATCTGGGCGACGGAGAGCCCGCGGTAGTCGATGGCGATGGTGATCGCGGCGCGCCCCAGGCGCTCCTTGATCTCCTCGAGCATCTCGACCTTACGCGCGGTTGGCATAGGCGTGGCCTCCTGCATGAGTGTCCGGCCCTTGCGGGCCAGCGAACATCCGGTGCGTTGGGACAAAAGAACGTCCCCGCGCACAACGGCAGGGACGGCAGCGACGCCAGGAGTGGCGTGCGGTTACCTTCTGCCTCGGCAGGCGCCTTTCGGCTTATCCTCCCCCGTGCCAGGCACGGGCCACACGAGGACCTGCTGTCTGTGGCGAATGTCTGTAACGAGCGTAGGGGGATGTGGCCGTCTGGTCTATGGTCAGCGGTCTCTGGTTGCGATCTGCCGGCTCGGTCGACGGGCCTTCGGTGGGGTATCGTGCGGACAAATCCGGTTCAAGGGGTTCGGACATGGTTGACGAACGATATGGCGATGTGGGTGTGACGGTGGACGGGCACGTGGTGGTGGCGGAAATCCAGCGGGGGCCGAACAACCACTTCGACGTGGACCTGATCGACAGCCTCTCGCAGTTGTATGAGGAGGTGGACCGGGACCCGCAGCTGCGGGCGATCGTGCTCTGCGCGGAGGGGAAGCACTTTTGCGCCGGGGCGAACCTGGTCAGCCGCTCGGACGGAGACCGCCAGACGGAGGCCGATGGGCGCAGTCCTCTCTATACGAGGGCGACGCGGATGATTGCGGCGAAGACGCCGGTGGTGGCGGCGGTGCAGGGCGCGGCGGTGGGCGGCGGACTGGGGCTGGCCTGCTCGGCGGACTTCCGGGTTGGCTGCAGCGAGACGCGGATGACGGCGAACTTTGCCCAGCTGGGCTTCCACCACGGCTTCGGGCTGACAGTGCTGCTGCCGCCGATCGTGGGGCAGCAGCGGGCGTGGGAGCTGCTCTACACCGGCAAGCGCATCGACGGGGAGGAGGCGCACCGGATCGGGCTGCTGGACCGGTTCGTGACGCTGGAGGATGTGCGGAGCGAGGCGATTGCGTTTGCGAAGGAGATCGCGTCTTCGGCGCCGCTGGCACTGGCGAGCATCCGGGAGACGATGCGGGCAGACCTGGCCGACCGCTACCGGGCCGCCACCGACCGCGAGAACGCGGAACAGGCGCGGTTGCGGCAGACGGAGGATTATCGGGAGGGCGTGAAGGCGTACTCGGAGCGGCGGCCGGGGGAGTTCAAGGCGCGGTAGGACCTGCTCGTGTGTTGAGCCGCGAACCGAAGAACCGCCCCGGTGGGCAACGAGACCCAAGATCACTGCTTGCCAAGGCCTAATGCGATCCAGGCGAGCAGGAATATGATCGGCGAACAACCGACGGCAAACGATAGCGCGCTCAGGATGACCGCTTTCCGCGACCAGTCGAGCCCGACTCCCACGATGATCAGCAGCAGACCCAACGTCAGGAACACGATGCCGATGCCGGCAACCAGGAAGAACCAGCCAAAGAACAGTGAGAAGGCTCCCGCGGCGATGAGCACGCGGGAGAAGTATCGTCTGTCATCAACGGAATCTAGCCAGGTCACCTATGTTCCTAAGTTGGCGCAAGAGTCTTGGAACGAAGTGTCGGGGTAATGATCACACCACGATTGCCGAGACCCCATGCAGTTGGCTTGACGCCGAAGTGCTCGGCGAGCTGCGGGTTGGTCATGCTCTCATCGCAAAGAGCGCGCAAAGTCTCGGCCTCGGCGGAAGTGAGGGGGATGTGGTCACCGGCATGTGGCATCGCGGGTCCCTCCTGGCCCGATCCACGCTCCGCGGGGCGACCGTAGCACAGGGCCCGGTGGGTTTACCACCAGGCCGGCGGGTTGGGAGATGTGGGTTGAGGGTTGCGGAATTAGTTGTCCGCCGGGCACGTCGTGTCGTCCGGAGGCAGCGTTGCAGTGAGGAGGTACTGGTCGATGGTGGCGGTGGCGCAGGTGTTCTTGCCCATGGCGGTGTGGCCTTCGCCTTCGACGGTGAGGAGTTCGCCGGGCAGGAGTTCTTTGGCGAGGGACTGGGCCCAGACGTAGGGGGTGGCAGGGTCGTTGCTGGTGCCGACGACGAGGATGGAGGCGGCGCCGCTGGCGTCGATGGTGGGAATGGTGACCGGGGGCGCGGCCCAGAAGGCGCAGTCGAGGTGCTCGTAGGCGAGGGCGCGTCCAAAGCGCGGGGCGGCCTGCTCGAACTCGGTGGCCCAGGCGTCGTACTCGGCGGGGTCGGTGGGGAAGGCGAGGTCGACACAACTGACGGCGCGGTAGACCTCCATCATGTTGTCGTAAGTGCCGTCGGAGTTGCGGCCGGTGAAGGCATCGAAGGCGTACATGAGGCCCTCGCCATCTCCGTCGAGGCCGTCGGCGATCTCCTGGGCGAGGAAGGGCCAGGAGTCCTGGTTGTAGAGGTCGAGGGAGACCGCCATCTCCGCTTCACTGCGGCCGAGCGAACGCCCATCGAACGTCAGCGGTTGCTGCTCGAGCGACGCCATGAGCCGGTCGTACGAACCTTCGGCGCCACCGGGCAAGGACGAGAGCGGGCAGCTCCGGTCCTGGTCGCAATCGGCGGCGAAGGCATCGAAGGCGTGTTCGAAGCCGATGGCCTGTTGCTCCTGCCATTGCTTCGGTGGGAGGGCAGGGTCGACGGCGCCATCGAGCACCATCGCCCGGACGTGTTCGGGGAACAGTTCCGCGTACATCGCCCCCAGGTAGGTGCCGTAGGAGAGGCCGAGGTAGCTGATCTGTTCCTCGCCGAGAGCGGCACGGACCTGGTCGATGTCGCGGGCGACGGTTTCGGCCGAGAGGTAGGGGAGGAGGTTGCCATCACGCTGTTCGCAGGCGTCGGCGAACTCCTTCGCGACGACGGCGAGGGTTGCCCGGTCAGCAGCGGTGTAGGGGTCGGCTACGGGCCAGTAGTCGTCCAGATTGTCAACGCAGTCGACGACGTCGCCGACGGGGCCAACACCGCGCGGATCGAAGCCGATGATGTCGAAACGCTGGTGGAGGTCGGTCCAGCCCTGGACGAAGCCGGACTGGAGAAACGCCGTCCCGGAGCCGCCCGGGCCGCCGGGGTTGATGATGAGCGAGCCGATGCGGTCGGAGGCGTTCGCCGCGGGCCAGCGCATGATGCCGAACTGGACGGTCCCGGGGGTCGCTCCGCTGTAGTCGAGGGGGACGGTCATCGTCGCGCACTGATAGCGCCTGTTGCAGGGCTGCCAGTCGAGGGCGGACGCCGCGGCATCGCCAACGGCGCTGGTTGCAGTACCCGGTGGTGTCACACTCGGGGGCGGAAGGGCGCTGGAGCAGGCGGAGAGTACGGCGACGGCCACAAAGAGCGACGTCAACGCCGCCACGCGGAGGGTGACCGGGACAGGGTGAGTGGGAGGCATCACAAGAACGATCGTCCCTGCCAGCTAAGCACAACAGGCCGGAAGGTCCGGGCAAGGTGGCTTTAAACCCCGATGACTGTCGCCGAAGCCGACCCCGGGAGCGTCACCGCCTGACGCGCCGCCATTGCCCCTCCAACCGGCCCGATCAACACTTCGCACATATGTTCGCCAGCGGAAACCGGGCATGACATCGGCGCTGCGGGACCAGCTCCGCCAGGCATTGCGCCAGCCAACGCGGGCTGAGGCGCCGGCGCGCAGCGACAACGTGACGCAGTTGTCGGACCTTTCGATGTTGGGCGGGCGCTGGTTTGAGTCGCCGCACGGTCCGGGGTACGTGGTGGAAAGCCGCTATGAGGCCGGGTACGAGCATGGAAATGTCGCGCTGCACCGGGCGCTGGAGCTGGATACTGCTTTGCTGGCGCCGCAGTGTCGCGACCTTCGCCTCGCCGATTGTGACCCTGCGGACTTTCTCTATGTGGACACGGAGACGACGGGGATGGGCGGGGCCGGGACGCTGGTGTTCATGGCCGGGGTCGCCTATTTCGAGGGGAGCACGCTGCACCTGGACCAGTATTTCCTGCCCGCGCCCGACTACGAGGGCGGGCTCCTGGGCGGGCTGGCGGAGCGAATGGGGAAGGCGAGCGCGCTGGTGAGCTACAACGGCAAGTCGTTCGATGTGCCGGTGCTGGAGACGCGCTACGTGCTTTCGCGGATGAAGCCGCAGTGGAAGGCGTTGCCGCACCTTGACCTGCTGCACCCGAACCGGCGGTTGTTCAAGGGGATGTTCGACAGCCATCGCCTGCCACGGATGGAACAGGAGTTGCTGCAGTTCGAACGGGAGAACGATGCGCCCGGCCATGAGGCGCCGGAGCGATACTTCAAGTTCCAGCGGACGGGCGACCCTACCCACCTGTTGCCGGTGCTGCGTCACAACGCCTGGGACATCCTTTCGCTGGTGGCGCTGGCGGCTCACCTCTCGCACACCTGTGGGGTCGATGGGGCGCCGTTGCAGGCGGCCCGGGCTGCCGAGTATGCGGCTGACTACGAGACCGCGGCGAGACTGTTTGGCGAGGCCCTGGACTCCCCGGTCGGCAGGACGCAGCGCGTCGACACACTGGAGCGGCTGGCACGGTGCCAGGGCCGACTCGAACGCTGGGAGGACGCGGCCACCACATGGTCGTCGCTCTGCGCGGAACCGCGAGCCCGGCGCCTGCTGCCCTACGTGGAGCTGGCGAAGATCGCCGAACATCGGCTCAAAGACCCGAGGCGGGCGCTGGCTGCCTGCCTCGAGGCGCAGGACTTGGTGCGGCGTGGGCTCATCCGGCCGGGTCCGGAGCCGGGCGCGCTCGGTGTTTCGGCGCTCGAACGAAGAATTTCGCGGCTGGAAACGCGGCTCTCGCGAATCTGAGCGCCGTCAACGAAGATGTTGTGACACGTTTGTGACATCTTTGCGGGAGGGCGGTAACAGTTCGTGGCTAGCGTGTTGGAACGATATCCGACACAAGGAGCCAGCCCATGCTGTTCCACACCTCCGCCCCGAATGGCGGCCAGTACCCGATGGTTGAGGTCAAAGGCAGACCGCTAGGAAGCGACGAAGGTTGGTACGAGCCCGGCGGCGGAAACTGGGCCTGGAACGTTTTCGGCGTGGCCTTCCGGGCCCGCACCTACAAGCATCTCGCCTTCCTCTTCATCGCCGCTCCATTGGGCGCGCTGTACTTCTCCCTGATGGTGGCATTCCTCTCCGCCGGGAGCGGCCTCGCTGTGGTGCTCGTGGGGATCCCGTTGTTGCTGGGAGTGCTCTATGCGGTTCCCGTCCTGGCCGAAGTGGAACGCCAGCTGAGCAACGCCCTCCTCGGCACGCGCATTCGTAAGCTGCGGTTCGAAGAGCCAAATGGCCCCGGTGCCTGGGAACATATTCTCTCCCGCCTGCGTAGCACAGCCAGCTGGCAGTCGATGGCGTACGTCGTAATCAAACTGCCGCTCAGCGCAATCGGGTTCAGCTTGATGATGGCCTTCATGGCGGCGGCCCTTGCGCCTCTCTCGGTGCCGTTCGTCGCGATCTGGGATGTGGTGGACTTCGGCATCTGGCGGGTGGAGACCTGGCAGGAAGGGCTGATCCCGGTGCTGCTGACGCCGGTCGTGCTGCTGCTGGCGCTGCATATCGTCAACGGCACCGCCTGGGTGACCGCACGGATCACCGAGGGGATGCTGCAACCGTGGTCGACGCCGTCTCCTCGGCGTGGGCGGCCGGCCGCCGCGAAGCCAACTCCCGTTGTCGCGCCAGCAGAACGCGTGGCAGAACCATCCGCCGCTCAGGAAATCGAGTCTACGACCGGCGTCTACGAGACGGCCGCCGAAGCAGCGGAACCCGCAACGCCGTCGCCAAAACAGCCGACAGGGTCCGCACCCGGAGAGGCGCCACTGGGCGAACGCGCCCGGCGCACGGCAGCGACGATTACGGACCGGCTCCAGGCGGTGACCGATGAACTCGGCGAACGCGCCCGTGCAGCCGCCAGGGGCTGGAGCGCCGCCGGACCCGGCACCGCGACCGCGGAATCAGTGGAAGCGGCATCGCCCACTGCCGATGCGGTGAAGCCTGTAGCCAGCGAGCCCGAAACAACGGATGACACCAACGACGAGGACGACCGAAACGATGACGGCGAAGATTCAGGCCCGGCGCGGGTGACCGTCGACGTTGTCATGCGGGTCGTCACGGTGAACGAAGAAGAGATCGAGCTGACGCCCAAAGAGTTCGACCTCATCGTCCTCTTCGTCAGCAATCCGGGGCGGCCATTCAGCCGCGATGAACTGCTCGACCGCATCTGGAAGAACGACTACGAGGTCACCGACCGCACGATCGACACTCACATCCAGCGACTGCGCAAGAAGCTGGGGCCTGCGGCCGAGCTGATCCAGACGATCTGGGGCGTGGGCTACAAGTACCAGCCGCCGCGGGATTAGGGCTTCGTCGGAAAAGTCAGCATTCGATGCCCGGGGACCGGCCCTCATCCCCCAGCCCCTTCTCCCGACTCACGCGGGAGAAGGGGAGCATAGCGGGAGCCACCGCAGCCCCGGTCGCGACCTTCCCTTGCGACGTATTAGGGTTTCGTCGCGACCAGAGTCCAGACACGGTGGGGGATGCTGAGCGGGTCTTCGGGATAGTGTTCGGCCAGGAGGGCGGCGTGTTCGGCGTCGAACCGGGTGACGTCGGCAGGGGGCAGCGAGCCGCCAACGCCGGCACTGGCGCGGATGCGGCCGCGCCAGCCTTCATGGGTGTAGGGCACATCAACATCGAAGGAAAAGGTCTCGATGCCGGTGAACCCGGCCCCGGCGACGTCACCGGCCCAGCGCGGGTACTGCCCGAGACCGCCCGCCCCGCCCCACTTCGGGTTGTACTGCAGAGATCAACTGCTCTGAGGCTTCGACGACATTACCGGGCAGCGGGAGCCAGTCGAAGTGGGTGATGACCACCTGGCCCCCAGCCTTGAGGGCGCGCATGCACTCGGCCGCCGCCACCGGTCGGTCAAACCAGTGCCAGCACTGGCTGGCGGTGACGACATCGAGGGCGGCATCGCGCACCGGGAGACGTTCGGCCGAGGCGAGAACTGGTGACATGGTGAGACCGGCCGCGACAGCGAGTTCACGGCCGGTCTGGAGCAGGGGCAGCGAGATGTCGCTGCTGACCATTCGGGCTCCCCGCGCAGCAAGAGGGCGGGCGAGGGCGCCGGTGCCGCTACCAAGGTCCCAGATCAACTGGCCCGGCAATCCAACGCCATAGGCGGCGAGGCGCTCGAAGAGACGATCCGGCGGACCGGCGCGGTGGGCTCCGTAGTCGGCCGCAGTCTTGCCGAAGTCGGCCCCGGGCATGATTGTTCCTGGTCTCACGCTTTACTCCTCCGATCCGTGGATTTCTCGATCGAACGTTTACGTGAACGTAGGATTGAGAGAATGGCCCTTCTCACGAAGGTTCGTGAGGCCGAGACCTTTCGAGCATTTCGCCACCGTAATTTTCGCTTCCTCTGGCTTGGACAAGTAGGGCAAGCGGGAGCCCTCTGGATGGACCAGGTGGCGCGGGCCGCCCTTGTACTGGAACTCACCGACGATAACGCACTCGCGCTCTCTTTCGTCATCGCCATCCGCCTTGTTCCGACCATGCTCTTCGGCCTCATTGCGGGAGCGGTTGCCGACCGCGCCAACCGCAAGACGCTGCTCATCGCCTGCCAGTCGCTCACCCTCCTCACGCATCTGTCCATGGCCCTACTTGCGGTGACCGGGGTGATCGAGGTCTGGCATGTGTACGCGGCCGCTTTCGTTGCGGGGACGGCGAGGGCATTCAACCAGCCGGTGCGCCAATCGCTCATCCCCACGATCGTGCCGCAGAAGGACATCGTGAACGCGATCGCGTTGAACTCGTCTGCCACCAGCTTCATGCGCATCGGCGGCGGGAGCCTTGCCGGGTTGCTGCTGGTGCTGTTCGACCCGGGCGAGGTCTACTTCGTCATCGTCGCCGTGTTCATCGGCGTGATTTGCACAACCTTTGCGCTCGACCTCGATGCCGAGCGGCGGAGGAAGAAGGCCCGTGGCAACATCTTCTCCGAGGTTGCGGCCGGCTTCGCCTACGTCCGGCGCAACCAGGACCTGGGGCTGGTCATCGGGCTTGCGGCCATCCTTTTTGTCTTCGGATTCCCCTATCAACAGGTATTCACGCCGCTCCTTGCGAAGAACACCCTCGACATCGGCAATTCCGGGATCGGTTTCCTTGCCGGGGCAACGGGTGCAGGTGCATTCACGGGGTCGCTCGTCATCGCTACACGCGGCTCGCGAAGGCCGGGCCTGCAGCTGATGTTGAACATGGTGGTCTTCGGCACCGCGCTGATCGTCATCTCGTTCCAGCAGACCATCATCGGGACGGCGCTGCTGCTGGCGCTGGCGGGATCGATGTCGACCACCTACATGGCGTTAACGAACAGCATCCTGCTGTCGAACAGTTCACCCGATATGCATGGCCGGGTGATGTCGCTCCTGAGCCTCGACCGGGGGCTGATCCCGTTGGGGGCGCTCGGCGCAGGCTTCCTGGCGTCATCGGCCGGGGTACGGCCGGGTCTGTTCGTGATGGGAGCGATCGTGTTGGGCGCGAGCCTCTGCGCACTTCTCTTCTTCGGGAAGCGGTTGACCACCATCACCGCGGCGAACGAAACTTCGCGGCGAGAACCTGATGCCCCTATCAAGCCGATAGGGGAACGGGGAACAGCGGCAGCTTCGCAGTAGTCGGGAACCTTCTCGTTGCACTCGGCGTTAGGAAAGACGAAGGTAAACGGAGATCGCAGTACCTTCACTTGATGAGATCGGGTGATCTATGACGCGCCGCAGCTACCCAGTCCTCGCACGATTGGCACTGGCGCTCGCACTTTTGGCGACAAGTTTCCTCGTCATGGCCGTCACTCTCGCACCAAACGCTGGTGAACAGGCGCTGCCCTTTGATGCCGCTCTATCACCCGAACTGGGAATACCTGCACAGGCGCCGATTGAGGTAGTCGCAGGCGTGCGAACATCCCGGGCGCCGGCAGCCGAGGCGGACGCGAAGGTCGCGGAACCGGTGACAGGGCCCCTCGTGGTGCCGGGACTCTCTGCCGGCGGCGAAGTCTCGACACCTCCCGCTAGTTTCCTGGCATTCGGGGAGGAGCTCGCGGATGCGGTTGCGCCGTATGACGGGTCCACTCGCTATGCCATCGCTGTGACCGACCTGCAGACCGGCTACACGGTCGGCGCCAACCAGGGGCGGCAGCAGCTGAGCGGCTGCGTCATGAACATCTTCGTCATCCTCCAGGCGCTGCTGGACGTGGAGGACGGCCGCTACCCGCTCTCGACAGTCGATACCCTGATCCGGGCCACGACCTGGAGTTCGAACGCGACGACGGCCCGCGAGCTCTACCGAATCGCTGGTGATGGGGACACAACGGAGGGCGTGCGGCGGGTGGCTGCGCTGCACGATGCACTGGGCCTGGACGAGGTCGTCCTCGACCACCCGCCCGCGTACACCAGCGATTCCCTTGGTATTGATCTGAACAACTGGCTTACGGCGGAGGCGGTGAACTCGGTGCTGGCACGCGTCTGGCGGGGCGAAATCCTGAGTGAAGAGAGCCGCGCCTACCTGCTCGAGGTGATGGCCGACGTGAAGCCGGGCCTGAACTATCTGACAGCGTACGTGCCCGGGCCGGCGACGATCAGTCACAAGAACGGTTTCTTTCCCAGCGACGTGGGATACATCGACAACGATGCCGGGATCGTCCAGGTGAGCGGGCCGGGCGGAGACTACGCCTACATCGTCACCTTCCTCGCCGAGGGCACACCCTACAAGTACGCGGACCTTCCGCTGGGCCAACAGCTCATGCGGATGACCTGGGACTACTTCGCCGAAACGTACGCGGGGTAGAACGCCCCCCGGCCGGTGCGTACACTCCAGCGGTGGATTTCCGGCTATCTCCTGAAACAGCGGCGTGGCGCGACGAGCTTCGCAGCTTCCTCGCCGACGAGATTCCGGCGGGCTTTGAGGGCGACGACGACTTCTTCGACAACGAAGAGCAGGTAGCGTTTGCCCGCCAGTTCACGAAGAAGCTCGGAGAACGGCGCTGGTTCGCGCCGGCCTGGCCTGAACAGTACGGCGGTATGGGAAAGAGCCAGATCGAGCAGATGGTGCTCAACGAAGAGCTGGCCTACCAGCGGGCGCCGGCCGGGGGACGGCTTTTCACCATCGGCATCACCGGGCCGACGATGCTGGTCCATGCCTCGGAGGAACAGAAGGAGCGCTTCCTGCCCCGCATGGCGAGTGGGGACGACTGGTACTGCCAGGGCTTCAGCGAACCCGGTAGCGGCAGCGACCTCGCCAGCATGCAGACGCGCGCTGTCCGCGATGGTGACGACTACGTGGTCAACGGCCAGAAGATCTGGACGAGCAACGCACATATCGCCGACAAGATGATCCTGCTCGCCCGCACCGACCCAGACGTGCCGAAACACAAGGGGATCAGCGCCTTCATCGTGGACATGGACGCGCCAGGCGTGACCGTCCAGGGCGTACCGAACATTGCCTATCGCCATGACTTCAACCAGGTGTTCTTTGAGGACGTGCGGGTGCCGGCGAGCAACATGTTCGGCGGCGAAAACAACGGCTGGTACGTCGCGACGACAACGCTGGACTTCGAACGATCGAATATCGCCGCCGTGAGCGGGGCGCGCCGCACCATCCACGACCTCATTCGCTGGGCCAAGGAAGACCATGGTGCCGGCCGCCCCTGGGACAAGGCGAGCGTGCGGAACAAGCTGGCAGACCTCGCCATCGAAGCGGAGACGGGCCGGCTCGTTGCCTATCGGACAGCCTGGCTGCAGTCGAAGGGCGGCGTGCCCAACTACGAAGCGAGCATGGGCAAGGTGTGGATGGCGATGCTGGGGATCAAGGCGGCAAACATCGGACTGGGCATCCTTGGCACGCACGGACAACTGACGCCAGGGTCACCGGGAGCACAGCTTTATGGACGTCTCTCCACGGCGTATCTGCTGGCGGTCTCAGGGCCTATCGCCGGTGGGACAAGCGACATCCAGAAAAACATCATCGCCCAACGTGGGCTGGGGTTGCCGCGGGGGTGAGCCCCGTTACTCCGCCGCCGCGAGACGGTCCTGATATTCGGTGTATCCGATGGCGAGCTGGTCGAAGTCGTGGATCCAGCCGCTGTAATTGCTCTTATTCCGGGTGTCGACGGCTTCGTGGGCAACGTCGAGCGAAGCCTCCACGTTCCCAAGAAAGGCGAGGAGGTCAGCACTGACCGGCGCTACCTCACTGGGGACATTGGGGCGTCGGATATTCTCGATGAGGCAGCGGGTGCCGCCTTCGAATGCCACAAAATCCCGCCGGAATGAATTGGTGGTGTGGAGGCTGCGGTCGGGCCAGTCGCGACGGAATTCCTGGTCAACGGCCTGCAGCGCGTCCAATGCACGGTCGACCGCATGGATGTAAGGGCCCGCGCCGAGTTGGGCACCGGAGACCAGGGCAGGATCGCCGGCCGGGCACGAGGGTGCTTCCGGGAGCCCAGCCGGCGTCCCGCAGCTGCTGATGAGGATCGCGCCGAAGGCGAGTGTCAGGGACAGACCGATTCTCACGCCAACGACTCGAGGTAGGCTGCGGCTTTGCGAACGGCAATGCCGCGGTGACTCAGGCGATCCTTTTCGTCGGCCGATAGCTCGGCAGAGGTGCGCCCATCGGAGAGAAGAAAGACGGGGTCATATCCGAAACCGCCCTCGCCGCGCGGCTCGAAGGCGATGGAGCCTTCGAACACCCCTTCGAAACAGTGTTCTTCGGAGCCTGGCCCGGCCACAACAACGAGGGCGCGGAACCGGGCCGTTCGTCCTGGCCCAGGCACCGCGTCGAGCTCCTTCAGAAGGAGTTCGACGCGGCCACGGTCGTCGAGGCCGGGACCGCCGTAGCGGGCGGAATAGAGTCCGGGGGCCCCATCGAGAGCATCGACTTCGATTCCAGAGTCGTCGGCGAGAGCGAGGCAGTTCCCTGCGGCCGCGAAGGCCCGTGCCTTGAGGGACGCGTTCTCTGCATAGGTGTCACCCGTCTCGTCGACGTCGAGGTTGATGCCTGCCTCGGCGGGGGTGACGAGTACGAACGGGACGTTCGCAAGCAGGCGGCGAAACTCGCGGACCTTGCCGGGATTGTTGGTCGCCAGGAGCAGCCGTTGCACGGCCCGAGTGTACACAGAGCGACAGGGTATAGTGGCGCGAATCTGTCCCGGGAGTACTGCCAATGCGCGCGATGGTACTGCGTGGAACCTCTCTAGCAATTGAAGAGATCGAACGGCCTAAACCGGGCGCCGGGCAGGTGCTGGCGAAGGTCCGGGCCTGCGGAATCTGCGGGAGCGACCTGCACGCCGCGAAGTACCTCGACCAGATGATCGCTGCCTCGCGGGCGGGCGGATCGAGCGCCTGGGACACCATCGATCGGGACCAGGCGATGGTGATGGGGCACGAGTTCGTGGCCGAGGTTGTCGAAGCTGGCGAGGGCGTCGACAACTGGAAGGCTGGCGACCGCGTGACGTCGGTACCTGTGTTGCCGGACGCGGCAGCGCCGAACGGCTTCCGAAGCATCGGCTACGCTCCCGAGATTCCCGGCGCCTACGGCGAGTATGTGTTGATGGGCGCCGCGATGTTGCTGCGAGTGGACGATTCTCTTCCCGACGAGGTTGCGGCCACCACGGAACCCTGCGCTGTGGGGCTCCATGCAGTGCGCGAAGCAGGTCTCACGGCAAGTGACCACGTGCTCGTGATGGGCGCCGGGCCGATCGGTCTGATGACTTTGCTGTGGCTGAAGCACGAGGGAGTGAGCCACGTGACCGTAAGCGACTTTGCTCCGGCCCGCCGCGCTCTCGCCGGGCAGCTTGGCGCCGACCTCGTGGTCGACCCGGCCGCCAGCAACCCGGTGGAGGCTCACGAGCAGGCGCGGGGCGCCAGGCCGACGACCGTCTTCGAGTGCGTTGGTATCCAGGGGACGCTCGAACAGGCGATGGAGATGGTAGACCGCACAGGTACGGTCGTGGTGGTTGGGGTGTGCATGCTGGAGGACACGATCCGGCCGATGGTGGGCATCAACAAGCAGCTCACGCTGAAGTTCGTCCTGGGCTACACGGGGGCGGAGTACGCGGAAACGCTGGCCGCACTCACCTCGGGAGCGATTGATACGCGACCGCTTATCACGCGGGTCGTGGGGCTCGACGAACTACCCGAGGCGTTCGCAGCGCTGGCGAACCCGGATCAATGCAAGGTTGTGGTGAAACCGAACGGTTAGTGGTGCTCCGCCGGGGGCGGCGGAAAGTCCGACTCTTCTACCGCGTTATCGCCCGCAGGCATGATCGTGATGGGCGCGGTCCAATCCGGGTTAGCCGGGAAGCCGCCCACCTGCCGCTTGAAGAGATACAGCGTCCCACCTATCAGGGATCCCGCCGCCAGGGCGACAACACTCCAGATCACCGGTTCCTCGATGGAGTGACCAGCGGAATCATTAGCCTGGAAGCCGTCCCATGAACGGACAATGGGCGCTGGCTCCGGCGCCTCAGCAGCACTGGCGAGGGCCAGCGAACCGAACCCAAAAAGCGCGGAGGCGACGAGGATGGCGGAAAGCACCGTTGGGCGAAGCATGTCTGCTCAGTCTACGGGTGGGCGTAAGCGGGTCAAGGAATCAGACGCCAAGGGCGGCCCGAATTTCCGGGGCGGTCGAGCCGCAGCGGATGATGGTGGGCTTCATCCTGGACATCGCTGTGTCGGGGTCTTTGAGCCCGTTGCCGGTGAGGATTGCGACGGCCCGCATGCCGCGCGGCCGACCCTCCCTCGCGAGCTTGATCAGCCCGGCAACGGAGGCGGCACTCGCCGGTTCGACGAAGAGGCCCTCACGGGCGGCGAGGAGGGTATAGGCCTCCAGTATCTGTTCGTCGGTGACGGCCTCGATGAGACCCTCACTCTCGTCGCGGGCGGCAACAGCACCCTTCCAGCTGGCGGGATTACCAATGCGGATCGCCGAAGCAATGGTCTGGGGGTCGAAGACCCGTGCGTCGTTGACGATGGGAGCGGCGCCAGCCGCCTGGAAGCCGACCATGTTCGGATGCAGTGTCGACAGGCCACGCTCCGAGCACTCGACAAAGCCCTTCCAGTACGCCGTTATGTTGCCAGCATTGCCGACCGGGATGGCCAGCGTGCCGGGCGCATCGCCGAGAGCGTCGCAGATCTCGAAAGCGGCGGTCTTCTGGCCCTCGATGCGGTGGGGGTTCACTGAGTTCACCAGGGCTATGGAGGTCTGTGCGGTCACTTCACGGGCAGCCGCGAGCGCGTCGTCGAAGTTGCCTTCGATCTCGAGGATCGTGGCTCCGTAGGCGACGGCCTGGGCCATCTTGCCCGCGGCGATCTTGCCGCCGGGAACGATCACGAAGCACTCGAGGCCGGCCTTGGCGGCGTAGGCAGCGGCACTGGCGCTGGTGTTGCCGGTGCTCGCGCACATGATCCCCGTCGCCCCCGCTTCCATGGCCTTTGCCACCGCGACGACCATGCCGCGGTCTTTAAACGAGCCCGTCGGGTTGCAGCTTTCGAGCTTGAACCAGAGCTCGTCGACACCGCATTCGCCAGCGAGGTGAGCGGCCCGCACGAGGGGAGTCTCCCCTTCGCCGAGGGTGAGCATCGGCGTTGACGGGGTGAGCGGGAGGATTTCGCCCCAGCGGTGGAGGACACCGCGGGGCCTCGGCATGACAGCGGTCATGGCTCCTCTGGCGGATGAAATGAGTGGAACTTCATCTCGCGAAGCTCCTGTTCCAGCACCTGTATCTGAGCACGGCGCTGCTTTTCCTGCATCTTCGAATACTTCGTGAACTCTTCCCGGACGTGGTCGACGACCTCGGCGATGTCGCGGCGGATGGTGGCCACCCGCTCGCCAAGCCCCTGGTGGCGGCCGTCGAGGAGCGTGATGTCGGCCTGGGCCTTGTCGATTTCGACAAGCAGCTTTTCGCCCAGCTCTTCGACGACGATCAGGCGGGTTTCGAGCCGCGCCTGCTGGTCGCGAAGGATGCCGACTTCCTGGAGGAGGTCGTCGCGGATCGAGCGTTCGGCGGCCACCGACTGGATGAGCTCCTCGTTGCGGCGGACCATCTCCCCAACGACCTGGAGGCGCTCGAAGACGACTTCGAAACGATCGTCCTGGTGATCCTTGTACTCGCGCAGGAGGCGGGCCTCCATGTCGCGGTTGACTTCGATGATGCGGTCAACGCGGGTCGCCAGGTGCTGGCCAAGTTCCTCTACTTCGCGCTGGCGGTCGGTAAGGAGCTGCATCGTCTGTGTGAACTGCACCGTCTGCGATTGCACGCGAGCGGTGTCCGCGCTGATGACGGCCAGCTGCTGAACTGCCTGCTCGAAGCGGCGGGCAAGGTCGGCCCGCTCCTCGCGGTCGTACTGGGACTCAGCGGCGGAGATCCTGAGGGCGTTTTCGACCTCGGCCCGGTTCGACGTGATCTCCTGCCGCAGGTGCTCGTGGCTCTCTTCGATCTCGCGGAGCTTGTCGGGGATGCCCTGGAAGGGGATGAACTTGGGGTCGACCTCGCGGATGGCGCGCTCGGACTGGATCACCTGCTCGGCGAGGGAATGGACCTGGCGACGAAGTTGGTCCAGGTGGCTGAGACTGGCTGCCTGGTTCTCGGTGAGCTGGCGAATCTCACCCTGGAGCCAGTCGATCATCTCCGGGGAAACTGCGTCGCGCGGGGCGGTTCCTGCCACGTCTAGCTCTCGATCCTGAGAAGGGCGCCAAGCCGGCTCACCGAAGGGAGGGCGACAATCTCTTCCAGTGCCTGCTGGATGGCGCTCTCCCGGGCGGAATGAGTGGTGATCACCAGCTCGGCCGTCTGGTCATCATCGAACGTTTCTTTCTGTGTGACGGCCGCGATGCTGACGTCGTACTGGCCGAGTAGCGACGCTATCTGGGCAAGCACGCCGGGCCGATCGTCGACCGTTACGCGGATATAGTACCGGGTCTGCAAATAGCCCAACGGAAGCAGGGGAATGTCATCGCCTGCTACAGGTGGGGCCAGACCGGGAGCCCCGTTTATCACCAGGCGGGCAAGCTCGATGACGTCAGCGAGCACGGCGCTTGCGGTGGCGCCGGCTCCGGCGCCAGGTCCCTGGAACGTGACGCTGCCTACCGGCTCGGCGTTTACCTGCACCGCATTGAGCACACCGTCGACGCGGGCGAGCGGATGGGTGAGCGGAAGAAACGTCGGCACGACCCGGGCAAGAATGCCCTCGGGCACGCGTTCGGCGCGGGCGACGAGCTTGATCGCGTAGCCCAGTTCCTCGGCGTACTGGAAGTCGCGAGCTTCGAGGGAGGAGATGCCTTCGCGGTGGACCGCCGTGTAGTCAACGCGCGTCTTGAATCCGAGTGACGCCATGATCGCCAGCTTGTAGGCAGCGTCGATACCCTCGACGTCGCTGGTCGGGTCGGCTTCGGCATAACCGAGGCGCTGGGCCTCTCCGAGGGCGTCGGAAAAGCTCGCGCCCTCCTGGGCCATGCGCGTGAGGATGTAGTTCGTGGTCCCGTTGATGATCGCCGAAATCGCGACGACTTCGTTCCCGGCAAGGTCGCGGCGAAGCGGAGAAATGATGGGGATACCGCCGCCAACGCTCGCTTCGAAGAGCAGGCCCACACCGTTCTCCCGGGCCAACGCGATCAACTCGGCCCCGTGCTTGGCGATCACTTCCTTGTTGCCCGTGACAACGTGCTTCCCCTGCTTGAGGGCGGCTCGGATGAGCGAGTTGGCGGGCTCTTCGCCACCCATCAACTCGACGACGATGGTGATGGCATCGTCTTCAATCACTTCAGCCGGATTCAGCGTGAGAATGGAGCGATCGACCTCCGCCGCACGAGGGCGCCTCTTGTCACGTACCAATGCTTTGCGGATGACGATCGGGGCCCCGGCAGCCTGGGCAATACTCTCGCCGTTGCGAGCCAGGGCGGCCGCTACTCCGCCGCCGACGGTCCCCAGACCGAGCAGGCCGATCTCGATCGGGCTGGTGGCGGGACGCACCTAGTTGCTGGAGGCCGGCACCGCGTCCACGTGGCGGTAGGCCCACTCGATGTCGGAGTTGGTCAGGTTCTTCTTGATGTCGAGCGACTCTCGCTGCTGGTTGATGAGGGCTTTCAAGTCGACGGTCGCAAGCTGGTCGCGCTGGGTGTCGGTGTAGGTGCCGTCGTCCTGCACCCGCTCGACGCGGGCGACCCACCAGTTGCTGCCGACCTGGATGGGACCAACCAGCGTATCGACCGGCTGGTCAGCAAGCGCCTGCTGGGCAGAGTCGGCGTAGAGCTCGGGCGGGGTGGGCTGCGTGAGCCCGTCCTGCTGGCGGCTCTGGAGGTCAAGCGACTCCGTCTGGGCGATAGTGCCCATGTCTTCGCCACCTTCGATGCGATCACGAATGGCTTGCGCATCCGCTTCCGAGGCGACGGAGACAACCCTCAGGGTGAGTAGCGTGCCGGTCGGGCCGCGTTCATCCTTCAGGATTTCTTGCAATTTCGAGTCTGCTAGCTGCGCCTTTGCGAGGCGCCGGTAGTCGGCGTTGCTGAGGCCCTGCGTTTTCAGCCGCTGGCGGTAGAGGGTGTCGAAGGAACTGCCGGCGCCGCCGACGGGGACGCCCAGGTCATCCGCGATCCACTGGGTCACAGCATCGTCGCTCAGGTCCACGCCACGGCCCTCGGCGGCGATGATTGTGATCGCCTCTTCCTCGAGCTTGCTGAGAAGAGCTGGCTCGCGAAAGCCCGTCGTGAGGGACGAGTTCGCCTGGGCGAAGCCGGGCAAGCGTTCCGTGAAGTAGTCGAGGGTGAACTCCTGGTCTTCAACCCGAAGGACGACCGTGTTCGGATAGCGAACGTGTTCGACGTACCAGCGCCAAACGAAGATCCCGAGGACGAAGAGGCCGATGATGGCGACGCCGCCGAGAATGGCGATGCGCCAGTGCGCGTCGGTCCAATGGATCCCAAGGAAGGTTGGGCCATGGGAAGCGGCGCCACGCTCGCGCGGGCGGGGCAGTCCGGTGGTACGGTCGCGACGGCTCATGTGGTCCCTGCGGGTAAGGTCCCTGCAACCAAGCTTAGATTATCCGCGGGTTGGGAAAATCCGCGTGGCCCGAACATGACCGAGCGTATAGGGCAACAGCGCCATGTGGCGGGCGCGCTTTATCGCAATAGCGACGATGCGCTGGTGCTTTTGGCAGGTACCGGTCTTACGGCGAGGTTCGATCTTGCCCCGGTCGCTGATGAACATGCGGAGCCGGCCGATGTCCTTGTAATCGACGCCGGCCATGTGGTCGGCACAGAAGCGGCAAACCTTACGGCGGCCGCCAAACCGCCGCGGGGGCCGTCGTTCGCGGTCGCCCTGTGGGCGATCGCCGCCGGGACGGTCGCCGGAGGGGCGGTCGCCAGAAGGCCGGTAGGGCGGGCGGTCACCGGACGGCGCCGGTGCGGGTGATCGTTGTTCCGTGGTCATAGCATTCCTCCCGAAGGGTTTGCGTGCTGTGCACGCCGGGGATGGTCTCGGCCGAAGCCGGGGTTATTCGAATGGCAGGTCGTCGGCATCCATTGAGCCGCCGGTGGAGCGGCCGCTGAAGCCGTCGCCCCAATCGTCGCCACCGCCACGATTGCCGCCACCTCCGCTGCCTCCGCCGCCCTCGGAATCGCTGCGGCGGTCGAGGAACTGGACGAGGTTGGCAATCACTTCAGTTCGATAGTGTTTCTGGCCCTGATCGTCGTCCCAGTTGCGGGTCCGAAGGCGGCCTTCCACGTAGATCTGCTTGCCCTTGGTGATGTACTGCGCCTGGCGTTCGGCGCTATCTCCGAACATCACGACGTTGAACCATTCGGTCTCGGTCTCCCACTCTCCGGCGGGATTCCGGCGGTTGGTGTTGACGGCCATGCTGAAGGTGGCCATGGCATTGCCGTTCGCCGTGTACCGCATCTCGGCGTCGCGGCCCGTATTGCCGATGAGCATGACCTTGTTGAGGTTGGCCACGGCTACTCCTCCGTCTTCTCTTCAGCCTCGGCTTCAGCGGTGTCGTCAGTTTCTTCAGCTTCCGCGGCGGCGGGAGCTTCCGCCTCAGCGGCAGGAGCTTCGACTTCAGCAGCGGGAGCCTCCGCCACGGGAGCGGGAACTTCGGCTTCGGCGGCGGGAGCCTCGGCTTCGGCAGCAGGAGCCTCCGCTTCGGGAGCGGGAGCTTCGGCAGCAGCAGGAGCCTCAGCCTCGGCGGCAGGTGCTTCCGCGGTCGCCTCGGCGGGTGCGCCAGCCGTCTCCGTCGCCGGCGCGGCTTCTGCAGTCGCGGGAGCCGAGCCTTCTGCGGCCGGGGCCGGACCATCGGCGGGCCGTCCGCCGTACGGGCGTGGGTCGCGACGATCCTGCATGGGCGTTATCTCGAAGAGTTCATCGGCCCGGACAACGAGGGTACGGAAGGCGCGCTCATCGATCTTCAGTGCAGCCTCGATGGAACTCACCGTGGCCGGATCGATCTCGATGCGGCTGATGATGAAATCGCCATCGATAGCCTTGTTGATGGGGTAGGCCATTCGGCGACGGCCCCAGTGATCGACTTCCTTGACGGTGCCACCGGCAGCTTCGACGGCGCTCTTGACGCGTTCGACGCTGGCCTCCGGACCTTCGGCCTCCGCAAGTTCGAGGTCGTAGATCACGGCCAATTCGTATTCACGCATGGGGACTCCACCTGACCGGGCGATGGGATTGCCCGCTGAGCGAGCCGTGCTCCCGGTCGAGACGCCTTACCGTATCACTCGGCGTTGTTCGGCTCAATCGAAATCGGCGACGCTACGCCGAACGCGAGGTCGATCGTAAGGTGATTCGGCGTGTCGCGGCATCACCCAATCTTCCTTTTCGGTCTCGTCGGACTGGCGATTCTCCTGACTTCGCTGCAGTTCTCGATGGTGTCTGTCGCCCTTCCCGCCCTCATCGACGGTCTGGATGCTCCCCTCCGGTGGGTCGGTTGGACGATCACGATCTACACGATGGCCCAGGCCATCTCGATGCCGATCTCGGGAAGGCTGAGCGACCAGTTCGGGCGCCGGGTCATTTTCGTGGGGGGCATCGGGACCTTCGCCGCCGCGTCGGCCGTGTGCGCCCTGGCGCCGAACATCTGGATCCTGATTGTGGGGCGGGCTCTGCAGGGCCTGGCCGCCGGAACGGTACAGCCATCAGCCTACGGAGTTGTCGGAGACGCGTTCCCCAACAGCCGGGTGCGGGCGATCGGCCTGGTGTCGTCCGTCGGGCCAGCCGGTTCGATCATCGGACCGAACATCGCCGGCCTCATCGTCGACACAGTTGGATGGCGCTGGACGTTCTGGCTGAACGTCCCGGCGGGGGCGCTGGTGGTATTGCTGGGGCTCTTTGCCCTGAAGCGAGGCCGAGGCACCGACCCGGGCGGCCGCACGGACATTCTCGGCGCAGCCCTCCTTAGCGCCCTGGTTACGCCGATTGTCGTGGCCCTGACCGAATTGTCGCAGTCCGGCTCGGTGAATGTCCCGGTGGTGGTTGCAATGCTCATCGCCGCGGTCGTCTTTGGCTGGGCGTTCATTCGCCGCGAGAGCCGGGCAAGCAGTCCGCTTGTCGACCTGGAACTGGTCCGGCAGCGCGACTTCCTCATGGTGAACATGCTCCAATTCGGCTACGGCGCCACGCTCTTCGGCGCGTTTTCGTTCCTCCCCCTTTATGCAGAGGAGGCGTACGGCTTTTCGCCGAGCGAAGCCGGCGCGCTCCTCACCCCGAGGGCGATCCTTGTCGTCCTCGTTTCGCTGGCGACTGCCTCGCTGTTGCCGAGGATCGGTCTGCGTCGCCCGATCATGGCCGGCCTGGTGATCACCTCAGTCGGACTGGCCACGCTCTCCATGGGCATCCACGACGCTGCGATCGGACCCCTCCATCCGGACAACTTCGTCTACCTCGCGCTCGTCGTCATGGTGATGGGCGCGGGCGTCGGCATCACCAATCCACCCGCCAATGCTGCGGCGATTGAGCTGGCGCCCGAGCGGCTGGCCACTATCGCCGGCCTGCGCGGGATGTTCCGCTTCATGGGCGGGGTCCTGGCGACGCCGGTAATCGTGCTGATTGTCGAACGCTCACCGACGCAAACGGGCGGCCTCGAACTGGCATTCCTGCTGCTGGGGATCGCGACGGCCGCGCTGTTGCTGCTCGGCTGGCGCGTGCCCGAATCCGAGGAGTATCGGGCGCGGCGCGTCGTCTAGCTGTCGCGATCGGTGATGCCGGGGACGGGGAAGCCGCGGGCAAAGTCCGCCACTTCCTTGCGCACGGCCTCGCGGACGCCGTCGCCGTCGGGGTCTTTCAGCACCCGGACAATCCACGTGGCGACCTGCTGCATCTCGCCCGGCCCCATGCCACGGGAGGTGAGGGCAGGCGTGCCCATGCGCAGGCCGCTGGTCACGTAGGGGGAGCGCTCGTCGTAGGGGATCGTGTTGCGGTTGGTGATGATGCCAGCGCCCTGCAGGGCGTTCTGCGCTTTGAGGCCGCTGATTCCCGTGGAATTGCAGTCAACGAGAATGAGATGGTTGTCGGTGCCGCCAGAAACGAGGCGGATGCCCCCATCGATCAGTCCCTGCGCGAGCGCCGCGGCGTTTGTCACGATCTGCCGGGCGTACACCTTGAACTCGGGCTTTGCAGCCTCGGCGAAGGCGACAGCTTTGCCGGCGATGGAGTGAAGGTGGGGTCCGCCCTGGGTGCCCGGGAAGACCGCGCGATCGAGGGCATCCGCGTTCTCGAGGGTGGAGAGAGCGAGGGCGCCTCGGGGACCTCGCAGCGTCTTGTGCGTCGTCGAGGTGACCACACCGGCGTATGGCACGGGCGATTCGTGGACGCCACCGGCGACGAGGCCGGCAATGTGGGCCATGTCGACCATGAGAAGGGCGCCGGTTTCACGGGCGATTTCGCCGAAACCCTTGAAGTCGATGGCCCGCGGATAGGCGGTTGCGCCGGCGACGATGATCTTCGGCTTCGCCTCCTTGGCCACGGCGCGGACGCTGTCGAGGTCAATGGTCTCGCTCTCGCGGTCCACCATGTAGGGGACGAAGTGGTAGAGCTTGCCGCTGAAGTTGACCGGCGATCCATGGGTGAGGTGCCCACCCTGCGACAGCTCCATCCCCATGATCGTGTCGCCGGGCTCAGCGAAGGCGAGGTAGGCAGCCATGTTTGCTTCGGCGCCGCTGGTGCACTGGACGTTGGCATGTTCGGCCCCGAATAGGCTCGTGGCGCGCTCGATTGCGAGGGTTTCGAGTTCATCGCTGAAGGTGTTGCCAGCGTAGTAGCGCTTGCCCGGGTAGCCCTCGGCGTACTTGTTGGTGAAGACCGAGCCGGTGGCGTTGAGCACCGCCGCGGAAGCGTAGTTCTCGCTGGCGATCAGCTCGAGCGTTTCGATCTGCCGTTGCTCTTCGCGATCGATGATCGCGGCGACATCGGGGTCGCGCCGGTGCAGTGCATCCATGGCCGGGCCTCACAGGGACGGGAATCTCCAGAGCGTAACCCGGCAACCAGAATGAGTCAGCGAAGGCGCGTAGACTGAACTCATGCCCGACGAGGAAAAACTGGCGCTCACGAAGCGGCTCTTGCAGGCGGCAGAAGGCGGCACGCCCGTCCTCCTCGCATCTCTCCTCGAGCCGGGGCCGGACGCGACGCTGGTGCAGGGCGCGCGCCTCCTCGTCGAACCCGGCGGCGCCACCTTCGGGAGCCTGGGCAACGCCACCCTCGACGCGCTGATTGTCGACTTCGCCGGAGATACGTTCGCCGCGCACAGCGCCCAGACTGTCTACCTGGATGGGGACCACCTGAACACCCGCACCGTGCGGGGCGCCACCTCTATCTATGTCGAGGTTGTGGAGGCGAAGCCGACCTTCCTCGTGGTCGGAGCCGGGCATGTCGGCCGTTCGCTGGTGAAGCTCGCCGACTTCCTGGATTTCCACGTAGCGGTGATCGACGACCGGGACGACTTCGCCGACCCGGAGCTGTTGCCGGAAGCGGACGAGGTGATCTGCGCGGACTTTGAAGAGGCACTCGACGCCTTCCCGATCACGAGCGACACATCGATCGTGCTGGTCACACGAGGCCACAAGCAGGACGAGCTGTCGCTGCGGAAGTGCCTCGGTCGCGGCGCCCGGTACCTCGGGATGATCGGTTCGCGACGAAGGTCGGCGACGGTGCTCGAACACCTGGTCGAAGAGGGCTTCGACCGCGACGAAATAGCCCGCGTCCGCACCCCGATCGGCCTCGACATCCATGCCGAATCACCCGAGGAAATCGCAATCGCCGTGATGGCGGAAGTGATCATGTTGCGGAAAGGCGGCGAAGGCGCGCCGATGTACTACCGCAAGGCAGCATTGAGGGCAGCCGGCGTCGAATGACCCGCGTGGCCTCGCGCCCTAGAATGACAGTGTGGATGGATTTACCTACGAACCGGTCGAGGGTCTCCGTTCGCCGGTCGTAGTCATGGCCTTTATGGGCTGGAGCGACACCGGCACGGTCACCGTCGACGCCGCCCGTCACCTGGTGGAGACGTACGACGCCGAAAGCTTCCTGACGATCGAACCTGAAGAATATTATGTCTTTACAGACACGCGGCCCATGGTCAGCATCGATGACGATGGGGAACGCGTGCTGAGCTGGCCTCAGAACGAAGCGTTCTACGCACGGATGCCCTCGGCAGACCATGACCTGGTCGTGGTCAGCGGAGTCGAGCCGAACCTCCGCTGGAGGACCTTCAGTGACCGGTTGAGCGAGGTGATCACCGGCTGCTCCCCCTCGTTGGTGTGCACGCTGGTGGCGCGGCCGGCGGCAACGCCGCACACGCGGCCCATCCCGGTGACCGGCTCTTCGGCCGACCCGGAACTCGTGTCGCGCTTCGGGCTGGGCCGCTCGATGTACCAGGGCCCGACGGGGATCATCGGCGTCCTCCACGACACGCTGCGGCGACGCAATGTACCACTGCTGAGCCTGGCAGCCGGCGTCCCGCACTACCTGAACGTTGCCGAGAACCCGCCCGCGACGATGGCGCTCCTCAAGGCGCTCCACCCGATGCTCGGCTTCACGCCACCGACCGGCGACCTCGAGCGCGAGGGCGAGCAGTTCGTCGAAAAGGTGGAGGAAGCCTCGGCAGGGGACGGCCAGATCGGCGAATATGTACGCACGCTGGAACAGCAGTACGGCGAGTCCGGCCCCCCCGAGACGGAGGGCGACGGCGGCGAGCTTTCCGCCGACGACGTCATCCGTGATGTCGAAGACCTGCTACGGGGTGGCGGCGACTAGGAGGTCATGCCCGTGAGTGTCCGCACCCTTGTCTGGAAACTGGCGTCTCCCTACGACGCCTACATCTCCCACGTCTCCCAGCTCAACGACGCGATCAGCCGCATTCGCACCCTGAGCGGCGCCACGCTCGCCTACGAAGCGGGCCTGCAGAGCTCGGTGCGCCTGGTACCCAACGAGCAGCAGGCAGAGGATCGCGCCGCCCGATTCAAGGAGCAGCTGGGCGAAGCGGCCGGGAACATGAGCGAGCAGGAGTTTGAGGACTTCATCACGCACATCGGTGGCGGTGAAGTGGCGACAGTGGAAGCCGACCGCGCCCAGGCTGTCGAGCGGATGGGTTTCGCACGCCGGGGCCTGCAGGAGTACTTCAAGATCGCCGGCCAGGAACTCAGCACGCTGGCCGGCCGGGGTTACGACCCCAACCGCCCCGACGTCCGTCGCCAGCTCGAGGCCAACCATCTGCCCGCTTCTACGGTGGACGAATACCGGCACCTGCTCGGCGAACTCGGTAGCAAAGTAGGGCAGCGGGCGGGATGAACCGCCGCCCGGCAAGCGATGGCCGGATCGTCTATTCGACCGATGGCGGCCGCGCGAAACCGACAGCCCCAACGAAACAGAGCCCGGCAGCGAAGCAGGCCGCGCCCGCGGTGCCGGATGACGGGATCGTGCGCGTGATGCGTTCGAAGACCGGTCGCGGCGGCAAAACGGTGACCCTGATCACCGGCGTTCCCGGCAACCCTGCCCAACTGGAGAAGCTGCTGAAGAGCCTCAAGTCACAGTGCGGCAGTGGCGGCACGCTCGAAGGACGGAATCTCGTGATCCAGGGCGATCAGCGGGAGCGAGTGGCGGCGACGTTGGAGAAGGCCGGGCACACCGTGAAGCTGGCCGGCGGCTAAGGAGTACTGAGGCCTTCGCTGAGAGCGAGGAACCCGCAGTCATGGGGGCCCGCGCCCCCAGATCTGCTATGCCTGCAGTGACTCAAGGTGATCTTCGTAGTGGTGCCAGGTGTTGCCACGAAACCACTGCCAGAGCGGGAAGCCAGGCTCACCTTCGGTCGCCGGGCGAACGTGGCCGGTGAAGCCGTTGTCGCCGATGGCATAATCCCTGGCGAACTCCGATGCCTGTAGTTGCTCCGCCAGTTCCACCACACGCGCCCGGTAGAACCGCAGGTCACGTCGGATGTCGGCCAATGGCTGACTGGCCGTCTCCCGGTGTTGCCAGGCGTTGCGCCCTTCCTGCGTCGCCATGTCGATATCAGAGCCGGGCGGGGCGAAGCCGTCGTAGCATTCCCCGGCGGTGGGGACTCTTCCTTCAAGCATGGCGGCAAGCTGGCCCGCCCACCAGCGATGATCAGCGGCGATGTGGGCAAGGACGTCGCGCTTCGACCACCCGGCAGCGGACGGCGGCTCAAGCAGTTCGTCGTCGGAGAAGCGCGCAATGGCCGCATCCAGTGCGGCGGCCGCCGTCGCAAACCGCGCGAGAATGGCTTCTTTGGTCTGGGGCTGTTCGTCCAACATGGCACCTCCGTAGAGGCAGTCTCTAGGTTGTCTCGCCGATCTCATAACGCTGAAGTCGCCGGATAGCGCCCCAGGTGGCGAAGACGCCGACCACCGCTGTGGCGATGAAGGCCGTTGCCGGGTTCAGCCTGGCCTCGAAAATGCTGTTGCTGACGGTTGTGAAAGCATCGGCGATGCCGAGTGTGTACTGGCGGATGCTGAGAAAACGTGTGCCGGTGAACAGCCCGTTGATGAGACCTTCCCAGATGAAGACGTAGGCGAGCCCGGCGATGAGGGCCCGGCTGGTGACCACGCTGAGGAAGATAAAGAGCGCGGAGTAGACGAGGGCACCAAGGGCGATCGCGATGGTGAACCCGATGATGATTCCATCTTCCGGGGCGCCAACGATGCCGACGATGGCCGCGAGGAGGGCACAGCCGGCGACGGTCGCGGTCGTCGCAATCCAGGCGGCGGCAAGCTTGGCAAGGACGATCGCCGACCGGGGGATGGGCTTGGAAAGCACGTAGACGGCCGTACCATCTTCAATTTCGGCACCGAGGACGGCCGTACCGTAGACGAGGGCGACCAACGGGAGGACGAGCGTGACGACGATGCCCTGGTAGAGGGCGTTGGCAACGAACCGCTGGTTTTCATAGTCCGCGGGTGAAACGAGCCGAACGATGATGGCGATGAGGAGCGGCACCAGGGCGAGGAGGAGCATGAGGATGGTGCGGCCCCGGCCCATCAGCTGACGCATGGTGAGCCTGAAGACGACGCCGCTCACCGCTTCACCAGGTAGCTGAAGACGCTCTCAAGCGATTCATCGGTGGGGCGCAGCTCGTAGAGCGTGATGGCGCTATCCCGGGCGATGGCCGAGATCGAGGAGGTAAAGGCGGCGAACTGGTTGGTGCGCACGGTGACGCGATCGTCGTCCAGTTCCACACCGAAGACGCTGGGGTCGCCGATGAGCGCGGCTGCCACCGCCCGGTTGTCGCTGGTGCGCACGGTGAAGGTATGCGGGCGGTCGGTCATGAGCTTGCGGATCTCGCGGAAATCGCCACTTGCGGCCAGGCGCCCGGCGACGATGACGAGGACATTCTCGGCCAGCCGCTCGACTTCTTCGAGGATGTGGGAGGAGAAGACGAGCGTTCGGCCCTCGGCCGCGAGGCGGCGGAAGAGGTCCATCATCTGGAGCCGCTGGCGGGGGTCAGCGCCGTTGAATGGCTCATCGAGGAGGAGGACCTGCGGGTCATGGACGAGGGCGGCGGCAACCTTGATCCGCTGCTTCATGCCCTTGCTGTAGCCGCCGGTAGCCCGGCCGGCGGCGAATCCCATCTCGACCGCGGCGATTGCGGTGCGCGCGGCAGCAGCGGGATCAGGCAGCTTTTGGAGGCGGGCCGACAGCTCCACGAACTCCGTGCCCGTGAGGAACGGGTAGACCGCCTCCCGTTCCGGGACGAGACCGAGGACGCGGTAGAGTTCCTCGTTCTGCCATGCCGGTTGGCCCAGGATCCGGACCTCGCCGTTGGAGGGTTTGAGGAAGCCAGAGAGCATGTGGAGGATGGTGCTCTTGCCGGCGCCGTTGGGTCCGAGGAGCCCGGTGACGCCGGGATGAAGCTCGAAGGAGATGTCGTTGACGGCGACGATGTTCCCGTACCAACGGGAGGCATTGACCAGTTCGACCGTCGCGCCGGTCGATGCCGGTGCGGGTGAGGCTTCAGCAATGGTCACGCGGCCACCCGTTGGAACCGCCGGACCATGAGACCACCGGCTATCGCCAACCAGGCGAGTCCGGCTCCGATATAGATGAGGCCGTTGAAGTTTGCCCTGTCGAAGATGTCGACCTCGCTGGTGCGGAAGAACCAATACGTCGAGCCGTGGAAGACGAAGGTGGGGGTGATGAGGATGCTCCAGCGGCCAACGTCGATCCCGGCGGCGTCGATCATGACGCCCGTCACGGCCAGCGGAAGGGCGAAGGTGGCCAGGATGGCGACGGTGGCATAAGAGCGGCGGGGCACCCAGGCACCAATCGCGAGCCCAATGGCTGCCATGATCGCGGAGATCCAGACGGCGCTGAGGATGATCGGGCCGATGTCCGTGCCCGAGTCCTTGAAGTAGCCCCAGACATCATCGCCGGCAAACCCATTGCCAAAGAAGAGGAGAAGTTGGGGACCGAGCGTAAGGATGAGCATCGCCGTGGTGAGTGCGGCGAACTTGCCCAGGGCGTAGTCGACCCGGCTGAGCGCGCGAGAGAAGTAGAGGCTGAGGGTGCGCGTCCGCTGGTCGCGCCCGGCAATCTCCGGGGCCACCGTCGCCAGGAAGAGCGCGAGGATGTACTGGATCAGGTCGTAGTAGTCCTCGGGCGCCCAGATGTTGACGGTGTCGCCGACCGGGATGATCGCGTTGACACCGAGGAAGATGGCGGCCGGGAGGAAGGCGATGATCGCGAAGGCAAACGGAAAGATCTTGCTGACAGGCCGGCGACCGAACCCGAACGATGCACGCAGGTTGTAGAGATAGAGCGTGAGGATGGCCTGGGAGCGGCCGAGTCGAGCCCCCTGGTAGCGGCGGTAGCCGAGGTCGTAGATGTTGCCTGCGGCGCGCTCAGACACCTGCTGCCTCCCCCGCTTCGACGGAGTCGCGGAAGAGGTCCTCGAGTTGGCGGCGGTCCTGTTCGAGGCGGACGAGACCAACGCCCGCTTCGATCGTCGCGTCGCGAATGAGATCGTAGACGCGATCGTCCGTCATCTGGACACGAAGTTCGCGGCCATCGGCGGTGACCTCGAAGCCGGCATCGCGGATACGCGTGGCGACGGCGGCAGCCGGCCCATCGATCTCGACACGGAGCACGGGAGTGCGCGCGGTAAACGTGGCGATGCTGTCGGACTGGACCAGCTTGCCGGCATCAATAACGACAAGGTGTTCGCAGACCCGTTCGATCTCCGACAGGAGGTGAGAGGCCATGATGATGGAGATGCCGAACTCCTTGCCGGTCCGGCGGACGAGGTCGAGCATCTCGTCGCGGCCCTCAGGGTCGAGGCCGTTGGTGGGCTCGTCGAGGAGCATCAGGCGCGGGTCGTGGACCAAAGCCTGGGCGAGCTTGACGCGTTGTTTCATGCCGGTGGAGTAGCCGCGCATCTCGCGGTAGCGCTCTTCGAAGAGTCCGACGTGGCGGAGCGTCTCAGCGGTGCGTTCGCGGGCGGCGCCGCGAGGGAGCCCGTTGATCTGGGCCATGTGAGCGACGAATTCGGTGGCAGAGACATCGACCGGCAGGCAATCGTGTTCGGGCATGTACCCGACGAACTGGCGGGCGACGGGGCCTTCTGAGGCAACATCGTAGCCAAGCATCCGAGCGGAACCTGACGTCGAGTCGATCAGGCCAAGGAGGATCTTGAGGAGCGTGCTCTTGCCGGCCCCGTTGGCGCCGACGAGGCCGATGATTCCCGGTTCGAGTTCGAGATCGATGGCGTCGAGGGCAGTGACACCCGGGTACTGCTTCGTCAAGGCGCGCGTCTCGATGAGCTCGGCCATTCGTGCAAGGGTACACCGCGCAGGTACAGGAAGAGTGCGGCATCCCGGTCACAATTCGATGACACGGAGGGAAGAACCGGTGCTAGGATTACGGCCATGACTCAGGCCGACCCCTTTGCCGAAATGATGTCCGCGTGGAAGAAGACGACGGATGAGTTCCTGAAGACCTGGAACACCGCCATCGAAGGGGCCTCGGAATCGGGGGAGCAGGAAGAGGCGGTCCGCCAGGCCCGTGATACCTATCTCGGCACCCAGGCGAACCTCGCCGAGGCGAGGAAAAAGATCGCCGAGCCCGCGGTGGAGATGGCCGGTGGCGTGCCCCTGAGCGAGTTCAGGCGGCTGATGGACCAGATGAACACTGTCCTCCTGCGCCTCGACCGGATCGACGACCAGCTCACGGAGCTGGTGGCCAAGAAGCGGCGGCCGCGCAAGAAGAAGGCCGACTAGACGATCCCGGCCCGCTGCAGGGCTTCATCCCGCAACACGAGCAGGCGCTTCAAGTCGCGGACGTCGGCCCAGCCGCGGTCTTCGTCCACCGCAGTGGCGAACTCGTAGTGATATATCGCGTAACCCAGGGCTTCGAATGCCGGCTCGAGCGGAAAGTGCCCTGCGAAATCGAGATATCCCTCGCGCCAGCCGAGCGTGAAGCGGCGCCGGAGCATGTTCATCGCCCGGCCAGCCACTCCAGGGGGAAGCGGTGCCGCGACCAGCACCGCGTTCGTCATGCCGAGGTCGGCGCGAATGTCGGAAGCGGAAGCGTTGGTGAAGTCGAGGAGGCCTGTCACCGACTCCCCATCGTGGAGGACGTTGAGAGGATGGAAGTCAAAGTGACAGAGGCGAGCATCTGAGCCGGCAAGTTCCCGGTGTATGACCGCGATCAGCGCAGGGTGGCCGGCGCGGTCGACCCAGTCGGTATCTGTCAGGGGTCGGAGCCGGTCGCTGGAAAGGGTGTGGAGCCGCGCCTGGAGTCTCCCAAACTCACGACCGAGGCGACGGGCCTGCCACGGCCTTCGGCGGACCATGTCCAGCATGGTGACGCCGGGGAGCCACTCCATGACCATGAACGGCGCTCCTTCATAGGTACCCCGAGCGACAACACCGGGCACCGGCAGCCCACCATCGCGGGCAATATCCATCGCCGCCAGCTCGAACTCGAAGGCCGCGAGGCGGGCCCCGGCATCTGCATGTTTCGGCAACCGCACGACGCGAAGTGCGTAGGCGGCGGCTTCGTGTTGGAACTTCCAGAGATAGTTGTCCCAGCCCGTCTGGACGATGACGGGCGCACGCTCGGGTTTCCAGCCGGCAGCATCGAGTACGGCCTCAGGGACGGGCGGGGCAGCGGACATCGTCTCAGTCGTGATCCTTGAGCCAGGCGAGCACGCCGGGCCAGGCATCTTCACGCGCCTTCCTCCCGGCGATCACGCTGATGTGGCCACCCGGGAGTTCCCGATACTGCTTGTCTTCGCTGGCGATCGAATCAACGAGGGCGCGGGCGCTGGACGGGGGCACGATATCGTCGCGGGAAGCGGAGATGCACAGGGTAGGGACCCGAATCTGAGAGAGGTCGACGCGTTCTCCAAAGACGCGGAACTCGCCCTTCACCAGCTGGTTCTCCTGATAGAAGTGGTGGACCCACTGGCGGAAGAACTGCTTCGGGAGGGGCACCCACTCTTCCGACCAGCGATTCATGGCCCGGAAGTTGCGCAACCAGTCCGGGTTCCACATGTTCTCGACGAGGGACTGGAACTGCTTTGTGTCGCCCATGGGATTCAGCATTTTGAATCCGGAGCGGACGAACTCAGCGGGCATCATGTCAAAGGTTTCGACGACCGCATCGACATTGAACCTGTCGGCGGCGGTCTGTTCGGGGAACTCCCCCTCACTGAAGTCGATGGGGCCGACCATGGCAAGGAAATTCTTCACCGGGAGGTCGGGGTTGAGCGCGAGGGCGCTCGCCGTCATCGGCACGCCCATGCAGTAGCCGAAGGCCGTTGCCTCGGGCGCCCCCGAGTGGTCGATCGCCTGGCGAAGGAGGGAGGGGATGCGGTCGGCGATGATGTCCGCCATCCCTACCTCGCGGTCTTCGGGGCCGAAGACGCCCCAGTCGACGAGGTAGAAGGGCACGCCGTTCGCCGT
Source organism: uncultured Chloroflexia bacterium (assembly GCA_963774435.1). Lineage (GTDB taxonomy): Bacteria > Chloroflexota > Dehalococcoidia > Tepidiformales > Tepidiformaceae > JAGQGZ01. Next base: position 1,059,795 of record CAVZEW010000002.1, on the reverse strand, counting down.
CAGGAAGCGGGCGAACGATTCGTCGGGGCGGAGGTCGAAGATGTAGGGGCGGCTGATGCCGAGGTAGGGAAAGAGGACGAGCGGCGTCCTGAGGCGGGACTCCGCCTCCGGTGCGTAGTAGTAGAGCCTCGCTTTGCCGCGGAATCCCACGACCGTGCGGGGCGACGTCCCAACCGGCGCGGGCGTGTTCTGGAAGGCGAGGCGGCTCCCCGCTGCGAGGCGAAGGAGCTGTCGTTCGGACTCGGTAGCGGCCGATTCAGGCACGGAGAACCTCCTTGCGGAAGAGCCATTGGCGAATGCGCGGCGAGTGTAGCACCCGCGTGTGCCGGGCGTATTTCCTATGAGCCTTGTCCAGGCTGGAGTTTGCCGTCGAGATTGTTGGCGCCATCGAGGAAGACGTGGATGGCCTTGTCGAAGGCGCCCGGAAGGATGGTGAGGACGAACGGCGTGCCGTCGAGGAGCGTCTGGGCCGCCTTCGAGTCGTCGATTGCGTTGCGGACGTCGGGCTTGGGGAAGGCAACGAAGGCGATGAGGATCACCTGGCAGATGATGATGCCCTTGACGAAGCCGAAGACCGCACCGGCAAGCTGGTCGGCGGCGCCAAGGTTGAGGATCTCGGCCCCGCGGCGGAGCAGATGGGCAGCGACCTGGCCGCCGATGATCACCCCCGCGAGGATCGCGAGGAACGACAACAGCGCCGCGCCGACCTGGTTGTCGACGATCGGCTCCACCTTCGGGTAGAGGTCATCGTAGAAGATGCCCGCAATTGGGATGGCGAGAACGACCGCAGCGAGAGACACCAGCTCGCGGATGAAGCCGTTCCGCCAGGCCCTCCAGGTGAGGAAGCCGATAGTCCCCACGACGAGGAGCGTGACCCAATTCACGAGCGGTGTTCCCCGGACATGGGGCCACCTTCGCGCGGCACCGCCACTGTTGCAAGCGCCAGCGCTGGTGACGCTTTGCACCCACCGTCGTACGATTCCGGGATGCGACCCGACTTGATGGAGATTCTCGTCTGCCCGACGTGCAAGGGCGAAGTAACTCTGACCGTGTACAAGGAAGAGGACGGCGAGATCATTGAGGGCCGGATCGATTGCGCCGCCTGCAAAGTCGAGTATCCGATCGACGACGGCATCCCCAACATGCTTCCCCCCGACCTCCGCGACCAGTGAGCGACGACCCCCACCAGGAACCGGAAGAACATGGCTACGGCCTTTCGGACGTACCACGGTTTCAGCCGGGGCTCGCGATCCGCGGCGCCCTTCTCGTGCTCGGCGGGCTGGGGATGATTTCCGGCGGGCTGAAGACGTTCCGAAAGCACCACGTGCTGGGCCTGCCGTTCGCACTGGCCGGCATCGTCGGGGGGATCACCGCGATCTGGGCGGGAATCATCCATCTGACCGGCGGCGAACGGTTCGACGACCACCCGTTTCTCTAAGCTGACGCTCCCGCCCGGGAGAGGCGCGACCGCCGCCACTGCATATCGACGGCCACGATCACGGCGCTCGTCACGATAACGGCGACCATCGCCACCGGCGGCTGCCACCAGGCGAAGGTCCGGTCGTTTGCCGCGCGCAGGGCCGCCACGGTGAGGACAAAGCCGACGAGGGCGCCGCCTGCGAGCAACCTGCGATCCGCGGCCGGGCGACCGCCAAGCAACCAGGCGATGGCCGGGAAACCCGAAGCGGTCACATAGATGAGTACCACGGCGAGGGCGAAGAGCCAGCCCTGGTCCGTGGCGCCACCAACGATGTGGAGCGCGAAACAGACGGCAAAGATGAGGGAAGCGCCGCCGAGGCCCTTGAGTGTGCGCACCAACTCAGTGTAGGCCGCTCGCGCGCACCAGCGAGGTGGTAACGATAGCCGCCGTCTCTGTCCGGAACACGTTGGGGCCAATGGACGCGACGATCGCCCCCCGCTGACGGGCCGAGGCCACCTCTTCGTCGCTGAATCCGCCTTCCGGGCCGATGACGATAGCGAGCGTGCCCCGGCCCGGCAGAAGATTGGCCGCCTCTGGCCAGGGCATCTCGCCGGGGTGGGGGAGGAGGATGGACTGGCCTGGCCGATCAAGGAGGCGTTCGAGCGTGACGGGCGGTTGGAGGACGGGCAGATAGAGGCGGCCCGACTGTTCCGCGGCTTCGGCGGCGAGCCGCTCCCAGCGCTCGTAGCGGCTGGCTGAGGGGGCGTCGCCGCGGGCGGCGCGCTCGGAGATGAGCGGTGTGATGACGTCGGCCCCGGCTTCAGTGGTCTTCTCGACGACGAGGTCGAACCGGTTCGCGCGGACGAGGCCGGCATAAAGTTCCACGCTGAGGGCAGCCGGGGCCTCCTGGCGGGAGACGGGCCCAAGGGTCGCCATCAGGCGTTTGGCGCTCGCCTGCTCCACGGTTGCGAGGTACTCCTTGCCATCCCCGCAGAATGCGAGGAAAGCGTCGCCGGACGAAAGCCGGAGCACGCTCGCGAGCCGTCGCGCCGCCTCCGGCGGCAGGGTGATCGCCCCCGGAGCCAGTGGTCCGGGAAGGTAGACGCGCGGGATCGCGGGCATGGTGTGAGTCTAGCGAGCCTTGCGAACGAACTCGACGAGGGCCCAATCGCGGTCGACTTCGAGGTGCCGCTGCTCGAACCAGGGCGCCATGGCTGCCGAGACCTCCTCCACGTTCTCGTCGAGGAGGCCGCTGAGGACGAGGACGCCACCATCCCGGGCCGCTTCGGCGAACGTCGGAGCGAGGGAGATGTTGGCGGCGGCGCTGATGTTCGCCACCACGATGTCGTAGGTGCGGGTGACGCTAGCGGGGTCGATGGCGCCCGCGGTGATGTTCACCGAAACGCCGTTGACGGCGGCATTTTCCCGTGCGACTTCGGCCGCTGTGGGGTCGATATCAACCGCATCAACGTCCCCGGCCCCGAGGAGCTTTGCACCGATGGAGAGGATTCCGGAACCAGTCCCGACATCGAAGACCGCGGCTCCGGGCCTGACGTGGCGCTCAAGGGCGACGAGGCAGAGCCTCGTCGTCTCGTGGTGGCCGGTGCCGAAAGCGCGGCCGGGGTCCAAACGGATGATCAGTTGCCCCGGCGCGGGTTCGTGTTCGATCCACGTCGGCACGACGACGATGCGTCCTCCCGTTTCGACGACGCCGAAGAACTCGCGCCAGTTGACCGCCCAGTCCTGCTCGTAGATTGGCCTCGCAGTGAGTTCGACCTGCGGCCAGCGTTCCATCGCCTCGCGAAGGTTGGAGACGAGGATCGCGCCCAGTTCGCTGGCGGGGAGCCAGGCGCGGACGAGGTTCGGTTCGCCCTTGCGGACTCGGAAACCCATCTCCGGCCCAAGGATGTCGATCGGCTCCTCGACAGTGACGCCGCCGGGGGCAATCGCACGCATGGCGTCGGCGACCGCTTCCGTCTCGGCGGAGGGCACCGAGGCGGTGATTTCGTACCAGAGGTTCGTCACAGTTTGGCTAGCCGGCGACGGCGTCGCGGAGCCGTTCAAAGAAGCTCTTGTGGCGCTTGGGGAGGGCGGGCGTACCCATGGTCTCTGCGAGTTTCTCGATCAGTTCGCGCTGCTCGTCCGAGAGCTCCTCGGGGATGACCACGGTGGCCCGGATGATCATGTCGCCGCGCCCTGAGCCACGCAGGTGGGGGACGCCGCGCCCGCGGATAGAGAAGTCGTCCCCAGATTGCGTACCCGCCGGGATCTCGACCTCTTCTTCGCCGTCGAGGGTCGGAATGGTGACGGTGGCGCCGAGGGCGGCCTGCGCCATGTTCACCGGCAGGTCGTAGAGGATGTGGTCGTCGACGCGCTCGAAGTGCGGATGCTTCTTCACATTGAGGACGACGTAGAGGTTGCCCGCGCCACCCCCGCGAGGGCCGCTCTCGCCTTCGCCCGTGAGGCGGATTTGGGAGCCGTTATCGACGCCGCGGGGAATCGTGACGTTGATCGTCCGTTCGTTGCGCTGCAAGCCAACGCCGCGGCAGTGGACGCAGGGCGAAGCGATGACTCGGCCTTCGCCCTTGCAACGCGGGCAGGGGGTCACGTTTACGAACTGGCCGAAGACACTCTGCTGGGCGCGCCGGATCTCGCCTGCACCGCTACAGGTGCCGCAGACCTCCGGTTCGGTGCCCGGGGCGGCGCCGGTGCCGCTGCACTCGGCGCAGGTTTCGGCGCGCTTGTAGGTGACTTCCTTCTCGGCGCCGAAGACCGCCTCTTCGAATTCAAGGTCGAGCGAGTAGCGAAGGTCGGCGCCACGAGTTGGACCGGCACGGCGGCGGCCGCCACGGGAGCCGCCGAAGAACGCATCGAAGATATCGCCGAACCCGTCGAAATTGGAGAAGCCCTCAAAGCCCTGAGGACCGTTGCCGCCTTCGACACCGGCATGGCCAAAGCGGTCGTACCGCTCGCGCTTTGCCTGGTCACTGAGGATCTCGTAGGCGTAGTTGACTTCTTTGAAGCGTTCCGCGGCGTCGTCTTCTTTATTGCGGTCGGGGTGGTACTGCATGGCGAGCTTGCGGTACGCCTTCTTCAGCTCGTCCGGGGGAGCCGAACGGCCGACGCCGAGTACCTCATACAGGTCACGCTGGGTGGTCGCCATAGGTCTTGGCAGTGTAGCAAACCGAGTGCTAAAAGCTGCCACGGGGTCTCCCTGTACAATGCCGCCCATGCCCCGGATGCCGGATGACCTCGTCGCCAGCTTCGATCGTTTCGTGGCCGGCCCGGCGAACCTCCGGGCGGCACTCAAGGGACTTGATGCGGCCGCCTTCAACCGCCGTCCGCCGGGCGAAGACTGGTCCATCCGCGACGTTGTGATGCACGTAACCGACGCTGAACTCGTGCGGTCGGTCTCGTTTCGGTTCGTCATTGCCCACCCGGAACCCGTCGTCCCTGCCTGGGACGAGGAACTGTTCAAGCGGAAGCTGCATTACCTGTTTCGCGACCCCGAGCTGGCGCTGACCGTGTTCCAGGTGACGCGGTTCTCAAACGCAGAGCTTTTGCAGCAATTGGATGGCCAATCGTGGCAGCGCTCAGGGACGCGGGCTGAGGATGGATCGACGACCACGCTAGCCGAGCTGATGGAACGGGCGGTGGGCCATGACGCGCTCCACGTGGCACAGGTTGGAACGATGCGCGAGGCGCTCGGCGTCGCCATCGAGGCATACCGGTAGAATCACTCCCAAACAGCCCCCGGAGTGTTCGATGTCAGACACGGTATTGCTCACACGCGACGGGGCGGTCGCGACAATCACGTTGAACCGGCCCGAGCAGATGAACGCGCTCAACGGCGAACTGCTCGACGCGCTGGTCGCCGCGGGCGAGTCGGTTGCGAACGACACCTCGGTGCGCTGTGTTGTGGTTACGGGATCGGGACGGGCGTTTTGCGCCGGGGGCGACATCGACGCTCTGCTGCACGAAGGACTCCTCGACAGCGCCACCGTCCTCGAACGGCAGGAGCAGATCTCGACACTCCTGTACGAAATGCCGAAGCCAACGGTGGCAGCGATTAATGGCGCAGCGGCGGGAGCGGGGCTGAGCATCGCCCTTGCCTGCGATTTCCGGTTCGCGGGGCAGCACGCGAAGCTGACGACGGCTTTCGCCAATGTGGGGCTAAGCGGCGACTTCGGTGGCACCTGGACGATGCAGCGGCTGGTTGGACCCGCCAAGGCGCGCGAGCTGTACCTGCTGGCGGATGTGATTACGGCCGATGCGGCGCTCGAACTGGGGCTCGTCAACCGGGTCGTCTCGCCGCGAGATTTCGACGACGAACTTCAGTCATTCGTGCGGCGGCTGGCCGCGGGCCCAACGGCGGCCTACGCGCGGATCAAGGCGAACCTCGGCTATGCAGCGAACCACACGCTGGCCGAGACGCTCACCCTGGAAGCACGAAACATGGTGGAGAGCGCCTCGACGCAGGACAACGCGGAGGGCATGGCTGCCTTCCTGGAGAAACGTGAACCGCAGTTCGACGGTCGTTAGGGAACGACTCCCCAGGCCGGCCGGCTGAGCACGGGGGAAGCGTCCCAGCGGTAGACCTTACCCGTCTCAAGGTCGACGACGCGGAGGAAGCCACGAGGGCAGGTCCGGGCACTGCACTCCCCACCGTCGCCAACCAGGGCCACGTAGCGTCCGTCGGGCGACCACGCGGAGTCGTCGACGCGCCCCTTGTAGACCAACTGTGGGGAGCGGCCGGGAGAGATAGCCCAGAGGCCTGTCTGGCCGTCGCGGTCCGTGCCCGTGAACGTGACGAGGTCACCACCATCTGATTGCCAGCGAAGCTCCCCGAGGCCGGTGAAGCCGGGGGCGAGCGTCGCTACAACCAGGCCCTTCTCGTCGATGACGGAGAGGCGCCATTCGGGCTGGTGTTCGGGCGTCGGCGTTACCGCATCGCCGGGAGACTCCGAAGGTTCGGGCGTTTCGGTCTCCGATGCCGGCGTGTCAGTCGGGGTCTGGCTGGCGGAAGGCGTTGGGGTTGGAGGGCGCCGCTCAACCTGGATGACGGCAGCGCGCTGACCGTCCGGCGAGAAGGCGAACTGGAGCACCTCATAGTCGTCCTCGGCGTGGAATGTGTGCTGGCCGGTGTCGAACTTGTAGACCATCGCGGCGCCCTCGAGCACGTAACTGAATCCCGTACCGTCGGGCAGCCAGCGGAGGTCCTGCGGATCGATGTCGCCAAGGCTGGTGATTTTGTCGGTGCGGGTTGCGAGGTCTTCCCAATGGATTGCCAGGCCGTCGCTGCTGTTCGCAACGCGAGCGCCGATGAAGTTGCCATCGGCGGAAAAGAAGGGCTCCGATTCGTCGAGGTCGGGGGTGCGGAAGAGGTTCTCCTGGGTGAATGGACTGGTGAGGGAAAAGAGGAGCACGTCTGCCGGCTCAAGACCCGGAGGCGCGACGGCGGCGGAATCTCCTCGCGGGTTCAGGGCGACATCGGTATAGGGAAGCTGGATGGGGAGTTCCTCGGGCAGGGCGTCGAGATCCGCGAGGCTGACCTGCTGGATCACGCTCCCGTAGGGTCCCTGTGCCACGAAGTAGAGGAAGGTAGGAGGTTCCGGCGTTGGAGTGGGCGACGGGACTGAAGTCGTGGAGGGAGCGGCCCCGGTCGGCGATGCAGGTGCCGTGGCAGTCGGTTCGCCGCTGCCACCGCCACAGGCCGCGACAAGCAGAACAACAGGAAGCAGCACGTACCAACGCCCCATGGACCGCCCATCTCCTTATTCAGCAAAACGTTTGGGAGAGAGAAATTGTTCCATCTCCGGTGAAAGTGGACGCAAGAGAGGGGGGCGCTACCACGTCTTCTTATCGAGGACGCATCAAAGGCGTATCCTCGACGCTATGGTGACGCAAACGCCGCCCGATGCACAGGTCGAAAGTGAAGAGTGGCGTGACCTGCTTCTCAACGGACACCGCACCCACCGGATGATGCGGGCTGCGTTCCTGCTGTTGCCGGGCCCGCCGCGCTGCAAGATGTGCAACAACCCGTTCGGGGCATTCGGCGGCCGGCTCTGCAAGATCGCCGGCCTTACACCGTCACGGAAGAATCCAACATTCTGCGCTCGCTGTTGCGAGAGGCTTCCGCCCGGCGGCGCCACCGTCGATATCGCCGTGCTCTTCGCCGACATCCGCGGATCGACATCCATGGGCGAGTCGATGGGGCCCGCCTCCTTTGCAGGCGAGATGAACCGCTTCTACGTGCGGACGACATCCGTGCTCCTCGACCACGGCGCCATCATCGACAAGCTTTCGGGGGACGGTGTTATGGCGCTCTTCGTCCGCGGGATCGCTGGCGACGAGTACCGCCGCGAGGCGTGCAAGGCGGCGGTCGAACTCCAGGAGGCCATGGCGGAGGATGGCGGCTTCCCGCTTGGCGTCGGTGTCCACGTGGGAGACGCATACACGGGAAACGTGGGCACCGGTTCTATGGTTGATTTCACCGCCCTCGGCGACACCGTGAACACGGCTGCCCGCCTGCAAGGTGTGGCGAAAGCCGGCGAAGTAGTGTTCAGCACAGAGGCCTTCCGTTCGGTCGCGAGTTCTTACCCCGGGAGCGAGTCCCGCAGGGTCGCCCTCAAGGGTAAGCAAGACGACTTCGAGGTACGCGTCTACCGTCCCCAGCCTGCCTGACAGCGACTGCCACTGCTCCACCAGCGGGTAGGATTGGGCGTAATCCCTTCCTGCGCTGGAGTTTCGCCATGAAAGCCGCCGTCTACTACCGCACCGGGCCACCGTCCGTTTTCCAGTACGAAGAGGTCCCGGACCCTGTGGTCAGGCCGCGAGGCATCGTCTTCAAGGTTGAAGCGATCAGCATCGAAGGCGGCGACGTCCTCCACCGGGCGGGCGGCGAACTCATGGGCACGCCCCATATCGTCGGCTACCAGGCGGCGGGCACAATCGTCGCCGTCGGCGAGGCGGTCACGGATCGCTACGTGGGCCAGAAGGTGGTCGCGACGATGCCGAATGGTTCGCATGCCGAGATGGCCTCCGTACCGTCGATAGCCAGCTACGCCGTACCGGACGGGGCCGACCTGCGGGCCGTTGCCTGCGTACCCGTCGCCTTCGGCACCGCGGATGACTGCCTCTTCGAGTTCGGCAACCTGCGGAAGGGCGAGACGGTGCTGGTGCAGGCAGGCGCAGGCGGTGTCGGCCTGGCGGCGATCCAGCTGGCGAAGCGGGCCGGGGCGACCGTTCTCGCGACAGCCTCATCGGATGAACGGCTGGAGCGGCTGCACGAATATGGCATGGACCACGGCATCAACTACCGGGAGAAAGACCTCGCCGCGGAAGCGTTCCATTTCACCGGCGGGCGGGGCGTCGACCTTGTCGTCGACCCGGTGGGTGGCAAGACGCTGGAGGGAAGCGTCGCGGCACTTCGCTACCGGGGGCGGATCACCTGGGTTGGGAACGCCGGCCGTGATGAAGAACTGCCGGACGTCCGCGGGATCATGCAGAAGAACGCCTCGATCACCGGTGTCTACCTCGGCGCCGAGTTCGCCCAGAACCCGGCGCGCACCCGGCCGATGATCGAGGGCCTCATCGCCGACGTCGCGCGTGGCAACCTCAAGGTCGCCATCGACAGCACGTTCCCGCTCTCCGAAGCGGCTGCCGCCCACGCGCGCATCGAGAGCAGGCAGGCGTTCGGCCGGGTGGTACTGGTTCCCTAGTCCTTCTTTGTGCCCTCGAGCTTTTCGAGGCGGCCGAAGATGTCGTACTCGACAAACATGTGGTCGAGCAGGCTCGCGGCCATCAGCCCGGCGGCGAGGAGGATACCCCCGACAACCGCGGTAACGCCGCTATCGTTCGCGGCGCCGATGGCGAGCACGATGGCCCCGATGCTCCCGGCCAACGCTCCGACAGCCGGCAAGGCGTGGCCGTCTTCCTCTTCGGTGACGATGCTTCGAATCAGCAATGACATGTGATGACCTCTCCGCGGCTTGATGGCCGCGGCGCGACCATACAAGCAATGAGGTGGCCGCCGCCAGTCAGCCCGTGATCACCGTCACGGCGTTGCTGTTGCGGATGAGGTTGGTCATCGGGCACTGCTCGGCGTAGCGGTGAAGGCGGCCAAGCTGGGCGTCGGTGGCGTCGGGGGCTTCCAGCTTCACGACGGCGCGGATGTTGAAGGGCAGCAACGGGTCCGGGCCGGGAATGCCGAGAAGAGGAGCATCGTTATTGTCGGCGGTGGCACGCACTTCGACGCGATCGACCGGCACGCCAAGCTGGGCGGCCCCGATCAGGTAGGTATGGGTGAGACAGGTGCTGATCACGCCGCAGAGGAGCTCCGGCGACGAAGGTCCGAGGTTCTGGCCACCGAAGGAGGCTCCGGAATCGCCGACGATCTCCCAGTCGCGAAGCTTGAGCTTGCGGACGCCGGTTGCATCATCGGCGATGCAGACGGCCTCGACGGTTTCGCGCCAGTCGCCCGGGTTGGGGTGCTCGGCGGCCGCGGCGTCCATAGCGGCCTTCTTGTGCTGGAGGTACTCGCGAAGTCCTGACATGAGGCGCAGCGTATCCCAGAACGCCCTACCGCATCAGCGCTTCGTAGGTCTTCTGCATCTCCTGCGGGGTCTGGCCGTCAACCGTCACACTGTGGAGGTCAATCCCGGCGGCCTCTTCCTGGGCGATGCGCTCACGTGCTTCTTCCACAGAATTCGTGACGAGGACAAGCTGCTGCTGGAGGTCCGGAGGCACCGCTTCGGCGCCGGCACCGGAGCCGCCTTCCTCCCATGCCTTCTGGACGGTGTCGACGACATCGCCGTAGCCAAGGCGACGGACGTGCCGGTGGTAGAAGACGCCCATACGGTTGAGGTAGAAGGCGAAGTTCCCGGCGGTGGCGGCGCGGGAGCGGTCGACATCGTTGGTGATGATGACGCCGCCCGGAGAACGAAGCGTGAGGGCGTCGGCGGGCCGGCCGGCGTCCGTGGCGGACTTACGAATCTCAGAGGAGATGCGCTCAACATCCTGGATCGGTGTCCAGATGGGGAGCCAGCCATCGGCGATTTCGCCGGTCTGCTGGATGCTCTTTGGCGACAGCGTGGCAAGGAACACGGGGATGTGGTCGCGCTGGCGCGTCATATTCAGGGTGAAGCCACGGTTCATCTGGAAGATCTCGCCCTGGTACTTGAGGGGAGCGCCGGCGATGAGGATGTTGATGATCTCGACGTACTCGCGGGTGCGGCGAAGCGGCTTCTCGAAGGGAACACCGTGGAAGTGCTCGATGACATTGGCACCGCTGGTGCCGAGACCGATGATCATCCGGCCGCCGCTGGCGACGTCGAGGCTGGCGAAATGCTGGGCCAGCGCTGCCGGCGTGCGCGAGTAGACATTGACGATGGCGCTGCCGACTTTCACGTTCTTCGTGCGTTCGACAATCTGGCCCATCAGCGTGAAGGCGTCGCCACCCCACGACTCGGCTGCCCAGATGGTGTCGACGCCCGCCTCGTCGGCCGCGCGCACCCGGTTAAAGGCATCTTCGGTATCGGTGCCACCGCGGGAGCGGAAGCCGATGGAGAGCTTGTAGGCCATGGTTCACCTGCAGTGTCGTTTGGGCCTGACTCTACCGGCTGCGTGCCTGAACCGCTTTCAGCGCACGCGTTGACCGGCTATTCGACGAAGATGTCCACCGAGGGGCGCAGCCGGGCGCAGGCGGCGAGGACTTCGTGGATCTGGTGCTGCTTGAAGGCGGGGATGAGCGAAGCATCGCCCGCCTCCTTGTGGTCGATGGCGACGTAGGCCTGCTGGGTGAGGGCGTAGTCGAAGCGGGGTGCCCACTTGCGGGAGCCGAGGCGGGCCGTGGTGCTGCAGTTGTCCACCATGTAGGCGACGCCGCGCGCGTGCATGTAGGGGTTGAGGGAGTCGACCGCTTCGATGACGGACTCGTTGGCGACCTCGGAGAAGGGGTGGCCGTTCTCCAGGAGGATGTCGATCTGGGCCATCATCGTGGCGGCGTAGACGCCGGCGGTGAAGGGGTCGAGCGGGATTTCGTCTTCGACGCGCTCGGCGCGGACCTCCTGGCCAACATCCCAGGTCTCGGTGCCGTCGATCTTGCCCATGGGCACCTTCTTGAGACGGTCGCCGGCCATGATCACGCTGCGAATCTCGTTGCCTGACGAGACCTCGTCGTAGATTTCGAGCAAGATTTCCTGGGCGGCCGGGTAGGAGGCGGCGTAGGCACGTTCGAAGTCCTGCTGACCATCGGCGCCGAGCGACTCGTAGAGGCCCATGATCCCCTGGTGGGAGATGATCCGGGAGATGGGGCCGGTGATCGCCTCGGCGGAGTGGCGGAAGGCGTCCTCGTGGCTCATCCCTTCGCTGACGAAGCGGCGGTAGAGGCTCTCGATGATGCCGTGGACGGCGCCGAGGAGGATGCCGCGCTCGCCGTAGATGTCGGACTTGAACTCGGACTCGAGGGTGGTCTGGAAGGTGTAAGGCGAGCCGATAGCGACGGACCAGCCAAGGGCAATGTCGGTGGCGCGCCCGTCGATGTCCTGCTGGACTGCGAAGCTGCTGTTGATGCCAGCACCGTTCACCTCCGCCCCCTGCAGGTAGAGGCGCCGGACGGACGGCCCCATCCCCTTGGGACAGACGCCGATAACGTTGATATTCGCCGGGAACTTCGCCCCCACGTTGATCATGTGGCCGACGAGGAAGCCATGGGAGAGTCCAAGCGTGGCGCCGGGCTTCATGCGCTTGAGGACGTCCTCGAAGAGTGTCGCCTGGGCGGCGTCGGAGATGAGGAGGATGACGAGGTCGCTCTCGGCGACGACGTCGAACATCTCGCCGAGGGTGCCATCGGCCTCGGAGAATCCGGCGGCACGCGCCTCGTCCATCGAACCCGAACCAGCGCGGAGGCCGACCTTCACCTTGATCTCGGAGCCGGCGAGCGAGTCGCGGAGGTTCTGGGCCTGGGCCGGCCCCTGCGAGCCCCAGCCGATGACGCCGATCTGCTTGATCCCGGCGAACGCTTTCGGCAGCAGCGGGAACAGATGTCGCCCGCCTTTGACGATCTGTTCGTGGTGCCCTTCGAGGTCGATCGTTTCGACATCGAAGACGTTGGAGGTGAAGCTGAGCGCGATGGGCGGCATGGAGGGCTCTCCCGGTGGAATGACGTATGTGACGCCAATTCTACGCAGGGAGCCCGTAGCGGCCCGAATGCTAGCTGACTTCGGCACCGTGGCGTCACCGCAGTGCTGAACCGGAGCGTGCGGTTTTCGTGCGTTCTCACCAGGCTCCGTCCAATCCTGTCGCCTTCGCCCCCGTCCCTCAGTTCTCATCCCTCGTTCCTCGTTCTGGTATGCTTCGCGCCACGCTAAACACCACAGGCTTGCGAGACGAGGGGACCACATGAAGTTCAAGTACGACCAGGATGTCGAGGCTTTCCGCCAGGAAGTCCGCCAGTTCATCAAGGACGAGCTCCCGCCCGAGGAAGAGCGGTTGAAGCGCGGCTATGAAGGCGGTTTCGACACCTACGAGGAAGAGTACGACTACACGATGGGCTTCCAGAAGAAGCTCGCGGCGAAGGACTGGCTGGCAATGGCCTGGCCGAAGGAGTACGGCGGCGCCGGCGCCAGTCACATGCGCCAGCTCGTCTACAACGAAGAGATGTCATACGCCCAGGCGCCTGTTGGCAACATGGGCATCGCCTGGGTAGGCCCGTCGTTGATGCTCTATGGCACCGACGAGCAGAAGGAGCGGTTCATTCCGCGCATCACCCAGGCCGACGACTGGTGGTGCACGCTCTACAGCGAACCGGGAGCCGGCTCAGACCTTGCCAGCCTCCAGACGCGGGCAACCCGCGACGGCGACGACTACGTCATCAACGGCCAGAAGATCTGGACCTCCGGCGGCCACCTGGCCGACTGGGGCTGGCTCGCCGCCCGCACCGACCCCGACGCCCCGAAGCACAAGGGCATCACGATGTTCATGCTCGACATGAAGAGCCCCGGCGTGACCGTTCGGCCCCTGATCAATATGTCGGACCGCCACGGCTTCAACGAGGTTTTCTTCGAAGATGTGCGGGTGCCGGCAAGCCAGGTGGTGGGCGAAGTGAACCGCGGCTGGTACCACATGGCCGTGGCCCTCGACTTCGAACGGAGCGGCATCGGCGCCTTCGCCGGCGGCCGCCGGAACGTGGAGCGCCTTACAAACATCGCGAAGAACAACCCTTCCCTCATCGAGCGGCGGCCCTCCGTGAAGACCGAACTGGCCGACCGCGCCGTTGAACTGGAAGTGGGCACGCTGCTGGCCTACCGCGTGGCGACGATGCAGGCGAGGGGCCTGGTTCCGAACTACGAGGCCAGCACAGCGAAGATGTTCGGCAGCGAGATGGGGCAGCGGATCCAGCTCACGGGAATGCACCTCCTGGGCACCGCCGGGCAGCTACGCAACGGCAGCCACGGCCAGATCGAGGACATTGCGACCAACTACCTGTCGAGCGTCTCGGGCACCATTGCTGCGGGCACCAGCGAGATCCAGCGCGGCATCATCGCCACGCGAGGCCTGGGCCTGCCGAGGGGCTAGCCGATGAACCTGGCGACCGGGATTGCCGTGGGGGTCGCCGTCGGGACCGCGATTGGCGTCGCCATCGACAACATCGCGCTCGGCATAGGCGTCGGCGTCGGGCTGGGGGCGGCCTTTGGCGTGGCCATGGAGTCGCGCGACCGGTCCTGAGGTCGGAGCGGTAACGATAAGTCAGCTTCGGGTACTCTTCGTGTAACTCACGAGGGGTACCGCGATGGCTCGCATCCACCAGGTCAACATTTCGGACGGCGGTGTGCCGAAGCGAGCGATTCAGTCGGGACTCGTCACGGCCACCGGCATCGTTGGCGACCGCCAGGCCACGCCGCAGGTTCACGGCGGCCCGACCCGCGCACTCTGCCTCTTCGCCCTGGAGGAGATCGAAGCCTTCCGCGCAGAAGGTCACACCATTGCCCCGGGCTCGGCCGGAGAGAACGTCACCACTGAGGGCCTCGACTGGACCACGATGAAGCCGGGCGTCCGCCTCCGGCTTGGCAACGAAGTGGAGGTCGAAGTGACGACCTATGCCACGCCGTGTTCTGCCCAGAAACAGTGGTTCACGGACGGAGACATTCGCCGCCTGAGCGAGAAGCTGAACCCCGGCCATGCGCGCGCCTACACGCGCGTCCTCCGCACCGGGACGATCCGCACCGGTGACCCGATAGAGGTGCTGGCGGCTGCCGCGGAGTACGAGAGGTCGATCCCCGTGCTCCGGGTCGCAGACGTGGATGCCGCCGTCGACCACTACGTCGCCGCACTCGGCTTCGCCGAGGTGTTCCGGGCCGGCGAACCGTCGGAGTACGCCCGGATCAGCAAGGGGAACGCTGTGATCGACCTGGGACGGCAGGACGCCGGCTCCAACGTGCAGTTCGTCGTCTCGGATGTCGACACGGTCGCCACGGAGCTTGCGGCCTCTGGCGCCCGGATCGTGTCGGGCCCCGTCACAACGCCCTGGGGACGGGTGCTCGAAGTCGAGGACATGGACGGCAACCGCCTGACGTATACGACCGAAGGGTAGAGATCGCCCCAAATACGTCCGAAAGCGGCCGGCCGCTTCGCCGAGAACCTCAACGTTCAGTCCGCGCGCGCCGATACTCATGAGGTAGATGGAGGCGAAGACGCGCGTGCCCGGCGAAACGGACTTTCTGCGAATTCTCTGGGACGCAGACCTTCAGCAGTTCATGCTGGTGGCCTGTCCGGACGGCATCATCGTGACCGATGCCGACAATCGCGTGATCCTCTACACGGGTTCGAGCGAGACGATGTTTGGCTACGCGCCGGTCGAGGTCCTGAACCGGGACGCCGCCATCGTGTTCGAGTCGGCGGACGAATACCACGAGTTTCACCAGGGCGTGGTTGACGACGGGTCGGTGGTGAACACTGAGCTGGCGGGACTGCGGAAGGGCGGCACGCGCTTCCCGGCGGCGGTCTCGGCATCGCTGCTTCGCGACCGCTTCGGCACCGTGCTGGGCACGGTCATGTATATCCGGGACCACACGCAGCTGCATCACATTCAGAGAGACCTGCGCGACAAGAACGATCGCCTGAACGAAATCGTGGCGACGCTCGACCATGTCGCGCGGCATGACGGACTCACCGGCCTCCTCCGACGCGCAAGCGCCTTCGAAGAAGCCGAGCGGAAGCTCAAGGACTGCATCGTCAACGGGCGCTCGTTCAGCGTCGCCCTGTTCGACCTCGACCGCTTCAAGAACGTGAACGACTCGCACGGCCACCTCGTCGGCGACCAGGTGCTTGCGGAGCTTTCGCTGGTGCTGACCAATGCCGCTCGAGAAGGCGACATCCTCGGCCGTTTCGGCGGCGAAGAATTTGTCGCCTTCCTTCCCGGGGCGGGGCACACGGCGGTCCAGAAGTTTGCCGAGCGGGTACGCGCGGCGATTGGCAGCGCGAGCATCCCGGTGCAGGACGGAGATCCCGTGAGAGTCACTGTTTCCGGCGGAGTTGCAACCATTCCCCGCTGCGCGGGCAGCCTGGAAAGTGCGATACATGTAGCAGATGACCGGCTACTTGCGGCCAAACGCCAGGGCCGCAACCGCATTGTCTCGGACGGCGAACACGACAAAAGGAACGCGGCATGAGCGGGACCAGCCTTGCACCTGAAGAACCTGGGGAGCTGTTGCGCATGATCGTCAACAGGACGGTTGAACTTGCCCCGCTGAAGACCGTGGCCACCAGGGCCATCCAGATGGCTGAGGATGAGCATTCCGCGGCGATGGACCTTGCCGCCGTGCTGAGCAGCGACCAGGCACTGACGGCCAAGCTGCTGAAGCTATCGAACTCGGCCTACTACGGCTACGCCCGGCGCATCGGCAACGTGCGGGAGGCCGTAATCCTGCTCGGCATGCGCACAGTGCGCTCCGTGGCAATCGCTTCCTCGATCATCGATGCCTTCGATGTGGAAGAAGTGGAAGGCTTCGACCGGGATTTGTTCTGGGCTCATAGCGTGTGCACCGGCCTTGTGGCGGAAGCTATCGCGAAGGAAACTCGCGTTGCACGGCCCGAAGATGCTTTCACCGCCGGGGTCCTGCACGACGTGGGCAAGCTGGCCATGCTGTTGGCCGAGCCACGGCGGTTCCGCGCCGCGGTGAAACTGACAACACGCGACGGGCTGAACTGGCATGACGCGGAGGTTGCGACTTTTGGGGTCGGCCACCAGTACATTGGCGCCCGCCTGGCACAGCGCTGGAAGTTCCCGGAGCCGCTGGTCAGCGCGCTGAAGCATCACCACGACCCGATGCGTTCGACCGTGGACTCAATGAACGATGTAGTCGCCGCCGCCAACCTGGCCTGCAATCGCGCTGGCCTCGCCTGCGGTTTCGACTGGACTCGCGAACCCGAACGATGGTCGCGGGCAACTCTGCCGCCCCGCGTGGACGACGCGCTGGACCGCGTGAATGGCGGGATACGCACGATCGAGGACCGTGCCCGGGCCTTCCTGCTCCACGTGAGTTCTAAGCCACCGCGCTGGTATCACGGGCCCGACGAACCGGCGTTCGAAGACGAAGACGAGAGCACCGACGAGCCAGCCGCTTAACTCGCCGACGAATCTGCCGATGAACTAGGGGAAGGACACACAACGGGGACTATGGACGAGCAGGCAGGAAACGAGAAACAGCAGGCCACGACGCGCAAGCGGCAACGGGTGCTCCGCGTGGTGAGCTTTGCTCTCTGGGGCGTGATCATCGCCTATGCGGTCATGAACGCCGCCCTGAAGCCGTCTATGGTCTCCATCGTCACGGCGGTGGCATTCGTCATGCTGTTCGCGGTCGTCAATGCCCAGCTGCTGCTTTCGCGATGGCTGGACCAGCGCCGCTTCCGAATGATGTCGTCGAAGCTGACCGGAACGGGCTACATCAGCGAGCTGCACAATCTCCCAAACCGCAACTACCTGCTCAGCGAGCTTCGCCGCGAAATGCCGCGGGCACGAAGCGAAGAGGCACCCTTCACGCTGATCGTCTTCGAACTCGACGAGATGGACGCGATCGAATCGCGGCGGGGCAAAGCCTTCCGCGAACGGACCCTCAACTCGGCCGTGGAACTCCTCAAGCGGGTCACCCGAAGCTCGGATTTCCTCAGCCACCTGGGTGGCGAGCGATTCTGCGTGGTGCTGACTGAATGCACCTACGAGCAGGGCTTCCTCTATCTGAAGCGGGTTCCGGGGACCATCGCCGTGAGTGATGGGCGCCGGATGCTCGAGGTGCGGGTGACCGCCCGGATGATGCAGTACGACATGGAGTCGATGTACGCGACCGACGTGCTGCACGACGCGGAAGAGTCGTCGCCGCTACGGCGCAAGGAACAGCCGCGACCGAACGCCATCGCTGCCTAGGACGCCAGAACTTTCAACAACAGGCCGGCTCCGAAGAACAGCACGATCACGGCTGCCATGAGCCAGACGATCCGCATGGGATTGCCACGGACGTCGTCATCGTCGTGGCGCAAGCGATCGCTTCCGCCAAGGTCGGCGATCACCTGGCGGGCAAGCGAGACATCGTCGCCGTTGACGAGCAGCCGATAGGAGGCGCCCGGGAACATGACGCCACCACCGAGGGCGCCTTGCGTGCCAAGCGTGACGATCTCCGTCATCAGGCCGTCGTCACGCAGGGCGTCTGCCCAGATGTTTGCCTCGACTTCATCGCTGGTTTCGGCGACAGCTACGACTGATGGATTTGTCATCCTGCCTCTCCCACCTGGTGCAGCTTCATGAAGTTGGTGGTGCCCGCCATGGCGACAGGAAGGCCGGCGACGATGAGCACTTCTTCGCCGGCGGCGACGGCACCCGTCTCGATAAGCCGATCGTCGACGAGAGTGAAGACTTCATCAACAGTGTCGACCTGACCACAGAGCATGGGGACAACGCCTCGGGCGAGGGAGAGCCGGTTGACCACGGACTGGTTGTACGACAGGGCGTAGATGGGCGCCTGGGGATGGACCTTGCTCATGAGCACGGCCGTGTAGCCACTGTTTGTGTAGCACACGACAGCGCGCATGTTGGGGTCGCTTTCCACGATGCTGCGGGCGGCTAAGGCCACCACGTAGGAATGGTCGTCCGTGTTGGCGACGGGGGCGGGCGGCGCGGTGTCGAATAGCTCCGGCTCCGCCTTTCGGATAATCCGGTCCATCATGGCGACCGTCTCCACCGGGTAGCGGCCTATCGCGGTTTCGCCGCTGAGCATCAGCGCATCGGACATATCCCAGACGGCGTTGGCGACATCGCTGGCCTCAGCGCGCGTCGGGCGGGCCGTGTGGATCATCGATTCCAACATCTGGGTGGCGGTAATGACCGGGACTTTGTGCGCGGCAGCGGCGGCGATGATCCGGCGCTGCTGCACGGGCACATCCTCTGGCGGCAGTTCGACGCCGAGGTCGCCGCGGGCAACCATCGCGCCGTCGGTCTCGGCCATGATCTCGTCGAGGTTCTCGATGGCGAGCCGGCGCTCAATCTTCGCGATGATGGGAATGTCACCGCCACAGGCGTTGATGGTGGCGCGCGCTTCAGCGACATCGGCGACTTCGCGGACGAAGCTAAGGGCAAAGAAGTCCACGTTCGCCTTCACACCGGCGGCTATCGCAGTCCTGTCACGGTCGGTGAGGGAAGGGAGCTGGAGCCGGGTCTCAGGGACGCTCACACCGCGATTCGAGCCAAGGAACCCGCCATATTTCACCTCGGCAAGTACTTCATCACCGCGACTCGCGATCGCCGTGAGTTCGAGGTTGCCGTCGTCGAGCAGGATCGGTTCGCCGGGTGCGATATCTTGGGCGAGGCGCGAGTAGTTGATGTGGATGCGGTTGGCGTCCGAGCCAACGTCCTGGGGAGTGATGGATATCCGTTGGCCCGGACTGAGGAGCACCGGGTCGATGCCTGCGAGAAGACCCGTGCGCAACTTTGGGCCGCCGAGATCGAGCAAGATGCCGACGGGCCTTCCCACGTCCTCTGCGGCTTCTCGGACCATCTCCACTGCGGCGACGTGCTCATCCATCTCGCCGTGGCTGGTGTTGAGCCGGGCGACATCCATGCCCGCGTGAATCATCTGGCGGATGACGCCGGGGTCGGTGGATGCGGGGCCGAGGGTGCAGACAATCCGCGCTTTGCGTGTTGCCCGCGGGTCGAGGTTCATGCCTACGAGTGTAACCACGGAAAGCAATCAACCGGTGTCGGGGATTACCATAGCCTGCGATGCCAAAGCCGAACGGGACGCTGAAGGCGCGCGAATTCCTCTTCGCCTGCGAAGACCGGGCGATGGCTCAGCTGTCGCCATCGCTGCCTCGGCTGGAGCGCAAGGTGATGTGGACCATCCTCCAGCTCCACTACGGCGACCCCTATGTCCATTTCGAGGTCCAGCCCCAGGTGTCCAGGGGACAGGTCGAGGTCGGATTGCACTTCGAGGGGGTGCTCGACAAGAACGAGGAGTGGGCCCAGCGAATCGCGGACCTGGCTGCGCCGATCGCCGGCAGCCTCGGGCCGGAGTGGGAACTGGAGGAATGGACCGCCTCGTGGCGCCGTCTCCACAGGGTGTTCGCCTTCGACCGCCTGACGAGCCCCCTGGCCAGTGAAGTGGCCGAGCAGTACGCGCTCCTCATCACGACACTCCAGCCGGTGGTGAAGGAAGGGATGGCGGCTATCGGGATGGTGAAGCCGGAGCAGGCGGCGCCGTCGCGAGGCGGCCGCTGGCATCGACAACGTTCCCGGCGCTAGTGGAACATCGCCTTATAGGCGGGGCTCTCGAGAAACTCGGCAAGGATACGACGGGTCACCGCCGCCATCGGCGCCTCTGCTAACCCCTTCGGGTCGACGTAGAGGAACTCCGAGCCTTCAGTTCCGAGCGCATCGGCGTCGAGGTCAGCATCGTGGTAGTAGAGGTGCAGCGTCGCAAACGGAGCGTTCGGAAATCCTTCCGACCGGCGGTAGGTTCGGAAGAGTTTGAGCGTCGGAAGCAAGGCTCCAGTCTCCTCCTCGAAGCGGCGCAGCCCGGCAGCGTCGGGGCTTTCCGCGGGGCCGATGGCCGTCATCGGGAGGCGGAAGTCTTCGGTCGTAAGTTCGCCGCTTCCCAGCCTGTCGCGCCTGACGAGCAGACGCCCCCATCGATCAATTTCGATGATGCCGGTGCCCGCGGACGGTGGCTGTTCGCGAAGCGCGGCGTAGGCAGCACTTTCGAAGAAGTCGCGGACGAAGCGGCGCGTCTTCGGATTGAGGGGCAGGCTGTCGATGTCATGCGGCCCCCAGTACTGGAAGTCGATGCCTTCGAGCACCTCGATGCGTTCGCGTGGGACGAGGTCCGCGGAGCAGAACGCATGAAGGATGGCAGTCTCGTCGACGAGTCCGACAAAGTCGCCGAAGTGGGTGACGCTGACCAGGTCCACCGTGGTCTCTTCGCTGAATTCGCGCCGAATCGTCTCCTCGGGCGATTCGGCGCCTTCGCGGCCACCGCCAGGAACGGCCCAGCGGCCATAGCCGGCGGGTGGGATGGCGTCGTCGCGTTGCTGGAGAAGGACCCGGCCGAGCGGGTCGACGAGAAAGATGGCGCTACCTTCGGTCACTGCCTCAGGGTAGCCGCTGGCTCTTAGCCGCCAAGCACGACCGTGTCACCCTCGCGGATCTCGCCCGCTTGAGGCACGAGAGCGTAGACGCCGAAGTCCTGGCCGGTCTCGCGGACGAGGGTGCGCATGATCGAGGTCGCACGTTCAATCCCGGGCTGGGCGTGGGTGGGCATTGCACAGCGCAACGTACGTGCCCTGATATCGAGATTCAGGGCTCCAATCGAGAGTCGTTGATTGCACCAGTCGAACTCGGTGAACCCGGGTTCGGACGTCTGGATGACAATGTTTGGCCGGAAGCGCCGCGGGTCTGCGTCGGCGCCGGGGTTGAGGCGCTCAAGCTCAGCAAGAGAACTGGTCGTCACCAGGTGCACCGGCGCGACATCGAAGTACGTGCCGGGGGGCGTCGCGTAGTCGCGGAGGGAGGCCAACCAGGGCAGCGTTGCCATCCCCGCAGCGCTCGGCATGGGGTCGCCGGGCTCGAGGGCGAACGACTGCATCGTCTGCTCTTTCGGGTCAGCGAAATCTGGTTTGCCGCGACGATAATGTTCGGTATTGGTCGCGGGCTGAAGGGGCGAGAGTCGCAAGGGCCTGCCCAGCGCGCGCGACAGTGCTGCGGATGCGCCTGCGTCGTCGCTTTCGAGGGTGTCACCATCCGGGGTCTTGATTGCGACCGATGCCGAGCCGCCGGCGCCTGGCTCGCGTGTGTAGAAGGCTTCGTATTGGAGCAGCCTGGGGAGCAGCTTGGCGTTGCGGATCTGCCCGGCATCTTCGTCGTAGAGCGCCCAGCAGCGGTCGCCTTTGAGCCCACCTTCGCCGATAAAGGCGGAGGGCACGCGCTCGCCACCCATGGATTTCACGGGGTACCGCCAGATCTCGGCAACTGTACCGACAACTCGGCCGGGCATCAGGCTACCGGAACAGCGCGCGCAGGCCCCGAAGGGCGAGGAAGACGGCAGCACCGGCCGCGAGGATGGCGGGCCAGCTATCGGCCCAGGAATGGATCGGCCGGAATTCCGCCCCGGCCGCGGAGATTTCGATGTAGCCAAGGGGGGTCGCCGTGGTGCCGCCACCACCGCCACCGCCTTCGCCGGAGTCTTCGTCCTTGCCGCTGCCACTTCCGCCACCGGCACCGAATCCCATGCGGACCTTCGCCACCGGGATCACGGTGATGCCCTCGCGCTCGATCGGGTCACCAAAGACGGCCTGAGCAGAGGCGTGCGCGCCGAGGCGCTCGGCGACGACGCCAAGAATGCGGTCGACCCGGGAGTTCGCCGCCGCGAACGCTTCGTCAAAGGCCGTCGAGGATTCGAAATCGGTGGTCATGGATAGCTCCTCTGGCCGATACTTTGACGCTTACGCGGGGCCGAGGCAAGACCACCATTACGCGGCGATACCAGCGGCGACGGAAGCCGCGTTACCATTGCCGGGTGAGCGAGCAAAAGGTCGCCGCCGTCATCACGCTCGGGTGCAAGCTGAACCTCGCCGATAGCGCTGAGATTGGTCGCCAGCTCGAGCAGCAGGGCTTCGCGATCAGCGATCGTCTGTGCGAAGCGGATGCGTACGTGCTGAACACCTGCTCGGTGACGCACGTGGCGGACCAGAAGTCGCGGCGGTTGATCCGGGCCGCCCGGAGGATGTCACCGGGAGCAGTGGTCGCGGTGACCGGCTGCTATCCGCAGACCGCGGGCGAGTCACGCGTGCTCGAACTCGGCGCCGACATCGTGACGGGCACGCGCGACCGCGACAAACGCGAACTCGCGGACTACATCCTTGCGAGGGTGGCTTCCTCTCCGGGCGAGGCACGCGACTGTGGACTGCACACGCGCGCCTTCGTGAAGGCCCAGGAGGGGTGCAACGATGTTTGCGCCTTTTGCATCGTCCCCCGGACGCGGCATCGCGAAGAGTCACGAAGCATCGACCGGGTCGTAGAGGAGGTTCGCCTCGCGGTCGAGCGTGGCGCCCGGGAAGCGGTGATCACGGGAACGCAGCTGGGCGCATGGGGCCGCGACCTCGACCCGCCTTCGGCGCCGCATGCGCTCATCGCGGGGATCCTCGAAAGGACGGACATCGCCCGGCTCCGGTTCAGCTCGCTGCAACCGCAGGACATCACCCCCGAGCTTCTCGCCGCCTGGGAGGATCCGCGGGTGATGCCACACTTCCACCTGGCCCTGCAAAG
Organism: uncultured Chloroflexia bacterium; assembly: GCA_963774435.1. Taxonomy (GTDB): domain Bacteria; phylum Chloroflexota; class Dehalococcoidia; order Tepidiformales; family Tepidiformaceae; genus JAGQGZ01. The sequence goes on along the minus strand of CAVZEW010000002.1, from coordinate 1,036,570 downwards.
CGGGAGCGAAACGATTCTTCATGCGATGCGCCGCCGCTATAGCGCGCGGCAGTTCATCGAAGCGAGCGAACGCATCCGGGCGGCCGTACCGGACGTGGCGATCACGACTGATATCATCGCGGGCTTCCCCGGCGAGACCGATCAGGACTTCGAGGACACGCTGGAGCTGGCGCGCGAAGTGCGGTTCTCGCGCATCCATGCGTTTCCGTATTCGCCACGCTCCGGGACGACGGCGGCGAGACTCGAGGAGCAGGTGGCGCCGGAGATCAAGAAGCAACGAATGGCGCAACTCCTTTCGCTTGGCGCCAAACTCGCCGCCGCATTCCAGGAGCAGTACACCGGCACCCCCCGTCCCGTCCTTTGGGAGCAGCAGCGGGAAGTGGACAGGCGCCGGCTCTGGCACGGCTACACCGACAACTACATCGCCGTTTATGCTGCAGACGGCCAGCTCGCCAACCGCATCACGACGACCCGGCTCGGCCCGCCCCTCGCGGATGGGTTGAGCGGAGAGACTATCGGATAGCCCCCATGAATGTGCTCGCTCGCTTCTACCTCGCCATCTACGGACTCCTCCTGATCGCCGCCTGCGGTGGGCTCATCGCCCTCTCGTTTGCGGAAAACGAGAAGCTGGATGTCTCAATCGGCGACTACAACCTCCAGGCCCTCGTCATCACCTCCGATGGCGCCCGCATCGCGGTGACGGTGATGCTGGTGGCGGTTGCCTTGCTTGGGGCCATCAGCCTGCTGATCGCCTTTGTGCCGTGGCACCGTGGCGACCACGACACGACGGTCCGCATCCAGCGTGGCGGCGGTGGCACTGTGGAGATCACGACAGGCGCTATCGAGCGCACTCTCGCAGACGAACTACGGCCCCTGCCGGGCGTGCGGGAAGCCTCCCCGGTCGTGCGGGTTCGTGGCGGCACGGTGGAGTCGGACATCACCGTCTCGATCGACCCCGGCGCCAACATCGCGGAGGTGACAGCGACGGTGGCCGAGGCAACGGGATCGGTGTTGCGCGAGCAGATTGGAGCGACGCAGGTCCGTCGCCCGACGATCCGGATTACCTACGACGAGATCGAGGTGCGGCACCCGGTGGCCAGGCGCCCTGTCTCGCCGCCGGAGGGGCCATTGCCGGCTCCGCCACCGCCTACCGCCACGCAAGCGGCCCGGTGGCCGCACGAGACGCCCGAGGAAAAAGAGACGCGTCTGAGCTGGGAACCGCCGCAGAGGCAGGACGAGGCACCGCGTGTGCGAACAGAGACGGACGAAATGGAACCGGACGAGGCTGAGGGAGCGGACAGTCCGGCACCTGTGACGGACGTCGACAACGAGGATGAACGCGCCGATGGCTGAGGCCGATTCCCTCGCGCCCCCCTCGCGAAACGAGCTGCCCTGGGTGCTTGAGGCGATGCTATTCGCAGCGGGTGACGAACCCCAGTCGACGAGCGCCCTGGCGCGTGCCTGTGGAGTCGGCGAAGCGACGGTGCGGAGGGCACTGACGCAGCTCAACGAGGACTACAAGGCGCGCGGCCTGCGCCTGCAGCACGACGGCAACAACTACCGGATCGTGACGGCCGCGTCGTACTCACGGTACGTTGGCCGGCTGCTGGGCCGTGAGGATTCGTTCCGACTGTCGCGGGCGGCGCTCGAAACGCTCAGCATCATCGCCTATCGCCAGCCATGCACGCGGGCCGAGATCGAGGCGGTTCGCGGTGTGAACAGCGACCGTATGGTGGCCACACTCGAGCAGCGAGGCGTCATTGAGGAAGCGGGCCGGGCCGACCGACCGGGCCGGCCGAGGCTGTACCGCCCTACCATCACTTTCTACGAACACTTCGGTTACAGCGGCATCGAAGACCTTCCTCCACTCCCCGATGAAGAACCGGCGGAGGAAGTCGAGCCCTTTTAGCCGTGGTTATTGGGCTGCTCCGGCTCACATTCGACATCCCGGCAGAGTCGCTCAAGGAGAAGCGTTCGATGATCCGGCCGCTCATCGAGCGGACGCGATCGCGTTTCAACGCGACCGTTGCCGAGGTCGAAATGAACGATGCAGTGGGTGCGGCGGTCATCGCGGTGGCGGTCCTGAGCAACGATGCCCGGCATGCCGATGCGCAACTGCAGACGATCCTCGCAGCAATCGAAAGCTGGAGCCATGAGGCCGTGCTTTCAGGCGTGGAGACCGAGATCCTCCACGCCTGATGCGTCTTTGGGCGGCTACGGCCCGCCGGGGATGACCCACGTCTGGGCCTGGGAGAGCGCAACCCAGTAGGCGTTTCCATAGATGAGCGTCGAGAGGGTGTTTGCACCGGGCACATTGACGCCGTTGGGGAAGAAACGCTCCCATCCCGGGTTCTCGTAGAAGTAGACCGCCGTCACGTAGTCCCAGATCGAGTTCGTCTGGCTGCTTCCGTCGAGGCTTTGCAAGGCAACGGTGATGTCGACGCCGGTCGGGCCGGCCCAGGTCAACAGGTTCCAGCGGAACGAGAGCGAGTACGTGAAGGTGGGGATGTTGGACTGGTAGGTGTAGGTCGTGTTGTCGCCCGACGGGCTGGTGCCCTTTGGCGTGACGACCCGCACAGTCACGCCACCCGGCACGCCAGCGGGGGCGACCGCGGTGACCTGGGTGTCGCTGTTGAAGGTGAAGCTCGTTGCCGCGGTGTTCCCGAAGGCAACAGCGGTTACGCCCGTGAAGTCGGAGCCGGTGATAACGACCTGTGTGCCACCGGCCACGGGGCCCTTGTTCGGCGAGAGGTTGGTGATGGTTGGGAGCGCGTTGTAGGTGTACTTGTCGAGGTCCGTTTCGGCGCTCAGACCGGCGTCGGTCTGGACGCGAACGTGGACGATGCCGGTGCCGGCAGGAACCTGGGCGACAATCGAGGTGTCGTTGGTCACCTGGAAGGCGGGCGACTCGGTGCTGCCGAAGTAGACCTTGGTGGCGCCGGTGAAGTTGGAGCCAGTGATGGTGATGAAGTTGCCACCCGTCTTGGCGCCGTTGTCCGGCGAGAGGTCGGTGACCGACGGCACGCCGTAGGTGAACTCATCGGCGGCGACTTCAGGGCTGGTGCCGCCGGGCGCGGTGACATGGACATGGACAGCACCGAGCGCATGCGCCGGTGAGGTCGCCGTAATCGACGTGTCGCTGACAACCACTACGTTGGTCGCGGCGACGCCGCCAAAGTCAACGGCCGTAGCGCCCGTGAAGCCGCTACCGGTGATCGTCACGGCGGTGCCACCCTCGACGGGACCTCCGGAAGGCGAAACATCGGTGATGTTTGGGCCGCCAAGGTATTCGTAGTCATCGGCGGCGGTGTTGGCACTGGTGCCGCTCGCATTCGTGACCTGGACATCGACCGTACCCAGCGCATGAGGCGGCGCCGTCGCCGTGATCTGGGTCGAGCTGTCGATGGTGAAGTCCAGGGCGGCGTTGGGGCCGAACATCACGGAGGTCACACCGACCAGGTTGGTGCCCGTGATGACCACGTCGTTGTTGCCACCGGTCGGGCCGTGATCGGGGGTAAGGTCGGTGATGGTGGGAGACTGGGTATAGGTGAAGTCGTTGCCCGTGCCGGCCGTTGGGCTCGTGCCGGAGGGAGTCGTCACCTTCACATCCACGGTGCCAATGCCGGCGGCTGCGGGAGAGGTAGCGTTGACGGTGGTGGCGTTGACAGGCGTGAAACTGGCCGCAGCGGTCCCACCGAACATGACGCCGGTGGCGCCACTCAAGAATTGCCCCTTGATGACGACGTTCGTCCCGCCAACAGTTGGTCCACTGCTCGGGGTCACGCTCGTGACGATCGGCTCATCGCCGAGGTAGGTGAAGTCGTCGTCGGCGGTGTTGGGGCTGGTGGCCCCGTTGGTCACGCGGACATCGACGGTGCCGACGACGTGGGCCGGCGCCGTCGCAGTGATCTGGTTGTCGTTGTCCACGGTGCAGGCGGCGGCGTCAACGCCACCGAACTCGACGTTGTTACAGGTGGTCCCGCTGAAGCCAGCGCCAGCGATCACGATGCCGGAGGTCGTTTGTCCTGCAGGACCGCTTGAAGGCGTGAGGGAGTAGATGGCAGGCCCATTTATGTAGACGAACTGGTTGTCGGCGGAGGTCTGGCTGATCCCGGCGCCTTCGTTGTTTTGGACCTGCACGTTGACGGTGCCAGCAACGTGGGCCGGGGCGGTCGCCGTGATCTGGTCGTCATCGTCGACGGTGCAGGAGGTTGCAGCAGTGCCGCCAAACGTGACGTCACCTGGGCAACTTGCACCGGTGAAGTTGATGCCGCTGATCACCACCTCGACGCCGCCAGCGATGTTGTCGCTGGCAGGGCTGACGCCGGTGACGACAGCCTGCTGGGGGCCATCGTCGTCGCTCACGGTGATGGTGGCGTGGTCAGGCGAGGTGATGCTGCAGGGCGTCTGGTCCTGGAAGACGACGTCATCAATCGTGATGGTGGCAACCTGCGTCCCATCCAACGCGACGTTGTCTACAGCGTTGATCGGGATGGTCTTCGACGTGTTGCTGCCGAAGACGGTGGTGACACCTTCTGTAGGAGAGAGCCTGCCCGCTGCATTCGTGACGGTGTAGTGGACGTACGCGTCCTGCGAGCCGCTGGAGCGCAGGACGGTGACGTTGAGAACGTTGCCCTCGGTGACCGTGTAGCTGGATGCACTGAGCTGGCAGGTGCCGGCAGCGGCGCTGGCTACGTTGACGCTGCTGGCCGCGAGGGCGAGGCCGACCGCCATCGCGATCAGGCCAAGCACAGAGAGCCGCATCCACTGCGGCGCGACGTTTGCTCTTCCCATGTCGAACCTCCCTTTGACCGGTGCCCCGCCGATCCGGTCGGTTTGACGGTTTGTACTATAGGTCAGTATTGGGTCTCGGGATACCGACCAGCCACATCACTGGTGGTGGGAGTGGCGGCACTATTCGGGCTACTTTCCTCGTGCAAACCGCACTCTCAGGCGTCGGCCACCATTTCGCGAACTTCCTTCAAGAGACGCAATGACGAGAGCGCGTGTGACTGGTCATTGACCATGCTTCGCACGATGACATCGGTGTAGCCGAGCCCGGCGAGAACGCGGAAACGTTCCGCGACCTCGGATGGCGAGCCGTAGACGGGCGCATCCCTGGGGAATCCGCGATAGCCCTTTTCGGCGATTGGGCCAGCGATGCGGGTGGCTTCTTCGCTCGTCTCACCGACGAAGATGTCCCGCCGGATCGCGGTGATGCCGGCGGGTTTGCCGGCGGCGGCGCAGGATGCGCGGTAGTGCTCGATCTGGTGGCGGGCATCGTCCACCGGCTCGCGTGGGGCGGCGAGCCAGCCGTCGCCCATACGAGCGGCGCGCTCGATTGCGACATCGGCCGAGGCAGCGACCCATATCTCCACGGGCTCAGGCGGCACCGGCGATATCGAGGCGTTGGTGAAGTGGAATCGTCCATCGGAGGACACCTTCTCGCCGGCCCAGAGCGCGCGCATGGCGGTCAGCGACTCTTCGAAGGCGGACGGGCGGGTACGCATCGTGGTGCCCATGGCGGCGAACTGGTCGTCTCCGTAGCCCAGGCCGCACTGCATGATGAAGCGGCCCTCGGCAAGCGAGGCGAGCGTGCCTACCTGCTCGGCGAGGAGGACAGGGTTCCAGAGCGGCAGGAGGAAAAGGCAACCGAAGGGCCCGTCGCCCCACTCGGCGAGCAGGCGGCCCATCATCGGGATGTTCTGGTAGTAGGGCGCTGGCGTCGCGTGGTGGTCGCCGACGAAGAGGGAATCGAGCCCGGCTTCGCGGGCGGCGACCGTCCGCTCGATCATCCAGCGCGCACCTTCGCGGGCATCGCGGACGGCATGGCTGCTGGTAAGTGAGATTCCGATGCGCATCAGGCGCCTCCTTGCAGTGCGCCGTCGATCCGGCGCACGAGGTCTGCGGGCAACGGTCCCGCTGCTTCGGCGGCGAGGCAGTCGCGAAGCTCGTCTCTGTTCTTCACACCGAGCACGACCGTCGAGACGCCGGGCATCGAGAGCGCGTAACGGTGGGCGAGATTCGCTGTGGAAATGCCCATCTCAGCCGCGATCGCTCGGAGCGGTGCCGCGCGGTCGAAGTCGGCGAGTCCGGGATGGCCGGCGGGCAGGTCACGGTCGATGGTATCGGTAAGTGAGCCAGCGGCGACGGCGCGGATCCCCATGACCCCGACCTCGTTCCTGGCTGCGGCAGCGATGATCTCGCGGGGGCGGGCGTCCTCGTCGAAGCGGCCCATTTCGCCAAGTGCATCGAGCGGGTTGGTAATGCACTGGCAGACATCGGGGACGGGGCCGTGTTCAAGGATGTCGAGGATCGTGGATGGGACGCCGACGGCGGTGATGCCCCAGCCACGAATCCGGCCCTGCTCGCGAATGCGTTCGAAGGCCGCGACGACCTCCTCGCGAAAGAGCGCGAGGGACGTGTTCGGGCGCGTGGCGCCGGGCAGATCGGGCCCGACCTGGCCATGAAGGATGAAGAGGTCGACAGCGTCCAGCCGCATTCGCGCGAGGCTCTCGTCGAGGCTGGCCGAAAGGCGGGGATAGACCTCGGCGGCCGGAGGGTTGCCGAGCAGGCACTTGGTCGTGAACATAGCGCCTTCGGGCGGATGCCCGGAGAAGGCTTCTCCGACCACGGTCTCGGCCTCCCCGCGACCGTAGCTCGGAGCCATGTCGAACAGGGTGATGCCAGAGGCTGCCGCTTCGCGGACGGTGGCAACCGCCTCTTCGCGACTGGTCGAGCCCCAGACGGCGCCGATGCCACCACCACCGAGCGTGAGACGGCTGACCGGTCCGAGGGGTCCAAGCGGGGAGGTGTTCACGGCCCGAAGCATACAGCGCGGCGCGGCGGCGGCACGTCTCAGGCATACTCCGTGGATGCCCATTACCTTCGCGAGCGTCGCAGCCGAAGACCTTGTGGAGGAGAAGAGCCGCCATCGTGCGACCGTCACTACGCCGCAGGATGCCTACTGGGAGAACGGGATCATCGGCGTCTCCGCCCATTACGCGATCTTCGACGATTCCGCGCCGGCGGGATTTTGCGCGGTGGACGGCGACGGCTTCCTTGTCCAGTTGTTTGCCAACCAGGGCGAGCAGCGGCTGCTGGGGATGCTGGATGCCTGCATCGTCTCGCTGGGGATTCATGGCGCCTTTGCAGCCACCAACGAACCCGCGTTCCTTGACGCCTGCCGGGTTCGCGGACTGACGGAGACCGAGCACACGCTGCTCTACTTCGACGAACAGACGGTGGCGCCGTCCGGGGAACACACGCTCCGGCCGGCCGTGACAGACGATCTCACGGCGCTTGTGGCCATCTCGGGCGCGGATGCCTCGGTCGACCTTGCGACCATGGAGGCCGGATTCGGGGGCCTGGCGGGCTACGTCTCGGCAGCAATTACGGATGGCTCGATCTTTGTCCTGGAACACGATGGGGAGATCGCCGGGTCGGGCGACTTCCGCCTTCGGGACACCTGGCCGGGCACGGCCGACCTGGGTGTGGTCGTGGCGCCACACCTGCAGGGGCGGGGACTGGGTACGGAAATCCTCTGCCTGTTGAAACAGATGGCAGCCGCGATCGGCGCCGAGCCGATGTGTTCGACCACCGTGGAGAACCTGGCGTCGCAACGGATGATCGCGAAGTCGGGGATGGCCGTGCGGCACCGGATCATGCGCATCCAGTTCTGAGCCTGCGACCACAGCGCTGGTTGGCCGTACCATGCCCGAATGGTCGATGCTGCCCCGGGCCAGGCAGCGCCCCCCCGGCAACCGAGCGGACTGCTTGTCGCGGCCGGAATTGTCGCTTTCGGCTTCGTCGGGTCACGTTTGCTGGGCGTTGTCCGCACGGCTGCGATCGCCAGCCAGTTCGGTTCCTCACCGGATATCGCCGCCTATCGAGTGGCCTTCCTTATCCCCGACCTGATCTTCCAGGTGCTGGCGGGCGCCACCCTCGGCAGCGCCTTCATCCCGGTGTTCGCGCGACTCTACCGGCGCGACGGGCAGGAGCGCGCGTGGCAACTTGCGAGCTCGGCGCTGACCATTGTGACGACCGCCACCGCGGTGCTCTGCATTGTCGCGTTCATTTTCGCGCCGCTGATCGTCCCTGCAATCGCTCCCGGCCTCGATAGCGGCGACGGGGACGTGCAGGGGAAGGCGGTAAGCCTGACGCGGCTGATGCTGCTGTCGCCCTTCCTCTTCGCAATCAGCGGCATGGTCACGGGCATCCTCAACGCCCGGCAGCAGTTCTTCCTGCCGGCGCTGGCGCCAATGCTCTACAACGTCGCGATTATCTTCGGCGCCGTGGTCCTGGCCCAGGCCTGGGGAATCAACGGTCTCGCCATCGGCGTCGTGCTGGGAGCGGGACTTCACCTCGCAGTACAGCTTCCGGGACTGGCCCGAGAGAAGTTCCACTTCCGGCCGCGGTGGGACTGGCGCGATGCGGCGGTGCGCGAGGTCGGGCGGCTCATGGGGCCACGGGTGCTGGGGCTGGCGGCGGTCCAGCTGAACCTCTTCGTGACGGTGTTCTTCGCCTCAAAGATTGGTTCGGCCGAGCTCGCGGACGTGACCTACGCCTTCTTCGTCGCCCAGCTGCCGCTTGCGCTCTTCGGCATGGCGCTCTCGACGGCGGCATTCCCCCGGCTGGCCGACCTGGTTGCCGAGGAGGACATGGAAGGGCTCATCACGACCGTCTCCCGCGTCCTGCGCTTCATCCTCTTCCTGACGATCCCGGCGGCGGTGGGACTGGCGTTGCTACGCGAACCGGTGACGGAGGTGCTGCTGCAGCGGGGGGAGTTCAATTCGGCCGACACCGCCCTGACCGCTGCGGCGGTCGGTTGGTACTGCCTCGGGATCATCCCGCAGGCAGGCCTGGAGATTCACAGCCGGGGCTTCTACGCGCTTGGCGACACACGGACGCCGGTGTTGCTCACCGGTGCCAACCTCGTCGCCAACGCCATTCTCTCGGCGCTGCTCTGGAAGCACTTCGGAATCGAGGGACTGGCGTTTTCGGTGGGCGTGGCCTCATGGATCGAGTGGCTGGCGCTCTACCAGCTTTATGCACGCCGGACCGGCGCCAATACTGGTCCCGAACTGCAGTTCACGAGTGCCTACGCACTCTGCGCGGGAGCGATGGCGCTGTTCGTGGGCGTGGCCTGGGGAGTGCTCGACGTCGGCGGGATGCTCGACTCGCTGACCACCGGCGTCGCGCTGGCCGGGGGTGGGGCGGCGGTCTACCTGGGCATGGCAATGTTGCTGAACATCCCCGAAGTGGAAGAAGTGCTTTCGAGGCTCAGAAGGGTCGAGCAGCCTGAACTCGTGGACTAATGGGCTGCAGCGTAATGCTCGGCTAGCAGGTCGCGGCCAAAGTCGGCGATGGGGTCGCGCCATGCGGTGTGCACGTGGTTGGCGCCGTCCTGGACGCAGTCGTACTCGATGAGCAGCCTGGGGCCGTGGAGTCGCCAGTAGTGGGGGCCCCCTTCTTCGGTGCTGCCAGCCCAGGCGAAGTGGACGTCGACCAGCGCTTCCGATGTGATCGGCGAGGCTTCAGCAATTGCTGGCGGCAGGCGACGGCTGAAGACCGATGCCAGGTCCATGAGGACATCAGCGGCATCGGTTCCGGCCATGTCCCGTCCGGAGACACCTTTGGGCGACGCGGGCAGGGCCAGCGCCTCATAGAGCGCTTCCGTCATACCCAGGCTGGTGGCGAAGCGGCCGATGCGGGCTTCGATCGCCTGATGCTGCTCGACGGGGACCCCGCGCATGAGTTGCCACTGCGGCGGCGGCCGGTTGCCGACTTCGAAGCGCGGACGGTTGGCGGTGACCATATCTTCCGGTGCCGCGGGAGAGATGATGGCCACCTGGCGTTGCGATTCCGTCAGGGCTCCAAGGAGCGCGCGGCCGAGGTCCATCTCGTCGGCGAGCGGACGCATGAGCTGCGAACCGACGGGATAGCGGGCGGGATTGGCTCCGAAGAAGAGCGGCTGATAGCGAACGTCGTCACCAACGAAGGTGTAGTTGACCGAGACGTGGTGGCCGCCAAAGCGCCAGCCCCAACCGGAAGCGGCGCCGGGTTCGCCGAAGATGGAGAGGTAGTAGAAGTTGGGATCGCGGCCACGGCCACGGTCCGCGACAAACTGGCGGTTGAACCCTTCTCGCCCGTCGAGGACGTTCTCGAGGCCGATGATGGTGCAGACGGTGTTGTAGCCGGCTTCGCTGAGGCCGGTATGCAGCAGCTCAAACGCGCGACGCTGCTGGGGGCCGTCCATGTCGCGGAGGCTGAGGCCACCGTGGTCGGTTGGAGTGTAGAACCAGGTGGTCCGCTCGCCGTCACCCTCGAAGGGGATGTTGGCGAGGGCGCGCTGTTCGGCGGAAAGACCTTCGAGGAAGGCACGCGCCGCGAGAGCCATCCGTTCGACGGCGGGAGCAGCGACGTTGCGTGTCGGTGTGGCCATGGCGGCCTCGCTTAGATTGCGAATTCCGTTTCCATCTTGGCGGACTGGTCGAAGTAGTCCTGGATGGTCTGGTTGATGCGGTAGAAGATGTCGCGGCGGTTGTAGTCCTTGCCGATGGCGAGCTCCTTTTCGGAGTGGAGGTCGAGCGAGTTCAAGGTGAACTCGTGCTCGGCCCGGCCGTGCTCCTTGATGTTCTCGAGCATCGCCTTCCACTCTTCGGGCTCCTGGACCAGGGTGAAGTCGAGGTCCTCGCTATCGGGCGAGGCGATTTCCTTGATCTCGCTGATCTCGAAGCCGTCGAAGACGACCTTGAAGCTCTTGTCACCGACCTGGACGCCCATCTCGGCGTCGGCGGCACCGAACTGCTTGAAGCTGTCGGACTTGGCGAGCAGGTCTGCCGCTTCCTGGAACCAATCGACAGAAGGGAAAACAGTCATGGGGAAGGCTACCTCCGCGGCTGCCGGCCTGAGTGGCCCGGCGGGCGTTTTGTGGTTCGTAGCCCGGATTCTACCTGAGTGGCGCAGCAGGCATGCCAACGGGACCACACACTCGTTAGGGACACTGGTTGACGAAGCCGGTGATTACATAGGTCGACGTGTTCGACGCTCCGTCCTTGGCGACGATCATGGGGTTGGGTATGGGCGGGTTAGGGGCACTTGCGAAACCTTCGTAATGGCCATTGCCCAGATTGTTCATCGTTACAGCAGCAGATCCCCATTGGAGAACAGCCGACGAAACCCCGGACGGATCAGATATGTCAGCCAGAACCGTCAGCAGCGATTGAGCGAGATGGCACTCCACGTTCCTGATTGCTGGACCGGTGCTGTCCACAACGGGTGTGTTCGTGGGTGTTGGCGTGGCCGTTGGTGTGGGCGTTGGACCGGTGGCGTTGACGATGACCTGGACAGGAGCGCCAGCGGCAGGCTTCAGCGTGACAATGGCGGACTGGGAGCCGGACGGCATCTTTGCGCGGTCGATATCGATGACGACCACCTGCTGAGCAGGCGCCGGCCCTTGCTCGAAGCTGGACGGGGTGACGGAGAGCCATGGCTGGTTCGAGGTGGCCACGACTGTTGAGCCGCCGCAGAACGAGCGATTGTAGAGGGTGAACTGCCAGACCTCCGTCCGCTCTCCGAGGCTAAGGACATCATTCACGACATAGAACTGCGGCAGGCAGGCGGTGGGTGTTGCCGTTGCGGTGGGAGTGCGCGTCGGCGTTGGGGTGCGGGTTGGCGTCGATGTATTCGTGGGCGTGGCAGTGGGTGTTCGCGTACCCGTCGGCGTAGCCGAAGGCGTATCGGTGGGGGTGGGCGTGTCATCCAGGTTCTCGCCGCTCGTGCCGACGCCTCCGTCGGGAGTTGGCGTCGACGTCGCTGGTTTGGCCTTCGTGGGAGTCGCGGTGTTGGCCGGAGTGCTCGTGGCTGTCGGCGTGTTGGTCGCATCGCCTGCGGCAGGGAGGACCGCGCCGCCATCGTCGCCCGCGCCATGGCGGGCAAGGTTCAGGGGCGTGAAGGCGAAAAGGAGGAAGAGCACGGCGGCGAACGCTCCAAGCCCGAGGGCGACGTTGAGAACGCGCGCCGGAGGGAGCCAACCACCTCCGCTGGCCGGCCGGCCACCGCCGGCGGGCACAGAGCCACCGCCCCCGGTGGCCCCGGCCCAGTTGCTCATCAGCTGGCCAAGGACATCGGCTTTGAGCGCCGGAGGGGCTGCCACAGGGGCAAAGGCACCGAAGACGGCCAGCGGGCTCACCATCTTGCGCTTGCGCTCTTCACACTGCTCGCAGCCTGCCACGTGCGCCTGCACCATCTTGCGCACGTCCGGCGTCATCTGGCGGATGCCACGCTCCTCGAGCGCGGCGTCCAGCTCGTCGCAGTACTTTCGTCCGTCGTGCAGCATGATGTAGGCCCCAATTGCTTCCTCGACGGCCTTCTTGAGGCGATTGAGCATCACATACCCGTTGTTTTTCGTGACGCCCATGACCTCGGCGATCTCGGCGCTGTCCAGGCCCTGGTGCAGGTGGAGCTGGAGCAGCGAGAGCTGTTTCGGGTCCAGGCCGGCGGCCGCCTCCCAGACGAGCGCCCCCATCGCAGTCGCCTCGGCGGCTTCGGCGGGGTCGCCGAACCGGTCGGTGTCGACCACGTCCATGGAGACGTCCTCGCCCTCGTCGTCCTCGAAGGTGAGGGGACGCGTGCGCGACGCCTTCTCGAGGCGGTTGAGGGCGGTGTTCCTGGCAATCGTGAAGATCCAGCTCTTGAAGCTGGCGCCTTCCTTCAGGCCGCCCAGGGCATTCATCGCTTTGATGAAGGTGTCCTGGGTAATGTCCGCGGCTTCGTCGCGGTTCCGCGTCATGCGGGCAACGAAGTCGTAGACACGGTCGAAGTACCGGTCGTAGAGATCGGCAAACGCCTGCTGATCGCCACCGCTTGCGGCGGCAACCAATTCGGGGTCAGTCCGCGTCTCCACTGACGCGATTGCCATTGGCAACCTCCTCGGGACCGCCTGGTGCCCGAATCAGGGATGGCTGGCCGTCGATCTGCCGGCCGTCCCAATATAGAGACAGCCGTGGCGCGGATTTCTTACAGAATCCGGGGCAAGGGTACATGACCGGGCAAGCACGTCAGGGGTAGGCGGGCGGTCCACGCCTCCGCGCGGAACCAAAGAGGAGGGCCACGACCATTCCGAAAACGAAGCCGCCAATGTGGGCAAAGAACGCGACTCCCCCGCCTACCGAGGCCGTTTCGCCGAGCGATGCATAGCCGGCGACGAGGTTCTGCAGGAACCAGAAGCCAATCATCAACACCGCCGGCACGGGTAGCGGTATGAAGACGAGGGGGAAGAGTGGAATGACCACGTACACCGTGGCCCCGGGGAACCAGAGGAGGTAGGCCCCGAGGACACCGGCGATCGCCCCACTTGCACCGACCACCGGTATCACCGAGTTGGGGTCGATGGCCACCTGCGTCAACGTCGCAACGCTCCCGGCGACGAGATAGAAGAGGACGTAGCCGAAGTGGCCCAGTCGATCCTCGACGTTATCGCCGAAGACCCAGAGGAAAATCATATTGCCGCCGATGTGCAACCAGCCGGCATGGAGGAAGAGCGAGGTGATGAGCGTGACAAGGACCAGGAGCATGTCCTGGCCACCGAGGTCAGTGTTCCCTTCAACAGCGTCGAGGAATTCCCGCGGTTGGAGCGACCACTTGCAGTAGAAGCGGTCGAGGTCGGTGGGCGCGGCGTTGTAGCCATAGCAAATGCCGGAAAGCTGCTCCCGAAACTCGGCCGCTTCCTGGCGGCGCGTCGACGGGAGGGCGTTGGAGAGGGTGAGGGCATACACGAAAACCGCAATGTTGATCAGGATGAGCGCGTAATTCACGACCGGGGTCGTGCGCGTCTTGGGGCTATCGGAAATGGGAATCAAGTGGCGGTTCCTGCGCAGACGATCCTACGGCCCCGCGTTGTACAGAGTGCTTGGGGGATGTGAGGGTTCCCCCTGGGCCTCGCCCGTCAAAAGCGGCGTCGGTGTAAACCGCGGGGACCGCAGCCGTAATTTCTTCGTAAATCCTGCCTCCACCAAGGGATTACCCGGTTCCCGCTGACTGACGCCGTTCTTACGGTCGAAAGCGGTCGCAGGTGTGCCCCCGCCCAATCTCGCGACCGACGGACGCCACTATGGGCCGCAAACCGGCCTTCTCATTGGGTGCAACGCTTGTCGCCATCGCCTTCGCGACGGTCCTTCTCGCCGCATCTCCGCTGCCAGCCCGGGCGCTGGTGAACTGCGATACGAACGGCGCAGGGGTGAGCGGCCCCGAGCAGGAGATGTTCAACCTGATCAACAGCGCGCGAGCCGCCGAGGGCCTCACGCCGTTGATCCTCTCTCCGGGGCTCACCCGCTCTTCGGCATGGAAGTCCGAGGATCGGAGCGCCTGGGGTACGACGCCGTCGGACCCGCTCTTCAGTCACCAGGATTCGTTGGGGCGAATGCCCAGCCCGCGGGCGAATGATTGCGGCTTCCCGGCCGAGGCGGCCGAGAACATTGCCTACGGTTGGGGCGGCGCCAAGGCGACGTTCGACGCCTGGATGTCGAGCCCCGGGCACCGCGCCAACATCCTTATGTCGTACTACGTTACCGTCGGCATCGGCGAGTACAACGACCGCTGGACAGCCGACTTCGGCATCTACGACGACAACGCGGCCACACCGGCGCCGACTGCCGTGCCGGCGGCTCCCGTCCAGTCGAAACCAGCGCCGCCGCCACCCCCGCCATCGGAACTCGCGCTCACTCCGGGCATGACGCATGTCGTTTACGACGGGCCGGCCGGCTGGAGCGCCGACGTTTTCGCGAGCCTGGGCAGCAACCTGGAGTTCGTGTACTCGTGGGACGAAGCGCACCATCGTTGGCTGCGGTACGTGCCCGGCGAACCGCCATACGTGAACTCGCTCGCGTGGGTCGAGCCGGGCCTCGAGTACATCATCGAAGTGAATAGCCCGGGCACGTGGGACTACTAGACAAAACGTCGGAAACAGGCCGCTTTGTCAGCCCACGGATCGCCCTGCGCAAAATGTTTGTAAAACGTATGAATCCGGCTTGTTTTCGGGTATGTGCTAACCGCCGCCCTCGCTAGGTTCGGACTGAAGCCGGTGTCTGATCCCGCCAGAACACCGGCTTCGTTGGGGGACCATGGGACGGATCACGGCACGAGCGTCGCTCGCGTTGTTCGCCTTCGGAATGTTCGGCGCTGCCATCTGGGCAGCTCTTTCGGTGGACGGGGCACACGCCACCACAAACTGCGACACGTCGACGGCAGCGAACGACGGCGCTGAACTCACTATGCTCCAGCTTGTGAATGCAGCCCGCGCGGCCCAGGGGGCACATCCGCTCGTGCTGTCGCCCAACCTGAACCGCATGGCTGCATGGAAGTCCGAAGACTCGAGCGCCGTTCCGCCGGCGTTCGACCACGTGGATAGCCTTGGCCGTTCGCCTTTCGAGCGTGCCACCGATTGTGGCTACGCCTCCGGCGCCGCCGAGAACATCGCATACGGCTACAGTTCAGCGCAGGCCACCTTCGACGCGTGGATGCAATCGGCCGGCCACAAGGCGAACATCCTCAATCCCGGATATGTGGCAATCGGTATCGGCCACTCAGGCAACGCCTGGACGATGAACTTTGGATTCGTCGACGATTCCGGGGCTCCGCCACCTCCGCCCCCAACTTCGCCGCCAACGAACACACCGACACCAACGAAGCAGGCCACGATTCAGCCTTCGCCGACGGCTACGGCAATCCCATTCCCGGCGCGAACTCAACCGCCCCCGCCGGCGCAAACGCAGCCACCACCACCAGCACTTCACACCAACCCGGCGCAACCCACGGCCACCGCAACCCCTCGACCCATTGCGTCGAACCCCGCCCCTACGGGCCACCAGCTGACCAGCGGCCTGAACCTCGTGACCTATAACGGCCCGCCCATGGCTGTCGAGATGGCACTGGGGGCATTGGGCTCAAACGTCAGCTGGGTCTACACGTGGGATGGAGAGCACTGGCTCCGGTACTTCCCCGGAAGTCCCCCCTATGTGAATTCCCTCACGACGCTGCGCAGCGGAGTTGCCTACTTCGTTCAGATGACGGGCAGCGCGACGTGGGCCTACTAAGGGACGCGACATAGTCCTGCCCCGAATGTAGGGGTCAGCCCGTATATCGACCTCCCGCGAGCCTGCCTAAGCTACCCCTACCCCGTCTGGTACAATCCCGGCGTCGCCCGTGAGGTACGCCGTAGACTTCCGGAGCGATAGCATTTGCAAAAGTCGCCAGGAGCCCCGACCAGCCCACGGATATCCCCCCTACGCCGTGAAGAAGCAGTTTCCGTGCACATCGATTCGGCCAGTGTTGGCCCCATGACGGAGAGCGAGCCGGCCGTCGCAGGTATCGCCGCCTCCGATTCTCTGGTGGCAGCGTTCCACCATCCCCAGAGCCTCGCCTTTGGACTCGCCGGGCACGCACGCGCCGACTTTGCGGCGATTGTTGCCTGCGACGATGGCGCCGACACAATCGTGGATGTCTTTCCGACCGACCTGGGATGGGCGAACAACGCTCCTGCGCCTAGCGAACTTCTGCAGGGCGAACGGCGGGGCAGGTGGACCACAGCGAATCGAGACCTCGCCGCGGCGCCGGCAGGCACCCTCGCCGCCCACCTCCACGAACTGGGATTCGCCGCGGCCGGCCGGGTGTTCGTGGGCGATGGCGACCAGCCGTATGGCCGGGTGCTGTTCGCGAGCAGGTCCCCTAACTGGCAGATGCCGGAGCCGGCGGGCGTGTTCGAACAGATGCTGCAAGGCCTTTCGCCCTACATCCGCGACAGCGCCCACTCCGCCCATCGAACAATGCAGCGGCAACTGCTCCAGGCGCAGAAGATGGAGTCGCTCGGCTCCATGGCCGGGATGATTGCACACGACTTCAATAACCTGCTGACGACCGTGCTGGGGTACACCAGCCTGCTGAAGATCTCACAGACGATTAGCGACCACGACCGAGCCAGCCTGGACCTGATAGAAGATGCGGCCCACCGCGCGGCGGACCTGAGCGGACGCTTGCTGACGTTTGCGCGCGGGGGCCTGGCTCGCTTCGGGCCGCTGGACCTGCGGGCGGTAGTTCATGACTCGATCAAGCTGGCCGAGCCGGCGATCCACGAGAAGATCACCTTAACGGTGTCCCTGCCGGACCAACCTGTGCCGATTGAAGGCGACGGCAGCCAGATGCAACAGGCGGTCCTCAATATCGTCCTCAACGCGGTCGACGCGATGCCTGAGGGTGGCGCCATCGAGATTACGCTGCGGGCTGAGGCCGACAAAGGCGTGCTCTTGATCGCCGACAACGGCCCGGGCATGGACGAAGAGACCCAGATGCGGATCTTCGAGCCCTTCTACACGACGAAACCCATCGGCTCCGGTTCGGGGCTGGGCATGGCGATTACCTACGGCATCGTGGTGCAGAGCCATGAAGGCTCGATCAACCTCGACACCGCGCCAGGGAAGGGCGCACGGTTCGCGCTGGAACTCCCGCTGGCCCAGGGGCCCACGGAGCACCTCACGTTTGCCGACCCGGCTGTGGACACGGATCTGGTCCTTATCGTGGATGACGACGATATGGTGCGACGGGCGACCGGTGAGGCGATCAAGTACCTCGGGTACAACGCCGTGGAAGCGTCGACGGGCCGCATGGCCATCGACCTTGTGCGAGCCCGGCCCGAACGGTTCTCTGTTGTTTTGCTGGACCTGGTGATGCCGGAACTCACGGGCGCGGAGACGTTCCGGGAGCTGCAGAAGATACGCGACGACCTGCCAGTCATCGTCTGCACGGGCTACGCGGCGGACGGCCACATTGATGCTGCCATGCGCCGCAAGATAGCGGGCCTGGTGCAGAAACCGTTCACGCCGGAACGGCTGCGGGCGGCAATCCAGGAAGTTGTGCCTGTAGCCGCCGAGTAGCGGCCACGAGGGACCGGCGAACTCACCTGTCCCCGGACTCAAGTACCGGGAGTCAAGATGTTCTGGGGGCATGGCCCCGATGTGCATACTGCTGTGTCGGGAGACCGGTGCGGCATCCCGCGGCCACGGAGGGCCGCAGCCCCAGATTTCAGGGCAGACAAAACGGGCCTCCCTTGCGGGAGGCCCGTTCGCTTGTAGCCGGTTAGGGCTTGTGCTTACTTCGTGCGGCGTGCAACCGCGATGCCGGACGCGCCGAACGCGAGGACACCGAGGCCGAGCACTGCGAACAGCCACGAGGACGTGCCTGCCGAGTCGACAATGCCGCTACCAGTGTCCGGCGGCTTTGGCGTACTCGCCGGAGTCGGGGTCACCACCGTGAGGTCCAGCTGGTTAAGCTGATAGTTCAGCCAGCTACCCGTCTGCTCCGCCATGCGCCCACCGACGTAGAAGTCGACGGCCGCACCTTCGGTGCCGCAGTTGGGAGTCTGATCCGGGTCAAGCGCGGGAATCTCGAGAGAGTACCGGGCCTGGGAACCAGACATGAACACGGTCGCAACGCCACAGGAGGCTCCGCCGATCTTCGCTTCGACCACGGTGCCGGGCGCCGGTGCGGCGCCATCCACCAGGATCGAGCCTACGAAGGTCGCGGGCGGGGCCGGAGGAGAATCCGCGGCGGCTTCGGAAGCCGTGAGCGTGCCGATGCCCAAAAGCATCACTGCCAGCCCAATGCCGCCGAACCACTTTAGAATCTGCGTCATTTTTTGCTCCATTCTGTGGTGTGACCTTGTAACCACTTCGTCGAGGGTACTGTCCCTCCCCTCCGATGTGGAGGGGAGGAACGAGAGCCCTTTACGAACTAGTTAACGTTGGTCACGACCTTCCAGGTGATGGAATTCGGACCCTTGATGGCAATCCAGTAGGCATCGCCTTCCTGGAGGCCGGTGAGGTCATTGGCACCAGGGACGCCGACACCATCCGGGAAGAAGCTGAGCCACGTCTGTGACTGCTGCTGCCAACCGTAGACGGCGGTGACCTGGTCGAGAATGTTCGTACCGCCCGCGTTGGCGCCAGTACCGGAGAGAGCGTCGGTCGGCGAAATGCCGTCCGCGCCAGCCCAGGTGATCAGGCTCCAGCGGAAGTTGAGCGTGTACTCAATCTCGTCAGTGAAGTCGACGATGACATCGAATCCGAGGTCGCCCTCAGGCTCGTTTGCGATGGCGAAGACGTTGGTGCGGCCGAGGAGGCTGTTGGACAGCTTGACCCAGGTCTGGCACTCGACGGTCGCCCCGTTAATCGGGTCGAAGACCTTATGCCCGTGAGCAGTCTCGCCCGTGCTGTACATCGCCGTGGTGGCACCTTCGTTCGTCACAGCCATCGTTACCGGGTGCTGTGAGTCGACGAAGCGGCCGCCCTCATCGGAGTCGATGAGCCAGTCCACGTACTCGCCGAGGATGGGGTGCAGGCTGACGCGGCCAGTGCTGGCAACTTCATCCTGGCAGAACCCGTCGCGGTCGAGACCGTGAAGGACGATGTACTTGAACTGCTGCGTCTCGCCGGGCTCCACGGTGATTTCCTTGTAGCCGCCCCACGTCCAGTTGACGGTGGCTGCATTGGAGGAAACCGGGAAGTGCTTACCCAGGAAGTCCGGGTAATCGGCGGTGGCGCTGATGGTGGAAACGCCGACAACGTCGCCCTGCGAGCAATGAGGATTGCCCTGGTACAGGTTGGTTTCGCAACCGGCGTAATCGAGGTTGGCATCGCCATTGGCGGCGACCATGAACTCGCCATGGTTGTCGCTGAAGATGACGAGGCGGCGGGAGATGGTCGGGTCGTCATAGACGTCCTGAGCGTTGGCAAGCTCGGCGGCCAGCGAAGCGCTGATCACCTGGCCCGCGCTACCGTTACGGTTCACGCCGACCTTGACTGCTTCCCAGTACTCATAGGCACCCATGCCCTGGCCACCAGGACCATCGAGGCCCCACGTGTTCCAGAGGAAGCCACCACCAGCGACGTTCGCCGGGAGCCACGGGCTCTCAGGAATGTCGGTGAAGTAGTAGGCGTTCGGGAACACCTGCGCAGGACGAGTTAGGCGTACCGATGTAGTAGACGGTGTCCTTGTAGACCTGCTTGATGAAGCCGGCACCGTTGTCGTCGACCGTGATAACGGCCGAAGGCATCGGAGCGTCCCACCAGTCCAGCACGCCGTCACCAAGGATGGTGTCCTTGATGTTGCCGGGATCGAGATCGCTGAGGGCAGCGCCACCGAAGGCGGGGGCGAGGCCGGGGATATCGATCATGCTGTACGGGCCTTCGAACGGCACGCCGCTGTAGACGTAGATGGCCGTGCCGGCAGCCGTTGCAGCAGCCGTGGACGGGCTAATCGTGACCGAGTTGCCGGTCACGGCCGTGACCGTGTAGAGCGGTCGTGCTGGAGCCAATGCGGATGGTCTGGCCAACAGGCAGCTGGGCTGCGCTGGCGACCTTGAGGACCGACGTCGTGCTGCCCGCAACCGTCGTGGTCACCTGCGTCTGGGACTCGCCGGTAGGCGAGGTCAGCGCGATGCCCTTGGTGTTGTTGGGGGCGAACATGTAGTCGTACTCGGGCCGGCAGTCGTAACCGCAGGAACCGCCCTGGAGGAGTGCCCAGTCATCGGGCATCACCCAGCGGTCGGCCGGGAGGACGTTGGTCGGATCGCTATCGTCGCGCGCGCGGCCCGACGGGTTGCTGTTGAGGAACCAGCCGGTGACGCGACCGCGGACCAGGAGGTCCTTGCTCACGTTCCAGTCGGTGTCCGTGACGTCAGTCGAAGCGTCCCACGGGTTGCCCGGAGCGAAGTCCGAGTCCGTCGCGTTGTGATACGGCTTTTCAACCGAGGTCACGAGCGAGACGTTCACGGTGTTGATCTTCATGTAGTAGATCACCACCGCAACCTTCGTCTGGTTGTCGAGGAGGTAGTTGTCGCAGTCGAAGCCGCCGTCGTCGTACGCAGTTGATGCCGTCGACGAACTGCTCGATGTCGACTTCACCCTGGTCTTCCGACTCGTAGATGAAGCGGCTGATGCAGGGCGCCTGGCCATCGTCTTCCTGCTGCGGACCGACCCAGTCTCGGGTCGAACTGGTCGGTGTCGCCATCGACAAGAGCGTAGGCCTGGTCGTTACCTACCTGGTAGGTCCAGTTGCCAGGGACGAAGTTACCGGGGCCGCTGCCGCGGACCGCGGAGACCATGAACTCGTCGGTTCCCGACTGGTCGAGGCCACTGGAATCGAACGGGCAGAAGCCGTTGCCCTGGACATAGTCGTTGCCGTGATAGTCGTCGCCGGCTGGAATGCGCCAGTCGTGCTCAACCATCACGCGCTGACCGGCCCAGGCCAGGATGACCTGCTTGCTCGGGAGCGGCGGGGTGATGAGGTTGATGTAGACGTCCTGCTAGACCTCGATGCCGACGCCGCTGCCAAGCGTGCCAGGCTCCTGGCCATGGAAGGTAACGTGTGATCGTGTCGCCGATCTGGCAGCCTTCGCCATAGACAACGATATTGGGGTTGTCGAAGACCGAGCCATCGGTGTCGAGCTTCGTCACGCCTTCTGCGTCACCGTCGATGTTGCCGCAGTAGGAGTCAATACTGACGTCCCACTCAACGCCAACGAGCGCATGCGGTCTCAGAGACATCAGCGCTGTTCACGTGGCTGCCATAGAAGATGTCAGACAGGTCGATCGGGGCGAACTCGTAGTCGCTGTACAGCGGGTTGAAGACCGCCGGGATGTCGAGCGTGAGCGCGGTGCCGTCGATGGCACAGCCCGGATCGAGGTCAGCCTGGGTGATGGAGGAATCTGCGACCGTCTGAGCATGCGACCGCGTAGCTGGCGGTAACGCAGCTGTACTCGAGGCGGTTCCATTCCTTCACGATGGCGCCGTTGCTGACAGCATTGCTGTCATACGCGGCGTTGTAGGTCACGCCGTCGTCACCGGTGTAGTTGACGGAGATTTCCTGGTCGCCGGCGTTCACCGAGATCCAGCTGAAACAGGTGGCGTCCAGGAGGCCACCGTTGCCGCCGTCCTGCAGGGTGCGTGCCATCGCCAATGAAGATCTGGAGGTCAGTCTTCGTCGGGTCAGCATCGGCCGGCGAGGTGTAGCCGCCGCCGTTGTTGAAGTTGATCTCGTCGAGGGCCAGCGGAATCTGGAGAGCGACCGGGGTCGATCCATACGCCATCGACATAGATTCCGGTGCCTTCTTCGACGGCACAAATGACGTGGCGCGAGCCACGGACGTTGTTGTCGACGTGACGGCTGTCAACAACGAGCGACATCGGGCCATCGTTGTCCCAGTCCGACATGTGCCGGAGTTCGGCCGCGGCATAGGTCTTGGTGCCAATGGCCGACTCGAAGGCGATATCATCGGTCGCGTCGTCGTCGCCGACGAGGCCGGAACCACGTCGAGGCTGACTGTGCCCGTCGTGTCGCCATTCACGGTCACCTCAACGGTGGTTGGCCGTTGTGATGTCCGAATTGTGTGACCGTGACGTCAATGATGTCGCAACGTGGTGTTCACGTCGGTCGGCATCGCACGCCACGTCAGTCTGATCGAGCACCGTTCGCCGTGTTACCGGACGCGCAGTCGGTGTCCAGCGGGAAGCGTGAAGGTGAACGTGTGCTCCAGGCCGAGCGGCGTTCGTCGCATCGGCCGTCACCGTGACGCGAGTCGACGCGTGAAGCGGTCAGGTCGGCCGTAGCCGTGCATCGAGCGAGTGGCCGAGCCATTCGCCGTCGACGGTGAAGCAGGCCGACGGCGCCGATAGGACGTGCCATCGTGCCCGGCCGCCATGACGATGTCAGCGTAATCGTCGCGTTCGTCCAGTCGGCGGCTCCGTCGGCGTCCGTACAGGTGACGACCGTTGTCGACGAGTCCGTGCGCACGTCGCCGGTGCATCGTGCGCCAATCGGCGCCACGGTCGCGTCAGAGACGTCAGGTCGGAGTCACGCGTGAAGCACGAACGATGCCAGTGCGTCGGTGCCACCAGCGAACGCTGGTCAACGTGAACCGTGGTAGCTGTACGAATCGTCTCGCCGCTGCCGGTGCGGACCGACATGCCGTGATGTCGATGGTCGTGCGACGGAACGTCGGCTCTGGCATTGCTGGAGCGCGAACACCGTCGCCATCGCGGCGAGTGCGAGAACGAGGAGGATCCCTACGCGGGTCCGCCAGCTCCCTGCCGCTTCAGCAAGTTGTTGCGTCAATTTCTTGTACCTCTCCAGTCATTATGACTGTGGTGGTTGGCCTTCCCTCGCGTGCTGCTCGGGAAGCCTTTTTCGTTTTATCCGGACTCGCCCGGATTTGCGGGCTCTTGCCTCACCGTCTCCGAGCGAACGATGGTTCGCTTTTGGAGGGCCGGTTTGGCCACTTTTGGTGAGGTGCCCGCTCGTCGTGCCGCCGTTCCCCGGCGCTGGGTCCGGACGGGTCCGGGCTTTCCCTCAATTTGGCGAAATCAGCTTGTTGTATGTCACCTGGCTCGGCCTTCTCGTTGTTTCCTTCCGGCCTTGCGGGCAGGAAGGACGCGCCGGGCTCTAGTCCAGGTGGACCGCGGGCAACCCTCCTTTCGCAATCAGGGAATGCACTTCCCGGTCCCGCTCAACATAAGAACGGGTTCCAACCCCCAAGGGGTGGGAACCCGACCGAGCGGAACTGTAAGAAAACCCGGCACCATACGGCGCCTGGTGGAAGCTGCTTGCTTGCAAATGTCCTCCCGCGTTGCGTCCAACGGCGGAGAGCCCACCGGGCATACCCGGCTGGCGAATTCCAACGGAGCGTATCGACGGCTTTACCAAGGGTCAATGCTCCTTTTCCCTGTACGCGCGAACGCGCACAGCGACAGGCGGAGATCGCCCGTCTGGAGTGAGAACGCACGGGCGGGCGGCGAGGTTAACGCGTCTTTTGGAGGAATGTCGGCGAATTGGGTGGAATTGGGGAGGGGGGAGGGGCGAGGGGTCCGTCGGAGAGTCCTTTGCGGCCGGGCCCCTTCTCCCGACTCTCGCGGGAGAAGGGGAGAGAGGGTGTTGGTGATTGTGGCGAGGGGCTGAGGTCGGAATTGGGGGATGGCGATTGGGCCTGGTGGGCGGGCCCTCATCCCCGGCCCCTTCTCCCGACTCTCGCGGGAGAAGGGGAGAGAGGCGTTGGTGATTGTGGCGAGGGGCTGAGGTCGGAATTGGGGGGATGGCGATTGGGCCTGGTGGGCGGGCCTCATCCCCCGGCCCCTTCTCCCGACTCTCGCGGGAGAAGGGGAGTCAGGGTGGTGGCGATTGTGGCGAGGGCGGACTCGATATCGGTGGTGACGAGGTCGGCGTCGAGATGGAGGACGTTGTAGCCGAGGAACTCCTAGCTGGGCCTGGCGTTCTCGGTCGTGGGACTGTCGTTCGGGGTCGCGATGGATTGGGCCGTCGACTTCGATGATGAGGCGGGCTGCCTCGCAGTAGAAGTCGGCGACGTACTGGTGGATGGCGTGTTGACGGCGGAACTTGAGTGCCGTCGGAAGCGGCGGTCGCGCAGGCTGTTCCCACAAGAGAGGACTCGGAGTCGGTCATCGATTTGCGAAGGCGACGGGCTGCAGGGATGTTGTGGACGAATCGTGGTTGCTGTTCCACGGGCCAAGTCTAGCTCCCCTTCTCCCGTGGCAGTCGGGAGAAGGGGTTGGGGGATGAGGGCCGGAGCCGTCTGGCGCTCCCCATGCTGCCCCCGTCCCCGCGTATGCTTCCGGCCCACGAGAACGACAAGCGAGGCGAACGGGATGAGACCGGGGCAGCCATGGGGGCGTCAATATCACGGCGGCCGCGGTGACGCGCGGATCATGCGGGGCGGGGTGGCCATGCTGCCCGGGGTGGCTTTGGTCGTGCTTTTGGCGATGGTGGCGGCGTGCGGTGGTGATGGATCGGGGGAGGGGGATGCGGTCCCGCGCGCGACAGACACCGCCGTGGCCTCGAATACGAGTCCGTCGGGGGTCGAACCGGCAGGTACGACGACGCAGACCACAGCATCCGGGACGGCCACACCCGGGCCTACCGCCGAACAAAATCCGGAGGGGACGGCAACGACGCCTCCGCGGCCACTGCAATTCACGCCGGGACGCAACGACTACACGATCATGGTGGATGGCAAGGCGCGGGAATTCATCGTCCATGTACCCGCTTCCTACGTCCCTGGCACGCCGGCGTCGCTGGTCTTCATGTTCCACGGGACAAGCCAGGACGGAGAGAAGTTCTGGTCGGACTCGGGCTGGAAGGAGAAGGGGGAGGCCGAGAACATCATCACCGTCTACCCGACAGCGCTGCGCTACTTCGTGACCGACGACAACCGCGTGGTGACCAAGTGGACGTATTCGGAGATCGCGACCATCTTGAAGCCGGGGACGGAAGTACATGACGACATAGCGTTCGTCCAGGCCATGCTCGATCGCATCGAGGCAACGTGGACCATCGACCGTGACCGGATCTACGCGACTGGCTTTTCGAATGGCGGGGCTTTCACCACGACGCGGGTCATGATGGAGATGGCTGACGTGTTCGCGGCCTTCGCGGTCGCGGGATCCGGTGTATTGCCGCCCACGTACCAGGTGACACCGAGCGACGAGACGGCGGAGCGCTCGCTGTACATCCTGCTCGGGACGAATGATGACAAGGTCTTTGGAAACCCAGCGGCAGTCGCGTCGGGGATCACCGACGACTTTCCCAGCACGGCGGAGGAGTTCCTGGCCCATCCCTACATCCAGGCTGTCTTTGGGCGCTGGTTCGAAGTCCTGGGACTGGAGACGACCTACACGGAAGAGCTGGGCCGGCCGGCACGAGATACCCTAACCTTCGACAACAGCCTGGCCGACGCGCCGAATGAGTTCCGGATCCGTGTGGTCAGGAACATGTTCCACATTTACCCCGGACCATCGGACAAATTCATCGGCTTCCAGGCATGCGACCTTTTCTGGGACTTCTTCCAACAGCACCCACTCGGCGAGTGAGCCAGCCCGAGGCGGCCACTGGCGTCGGCAGTCCAGGGCGGTAGCCTGCTCCCCACTCCCCGACCATCTGCCCGCGTATGCTTTCGCCCCACTACATCACCTGCGAGGGGGCATGGGCATGAAGCTTGGCATTGGCATTGGGTATTCGGGGGCGGAGTTGCGGATCCCGATGGAGCGCATTCTGCTGGCGGAGAAGCTTGGGTACGACTCGGTCTGGACGGCGGAGGCGTATGGGTCGGATGCGATTTCGCCGCTGGCCTACATTGCGGCGCTGACGAAGCACATCCGGCTGGGGACGGGGATCATCCAGCTGGCGGCCCGGACGCCGGCGGCGACGGCGATGTCGGTGCAGACGGTGGATGCGCTGGCGGGCGGGAACCGGGTGATCTGCGGGCTTGGTGTCTCGGGGCCGCAGATCGTGGAGGGCTGGTACGGGCAGCCGTGGGGCCGTCCTTATTACCGCATCCGCGACTACGTCCAGATCATGCGGAAGATCTTCGAGCGCGAGGAGCCGGTGACGCATGACGGCGTGGAGATTTCGCTTCCTTATACAGGGCCGGGGGCGATGGGCATCGGCAAGCCGCTGAAGAGCATCCTCCACACGAACCCGAACCTGCCGATCTGGCTGGGCACGGGCACTGAGAGCAATGTGAAGCTGACGGCGCAGTATGCCGATGGCTGGCTGCCGCTCGGGTTCGTGCCGGGGGCGATGGAGACGTACCGGCCGTGGCTCGAAGAGGGCTTCAAGCGGGCGGGCAACGGCAAGAGCATCAAGGACATCGAGATCCAGACGGGCGTAAGCGTGATCATCACGAAGGATGTGCGCGAGGCGTTCCGGCGGATGAAGCCGAACATCGCGCTGTACGTCGGCGGCATGGGCCACAAGGACAAGAACTTCCACAACGACATGATGGTGCGCCGCGGCTATGCCGAAGAGGCGAAGACGATCCAGGAGCTCTACCTGGCGGGCCGCAAGGCGGAGGCGATCGAGGCCGTGCCCGACGAGTACTGCGACGACGGTAGCCTGGTGGGCCCGCCCGAACGGATTCGCGAGCGCTACACGGCCTGGGCCGACAGCGGCGCAACGGGAATCACGGTGAACGGCGACGACGACGCGATGCGGCTGATGGCGGAGGTGGCGGATATCAGGCCGCGGGAATAGAAACGTCTCCGTCTCCCTCTCCCCTTGGGAGAGGGCCGGGGTGAGGGCGCGACTGACGGGCGGGCGCCCGGATGGCAGGCAGATTGGTGCAATCGGGAGACAACGTTGGCGATGCACGCTTGTTGCGCCGCCGTCTCACCCGGTCTGAACGCATTCTCTGGGATCGATTGCGTGACCGACGGCTCGAAGGGATGAAGTTCCGCCGTCAGCACCCGGTCGAGAACTTCGTCGTGGACTTCTATAGCCACGAACACAACCTGGTCGTCGAAATCGACGGCGGAGTGCACCGAACAGCGGTCGTTCGCCAGGCCGATGAGTCACGCCAGAAGTTTCTGGAGGGCTCGGGATATCGAGTACTCCGTGTCGAAGCGGAAATGGTCGAGAACGATCTGGCGGCAGCCCTTGAAATGATCCGAACCGCAGCGGCCCTCACCCCTGGCCCCTCTCCCACGGGAGAGGGGAACTGACCATCGCTTCGCCTCCCTACGCTCCCCTCAGAGCGAGCGGATCGTTCGCCGTAACCCCTGACTCCCGCAGTGCCGCGAGTTCGGCCTGGCCGAGTCCAAGGACTTCGGCGAGGACTTCGTCGGTGTGCTGGCCGAGGAGGGGGGCGGGGCGGTAGTCGAACTCGCGGGGGCGGCCGTGCCAGCGGGTGGGGCCGCCGAGGTAGCGCTTGGGGCCGACGACGGGGTGGTCGAGGTCGACGAAGTAGGTGGCGAGGTGCTCGTCTGCCATGACTTCTTCGGCGGGCATGACGGGGGCGGCGGCGACGCCGCGGGCCTGGAGGGCTTCGGCGAGGAAGTCGCGGTCGCGGGAGGAGGCGGCGCCCGGTATGTCTTCGACGGAGGCGGCCTGGAGGACATCGAGGAGTGTGGCGATATCGGCTTCGTCGCGGCAGGAGACGGCGAGCCAGCGTTCATGGCCATCGCACTGCAAGACGGCACTGTAAGCGAAGCCATCCTCGCTGTTCTCGACGCGCTGGACGGGGTCGCCGAGCTGTTGAGCGAGAACGGGGACGGCGGTCAGCCGCGCTGCCGACTCAAGCTGGGAGAGGTCGATGAAGCGCCCATGGCCATCACGTTTTCGGGCCACCAGCGCTGCACATATAGAAAGGAAAGCATGTTGGCCCGCGATCGGGTCGCTGGAGTTGATGCCGAGGTTGGTCGCGACCTCGTCGTCCTTGTAGCCGGTGAGGGCGACGGCGCCGCTGAGGGCGTCGATGGTGGCGCCGTAACCGGCATTGTTTCGCCAGGGGCCGGTGGTGCCGTAGGCGGACATGCTGACGACGATGGCGCCGGGGTTGTTGACGTGGATCTGCCTGGCGCCGAGGCCCATCCGTTCCATGGTGCCGGTGGTGAAGTTGTCGAGGATGACGTCGCACTGGTTGGCGAGGCGAAGGGCGATTTCGCGGCCTTCCGGGGTCTTGAGGTCGAGGCAGATGTCGCGCTTGTTGCGGTTGCGCTCGATGTAGTAGCCGTACTGGTTCCAGGGCTGCGGACCGGCGACACCGTTCGGGTAGCAGCCAGCCATGGGTCCGCTGGCGCGGACGTTGCCGCGAATGAGGTCCGGGCGGCGGGCGCTCTCGACCTTGATGACGTCGGCGCCCTGGTCGGCGAGCATGCGGCCACAGTGAGGTCCGGCCCAGACAATGCCGAAGTCGAGGACTCGGATTCCGGCGAGCGGGCCGGCGGACCGGCGCGCCGAGGGAGGAGGCGCCTTCGCCACTTCGGGGGTGTCTTGCTGTGTCCAGGCCTGGAAGGGGGCGCCGGGGACCTTCGCCCGTCCGGCGTCCGGGGTTTCGATGGTGTCCCAGTACTCGCGGGCGGCAAGCTGTTCGAGGCCGAGCAATTCGTCGGGAGTGGCGAGGAGGCTAAATGGCAGACGGGCGGCGAGCGCTTCGTCGAACGCCTGCTGCTTCGTGCGGTGAGAAAGCCAGTCGAGGATCGCGGCGTGGATGTCGTCAGCGCGTTCGGCGCGGGACGAGACCATTTCGAACTCGGGCTCGAGAAGCTTGCCGCCGATGAGCTGGCGGAAGCGCGTCCAGGAGTCGCCGAGGCCGCTAATGACGCCGACGTAGCCATCCGCACAGGGGTAGATGCCCCAGGCGGCGGTGCCGTGGTTGCCACGACGCATCCACTGCTCGTGGCGGAACTCCCAGGTGGCGAAGGAGTGCTCCATGATGCTGAGTGCGGCCTCGACGATGCTGACCTCGGCCACACGATGGTCGGGGTCGGCAGCGAAGACGGCCGAGAGCAGCGATGCGGCCGCCGCTTGTCCCGCGGCGTACTCGCCGAGGGGGACGCCGATGCGGACGGGCGATCGGTGGGGGTCGCCGGTGATGAAGAGGATGCCGGCGTAGGCCTGCGTGACGAGTTCGCTGGACTTCCAGTCCTTGCGGGGGCCAGTGAGGCCGAACGGTGTGATCGCGACGACCGGCTTGTCGACAACGCGTTGGAGGAGCGACTCGACGTGGTCGGCCGTCCCTTCGAGGATGACGGCGTCGACGCTCGCGAGGTCGATGGCTGCGTGCTCCCCGTCCGGCATGATCGACGCGCGTTCCTTGCCGGCGTTGAAGGCCAGGTCGTAGAGCGAACCGCCGGACCGGGCGAACGGCGGGCGGTGTTCGAGCGGGTGACCTTCGGGCCAATTGGCGAGCGTTACGCGGGCGCCGAGGCGTTGAAGCAATGCGCCCGCACTGGCGCCGGCGACACCCTCCGACATCTCGAGGATGTGGAGCCCTGAGAGGAGATCCGGAGTGGCGGTGTAGCCGTCCATGTGGAGGCGAGTCTACGGGAGGGGAGGGGGAAGGTGGAGAGCAGGCAGCGCATGAAGGGCGGGCGGAGATTTGGATGCCCCTGTGGCGGGACCGCCCCCAGCACCGCGACGAGATTCCCGGAAGCGCGGGAGTCCGGACTCATGCTCCCGGGAGGACGGGACCGATAGCGTCGCGGCGACTTTGCATTCGAGGAAGCTCATGACCACTGTTGAATACGCGGCACCCGGATCGCGACCGCTTACCACTTCGCGCGCCGTTCAGACGACTACGGATCGCGCCTTCGTTGGGGTTGTCCTTCTCGCGCTGCTGGTGTCGCAGGTGACGGCCATTGCCCTCGGGCTGTGGCATCCCGACAACAACTTCGTGCCGTACATCGAGGCGCACCGGGACTCGTGGTGGCTGTGGCACACGATCAGCGGGCTGGTGTTCGTGGTGACTGCCGGAGCCTATGCGGCGGTGATGTGGTGGCTGGTGCCGGGCCGGGGCCGGGTCCTTGCCGTCACTGGAGGATTTCTGATGGCTGCAGGCGTGGCCGCTTTTGGCGCCGGTTTGACCGCGGAGGCAGCCGCCGACTGGTATTCCAGCAGCACCGGAGCGCTGACTCCCGAGCAGTCGCACGCGCTCCTCGTGTACGTCAACGACCATGGGAGCCACTTCGACGGGGCGATCACCGCCGGCCTCATCCTCACGATCGCGGGTCCCATCGTCTCCACGGCCGGGCTGGTCATGTCGCGTCGCTTTCCCTGGTGGCTCATCGCGCTCTTCGTCGTGGGCGCTGTGGCAGGGACGATCTTCGGGCCGCTCGAGGCCCTCTCGCTCGTCGCCTACGGGTTGTTGAGCTGGCGCCTGTTGCAGGCCGGCTAGCGCCGCGTTCTCGCCGCCATCACGGCGATGCCGGCCAGCGGCCCGCCAACGAGGAGGACAACATCCACGATGGCGAGGATGACGGAGTGGTCGACGACTTCGGACGGACTTGCGGCGTAGCCCTGTTCGAGCCCCGCAAGGATGTGCAGGTTGAGGACGATGATGAGGGCAACGACCAGGCCCACGACAGCTGCGAACACGTATCGGAGTGTCTGCCCGGCGGGGGCCTTGGGGGAGTCGTTCATACAGCCCTGCTCGAAACTGAATTGCGGCTGATTCGTTCAGCTCGCTCGGTGAATCAACTCTAGCGGAGCGACGGACAGCTGCTGCGCGTCAGTCGCCGAGACCGGCGCGGCGGGCGCGGACGATGGCTTCCGCCCGGTCAGCTGCCTGGAGCTTGTTGAGGATGTTGGAGACGTGGTTGGCCACGGTCTTCTGGCTGAGCCCGAGGGCACGAGCAATGGCGAGGTTGCTGTCGCCGGAGGCGATGTGGGCCAGGACCTCATGCTCCCGGCCGGTGAGCTCGGGGAAGGGCGCAACAGATTCAGCCGGGCGGCGGGCGAAGTAGCTCGCGATCCGCGTGGCAATCGTCTTGCCGAAGATCGCTTCGCCGCTGCCGGCCGCTTCGACGGCACGGACAACCTCATCGTGCTCTGCGCCCTTGAGAAGGTAGCCGCGAGCGCCGGCACGCATTGCGGCAAAGACCGTGGAGTCGTCGTCGAACATCGTCAGCATGACGACGGCGACGGATGGGCTTGCTTCGACCATGCGCTTCGTGGTCTCGAGCCCGTCCATGCCCGGCATCTGGATGTCCATGAGGACGACATCAGGGAGAAGCTCAGCGGCCAGGCTCAGCGCCTCCTCCCCGGAGCTCGCCTCGCCGACGAGTTCGACCTCGGGGATGGCATCGAAGAGCGCACGGAGGCCGCCGCGTACGAGCGGGTGGTCGTCAGCGACCAGCACACGCCACGACCGGGCACTCACGGGCAGTTTTCCACGGGTAGAGTCACGGCGACCTGACCGTTCCCCGACGGGGTCGGTCCGGCTTCGAACGTTCCCCCGAGTTCCGCTGCCCGCTCGGCGATGGAGCTGAGCCCAACCCCGCGCACCCAGGCGGCGCTGCCGCACTGCCCGTCGTCGCTGACTGTGATGGCGAGGGCGTGGTGCTCGAGCCTGAGGTCCACGGCGCAGCAGGACGCGCCGGCGTGGCGGGAGGCATTGGTCACGGCTTCGAGGACGATGCGGAAGGCAGCCACTTCGACTGCTGCCGGCAACTCCGGGAAGGGGTCGCACACACGCAGCTCCGTCCGAATGCTGAAAGGCGCGAGCTGTTCGCGAAGGGCGCCGACCAGCCCGAGCTGATCGAGCGCGGGCGGACGGAGTTCGTAGACCAGGCGGCGCACGTCGGTAATAGCGGAACGGACCTGGCTCCCGGCGTCGGCTGAGGGTGCGATCCGTGATGTCGGCATCGCGAGGAGCGGTTTGCCTGGCCGCGTCGATGAGCATGGCCGCACCCGTGAGCACCGGCCCCAGGCCGTCGTGGAGGTCGCGACGGAGTCGCCGGCGCTCTTCCTCCCGTGCCGTGATGATCCGTTCGCGGGAGCGGCGAAGGTCGGCGGTGAGTACGAGCCTGGCGACGGCGCCGGACGCGTGCCGGGCAAGGTCTTCGAGGAGGCGGCGGTCGGCGGCCGAGAACGCCTGCTCGCCGCCGCGAAGTCCAACGACCAACGAACCCATTTCCTGCCCATGGCGGAGGAGGGGGAACCGTTCGACGCCGGGAGTGGGAGTCCCATGCGCGATCCGCACGACTCCATTGCTGTCACGAGACTCGACCTCGACGTAGGGGACGCGGAGTGCCCCTGCGACGGATGCGACAAACTCAGGGAGCAGGTCGTCTTCAGACCCGGCCGATTCGAGGCGACGGCCAACATCGGAAAGCACGAGGTAGGGTTCGTCGCGGCGGCCGAAGAGGACGCGATTCACAACCTTTTCGACACGACCGCGAGCCGGTGCGAGCGCGAACGCCACGGCCACCGCCGCCACGAAGGAAATCGCGGTCCCGGCCCCGTCGAAGAAGAGCGCGGCAGAGCCGACGATTGCCCCATAGATGGCGGTCACGAGGAGGAGAAGGGTCGTGTAGACAAAGGTCCGCTGGACTACCACCTCGATGCCGAAGTAACGATGGCGCAAGGTGACGGCGACGAGCACGGGCATGAGGAGGACGGAGGGGAGCTGGACGGAGAGCAGGAACCACTCCGAGCCAAGCAAGGGAAGCGGGGCGAAGACGGCGCCAAGGAGGTTGCCCAGGACAAGCCACTTCAGGAACTGGCGTTCTTCACCTTCGGCGCGAAGCCAGCGAAGGATGACGATGACCGACAACGCGAGCATCGGTGGCCCGTACCAGAGGACCCCGCCCTGGTCGAAGCGTTCGAAGAAGGTCCAGGCGATGGGATTTCTTAGCTGGCCGATCTGGGAGTTCGGGTCCACGGCCACGCCGTTGAACGAGCCAAGCGGTCCAATTGAGAATCCAAAGATGGTCACGGCAAGGCAAAGCACTCCCGCGATTCCCAGCCAGCCTCGCGGCCTCCGGGCATCGGGGTAGAAGACCATGATGGCGGCGATCACGGGGACTTCCGCTCCCGTCCACCAGTCGAAGGTCAATGCACCAATCCAGGGCTGCGGATAGTGATGGCCGCCGATCTCGCTTGCAATGACGTAGCCGTAACCGGCGGAACTGAGGCCATGACCCAGCGCACCGATCAGGAGGAGCCAGCCGAATGGATTCCGGGGCCGCAGGAGCGCGAGATACAGCCCGGGGACGAGGAAGATGAAGGCAGAGATCGTCTGCTGGATCGTCTGCCACTTCGGCGGGTCGTTGATCTGGGCCGCGATATCGAGATTGCGGTCGGCGATCGCGAATGCGATGCCGACACCGACAAGAGCAAGCGTGACCACGGCGACCGCGGTCGCCAGCGCTCCCGCCCAGGTGGCTCGTTGCCGGACCGCTGCGCTCATCGACGCCATTTCTCTCCCGGATCCCGCTGAGGATAGCACCGGCGGCCGCCGTACCGACGGCCACCGGTGAGGCCGATCAATGGACGAAATGGCGAGCTGATGGGGTGAGCAGGAGGCCACAGACAACGACGCTGAGGCCAACGCCAATTCCCGCGAGAAGCGGAGCTACTCCCAGGCCCGGGAGAGCGAGCAACCCGCTGATGAGCATCACCACAAAGACGACCCACCAGGACCAGCGCCGCGCCTGCCAGAGCCAGTAGGAGACGCCAACAAGGGCGAGCGAGATGATCGTGGAGACGACGATGACCTCGGTGGGGGCGTCGTCGGGGACCCAGGGCAGAGTGACGATGCTTCCGACCGCGTTGAGGACGACGACTGCGATCGCAAGCGTGATGGTGAGAGGACGTTCTGCAGTGGCCCTCCCGGAGAGAACTGTGGTTGCCATGTTGATGCCTCCAAGAGCGAGTTCGGGGAGAGCATCGCAGGCGGGATTTCCCGGTGGCATCCGTGCGCGTTCCCGTGTGCCCGGGAAATGTTCCCGGCGGGATTCCTAGCGCCCGGTGAAGTGCGGGGGCCTTTTCTCGACGAAAGCGGCGCGACCTTCGCGGACGTCCTCGCTCGTGGTGACCGACTTTTGGCCAAACCACTCGTACTCGACTTGCTGGGCGAGCGTGGCGTGCCATGAGTTTCTCACGTCGCGCTTGGCACGAAGGTAGGCGAGCGGGGGTCCGGCGGCGAGTTCGCGAGCAAGTTCCATGGCGCGGGCAAACGGGTCATCGACGAGCTCGTTGGCGAGGCCGATGCGGACGGCCTCTTCGGGGCCGACTTCGCGAGCGGTGTAGAGCAGCTCCAGCGCCCTGCCGTTGCCAACCAGCCGGGGCAGGAAGTAGGAGATGCCGCAATCGGGCGCGAGGGCCCGGCGGGCGAAGACTGTGGTGAAGCGTGCATTTGGCCCGACGAAGCGGATATCGAAGGAGAGGGCGACAGCCATGCCACCACCGGCCGCGACGCCGTTGATGGCGGCGATGGTCGGCTTGTCGATCCCGGGCATGGCCATGCCGATGCCGGAAATGCCGACCGGGTCGCTGGCTTCGACCCAGCTGGGTTCGGAAGCGGCGCCGCCCGAGGTGAGATCGGCGCCGGCAGAGAAGCCGCGGCCTTCGTGCGTGCCCACGACTGCGCGCACGTCTGGATCCGCCTGGAGGCGGTGGCCCAGCTCGATGATCTCCCAGAAGGTGGGCGTGCGGATGGCATTGAGCTTCTCGGGGCGGTTGATACGCCAGACAGCGACGCCGGCGTCGTCGACATCCACAACCAGGTCTTCGAAATCGGAGTAATCCTTCGACATTGGCTAACCTCTCTGGCGGGAGTTTACCGTGCGGGGAGTCTGCCGCTCATGGCGCGCACATTGCTGGATGCGGAGACAGTGCTAGGCGCTCAGTTACGACGTCCGGGGATGCAGGGTTGCCGGGGGCGTTAGGCAATACGCCGGGGTTATGACGAACTCGAAGCGGTAGCAGGGCCGAATCGCCGCATGAGGCCAATGGCCGTACGCGCTCCCTGACGGTCGCGCCTCCGTTTCGAGAGGAGGATGAAGGGAGGCAGAAACGTGGCGTTGTCTGAGGCTTTGCGGGGACGGAGCGCCGCAAGTCCACCCACCGTATTCACCGGAAAGCTGACGTGAGCGTCAACTTGGGGCAGAATGCGCGATGCAACTCAACGCAAGGAGCACACACCCGAATGGGAAACAGTCTTGAAGGCCGCGTCGCCATCGTTACCGGTTCTGGCCGCGGCATTGGCGCTTCCGTCGCCAAGATGTTCGCCAGCGAAGGCGCGGCAGTCGTGGTCAATGACCTCGGCGCCAGCGTCGACGGCGAAGGACACGACGATTCGCCAGCGGCGCAAGTCGTCAACCAGATCAAGGCCGCCGGTGGCCAGGCCGTCGCCAACGGCGACTCCGTCTCCGACTACGACGCCGCCGAGAACATCATCCGGACGGCCCTGAACGAATTTGGCCGGCTCGACATCCTGGTGAACGTGGCCGGCATCCTCCGGGACCGCATGGTCTTCAACATGACCGAGGCCGAGTGGGACGCCGTTATCGCGGTGCACCTGAAGGGCACTTTCAACACCACCAAGTTCGCCAGCATCTACTGGCGCCAGGCCCGCGAAGGCGACTACCGCCTGATCAACTTCTCATCCGTCTCCGGTATCCACGGGGCGCCCGGCCAGCCGAACTACGCGGCGGCGAAGATGGGCATCGTCGGCTTCACCTACAGCTGCGCGAACGCGCTCGGCCGCTACGGCGTGACCAGCAACGCGATCAGCCCGGGTGCGGCCACCCGCATGACGGCGACAGTGCCGGATACGCGGCGGCGCGCGCCCAGCAACGAGGACGACCCCGCCCGCTCGCCGGACAACGTGGCCATCCCGATCACCTACATGGCAAGCAAGCGCTCGGGCTGGCTCAACGGCCAGATCGTGCACGCCAGCGGCTACACCATCGCCCTCTACAACCAGCCGGAACAGATCCGGACGCTGCAGGGCAACCAGATGTGGAGTCTCGCGGACGCCAGCGACCAGATGGAAGCCGTCTTCCGCCCGGCCGTGGAGCGCCGCAACTTCTACGACCGTGGCCCCGCCCAGGAAGAGGCCAAGTCCTAGCACGCCTTCCCGAGGGAAGCTCGTCCGAAGGGCGCCCACATGTGGGCGCCCTTCGCATTTGGGGGCTAGCCCAGCCGTTTCCAGCCCGACGTGTCGAGGGAGTCGGGGACGCGGATCATGATGCTCTGGCGGGGGCCGGTGAGGTCTCGCGTCTGGTGGCCCTGGCCGTCCACGTCTTCCGCGAGGACCATGGAGCCCGGGCCGAACTGGCGTGACTCCTCGCCGAGGGTGACCTCGATGGTGCCGGTGAGGATGACGATGAGGACGCGGCTGTCGGCGTGGTGCCAATCGATGAAGAGGCCGGGCTGGACTTCGCGAAAGAGGATGTCGTTGACGTCGATCCATTCGGAGATGGTGCCGACGCGGGTGCTGCGGGCGGGGATTTCCAGGTCTTCGAAGTGGGAGATGTCGTCTTCGCCTTTGTACATGCGGGTGACTTTCATAGCGTGGAGCGTACAGGGTGAAGCGGAGAGGGGTGGCCCGCCGTAGCCGGGGCGTGATCCGGGGCATGCGGCCCTCACCCTCGGTCCCTCTCCCAAGGGAGAGGGAAGGTTGTTCCCTGCAATCACCTGAAGCCCTCTCCCCGTGGGAGAGGGTTGGGTGAGGGGCCACGAGGCGGGCAGCGAACGTCGGGCTTCGCGTTAATGCCGGGCGTGATCGAGGGCATGCGGCCCTCACCCTCGGTCCCTCTCCCAGGGGAGAGGGAAGGTTGGTTCCCTGCAATCACGTGAAGCCCTCTCCCCGTGGGAGAGGGTTGGGTGAGGGGCCGCGAGGCGGGCCGGCAACGTCGGGCTTCGCGTTGATGCCGGGCGTGATCCGGGGGCAGCGGCCCTCCCCGGTCCCTCTCCCAAAGGGAGAGGGAAGGTTGGTTCCGTGCGATCACGTGAAGCCCTCTCCCCGTGGGAGAGGGTTGGGTGAGGGGCCACGAGGCGGGCCGGCCAACGTCGGGCTTCGCGTTAATGCCGGGGCGTGATCCGGGGGCATGCGGCCCTCACCCTCGGTCCCTCTCCCAGAGGGAGAGGGAAGGTTGGTTCCGTGCGATCACATGAAGCCCTCTCCCCGTGGGAGAGGGTTGGGTGAGGGGCCACGAGGCGGGCCGGCGAACGTCGGGCTTCGCGTTGATGCCGGGGCATCATCCGGGGGCAAGCGGCCACGGGGGGCCGCGACTACGTAGCCTTCGTAGACGACGCGGCCGTTGACCATGGTCATGCTGATCGGGAGGTCGCGGAGTTCTTTCGTGGGGACTTTGCGGAGGTCGGCGGAGGAGACGGTGATGTCGGCGAGTTTGCCGAGTTCGAGGCTGCCCTTGATGCCTTCTTCGAAGCTGGCGTAGGCGCCGTTGTAGGTGTGCATGCGGATGGCGGTGGTGAGGTCGACGCGCTCGTTGGGGCCGCAGACGTCGCCGTCGCTGGTGGCGCGGGTCTGGGCCTGTTCGATGCCGAAGAGGGGGCGGTAGTCGGTGACGGGCGAGTCGCTGGAGCCGGCGACGATGACGCCCGCTTCGATGCAGCGACTTCGCGGGGAACATGACGTCGGCGCGGTGGCGGCCGTAGTTGCGGATGTAGCCGTCGCCGAACTCCCAGAAGAAGGCGGGCTGCATGGCGGGGACGATGCCCTGGCGCTTGACGCGCTCCTGGAGGTCGGGCGGGGTGATGCCGCAGTGGTCGATGCGGTGGCGAAGGCCCTCGCGGGGGAACTCGCTCTGGGCGCGGGCCATGGCGTTGAGGGTCATCTCGACGGCCTTGTCGCCGACGGCGTGGACGGTGCACTGCCAGCCGGCGCGGTGGGCGCGGCCGATGAGGTTGTCGAGGTCGTCCTGGGCCCAGTAGGCGATGCCGAAGTCGTCGCTGTCGATGGTGTAGGGCTCGCGGGTGGCGGCGGTGGGGCCGCTGCTGCTGCCGTCGGTCATCACCTTGAAGGCGCCGATGCGGAGCCGTTCGTCGCCGAAGCCGGTGCGGAGGCCGGTGTTGAGGATCGGCACGTGGGGGTGTTCGAAGCTGTTGACGGTGCAGAAGGCGTAGATGCGCACCTGCAGTTCGTCGCGGTCGACGAGGTCCTTGGCGATGTTGATGGGGACGCCCATCATGCCGCCGGCGTCGTGGATGCTGGTGAGGCCGCTCTTGAGGTCGGCGGCGTTGGCGGCCTTGAGCCACTCGCGCTGCTCGGCGGGCGAAGGGGTGGCGGCGGCGTGGATGGGGCCGTTCGCGCGCTCGTAGCTGACGCCGTTGAGGCTGCCGTCGCTGTCGCGGTCGTAGCGGCCGCCGTCGGGGTCGGGGGCGTTTGCCGGGAGCCCGGAGAGTTCGAGGGCCTTGCTGTTGAAGGCGATGATGTGGCCGCAGGTGCGGGTGAAGACGACGGGATGGTCGGGGCTGACGGGGTCGAAGTCGTGGCGGTTGGGATGGCGCTGCTCGGCGAGGCGTGACTGGTCGTAGCCGCGGCCGCGAATCCAGGTGCCGGGCGGGAGCGTTGCGGCGCGCTGGCGGACGGCCTCGACGATGGCCGAAATCGACTGCATCCCCGGGGCCTTGCAATCGATGGCGTCCTGGGCGCCGCCGACGCCGGTGAAGTGGTGGTGGGCATCGATGAAGCCGGGGGTGAGGCTGCGCCCGGCGAGGTCGACGTGCTTCGTGTTGGGCCCGCCCTCGGCGCGCACGGCGGTGTTGGAACCGACGGCGCTAATCCGGCCAGCCTCGACGGCTACGGCCTCGGCGATGGTGTTGTTGGCGTCGACGGTGTGGACAACGCCGTTGTGGAAGATGGTGTCGGCTGGCATGGGTGCGCTCCTGGGGGTGGGTGTGGAACTATTGTACGGGTGGGCAGGCAGCCTGCAGCGCCAAGCAGCCACCTGGTCGTCCCCTGAGACGCATCCGGGCCGATAGCCACCTTCACGTCGCCGTGGACGCGGCAAGACAGCACGACATGATAAGTCGTCTGAGGAGGCACCGATGGCTGAAGTCGAGCATCTCCGGAACCGAGTGAACCTGCAACGGTACGTTCGTCTTGCGAAGTCGTCGATGACTACCGCATTGTTCACGCGGATTGGAGCTTGGGGAGGAATCACTCCCCAGCTCGGCCTTTACATTCAATTCTATTCGAGCAATTGCAACGAGGCTCCCGATGCCGTGAGGTATGTGACTGAACGTGCAACAAGCTGGAGGACATCCTCGGTCGCGAAGGGCGCGAGTCAATAGTCCGGGAGCTCCAAGTCGGGGTCATGGTGAGTGTGAATCTACCGCGAAAGCATCTTCAGTAAGTGGCTCGCCGCCAAGATTGCAGAAGCCGAACGGGCGTCGACTTCTGAATATGACTCCGCAGCGGAGAGGAGTGACCGAGGACGGTCGCATCCAACCTTATGTCGCCTTTGACCCAGGGCGACCGATCAGCTCCCGCCTCACCGGACGGAAGGCATCGAAATGCACTTAGGTGGCAACGCCCATACCGAAGGCAATCTCGGTTGATGCAGGCCTTCACTGGTTACTGCAATGGGGACGCGGACGGAGCGCCGGACATCGCGCCGACTAGACCGAAGCAATGCGATTCAAAGAGCTCGCACGATCGCATGGCACGACGAAACCGATGGCCTATCCGCTACGAGTAGAATCATGGCGACAGAACAATGGTCTCCGAAATAGCTACAATGGGTCCGATCAGTTGTCCCATACATCCTCATGGACCTAAACGAGCGTGGCGCCTGTTGGTATCCGTTGCTTAGGCTCTACAGGCGAATGGCCGGTTTCGCGCGGAAGCCAATTGGAATACCAAGGCTTATGAAGAAAGCGTGGCCCGACTGGGGCCGCCTCAATGGGTTTCTATAGTGGCCGTCTATCGGCCAATTCTAGAAGTTCGCTACATTTCCAGCGCGCATCGAGATAGATTTCAGAATCATGTGCCGAGCCCGGCTGACCGATGATTACGAACTGCAGTTGCGTGGGCGGTCTGGATTAGATGATGTGTTGGCGCTTGGCCCGCGCGCAGATACCGTATCACTGGTTGGCCAGACGGATTACCCCGCGTCGAAAGCTATCGAGAGCGCCTGTGCCTTCTTCAAATTGTCGGGATACCAACAAGTGGAAGGGCCAGACGACAGTACACGAATTGCCGACCTACAT
Source organism: uncultured Chloroflexia bacterium (assembly GCA_963774435.1). Classification (GTDB taxonomy): domain Bacteria; phylum Chloroflexota; class Dehalococcoidia; order Tepidiformales; family Tepidiformaceae; genus JAGQGZ01. The sequence goes on along the minus strand of CAVZEW010000002.1, from coordinate 996,051 downwards.
CGTTGTCTATGGACGACGGAGGAAGAGCCCGCATGCCGCCGTCGTCGCCGGCCAGGGGCTAAGGATCGCTGGTCCTGTGACACTGACGGACCGCCCAGTTACCGTGCTTCGAGCACGATCTCCTCCGAGTAGAAGTCTCTCGGCGGAGCTACGGACCCCGTGAGAGGCCAACGCTCCGACTCAGTTACGCCGCCGACTCAGTCCCTCGTGGCGGATCCACGGCGACAGTGAGACTCAGCTGAAGTTAGTGCGTTCTGGCGTCTCGCGAGTCGTGACCGTGCGTCCTGCTATCCTCCGACTCCATGCCCATTGCCACCCCATCCCCTGGCTCCTCGACTCTGACCCGGCCATTCGCTGGCAGGTGATGCGCGACCTGCTGGATGCGCCGGAGGCGGAGTGGGCGGCGGAGCGGGCGCGGGTGGAGACGGAGGGGTGGGGGGCGCGGTTGCTGGCGCTGGAGGATGCGGACGGGCAGTGGGCGGGCGGTGCGTTTGTGCCGCGGGGGTTCGACTGGAGCACGATGGAGTCGGCGGGGCAGCCGTGGACGTCGACCTGCTGGACGCTGACGCAGCTGCGGGAGTTCGGGCTGGACCCGGCTTCGGCCCAGATTCGGCGCGGCGTGCGGCTGATCGGGGAGAACTGTCGCTGGGACCACGACGGGCAGCCGTTCTGGGAGGGGGAGGTGGAGGAGTGCATCAACGGGCGGACGGTGGCCGATGGCGCCTACTTCGGGGTCGATGTCTCGGGGATTGTCGAGCGGCTGGTGGGCGAGCGGATGGAGGATGGCGGCTGGAACTGCGAGCGGGAGCGGGGGTCGGTGCGGTCGTCGTTCGACAGCACAATCAACGTGCTGGAAGGGCTCCTGGAGTTCGAGCGGGCCACCGGCGGCACTGCGGCGTCGCGGGAGGCGCCGGCAGTCTGGCGAGGAGTACCTGCTGGAGCGGCGGCTGTTCCGTCGCCTGAGCACGGGAGAACCGGCGGACGAGCGGTACCTGGCCTTCGCCCACCCCAACCGCTGGTACTACGACGTGCTGCGGGGGCTCGACTACTTCCGGTCGGCAGGCGTGTTGACAGGGGCGGCGCCGGACGCGCGGCTTGGCGATGCACTGGAGCACGTTCGGTCGAAACAGCGGGAGGACGGCACCTGGGCGCTGGACTGGACGCCGCGGGGTCAGGCCTGGTTCGACGTGGACGAAGGTGTGGGGGAGCCGTCGCGGTGGCTGACGTTGCGGGCGATGCGGGTCTTGCGGTGGGCTGAGGGTAGGGGCTGAGATCCGAAAGCCCTCTCCCCGCGGGAGAGGGTTGGGTGAGGGGCGCTGCGGCGGATGAACGAAGGCTGCGGCGTGCGATTGTCTGCCTGGGTGCCCTCACCCTCGGTCCCTCTCCCACAGGGAGAGGGAGGATTGGATCTGGCGAGCCCTGTAGCTGTGATGGCGCCATCAAGCCCTCTCCCTGGCCGCGCAGGGAGAGGGTTGGGTGAGGGTCGCCGGGCGGCTGAACGAAGGCTCTGGATTGCGAACTGACCTTGGGGGGCCCTCACCCTCGGTCCCTCTCCCAAGGGAGAGGGATGATTGGATCTGGCGAGCCCTGTAGCTGTGATGGCGCCATCAAGCCCTCTCCCTGGCCGCGCAGGGAGAGGGTTGGGTGAGGGTCGCCGGGCGGCTGAACGAAGCTCTGAATTGCAAACTGACCTTGGGGCGCCCTCACCCTCGGTCCCTCTCCCACGGGGAGAGGGAGGATTGGATCTGGCGAGCCCTGTAGCTGTGATGGCGCCATCAAGCCCTCTCCCTGGCCGCGCAGGGAGAGGGTTGGGTGAGGGTCGCCGGGCGGCTGAACGAAGGTTCTGGGTTGCAAACTGACCTTGGGGCGCCCTCACCCTCGGTCCCTCTCCCACGGGGAGAGGGAGGATTGGATCTGGCGAGCCCTGTAGCTGTGATGGCGCCATCAAGCCCTCTCCCTGGCCGCGCAGGGAGAGGGTTGGGTGAGGGTCGCCGGGCGGGTGTGCACGAAGGTTTGGGTTGCGAACTGACCTTGGGGCGCCCTCACCCTCGGTCCCTCTCCCACGGGGAGAGGGATGATTGGATCTGGCGAGCCCTGTAGCTGTGATGGCGCCATCAAGCCCTCTCCCTGGCGCGCAGGGAGAGGGTTGGGTGAGGGGCGCTGGGCGGCTGAACGAAAATCCCGGAGCCCCAAGCGCGATCCAACGGCATGCGGCCACGGTGGGCCGCGGCTCCACGTGTCGCGTAGCATTTGGGGGAAAGGAGTAGTGCTATGCCGCTCGACAAGATTCACCCGGAGGCTATTCACGAGGCGCGAGGGTACACGCACGTGGTGCGAGCGACGGGGACGTCGACGTTGTACATCAGCGGGCAGGTGGGTATCCGGCCGGACGGGACGGTGGTGGAAGGGCTGGAGGGGCAGGCGATCCAGGCGTTCAGCAACCTGAGCGCGGCGCTGGCGGCGGCGGGCGCGACACCGGCAGATGTGGCGAAGATCACGATCTTCATCGTGAACTACACGGCGGATGCGCGGCCGGCGCTGATGAAGGGCCGGGAGCAGGTGTTCGATGCGGACTCGCCGCCGGCGAGCACGTTGTTGGGGGTGCAGGCGCTGGCCCAGCCCAACCTGCTGATCGAAATCGAGGCGATAGCGGTCGTGTAGGGAGGCCGGCGCTGAGCGATTGGAGCGCGGGGTCCCTCACCCTCGGTCCCTCTCCCAAGGGAGAGGGATGGTTGGTTGGTACAGGGCTTGCGGGCGTGCCAGGGGCATGCGGCCACGGGGGTCGCGGCTCCACCTTCGCCAAGATGCCCGGGGCACGCGGCCCCGGATCGCCGTCTCTACGCTCTACGCTTCACGTTCTACGCTCGGCATGCCCTGGGCATGCCGGTGGCGGTCGCCCCTCGGACGTCTGCCTTTCGTCCGTCACACTCCAGTTATGGAGGAACCCGTTTGCTCCACGGCAGCCGCACAGCCTCCGGGCCTGTGGGTGCGGTGACGGCATGGCTACCGCGCGTGCGGTCATTGCGGCGCCAGTGCGGTGGCGTGCGGTTTTGGTGAGTACGCGCGGGGGCGTATCGGCTACGATGCGGCGGATGGACGTACGGCGGATTCCGGACGAGGTTTTGCTCGCGCGGCAGGGCATTCCGCCCGAGGCGATGGCGAAGATCGGCGACTACCTGCGCCGCGAGGGGGCGGCGAAGGACGGGCTGGATCTGTGGCCGCGGGTCGCCGAGGCGGAGATTCGGGTGGCGGCGGCGCTGGACGGGGTGGATGAGAGCGAGGCAGCGCTACGCCTGGATGGTGAGGGCTGGAGTGTTGGGGAGCTGGCCTTCCACGTGGTCGAAGGGAAGCGGGGGTGCCTGGCAATTGTGGAAGGGCTGCTTGCGGGCGACAGGCCGACGGCGTTCGTGTCGCCGGACCCGGAGTGGCAACCTGCGCCGAAGCCGGTAGCGGAGTTGCGGCGGGAATACCTGGGGCTCTGCCTGGAGTTTGCGGGGCTGGCGGCCCGCCTCAACGCCGATGCGCCGGTTGAGCCTGCCTACGGCCACCCGTTCTTCGGCGAGCTGCACGCGCGGGCGTGGTTCGCCTTCCAGCGCATCCACGACCTGGACCATGCGGCGCAGATCGAGGCGATCAGGGGGTTGTAGGGCCAAGGCGGCTGGCGGCCACGGGGGCCGCGACTACACGCGCTTTTCTAGTTCGAAAGCGTCGTGGAGGGCGCGGACGGCGTCGTGGACTCTGTCGCGGTTGACGAGGCAGGTGAGGCGGATCTCGGAGGTGGAGATGAGGTCGATGTTGATACCCGCGTCGAAGAGGGCGCGGAACATGCGGGAGGCGTAGCCGGGCGCAGTCTGGATGCCGGTGCCGACGATGGAGACTTTGCCGAGGTCACGGTCGGCGATGTAGGTCCTCGCGCCGACCTCCTTGCAAATGTCGGGCATCAGCTTCTCGGCCCGGGCCAGCTCCTTCTCAGCGAGAGTGAAGGTGAGGTCCGTCATGTCGTCTTCGCTGGCGTTCTGGACGATGGTGTCGATGCTCACGTTCGCCGCTGCGAGGGGCTCGAAGATGTTGGCGGCGATGCCCGGGCGGTCGGGTACGTGGCGGATGGTGATCTTGGCAACGTCCGTATCGTGGGCTATCCCGCGAACGCGATTTCTCTCTTCCATGTTCTCTCCGGAGTGTATGAGGGTTCCCGGGGCGTCGACCATGCTGCTGTTGACGTAGATGGGGAGGTTGTAGACGGAGGCCAGCTCGACGGCGCGCGAGTGCATCACCTGGGAGCCCTGGGCCGAAAGCTCGAGCATCTCTTCGTAGGTGATATCGATGAGCTTGCGGGCGTTCGGGACGATGCGCGGGTCGGCGGTGAGCACGCCTTCGACGTCCTTGCAGTTCTCGCAGCGTTCGGCGCCGATGGCGACGGCAAGGGCGACGGCGGTTGTGTCGGAGGCGCCGCGGCCAAGGGTGACGATCTCGGCATCGTCGGTGATGCCCTGGAAGCCGGCGATGATGGGCACACGACCGGCGGCGAGCTCGCGCTGGATGCGATCCGCCTCGACGCGGGCTATCCGGCCGGAACCGTACTGGGGCCGGGTGTAGATGCCCGCCTGCTGACCGGTGAGTCCCACCGCTTCCTGGCCGATGCTGCGGAGGGCCATCGCCAGCAGCGCGATCGACATCTGCTCGCCGGTGGAGAGGAGCATGTCCAGCTCCCGCGGGTCTGGGTCCGGGGCGATCGAGGTGGCGAGGTCGATGAGTTCGTCGGTACGGTTGCCCATCGCCGAGACGACGACGGCAACCTGGTCACCCTGCTTGATGCGTGCGACGACGCGATTCGCCACGTGGATGATGCGTTCGGCATCGGCCACGGACGTACCGCCGTACTTCTGGACTACGAGCATGCGTCACTAAGCGTAGAGGGGTGAGCAGGAAGGGAGTAGGGAGAGGTACGCCCGCGGAGCGAAAGCGGGGCAGAGGAATTGATCGCTCCGCGGGCGGACTGCGGGGTTAGCGTTTGTTCTTTTCGGCGATTTCGCCGCGCCAGCCGCCCGTGGCCTCGCCGCGGTGTTCGATGAACTCCTTGAATCGTTCGAGGTCGCCTTCGGTGTTGCGGGTGATGAATCCGAGCTTGTCGGCCACGTTTTCGACGAGGCCGTCCGGGTCGACGTTCATCTGGAGCATGACCTTCGTGAGGTAGGGCTGAACGTAGTGGAAAGTCACCACGCCGGCGTTTTGGACGCCATCGGTGCTGTGCCAGGCGATGCGCTGGTCGGGAACCTGCTCGGCGATCTCGGCATCCCATTCGCGCTTAACGCCGTTGATGCTGGCCTTCCAGCGCAGGTGGCGGTCGTCGAGCTGGCGCACCTCGTCGATGTTTTCCATGAACCGGGGGAACTCGGTGAACTGCGTCCACTGGTTGTAGGCAGCACGCAGCGGAGCCTTCACCTCGACAGAGCGTTCAATGGTTGCCATACGGCACCTCCCGTCGCCATTCACGCTACGGGCGGTTCGGTCACGAGAGCATCAAGCGGCGAGGAGGCGACCTAACGAGAGTATTGCGAAGGCCTCAGATGGCGCCGCAATCCTTGAGGCGGACGATGTCGTCCCACGTGTAGCCGGCCTCGAGGAGGACTTCTTCGGTGTGCTGGCCAAGCTCGGGGCCGGGACCCTGGACGGCTGATGGCGTGCCGCTCATATGGATAGCAGGCCCGGGCATGCGGAGGGTTCCGAGGCTCGGGTGGGGGACGTCGACGAGATAGCCGTTGGCGGCGAATTGCGGGTGTTCGGCGACGCCGGCGTAGTCGAGGACCGGCGCGTTGGGGACGTCGTGCTCGGTGAGCCGTTCCTCCCACTCCGAGACAGGGCGCTTCGCGAACTCGGCGGTGAAAATCTCGACGAGAGCCATGACGTTGCGGTCGCGGTCGAAGGGGCCTGCGTAGTCGGGGTCTGTGCGGAGGTCCGAGCGGTCGAGGGCGTCGCAGAGGCGTTCGTACATCGGCTGGGTGTTGGCGGCGATGGCGATATAGCCGCCGTCACTGCAGCGGTAATGGGTGTAGGTGGCGGCGCGGTAGCGCTGGCGGCCGAGTTGCTGGCCGGTGCGGAGGTAGCGGGTGAGGGGCATTGCCTGGAGGTTGGCCATGGAGCCGATGAGGGAGACGTCGAGATGCTGGCCTTCGCCGGTCTGAGTGCGGCTGTAAAGGGCGCTGCTGATGCCGAGGGCGAGAAGCATGGCGCTGACCTGGTCGGCGAAGCCACCAATCATGGCTTCCGGTTCATGGCCGGGGCCACCGCCCTGCTCGGACATGATGCCGCTGAGGCCCTGGGCCACGTGGTCATAGCCGGGGCGCTGGCCGTACGGGCCTTCGCGACCAAAGGCGCTGGCGGAGGCGAGGATGATGTCCGGGCGAAGGGCCTTGAGGTCCTCGTAGCCAAGTTGCATGGCCTCCATGGCGCCGGGACGGAAGTTCTCGACGACGACATCGAAGGAGGGGATGAGGGTGCGGACGACTTCCCGCGCTTCGGGGACACGGAGGTTGAGGGTGATGGACTTCTTGCCGCGGTTGTGGGCTTCGAAGTAGGCGCTGAAGTCGGAGGAGTCGCGGCCAAAGGCGCGGCCGGGCTCGCCTTCGGACGATTCGACCTTGACGACTTCAGCGCCGAGGTCGGAGAGGAGGACAGTGGCAAAGGGGCCCTGCTGGTAGCGGGTGAAGTCGAGGATACGAACGTTGTGGAGAGCGCCGGGCATGGGGGCAGTGTAGGCGAGAACGCCGGGCTCTATGCCCCACCCTTCCAGGAGTCGCCGGGCTCGAGCTGGTAGGCGAGGAAGTCTTCTCCGGTCTTCGTTTCGGCGGCGACCGCGGTGAGAGAGAGGTCAGGGAGGGAGCGCAGTTCGGCGGCGAGGAGGTTGTTCACGAGGATGTTGCCGGCCCCGGCCGAGGAGGCCATGCGGGACGACCAGACGATCGCGTCACCGACGGCGATGAGGTTGTTCCTGCGGTCCTGGAACTCGATGTTTCCAATGTCGGCGCCAAGGGCGAGTCCGACCTGGATGGCGGGCCGCTTGCGGACGGCCTTGCACCAGTCGTCGAAGTAGGCGACGGAGTAGTCCCGCACCTCGCGGATGAAGTAGAGGAAGGCGTCGGTGTAGGACAGCCCTACCTTCGCCGTGAGGATCTCGCTGAAGTAGACGAGGAAGCCGTCACCGGTGAACTTGTCGAACATGCCGCCATAAACATCGGAGAGTTCGCGGATGCGCTCGGTGAAAGTGGAGATGCGGTCTGAGAATTGCTGGGAGTCGCGGGCGTAGGTCATCAGGTCCTGCGAGCGCTTGATGTCCCCAATCACAGAGATGGAGGTGGCGGCGGACATGTCGGCGAGAATGTCGTCGCCGTGGAGGGCCCGTAGGACGCGGTCGGGCAGGTGGGCCTTCCAGCGGAGCCAGCCGGCGGTGTACTCAGGTTGCTGAGCGGAGAGCATAGACATGCCGTAGCGGGAACCGCCAAGCGCCTCGATGCTGTTCATGAGCAGCGTCGAGGTGAGGAGCCAGACGTTCCCGAAGCCACGTTCGGAGGCTGAAGTTGTAGCGCTGTCGCCGGCCTCAAAGTAGGGGAAGCGGCTGGTGCCCGCAGCCCAGTCTTCGAGGGCATCCACGATGGCTTCGTTAGAAGAGCCTTCGACCGTGTTGGTGAGTGATTCCGACTTCACCTGGAGAATGGCCGGGTCGTGCTCAAGGATGCGGCGCACGGCACGCACGACGTTCTGTCCTGCCTGGCGGCATTCCTCGTCGAAGAGCCGGCCATCGCTCTGCCAGTAGTAGGCCCAGACGGTTTCGAACGACGACGTAGCAACAAGGCAATCGAGATAGTCCGACCGGCGGTCGCGGGCTTCACTCATACGGGGAGCGTCCTAGAAAAGAATGACACCGCGACCGTCCTTGCCCTGCTCGAGGTCGTGGTAGGCCTCATTCACCTCGTCGAGGGCGTAGTGGCGGGTGACGAGGCCGGAGATGTCGATCTGCTCGCGGCGGTAGAGGTCGATGATCGTGCCGAAGGTCTCGTGGGGGCTGGCGGAACCGTAGTAGGAGCCGACGAGGGTCTTCTGGTTGCGGACGAGGTCGACCATGTCGATGGCGGCCTTCTGGCCGACGGGGGCGAGGCCGACCATCACGGCGGTGCCCACCGGGCCGAGGCAATCGAATGCCTGGCTGATGGTGACGGAGCCGCCGAAGGCGTCGAAAGCCCAGTCGACGCCGCCGCCGGTGAGTTCCTTGATGGCGGCGACGGGTTCGACGTCCATCGCGTTGATGACGTCGGTGGCTCCAAAGCGCCGGGCGAATTCGAGCTTCCCGGGGAGGATGTCGACGGCGATGATGCGGCTGGCGTTCATGACACGGGCGCCCTGGACAACGTTGAGACCGACGCCGCCGACACCGAAGACTGCCACCGTGGCGCCGGGCTTCATACCGGGCTGATTGATGACAGCGCCGACGCCCGTGGTGACGCAACAGCCGATGAGAGCGGCGACTTCCATGGGGATGTCGTCGGGGATGGGGTAGCAGGCCTGGGCGGGTGCGACGAGGGATTCGGCGAAGACGCCGATCTTCGACATCTGGTGGACTTCGTTCCCTTCGCCGTCCTTGAGGCGGAGGGTGCCGTCGAACTGGCGGGCGCCGGTGGCGCGGTTGGTGAGGCAGAGCTGAGGATTGCCGCTGCGGCAGGTGTGGCAATGCCCGCAGTTGGAGATGAAGGAGAGGATGCAGCGATCGCCCTCGGCGACGTTGCGGACGCCTTCGGTGGTGGCAATGACGGTGCCGGCGCCCTCGTGGCCGAGGACCACAGGCATAGGCAAGCTTGCGGTGCCGTGCATGACGTGGTGGTCGCTGGCGCAGATGCCGGCGGCGCCCATCTTGACGACGACCTCACCGGGCATTGGGGGCGCCTGTTCGAGGTCGATGATCTGAAGCGGTTTGCGGGCTTCGTAGAGGACGGCTGCTTTCATGCGGAAACTCACCTTGGGGAAGTGTGCTGGGGATGATACGCGAGCGGGGTCAGTGGATGCGGCGGAGGCACTCGATCCAGACATCGGCGAGGGCTTCGGCATCGACGCTGGTGACGACGCGGAGGGGTTTGTCGCCGCCGGGGGCGAGGATGAGGTTGCCGTCTCGCATGGTCGGCACGACCTGCATCTCCTCGATGGTCACGCCGTCCCAGCCGAGGGCCACGGCTACGGCGAGGGGGTCGTGCTGGAAGTTGAGGAAGTCGAAGGGCAGTCCAAAGCAGGTGGCAGCGAGTTCGCGATGGCCGTACTGGTCCGCATAGAGGCGGGCCTGGCGCGCGACCAGAGCAGGAAGGGGACCGGCGTCCTCGACGGCCCTCAGGTGGGTCTCTGTGAGGTATGTCTGGAGCGTGGTATTGAGGGGGAGGACGACCGGGTCGCAGCGTTCGTAGACGATGCGGGCGGCAACCTGGTCGCTCTGGACGTTCCAGTCCATCTCGGGGCCCCATTGAGGAAAGCCATCGGGCGCGTAGTCGATCCAGCCGCCCATGACGACAAGGCGGGTGCCGGCGAGGAGCCCGGGCCTCAGTGTTTCGAGGACGGCGAGGTTGGTGAAGGGTCCGATCGCGACAATGGTGTTCCTGAACTCGGCGTTCCACTCGAGGCGTTCTACGGTCGCGTAAGCGGATGGTCCTTCCGGGCGGGGTGTGAAGCCCCAGTAGCGTTCGGCCTCGTCGACGCCGGGGACTTCCCTCCCGCTGAGGGTGGCGGAGGCGCCCCGGACGACGATCACTTCGTCTTCCCGGTCCGCGAGTTCGACCGCCCGTTCAGCCAGGGCGGCCCGGGTGCCATCAAGGTCGTGGACTGTGGTTATCGATGCGAGCCGTGTATCGGGCCAGCCGAGAGCCATGGCGAGGGCGCAGAGGTCGTCGATGTCGCCGCCAATGTCGGTGTCGATGTGGAGTTCGACCATGGCAGGCAGCGTAGCGCAACGGGCACGGCGCGAAGCGAGATGCCATCTCCCTGCTGGTTCCCGTACCGTCCACTCGCAGGAGGACGCCATGGAAAGCACTCAAGACGGGACTGACTCTCTCTTCGAAGCCATCTACACACAGCGAGCCATCCGCCGCTGGAAACCGGACCCCGTGCCGCCGGAGCTGATCAGACGGGTGATTGAGGCCGCAACGAAGGCGCCGAGCGGAAGCAACCAGCAGCCCTGGCGATTTCTTGTGGTGACCGACGCGGACAAGCGCGCGACTATCAGCGCGGCTCTCCATACGTGGCTCCAGAGCGACAGTGCCACACGCGAATACTTCGAAAGTGGCGCCAAGTCCGACGACCCGAGCGTGAGGAAGATGCTCTCCGGAGCCCTGGGCCTGGCGGAAAACCTGGCGCAAGCGCCGGTGCTGGTGTTCCCATGCCTCTATGGCGCCGGGCGGTCAGACCGCCTGCTCGCCGGTTCCTCCATCTACCCGGCGGTCCAGAACTTGCTCCTTGCAGCGCGCGGGCTCGGGCTGGGTACGGTGCTGACAACCTTCCAGTCGTGGATAGACGCAACAGTCCGCAGCGAACTCGCGTTGCCTGACGAGGCACGCCCGGTCGCCCTTATCCCGCTCGGCTACCCCGACGCGAACTTCGGCCCAACCCGCCGCAAGCCGGTGGACGAAGTCCTCTACTGGGAATCCTGGGGTGCGGCGCACGACAGCTAGCCCTTGAGCAATGAGAAAGGGGCGCCACGCACGTGCGTGACGCCCCTCTTGAATCGAATGCTGCGCATAATCGCTCAGGCGGCGCGGGCTTCGACCTTAATGGCGCCGGTGCCCATGTTCACCGTGCCTTCGAGGATGGCGACGGCGGAGTTGAGCCAGGCGTACCCGGCGTTGGTGGTGGCGATGGTGGCGCTCCCGGTGAAGCGGAAGTCGAGGTCCGGGAAGGCGAAGCCGGGGCTGGCGATGACCTCGAGCGGCGGCATCTCCATGCCGTCGGGCGGGACGACGTAGCCGCGGACGTGGACTGAAGCGCGGACATCGCCGGCATCGATTGCTTCAGGGGCGACGACTTCGCCGACACCGTCGGGGCGGAGCTTGAACTCGTCGAGGCCGTAGATGCGGGCTCCGGCGAAAGGGCCGTCGCTGATGCGGCCGTCGAAGTTGTTGTGGAAGCGGATGCCGTCGTCGAAAACGCCGACCGGGAAAGGCTCGCCGAGCTGTGCTTCGAAACGATAGATGAGTTCGCCGCGTATGGCGAGTGGCGGTGGGCTGCGTTGTGGTTGTGTTCGTCACTGTGGTGTTCCTTTCCTGGTAGTTGGCGGAGGTTTCGATGATTGAGGGATGCATGGCGGCTAGAAGGTGACCGAAGGGTCGGCGGCCGGAACGAGCCCGTGGGTCTGGACGAGGGTTTCGATGGAGTTGAAGTCGATCTGGAAGCCGTAGCGCTCGTTGAATTCCTGGAAAAGGTCCATGCGCTCAAGGCCGTGCTGACCAAGGATCTTCGAGAACTCGTCGAAGTAGTGCTCGAAGCCGGAGGGGGAGATGACCTCGAGAAGGCGGGCGGGGGTGTCGGAGGCGTTCCAGAAGGAGTGCCAGACGTTTCGCGGCTTGTAGACGAGGTCGCCGGGTTCGCCGTAGACGACTTGGTCGCCGAGCTGAAAGCCCCAGCGGCCTTCGAGGATGTAGGAGTACTCGTCCTCGCGGGTGTGGAGGTGCATCGGCGCGGCGAGCCCCTTCGGGATAATCGGGTGCTCGACCAGGCTGAAGCGGTTCTCGCTGTCGCCGCCTTCCATCACGAAGCGGGCGCCCATGGCGATGAGACGGCCGGTGGTGGTGTCGGCCTTGCGGACGACGGGGTTATCGAGGCTGAGATTGATGAATGACATGGCCAGGTTGCTCCTGCAATTTCGTCGAACATCTCTGTTCGCTGGAAGCAACCTAGGACGTTCCGTGCCGTCGGTCAATATTCAACGAACACTCGATGCAGCTCCATATGTGAAGAGATGTACATATTCACACAGCCTCAAGTTCGTTCGACCCGACGAAACACAAACATTTCCTCAAACGCCGATGTACCATGAACCCATGGCTAAGATCAGCGATGAGCCGCGTCCCTACCGCATGCGGAAGCGGAGCGAGGATGTAGCAGCAACGCGCCGGGCGATCGTGGCGGCGGCGGTCGAACTCCACGGCACGGTTGGCCCCGCCAATACCACGTTTTCGGCGGTAGCGGAGCGGGCGGGCGTGCAGCGGTCGACGGTCTACCGGCACTTCGCCGACGAGGAAGCATTGTTCGGGGCCTGTACCAGCCACTGGCTGGCGGAGAACCCGTGGCCCCGTGTGGATACCTGGCTCGCCATCGAAGCGGGACCCGAGCGATTGCGGACAGCGCTCTCCGAGCTTTACGGCTACTTCGCGAGAAACGAGTCGATGCTGGCGAACTCCTACCGAGATATTGCGGTGATGCCGGCGTTTGTGGGTGAACTGATGCGAGCCCAGGGGAGGGCGTATCACGATGCGTTGCGGGACGGCTGGGAGGGTGAATCCGGGCGGACGGGGGAACTGCTCTCGTTTGCCCTGGACTTCCGCACGTGGACGGCGCTTCGCGATGCCGGCATGGAACCCGGTCGAGCTGCGGACACGATGACGCGAATGGTGGCGGCGGTGGCCTGACGCCGCTCCCGATCCGAGCGCGATTCGGAACCCATCACGCAGGGGCCCGTTCGCCGTAGTCAGAGTCAGTGCGTAGAATCCGGCAGCCACAGTGAGCTTTTTGGGGGGAGGACGGGACCTATGAATACCGTCGAGTTTTTGCAGATTTCTTCCGCGGTTGTGCCTGACCGCGATGCCCTGGTGGAGGTGGGCGGCAGCGGCGTGCACATGACCTATGGCGAGATGGCGCCGGCCGTCGCCAGGCTGGCGAACGCCATGCAGGGGATGGGACTTGAGCGCGGCGACAAGGTTGCCGTGATGGCTGTGAACAGCGCCAACTACGTCGTTACGTACTATGCGGCCGCATCGATCGGCGTGACGTTCGTGCCACTGAACTATCGTTCGAAGGACGAAGAGCTGAGCCACATGCTCAATTCGAGCAGGGCGAAGGCACTGTTCGTGAGCGACCGCTACATCGAACTCGTCGGACGGATCCAGTCCGGCCTCGAAACCATCGAGCACTTTCTTCTCGTACGACGGCCCGCGGCCGGGCTACACGGCCTACGACGAGTTCGTGAAGGACGCGAGCGACGAGCAACCGTGGGTCGAGGTCGACGACCATGACGCGACGATCCTCATGTTCACGAGCGGCACCACAGCACTTCCCAAAGGCGTTGTCCTGACCTACCTGGACCTGACGGTGTACGTGACGAACACGATGTCGCCGGCGGACCCCGACGTGCATGACAAGACGCTGGTCTCCGTGCCGTTCTTCCACATCGCGGGGGCGACGGCAATGATGTCGTCGATCTGGGGCGGCCGGACGCTGGTGATCCTGCCGGCGTTCACGCCCGAGGGCTGGTTGACGGCCGTCCACGAGGAGAAGGCGACGCACTCGATGGTGGTGCCGACGATGCTCAAGCGGATCATGGAAGTGCCGGACTTCGACAAGTACGACCTGTCCTCGATGCAGCTGATTACGTACGGCGCGGCGCCTATGCCCTACGAAGTGGTGCGGAAGGCGTGTGACATCTTCCCGCCAAAGGGCGTCTCGCTGATGAACGCGTACGGGCAGACGGAATCGACCTCGACACTGACGTTCCTCGGCCCTGACGACCACGACCTTTCGACCGACACGGAAATCAAGGAGCGGCGGCTGCGATCAGTGGGGCGGCCGATGGACGACGTCGAGATCGGGATCATGGACGAGCGCCACAACCTGTTGCCGCCGGGTGGCGAGGGGGAAATCTGTGTTCGCAGCGACCGCGTGATGAGCGGGTACTACGAACAGGAAGACGCGACGAGTACCGCGATCATCAACGGCTGGCTGCACACCGGTGACATGGGCCAGATCGACGAAGGGGGCTATCTCTTCATCACCGGGCGGATCAAGGACCTGATTATCCGCGGCGGCGAGAACATCTCGGCCGGGGAGATCGAAAACTGCCTGGAAAGCCACCCCGCTGTTGACGAAGCGGCGGTGATCGGGGTGCCGGATCTCGACTGGGGCGAAGTGGTGAAGGCCGTCCTGGTCCTCCACCCGGGGGCTTCGATCACGCCGGAAGAGGTGACCGAGTACGTGAAGACGAAGCTGGCTTCGTTCAAAGCGCCGGCCTACACGGCAATCGTGAAGGAGCTTCCCCGGAACGCCATGGGTAAAGTGCTCAAGAACGACTTGCGGAAGACTGTGGGCGGCGCCCAGAACGACGTCTAAACAGCCACCAACGAGGGACCACCCAGGGGAGACCGAGCATGCAGCGACAGGGCACAGCACCCGGAGACAAGCCGCGCGGGACACGGTTCCGGATGAGCGTCGGCGGACTGGTCATACCGATAGCCATCCTGGCGGCCATCTCGGCGGCCGAGACGGCGCGGACCACGGACGCCTCGCGCGAGGTCTTCTTCAACATCAAAACGCCCTCGCTGATGTACTTCGTCTTCGCGCTCTCGGTGGCCGTGATCTTCGGGGCACTGTTCCAGCGGATGCGTATCTGGCGGCTGGGCCAATCGTATTCGGGCTTTGGAAACCTTGGCGCCCGGCTGACAAACGCCCTGACCATGGGCGCTGGCACCAGCCGGGTAAAGAACGACCGCTATGCCGGCGTGATGCACTGGTGCATCTACTCCAGCTTCATCGTGTTGACGCTTGTGACAGCCCTGCTGGCGCTGGATGACTACCTGCCCCTGATTTTCGGCAGCAATGCCGAGCACGCCTTCCTGAAAGGACCGATCTACCTCGGATACAGCCTCCTCGGCGACACGTTCGGTGTGGTGGGCCTGGTCGGCATCGGGATGGCGCTCTACCGGCGTTACTTTGCACCGCCGCCGAAGCTGGAGTGGGACCGCCGCGGCACTGAAGACGCGCTGGTGGTCGGGCTCCTGGGCTTCGTCTTGTTCACGGGAATCATCGTGGAGGGCCTGCGGATCGCGGGGAACGAGATCCCGGCGGGCCATGAGAGCTGGAGCTACTGGTCGCCGGCAGGCTGGGTGGTCGCGAAGATCCTCAGTGGCGTCGGCGCCGATTCGCTCCTCAATATCCACATCGGGTTCTGGTGGGTCCATGTTGTCTCGGCCTTCACGCTGCTGAGCCTGATGGCGATCACAAAGTTCCGGCACATCGTGTTCGGGCCGATCAATGGCTTCCTTAAGCGGCCGAACGCCGGACAGGGCTACCTGGCGCCGATGGGCGACTTCGAACAGCTGATGGAAGAGGGCGGATCGCTTGGCGCGGGCAAGCTCCAGGACTTCACCTGGAAGCAGCTGTTCGATGCCGACGTCTGCGTCCGTTGCGGCCGCTGCACAAACGCCTGCCCGGCCTGGACCGCGGGCCAGCCACTTTCGCCGATGGCGATTGTGCAAAACCTGAAGACGTACATGAACCATGCCGGACCGCTGCTGGTGGCAGGGAAGGACCCCGCCGAGCACCTCGAGCAGGAACTTGTCGGCGGCTACATCAAGGACGAATCGCTGTGGGCCTGCCGGACATGCATGGCCTGCGTGGAAGAGTGCCCGGTCATGATCGAGCACGTGCCTTCGATCGTCGATATGCGGCGCTACCTGGTGATGGAACAGGCGCGGATCCCCACCACGGCCCAGGCGGCGCTGCAGAACATCGAACAGCGCGGGCACCCGTGGAGCGGCACCCAGCTAACACGGAACACGTGGATCGAGCAGCTGGCGAGCGAAGGCATCGACGTGCCGATCTACGACGGCAGCCAGGAGTACCTCTACTGGGTTGGCTGCTCAGGGGCGCTGGTGGAGCGGAATGTGCCAATTACGAAGGCGGTGGCGAAGCTACTGGTGGATTCGGGCACGAGCTTCGGGGTGCTGGGCCAGTCGGAGACGTGTAATGGCGACCCGGCCAGGCGGCTTGGTAATGAGTTCCTCTACGCGACGCTTGCCGAAGCCAACACTGAGGCCCTGAACGAGATGGGCGTGAAGCGCGTGATCACGTCATGCCCGCACTGCTTCAACACCTTCGCGAACGAGTACCCGGACTTCGGCGGGAAGTGGGAAGTGACCCACCACGCGGAGTTCCTCGAGATGCTCCTTTCGCGCGGGAAGCTGCAGCCAAAGGAAGCGAACGGCGAGACGATCACCTTCCATGATTCGTGCTACCTGGGCCGCGCAAACGGAATCTACGATGCGCCGCGCACGGTGCTGGAGCAGATTCCCGGGGCAAACCTGGTGGAGATGCCACGCAACCGGAATAAGGGTATGTGCTGCGGCGCCGGCGGCGGCAACATGTGGCAGGAAGAGTCGGGAACTCGCGTCAACCATCTGCGGACGGCGGAAGCGATCAATACCGGTGCCGGTATTGTGGCCACGGCCTGCCCGTTCTGTATCCAGATGTACGAAGACGGTATTGGCGCGGTGCAGCCCGACGAGGAGAAACGCACTATCAAGGCGTTCGACATCGCCGAGCTGCTGGAAGTGAGCGTGGCGGCGTTCCCTGCAGGTGGCGACGAAGACTGAGCGAGCTATGAAGCGCATCGGGCTCGTACTCGGTGGTGGCGGGGCCGTTGGCATCGCCTGGGAGATCGGCGTGGCTGCCGGGCTTGAGGAGGCAGCGGGATTCGACGCCGCAACGATGGAGGTCGTCGTCGGGACATCGGCGGGATCGGCCGCGGGTGCGTTGCTGACGGGCGGAAAGTCCATGGCGGAGTTGCTTGCCCAGCACAGGCGGACGCCATCGGGGCGGGCGTTGCGACCGCCGAAGACAGATTCGTCCGGACCGGCAATCGGCACGAGCGTCGTGCCGACGGAGATCATGCGGCTGCTCGTGGGGCGCGAAGGACCTGCAGAAGATCGAGCCCGGAAGATCGGCAAACTGGCGTTGGAGGCGAAGACGGCGATGACCGAAGACGACTTCATCGCTTCGTTCCTGCGGATGTTC
Source organism: uncultured Chloroflexia bacterium (assembly GCA_963774435.1). Classification (GTDB taxonomy): domain Bacteria; phylum Chloroflexota; class Dehalococcoidia; order Tepidiformales; family Tepidiformaceae; genus JAGQGZ01. Next base: position 979,023 of record CAVZEW010000002.1, on the reverse strand, counting down.
GGGACGGAACAGTGGCCCGAGCAGGACCTGCGCTTCACGACGGTGGATGTGGAATCTGGTGAAGCGGTATTGCTCTCCCGCTCGAGCAATATCTCGATCACTCGTGCCGCGGCGTGTTCGTGCGCCATCCCGGGGTTCTTCCCGCCAATCTCGGCAAACGGCAGGCGGTACATGGATGGCCCGCGGTCGCCGCTCCCGTCAGGGCTTGTAGAGGAGAAGGGGCTGGAGGCTGTGTTGTTCATTGGGCCAACGGCAGCATTACCCGGCCGCCTGCGATTGCACACCGATATTGACGAGCTTGCGGCGAAGGGGTTCCCGGTGGTGCAGGTTGGCGGCGGTGTGGGACTGAAGAGTCTCGGAGCCGACTTGATGGACCCAACAGCCCGGCCGGCCGCGGTGGAGGCGGGGATCGTGGACGGCAAGGCAATGGCGGCAGAGGTTGCAGGGCTGCTGGCTTAACGCCGAATCACAGGGCGGTCGATACCTCGGTTTCCGCCGGAGCTTCGCGAGCAGCGAGCATCTCCGCCCTCTGCTTGAGGTTGAGGAGCATGCGCCGGGTCATGATGATCGCAGCCACATCGATTGCCAGGACGAAGAGACGACCCGGAAGGCTGATGGGGAAGTTCGCCAGGTTGCGGGAGATGAGCCGCGTCCGGCCGTCCGCTTGAGGTTCGAGGACAAGCGACCAGAGCCAGCCACCGTTTTCCGAGCTGCCGGCGAGGACGAGGGCGCGTTCCGGAATGACATCGCGAACGGGAAAGTCGCCGCCGCGGCCAATGGGAATGACGTCGCCCGGTTCGAGATGCTGAAACTCGGGGAGGACTTCCTTCGCGCTCTGGGCGTGTGTGAAGCCGAAGAGGCGATCGAGGAAGTCGTAGCTATACAGGCCGCCGCGGCCGTCGCCCATCTGGAGCAGCCAAGGCCAGATGTGTTGAGGACCGGCGTCGATGGTTACAGCGCGAGTGACGCGGTAGCTGGCGCCAGGCACAGCATCATCACCGGGAAGGCTCGATTGCTTCTCGGTTGGACTTGCACCCCAGTTCGAGTGGCGACGATAGAGAGATCGCCCCACGAGAAGTATCCCTGCCACGGTGGTGAAGATCGCAACAATGCGTCTCACGACAACAGCCTCCAGATCAAGGTAGGTGCATCGTGACACGCCAGGATCGCGCGGACTGCGGCCGAACGGCTCATGTCATTGGACCGGTGAGTACCAACCGTCGCGGGGAGTAGGCTCCGGGTGTGCGGCCAGACATCGACCACGCGACGGCAATTGCTCACCTGAGAGTGGCCGACCCAATGATGGCGCGGATCATCGAGATGGTTGGCCCCTTCGAGATGCGGCCGGACGGGACCAACCCGTTCCAGTCGCTGGCGCGCGCGATCATCTTCCAGCAGCTGAGCGGAAAGGCAGCGGGAACGATCTACTCGCGCTTCCTCGGGTTATTCGATGGGCTAGGTGGCGAGGGAGCGCCGGGGCCCCGGCGAACGGACCCCGAGTGGGATGGGGCCGATGGACCGTTCCCGGAGCCGGGGGCCGTGCTGGCGCTCGACGACGAAACGATGCGGGCGGCCGGGCTATCGCGACAAAAGGCGGCCGCCGTTCGGGACCTCGCGCTGCATTTCGCCGAGGGCCGGCTGAGTACGCACCTGCTGGATGACTGGGACGACGAGGCGGTGATCGCGCACCTCACCCAGGTACGCGGCGTCGGGCGCTGGACAGCGGAGATGTTTCTCATCTTCCACATGCGGCGGCCGAACGTGCTGCCGGTGAACGATGTGGGGATCAACCGGGCGATCATGCGGCAGTACGGGCTGGACGCGATGCCCAAGGGCGATGAGGTGACCCGAATCGGGGAGAAGTGGAGGCCATGGGCGACGGTCGCCTGCTGGTACCTGTGGCGAAGTGAGTCCGTCGTCCTCTTGACCGGCGACTAGGCGGGAAGTTCGACCGTGACCCTGAAGTAGCGACTGGCGCGCTCGCAGTCGATGGTTGCGTCGCCGTACTGGAGGAGCAGGCAGGCGGCGAAGAATTCGAAGCCGAGATCGGCGTTGAGCGGGCGCGGTTCGCCCCCGGACTCGCCGGAGGCAATGCTGAGGACAGCAGATTCGCCATTCGGAGCGGCTGTCACCGCCACATCCCCGGTGCCACAGCGGGAGGCTGTCTCGATGAGTGCGGCGATTGCGCCAGGGACACGGGCGGCATCCCACGGCCCGGTGATGCCATCGGCGCCGTCAACGGTGAAGGACACTGTTTCGCCGAGCGTCACTCGTGCCGTTGCGATGGCGGAGGCGAGGTCGCAGGGGCCATTGTCGAGCGTGAGCTTGCCGCGTTCGAGCCAGGAAAGCGCCTGGATTCCATTGGCGAGGACCTCGAGGTTCTGCAACGATTCGTCGAGCATCGCGGCGACTTCAGAGTCGATGTGGATGTCATCGCCCTGGCCGGCGCGCCGACCGAGCTCCATCACCATCTTGATGGCGGTGAGGGGCGTGCGGAATTCGTGGGCAAACGCACCAAGGGCTTCGCTGCGAAAGTTGACGGGGCTTTCGGACACGTCGCATAGCGTAGATCGGCAGTCGCAACGACGGTATCAGGGGAACCCTACGCGAAGGCGGGTTAGTCCTTCAGTTGCTCACGGGGCTCAAGGTCGCCTTCGTTCCGCTCATGGGCGTCGATACCCATCGCCTCGGCAAAGCGGCGATAGGGCTCGAGGGAGTCGCCGTACTTGATGTGGCCGGCGGTGTGCTGCGCGCAACCGAGGAGGAGCGTGTCGCGGTCGGCGGCGGTCGACTTGGCATAGTCCTCGAGGAAGCACATGCCGATTTCCTGGTTGTGGGGGTCGTTGCCGTGCTTGGCGGCGCCCATGGCGAGCGTACGGACGAGGGGCGCGCGGTCGTAGCCTCCGCGGAGGTATGCGTTCACGAGGGCGACGGAGCGGTTGGGGTCGCGATCGACCATGGCGGCGTCGAGTTCGATGAGCAGGCGCTGGCCGGACATGTCGTTCATCTCGCGCGTGGGTGTCGTGTCAGCTTCGCCGTTGCCGGTGGCCTGCAGCCAGTGGGCAACCTGGCGGATGAACGAACCCGCGACGAAGAGGAGCTTGATCCGGTGCTGGTGGTCGAAACGGTCGTAGAACCAGCCGAGGGTGTTGGTGTATTCGTAGACGTGCTGGGAGCCGGCGTAACCCTTCGGGTCGGCGGTGGCGAGCACGGTTTTGGCCGCCGCTACCTGGAGGACGTCGACGATCGCGCGCGGGCTCTTGCCGGCGAGTAGAAGTGCTGTGATGGCGTCGATGTAGGCGGGTTCTTCGGCGTGAAGCAGGGAGTTGACGAGCATCGTAGCTTCAGCGGTGGTGAGAGGCAGCTCATTCGCGAGGAAGCGGCGTTCGGGCGCCAGGTCCGGCGTGGGGGCGAGGGAGGAGCGTTGGCGTTCGTCCTCCTCGGCGAGCTTCGTCCAGGAGACTTCGCCAGCCATCTCGTAGGCCGAGTACCAGCGGGGGCCGACGGCGATGTCGGGGACTCCCGCGTAGATGATCGGGCGGGCATTCTCCCAGCCGACGGCGTCGCCGATCTCGATGGTCGCGCGGGCGCGGTACGACTTGTGGCCGGTGGTGAAGGAGCGGTTGAAGAGGATGCGATCCTGGACGTCGATGAGGCCGGCGAAGGCGAGGTGCGCGAGCGCCTGGTCGCGGTTCTCCTCGTCTTCGAGGAGGCCGAGGAAGGCGCGATAAGCGGGGACGACCTCGCCGCGCTGGACGCGGGTGAGCCACTGGTCGAGCCGCTCGTCGACGGTGCCTTCGAGGTACTCGGGCTCCTGGTCGTCGGCGTGGATCGCAGGTGATGGCGGTGCCTGGTCAAAGGGGCGGCGATTGTAATGGCCCGGCATCTTGCCGATGAGCTGGTTCCACGGATCGAGGCCGGTGGGGACGTACCAGATGGTCTGGGCGATGGGGAGGTATTGGAACTCGGGCCCGACCGCCTTCCGCATCCGAAGGCTCGTGCGGGCGCTGAGGAGGCAATGGTCGTTGTTCACGAAGCGGACGACGCCGTTGTCGATCCGCTGGTGGTAGGGAACGTGGGTATAGGGAGCGTGGATGCGGACGGTTTCGCGGACGATCTCTTCAGGCGGGCGGCCGGCCCTCACGAGGTCGTAGAAGACGCTGCTGGCGGCGACCTGGTCGCGTTCGAGGACGCGCTCCTCCAGCCTGGCGTAGAGGGTGCTCGTGGCGTTGTCGAGGATGGTGGCAGTTGCCATGGATGGGCACTCGACTTTCGCCGCCAATGCTATGCCGCGCTGGCGGGCATCGCAATTGGGGGTGAACGTCCAGGTATGGACAGCTAAGATCAGCGTTCCGTGGCCCGAAGACCGGCCCTCATCCCCCAGCCCCTTCTCCCGACTCACGCGGGAGAAGGGGAGCAACTCGTGCGCGCGAATGTTTTCCCGAAGTACTAGCCGTTGACGGAGTCGAGGGAGATGAGGCCGGAAGCCTGCTCGTCGGCGTGATAGGAGGAGCGGACGAGGGGGCCTGATTCGACGTGGCGGAAGCCGAGGGCAAGGGCTGCGTCTTTGAGTTCGGCGAATTCGTCGGGGTGGTAGTAGCGGTCGATAGGGAGGTGGTCAGGCGTGGGGCGAAGGTACTGGCCGACAGTGAGGATGTCGACGCCGTGGCCGGCGAGGTCGGCAAAGACCTCGATGAGTTCGTCGCGGGTTTCGCCGAGGCCGACCATGAGCCCGGACTTCGTGACGGTCCGGTCGGTGGCCATGTTTTTCGCGGCGGCAAGCACGTCGAGGGACTGCTGGTAGCGGGCCTGGGGGCGAACCTTGCGTAGAGGCGCGGTACGGTCTCGGTGTTGTGGTTGAGGATCTCGGGGCGGGCAGCCATGACGGTTTCGAGGGCCGCGAGGTCGCCCTTGAAGTCGGGAATGAGCACCTCGATGGTGGTTTCGGGAGACATGAGGCGCGTAAGACGGATGGTCTCGGCGAAGATGGCGGCGCCGCCATCGGGAAGCTCGTCGCGGTTGACGCTGGTGATGACGGCGTGGCGGAGGCCCATCTGCTGGACGGCGAGGGCGACGCGAGCTGGCTCACCGCGGTCGATGGTCCCTGGACGGCCGGTCTTGACGGCGCAAAAGCCACAGGAGCGGGTACAGGTGTCGCCAAGGATCATGAAGGTAGCGGTACCGCGAGACCAGCAGTCGCCGATGTTCGGGCAGCGCGCCTCTTCGCAGACGGTATGGAGATCCTTGGCGCGCATGAGTTCCTGGATGCGCTGGTAGCCGCCGCCTGCCGGGAAGCGGACCTTGAGCCAGGGCGGGCGAGTGGGCGCGGTCATGGATCAAGCGTAGCGGGTATCGGGAGAAGGCGGCGCAGCGGTCAGAGCGATGGGGCTGACTGACGATGCGACGCACGCCACTGGAGAGCGAGACCGGCACCAAGCGTGAGGGCAAAAGCGGCTAGCTGCAGATTTCGCCCAAGACTTAGCCATCCCCCGGTGGTTCCCGAGTGGGGCAAGTCGACCGAGGTCCAGCTGACGAACAGGTCCAGCACTAGCCATACAATGGGCGCCGCGGCTACGAGGATGAGCCCACGCCGGTCGGAGAGACTCCGGCCGACCACGAGGCAGATGACCAACGACAGGGCGGAAACGACAACAATGGCGGCTGGCATCGTGTGATCACCCTAGCCAGCGGGCCATCGAATTACAACGAAGCCACGCCATGGTTGACCTCGTAGAATCGGCCCCATGCCCGCACGCGCCGACCTCGACCGCCTCTTCTCTCCTCGCTCCGTGGCGGTTGTCGGCGCTTCGACGAACGTCGATTCGCCGGGACACGACTATGTGAGTTCGCTGCGGATCTTTGGTTTCCAGGGCGCGGTGTACCCGATCAACCGGAGCGCGGACGAGGTGGCGGGGTTCCGGGCGTACCCATCGTTGGCCGATGTCCCGGGAGAGGTGGACCTCGTGATCTCGTGCATCCCTGCGAGTGGCGTGCTCGACCTCATCGAGCAGGCGAAGGGGAAAGCGACAGTTCCTCCACCTGTTCACCGGGCGCTTCAGTGAGACAGGCGACGCCGAAGCGGCGGACCTGGAGCGGAAGATTGAAGAGCGAGCCGTGGCTGCCGGGATTCGCATACTGGGGCCGAACGGGCTGGGGGTGTACCACGCCGCCGCGGGGGTCGCGTTCCGGCCCGACTTGCCGCAGGAAAAGGGCGGGGTGGCCTTTCTCAGCCAGAGCGGGAACAACGCCGTGGAGGTCGCAATCAGGGGAACGGCGCGAGGCCTGCGGTTCGGCAAGGTGGCGAACTACGGCAACGGCAAGGACATCACGCCGGGTGAGTTGCTGGCGTACCTGGCGGAGGACAAAGCGACGACGGTGATCGGGGCGTACGTCGAAGGGGTTGCTGGTGGCCGCGAGTTCTTCGAAGGGCTGCAAGCGGCAGCGGCGAAGAAGCCGGTGATCATCCACAAGGCCGGAAGGACGGCGGCGGGAGCGCACTCGGCCTCGTCGCACACGGCAGCACTGGCGGGCGCAGCGGAGGTGTGGTCGGCGGCGATCCGGCAGGCGGGGGCGCTGGAGGCGCGAAGCCAGGAACAGCTGCTGGACCTGATGCTGGGCGCCTCGCTGTTGCGGGGAAGCTACGGGAAGCGGGTCGCTGTGGTCGGGGGCGGTGGCGGCAGGAGCGTGCAAAGCGCGGATGCCTGCGAGGAGAACGGCCTGGAGCTGGTGGCATTGCCTGATGCCATTCGGACGAGGGTGCGGGAGCGGGCGCCGATGCTGGCGGACTGGATCGGGAATCCAGTGGACCAATCGATCCTGGCGGGGAGCGGGCCTGAGTTCGAATGGGCTGCTCGAGATTGATGCTGGGCTCGGATGCCTACGATGTGGCGATCGCGAACGTGGGAGAGGAATGGTTCTTTGGGCGACCCGATGCGGAGGACCGGTTGCGGCATGCCTGCACGCGACTCGGTGACATCGCTGCGAAGGCGACGAAGCCGGTGGCTGTTGTGCTCGGAGCGACGGAGTCGACGGAGGCATGGCAGCGCGAACTTATCGACAGCCTGAGGGCCGACTTCGTGGAGCGGGGACTGGCGGTCTACCCCACCGTGGAGCGGGCAGCCTGGGTCCTCGGTCGATTCGCCGGCCATCGCTAGTTACGATCGGCGAATGCCTACTTCCGCGACGCAAACCGGCACCGATATCGACGTCGAACGCCTGCAGCACCTGTTGCCACCCTGGAGGGTGATCCTCCACAACGACGACCACAACTCGATGGAGCACGTAGTCCGTTCGTTGCGGAAGTGCGTCCAGTCGCTCAGCGAGAGCGATGCGGAGGCGGTGATGCTGGAGGCGCACACAGCCGGGAAGGCGGTGGTGATCGAATGCCCCAAAGAGGCGGCAGAGCACTACCGGGCCGGCCTCGAGAGCTGCGGGTCTGACGGCCACGATTGAGGGATAGTTCAGGCGGTCCGGCGATGACCTTTCGCGGGTTCCAGCTTATCCAGCCGGCGCTCCACACGTCCCAGCGCGTCATTGCGTTCAAGCAACGACGTCACGTACTGGTTCAGGCTTACACCCTCGGCTTCGGCCGACTCCGCAAGGCGGCGGTGAAGCGAGCGTGGCAGGCGGACGTTGAACTTACCGCTATACGTTTCCGGGTACGTGGGGGTGGGAATGTCTGCCCCCATTTCATACTCGGCTTCCAACCAGAGTTCCCGGGCCTCGTTAGCGGCCCGCGGAATCTCGGCCACCGACTCGACCTGCGTCATACATCCGGGCAGATCCGGATAGAGAATGACGTAGCCTCCATCCTCGTCGGCAATGACGTGGAAGCCATATTGCCTTCCCAGAACCTCTTCGAGCGTCGGTTTGTTCATTCCTGTTCACCTAATCCCAGCATTTCGCAGACCTGGCGGACGTACGCTCGCTTTACCCGGCGGCGCCCATCAACCACCGGGACTACGAACGTCCGGTGGCCGAGCCTGGTGAACTGCACATGGCTTCCCTTTTGGCGCGCCTCCGACCACCCGTGTGCCAGCAGTACGCGGCGAACGTCAGCGAAGTCAGCCTCTGGCGGGTAGGCCAACAATCGAGCTATGGAACGCTCAAGGGCAGTCACCGCTCCGGGTCACATAGTACCACAGGCAGTACCATCTACTACCAACCGCGGGTGGCGAGCAGCTCCTTCTCCGGGAGTGAGTTGACGGCGATGGACTGCATTGCCTTGCCGAGGCCGGCCGAGACGGAGGCGATGACCTCGGCGTCGTTGTAATGCGTGGTGGCTTCGACAATGGCCTTGGCGACGATCGGCGGGTTTTCGCTCTTGAAGATGCCGGAGCCAACGAAGATGCCATCGGCACCGAGGCGCATCATGAGGGCAGCATCGGCAGGCGTCGCTACACCGCCCGCGGCGAAGTTGACCACGGGCAGACGACCCTCCGACTTCACGCGTTGGACCAGCTCCAACGGCGCGCCTATCTCCTTGGCGGCTGTGTAGAGCTCGTCGTCGGACATGGTCTGGAGGCGGCGGATCTCGCCCTGGACGGTGCGCATGTGGCGGACGGCTTCAACGATATCGCCGGTGCCGGCTTCGCCCTTGGTGCGGATCATGGCGGCGCCTTCGCCGATGCGGCGGAGAGCCTCGCCGAGATTTCGGCAGCCGCAGACGAAGGGAACGGTGAAGGCGTGCTTGTCGATGTGGTTCGACTCGTCGGCGGGGGTGAGGACTTCGGACTCGTCGATGTAGTCGACGCCGAGTGCCTGGAGGACATCCGCTTCGACGAAGTGGCCGATGCGGGCCTTGGCCATCACGGGGATGGAGACGGCGGCGATGATTCCGCGAATCATGTCGGGGTCCGACATGCGGGCGACGCCACCGTCGCGGCGAATGTCGCTGGGGACGCGCTCAAGGGCCATAACGGCGCAGGCGCCGGCTTCCTGGGCTATCAGGGCCTGCTCGGGGGTGACGACGTCCATGATGACGCCACCTTTGAGCATCTGGGCGAGGCCGACCTTGACGGCCCACGTTCCGGTCTGGGGCATGTGAGTACTCCGGGCGCCCGGCCGGGCCGGGCAGAGGATATGGATTGGGATCAGTGTACTAGAAGGGACAGGCGAAACAGCAGCCACGCGGCCGGTAAACTGACTCGATGGAAGAACTGTTGAAACAACTGGCGGCGACGCCGCGCACGCTCGCCCACCTGGTCGTGGAAGCGAGCGACGAACTATTAGACGCGGCGCCGGACGGAGAATGGTCGGCGCGGACGATCCTTGCCCACCTGCGGGATGACGAATACCTGGTACTGCGGATGCGCTGCGAGCGCATGCTGAGCGAGGACAGCCCGGTGTTTCCCGACTTCGACGAGAAGGCATGGGAGCAGAACCGGAGCCGGGCGCGCGACCGAAAAGAAGAGCTTCTCGGCGACTTTGCGCTGCAGCGGCAGGCGAGCCTGAACATGCTGGCCAACCTGAAGCAAGGTGACGAGGGTCGGTCGGGGCGCCACGCGGAGTATGGCGAATTCACGGTGGGGAGCTGGGTCGCTCACTGGGTAGAGCATGACCGCACGCACATTGCGCAGGTGGAACGGATGCTCGGCGAGACGCTGACAGAGGTGCTTGAGCGGCGATCGCAGGAACCTGGGTAAAGGCCGAACGGCAACTCTTTCGCGGGGCGCAACGTCTGTAGCTATCAAGCAACCCCGCGCGGCCATACGATCAGGTGGGGTGTTGTTTCGGGAGTCAGCTGGCGCGTGGCCGGCGACTCGGAGAGGGAATTACACAGATGTTGAAACAGCTACTTACCCTGGGGACAGCCCTTGTCGTGGGGGTCGCACTGGTCGCCTGTGGTGGCGACGACGACGACGCAACTCCGACTGCGACGGCAACCGGAGCCTCTTCCACAACGGCAACGGCGACAGCGCCGGCAACTTCGAGCGGGACGCCCGCGGCGACAGCAACAGAAGACCAGAGTTCACTTCCCGACTACATGGCGCCGGGCGAGGTCGTCACCGACGACAGCCCGAACCCAAGCGCTATCCCCGTGGTGACCGACGTCAGGATCGGCCAGAACGACACCTATGACCGCATCGTCTTCGAACTCGACGGCAACGAGCTGTCGCCATACGAGGTGAAGTACGTGCCGGCCGCCACCGCCTGCGGAAGCGGCAAGACCGTCAAGCCAGGTGGCACGGCGAGTCTTTCGATTGTGCTGAAAAAGGCACAGGCACACACCGACGCGGGCCAGCCGAGCATCGACAGCAACGAGATTGCGGTGGACTACCCGGCGATGGTGCAGGGTATCCAGACGTGCGACTTCGAAGGCGTGGTCGCCTGGGTGGTAGGGACGAACGGGGCGCTCCCGTTCCGAGTGTTCACCCTTGAGAACCCGACGCGGATCGTGGTGGACGTCGAGCACCCGTAGGAGGGTTGCAATTGGCTGAACGCCCCGGCGGTGGACAATCAACGAATCTCGCCGCCGGGAGTTCACCATGCTGGATCCGAAGTCCACGACTACTCGCCACCACGCGCCATTCACCAACCTTGGCCGACCATTTGGCCATGGCAATTTTGGTGCTGTCGCCGAAACCACCGCACGCCTCTTCGGCACTCCGCAGTACCTGATCGGGCAATCGCTCGTCGTTTTCGCCTGGATTGTCTTCAACGCCATTTACCGGCACAGCTTCGACCCGTACCCGTTCATCCTCCTCAACCTGGCATTCAGCCTGCAGGCGGCCTATGCGGCGCCACTGATCCTGCTGGCTGAAACGCGGGAAGCCGAGCGCGACAAGTTCTGGAGCCAGGCGGATGCGCAGCACCGCGAGGAGCTTTCGGAACGAACGCTGACGCTGTTGCAGCAGAACACAAACCTGACAGAGGAAGTTCGCGCCCTCTCAGTGCGGATCGAGCAGTTGACGGCGCAGGTGCACACAAGGGTGGTGTCCGGACCAACTGTTTAGGCCGCGCGTGCGCGAAACCGCTGGAAGGCGACGGCGGCCCATGCGATCTCGATGATGCCGAAGGGCCAGGCGCCGGCGAGGAACCCGTAGGCACTGGAGGCGAGGCAGGCTGCGGCAAATGCGAGGACGAAGGCGCGATGGCGGCCTTCGAGCCAGTAAGAGACGAACATGGCGGACACCGCGACAAGACCATAGAGGGTGATTGCGTCCATGGGTGCAGCGTAGCTGCCGGAAACGCCTCGATCAGGCGGCGGTGGAGCGCGCTGCGCTCATCCGGACGGTGCCATTGGTGCGGAGGACCGCCTTTACTGATTCAGCGAGCCGTTCATCGACAGTGGCCGTCGGCAGGTCGAACTCGAACTCCTGGCCCTCGGCATCGTGGACGATGAGGCGGACGGGGTCCTTGCCCTGGGCATCGTTGAGGAGGCTCATGACCGAGCGGAGGAGGGCCTGGTCGGTGACCTCGTTCTCGGTCTCGTAGATGGTGATGACAAGCTTGGCGGCATCGCCATTGATTGGCGGCGAGACCTTGGGCGACGAAGCCTCGGTCGTAGGACCGCCGTTCGGATAGCCGCCGCCGTTCGCCGTGTAGCCGTTTGGAGGGCGGCCATTGGCGGCGCCCGCACCGTATTGCTGTTGCGGCGGGCGACGGCGCGGCTTCTCCTTCTTCGCCTCCACCTGCCACTGTTCGGGGGCGAAGCCAACGACGACGCCCTCAGCGCGGTCGAATCGGGCTGCTTTACGGACGCTGAGGTTCACCCGGTCGGCGCGTTCGCGGGCATCGACGGAGACGATGAGGACCTGGCCTTCGGCAAAGAGCTCCTCGCCGTGGGAGTCGATGACGTCGTTCCAGACGGTGACTTCCGTCGTGCCGGAAAGGTCTTCGAAGTTGAGGATGAAGAACTTGCGGCCGTCACGGGTGGAGCGAGATTGGACGCTACTGACCATGCCGCCAAGGGTGATGTTCTGCCCGATGACGTCCATGGAGATATCGGAGATCGAGTGGCTTACATAGCGGGAGATCTCGGCAGCGGCGGCGCGGAAAGGGTGCTCGGAGACGTAGACGCCGAGGAGCTCTTTTTCCCAGGCCAGCATCTGCTCCGAGGAGACCTGGTGAGGCTCGAGTTCGAGGGCTGGCATGGGTGCGTCCACTTCGCCGCCGAAGAGGTCGAACATCGTCGACTGGCCGCTGTCGCGGAGTTCGCGTTCGCGGCGCGCGAGGTTGATGAGGCGCTCGGCGTTCATGACGAGGGTGCCGCGCTCCTGGCCAAGCATGTCGAGCGCCCCGGCCATGGCAAGGTGCTCGATGGCGCGGGAGTTGGCGCCGGAGAGATTGGCGCGCTTGCAGAAGTCTTCGATGTCGTCGTAGGGGCCGTCTTTCTCGCGGGCAGCGATGATGCCCTCGACGGCGCCGGTGCCAACGTTCTTGACGACGCCGAGGCCGAAGCGGATGGCGAGGGCGCCGTCCGGAAGCCGTTCGACGGTGAAGTTCTCGCCGCTGCTGTTCACGTCGGGCGGGAGCACTTCGATGCCGAGCTTGGAGCATTCGGCGACGGCGGCGGCGATGCGTGCATGGGTATCCGGTGAGTTCCGCGTGAGCCGGAGGACGGCGGTCATGTACTGGACCGGGTAGTTGGCCTTGAGATAGGCGGTCTGGTAGGCGATGTTGCCGTAGCACCAGGCGTGGGCCTTGTTGAAGGCATAGCCGGCGAAGGGCTCGATGAGGTCGAAGACGGTCGTCGCTTCTTCTTCGGTGTAACCCTTTGCGAGAGCGCCGGCGAGGAATTGCGAGCGCTCGGCCTGCATGATCTCGGCCTTCTTCTTGCCCATCGCCTTCCGCATGACGTCGGCCTGGCCGAGGGTGTAGCCGGCGAAGCGGCGGGCAATCAGCATGACCTGGTCCTGGTAGACGATGACTCCGTGGGTCTCGTCGAGGACCTCCGCGAGGTCCGGGTGGGGGTAGGTGATGGCGATGTTGCCATGCTTGCCGTCGATGAAGCGAGGGATGTGCTGCATGGGGCCGGGACGGTAGAGGGCGACCATGGCGCAAAGGTCGGCGATATTCGTGGGCTGAAGGTCCTGGATGTAGCGGCGCATGCCCGACGACTCAAGCTGGAAGACGCCGAACGTCTCGCCGCGGCCGAGCATCTCCATGGTTGGTTCGTCACCGTCGGGAAGGGCAAGGATGTCGATGGTCTCACCGGTGGTCTCGGCGATGAGGTCGACGGCGAGCGCCGAGGATGGTGAGGTTCGAGAGCCCAAGGAAGTCCATCTTGAGGAGGCCGATACTGGCGACCTGGTCCATCGCAAACTGTGTCGTGGGGATGCTCGTCTCATCGCCGCGTGAAGGGCGCTGAAGCGGCACCTGCTCGATGAGCGGGTTCGCGGGCAATGACGATGGCGGCGGCGTGGGTGCTGGCGTGTCGTGAGACGCCTTCGAGCTGGCGCGCGGTGTCCATGAGTCGCTGCACCCGCGGGTCGGTACTCATGTATTCGCGGAGTTCGGCAACCTGCTCGATTGCGTCGTCGAGGGTGACGTGCAGCGTGTTGGGGATGAGGCGGGCCACGCGGTCGGTGTCGGCGTAACTGAGGCCAAGGGCGCGGCCGACGTCGCGGACGGCGGCTTTGGCGCCGAGCGTCCCGAAGGTGATGATCTGGGCGACGCGGTCCTCGCCATAGCGCTCGTAGGCGAAGCGGAACATCTCGTCGCGGCGGTCGTCGGCGAAGTCGAAGTCGACGTCGGGCATCTCGCGACGTTCGAGGTTGAGGAAGCGCTCGAAGACGAGACCGGCCTCCACGGGATCGATGTCGGTGACGCCGAGGGAATAGAGAACGAGGGAGGCAGCCGCGGAGCCGCGCACACCCATGCGGATGTTCCGCTCGTGGGCGAAGTCGGCGATCTCCTTGACGATGTAGATGTAATCGGTGAAGCCGGTCTGACGGAGAACATCGAGTTCGTAGTCGAGGCGCTCATGAAGCGCCGGCGAGAGGTCGCTGTTGATGCGGATGGCGAGGTTCTTGCGGCAGAGTTCTGCCAGGTACTCGCTGCTCTCGCGGCCCTCGGGGATGTTCGGCGCGGGGAGCTGCTGGCGGCCGAATTCGAGGTTGAGGTCGCACTCTTCGGCGATGAGCTGGGTGTTGGTGAGGAACTCGGGGTTGTCCGGGAAGAGCGCCGCCATCTCCTGTTCGGAGCGGATGTGGTAGCCGTCGCCGTCGATCTTGAAGCGGTCCTGCTGGTCGACAGTGGCGTTGGTCCCGATGCAGAGGAGCGTGTCGTGAGCATCGTGCTCGGTGGGCAGGGTGAAGTGGGAGTCGTTCGTGACGACGACCGGGATCTGGAGTTCGCGGCCGACATCGGCGATGAGCGGGTTGATGCGTGAGAAGCGCTCGATGTGGTGTTCCTGCACTTCGAGGAAGTAGTGGCCGTCGAAGGTTTCGCGGTACCACTTCGCCACTTCGATGGCGCCATCCCGGTCGCCCTGCTCGAGGCGCTGGAAGAACTCCGAGCTAGGGCAGCCGCTGAGGACGGTGATGCCTTCGGAGTGCTGCTCGAAGAGCTCGCGGTCCATGCGCGGCTTGTAGTAGTAGCCCTCGAGATTGGCCTTGGTGACGAGCGCGAGGAGGTTCTTGTAGCCGGCGTTGTTCCGGGCGAGGAGGACGAGGTGGTAGGGCTGGTTGTCGCCGCGCTCACGGCTGAAACGGGTGGTCGGGGCAACGTAGGCCTCGACGCCGATGATGGGTTTGATGCCACGCTCGCGGGCACCCTTGTAGAAGTCGATGGCGCCGTAGAGGGCCCCATGGTCGGTCATCGCGACCGACTCCATGCCAAGTTCCTTCACACGATCGAGGAGGGGGCCAATCTTCGACATGCCGTCGAGGAGGGAGTATTCGGTGTGAGTGTGTAGATGGGTGAACATATCGGCCGGGGAGGAGAAGTCTACCCCGATTGGCGGCCGAGCGGGAGGGTTTGGAACAAGAAGATGGCGACTTGTGTAGAGCCTAATGGCAGGGAGGAAGCCCCGCCATCGTACCGCGCGGCGGGCGCTGCGTTCAGGGTCGAGGGTTCAGGAATCGGCGGCAGCTTCGCCAGGGAGAGTGTGCCACGCCAAGACTGTATCCTCCGTTTCGATGGAGGGAGTCTCATGAAGGTCGGCGTCCTGCAGTTCTTTAGCTGGCCCGAGCGGCGGATCCCGCTGGGCGAGGTGTATGACCGCGCGCTGCAGCGGATCGATGTGATGGATGAGGGTGGCTACGACGCCGTCTGGCTTGCGGAGCACCACTTCAACACGTTCAGCGTCTGCCCGTCCGTTCACATGATGGGGACGATGGTGGCGGCCAGAACGAAGCGGCTGCGCATAGGCATGGGGGTGTCGCTGGCAGCCTTCTACCACCCGTTGCGGTTGGCCGAAGAGGTGGCGCTGCTCGACCACTTCAGTGGTGGGCGGGTGAACTGGGGCGCCGGGCGGGGATTTGACGCCAAGGAGTTCAAGACGTTTGGCGTCGACCGGGAGGAAAGCTATCCGCGCTTCCGCGAGCACGTCGAGATTGTGCTGGAGGCGTGGAAGCAGGACCGGCTGACCTACAAGGGCCAGTTCTGGGAGTTCGACGGTGTTGAGGTGCTGCCGAAGCCACTGCAGGAGCCGCATCCGCCGGTGTGGGTAGCGGCCTCGACGCCGGGCGCAGTGGAGTGGGCGGCGAACCAGGGCCACACGATCATGATGGACCCTCACTCGGCCCACGCGGATATCGCGAGCAAGCGGCAGCTGTACCAGGACACGCTCGAAGCGGCGGGACATTCCATCGAAGGTCGACTCATCCCGATGGCGCGGCTGATGGCGATCGGTGAGACGGAGAAGGAAGCAGAGGAGATCGCACGGTCGGGCGCGAGCTGGACGGTGGGGTCGTATATGCGGCCGAAGAGTGCCCTGGGGAAGGACGCGCCCGCCGGCGGGGAATCGATGTTCGTCGACAAGGCGCAGCAGAAGGCGGCCGAAGAGGACCCGGTGCAGCGCTACATGGATAGCGTTGTCGTCTACGGGACGCCTTCGCAGGTGGTGGACAAGCTGAAGGCGATGGAGCAGGAGATCCCGATGAACTACCTGCTCGTCTCGCCGCTGAGCCACAGCACCTTCGAGCTCTTTACGAAGAAAGTGCTGCCGAACCTGGTTTAGCTAGCGGGCCGGCGAGAAGTCGGTAGGCCGGAGGATGCGGTTTTCGATGTGATGAACGAGGGGGCCGTCAGCCTCGGACTCGGCCCGAACCTTCTGCCACTCCGGGTCGGCGCCGAAAGCGGCCCAGGCGCTGTCACGATGGCCAAGGTCTTCGAAACCGATGATGTACCAGAGTTCGTCGCTGCGGCCACCGATATTGTTGGTCCAGTAACCGACGTTGGTGATGCCGTGCTTTTCGAAAAGCCGAGTTGTGTGGTCGCGGAAACGGGCCATGAGCGGGCCGAGCTTCCCGGGATTGGCGGTGTAGATACGCAGTTCATGGATCATGGGACGCATTATGGCGCAGCAAGAGGAACTTAGTTGCAGGTGCTGTTGAGCACGCTGCAGGGCTCGTCCTCCGGATTTGCGGGCATGCGGTCCGCGCACTTGGCGGAAGGGATGCAGGCTTCATCGGTGACGTAGTCCTGCCACATCGGAAGGATATCGTCGGCGGTCTCGGGTCCATACCAGATGAGGGTGCGCTGAAGATCGGTGATATCCAGCTCGCGGATGGAGTCAACGCGAACGCCATTGACGATGAAGGTGAGGTTGTTGGTGTCGTCGGCGCAGTATTCGCCGGCATCGCCGGCAAGCGTCACGCAGCGGTCGCTGACCTTCATCCCGAGCGAGGTGAAGAACTCGTTCCAGGTGGTCTGCTCCAGATGGACGTGGACGACGTTGGTGCGCGGTTCATGGATGTGGGCAGCGTCGCCGAGTTCTTTCTCTTCGGTGGAGACGAACTGGGGCTGGTCGAAGTCGAACTCCTGGCCATTGATGTAGAGGCCGAGGTCGGCGTGCCAGTGAACGGCCTGGCGCAGGGTGCAGGACGGATCGCCGACGACGCATTGCCCGGGAGCGAGGTTCGGGCCGTCGTCATCACCCCCGCCGCAGGAGACGGTGAAGAGGGCGAGGGCTGCCAGGGCACCAAGCCCGAGCATGAGGCGAATGGTGATTGCGCGCGTTGGCATGAGATCAGTCCCCTAGTCCAGGTCCGCAAGGGCGGAGTCGATGAGCAGGCGCCAGTTGTCCAGGGTTCCCGGGTTGCCCCCGATCGGTGTGCCGTTGAAGAGGACGCCGGGAGTACCGGTGATGCCGACGGAGCGCGCGGCATCGGCATCACCCGCTACCGTTTCGAGCGTGGCGTCGTCTGCGTAACAGGCAGCGAATTCAGCTGGGTCGAGGCCAACGGTTTCGGCGATACCCGCGAGGGCGTTGTCGGAGAAGCGGCCGATGTTGGTCTTTTCGTTGGTGAGCTGGCCGGCGCGCGCCTCAATGAGGAAGAGCTGGTAGTGCATTTCCCAGAAGCGGTCCTGCTGGGCGGCACAGTCAGCAGCGACGGCCGCTGCCACCGACTCCACGCCGAGGATGGGGAAGTGGCGAAAGACGATGCGCACCTTGCCGCTCACGACGTAGTCGGCAATGACGGTTGGTTCGACGGTGGCCGTGTAGTTCAGGCAGTGGGGGCACTGGAAGTCTTCGTGGACGGTGATGGTGAGGGGGGCATTTGGATCGCCAAGGGCGTAGCCGTCAGCGAGGTCGAAAGGGAAGGCGTTGTGCGCATCTTCGAGCGCCTGGACTACGAGTTCGTCGATGTCGGCGGCCGGTGAGGTAGCCGTCGCAGCCGCGCCGGTCGTGGCCGGGGAGCCCCCATCCGTCGCGGGATCCTCATCGCGAGTGGAGCAGGCGACAGAGGCGACGCAAAGCACGAGGGCAAGGACCAGCGCGTGGTTTCGGTTCACGAGGCCACGCGCCATAGTCAGGGCGTCGCGGTCGTTTCCGCGGCAGGGGTCTCGCTGGCGCCAGGGGTCTGCGTCGCTCCGGCAAGGTTCTGGAGTGCCTCGTCGATCACGGACTTCCAACCGTCGATGTCCGCGGGTGCGCCACTGGAAAGCGGTTGGCCGTTGAAGAGGAAGCCCGGCGTGCCACTGAGGCCGAAGGAACGGGCGGTGGCGGCCATGTCCTGGACGGTCGAAAGGGTGGCATCGGCCGCATAGCAGGCGTCGTATTTCTGCATATCGAGGCCTACATCCTGGGCGATGCCACGGAGTGCATCGTCGGAGAAGCGCCCGACGTTGGTCTTTTCAGCGGTGTCCTGGCCGGCCTCAGCCTGGATGAGAAAGAGCTGTTGTTGGAGCGGCCAGAACATGTCCTGCTGCTGGGCGCACTCGGCTGCCTTTCCAGCAGCAACAGACTCGACACCGAGAATGGGGAAGTTCTGGAAGATGAGCCGAACCTGGCCGGTCTTGACGTATTGATCGATGATGCCGGGCTCGCTGCGACCGGTGTAGTTGAGGCAGTGGGGGCACTGGAAGTCCTCATATTCGGTGATGGTGAGGGGAGCATCTGAACTGCCGAGGGAATAGCCGCTCGCCATATCGGAAGGGAAACTCGCCTCTGCGTCGTTCAGCATCTGGACCAATTCGTCGCTGCTGCCGCCGCCGCCACCGCCGAACGTGGCAAAGAGTCCGATCGCTATGACCAGAACTGCGACAAGAACCATGGCGATGAGGATGAAGCGGCCGGAGAGGAAGTCACCGGCGCCTCCTCCACCGCTGGAGCCGCCGGAACTGGTTCGGCGGGCAGCTGGAGCGCGTTTACGTTCGCCTCGCGCGCTGCGTGACTGTTCGCGGCGAGCCTGTCGGTTGGACATGTGGGGACTGGACCTTCGGTAGAGATGGCAAAACGCGGACACAAACGTCTCCGCGGCAACGTCGAGGATAGCATTGGCTGGCGAAGGCGATACATCGGGCGGTGAACCGAAGGGAAAGGCTCAGGCGCCGAGGAACCGATTGACGTGCGAGATGAAGACGTCGAACTGGTCGTGTTGGACCCAGTGGCCGGCGCCGGCGATCCGTATCGCCTCGACGTTATGGAAAGGACTGGTGTCCAGGTCATAGTTGCGGCGGCCCCAGCTCTCTTCGCCCCAGAGGATGAGAATCGGGCAGCGGATCTGATTCCAGAGGTCGCGGGCATCCTCCATGTTGAACTCGTAGGGCGACCCGGCACGGGTGAAGTTGTCGTACTTCCAGGCATACCCATCGGGAGTCTTGATGGTGCCCTCGACGGTGAGGTGGCGAGCGAGTTCGGGCGTGAGATGCTCGTTGGCGGCAATCATGCGCTCCGTCGCTTCTTCGATGGTCTGGTACAGGTGAGGCTCTCGGAGTTCGAGCGCACGCATGCTTTCGACCCAACGACGCATACGGACGTGAGCAGGACGAGGCGAACGATCGGACCAGCCGAGGCCACCGAGGCCCTCGATGGTAATGAGCCGGGAGACCTTCTCGGGAAAGGCGCCGGCGTATTCGAGGGCGACGCCGCCGCCGAGGGAGTGGCCGATGATGCCGTACGGCTCGCGGCCGATGTGCTCCCCGAGGGCGTGAATGTCGAGCGCGTAGTCGATGATCGAGTAGTTGCCGCCGATCGCCCGGTCGGAATCGCCGTGGCCACGCAGGTCGGGAGCGTAGACGCAGAAGCGGTCGACGAGGGCCGCCGCCGTCTTGTCCCAGGAGCGGGCGTGGTCGCGGGTGCCGTGGACGAGAATGAGCGGCAGGTTGGCCGGATCGCCGTACTGGAAATAGCGCAGGTTGAGGCGCTGCGAGGTGTAGGAAAGGGCCACCGGTTCGCGCATGACGGAGAGTCTACGGGAGGAGGGCGAGGCCGGCTCTCCACTAGGTGAAATCCCCGCTCTGTGAAGGCGGGAGGGCGGCCGATGATTACCCGAGGGGTCTATGTCTTTGGGAGAGCCGGCCGGGGATGTGACCGCACGCGAGACTGCAGCGCTGTATCGGATCGCGCGTCTTCTCGCGGGCCGCCAGCGGCTGGCTGACGTGTTCGAGGAGGTCGCCGAGCAGATCGGCGAACACGTACGGCTGGACTTCGCCAGCCTGATGGTCCTGGACGCCGAGCCCGACATGGAACGCGTTGTTGGGTGGTACCCGCCGGAAGCGATCGATGGCTCGGACAACCAGCAGTACCGCCGGTCGCGGGGACGCCAGCTGTTGGCCGACCAGTACCGCCGGGGCGTCGAATGGGATCCGGCCGAATTCCGGGGGCGAGCCGAGCGAAGGATGACTGCCTTCGGGATCAAGCTGGCGTGGTCGATGCCGCTGTTGGATGGAGATGACTACTACGGAACGGTGACCGTCGCGCGGATCGAGGCGGAGTCATTCGCCGAGCGCGAGCTGGAATTCTTGCGGCGAGCGGGCGACTTGCTGGCTGCGGCGGCCCGGGAAGAGCATGCCATCTGGCGGGCGGACCGTGAGGGTGTGCGCAGCCGGCTCCTGAACGAGCTGACCATTCTCCTGAACCAGGGCCGCAGCGTTGAAGAACTGTTTAGTGCGATGGTGGCCGTGCTCTCGCGGGCGGTCACGTTCGACGCCGCCGGGCTGATGCGAACGAACGAGAGCAACCAGCTGGGCCTTGTGGCCGCTGACCCGCCCGAACTGGGCATGGTGCTGAACGACGTGGAGGTGGACGTTGAGGGGGCGGCGATACGGAACGCAGACCGCTGGCTGCAATTCGCGCCCACTGAGGTTGGCGGCGACATCGGCGAGCGGCTGGCCGCGGCGGGAATCCGGATGGCTTGCGCTGTGTTCTTGACGCACCTTGGGAAAACCGTGGGGGCACTGATCCTTTCGCGGGGTACTATGCGGGAGTTCAGCGAAGACGACCTTTCGTTCCTCGCCCTGGCTGCGACCCTCATGGCCCAGGCGATCGTGAACCGCGACGTGGTGGAGAGAGAACTCGAGGAAAGCCGCGCAGAGACGGCTGAGCAGCGTGCCCTGGCGGCGATTGCGGCGATCAGCGCGGACGAACGGACACCGAGCCGGTTGCTAGAAGGGTTCGCGGCAACGCTGGGTCGCTTCGTGCCGGCCGTCCGTAGCGCATTCGCGGTCCTCGAAGGTGACGGGCTGACGGTCTACCGGTCGCACAGCACGCCATTACTGGGTGACGCCTCGATGCTTGGAAAGATGGCGAACCTGCCGGGACAGGTGACGTTGTCGTCGGGGTATGAGGACCTGTTGGGCGACTGGGATTGGTTTGGGGGTGGCACCATCAGGGCCGTTTCGATTGCTCCGGACCGCTCGGCAGGTTCTCTGCGGGGTGTCCTGATCGTCGCAGCCGGGGAACCAGGCTGGGACTTTGGTGAGCGCGAAGAACGCGTCGTGCGGACTGCTGCACAGTTCGTCGGGTCGGCTCTCCACACGGCCCACAACCTGAAGCGGCTGGAACGCAGCAGGGCGCTGCTCGAGCTTGTGGTTGGTTCACTTTCGGCGGGGATTGTGCTGTTTGACCGGCAGGGCCAGGCGGCCTTCGTGAACGGACACGGCCAACGAGTCCTCGATTCGCTGCGGCCGCAGTCCATGAGCGGCGGTATACCGGTGTCCGATGAAGAGCCAGGGACCGGGGTGGACAAGCTGCTTCAGGCACTCGCAGGGAGCTGGTTCGCCACGGGTGAAGCAGCCCTGGAGTTCGCCGGCGAGTCGCGTCTCCATCGTTACGAGATCCTTCCCATGGATCACGATTCCTATAGCCGGCTGGTGGTGTTCGAGGACATCGAAGAAGAACGGCGACGCGCCGCGGAGAACGAGCGGCACCAGCAGCAGATGTCCCAGGCGGCGCGGCTTTCGGCGCTGGGCGAGATGATTGGCGGCGTCGCCCACGAATTGAACAACCCGCTGACGGCGATTCTCGGCTTCGCCGAGCTCTTGACGGCCGCTGACGGCGTGGAACCGATCCAGGAAGACCTGACTCTGATTCACAAGGAAGCTCTCCGGGCACGAAACATCGTGCGCGACCTGCTGTTCCTGGTGCGGCCCGGAGAGGTGGAGCGGGAAGAACTTCGGCTGGGGGATGTGGTTGGCCACATCGAGCGTCTGCGCCATGCGGCGTGGCTGAAGCAGGGAATTGCGGCCACAATCGAAGTCTCGGCCGAGGACACCACCCTGACGGCGAACGAGCACCAGCTGACGCAGGTGCTCCTGAACCTGACGACCAACGCCGAGCAAGCTCTTGCCGGCAAGCCTGGCGCTTGCCTCTCGCTCCGGGCTCGTTTTGATGAGGACCTTGTGGTGCTGGAAGTGGAAGACAACGGGCCGGGGATGACGCCGGAAGTACGGGAACGTTTGTGGGAGCCCTTCTATACAACGAAACCGGGAATCGGGACGGGACTTGGCTTGAGCCTTTCCCGTTCGATTGTCCAGAGTCATGGAGGCACGCTGACGGTTGAGTCGTCACCAGGATGCGGGGCCTGTTTCAGGGTGACGATTCCGCGCGATTGGACATCGGCCGAGCATTTCGAAGCTGACCGGCCCGAGGGCGATGGCGGCCGCTGGGTCCTGGTGGTCGACGACGAACCGAGTCTGAGGACGGTGGCAAAGCGCCTGATAGAGTCCCTCGGCCATCACTGCGACGTTGCGGCCGGCGTCGACGAGGCGACGGCGCTGGCAGCCGAATGCGCCTATGACCTCGTCCTCTGCGACTACCGGCTGGCTTCGGACGTGGCCGACGATGTGGTAACTGCGCTGCAAACGGTGGCGCCCCAGCTGGTACAGCGCGTGGTTATCGCGACCGGGGCAACGACGGATGCCGGGATCGCCAGGCTGGTGGAGCGGTATGGACTTGCCGTCCTGGCCAAGCCGTACGGCATCGACGAGATCACGAATCTGCTGCGAAACATCGAAGAGGCCGCCTGACGGGCGTTCGCCTGGCGTGCGAAGTTGCACGCGATTGCTACCGAACAGTTCACCCGGCGGGCTTCTGATCGAGGGCCGTCGTTCCGTTGATTTGTTCAGGTGCCCTTCTGACCGGGGGCACCTGGCGACAATGTCCTCCCCGTCGCAGGGGGTATGGCCGGCCATGCCGGCCTGCCCCCACCCCAATTCTCACCGCCGCGAAATGCAAGACACAGGCACGACGACGCCTGTGATTCGCCGCCGGTAACCTCCGCACCGTCTCACTTCAGCGCTGCACACGGCCGCAACGGGCTACCACGAAATCGTGGCTGATTGCCTGCGGGTACGCGCCATGCCAACATACCGCTGAGTGTGCGTGGACGCTCAACCGGGCGGACAGGAGGCACTGTGAGCTTTCCGGAAGAGACGATCGACGTTGACGCCACCTGCCAGTACCTGGGGTTGGCGGACGACGCAGACTCCCATGCTACTTATGCAACCGAGGCTCATCGCTGTTACAAGCTCCCCAACCCGACGCGGATAGCGACAGGTCACCAGGAGTCGTACTGCCTCGGCGCTAACCATCCCAACTGCCCTGTGTTCCAGGGCGAAGCGGTACCGCAGAGCCGGCCGCCGGCCGCCGCCGCGGCAATGGCATCGCCTGAAGCGGGCCCACCAGTCACGGCACCAGCCGGAGCAGCGCGGGGCCAGCGGCGAACCCCACCGCCCGGGCAGCGCCGGCGGCAACCAGGCGGCACGCTCGGCCCGAGGCCGAGGGCGGGCGGGATCAGTATGCCGGCGGCGACTATCGGGCTCTTCGCGCTGGCGATCGCGCTCGTGGCCCTGGCGTTCCTGATCCAGCGCGCGCTTTCGGGCGGCGGCGATAACAACCTTTCGGCGGCCGATACCTTCGCGACGCAGCAGGCGCTTCACGCTACCCAGACTTCCGAGGCAGGCGGCGGCGGCCAAACGCAACCGGCCGGCCAAACGCAGACCACGACCGCGAGCCAGACACCGGGCGCCGGCGAGACTGCGACGACTCAGCCGAATGCCACCAACACGCCTTCGGGTGGCGGCAGCGGGTCGACGTACACGGTGCAATCGGGGGACACGTGTGGGGCGATCGCGACGCGGTTCGATACCACAGTGGAAGCGATCATTGCGGCGAACGACCTGAACGACGCGTGTGACATCTTCGTGGAACAGGTGTTGACGATTCCCTAGGCTACCGCGTCCGGGCGCCGGCGGATTGGCTTACAATCGCGGCATGAGCGACTGCCTGTTCTGCAACATGGCTTCCGGCGCGGTGCCGGTGAACAAGGTCCTGGAGAACGATCAGGCGTTCGCTATCCACGACATCAACCCGCGGGCGCCGCATCACCTGCTGATTATCCCCAAGCGGCACATCGGTGACGCCCGAGAGATCGAGTTCTCTCACACCGAGGTGCTCGGCAGCATCTTCGCTCTGGCACGCGAAGTGGCGCGCGTCGAGGGCGTGATCGAGTCCGGATACCGGCTGGCATTCAACGTCGGCGATGCGGCGGGAATGACGATCCCGCACCTCCACATGCACCTGCTCGGTGGCCGAAAGCTAGGCCCCGAAGGCTGATGGCGGGAGCGCTCAAGACTCAGCTCGAACGTGTGCAGGCGGAGATGGCTTCGCGGCCGAAAGGTCTGATCGCGCACGTTGAGC
The DNA here is from genome assembly GCA_963774435.1 of uncultured Chloroflexia bacterium. Taxonomy (GTDB): domain Bacteria; phylum Chloroflexota; class Dehalococcoidia; order Tepidiformales; family Tepidiformaceae; genus JAGQGZ01. Next base: position 954,491 of record CAVZEW010000002.1, on the reverse strand, counting down.
GCGTAGCCCGGGAGGCCGTGGAGATAGGCGAATACTGGGACATCGACCCCGAGCGGCTTGCACTTGCGTCATGGGGACACGATCTCTTTCGGCACGAATCTGCCGAGCGGCAGCTGCAATTGGCAGCGGAGGCGGGTGTAGCTATTAGCAGCGAGGACCGCAGGAGCCCGATCGTCCTCCATGGGCCGATCGCCGCGTCTGTGCTCGAGCATCGCCTCGGCGTCGACGATCGTGAGGTGCTGGCGGGGGTACGGGACCACACGTTGGGTCTCACCGAGATGTCGCTCATCGCCAAGATCATCCTGCTGGCCGACAAGGTGGAACCCCGGAAGCGAAAGCGCGACCCCGAGATGAAGCGCATCCGCAAGCTCGCCTGGCGCGACCTCGACACCGCGCTGCTCTGCTGGGCCGATTGGAAGTGGATCGTGGAACGAGACAACGGCTACGACAGCCACCCGGTCCACTGGCAGGCGCGGAAGCAGTGGGTCCGCGAACACCACTTCGATATCGACCCTGAGGATGTGCGCCTGCAGAGCGTTCCAACGGCACCAGTCTGCTGATGCCGGGCAGGGCTACGGATATTCTCTCGGCGTTCTGGTCGCCGCTCTGCGCGATCGGTTCGAGCGGCGAGTCCGGGGCCAATGCTCAGATTTGCGTGTCGATATTCGGGGCATCGATTGTGCCGGAGCGGCCGCGGCTGCTGGTGGTACTGCACAAGACGAACCTGACCCACGACCTGGTAGCAGCATCCGGGACGCTCGCCATCAGCGCTCTCTCACCGTCGAGCGCGCACTTGCTCGCACCGCTGGGACTGGTGAGCGGGCGCGATGTTCCGAACAAGCTCGAAGGGCTGGTTTACGAACTCACCGGGAAGGGTGACCCGTACTTCCCGGAGTGTGTCGCGATGCTCGACTGCGAAGTGCTTGATTCTCATGACCTTGGGGACGCGACGAGCTTCCTGGTCGCCATGCGCGAGGCGCGGCAACTGGCTGGGGGGACACCGCTCGGCTGGCAGGAGGCGAAGGGCATCGTCGGGGAGGCATTTCTTTCCCGCTGGGCGGAGAAGAGCGCGAGGGAACGCGGGGCAGCGTTCGCGGCGATGACCTGGCGCGAGTAGGTCAGGCGAAGAGGACGTGCTGCTTGAGAAAAGCGAGCACGTGGCCGTAGAAGGCCTCGATGGTCTCGGACTTGCGCCAGCCGTGGCCTTCTCCCTCGTAGACGTGGTACTCGTGGGGGACGCCGCGGGCGCGAAGGGAAGCAACGATGGAGTCGCTCTGTTCGCGTGGCACGACGCGGTCGATTTCACCCTGGAACACCGCAATCGGGTCTCTGATTTGGTCGGCGTGGAAGATGGGTGAACGCTGGCGATAGAGCTCCGAGGCGTCGGGTAGCGGGCCGAGCATGGAGTCGAGGTAGCGAGCTTCGAACTTATGGGTATCGGCGGCGAGGGTGAACATGTTGGCAACGCCATAGAGGCAAACGCCGGCTCGGTAGAAACCGGGCAGCTCGACGAGTGACTGGAGGACAGTGTAGCCGCCGGCGCTGCCGCCCATGATGACGAGACCCTGGCGCTGGGCGAGCCCCTCCTTGACGAGGTGTTCGGCGCCGGAGCGGGCGTCGTAGACGTCGTAGATGCCCCAGTTGCCCCGCAGCTTGAGCATGTAGTCGCGACCGTAGCCCGTCGAGCCGCGGTAGTTCGGCATGAGGACGCCATAGCCGCGGGTGGCAAAGAACTGGGCCTGGGCATGCCAGCTGGCGGTGACCTGGCTGGTGGGCCCACCGTGGATGAGGACGATTGTGGGAGCGCGCTCGCCGGGGACCGCGTGGGGGCCGGCCGGGGGAAGATAGATGCCGTGCGCCTGTTTGCCGTCGAACGATTCCCAGGAGATGGGCTGGGGGTGCGAAAGCGCACTCTCGGGGACGGTTTCACCGCTGGAACGGCGGCGGATGCTGGTGCGGTAGCCCTCGTGGTCGAGGTTGAAGGCGACGATGCGGTTGGGGATGGTGCCGCTGCCAGCGACGCAGGCGACTTCCTGGCCCGTGGGTGCGGCCACCAAATGGCTGATTGAAGTGTGGCGCCCCTGGACATCGCGAAGTTCGCGAATGGAACCGTCGGGGTCTATGGCGACGAGGGTGTCGAACCCGGCTGTCGCCCGGGATGTGTAGATCGTGCCATCGGCACCGATTGCGGTGTTGCGGGTCCCCTGGGCCCAGGCCGGGCGGGCGTATTCCTCGCGGTCGGCAGTGAGGGGCTTCACGGTCCCGCTGGCGAGGTCACGGCGGTAAAGCTGACCCCAGCCCGACTCGTCTGAGGCATAGACCAGTGATGCGCCGTCGGGCGAGAAGATTGGCTGGAAGATGGAGGTGTCCTTGTCGCCGGCGACGATGCTCGTTTCCGCAACGATAGGCAGCGCACCTTCGGGGAAACTGAGGGTCGCGACGTTGAGCTCCGTGCCGTCCCAGGGCATGTTCGGGTGATCCCACTCGATCCAGGCGAGCTGTTCGCCCGATGGATGCCAGGTGGGCTGCATGTAGAAGTCGCGGCCGATGGCGATGCGCTCGGGCCAGTGGATGCCCTCCGTATCGACGATGGCGATGACGTCGGCATCTTCATATGCGTGGACGTACGCCAGCCAGCGCCCGTCGGGCGAGACCACCGGTGTCGAAGCAGCGCCGAAACCGGGTGTGATCGGCCGGGCTTCGCCGCCGTTGATGGGCTGGCGATAGATGCGCTGGTCGTGTTGGGCGACGAAGTAGGCAACACCGTGGGCAAGAGTGAAGTCGCCGCCGCCATAGCCGACGAAGGCCCTGACACTGAGGTCTGTCGTGAGATCACGGGGCGCGTCGGTGCCTTGCTGGATGACGAGAACACCACGGTCGGAGCGGCCTTCGACCCAGCCAAGTGTCTCGCTGTCGGTATCCCAGGCCGGTTCGCCCAGCCGAAGATTTGAGGCAAGGGACTTCGGCGTGATCGGGCTCGGCCAGAGGCCGTTCATGGGACGTTCGGACACAGGGTTTCCTCCGCTCGGGTCGTGATGGGCGACGGTTTCTATTCTGCGGGAGGAGAGGCGACGGCGCGAAAACCCGCCGCTCAGCCGGCGACCAGCGTGGTCAGCAATTGTTTCAGACGGGGATTGCGGGCGACGGCCTCACGCATGCCTTCGACCGCTTCGCCATCGAGGATGAGGGGGCTGCGCTGGAAGCGGCCGTCGTGCGAGTAGTAGCAGAAACGCATGGCCAGAGAGCCGTCGTCGAATTCAAGGAGCTGGATGGCCGGGTTGTGGTGGGGGCCTTCGAAACTGGCCTCCTCGACGACGTTGCCATCGCCCCAGTGCAATGAGAACGGCCTCGGAACGGTGCGGTCAGCGGCCATCGAGTCGGCTCCTAATCGTTCATGAAGACTTTGGTCGGCGTGATCGCGAGGATGACACGCTTTTGCTTGTTCAGCGTGTCCAGGTACTCGGCCTCGTCTTCCACGGGGCGGTTCATCGCCTCGCGGATGAGCTTGTGGGCGGAGAGGCGCTCGGGGTCGGCGTCGACGCCACGAGCGGTGCCGTAGAGCATCATCTGCTTGCGGCCATCGAGGATGACCATCGCGACCTTCGGCTGGCGCACGGCGTTCTTCCACTTGGCGCGGTCTTCGGTGACCGAGATGAGGACCTCGCCGCCGTGGTAGGCGTACATGATGGTCGATGCCTGGGGTGAGCCATCCTTGCGCCCGGTGGCGAGGACGGCGAGGCGATGGTCTCGCAGGTACTGCTCCTGCTCGGGCGAGAGGGCGGCCATCAGTGGCTCCTGACGAACTCGAGGGAACGCTTCCAGGCGTCCGCAGAGGCGTCAGCGTGTTCGACGTAGTGGCGATCGAAGAAGGAATGTGGGGCACCGGGATAGACGACGATCTCGTGCTCGACGCCGGCAGCGGTGAGCGCCTTCTCGAACTCATCGATCTGGTCCTGGGGGATGCCCTGGTCGGCGCCACCCATGAGGCCAAGGATCGGCGCTTTCAGGTCGGCGGCTCGGTCGACAGGGCCGGGCGAGTTATCGGCGAAACTGGGTCCGGGGCGCCCGTAGAAACCGATCGAGCCGGCGAGTCCGTGCCCGGCCGCCGCCTGGAGCCATGAATTGGAGCCGCCAAAGCAGAAGCCGATGGTGAAGATCTTCGTGCAGTTGCCACCGGCGGCGGAGCGAAGGTAGTCGACGCAAGCGCCAACGTCTTCGGAAATCTGGTTGGCCTTGGTCTTGCGGACCTCTGGCATGAAGTCGAAGTCGGCGTCGCGCTTGCCTACGCCGGCGGTCCGTCCGAAGTAGTCGAAGGCGACGGAGTTGATGCCCTCCTCGGCGAAGCGCATGGCCAGTTCTTCGTAGAAGCGGAAGAGGCCGCGAACATCGGGGAGGACGACCATGCCGGCGCCGGAGGGATTCTCGGCCCGGGCAACGAAGGCGGCGAACCTGGTGCCGTCCCTGGAAGTGAGTACGAGGTCTTCGCTATCGACGGCAGCGCCGGCGATTGGGTGGATGGGAGGAAGGGCGTCATGGGGAAAGCACATACGGCGGCTCCGAGATGGTAGTGGCGGCGATTCTACAGGCGTTGCCCCAAGGTTTCCGGATGCCGGTAGCGGTCTTCCGATTAGCCTTCCCGGGAGGACCGAGGAGGGAGCGATGAGCGAGTACCGGTATTTCCACCTGGATGTGTTTACAGACGAGGCACTGGCGGGCAACCAGCTGGCGGTGTTTGTCGATCCCGCCGGGCTGGACGCGCGCCAGATGCAGCGGATCGCGAATGAGATGAACTTTGCCGAGACGACGTTCGTCTGGCCGGCGAAGGATGCCGCGTGCGATGTGGCCGTGCGTATTTTCACGCCCCAACGGGAGTTGCCGATGGCAGGGCACCCAACGGTGGGGACGGCCTTTGCCCTGGCCGAGACCGGGTTCCTGGCGGCAGGGCAGGAGGCGACCGTGTTCGAGCTCGGTGTTGGGCCAACGCGGGTGGAACTCGATTGGGCGGGCGAAAAGCTGGCCGCAGCGTGGATGTTCCAGAAGACACCGCAGTTCGGAGTGGACCGGTTCAACAGGGCGGAGCTGGCGCGTGCTCTCGGGCTTGTTGAGGGCGACATCGACGGCTCCTTGCCGGTGATGGCAGGCAGCGCGGGAGTGGACTTCCTCTACGTGCCCCTGGCGACGCGGGAGGCGGTCGACCGGGCATGGCTGGATGCAGCGGCCGCAGCCGCTCTCTTCGACGGCCTGGGGCACGATCGGATTGCGGCCTATGTGTTTTCGCTGGGGGACCACGGGGATGGTGTCACCGCCTACTGCAGGATGTTTGGCGCGGTGCTTGGCGTGACGGAGGACCCGGCCACGGGAAGTGCTGCCGGGCCACTGGCGGCGTACATGGTGAGAAACGGCCGGGCCACAGTTGGCGAGCAGCTCGTCCTCAGACAGGGCGTAAAGATGGGCCGACCCAGCACGATCATGGCGGCGGTACAGGGCGATGGGAGTGTGCGCGTCGGCGGGCCGGCGGTTGTGGTCGGCGAAGGCACGCTCCGCGCGTAAGACTCGCCGAACGGGGGAGTGGGCGTGTTACCGGCTGCTGTTACGCTTCGGGCACAAGCTGAGACGGCAGGGCTATGAGCGAAGAGTACGTACCAAAGTCGGCGATGGTGATCGTGGCGCATCCGGACGATGCCGAGTTCCTCTGTGCGGGGACTGTGGCGAAGTGGGCGAGCGCCGGGAGCACCGTGACCTATGTGGTCATCACAAACGGGAACAAGGGGAGCGAAGACCCGGAGATGACCCCGGCGAAGCTGGCTGAAGTCCGCGAAGCCGAGCAGCGTGCGGCGGGCACGATCCTTGGCGTGAAGCACTTTGAGTTCATGGGCTACGAAGATGGCTACCTTCAGCACACGCTTGGCCTGCGGCGCGACCTCACACGGATCATCCGGAGGTACCGGCCGGAGGTGGTGATCTGCTTTGACCCGACGCAACGCTTCCTTGGCGATACGTATGCGAACCACCCTGATCACCGGGCGAGCGGCGATGCAGCGGTCGACGCCATCTTCCCAAGCGCCCGCGACCGCCTCACGTTCCCGGAGCTGCTGACGGAGAACCTGTTGCCGCACAAGGTGGCGGCGATCTGGTTGGGCGGGACTGACAAACCGAATGTGCGGGTAGACATCGCCGGCACGCTGGAGCTCAAGAAGCAGGCGCTGCTGGCCCACCCCAGCCAGCTGGGCGAGGACGTCGTCGGCTGGGTGTTGGAGATGGGGCGGATGCAGGCTGAAGGGGAAGCGTTCGAGTACGCCGAGGCCTTCCGGAAGATCCAGCTGGAAGAAGTCCCTGCCGAGACGGAGGGCCAGGGCGCGCAAAAGTGACAGGGGGCCGAGTGGTTGCGGTGAACCTGAGCCCGGCGCACACGTTTTCGAAGCCCTCGGTGGAGCGCATCCAGTTGCTCGAAGGCCTGGGTGTTGAAGGTGACGCCCACTGCGGCACGACGGTGAAGCACCGCTCGCGGGTGGCTCGTGACCCGGAGCAGCCGAACCTCCGCCAGGTACACCTTATCCACGAGGAGTTGATGGACGAGCTGCAGGCGGCCGGTTTCGACGTCGGGCCGGGCGCGATGGGCGAGAACGTGACGACGCGAGGTGTGGAGCTGCTGACCCTTGCGACGGGAACGCGGCTGCGACTGGGGGAGTCGGCGCTGGTTGAGGTGACAGGCCTGCGGAATCCCTGCGCCCAGCTGGACAGCTACCAACCGGGATTGATGGCGGCCGTCCTTGACGAGGCTGCCGATGGCGAACTTATCCGGAAGGCCGGCGTGATGGCCACCGTGATCGCCGGTGGCGAAGTGAAAGCGGGCGACCGGATCGAGGTCATAGCCCCCGCCGGCGAGTTCCGGCGATTGGAGCCCGTCTAACCTTCCAGGTACTCCATAGCAACCGCTGCGGCGCCGAGGAGACCGGCATCGTCGCCGAGCTCGCTGAATTTGATCTCAACGCCACTGGTCGGGCCGTAGGCCATTTCTTTCAGCGCAGTACGCATCTCGCCGAACAGCAGATCGCCCATGGCGACCAGCCCACCACTGATGGTGATTGCCTCCGGATTGAGGACGTTCATGAGCGAGCCAAGGGCGATTCCGAAGTAGTGGCCAGCGTTGCGTATCTCGGCTTCGGCGAGGGCATCTCCGCGCTGGGCCGCTTTCTGGAGATGGAGTGCCCCTGGTGTCTCATCGCCAACGATGTCGGCGAGCAGGGGCGAGCGCCCGGATTCGACTAGCCGGCGCGCCCGCCGTTCGAAGGCAACGCCACTGCAGAGGGCCTCAAGACAGCCTTTGGCGCCGCAGGCGCAGGTGGGTCCGCCAGCATCGATGACCATATGGCCGATCTCCCCGGCGAACCCCCGGGCGCCGCGGTAGAGTCTGCCGCCCAGAACGAGTCCGCCGCCGATGCCGGTCCCAGCGGTGACATGGAGAAGGTGTTTGTATCCCCGGCCGGCGCCGTAGCGGTATTCGGCAAGAGCCGCGGCGCTGGCGTCGTTTTCGATGAAAGCGGGGATGCCGAGCCTTTCGCTCACGGGCTCGACGAGGGCGAGGTTGCGGAACCCGGGGATGTTGGGCGAGATGATGACCCTGCCGCGCGTGGCGTCGATGAGGCCGGCGCTGGCGATACAGCAAGCGTCCAGTTGACCTCCGGCATCCGTCGCGGTGCGTTCTATCAGGTCGAGGACGATTGGGAGGACACCTTCGCGCTGGTCGGGCGACTCGACGTCGTGGCGATGTTCAACGATGCCGTCTTCGGTGACGACGGCGGCGCGGAGATGGGTGCCGCCGAAGTCGGCGGCAAGGATGCGGGCCATGAAGAAACGGTAGCAGGAGCGGGGGCTGGCATACACTGGCTGCGATGGCGGGAGAACTGGTTGTCCGGGACTTCGAGTTGCGGGACCTGGCGGCGGTGCTGGCGCTGAATGTGCAAGCGATCGACCCGGACGCCGACCCGCGCGAGAGTGCGAAGATCCGGCCTGAGCTGCTCAACATCCCGGAGAACTTCCAGGCGGAGGGAGCATTCCTGGTGGGCACGGTGGACGGCGAACTGGTGGCGATGGGCTCGTTGCGGCCGGAAAGCGGCCTGAGCTACCGGGTGAACTTCGTCCGCGTGGCCGTGAACCGGCAGCGGAGCGGGATCGCACGGCAGCTGATGGCAGCCCTGGAGGCGCGCGCGATCGAACTGGGAGCGACCGCCATCATCCTCGACACGACGGTGGAACAGGTTCCGGCCCAGCGCCTTTACGAGGCCATCGGCTATACCGAGACCGGCCGCACGACTGTCACCTACGAAAACATGGGCCAGACGTACGACATCGTCCTCTATCGCAAGCAGCTGGAATCCGACGCAGACACCCCGCTCAAGCTCGAGGGCTGGCAGTGGGACGTGCTCGACACGTGCAGGGTGGCACGGCTGGGCACCATCGCCAGGGACGGAAGGCCGCACCTCGTGCCGGTTGTGTACGCGATCGTCGATGAGGGAATCGCCATTGCCATCGACGAGAAGCCAAAATCGACCACCCGACTGGCCCGAATCCGAAACATCGAGCACGACCCGCGGGTGACAGTCCTCGTCGACCGGTACGACGAGGATTGGTCGCACCTGGCATGGGTCCGGCTTGACGGCGAGGCGGCCGTGCTGGAGCGGGGTGAGGAGTATCCGGAAGCGCTCGCGGCCCTGAGGGAGCGGTATCCCCAACATCGGGAGATGGCGCTGGAGGAGTTACCACTCATCATCGTGGTGCCGGACAAAGTAGCCGGCTGGCGAGCGACGGCCGGGGAGTAAGGCCCCGTTCGCGATGTTCAAGCCGGGGGCGTAGCTTCGGAACCGCACCGGTACACAACCACGCGGAGGCTTTCGATGGCACTTGAGAAGAGGACACTGGGCCGAACGGGGCTCGAAGTAACCGCGCTCGGCTACGGCGCGATGGAACTTCGGGGTGCACCGCGCGGGCCGGAGATTAGCGACGAGGACGCGGGCGCCGTGCTCAATGCAGTGCTGGATTCGGGCATCAACTACATCGACACCTCGCCGGATTACGGCATGAGCGAAGAGCGGATCGGCAAGCACATCGCGAATCGGCGGGCGGAGTACTTCCTGGCCTCGAAGTGCGGTTGCCAGGTGGGCGCTGCGCCCGCTCCGGCGGGACAGCGGAACCCGCATGTGTTCACAGCGGCGAACGTGCGAGCGGGCGTTGAACAGAGCCTGTCGCGAATGAAGACCGACTACCTCGACGTTGTCCAGTTCCACGCGAGCCCGGACAAAGCGATGCTCGAAGGCGAGGGAGCGCTGGCCGAGCTGGTGAAGCTGCGCGACGAAGGGAAGGTGCGCTTCATCGGGATGTCTGGAACGCTGCCGAACCTGCCGGAGCAGGTGGCGATGGGCGTCTTCGACGTGTTCCAGATCCCGTACTCGGCGCTGCAGCGAGAGCATGAGCGGATCATCGACGAGGCATCGAAGGCCGGGGCCGGGATCGTGATCCGGGGCGGAGCCGCGCGCGGCGCACCAACGGACTGGGAGCAGCGATCGATACGGGCGGTCGAGGGTGCGAGCGTGCAGGACCGCTGGGAGGGGGCGAAGCTCGACGAGCTGCTGGATGGGATGAGCCGGATGGAGTTCACCCTGCGCTTCACGCTGTCCGATCCAAACCTCGACACGACGATCGTTGGGACGCGCAGCGTCGAGCATCTGAAGGGAAACATCGCCGCCGCCGAAAAGGGTCCGTTGGCGGCGGATGTAGTGGCGGAGGCGAAGCGGCGGCTTACGGCAGCGGGGTCGGCGCCGGCATAGGCGATTCGGCGCTCGGGCGGGCACCGGTAGAATCTGCACGATGGGTGCGCCAACGGTCGGGATCGTGGGAGCTGGACAGCTCGCCCGGATGCTGCACGAGTCGGCGAGCGCGCTCGGGATCAACACCGTCGTACTTGCGAATGCCGCGGATGAAAGCGCAGCGCAGGTCGCGGCCGGTGTCGAGATTGGATCGCCCGGCGACCTTGAGGCGTTACGCCGGCTCGCTCGTCGCTGCGATGTCGTGACCTTCGACCATGAACTCGTGGAGCCAACTCACCTCGCGGCGCTGGTGGATGAAGGATTCGTGCTGCGTCCGGGCCCGGAGACACTCGAAGTGGCGGTGAACAAGCTGGAGCAGCGGACTCGCTTCGAAGCCGCAGGATTGCCGGTGCCGGCCTGGGCCAGGGCGACGGACGAGGCAACGGTGTGGTCGTTCGCCGCAGAACACGGCTGGCCTGTCGTGGTGAAGGCAGCACGCGGCGGCTACGACGGCCGGGGCGTCTGGATATGCGCAGACGGCACCGCGGTGAAAGCGGTGCCACGGATGGGCGACGGGGGCGTGTTCGTGGTCGAGGAATTCCTGGCGCTCGAGCGCGAACTTGCGGTGCTCGTCGCAAGGCGGCCTGGCGGCGAGGCGGCGATCTACCCCGTCGTGGAGACGGTGCAGCGGGAGGGTGTCTGCCACGAGGTGATAGCCCCCGCACCGGTGGACGACGCCATAGCCGCGGAAGCGCAACGGATCGGGGTGCGGGTCGCGGAGGTCGTCGGAAGTGTCGGCAACCTTGCCATCGAGTTATTCGTCAGCGGTGGGCGAGTGCTGATCAACGAGATCGCGGCGCGACCGCATAACGCCGGCCACTTCAGCATCGAGGGCTGCGTGACGTCGCAGTTCGAGAACCATCTGCGCGCGATCCTGGATTGGCCGTTAGGGAGCACGACGCTGATGGCGCCGGCAGTGGTGATGGTGAACGCCTTTGGGAACGAGACGGTGCCTGAGCCGGTTGCGAAGATCCCCGAGGCGGTCGCGGTCGAAGGGGCGCATATGCACTGGTACGGGAAGGGAAGCAGGCCCGGGCGTAAACTCGGGCATGTGACAACGCTCGGCACCACCGCTGACGAGGCCCTCGCAAGAGCGCGGCAGGCCGCGTCTGTGCTGGACCCGCGGGAAATGTCGCGATGAGCGACGCGCCGACGGTCGGCATCGTGATGGGGAGCTCTTCGGACCTGCCCGTGATGCAGGCAGCGGCGGAGGTACTGGAAGAGTTCGGTATCGCCTGCGAGGTGCGCGTTGTCTCAGCCCACCGGACGCCGGAGAAGATGATCGCCTATGGCAAGGAGGCGGCCGGGCGTGGCCTGAAAGTGATCATTGCCGGGGCTGGCGGGGCTGCGCACCTGCCGGGGATGCTCGCATCAGTGACGACGTTGCCGGTGATCGGCGTGCCGGTCCCGTTGAAGACGCTCGACGGTCTCGATTCCCTGCTTTCGATTGTGCAAATGCCGAACGGGATACCGGTGGCAACCGTGGCGATCGGCGCTGCCCGCAATGCGGGAATCCTCGCGGCTCGCATCCTCGGGGCAAGCGACGATTCGCTCACGAGGAAGCTCGAGGCGTTCGCGGCCGAGAACATCGCGAAGGCGACGGCGATGGACGAGGAAGTGCGGGGGTCTCGCCAGTAGTAAGGCGGGTTTCGTACACTCGGAAGGCATCGCTGTGAGCGATAGCGAGTGTGCAGGCCTTCGTAGCTCAGCTGGCAGAGCGGCGCTTTCGTAAAGCGTAGGTCCCCGGTTCGAATCCGGGCGAAGGCTCCATTTTCCAGGCGCGCGTGACCGAGTTCCCACATTTACTGCACGAACAGAAAGACCGTGAAGGCCGCGTAGCCCACCAGCAGTGCCAGCCCCTCGGGGCGGTTTAGCACGCCCCCCGTCCGGGCGAAGTAGATCCCGGCAAGCGAAAAAGACGTCATTGCGAACAGGTCGAACAGCCGCTCGTGCGAAACCGGGATCGATCCCAATGTCGCCGCAATCCCAAGCACTCCCAGCAGGTTGAACAGATTCGATCCGATGACGTTGCCGACGGCGAGGTCTGCCTGTCCCCGGCGGGCGGCGATGAGGCTCGTGGCGAGCTCCGGAACCGAGGTTCCGACGGCGATGATTGTCGAAGCGACGACAAAGTCCGGCACCCCAAGGTCGAGAGCGATGTTGTGTGCCGAATCGACGAGGAACCGCGCTCCGACCACCAGCCCGGCAATGCCGCCAGCGACAAGCCCAATGTGCGCGAGCGGATCGGGAACGCCGATGAGGGCGCGACGGCGCTCGTACTCCTCGATGGACTGCGTGACGGATTCCTCTTCGCCACGAATAAGAACAAACGACCCGAGCACGTACACAACAAGGCCCGCGAGCAGGCAGAACCCCATCCATTGCTCTATGGCGCCGGTGAAGGCGGCGGCCGTCACGAGGGTGGATATGGCCAGCATTAGTGGCCCTTCGCGGCGAAGGACCGTCAGCGTGGGCCGCAGGGGCGACACCAGTGCGGCGGCGCCCATCACCAGTCCGATGTTGGCGATGTTGCTCCCAACGACATTGCCCAGTGCGAGGCCCGGCTTCCCTTCAGCCGCCGCAAAACCACCCACGACAATCTCCGGGGCGGACGTTCCGAAGCCAACCACGGTGAGGCCGATGACGACCGGGGACACGCGGAGGACTCCCGCGAGACGCGTCGAGCCGGTTACCAGCCAGCGCGCGCCGGCAAGCACAAGCACAAGGCCACTGACGAACAGAAGATAGTCGAGCACCGGGACCTCAAGCGTAGCCGGACGGGCCGATCTTCGACACCGATTGCGCGACGACGAGATCCCGGAGAAGCCTCAGACGGTTGAGCAGGCTTCCAATCGGCGGTAGCCGGGAATAGCATCCTTGCGGTGAGCGACCCTTACGCCGTTGACGCCGAATTCTACGATCTGCTGCACCCGGACGACGGTGTGGATACCGGTCTCTGGATTTCGATGGCCGGATCAACCGAAGGTCCCGTGCTCGAAGTGGGGACGGGGACGGGGCGAATCGCCCTGGCGATGGCGGGGGCGGGCCACCGGGTGACGGGCATCGACCCGTCGACGGCAATGCTGACGATCGCGCGGGCTAAGGCTGAGGATGCCGGCCTCGATCTCCAGCTGGTGGAAGGCTCGCTCGCGAACCTGGCCACCCTGCCCGGCGATGACTTCGGGTTCATTGTGATCCCGGCGGATGTCTTCCTCCATTGCCGCGATGGCGAGGAGCAGCTTGGCGGCGCTGCGAGCGCTCGGGGGCAGCCTTTCGGCGCGAGGAAGGCTCGCCGTGGATCTGCCGGGGCCGGCGCAATGGCTGGACGGGCTGCACAACGGCGAGCCAGTGCTGGTGTACTCCGCACCCGACGAAGGGGGGCGGCTGGAAGTCTGGCAGGTGCACGAGGACGACCTCGCCGCGCAAACCCGTGTCCTTTCGATGCGCTACGAGCGGACGCGACCGGACGGCGGCACCTGGCGGGCGGTCAGCGAGCAGGTGCTGCGCTATCTCTACCGGTTCGAGATGGAGTACCTGCTGCACCTTGCGGGATTGCAGGTCCTGGATGTGTTCGGTGATTACGACCTCGGTGAGTTGACCCATGACAGCGAGCGGATGATCTTCATAGCCGGGAGAGGTACCCGATGACCGCACGTATCGTTGTGGACGCCATGGGAGGCGACAACGCTCCCCACGAGATCGTGGCGGGGGCGCTTATGGCCGCTGGCGGCCTGGGATGCGAACTCATCCTCGTGGGAAACGAGCCGGCGATTCTCAGCGAATTGAAGGGAACATCCGAGATTCCCGGACTACGCGTGGTCCATGCGGCGGACGTGATCGAGATGGATGCGAGCATCGATGTGGTGCGGGCGCGGCCTGAGGCGTCGATCAATGTCGGGTTGAAGCTGGTGAAGAACGGCGAGGCGGATGCGTTCGTGACCGCGGGAAACACGGGCGCAACGATGGCGGCCGCCCTGCTGGGCCTGGGGCGGGTGAAGGGGATTTCACGGCCGGCACTGGCGACTGTCTTCCCGACGGCAACGGGCGAGATCTGCATCTACCTGGACGTGGGGGCGAACGCGGATTGCCGGCCCCAACAGCTCGTCCAGTTCGCGCACATGGGCGCCGCCTACATGGAGCGGATGTACGACCTCGAGAGGCCAAGGGTCGGGCTGCTTTCGATAGGCGAGGAGGACACCAAGGGCAACCAACTGGTGGTGGAAACCAACGCCGAGCTGCGGAGCAGCAAGCTTAACTTCAGCGGCAACATCGAAGGCCGCGACCTGATGCAGGGCGTGGTCGATGTCGCGGTGATGGACGGCTTCACGGGCAACGTCGTCCTGAAGACGATCGAGGGCATGGCGGAACTGATGTTCAACGAGTTGCGGACGGTGGTGGAGCGGACGCCCTGGAACCGGGCGGCAGGCCTGATCCTGATGTCGGAGCTGCGAAAGGTGCGGCGGCGGTTGGACTACACGGAGTATGGCGGCGCCCAGTTGCTTGGCGTCGATGGCGTCGTGGTGATCGGGCACGGGCGGTCGAATGCGCGGGCGGTATTCAGCGCGATCAAGGCGGCGCGCGATGCCGTGCAGAACGGTGTAATGGACGTCATCCGGCAGGTGGCGGAAGAGATCCCGGCGAGGCGTGGCCGCGATGACGCGGAAGGCGAGCGGGAGTCGCCTGAGTAACAGTTCGTGGGATAATCCCCGCTGAATGAAAACTGATTTCTACGAAGCGGACCCGTTTGGCGGTTCGAAGGGCAAGCACTACCTCTCGATCGACTCCGACTACCGCTGGGAAAAGGGCGACGAAGTCTGGCTCGAAACGAGCGAGGGCAAGGTCCTGGTTCGGATCACATGGGTGCACGTGACGGTGCATGAGAACGGCGACGTCAGCCGCGAGCTGTTGGGGCTCAAGCTGTAGATGGCCTATCCCATATGGCTCTCCAGCGCAGTGGGATACCAGGTCTATCTACAGAGTTTCTATGACAGCAACGGCGACGGTATCGGCGACTTGCAGGGGGCGATCGAGAAACTGGATTACATCCGAGATCTTGGGGCGAACCTGATCTGGCTGACCCCCTGTTTCGTCTCCCCCATGCGCGACGCCGGCTACGACGTCGCCGACTACTGCACCGTCGACCCGCGCTACGGCAGTAACGCCGACCTCGAGCGGTTCTTCGAGGAGGCACATCGAGCGGGGGATCCGTGTGGTGCTGGACCTCGTCGCCGGGCATACATCGGACCAGCACCCCTGGTTCAAGCGGGCCGCTGAGGGGCCTTCAAACGAGCTGACGGATCGCTACATCTGGGCCGAGACCGGCTGGCGGACGAGTGACGGCGACATCCGCTTCAATAGCGGGTATGCCGACCATGGCGCCTTCGCGATCAACTTCTTCTCGCACCAACCGGCGCTGAATTACGGCTTTGCGAACCGGACCCGCGACTACCAGCAGGCGCCGGACGACCCGGGCCCGATGGCCACGCGTATGGCCATGCGCGATGTGATGGAATTCTGGCTGGAGCGTGGCGCGGACGGCTTCCGGGTGGACATGGCGTCGAGCCTCGTGAAGGCCGACCCATACGCGATCGAGATCCGTCGGCTCTGGCGGGAGTGGCGCGGCTGGTTCGACGAGAAGTACCCGGACCGGGTGCTTATCTCGGAGTGGAGCATGCCGGAGCTGGCGATCGATGCGGGGTTCCACGTGGACTACATGATCCACTTCGGGGCGCCGGGCTATGGACGCCTGTTCTTCAACGAGTACGGGCGCCGGAACAGCCCGGCGGCATGGTTCGACGCGAGGGGCAACGGGACATTCGAGCCGTTCTGGCAGAACTGGCAGCACCACTTTTCGCGAACAACGGGGAGAGGGCTGATCTCGCTCCCGAGTTCGAACCACGACTTTCAGCGGCCGGCCTGTGGGCCGCGAGAAGCCGAGGACCTTGCCGTGATCTTCGCCTTCCTGATGACGTGGCCGTGCCTTCCCTACGTGTATTACGGCGACGAAATCGGGATGCGGTTCATCGACGACATGCCCTCGAAAGAGGGCGGTTACGACCGTACGGGCGCCCGTACGCCGATGCAGTGGGACGGTGGTGCGAACGCTGGCTTCTCGAAGGCGCCAGCAGCCGAGCTTTACTTGCCGATCGACCCTGACCCCACGCGGCCGACCGTGGCCGCGCAGGAGGGTATCGACGGGTCGTTGCTGGAGCAGGTGCGAACGCTCATTGGGCTGCGGCGGACGGAGCCGGGTCTCTGTCCGGAAGCGCCGATGACGGTCCTTACGCCAACGAATCCGGGATTCCCGCTCGCCTACCTGCGCGGGGATGAATGGCTGGTGGTGCTCAACCCATCGGGAAGCACGGTGAACACGCGGCTGGAACTGGAGGGCGCCTGGGAGCTGGTTGTGGGGTCCGGCGTGGTGCTCGGTAACGAAGGCGGCGGCATTGCTGCCGCTGTCGGGCCGCGGACATACGGCCTGTTCAGGCGACGGTCCTAGTCCACCGGCGCCTCGCCCAATTCGGCTATAGTCAGAGAGTTCTTTCACGAAACTGACTATCTGCGAGGGAATCATGGCGGACGAAGTGCTGTACAACGTCGACGAGGGGGTGGCGACGATCACCCTGAATCGGCCCGACGCGATGAACTCGATCAACGGCGAACTGGGCGCGGGGCTTCTCGATGCACTGCGGAAGGTGCGAGATGACGACGCGGTGCGGGTGGCCGTGCTGACCGGGAATGGGCGGGCGTTCTGCGCGGGGGCAGACCTGCGGAGCCGGGCGGGTGGTCCGGCCGCGAGCAGTGGACCTGCGGCCCATTTCGCCTCCACGCCCTCCGAGGGGTTCGCCACGTTCAAGCTGAACAAGCCGCTGATTGGAGCAATCAACGGGTATTGCCTTGGCGGCGGCTTCGAGATCGCGCTGATCTGCGACATGCGAATCGCAGCGGAAGAGGCCCAGTTCGGCGCTCCCGAGATCACGCTTGGATTCTTCCCGCTGGCGGGGGCGCCGATGCGGTTGCCGCGGGCGATCCCGCAGGCGCTGGCGAACGAGATGCTCTTCCTCGGCGACCGAATCGATGCGAAGAAGGCCCTCGAATGGGGACTGGTGTCGCGGGTGGTGCCGCAGGCGGAGCTGATGCCGACGGCGCTGGAGATGGCGAACAAGATCGCCGGATACGCGCCGATCGCGGTGCGAGGGATGAAAGAACTGGTGCTGGAGCAGGCCGACATGACGCTCGACCAGGCGATGCGGTTCGGTTCTTCGCTGCGGTGGATCGTTGGCCAGACCGAGGACTCGAAGGAGGGACCACGGGCATTCGCGGAAAAGCGGAAGCCGGTGTTCAAGGGCGAATAGCGGCTCAGTCGAGCTTGAGCTTGAAGCCTTCGTGGGAGTTCTTGAAGCCGAGCCGGAGGTAGAACTGGTGGGCGCGGGTGCGAGCCTTGTTGGAGCTGAGCTGGACGAGACCACAGCCTCGCTCCTTCGCGTGGGCTATGGCCCAGCGGATGAGGATCTCGCCGTAGCCCTTGCTCCGCAAGCTTGATTCGACCCGCACCGCTTCGATGTCCAAACGAAGGGCGCCCTGGTTGGAAAGCCCGGGAAGGACGCTGATCTGCATGGTGCCGATGACTTTGCCATCGAGGTCGAGCACGTAGACGTCAGTGGCAGGGCTGGCAGAGATGTCCCGGAAGGCGCGGAGGTAACCGGCGGCAACGGGATCGCTGACAACCTCGCGTTCAGCGCCGAGGAAATCGTCGGCGAGAAGGCGGACGACGTCGGGCAGATCTTTCTCGGCAGCGAGGCGGACGGTCGGCGTGGCCATCAGTAGCCCTGGCCCCAGGCACGAGACTCCTCGATGCGGACGGTGACGATGGAATCGAGGGCAGCCCAGCGGTCCATGTAGGCATCGAGGTCGGCCGGCGCGATGTAGCGAGCGCAGATCCTCCGAGCCTCTTCCAGGACGTCGTTCGTGCCGGTCGCGATAGTGGCACCGCCCCGGAGAATTGCGGCCGCGAACGGGATTTCGTTCTGGGCGACAGTGATGGTGCAGCGCGGATCGCGCTTCAGGGCTTTGAGCCAGCCACGCGAGGTGTCGGACCAGATCGTGACTGCACCGTCCTGGTGTCGGTACCAGACGGGCACGGCCCGCGGCGCACCATGGCGATCGGCGTAACTGACGATGGCGGTGTAGGGGCGCGAGAGAAAGTCAGCGAGTTCAACGGGCGACATGGGCGTGATCGTACGCCAAGGGGGTTAGAATCGCGCCATGCTGGAGTCCATTGACCACGTCATCCTTCCTGTCCGATCGCTTGCCGCGGCCGCCGAGCCGTTCGAGCGCCTCGGGCTCACACTCTCGCCCAAAGCCCGACACCAGGGCGCGGGGACGGCCAACCGTGTCTTTTTCGTCGGCGGCGAAACGAACCAGTTCTACGTCGAACTGCTGACGATTGAAGACGAAGCCGAGGCCCGGCAGGCGGGTAACCGCGAAGACGTCATCGAAGCGCTGGAACGCGACCCGGCCGTGCTGCGAGTGATGTTCGGTTCGAACGATGTGGCCGGAGATGCGACCCGTTTGGCCGGCCATGGTGGCGGGTCGCTCTACGACGCGAAGCGCGAAGACGGCACCAAGATCTGCGATGTCGTTGGTCTGCCGAAGGAGACGGGGTTCGGGGCGGCAGCAATCCAGTACGTGGCACCGGCGGCTGAGCGGTATGCAGGACGCAAGGAGCGTGGCCTCTTCGACTCGGGTTTCCCGCTGAAGCGACTGGACCACCTTGCGGCGATTGCACCCGACATCGAGGGGACGACGAAGTTCTGGACGGACGTGCTCGGGGTGCCGGTCTTCGGCGAGGTGAAGACGCCGGCCATGGTGATCCGGCAGATGAAGGTGGGCGACGCGATCCTCGAGCTATTGGGGCCGAACGGGCCGGAGAGCCCGGTAGCAGCTCGTCCCGCGGGCCTTGCGAGCATGTGCGCCTTCGAGGTGGCAAGCCTGGACGACGCGGTGGCCACGGCGCGGGAGCGGGGGTTCACGGTGACAGACCCGTCCACGGGCGTCCTGCCGGGAACGCGCACAGCGACGATCCCCGGCGACCAGCTGAGCGGGATGTCGATGCAATTGCTGGAGTACGTCTAGGGCGCGGGCGGCCGCAGGAAATCGAAGAGCGGCGGGTACTTGTTGAGCGAGGCGCCACCATCGAGGTAGAGGGCCTGGCCGGACATGAGCGAGGAATCGTCGGAGGCGAGGAAAGTAGCGAGGGCGGCGACGTCCTCGGGCTCGCCGGCGCGGCCGAGTGGCGCCTCGGCGATGAAGGCATCCTCGAGGCCGGGGGCGCTACGGAGCCCTTCCGTGGCCGGGGTGCGGACGAGACCCGGGCCGATGGCGTTGACGCGGATATTGTGGCGGCCGAGTTCGAGGGCTGAGACCTGGGTGAGCATGACAACGCCCGCCTTTGCCGAGCAGTAGGCGGCGAAACCCTCGGCGGCCTGGGTCGCGTTGAGGCTGGCGATGTTGATGATGCTGCCCCCGGTTCCGGCAGCGATGAACTGGCGCGCCTGGTGCTTGATGCAGAGGAAGGTGCCGGTCAGGCAGATATCGACGACGCGGCGGAAGCCATCCGCGGGGTAGTCCTGGACCGGGGAGAAACCGCCCACGCCGGCGTTGTTGAACCCGACATCGAGGCGGCCGAAGCGGCGTACGGCATTCTCGACCATCTTCGTGACGGCGGCCTCATCGGTGATGTCGACGCGCATGCCGTCCACGTAGTTGTGGCCCAGTTCAGAGACGAGCGAGCCGATGCCATCGGGATTGATGTCGCCGATGTAGACACGGGCCCCGGCATTCACGAAAGCCACAGCGGTCGCACGGCCGATACCGCTGCTGCCCCCGGTGACGATCGCCACCCTGCCATCGAGTGCGCCCACGGCGGGAAGGCTACGCGGGCGAGGCTGCGGGCGGAAGGGCCGGCCGGGGCCGGGCCATCTCAAGGTTCGACAGGTGCGAGCCAGGCCGCAGGGGCTCGGCATTGCCGGTCAATTCGAACCCGAAGGAGCGGTAGAGGGCGATGGCGGCGAGGCTGGTTTCCGTGGCCGTGAGGAGCGTGCGGGTGGCGCCGGCAGCGTCGAGGAAGTCGCAGGTGGCGCCGATCAGCGCGCGCGAGGCGCCCCTGCCGCGGTAGGCCGGGTCCAGCCAGACGGCGCCGACATGACCGACGCCCTGCTCATCGACACTGGCACCGGCGAGACCGACGTAGTCCTCCCCATTTCGGACGACGAAGATGTTGCGCTCCGGCGCAGCGAGGCGGCCGGCCCAGGCCTGCCAGTAGCTGTCGGGCTGAGCGACGACCTCTGCGAGGAGGGGGCTGAAGGCGTCAGGTGCGTCGGCGAGCGCGGCGAGGCGGAGGCGCTTGAGCACCTCCCACTGGTCGGGCCGAAGGGGAACGATCTCGAACACGACTTTAGGCCGCGCCCTCACGTTCGCGTCGTTGCTTCAGCTCCCTGAGAGCGCTGTTCACGGCCTTGGCGTCCGGAAACTCCGGAACGAGATCTCCATCAATGACGACGACATTGGTGCCCCGCCGATATCGCTCGGCGAACTTGCCCCGAACGCCGTCGCGAAAGTCGTACTCGGGCCGCATGTCGGGCATTCTCCTACAGGTGAGCGCCGTAGAACGCGAGGGTACGGTTCCAGGCGTCCTCAGCAGCCTCCTTGTTGTAGCCATCCTTGTTCGTGTCGTTGAAGAAGGCATGAGCCGTTCCGGGGTATTGCTTCGACTCGTAGTGCACGCCGGAGTTCTTGATGCCCTCCTCGATGGCGGGCAGCGTCGGGTTCACGAAGTCGTCGTGCTCTGCCCAGAGGCCAAGGACGGGAGCCTTCAGGTTCGCGAAGTCATATTTGACCGCCGGGTGGCCGCCATAGAAATCGACGCAAGCGCCAACGTCATCGCCGTTGCTGCAGGCGGCGAAGAGGCTGAGGGCGCCACCCATGCAGAAGCCAACCGTCCCGACTTTCGAGCCCGTCTCATTCTTCAGGTATGAGACGGCGCCGCGAAGGTCCTTTTCGGCGCGAGGGATGTCGAGGGCCATGAGGAGCTTGCCGGCCTCATCAGGCTCGGTGGTGAGTGTGCCGTGGTACATGTCCGGGGCGAGGGCGGTGTAGCCGGCGGCGGCGAAGCGGTCGGCAATGCCTTTGATATTGTCGTTAAGACCCCACCATTCCTGGATCACGACGACGCCCTTGCCGCTGCCTCCAGAGGCGCGGGCCAGGTAGCCAGATGCCGTATTGCCGTTGGATGGAAAGGTGACCATTTCGCCCATGTGAAGACCTCCTTGCAGGCGCGTGGTGGTTGCGGGCGCAAGGTTACGCGCCGTGACGCGGCCTGTCAGTCCGCGGGGCGATAGCGGACTTCGACGATGCCGGGGTACTCACCGCGGTCGGACCAGGGAGTCTCGGCGCCATCGGGACTCCAGCCACGCTTCTCGTACCATGCGCGCGCCGCAGCGTTCTCCCGGAGCGTGTAGAGATAGGGCTGGAGGCCGCGCCCGCGGAGGTCGTTGATGGCGTGGCTGAAAAGGGGGAGGCCGAGGCCGCTGCCCTTCAGTCGTGGGTCCGTATAGAAGAGCTTGAGTTCGCCGGGATTGTTGATGTCGGTGTCGTGGCCCGGCCTGGTGTAGGCAAACGCGACCACGCGGCCATCCTGTTCGCTCACCCAGACCCGGTCATCGTCGAGGGGACCGGCGAGTAGTTCCCGCCACTCGGCGGCGCGTCCTTCAATGGTGCGGGCAGCGAATGCCTCGGGTGGGAAGATGTGCTGGTAGGCGGCCTGCCACCCCTCGACATGAATGCGGGCAAGGGCAGGTGCATCGCGAAGGAGCGCGAGCCTGATCAGCGGTGGTCCACCGGGCGCCGGGTGACGGTCGAGGCTCTCGTGGTAGACGCGGAGGAGGAAGCGCGCGGCGTGGTCGTCGTTGCGGAGGACCACGATGTCCTTGCCAGACGCTTGTCGCCGAAGGAGTTGCTTCACGCGGGAGCGCTCTCGCTCAGGATAGTCCCAGACCCAGCGCAAGAACTCGCCATCGATGCGCTCAGCACAGCCGGGAGCCATGTCGTGGGGACGCGTGCGACCGTATTGCGTGAGGCCGCGCAAGAATGCCCGGCGCCAACAGGTGCGACGAGGATAGTCGAGCCAGACGATGGTATCGGCGCGCGCCATCCGCGCCGCCATCGTGCTGCCGTAATTGCCTTCGATGATCCAGCGTTCCGTCGCGATCAGGCTGTCTACAAACGGATGCCAGGTCTCTTCCTGCGGCTTCGTCCAACCGGGGTGCCAGAAGAGGCGATCGAGATGGTAGACAGGCAGCCGGGTGAACGTGCCGAGCCGGCGGGCAAGGGTGGACTTGCCAGCGCCGCCATTGCCGATGATGACCACGCGCTCCATCGCCAAAGGGTAGGGCGACAGGGGTTAACCGGCAGCCGGCCAACGCCTAGAGTGGGTGTCGTGCGGATCGCGCTGGATTTCGATGGGACGATCGCGGATGCCGCGGGGGCGAAGATCGCCTATGCCCGGGAGACGTGGGGAGTGGAGCTGACGAGGGCGCATAGCATGCGCCCCCACGCCGTGCCGCTCCTGGGCGAAGGGCGATACGACGCGATGCTCTTCGATGTCTTCGGCACCGAGCGGTCCGTTGCCATGGAACCGATGCCGGGCGCGGTTGAATCGCTGCGCCGGCTGGCAAAGGGCCACGAACTGCACGTGGTGACGGCGCGCTACGAGCGCGAGGGCCCGTTCGCTCAGGCGTGGCTCGACCGGCATGCGATCCCGGTGGGGTCGCTGACGGTGACGAACCGTGGGGCGAAGGTCGATCACTGTGTGGAACTCGGCGCGCACGTGCTGCTGGAAGACTCCGTGGGGGAGCTAACCCATTTCACTGAGCACGAACACAGCGTGGCTATGGCCCTGCTGGAGACGCCGTACAACGCGCTCGAGGAGCGCACCGAGGGCTGGCACATCGTGCCTGACTGGCCGGCGTTCGAACGGCTCGTGGAGATCCTCGCCGACGGTCAGGCAAGCCTTTCGCCGTAGTCCGTCGCGACCATCAGGAGGCGCGTTGTGGCGTCGCGGAGGAGCGCGTTGCGGGCGCCAATATCAGCCGACACGGTCGCCGCCGGGACGCTGAGCGCATGCCAGTGGGAGATGTCCCGGTAGGCCGTGAGGGTGATGAGCGAACCGGGCGCAGCAAGGGGGTCGCGGCCGGAGACGAGGTTGCGGGCGCCCTCGGCGGCGAGCCACGGCCAGATGGACTGTCGCGTGATCGCGAGGAACTCGGTTTCGCGGCCGGGCTCCACGCGCCAGTCGGTCTGGGCAACGATGGATTGGCGCCCGAAGGTGCCGGGAAGGTCGACGAGTGGCTCGCCGGCCTCACGGAAGCGGGGAGCGGGTTCGGAGTCAGCGTCGTCGTAGTCGATGATGGTGGCACGGGAATGGCCGATGAGCCGGTTGCGGCCGGCAAAGATGGGCCGGAGATGGCTGGTCTCCTCGACGTGGCCGGGACTGGTGGTGAAAAAGCCCCAGGGTCGCGTGGCGGTCCAGTGATCGAAGTTCTCGTAGACCGAGTTCGTGACGACGACATCGCCGGGGCCACCGAAGGCCCAGGTGCCGAAGGCGATCATCTGGGCGCCGTTGTAGCGCATGTTCTCCCAGAGGCCGGTGCGCGACTGGCGCTCGAACTCCGCGCGGTCGTCGCCGGCGACAGTGAACTCACGCTGGACAAGGATTCCCATGGCGGCACCTCCGGCGGCAGTGTGCCACGGAAGCGGTCAGCTGGCGCGGGCCGCAGGCAGTTCCGGGTGGTCCATCTCGGGAGCCGCGCCATAGCCGTCGACCCACCATGTGGCCGCCCGCATGTCCCAGCTGGCGTGCTTCGTGATCGTCCGGGCCACGGAGCCATCGAGGGCGATCACCCAGAGCTCTTGACCGTTGTCGCGGGGAGCCGCGTAGGTGACGAACAGCCAGTTGCCGTCGGGGGAGAGGGTGATCGGCTGCGGCTGGCGATACTGCGGGAAGTCGGCGTTATAGATACTTCGCCGCTCGCCCCCTTCCTGTACGAATATCTCACCGTCATCGGCGATGTAGATACGGCCGCCAAGCGTTGGGTCGTAGTTCCAGCCGGGGTCAGGATACGTGCCGAGGTCCGTCGTGCTCCCTGTGGCGATGTCCAGCGCAGTCCAGTTTGGGTTGGGCTTGCCCTGCCAGACGAGGAAGGCCAGCGTATCCGCGTCGATGAAGGTGATGGCCTGGACGATGCCGCCGGCGCAGTAGACCTCGCGCGTTTCGCCGATAGCCGGGTCAACCACGTTGATGCAGGCATCGCCGTCGACATAGGCGATCTGGCCGGGAAGGCCCTCGATGGGATGGCCCGCGAGAGACGGCGGCGATGGGTCGAAGCGACCCGGGCCGAGGACAAGGAATGCCACGGCCGCGATAGCAGCAAGGCCAGCGAAGATGCCGGCCACCCAGAAGCGGGTCGTGCGATCAGACATGGCGGGTTGCCGCGACGACCCGGCGCAGGGGGATCAGTGCAAGGACGGCGGCGACGAGCAGGGCGCCGCTGATGATGAGGGCGACGGGTGCGCCAAGGTCCGATTGGAAGTGCTCAAACATGAGCGTAACGAGGGAGAGGAACGCGAGGCAGACGCCAATCACCAGGTAGGCAAAGTTTGAGCGCATGAGCCCGAGGGCCATCAATGCCCCGGCGACGACGAACGACATCGTCTCTGCCCAGGGGAGCGAACCATCGATGCCGGATTCGTAGGCGCCCACGGCGGCGACCAGCGCAAACAAAGGCGCCGCAGCCCAGCGGGGCGCAAAGATGCGGGACTCAGTCATGGCTATCGCCAGAGCGCCGCCAGCGAGGGCTGTGGTGCCGGCAATAGCCGTGCTGTAGTCGTCGGGCCAGGCTCCCAGCGCCTGGCCGAAGGTGAAGATGGCGCCGGCGAGTGCGAAGACCTGAGGGACGCTCTCGGAAATGGCCCAGAGGGCGAGAGCGAGGACCAGGGCGACGAACCCACCGACGAGAAGTCCGTTCCGTTCATCGTTGTTGGAACCCCACTCGTGGAAAGCAACAAGGACAACGCCGAAGGTGAGAGCCACCGCAAGCAACCAGGCGACGTGCCCGCCACGGACGAACGGCCGATCGCCCGAGGCGCGCAAGGCGAAGCCAAGGACGAGGGCGAGCGCGGCGGGGACGGCAATCACCGCAACACGGGCGAAGCTCTGAAGGCTGTCCCAGTTCTGCGCCAGGAGGGAGAAGACTCCGACCGCGACCACGACGAGGCCGAGGTAGAGGAGCGCTTCGATGAGCGAAGGGCGTTCCTCTTCGTTCGGCTGCTTCTTGCTCCCGGCTGCCTCGAACGCACGGATGGACTCGGCGGTTGTCTCGTCGATAAGGCCGGCCGCACGCCAGCGCTTGAGGTAGTCGGAGTAGTCCATCTGTTCAGGCCACGTGTGCAGCACTTCCAATGCTAAGACGAATTGCAGGTCTCAGGGGTTCCGAAGGGTCATAAACGCCGGTCCGACCGGCCTTTAACCGGCCAGGCATGCGAGCGCCGAATCGATTTCGGCGATTACGGCGGGATCGGATTCGCGCCGGCTCTTGAGGATGGCCCGCACCCGGTCGTCGGCGCCGAGACGGTGGCCGACTTGCCCGAGCGCCCAGGCGGCGTGACCCCGCACGAGTGGCGACGAATCGGCGAGGGCGCTTTCGAGGGCGGGAACATCGTCGAGCGCACCGACATTGCCGAGCGCGACGCAGACATTGCGGAGGAAGCCGTCGCGCTTCGCCCGCATGATGGGGCGGCCCCGGAATCGCTCAGTGAATGCGTGCTCGTCGAGGGAGAGCAGGTCGCGCAGGACCGGGGTTGCCGCTTCGGTGTCGGCAGGGGAAAAGGCCGGGTGCGTGGCGAACTTCGTAGAACCGACGGGGCAGGCATCGAGGCAGAGGTCACAGCCGAAGATCCAGTCGCCGAATGCCGGGCGAAGCTCGCGCGGAATGGCGCCGCGGTTCTCGATCGTGTGGTAGCTAATGCAGAGACGGGAGTCGAGGACGTTGCCGGCGGCATCAAGGGCGCCGGTGGGACAGGCGACGATGCAACGGGTGCAACTGCCGCACGATTTGCGGACGGGCTCGTCCGGGGGAAGGTCGAGCGTGGTGGCGATGGCGCCGAGGAGGACCCAGGGACCGATCCCGGGCACGAGGAGCATTGTCGACTTCCCCAGCCAGCCAAGGCCGGCCTTCGCAGCATAGGAGCGTTCGAGGAGCGGGCCATAGTCGACCGTGGGACGCGCTTCGGCCTGGAATTCGGCGCGGATCTGGCGGCTGACGCGGCGCAGCGCTTTTTCGAACACGCGATGGTAGTCGCGGCCACGGGCGTAGCGGGCAATGCGGCCACGGGCCATGCCATCGGAGGGCACCGGCGGGTCTGAGGAATGGCAGGGAAGGGCGACGAGAATGACGGAGCGGGCGCCGGAGAGGAAGGTGTCGGCATCGCTGGCGCGGGAGAGCCAGGCGGCGGTGATCCATTCCATGCCCTGGAGATGACCGGCCTGGAGCGCGGAGTGGGCAGCCCTTCTCGCCTGGGGAAGGGGCGTCGCTGGAGCTACAGAAGCAAGGTCAATGCCCTCGGCGGCAAGCAGCGCCGTGATTCGCGCACGCGGTTCCATGGCCCGATCGTAGCGCCTGGCGCGGGGCGGCTCAGCGAGGTTGGGCCGGCGGCTAGGCGCTGACGTTCAGGTTGTTGCCAACATTCGGGTCGATGAGGGCGACGAGGCCCTTGGCCTCGGCCTTCTGGGCCTGCAGCGCCTTCGAGGCGACGGCCACAGCAACCGCGGACTGGAGGTCGGTGACCGGACGCACGTTGCTGCCGGCCACAGCGTGGATGTTGCTCATGCCGGGATCATCGACCGGAGAGCGCAAGGGGTGGAGTGGAGAGCGGGTGACGGGCTAGAACTGGAGGTCGATCTTGCGGAACTGCTCGACGTAGCGTCCGTTGTCGTCCTTCCAGTGTTCGCGGCTGAAGTTCACGAAGTCTTCGCGGTTGCCGAACTGGGTCACATGGGCAGTGAGGGCGTGGATCTTGATATCGACGTCTTCGGTGATGTCGACATCGAAGTTGGGGCGGTTGGAGCCCCAGAGCAGGACGCGGCGGACCTTGTGCGGTTCCAGGCCCTGCTCCAGATGCTCGGGGAAGTTCAGGTGGTCGCGGGCGGTCGGGTAGACGGCATCGAGCGCAGCGGTGCCGGTGGCGCGGTGGTCCGGGTGATTGATGAAGCTGTCGCGGATGATGATGTCGGTCGGGTCGTGGGTGAACACCGTGTGGGGGCGGACGCTGCGAATGGCGCGGACGATCGACTCGAGGAAGGTTCGGTCGTACACGAGTTCGCCGTCTTCGTTGTCGAGGAAGAGCACCTCGCGGGCGCCCATGCGGCGGCACGCTTCGTGTTGTTCTTCGCGGCGAAGAGCGACAAGCCGCTCCCGGGACATCGTGCGGTCTTCCGTACCCTTGGCACCGTTCGTGCAGACGAGGAAAGTAACCTCCCAGTCATCGCGGGCGAGCTGGGCCACGTGACCCGCGCAGCCGAAGTCGCCGTCATCGGGGTGAGCAGCGATTACGAGGGCAGTGTGGTCGGAAGCAGGTTGGGTCATCTGGGCCTTCATGCGCGAGGTGCGCAACTTCGGAACGTATGCGAATTCGGGGAGGACGGCAAACGGGGGTGTTCGGAACAGGTTTGACGAAAGCGCCCAATGATTGTTAAGTTGCGTGCGAACATCCGTTCGCCGAGGCGCAGAGTGGACGACCTTTCCCCGAAACAGAAAGACATCCTGGACTTCCTGTCGGAGTTTCTCGAAGAGAACGACTATCCGCCGAGCATCCGGGACATCCAGATCGGCTGCAGCATCAGCAGCACGTCGGTGGTGGATTACAACCTCCGGAAGCTCGAAGAGAAGGGCGCCATCCGGCGTGACCGCGAAGTTGCGCGCGGCATCGAGGTCCTGGGGAGTCGCCGGCGGCGCGCCGGGGTCGTGGACATTCCGCTCATGGGGACGATTGCTGCCGGACAGCCGATCCCGGTGCCGACGAGCGACCGCTGGCAGGGCGACGCAAACGAAACAGTGACCGTGACGGACGACATGATCCGGGGGCACCAGAACGTGTTTGCGCTGCGAGTGAAAGGCACCTCGATGATCGAGGACCTGATCGACGATGGCGACATCGTCTTCCTGGAGCCGGTGCAGGCTGTCGAGAACGGCGACAAGGTGGCAGTCTGGCTGAAGGACCGCGGTGAAGTGACGCTGAAGCGCTACTACCTGGAAGGATCCAAAGTGCGCTTGCAGCCGGCGAACAGTACGATGCAGCCAATCTATACCGAGGCTTCGAACGTAGAAATACAGGGGCGGTTCGTCTCGTCATTGCGCCCCAGCATCTAGCGAGGAGACCGCAACCGGGGAGGAACTGAGAGAGCGCGGGCCGCAAAGGACGCGCTCTTCCCATCTCAATGAGGGACGCCATACTCCGGGTCGCCGACCTGTCTGTGGAGTACCGCTCCAAAGAGCAGGTCACGTATGCGCTGAGCGGCGTCTCGCTCGACCTGTACCCGGGAGAGGTGCTGGCTCTCGTCGGTGAATCGGGGAGCGGCAAAACCACCCTCGCACTCGCGATACCGAAACTGCTGCCGGGCGAAGGCCGAATCACCTCGGGCGAGGTGGATTTCAAGGGCCAACAGCTGTTACGAAGCAGCGATGATCAGCTGCGTACGGTGCGGGGACGCCAGATCTCGATGATCTTCCAGGACCCGGTAGCCGGGCTGAACCCGGTCATCGCGATCGGCGACCAGGTTGCGGAGATCCTGATCAGCCATCTGCGGATCGGCAAGAAGGAGGCGAAGCGGAGGGTGTCCCCGATACTGGCCGCCGCCGGACTGTCTGATACCGAGCGCGTGGCGAAGTCCTACCCCTTTCAGCTCTCCGGGGGCATGTGCCAGCGGGTGATGATCGCGATCGCGACGGCGCTAGACCCGGAACTGATCATCGCGGACGAGCCGACGAGCGCCCTCGACGTCACCGTGCAGGCCCAGATCCTGGCGGAACTCGACCGGCTGCGGCGGGAAAGAGGGACGGCGATCCTGCTGATCACGCACAACTTTGGCGTCGTTGCCCAGATCGCCGACCGGGTCGCCGTGATGTACGGGGGGCGGGTGGTGGAGAGGGGGCTACCGGAAGAGGTGATGCCACGTCCGCTCCATCCCTACACCTCTGCGCTGCTGGCCACGTTACCGAGACTGGATGCGTTGCGCGGCGAGCTGCCGTCTATCCCCGGGTCGCCGCCGGAGATGACGGAACCGGCCGACCACTGCCCGTTCCTGCCGCGGTGTCAGAAGGCGTTGAGCCAATGCCGGGCCGAGCCGGCGCCGCCGTTGCTGGAAGACGAGTCCGGTCGGCGGAGCGTGGCCTGCTACAACCCGATGTGGATTGCCGACCCGGTCTAGAAGGGCTTGAAGATGGCCAGCCAGGCCATGAGCGGCACACTCAGAACGAGGACGGTGCCAAACACGATCGGCACGCGGTCGGCGAGGACTTCCTCAAGTTCGGCACGCTTCTCCGGATTCTTCCGGGCGATGAGAACGGCTAGCCGGGCCCGGCGGAGGCCGAACCCCAGCAAGGGCAGGCAGACGAGGTAGACGAGGATGAAGGTGATGGTGAGGGCACCGAGCCAGCCATCGCGCACAAAGTTGTATTCGGCGGCCACGGCCCAGAAGAACCCGGTCGTGCCGGTAGCCATGGCGCCGGGGAGGAGGACGCGTGTCTCGCTGTTCGCCGCTTCGACGAGTGCGTAGGCCTGGTAGTCGAGGTCTTTGCTGGCCCACGCCCGGAGGATAGGGAGGTAGACGGCGCCGAGGCCGGCCCCCAGCCAGACGAGCGAGAGCACGTGGATAATCCGCCACCAGTCCATACGAGTTGGATGGTACGGGGCGGGCCGGAAGGAACTAGCGGTTTCGCAGCTTCCCTACCATCTTCCAACAAGTGGAGGCTGGCGATGCCGGCGATCGGCGCGGTATTGTGACAGTGCGAATGCCAGACATCAGCCCTGCGACGAGCCCGGGGACGCGGGTACTCGACGAGACAGACGCTGAGCAAGAACCGCCATACCACCTGGTGCTGCTCGACGACGACTCGCACACGTACCAGTACGTCATCCGGATGCTGACCGACCTGTTCGGCTACGGCCCTGACAAGGGCTATGCCATCGCCTGCGTGGTGGACAGCAACGGGCGGGCGATTGTGATGACCGACGGCAAGGCCAAAGTGGAACAGAAGCAAAACCAGATCCACAGCTACGGCGCGGACCCCCTGATGGAGACGAGCGTCGGGAGCATGTCGGCGGTCGTGGAAGAGGCGGAATAGGGAAGCGCCGCGAGCGGGGCGAGCGTGATATGCTCGGACAAGCCCGGCGGGACTCGATCGTTGGAGTCCGGCTCAAGGGGGGCGAGATGAAGAAGTGGCTCTGCCGGATCGAAGGACACAGTGTTGGTGTGGCCGGGGGGGTTGGGATTGGCACAGTCCTCATGCATTCGATGGGTCCCGCTGGATTGGCCGTCGGCATTGCGATCGGTGTTGCCGGCTAGCGCGAGTATGAAACGCGGCCGAGACGACTCTTAGCTCCAGGAACGTGCAACCGGCGAATCGGTTCACCAGCGCATTTCGCGCGGCCACAAGAAGGGCCCGATGAGTCGTGCCAGCGACGAGGTCGTTGGCAGGGCGACGGTGCAGCAGGAGCACGACCCGCTTCACCGCCACGGCGCGAGCCCCCTGATGGAGACGAGCGTCGGGAACATGTCGGCGGTCGTCGAAGAGGCTGAGTAGCAGAGCGGCGAGAGCGGGTAGACTGCGGCTACTATCCAGCCCTCTGAGGTAACCCCATGCGAGAGATGACCGGCGGCGAAGCCGTCTACGAGACGTTGCGTGCGCTTGGCGTGCAGCACGTTTTCGGAATCGTGAGCGTCCACAACATCCCGATTTATGACGCGATTGAACGCGGTGGCGGGATCAAGACCATCGGTGTCCGCCACGAGCAGGGTGCCCTGCACATGGCCGACGGATATTCGCGGGCGACCGGCAAGCTCGGCGTGGCGATCACCTCAACCGGCCCAGGGGCGACGAACGGGATGACGGGCCTCTTCGAAGCCGGGTTCGCTTCGTCGAAGGTCCTGATGATCACCGGGCAGATCGAGTCCCAGTACTACGGCAAGGGGAAGGGATTTCTGCACGAGGCGGAGAACCAGATGCCGATGCTGCGGAGCGTGACGCGGATGGCGGCGTCGGTGCGACGGCCCGAAGAGATCGGCGAGGTCGTGACGCGGGTGGCCACGGACATCTCGACGGGGCGGCCACAGCCAGGGGCAGTGGAGATCCCGATCGACTTCCAGTACGCGCGGGCAAACATCGATATCCCACACCTCGAGGCGATGCCACGGGTGCAGCCCGGCGCGGAGGCGATATCGCAGGCGGCGCAGGCACTGAACGGTTCGAAGAAGACGGTGATCGTCGCCGGAGGGGGTGTACTGACAGCCGACGCGGTGCAGGAGCTGCGGCAGCTCGCCGAACGCCTGGACGCGCCGGTGTTCACCTCGACCAACGGCCGGGGAGCGATCCCCGAAGATCACCGGCTGGCGATGGGCCCCTTGCTAAACATGCCCGCCTTCGATGAAGTGCTCAGTGAAGCCGAGGTCGTCCTGGCCGTGGGCACACGTTTCCAGGGCGGGTCCACACGCAACTGGACCTCGCCAATGGGCCAGAAGCTGGTGCACATCGATGCTGACCCGGGAGTCATCGGCCGCAATTACCGGGCGGATGTCGCTGTTGTTTCCGATGCACGGCTGGGGCTGGCAGGCGTGATCAAGGGACTGGATTCGCCGAAGAACGAGGCGGGGTTCGCCGACCGTGCCCGCGAGATACGCGACGAGCAGCGGAAGGGGATCCGGGAGCAGATCGGTCCGGACTTCGAGGCGATCATGGACTCAATGCGGGCGGCGCTGCCGCGGGACGGCGTCATCGCGCGCGACGCGACCGTGCCGGCCTACCTGTGGGGGAACCGGCTGATCGAGGTACTGGAGCCAAGGACGTCGATGCACCCGACCTCAGCGGCGATCGGGCCGGGGCTACCCCTGGCACTCGGGGCCGCAATCGGCAGCGGCAAGAAGACCGCCCTGATCCAGGGCGATGGCGGCTTCATGCTGAACCTGAGCGAGCTGGCGACGGCGGCCCAGTACAAGGCGCCGCTGATCGTGTGTGTGTTTAACGACCGCGGCTACGGCGTCCTCCGGACCATCGAAGCGCGGACGTTCGAGGGCCGCAACTTCGGCGTCGAGCTGAACACGCCGGACTTCGTTGCGATAGCGAAGGCGATGGGCATGGACGGCGAGGCGGCGGGCAGTGCGGCGGAGTTCGATGCCGCCTTCAAGCGCGGTGTCGCTGCCGACTGGGCCGTACCTCATCGACATCGATATGACCAAGCTGACGCCGATGGGCGGGCTGGGGTCACCGCCGCCGCGACGGTAGAGGCTAACCCGACTCTGGATCTAGCTCCCGCGCTTCGTCGCTGAACTCGAAGGTCTCGAAGTTGCGGGCGTGGAAGTGGCCAACGGGGACGGCTGGCAGTGTCTCGATGTGGGCGCCGGCGCGGACGCCGAGTTCGAGGCTGAAGCGGGCGGCTGCGTTGTTATCGGGAGCTTCGAGGATGGAGACGAAGTCGTAGCGGCCGAGGACGCCGTAGAGGCCGAGCGTGACGACGCCGGGCAGGTCGATTTCGTTCTGGACACGGAGGAGTGAGTCCGGGTCACCGAGCATGCGGTCGCGACCCTCGGCATTGAGCGTGAGCATAAGGACATATGTGGCCATGTGGGTCGTTAGCCTACGCGGTGGCGTTGAACAGTGAGAAGTCAGCGGGCTGGCAACGAGGCGAAGAAGTCCCAGATGAGGCGCGAGGCATCGATCTCGCGGGCCACGGTGGCGGTGGGGTCACCGGGCCATTCGTGGACGCCACCGATGACGGTATAGAGGGCAACCCGCGTGCCACCGTCGCAGTTGGGCCACTCGTCGTAGCGGAGGATGGCGCCGGGCATCGACGTGTCGGAGTCGGCATTGCAGCCGTCGTGGGCCACGAAGAAACCAACCGAGTCGGCCACGGAGGTGTCGACGCGGGGAGCGGGGTCGACTTTTTCGATGGGCTCGCCGCCGTCGTAGAGGACGTGCTGGTCGTCGGTGCCATGGATGGCGAGAAGGGAAATGGGATTCGCGGGGTCGCAATCGAGGTTGAGAGCGCCGGCGACTGGCGCTACCGCAAGGAAGACGTCCGAGGCTTCGCAGGCGAGGCGGTAGCTCATCATGCCGCCGTTGGACATGCCAGTCGCGAAAATGCGGGCAGGGTCGGCGCCCCAATCGGTGATGACAGCGGCGACGACATCGCGGATGAAACTGACATCGTCGATGCCGGCGGAACGGGCATAGCCACAGCAGTTCCCGGAGTTCCAGGTGAGGAGGAAGTCGTCGCTGAAACGGCCGTCGCCGAAGGGAAAGACGGCGATGAAGCTATTCTCGTCGGCGACGTCGGCGAAGCCCGTGCTGCGCATGACCTGGTTGGCATTGCCGCCACCCCCATGGAGGACGACAACCGCGGGCACCCGCAGGGAGTCATCCAGACCTTCGGGGACATGGACAAGGTAATGGCGCTTGAGGCCGCCACTGACAATCGAGAGGTCGTGGGTGCCCGGTTGGCGAGAGAACGTCGTGGCGGTTGTTGGCGACGACTCAGGCGAGGCAACCGGAGTCGTTCCGGTTGCCGTGGAACGAGGAGTAGCGGTGATTGCTGTCTCGGCGGTCGACGACGTTGCAGCGGTCGCAGTCGCCGCCGGTGTCGTGGTCGCAGGCTCAGCGCCGTTGCGATCTCGACAGCCACCGAAGACAAGACAGCCGAGGGCCAGCGCTACGAGTGGCAATAGGCGCATATCTTCCTATAAGTGAAGGGGCAGCCAGCCCTTAGCGCAAGTAGCCATTTCCGAACTCAGAGTCCGGCGCTGCCGTCACTTGCCCTTGAAGACCGGAGGCCGCTTTTCGAAGAAGGCCTTGCGGGCTTCCTGGGCATCATCGCTCGCGAAGGCACGTCGAATGTTGGCAACCTCGAAGCGGAGGTGGGACTCGGTATTGATTGCGGTTGTCGCCTCGCGGAGGCCGCGCTTGGTGAGCCGGGCGGTGATCGGCGAGCGCTCGGCGATGAATGCGCAGTACTCAGCAAGGCGGGCAGGAAGAGCTTCGTCTTCGACGACTTCGCCAACCATGCCGAGGGACTTCGCCTCGTCGCCCGTGACGGTGCGGTTCTCGAGGAGGAAACGCATGGCCTGTTCGTAGCCAACGAGCTGCGAGAGGGTGATGGTCATGCCGCCGTCGGGTGAGGCGCCGATACGAGGGTAGCCCGCCATGAGCCGGGCCGTTCGCGCCATGATCCGGATGTCAGCGGCAAGGGCGAGCGAGAGCCCGGCGCCTACGGCGACGCCATTGATGCCAGCGATGATGGGCTTGTCGCAGCCGTGCCGAAGGTCGAGGAAGAGGCGGCTGACCCAGCCAAGGTCGTCGAGCTGGGTATCCATGGGGGTGAGCGGCGAAAACGGCTCGGCTCCCGGGGAAAGGTCGAGGCCGGCACAGAACGCGTCGCCGGAGCCGGTGATGGCGATGACCCAGACGTTGTCGTCGGCGCTCGCTGCCGCAACCGCTTCGAGGATGCCCCAGGCGAGTTCCTGGCTGAGGGCGTTCTTCACCTCGGGCCGGTTGAGAGTGATGGTGCGGACGTGGCCGGCGTCGGCGGTCGAGATCTGGGACATGCTGGTGCTCCGAGTACTGAGGGTTGAAGGAGTATACGAAGGCGACGGTTGTTTGAGAAAACCGACATTCGGGCGGTTACGTACGCAAGTAACGCCATAAGAATACCTAGTGCTAGGCTAAGCTTTCACCTTTTCGTGAGAGTGAGCAGCCGTCTTGGCGCAGGGCTCAGTCGCTTCCCGCACGTTCGCTGCACTCGGCAATCAGCAGTACCGCATCCTCTGGTGGGGCACGCTCTTCTCGTTCCTCGGCATGCAGATGCAGGTCCTTGCGCGGGGCTATCTCGCCTTTGACCTGACCGGGAAGAACGGGGCGCTCGGGCTCGTAACGCTCGGCTTCGGCGTTCCTCAGCTCCTGCTCTCGCTATGGGGAGGTGTGGTGGCCGACCGGCTGCCAAAGCGGAACACACTCATCGTCACGCAGGCGTTGATCGCGCTGAACTCGGCATGGATCGCCTCGATGATCGCTTTCGACCTCATCCAGTTCTGGATGCTGGTGGTGGCGAGCGTGAACCAGGGGACGCTCTTTAGCGTGGTGGGCCCGGCCCGCCAGGCATTCATCAGCGACCTCGTGGGGCGCGAGCACGTGGGCAACGCTGTGGTGCTGCAGCAGATGAGCATGAACAGCACGCGCGTCGTGGGGCCGTCGCTCGCGGGCATCTTCATCGCGATCCCGCTGATCGGGCTGGCGGGTGTGTACTTGATGACGACGGCCGGCTTCCTGATCGCCTGCATATCGTTGCTGAAGCTACCGCCGGGGGCTCCGAAGCCCCGCGAAACGGCGCGCTCTCCCCTTGCCGACCTGAACGATGGCCTTCGCTACGTGAAGGGGCGACCGGCGATCTGGAACCTGATTCTCGTTTCGTTCGCAGCGGTGATGATCGGCTTCCCCTACCAGACGTTCCTCCCGTCAATCGCCAAGGACGTCTACAACGTCGGGGCGAGCGGGCTGGGGATCATGTCAGGCGCCACGGCCGTGGGTGCGGTGGTTTCCACCATCCTCGTGGCGGCCTACGCGGACTCGAAATGGTCATGGTTTGCGGCGCCTATCCTGGCCGTTGTTTTCGGCGGGACCCTGGTGGCGCTCGGGGCGTCACCAAACTTCGTAGTCGGGTTGGTGATCCTGATTGGCGTCGGGGGATTCGCCGCCGCGTTCCAGTCGCTGAACAACTCGCTGACGATGACGTACACCGAGAGCAGCTACCAGGGGCGCGTGCAGTCGATGACGATGCTGAGCTGGAGCCTGTTCGGCATTGCTGCACTGCCATTGGGCATCGTGGCCGACCGGATCGGGATCCAGGAGACGCTGGCGGTGATGGGCGGCCTTACGATCGTCTCGGTGGCGCTCATCCAGGCTTTTGCCCATACGCGCGGCGCCCCGCAGGACCGGTTCACAACGGTCGGGATCAGCGAAGCGGAACGGATGGGCGAGCCGGAGATCGCGGACGAGATCCGGGGCGTGACGGCAGCCGGAGGCGGCTAGGATTCGCGAGGCTTCTGGCCCAAGCGCTCCATGAGGGACTGGAAGACGGGATAGTCCTGGGCGCCGACGATGCCCCACTGGCCATCGAAGATGAATGTGGGGACGCCGGTGACACCAACGCTGCGGGCCCAGAGGATGCCTTCATCGACGCGCTCGCGGTATTCGCCTGACTCGAGGGAATCGGCGAGGGCCGTACCGTCGAGGCCGACCGACTCCGCGACTTCGACAAGCGTCTCGATCTTGCCGATATCGGCGAGGTCTTCGAAGTAGGATTTGAACATGGCGCGGTGGAAATCGCCTTCGTGCTCGTGTTCCTCGGCGAACTCGGCGGCCTGCAGGGAGAGATAGGAGTTAGACGTCCAGGTGCGGCCGCGGGTCAGCTTGATGCCGGAGTCGAGGGCGCGTTGCTCCATATACGACGGCGCGTCGTCGGGCTTCGTCTGAGGCTTGCGCGGCTTGCCTTCAGGCGGCGTTGAGGGATCGAGGAAGTACGGCGCCCAGCGAATATTGACGTCATATTCGCGCCGGAGTTTGTCGACCTCACCGAGGCCGATATAGCACCACGGTCAGACGAAGTCGCTGACGACGACAATGTCGACGGGGCCGTTTACGGGAGTGATTTCAGTCATGTGCGCGTAATTGTATATGCGATTGCAAGGACTTGTAAGCGTTGTGTAACCGTTTGGCCGGGTGGTTTCTGGGATGGTGACGCTTGGCCCCCTATCGAGACATCGGTGAATCCACGGGCCCGGAGGTTGCGCTTGCGCAAGTTGATGCAACTAGGCGCCGCGCTGGCGGTCGTCGCGATGGCGGCCGGGATCGCCATCGTTGGCGGTAACACACAGCACACACAAGCCGCAGATGGTGACACAGTTTGGAACATCACCATCGAGAATCTGACATCCGGCCAGCCATTCTCCCCGCCCGTCGTCGTGGTCCACGACGGCACGGCGAACGTCTTCGAACTGGGCCAGGCCGCCTCGGCGGGGGTGCAGACCATCGCTGAGATGGGGAACCCGAACGTCCTTGCCGACGCCTTGAAGGGCGCCAGCGGCGTCTACGACGTTGCGATTGGCAGCAACGGCCCGATCCTCGGCGGCGACAGTGTGACCCTGATGGTCTCCGGTCCCAGCGGCTCGATGCTGTCCATCGTTTCGATGTTGAGCTGCACCAACGACGGCTTCACTGGCCTCGATTCGTGGGCACTACCGACGAGCGGCAGCGACTCCACCACCGGCGTTGGCTACGACGCGGGGACAGAGCCGAACAGCGAGCTGAGTGAAGACATCGTCGACGGTTGTGGTGTGATTGGCCCGGTATCCCTGCCGGCCGACGGCAACGCGCACACCGACGAAGGTGGCGTCATCACCGTGCACCCGGGAATCACGGGCGTCGGCGACCTGACGGTGATGGACCACGGCTGGACGGACCCGACGATCATGGTCACGGCCCAGGTCGTCCCGACGGTCACCTACAACGTCGCAATCGACAACCTGACCAGCGGCCAGCTTTTCAGCCCGCCAGTCATAGCGGCGCACAGCGCCGACGGCCACATCTACCAGATGGGCGAGGCGGCATCGCCGGGCCTGCAGGCGGTGGCCGAGACGGGCAACCCGTCGACGCTGCTGGCTGAACTGAACGCCTCACCGTACGTGTACAACGCCTCAGTTCTCGCATCGGCGCCGCTCATGCCGGGTACGCGCCTGATGGCAACGTTCGACGCCCCGGCCGGATCGTTGATCTCGTTGGCGACGATGCTCGGCTGCACAAATGACGGGTTCGCAGGAATCGACTCTGTCGCCCTCGGGAGCGGGATCGATGTGTACGCGGACTCGTATGACGCGGGCACCGAAGTGAACACCGAGAGCGCAGCGGACCTCACGGGTCTCTGCGGGTCGGCCGGCCCCGTGGCCTTCGACGGCCTTGGTGGGCACGTCGACGAGAACGGTGTCGTGATGCCACACCCGGGCATCCAGGGCATCGGCGTGTTGACGAGCGCCCACGCGTGGACCGACCCGGTGGCGCGCATCCAGATCACGACGGGTGACGTTGCTCCGCCTCCGGCCACGGCAACGCCGACCGCCACGACCGCGGCACCGACGGCGACAGCCACATCGGTGCCTCCGACGGCAACGGCGACGCAACCGGCGCCAACAGCGACGGCCACGGCTGTGCCTCCGGGACCGCCGAACACCGGTAGCGGCACCGACGGCGGGAACGGCAGCCCGATCGGCTGGGTGCTGGCACTCGGAGCGGCCCTCTTCGCCCTTGGCGGTGGCGCCGCACTGGTCGCAAAGCGCACGACCGGCTAACCGGCCTCCGCACCAGATCATTGAGGGCCGCGGCACGAGATCGTGCCGCGGCCCTCGTGTGTCAGGCACCACACGGAGACAACGTCCGCTGTTCGCCAACCGTGTACGCTGGATTGTCCATGGCCTACACGCGATTACAGCATCCCTTCATGGAGCGCCTTGCCCGGCAGGTGCTCTTCACAGCCGGCCCGATCGGGTCGTCGCTGCTTGCCATGCGCCCCGGCCCCGACTACGGCGACCGCGACGGCTGCAACGAGTACCTGACCATTTCCGACCCGGACGCGATCGCCAACATCCAGCGCAGCTTCTATGCAGCGGGCTGCGATGCGGTCGATAGCGCCACGTTCGGCGCCAACGAAATCGTGTTCGAAGAGTACGACCTGGTGCCACGAGTCCGGGAGATTAACCGGCTGGCGGCGCAGCAGCTGAACGCGGTGCGCGATGAGTTCAGCACGCCGGAATGGCCGCGCTACAGCTTTGGCACGGTAGGCCCGGGAACGAAATTGCCGTCACTGGGGCATACCGACTGGGACACCCTCTATCACAGCTACTACGAGCAGGTGAGCGGCCTTGTCGAGGGCGGCATCGACGTTGTGAAGATCGAGACGTGCCAGGACCTGTTGCAGACAAAGGCGGCCCTGGCGGCCACGGCGGCAGTGTTCGAGGACACGGGAACGCGTGTCCCCGTGATCGCCAGTGTCACTATCGAGACGACCGGCACGATGTTGCTCGGGACCGACATCGCCGCGGCACTGACGATCCTCGACACGCTCGACGTCGTCGACATCGTTGGGATCAACTGCGCCACGGGCCCCCAGGAGATGGTGGAGCACGTGCGGTACCTGGCGGAACATTCGCGGCGACCGGTGTTCGTTGCGCCGAATGCGGGGCTCCCCGAGCTCGTGGACGGCGAAGCCTGCTACCGACTGACGCCCGAAGAGTTCGCCCATTACCAGAAGATCTTCGTGGACGAATTTGGGACGAACATCGCGGGCGGTTGTTGCGGGACGTCGCCGGAGCTGTTTGAGGCGGCGATAGCGGCAATCGGCCGCAGGGCGCCGAAGGAGCGGCATGGCTCCTACGAACCTGCCGCTGCAAGCCTCTACAGCAGCGTACCGATCGAGCAGGACACGAGCTTCCTGGTTATTGGCGAGCGCCTGAACGCGACGGGGTCCCGGAAGTTTCGCGACCTGGTGCTGGCCGAGGATGTGGACGGGATGGTTGGGCTGGCGAAGGAGCAGGCGGCAGAAGGCGCGCACGTCCTCGATGTGATGGTGGACTACGTGGGCCGCAATGGCGTGCCCGATATGCAGCGATTGGTAAGCGACCTTCGAGGGCAGTCCACCCTGCCGCTCGTCTTCGACTCGACGGAGCCGCCGGTGATCGAAGCGGCGTTGAAGCTCTACGCCGGTAAGGCAATCGTGAACTCGATCAACCTCGAGGATGGGGAGAACAAGATCTCCCGCGTGCTGCCGCTCATCCGGACGCATGGAGCCGGGGCGATTGCGCTGGTCATCGACGAGGAGGGCCAGGCACGCGATGTGGAGTGGAAACTGCGCGTGGCCCGGCGGATCTACGAGATCGCGGTGGGCCGGTATGGCATGGAGCCGGGCGACCTCCTCTTCGACATGCTCACCTTCCCGCTGAGCAGCGGCCAGGAAGAGCTACGCAAAGACGCGATGGCGACGCTGGAAGGCATTCGGCGGCTGAAGGCGGAGTTCCCGGACGTGCACACGGTCCTCGGTGTCTCGAATGTGTCGTTCGGCCTGAAGCCGGCGGCGCGGCGGGTGCTGAACTCCGTCTTCCTCGCCGAGGCCGTCGAGGCGGGGCTGGACGCGGCGATCGTGAATGCGCGCCAGATCTTGCCGATCAACCGCATCCCGGACGACCAGCTTGAGGCGGCGCGGGACCTCATCCATGATCGAAGGCGGGAAGACTACGACCCGCTGACGGTGTTCATCGGCCTCTTCGAAGGTGAGCAGGCGGCGCAGGTGGACGTAGCCAAGGAGCGGGCGAAGCTCCCGGTGGATGAACGGCTGAAGCAGCGAATCGTCGATGGCGA
The DNA here is from genome assembly GCA_963774435.1 of uncultured Chloroflexia bacterium. Lineage (GTDB taxonomy): Bacteria > Chloroflexota > Dehalococcoidia > Tepidiformales > Tepidiformaceae > JAGQGZ01. Next base: position 913,849 of record CAVZEW010000002.1, on the reverse strand, counting down.
CCGGCGCGGGCTCGATACGGACCTGGACGAGGCACTGGAAGGGCATGACCCGCTGACGATCATCAACGAGTTCCTGTTGGACGGGATGAAGGTCGTGGGTGACCTGTTCGGCTCGGGCAAGATGCAGTTGCCATTTGTGTTGCAGAGCGCGGAGACGATGAAGGCCGCCGTTGCCCACCTTGAGCCGCACATGGAGCGGGCGGAAGGCAGCACGAAGGGTCGCGTGGTGCTTGCCACGGTGCGCGGGGATGTCCACGACATCGGGAAGAACCTCGTCGACATCATCCTGACGAACAACGGCTACACGGTGCACAACATCGGGATCAAGCAGCCGATCCAGAACATCATCGATGCGGCAGCGGAGATTGGCGCCGACGCGATCGGCCTCAGCGGGCTGCTGGTGAAGAGCACGGTGGTGATGCGGGAAGACCTGGAAGAGCTGAACCAGCGGGAGCTCTTCCACTACCCGGTGCTGCTGGGAGGCGCCGCCCTCACACGGAAGTACGTGGAGCAGGACTTGCGCGAGATCTACAAGGGGCGCGTCTACTACTGCCAGGACGCCTTTGAGGGACTGGCGACGATGGACCGTCTGATGGCGGGCGAAGCGATACCGTCGCGGCAGACGAAACAGGCTGCGAGCGCGGAAAGCGATGCACCGGGCACGACGGCGACGCTGGTCGCGCCGCGCACGGACGAATACGTGCGGAACGAGGTGAAGCGGGACCGGCCGGTGCCAGAACCGCCGTTCTGGGGCAGCCGCGTGGTGAAGGGACTGCCCCTCCGCGACATCTTCCCGTACGTCAACGAGACGGCGCTCTTCCGCGGGCAGTGGCAGTACCAGCGCGGTCAGCGATCGACGGCCGAGTACGCAGCGTTCGTCGAGAACGAAGTGCGTCCGGTGTTTCGGCGGCTCCAGGAAGAAGCGGTGGCGAAGGCGCTGCTGGTGCCGCAGGTGCTATACGGCTACTACCGCTGCCAGGCGGACAACAACGACTTGCTTGTCTGGCCCGAGGTGGATGGCGAAGGAAACCCGGCGGGCGAGCCGGTGCGTTTCCGGTTCCCGCGACAGACGACCGGGAAACGGCTCTGCATCGCCGATTACTTCCGCGACGCCGAGAGCGGCGAATTCGACACCGTGGCCTTCACCCTCGTGACCGTCGGGCCGAAAGCGACCGACCACGCCAAGGAGCTTTTCGAGTCCGGCGAGTACAAGGACTACCTGCACTTCCATGGCTTTGCCGTGGAGACCGCCGAAGGGCTGGCCGAGTTCTGGCACCGGCGCGTGCGGCAGGAGCTGGGCATCGCCGGCAAGGATGGCGAGACCATCAAGGAGCTGTTCTCGCAGGGATACCAGGGGAGCCGGTATTCGTTCGGCTACCCGGCCTGCCCCGACCTCGGGGAGCAGGTCGGCATCGCTACGCTGTTGAAGCCCGAGCGCATCGGCGTGGAGTTGAGTGAGACGTTCCAGTGGCACCCGGAACAGACAACGAGCGCGATCGTGGTACACCACGAGGAGGCGCGCTACTTCGTGGTGAAGTAAGTGCGGCTAATCCGGGAGAACCGGCCGCTGATCATCGCCGCGGTGCTGGCGGCGATCGCCGTTACGGTGGTCGCGATCGTCACGGAGAGCATGGCCGCGGTCCTGCTCACGGGTCTCGTCGCCGGAGTGATGACCGGCGGATTCCTGACGATGCAGCAGAAGCCAAAAGCCAAAAGGAAGCGAAAGCGCTAAGCATGACGCTGACCCTCGACGAGGTGCGCAGCCAATTCGAACTCTTTGCCGAGGTCGAATGCGGTGATGAGGCGCCTCTCTACCGGGCGATCACCCGGGGTACGGCAGGAGACGACGGACTGCTGACGCTGGCGAACGAAGGCCGGGAAGGCGTGCGTCGGGCGAACCTTCTGCTGGCGGCGGTCCACTACCTGGTGCTCAAGCGCCCGGACACCCGGCTCGCGGCCATCTACCGGGATGGATTGGTCACGGATGACGCCTTCCCGGCATTTCAGGCGTTTGCCGCGCAGCGCGTCGACGAGGTCAGGGAACTCGTACGCACGCGGCTGGTGCAGACGAACGAGGTCAATCGCTGTTCGGCGCTCCTGCCGGGGCTCGCGGCCACACAGGCGGTGGCCGGTGGCCGCAGTCTCGCGCTGATCGACGTGGGGGCGAGCGCTGGCCTGCAACTGGCCTTCGACCGCTACCGGTATGCCTACTCGACTGAAGAAACGGCGGGCCCGGACGGGAGCCCGGTGGTCGTGGCCTGCGAGGTCCGAGGGGTGAACCGCGTCCCCGTGCCCGAATCGATGCCTGATGTGGTGAGCCGGGTCGGCGTCGACATGTCGCCCGTCGACCTGGGAGACGAAGACGCTCGGCTCTGGATGCGGGCGCTGGTCTGGCCCGAACAGAAAGCGCGCATGGCACGGCTGGACGCCGCGATTGAAGTTGCGCTTGAGGACCCGCCGGACATTCGCCAGGGCGATGCCCTGGTTGCCGTCCCCGAACTGGTGGCAGCGATTCCGGAAGAGGTCGTGCCCGTGATCTACCACTCGCACGTGATGGCCCATATGCCGCCGGACGTGCAGCGAGCTTTCGTCGAGGAGGTGATTCCTGCTTTGGGAGCGGCTCGGGACATCGCCTGGCTGGCCTGCGAAGGGTCGACGATGGTGCTGACCACGTGGCTTGGCGGAGTACAAGACGAGCGGTTGCTGGCCAATCGGGACCCTCACGGGGAGTGGATCGAGTGGGTGGGATAGCCGTTCCTGACTTTCCCCGGTTGCGCCGAACGCATACCCTTGCCCGTCATGGGAACGCTAGACGGCAAGAACGCTTTGATCTTCGGAGTCGCCAACGACCATTCGATTGCCTGGGGCATTGCCCAGGCACTGCACCGGGACGGCGCCAGCATCGGCTTCAGCTACGCGGGCCCCAACCTTGAGAAGCGCGTGCGGCCACTGGCGGAGAGCCTCGGGTCGGACTTTATCGACGAATGCGATGTCGGGTCGGACGAAGCGATCGCGGCAACGTTCGAGCGGGCGGAGAAGCGCTTCGGCAAACTCGACATCCTGATCCATGGCATCGCCTTCGCGGACCGCGCGGACCTGGCGGGCCGCTTTGTCGATACGAGCCGCGACGGTTTCTTGCTCGCGCACAACATCTCGGTCTATTCGCTGGTTGGGCTCACGCGGGCGGCGATGCCGTTGATGCAGGCCGGTGGCAGCGTCATCACGCTGACTTACTACGGCGCCGAAAAAGTGATGCCGCACTACAACGTCATGGGCGTGGCGAAGGCCTCGTTGGAAGCGACGGTGCGGTACCTGGCAGCGGACCTTGGGCCGCAGGGCATCCGGGTGAACGCGATCAGCGCCGGTCCCATCCGCACGCTTGCCGCGTCGGGGATCAGCGGCTTCCGGGGTTTCCTGAAGAAGGCGGCGGAAGCGGCGCCGCTGCGGCGCGGCGTCGATATCATGGAGGTCGGCTCTACGGCTGCCTTCCTCTGCAGCGACGGGGCGTCGGGGATTACGGGCGAGACGCTCTACGTTGACGCCGGCTACAACATCATGGGGATGTCGGAACCCGACGAGGTCTGAGCGATGGAGGTTGCCATCGTCCCCTACGACTTCGACCGCCATGGTGAAGGCCCCAAGGAAGTCGTCATCGAGGCATGGGCGCCGTATGGCTACGTGTTCTCCCCGGACGACGACGGCGATATCGTGCGGCCGGACCAGCACTACCCGCTGGGGTTCATGGTGGCAGAGGCGGAAGGCCGGGTGCTGGGGTGCATCGGGATCAGTGAGCCGGAGCCGGGGGTGTTTCGGTTGAACCGGCTCTACGTTCGGCCAACGGCGCACCGGCAGGGGATTGGTGGTCGGCTGGTGGACTGGGTGATCGACGAAGCGCGAAAGCGTGGTGGCGAGCGATTGTTCCTCTTTAGCGACATCGCCTTTCTCGATGCCCACCGGCTGTACGAGCGGAAAGGGTTTCGGCGAACGCGATTTCGCTACGCGCCGGACGCCTGGCAGAGCCGGGAGTGGGGCTATGAGATGGACTTGTAGTGGCGTCTATACTGGAACGATGGCCGAATCACCTACGTCAGCCCCGGCTGGAGCCGTCGGCACGCGTGTCAGCTATGAGGAATTCCTCCGCGACTACGAAGGCTACAAAGCGGAATGGGTCGAAGGTTGGGTGTTCCCGATGAGCCCGGTGAGCCGGGCGCACCAACAGTTGGGGCGCTTCCTGATCACGTTGCTCGGCCTGTACGTGGACCATCATCAATTGGGTGAGATCTTCTATGAGAGGTTCCAAATGCGGCTGGCCGACGTCGGCCGGGAACCCGACCTTGTGTTCGTGGAGACTGCACATATCGAGCGGGTTCACGACACGTATCTTGAAGGTCCCGCGGACCTCGTGGTGGAGATCGTGAGCCCGGAGAGCCAGACCCGCGACCGGGGCCAGAAGTTTTTCGAATATGAGGCAGCCGGTGTTCGCGAGTACTGGATCGCGGATCCGGGCCGGCGGGCCGTGGAATTCTATGTCCTTGAAGATGGGGCGCTTCGACCCCGGCTGCCCGATGCCGACGGCGTCTATCACAGCACCGTAGTCGACGGCTTCTGGTTACGGGAGAGCTGGCTGTGGAACCTCCCGGACCCGCTCGCTGTCGCGGCCGAGCTGGGACTTCGCTAAATGCCACGTCCCCGCTGCCTCTGGTGTACGGAAACGCCGTACGACGAAGTCGCCGTACTGAAATGGCGCGACGAGGAGCGTGAGCGGCTGACGGTGCCGCTCTGCCGCAAACACCTCATCCGGCTGAAGGACGCGGGCCCTGTGGGGCGCGTCCAGAAGGGCTGGAGCTACAAGCTCGGCTGGTGGTAGCCGCGGCGTCCGTCGCTGGTTCCTGATCGGTGATCCCTGGCTGTCGCTTCGTTAACCGAGACAACGCGTGTGCGTTGCTAGCTACCGTGGTGGCAACGCATGGCTAGCGCAGGGTGGGAGGCGTCGGCGGAGGCGTGGATCGCCTCGGTGGACACGGGCAACGAGGCCCGCAAGCACATCCTCGACCCCGTGATGTTGCGAGAAGCGGGAGATGTGCGCGGTCTCCGGGTCCTGGATGTCGGCTGTGGCGAGGGACGCTTCTGCCGAATGCTGACGGAGCGGGGCGCAAGCTGCCTGGGCATTGACCCAACACGGGGGCTCGTTCGGACGGCAGCGGCGCGGGGCAGCCGGGTGGTCCGGGCGAGCGGCGAGTGTCTGCCGGTGGCGTCCGGGCTGTTCGACCTTGTCGTCAGCTACCTGACGCTGGTGGACATCCCGGATTACCGGGCGGCGATTGCGGAAATGACACGGGCGCTGAGGCCGGGTGGCCGGTTGTTGATGGCAAACACCGGTTTCACGTCGGCGATGGAGCCGTGGGTGCGGGACGAGTTTGGTGTGCGGCAGTATCGGCCGATGTGGCGGTACCTGGACCAGCGAGAGGTGGTCCTGGAGTGGAAAGGCATCTCGATCACCAACTACCACCGCCCGCTGAGCGCCTACATGGAAACGTTCCTTGGGGCTGGCCTGTCGCTGCAGCGGTTCCTCGAACCGCTGCCGGAAGACGAGACGCTGCGCGACGACCCGGATATGGAGGACAACTTCCGGGTCCCGGAGTTCGTGGTGATGCGCTGGCGGAAGGATTGAACCGCGGGGCGGCCAGCGATGTAAGCTCCGGCGTATGAAAGCAATCGTCCTCGAAAGTGTCGGCGGGCCTGAGAAACTGGTCCTTCGCGAGATACCTGATCCAGTTCCCGGGCCGGAAGATCTGCTCGTCGCGATCCGGGCAACGGCCCTGAATCGCGGCGACATCCTGCAGCGCATGGGGAGCTATCCCCAGCCGGGACCGAAACCGGAGCACGAAGTACCGGGCATCGAGTTTGCCGGCGAAGTGATCGGCACGGGCGCCAGGGTCGAAGGATTCGCGGCCGGGGACCGGGTGATGGGCATCCTCGCCGGGGGCGGCTATGCCGAACAGTGCACCGTCCACCAGCGGATGGCCGTGCGAGTGCCGAAAGCGATGAGCTGGAACGAGGCGGGCGGCACACCCGAAGTCTTTATCACGGCCCATGATGCGCTGCGCCAGTGCGACCTCGTGGCGGGGGAATCGGTCCTCATCCATGCTGCCGGATCGGGTGTGGGGACGGCCGCGATCCAGGTGGCGAAGGCGATGGGCGCGACGCCGGTTATTGGCACGGCGCGGACGCAGTCGAAGCTGGATTCGGCGACAAAGCTGGGAATGGATGTGGGCATCCTTGTCGAGCAACCGCAGTTCGCGGACACGGTGCGCGAGATGACGGGCGGCGGTGTCGATGTGGTCCTGGACGTCGTTGGCGGGCCGTACTGGGAGCAGAACATCGCCTCGCTCGCGGTGCGCGGGCGGATGGTCGTCGTTGGGACCATGGGCGGTTCGAGGCCGGCAGTCGAGCTGGGGCAGCTGATGCGAAAGCGGCTGCAGGTACGGGGTACGGTCCTTCGGTCGCGGCCGCTCGAAGAGAAGGCGACAGCCACCCAGGCGTTCGCGAAGAGCGTGGTGCCACACCTCGCGAGCGGCGCGATCAAGGTGATCGTGGACCGGGTATTCCCCCTTGCAGAGGCGGGCGAAGCGCAGGCGTACATGGAGCGAAACGAGAATTTCGGGAAGGTGGTGCTGGAGCCGTAGGGGCAGATTCCCTTCCGGCAGCCGGCGACATACACTCGCCGAAGCACCTGACCGACCAGGAGAAGGCCATGCGCACAATTTCCATGTCCACGAACAACCGACCGTTGAGCTACACGGAGGACATGACGCGCTGTGCGTACTTTGAACCTGGAGATACCGGCGTGCGACGCCGCTAAGAACGACCACCGCGGGTGGCGCCACTGATGGCCACCCGCATGCACGAGAACGAACTCGACATCGACGAACCGCTGGTGCGGCGCCTGCTGGCCGGGCAGTTTCCCCGGTGGGCAGAGTTGCCGCTGCGAGAGATGCCGCGTGCCGGCACCGACAACGCGCTCTTCCGGCTGGGCGAGGACATGCTGATTCGGCTTCCCCGGATCGACTGGGCCGCGGGGCAGGCCGAACGCGAAGCCCGCTGGCTTCCAGAGCTTGCGGGAAAGCTGCCACTCGCGATCCCTGCTCCCATCGCGACCGGCACAGCGGCCGAGGGGTACCCGTGGGGCTGGTCGATTGTGCCGTGGCTGCCGGGCGATACGCCGACCCGGGAGAACATCAGTGATCTGGATGAAGCGGCCCGATCGCTTGGCGCCTTCATCGCTGCCATGGGACGGGTCGATGCGAGCGATGGTCCGCCCGCGGGAAAACAAAACTTCGGGAGGGGGCTGCCGCTCGAACACCGCGACGAAGCAGTTCGCGAACGTGTGCCGGAGTGGGAGGACGATTTCGCCCCGGCAGCGATGCTGGCGGTTTGGGAGCGAGCCCTGGCCGCGCCGGTCTGGCGGGGGCCGCCGGTCTGGCTGCACGGCGACCTCCATCCCGGCAACATGCTGGTCCACGAAGGTCGCTTGAGCGCCATTATCGACTGGGGGGCGCTCGGCGTTGGCGACCCGGCCGTTGAGCTGATGCCGGCGTGGAACCTTTTCGACGCCCGGTCGAGGCAAGTGTTCCGGGACGCTGTCGGCGCCGACGATGCGATGTGGGACCGCGGCCGTGGCTGGGCGCTCTCGATGGGCGTGATGGCGCTGCCGTACTACCGGTACACGAACGTTCCCTTCGTCGAGCAAGCGCGACAGACCATCGCGACTGTGCTGGAAGAGTTTGAGCAGTCGCATGTGGGAGCGTGACCTCGCGGGTTCCTACCTGCGATTCAACTTTGGCAGGGCCGTCTGCGCACGCGGTTGGTGGTTGGCGACGACCCTCTACCTCGTCGTCGTTGCCGGCCTCACGCCGTTCGAGCTTGTCTTCATCGGCACGGCCCAGGGGCTGCTCTCGCTGGTCTCGGAGATCCCGGCGGGAGTCGTGGCGGACACGATCAGCCGTAAGTGGGCGGTCGTCGCGGCACAGGTCATCTCCGGCGTGGCGATGGTCGTCACAGCATTCGTCACCGGGTTTCCGGCACTGGTTGTGACGCAAATGGCCTGGGGGCTCGGCTGGACGTTTTCGAGCGGCGCCGACGTGGCGTGGCTCACCGACGAATTGGGCGAGGGGCCCGGGACTTCGCGGATCCTGACGACGAGTGCCCGCTGGGAACAGATCGGCGGGTTCGCGGGAACGGTGGGCTTCGGGTTGCTCGCACTCGGGACCAGCCTGGCCACGGCAATGGTGGTGGCCGGCTCCGCGACGGCTGCCATCGGAGCCGTCATTGCGATCCGCTGGCCGGAAGGAAACTTCGTGCCGGCGCCAGGAAATCGTTGGCGAACCTCCGCCGGGATCTTCCGGAGGGGGATCGCACTGGCCCGGCGGGACCGCGAGATCCTGGTGATCCTGCTTGCGACTGTGCTGATTCACGGCGCCGCTGAGACTGGGAGGCTGTACCCGAAGATCCTCGTTGATCTCGGGTTTCCGGGCGGCGGCGAACCGATCGCCTGGCTGACGGCACTGTCGCTCGTGACGCTCGCCGCGGGAGCGATTGCACTCAGGATCGTCGAGTCCCATATCGAGGGAGTCGCAGTTGCGCGGCCTCTCTACGCGCTGGCATGCCTCACGGGCGTCGCGGGGTTCGTCGTGCTGGCGCAGGCCCCTGACAGCGTGTCGGCCATGGCCGGGATTGTGCTCGTGAGCGGCATCACGATGCCGGTGACGCGGGCAGTCGGGACGATCTGGGTGAACCGGCGGGTGACGAGCGATGTGCGCGCGACCGTCCACTCGTTCCTGGCGCAGGCGGAGTACACGGGAGAGATCATCATCGGATTCGGGCTGGCTCTGGCAGCAGGAGCGCTGGGAATTGCCCCCACGGTCATGATGGCGGCAGCAGTCCTCGCACTCGCGGCACTCCTGGTGTTCCGGGCCGCCACCAGCCCCGCAGCGCGAGTCGAGCTTGCGGAAACGTAGGGCGCTCAGTCTTTGGTGGTGAATGCCTCGAAGAGAAGGTGCTCAACCTCAGCCGCGAGTCCGGGGGCAATGGACTCGCGGTTGCCGGCCACGTTCAGAACCCGGACATCGTGCTCGGCGAGGAAGGCGCGGAGTTCTCCGGGCCGCGGATTGACGATGCACGGCTTGCGCAACTTCTTGACGGTTTCGAGGGTGAGCCTGGTGCCGTCGGACCGGGGATTGCGGGCGAAGACGACCGTGGCATCGGCGGCGCGGGCGTTCGCCACGGTGCGCTCATCGTAGCCCCCGCTGGACTCTTCGAGGCCGTAGCGGGAACCGAGTTCGGGCTGTGGTCCGTCTTCGGTGAGGAAGCCGAGGGGCGCCAGTCCGCCCGTGGGGATGCCGGCGCGGCGGGCAGCCTCCAGCCCGCCCTGGTCGGCGCCTGACTGGCCACCCGAGATGACCTTTTCGAGGCCCAAACGCCTAGGTCGCGTTGCCCATGGCGCCATCGACGTTGATGGCGGTGCCGCTGATGAACCCACCGAGGGGTGACGAGAGGAAGGCGATGAGAGCGGCAACTTCACGGGCCTCGCCGATACGGCCGAGGGGGACATTGGCGCCCATCTTCTGGAAGGCCTCTTCGAGCGGCGCATCGGGGAAACGTCGCTGAGCGCCGCGGGAGATCTGGCCGGATTTCACGAGACCGATGCAGATGGTGTTGACGAGGATGCCGTCCTTGGCGAGGTCCTTGGACATCGCCTTGGTGAGGGCGATGCCGGCGGCGCGGCTGACGCTGGTGGGGAGCGACGAGGCGCCCGGCGTCTTCCCGCTGACGGCGGTGAGGTTGATGATCCGGCCGCCGCCACGGGCGCGCATGTGGGGGATGGCCGCGCGGCTGGTGCGGATGGCGCCATAGAGTTTGAGGTCGAGGTCGTAGCCCCAGGTCTCGTCTTCGACGGCCTCGAAGGGTGAGGCGGAAGAGGTGCCGGCGTTGTTGACGAGGATGTCGACGCCGCCAAATTCGTTGACGGCAGCCTGCACAAAGCCCTGCACGTCCTCCGGGTTGGTGACGTCGGCGGTGATGGCGATGACCTTGCCACGGCCGGCGCTGGCGGCCTCTTTGGCGGCCTCTGCCAGCACGTCTTCGCGCCGGGCACAGATGGCGACGTTGACGCCTTCGCTGGCGAGTTCGATGGCGGTGGCTTTACCGATGCCTTCGCTGCCGCCGGTGATGATGGCGACCTTACCTTCGAGTTGGAGATCCAAGTGTTGCTACTCCGGGGTGATGGTGGGGCCCAAGCATACCGGGCGGAGGGCTAGCTCGCGGCAGCGCAGGCCTCGCGAATCATGGCGTCCCATTGCTGGCGGTCGTAGGTAGCAAAGGCGACCCACTCCTTGAAGACCTTCCCGGCCGGGGCGAACGCCTGTCCCTTCCCGGAGGACACCAGCTCGGCGACGCGTTCGCGGCTGAGCTTCACCACGAGTTCGCCTTCGAATGCAATGCCGGCGACGAACTTCCCCTTCGTGCGGAGGCATTCCATTCGCATCATCGTGCCGCGCTCCGCCTTTCCCTCGGCGATGAGAACGTCGGCGAGCTGCCAGAAGGCGGTCTTAGTGTCGGGCATGAGAGGGCTCCAGAAGGAATCTCGCTATGTTAGCGAATCATTACGGTCTCCGGAAATGGTGGCTGGCAGGCCGCCACCTGTCGACTAGCAGATCATGGATACATTCCCGAAGGGCACAAGAACCCACCTGAAGATCGCGTACTTTGTCGCGCTGGGGAGCCTGATCGTGCTCGTCGACACGGGAATCCGCGTGGGGCCGGTCGTTGCGACGGCGGACGCATGGACATGGTTTGCCCGGGCGGGGTTCGCGTTGTTCGGGCTGGTCAATGTGGCGACGGTGGCCGTTATCTTCGACAGGGGCCTTCGTAAGCAACTTGGCGAGGCGGCTGCACCGGACGCCGAGCAAGCAGCCTTCCTGCTGAGCGCGGAATGGCTGGCGTTCTCGGAGGCGATTGCCGTCTATGGTCTCCTGGTCCGTTTTCTCGGCGGAACGTCGTTCGATGTCCTTGGGTTTTGTGCCGCCGCGGCGCTTCTGATTCTGTACCGATTCCCGACGGAAGGGCGGTGGACGAAGGATGTGGAGAGGATGAAGCGGGCGGCCTCACCGGGACGTTAGGCCGCTTCAGGCGAACGCCCACCAGGCGATGCCGCCGCCAGCGGCAACAATGGCCAGGAAGCCCATGATCCCGATTGCGAACTCGAAGTCCTCCTGGTTGTCGTGGCGGATCCATGACCAGAGCAGGAACGGGAGCGCGAGGAGAGCGGCGAGGGCACTCACCCCGCGAGTGTAGCGGTGCCAGCCACGTCGGTGTTTCAGGCGGTCGGGCGGACCGGCCGGTCGCCCCTTCGCGGTTGTTAGACTGGAGTTATGGCTGCAGAGCATCAGCACGGCGTATCGCGGGCGCTCGGGATCGGCCTCGCCCTCACGCTTGCCTTCGCGGTGGTCGAAGTCGCCGCGGGCGCGTGGAGCGGCTCACTGGCGCTTGTTTCCGACGCAGGGCACATGGTGGTGGACTCGGCGGGGCTTCTCCTGGCGCTTGCCGCGGCGGCAGTAGCGCGTCGCCCCGCAGACATGCGCCGCAGCTTTGGCTATGCGCGCGCCGAGGTCCTGGTGGTGCCGATCCACGTGATGCTGATGCTGGGGATCACGGGCTACATCGCCTGGGAGGCGTTTCAGCGGGCGGGCAGCGACCTCGACATTTCGGCCGGGCCTGTCCTCATCGTCGGTGTCGCCGGACTCGGTATGAACGTGCTGGTCTTCCGGCTGTTGCACGGGCACAGCGCAACGAACCTGAACGCGCGCGGGGCGATGTTTGAAGTGGCAGCGGATGCGCTCGGTTCGGTCGGCGTCATCGTCTCGGCGGTGGTGATCATTACCACCGGCTGGAAGGCCATCGACATCGTGGTCAGCCTGTTGATCGCGGCACTGGTTGTGCCGCGCGCGTGGCTCCTGTTCCGCCAGGCGGTACTCATCCTGCTGGAAGGGGCGCCACCCGAGATGGAACTCGCCCAAATCGAACGAGACGCGATGACGATCCCTGGAGTGCTCAGCCTCCACGACCTTCATGTCTGGTCGCTGGCGCCGAGCTTCGTCTCGCTTGAGCGCGCACGTCGAGGTGGAGTCGATGGCCGCCAGCGAGCGGGCGATCGGGATGCTCAGCGTTATGCTCCGCGAACAACACGGGATCAGCCATGTCACGCTGCAGCCGGAGACCAAAGAGCTGCACGAAGCGGTGGAGTGTTGCGACTACCCCGACGTCGCGGCGCTCGACCACATGCACGAGCCGCGCATCACAACAGGAGCGGGACGGTAAATCTTCCTTAGGAAGTTGCCTGGAGCGGCCGATGATCAGGGGAGTAGCCGGGTGCGCGGGACTTGAGCCCCTGTGCGCGATCCGATTCCCGGCGGGACGGCAGCAATGCGGACGGTGGCAATCCCGGCGGCGCGCGTGTTCGCGCTTCTTGTTCTGGTAGCGATGGCGGTCACGATGGCCTGCGGTGGGAGCAGCATCAAGGATGCTGAAAACGTGGTGGTGGCCAACAAGATCGAGTTCAAGATCCCCGGCGAGATGGACGTGGTCGGCGTGGCGGGTGTGGACTCGGTGGTCGGCCAGTGGGAGAGCGCGGACCTTTCGCTGCTCCTCGACTACGGCAACAGCAGCGATTCGCTGGGGTACACATCGAAGGATGGCTACACCATCACCTTCCTCACGATTGGCGACCGGAAGGCCGTGATCGAGCGCTTCATGGATCCGGAGGCAGACGCGAGCCGCCCGTACGTTGCGGCCATCTACTTCGAAGATGCAGGCGATGGCAACAAGCTCACGATTTTCGGTCGGGCCTCCTCGGAGGATGATCAGAAGGTGCTCGTCGACATTTACCACACGCTGAAGTGGCTGAACGCCTAGGACGCCTCATCGTGGCCCGGTGCAGGAGCGCACGGCCTCACCCGGTATACTCGGAAGCGTGACCGCAGCAACGGCCCGGACTGCAAGCGGCCTCGATCTCGATGCGTATTTGGAGCGCATCGGCTATCGCGGAACACCCCGCGCAGACATCGAGACGCTCGTGGCGCTCCACGAGGCGCATGCGGGCGCCATCCCTTTCGAGAACCTCATCATCCAGATGGGTGGCATCCCTTCGCTCGAGATCGACGACCTGCAGACAAAGCTGGTCACCGCCGGGGCCGGCGGCTACTGCTTCGAACAGAACACCTTTTTCCAGGCAGTGCTCCAGGAGCTGGGGTTTGAGGTAACGGCCCGGGAAGCGCGAGTGATGCTGACGATCTCGGCGCGCCGGCCGCGGACGCACATGGCGCTCGAAGTGGTCGCCGAAGGCGAGCGCTATCACGCTGATGTGGGATTCGGGGCCAACGGTCCGCTGCTTCCCATCCCCCTCGACAACAACGAGCATCAACAGCACGACCGCCAGTTCCGTTTCGAACGACGGGGTTCGGTGAATGTGCTCCAGGGCCATTCGGGGCGCCGCTGGCTCGACCTGGTGGGGATTGAAGACGGAGAGCCGCAGCCAGTCGACTTCGAAGTCGCGAACTGGTTTACGGCAACGCATCCACGCAGCGTTTTCCAGACCAACCTGATGGCGGATCTGCAGAATGCTCACGAACGCCACCGGCTGCAGAACCGCAACTACTCCCGGATCGTCGATGGCGTGGCCGAGGATCGGAGGCTGGAAGTCTCTGAGATTCCCGCCCTCCTGCGTGACGTCTTTAAGCTCGATGTGCCGGACGATGCTCGGTTCGTCGCTTTTGAACGCCACGACCGCTAGGCGCGTGGAATCCCTACTTCGATGAACGTCCTTGCGATTGAATCGAGTTGCGACGAGACAGCGGCCGCCGTTGTGGTCGATGGACGGATCGAGCGTTCGAGCGTGGTGGCAAGCCAGGTGGCGATGCATGCGCAGTTCGGCGGTGTGGTGCCAGAAGTCGCGAGCCGCCAACACCTGAAAGCCATCGGCGGTGTGATCGAGCAGGCGCTGACCGACGCCGGAGCAACCCTCGATGACATCGATGCGGTGGCGGCGACGCAGGGCCCGGGACTGGCGGGAGCGTTGCTTGTCGGCTTCAACGCGGGAAAGGCGCTTGCCTACGGGCGGAAGCTGCCATTCCTCGGCGTAAACCACCTTGAAGGGCACATCTACGCCAACTGGCTAACCGAAGGTCCCGAGCCGGAGTTCCCGGCACTGGCACTCGTGGTCTCCGGGGGGCACACGGACCTCGTCTTCATGGAAAGGAAGGGCGACTACCAGCGCGCCGGGGGCACCCTCGACGATGCGGCGGGGGAAGCGTTCGACAAGGTCGGCCGCCTCCTCGACCTTCCCTTCCCGGGCGGGCCGGAGATCGCACGGCGAGCGGATAATTCGGGCCCCAGCGAGCTTTCGCTGCCGCGGGCGTGGCTGCCCGGCACCAAGGACTTCAGCTTCAGCGGCTTGAAGACGGCGTCGTTGCACGCCGTACGCGAAGGGCGCTGGAGCGTCGACGAGGTCGCCTGGGAGTTCCAGGAGGCGGTGGTGGACGTGCTGGCGGGGAAGACATCACGGCTTTCGCGTGAGCTTGGCGCACGCCAGGTGCTCATGGCAGGCGGAGTGTCGGCGAATCGGCGGCTGCGGGAGGAGCTACAGAAGCGCTGCCCTGTGCCTGTACGCATTCCGCCGCCGAGGCTCTGCACCGACAACGCAGCAATGATTGGGGCCGTCGCCGGGCACAGGCTGGCGATGGGAGAGCGGACGGAACTGGACGCGGATATCTACACGCAGAACGACTGGGCGGCTGTCTAGGGAGGCGGTTCTTCGACGCGCTTGCGGAGGTTTCGGAGCGATTGCTCGTGGTCGCGCGTGACGGCCGCAAGCCAACCTCCCTGCAGGTCGAGCAGGGCGTCCGGAAGCAGGCGGTAGCGCCATTCGCGGCCGTGGCGGTCGGCGGCAACGACGCCACACTCGCGGAGCAGGCGAAGATGGCGCGAAATGCCCGGCCGCGCCGCCAGGGGGAAGCGTGCGGCAATGTCCCCTGCGGCCATAGGCGGACTCTGTCCCAACATCTCGATTACCCGGCGGCGGGTTGGATCGGCGATGGCGACGAAGACGTCCCTACGCTTCGACGGTGGCACGCAACTTCTCGAGGTGATGGTTGTCCCAGCCACCCTCATGCCCCGCGAGCAGATCGGGCGCCTGCGCACCGAGCCGCTCGAACCCGTGGTGGAAGAGTTCCACAACCGTACCGTCGTAGACCGGTGTGAGCCGGATGGTGATGAAGGTCGGGAGTGGCCAGGCGTGAGGCGGATCCCAGTTGTCTTCGAATGTGAGTTCCTTCGCAAGGTCGAACACGAGGACGCGGCCCCCGAACCCGCGCGCCTCGCCGTTCAGCTCGACACTGAGGTGGATGGAGCCCCCTTCGTAAGGCTCGAAGCTGTCCAGGGTGTGGCCTGTGCCGAACCAGGCCGCGAGGGCTTCGAACGATGCGAACTCCTGCCACGCACGTTCTGGGGTGGCCCGAATGAAAGTACTGCGGCGGACCGCAAAGTGGCCTATTACTGTTCCCATGTGGTCCTCCTGTCCTAGGTGTGACTCTACGAGTAACGTTATTGTTACGCAATGACCCGTCCGGTTTGCCACCCCTATTGCCCGCCGGGACGTTAGTCTCTTGGGAACCTTCACGGGGGAGGAACCCGATGTTCTGGATTTTCAGCATGGTCCTGGCCGTCGCCGTCTGTGGCGGCATCTTCTTGCTTGGCCGGCAGATACGGCGGGAGGGCGAGCCCGGCACCCCGGAAGCGGACCGCGGCCTGCTCGTGATGATCGTTGGCGTCGTCGTGTTTTTGCTCTGGGCTGGCCTGCATACAGCGGTCGCCTCGACTCGGCAGGTTGAAGCGGGGCACGTGGCCATCGTCTATCAGTTTGGCGAGATCGTGGGCCAACGGGGAGAAGGGCTCGGATTCATCGCGCCCTGGCAGTCCACCCGCACGGAAAGCACGCAGTCGCGAAAGCAACGGTTTGAGAACATCAACGCGTTCTCGGCCGAGACGCAGGACGTCTTCATTGTCGCGACACTCAACTACGCCGTGTCCAAGAACGCAATCCAGGGGCTCTACCGGGACGTCGGTCCAAACTGGTTCGACGTGTTGGTAGAGGCGAGAATCAACAACTTCTTCAAGGAGGAAGTTGTCCAGTACAAGACGGTCGAAGTCGCACCAAACCGGGAGAACATCCGGCAGGCCGTTTTGGCCAAGCTCAACAACGACCTCGGTCAGTACAGCATCGATGTCTCGGACCTGCTCATCGAGGACATCGACTTCCGGGAGGAGTTCAAGAACGCGATCGAGCAGAAGCAGATCGCAACGCAGGACGCGCTTCGCGAGCAAGAAAAGATCAAACAGAAGGAAGCCGAAGCGGAGCAGGCGGTGGCCGTAGCGGAAGGCGAGGCCCAGGCGATCACGGTGAAAGCCGAGGCCCAGGCGGAAGCGAACCGGCTGATCGGTCAGTCGTTGAGCGAGGAGGTCATCCAGTTCACGGCGGTGCAGACGCTGAGCGACAACGTCACGATCGCGCTGATCCCGAGCGGCCAGGGCTTGCTCCTCGACCCGGCGACGCTGGTCGGCTCGATCACGCCGTCGAACGGCGGTTCGTCAAGCACCAGCGATGGGACGGGTACGACTGCGGCGCCCTAATCGACGTATCGCTCGATAAAGCCCGCCATGACGTCCGCTACCTGGCGGCCGAGGCGCGGCGCCGAATCGAAGGCGTGAGGCTGGCCGGCGTACATGTGCAGTTCCACCGGTACGCCGGCCTTGTCGAGCGCGTCGTACATACGCATGGAGTGGTCAGGAGGCACCGTCTCATCCTTGTTGCCGTGGATGAGGAGCGTTGGCGGATGGCCGGCCTTCGCGTGCGTGAGGGGACTCGCCGCCTCGCGGACCGCCTCGGTGTCGTTGTCCTTGAACAACGCCTTCACAGCATCGCCGAGAAGGTTGTTGAAATGGGTGGGAGGGTAAACGGCGATGCTCGCGGCAACGGACGTATCGACGCCGGGATTGCCACCCTCGCCCTCAAAGGCGGGCAGGTTCGGCGTCCCGGCAACCATCAGGGAGAGATGCGCGCCCGCGGAGTTGCCTTCGACGACGATCTTCGAGGGGTCGATGCCGAGATCCGAGGCGTGCGCCTTCATCCAGCGGAGGCAGGCCTTCACGTCCTGAATCTGGGCGGGCCAGGGTGATTCGCCACTGAGCCGGTATTCGGCGGCGACGCACGTGTAGCCAACGCGGCCAAGAAGGATGCCGAAGCCGTGAAGCTGGCTGCGGTCGCCCCCGCTCCAACCACCGCCGTGGACGAGAAGGACCGAGGTGTCCTTCTTGAGCGCCGCCGGCGGGCGGTAGATGTTGCAGCGAAGGCTGCGGCCGCCGCCGGTCCCGAAGATAACGTCTGGCTCGATCGCGACGCGATCAGCTTCGGCTGTGGTCATGGAAGGCTCCCCCAGGTTCTTCGAGTGAGTGTAGCAAAGGAGTCCGCGCTCTCAGGCGGCTTTACGGACAGGGCCAATTTCAAGGCGGTTCCGCCCGCCTTCTTTCGCCGCATAGAGCGCCTGGTCGGCAAGCTCGTACACGTCGAGAAGTGGGGTGGCCGGCAGGCGACCGTGGAACCCCGCGCTGACAGTGATCCGGAGCTCCCTCCCGTCTGGAAGGATGACCGGAAGGCTACCGATCGTTTCAACGACCTCTCGCGCGAGTTTCATGGCGGCGGTCTTGCTTACGGTGAAGCCGATGGCGAACTCCTCGCCGCCGAGCCGGCCGACCACTCCAGCTGAACCGACGATCCCGGAAATACGCCAGGCGATTTCACGAAGCACGTGGTCACCGACGGGATGTCCGTAGGTGTCGTTCACACGTTTGAACAAGTCGATATCGACGATGGCGACGGCGCGCCAGTCGTCGTTCTCCTCGAGACGCTCGGTCCAGGCGCGCCGGTTGAGCATCTCGGTGAGGCCGTCGTGGTCGGCGGCGTGCTGGGCCGCCCGCCTCGCCTCCGCCAACTCTTCCGTCCAACGCTGCAGGGACTGTTGCATTCCCATGAGGTGCGAGATGTCGAGCCAGACACCAACAACGCCCGCGATTTCGCCTTCCGCGCCATAGGAGGGACGAATCGACTCCCTGATCCAGACCGATGTACCGTCGTCGCGGCGGAAGCGATACTCGACCTCCTGGGCGACACCAGTGTCGAGCACCGTGGCGCGGGAGGCGGCGACTCGCTCCCAATCCGCCGGGTAGAGGTGGCCTTCCCACGAGTCACCGGCGCTGAGCCAAAAGGACGACGTGTTCCCGGTGAGCGTGTGAATGCGGTCGGAGACGAAGATATAGTGCCGGCCGGTGGCATCGGTCTCCCAGAGGACGGCGTCAACAGTGTTGATGAGGAGCCGGAGGCGGGCCTCGGACACCGTGGCCTGCAATTCGGCGGCCTTCAGGCGGCTGACATCGAGGGCGACGGCCATGAGACAGGATTGACCCTCGTGGAGCACCTGGTGCATGGATACGAGGAGATCCATAGGGCTGCCGTCGCCGCGGGAGACGCGCACCTCGACGGTCTGGGTTTCGCTGGGGCCGGCCAGGCGGGCATTGAGGAAGGCCTGGACGACGCGGTCGCCGACCTCCCGCGGCCATAGACCGGCCTCGATGCCAGTCTTGCCGACGATTGAGGCACGCTCCCGGGCGAAGAGCGTGCAGAAATAGGGGTTGGCATCGACGATCTGGCCGGTGCGAACGGTGATCAGAACCACCCCAACCGGTGCGCTCTCGAAGAACTCACGGTCGGCCGAAAGCGAATCGTCTACCACGTCGGTAGCTCCCGGGTTCGAGTGCACGCGAACACGCGGCCACGCGGCGCACTGGCGCGATGCATGGTCCTATGGTCGCGCACAGCCGATGGTGCTTTGATTCAGGAGATACCCTCAGAGAACCGGTAGATATCACCGCTTCTGACGGGCGCGGAAGTCACCACCAGAGGATGTCGTCGATCGGATCCTCATGGTCACTGGGGCCATCCTCGGCGTGCCAGAGGTCGGTGCCGAGGTACTTCCAACCGGCGTCGGCGAAGATCATTACGACGTTGCCGTGACGGATCTGGGCGGCCGCCCGGGTGGCAGCGTGGAGCACGGCACCGCTCGAAATGCCCCCGAAGATACCCTCGGCCAGCATCGCCCGCCGGGCGTGGGAATACGCGTGGCGATTGCCGACGATGATTTTGCCATCGAGCACCGACTCGTCGAGGACCGGCGGGATGAAGCCATCTTCAAGTGATTTGAGGCCCTGGACGTGCACGCCGAGCCTCGGCTCGATGCCGAACACGCGGGTAGACGGGTTCGCCTCTTTCAGGCGGCGACCGACCCCGGTAATGGTCCCACCTGTGCCCATTCCAGCGACGAAGACATCGACCTGTGGGAGGTCGGCGAGGATTTCAGCGCCCGTCGTCTCGTAGTGAGTGCGGGCGTTCTCCGGGCTACCGAACTGGTTGAGCAGGTACGACCCGGTCTCGGCGGAGATAGCGCGAGCAACCTCGTAGGCAGTCTTGATGCCGGCCTCCCGCGGGACCCGCCTGATCCGTGCTCCGTAAGCGCGAAGCAATTGCTCTATCTCGGGGTAGACGCTTTCCGGGACGCAGACGTCGACAGGGTGGCCGAACTGCCTGCCGAACATGGCGAGGGCGACACCCGTGTTGCCGGTCGAAGCCTCAACGATCGGCTGCCCGGGTTCGAGTTCGCCACTGGCGCGGGCTTTGCGGAGGATGCTGAGGACGATGCGATCCTTGATCGATCCGGTGGGATTCTGCCCTTCGAGCTTGGCATAGAGACGTACATCCGGGACCGGCGCCAGCGTCTTGAGTTCGACAAGAGGGGTATTACCGACGAGGCGATCGAGCGTGAGCACGCTCAGCTGCGCCCGCCGCGCTCGCGGAGCAGGCGCATGAAGCCCTCGTCGCCCTGGAGAGCCTGAAGGCGCGGGTCTGCGGCCGCTTCGCGGACGTAGGCCGGGTCGAGGACCATCGCCTGCGAGAGATGGCGAAGGGCGGCGGCCTTATCGTTCATCGCCGATGCCGCCTGGCCGGCGCCGTAGTGCGCGGCAGCGTCCCGCGGCTCGGCCGTGATGGCCCGGACGAAGTCCTTCAGCGCTTCTTCGGGCTGCGAATCGTGAAGGTGGGCGAGGCCGCGGTTGACGATGAATGTGCTGTCGCGGGGGTCGATAGCAAGGGCGGCATTGAAGTCGTCGATGGCGGCCGCATAGTCGCCCCGGTAGAGGTGGAGCATGCCCCGGTTGTTGAACGCATCGGCGTCTTCGGGGGCGAGCTCCAGGGCACGATCGTAATCCGAGCGGGCTTCGTCGTAGTCGCCGCTCCGGGTCAGGGCATTCGCGCGGTTGTAGTAGGCGGCTACGAGGGCGGGATCGAGGCTCACAGCCTGGTTGTAGCGCTCGATGGCGAGGCCATATTGCCCGACGTTGAAGTAGACGTTGCCTTCGTCGAGGTACGACTCCGCATTGCGGGAGGCAATGGTGCTGATCGGTGTGGTAGGAACGTCCTCGAGGATCTCGGCGAACTCGGAATCAAGTGGTAGCGGCTCATCCTTGTCGACGGATTCTGCCGACGTGTCTGCAACCTCGGCCGGAGGCGGCTCAGGGTGAGCAGGTTCTTCCGCGGGAGGTGCCTCGGGAAGGTCGACGGCCTCGGCGACCCTTTCGTCGGTGGCCGGGGCAATTTCTTCGGCCAGGTTCTCCGGTGTCGCGATGCCGGAGACCAGTTCATCGGGAGCGGGCGCGGCCTGTTCCGGCATCACCGGGGGCTCGGTGGTGGCGACAGTGTCTTCCGGTTCCGTTTCGGTGCGGCCAAGTGGCGTCATCTCGACGGCACGGCGGATGCGGCGCCGTGGTTCGGGCCGACGGAGGGCGTAGGCGATGGCCGCGATGAGCACGATAACGAGGACGAGGCCGGCAAAGAGCCGGAAGAGGTTCTTCACGCTTCCTCCTCGCCTTCTTCGAGACGTTCGAGGAGGAGGTTGGTGACCTTTTCGAGGGCGTCATAGGCGTAGACGACGTACTCGAGCGGGTGGAGGTCGAGCGACTTCTTCTTCTCGCTGCGGGCGGTCACGGGGTCCCAGGAGCCGCTTAACTCGACCGCCTCGTGGTCGATACCGAACTCCAGTTCGCAGATCTCGCCGTCTTCCATCACCACGACGCAGCCGACATCGGGATTAGCTACCGGCCCCGGATCGAGCTCAATGGCATAGGTGAAAAGCGCGTTGGGAAAGGGCGGAAAGGGCCGCAGTTCGAGGCAGGCTTCCCTTACCAGCTCCTCGAGTGTGAGGGCGGCGCGTTCGATCGCGGTATCGGCCAGGGTCTTACGGCGAAGGATTTCTCGTTGCATGACTGCCTACCAAGTATATCGGGGATGCCAGGAAGGGAACCGTTCTTACCTTTTGTCGCCTCAACGTTCTCTAGACTGAGGGCGAGCCGGGAGTCCGCGCGCCGGCCAGGGAGGCACGATGATCGGTTCGACAGCGGTTGTCGTCGACTCGGCGTCGTATCTCCCCAACGAGGTACGAAAGCGATTCGGGATCACCGTCGTGCCGATGACGATCATCGTGGACGGCGACGAGTTTCGCGAATTCGAAACGCTCTCCGCTGACGACTTCTACCGGCGGCTGGCGGACGGTGCGACGGTGGCCACGAGCCAGCCCGCGCCAGGCGCCTTTGTCGACGTTTATGAGGAAGCAGCGAAGGCAGGCGCGGAACATGTCCTCTCGGTCCACATCGGTTCGGGCCTGAGCGGGACGGTGAACAGCGCGCGCACGGCGGCAAGCCTCGTCGATATCCCGGTGAAGGTGGTGGATACGGGCCAGGCATCGTTCATCGAGGGGCTGGCCGCCTGGGAGGCATGCGAAACGCTGGCCGGGGGCGGGTCCGTGGACGAGGCGGCAAGAGCGGCAGTGGCAGCGGGAAAGGCTGCGGGGAACATCTTCCTGGTGCGGGGCATGGAACTCCTCCGTGCGGGCGGACGTATGCGCACCCCCGGGAACTCACCTGCCGGCGTTCCGATCCTCGTTGCCGATGGCGGCGAAGTGCGGCCAGCGGGATCGGCCAGCACGGTGGACGAAGCGCTTGACCTGATCGTGAAACGGGCGACGGAAGCAATGGCGAAGGAGCCCCACCTTCGATACCGCGTCGGCGTGGCGAACGGCGACGCGCGCGAGCTGGCCGCCCAGCTCCACGAGCGAATCGCGGAGCTGCCCATGGTTGATGAGGTCGTCGAGTACGTGATTGGCCCGGCCGTGGGGGCTCATACGGGGCCCGGGTGTACTGGTGTTGTCTTTCTCGGGAGGCCGCCGCGTGGTTGAGAAGCCACGCATCCTCTTCGTGCATGGCCTGTTCTCAGGGCGGAGCGTCTGGAGCCGTGTCATCCGGGAACTCTCTGACGAGGTTGAGTGCGTGGCCATCGATCTGCCGGGCCACGGCAGGACCCCGTTCACCGGCTCCACCTACGATGTCGAGACGCTGGTCCCGTGGCTCCTCGCGGCCGTGGAACGCGAGAGGCCGACGGCGATCGTGGGCCACAGCATGGGCGGCATCCTCTCGCTTGCACTGGCCGGACACGAACTGCCCAACGTCGAGGCGGTGGGAATCATCGGCCTGCCGGTCTACGCCTCGCCGTTTGAAGGGCGGGAGCTACTCGGCCAGCGCGGGTTCGCAATTCGCTCCTTTCTTCGCTGGCACCGGGTAAGTCACTGCGGCTGCATCGTTGCCTGCCGCACGCGTCGCGCGTGGCAGGGCTGGGCGACGCGGCGTTGGCCCTATCAGCCACGCGGCGTCGTCCGAGCGGTGGTCGACCACCGCCTGGCCGCGCACAGCCAGGCTCTCGATCGGATCATCTTCGCTGGCCGTGTGCCTGAGCTTGCAGCCAGCGCCACGATGCCGATCGCTGTCCTCCATGGAGAAATGGACCGGGCGGCGCCAGTCGAGCCGTTGCGGCAGGTGGCGGAGCGATGGGGCTGGGACCTGACAATCGAACGAGACGCGAATCACCAGGTGCCGGTGGAAAGGCCGCGGTTCACCGCCGCCTGGATACGCAGCCGGGTGCTGGCGATGAATCCCGCGGGCGCCGCGGAGGGACTGCAGGCCGCAGGCGGTTAGCGGCGCAGAAGCCTGACCACCCGGTCGAGGATTGCGTGGCCAACCGCCAGTTTTTCCATCAGCGGTAGCGACTCGATTTCGCCCCCGGCATGGAGAATCACGACCTCGTTCGTCGCCGTGCCGAAACCGGAACCCTTGGCGGTCACGTCGTTGGCGACGATGAAGTCGAGGCGCTTGCTGGCAAGCTTGGCTCGGGCATAGTCTTCGAGGTTTTCGGTCTCGGCGGCGAAGCCGACACGGACGCCGCCACCCTCGATCGTGGCGATGATGTCCGGGTTCTTCACCATCTCGACGGAGAGGTCGTGGTGTCCCTCGGTCTTCTTGATCTTCTGCTGAGCCGCAAAAGCGGGACGAAAGTCCGCGGGAGCGGCGGCCATAATGATCGCGTCCGAATCCTCGGCTGCATCGGTGAGAGCGATGAGCATCTGCTCGGCGGAGATGACATCGACACGCTCGACGCCAAACGGCGTGGCGAGGGCAACGGGCGCCGTCACGAGTGTTACGCGGGCGCCACGGTCGCGGGCGGCTTCGGCAATAGCGAATCCCATCATGCCCGTCGAGTGATTGCCGACGAACCGCACCGGGTCGATCGCCTCTCTTGTGCCGCCGGCGCTAACGACGATATGGCGGCCGGCCAGGTCACCGCCGGTGACGCCGAGGAGTGCCCTGAGGGCGCCAACGATGTCCACCGGGTCGGCAAGCCGCCCGGGCCCCACGCGTCCGGAGGCGAGCCGGCCCGAGCCGGGACCGACGATTGAGACACCCCTGGCGCGGAGCGTCTCGATGTTGGCGCGCGTGGCGGCGTGTTCCCACATCTGGTTGTCCATCGCCGGGGCGAGGAGCACGGGCGCGCGGGTGGCGAGCGCGGTGAGGGTGACCATGTCGGGCGTCGCGCCGGAGGCGAGGTTCGCGATGCAGTCCGCCGTTGCGGGCGCAATCACGTAGGCGTCGGCACGGCGGGCGACCTCGACGTGGGCCTCGGCTTCGTCGGTGACGAACATGTCGGTGATGACTGGTCGGCCGGTAAGCGACTGGAAGGTGAGTGGTGTGACAAAGCGCGCCGCAGCCGGGGTCATTACGATCTCGAGGTCGGCACCGGCCTGGCGCAACTTGCTGGCGAGATCGGCGGCTTTATAGGCGGCGATTGAGCCGGTGACGCCAAGCGCGATGTGGCGTCCCCGGAGGGGGAGGGCACCGGACGGCGGGACCATCGGCTCAGGTTCAGGCATTGTTCATCTCGTAGATCAGTCGAAGCCCGGTGAGCGTGAGATCGGGGTTCACGATATCGATCTCTTCCGAGTCGGGCGCGATGAGGTGGGCCCAGCCGCCGGTAGCAACGACCTTCGGCTTGCCATCGATCTCCGCCTTGAAGCGCCGGACGATGCCATCGACAAGGCCGGCGTAGCCGAAGATGATGCCGGACTGCATGGCATGGATAGTGTTGCGGCCGATGGCCACCGGGGGCCGCTCGATCTGGACGCGAGAGAGCATGGCGCCGCGACTGAAGAGGGCCTCACTGGAGATACCGATACCCGGGGCAATCGCGCCGCCAAGGTAGTCGCCGTTACGGGTCACCGCATCGAAGACGGTGCCGGTACCGAAGTCAACGATGATGACCGGGCAACCGTAGAGGGCCTTCGCAGCAACGGCATCGACGATGCGGTCAGAACCGAGTGACTTCAGGTTCTCGTAAAGGATGCGGACGCCGGTCTTGAGGCCGGCCCCGACGCGCATTGGCACGCAATGGAAGTAGTCGCGGATAGCCTGCTCGATCGTCGGAATGAGCGGCGGCACGTCGCAGGCGACGATGCAGGCATCGACGTCGCTGACGCTGAATCCCCGGAGGGTGAGGAGGTTGCTGAAGATGACGCCGTATTCGTCGGGGAATTTCTCGGTTTCGACGCCAAGGCGCCACGTCGAGACGACGCGTTCGCCGGCAAAAAGACCGAGGTGGATGGAGGTGTTTCCGATGTCGAAGGAAAGGAGCATGGCCAACCTGCTTCAGGGCCGCTCAGGTCGGTCCCCGTGCGCGAAAAATCGTAGCACAGGGCGGGATGGCGGCGTTCGAGGCGGGGGCCCGTAAGGATCTGTTCAGATCAGCGCAATCACCTCGTAAGCATTGGACTCGATACGCGCGCGACCCTCGTGGGGATGGCCGCCAAACGGCCGCGACACTTGTGAGCGAGGTGGACAGGTATGACGCTGTTCGAACGAAAGCTGAACCGAAGGGGACTCCTTCATGTCGGGGCGACAGGAGGGGTTGGCCTCGCGGCCTTCGCGCTCGTCGGCTGCGGCGACGACGATGACGACACGGCCGCGACGGCAACGCCCGCGGGCACCGATGTCATGGACCATGACCTGGGTGCGGCAAAGGACTACAAGCTCACCCACGGGTGGTACAAGGGCGAAGAAGTCGTCTACTACGACTTTGGGATGAATTCGCCGGCGAGTAACGGGATCGTGGCGACAGCACCGATTTATGCCTTCATCACGGGGATGGACTCGGATGGGAACCCGGTGTTCGTCGAGGGGCAGCACAACATCGTCGACGTGGTTCCGGGCGACGCTGGATACAGCGACCTCTGGGAAGTGCACCTTGTCACGGTGGACGACAGCTACAAGGCGGACTCAATCACGTCCGTCAGCGACGTGATGTCGGCCAATTTCGACACGGTCGTCCCGGGCCTGCTTGTGAACTGCCCGATCGTGCCTGCGGGAAGCACGTTCGAAAACGGCGAACAGCTGACGCAGGGCTGGTACAAAGGCGACCGTGTGTTCTACCCGGACTTCGGCATGAATCCGCCCGCGGCGATCCCGATCTGGGTGTTCGCGACCGGGATGAACGCCGACGGCACGCCGATCTTCCTCGAAGGACAAAACAACATCATTGACCAGATGCCGGGCGAAGCAGGCTATTCGGCCTTCTGGAACGTGCAGCTCGTGATGGCCGACGCAAACTACGAGCCGAACTCGCTGAAGTCGGCTGCGGACGTTATGAGTTCGGGCATGGACGTTATGCCAACCGATCTCGTGGTGAACTGCCCGGTGGTCACCGCCTAGCGGGGCGACCCCACCAGGTATTCGTGCAAAGGCCGCGCTCCACCCTCCCGGAGCGCGGCCTTTCGCTGTCCGCCGGTAAGGAGCGGAAGGGTAGGATCGCGAGGAACGGAGGATCCATGGCCGCGTTACCAGCTTCCACACTGACCCATCTCGAATGCTCGATCTGTGGCGAACGCCACTCCGCCGACGAGTTGCAAACGATCTGCCGGGCCTGCGGCCGGGCGCTGTTTGCCCGCTACGACCTCGCAAGGGCCGCGAAGACGTTGACCCGGCAATCTGTCGGGGGGCGTGTGGGGAGCATGTGGCGCTACGCCGAGGTGATGCCCGCCAGTGATATGGCCGGGCGCGTGTCGCTCGGTGAAGGCTTCACGCCATTGCTGCCCGCTCCACGACTGGGGCAGGCCGTCGGAAACACTCGTCTCTTCGTGAAAGATGAGGGTGGCAACCCGACGGGGTCGTTCAAGGCAAGGGGGATCGGCGCGGCGATGGCGAAGGCGGTGGCGCTTGGTGTCACCGATGTGGGCATGCCGACGGCCGGGAACGCGGGATCGGCGGCGGCCGCGTACTGTGCCCGGGCCGGGCTCAAGGCCCACGTGGCGATGCCGAAGGACGCCCCCCAGGCAATTATCGACGAGGTACGGAACTACGGAGCCGAGCTCGACCTCGTCGACGGCTTTATCGGCGATGCCGGGAAGTTGATCGCGCAGGGTTGCCGGGAGCACGGCTGGTTCGAGATGTCGACGTTGAAGGAGCCCTACCGGGTGGAGGGCAAGAAGACGATGGGGTACGAGCTCTGGGAGCAGCTCGATGGACGGCTGCCGGATGCGATCCTCTACCCGACAGGGGGTGGCACCGGGCTCATCGGCATGTGGAAGGCGTTCGAAGAGCTGGAGCAGATGGGCCTGATTGGGAGCGCACGGCCAAGGATGTACGCCATCCAGGCTGAGGGCTGCGCACCGATTGTGCGGGCGTGGGATGCGGGCGAGGAGCGGGCGGAGCCATGGCAGAACCCCTCGACGGTGGCGCCGGGGATTCGGGTGCCCGGGCCGTTCGCCGATGACCTCATCCTCATCGCCCTGCACGAGAGCGGCGGGAGCGCCGTCGCCGTACCTGACGCGGCGATTGTCGAGGCGATGCACGAGATCTCGCGGCTGGAAGGGATCGACGCCTGCCCTGAGGGTGCGGCAACGGTCGCCGGGCTGCGGGTGCTTCTCACGGACGGGGCTATCGCGAAGGATGAGGAAGTCGTGCTGTTTAACACCGGGACGGGGCTGAAGCACCCTGAATTGCGAACCGCTTGATGACCACGCACACATTCGTGCCGGACCACTGGCACACGACGCTCGGCTCACACCCGCCGGTGTTGAGCGTGAAGAGCGGTGATTCGGTCATCACGACCACTGTCGATGCGGCAGGGCGGGATGCGAATGGTGAAGCAGTCGCTCCTGCCGGGAACCCGCAAACGGGACCATTCTTCATTGAAGGGGCGGAGCCGGGCGATACCCTCGCCGTCACCTTCACGAAGATGTATCCGAACCGCGCGACCGGATGGACAGTGCCGATCGTAGCGCCAAACGTCGTTGACCCGGGGTTTGTCCGGGAGCTACCGACCTGGGAAGGGCGCGGCGACATCGTCACCTGGGACCTCGACCTCGTAGCCGGGCTGGCTCGCCCTCGGAATGCCGCGGCGGGCCCGGGAGCACTCGCGCTCCCCATCGAGCCGATGCTCGGCTGTTTCGGCGTGGCGCCAGCGGGCGGCGAGGCGATCAGGTCCGCGACCTCGGGCCCGCATGGCGGGAACATGGACTACCGCGGTTTCTGCCAGGGGGTCACGGTCTACTTCCCGGTATTCGTCACCGGCGCCCTGTTCCATCTTGGGGACGGCCACGCCAGGCAGGGAGACGGCGAGATCGTGGGGACAGGTATCGAGACGTCCTTCGACGTCGAGTTCCGGGTCGAAGTCATCAAGGGCAAGACAATTGGCTGGCCGCGGGCGGACAACGGTACAGAGATCGTCACGGTCGGAAACGCCCGGCCACTCGACCAGGCGCTGCAGCATGCCACCACAGAGATGCTGCGCTGGCTGGGCGAGGACTACGGGCTGGACATCCGCACGGCTTCGACCCTACTGGGGCAGGTCGTGCGGTATGACATCGGCAATGTCTTCGACCCTGCCTACACGGTGGCTTGCAAGGTCGAAAAGCGGTGGCTGCTCCGGCCATAGCGCGCCTGCCCGCCGTGGTTCGTTGCTAGAATGCTCTGGTGACCACCGCCGTTTCCCTCATCCGCGAACGTGCAGCCCTCGCCAAAGCCTCGACCAGGGCGCTGGCGACGCTGTCCTCGAAGCAGAAGGACGCCGCCCTGTTGCGAATCGCCGACCTGCTGGAATCCGAGGCGGACGAACTGCGGGCGGTCAACGAGCGAGACCTCGCGAACGGCCGCGAGGCGGGTCTCGACCCATACTTCCTCGACCGGCTGACGCTGAACCCCGCGAACGTGGCCAGCGACACGCGCGGCGTGGTGGGCCTGCCCGACCCGGTCGGCCAGACGATCGAAGGCCGCATCCTTCCGAACGGTATCCAGCTGAGTAAGCGGAGGGTGCCGTTGGGCGTGATCGGCTGCATCTATGAGGCGCGGCCGAACGTCACCGTCGACATCGCGGCGCTGGCCCTGAAGAGCGGCAACGCCGCCGTGCTCCGCGGTGGCAAGGAAGCCACGCTGACGAACCGCGCCCTCGGCGACCTGATCCAGCGGGCGTTGGCGGACACGGATGTCCCTGCCGGCGCTGTGCAGGTGGTGAGTGACCCCGACCGGGCGCACGTGGACGAAATGCTGAAGGCCCACGACCTGATCGACCTTGTGGTGCCACGCGGGAGCGAGTCGTTGATCGCCTATGTGAGGGCGAACGCGACGATGCCGGTGGTAGCCCACGGCGAAGCGGTTGTGCAGGTCTACGTGGACCGGGCCGCCGACCTTCAGATGGCTCTGGAGATCGTCGACAATGCGAAGACGCGCCGGTACAGCATCTGCAACGCCGCGGACACGATTCTCGTGCATGCGGAAATTGCCCCGGCGTTCCTGGCGGTGCTGGCCGAACGCTGGGCCGGGAAGGTGACGATGATCGGCGGCCCGCGCGCACTCGCGCTGCTGCCCAACGCCGCGGTTGAACGCGCGACAGAAGAAACGTGGCGGATGGAGCACCTTTCGCTAAGGGCGGGTGTGAAGATCGTCGACAGCCTGGACGAAGCGATCGACCACATCGAGACGTACGGGAGCCATCACAGCGATAGCATCGTCACCGAGGACTACGGTGCCGCGATGCACTTCGTTGAACAGGTCGATTCCTCGGTCGTCTACGTGAACGCTTCGACGCAGTTCACCGACGGGGCCCAGTTCGGGCTCGGCGCAGAAGTCGGGATTTCGACACAGAAGATGCACGCGCGCGGACCGATGGGTCTGGTGGAACTGACAAGCTACAAGTGGATCGCGCTGGGCAACGGGCAGGTGCGCCCTCTGTGATCACGTTCGAGCGTGAATGCCGAACTCCGCACAGCGAGACCTACGTGATCTGGGAGAACGGCAGCATCGTCGGCCGGGTCGACCTGCACTATGGCGGGGAAACCGTGTACGCGACGTTGTGCACGACCGCCGATGCGACCGAGCCGCGGATCCAGTCACTCATCGAAGAGATCGATGGGCGCCTGGTGATGACGGCTGCGCCTATGCGTGAAGACCTCGTCGTGGCCGTTTGGCGTGGTTCGCCCGCAGGCACCTACAGCGATGCGACAGCCCTGGACAACGACGAAGAGTAGGCAGATTCAGACGAAGAGGTAGCGTTCGTCGGGCTCCGGCGCGCGCTGCACCTCGACATCGGCGTAACGCGGGAGCAGATCGAGACAGACAAGCGCGACCAGGCCGATCACGCCGGCGGCGGCGAGTACCGGCCGCGCACCCGCATAGTTGGTGCCGAACCCGGCCATCAACAGGGGCGCAACGACCAGCGCCTCAGAAAGCGTCTCCTGGGCGGCGAACACACGCGCCTGTTGGGCACTCGGGGCCAATTCCGTGATGACCACTCGCGAAGCGACGAGGGCGCCGGTGAGCGAGAGCCCGAGGAGGAACGCGACGGGGATGGCAACCGCGAATGTCGTGTTCATCGAGGCTTCAAGGTGAACGATAGGCGGGACGTGGCTGTACTGGGCTACGGCAGTCACGCCATAGTCGAGGGCGGCGAACGCGAAGGCGCAGACGGTCATGCCGATGAGCGAGAAGCGCATGACTTCGTGGGCGCGCTCGACCGAGAGTGTGCGGCTACACCAGACGAGACCCACGATGACGCCGATGCAACCCGGGACGAGCAGGTAGACGACGAAGGACGCGGTGAGACCCATATCGTGCGCGAGGTAGAGCGGCATGGCGACGAAGACGACGCGGGTGACCATGGTCTTGAATGCCGTGACGACGACGGCGTAGGAGGCGCGGGACTCGGAGCGGAAGAAGGCGATGGTCTGGTTGTAGGTGAAGGCGTCGCGATTGGCGAGAGGGCGCGGGACATGGGTGCCACGCATCGACAAGGCGACGACCAGCGTGAGGACGAAGACGGCGCCAAACCCGGTGGCGGCCCCGGCGAAAAGGCCAGGCTTGCCTGCCAGCACAAAGAGGATGGGGGCACAGACAAGGATGCCCACTCCCTGACCGGCGTATTGGAGGGCGACGAGGAGCGAATGAGCGCGGCCGGCATTCTTGCGATCGAGGGACCGCACAAGCGCCATCTCGCTGGGCGTGTACAGCTGGGAGACAGCCGAGTAGGCGAAGGCAACCATCCAGGGCGAGCCGCCGCCGTAAAGGAGGAAGAGGCCGCCAACGGCGACAAGGGTGCGCAGGGCGGCACCAACGGCGAACCCGCGTCCGGCGCCGATGCGGTCCACTACCGCGCCACCAACGGGGCCGAGAGCAATAGCCGGGATGAGGATGGCAACGAAGACGCTGGAGAGGTCGATGGCCGACGAGGACGATGTCCCGGCGACGAGGAAGAGGCCTGCGAGGAGGATATTCTGGGCTGCCTGGGCCATAAAGCGGGCGCTGAAATAGACACTCTGCACTCGGAGTGGAGCGTCATTCTTTCGCAGGTCGGCGCCTGTCACTAAGTCCTCCACGCACGAACGCGCCGAAGCCACCAGCTGCGACGATCGCACGAACTGTGTGCCGAGAGACTGGACGATGAGGTGACAGTCTCTCCCATACGCCTACGGGGTTAGCTGACGGGTTCGACGATGGGAGTCGTCTACGCGGTGATCCTCCGCGATGCACCCCTTTTGGTGGGTCCCCCGTTCTCCTATAAGGAGATTCGGCTTCACAGGTACGAATTTAACAGCCGGTCGTTAACGAGACGGTAAACGTTCGGGCGCTTCGAACCTCTGATAATTCAAAGATACGGGATTTGCCGGGGGCTTGCCTTTACTAACCGGCGCCCACGCCGAGCTGGAAAAGCGGTTTGACCGCTTCGTCGGCTGCCTGGAAGACCGGAGTTGGGTAGACGCCCACGAAGACGACCCCAAGCATCAGGGCCGCTGTGACTGCCCAGAGGATCGGGGGCACGCGGAACCGGGTCATGCCGCCAACCGGGTCGAAAAGCCAGATCCAGCGCATGATGCGGAGATAGTAGTAGAGGCTGACGAAGCTGCTGGCGACGGCGATGCCGATGAGCCAGAGGAGGTCGCCACCCGCCGTGCTCGCCTGGAACATGAAGAGCTTCGTGGTGAAGCCGGCGAAGAGCGGAAGACCGGCGAACGAGAAGAGTGAGATGGTGATCACCATGGCGAGGAACGGCTGGGTTTCGGCCATGCCGCGCATGCCTTCGAGGGTGTCCTTGCCGGTGCGGTTGTAGTAGGCGATAGCGGCGCCGAAGAGGGCGAGTGTGGAGAGCACGTAGCCAACGATGTGGAGGAGAAGGGTGCTGCTCGCGGCCTGGCTGGCGGTGGCGTCGCCCCAGCCAATCGCGGCGATGACAACCAGCATGTAGCCAACCTGACCGATGGAGCTGTAGGCGATCAGCCGCCTCAGGTCTGTCTGCTGGATGGCGATGAGGTTGCCGCCGATCATCGTTGCGGCAGCGAGCGCTGCGACGGCCCAGCGCCACTCCTCGGCGTTGACGAGGAAGGCGCCGGTGAAGAGGCGGAGGATAAGGGCGAAGCCGGCGGCTTTCGAGAGTGTCGAGAGGAAGCCGGTGATCGGGAGCGGCGCGCCCTGGTAGGCATCCGGCGCCCACATGTGGAATGGCACGGCCGAAACCTTGAAGCCGACACCGGCGAGCACGAGCATGAGGCCGACGACGGCCGCGGCGCTGGTGTCGTTGCCACGAGTCGCGAGGCCGTGGGCCACGGCGTCGTAGTAGGTCGAGCCGGTGAGGCCGTAGATGAGACTGATGCCGTAGAGCAGCATGGCGCTGGCGAAGGCGCCGAGGAGGATGTACTTGAGGCTTGCCTCGCTGCTGCGGTCATCGCGCTTAAGGAAGCCAACGAGGATGTAGAGCGAAAAGCTGAGCACTTCGAGGCTGAGATAGGCGGTAAGCAACTCGCGGGCGGCGGCCATATAGGCCATGCCGCACCCGGCGATGAGAAGGAGGCCGTAGTATTCGCCGGCCGTGCGCGTGCGCTCGCTCATGTACTGCGCGGAGAGGAGCGCGGTGACGAAGACGATACCGGCGCCAAGCACCCGGAAGAAGGTGGTGAAGTCGTCGACCTGGACGAGGCCCTGGAACGAGAGCGGGTCCTTACCGAGCCAGAAGAGGGCGGACCCGCCCCATGCAAGGGCGATAAGGGCGGTGAGGTAGGCGAGAAAATCCTTCCGCATTCGCGGCCAGATGAGTTCGGCGGCGATGACGACGACCGCGCCACCGGCGGCGATGTACTCCGGGATGAAGAGCGTGTAGTCCCGCATCAGCCGGTGACCCCCGGAAGGTGGAGGATGGTCGGCTCAAGGCGGTCGGTGAAGAGCGGCCACCAGACGCCCATCAGGACAATGGCGCCGATAAGGAGCCCACCGGAGACCGTCTCCAGGGGGGTGGCGTCGCGGAGGTCGCTCCAGCGCGGGTTCAGCGGTCCAAAGAAGACGATGGCAAACATCCGGAGCATGTAGGCGGCAGCGAGCGCGGCGGCGAAGATCGCGATGCCACCGAAGAGCGGATACGTCTGGAACGTGCCCACGAAGATGTGGAACTCGGCGGTGAAACCGGAGAGGCCCGGCAGGCCAACATTCGCCAAACCGGCGATGACGTAGGCGATGACCCAGAGCGGCATCACGCGAGCGATACCGCCGAAGTCCTTGAGGTCGCGGGTGTGCGCCTGGTCGTAGAGGGAGCCGATGAGGAGGAAGACGAGAGCCGTCATCACGCCATGGCTGAACATCTGGAGCGTGGCTCCAGTGACACCGATGGTCGATAAGGTGGCGAGGCCCATGAGGACGTAACCCATGTGGCTGACCGAGCTGTAGCCGGAGATGAGCTTGAAGTCGCGCTGGGTAAGGGCGGCGGTGGCACCGTAGAGGGCGCCGGTGACCCCGAGGACCATCATCGTCGGCATCCAGAACTCGGCTCCGACCGGAAGAAGCTGGATTCCGAGACGGATGATGCCGAAAGCTCCGAGCTTCATGAGGACGCCGGCGTGGACCATCGAGACCGAAGTCGGTGCCGACATGTGGCCGTCAGGCGACCAGGTGTGGAACGGCCAGAGAGCGGCGAGGACACCGCAACCAACGGCGAAGAAGGGGAAGAACGTCTTCTGGAAGGTGGGCGAGAAGGTGCCGTTCTGGCCCGCGTCCCACAGTGCCGGGAGGGAGAAGGTCCCGAGGTCGGCCTGCTGGACGACGGCGAAGATGCCAATCCACATGAGCGCCGAGCCGCCGACCAGCATCAGGGTCAGCTTCATCGCACCGTACTCTTTGCGGGTGGAGCCCCAGACGCCGATCAGGATGTAGAGCGGGACGACCGCAAGTTCGTAGAAGAAGAAGAAGAAGAAGAGGTCCAGCGAGAAGAATGTGCCGTAGACGCCGGCGAGGAGCAGCCAGTAGAGGATGAAGAAGTCCTTGTTGCGGTACTCCAACTTCCAGGCGGCGAGGGTGCCGGCGAAGGCGACGACACCGGTGAGGAGCGCCATCAGGGCCGAAATGCCATCGACGCCAAGGTAGAGCGAAACTCCATCCTTCTGGAGGAAGGAGACGTTCTCGATCCAGGCCCAGCGAAGCACCATCTGGTAAGGCTCGCTGGAGTCAGCCTGGAAGGCGACGAAGATGTAGACCGAGATGCCGAGGCAGATTGCCCCGGCGAAAGCGGAGATCCAGCGGGCGGCCTGCTTGTACTGGCCGGGAAGGAAGATGAGGGCGATTACCGCCACCAGCGGCACCACCACGGTGGCGAGAACGGCGTATCCCTGGGCTTCGTCGAAGGTCATCGGCTAGGCCCCCGCCGCGAGGCCGGCAATGGCGAGGATGACCACGCCGAGGGCAATGCCCATGGCGTAGTTCGGCAACCGGCCCGTCTGGAAGTGCTTGAGGATGTAACCCGCGTAGCCGGTGACCTGAGCGGACCCGTCGACGCCGGTGTCGTTGACGACGTAGCGGTCGAACCAGCTCGTCAGATAGCTGAACCCGAGCACGCCGCGGTCGACAGCGCCCTGGTAGAGCTCGTCGAAGTAGAACTTGCGTTTCATCATCTCGTAGACGCCCGGCTGGAACCGGGCAAGGGCGGTCGAACGGTCGAGGCGGCCGTTCCAGTAGAGCCATGAAGCAAAGAAGATGCCGCCGATGGCCGTCGCACCCGAGGCAGCGACGTAGGCCCAGTCGACCATGTATCGCTCCGGCTCCTCGACGAAGATGAACTCCGTGATGCCGCCGGGGAAACCCAGCGCCTTGCCCACGCCATGGAGAAGGACCCAGCCGGAGACGACGGCGAGGGTGGCGAGGAAGAGAAGCGGGCCAGTCATGAGGAAGTTGGACTCATGCGTGTGGTCGTAGACGTGCTGGTTCTGGGGCTTGCCCAGGAAGGTTCGGATGAAGAGGCGGGTGCTGTAGATCGCGGTGAGGAGCGCGGCCACGCCGAAGAGGATCGCGGCCCAGGCGCCCCAGTGGTTTGTCGTCGACACCCAGAATCTCGTCCTTCGAGAAGAAGCCGGCGAACGGAGGCAGGCCAGCGAGGGCAACGGAGCCAATGAGGAAGGTCCCCGCCGTGATCGGCATCTTCTTCCAGAGGCCGCCGAGGTCCTCCATCTCCTGGTGATGATGGGTGGAGTGGATGACGGAGCCGCTGCCGAGGAAGAGGAGCGCCTTGAAGAAGGCGTGGGTCATGAGGTGGAACATCGCCACCTCGGGGTGGCCCGAGCCAAGGGCGATGAACATGAACCCGAGCTGACCAACCGTGGAGTAGGCGAGCACCTTTTTGATGTCCGTCTGGGCGAAGGCGATGACGCCGGTGAGGAGCGCCGTGACAAGGCCAACGATGGTGATGATGAGGAGCATCCCGTCGGCGATGGCCATGATCGGGAGGAGCCGGGCGGTCAGGTAGACCCCGGCGACGACCATCGTGGCCGCGTGGATGAGAGCGCTGACCGGAGTCGGGCCCTCCATGGCGTCGGGCAGCCAGACGTGGAATGGGACCTGGGCGCTCTTGCCCATCGCCCCGAGGAAGACCGCGAAGCAGGCCACCAGCAGATACGGCCCGCTGTACCCGCCGTTCTCGGCGAAGTGAATGATCTCCTGGATGTTGAAGGTGCCGGCGCCCTTCCAGAGCAAGATGATGCCAATCAGCAGCCCAACATCGCCGACCCGGGTGGTGATGAACGCTTTCTTGGCCGCTTCGACGGCGCTACGGCGTTCCCAGTAGAAGCCGATGAGGAGGAAGGAACTGACTCCCACGAGTTCCCATGAGATGTAGAGCAAGAGGAGATTGTCGGCCATGACGAGAAGGAGCATCGAAGCCGCAAAGAGCTGGAGGACCGCGAAGTACCAGAAATAGCGCGGCTCACCCTTCATGTAGGCGACGCTGAAGATGTTCACCATGAGGGCGACGCTGGTGACGACGGCGAGCATGACGATGGTGATGGGGTCGACGTAGATGCCCATGTTGAGCGTGAAGTCGCCGACGTGAGTCCAGTCGATCTCTTTGACGAAGGGGCCGAGGCCACTGCCGGTTCCGAGGAAGTCAGCAAGGACGAAAAAGAAGAGGACGAAGGAGGTGCCGATGGCGGCGACGCCAAGGTAGTCGCCCTGGCGAGGCAGCCAGCGGCCAAAGAAAGCAAGGACAAGGAACATGCCACCGGGGACGGCAGCAAGAATCCAGGCTTGTTCAGCTCCCATTAGTGCAGGTAGCCCCTTCTTACCACTTGAGTAGCGCCGCCTCGTCCACGTTGCTCGTTGAGCGGTTGCGGAAGAGGCGGATGACGATAGCGAGCGCCAGGCCAACCTCCGCAGCAGCGACGGTGATAACAAATACGGCGAACACGGCGCCGGTGATCGCTTCGGGATCGAGGTAGGCGGCGAACGCGACGAAGTTCAACGACACCGCATTCAGCATCAGCTCGACACTCATCAGGATGAGGACGGCGTTGCGCCGGGCCAGGACACCGTAGACGCCGATTGCGAAGATGATCCCGCTAAGCGCCAGGTAGTTCTCAAGGGGAACCATGCTTAGTCGGCATCCTCCTGCCGGGCCAGAATGATGGCCCCAACGAGGGCTACCAGCAAGAGCACGGCGACGAAGATGAAGGGCGGCCCGAAGTTGCTGAACATCACTTCGGACACCTGTTGAATCGGGATATTGGCCGGGACATCGTCGACGTTGTTGGGCCAGGACGTTCCGACCGCAACGCCAACGAGGATGGCGCCAAGAGCGCCGGCGACAAGAAATCCGAAGGGCGCCTGGGGACCGTTGACGCTCACGCGCTCACCGCCTGCGGCCATCCTCGTGAGCATGAGCGCAAGGAGGATGAGCACCGTGACGGCGCCGCCGTAGATGAGGAACTGGACGAGCGCAAGGAACTCGACTGTGAGGAAGAGGTACATGGCGCCCACGCCAGCGAGGCTGGCGATCAGGAAGAGAGCCGAATGGATGACCGTCCGTGCGGCGACGACGCCGACGGCGGCAGCGACCATGATGGCCGCGAAAATCCACCAGAGGACCTCAGTCGCCACTCTGCAAACTCTCGACGGTGATGTTGAACGAGGCGAGCGTCGCGACGACGTCCTCGGGGACTTCTTCTCCCGCAGCGAGTGCCTCCTTGGCAGCACGCTCTGCTCGCATGCGCCGGGCGCGCTGCTTGCGGGGCGAGTCGCCACCTTCGGGGGCTTCTCCACCCGCGGCCGGGGCGGCAGCAGCCGAGGCAACGGCGGCTTTCGCTTCGTCGCTGGCCATTTCGGACCCCGTTTCGGCGAGGACGGCCATGATCTCGGGGGTGATTTCTTCGCCGGCATCAACCAGGGCCTTCGCTTCGCGTTCGGCACGCATGCGGCGGGCGCGAAGCTTGCGCGGCGAATTGGGGTCTCCCTGGACACCGGCTGCGGCACCACCACCGTCGGCGGGAGCAGCTGCCGCCGCTGCGCCTGTGCCGCCATAGGGCACGCCAGGCTTCATGTTTCGGTATTTCTCGACCGCCGCCATGACCTCGGCGGGGACTTCCTCGCCGCGGTCCTGGAATTCTTTCATCTCCTTCTCGGCGCGCATTCGCTTGGCACGAAGCTTGCGCTCGGAGAGGATCTCGACATCTTCGCCGCCGCCACCGGCACCACCACCACCCGCGGCTGTGGTAGCAGCCTTCTTTTCAGGCTCGCGCAGCTGGATGGCAGGCCCTTCGCCGCGATTGACGCGCTCTTCCTGGGCATGGCGCGCTTCGGCCAGGGCGAACTTGAACGGAACTTCCTCGATCGTCTCGCCAGAAACCTCAGCCTCGATGGAGGCGATGCGGTCCTGTGGACGGAAGGGATCGTTGAGGAGACCATGCCGGCTCGCGTTGGTCAGGTCGTCGATGTCCATGTGGAGGTCGAGCCGGTCGTAGACAGCGTGCTCGTGGCCCGTCCAGTTGTTGTCCATCACGATCGCTTCGAAGGGACAGACCTCGACGCAGATGTTGCAGCGCATGCAGCGGGCATAGTCGATCCAGAACTTCTCGACGATCTTGCGGCGGTCGCTGGTGCCCTCGGCATGCTTGGGGTTGTCGTGCATCACGGCGGTCATGCAGTCGACGGGGCAGTTGCGGACGCAGATGTTGCAGCCCGTGCAGGCCGGCTCGTTGGCGTCGAAGTCCCAGGTGAGGACGGGGAAGCTGCGCTGGCGCGTGGGAAGGACGTGCTTGTCGTCCGGATACTCGATAGTCACGGTCTTGCGCGAGAAGGTCGAGAGGGTGGTGGCAAGGCCTTTGAAAATGCCGATCATGCGAGTGACATCTCCTCCTGCCGGTAGGTGCCGACGTAGTCGCTGGTTCGCGCCCGGCGAACCCCGCGGTAGTAGAGGATGCCGAGCAGCAGGATCGTCGCGCCCCAGTTGACCAGCGCGAGGATTTCCTCCGGCCAGTCATACAGGACAAACACGCCATTGACGATCAGGAGGAGGAAGCTGACTTCGATGAGGATCTTCCAGCAGAAGTTCATGAGCTGGTCGATGCGCAGGCGCGGCACGGTGGTGCGCACCCAGATGACGAGAGCGATGAAGAGGAGGCTCTTGATGGCGGTCAGGGCGAGCTGCCAGCCCCAGCCCCAGTCGGAACCCATGGGGAACTCCCAGCCGCCGAGGAAGACGACCGAGCCGAAAATGCTGAAGGCCCAGAGCGAAGCGTATTCCGAGAGTTGGAACATCGACCAGCGGATGCCGCTGTATTCGACGAAGTAGCCGCCGACGATCTCGGACTCGGCCACGGGGATGTCGAAGGGAGCGCGGTGGAGCTCGCTGAGCATGGCGGTGAAGAAAATGACGAAGGCGAGCGGCTGGATGAGGATGAAGGGCCGCGACTCCTGGAGGAGGATGAGCTGCTGCATGTCGAGGGTGCCGTGGATTTCGACGCCGTCGATGGTGCCGCGGGCGACCATGATGACGGCCAGCAGGGCGAGCACAAGCGGGATCTCGTAGCTGATCATCTGGGCGGCGGCACGGACACCGCCGAGGAGCGCGTACTTATTGCCAGAGCCGAGCCCGGCCATCATGATCCCGACGATTTCGAGGCCCATGACGGCGAAGACGAAGAAGACGCCCAGCGCCAGGTTGCGAACACCCCAGTCGGCCGCGAAGGGCAACACGACGAGGATGACGAAGACCGGAACAAAGGTCATGAAGGGCGCCAATTCGAACACCCAGCGGTCGGCGTTGCGGGGGCGAAGGTCTTCTTTGGTCACGAGCTTGAGGGCGTCAGCGAAGCCCTGGAGGAGCCCGGCGGGACCGGTCCGGGTGGGGCCGAGACGTTGCTGGAAGCGGGCGACGATCTTCCGTTCGCCGTAGGTGAGGTAGACGACGACGACCGTCATCACGAGGACGATGATGACGGTGCGGATGATCGCGTCCAGCCACTCGATGCCGAAGAAGGCGCTGCCGAAGTCCATTACTTGTCCACCTCGCCGAGCACGATATCGAGCGAGCCGAGGATGATGATGGCGTCTGCGACGTAGCTTCCGACGACCATCTCGCGGAGCGCGCTGAGGTTGCAGAAGGAAGGCGAGCGGAGCTTCATCCGGTAGGGCTGGTTGCCGCCTTTGGCCATGGCATAGACGGAGTATTCGCCCTTGGTGCCTTCGGTGCGCATGTAGCACTCGGCATCGTTGATCCGGAGGGTCTTGGGCAGTGAGGGATTGAGGACGAGGCCGGTCTTCGGCATCTCGTCGAGGCACTGTTCGATGATCTTCGTGCTCTGGTAGGCCTCGGCCATGCGCACCATGAAGCGATCGAAGACGTCGCCCTGCCTGCCGGTCGGCACCGTGAACTTCAGGTGTGGGTAGATGCTGTAGGGGTCGACCTTGCGGATATCGTATGGGACCCCGGAGGCGCGGATCATCGGCCCGCTGAAGCCCCAGTCGATCGCCTGCTCCTTCGTCACCGGGTTCAGGTCACGGCAGCGCTCGACGAAGATTTCGTTCCCGGTGAGGAGGCCGTCGAAGTCCTCAAGGCCCTGGCGAATCGAGCTAATCACCCAACGGCAACGCTCCTCGAAGTTGTCAGGGAGGTCCATCGTGATGCCGCCGACGCGGAAGTAGGTCGGGAACATGCGGTCGCCGGCCACTTCCTCAAAGAGGTCGTAGATGCGCTCGCGTTCGCGCCAGGCGTAGACGAAGCTCGTGCCGAAGGACCCGACATCCGCTCCGAATGCTCCGAAGAACATCATGTGGGAATTGATCCGGCTCAGTTCCATCATCAGCACGCGGATGTACTCAGCACGGTCCGGAACCTCGAGCCCGGCGAGCTTCTCAACCGCCATGCAGTAGGCGCCTTCGCAGTTGAGGCCGCCGAGGTAGTCGGTGCGGTCCCACCAGCCCATCGCCTGGCGGTAATCCGCATTTTCAGTCAGCTTTTCGAGGCCGCGGTGGAGGTAGCCGATGTAAGGCTCGCAGTCGACGACAACTTCGCCATCGACGGTGAGGAGCATACGGAAGACGCCGTGGGTCGCCGGATGCTGGGGTCCCACGTTCACAGTCATGTCGACTGTGTCGAATTCGGCTTCGTGGACGGGGAGTTCGGGGGATTCGGGCCAGCGTGTCATTAGAAGTCAAACCCCGGACGGTTGTCCTCGATCCCCTGGAGGATCTCCGCTTTCTGGAGCGGGTGGGCCTTAAGCAGCGGGTGGATGTGGAGGTCTTCCTCGAGGAGGAGATTCTTCGGATTCGGGTGGCCGTCGAACTGGAAGCCGAACATTTCGGAGGCTTCGCGCTCGTGCCAGTCGGCGGCGGTGTAGAGGCCCGTGAGCGAAGGCACATGGGGGTGTCCCGCCGTCGTGGGCACGGTGATTTGCAGCGCCAAATTGTTGTCGAATGAGTAGAGGTGGTACTTGAGCGCCATCCCCTCGTCCTCGTAGTCGACCCCGGCGACGTTGCGGAGGTAGTCGAACTTCAGCTTGTTGCGTTCCTTCAGAGCGGTGACGAGGGCCAACAGGTGTTCGGCCGAAACCGAAATGTCGACATCGGACTTCGTCTCGGAGAACGTGAGGGCGTCGGCCGGGACGGCGCCGGCGATTTCCTTCTTGATAAGGTCGGCGAGGCCCTCTTTCGGGAGCTGCTGGGAAGCGAGGGTGGCGAGAGGCGCGTCGCTCATCCGACCATCTTCTTCTCTTCCATGATCTTCTCCTGGAGGCGGAGGAAACCATCGAGCAGGGATTCAGGGCGGGGGGGACAACCCGGCACGTAGACATCGACCGGGATGATCTTGTCGACGCCCTGGAGGACGCGGTCGTATTCGGTGTAGGGGCCCCCGTTGGTCGCGCAGGCACCCATGGAGATGACGTACTTGGGATTCGGCATCTGCTCGTAGAGGAGCTTGATCGCCGGTGCCATCTTCTTGGTGACGGTGCCGGAGATGATCATGACGTCGGACTGACGCGGGCTCGGCCAGGGGACGATGCCGAAGCGGTCGAGATCGTGATTGGCCATGAAGGTCCCGATCATCTCGATGGCGCAGCAGGCAAGGCCGAAGGTCATCGGCCAGAGGCTGCTCTTACGGGACATGGCGATGACGGTGTCGGCGCCGGTCTGGATGACGCCGGGGAGCACGATCCGATAAGCCGAGTGGGCCGCGGGAAGCTCGATGGGCGTGAGGCGCGAAGCCTCGGCGCCGAAGTCCGGGACGTAGGGCTCAATCGCCGGGGATGGACTGGTGGATTCGCTGTCGCTCATCGCCACTCCAATACGCCGCGGCGCCAGGCGTAGACAAGGCCCACGCTGAGGACGCCGATGAAGATGATCATTTGCCAGAAGATGAAATGGGGCAGGTCAGCGAAGGTGACGGCCCAGGGAAAGATGAAGATGGTCTCGACGTCGAAGAGGAGGAAAAGGATCGCGATCAGGTAGTAGCGGACGTGGACCTGGGCCCAGTTGCGGCCCACGGGAAGCATGCCGCACTCGTAGCTGATGTTCTTCGCCTGTTCGCGGGCGAAGGGAGCAAGCAGACGAGTGCCGATGAGTGCGGAGGCGACAAGAATGAACCCTGCGATGACGGCGATCATGACGGCCGCGTAGTTGTCGTAGAAACTCATCGAACCCCCTCGCAGGCCCATTGTGGCTGTGGGGGCCGGGCGGGGGCAAACCGGTGACAGCGGGCAGCCCGGGGAGTGGACAACGAGTAGGCTCCGGCGGCATCCGGGTCGCGAGGTAAAGGCCCGGAAAATCGCTTGTGAATTGGCCCACAAACACTAGCACGGGGGTATGGGGCGGGCAAGGAAGGCCCGCGCCTCTGGGCGCTTGCCGGGGACTTCTGCTGAGAGTGCTCCCGAATGGACCGCGAAGCCCGCTAGGCAGCCATCCGGGAGTCGTGGGCGTGGATGGGGGTGATGTTCGGGCGCTCGGGCTTGCCGGCCCGCTCGGGGACGGGGCCGTGACAGCCGGTGTGGTAGCGGCGGTGATGGTCCTGCATCATCCGCACCTGCTCCTGGAGCCGGAGCACTTTGGCCATCATCACGCGCAGGTCTTCGCCAATCCAATCCTCTTCTTCGAGCTGGAGGACAGCGCGGACGAGTGCATCGACGAGTTCGGGCGGCAGTTGTTCGGGGGCAGCCATCCAGATCCTCCTTCGACCTTTCCAGTCACCGATTGGTGACCATCCAGTGAATGTATCGACAGGTTTAATGGACGTGCGCAGCGAAGTTATGTCGAATATTAGGCACCTTCCCTACGGGCGAGAGGGCCAATATCCCTAGATCTTCGTGAAGTTCAGGCTTCGGCTTCCGCCGTGGCCCGGTCTGGCGACGCGTGCCCCCGGGGAGCGCCGGCCAACTCAGAAACGGACGCTTTCGAACCGGTGCGCGCTTCCACGTCTCGCGAGCAGCGGCCACAAATCCCGTGGCTGAGAACGGGACCGGCTTCGCGAACGAGATGTCCGCACCAGGCGCAAATGACGGTTGGCATTTCTATCCCGGGCATCGGCGCAATCGTACGACGGGGGCTGCTGCCGGAGAAGCGAAAAAGTGTGAAGCCTTTGTCTATTCGGTGCCCGTGTCGCCCGGGCCACCCTGACCGCGGCGGCGGCGTCCTCCACGGCGACCGCGGCGACGCGATGATCCCGTGCGGCCTTCACCTTCGGCCGGTGGTTGCTGGGCTGCGGGGCGGTCGCCATCGCGCGGAGGCGGGGACTGCGTGGTATTGCGCCCGGCGGCATCCGGGTTCTGCCTTCGAAACACACGACTGCGCCCGGGTGCTGGAGTCGTGTCGGCATCGGAAGACTTCGGAGCACGGCGCGGTGGGCGAGGGGGCGATTGTTGCTGCTGCGGGCGCGGTTCCTGCGGGCGGGCACCGCCACCGCGACGGCGCCGGGATCGCCCCCGTGGCGGCTCGGGTGTGGAAGCAGGCTCGGGGTTCAGCTCGCGCTTGAGCGGCGGTGGCGCGGCCGCACTCGCCGGGCCCTGGACCGGCAGGCGACCGAAGCGAGTTGTCCTCGGCGGCCATTCTGCCGAGGCGGGGTCCTCATCCAACTCGTCGGCTTCGACCACGCCTTCTTCAATAC
Source organism: uncultured Chloroflexia bacterium (assembly GCA_963774435.1). Classification (GTDB taxonomy): domain Bacteria; phylum Chloroflexota; class Dehalococcoidia; order Tepidiformales; family Tepidiformaceae; genus JAGQGZ01. Next base: position 869,877 of record CAVZEW010000002.1, on the reverse strand, counting down.
CCTGGAGGCGGCTCATGCTCGGGGGCGGCTCGTTGGTCTTCGCCGCCGGATCCCAGCGGACAACGGTGCCAAGGTCGCGGTCGGGGACATCGATGCGCTGGCCGTCGACAACGATGGTGATGGAGCGGCGGAGGATATTGACGCCGATCACGCGACCTTCACCGGTCGGGGTACTGACCCGGTGGCCCATCTTGGGGAGCGTCCGGCGCATCTCCTTGTAGCCTTCCTCTTCGTAGGAGAGACAGCAGAGGAGGCGCCCGCAAAGGCCACTGATCTTCTCCGGGTTGAGGGGCTTGTCCTGCTCCTTTGCCATGCGGATGGAGATCGATGGGAAGGTCTGGAGCCAGTTCGCGCAGCAGAGTTCGCGGCCGCAAATCCCATAGCCGCCGGCGAGCCGGGCGCGATCACGCGGCCCAAGATTGTGCATGTCGATGCGACAGTCGAACTCACGGGAAGCACGCCTGGCGAACTCCCGGTAGTCGACGCGGTCCGGGCTTTCGAAGTGGAGGGTGAGGCGACGGCCGTCGAGTGTGTACTCGGCCTTCTGGATAGTGGCGCCGAAGCCAAGATCGTGGGCGAGGCGGCGGGCCGCGATGAGCGTGTCCTTCGCTTTCGCGAGGAGGTCGGAGGCTCGCTGGACATCGCCGGCGCCGGCGGGCCGGAGCACGGGCGGCAGGTTGTCACCCTTCATCTCATCGACGACAACCTCGTCCGGGGCGATGACGATGCGTGCCAGTTCGGGGCCACGGGTGGTGGTGACGACGACATACTCGCCGACATCGAGGCGCATCCCCGCGGAGTCGAAGTAGTGGATCTTGCCGGCATTGGGAAAACGGACCCCCACGATCCGCGGGCGTACTTCAGGCATGAACCGGTTCTTCCGTTGGCGTTGCCGCCAGTGTACGCCGGGGGAATCGCAGCACCATGAGTTCGACGGCTGCGCGGGCGATGACGTTGGCCGTGAGGTTGTCGCGGCAGGTGGCTATCGCCTTCAGCGCTTCGGCGGCGGCGAGTGCCGCCTCCTTATCGCTGGCATCCGTCGCAGCCCGCAACTCGCGCTCCCAGAAGTAGTCCCACGTGGCGAGTTCCTTGCGGACGCCGGCGGGATCGCTACGCCAGCGTTCGGCGAGCCGGTCGGCGTAGGCGAAGCGGTCTTTCAGGCCGCCGGCGGCAACTTCGGCGAAACGCTCGAGTACGCGGGCACGGTCGGCGAGCAACGATGGCTCTTCGGCCAGCCGAATCGCGAGACCGGGGCGGCCGACAGCCTGTTCGGCAGCAGCAGCGGCGGTTTCGGCGTCGAACCCTCGGGCAATGAGGCCTTCTTCCACGGTTGCGCGGGCGACGGGTCGCACTTCAATGCGGCGGCACCGCGAGAGGATCGTGTCGAGCAGGTCCTGGGTGGCGGAGGAAAGGAGGATGAGGGCCGTATGCGGCGGCGGCTCTTCGAGCGTCTTCAGGAGGGAGTTCTGGGCTTCCATCCGCATCGCCTCGGCCGGGTCGATGATGATGACGCGGGTGCTGGCCTCGAGAGGGTAGCGCGAGACGAGGTCGACGAGCCCACGGACCTGGCAGATACGGATCTCGCGGGCGCGGTTGTGGTCGTGGCTGTCTCCGGGGCGGGGATGACAGAGGGTGTCGCCGATGCCGAGGTCGATGACGTCGGCGTGCTTTTGTTCCTCGATCAGGCGGCAGGGGCGGCATTGGCCGCAGGGAAGATCTTCGATGGGCCGCTTATCGCGTTCGAGACAGTTCAGGAGCTGGGCGTAGGTGCGGGCGAGGAGGGTGCGGCCAGTGCTCTCCGGCCCGTCGAAGAGGATAGCGTGAGGCGGATCCGGCGATAGCGCGAGTCGTCGAAGCTCGTTCAGGAGGGGGCCGTGGCCGATGAGCGCGGGCATGTGGCAAGGGTAGCAGGCGAGCCGGCCACCGCGGCAGCTATCCTTCGCCTATGCCCTACGTCCGGCGCGGTGACATTCGTACCTGGTGGGAATCGACCGGGGATGGCCCGCCGGTTGTGCTGGTGCACGGCTACACCTCGAACCTGCGGACGCAGTGGCGGGCAAGCGGCTGGATCCGGGCACTGGCCAAGAACCACCGGGTGCTGGCGATGGACGTACGGGGGCATGGCAAGAGCAGCAAGCCGCTGACGGCGGACCGCTACGCCCGCTCCGAGCTGGCACGGGATGTCGTCGGGGTGCTGAACGCGGCCGGCGAACAGACTTCCGCCATCTTCGGCTACTCGATGGGGGCGATGATCTCCGTGCAGGCGCTGCTCGACTACCCGGAGCGGTTCAACGCGCGCGGTACTTGGCGGCATGGGCGCGACCTGGCCCGACGGGACCGACTGCGCAGGCGATTCGAACGAGAAGCCGGTGCGAGACCTGCAGAGGTCGGTGACGGGGCTGGCCTGGTGGTTGCGCTACTACAACCCTCTCGCGATGCGGGCGCTCAGGGCCGGCACCTTCCATGACCAGCAGCCGATGCCGCTCGGACGGCTGGGTGCGATCGACGTCCCGGTGTTGATGGTGGTGGGCGCCCGCGACCAGTTCTGCCCGGGGACGGTTGCGGCAGCGGAGGCCATCCCCCATTGCAGGCGCCTCGTGCTGGCCGGGCAGACCCACCACTCGACGGTGAGCGACCCGCGGTTTCGGGAAGCGGTGGAGGGGTTCCTGGAGGTCTGACGATCCGCCACGCGGGCAAGACTCAGTTCCCCGGCGGGAGTGTCCCCGCCCGCTCGTGGGCTTCATGCAGCGGCACGGATTGATCGCCACGTTGGCGGCGCCCGTAGACGATGTAGAGGACGGCGCCACTGGTGGGGAGGAGCAACCCGAGTGCCACGCTCATGAGGTCGAACTGCGTCATCAACGCGAGGCATGTCGTGAGACCGAGCAGGCCGGTCACGGACAGCCATCCGATGGATAAGGGCGACCTGAATGGCCGTATGTGCGCGGGGGCAACCCGCCGTAGATGAAGCATCGCAAGGTTCACCAGAGCGAAAGTGATCAGCGAACCGAAGCTGGTCACCTTCGCGACGGCGCCAATGCTGCCAAGTGAGACGAAGCAAAGCGCTGCCACCAGCACAACACCGACCGCGACGTAGGGAGTCCCCGTGCGGCCGTGCACGCGCCCTACGCTCGCGGGAAGCACCCTCTCGCGAGCCATGCCGTAGATGATCCGGCTCGCCACGATGAAGAGAACGAGGCAGGTGTTGAAGGTGGTAAGGATGGCGACGACAGCCATGGCATCAAACGCCGGCCTCCCGAGCACGTTGGAGGCAGCGAGGGCCAGCGGGGCATCTGCGGCGGCAAGCGCTCTCCACCCGGCGAGCCCTATCGCAGCGAATCCAACGAGCACGTAGAGGACCGTGCTGATAGCCACGGCGAGAAGGAGGCCGCGAGGGATCAACCGCTCCGGGTCCTTCGTCTCCTCCGCCACGTTCGTGATGTTGTCGAAGCCAACGTAGGCAAAGAAGATCAGGGCCATAGCCGCGAAGACACCACCGAAGCCGTCCTTCGTTTCGATAAAGGAAACGTCGGCGGGACGGTCGCCAGCGCCGCTGAGCCAGAGCCCGACGATCACAACGAGGCCGAGCACCGCGACGACGCTGAGGATGGTGTTGACGCGGATGGATTGCTTGATGCCACCGGCTACGAGAACGGCGAGGCCAATGAGCAGCGCGACTGCAACCGGAAGTTCCGGCAAGTCGGTGAGGCCTTTGACGTAGCTGGCAAACCCGAGGGAGACAGCAGCGGCGGCGACAATCTCGGTGAGGAGCATGGTCCACTCGGTCATGAAGGAGAGCAGGCGGGAGCCGTAGGCGCGTCCAAGAAAGACGTATTCGGAGGCGGCAGAGGGGTACATCGCGCCGAGTTCGGCGTAGGAGAGACCGGTGAACAGGGCGATCGCCGCCCCCGCGAGGAAGGACAGCCAGACCATGTCGCCGGCCAGACCGCTGGCTTCGCCGACGAGCACGTAAACACCGGCACCGACAATATTGCCAACGCCATAGGCGACAAGCTGAAAGAGGCCGATCTCGCGGCGAAGCGAAGCCTTCTCCTCCGCTGCGTGACCGATGCCCGACTTAGACGTCATCTCGTGAGAACCCCGCCTACTATCGCACGCGAAGGTGGTTTGCCCGCGAGCCGTCGAAACGTCGCGTGGGCTGGCAGCCACCGCCGCGCGGGTCTACGGTTCGAAGAGTGAGCTTCAATGGTCTACGGAGATTTGAGCCGGGCGAGAATGTCGTCGTCCGGTACCTCACGCGCTTCGACAGCCAACCGGGGATGTCGTGGCCCTACCGGGTCGTCGAGGACAGGGACGACCTCGTCGCGCTTTATATCCCGAAGGGCGCGCAATACGCGCGCTGGGGACGGCCGCCTGCTCCGGGAGCGCCGAGAGGGCCACTGGAACTCGATGGCTGGCGGCGCGATGTCCTTCGGCTGATGTTTCCGGGCCGGGGCCATTCGATCTGGCTGTTCTGGGAACGGGACGACGATGGTAGCCGCGAGTTCACCCGCTACTACGTGAACATGGAGGAGCCGTTCCGGCGGACGCCGATCGGCTTCGACACCAACGACCACACACTCGACATCGTTGTCCGGCCGGACCTGAGCTGGACATGGAAGGACGATGAACAGTTCGAAGGACTGATTGCTGCGGGCCGGTATTCGCCCGAGTTCGGCGCCTTCGTGCGTGGTGAAGGCCTGGCAGCAGTCGAACTTATCGAGGGTCGGAAGCCGCCATTCTCCGACGGCTGGGAGACGTGGGAGCCGCCCGCTACGTGGGAGCCACCGGCCTTGCCCCCGAACTGGAAGGATGTGCCAGTGGAGGTCTGGGAGAAGCGGGACTGGGCCTACCGGTAACCGCGCGTTGCACCCGCTAAACTTCTGGCCACCGCAGGGAGGTGCGCTATGGAGTTTCGTGATTCGGGTTCGGAAGTAGCGTTTCGGCAGGAGGTGCGTGGCTTCCTGGACGCGGAGTACCCGGTGGAGATGTCGGCGGGCCGGACGGAGTGGGGCCTCTTCAACGCCAGTGGCATGCGGGGCAAGGAGTACTACGACTTCTTCCGGGACTGGACCAGGAAGCTGAACACGCGAGGGTGGGGCGCTCCCGCCTGGCCGAAAGAGCATGGTGGCGGCGGCCTGAGCGTGAAGGAGCAGTTCATCCTCAGCGAGGAGTTCGCCTGGAAGCGGGCGCCGCGGCCGGGCGGCATCGGCCATGGCTGGGCGGGCCCGACGATCATGGTGGCGGGCACGGAGGAGCAGCGGCAGCGCTATCTGCCGCGGATCATCAGTGGCGAGGACCAGTGGTGCCAGCTCTTCAGCGAGCCGGGGGCCGGGAGCGACCTCGCGAGCCTGCAGACGCGGGCGGTGCGCGACGGCGACGACTACGTGGTGAACGGCCAGAAGATCTGGACGAGCGGCGCCCACCGCTCGGATATGGGCATCCTCATCGCCCGGACGGACCCGGACGCACCCAAGCACCGGGGCATCAGCTACTTCCTCGTCGACATGAAGACGCCGGGGATCAGCGTGCGGCCGCTGGTCAATATGCTCAGCAGCCACGAGTTCAACGAGGTGTACTTCGAGGACGTCCGGATCCCGGCGGACTCTCTGCTCGGCGAAGAGAACCGGGGCTGGTACCTGGCGGCGACGACACTGGACTTCGAGCGCAGCGGCATCGCGACGAGCGTGGCCCATCAGCTGATCGTGAAGGACCTTGTCGCCTGGGCGAGGGAGAGTGATGAGTCACGCCTGCCGTCGAACCGGAGCCTGAGGACCGAACTCGCGGACCGGGCGATTGAGGCCCAGGTGGAGGGGCTGATCAGCTACCGGATCATCTCGATGCAGGAGCGAGGAGAGATCCCGAACAAGGAGTCGAGCATCGCCAAGCTCTACTCGAGCGAGCTCGACGTGCGGCTGGCGGTGACAGGCATGCACCTGTCCGGGATGTATGGGCAGTTCGAGGACCGCGAAGACGCGCGCGGCCTGGGCGGGCGGCTGGCTCGCTTCTACATGCACAGCACGACGAGCCCCATCGGCGGCGGAACGAGCGAGATTCAGCGGAACATCATCGCGACGCGTGGGCTGGGCTTGCCGAGGGCTTAGCTGGCGCCACTGCTGCTACACTCGAAACATGGTTACGGTGCAAGTGACCCTCGACGACGAGACGTACGAAAGTCTCAAAGCAAACGCCGCGCGTGTTGGGCAGCCAGTGGAAACACTGCTCGCGGTGCTCGCCGCGCGCGAATGGCGGGACGCTACCGCCGTCACCGAGGAATTCATCGCTGATGTCAAAGCGATGATCGAAGAGTACCGGCCGGTGCTTCGCCGCCTCGCTCAGTGAGTACCCGCTACCTCAGCGTCCCACAAGTACTCGCACTGCATCACGAAATAATGTTGGACGAAGGCCAACAAGCCATCCTCATAGCCCCGGACAAGCTCGAGGGTGCCGTTCGTCGGCCCTCCACCGAATCGTTTGGCGAAGAATTCTTCCCGACATTGGCAGAGAAGGCTGCCTCGCTGCTCCAGGGGATCGTGATTGCGCACGCCTTTCTTGATGGAAACAAGCGCGCCGGTCTTGGCGCCATGCTCATGTTTCTTCGTGGCAACAGCATCCGCCAAACGCCCGACCTCGACGACCTGTACGACTTCGTCATAGCAGTCACGGTCGGTGAGCTACGGGAGGTCGGCGATATAGCGGCGCGGCTGCGGGAGCTCTTCCCGGGCCTCGACTAGCGCAAAGGCCGGAAGAACTGGCGGATGTCGCCGACGAGCAGGTCGGGTTCCTCCATGGCGGGGAAATGGCCGCCACGGTCGAAGCTGTTGTAGCTGGTGATGTTGTAGCCGCCCTCGAGCCATGAACGGGGCGCCTGGATGATCTCTCCCGGGAAGGCAGCAAATCCCGCAGGCACCTTGACGGGTCCGGGACCGGCGTTCCCAGCAGGGTCGTGCGTCATCTCGTAGTAGTAGCGGGTGCTGCTGTTGATGGTCTTCGTGAACCAGTAGATGGAGATGTTGGTGAGGATCTCGTCCTTCGTGAAGCGGCTTTCGATGTCGCCGTGGCAGTCGCTCCATGAGCGCCACTTCTCGACGATCCAGCCTGCGAGACCGACCGGCGAATCCGTGAGGCCATAGGCGAGGGTTTGCGGTTTGGTGCGCTGGATGGCCTGGTAGCCGGACTCTTCGGCCTGCCACTGTTGCCCGCGTTCGCGCATCTTCTGGTCGGCCTCGGTGGGATTCTCAGGCGGACGGCCGCCAACCATCATGTTCATGTGGATGCCGGCGACCCGTTCGGGGAAGTAGGCGCCGAGGTTGCGGGTGACCACCGCGCCCCAGTCGCCACCCTGGGCGCCGTAGCGGTTGTATCCGAGCTGCTGCATGAGACTATCCCAGAGGCGGGCGGTCTTGCCGGGGCCGTAACCGCCGACCGTCGGTATCTCGGAGAAGCCATAGCCGGGGAGCGAGGGGACGACCACGTCGAAGGCATCGGCCGGGTCACCACCGTGGGCAGCGGGGTCGGTGAGCCGTCCGAGGACCTTGTGCGCCTCGAAGAAGGAGCCGGGCCAGCCGTGGGTGAAGACCAGGGGGAACGGGTTCGGGCCTTTTCCCTTCACGTGCATGAAGTGGACGCCGTAGCCGTCGATGTCGGCCTTGAAATGCGGCCACTGGTTGAGGTAGGCCTCCTGTTTGCGCCAGTCGAAGGAGTCCCGCCAGTAGGTGCAAAGCTCCTGGAGATAGGCGAGGTCGGTGCCGTATTGCCAGTCGCTATCGGTCACTTCCCCGGGCCAGCGGGCGCGCGACAGGCGCTCCTTCAGGTCTGCGATGTCGGCATCGGGTATGGCGATCGTGAACGGCTCGATGGTCATGGGGTACTCCTCGCGCGAGAGGATACGCCGTTCGATCGAGCCTCGATGTCTAAGCCTTGAGGCGCTCTGCGACGAAAGCCCGGGCCATCTTTCGTCCTTCCTCAGGCATCGCTGCGTGCGCCCCGAGATGGACGACGAGGCGCTTGTCGCGGGTGCCAAGGAGGTCGAAGAGCGAGAAGCAGCCATCCCTCGTGAAGCGCTCGTCGTTCCACTGCATCATGAAAATGACGGGGACATCGACGAGCGGCGCCCGCTCGACCAAGAGCCCGCCGATATTGCTCCGGCTGGGCGTGGAGCCCGCAGTGCCGCACAGGCCCAATGCCGCCACCTTGATCCGCGGCTCGGCGGCCACGTAGGGCACACCGATCAGCGAACCCATCGACATACCCGACCAGCCGACCCGCTCGGCGTCGAAGTCGCCCGTCTCAAGCAGCGTCGTGAGAACGAGTTGCCAGTCTGCGGTGGCGTTGTCGGTCATCAGGGTGCCGTCGGCCCAGAGAGCGTAGTACTCGGGCGTTCGGCCCTGGACGCCGCCGCGTTCGCCATGCCCGGGTGCATCAATTGCCACCGCCGCAAGGCCGTGTTCGAGGACGAATCCGCGGGCATTGGCAACGACATTTTCGATGCCCTTGTTGCCGCCGCCGCCATGCCCGATGAGGACGAGCGGCAGCGGCCCCGTGGCGTTCGCCGGCGTCGAGAGGATCCCGAAAATCGTGTCCCGTTCGCCCGGCAGGCTGAACCCCCGCGTGGTCACACCGTCTTCTGTGCTCCCCGGCCCGCGCCATTCGATCGTCATCTCTTGCCTCCTCGTCGTGAGGCGAGCCTACGCGCGGAGCGCAGGTCGTTGAAGAAGACTGCGCTAGATCTCGATCTGCTGGCCAACTTCGATGACGCGATCGGCGGGCAATTTGAAGTGCAGGGCGGCCGGAGCGGAGTTGCGGTAGAGCAGGGCGAAAAGGTGTTCGCGCCAGGTAGCCATGCCCGGGTAGGGCGTCGGAATCACGCGTTCGATGCCGAGCACGTACGTCGTCGTCTCGAGGACGACAACGAGTCGCGAATGGACGATGTCGGCGAGCGCCCGGGGTACATCGGGCTGTTCCATGAACCCATAGTGCAACTCGACGCGGAAGATTCCTTGCTCCAGTTCCTCGATGACGGAGCGTCGGACCCTCGGAACGCGCGGGACCTCTTCGACGATTACGGCGACGATGACAACCGACTCGGCGAGCACCTGGGTGGCGCGGAACATGCTGAGCAGGCCCGGCGGAGTCGCATCGAGTTGACGGTGGAGATAGACGACCGTGCCGGAGACGCGCGTGGGCGGATCTTCCTTCAGGCTGTCGATGAATTCCGCGATCGGGACGTGGCCATCGTGGAAGCGCGCGGCTACCAGTTGGCGACCACGGCGCCAGGTCATCATCAGGACAAGGAGCACGGCGGCCACGGCGAGCGGAAACCAGCCACCGCTGGGGATTTTGAAGAGATTCGCTCCGAAGAAGGCAATATCGACGATGAGGAAAGCGACGGTCAGCGTCCCGGCGCGCAGGCGCGACCAGCCCCAGACCCGCCGGGCGAGCACGAAGAAGAGCACCGAGGTGATCATCATCGTGGCCGTGACGGCGATTCCATAGGCGGAGGCAAGGTGGCTCGACGTGCGGAAGGTGAGGACAAGTCCCACACAGGCGATCATCAAAGCCCAGTTGACGAAGGGGACGTAAACCTGGCCCCGCTCAGTCTGGGAGGTGTGGTCGATGCGAAGCCGGGGCACGTAGTCGAGCTGGACGGCCTGCATGGTTAGCGAAGCGGCGCCGGAGATCAGCGCCTGGGAGGCGATCACGGTGGCAATCGTCGCGCAGATGGCGACGGGGAAGACGGCCCACTCAGGCGACATCCGGTAGAACGGGTTGTCCGCGGTCGTTGGGTCGGCGAGGAGCATGGCCCCCTGGCCCGCGTAGTTGAGAAAGAGGGCGGGGAAGACGAGGCCGAACCAGCCGAAGACGATCGGCCGCCGGCCAAAGTGCCCGAGGTCGGCATAGAGCGCTTCGCCACCGGTGACAACGAGGAAGACCGAGCCCAGGGCGACGAAGCCGAGATGCGGGTTGTGGGCGAAGAAGGTGAAGGCGTATCCCGGCCAGATCGCTCGGAACACCGAAGGTTCGCGGACGATCTGACTGATACCGAGGACGGCGAGCAGGGAGAACCAGATCAGCATGATTGGCCCAAAGATGGAACCGACGAGTCCCGTGCCCCTGCTCTGGATCGAGAAAAGGGCGATGAGGACTCCTATGGCGATCGGGATGATGTAGGGGTCGAGGCCGTCCTGTGCTTCACCGAACCCTTCGACCGCGCTGAGCACGGAAATGGAGGGTGTGATGATGCCATCGCCGTAGATGAGCGCCGTGCCGAACAGGCCGACGACCGCCAGCGTGGCAGCCGAACGCTTCGTCGCCGACGGCAGGATGAGCGCCGTGAGGGCAAGGATGCCGCCTTCCCCGTGGTTGTCGGCATTCAGGATGAAGCCGATGTACTTCACGGAGATGACGAGCACGAGCGACCAGAAAATGAGGGAGACGAGCCCGAGCACCGTGCGGTCATTGACAGGGAGACCGCCGCCAGCGGCCAGCGCTTCTCGAAAGGCGTAGAGGGGACTGGTGCCAATATCGCCGTAGACGATTCCGAGGGCAGCCAGGGTCAGTGCCGGCGTTCGTGAGCGCAAGAGGGCGAAGATCCCGAGGCGGCGCGAAAGTGGCCGGCCTGCAAGGGGCCGTCCGTCAACCGCCAGGAGCAATCTTCTGTCTTCGCGCGGCTTTGGGGTAGTCGGGTTTAGTCGCGGGCGGGGTCGGCGAAGACGTTGCGAGGGAGGCCGGTCTGGTTGCCCCGGGCGAGGAGCTTGCCCGATTCTTCGTCGTGCAACTCCGCCTCGGCGTAGATGAGATTGCGCCCGGCCCGGACGACGTGACCGCTGGCAATGACGTGGCCGCCGGTGGCCGGCCGGAGGATGGAGTACTGCATCGAGGCGGTCGCGATACCTTCGCAGGCGAGGGCCATAGCGGTGTCCATCATCACGGCGAACATGCCGCCCTGGAGCTGGCCAGCAGGGTTCATGTACTCGGGCAGCACCGGGTAGCGCACGCGCGATTTGCCGTCGCCAACCTCAAGCAGTTCGGCACCAAGGGTCTCGGCAATGGGGACCCGGCGATCTCGCATCCAAAATTCGGGCATGCGTCAGGCGGGGACGGACGTGTTCTGCACCAGGAACGCGAGCAGGTGGTCGGTGATCGCGTCGGGCTGTTCGGGAAGGAGGGCGTGGCCGGCATTCTCGAGTTCGACGAGCGAGACTCTATCCGGCATCTCGTCACGAAGGGAGCGGCCGTTTTCGGGGCGGGCGATGACGTCGTCGAGGCCCTGGATGACGAGCATGGGTGCGGCGCCGCCGTGCCACCACTCCTCACGGGGCGTGGCCCGGTTGGCCATCGACTGAGCCGCGCTAACGCAGGGCCACCAACCGTCCTGCCAGGCGCGAGAGTCGTTGCCGGGTGCGAAGAAAGCTGTGCTCACAGCTTCGAGGTGCTCCGCTTCTGGGAGGTCGGTTTTGAAGCTGCGCTTCAGAGCCTCGCGGTTTTCGGGCGCCGGTTCGACGAGGCCGCCGGCAGCGAGCAGTGTGATGCTGGTCACCAGCTGCGGCCGGTCCGTCGCGAGGCAGCGGGTGACGCGGTTGCCGAAGGCATGCCCCACGACGTGGGCCGGGCCACCGAGTTCGTCGATGACTGCGGCAACGTCGGCGGCGTAATTGTGGAGGGTGAGGTTTTCGGTGCCGCCGCATGATTCGCCGGCGTTGCGCGGGTCGACGGCGGCGGCGGTGTAGCCGGCGGCGGCGAGACGGGTGGCCAGGTCATCGAAATCGGTGGCGCCGCGACCGAGGGAAGGGACGAGAACAACGAGCGGCCCTTCGCCGCGCACGGTTGCGACAATGCGGGCGCCGTCGGTGGCGACGGTGACGGTACGAGGGCCGACCATGACGGGCTCCGCTGCAGGTTGCGAGGGAAGTATAGGGGAAGGGAAGGATGGGGGCGTTGCGGAGCGAACGGAGTTCGGCTCGGGACGGTTCCAACGTCGGGCATCCGTCAGGCCGACACGGTACTGCGGGTGCCTGGAGTTGTCCCTAGCCTATGGAGCACATTGCGGGGCGGAATGCCTCCGCGTCCATACGCTCTGATTCGCGGTTGAAGGCCCTAGCTCTTCTGGCGCGCCCTGAGGTGGCCGACGAGTTCGACTTTGCGGGCGCGGACGCTCTTGGGGGTGACTTCGAGGCATTCGTCTTCGCGGATGAACTCGAGGGCCTGTTCGAGCGAGAGGATCGTCGGAGGGGTGAGCTTCTCGGCGATGTCGGCGGTGCTGCTGCGCATGTTGGTCAGCTTCTTCTCGCGCGTGGGGTTCACGTCCATGTCGTGGATGCGGGGGTTCTCGCCGACGACCATGCCTTCATAGACCTGGGTGCCGGGACCGACGAAGAGGCGACCGCGCTCCTGGAGGCTGGCGATGGCAAAGCCGGTGACGGCTCCCGCGCGGTCGGCGACGAGGCTGCCGGTCGTGCGGGAGCGGATCTCGCCCTGCCAGGGTTCGAAGCCGTGGAAGACGTGGTGGGCGATGCCGGTGCCACGCGTTTCGGTGAGGAATTCCGTGTGGAAACCGATGAGGCCGCGGCTGGGGACGATGAAGTCGACGCGGACGCGACCGGTGCCGTGATTGACCATGTGTTCGTGGCGTCCCTTGCGGGCGGCCATGAGCTGCGTCACCGGGCCAAGGAACTCTTCCGGGATGTCGATGGTCAGGATCTCTACGGGCTCGTGGAGCTTGCCATCAATCTCGCGGGTGAGGACTTCCGGGCGTCCAACGGTCAGCTCGAAGCCTTCGCGGCGCAGGGTTTCGACGAGGACGGCGAGCTGGAGTTCGCCGCGGCCCTGCACTTCCCAGGCATCGGGGCGCTGCGACGGCAGCACGCGGATGGAAACGTTGCCGATGACTTCCTGGTCGAGGCGGTTCTTGAGCAGGCGGGCGGTGAGGAGGGTGCCTTCTTTGCCGGCGAGAGGCGACGTGTTGATGCCGATGGTGACACTGACGCTCGGCTCGTCGACCTGGAAAACGGGAAGAGGCTGCGGGTCGGAGGGGTCGGCCAGGGTCTCGCCGATGGTGATCTCGGCGATGCCGGCGACGGCGATGATGTCACCGGCGCTCGCTTCGGCGGCGGCCACGCGGTCGAGGCCCTCGGCAACGAGCAGCTCGACGATCTTGGCGTTCTCGATGCTGCCATCGCTACGACACCAGGCGACCTGCTGACCGGCGCGGATGGTGCCTTCGACGATGCGGCAGAGGGCGAGGCGCCCCACGTACTTCGAGGCGTCGAGGTTCGTGACGAGTGCCTGGAGGCCGTGGCCGGGGGTGTACTTCGGGGCCGGGATGCGGTTCAGGAGGACCTCGAAGAGTGGGTCCAGGCTGGTGCCGGGGACATCGGGATCGAGGCTGGCGAGACCGTCGCGGGCGTTGGTGTAGACGATCGGGAAGTCGAACTGCTCTTCGGTCGCGTCGAGGTCGAGGAAGAGCTCGTAGACGCCGTCGACGACCTCCTTAATCCGGCGATCGGGGCGGTCGACCTTGTTGACGACAAGGATGATCGGCAGGTGGGCCTCGAGCGCCTTGCGGAGGACGAAGCGCGTCTGGGGCAGGGGCCCCTCGCTGGCGTCGACGAGGAGGAGGGCGCCGTCGACCATCGTCAGGCCGCGCTCCACTTCGCCGCCGAAGTCGGCGTGGCCCGGCGTGTCGACGATGTTGATCTTCACGTCGCCGCGGCGGACCGCCACGTTCTTGGAAAGGATGGTGATGCCTTTTTCCCGCTCGAGGTCGGTATTGTCGAGGACGCGGTCGGGGATATCGGTGCGGGCATCGACCTGGCCGGACTGGCGCAGCATGGCATCGACCAGCGTGGTCTTGCCATGGTCGACATGGGCGATGATGGCGACATTGCGGATATCGTCACGAGTACGGATCTGAGGCGCAGCGATGGTAGATGCCTGGGTCACGCGGGTTGGATGCCTCCGATGGCGGGGGCCCGGATTGCAAGCCGGGGATAGATGTGGATCAACCGTAGCACACGGGAGGTTATGGGAAGGAGAGCGGATACACCCTGCTTCCCGAATTTGTAGACTGGCCGCCAAATGGAAGCCATCACCATCCGCGACGCCACCCTCGCCTACGAGCAGTCGGGAACGGGCGATATCGACCTGGTGCTCATCCACGGGTTCCAGAACGACCACTCGGCCTGGGACCCGTTCGTGGAGCGGCTGAACCCGGCACGCTACCGGGTGACGCGATTCGACCTGGTTGGTTGCGGGCACAGCTCCCGCCCGGCCTCGTGGGAACGCTGCACCATCGACGAATACGCGCGCGACCTCGTCGCACTCTGCCATGAGCTAGGGATCGAGCGGCCGATCGTGGTGGGGCACAGCCTTGGCGGCGGCACCGCTGTCCGGGCGGCGCTCGATAATCCCGAGCGGTTCCGGGCGCTCGTACTGGTGGCTCCTGTCTCGACGACTGGCCTCGATTTCCTGCCGGAAGGCGCCTTCGACGGCCTGGCCCAACCGACGGCGGAAGCGCAGCGAGAACTCGCGAAGGCCGCGTTCCAGCGCCCGCTCTCTGATGCCGATTTCGAGGCGTTGATGGAGATCATCGGTCGGGCGACGCCAGAGCACATCGAGGGCGCGGCACGCTCGATGCGGGACTTCCGCTGCCAGGACGAGTTGGTGAACCTGAAGCCACGAACGTTGCTCGTCTGCGGCGACCGCGACCGCCACGTGCCGCTGAGGAACCTGCTCGCCACGCAGCAGGCGATCCCGCGCTGCGGGCTGCAGGTCTATTACGACGTCGGTCACGTGCCGTGGGTCGAGGTGGCGGATGTGTTTGCGGCGGATGTCGGGCGGTTCATCGAGACAGTGACAAGGTAGGGAGCAGCCCTTTACCGCGTTCGTGCCCCGTTAACTGTTAGCCTCGCGCCGATGCGGCCGGTATGGATCCTGGCGACTTTCGCGCTCCTGCTCCTCGTGTCGTGCTCCGGGGGAGGGGCCGGGGCAACGGTGACGCCAACAGCGACGAACGAGACGCCGTCGGCCCCTTCCACGAGTACGAGCCCGTCCCAGACTCCGACACAGGCGGCCGCCGCAACTCCGACGAAAACGCCGCTGGCCGTCCCGATGGCTGGCGCCGGTCGAAGGGCCGAAAGACCAGGGTGTCGTCTGGAAGTGGCAGTCGGACAGGTTCTCCGGGTTCCTCTGGGTGAAAGCCGACGACAAGGCGGTCGTGGTGTCGGATTCTGGCCAGCAGCAGAGGGGCGACTTCACGCTGGAGCCGGGCCGCGTGACGCTCCTCGACGCCACGTCGGGGATCGAAACGTGGCACGTCGACACGCCTTCGCAGGCGTATCCAACGGCAATGGACGACGCAGACTGTCTACGCAGGGACGGCGGATGGGACGGTGTTCGCCTGGGACAGGGCAACCGGCGCCGAGCTGTGGCGGCTTTCGTTCCCGGGCGTGCCGGCACAGGTCGCGATGGTTGGCGGGGTGCTCGTTGTCGCTGACGGTGACCCGGCATCGTGGAGTGTCAACACCGTGGTTGGCTCCGCTGAGTTTCGTTGACCGCGAGTCGCCTGGGTGGCAACGTCTGGGGCGTTGACCCGAAAACGGGAGCAGTGGCCTGGAAAAAGACGTTCGGGGCGACTGAGACCTACGTGGCAAGCAGCGGCGACGCACTTGTCGCGGCTGCGCCGGACGCGAACGGAGGGACGGTGTCCCGGTTGGACCCGGCGACGGGTGAGCGTCTCTGGAGCGCCGAGGTTTCCGTCCTTTCGCGGCCCGCCATCGACGACGGGATGGTCGTCGTACCCGGGGAACAACTCGTGGCACTCGATATGGAGACCGGTGAACAGCTGTGGGCGGCGTCAGCGGTCGGGGACGGGACATTCTCGCTGCCGGCGTTTGCGGCCGGCTCCATCGAGATCCGAGACGACGACCGCCAACCTGGAGCTGCGCTCAGCGGTGGACGGGACGCTCATCACGTACGGGCCGGTGAGGTGGTGCACACCGGGGATGTTCGAGGTCGACGGCACTGCATTCGCCACATGCGGTGGTCTCCTCGCGTTCACCATGGCCCCGAATGGAGATTGGCAACTCGTCTCCGTCCTGATTCCCCAGGGTGATGTCGACTCGGCGGCAGTGATCCCGGGCGTCGGCGTTGCCTTCAGCACGGGGATCGGCAGCGCGCCCGACGGCGTCCTGGTGGTTCGGCCCGCAGCTCCCCTGAGGCGACGTCGCCGGGTGATTCACCCTGCGGAAGAACTGCGAGGCACCGCCCCCTCGTGTAGGGTCAGAGGCAGTGGGTTGAGTTCACCCACGGTTGGGAGGAGTCATGAGCTGGCTCAAGAAACTGTTCGGCAAAGGCGACGACGAAGCGGAGAAGGCAGCCCCTGCGGAATCGAGTCCGGGTATGGCCCCGATGGATTCATTGCAGACCGAAGAGGAACGCGCCGAGATTCGCGCAAAGATGGAAAGAGAACTGGAAGAGGCGCGCCAGGGCAAAGCGAACAACTGAGCCCGATTGGCACCGTCCGTCGTAGGATCGGCGGATGGAAGCAATCCTCGCGGCTGCCGAGCCGTACGAAATTCACGGCACGCGTTTCTACCGTATCGCCTGGGTGACAGCGGACGACCCTGACCGGGTGTCGCAGGGGCGAATTGCGCGCGAAGGGATGTATGCGAATCCCCAACCCGGCGACCGCGTGGAGATCCGGATGCTGCTCGGTGTGCTTGATTCGGTGACGAAACTGGAGGGCGCCGAAGCCTAGAGGTCGGTTGTGAGAGTCGGCCGATGCCCGATACAGTCCTCATCCCTCAGCCCCTTCTCCCGACTCATGCGGGGAGAAGGGGAGCAGATTGCGAGCCAGCTCGGTCGGTCTGCGAGCGTTCCTGGCGTCGAACTAGAAGAATTTCTTGCCGAGGTCGAGGATCTCGTCGAGCGAGCCGAGGTTGCCACCGCTGCCACCCCCGCCGAGCAGCCCGCCCAGGGCATCGAGCGGGGAACCACCGCCGGAGCCGCTCGTGGCGTTCTTGGCCATCGCTCCCATCGCTACAGCGCTGAGCATCGGCAGCATCTTCTTGAGCACCGTCGCATCGATCCCGGTCTTGCCTGAGGCATCGCCCGCGACGTTCCGGCTCACGTCCTTGCTACCGAGGATGTGGCCAAGAATCTTGTTGCCGTCGGCGATGGTGTCCGGCTTCTCGAGGGCTCGCGGGGTCGTCAACGTACTTTTCGTGGCTTCCGCTCTTGAGGGCCCCGAGGAGAGCTTCGGCGCCGCCGGTCTTCTTTGTGTTGCGCTCAAGGCCCCGCTGGAGCGAGGGTGTGAGCGCTTCGACGCCCTTGCGGGCCACCGACTCGGGGATACCGACGCTCTTCGCGATCTGGGCGACAGCCTTGCCATCGTTAGCGTTGAGGATGGATTCGAGCAGACTCATGGCGACCTCCGGGTTTCGCATCGTAGCACCGCCAAAACAATAGGCAGCCGGTCCGCTCAGATGCCGAGGAATTCGGAGAGAACTTCCGCGAGGCCCTCGTACTCGTCGCGGCTGTTGTAGAGCTGGCAGCTGACCCGGATGGACCAGCGCCCGCTCTGTGGTGGCCACTCTGAGACCGGGACTTCGTAGCCGCGGGCGAGCAGGGCCTGCTGCCACCCTTCGCGGTCCCAGCCATCGGCAGGGCTACCAGGCGCGGCCGCTGGCATCGGCACGGCAGCCATGGATCCGAGCATGTCGGGCGGACACGGCGCCGGGACCCCGAGACCTTCGCAGAGGATGCCCTGGGCTTCAACGGCGAGGTCGTGATTCCGAGAGCGCACTTCGTCCCAGCCGCCGGGGACCATGGCACCAACTGTTTCGATCGACGTGGGAAGGCAGAGCCAGGGGCTGTAGTCCTGGGTACCGGCCCATTCGAACTCTTTCTGGAAGCGGGAGACGCCGTCCAGCGGCTGGGTCGCGCCGTGGCTGATGACGAGGGGGCGAACGGAGGTCTGGAGGTCGCGGCGGACGTAGAGAAAGCCGGCGCCCTTGGGGCTGCACATCCACTTGTGGCCGTTGCCCGTGTACCAGGCCGGACCGATGGCGGCGATATCGAGGTCGAGCATCCCGGGGACGTGGGCGCCATCGACGATGGTCTCGACGCCGCGGGAGGCAAGCTCATTGACGATGTGGGCGATGGGAAAGACGAGGGCCGTTGGGCTCGTGACGTGGTCGAGCATGGCCACCTTGGTCCGCGACGTGACGGCGGCAAGGATAGGGTCGATGACGTCGCGTTCGCCTTCGAGCGGGAAGGGGACCTCGGCGACGACGACCTTCGCGCCCGTCCAGGCAGCGGTGGCATCGAGCGCGTTCTTGCAGGCGCCGTAGGCATGGTTGGTGGTGAGGAGCTCGTCGCCGGGCTGCAGCCGGAGCCAGCGGAGGACGGTGTTGACGCCGGTGGTGGCGTTGGTGACGAAGACGAGGTCCTCCGGCTCACAGCCGACGAAGGCGGCAACGTCGACGCGGGCGTGGCGAAGGAGGAGCCTGGCATCGCGCCCAAGGAACTGGACCGGCTGGCGCTCCATCCGCTCGCGGAGCGCCGCTTGCTCGTCGAGGACGGCACGCGGCGTGGCGCCGTAAGAGCCGTGATTGAGGAAGGCGACCTCGGGGTCGAGGTTCCAGTGGCGGGCGAGGGGGGAGGTCATGAAGGAATGGTACTCCGGTGCCGGCTCTCCAGAGGCGGAGCCAAATGCACATCGGCTATGCTTGAAGCCATGGCAAAACTCACTCTCGACGCTGCCTGATGACAGCCTCTCGAGGTTACGCGACAGGGCACAACGTGAAGGACGCAGCCTCGAGGCCGTTGCCGTAGACGCCATCTTGCGGTCAGCGAGCGAGGCTGGCGAGACAGCGCCAGATTGGCAAGCGCGCTGGACAGAGGTAGTTGAGCGAATCAGAGGTGGTGGGGCGGCCCTGTCGCCGGAGGAAGCGGAGCGAGAGGCTGCAGCAGCCGTGCAAGAGGTACGTCGCGAACGCCGTGCTGGCGGTCATTGATTCGAACGTCTGGATTTCGGGCCTGCTCAGCCCGGGCGGCAATCCAGCGCGGATCGTCGATGCACTCGGACGGGGCGCCTTCGAGCCAGCAGTAAGTCCGGCGCTGATGGACGAACTGCTCCGTGCGGCTCAAAAACCAAGGATTGTCGCCCGTAACGCCGAGATGGGTCGCGCCGCCGAAGAACTCATCGCTCTTCTCTTCGAACGGTCGCACTGTGGTGCATCCAACTCGGGTTCGAGCAATTGCGCGGGACCCCGACGACGATGAGGTCATCGCCGTAGCGATCGCTGCCGGGGCAACCCATGTCGTATCCGGCGACCGTACCTGCTTGACGACGCAGCCGTGCGGGAAGCGTTGGCGCGATGCGGGGATCACTGTCGTGACCCCGTCGGAGTTCGCGGGGCTTCGTCGCCGGGCAGGGCACGTAGCCCTGCCCGCTTTCGTCATCGCTTCGACCGTCTAGCTCAGGCGCTCGAAGAGGGTGGCGATGCCCTGGCCGCCGCCGATGCAGAGGCTGACGATGCCGTAGCGGCCGCCGGTTCGCTCGAGCTCATGGATGAGCTTGACGGTGAGGATGGTGCCGGTCGCGCCGACCGGGTGGCCGAGGGCGATGGCGCCACCGTTTGGGTTCGTCTTGCTCGGGTCGAGGGTGAGCTCGCTGGAGCAGGCGCAGGCGACGCTGGCGAAGGCTTCGTTCAGCTCGATGCAGTCGATCTGGTCGATCGTCATCTGCGCCCTTTCAAGCACCTTCTTCACCGCCGGGATCGGGCCGCTGCCCATGATCGCCGGGTCCACACCGGCTTCGGCGCGGGCAACGATGCGGGCACGGGCCTTGAGGCCGAGGGCATCCGCCTTCTTCGCCGACATGACGACCGTGGCGGCGGCGCCGTCGTTGATGCCGCTGGCGTTGCCGGCCGTGACCATGCCGCCTTCCTTGAAGGCTGGGCGAAGCTTGCCGAGAGCCTCAGCGGTCGTGGCACGGGGATGCTCGTCGGTGTCGAAGACAACTTCCTCGCGGCCGACCTTCACGGTCATCGGGGTGATCTGGTCCTTGAAGTAGCCCTGCTCGATGGCGTTGAGGGCGCGCTTCTGGGACTCCGCCGCCAGTTCGTCCTGGGCGAGGCGGGTAACTTCGAATTGGTCGGCGAGGTTCTCGGCGGTGATGCCCATGTGGTAGCCATGGAAGGGGTCGGTGAGCATGTGGATGATGCCGTCTTCGATCTGGTCGTGGCCGAGGCGATAGCCGTTGCGGGCCTTGCGCAGGTAGTAGGGCATCCGGGTCATGTTCTCGGCGCCCCCGGCAACAATGACTTCGGCGTCGCCGCTCTGGATGATGCGGGAGGCGGTGTTGATTGCCTCGAGGCCGGAGCCGCAAATACGGTTCACGTTCATGGCGGGCGTGCCGATGGGCAGACCGGCCTTCACCGTGCTGTGGCGGGAGAGGTAGGCGTCCTCAGCGACCTGGCCGACGATGCCCATCACGACCTGGTCGACCTGGCCTGGCTCCAGACCGGCACGGCTGACCGCTTCCTTGATAACGTGTGAGCCGAGGTCGGAGGCAGGGACTTCGGCGAAAGAACCGTTGAAGCGGCCAATTGCGGTGCGCGTGGCGCTTACGAGGACGACGTCTTCCATGGAGGATCCTTCTTTGTGTGCGAGAGAGTCACCGGAGCCTGCCGGCTTCGCACGGTGCGTCCGATTGTACGAGTGCTGAGAAGAGGCTTCCAGTCAATAACAGAAGGATGAGGTATAGGGATCGCCTATCGCCGGACGGTCCTCTACCAGGTGATCCGTTCGATGTGGCCGCCGGCGAAGACGTAGCCGTAGGAATCATCCATGGCGAGGGCGCTCAGTCCGGCAAAGGCGTCGGACTGGTACTGGCGGTCGAAGGTGCCATCACGCCGGACGACGACGATGCGGTCCTGCTGGGGGTCGGGATAGGCGAAAGAGTCGCCGCCATCGAAAGTGCGCAGCTGCTGGGCCGACGCGACCTTCTGGTCGATGCCCGCCTGGCTGAGGGTGAGAGCAGCGCCATCGAGGGTGTAGCGGTTGATCGTGCCGTCCGCCGTCATTGTCATCACATCACGGTCGATGAGGAGGCGGGCTGCCTGCTTGAGGCCGGGCGCTGCGAAGAACACCTCGGGTGCGTCCTCGAATCCATTCGCGGTGGGAGTAAAGCGGTAGATCGCCGCCTCGGCCGCGTCGAGCACAAAGAGGTCGCCGCTGGCTACGGCGAGGTCGGTGATGGCCATCCCGGCGGGCGCGTTCAACACCACAGGCGAGGGATCGTAGCCGGGGAAGGCGAGCCAGAAGTGGCCGGAAGCGTCGAGGACGAGCAGGCCGTTCGGGAGCATCGCGATAGCCATCGGGCGATCGTGGCCGAGCTCAGCGTCTACGCCGTAGACGACGGTCGGCGCCGTCCCTCCGGTGGGCTGGGCGATCACCTGGGAGGATGACGTGTCGAGGAGGAAGACGTAGCCGCTACCCACTTCCATATCGGAAGGCGTGACGGGGGCGTTCCCGAACTGCGAGAGGTCGGCAATCGTCTCGACCGATGTCGGGGCGACGATATTGTCGAGGACGCTGAGGGCGCCCGCGACCTGGTTGAAGAGCTCCGTCGATTCGATCGACTGGCCGCCGGCGTCCTGTGCCTCGAGGAGCAGTGATTCCGCTTCCGTAAGGGCGACACGCTGGTCAGCGGGGTTGGTCGAAGCCTGGGAGGTCTGGTAATGCGCCTGGGCGTCGGCGAGAAGGTCTTCGGCGCTCGGGCCATTGGCACCGAACAGGCGCGGCGCCACAAAGAAGACGAGGACGATGAGGAAGAGGGCAATCGCGCCAAGGATGAGGATGCGGTCGTTGAACCAGCCGCCGCCGATGGTTGTGCGTCCACGCGAAAGGGAGCCATTGCCCTTCCAGCGACCGCCCATATTGTCGCGAGTCCGGACCAGTGGAGAGCCCCCGGAGATCACGACGGAGTCACCGGTCGCGCCGGTGGAAGTTGCCGCCTGGAGCCTGCGTGTTCGCTCGGCAGCGAGCTCGCCCACGGGTGGGGCCGCCGCGTAGGCCGACGACTGGCCCGGTATCGCGGGGGACGACTCGTTGACGAGGCCGCGCTGGAAGCTCCGATTTCGCGCCGTCTGCGGCGAATCGACACGAGTGGCGCCGCTGCCCGTGCGCGGTTGGGACCCACCGGATGCAGAGCTGCTGTTCCAGATGGGCCGCGGGGGACTGGCAACCGTGCCCTGTGCGGCCTCGGCCCGCGTCGGCGGCGGTGCTCCGAGGGGCTGCCGGTTCGGGTGTTCGAGCCGGCTCCGCATGCGCTCGGCGAGGTCGGCGATGTGGCTTTCACCAACGGCCCTCTGGAGCGGCTGGATGGAGAAGTGTTCGGCGAGCGGCGCGTGTGGCGCCGACCGGGCGCTGGCCCGCGTCGAAATGCTGACAAGCGCCTTCCGGGCAGCCTCGACGTCTGCCTCGTGTTCATCGTCAATAAACAGGCTCGGCTGGAAGCCACGCCGTTCATCGTGCGTGGCATCGATGACGGCGTCGTCGTCGCCGATGGTCGCTTCCCTGGCGCCGCGGGGGGGCTGAACATCTTCCGCCTCGGCCTCGGGTGCCGCGATGAGGAGGGCTGTGATATGCCGCTGACCGCGAAGCCGCTGGTAAAGGTCCTGGAGCGCCTGCTGGCCGGGGAGCGCGAGGATACCGGCGATAACGTCGGGCTCCAGTTCCTCCACCCCCGAGGTCGAAAGTAGAAGCACGCGATCACCGGGCTGGAGGTCAACACGGGTGAGGTTTGGTTCGGGCGGGGCACCGCTACCAATCGCGCGGGCCTTGTCGCCGCGTGCGTAGTAGGTGAGCAGTTCGCCCCCATGGAGGTGGAAGGCCACGCCGGGGCCGGTCTGGGCGACGATCGCCTGGTTGCCACGATGGGCGAAGCAGGTTAGCCCGATGCTCACCTGGTGCTGGGCGATCGATTTCCGGTTCCAGTCCCAGACGTTCCGCTCGGCTTCGCGGAAAGCGGAGGTGAGGCAGCCGCTGAGCGACATATCGAAGCCGCCCCAGGCTGTACCGATGGCAGTAACGACGTGGCCGGCAAATGCTTCGCTCGCTGGGGTGGTGCCTTCGGCAAGCACGAAAAGCTCGGCCCGTTCATTCACCGGGCCTTTGCCTTCGAAAATGCCGGCGTTCGGGCCCCTGTCGACCGGTTCGTGATCGACAATGGCGAACTGCCCGACCTGCAGCGGTTCCGTCAAAAGGGCGGGTCCCCTTTAGTGGGTGGTCGCGGGGCTAGACGGTCGCCGGCGCCATACCCTTACGGGTATCACCCCTATAGCACCGGCAAGCGGCCACTATAACAACGTGTCCAACTCGGAGGAAGGGCTTATGTGGGGCAAACCCGTCGGGGTCTTCCCCAATGCTCGCCTCGCATAGATGGAACTCCGCGCCTCCCGGCGGCGTCGGAAGGGGCATGAGACAACCCCTGACCATACTGTTCCTGTTCCTCGTCGCCTGCGCCGCCGTTGCCTGTGCCTCCAGCGAGGAGCTCCGGCCGACGCCGGAGAGTTCGCCGACAACAGCACCAACGCAGCCCGCCCCGACGGCCGCGGACCCAACGCTGCCCACGAAGGCGACCGTGCTTGGGCGCGGAACGCTGCAGTTGGTCATCCCTTCCAAGGAACCTTCCCAGGTCAACCCGGTGGAGGTGGCCGCCAACGACGGCATCGATGCCCCCGCGTGTGCCGGCTTCCTCTTCTCGACAAGCTGGCTGGTCACTTCACCCGCTTCGGCCGGCGATGCCGGGCTCACGGTCGCGTCACTGAACCAGGGGTCGCGCGCTCCCCTTGGCAACGGTTCGTCGGGCAAGGCAACGACTGGTTGCGACGTGCTGGAGTTTGCGAACGGGTCGGACGGCCCGGTGACGGTCGAGCTGCGCTACATCGTAGCTTCGATTACCTAGCCGCCGGTTGCTGGTTGGGCACGACCTGTGAGCCGTGCCGCCTCTTCGCGTGTGATCTTCCCTTCAGCGACGAGCTGGGCTGCCTGCGCCGGCGAGAGTTCGGCTTCTTCGAACTGGCTGAGCGCCAGGTTCCGCAGCCTCTTGTTGACGGAGAAGACGACGATCACCAGCACGAGGAAGACGACAGCGGAGAGTCCGATGGCCCACTGGACGCCGAGCGTGTCGGCGGCAACCGCGACGGGCAGGACCCCGAGCGGGCTGATCCCGAAAGACATCATCAGCATCGACATGACGCGGCCGCGGAACTCATCGGGAACCGTTGCCTGGATCACCGTGTTGTTCGTGGTCATGAAGATCATCTGGCCCACGTTGCCGGCGGCGAGGACGACTGCCGCGACGACGAGGACCGGGCTTACGGCAAAGGCAATGAAGCAGATCGCCATGATCAGTGAGCCGATCAACATGAGGAAGCCTTTGCGCTCGAAGTTGTCGAAGCTGGCGCTGGCGAGGCTTCCGATCAGGCCGCCGACACCACCGGCCACCGCAAGGACGCCGAGGCCAATGTCAGGCGAGTTGAAAACATCCTTGGCGACGACGGGAAGGAGCTGCATGACCGGGAAAGCGAAAAGGGGCATGACGAGGGCCGTCATGAGTAGCACCCGGAATGTCGGGTTGCCGGCCACGTATTTGAAGCCGCCGGCCAGGTCCTTGCGGAATTCCTTCGGAGACTCATCGCCTTCGCGGGAGGACATTCCGGCCGAGGGAACAGGGAGCATGCAGAGCACGCCGATGGTGAAGAGGGCGACCGTCGCCCCGTAGGAACTACCCACGCCGAAGAGCGCAATCAAGGCTGTGCCGAGCCCCGGACCAATGACGCGGGTGAGGTTTTGGCCGCTCATCTGGAGCGAAATGGCGTTCATCAGTTTGTGTTGGGGAATCAACTGGGCGACAACGGCCTCGCGCGCAGGCATCACGATCGACATGACGCTGCCGGTCAAGACAGCGGCGACCATCAGGTGCCAGAACGCGATGGCGCCGGTCAGGACGAGAATCGTCACCACCAGGTTGACGACGGCGACGAATGACTGCGCCAGGATCAGTAGCGTCCGCTTGTTAAACCAGTCGCTGGCAACGCCGCCGATGGGGGCGATGATCAACATCGGGAGGGCAACGGTGAGGCTGATGATTGCCAGGGCGGTCGCAGAATCGGTCAGCTTGTAGGCGAGGTAGCCGCGGATGATGAGGTTCATCTGCATCGCCATGAAGAAGGCGATGTTGCCCGCGAAGTACCAGCGGTAGTCCCGTTCGGCGAGCGACGTGAAGGTACGCTTCCATTGCCCGGGGCGGACAAGATCAGCGGCTGTTGCCTTTGGGTCCTGCTCTTCCCCGGACACGCCGGGGCGCAGTGCGCCTGCGCTCACATCCTTCACGCTAACGTTATCGTCTGGTGCGGGCCACAGGCGTTACGTGGGGTTGCACACAGAACGACACTGCGCCGCCGGCGTCATGTTGGGTGCGTATCATCACCGGGCAAGGGGGATTCGAATGCCGGACCATGCGAGTTTGGAAGCGCTCGAAGCGCTGATGGCGCGGCAACGTGCCGGCCGGATCTTCACAGACGACGACGTCGACGACGCGCTGCTGGAACGGATCCTCGCGATGGCAACGAGAGCGCCGAGCGCGCGCAACGTGCAGTCGTGGCGGTTCATTGTCATTCGCAACCAGGAAACCGAAGGCAAAGCTCGGCGCCATCTTCGACGAACTTGGCAGCCAGATGTACGGACAGGGGGCGCCGGAGCGGACGCCCTGGGCCGAGGTGCCGGTGCTGGTCGCTGTCTGCTCGGAGTACGTGTTTGGTGACGACGAGTCGGGACGGACAGCGCTGGGCGCGAGCATCTACCCGGCGGTGCAGAACCTGCTGCTCGCCGCCCATGCCGCCGGGCTTGGCACGGTCCTGACCACGCGCTGGAAGCGTCGCGAGCCGGAGTTGCGCCCGATCCTTGGACTCCCGGAGAACGCCGGTGTCTTCGCAATCGTTCCCATGGGCTGGCCTGCCGAGAAGCTCGGGAAGAACCGCCGTAAGCCGGTGTCGGAAGTGACGTACAGGGAGCGGTACGGCAAGCCCTGGTAACCGCTGCCGGATCAGGCGCGCGCCGCCGCCTCCTGCTTGAGCAGTCGCTGGCCGGTCACATAGACCAGGGCATGGTAGGCAACGGTCAGGAGGGCAAGTCCCCAGGCAAGCGCGTGGAGCCCGGCGCTGTAGAGGGCCAGTGCGGCGAGCAGTGAGAGCACCATCTCCTGGACGAGCCGGAGAGGTTCGGCCAGGGTGCCCGCCTGGCGAAAGTCGATGAGGCCCCAGAGACCAAAGCCAACGACCGGAGCGGCGATAGCGAGGGCAGTCCTTCGTACTGCTGTACCGCCAGCGTGCCAGCCCCAGGCACAGAATGCGGCGACGATCGCCGTCTCCATGGTCACTCGGAGGACGAGGGTGACAAGCTTCGTTGGTGTCATAGGCAGCCCCTTTTCTCTCTAGCCGACCACAGCGGCCCACGGGGGGCAAACGCCGCCCGGCCGTGGCCGAAGGGACTTTCCGGGAACAATTCGGGCCGGGAGTGGTAACCAACCAGGCCCTCCGCGCCATTGATTTCAGGAAGTACACCCGCCAGGGGGTCCAGGATGTTTCGCTGGTTCAGGCCACGGTTGTTTTTCGGACGATTCGGTAGCCGGCGCGTAGCGCGGCGAACGGCGCGCCGCAGAGGCCGGCGGCGGAGCCTCTAGCGGCAAAGGGCGGAGACTCACAGTAATTGGATTCTGTCATTCTCGTGATATGGGGTATGCAGGCTCTTTCTCGCGCGCGACCATTGTCGCCATGGCTACAAGAAGGCCCGGGAGCGGGCTGACCGAGCGTCAGCGGGAGATCCTCGCGCTTGTCGCCCGGGGCCGGACGAACGGCCAGATCGCCGACGAACTCGGGATCGGCTTCGAGACGGTGAAGATGCACGTGAGCCGCATCCTCGCCGAGCTCGGCGTCTCCTCGCGGGAGGAAGCGGCGGTGTGGTGGAAGGCCGAACATGGAACTGGCAGCCGGTTGCGGCGACTGCTTTCTGCCGGGATGGTGCTGAAGCTGGCGGCCGGTGGCGCTGCCGGTGTGGGCGTTGCGGCCCTCGCAGTTGTTGCCATTGTGGCCAGCAGCGACGGCGGGCAGCCTGTCGAACCTGACACCGCCATGACCACCCGGTCGCCGACCGTGGCGTCGGCAACGGCGACTGCAACAGCGACACCGCGCAACCCTGCAGCGGCAGTGCTCGGGCCTGGCGCACACCCTTCGGTGTCGCCGCCTCCGACCGCTGCGGCAAGCACGACGATTCCCCCGGATCTCAAGCCGGAGGCCCAAAGCCTGTTGCTGGGAGCCGGGGTACCGCTCGAGCGGGTCACCTGGATCGAGCGAGACCTGACCCTTGAGGGATACACCGTCGAACTGATCGGCGTGTATGCCGACTACGGGAGGACGGTAGTGCTGGCGTCGGCGGTGGCTGCCGATCCTGATTCGCCCGACTTGCTGACCTCGGCACGGCTGACGACCTCCTACGCGACGGGAGCGGATGGCAATGACCTCGGACCCGCTCCCACCATCGGCAGTGGCACATCGCCGACTGACCGCTCGAAGTCCTGGACGCTCTTCACTTTTGGACCGTTCGCGAGCCAAACAGACGCCCTCGGCGCGACCTTTCGGTTCAACGAGCTAGCTGGACCGAACCAGCAGTACCGGTGGGCCAACTGGTCGTTCACTGCAGATGTCGTCGTCTGGCCGGACGGGGCATCGAACCCGATATTCCCGAGCACATTGGCCAACAACGGAACGCGCTACACCATTGAGTCGATGCAGGTTTCGGGCCTGGAAGTCGAACTCGAATGGGCGGCTGAAGGTGATCTCGCCGACGAGCTTGCAGCGCTGCCATCCAGCGCCGCGGACGCCACCACGTCGATCGAACGGAAGTCCGAGATCCTCGAGCAGCTTGCGCCTTCTGTGTTGCAAGACGGCTCGCAAGTCCAATCCGGCAGCAGGATTGCGTCGTTCGGGCCAGGCGGCAGGTATCAATCGTTCGTGATCGTGCCCTCTCCCGGCGACTACGAACTCGTTTTTGGCGACCCGGCGACCTCCACGGCACGCTTCAATTTCCCCGTTCCCTGAACCACTCGACGACAAGCGGTTGCCACATAGGTAAGAATGGGAAGGCGGGCGTGGGACGTCTGTGTTGGGGGAGTGCAAACGTGGGACGGTGGCTCAAGGCGTTGGGGCTGAGCGGCGACGGCACGCCGGAATCGGGCCGTGTGTCCAATGACCGGCGCGCCGCCCGCATCCGCGAGACCATGCGCTGGCGCGGATTCGACCTCACCGCCTACTCCGACGAAGAGATCGCGACAGCGGCGGAGCTCCTCGGCCCATCCATCACTCCTGAGGGCGAGACCACAGACCAATCACGACAGGCCCTCGCCGACCTCCTCCTTCAGCTGCGAATGGACCCGGAGGCGAAGCCTCCTTCGATCCCCGCGCCGGACGAGGACATCCCAGAACCGGCGGCCGCGGCGAGCAGTGCGGAGCCTGAACCGACTGCAATGGAGGACGAGCCTGTATCGGCTGCCGTCCCCAGTGTCCCCGTTTCACGACCGCGACGGCCCGGCGAGCGCCCAACGGCCCTCGAACGTCTGAAGCACATCTTCGGGATCCACACCTGGCACCTCGTCGACGCCGCGGATGGGGACGGCCAGGTGCTCCGTTGCTACGGCTGCCATGCCGAGCGCCCCCTGGCAGCGGTGGCCACACCGCTGCGGTTCCCGGACATCGACGACAGTACGGAAAGCGCCGAAGGGCCGGCGCGGGAGAGCGCCAGTCATGCCGGGCGGGTGAGTCGCCCCGAGTTCGGCGAAACGCCAGCCGACCAGCCAGCAAGCCAACAGGAACGCCCGGGCGAGCCTTCCGCAGGGCAGGCATTCCGCCTGCTGGTCCGGTCGCCGTGGTGGGTAAAGCTGGTCGCCTTCTTCGTCATCATCCAGGTCGCCGGGCTGGTTGTGCGATTGCTGGCCGGTGCGGGTTAATTCGAGCATGAGATCACGATCCCGAGGATGGCCGCGTTCAGGATCCCGCCGACGAGCGCTGTGAGCAATCGGCGCGCCCGGTATCGAGGTCGAGCGCGGCGCGGACCGCGATGATAGTCGTCACGAACGTCCAGAGGAGACGGCACCGCGACGATGGCACCGACGACCGGGAAGAAGCCGAAGACGAGCAGTACTCGCGGGCTCCAGGCGAAACCCGAACGCCCGAGCGACTTCACCCCAGTCGGCGCTGGTATCCGGTCCAGCGAGCAGTCGGGTGCCGACGAGATAGGTGATCGAGGCGTAGAGCGCCCAGCCGATCAGGGCGAAGATTGGCGTGACGACGAGGCCTGCCAGTCCGGCGTGCCCGAGAGCTCCAACCCCCGCCGCGATGCTCGCGAGGATGACGACGGCCGCAGCCTGTCTGGTGGCGCCCGGTGTCGTGCTCCACCTCTTCGTACAGGGCCGCCTCGAGCTTCGAGGCGCGGACCATCCGGGCGGCAATGCTGGAGTCGAAGGCTGCTGCGGTCATCGGCGGGCTCCACGGAGGGTGGGCGGAGCGTAGGGGAGGGCGCGTATTGAGGGAAGGGCGGGATTCGTCACCGCACTGAGCGCCACCCACACCACCGCACCACCCTTGCGGTATCGTTTCGCGATGACATTCACGATCCGGCCGGCGCGAGAGGACGATATCGAGGCGCTGGTGGCGATCGGGGCGCGGATGTTCGCTGTGGCACACCGCGACGCCTTCGCCGCGGGATGTGGACCTCCAGGCCGTTATCGACCGGGACTGGTACGCCGAGCGCCTCTGCGCCGAAATCCGCGACCCGGAAACTGACGTCTTCGTGGCCGATGTGTCCGGCGAGCCCGTGGGGCTGACAGCACTTCGGCCGGGGCCGTTGCCGGGCGGGGATCGGACGGCGCTCGAACTCTGCCGGGTCTACCTGCTCCAGGAGCACTTTGGGAAGGGCATCGGTGCTGCCCTCCTGGATGCGGCCACGGCGAGACTCGGCGAGCTTGGCGACCCACACTGCTTCCTTGTCGCCTGGGAACACAACGACCGGGCGATCCCGATGTATGCGTCGCGAGGTTTCGAGCGGACCGCTGAGTTCCCCTACACCGTTGGCGAGAGCGCTCCCACGGCCGTGCTGATGGAACGGGGGAGTCCATGACCACCCCGGCGAGCGGGGCGCAACTGCAATACGGCAACTGGATTCGGCGCCGCATCCTCCTCGAACCTCGGGATCGGCGCCCTGATCGCGGGTGGGCTGGTCTTCCTGCCCTTCGGGCCGATCTACCGCGTCGCGATGCTGCTCATCTTCTTCGTCCTGCTGGCGAGCTTCCTCTTCCCCGCTTATGCGTACTGGATGCTCTCTCCGCGCGGCGGCGGCTTCCAGGAGAAGCTCTGGAACGTCGTCATCGATGCGCTTGGGCCGGTGGCAGCGGGGGAAATCATCGATATTGGCGCGGGAAACGGTGTGCTGGCCGTGATGGTGGCGCGGCGCAATCCCGGGGCGCGGGTCCTTGGCGTCGACTACTGGGGCGATGACTGGGAGTTCTCGAAAGCGGCCTGCGAAGCGAACGCGACTGCGGCCGGCGTCGATGGACGGGTCAGGTTCGAGAAGGGCGACGCCGCGAAGCTTGCCTTCGAAGATGGCCGTTTCGATGCGGCGACGAGCAATCTGACCTTCCACGAGGTGAAAACGGCCGCGAACAAGCGCGACGTACTGGTCGAGGCGCTGCGCGTGGTGAAGCCGGGGGGCCGCATCAGCTTTGTCGACTACTTCTTTGAGCCGAGCTACTACGGTGACCCCGCCGACTTCGCGACTTTCGTGTCCGAACTCGGACTTGCGGAGGTGTCGATAAGGCCTCTCCGCGAGGTTCTTTCGCTCTCGTTGTTGCTCCGGCACCCGAAGGTGTTGGGCCGGGTGGCCATTCTTAGCGGGACGAAGTAGCAGCGGAAACGGTGTGGCCGGTCCGAGGCAGCCTGCCTAGATCTTCTGTTCCTCGATCCCCGGCATGATCCAGGGCTCCGCCAGTGGCGGCGTGCCGATGAAGCTCGCGCCCTCCATGCCGGGAGCCACGCCGGTGACGGTCACGGCGAAATCGCCGTGGTACTGGGGGATGCCGTTCGCGAGGGTGAACGGGCGGTCGTGGCCCGGGTAGATCAGGTTGCCCGACTCGACGCAGCGACGGATCGAGGCGTTGGCCTGCTGCTCGTTCCAGAAGACGAGGGGGCTCCGCCCAGCAGCAGCGACCCGGGCATTGTGGATAGCGTCACCGACGATCAGGCAGACGCCGTCATCGGTTTCGACTTCGAGGCCGATGCTCCCCGGCGAGTGGCCTGGGAGTTCCATCACCTTGACGCCGGGCATGAGCTGCTGGCCCTCGCCGACCTCTTCCAGGTCCATCATCTCGAGCACAGCGCCGGTCCACTTGGGCGTGGCCCAGTCGTTCCTGTGCGGCTTGCTGGCATACTTCCGCTCGCTGTGGTGGACCAGCAGCGGTGCGTGGTCGAAGAGGTCGCAGTTCTGGACATGGTCCCAGTGCGCGTGGCTCAGCACCTGGGCGTCGATGTCCGTCGCGGCGAGCCCCCGCTGGGCCAGGGCGGCCTGGAGGAACGTACGGCGCCCGACATGAGCGGAGTCGAAGAGGAGCCGACGCTCGCCTTCGATGAGGATGACGGAGCAAAAGCCGATCGTCCCCACATTCGTCCCCAGGCCGTAGCCCTGCAGCAGCACATCGATCTTCGGCATCGCCAACCTCCGGAGTGGATGTGGGCACTTCTACGCGAGGGGCAGTTCGGCATCAACTATTGGGTGTGGAGCGAACTGCGGCGGATTCGACCGACCCACTCTTCCCTCCACCCAACCGCACGCGCTCTCGCAACCGTTCTGTACCCGAATGGTGGTGGGCGCCGTCGAACTTACAGGCATGAACGGGAGGGCGTTCCAGCTACCGCACGTCGATGGCGAGCCGATCATCGACTTCCCGGTCTTCCAGCGCGAAGACTGGCTTGCGCTCGACAGCGCCCTCACCTGGGCCCAGGCCTGCGCCATTATCGGTGTGACGAAGCCGCAGCTTCGCAACGCTCTCCGCAAAGCAAAGCGTCACGCCGGCCCTGAGCCCCTGAGCGTTGAAGGCGTCTGCCATGGCGTCAGGTTCCATGCCGAACGGCCGAGCGCATCACGCGGAGTTGCCTGGCGGTTCTACCTCCACCGCGACACGAAGACCAGCAGCACGCGGATGACCGACCTTCGCCACCATGTGCACTACGGCAAGATGGCGCGGGCGCGGCAAGCGGCCGGCAAGGTGCTCATCCCATTTCGCTGGGCGCGCCACCCCTTCCGGCGCGCGGGCTAAGCTCGGCCTCGTTTCACTCCCCTTTTCCCAACCGTCTCTGCCGCAGGACCTTGTGTGATCTTCCTCACAGTCATAGTTAAGCCAAAGCTTTAGATTCTTCAACTACACCTGAATATTCCTCATGGGAGGCTCGCCATGACGACCGTCCTCGCGGTGAACGACCTCGTCAAACGCTATCGCAACGGCACCCTCGCGAACGATGGGCTCACGCTCGAAGTGCGCGAAGGCGAGGTCTACGGCCTCCTCGGCCCCAACGGCGCGGGCAAGACGACGCTGGTTAGCCAGGCG
Source organism: uncultured Chloroflexia bacterium (assembly GCA_963774435.1). GTDB lineage: Bacteria > Chloroflexota > Dehalococcoidia > Tepidiformales > Tepidiformaceae > JAGQGZ01. The sequence continues at coordinate 837,158 of CAVZEW010000002.1, read as the reverse complement.
CTCGGCCTCAAGAAGCCGACCAGCGGCACCATCACCCTCGACGGGGTCGACATCGTCGCCAACCCGGGCTTCGCGCGCCGCGCCATTGGCTTCCTCCCCCAGACCCAGACCACGCTCGACGACATCCATGTCGACGAATTCATCTTCCATATCGCCTTGCTCCGCGGCCTCAGCCGTAGCGAATCACACGAAAGAACCGAGGCGATCATCGCCGAGCTCCAGCTCGAGGAGTTCCGTCACACGGGACTGCGAGCCACCTCCGGCGGCGTCCGCCGGCTTGCCGGCTACGCCGCCGCCGCAGTGGCGCCGGTCCGTCTGCTGGTCCTCGACGAGCCCACGAACGACATCGACCCGATCCGGCGGCAACTGCTCTGGCGTTCGATCGACCGCCAACGGGCCGAGGGCACGACGGTCCTCCTCGTCACCCACAACCTCGTCGAAGCGGAGCGCTTCATCGACCGCCTGGCGATCATCGACCATGGCCGCATCATCCGCGAAGGGACTCCGGCCAGCCTGCGTGCATTGGTCACCGAGCGATTGCGACTGGAGGTCACCGTCGCGAACGGTGGCTATGTGCCCCACCCGGCACTGACGCCGGAACCTGGCCGCAACCTCCAGTACCTCTTCGACGCGAGCGATCTCGGCGAGATCAGCACGTGGCTTAGCGGGCTTCGGTCAGAGGGGGAAGTGGTCGACTTCCGCATCGGTCCTCCGACCCTGGAGGACATCTACTCGGCCGCCGTCACGGGACGGGAAGAACCCTTGGAAGCAAAGGCAGGTGTGGCATGAAGGCACTACGCGAATTCGTCACTCTCGTCCGCATGAATTTCCTCATGCACCGCGGCTACATCTTCATGATGGCCATCGTCATGCTGGCGTTTCCCTTCGGTTTCGTCCTCGGCATGGGGTATCTCATCCCGAACATGACGAAGGAAACCGCGACCTACATCACGATCGGATCTGCTGCCCAGGCGGTCATCACGGTCGCCGCCGTTGGACTCCCGCAAATGCTGTCGGAAGCGCGCCACGAAGGGCGCATGGACTACTTTCTTTCGCTTCCGATCAGCCGCGAGGCGTACCTGCTCGCCTTCCTTGCGGAAGCGACAATCCTCATCATCCCCGGCTTCATCTTCGCCATCGTGCTTGGCTGGCTGCGCTATGACATCAGCCTCTCGATTCAGCCGACGATCGTCCTCGTGGCAATCCTCGCCATGCTTGCCACTACCGGCGCGGGCATGGTGCTGGCGATGCTCATCCCCCACATGCAGCTGGTGAACGCCATCACCCAGCTCCTGATCTTCTACTTCATCTTCTTCTCGCCGGTCCTCCTGCCGATCGAACAGCTGCCGCACGTACTGCAATGGGTTTCCTACCTGCTGCCGCCGGGGTACGCCGCCGATGCCATGCGGGCCACCCTGACCGACCTGCCGGGCACCCACCTCGGCCGATCGCTGGCCGCACTCGCTGCCTTCAGCGTCTTCTCCGTCGCCATCTCTTCAGCGGCAGTCCGCCGCAGGGGATAGGCGCGATGTAGTACTGCGGCGCCGGGACAATCCCATTACGCTTCCCCTTAACGCGCTCCCCGGCGCCGCAGGAACCCAAACACTCTGGAGCGAGTTCCGATGAAACCACTGGATAAAGCGAAGCAAGCAGCCACCCTGGCGGCGATGAAGGCAATGCTCTTCCGCGAGCGGGTCGAAAGCGGCGTCAGCTGGAACCCGCTCGACCACCGCTTCTACTCCAACCCCTACCCGCTCTACCGCCAGCTACGGACGAAGGACCCCGTCCACCGCAGCCGGTTGCAGGACCTCTGGGTGCTCACCCGGTACGACGAGATCGACGGCGCCCTTCGCAGCCCTGACTTTTCCGCGGACAACCGAAACCAGAAGAACTACGAGAAGGAGCGCCAAAAGGCGATCAAGGCGGGGGCCGTGGAGGACAAGGAAGAAGTCCCGACGATGCTACGGAGCGACCCGCCCGACCACACCCGCCTGCGCACACTCGTCAGCAAGGCGTTCACCCCGCGAGCGGTCGAAGCACAGCGGGCGCGGGTGGAGGATCTGGTCCGGACCATCCTTGATGAAGCAGAAGCACGGGGCGAGATGGACATCGTCCAGGACCTTGGTATCCCGCTGCCGATGACCGTGATCGCTGAGATGCTTGGCGTGCCAACAGAGGATCGCGAGCAGTTCAAGCGCTGGTCGACGGGTGTGGCCCGCAGCACCGATACCCGCAACGACGACGACCTCCGCGTCTCCGAGCAGGCCTCGAAAGAGCTGGTCGAATACCTCACCCCAATCGCCGAGGAACGCCGCGCCAACCCGCGCGAGGACCTTCTCAGTTCACTGCTCGCTGCAGAGGAGCAGGGCGACAAGCTCTCGATGGATGAAGTCTTTGCGATGGTCATCCTCCTCCTCGTCGCTGGCAACGAGACAACAACGAACCTTGTCGGCAACGGGATGCTGGCGCTGCTCGCCCACCCTTCGGAGTTCCAGCGTCTTCATGAACACCCGGAATTGCTGGAGTCGGCTGTCGAGGAGCTCCTCCGCTACGACAGCCCGGTGCAGGCGACGAGCCGGATGCCGGTGCGCGACCTGGAGTTCGGCGGTGTCCACATGAACCGGGGCTCGCAGACAATCATCCACTTCGGCGCCGCCAACCGGGACCCGGCGAAATTCCCCGACCCGGACCGCCTCGATATCGGTCGCGCGGAGAACCGCCACCTGGCGTTCGGCCACGGCATCCATTACTGCCTGGGTGCTCCGCTCGCGCGGCTCGAGGGACAGACCGCGATTGGCCAGCTCGTCGCTCGCTTTCCCAACATGCGCCGGAAACCGGTCGACCTGGAGTGGGCGGAAAACTTCGTCCTCCACGGGATGAAGTCGTTGCCGGTCACGCTGCGCTAGTCACGGCGCGCACAGGGAGCAGCAGGAACGGCCTGCGAGGGGCGAAACCTACCTCGAGGCCCGGCCCTCCGACTCCTGGAGCTCACGCGCCTTCACTACTTCGCCGACAGCGACTGCGGTACGACCGTTGCGGTGAGCTTCCGCTCGCACAGGTGCGGGCGTGGCCTGGCGCCCTCCGTCCGGTTCGACGGGAACCGGCTCCATGTCCGGCTCGGTCTCTTCGTTCCTGAAGGTGAAGCTCGGTACCGCCAGGGCGAGGAGGGTGAGCGCGACGCCAACGATCGCTCCCTGCACAACGAAGAGGCTGGCCGCACCGATACTGTCGGCGAGAAACCCGAGCGGCAGTGCCATCAGCGGCATCGCGCTAAATGTCTGCATGAAGATACTCATGACCCGGCCGTGGTATTGCTGATCCGCCTCCGCCATCAGCATCGTCTGATTGAGTGTCATGTAGGAGGTCGCGCCCAGCCCAAGGACGGCGAGCGACACCAGCGCGCCGGCAATCCCGAAGGGCCGGCTCAGCAGCCCAAGCGAGACCAGTCCGACGGCAGAGATGACACCGATGCCCAGCTGGATAAGCGGCTTGCGAGGGTGATCGGTGAGGGCAGCGACCACCAGCGACCCGACAAGACCCCCGACGCCAGTGATGGTCATCATCAGCCCATAGAGCGAAGGTCGTCCCAGGCTGTCGGCGAAGCCAGGCAACAGGATCCGGTACGGCATGATGAAGAGCGTCAGCAGGAAGCCGGAGAGCATGAGCGACCGCAGCGTGTGGTTGCCGAAGACGTAGCGGAGGCCGTCGCCGATCTCCTTCGGGATGGCCTGTCGAACCGAGTTGAGATGCGCGGTCGTTCTTGGCAGCTGGCTCATCGCAACCACTGTGAAGATGTAGCAGACGCTGCTGGCGTAGTAGGCGCCGGCAATGCTGACGGTGGCGATCAGGATTGCCGCGACGGTCGGCCCAATGATCCGCGTCGCGTTCATTGCCACGTTCTGGAGCGCGATCGCGGCGGTGCGCTCGCTGTCGTCGATTGTCTCGGTCAGGAGCGCCATGCGGGCTGGACCGTTCACACTGAAGAGGGCGCCCTGGACGAGTCCGACCGCGAACAGCAACGGAATAGTGATGACATCCGTCTGTATCAGCAGGGCCGTCGTTAAGGCGAGCAAGCCCATGACACCCTGTGTCATGGTCACGATGCGTCGCTTCTCGAGCCGGTCGACCACAGCACCGCCCGGTAGTGCGAAGACGGCCATCGGCAGGGCGAACGACCCCTCCACGATCCCGACCACTGCGTAGGAATGGGATAGCTCCCAGGCGAGCACGCCGCGAGCGATCAGCTGCATCTGCATGCCCGCGAACGACATGAGGGTCGAGCCCCAGAGCCAGCGGAAGTGCACGTTGCGGAAGGCGACGAACGCCCGCCGAAGCGAGACGTTGCCGGAACCGCCATGCGGGCCGGAGCGAGACCCCTGGGAAGATGAGAAGCCGGCCATTAACGGGGCTTCGCGTTCGAGGACATAGTGGTTAGATGATCCCCAACAGTTAGATGTTCGCCGGACTATGCCAAAGCTAAGTTTCGAGTGTAGCACGCTAACGTCAACGTGAACGTTAGGCGCCGAGCAGCGTACCGTGTGGCGGCGTTGCTCACGATGCGCGCGGCAGCATTACGTCATGCTGGTGAGGTTGTCTTTCCAAGAGCCACGTCGTGTGTTGGCGGACTCGCCGCCCATGCGGGCCGTGACGCTACGCTGCTAGGCGCCGAGCGCCTTCTCCATCGCTCGTATGTTGCCGCCGAGGAAGGCGAGGAAGCCTTCCGTTGCCTTGCGGATGTCCCCGCCATCAGCCACCTCGAACTCGACGGTGAGTTCGATCATCGCCGGCATGTCGGTGCCCGGCTTCACGGCCACGGTGGAGCGGTAGACCTTCATATCGTCGCGTTCGAGGGTGTAGGTGTAGTGATGGGGGCCGCTGTCGACCTGGAGTTCGCGCACTACCCGGTCATCCGGCATCGTCAGCACCCGCCAGGTGCCCTCGGGCGTCTGCTCCGTCTTCTCTTCCTTGATGATCGGCGCCCACTTCCGGATGCCTGCGAAGTCGCCGATCGTGGCCCAGACTTCGTCAACCGGCTTTGCAACGTCCTGTCCCAGTGTCACTTTGCGCATCGTTCGCCCCCTTCGTTCAGTACCGCAGGACGGTGCCGGTAGAGATGGCCACCGTTTCGTCGTTTTGGTTCTTGTAGACGGTCTTGTTCGTCATCACGACCATCGTGCCGAGGCTGCCCTTCGTCTCGGAAATCTCCGCGAGTTGGCCCCGCGAAGTGAGCACGTCGCCCGCGCAAATGTCTTTCAGCATCTCGATCTGCGTGCCGCCATTCAGGAGTCGAGTCAGCGGCTTCTTCGGCGCCGGCCCAAATGACATAGGCCCCGGTCCCGACGACTGGCGCTGCGGATTGAACACCGGGGTGCCGAGGTATCCGGGAGGGCACGGCAGGCTGCGGTAGCCGGCCGCTTTCGCCGCCGCCTCGTCGTAATAGACGGGGTCTGTGTAGCCGACGGCCCGGGCGAACATCCGGATTGAGGTCTTATCGACCTCCAGCGTCGTCGGCGACCCTTCCTTGCCGACGTTGGCAAGCATCTCGTCGCTGATGTACTCGTACTCGTTTTCTGGCATTCGTCGCTCCATAGCAAACCCGGGCCGACTGGTTGGCCTGGTCCGGGTAGTTCGTTGGGGCCGAATCTTACGCGCTAAATCGCTCGGCGAAATCCTCTTCGCCGAGGCGCCCGCCTTTTCGTCGAGTGCTCACCGCCAGCTCCATCCGCGAGAGCTGGGCAAGGCCCTTCCGGGTGTCGCTGGCCACGCGCGCCTTGTCCTGGATTTTCAGGCGCTGCTTGAAGAGCCAGTAGGTCCACGCTTTCCAGTCGGCGTAGGCCACCTTCTCGCCGAGAAGCACCCCCGTGACCTCGTAATACTTGCTCAGCAGCGTCTGACGGGAGTGGCCGTAGACCCGGCTGTACATGCTCAGGTCTTCACGGGGGTCCTGCCCCCAGGCGCGGGAGCGGCTCTCCTTGTGGATCTCTTCCTCGACGAACAGCTGCAACGCCTCTTCGACGAGGACGCCGTACATGTAATTCAGGTGGGCGCTGTATTTCGCCTTGCCAAGGCGAGCGGCGAACTCCTCGTCGTCGATGTCGATCGGCCAGCGGCCGTCGAAAAGTAGCGCACGCGCCTCCCGCGGCGGGACGATGTCGCCTACGTCGTCGAGGATGCGCTCGGCCAGCAGCAGCCAGTCGAACGCGTCGCCCCCGATGATGTAGTTGTACTCGCGCTCGCCCACCGTCTCGCGGGCCAGGCGCCAGCGTCCGATAGCGTCGAGCAGTGCCTCGAACCAGTGCTGGCCCTCAGCTACCGCCTGGCGCATTCGGAGGATCGCTTCGTCCGGCGCCGGAAGAGTCTCCGGGCTTGCGTCTTCCACCTCGCCGGTGAGCGTCTCAATCGTGTCAGTCGAAGACATTTGGAGCCGATGATAGCAAAGGAATTATGGTCGAAGAACCCGGGCTTCACCGGGGTTTTCGTGCCTCCAGCGACCGGGGTGTTACCGTAACGTTGATGAGCGGGGAGACGCCCGACGAGCGCCCTCAGCGGCGGCGGGAATATACGGGTGCGGGGTCAACGCTGGGCCTCGCCTGCCTTGTTGTTGTCACCGTCGGTCTGGCCATCTGGTACTTCGAAGTGCGTGGCGACGGAGGCTCCGGCAGTTCCGGCCAGGGCAACTACGGTATCGTCGCCCTCCCGGATGGCGAGAATGTCACCAGCCAGGCGCCCGCCGCGGACGAGGGCCGGGCCGCGCCAGGCTTCCGCCTCGAGAACCTCAGCGGTGCTCCCGTGCAACTCACCGACTTCCGCGGCAGCTACGTCCTCCTCAACTTCTGGGCCACGTGGTGTCCGCCCTGCCGGGCCGAAATCCCTGACCTCGAAGCTTTCCAGGAAGAATCTGCAAGCGATGGCTGGACGGTCGTGGGAATCAACCAGCAAGAGCGGGCCGCGGACGTCACTGGATTTCTCGACCAGTTCGAAATTTCCTACCCCCAGCTCCTCGATAGCAACGGCGAGGTCTCGAACGGCTACCGGATCGGGCTGGGGATGCCGATCACCTTCGTCCTCGACCCCCAGGGCGTCATCGTCCGCGTCCACGTCGGCCCCTTCGACCTCGAGGGCTTGCGTGCTCTGAAGTCGGAGCTCAGCGGCTGATGGCGACTGCGGGCTCTCTCGAACGCCAGGCCGGCTGGCGCGACTTCGACCCCTTCCGCAGCACCTGGCGCCTGCTCACGAACGTGAAGTTCGCCATGGTCCTCGTGGCGACTGCGGCGCTGGTCGGCATGATCGGCGTCGTCATACCCCAGCTCCCCGGCGAGATGAAGGGAAACCCGGCGGCGCAGTCGGCCTGGTTCGCCCTTCGCCAGCAGGACTTCGGCAGCTTCACCCGGCCGATGGACCGGCTCGGGCTCTTCGACGTCTACCACCAGTGGTGGTTCTATGCCCTCTGGGGCGTGATCATCACCTCGGTCACCGTCTGCACCGTCTCCCGCATCCGGCCGACGGTGCGCTCCATCCACCGGCCGCCTCGCGAAGTCTCGGACGCCTACTTCAGCACCGCGCACCACCGCGCCGCTTTTGAGCTCCCCGGTGAGGTCGCCAGCCTGGAGAGCGCCCTGCGCCGTCGCCACTACAGGGTAGAACGCGTCCGCGAATCCACCGGCGAGACCTATCTCTTCGCCGAGCGCTTCGGCTGGAGCCAGTACGGCACGTTCGTCAGCCACCTGGCGCTGATCATGGTCCTTGTCGGCGGCCTGCTCACCACGATGGCAGGATTCAATAAGACGCTCGCCCTCGCGGAGACGAGCGGCGCCGCTCCGATCTTCGATACGCCCGGGAGTGGACAGATATTCGTGGGCATGCAGAACGCCGTCCGCCGAGAGGACGCCGAAGGGAACATCGTCGACTTCCGAAGCTTCCTCGAGGTGCGACGCGGCGATGAGGTGGTCGATTGCGTAGCGACCGTGAACGACCCCTGCACAGCATTCGGCTATCGCTTCCACCAGGCGGCGTTTTACGACGACCTCGCGCGCATCGAGATCACGGGCCCCGACGGCCGCCTCCTCTACGCCGATGTCCTTGACTTCAACGGCGAGAAGACGCCGGCGCCCTTCATCACCGTCTTGCGCGGGGGCACAACAGTGTTTGCCCAGGCCGTCCCCCAGCTGGGTAGCCAGGGCGGCCTCGCTTCTTCGCTCCTCGCCTTCTCCGACCCCAACGGCCTTGACATCTCCCTCCCTATCGCCTGGCAGAACACCGAAGGAACGGCCACGCTCTATCTCGACGATGGCGTCAGCGGTGACCAACCTCCAGCAGATCCCCGCCGGCAGCAGCGCTACGATCTTCGGCGGCGCCTACGAGGTCCGTTTCGATGGCTTCGAGGCCGTTCCTGCCATCACCTTCCAGGATATGCCCGGGGCGACCGGCTCCGGCGTCACGGTTCAGATGCCGGAAGAACGGGATGGCAGCCACTTCCTCGTCCTGGACGGTGTCGACCAGAGCGGGCCACTCCTGCTCTCGCCGGGCGAATCAGCGACGACGGCGACCGGTTACACCTACCACTTCATCGGCCAACTGGAGGGCGCCGGCATCAACATCAAGCGGGACCCGGGCGACACATTCATCTTCATCGCCGTCATCCTCGCCCTCATCGGACTCGCTACCACCTTCTATATCCCCCGCCGACGCCTCTGGGCGCGCATCCGCAATGGCCGGGCTGAGATTGCAGGTATCGCAGAACGCACCACCCGGTTTGGCCGAGAGCTTCGCCTGATGGGCCAGGAACTCGGCTCAAAGGACGCACTCTTGCCGGAGGACGAGGAAGAGCGCTGGTAACAAACGGTGCGATAATGGCGACATGGTGCGTGTCTACCCGATCGACGTCCCGTACGAGGCGATTGCTGATTTCTGCCGCGCGAACGGCATCAGGAAGCTCTCCTTCTTCGGGTCGATCGTCCGCCCCGATTTCACGCAGAGCAGCGATGTTGACGTGCTCGTTGAGTTCGAAGAGGGCAGGACGCCCGGATTCCGGTACTTCGGTATACAGGACGAACTCGCCCAACTGTTGGGGCGGAAGGTAGACCTCCTGACGCCGGCTGGCTTGAGCAGGTACTTCCGCGACGACGTCCTTGAGCAGGCCGAAGTCATTTATGACGCAGCATGATCCCACCATCACCCTGCGCCAGATGCTCGAACACGCGGAGATCGCGCTTCAGATAGGCGCCTCGCGTACGGACGACGAGATCCTGGACGACCTGGTCGCCTGGCACGCACTCGTGCGGGTGATCGAAGTCATCGGTGAGGCGGCCAGGCGGCTCGACCCGGAAGAGCGGGCGAACCATGCCGGGATCCCCTGGAGCGAAATCATTGCGACACGCAACTTCCTCGCACATGGTTACGATCACATCGACCCGTCGGTGCTCTTCCGAATACTTCGAGACGATATCCCCGCCCTGGCTCTTGCTTTACGAGAGGTGCTCCACGATTAGGCGTCCCCCGGGAGACGGGCTCAGAGTTGCTGCGTTACTCCCGCGCGATTCGCTCCAGCCGGCTGAAGTCCACCTGGATGAACAACCCTTCGGCCTCGGCGCAGAGTGTTTCGCCGTCGTGGAGGGTGGCCGTGGTGAAGATCTTGCGGCCCTCGCGCTTTTCGACCCGTCCCTCGAAGGTCAGTTCCCGATGGAGGGGCGTCGGCTGGCGGTAGTGAACGACCAGGCGACCTGTCATCCCTGACTGGCCTGAGAGCGACTGGGCCATCCCCAGGACCTCGTCGAAGGCAGCGGCAACGAAGCCGCCGTGGACGTGGCCGGGCGGGCCCTCGTACTGCTGTCCGAATACCGCGGTCCCGACCACGCGGTCATCCTCCCAGCGCATCTGCAACGGCGGCGCAACGGGGTTGCCGGGGCCCATCAGCGGGCTGGCGTCGAACTCATAGCGCGGCGTGCCCGCGTTCGCGCTCTCAGCGAATCCATAGAAGATCTCCCGTTTCGGGCCCGCTTCCAGGTCGCTAGCGAGAGACTCGGCCAGCTCCGACAACGCATCGAGCGCTTCCGGCGCCGGGTCCGTCTCGATCAGGGCAGCCGTCGCCCTGCGAAGAGCCGCCGCAAGTCGCTGCCGCGACATCCTTCGCGCTGTTGGCGGCGCCTCGTGCGGGCAGCCAGCGCAGGCGGTTTGTCCGTTCGCTGTCCATAACGGCAGCCTACCGGCTCGCTGGCCAAGGAGTGAGAGGTCATCCCAATGCGATATCGCGAGTAGCAATTTCCTGAACGCCGATTTAGAGTCAGCGCCCCGGGGGTACTTCATGCGAATTCAACTCGAACCAGAAACCGAACCCGGCCGCAAGGCAACGGAGATTGCCGAGAGCCACATCGAGGAGTTCTCCCGCCGTGCCGCAAGTCTTGACCGCGAAGGCCGGTTCCCCAGGGAGAACTTCCGCGACCTCTACGACAGCGGCTACATGGGGGCGGTCGTCCCTGTCGAGCTAGGCGGGCTGGGATTGGAGTCGAACCTCGATATGGCGGTCGGCACGAACCGTCTCGCGAGGGGCTGCGGATCGACCGCCCTCGCCTCGAACATGGCACGAGCGGGTGCCGGGGGTGTCGCCGGGCAATGGCGGACGCTGCAAGCGCAGGGCAATGAAGCGGCAGCTTCAGTCGTCGGCCAGCTTCTGCGCGGCGTGGTGGCCGGCACGGTCGGCTTCTGCGGTGCGAACTCGGAAATCGGCACCGACCCGATGCATCCCAGGACAGAGGTCCGAAAGGACGGTGGGGCATGGCTGCTCAATGGAACGAAGGCGTTCGCCACAGCCTCACCCATCGCGACGCATCTCAATGTGATGGCCCGATGGGCGAGCGAGGACAGAGGGGAGCGCCTCGTGGTCGCTACGGTCCCAACCGCCCTTCCCGGTGTCACGATCAACGATGACTGGGACGCGATGGGCATGCGGGCTACGGGGAGTCCGACGGTGACCTTCGAAAACGTGCGGCTGCCGGCGCCGCTCGTGCGGGACAGCGGTCCCCTTGGCGTGTGGAATCCCGACAGCGTGCTTTTCATCTTTCTCGGCACGGCCGGTGGACTCGGGCAGGCAGCCGCCTTTCTTGGCATTGCTGAGGCAGCACAGGACTACACGATCGACAGGGCCACGACCGCCCGCAAGGGGAGCCGCCGGCTGGCCGAGCGCTCGGCCGTCCAGCAACTCGTTGCCGAAAGCGAGATTGCCTTGAGCGCCTCGGTCGCGCTGCTCCAGGACTTCGGGCGCCGCCAGGAGGGCAGGCTCCGGGAAATCCGGGCAGCACGCGACGTGGCCGAAATGCACCAGCTCCAGCGCGAGTGCCAGATCGCGCGTCGATTCGCCACGGAAGCTGCCGTCGGCGTCGTCGACCGGGCGATGACAGTGCTCGGCGGAAGCGCCTACATGTCGGATTCCCCGATTTCGCGGATGTACCGCGATGTGCGGGCAGGGCCTGTCATGCCCATGTCGCCCATCGACGTGTACGAATACATCGGCAAAGTCACCCTGGGCAAGGAGCCGGACATCTGGCTTTGATGCGTCGACCGGCCTTTCCGGGCCTTTCCCCCGGGGACGCTATCGTTGGCGGACTGGAAAGGGTTGCTCCCGTGTACCTGCTGGATGGCGGCGCAATGCGCCGCCTGGACGAACTTCTCGTCTAATCCCTGCTGGCGCCTTACAGGGCGCTCTCGGTGGATGTTGGAACCGGCGACGGCCGCCGGGTGCTCCGCGCCGCGCGACGTGACCCGGCCAACCTCTATATCGGCATCGACACCAATGCAACGGCGCTCAAACATTCGGCGCAGACGGCAGCACGCAAGCCGACCCGGGGTGGAGCCAGCAACGCGCGATTCGTGGTCGGGTCGTTCGAAGAACTGCCGGGGCCGTTTGCAGGCCGGGCCACATCAGTGACGGTCTACCTGCCGTGGGGCTCGCTCCTTGCGAGCGCGCTGAGCGCCGACGGAGCGCGACGACTGCGAAGTATCGGGTCGGAAGGGACGACCCTTGATGTGGTCGTCTCGTTCGATGCTCGCCGGGATGCGAAGGAGTGGGCTCGCCTGGGCATCGATGCAGCGTGTCTCGACGACGGCCGGGTGGCACGCACCTATGCCCTGGCCGGGTGGCAAAATCCTCGTTGCCGGGAGATCCAGGCGGCCGAACTCGCGGAAATCGGGACAACATGGGCAAAGAAGCTGGCGTTTGCGAGGGGCCGCCGCACATGGAGGCTGACGGCTACCTGCTAGTGGCTACTGGAACAGGGCGCCGACGCTCTGCCCACTATGAATGCGGCTGATTGCATCCCCGAAGAGTGGAGCAATCGGGATGATCTTCATGTTCGGGAGCAGCTTTTCGCCGGTGATCGGGACGGAGTCGGTGAAGATCACCTCTTTCAGGTGGGCGTCACGCAGGCGTGGTACCGCCTTCCCCGCGAGGATCCCGTGGTAGCCGCCAACGATGACGTCCTTCGCCCCGTTGTCCCGAACCACGCGCACCGCCTCGATGATTGTCCCGCCCGTGGCTATCTCGTCGTCGACGATGAGGACGTTGCGGCCCTCGACTTCGCCGATGAGGCTTGTCGCCTCCGTCATGTCCGTGTTCCCGAGCCGTCGCTTGGCGATGATGGCGAGGGGCACGCCGAGCTTCTCGGCCATGTCGCGGGCGCGCTTCTCGTCACCGACGTCGGTGGCGACAACCGTGTAGTTGGAGAGGTCCTGCGTCTTCAGGTAGGCGGAGATCGGGTAGAGGGCGTTGAGCTCATCGAGGGGGATATTGAAGAACCCCTGGATCTGGCCGGCATGGAGGTTCATCGTCAGAACGCGGTCGGCGCCGGCAGTTTCGATCATGTTGGCAAGCAGGCGGGCGGTGATCGGCACGCGCGGCTGGTCTTTCTTATCGCTGCGGCCGTAGGCGTAATAGGGGATGACCGCCGTGATCCGGCCGGCGGATGCCCGCTTGGCGGCATCGATCATGATCAGCAGCTCCATGATCGAGGTGTTGACCGGGCTGCAGAACGTCTGGATGAGGAAGACATCGCGCTGACGGATGTTTTCCTGGTACTGGACGAAGAGGTTCTCGTTGGCGAACTCGTGGATGTCCACGGCGCCAAGCTGGCGCCCGACGCGGGCGCAGATGGCACGGGCCAGTTCCAGGTGGGCGCGACCCGAGAAAAAAGCAATGTCGTTGTACACGGAGCGGCCTACCCCCGAGATTGCGGCGCGGGTGCCGGGCGCCTGGGAAGCGAAGATGTCCGGGGCCCGAATCTACCACGGGTCGGGAGGAGGGAGAAGCTGGGGCCGCAGATTGGAGGTTGCGGTCTTTCGTTCCGAGGTGGCCCATGCAGATTGGAGGTTTGGTTGTAAACCTCCGATCCTCCGCTTCCAGATTGGAGGAAACTGCGATAACATCCAATCTATGAAACGAGAGGACTTCACCGTCGAGGTTCCCGGCTCACTCGTCGAGATCGCCGGCGGCATCGCGTTTCTTCCGCCACCGCTGCCGCCGAGAATCGAGCCAGGCCGGGATCTGATGCTCGCTGTCGAACGCGCAGGCGCGGCAGCCGGCAAACTCCTCGGTGAGGCGCGGGTTCTCACCCACGACGGGCCAATCAGCGACCGCATCATCACTGGCCCGCTGGTCGCGCGTGACGCGGTAAACAGCAACCGCATCGAGGGTACTCAGACGCTGGTGGAGGATGTTCTCCTCCAGGGGCGGACGGGATTCGCCGTGGATCCCGTCGCCCGAGACTCGCAGCGAGAAGTGCTGGCCGCAATGGATGCGTTGCGAGCCGGAACGTCCGCCCTGGCCGAGGGGCAACCGCTGAGCGCCTTCCTGATCCGAAGCCTGCACGAGATTCTGATCGCCGGGACGCGAGGCGACGCTCGCCATCCCGGGGTGTTCCGAATGACCCAGGTCGCAATAGGCAGCGAAGGTGAAAGCCTCGCAACCGCGCCCTACATCCCACCTCCACCAGAGCACGTCCCTGCACTGGTGGAAGGAATGCTGGAGTTTGCGATGCATTCCCAGGAATTCGGCCCGCTCGTGACCGCCGCGCTGCTTCACTACCAGTTCGAGGCCGTTCACCCCTTCGAGGACGGCAACGGACGGCTCGGGCGCCTGCTTATCCCGCTCCATCTCCTTGCCGTCGGGGCGATCGATCGCCCGGTCGTCTACCTCAGCGCGGCGCTGGAGGCGAAGCGAGAGGAGTACATCACCCGATTGCGCGCGGTCAGCCTGCACGGCGCATGGGAGGCGTGGATCGAGTTCTTTCTTGGGGCCGTTACTGCTTCAAGCGACGATGCCCGGGCACGCATTCAGCGAGTGGCCGAGCTCAGGAGTCGTTATCGCGAGTCTGTGGCAGGAAAGTCCCGAAGCAAGCTTCCCCTCCTGGCTGTGGACATGGTGATGGACGCCGTCTATGTCACCGCGCCGGAACTTGCTGATGCCCTGGGCGGGGTCGATTACAAGTCCGCCAGGGCTTCGCTTGCGGTTTTGGCCACAGCCGGCGTCATTACCGAGATACCCGGCTCGTATCCGCAACGCTGGGTTGCGCGTGAACTGCTGGAAGTCGCCTACAAAGACTGACCGTCGCGAGGCGCTATCATCCCAGCACCCATCCCCGGAGGTGCACGATGCCCTCAGTCCGCGATTTTTGTGACCGACTCTGGAACGGCGAAGTCGATACCGTCACGGAGGCCCACCCGCTTCGCTGGCTCCATCTTGAGGGCGAAGAGATCGCCGATGGCGTCCTCTTCTATAAAGGCATCGCCTCGGCGACCACGGTGGACAGTGGCGAATCGCTCGTCATGCTCGATACCGGTTCCGCGCAGGATACCGAGCGCCTGCATGGTGTCGTCCGCGGCTGGAAGCCCGATCTTCGCCTCGCAGCGGCCGTCTTCTCCCATCACCATGTGGACCACATCTTCGGCGTGGGCCCGTTTGAACGGGAGGCGGCGGAGAAGGGCCAATCGGGTCCTCTGGTCTACGGCCACGAAGCGATCGCCGGACATCTCGACCGCTACAGCCGCATGGGCGGTTGGAACACGGCGATCAACAAACGCCAGTTCGCGATCGCCGCACCAAACTACCGGTGGCCCGAAGAATTCCGCTACCCCGACATCACCTACCGCGAACACCTCACCTTCCGCGAAGGCGAGCTCACCTTCGAACTCCATCACACCCGGGGGGAGACGGAGGACGCCACGTGGACCTGGATCCCGGAGAAGCGCCTCCTCACGCCCGGCGACCTCTTCATCTGGGCTGTGCCCAACGCCGGCAACCCCCAGAAAGTGCAGCGCTACATCGGCGAGTGGGCGGCTGGCCTCCGCCAGATGGCCGGGCTCGACGCTGAACTGATGGTCGCGGGGCACGGCTTTCCCATCTTCGGCGCCGGCCGCATCAAGGAAGCGCTGACCGAAACGGCGAACCTCCTGGAGACGATTGAACAACAGGTCGTGGCGATGATGAACACCGGCGCCTCGCTCGACACGGTCCTCCACTCAGTCGAGATACCGGCGGCCTCGCTCGAGAAACCGTACCTGCGCCCGGTCTACGACCACCCACAGTTCCTCATCCGCAACGTCTGGCGCCTCTATGGCGGCTGGCACGATGGCGAACCCGACAACCTCCTGCCCGCCCCCCGTGTCCAGCAGGCGAAGGCATGGGTGGAACTCGCCGGGGGTGTGGAGAACGTCCTCAAGAAAGTGCGGGCATTGCGCGACGAGGGCGACCTTCGCCTCGCCTGCCACCTGGTCGAATACGCGGCCCTCGCCGAACCAGCGTCGGGTGCCGTCCACGAGCTTCGCACCGAGGTCTACCGGGCGCGCTCCCAGCAACAGACATCGTCCATGGCGCGGAACATCCTCAACCACGCCGCCCTCGCCAGCGAGCAGGGCAAGCGCGACCTGGCCGGCGACTGGTAGCTGCCATGCCAGGATCGCCCGTGACCAGCCTCTACCAGCTCGATGGGCCGCGCGACCGCGAGCAACTCCTCGCCGAGTTCGCCGCACTGCCCGCGCGCCTCGCTGATACGGTTCGCGACGTTGATCTGGCGCGACTGGCCGCCCGACCCGAACCCGACGAGTGGTCGCCCTTCGAGGTCATTTGCCACTTTCGTGATGTCGCGGCGGTATATGCGCTTCGCTTCCGCTGGATGGTCCTCAACGACGATCCTTTCCTGCCCGACTACGACGAGAACCGGTGGGTGGCCGAGAGCCGCAATGGCCTCGCCGATCTATCCCACATCCTCGACCACATCGCGGCCAGCCGCGCCGACATCTGCGACCTCCTGACACGCCTCGACGATGCCGAATGGCAGCGAACCGGACGCCACGAGGTCATCGGGGCCGTCGTCCTCGCCGACTACTTCGCCCACGAGGTCGCGCACGAGCGCCAGCACATCGATCAGATCCGGGCAGCGCTGCAGGCCTGAACGCACGGGGGGTCCCTGCGCCTCGGCGCCAACGCGTCCGATGATCGAAGCGAGAGGCGAAGGATTGCGCGACCTGCGAGACCCGGACGAGTTTGAAAGCCTGGTGAGGGCAGCGGTCGACGCGCGCGAGTGGGAGATCGTGTGCGGCGTTGAAGACTGCGCCGCCTTCCTCGCCGACGCCTCCTGGTACGACGTCCAGATGGCGATGATCCTGAACTCCAGCGACGAGTTCGCTGCCCGCGATGCTATGGCGACGCTGCCGCCCCTGCGTTTCCGCCGGTTCCGTATGCATGCACTCTTTCCGCCGAGCTGGATTCGCGGCGAAGATGGCATCTGGGAAGCCCGCATCGTCACCGCATCGATCCGCCGCAAAGGGGTCGATGATGTCGACGTCTTCAAACAGCGCTATATCCGCGGCCGCCTCCGACAGGCCGAACTGAGCCAGGAGGCAATGCCACCGGCGCAGGTCCGTTGCCCGGTCTGCAACACGGTTCAGGTCATCGAGCGCCGCGTCCGTAAGGGCGCACCGTCGCTGCTGACGGACGAAAAGGCGGGCTAGCGCTTCCAGCACGCGCTTCGGTTGACGCAGGTCCGCCCTTAACGCGGCAGTTCCAATGGGTCGCACGTACCGTCTCACCCGAAGGCGTGTCCTTCCGTGGAGTCTCAGCCGCACCTGGTGCCCGCGACCAGGACCACCGCCGTCAAGATAGCCGTCGCCACGACAGCAGGCCCGGCGTATCGGTTCGCACGCATGTATTGCCAGCCCGCCCGGATGCCAAACGGGTGCAGGATCGCCGCGAGCCTCGAGCCACGAACCTGGTGCCGATTTCCAGAACAAGGCACACCGAAGCCCTCCCTCGCGCTCGCCTATACTCACCCAGCATGGAGATCGACCTTGAGTGCCGCGAGTCGGTGGATGACCCGGCGGGCTACTTTGCCCGGGCGCGGGAGGCTGGCGGCGATGTCCAGTGGAGCGAGCGGCACCGCGCCTGGCTGTTGCTTTCCCTTGAGCAGGTGGAGGCCGGCTTCAAGGACTGGGAGCACCTCTCCTCGGACAAGATGGACTCGTTCGAGCGCGTTGCGCGACGGCGGTCCGAGGCCTTCAACAAGGTGGTCGAACTCCTCAGCGGCTGGATGAACTTTCGCGACCCGCCGGTCCACGACCGCCTGCGAGAGCCTGTCCGGCGCGCCTTCACGCCACGCGCGCTCGACACCCTCGAGCGCGATGTCGAGGAGATTGTCACTACCACGCTAGACGGTTTCCCGGGCGACGAAGCCGACCTGATGGGCGACTATGCGCGCATCGTGCCTGCCCTCGTCATCGCTGCCATGCTTGGCGTTGAACCGGAGGAGCGGCACCGCTTCCAGCGCTGGTCCGACGACCTCGCCCATCTTGTCTTCTCGATGAACCCGGCGGAGGAGACGGATGAGCAGTCCATCCTCTGGTCGACCGGCGAATTTACCGAGTTCTTCACCGAACGAATCGAACGAGAGCGAACCCGGCCGACTGGCAGCCTTCTCACCACCATCGTGGAGCAGAGCGGCGACGAACTTTCGCCCCTCGAACTGGTGGGCGCCTGCACGCTGCTGCTCTTCGGCGGGCACGAAACCACCACCATCCTGATGAGCAACGCCTTCGCCACGCTCCTTGAGCGTCCCGACCTCCAGCAATGGCTCCGCGATCACCCCGAAGCCGACCGGACTGCCGTCGAAGAGTTCGCACGCATAGGCGGACCCGCGCGTGCCCTGCCACGAAAGGTCACAGCCGATCACGAGCGGGCCGGGCACCAACTGAAGCGTGGCCAGAACGCCTACCTCTGTGTCGCCGCGGCCAACCACGATGCCGGTGTGTTTACGAACCCCGGCGCCATCGACCTGGAACGGGACCCGAACCCTCATCTGGGCTTCGGCTGGGGTCTCCACTACTGCCTTGGGGGCACGCTCGCGCGCATCGAGACGAGAATTGCCACCCGCCGCCTCCTTGATCGCTACCGGGAGATCGAGCCTGCCATGCCTGTCCCGGCCGTCCGCGCCAGCAGCATGGGCTTTGGCCGCAGGCCGCTCGCCGCCCGGCTCAGGCGATAGCGGGCAGACACAAGCCGGCGGGGGCCGAGGGGTTGTGCCGCCTTGCCCTCTCCGCGCACCATGGTTCATGGAATCTCTGGACTGGATGCTCGATGAGACGGCTCACGCGGGGCCCGAACACCTGGACCCCGGCTATGTCGCCGGCTACGAGCGCAAGTCCGGCGTCGATCCTGTCGATGACGTCGAGGTGCTTCGGCGGCACGGCCTCAATGGCCAATCGATGGTGATCGACCTCGCCGCCGGCACGGGGCGCTTCACCCTGGCAGTAGCGCCAGCCTGCGCAGCCGTCTCAGCCGTCGATGTCTCCCCGGCGATGGTCGAGTACCTCAGTGACGAGGTGGCCAGGCGCGGCCTCACGAATGTATCCATCACTCAAGGCGGCTACCTCAGCTTTGAGTACCCCGACCAGACTGCCGACTTCGTCTACAGCCGCAACGCGCTGCACCAGGTCCCGGACTTCTTCAAGGTTGTCTCCCTGCAGCGAATCGCCCTCTGGCTCCGGCCCGGGGGCATCCTCCGGATTCGCGACCTGATCTTCGACTTCGAGCCCGAAGAGACGAGCGAGAAGCTCGCCGAGTGGATGTCGGGGGCTGTTGAAGACCCACGTGACGGTTGGACGCGTGGCGAGCTGGCCGAACACGTGCGGACCGAGTACAGCACCTTCCGCTGGCTGTTCGAGCCGATGCTCGAGCACGCCGGCTTCGAGATCCTTGAAGTGGAGTATCGGCGGAATGCCTACGGCGACTACACTTGTCGCCGGCGCTAACCGGAGCAGAACGATGCCCTCCGATCTCGAAACACGTATCCAAAGGCTCGAAGACATCGAGGCGATCAGGGCCCTCAAGGTGCGTTATTGCGACCTCTGTGACCGCGGCTACGACGCCGACGCCCTCGCCGAACTTTTCACCGAGGACGCTGTCTGGGACGGCGGCATGTTTGGCCGCTACGAGAGCAAGCGTCGCATCCACCGATTCTTCAGCGCGACCGGCGGCATCGTCCGATTTGCTCGCCACTACGTGACCAATTCGGTGGTCGACGTTGAGGGCGACCGGGCCAGCGGGCGGTGGTATCTCCTCCAGTCAGCCACCATGCCCGATGGCAACGTCGAGCGGGCAGTCTGGGGCTCCGCCCGCTACGACGAAGAGTACGTACGCACGCCTGACGGCTGGAAGTTCCAGTCGGTGCTTCTCGATTGGGGCTTCTGGACGCCGTTCGAGGAGGGGTGGGCGAAACTGCCTTTCCTGGAATAGGACATACTCTTGCTATGAAGCTGCGCAAGGGCGACCCCTGGATCCCCGCCGTCGACTACTCCCGGTCGTTGAAGGCGCTCTCCATCAACCTGCTCGTCGAAGACACCGACCGGAGCGTGCGCTTCGCGAAGGAAGTCATCGGCGCGGAAGTCGTCTACACCGACCCCGACTTCGCGGTGCTGAAGTACGCCAGCCAGGAATGGATGGTCCACGCCGACCACACCTACGAGGGCCATCCCCACGCAGCACGGGCGAAAGCCGCGAGCGTTCGCGGCGCCGGCGTCGAGATCCGCATCCACGGCTCCAGCCCCGACGAGGCGGTGAAAGCCGCCCGCAAGCTCGGCTGCGAGGTGCTGACCGAACCGCGAGACATGGGCCACGGCCTCCGCGAGGCTTTCATCCTCGATCCGGACGGGTACACCTGGGTGGTCGACGAGTTCATCGGGCAAAAGGCAGACGGCTAGCGTGCTCCCGCCGCCGAAAGCCATCTGTCTCGACCTCGACGACACGCTCCTCGATGGCAGCCAGTTCATGCTCTCGGTTGAACGGACCTGTGCCGCGCTGGCCTCGCGGCTGGGACTCGAGCCCGGGCGCGTGCTGGCGAGCAACCAGAGCGTCTGGGGCGGCTACTGGCTGGATGTCGAAGAGGCCTGGACGCTGGGGGAGATCAGCGGCGAAAGCCTGACCCGGGAAACCTGGCGCCAAACGCTTGCGAACCTCGACCTCCGCGATGAATCGCTGGTCGATTTCGCCTACGACACACACATGCGGCTGGCCGACGAGGGCCAGCGACTCTTCGACGATGCCGTGGCGTTCCTCCAGGCAGTCGAGTCGCGCTTTCCGCTCGCCCTGATCACGAACGGCGCCGCCGACACCCAGCGCAACAAACTTCGCGTTCTCGCGATCGAACACCGATTCGACGCGATCGTCGTCTCCGGCGAGGTAGGCCGAAAGAAGCCTGACGCGCACGTCTTCGAACTCGCGCTCGATCAGCTGGGGGCACGCGCGGGCACCGCCTGGCACATTGGCGACAGCCTCCAAAGCGACATTGCCGGCGCCCGGGCGGCCGGACTGACCGGCATCTGGATCAATCGCCACTCCCACGTCCGCACAGCGGACGACCCCGAGCCTCATCACGAGGTCGCCGCCCTCACCGAACTCCTCGCGCTCCTCCAGTAGCGCGGCGGACTCGCTCGTCCCTTATCCCTCATCCCTCCCCCGTCTACGATGGTTCCATGGATGAACCCGCGCCCCAGTTGAAGCTGCTTCTTAAGCAACTCGCCCTCGACCGCCTCGACCGCGACCTCTTTCTCGGCGACCCCGGCGGGGGTGATGGACGGCTCTTCGGCGGGATGGTCGCGGCCCAGTCGGTGATGGCCGCCTATATGACGGTCGAGCAGGGATCGCTCCACTCGATGCATGCCTATTTCCTGCGGCCCGGCCGCCACGGCGTGCCCATCCGCTTCGTCGTCTACCGCATCCGCGACGGACGCACCTTCACGACCCGCGATGTCGTCGCCCACCAGGCTGGCGAGGCGATTTTCCAGGTCACCACCTCGTTCGCGATTCCCGAAGAGGGGTACAGCTACCAGGAGCCGATGCCATCGGTCATCCCGCCGGACGAGGCGCCACCGTGGGAGTGGGGCTGGAAGCCGGAGGTCGGGGGCGAAGAACGGGCCGAGCGCCGCTGGATGCGTGAACGTCCGCTCGAGATTCGCAACGCCGAGCCCGGCTACGAGAAGACCGAGGGCGAAACGCCACGTCGCGCCGTCTGGGTGAAGATGCGAGGTACCTTGCCCGACGACGAAAGCGTCCATGCGGCCGCCATCGCCTACGCCAGCGACAGCGGCTTCCTTGCCACGGCCCGGCACGCGAACGCGCCCGGGCGGAGCTCGTCCGCCAGCCTCGACCACTCGGTTTGGTTCCACTACCCGCCGCGTTTCGACGATTGGCTGCTTTTCACCAGCCGAAGCACCATGGCCCATGGCGCCCGGGCACTGATCCAGGGCGAAATGTTCACCAGCACCGGCCGCCGCGTCGTCTCCGTGACCCAGGAGGGGCTCGTCCGCCAACCGCGCAGGCAGGGATAGCGCCGGGTATGCATGGCCTTTCGGCCCGCGCTAAGCTTTCGGCACACGGGGGAAACGACCCCGACGGAGGCCCGCCATGACGTTGACGCAGGAGATCCAGCCACTCACCGCGAGTGATGCGGAACTGGAAGCCGCGCTGGAGGAGGCGCACCTCGCGACCCTGCTGGCCTGCCTGGCCCAGTGCCTTGGCGACACCTCGATTCTCACGGATGAACTGGCGCCGGACACCAGCACGATGGCCATGCGCGCCGTCGGCGGCTACACGCCGGACCAGGTGCCGAAGGCGAAAGCCGCCGCCCTCGATGCTCTCAAGCGCTTCCGCGACGCCGGCGCACCCCTGGCGCCGAAACTCCCCGACAGCGAACTTCCGAAACTCCTCTCGTTCCTGACCGGTGGCGGCCTCGGCGAACGGTATGTGCCACTGCTCCTCGAGGAGCTCGCCTACCCGGTGAAAGATGCCCGGGCGCCGGGCTGGACCGTGCAGGAGCTGGCGCCGGGCCGTAGCTTCTCGGTCGTCATCGTCGGGGCGGGAATGTCGGGCTTGCTGGCGGCCTATCGCTGCAAGCAGGCCGGCATCGACTTCACGATTATCGAGAAGAACGCCGACGTCGGCGGCACCTGGCTGGAGAACACCTACCCCGGCTGCCGCGTCGACAACTCGAACCACATGTACAGCTACAGCTTCGCCCAGAAGCTGGACTGGCCCTACTTCTATTCGACGGCGGGCGTCCTCAAGCAGTACCTGAGCGACTGCGCCGAGGCCTTTGGTGTGAAGGGCAATATCCGCTTCCGCAGCGAAGTGACGGACGCCACCTGGGACGAAGATGCGGCCCGCTGGCAGGTGCGCGTCAAGTCCGCCAACGGCGCCACGGAGACGCTGACCGCCAACGCCTTCATTACCGCGACGGGCCAGCTCAACCGGCCGAAGCTCCCTGACATCGAAGGGCGCGACAGTTTCGAGGGTCCCGCCTTCCATTCGGCCCGATGGGACAGCACCGTCGACCTCACGGGGAAGGCCGTCGCGGTCATCGGCAACGGCGCGAGCGCATCGCAATTGATACCGGAGGTGGCGAAGGAGGCCGGAGAGCTTTTCGTCTTCCAGCGCACGCCAAACTGGTACGCCAGCGTTCCGAACTACCACGATGCGGTGCCCGAAAAGCTGGAATGGCTCTTCGCCCATGTCCCGCGCTACGCGCAGTGGTATCGCTTCTTCCTCTTCTGGACGACGACGGAGGGGCTCGTCCCCAGCGCCCGCGTGGACGAGGGCTGGGACGGCAATCCCGCCTCGATCGGCAAGGCGAACGACGAGCTGCGGGCGCTGATGGTCCAGTACCTCGAGCGTTCCTTCGAGGACCGGCCCGACCTCGCCGAGAAGGTGATCCCGCAGTATCCGCCAGCGTCCAAGCGCATCGTCCTCGACAACGGGCTCTGGCCGGCCACCCTCAAGCGGGAGAATGTGCAGCTGGTGACGGACCCGATCGAGCGCATCACCCCCCGAGGCGTCATGACCGAAGACGGCACCGAGTACGCCGTCGATGTCGTGATTTACGCGACCGGCTTCCAGGCTTCGAAGTTCCTGACGCCGATGGAGGTCTACGGCCGTGGCGGCGTCAGCCTGAACGAGCAGTGGGACGGAGACGCCCGCGCCTACATGGGCGTCACCGTGCCCAACTTCCCCAACTTCTTCATGCTCTACGGTCCGAACACGAACATCGTCGTGAACGGCAGCACGGTCTACTTCGCCGAGCTAGAGGTGAAGTACGCGATGCACTGCCTGCGCCTGCTGATGGAACACGGCAAGGACTCGCTCGACGTGAAACCCGATGTCCACGACCGCTACAACGAGTGGATAGACAAGGGGAACCTGGGCATGGCCTGGGGGGTCGCCGAGGTCCCGAGCTGGTACCGAAACGCGAAGAACCGCTCCGCCCAGAACTGGCCCTTCACGCTGCTCGAGTTCTGGGACCAAACCCAGGACGCCAACGCAGAGGACTACGTGCTGGCGTAGCCGGGCTGAGGCTGGCCATGTTGGAGGTCGCATGAAATTCCGCACCACTCTCCTCCAGAACGGCAAGACGGCCACCGGCATCCGGGTGCCCGATGAGGTCGTCGAATCGCTGGGCGCCGGGAAGCGGCCGCCGGTCAGAGTGACCATCAACGGCTACACCTATCGCAACACCATCGCCGTGATGGGCGGCGTTTACATGGTCGGCGTCAGCGCCGAACATCGCGCCGGAGCCGGTGTGGCGGGCGGCGAAGAGATCGACGTCGCGATCGACCTCGACACGGCGGAGCGGACGGTGGACGTACCGGCAGACTTCGCCGCAGCCCTCGCTGCGGCGCCAGGAGCCAGGGAGTTCTTCGACGGTATTTCGTACAGCAACCGGAATTGGCACGTGACAAACATCGAGTCGGCGAAGACAGCCGATACCCGGACGCGTCGCATCGAGAAGTCGGTAGCAATGCTCAGCGAAGGCCGGGCGCGGTAACCCCGCACCGGGCGGCATCAGCGCGTCTGCCGACACCGACCAAGGGTCGAAGAAACCGGGAGTACGACAGCCTCTTCGAGGATGCCGCGTGCGGCCGGATTTCGTCCAAGGCTTCGAGCAGGTGATTCTGACTATCGAGGGGAATGAACCTGGCGCCGGAATGACCCCTGGCAATCGCCTGCCTTCTTCGAACTCCACCCGGAAGTTCAGATCGGGCTGCCGCGGGGTCAATCAATGGCAGCTAACGACCGATAGTCGCGGTAGCTCATGTTTCGAAACCCCTGGCGCCGGTCGATTGCATTCCAGCTCTGGATCAGGTTGAGCCTGGCGCTGGTCGCCTTCGCTCTACTGGTCTACCCGGTGTACCTCTGGTACCAGACGAACGACAACATCGACCATGCCCGGAAGGAAGCATCGGTGCGGGCCACGGTCGTTGGCGGTGCCCTCGCCAACTCGGGGAAGCGGGGTCCCATCACGGTTGGCCCTGCAGGCACCGCAGCAATCGACAAGCCCGTCGAGGCGAAGAATGGCGGAATTCCGCCCCCCGACACCGGCGGGGACGAACTCGAGGCGCTGCTCGTCGACACCTTCGGATTGCGAGCCCTGGAACAGTTCGACGGGGACGGGAACGTCGTCGGTAGCTGGGGTGAGGCGACTGGCGGCCCCCTGACGAAGCTCCCCCGAAGCGGTGACCTCCGCCTGGGAACAGCCAAGGGGTTGGACGTCGCCGTTGGCGGGAGCACCTTTAGCGAAGAGTCGATCAACCCGCTCGGCATTTTCCAGCACCGCGAATACGGGATGGTGTTCTTCCTGGGCACGCCGAATGGCGAGTATGCCGGCGGCGGCTATCGCATGGTCATCGACATGAGTGGCCTGACAGACGATGCCTGGGCGCTCTTCTACCGTTCGGTCCTCTTTGGCGGCGCGCTGTTGCTCGTCTCGCTGGTGACGCTCTGGGTGCTTCTGCGCTATCTCGTGGCCCGGCCTCTTCGCGCCTACAGCCATACGGCCCTCCTCATCGCCGAAGGCGCTCCCTTGCGGATACCCAACCTCGCAAAGAACGAGATCGGCGAACTGGGCATGGCAATCAACAGCATGGCCGATGCCCTCCGCGAGCAGGCGACGGTCGATGCCCTGACCGGCCTCCTCAACGTCCGCCACTTCAAGGCTGAGTTCCCTGCCATGCTTGCCTCGGCGAAGGCGACCGGCGAACCGCTGAGCATCGTGAACGTCGATGTCGACAATCTCAAGCCCGTGAACGACACCTACGGCCATGCCGCCGGCGACCAGGTATTGAAGGCGATCGGCAGCTGCCTGCTGAACTGGGGCGGCGAGAATGCGGTCCACTGGCGGGTTGGCGGCGACGAATTCCTGGTCGCCCTCCCTGGCGTGGGCGCTGCCGAGGCTGCCGAACTGGCCGCCTCGCTCGAGGCACTGATAGCCACCAAACAGATCACCGTGAAGGGCGAGGAGATCGCCCTCAGCGTATCCGCCGGGACTGCCAGCTACCCCGAAGACGCCGAATCCATGGCGAGACTGGTCGCCGTTGCCGATGAGCGGATGTACGAGCGCAAGGCGCGGAGCCGGGACGCGGCATAGGTCGGCTTCGTCGAAGCACCGCGGTGGGATAACACAGGCTCCCGAATCTACCCAGCCGCCGGGAACCGCAACTTTCGTCGTTGAATTTCCAGAGGCCGAACGCTAGAGTCACCGCTCCAATCGCCATGGAGGTGACCCACATGCCTCGAACGCCTCGACGAGCCTTGATGCAGGAACTGATCGACGCCATCAATGCAGGCGACCTTGGGAAACTGGCTCCCCATATCGCGCCAGGATTCGCCCGCCACGACCTCGCTCGGTGCCTACCCTGAGACTCGATGGCGAGCAGGTCACGGACTTCATCCAGAGCCTGCGTGAGGGTGTCGAGGGGTTGCACCTCAGCATCGACCACATCATCGAGAGCGGCGACGAGGCGGCGGTCTGGCTGACGCTGCGAGGGCGCCACACCGGCAAGGTCTTCGGCGTGGAGGGGACGGGGCAACCGCTCGAAGTGCATGGCGTGAACCGCTACCGCTTCGACGGCGAGCTGATCGCCGAGACATGGCAACTCTGGGACGTCTACGGGGTCGTCGGCGCGACTTCGGCCTAACTTCTACGCCCTGAAGCGCGGGTAGTAGTTCTCCGCCCCGATCGCCCTGATGTCGCTCACCCAGTCGCCGGGATAGGGCCACGCCTCGGGGTCATTGTCGCTGGGGCCCTGCCAGAACCGGGCCATTCCCCCGGTGCCGCCGGGCTCCAATGACCAGGCCTGGCGGCGGTAGGTCCAATTCTCCGGCTGCAGCCGGTGTGACTCGGCGAAGTGCCTGCGCGCGGCATCGTGGTGACCGGCGAGGAGCAGGTGCTGGCCGAGTTCGAAGTGGGCCGCGGCCGCACTCTCATCCATGCCACGGGGCTGCGAACGGGCGATCACCTCGTCGGGAGAGAGCGCAAACTTCGATGCGGCGCCGTGGGCAGCCCAGTCCTGGAGCGCGGCTACATATGGTGCGGCGTCGGCGACGATGCCGGCTGCTTCAGCCGACAGTTCCTGCAGGTGCCTGGGTAGATCCGGAGGAGGCGCAGTGTTCGAGCGCGGGCGCGGATTCGCGGACCACCGGCCAGGCAGGCTCCGCCGGCCGCACGATCATCCCCGCCTCATCGATCCAGATGGAATTGGGGATGTTGGTGACACCGAAGAGTTCGTCCATGCGGTGCGTTGGGTCGATCAGCGAAGGGTGCTCGGGATTCGCACGCTCGACGTAGGGTCGACCGGCGTCAGGACCGGTCGCTTCGAGGCAGACGGTGACGATTTCGACGCCTTTGGGTCTCAGCTCGGTCCGCAGGGCCTGCCACCCGGGCAGGTCATTGGCGCACCCTCAGTAGGGCGCCCAGGCGACGAGCACCACCTTTTCGCCACGGAGGCTGGAGAGCCGAAACTCGTTGCCGTCGAAGTCATCGAGAACGAGCTCCGGTGCTTCGACCGTCGTAAGCGCCCTGCCGCTGACGGTGGCCGGGCCGAGGGCTGCCAGCGAATCGTCGTGGTGGACGAAGGCCATCCCCAGCTTCTCGGCGACGCTTGCCACGTCGAGGCGACCGTCGACAGGACCGGCAGTCCCGAGCGGGACGCAGACATCGCCGCGGCAGGCGCCTTCGGGCTTCAAAGACCAGCCGGTGCCAGCTTCGAACTCGGCGACAGGAATCGATGGCGAGCGAACCAGCATGAGGTAAGTATAGGAGCCACAAACCCCTTGCATTGTCTGCTACCATCGCCCGCATCACGCGTGAGAGGGGCGCACATGACAACGCCGCTTGCGGGCCTCCGCATTCTCGACTTCACCCAGTACGAAGCGGGGACCTCCGCCACGCAAACGCTGGCCTGGCTTGGCGCCGATGTCGTCAAGGTCGAACGGCCTGTGACCGGTGAACCGGGGCGCGGGCGTGGCAATGGGCCCGTCGACCGCACCTACTTCCTCACCCTGAACACGAACAAACGCAGCATCGCCGTCGACGTGAAGAAGCCCGAGGGTCATGCCCTGATCATGAAGCTGCTGCCGAACTTCGACGTCGTCTCGGAGAACCTGGCGCCGGGGACCATGGATGGACTCGGCCTCGGCTACGAAGCGCTCAAGGCCGTGAAGCCGTCGATCATCTACGCCTCCATCAAGGGTTTCGGCAGCGAAGGGCCGTACTCGGGCTACCGCAGCTTCGACATGGTGGCCCAGGCGACCGGCGGCAGCATGTCGATTACCGGCCACCGTGATTCGGAACCGATCCGCTCGGGTGCGACCTATGGCGACACGGGCACGGGGATGAAGCTCGGGATCGGCATCCTCTCCGCCTACATCCGGATGCTGAAGACCGGCGAGGGCGGCCATATCGAGGTTTCGATGCAGGACGCCATCGCCAGCTATTCGCGGGTTGGCTTCCTCCAGCGTGAATTCGTCGGCGACCCGGTGCCGCGGCAGGGGAATTACATCCGCTACCTGCCGCCCACGGCGACATACCCCTGCAGGCCATTCGGCTCGAACGACTACGTCTATGTGGTGGCGAACCAGGCTGCCTTCCTCGAGCGGCTGCTCGTCGTCATCGGCCATCCGGAACTGGTGGACGACCCGCGGATCGCCACCACGCAGAGCCGCCAGGAGAACGAGGAGTGGCTGATGGGCCTCATTGCCGAGTGGACTTCGCAACGGACGAAGATGGAGGCGATGGACGAGCTCCAGAAGGCGGGGATCCCGGCCGGCGCCACCTTCGATAGCGGCGACGTCTTCAACGACGAGCACCTGAAGCAGCGCGGGATGGTCCAGGTGGTGGATCACCCGACGCGAGGGGAGGTCGAGATCCTCGGCAACCCGATCCTCGTCGATGGCGACCACACGCGGCTGCGGCCGTCACCACTTCTCGGCGCAGACACCGCCTCGGTCCTTGGCGAGGAACTGGGCATGAGTGCCGCCGAGATCGAGAGCCTGAAGGACGCGGGCGTGGTCCAGCTGGGCGAAGCCGTCGGCGTAACCGCCTGAAGCTGGCGGTGGTCTAGCCTTCGCATATTTCTCTGACTATCATCAGAGAATGACGACAGCGGTCGAGCAGGTCAGGCGCTTCAACCGCGTGGTGACCGAGCGCATCGGCGTTCTCGAAGACGGCTACCTCCACCGCGGGCGACCGCTCGGCGAATCACGGCTGCTCTGGGAAATCGGCGAGTCCGGTGCGGATGTTCGCGGGCTCCGCCGCCGGCTCGGCCTCGACTCCGGCTACGTGAGCCGGATGTTGCGTTCACTGGAGACGCAGGGGCTTATCACGGTGGGCGCAAGCGAAGCGGACGGCCGGGTACGGGTTGCCAGGCTCACGGCGAAAGGCCGCAAGGAGTGGCGCCTGCTCGACCGTCGCAGCGACGACCTGGCCGCGAATCTCCTCGCGTCGCTCACCGATGGCCAGCAGGAACGCCTTGTCGCAGCGATGGCAGAGGTGGAGCGACTGCTCACCGCCTCGGCGATCGAGCTTCGGATCGTCGACGCCGCCGGACCCGATGCCAGCTACTGTCTCAGTGCGTACTTCGCCGAGCTCGACCGCCGTATGGACACGGGCTTCGACCCGGACGTGGCCCTGCCTGCCACAGCGCCCGAGATGTCACCACCAGTGGGGCTCTTCCTCGTCGCCTACCTGTACGACCAGCCTGTCGGCTGCGGCGGCCTCAAGTTGCACGGCAGCGATCCCGCCGAGATCAAACGGATGTGGGTCTCGCCCGGCGCTCGCGGCCTGGGGCTCGGCCGCCGGCTGCTGGGGGAGCTGGAACGGCAGGCTCATCACCTGGGTGCTTCCGCCATCCACCTCGACACCAATGAATTCCTCGCCGAAGCCATCGCCATGTACGAGTCGACGGGATACGTCCGGGTGCCGTCGTTCAATGCGGAGCCGCACGCCACCCACTGGTTCGAGAAGCGGCTGTAGCTAGAGCACCAGCTCCATGTGGTAGTTGGTCGTGCGGTCGAAACCTGCGTGGCGATCCTCCCGGGTGATCGCGAATCCGTAGCGCTGGAAGAAGGCGATGTTCTCCGTCAGCTCGATGCGCACGCCAAGCCCCAGGCGGTGCACACCGAGTGCCCGCGCGTGGTTGATGCTCGCCAGGAGCAGGTCCCGCGCGATGCCCTTTCCCTGCTGGTCCGGGTGCACGGCAAGCCGCCCGATGTAGCCCTCATCCTCGGACTCCCGCCGGAAAAAGATGCAGCCAACAACAGCGTCCGTCTCGTCACGCGCGACCAGCAGCGTTTCGACATCAAGCTTCGCGGCCAGTGTTTCCGGTGTCTCGCGGTGCGCCGCCGACGGTGGGTCGATGCGGCCGTCATGTGCCCGGAAGGCGATGTGGAGGATTTCGCACACCGCGGGGAGGACGGTGGGATCGGAGATGGGGGCGATCGTGATCATGCGTCAGTTGTGGCGATGGACCTCATCGGCCAGGCGGTCGCCCAACCGGTCGCGAGCCGACTCAAGGTCGAAATGCGTTTGCAGGTTCATCCAGAACTCCGGCGTCGTGCGGAAGTAGGCGGCCAGCCGCAGTGCTGTGTCCGCCGACACGGAACGCTTTCCCAACACGATCTCGTTCACACGGCGAGGCGACACGGAGATGTCGCGGGCGAGCGCGTTTTGACTCAGCCCGAGTGGCACAAGGTACTCCTCTTTGAGGACCTCACCGGGGTGTATCGGGGTCATGACGGTACTCATCGAGGTCTCCTAATGATAGTCCGTGACCTGAACGTCGTAGGCGTGAGGCGCCTCCCACTTGAAACAGACACGGAACTGATCGTTGATGCGGATGCTGTATTGCCCGTCTCGATCCCCTCGTAAGCGTTCGAGACGATTACCTGGCGGCGACCGAAGGTCGTCGAGTGAAGCCGCCGCGTGGATGAGCGTCAGTTTTCGGAGGGCCGTCCGCCGAATCTCGGGCGGGAACCGGCGGACGATGGCTCGACGAAACAGTTCCTCAGATGCCCGGTCCGCGAAACTTCGGATCACCGGGGCGACTATAACGTATAACGTTACGAGACTAAAGAATCCCGCCGACTTCGAGCGCCCGCAGCGCACGTTCCACCCGCGTGGCGTCGGTGTCGTTCGCCAGGGCGGTCAGGCGATGGCGGGCTGCCTCCACGGTTCGCAGTCGGGCATCGACCTCGATGTCCTCCTGGTCGATGAGGCGGCGGGCTTCTTCACGAGCAATGGCCGCGATCTCGTCCTTCGTCATCTCCGGTTCCTCCAACAGGTAGCGATAGAACCACTCGCGCGCCGACGGGTAGTCGAAGTCGTTCACCCGGTTCACCACGTCGATGTCCGCATGCGCCGGGAAGTGATCCCGGTCCATGGGAACGCCGAGCTCACCGGCGAGCCAGCGGCAGAGGTCGCGACTGGCCCGGCGTTGCGAATCGGACGTCAGGACGTCGCCGGCGAAGCCTTCGTGTTCGATGCCGACGGTGTAGGTATTGACGTTGGTGGCGGCCCCGCGCCAGAGCGACCACGTTGGCGGATGGGCGGCCGCCTGGGCCGCCGTGATCCCGGCGTGGTAGCCGCCGTCCTCATGATCGAGGTGCTGATAGACCTCGCCGGCGCGGGTCACCGTGTAGTGCCACGACTCGCCGAAGTGACCCTCGGCCGCCCACTGTCGCGCGGTGCTCGCGTACCCCTGCATGGCGTGCAGCACCACGGCGACCGGCCGGTTGCTCCCGGCGTAGAACGTCGGCCGCCCATCGGGTGACTCATCCCGCCAGGGCAACCATTGGGCATTCGGATATCGCATCGGATCTCAGAGAGTAAGCGGGGGCGGCTGTAGATCGGAGGGCCTGCTGGCACACGGCGAAGGTCAGGGGGAAGTTGGGCGTAGGCAACAGGCAGAATCGACGGAACAGGTTCCAGGGACATGGGCAGTCGCTAGAGGTGCTCGACAGTCACTCCGTCCCAATGTCCGGCGAGATACTCGGCGGCCAGGCGGCGATGGCAGCGGTCGGCTTTCGCTTCGGAGCAGAGCAAGATAGCGCCGTCCTCGAAGGTGGCGCGGTCGAGGGCGCCGATGGCATTCCGGTCCGCGAGGATGGCGTGATAACCGGCGGCAAACGCCTCCCAGCTGATTTCCCGTCCCCGGTAGGCGCGGACCGAGGCTTCGCGGGGAGCAAGGACAGGCTCCTCGCGGTAGTCAACATCACAGATTTCGCGGAGGAAGTAGGCGAGGTCGTCGCGCTTGGCGAACCCTGCCAGCTGCGAACGGTTATGCACGCGGATGTCGACGACCAGGGGCAGGCCTGACTCGCGGATCCGGGCAAAGAACGACTCCGCCGTTGACTGGGTGAAGCCGATGGTCGCGAGGCGCATGGTTGCGCCCCTACGGCTCCCGGGGTGTTGGGATGCGGACGTCAGCTTCGAGGGCGC
Organism: uncultured Chloroflexia bacterium; assembly: GCA_963774435.1. Taxonomy (GTDB): domain Bacteria; phylum Chloroflexota; class Dehalococcoidia; order Tepidiformales; family Tepidiformaceae; genus JAGQGZ01. Next base: position 804,861 of record CAVZEW010000002.1, on the reverse strand, counting down.
CGAGGGCAAAGCGCACGCGGCGCCGTTCGGCGAGGAGGTGGTTGTACTGGGCGTCGCAGCCTGCGACCGGCGTCGGGATAGGCGCGAAGCTCGGCGTCCAGCTCAGTTCCGGCGCGACGCAGCGTGGCGCGGGCATGTTCGACGAGGGTCGGAACTCGGGTTGGTCATCAGGAAGCACGCTCCTTGTGCTTCGATTATGACACTTCGGCCTAGAGCGGAGGTGCCGCCAGCCCGTGGCTCCCGAGGATGTTCGAGATTTCGCCGCCGTGGTGGAGGTCGTGCTCGATCAGGTGCCAGATGATCCAGTCGCGGCGCTCCGTCTCCATGACGCCGCTGCGGTGCATGCGGTCGAACGTCACCGGGAGCTCATCGGCCGTCCAGCGCCCGAGGCACTCCGCCATCAGGGCCCAGGTCTGCTCCAGCCCGTCGACCAACTCGGCCGCCGTCCGGGGATGGTTCTCGTCGTCCTCCCAGCCGGCGTCTTCGATGGCGAGGCCGGGAATCGTCGTCGTCTCCACGCGGAACATGTCCCGGAGGGCCGGGCTGCCTTCATGCATCCAGTCGTGGAACCAGAACATGCGGGCACCCGCCATGTGTGCGGCGAGCTGCCAGATTGCCCACTGGTGCGGGGCAGGCTTCAGGGCCAGTTGTTCGGGTGTCAGCGGGCGTAGCGCATCGAGGATGAGACGGTTGTAGTTCTCCCAGCCATCAACAAAGGTCTGGAGGGCGGGTGCGGCGGTCTTCGGCATGCGCACGAGTTTACCGGGGCAGAGTCGTAGCTTTCGCTACCGATGTCACGAGTACCGGGATCGGGGCTGCGGCCCTCTGTGGCCGCGGAACCTCGGAGCACCGGCGGGCTCTGGCTATACTCCCCCCGTGAACTATCCCCGCCTTTCGCGCCTCAGCCCTCAGCACTACGCCAACCGCGACGAATCCTTCCACCTGACGCTGAACGCCCATCCAAAGTTCCCGCAGTTTCCAGAGGCGATCCGCTCAATGATCTGGGATACCGTCATCGAGCAACGCGATGCAGACCGGGTCAAGACCTACGCCGCTTGCCTCATGCCCGATCATCTCCATCTCCTCATGGCGCCGGTAGCTATGGACGTCATGAAGTTCGCAAGCGCCTTTAAATCCATCACGACAAGAAGGTCTTGGAAGTTAAGTAATAGCAACGCGCTCTGGCAGCCTCGAACGTGGGATCGAACCGTTCGATCGACCGCAGACTTCGACGCGGTGGGGGAGTACATCGTTCGTAATCCCGTTGCGGCCGGACTGGTAGAGAACGAACGGGAGTGGCCACACAACTGGGCGTGGTGGTGGGATGCTTGAAGATTGCTTAGGGATCGCGGCCACAGAAGGCCTCAGCCCCTCGGGGAGGGGCTGAGGGTTCTTCCCTTCAAGCCTGAAGGACTGGTGCCGATCCCGCGGCCACGGAGGGCCGCAGCCCCGTCGCGTTGCTTAGCCCTTGGCGCGGTAGTCCTTGTAGGGGCCGTCCCGCCAGGCGAGGGCTTCCTTCAGACCGCCGCCGCTCTGCATTGCTGCCTGCATCCGGTCCTGCCACTCGTAGCTGTGCTGGGTCATCTGGCCGAAGGCGTCCATGTCGGTGCTGCTGCGGACGGAGCTGTAGATGCCCATGTTTTCGTAGAACCGGTTCATGTTGAGCTTGAGCACGGCCAGGTGATCGGCGCTCAGGTTGGCGATGCGATCGGCGAACGTCTCGGTGCGCTCTTCGAGTTCGGCCAATGGCCAGGAGTAGTTGATCATCCCGATGCGCTCGGCCTCGGTGCCGGTGATGCTTTCGCCGGTGTAGTACAGCTCCTTCGCCTTACGCATGCCGATGACGAGCGGCCAGATGACGCCCGTGCGGCTGGTGCCGAGGCCGCGAAGGCCGGGGTGCCCGAGCTGGGCATCGTCGGCGGCGACAACGAGGTCGGCCATCATTGCCAGCTCGCAGCCACCGGCGATGGCGTAGCCGTGGATGCTGGCGATGGTCACCTTCGCCATGTTCCAGAAGTACATATGAATGTCGGTGACTTGCTGCATGCCGGTGCGGATGCCCATCACCAGGCGGCGGCCGTCTTCGGTGCGGTTCTTGTAGCCACGAACGATGGCGTCGGCGCCACCACGGGCAGGCGTCAGGTCGTAGCCGGCGCTGAAGGTCCGGCCGGCGCCGCGAAGAACGATGACGCGCGCGCTATCGTCGGCCTCCAGGTCGTGCAGTGCCTCGTTCAGCTCGTAGAGCAGCTCCTGGCTGAGCGTGTTCATCTTCTCCGGACGGTTCAGCGTGATGCGCGCCACCCGGCCATCTGTGCCGATGCGGTCCAGTGCCAGCGTTTCAAAGGTCTTCGCCATGTTTACTCCCTCAACGATGTTTCGCGTGAGGCGAAATTATAGCGAGTACGGGGAGCCGGCGAGCGCCCCTCAGGATTCAGTGAAGCCGCGGCGTGTGAGCCGCTTCTTCGCGACGCCGCTCGCTGCGCTCTTCCGCCTCCATCCAGTCCGCAACGAGGATGAACACGGTAATCATGCTCACCGCCAGGCCGCCGATCCATATGGAGGCGCCGGCCGCTTGCTGGTCCGCGAGCGGGCTCGGACCCCAACCGCGGTCGACCTCGTAACCGGAGTAGAAGACGACGTTCGAACTGTAGAAGGCCAGGCCGAGGAACGTCGTCTGGGCCATCATCGCGAACATGTAGAGCAGGCGCGCCGGGTGGCTCAGTCGCCAGCGGCCGGGGTCGGCTTCCACCACGTGCCACCAGAACAGCAGGCCGGCGAACAGGTACCAGGCGTGTTCGAAGATATGAATCCAGTCATTGCTGAGCGACGCGTTATAGATCGGCGAAAAGTGCGTCACCCAGGCGGTGACCACGAAAAACAACCACGTCACCACGGGGAACAAGATCACGGACGCCACGCGGCTGTGGAGCAAGGGCAGGACCACGTCGTTGCGCCAGCGCGGTGAACAGGCTCGAAGGATGAGCGTGACCGGCATCCCGAGCAGGAGCAGCGGCGGCGCCACCATCGTCAACAACACGTGCTGCCACATGTGGATGAAGAAGAGCTCGTCGTCGAAGGTCGCGATGGGAGACATCAGGGCGATGACCAACGTCACCATTCCTGCCGCGAAGAAGAGCGGGCGTCGAATGGGCGGCGGTTTCCCGGTCCTGGTGGCCCGACGATAGAGCCATGCATAGCCCGCCGCGATGAGCAGGAGGGGAACAACCGTGAGCGGGTCGAACTCCCAGTCGATGAAGAAGGACAGGGCAGTTGGCCTGGAACTGTCGCCGTGGGCAAGGGCCACTGCTGGCAAGAGCGCAATCGACGCCCCACTCAGTACCCAGGCGCTCCGCCACCGCAGGCTCAACCCAACTCACCCCTTCAACCCACCGTATGCCCGTGAGCGCGTGTCCGCATCATCTCCGTCCGAGGCATTGCGCGTTGTCGCTGGCCCGACGGCGTAGGATCGCGGCAAGCCATGAGGAGGACGAGCAGTGACTGACGCGGAGAGCCTCATCCCCCCGGAGGCGCGCGAACGCATCGGCCAGGTGGTCGGGGATACGCAAAGGGCGACGATCTCCCGGCGCGAATCGCAGCGCTACGCCTGGGCGGCCGGCGACCTGAACCCGATCTACTTCGACGAAGCGGCCGCCCGAGCAGCCGGCTACGACGGACTCGTTGTCCCGCCGACCCTCCTTGGCTGGGTGATGGAGGACGGACGGCCACTTGAACAGCTTCGCGAAGACGGGCTCTACGGTGGGCGTCGCCAGGGCATTCCCCTGCGCGTCACCCGCACGATGTTCGGCGGCCAGGAGTGGGACTTCGTCGAGCCCATCCTCGTCGGCGACACGATCAGCGCCGAAACGCGCCTGAAGAGCTTGGAGGAGAAGGCAGGGTCTTCTGGTCCTTTCGTGCTGACGACACAGGAGACGACCTACACCAACCAGCACGGCCGGGTGGTCGCCCGCGCCCGCGCGCTTTCGATTGCGAGGTAGGACGATGGAGCAGCGCTACTTTGAAGATGTCGCCGAGGGCGACGAGCTCCCGGCGATGGTGAAGAACGCGAGCCGAGCGCAGCTCTTCCTCTTCAGCGCGGCCACGCAGAACCCCCACCGGATCCACTACGACCGCGAGTATGCGGCCGTCGAAGGCCATCCCGATGTGCTCGTCCATGGGCCGTTGCAGGGAGCCTGGCTCTACCAGTTCGCGGCGGACTGGGCGGGGCCTGCCGGCCGTGTCCTCCATGCCGGCTGGCAGAACCGAGCCCGCGGCTTTCCCGAGCAGGACCTCACCTGGACGGCGACGGTTACCGGCACCCGCCGCGAGGGAGACCGCGGCATCGTCGAACTGGAGATTTCGGAGAAGAACCCGGAGGGCCAGAGCTCGTCCCGGGTAGCGCGACGGTCTCACTCCCCCTGCGCGGCAGCTGAGCCTGGATTCGCCGCAGGGCATCGGCCAGCTGCGAGAGCGGTCGCTGCACGCATCGCTGAAGGAGTATCTGTTCCAGCCCGGCGACCAGGCAGAAGGCAAGGTCGGGCGCTTCGTCATCGACATCGTCCGCGACGGCCTCCTCATCGAGATCCAGACCCGGCACCTCTACGCCCAACGCCGCAAGTTGTTGCGCCTCCTTGAAGAACACCGCGTCCGCGTCGTCCACCCGCTGCCCGCCGAACGGTGGATCGTCCGCGAGGACTGCGACGGGCAACGGATCTCCCGCCGGAAGTCGCCGAAGCATGCAGGCATCCACGACATCTTCGGCGAGCTCGTGCGCGTGGCCGACCTGGCCGTGCACCCGAATCTGACGCTGGAAGTCCTCCTCATCACCGAGGAACAGGTCTGGCGCGATGACGGACAGGGCAGCTGGCGTCGGGGCAAATGGAGCCTCGCCGACCGCCGGATGCTGGAGGTCCAGGACGCCACCGTCTTCGACGACCCGGCCGACTACTTCGCGCTGCTGCCAGTGCTGCCGGAGCGATTCACGAACGGCGACCTCGCAAAGCTACCGGGATGGCGTCCCCGCCTGGCGGGCCAGGCGACCTATGCCCTGCGGACAATGGGGCTACTGGAAGCCGACGGCAAACAGGGACGGAGCACGCTCTTCCGGCGGCCCGGCTAGTACCGCCCCGGCGTCAGGTAGAAGTGGTACGGGTCGATGCGGCGGAGCGTAGCCAGCTCTTCGTCGGTCGGCGGCTCGATTTCGCGGACGTTTGGGGCGACCTTCAGCGGCCAGCCGCACTGGGCCTGCACCACCTCCGGGTCCATGCCCGCGAAGACGCCTTCGAGCACCATTTCGCAGCTGCCGGTTTCGCCCCCATCGGGTGTATCGAAGCCAAAGACACCCATCGTCGAGACAACGACATTCGGGCCCTGCGGCTCCATCCCTGCCTCCCGCCGGGCACCGGGGCCCGCGATGTAGCCGGGGCTGGTGTTGAAGTCGACGCGTGGCACAAAGCGGCGTAGCTCCTGTGGCATCACCGTGACCGTTCGCGGCGCCAGGCAGGCAATCTCGGTGTTGCCGCCGGTGCCGCCGAGGCGGCGCTCCGGCGCGAGGTAGTCGCCCATCACGAGCGTGTTCAGGTTGCCGAACCGGTCGACCTGAGCCGCCGCAAGGACGCCCACCGTGGTGTTGCCGCCCATGAGCAGCGTCCCCAGCGCGTCGACCATGTCCGTCACCATCGCCGACCCGGCGTTGAGGATGAGGTCGTGGATGCCAACGGGCGCTCGCGGCACATCCTCCGGCGGGTCCCAGTCGAAGGCGCCGACCTCAGTGCAGATGACGAGGTCGGGCGCGTGGTGGAGCTTCGCCAACACCCCGGTGGCCACCGGCAGACCCATCCCAAGGAGAGCAACGCCTTCCTTCGGCAGCTCGCGGGCGGCGACGATGCACATCATTTCGGCCAGCGTGTAGTCGTCGCTCATCCGAAATGCAGCTCCGGGTTGTAGGTGTAGCGCACGCCGCCACCGGCATCGGGGCCTTCCGTCGCCCGGATCCGGTCCAGGGCATCCTCGCCAAAGACTTCGCGGTAGTGAGCCAGGTAGGCCTCACGGTCGGGGCAGCCGGTTATCCACTCATCGGCGAACTGCTGGAAGCGTTCGCGGTCCCGCATCGCGCCGCCCATCGCCCGGACATTGAAGGCGTAGTCGCTGTCGTAGTAGCCGGCCATCGCCGAGGGGTGCGCGCCGTACGGCATGTGCACCACTGCCGCGACCTTGAACCCCGGGACGATCGTTCGACCGGGGTCGTTGCGGATCACTTCAGGCTCCACGATCTCCTCGACGGAGACGATGACGTGCTTCCCGGCCCAGTAACCCCAGCGGGCATCGCCCTGGTGGCCCCATGCCTGCACGTTGCCGAACTCGTCCGCCCGCTGGGCGGGGAGAATGACGACATCCGGCCTGAGCGCCGGCAGAAGGACGACCTTCTGACCGTCGAACGGCGACTCCATCTGCGCCCACTTCTTGTCGCCGAGGTAGCCGCCGGGGTGCGATTGGTACTCCGGAGCGAGGTAGTCGCTGCCGAGAAATGACCGCGTGGGGATGAAGGGGATCCCGAGGGCGCCCGCCATCAGCATCAGGGCGATGGCCTGGTTGCTGTAGTCCTCGTACCGGAGTTCGCCCGACTCCATCATCTCGGTCACGGGTCCCGGCCGCAGGGCGCCACCGATATAGCCCGTGCTGACCCGGTCCACGCAGCCCGCCATCGTTAGAAGCGTCCCCGGCAAGCCGACCGAGCCGCCAACGACCTCCAGGCGTCTCCGCTGCTGCCGAATGATCTCAAACGTCAGGCCCATGGAGACGCTCGTGTACCCGGCATAGACCGTGTCGCCGTCTTTCACGAAGCGGTCCACGGCTTCTGCGGCCGTCATCAACTTCCGTTCGGGCATGGCGGCGATTGTACGGGGAGTGCTACGGGGAGGGGGCTAATCGGGGGGTTGGAGGGATACAGGGGCCGGTCTGTTGGAAGCTGGGTCTGGGGTCCGTTTGGCCCGCGTGTCCCACCCTCACCCTGCGCCCTCTCCCTCCCGCTGGAGGGCGAGGGAATGGTGGTTGGAGTGATTGGGGCGGCGCTCCAGATGCTGGTCGGACATTCAGGAACGGAACGCCTTGCCGTTGGGAAACGTGCATATCAAGCCCTCTCCCTGGCCGCGCAGGGAGAGGGTTGGGTGAGGGTCGCCACGCCCTGGAAACGCGGGCCGAGGTGTCTGGCGTCATTCGCTCGGTCTGACCGGCGGTTGGCCCGCGTGTTCCCACCCTCACCCTGCGCCCTCTCCCTCCCGCCGGAGGGCGAGGGAAGGTGGTTGGAGTGATTGGGGCCGCGCTTCACCGAGCTGCGGGCGTGCCGAGAACCCGGAATCCTTGCCGTTGGGAAACATGCATATCAAGCCCTCTCCCTGGCCGCGCAGGGAGAGGGTTGGGTGAGGGTCGCACGCCCTGGAAACGCGGGCCGAGGTGTCTGGCGTCATTCGCTCGGTCTGACCGGCGGTTGGCCCGCGTGTCCACCCTCACCCTGCGCCCTCTCCCTCCCGCCGGAGGGCGAGGGAAGGCTGGTTGGAGTGATTGGGGCGGCGTTCACCGAGCTGCGGGCGTGCCGAGAACCCGGAATCCTTTGCCGTTGGGAAACGTGCATATCAAGCCCTCTCCCTGGCCGCGCGGGGAGAGGGTCTAGCCTTCGCCTGTGGTCCGATCGTCCCGGTTGGGCAAAATCCGCTACGATCCGCCCACCTACTACCAGGCCTGCCCGGAGGCGTTCGACTATGTATCAGCCCAATCGCATGAAGTTCGGCATCTTCCTTGCGCCCTTCCATCGTGTCGGACAGAACCCGACGCTGGCGATGAAGCGCGACATGCAGCTGATCGAGCACCTCGACTACCTCGGGTTCGATGAAGTGTGGATCGGCGAACACCACAGCTACGCCCGCGAGATCATCGCCGACCCGATGATCTTTATCGCCGCGGCGGCCGAAAGAACGCGCCGGATCAAGCTGGGCACGGGCGTCACGTCGCTGCCCTACCACCACCCATTCATGGTGGCCGACCGTCTCCTCCAGCTGGACCACATGACCGAAGGCCGGGCGATGCTCGGCTGCGGTCCGGGCGTCCTCGCCTCCGACGCCTACATGATGGGAATCGACCCGACGACACAGCGCCGCAAGATGGACGAGTCGCTCGATGTCATCATGCAGCTCCTTCGCAGCCGCGAACCGGTCAACGCTGAGACCGACTGGTTCACCCTGCGCGATGCGAGGCTGCAGCTCGCCAACTACAGCGACCCCCATCCGCCCGTTGCGGTCGCTTCGACGTTCACACCGAGCGGGCCGACAGCAGCGGGCAAGTACGGCGTCGGTCTCCTCTCCGTCGCGGGTGTCAGCAATGAAGCCTTCGAAAGGACGTGGGGCTGGGCCGAAGAAGCAGCCGCGGAGTCCGGCAAGGCGATTTCCCGCGGCGAATGGAAGGTCGTCATCCCCATTCACCTCGCCGACTCGAAGGCGGAAGCCATCGCCGATGTCCGCGAGGGGTACAGGCGCCAGGCCTACGTCGGCGACCGCCTCGACCAGACCACTGTCGCCTCGGCGCCACCGTTCGCGGGCGGGGCCCCCGATATCGACGGCGCCATTGCCCGTGACGGCGTCATCGTTGGCACCCCTGACGACGCCATCGCCGCCCTCACAAAGATCCAGGAACGGTCCGGCGGGATAGGCGGTATCCTCGGCCTCGCCCACGAATGGGCCACCCCCGAAAAGACCCTCCGCAGCTACGAACTCTGGGCCCGCTACGTCGCCCCCGCCTTCCAGGGCCAGCTCGACGTCATGACTGAGAACCGCGACTGGATCGAGACCAACATCGGCGCCGTCTTCAAGGGCACCGCCAAAGCCAACGCCAAGGCCTTCCTCGACGCCGGCAAAGAGCTCCCCGAAGACATGCGGAAAGCGATGGAGGCCGCCCGCAAAGCCCGGGAGTAGTGGGCGATGCTGGCCTGACGCAATGGGATCCCTTCTCTATTCCATCAACGTGACGCTCGATGGCTGTTGCGACCATACGGCTGTCATCCCCGACGAGGACCTGCACCGTCACGCCGCCCGCAACATCGAGGAGGCCGACGCCCTGATCTTCGGGCGCATCACCTACGGGCTGATGGAGGATGGCTGGCGGGAGCTTGCCGAGACGGGCACCAGGGCCGACTGGATGGCCGAGTGGATGGAACCGTTCGCGCACACGATCGCCGCCGCCAGGAAGTACGTCGTCTCAGACACGCTCGAGCGCGTGGACTGGAATGCGGAAATCATCCGGGGTCGGGACCTGGAGAGCACCGTTCGGCGGCTCAAGGCCGAATCGCGCGGACGCCTGCTGACCGGCGGCGTGACTCTGCCGCTCGCCCTCGCCAGGCTGGGTCTCATCGACGAGTACGAGTTCAACGTCCAGCCTCGCCTGGCCGGCCACGGGCCGACACTGCTTGCCGGCCTGGCGGATCCTATCGACCTGAAACTCGTCGGACGCGAGGAACTTGGTTCAGGAAGCGTTGCCCTACGCTACGAGGTTCAGAAGTAGCAACCTATCGCGCTGCCGCCACCGTCTGAGCCGCCATCGCCCGCTCGACCTCCCATCGCACCCAGTAGAAGCAGACAGCGAAGTAGAGGATGTTGAAGGGCACTCCCAGCACGCGGCTGAGGATCACGTAGTCGTTCGTCGAGAGGGCGTCGAGCATGTACCAGCGGATGACTCCCGTCGTGAAATTGACCGCGACGACGATGACCGTGAGCCAGACAAAGGCCGAATGGTCCACTGCCATAAGAGGACGCACGGCGGGCACCAGTTCTCGCGTCACCATCCCGACGAGCGGGCGCCCGACGAAAATCGTCCCCAGCGCCATCGGGACCGTGAGGAAGTCGCTGACGATGTTCTGGGCGGCGAACGCTTTGTCACTTTCGAAGACGAGACCGACGACCGCCGACGCCGCGATGATGGCGAAGCTCATCGCGCTGAGGAAGCGGATGACGCCGCTATCGCGGTTGCGATAGAAGACCACGACCGCCGTCGCAAAGCTGGCCGCGATCGCCACGCGCGGGTCCGAGAACTGGTTGAGGACCCAGAAGACGAGCGCGGGGAGGATACCTTCGGCCATGGCCGGGTTGTAGCGAAAGTCGCGCATGCTGAGGCCGCGGGCGGCATGCCCTTCGGCTGTCACGACGTGTGTTCCCGGGACATCTCGATATTGTATGCGGCCCCGTACCCTGCTGGTTTGCGGGTATTTACCGATGATTACCGTGATGGATGCAGCATCAGCCTGGGCAGCAGAGGTCGGAGCACCGGTTGAAGTGCTCCCGCGCACGGGCGGCAAGAACCCCTGGTGCTACGGCGTCCTCGGCGCGACGCGCGGCTTCCTCGTCGAAGTCGACATCACTGGTATCTGCCCGCTTGAGCCCCACGACGACGTCATCCTTGCCGGCGGCCCGACCGGCTCCCGCATGGCCGCCCTCGGCCGCTTCCGGGAGATGAAGGATAGCGTCGCCGTCTTCAAGCGGATGAGCCCCTGGCGCCCTGTCGACACCCGCGCTTTCACGCGCTTCCCCGTCGAGCTACGCACCGTTGTTGTTGGCGAACACGAAGATAGCCCCCGCCATGGCCACACGCTCGACCTTTCCCGCGGCGGCCTCGCCGTCCTCATCGATGATGGCTCGCTCGATTCAGAATCCCTCGACGTGGCCTTCGGCGACGCGAACACGCCCTACCTGCCTTGCCGGGTCGTCGGCCGCCGCTCAGTCGGCGACGGCACCATCCTCCACCTCGCCTTTGCCGAGATGGGCGAGCGCGAACAGGCTTGCATCGACGCCCTGGTGGACGAACTCAGCGCCTCGTTGGAGCTTGCCGCGGCGAGCTAGAGGCGGCTTTCAGAAACGCGCGATCACAAACGCCGTGAGGAATAGGCCCAGGCCGTAGGCGGTATGCGTCCCGAGATTGCGAAGCCGGCCCGGCCACGGGTTTGGCGACTTCGCGCCCGCGACACCCAGCCCGAAGGCTGGCTGCATGACGAACCAGGGGGCCGCCACAGAGGCGATCCCGACAAACATCGGCGGCAGGATGGTCGGTGATCGCGCCCAATCGGTGCCCCAGGTGGCAAGAAGCACGAACGCGAACCCGATGCCTATCCCGTAATGAGCCACCCAGCCGATGCTGCGTTCATGTGCGACCGCGGGTGAGTGGCCTATCCGCTCGTGGAAGAACTGCCCTTGCCTCATGTGCCCGAGCCAGCGGCCCAGAAATGCATAGTCGAGCGTGGGCACACGAAAGCCGCGCCGGAGAATCAGGCTCCACAGGTCAATGCAAGCCGACCCTCCGACCCCGATCGCGATGCCGTACGCCAACAGTTCGACTGGCCCGGCCATCTCGACCTACGCCGGCTCTGACACCGGAACCGGCGCCCCCGTCGACATCTTCGCTGCCGATCCGGCCCCCATCCGCCGAATGCCGTCAACGACGAGCCAGATACTGATCGTGACTTCCCAGATGATCTCGGGGATCGTGAAGATGAAGCTGATCGCCGACTTCTGGTCGTAGGCGCCGAACAGCACTGCAACCGCTGTCCCGACCGCGATGGGGCCCCCCACGAGGCCGAGCAGGGCCAACCGCCTGGGCATGAGGCCCGACTTGTACATCAGGAAGCCGAGCAGAATGCCGTTGCCAAGCCCAGCGCAGAAAGCCGGCCCGAAGAGGAACGTCCAGTCGTGGACGGCGACGAGGGCGCTCGCTGTCGTGGTCAGTACCGCCGCATCGGCAGCGTTCGCCCCGCCGAGGTCCTGGCGCAACGTGACAACAGCGAGCAAACCGATGATGCCCACCCCGATGATCGTTGACTCAACGATCCGCGACGCGACATAGCTGATCGCCACGCTCTCGCTGTGCCGCTTGAGGATGGGAAACAGGGCGGTCGCCGATCCGATGTTCGCGACCATCAGGATCACTTCGAGGAACGCGCCCCACGCGATCCGCGTGTCATGGCCCGCGCCAAGCACATAGCTGGCGTTGTTCAAGACGGGGTCGTAGAGAAGGAGGGCGGGTATTGAGGCGACGAACGTGAGGACGAAGAAGATGCCACCCGCGAGCATATTCTTTCCAATGAAGCGGTCGTCAGGATATGCGGTGGCGCTCTGCATGGTTCATATTCCCTTCTCGAAAAGGACCGGTTCGGGGCCGCGACGGCCCGGTCGTCCCCCAAGCATTCCCGATGGCTCACCAGACGAAAATCCGACCTTGGTCGCGTTGTACCAGGACTTTGGTACCGGCTGCGGACCATAGATATCCGCGTTCCGGAGTAGGCTCGACCGATGACCGTCCGAACGATCGTGGTCGATGGACATGCCGCCGTGCGCGGCCTGATCGTCGGTTACCTCGATCAGGATCCTGAAATCGATGTGGTCGGCGAGGCTCGTACTGTGGCTGAAGCCCTGCAGCTGGTCAGGCTCGCAACGCCCGACGTCATGTTGGTGAACTTGCTGGCGCCGGAGATCCTCGATGGTCTCGACGTGGTCAGGCAGGTTCGGCGTTCGGCCCCGGAAACGGAAGTCGTTGTCCTCGCGTCGGTGCTCGCCGAGCACAGTCTCGCCAACGCCGTGAGCGAAGACGCCATCGGATTCGTCCTCCGCGATATGTCTCCGGGGGCGCTCCGGTCGCAGGTGAAGGCGGCGGGCGAACGGCGCATCACGGTGCCAAACCTCGGCCAGTCAACGGCGCTGGCACTGACCCGCGCCACCCGTCCGACCCCCTCACCGGGCGCGAGACGGAAGTCCTGACCTTGCTCGGCGAAGGCCGTTCCAACAAGGAGATCGCGACGGCGCTTTCGGTGTCGGAAAAGACCGTGAAGGGCCACGTCAGCGCTGTACTGGCGAAGCTAGGGGTAAGGAGTCGCGTGCAGGCGGCGTTGTTCGTGCAGCAATCGCGGTGAGTCATCGCCGCCCATGCCGTCAGGGCGACCCTACGACCCGGCACGCATACGTTGAGGTGTGAAGCTCAGGCACTACCCGGGCTACATGCGGTTCTGGGCCGCCTCCACAGCGTCTGACTTCGGCACCTACATCACGACGGTCGCGATCAATGTGATCATCGTGCTCACGCTGCACGGCGGCGCCGGGTCCGTTGGTGTTGTAAACGCCGCCCGCTGGCTACCCTATCCGCTCCTCGGTCTCTTCGCCGGGGCGTGGGTCGACCGGCATCAACGCAAACCCATCCTCGTGGCCGGCGATTTCGGACGCGGGGCGATTCTCATCTCCATCTCCGTGCTCGGCTTCGGCGGCTGGCTGACCGTGCCTATCCTCGCCGCCCACATCCTCGTTTTCGGGGCACTCTCGCTCGCCGCCGATGCCGCCTACCAGTCGTTCGTGCCGGAACTCGTCCCTCGTCAGCTGCTGGTGCGCGCCAATGCCCGGCTGGAACAAAGCGACTCGGTCGCCCAGACCACGGGGCCGGCGCTGGCCGGCTCGTTCATTCAGGTCGTCACGGCGCCGGCGGCAATTCTTGTGGACGCCGCCACGTACGTCGCCTCAGGCTTCGTCATCGCGAGCATCAAGCAGCCGCCGCCAGTCTCACGCCCTGCTCTCGCCAACGACCGCCTCTTTCGTCGTATTCGCGAGGGCCTCGCCTGGGTCTACGGCCATCCCCGACTCCGGGCGATGGTCCTGACCACACACCTCTGGTTTCTCTTCAACAGCATGTTCGGCGTGGTGTTCACCGTGTACGCACTACGCGAGCGCGAGCTGGGTCCGTTCGCCTTCGGGGTCGTCCTCGCCTGCGCCGGGGTTGGAGCTGTCCTCGGCACACTGGCTACGCCCCGGGTTGGTGACGTCCTCGGTGTCGGGCCGGTCCTTGTCTACAGCCGTTTCATCTACCCCGTCGCCTTCGCGATCATCGCGGCGGCCGGTTTCGCCGCCGTTGGCGCATGGACGGGAGTGGTGGCGATCGGGTTCGGACAGTTCCTCATCGGCATAGCCCTGGGCCTGGAAGGGCCACAGGAGATGGGCTACCAGCAGGCGATAACCCCGGACCGGCTCATGGGCCGGATGAACGCCACCAGGCGCTCGTTCAATCGCGGAGTCATCGTCATCGGTGCTCCCCTCGGTGGCCTCGTCGCGGGCGCGATTGGCATCAGGCCAACGATCGTTGTGGCGGCGACCGGGATGGCCTTCGTCGCCATCCTCACGGTTGCGTCGGGTCTCTACCACGCGCGGATGGAAGAAGGGCTGTCGGAGGAGGCGGCGCGGGGGTGATGTTGGGCTCAGCGCGGCTGCTACATCGCCCTTAGAACAACCGCTTCGCGACCGACAGCGCGCCCTGCTTCCATGGCACGCGGTGGGTGACGCCTGAGGCGTGCTCAAACTCCGCAAGGTTGGCGACGTACCAGTCGTAGTTGCGGATCAGTGCTTCCTTGTTTGAGTACTTCGGCTCCCAGCCCAGCACGTTCTGCGCCTTTTCGATCGAGACGAAGGAGTCCTTGACGGCGGTCTCGTAGACCCAGGGGTAGAGCGGCGAAAGATGGAGGCGGTCGAGGATGCGGAGGGCCCAGAGCGCCGGCGCCACCGGGATGGAGACCACGCGCTTACCGTGCCCGGCGTGGTCGAGCACGGCCTGGAAGTCGCCCTTGAAGGTCCCGAATTCCCCTGCGCCGATGTTGAAGGTGTCGTTCGCCTTCGCCTTTTCGAGGGTGGCGCAGAGATAGATGGCGTCGCAGAGGTCTTCGACGTCGAGGTACTGGTAGAGGTTGTTGCCACGCCCGGGAATGGGGAAGTTGTGCCCGTCCTTCGCCCAGTCGTAGAGAAGGGCGAAGACGCCGAGCCGCTCAGGGCCGATGAACGACTTCGGCCGGATGATGGTCACGCACATGCCTTTGCCGCGGAAGGCCATGCACGTCTCCTCCGCCTTGATCTTCGAAATGCCGTAGGGGCCGACGCCGACCAGTTCGTCGGTTTCGAAGAGCGGGTGATGCTCGGGCACGCCGTAGACGGCGGTCGACGAGATGTGGATGAAGCGCTCGACCCCGTGCTCGTGGGCCGAGGCGATCACGTTGCGGCTGCCATCGATGTCGGTCGAGAAGATGTCCTTCTTCTTATAGAGAGGAAGGGCCGCCGCCGTGTGGATGACCACGTCGATGCCACTCATCGCCGCGTCGAGCGCCGCCCGGTCGCGGATGTCGCCCTGCACCTCGGTGATGCGGTCGCGCTCCGGGTAGTCGAAGGGCAGCAGGTCGAAGCTCGTGACCTTGTGCCCGCGCTCCAGCAGGTAGCGCACCATGTTGATGCCAAGAAAGCCGGCGCCGCCGGTAATAAGGAAGGACTGTGGCGAAGACAAACGGCAACTCCGGACGCCGGTGGGCGGGGTTTCCAGTGTACGGGCGGGCACGTCATAGCGGAGCCGCGACCGCGGGCCAAAGCGCGGGCCACCCTCACCCAACCCTCTCCCTGCGCGGCCAGGGAGAGGGCTTGATATATGTCGACCCGGTGGGATTGACCGGCCTTCTTCGTCCCGGGGTGCGTTGGACGTCTGTTGCAACCGCTCCAGCCACCATTCCCTCTCCCTTGACGAAGGGAGAGGGTGCAGGGTGAGGGTGCGTCGCGAGTGCCAATCGCCCCTGCGTGATGGCAACCGAGAGCCGACTCGGAACCACCCCTTGACCCCATGTGGCACCCTGAATCCATGAACCGGGACTGGAAACTCCCCGTCGCCGCTGTCGGGATCCTGGCCATCGTTGCGGTTGCGGTCCTCGCGTTCGCCTACCACCCCGGCGGCACGGCTCCCGCAGAGGCCGACCATTCGACCCGACGGGCCGCACCCAACCTTCCTGGGCGGACAACTCCGACGCCCGCGAGGACGCAAAGACCATCCATATCGTCGAGTACCGCTATACGCATGTCGCTCCCGACTCCCAGGGCGATGGCGGCAACTCCTACTCGTCGGTGCAGGACACCTGGATCGAGCTCGACCGTGACGGGCGACCGTTGCGCGCGACCGGCGGCGTCCGGACGGGCAGCGGCGACAACCTGATCCGCCGCTGGTACGCGCACGCCAGACGGCGAATGGGACTGGGAATGCCACGGTATAGCCGGCGACGGCTGCCCTACTTGCGGCCATGCCCTCACACCCGAACATTGATGGGATGCTCGCCTCGGGGTTTGAGGCTGTGCCCGTTGAACCGCTGGTTCTGCCCGCCGACGCGTCCGGACCCGCCCCCTGCATCGCCGGACTCCCGGGCACTGCTCGCCGCCCGCGAGTTCCTCGGCACCTTCCAGGGCGAAGACCGGACTGTCGACGAGCGCCGCTACTTGCTCGACGAAGCTGGCCGGGTCGTTGCCTACCTCGGCAGTTCCCGCGTCGACGGCCAGCCCATGGCGACGACCGTCAACTCCTTACCACCCTTGAGTTCGACGTCCCGGTCGCCGATCTCCTCGACGACAGGAGACGGCGTTCACGCTGGATTGTGGGCCGCTCAGCGCGATCTCGTGAGAGGGTGAGTAACCCCGGGAACAGCGCAACGCCACGCTGGCGGCCCTTTGCCGTCGTGGGAATCTTATCGGTGGCCGTCGGTTTTCTGGCTGCCCTCACTCTCGTCGGCGCCATGTTTGTGTGGCTCGGAGTCGCCGCGTTCGCCGCCGCGATCCTCGTGGCCTGCCGGGTTCAGGTCGCTTACGCGCTGCTCGGAGGCGCCATGGTTTTCGTGGCCCCCGCGGGCTACACCATCCTGACGATTGTCAGCGCCTCGTAGCGGAGCCGCGACCGCAAGGGAGCGTACGGATCTCCCAGGCGTCAATACCCGCAAGGCGAACCGCACCTTCGCTCGCCCAAACACCGTCGACCCGCCCGGTGCCCGCACGCTTGCTCAAGCGCGCGGCAGCGAAACGTAGGTCCGCTACCCCACCTGCACGTTCGGGCCGACCACCGTCACGGGGACGTGCGAACGCCGCATCACTTCCGTGGCAACGCTGCCGAGCAAGGCCCGGCTGATCCCCCCGCGGCCGTGCGAGGCCAGCGCAATCATGTCGGCGCCAGTCGTCGTCGCCGCGTCCATGATCGCCTCGGCCGGGTCTTCCGTTGACGCCTCAACGAGCGCAGAAGCGCGGCCCGCGAAACAACGCTCGCTCACCTGCTCCAGGTACTGCTGAAGCTCGCGATGTCGCCGCTCCAACGCCTGCGAACGGTCCTCGTCCACGTGCGCCGTTTGGAGCGGCACCCTCAAGGGCGTCCCGCTGAACGTGCCCTGCGGCGTCGTCTCAAATGTCTGCCGGTGGCTGGCTGTCTCGTGCACGCGGTCCGGGTCGAAGATCGTATAGAGCGTCACGTCCGCCCCCGACTCTATTACCCACGGTCCTAACGCTATGGCCGCCTTCTCACTCCCCTCGCTGCCGTCCAACGCAATCATGATCTTCATCCGCGTCCTCCTCTCCATACACCAAGTAGCGCACTCCGAGACCATGCTCCAAAAGGGCTAAAAGGGTCAACTCGCCCGACCATTCGGCCCTCAGCCGCTGACAACGCCGAATACCGGAGCCGCGACCGTAAAGGACTGTAGGAATCCCCCATACGCCGACAATCGCCCGGACTCTCGAACACCGCGAAAGCACCAGCATTCGCGCCACACACCATTGCCCCGCTCGGCATCCGAACGCTTGCTGGCGCGCGCCCTCAGCCCACCTCCACTATCACCGCCGCGTGGTCGCTGAGGGCCTCCCGGTTCTCGCTCCCTCCCTCCGGCTGCCCCCACACGTGCCGCACCGAGAGCAGCCGCGAGGGGAGTGTCCTAGCGCGCTGACCTCCCGAACCAGAGTGCGCCCGTCGCCGCAAAGACGAGCCCGAGTGCGGCGAGTGCGATGGCAATCGGTAACCTGGTCGCGACCGTGGCGAAGAGGGCAAGCACGACCAGCCCGAGGCCCATGGTGAGCAGCGCCGCGCCCCTCTCGCGGGCGGTTGCCCTGCCGCCGCTACTGGCGAGCACGGCAATGGTGATCGGTACGAGCGCGATGATGATGATCAGCACAATTGGCATGGGCGCGACCCCCAGTGATGTTTTGTTCCCCGCTTTGCACTCCTATCCTGGCGCCGGAGGACGGGACTCGACAGGGTCGAAGGACCCATTCGGACGGGCCCGCAGAGCCGGTTCCAGTCGTTCCACTTCCCATGCGGGTAAAGGATAGCCGCATACGCATGTGGCATACTTTGCGGGCAACGTCCGTGTGCGGGGGCGGTGCGGACGGGAGGCGTCCGGTGCCAATGCTGCCCCGCGCAGAACCCGAAACCGAGCTGGACCGCGAGCTTGCGAGACAACACAGCAGCGGATTGACTTGGGTAGAAGAGCGAGCTGCGGCGGCGTGCGCACTGAACGTCGATGACGAAACGCTTGCCGGGGCGCTGTCCATCAGCATCGGAACCGTGCGCGGCCAACGCTTCCGGGCCGCCCACAAGTCCTTGATCTCACCGCCGCCCCGAAGGACCGCCTGCACCTTGGCCGCTGGTGCCATGTTCCACTGGGAGTGCTGCCTGGTACGGGCTGGGATGCGGATTGAGGATGGGACGTGGCTGGTGGGGTGAAATCAAACGTGGTGTTGCGAAAATGAAACGTGGCGTTTCATGGCGCGGTGCGAAACTAACTATGCTGGAGATCTATGGAAGTTCGGCTTTGGGAGGTCCTCAATGTGCTCCACCTGCGGAAATCCACGGCCGTCGTGCTGATTGCCACGCTGGCCGTCGGCGTCTTGGGTTGGCTGACCTTCGCCTACTCGAACGCCTGGTCTGCGGGCGGATTCGATCCCGCAGGGCGCAATGTGGCGCCATGGGCAAATGCAACCGGGCCAGGCAATGCCGGACTTCACGTCGTACAGCGCTACTACCAGTGGACGGGTACCAGTCCGAGCACAACGAACAGGATGTGGCTTACACAGGAACGGTGGGTGGTAACCGACGGCGGTGGAAAAGCCATCACTATCGCCACTGAGACGAACGACGCCAACGGGTCGCTTGTCCGCAGCACCTACGCGGACGCCGCCACGGGCGTGGGAGTCGCCCGAAATTGGATCGCGCTGGACCAGCCACCCCAACGTCAGGCGACCACGGGCGCCTGTGAATTCGATGATCCCGACGGATTCCTGTATGGAGCGTCGCCGCAACGTCCAGACGTGGAGAGCATGATGGCATCCGGATACACATCGGTATCCCCCGACGCGTCGCCTGTCCTCAAGTCGACAGTCTTAGAGAAATCTCCATCCCTCCTATCTGACGTCGACCAGTCTCTGCGATTCTCAGACGAAGGCTACGATCACCGCGTAGAAGCCTCGTTCATGAAACTACGATCTTATTATCTCGATGGTGATGGATTCATTATCGCCTATCGCGGAGCCACTATCGAGAACGGTGCACTTGTGAGTGAACGCGTAGAGCTAAGTCAAATTTCAAACGCCAGTGACGCTCTGTCACATATTCATCACATTCGAGATACTATTACAGCCACTTGCGAAGTAGGTATACAGTGATCCGCCGTGCTATTCCCAGTCGGATCGTGGCGACGGCTGTCGTATTATGCGTTACAGCATCTCTCATTTCCACTGCGTCGGCGGTTACGGGTGGGCCCTGGTACTATGACTCAGATGATAAATGGTCCACTGAGTTGGTTTTTGGCCCGTTCTGGAACTGCCAGCACTGTAACTGATGGCGTACGTTCCACTGGGGACAGCCGCTTGGTACGGGCTGGGGAACGAATCGTGGATGGGACATGGCTGGTGCCATGAGGTCCAGCGTGGTGTTGCGGAAATCGATCGTGGCGTTTCACCAAACTGCGGCGATATCCGCACAATTCCTGGTGGGCTGTGTAGTTCGTGCACGGCAAGAGTAGGGACTGACGGTCATCCATGAACGGAGGCCATCCATGCCCGAGAACGGATGGCGACGATATGGCCAACAATCCTCCGCTTGCTATGGCTCTCCGGATTGGGGCTGTTGCGGTCGTCGCGCTTGCGCTGATCGCGGTGTTAGCCACAAGAGCGACGGGTGGACAGGCAGACGCGGGTCCGGCACTCATCGATGCAAGTGCCGGACCGAGCCCGCTCAGCGCGGGCACCGTGGACAATCTTGGCGTCGAACGCTGGGATACCGAAGGACTTACCGCAGAGGCGGTCCGCGAGTCTGGTGCTTTCGCTGTACTGGTTGATCAGGACGCCGCCAACCGGCTCGGCAACGCCACTCTGAAGGAGTTGTACGTGTCCGGGGTGGTGATCCTTGGCCTCAACATGACGGTCGACGAACTCGCAGGGCGCGCCGGCGTGAATAGTGACGAGGGACTTGCCGACCTGCAACCGCCCGCCGAAGCCGGGTTCTCCGTGGACGGTCCTGGCTATGAATCCCAAAACCCGGCTCCCAAATTTGATGGTCCATACGCAAGTTACATCGCGCGAACATCGACCGACATCTTCGCCGCAACTCAGTGCTTTCTCACGGGTAATGGGTACATGAGTCTCGACGAGCCGTCATTCACTGCCCGGCTCCTGTCCAAACGCGGGATTGCCACCGCCCACGAGAGCGACGCTCATGGAAACATCGGTGTGCTCGCATGTCGCTGAGGAACGGACAGATGAAGAAATCTGCGATGACGATGACACTACGGCGTCGCGAGCCGTCGGCAGTTTGCGGGTGTTTCGGTCAAACGCGACGCGCGTCGGAAGTGAGCGCTATGGGAGTGCCCATCATGTCGTTGATTGCTCTGAGCGCAGTCGTCACTACAGGAGCGTCTTTATGGATGTAAAATCCGGTTTCTGGACATCGAACCCGCTCTCGAAGCTCGTTTTCACGGCATTGCTCGCGTTGCTCGTACTGACCAGCACTCCCATGGCCGCGGCGCAAACGCCGGGCCCACTGGACGGCCAACCCGCTGGTGTCTACGAAATCGCCAACGCGATCGATAGCGGCGACCCACAGGCGATCGTCGACTTCCTGGCGCCGGAAACGGTGATAGCCACCGCCTATCCCGGCGAAGGCGCTGAAGTCCCCACCAGCACGGCCGCCGCAACTATCCCTCAGTGGATCGTCTCCAACGCGTCGGCGTCCGACGCGATGGGCGGCGGCATCTACCGCCTCGTTGCTGTGTGGATACCCCACAATCTGAACCCCCCTGTTGCCCTGGTCGGTTCCGGGATTGGTCCCGACGGCAAGCGAGTCACGAGCATCTTTGGGCTCGAGCAGGGTGCCGATGGGTGGCGGATACGAAGCTATGGCAAGGTGAGCAGTTACGAGGGAATGCCCGAGGGCGTCGAGAGCACCATGGCATTTCTTGACCACCTCACCACGCAGGGGGACTACCGTGAGGTGACAGGCCCGCTCCCGCCGGGCCCTCCCGCGACCGGTACCGGCCTCGTCCCGAGCGCTTCGGGGAACCCGGCCCCTGCCGTCGTGTTCGCGATGCTCGGAGCCATCGCCTTGCTCGCGGTCTCTGCTGGTTCAAGCGCCGGACAGCATCGGCAGATCGGCCACCTCCACCACCAGCGCCGCGTGATCGCTGAGCGACCTCCCGGCTCTCGCTCTCCTTCCGCGGGAAGGACTGGCCCCACTCGTGGCGGACCGAGAGAAGCCGCGGGAGCAGCTTACGGTTCACGAACGCCTCGTCGAGGCGGAAGCCGTTGCGGCCGTTGGGGCTGTACCAGGTGAATTCGCGCCGTTCGCCGTGCAGGTAACGGAAGCTGTCGCGCCAGCCGGCCCGCTCCAGGGCGTCGAACCAGGCGTTGTCGGCGGCGCTGAAGACGGCGTTCTCCTCGTCCAGCAGCGGTCGGCCCAGGTTCGTATCGCCAACGAAGAGCGCCGGGCCGCCGCGCCAGCGTTGGGCCGTCGCCACCACGGCCTCCATGAACGCCCGCTTGCGCGCGCGGTCGGGGACGAAGTTGGGGATGTGCATCGCCCCCACCGTGAACCCCGCCCCGTCGACCTTCAGCAGGAGCCAGCGGCGGGGCTCGACGGGCGCCCGCCCGAGGCCTATCCGGCGTAGCGGCCAGCGCGAGGCGACCAGCAGGCAGTTCTCGGCGGGCAGCCGCTTGTTCGCCGTGGAGTACTGGTGGAAGAGCCCCTGCCGTGCCAGGGCATCGGCGATGCTCGTGCTGCCGGGCGTCCCCCGGAACTCGCTGAGCACGGCGAGGTCCGGCTCCCAGCGCTCAAGCTGCCCCGCTATCGCCTCTGCCCGCGTGCCCCCACCGGCCCTGATGTTCCACGCCACGACCCGCACCGGCATCCGGCGAGCCTAGCCCCCGCGGGGACCATCGCCAAACCGCTGGTACACTCGCCGGCGAGTTGCTAGTTGCACGCGGCGCTAACGCCACTCTCCGTTTCGCCCTCGAACTGATGGCGCTCGGGTCGCTGGCCTACGGCGCCTGGCACCTTTTCGACAATATCGTGCTGCGACTCATCGCGGCGGGGGTCGCCCCTGCTGCAGCCGTCATCCTCTGGGGCAGGTACGTCGCACCGAAAGCGCGTCGACGGCTCCCCGACCCACTTCGCCTGCTGCCCGAACTGGCGGTCTTCGGTTCGGCCGCGGCGGCCCTGGTGGCGGCTGGACAGGCAGTGCTGGGGATCGGCTTTGCGTGCGTTGTCGCGATCAGCGTCATCCTGACGTTCGTGTTGGACCAGCGGTAGCTCGGACTTGCGTCCGATCTATCTCGTTGCGACGAGAGTCGACACAGTTCCGACGATCTGCCCGGAATCAAAATGGTCGACGAAGAGCAACGGTTCGTCCACTACATGAACCGTGCCCTGTCTTGCGTCGTAGAGCACTGGCAGGCAGGGGGCGTGTGACGCCTCGCCGTCGTCGGTCCAGCGGCAGTAGTTCCCGGCGTAGAGGTCCACTCCCGCGGGTCCAGTCAGGACTCCCGGGTATCCCGCCCGGGTTTCTCGGTCGTGGCCCTGGGATATTCGGCTCGTGAACGTCCGCGTACCCGATCGCCACACGACCACGCCGAGGCTCGCCGAGTCGTCCCAGATGAGCGATTCGATGTGATCGACGCGTCGTCCACTCACGTCAAACGCAAGGTTCAAGTGCCCATCGCCGTCCACGAGCACTCCCCCGCCAGCATCCCAGACCAACTGTCCCGTTGACCCCACGCCGATCGGGCGCGAGTCGATGGCATTGGCCGGCGCCTCGAGCGGTTCGCCGACACCGTGCTCCACCAGCTCGTAGGCATCGCCGCCCAACTCTGGCTGCGAGAGCACCGTCCAGTCCTTGCCAGCGAGGATCGGGACGCTGGATCCGTCGATTGCCACCGGCGGGCTCCAGTGGCTTCCACTGTCCGTACTGGCCGTCAGCCAGCTCCCCGATGCGTCAGCGTAGGAGATCGTGATGTAGGTGGCACCGCCGCCTCCGTAACCGGTGGCCACGCCCGTGAAGCGGCCAGCGCCATCAGGCCGCCAGATGGGTTCCACTGCAGTCGTTCCAGCCGCCATGTCGAACCGCGCTCCATCGAGCCCAACCGTCTGGCCGCTCGCATCGAATGCTTTCACCAGCCACAAGAGGTCGGAACCCAGCCCGGTCGTCGATCCGAAGTTGACGAGCTGGTCGTGCACACTCGACTCGATGGAGGCAGCTGGCGGCACGCTCACGAGGGCCGGCGTGGGTTCCACCGTCGCCGCACTCTCGCCGCTCTCCCACGGCCTGGTTGCAACCACAACGATCGCAAGTACCAGCACCGCGCTGATCGCAGCACCCAGCACAGCCGGACGAAGCCCGCGGTCGCGCGGTGGTTGGTTCACGACGGGCTCTGCGTCGGGAGGGTCCGGCGGAGGCGGCGTCCACTCCAGGAGGTCCGAACGATTCAAGAGCCGGAAGTCGCGGAGGATCGCTGTGATCCGCTGCTTTAGATCCCCGATCGGCACGCCCAGCCGCACGGCGATCTCCGCATCGAGCAACCCCGCACGCATGTCCGCGATAATCTGCGCTTCGGTCGCCGTCAATTCACGCGGCATGGGCCTGAGCGTAGCGCCTGCGCTCCGCGACGCCAATCAGCGCCTAGACCGTCGTCCCCCCGTAGGCGACCAGCAACACCATCGCGCCCGCCGCGCCGATCGTGAGCAGCCCCAGCTTCGTGCGCAGGAACTGGCGTTGCACCGGCCGCCGGATCTTCACCGTCAGCGGCGAAGGGCCGTGCTTTTCGCGCCACGACACCAGCGCGTTGCGGTCCGGCAGGTGGAGGTCGCCGAGCAGGCAGGTCATCCGCTGCCGGTACTCGGTCATGCTCACTTCGAGGTAGCGCGCCACCTCCGAGTCACGCGAACCCGTCGCCAGGGCCGCGATCAGCTGTTCCTCGTCGGCCGAAATCTCACGGATGATCGTCTCAATTTCCATCCCATCGAGAATAGCAACGCACCCTCACATATGCGCCCACCGGACGGC
Organism: uncultured Chloroflexia bacterium; assembly: GCA_963774435.1. Lineage (GTDB taxonomy): Bacteria > Chloroflexota > Dehalococcoidia > Tepidiformales > Tepidiformaceae > JAGQGZ01. Next base: position 780,470 of record CAVZEW010000002.1, on the reverse strand, counting down.
ACCCAACTGTAAAACTCTCGTGAACTTCTCCAGCGTGAGGCTCTAGAAGCCCCCGCCGTTGACCGTGAGCCGCTGGTTCGTCATGTACCGCGCTTCGTTCGAACAGAGCCAGGCCACCGCCGCCGCGATATCTTCCGGCTGGCAGACATAGCCGAAGGGCGCCGTCTTGTCGCGCTCCCGCATGTCGTCGGGGCCGGGCAGCAGGCTGATCAGCTTCCGACCCATGTCCGTTTCGACCAGTCCCGGCGCCACGATGTTCACCCGCATGCCGTGCTCCCGCTCCTCCTTCGCCAGCGTGTGGGCCAGCGCCTCCACCCCCGCCTTGCTGATGCTGTAGACACCCATCCGGGGCCCCATGCTCTGGGCCGCCACGCTCGACACCATGATGACGTCGCTGCGCTCGGCCGCCCGCATGTGGGGCACCAGCGCCTTCGCCAGGTACATCGGGCCCATCAGGTTCGCCCCCATCACGAGGTCGATTTGCTCCGGCGTAATCTCCGTCATCGTCGGCCGCCCGATACCGCTACTGCCGATGCCGGCGTTGTTGACGAGGATGTCGAGCTGCCCCATGTCGGCGATCGCCTGCTCGGCCATCGCATTGCAGGCGGCCACGTCACCCACGTTCGCCTGGTAGGTCCAGGCCTTCCGGCCCAGCTTCTCCACTTCCGCCGCCGTCTCCTTCGCCGCCTCGGCGTTGCCGTTGTAGTTGACGCCAACATCCGCACCCTCAGCCGCCAACCGCAGGCAAATCGCCCGCCCAATCCCCCGGCTCCCGCCGGTCACCAGCGCCTTCCGTCCCTCAAGCGAACCCATGATCCTTCACCTCACCGTTTGTTGTGGGGCGAAACATACGGGCTGCGGGGTGTTGGGGGGAGGTGGGGGCTTAGTGGTCCTCGAATCGGGGGTTCCAGCCGGAGCCATGAGGCTCCATGGGACGATTGGGAGGCGGATAGCCACCGTTGAGCGCGCCCAGGCGACAGAGACGGGGAATCGCTCGGCATCCTGGGGGTAGGGGAGCCAGGGATGCGTGCCGGGCGGGATGAGGTGGCGGTAGCGTTCGGGGACAGCGTCGAGGCCGCAGCCCTGGGCGTGGACGAGCTGGCGGGTGATCTCGGCCATGGATCTGGATCAAGGACGCGCATGTAGTCTTCCCAGTCCTGATCGCGGACGGGTGGCATGCCGAAGGCGGCGCGGGCGAGAACCTGGCCATCGCGATTGACCTGCTCGCGATCGGGAAGTTGGCGCTGGAGTTCGACGAGGCGTTCGACGCTTGTGATGAGACGCTGAAGGTGCAGTGGATTGGGGTTGCCGGTAGCGAGGTGGTCGATGGCGCGTTTGAGAAGGACGCGCGGGTCGGTGGAATCGTCGATCGTAGCTCCGGGATCTTCGAGGTCTTTTTCGTGGATGGGGCAGGCCATGAAGGAGGGGTAGGTGCAGACCTGGTCGCCTTCGATGGTTTGGCCGCAGATATCGAGACTCATTCGTGTTCCTCCGTTGTTTTGGTTTCTTCGATTTCGATTGCTTCGCTGAGAAGCGGGTCGATGGTGCTGAGGAGAGCTTTGACGCGGGCGACGTAGCGCTGGCCGTTGTGGGATTGGGGAACGGGGCCATCGAGGGATTCGGTGGCACGGTCGAAGTTGCGAGCGGCGGTTGCGCAGGCGCGGATGAGGATCTCGGCGCGGCGATCGGGGAGGCGGCCGGCGAGGTTGAGGCGGACAACGGCGTCGAGGGTGGCCTGGATGCCTTCGCGGTTGTCGAGGGCGATGACGGCAGTGATGAGGTGGGCGGAGGAGGTGCGCTTGATAGCGGCGGCGCGGGCGGCGCGAGTTGCGTTGGCGACGGTATCGGCGCCGGGTTCGTGGTTGAGGCAGTAGTTGGTGCCGCGTCGCGGCGGGAAGTTGCAGGGGCGGCCCAGGTTAGTGATGCCCCAGCAAGTGGCGATCTCGCTCATGGAAGAGGCTCCGGTTGTAAAAGCACGGGAACCGCATGGCACCGCACGGCGACCGCGGGAGCCGCACGTGTGGCCGGGATGCCGTCAACGCAGGCACATGTGGTGGCGAGCGTGGGGTGGATTGGTGCGGTGGTCTCGCGCTGCATGAGGCGAGATTGGGGAGCGGACGGGGTTAGCGGGGAGGGGTAGGTGTCGCGGGGTGGTCAGGGGGTGGCCCGTGACTCTTGATTGCGCAGTGGCCACTCAGAGATATCTAGAAAGTCTCCAAGGCTCGTTCGCGTGTACCCGCGCGGGCGCGCTGCTGGAGGATCACGACTCCATATCCATATCCTGACAACGATCTTATCGAGGTGTTCATCGTAGGAGTCGCCGGACGGCGTTATCCGTGTTTCCGATCTGGGCGAGACGCTACGCCACCTTGAGTCGTCTGGCCTTGACGTGTCCGCATCTCGTACCCGACAGGAGATGGTGGGCACGATCGCGCAAGGTCGAGCGGTTTCCGTACAACGGGGACAACTCGTCAAAGAGGGCCGCGTTGAATCGGTGGGCGACGTCCTCTTCGATGTTATCGTCGCGGCCAGGGCAGAGCGATATGGTCTTGACTCTGCGGACCTATCAACAAGCAACTTTCAGGGAGGAGGTGGCCGCGCTTCTGCAGTCAGCTGACCTTAGGTTTGAAATGAACCCGTCGTTGACCTCTCGGCTTTGGGGCAACCTTCGCCGCCGCCGGCGTCGATACTGAACGCCGGCGGGTCATATAAGGTCGATGCCTCCATCCTCCCGGTAACCAACCATTACGTGGCCGATCTTCCGGCGAGTCCGGCGAACGCCGCCGAATTCGCACTCCACGAGTCCTACCTCGTTCGGAAGCTCGAATTCACGCTCGTACTTTCTTGTCCTGGTCTCCGGATGCCGCTTGCCTTGTTGTACGGTACCGTCGGTATTCCTACTGTCCGAATGCGCCCTCACAAACGCATAAGTCTTGCTCAACGATTCTGACTTTCGCTGGCGAACACCAGACGTCGCGCTGCTCGAGCGCGTCTCTGACGTCAGATACTGGACTCGGCGGGATCGGCTCCCAGAATTATTTCCGAGGTCTGACCTACCAGGTTCCCGCGCCTAAGTGTGCTGGCTGGCCGGGACGGTCCATTAACCGCTGCTCCCACTAAACCGGCCGCAGCCCCTCATCGCTCCGGCCCGCCTCTTCCGTTGCCGGGTCCAGCTGCAGGCCGAGGCCGTCGGCGAGGCGGGTCAGGTAGTTGAAGATGCCGACGATGTGGGCCACCTCGAGGATGCCCTGGTCGTCGAAGCCGAGGTCGCGGAGGGGCTGCCAGTCCTCTTCCACCATCCGCGTCGGCGTCGCGCTGAGCTTCTCGGCGACGGTGCAGAGGGCGATATCACGCGGGGTCAGGCCGGTGGCTTCTCGCCAGGCGCCCCGCTTGATCGCCTCTACCAGGTCCCGCGACCCCTGCTCGACACGCAGAAACTCTGCGTGAGATTGCGTTCAGTAGTGACAGTCCTGCGCCGAAGCCGCCACCGCCGCCACCATCTCCCGCTCGCGCCGCTCCAGCGCGCCCTCTTCGAACATCACCGCCCAGAACAGCCGGCTGAAGTGCGGACCAATCGTCGGGTGCGCCGCCTGCAGACGGCCCATCGCCGCCACGAAGCCGTAGTTGTAGCCCGGCCCGCTGCGCACCGCGCCGGGGTCCGGTGCAATCTCCACCCAGGCCTCGCGCTGCCGTTCTTCAGCCATCGCGCATCGTCCTTTCAGCCGCGAAAGAGTACACCCTTCGCCCGCCTCAGGCCGCCCTCAAAACTCCATCTCCAGCTCTTCCACCGCGTCCTCTTCTTCCATCGCCCCTGCGTACCACTCCTGCATCGTCGGCATGTCCAGGATCCGCTCCACGTACGTATCCAGCTTCTCACCCAGGCTCACGTCGTAGGTCCGAAAGCGCGTGCAGACCGGCGCATACATCGCGTCCGCGGTCGTCGCTTCGCCGAAGAGGAACGGTCCGCCGTATCGCTCCAGGCAGTCGTCCCAGATCTCCGCGATTCGCTCCACATCGTCCTTCGCCGCCGACCAGATTTTCCAGCCATGGTGCTGCACCTTCAGGTTCATCGGCATCGCCGCTCGCAGGTTCGAAAACCCCGAATGCATCTCCCCATTGATCGAACGGGCGTGGGCGCGGGCCACCTTGTCTTTCGGCAGCAGGCCGGCTTCGGGGAACTGCTCGTGCAGGTAGGCGCCAATCGAGATCGGACCCCAGGCCACCACTTCACCGTGGGTCAGCCGTGGCACCAGGAACGAAGGCGAAAGGAGGAGGAGTTCGGCCTTCGTCTGCGGGTCGTCGATCGGCAGCTCCTTCAGCTCGAAGTCGAGCCCGGCCATCTTGCAGACGAGCCAGCCCCGCAACGACCAGGACGAGTAGTTGCGGCTGGAGATTGTGAGAGTCGCGTTCGCAGTCATCGCTGCATGCCCCCCGGCAAGGGATTCCCCCTCGCGTCACTATAAGCAGAATGCACTATAATGGGAATTGACCCCACCGTAGGGGGATCTCCCGACATTGAGCGGCTTTGCCCAAGCCGATCATAAAGGGAATAATCCGCACCCAGCGTCAACGGCGCCTGAAGGGACGGCTCGATTGAGCACAGCGGCGGAGGATGAGACAGCAGCCGGGGACGCCGGCCAATGATCTACGCGGCCTACCAGGCGCAGCAAGATCTGATGGCGCCCGTGCGCGCGTTCGCCCGTGCCGCCGCTTCCAACCTCCGCTCAACCAGCCTCTGTAGCGGTGCCGAACTGCCCGCGGCCTCCCATACCGCCGCCGCCTTCGAGATGCTCAGCCGCGCTGGCCTCAGCCATACCCGACGCCCCTTCAATATCGACTCGGTGAATATGGACGGCGTCGATGTCCCGGTCGTCGAAGAAGCCGCCAGCGTCACCCCGTTCTGCACCCTGCTCCACTTCCGCAAGGATGTCCCTTACGTACGCCAGCCGAAGGTGCTCGTCGTGGCACCGATGTCCGGCCACTTCGCCACCCTGCTGCGGGACACGGTGGCGACGATGCTGCCCGCGCACGACGTCTACCTGACCGACTGGCACAATGCCCGCGACATCCGGCTTCGCGACGGCCGCTTCGGCATCGACGAATTCATCGACCACCTGATCGACTTCATGGAAGACCTCGGCCCCGGCAGCCACCTGGTGGCGGTCTGCCAGCCGGTGCCCGAAGCGCTCGTCGCCACCGCACTCATGGCCGAGGATGGCAACCCGTCGACCCCGCGCAGCCTGACGCTGATGGCCGGGCCGGTGGACGTCCGGATCAACCCCACGGTGGTCGATGACCTTGCCGCGGAGAACCCGATCGAGTGGTTCGAAAAGAACGTCGTCGATGTTGTGCCGTGGCGATACAAGGGCGCCGGGCGCCGCGTCTACCCGGGGTTCGTCCAGCTCACGTCGTTCCTCAATATGAACCTCGACCGTCACATCCAGAGCCACTTCAACCTCTTCAGCGACCTCGCCTCCGGTGACGTCGCCGCCGCCGAACGGACGAAGGAGTTCTACGACGAGTACTTCACGGTCAGCGACCTGCCGGCCGAGTTCTACCTGGAGACGGTGCAGCAGATTTTCCAGGAGTGCCTGATCCCGAAGGGTGAATTCACCCACCGGGGCCGGCCAATCAACTTCGACGCGATCAAGAAGACCGTGCTCCTCACCATCGAGGGAGAAAAAGACGATATCTGCGCCGTGGGCCAGACGATGGCCGCGCACGACCTCTGCACCGCGCTGCCGGCGAAGATGCGAAGGCACCACCTGCAGGCCGGTGTCGGCCACTTCGGCGTCTTCAGTGGCCGCCGCTGGCAGAGCCAGGTCTACCCGAACGTCGAACAGGTGATCCTCGAAACGAGCTAAGCCGAATCGGGGCCGGCTGCGGCGTCGGTACGAATCTTGCGAACTGCTGAGAGACCCCAAAACAGCCGATCATCCAATGATCGCAAATGGGATCGCCGCACTTCTTGACCCGCCTCAGCGAGCCAATCTTCCATCGCATCCGGTGGAAGATCGTTGGGCCGTACCTGGTGCTCACGCTCGCAGGTGCGTTTGTCGGCACCTACGTGGTGACCGAACTCGTGACTTCATCGCTGGACGACCGCTTCACGAACCAGCTTGCGGAAGCGGCGCGGGTCACCAGCGACTCGGCGGTGCGGCAGGAGCAGGCGCACCTCGAGACCCTGCGCTCCGTGGCGTTCACGGACGGCCTCGCCGCCGCCGCCGAATCGGGAGACAGCGCGGCGGTCGCGGCGATTGTGCTGCCCATCGCGGCCAACGACGGCGCAAGCCAGGTCGAGGTCCTGGACGGCGGCGGCCACGTCATCGCCGGCTATGAACGGATCGGCAGTCAGCGGCGTGGAATACGAGCCGGTCGCGCGTGGCATCGACCGCTCCGCGTGGGGGCCGGTCGCTTCCGTGCTCAGCGGCAAGACCGACTCGAAGGGCGACAAGTTCGCCGGCTTCGTGGAGCGCGACGGCGAGACCGTCTTCCTCACCGCGGGACCGCTCACACGAGACGGGAGCATCGTTGGCGCGGTCACCGTCAGTTCGCCGCTATCAGAGTTCGCCGCGGCGGCGAAAGCAGAGGCGCTGGCCCAGGTCACCCTCTATGACGGCAATGGCAATGCGCTCGGCTCCACCTTCGCGACCGACAACAGCAACCTGCGATCCGCCTCAGGGGAACCCGGGCGGCGTGAGGGGGTCTCGCTCTTCGGCCGCGACTACGAGCTCCTCTACGAACCCCTGCAGATTCGCGGGGAAACGCTGGGCTGGTACTCGGTGGCGCTACCAACGGAGTTCATTTCGAACGCGCAGGGCACCACGCGGTTCCGGCTGGGGACGATGTTTGCCATCGGCGCCCTGTTGATCCTTGGGACTGGCGTCCTGCTATCGCGGGCGATCACGCAGCCGCTGCTGCGGCTCGTCCGGTCGGCCGTTCAACTGGGACACGGGGACCTGACGGCGCGCGCCCACGTTGGCTCGCGCGACGAGGTCGGCGTCCTGGCAACGACCTTCAATGACATGGCCGAACGACTGGAGCGGCAACACCTCTCGACACTTGGCGCGCTGGTATCGGCGATCGACGCCCGCGACCCTTACACGAAGGGGCACTCGGTCCGCGTCGGTCACCTGTCCATGGACCTCGGGCGCGAGATGGGCATGGACCGCGGGCAGCTCCACTACCTCCAGGTCGGCGGCTACCTCCACGACATCGGCAAGATCGGAATCCGGGACGCCGTGCTCCTGAAACCGGGAACGCTAACGCCGGAGGAGCGAGCGATTATCCAGCAGCATCCGCAGATCGGGCTGGAAATCCTCTCTCACATCGACCTGCCGCCGGAAGTGCGGGCAATTGTGGGCATGCACCACGAAAAGCTCGATGGCTCGGGTTATCCGTTCGGCCTCGATGCCGAATCCCTGACGGCCTACCCGCGCATCGCTGCCGTCGCCGACATCTACGACGCGGTCAGCACATCACGGCCGTATCGCAATGCGATGTCGACCGAGGAGTCCCTCGCGATTCTCCACAAAGAGGCCATGAGCGGGTTGCTCGACGCGGACATCGTTGCGCACATGGCCCGGATTGCGGAAGTGTGGGAGTGGCGGCGCAAGAATGAACCGGCCTTCGCGATGCTGCCTCAACCAGGGCCGGTTCGCGCCCCGAAAGACGGGAAGATCCGGGGCCAGCGCTCTGCATGAACAGGCTGGCGGTTGGCACGGTCATCGCTATCGCGCTCGCGGCGTTGTTCACTTTCGGGGCAAGCTTTGCCGGCGCCACGTTCGCCCTCGGGCGCGATGACCTGCCGCTGGCGATCGACACGACGTCGGCGCTGCGAGCGGACTACTCGGCCGACGACGCGTCCCGCCCAATGCTTCCGCCCCTCTCTCCAGACGTCATCGATGCCGCCCGCAAGGACGACCGCGACCTGCGTGAACCCGACGGCGGGACTCTCGAGCCCGCGACAGAGCCCACTCCTTCACCGACGACGACAAAGCCGAGAGGCGACGGCGCAGGGCCGACCGTCGCTCGGGGTGTCACGCCAACAGCCGTGCCAACATCCACAGCGGCGGCGACGGCGACCCGACCATCCGCACCCTCGCGGCAGGGCGGGCCTGCCCTCGAACAGACTCCGACGCCGGTACCTGCTACCAAGGTCAGCGCCACAACCACCGCGACGGCTACCCCGAAACCGAGCGCCACCGCGAAGGTAACGGCCACGCCGACGAAGACCGCAACCGCGACTCCGAGCGCCACGCCATCAGAAAGCCCAACGGCCACACCGACGAAGACGGCGACACCCTCACCGGGAGTAACGGCAACACCTACACCAACCAGGACCGCCACACCTTCTCCGGGAGCAACTGCAACCCCAACGCCGACGAGGACGGCCACTCCGACTGGCTCCACGCCGACCGCGACACCGACAAAGACTCCGACGCCATCGCCGACTCCCTCTCCGGTGGCTACACCCACGCCTTCGCCAACTCCGGTGCCGCCACCCCCACCAGCCGCCGGTGCGAAGGGTCAGCTAACCTCGGCATGGCAGTCGGCTTCCGCTCTCCTCGGCAGCGGAGCAGGCGCCTACGACGGGACGATTAATAGCGCGCTGACGTTGATCAGCTCGGCGCTGGCCAGCTCCAACTGGTCAGGAAATGACCACGTCACCACGCAAGACGTTTTCCAACTGACACAACAAGCTGCTACACAGTTGAGCGGGGTGCCCGGGTCGGCCAGTGCGCAAGATGAAGCGGCGGGGGCTATGCGCTCTCTTGCAACGACGTTGATCGCGGACGCCATCGCCGGCGGAGGCAATCCAGCTCAGATCACGCAGGCGCTGACGAAGGTTGCGAACGGTGATGCGGACCGGATCAGCGGCGACTACGCCGGCGCCATCGCGCAGTACCGACTCGGTTGGAACAACGCCGGGAACGCGCTGCACTAGGCGTACGGGCTCGCCGCCTACGGTTCGACCGGATAGTGCTCCATCACCGCATCGCCCAGCCCGCCCTGCTCTCGCATGACGAACTCGTCGTAGAGGATGTTGCCGGTGAACTGGCCGGCCGGCTGGTTGCAGACGACGACCGCAGCGTCGCCGATGATGTCGCCGCTCATGCGCCAGCCGGAGTAGTTCTCGCTGCCGGAGCGCTGACGGAAGTAGGCACCGCCCTCGGACCAGATTGGCAGGTGCGGGGAGAGGGCGTTGACGGAGATACGGTCTTCGAAGACTTCGGCGGCGAGGCCCTGGGTGAAGCGTTCGAGGGCGATCTTGGTAGCTCCGTAGGCCGCGCCGCCGGGAGCAACCTTTGTGTAGGGACCGGGGCCTGGCCCGATCGGCTCCCCGAGATGAGATGTTGATAATGTGGCCGCCGCCTGCCGCTCGCAGGTGGGGCAGCGCGGCGCGGCAGAAGTGGAAGGGGCCGTCGACATTGACCCGGAAGATGAGGCTCCAGTGGCGCGGCTCGATCGATTCGACGGTACCCGGAATGAGGATGCCGGCGTTGTTGACGAGGATGTCGATGCGCCCAAAGGCGGCGAGGGTTGCTTCGACGGCGGCGGCGATGTCTTCGGGGTTGCTGACGTCGCACTTCACGCCTTCGGCGGTCCCGCCGGCGTCACGGATCATCGCCACGGTGGAGGCCAACGATCCCGGGATGCGGGAGTCGCCCTCGGCATCGGTGCGGGCCATGACGGCGACGGCAGCACCCTGGCGGGCGAGCGCCACGGCAATATCCTTGCCGAGCCCGCGGCTGGCCCCGGTCACAATCGCCACTTTGCCATCGAGTCGATCCATTGAAGGTCAGGCCCCTGCCATTGCCGCGTAGAAGGCGAAGAGAGGGACAGCTGCCCGCTCGTCGCCGGTCGTGGTGGAGTTCATCCGGTTCATCACGTAGCTCACCGTGGTGTGGGCGTCGCAATCGGCGACGATGATCGAGCCACCCCAGCCGCCCCAGTAGCAGGTATGGGGATTGGGGCCGACGGGAGCCTGGGGGGCCACAAGTCCGTAGCCCATTCCGCGGCGGATGGGAATGCCGAGGATGAGGTCGATGTCGTTGACCTGCTCCTCGAAGATCACATCGCATCCCTGCTTCGAGAGGAATCGCTTGCCCTGGAGTTCGCCGCCGTTGGCAACGATGGCCTGGATGGTGGCGACCGAGCGAGCATTGCCGTGTCCGTTCGCGGCGGGGATCTCTGCACGACGCCAGGCGGTGGTCGCGGAGGCCGAGGCATCGATGAGCGGGTTGTTGAAGGCGCGCACCGAGTAGGACTCCGGGTCGCCGAAGAACTCGGGAGGCAGCTCTGCCGGCGGGATCATTTCGGCGACCCGAGCATCGTGCTCAGGAGGGAGGCCGATGTGGAAATCGGCGCCGAGGGGCTCGGCAATCTCTTCGCGGAAGAATGTCCCGAGCGTGCGTCCCGTGATCCGGCGAACGAGTTCACCGATGAGGTAGCCCTGCGTCGCGGAATGGTAGCCCGAGGCCGTGCCGGGTTCCCACCAGGGGGCCTGGGCAGCGAGCAACGAGGTCGCCTTCTCCCAGTCGTAGAGGTCCTCCGGCGCCATCGGTTCGGTCCAGCCGGGGAGCGCAGAGGTGTGGGCCATCACGTGTCGCACTTCGACGGCGGCCTTGCCGTTTGCGGCAAATTCGGGCCAGTACTTTGCCACGGGAGCATGGAAGTCGAGCTCGCCGCGGTCGGCGAGGATGAGGGCGCAGAGGGCCGCCATTGTCTTCGTGGTCGAGTAGACGCAGGCGATCGTGTCGCGTTCCCACGGACGTGTCTTCGCGGCGTCGGCGTAGCCAGCCCAGAGGTCGACGACGAGCTCGCCGTTCACCGTGGCGGCAAAGCTGGCGCCCACATCGCGGCCGTTGTCAAAGTTGGCCTTGAAGGCATCGCGGACGGCGCCGAAGCGCTCATCGCAATGCCCGTGCACTTCGATTCCCTGTACGTCTGTCATGTCGGTATCGCCCCCATCCAGGTGGGCGGCATGGTTGCGCCGCACGGGAGTGGTGTCAATCGCGGGTGGCATGGCTCTTGTCTTGCGCCCGCGGATCGCCGATAGTTTCGGTACCAAACAGGGAGGAGCCGCGACTGATGACTGCCACGACGTTCGCTACCGCACCTTCGCGCCTCCCGGCCGGCCACCGCTAAGACGTAGCTACGCGCTATCGGAACAGCCGCCCATGAGGCGGCTTTCTTGCGTCCCGGGACTGCCGGGACGGCAGTTCCGATGGAGTTCCGGGTTGTCCGAATTCGAAACAGAGGTCACGGAGCGGTTCAGTAGCCGCGAATCCGACAGGGCCGACATGCGCGCCATCCAGGAGTTCCTGGACGAGGCACTGGTCACCGAGATCCTGAATGTGGTGCGTAGCGGCAAGGAAGCAACGGTCTATCGCTGCCGGGCACATCCCTCCCTCGGTGTGCCCTACGTCGCGGCGAAGGTTTACCACGCGAGCGGACACCGCTCGTTCCAACGTGCCGGCGTCTACGAAGAAGGGCGCGACTTTGGCCCCGGCCAGGTGCAACGGGCGGTCGCAAAACACACCGAATTCGGGCGCGGCGCCCAGCTTGCCTTCTGGGTGGACCACGAATTCGAAGTGTTGAGCGCGCTCCAGTACGCGGGCGCCGATGTGCCCATCCCCTTCGCCTGCACGGAGACAGCGATCCTCATGGAGTACATCGGCGACGAAGGCGGCGATGCCCCCCAATTGCAGCATGCGGGCCTCGAGGAACGGGAAGCTGAAGCGCTGTTCGAGCGACTGCTCTGGAACATCGAGACGTTCATCCGCGAGAACGTCGTCCACGGCGACCTTTCGGCCTTCAACGTCCTCTACCGCCAGGGGCAGTTGCGGATCATCGATTTCCCCCAGGCGGTCGACCCGCGGGTGAATTCGAACGCGAAGGACCTCCTCCAACGGGACATCGCCAACGTGCTCGGCTACTTCGCTCGCTACAGGGTTGGGCCTGGAGCGCGACGCGAGCCGGATGGCGAACAACCTCTGGAACCTGTGGAAGAACGGGGAGGTGTGAAGGCGGGCTGGAAATGGCAACCGGCGCCTCAACGGAGGCGGTCAAGCCAGGGGTGGCGAGCGGGCTCGGTGAGCGCGATTGCATCGCGGAGCCACTGGCGGTCGGTAGCGCTTAGTCCGGGAACGACCGCCGCGAAATCGGCTTCGTCCCTGGCCCAACGCCTTCGGGCCTTGTAGAGCAGGGTGACCTCGGGGCTCTGGCGGGGAATCCCGTCGCTGCCTACGCGGATGACCTCGTGCAGTGGCCTGGTGACGCGGTGGTCGCGCTTGTAGAACCACATGTCGCCTTCGACAGGCGTCAGCATGAGGTCCATGAGCCAGGGCGAGTAGGCGTCTCGACGAAGCCAGAGTTGCTCGACCTCGGACGGCGCCGGCTCGCCGGGCACGAGGTAGGTGATGCCGTTTGGCCGGGTGCCCCAGAGGTGGTAGTCGCTGAGCCATTCGCGCAACGCGGGAACGTCGTGGTGTGGGACTGCGATCTCAAGGTCTTCGTGGAACCGGCGGGGGACGGACTCCAGTTCCGTTGACCAACCGCCTGCTACCCACCAGCGGAACGGCGCGCCGCGGAAGAGTTCGGCTGCCTCGGATGGCGAGAGCGCCTCGACGCGTCCGTAGATTCGCTGGAACTCTTCGAAGTCCAGTTCCGGGGGTGCGGGGGGAGGGATTCCGTTATCCATCGGAGGGCGGAGGTCGCCGCAGCAGCGCCGCGCCATCCAGCGTTGGAATGGGAAGAAGCGTGAACAGACCGAACGCTGCGTTGACGATTGCGAAGAGGGCGAGGAAGTGGCTGGGTGCCCCCAGATAGATGGCGCCGGAGAGCGCCGCAGCGATCAGGCTGAGCCCCGGACCTCCCGCAGCTCGCCCGACGTCGACCCGAGCGGACACTTTGCCGGCCGGGTACTGGATGGTCATGACGGTGGCGGATAGGCGCACGTACCAGACCGGTCCGCCGGCAATGCGGCTGCTGAGCACGTGTCCAAGTGAGTGGACGGCCCCGGCGAGCCAGATGAGGAGCCCATAGACGATACCGACGCCAACAGTCGCCGCGAGCGAGCCCCCACGGGCGAACGCGGCGACGACAATGCCGGCGCTCACCATGAGCAGTGGGTTGAGGAAGGCGAACCTGGTGACCATCACGATCAGCCCGTTGGTGCTGACGAGCTTGCGTTCGGACAGTTCATCGATCGGCTCAAAGACGAAGAGAGTCACCGAATGCGCCCCCCGGTGGGGGTCAGGCTGGCCAAGCTTATTGCCATCGGACCGCCCAGGCGCGCACCGGCTCGTCGAAGCCCTTCAGCTCGACGGGGCCGCGGTCCTCGAAGTCGAAGTCTTTGCCGGTGACCATCTGCTTGACGACGTCGCTGACGAGGATGCCGTTGGTGTCGAAAGGGCCACGCGAGCCGGTACGATTGTTGAATCGCGTGGAGAGGGCGCATCTTCCGGCGGCAAGGTGAGTCAAAGTACTCCTCGGATCCCTGATGAAGTGTCCAAGTTTGCCGTTATTCTTCTAGTAAACAGTTTCTCGTTTGGAACATGTGCAAGAATACTCGAAGGTTTGCCGTGCATGGAAGAGCACTTTTACCGCTATTGCGAGTTCTGCCGAACACGTTACGCATTGGACGAGTCTTCTTGCCCCATTTGCAAGCGCACATGGAGCCCCTCCTCGCTGGGGAGCGACGGGGCAACAACAAAGGCGCTCATTGAAAGAGTGCAGGACTGGCGCCGGGACGAGATCCTGACGGCCGAGGCATACGAAACGTTGCGCCGCCGGCTTGAGGCGGACCTCAGCACATTTGAGCGAGAGCCGGCCGAAAGAATTGAGAACGACTCCCCGGATACGCCCCCGGAGCGGGTGGCGGTTACACCCCCGCGGACACCTGGTCCCGGACTGGGAACCCTAATCGCAGAGCGACAGGCCGACATCCTTCTCTATCTCGGGGCGTTTCTGCTGGGGATAGCGGCACTGATTTTCGTCAGCTACCAGGAAGATGCTCCGAGCGCATGGGTCCGAGTTCCCGTTTTGGTCGGCTACACCCTGGCCAGCATCGTTGGTGGCATTCTCGTCCGGCGGTGGGAACGGGTCCGCGAGGCGGGCCACGTGTTCCTTGGACTGGGAACGCTGCTTCTCCCGCTTAACTTCGTGCTCGTTTACGTCGACGTACTCCGCGATGTGGACGTGAGCGGCGACGTTGTCTGGGCAATCGCCTCAGTCACCTGCCTGTTGTTTTACGCCGGTCTTGCCTTGCGGGGACTGGGATCGTTCTACCGGGTGCTGGCAGCGGCGGCGGCACTGTCGGGCTGGACATCGCTGGCGGAAGTCCTAGGCATCCCGGGCGAGTGGAGGGGAGCGTGGTTCATGGTGCTGGCCCTCGTGACCGTCCTGGTGGCAGCGCCTCGCTGGCAGGGAGCGGTCATTGCAGCCTGGACACTCGGAAGTGTTTCGCTGATCTGGGGATACGTCGCGTTGCTTGGCGAGCACCCGGAGCAGTTGCCTGCGACAAACGCACTGGCCACGGGCGTCATCTTGTGGAGCTGCTACCGGCTGCGGTGGGGATGGGGGACCTGGCTCGTCCTCTTCGGTGGAGCGGCAACAGCGGCAAGCATGCTCTGGCTGCTGGGCGCCCCTCCACCGACGTTTGTCTATCCATTCCTTGTGAGTGGGCCGATCGGACTCATGCTTCGGCCCGCGGGCAAATCCTGGCCAGGCTTCCACGAAGCGGGCGCCTGGGGCTATGCCGCAGTCATGTCTCTCGCATCAATCCCGGCGATCGACCCCCAGCGGTACGACGGATGGCTGGCAATCGCGTTCGTGGGGAGCGCGCTACTCCTCTGCCACCTCGCCTGGAACAACACCGAACATGGTTTTACGGCCAATGTGATGAGGGTCGAAGGCCTACCGGAGTTGACGAATTGGTGGGAGCACGCGGGCTATGCCTGGGGAGCGATTGCCTTTGTCCTCGGCGCGGTCGCAGTCGCACAGGTCTGGCTGGGGGTTCCGGAGCCGCACACGGGCTGGGCCTTCGCGATTCTGGCCATCGTGCCCGCCGTGGCAGTTGCAGTGCGATCGGCATTGCAAAGCAACCGAGCGCTCATCCTGTTCGTCCCAGCAGGGGCGGCCGCTGGAATGGTAGGGCTACCGACGGCACATCCGCTCTTCGCGGCGATATTCCTCGCTGCTCCCGGGGTGGCCTGGCTGGTGGCATTCAAGGCAACCTCGCGCTGGAGCCTCTCGGTCGTAGCAACCGTATTCCTCTCGCTGTCGTTGTTTGGTGTCCGGGCCGAGTACGCGTGGCCGTACTGGTGGCTTGCGGTCGCGTTCGGGGGAGCCGGCCTCGTTCTCTTCGTGACGCTCGACGCGATGAGGACGTACCGGGAGATCTCGGAGCGTGCCTTGGGGGTGTTGACCCTCTCCTTCGGTCTGCACATCGCCGCCATCGGAGTGACTATTGCGAGGCTGGATAAGTTCGTGTCCTCCCGGCCGGAAACAGGACACGAACTTGTTGGGCTGGTGGTTGGCACTGGCGAGTACCGTGTACTCATCGCGCTGATCGCTGTGGCGGTGTTGATGGCCCTGTACGAGGGAAGGCGGCTCGACCTGCGCTGGATGCCCCTGACCTCGAGTGGCGCCGCGATGGTGCCTGCGCTCATGGCGATCAGCCTCATGAATCCTCAGAACATCCAGTTCTACACCGACCCCGTTGGCGCATACCTGCTGGCGCTCGGGCTTCTTATTCGGCGCTCTCCCGCGGTAGTCCCTCCGCACCTCCAGTGGCACGAGGTGGGGACCGTCGTGGGCGTCGCCAGCATCGTGTTTCCGCAGGTCGAACAGAGTTTCGACCCCGGTGGAGTTCTCTGGGGCTTCGTCCTCATCGGCGAAGCGCTCGTCTTCCTCGTCCTCGGGTTTGGCCTCCTCGCCCGATGGCTCGTTCCGTCCGCGGTCCTGGTATTGAGCGGAGTTGCGACTCGCTGGTTACTGGAAAGCAGCGACACCATCCCCTACTGGATAACGCTGGGAATCCTCGGCACCGTCCTCCTGACGGGAGGACTCTTTGTGTTGCTGCAGGCGGAATGGTGGAACGACACCCGAACACGGGCGTCGCGGTGGTGGCAACTGGACGCGCAGTGATGGGCGAAGCATGCTGTCGCTCCCCGGACCCGGCTGTTGAGACTGGTCGGACTGAGGGTTACCACCGCCGGGGCGGCGGCCGCCGTACACTGGTCGCCAAGGACAGCGGGAGGTGCAAGCATGAAGACCTGTCCCTGGTGCGGGCGCAAGAACCTGAACGTCTATGCCTATTGCCAGAGCTGTGGGCGCGGCTTTAGCGAACAGATCGAAGAGAAGAAGGCGAGTTAGCGGGAAGCCCAGCGTTGGAGCGCGAGTCGGGCCATGGCAAGTTCCTTGCCCGACTGCTCCCCCGGACACGATGCTACCTCGATGCGATCCACCCACTTCACGCTAGTGAAGCACTTGCCACCTGGCACCAGCAGCCGGTATGGCGCTCCCTCCGCCAGCGCGAGCGGCCTCCCGTCCAGAGTGTCGCAGAGAATGGCCTCGCTGGCGTCCGCGATGGGCAGGGCTACGACGAAGTTGTCCGCGCCCACGCATACGTATCTCGCGTCCGGGAGCAAATCCACGGTCCCGAGGATGTCGGAAAGGCGCACGCCCTCCCAGTGGAGTGCGGGGACGTTCCAACCCTCTTCGCAGGCGAAGTCATCGGTCCGTAGCAGGCGGGGCAACGATCGGAGGTCGACGGGCGATAGCGCACCCGGCTTCTCGACCAGTCCTTCGACGACGAGCACCGGGTTGTTGATGGCATTGCGTGCAGCCTCCGGTATTGGGTGCAGCGGCAAGCGCTTCAAGTCAGTCATGTAACTCACCTCCTCAGGTCCGACGATAGGAGACGGCAGTCGCACACGATGTGACCTGTGTCAAAGCGCCGCAAAAAAAGGCCGAATCTCGGCCAGGAGTGCCTCTATCTGGTCGTGGTGGATCCAGTGGCCGGCGCCCTTGATTTCGACTTTGCGGACGTCGCGCATGTGGGCCTCGGGGTTGGGGTGCTGGCGGGCGGCGGCGTGTGATTCGGACCCGGAGATAAGCAGGATTGGGCACTCGATCGCTTCCCAGAACTCGGGGAGCTCGTCGCGGCGGACTTCCATGCTGCTACGGCCGTTGACCCAGAGGTCGTACTTCCACATATAGCCACCTTCGACCTCCTTCGAGGCGTAGGCGGCAAGGTGGGGGAGGAAGTCGGCGGGCAGACGGGGGTTGGCCTCGCGCATGCGGGATTCGGCGGCTTCCAGTGTCGGGTAGGGGCGGCTCTCCTGGGTCTCGAAGCCGCGCAGGCGGCGGGCCCAGTTCCGCATCCACTCAACGCCGACATGGTCCTGGTTGGGCGGGTTGAGGGAGTGTGTGCCTTCCATCACCGCGAGCTTCGTGATGAGCGCAGGGAAGGTACCGGCGGTGAGCAGGGAAACGGCGCCACCGTAGGAATGGGCGAGGACGCGCGCCGGAGCGCCGGAGGATTCGATGACGGCGGCGAGGTCGAGGGCGTTGTCGGGGAGGCCATAGTTGCCGCCGATGGACCAGTCGCTGTCGCCGTGGCCACGGAGGTCGAGGGCGACAACGTGGTAGTCGTCGCAGAAGGCTTCGGCGATGCGATCCCAGGAGCGCGCGTGGTCCCGGCCACCGTGGACAAGGATCAGCGTGGGCGCAGACGGATTACCCCAGTCCCAGCAGGAGATGCGCAGGCGCTGAGACATGACGAATCGTTGGTCTGGCATGAGGGCCAACTCTACCGGTTCCGGTGCGAAGGAGGGACGGCGGACGCTTCCGCCGCTCTTCTATTCGGTTCGGTCGATGGTGAAGGTGCCTTCGATCTGTAGCTTGTCGTAGGCCTTGGTCGAGCCCGGCTTAAGGCCAGCAACGTTCTTGCATGAGAACTCACCCGTGACTTTGCTCTCGCTCTCGTCGACCGAAACGCTGCATTCGGAGCCAAACCCACCCCCGGTCACAATGTCGCCTGTTGAGATGGACACGGCACCAGGCTGGTCGTCGCCGGCAAGGACGAAGTTGACCGTGCTCGTGTCGTCGCTGAAGACGAAGTTGGCGAAGCCGCTGATCACGATGCCGGTACCATCGCCGTAGTCGTACTCCTTGTCGAAGTCGCCGGAGATCTTGAGGTGGACCGAGCCTCCGCCCAGGCCGCCGTCGGCGAGATCGGGGATATCGACCGACATGTCGCCGGGGCTCGAATTGCCGCTGTCGTCGCCGGCGCCGTTGTCGGCGGAGTCGTCGTCGGATGAACCTCCCGAACCGAACGGGCTGCTGTCGTCGTCATCGCCGCCACCGCAGGCGGAAACGAGCGCACCAAAAGAAACCAGGAGAACAAGCGCCAGAGATAGACGTCGCAAAGTGCGAACCCCCAGTAGGTTGCTTAGCCGTTGGAACGGCAAAGTGTGCGAATCATACTGTTGGTGACGATGAACCATGCGACTGGAGTCGAGCATTACCAGGAATCAGGGCATGCCTACGCCACACGCCGGCGGGCAGACCCCCGGATCGCGGCGCAAATTGCTGCGGCGCTGGGACCGGCAAGGACGGTGCTGAATGTCGGCGCAGGGACAGGATCATACGAGCCGACGGACCCGATGGTAGTGGCCGTGGAGCCCTCGCCGGTGATGATCGGTCAGCGGCAAACCGGCAACGCCTGCGTCCGGGGCGTGGCGGGTGCGTTGCCGTTTAGCGCTGGCAGCTTCGATGTGGCGATGGCGACGCTCACGATCCACCACTGGCCGGACTGGCGGATGGGTCTCGCCGAGATGCAACGCGTCGCGGGGCGCGTTGTCTTGCTGACGTACGACACCGAGGTGGACCCCCAGTTCTGGCTAATGGACTACTTCCCACAGATGCTTGAGCGGGACCGGGAACGGATGCCGCTCATCGCGGATGTTTTGGCGGTGCTCGGCGGACATGCCGAGGTCGTACCGGTGCCGGCTGATTGTCGGGACGGCTTTCTCGGCGCGCACTGGCGGGAGCCGGCGCGCTACCTCGAGCCCGACCTGAGGGCAGCGTCGTCGGGGTTCGCGCTGCTTTCGGAGGAAGAACTGACGGCGGGCCTCATGCGCCTGGAGACGGACCTGATTTCCGGCGAGTGGGACCGGCGACACGGTGCCCTGCGGGAGCTGGAGAGCACCGACATCGGTTACCGGCTGGTGATTTCGTGATGCCGGAGATCGTCCTCACCTGCAACGCGGTGGAGCCGTTCGACGCGTTCGCCTTGCGCGACTGGCTGGCCACCGCGGTCGCCGCCGGCCGTGTCCCCGGGAAAGGCGATGCGACGCTGGTAGTGAACCACCCGGAGCGTGAGGGCGAGGGGTCGTGCCGGTGGTGCGGATGCCGGGAGAACGAGCGGCTCCGGGTCGTGGACGGCAAGCTCGCCTGACGGGCATGCCATAATCTCCCGATGGCACATCCGATAAAGCCCATCGGGCCATTCGTCGAACCGATTATCGAGCGCCTGCGGACCATCTGCCTTGCGCTGCCAGGGGCGACCGAGAAGCTGGCCTGGGGCGAACCTACGTTTCGAGCGGGCAAGATGTTCGCGCAGTTCGACAACAACCACCACAACAGCGGTCATGTGGCCGTTTGGGTGAAGGGGCCGCCGGGCGCGCAGGACATCCTGGTGGGAGCGAACCCGAAGCGATTCTTCGTGCCGCCGTACCAGGGGCCAGCGGGCTGGATCGGCATACGCCTCGACGACGAGGAGGTGGACTGGGACGAGGTGTCGGCGGTCGTGGAGGATGGCTACCGAATGGTGGCGTCGAAGAAGCTGGTGGCCGAATTGGACGCGTCGAGGGAAGCGTGACGGGCCGTGTGACTGTCGAGCACTTCGAGATGGCCAACGGTTCGTGGGAGCTGGCCAACGCGCAGCCGTGTGCCCCCTTGCTGCCATATATGGACGGCTACGGCGGTTACATCGAACGTGACTCGCTGGTTCCGCGCCGGCTGGAAATGCCGTTTCCCCGAGCAGCACTGATCCTTGGCTTCGGAGATCCCATCGCCGTTTCGAGCACGGGCGAAGTGTCGGGATTGGTCCCGGGGTTCACCGGCTTCCTCGCCGGACTGTCGTGCGGCCCGGCCCTGGTCGAATCCAGCGGCTCGCAGGCCGGGGTCCAGGTCAACCTGACGCCGTTGGGTGCCTACCACCTTTTCGGCTTGCCGATGGCGGAACTCACGAACCGGGTCGTGCGGCTCGATGACCTCCTGGGCTCGCCGGGCCGGGAGCTGATCGAGCGGCTGCGCGAAGCGCCTTCGTGGGAGGCACGGTTCGACCTGCTGGACGCGCTGTTCATGCGGGCGCTGTCGACGAATCGTCCGCCCGACGGAGTCCATTGCGCGGGCATGGCGGGAGATTGCACGCGAGCCTTCCACCGTGAACATCGCGCGCCTGGCCAACGAAACCGGTTGGAGCCACAAGCACTTCATCGCCCGCTTCCGCGACGAAACCGGAGTGGCGCCGAAGACGGCCGCGCGGCTGATCAGGTTCCACCGGGTGGTCCAGGCGATCACCCCGGGCAAGAAGCCGGTATGGAGCGATATTGCAGTGGCGACCGGGTATTACGACCAGGCGCATATGGCACGGGAGTTCCGGGAGTTCGCGCGGTGCACGCCGACAGAGCTGTGGATGAGGCGGCTCGAAGACGGCGGTGTGTTCGGCGGCGAACTGGATGACCCACTCCGGTAAATTCGATCCAAGACGATGGCGATACGACGGGCTAGAGTGCCGCAAAAGCAATGACACCGGCCGGTTGGCAATGTGGCGGCGCATCTGTATGGATGCGTGACGACCACTCAGGGGGCTTGAGTGCTGGAACGATTCCGCAAGCGCCAGGAATGGATGTTCTTCCGGGCGTTGCCGCGCGCCGACCGAAGGCTGGCGACCGCATGGTTCGGGATTGTGCTCCTGCAGGCTTTACTGCCGGCGGCGCTGGCGATCACGATCGGCGTCCTCGTGGGCGCAGTGCAGGACGGGTCGTCGCTTACCGGCCCGCTGGTGGCGCTGGGAACCGTCTTCGTGCTGCTGCAGGTGCTCAACCCGCTACAACAGGCTGTCAGCGCGAACCTCGGCGATCGGACCGCTGCCTACCTCTATGACCAGCTGACCGAAGGTGTGATGGCGCCGCCAGGGATGGGGCACCTCGAAGACCCCAGCCTCACGGCCGACCTGACGCTTGCACGCGACTTCGACCTCGGCGTCACCGGTCCACCGCTCTTCATCTCCATGGAGTTCATCTCCCAGGGGCTGGTGGCGATGCTTTCGGGGCTGGTCTCGGCGCTTGTGCTGTTCGGCTACAGCTGGTGGGCGCCACCTTTGCTGGCAGGCGCCTGGATAGCGACGCACTACCTGCTCCGGGAGAGCACGGTCTGGTACGACCGCCAGACCGACGAGGTGAAGGCAGCGCAGCGCGACGCGGACTACGCCTACCGGATGGCCGTCGACCCTCCGGCGGCGAAGGAGCTGCGGCTGTTCGGGCTGGCCGACTGGACGCTGGACCGGTTCAAGGACCGGCGGACGACGCTGCATCGCCTGCAATACGAAGCGACGCGACTGCGGGAGCGGCCGGTGCTCTGGTGCATGCTCATCGTGACGGCGGCGAATGCGCTGGTCTTCTGGTCGATCGGTTCGGCGGCGTACAACGGGAGCATTGGCCTGGACCAGGCGGTGACCTATGCGCAGGTTGCGGTGGGTAGCTCGCTGATCGCCTTTGGCGGACTGAACTGGGCGCTCGACGGCACGGCTGCCCCGGTGGCCGCGGCGCTGCGGCTGGAAGCGAAGATGGGCCCGGCCGGCGCGCTGCCCCTTGGGAACCGGTCCGCTGAGGGCCTCCCGGCAAGCGAGATCCGATTCCGGGATGTGCGATTCGCCTACCCGGCCGGCGGCGACCTCGTGCTCGACGGCTTCGACCTCGCCATCCCGGCGGGCTCGTCGCTGGCGATCGTCGGACAGAACGGGGCAGGGAAGACAACGCTCGCGAAGCTGCTCTGCCGGCTCTACGACCCGCAGGACGGATCGGTTGAAGTCGACGGCGTGGACCTGCGCGCACTGGACATCGAGTCGTGGCGGGCGCGGCTGGCTGCCGTGTTCCAGGACTTCATCCGCTATGAACTGCCCCTTCGCGACAACGTGGGGATGGGGGCGTCCGACGAGGCTATTACGGCAGCATTGGAGCGAGCCGGTGGTGGCAACCTGGCGAGCCTGGACACGGTGCTGGCCAAGGGATACGCCAACGGCACGGACCTCTCGGGGGGCCAGTGGCAGCGGGTCGCCCTGGCGCGGGCGCTGTGCAAGGTTGAGATGGGCGCGGGTGTCGTGCTGCTGGACGAACCGACGGCCCAGCTCGATGTGCGGGGCGAGGCGGAGATCTTCGAGCGGATCCTGGCGGCCACCCGAGAGTGCACGACTATCCTCATCTCCCACCGGTTCTCGACGGTGCGGCACGCCGATCGGATTTGCGTGGTCGAACACGGGCGGGTGATCGAGCTTGGGACGCACGCGGAGCTGATGGCGCTCGGCGGCCGCTACCGGACGATGTTCGACCTCCAGGCGCAGCGATTCAGCGATCCCGAAGAGGAGGGCGTGACCCTTGACGTCCTCAGCTGAGTCGATGAACGGAACCACGCCTCCGGACGACATGCCGGCCGCAATTCCGGCGATGTGGCGACTGTGCAAGCTGGCCTTCCGGCATGAGCCGAGGCTGCTCCTGGCTTCGTTCATCCTTGCCCTGCTGGCAGCGCTGCCGGATGCGCTGTTTGCCGTCTGGCTGAAGTTCCTCGGCGAAGGGGTGATCGAGCACAAGCGAGGCCTATTGCTGACCGCCGTGTTCGGCCTCGGCGTTGCTGCGGTGGCGACGTGGTTCCTGCAGGTGGTGAGCACGCGGGTGCAACGGCGCTTCCGCGACCGGGTGACGATCGCTCTCGAAGGACATGTCGCGGGGCTGCAGGCGCGAGTCTCGACGATCGCCCACCAGGAACGGCCCGACTACCTGGACCGCCTCTCCGTGCTGCGCGACCAGATCTTCGTGCTCGACCACATGTACATGTCGCTGTTCACCACCTGCGGGTGGGTCCTGCGGCTTGCCGTGACAATCGCTCTGCTGATGTCGATCCACCCCGCCCTTGCGCTGCTGGCGCTGTTCGCGGCTCCGACTGTCCTTACCTCCTCGTGGCGCCCGGCCGTGGAACGGCAGGCCCAGGAACGAGGCGAGTCGTGGCGCCGGAGGGCGGCGCACCTGTTCAACATTGCGACGACGGCCCCACCCGGCAAGGAGATCCGGGTCACGGGGAATGGCGACCGGATCATCCGGGACCGCCGGCAGGCGTGGGAGCGCTGGTACGGGCCTGTTTCGCGGGCACGGTGGGGTTCGGCCATCTGGCACATGTTCGCATGGGCGGTGTTCGGCCTGGCCTACGTCGGCGCAATCGTCTTCGTCGCGTCGGGCCTCAACGAAGGGCCCGGCAATGTCTTGCTGGTCGTGGCGGCGGGTGCCCGGCTGTCGTCGTACATCGGGGCGACTGTGGGCGAGATTGGCTTCCTGCGCGGGATTTGGATGGACGGTTCGCGGAGGCTCGCGTGGCTCGAGGACTATGCCGCCGCGGTCCAGGCGACGGAGGACCTCGAAGCGCCCGGGGTGCTGAGCGAGGGGATCCGCTTCGACCATGTCTCCTTCGCCTACCCCGGCAGCGACAAGCTGGTGCTCGACGATGTGGAGCTGGAGCTGCCAGCCGGGGCAGTGGTGGCTGTCGTCGGTGAAAACGGGGCGGGCAAGACGACGCTGGTGAAGCTGCTCTGCAAGATGTACGCGCCTACCTCGGGCCGCATCCTCGTCGATGGGCAACCGCTCTCACGAATCGACGCCGTTCAATGGCGGGAGAAGGTGGCCGGCGCCTTCCAGGATTTCTTCCGCTTCGAGTTCTTCGCACAGCAGACGATTGGCCTTGGCGACGTACCCCGGCTGGAGGATCGGCCAGCGGTGGCTACTGCGGTAGGCCGGGCCGGCGCCGACGACGTGGTCACAAGGTTGCCGTCCGCTATCGATACCCAGCTTGGACCGACGTGGCCGGGAGGCGTCGAACTCTCGTTTGGACAATGGCAGAAACTGGCGCTCGCACGCGGATTCATGCGGGATGAGCCGCTGCTCCTGGTGCTCGATGAGCCGACAGCGGCGCTGGATGCCGAGACAGAACACGCACTGTTCGAGCGATACGCGGCGGCGGCCAAGGGTACGAACGGTCATGCGGGCAACGGGACATCGCACGAGGCAACGAACGGGCGCATCACCATCCTGGTGTCGCATCGCTTTTCGACGGTGCGTATGGCGGACCTGATCGTCGTGCTGGACGGGGCTCACCTCGTCGAGGTGGGTTCGCACGAGGAGTTGATGCGGAAAAACGGGCAGTACGCCGAGCTGTACCAGATCCAGGCGAAGTCGTACCGGTAAATTCTTTCCAAGACTGGGGGCGTCCGGCTGACGTAGATTCGCCACCACCAGGACGAGGCTCAACCGAAAGGAGTGCGGGAAATGGGCACTATCGACATCCATCCAATCATCTTCTATGCGGACGCTCCGGCAGCGCTGCAGTGGCTCCACGACGCCTTCGGGTTCGAAGAGTTGTTCCGCGTGCCTGATGAGGCGGGAGGTATCACGCACTCCGAAATGCGGCTGGGGGACGCGATTATCATGGTCAGCTCCTCGGTGCCAGATCGTGGGTACGTCAGCCCGAAGGAGATTGATGGCAGGGGCACGATGCACGTGAACGTGTACGTCCCCGACCCGGATGCCCAGCATGCCCGGGCAGTCGCCGCCGGCGCGTCGGTTGTCTGGCCACTGGAAGACAAGGCCTATGGTGGCCGCGGGTTCACCTGCACCGATCCGGAAGGACACTCCTGGAGCTTTGGCAGCTACCGGCCGGGGACAGCGCCGTGACAGGTCTCACCGTCTACATCACCTGCGACGGCGCGGCCAAGGCGATCGCGTTCTACACACAGGCATTCAGCGGCACGGAGCGGTACCGGATCCCGATGGACGACGGCCGCATCGGTCACGCCGAGATGGAAATCGGAGGAAGCACCCTCATGATCAGCGATGAGGCGCCGCAATATGGCGCTATCGCCCCGACGACACTCAACGGCTCGACCTGTGCACTCGTCTTCGATTGCGAGGACCCGGATGCCGTCTACGCCGGCGCCGTAGCGCTGGGGGCACGGGCGGATCGCCCGGTCACGGACGCGCCGTTTGGCCGGAGTGGCTGGCTTGTCGATCCGTTTGGGCATCGCTGGAACATTCAGCGGTCGAACCCTGATTTCGACGCTGCATCGATGGGCGCCAGCCAGGGGTAAGCAAATGCTTGCCAATTTCGGGACACCTGTCATGATGCATGGCTTATGAGCGAGGCTGAGGCAGCAATCCCAATGGCGGCCCCGGCGGCCGCGCCGGCGGAAGAAGCTGCGGCGGGGACGCGGAACCCGTTCACGTCGCCACGCTACCAGCGCTGGTTGCTCGCCTCCATCGTTTCCGCGGGCGGCGTGGGCATCACCAACGTCACCGTGCCACTGTTCATTCGCGACCGGGTGAGCGAGGACCTGCGGGCAGCCGCGATAGCAGCGGCACTGATCTCACTGACCCTGCCGGGAGCGCTGCTCACGCTAATCGGGGGCACATTCGCGGATCGTGTAGAGCGACGCCGCATCCTCGTGCGCACCTACACCGTCGCCGCCCTCGTCTCGCTTTGCTACGTAGGGCTGAGCGGCTTCGACGCCAGGTTCATCTGGCCGGTCTTCATCCTTTCCGCGATCGTTGGCGGTTGTAATGCCTTCGGGCAGCCGGCGCGCCAGAGCATGCTGCCGCACATCGTGACGAGGACGCAGCTTCAGAACGGCGTCATCTTCGGGATGATGGGGTTCATGGCGATGCTCCAGTTCTTGGGGCCGACCATAGGCGGTCTGCTTGCGGACCTCGCGGGCCTCACGACGGCCTTCTCTGTCGAAGTCGTGCTGCTCTTCACAGCAGCGCTGATTTTCTCGCGCATCGTCATCGAGCAGCCGCCGCCGACGGGTCATTCGGTCCTGAGCGACCTGCTGGCGGGGATGCGCTACGTGCGGGCGCACAAGTCGATCCTTGGGCTGCTCTGCATCGGTACGATCCCGGGGGTCCTGTTCATGGGCCCCTTCGCGGTGACCGTAGCCCTCGTGGTGCCGGACATCCTCGAAAAGAGCGACAAGTGGGTGGGCATCCTGGCTGGGTGCTTCGGGGCGGGGGTTGTTGTCGGGTCGATCTTGCTTGCACTGCGACCGATACCACGGCGAGGGCTCGCCATCCTCTGCTCGTGCATCGCGGGCGGCGCTGTATTGGTCGTCTACGGTCTGAGTGACTCGCTGTTGCTCTCGGTGGGGGCGCTCTTCGTCTGGGGGCTTGGCGCATCGATCTTCATCAACTACGCCGCGACGCTCATCCAGGAGAACACCGAGGACGCGATGATGGGCCGCGTGATGAGCATGTACTTCCTCTCGTTTCAGATGTCGCTGCCTATCGGCTACGCCTTGAGTGGGAGCCTCGTCAGCGTGTTCGGGATACGCGAAACCCTGGTGGCAAACGGCGTTGCGGCAATCGCCATCGGTGCGCTCTGCCTCATCTTCCTGCGCCCCGTGCGGGCCATTCGCTAGAACTCCGCCAAAATGAATCCTGCTATCACCATTCGGGCCGCCACATCCGACGACATTGCGGCGCTCAACGCCCTCTACAACTACGAAATCCTGAACGGTGTCGCGAGCTTCGACGAGGTGGAGTGGCCGATCGAGCGGCGAAAGGCGTGGTTCGTTGCCCACCAGGCGGACAACCAGCCGGTGATTGTGGCGGAGGATACATCGAGCGGCGAGGTCATCGGGTTTGCCTCGCTCACCCTGCTCAGTGACAAGACGGGGTATCGATTCACGCGCGAGAACACGGTGATCCTGCGGCCGGAGTACCACCGGCGTGGCATCGGACGGGCGCTCATGACCGCGCTCATCGACGGAGGCGAGGAAGCTTGGACTGCGGCTGATCGTGGCGCTGGTGACGAGCACGAACGAGGGGAGCATCGCCCTGCACGAGGCACTTGGCTACCGGGTGATGGGGACGCTGGAGAACGCCGGCTACAAGTTCGGCGAATGGCACAGCACCGTGTACCTGCAACTCGACCTCGGTGACCCGGCCGATCGTTAGATTTCGGGCCAGATCTCCTTTTTCAGGCGCTCGACGTATTTGAGCTTGCCATCGAGCGAGCGCAGCTCGGGGTCGCGGGCGACGCCCATCCAGAAGAGGACGTCGGTGGCGCCGGCCGCCTTGAGCGAGCGGAGGAAGTCCAGCTGATCCGATGGGTCCGCGGCGCCGGGAAGGGCCGCCGCTTCGAAGATGGTTACCTCGTTCTCGCGACCAGCCTTGCGGGCGGCAGCGAGGACGGCCTCGCGAGCCGTCGCAAAAGCCTCAGCGTTGGACTGGGGGCCCTGGACGAAGCCGTTGCCAAGGCGGCCGGCGCGGTCGAGCGCACGAGCGTTGCTACCTCCGAAGATGATCGGTGGGTGCGGCTTCTGGACCGGTTGCGGCGCAGAACAGACGTCGTCAAGGTCGTAGAACTTGCCGTGGAAGGTGGCGTGCTCCTGCGTCCAGAGCGCCTTGAGAACGGGGATCGCCTCTTCGGTGCGGGCGCCACGCTCCTTGAAAGGCACTCCCATCGCCTCGTATTCGGGTGCCTGCCAGCCGAGCCCGACCCCGAGCCGGAGGCGGCCATTGGAGAGCACGTCGATTGTCGCTGCCTCCTTCGCAACGAGCGCCGGCGGCCGTTGAGGCAGGATGACGATGCCGGTCTCGAGGATGACGCGCTCGGTGATGCCGGCGAGGAAACCCATGGTGGCGAAGGGTTCGAGCTGCCAGGTCGCCGGGTTGTACTGGGAGCGGCGAACGCCGTCCTTGTCCCAGGCGTAAACGACGTGGTCGACGACCATGAGGGCGTCGGCACCGGCAGCTTCGAGGCCACGGGCATAGTCGCGGAGCGCAGCTGCCTCCTGTGCCGGTCCAACGTTGGGGAATGCGATGCTCAGGCGCATGGGCCACCTCCTTCGGTGTCCCGCATTCTACGGGCGATGAAGCCGCGAATCTGGCGGAATGTGACCCGCCCGTGGGGTCACGCTACGATGGTGGGACCCTTTCCCCGGAGCCCGATGTGGATCCACTTAACATTACCGTTGTCGGCGGCGCTGGCATTGTCGGCCGCGAGTTCCTCAAGATCCTCGATGAGCGCAAGGTGCCGGTGGGCCGCCTTCGGCTGCTCGCAACCTCGCGCTCGGCCGGGAAGCAGATTGAATTCCGGGGCTCGCAGATCACGATTGAGGAGACGACTGAGGGCTCGTTCGACGGCAAGGACGACATCGTTTTCCTGAGTGCTTCCGGAAGCGCCTCGAAGCTCTATGCCCCGATCGCGGCCGAGAAGGGCGCCCTCGTGATCGACGACTCGAGCGCATTCCGCATGGACGAGACGGTGCCGCTGGTCATCCCCGAGATCAATGCGGACGACCTGGCCTGGCACCGGGGGATCATCAGCCAGCCGAACTGCACGACGACGCCGATGGCGCTCGCGCTCTACCCGATCCACCAGGTGAACCCGCTGAAACGGATCGTGGTGGCGACCTACCAGGCTGTGGCCGGGGCTGGCGCCGCGGCGATCGAAGGTCTGAAGTCGGAGACGGCAGCGGCGCTCGAGGGCCGTCATGAACCGAGCGGCACCCAGAAGAAAGAGATTGCATTCAACGCGGTGCCGCAGGTCGACGACTTTTCGGACGACGGCTACACCAAGGAAGAACTGAAGATGGCGAACGAGACGCGGAAGATCTTGCATGCGCCGGAACTCGCGATCAGCGCTACCTGTGTGCGAGTGCCGACGATGTTCGGCCACGGGGCCGCGATATGGGCGGAGTTCCAGAAGCCGATCGATCCCCAGGCGGCGCGGACGCTGATTGACCAGACGGAAGGCGTCACGGTCATCGACGACCCGGAGCACGAGCGCTACCCCACCCCACTCGATGCGGCGGGGAACGACCAGGTGTTCGTCGGCCGGATCCGCCAGGACAATTCGAACCCGGGTGGCCTGACGTTGTGGGCGGTGACCGACAGCATCCGCAAGGGCGCGGCGACGAACGTCGTCCAGATCATCGAGGAAGCCGATAGCCGGGGACTGATCAAGCGCAAGGGCTGAGTCGCTCCCCCTAATAGGGCGCAACCATCGCAAGGCCGCGGCTCACTTCCGGGCGGCCAAAGTTCGCGATCAAGAGTTCAGGGATGGATTTCCGCTTCGCGCCGTTGGAGTTGATCGCCCGACCCATGGGCACCTGCTCCAGGCGGTAGCCGAACTCGGGGCGACCGTAGAGGGAGCGGATCTCGTCGTGCTCGCTGTTGGAGAGGAGCGCGGCAACACCGCGGCGGGTGAGCGACTCGAACTCGTCGCGGAGGCGGAGCTGGTCGCCCGGGCCAAAGCCGCCCGGTGTGTAGGCAGTGAAGCTGCTGGTTGCGGAGAGCGGCTGGTAGGGCGGGTCGAGGTAAACGAAGTCGCCGGCGCTGGCGCCACGACAGACCGCGCCAAAATCCGCGACCAGAGTAACAACCCCCTGCAGCGCCCCGGACGCAGCGCGGAGGGTCGTTTCGTCGCAGATGACGGGGTTGGCATAGCGGCCATGGGGCACATTGAACTGGCCCTGGAGGTTGACGCGGTAGAGGCCGTTGTAGCCGGTACGGTTGAGGAAGATGGTGCGGGCAGCGCGCTCCACCTCCAATTCAGGCTGCGAGGCGCGAACCTCGTAGTAGACGCGGGCACGACCTTCTTTCGATTCGCCAAGGTAGTGCTCCTGGAGGCGTTGCAGATCGATGATCAGCTCGTCGCAGCGATCGCGGACGACGTCGAAGGCGTTGATGACCTCCGCGTTGGTGTCCGAGAGGACGGCATGCATGTGGGGCCGCTGCTCCTTCAGTGCGAAGAAGACGGCGCCGGCGCCAAGAAATGGCTCGATGTAGCGTCGAAAGCCCTCGGGGGCGATGGCGGCGATCTTGGGGGCAAGGGAGCGCTTGCCGCCGGCCCACTTGAGGAAGGGTTTGGCCATCAGGAACGCCCCGGCGGGTCGATCCCGAGTTGACGGCAGATCTCCCGCACGAACCGGTCGCCGATTTCGGTCTGCCTTGAGAGGGCCGAGAACCTTCTCCCGTCTGGATTGAAAAGAATCGTGTGACGCGACCCCTCACGACGGATCACGCAGCCCTGCGAGAGTAATGTGTCGTAGGACGTCGCCCCGCTTCACGCGGTGGCGATAACGAGTTCTTCCTCGAGAAGCGGCGTATCTCCGCCTTCCCAGGCCTCTTCCTCGATGACGTCTAGCATAAGCAGGATGGCAGCGCGGAGGTCTTCACGGGCCTGTTCGACCGTATTGCCCTGTCCGAACGCACCAGGAAGGTCGGGAGTGGAGGCAAAGATGAACTTGCCGTCTTTCCGATAGATCGCGCGATACCGGCGTTCGGACATCTCAAACCTCCTGCGGAGTGTACCATCCGCCGACGGGCGATAAGGGGCCTGCAATCACCGGCGTGGCTAGCTGAGCACGACCACCAGTTCCTCGGGGCCGTGGATGCCGCGAACTATCTGTTTTTCGATGTCGGCGGTGCGGCTGGCGCCGGTGAGGATGAGGGCCTCACCGTTGCCGAGGAGGTCGGCGGCATCAGTGGGATAGTGGACGATCGAGTCGCGGCCTGAGGCGGACGACAATGCGGTCGCTGCCGAGGAGGGGACGGCGGGATGCGTTGTCGCCGGTGAGGACGACGCTGCCGGTGCTGGCGATCGCCCCGGAAGCTTCGATGGCGCGGTCCCCGTCTGCTGGCTCGATGGCGTCGACGATCATGACGCCCAGTGCCGCTGCCCGGTGACGGAAGAGCGCTTCCAGGTCGCGAGGCGCTTCTTCCGGCTCAATGGACTGGACGGGGATGAAACTGGCAGCGTTCTCTTCGCCCCGGGCCGCGCCTTCTCGTAGTTCACCGGTGGCGACATTGAGCCCTCGGCCAGCGCCAAGCTTCGCGGCGGCGGTGGCGATTCGTCCGCGCTGCCGCCCGGAGAAGGCGGTGGCCCAGGCCTTCCAACCCACTCGTTCCTTTCGCGAGCCAGCTTCACCTGCATCGACGGCGTCGGCACGGAGGTCGAGAAGCATGCGGTGAAGGGGGATGCCAACGGGGCAGGCATCGGTGCAGCGTCCGCAAAGGCTGCTGGCGAAGGGGAGATCGGCGTAGCGGCCATCGGGCCAGAGCAGCGGCGAGATGACCGCGCCGATGGGACCCATATAAGGCGAACCGTAGCTCAAGCCGCCGGCGGTGCGATAGACAGGACAGCCGTTCATGCAGGCGCCGCAGCGAATGCAACGAAGGACATCGCGGTAGCGGGGATCGTTGGCGATGCCGGAGCGGCCGTTGTCGACGAAGACGATGTGACGCTCCTGGCCGGGCGCCGGGTCGGCGAAGACGTTGCTGAACGAAGTGAGCGGTTGGGCGGTCGCGTTCGCCGCGAGGACTTCGAGGACGGCCAGGGCCGCGGCCTCGTCGGGCACCACCTTCTCGAGGCCGGTGATGACGATGTGCTTTTTCGGGTGGCTGCCGCCAAGAGAGACGTTGCCCTCGTTCTCAATCGCGATGATCCGCCCGCTGGAAGCAACGACGGCATTGGAGCCGGTGATCCCGGCGTCGCAGTCAGCGAAGAAGTCGCCAACGATGTCGCGGACATAGCGGGAGAGCCGAACGGGGTCGTCATCGGGGAGGGTGGCGCCGCCGCGTTCCAGCATCTCCTTGATACGGACGCGGTTGAGGTGAAGAGCTGGTGCCGTGATATGGCTTGGGCCGCGGCCTTCGATATCGACGATGTACTCGCCGATGTCGGTTTCGAGGACGTCGATGCCGTGCTCGCGGAGGGCATGGGTCAGCCCCACCTCTTCGGCGACCATCGACTTCGACTTGGCGACGCGTTTTGCGTCACCGAGGAGGCGGCGCACCGTCTCGTTCGCTTCGGCGGCGGTGGTGGCGCGGTGGTAGCCGATGCCCCGCGCTTCGAGTTGGTCCTTCACCTGCGCATGGAGTTCGTGCATACGGTCGACGGCTTCGGCGCGGGCAGCTTCGGCCCGGCGGCGCGCTTCGGGACGGGCACGGCCCTCCATCACAGCGGCATCAGCGACTAGCTTGCGCATGATGGGCGTGATGACGCGGGCCGGATTCGATTCGGCGATGTCATCCTGAGCGCGGTCGTTGAAGCCGCTCATTCGGGAAGTGCCTTCGAGAGAAGTTCGGCGACGGTCATGGTCTGCGGGAGCTCACCGCCACTGGCTCGCTGGAGATGGGCGAGACAGGAAGCATCGGTGGAGACGAGGGCTGGAGCACCCGTTCCCTCGATATCGGCAAGCTTCGATCCGGCCATGCCTCCGGCGACGAGGGGGAACTTGAGGTTGAAGGTGCCACCGAACCCACAGCACTCCTCCTCGTATTCGAGACGGCGAAGGTCGAGGCCTTCTATTGCTTCGAGGAGCCCGACGACGGAGTCGGTGGCACGCAGCTCGCGGCGGTTGTGGCAACTGTCGTGGTAGGCCACGGTTTCGCCGAAGCGGAGACCGAGGTCTCCGAGATGGGAGTGCCCGACGACGTACTGAGAGAACTCGACGAAGCGCTCGCCGATCCTTTCGACCGCTGTGGAGTGCGGCCCCTCCCAGAGGAGCGGGGCGTAGTGCTGGATCATGCTGGTGCAGGAACCGGAAAGGACGACCACCGTGGAGAAGGGCTGGCCGGCACGGAGCGCTTCGCGGGCAACGGTGCGGGCTTCGTCGCGGAAGCCGCTGTTGAATGGCGGTTGGCCGCAGCAGAACCCGGTGAGCGGTTCGACGGTGTCACCCAGTGCCTCAAGGACGCGGACCGCGTGACCCTGGTCGTGCGGACGCAGGGCAGCGAGATAACAGGGCAGGAAGAGGCCGACGTGTGCCATGGCCGAACGCTATCGGTCGCAGGCGAGTGCCGCAAGCGGCGTTGCCGGGCGATCAACGTCTGGTTAGGCTCGAAGACGATGAACAACTCCGCACCGAGGGGGACCGACTCCATGCCAGACGCAACGATTTCCATTCGGGACAACGGTCCCTACCGCGTCGAAGGTTCTTTCACCATCGTCGACGCCGAGGGCGAAACGTTTGCCGTCGAAGGAAGAGTCGCGTTGTGCCGCTGTGGCCTGTCTTCGACCAAGCCATTTTGCGACGCCACCCACAGGACCGAGAGCTTCGACAGCGCGCCGCGAGCGAAGGCGGAGTAACGCGCGGCTGCCCGGCGTGCAGTGGCGTATCGTGCACGACACCTCACCGGAGTGTCGACGATGACCTACGAACACATCCTCTACGAGCGGATCGGCCACGTTGCCGTCGTAACCCTGAACCGGCCGGAAAGGCTGAATGCCTGGACGAGGACGATGCACGAGGAGTCCCGTGATGCCGTGACCCGGGCGAATGCAGACGCTGAGGTGGGCGCGGTGGTGTTCACGGGGGCGGGCCGCGGGTACTGCGCGGGCGCAGATGTTGGCGGCTGGCAGCGCGAACTGGATGAGACGGGGCAGCGCCGCGGATCGGGCGTAGTGGAAGGTGACGACACCTGGATCCATTTCCTTGCGAGGCAGCCGAAACCGACGATCGCCGCGGTGAATGGGACTGCGGTTGGCGTGGGGGTGACTCACACGCTACCGATGGATATCCGGATCGCCGGCGAGAGCGCAAAGTTCGGCATGTTCTTCATCAAAATGGGCCTCACGCCGGAGGTCGCTGCGTCTTACTACCTCTCGCAGATGGTAGGGACGGCGCGGGCACTGGAATGGTGTCTGACGGCGCGATTGATCGAGGCGCAGGAGGCACGCGAGGCCGGGCTGGTCGCCGAGGTTGTTCCCGACGCACGGCTGAAAGAACGGGCACTGGAGCTGGGCGAACAACTTGCTGCCCAACCACCCGGTGCGGTGAAACGAATCCGCAAGTTGTTCATGAACAACGCCGTAGACGGCGCTATTGAGTCGGTGCTGGCAAAAGAAGCGCAGGCGCTCGACGAATCGCGCCGGTCGCCCGCACACAGGGAAGCAATCGACGCCTTCCTTGAGAAGCGCAAGCCAAACTTCGTCCAGGGCTGATCCCGGGTCGATCCGGCGTCCACGGCGCCCGGGCGCAGATGCCGGAAGCCGACTGGCGAAGTATGTCGCCGCGAGTGGAAGAGCCGCTTCCACCTAGAATGACTGGCAGCCGATGACGATAGCCCTGGTCCTCATCCTGCTGCTCGCCATCAACGCGCTCTACGTGGCGGCCGAGTTCGCGGCTGTCAGCGTCCGCCGCAGCCGCATCCGGCAACTCGCGGCCGAAGGCAACTCGCTGGCGCAACAGCTTCGGCCGGTGCTCGACACGCCTCGCCTGCTCGACCGCTACATCGCCGCGTGCCAGGTCGGGATCACGCTTTCAAGCCTGGTGCTGGGCGCCTATGGCCAGGCAACGCTGCCAGGGCACCTCGCCCCGGCGTTTGAATCGCTCGGCGGGATGAAGGGCGCCGCAGCGGAGGGCGCTTCGGCGACGGTTGTGCTGCTGGGCCTGACGGCCCTCCAGGTGGTGATGGGGGAGCTGGTGCCGAAGTCGGTGGCGCTCCAATACCCGGCAACAATCGCAACATGGACGGTGCTGCCGATGCGCTGGTCGCTGCGGGCACTGGCGCCGTTCATCTCCGTGCTGAACGGGAGTGCGCTGGCGTTGTTGCGCCTGTTCCGGGCGCCGATTGGAAGCCACGGTCACGTCCACTCGCCAGAGGAGATCGAACTCCTCATTGTCCAGAGCAGCCACGGAGGCCTCCTCAGTGGCGAGGAGCGGGGGCGTTTGCGCAAGGCACTCCAGCTGGGTTCGCGGACGGCCCGTGAGGTGATGGTGCCGCGAACGAGCATTGCCGCCATCGACGCAGCGACCCCGGCCGCGGAACTCGCACGCATGATCGCCGTGAGCCCGTACACACGTCTGCCCGTCTACGAAGGCGACATCGACCACATCGTCGGGATCCTCCACGCGCGCGACCTCGCGGTGGACAGGCTTGGAGATGGCGCCGAGACGCTGGCCTCACTCACGCGCGAAGTGGTCACGTTGCCGGAAACGATTGCCGTGGACCGGCTCATTCACGCCCTGCGCGAGCATGCAAGCCCAATGGCGATCGTGGTTGACGAGCACGGCGGAACCTCTGGCCTGGTGACGATCGAAGACGTGCTGGCCGAGATATTCGGGGACGTAGCCGACGAGTTCAAAGGCGCGGGACCGTTGCCCGCCCGACTGGTGGACGGCCGGATACGACTCCCGGGGCAGATGAACGCCGAGGATGCAGCAGGGTGGCTCGGCGCCGAGATCTCCGGACCGTCGGACACGATCGGCGGACGGGTCGTCGATGCCCTCGGCCATATCCCGGAGGCGGGGGAACGCGTCGACGTCGAAGGGGTGTCGTTCGAGGTGGAAGCAGTGCACCGGCGAGCGATTGTCGCGCTCCTGGCATGGCCGGTTCCGCGTGACGGGCGGGACTCGCCATGACTGTCCTACTGCCCGCTCTCGTCATCGTCGTGCTGATCGGCGTCAACGCTGTCTTCGTCGCAGCGGAGTTCGCCATCGTCGGTGCACCGCGGGCCGCCATCGAGCGGCGAGCGGCGGCCGGAGACCGGCTGGCCCAGATGGTCCATGGCGTGCTGTCGGAGCCGGCGCGGCAGGACCGCTACGTCGCGACGGCCCAGCTCGGTATCACGGGCGCCTCGCTTGGACTGGGGATGTACGGCGAACACGCCATTGCTGAGTGGCTCTACAACGCTGCCCATGGTTCCGGCAGTCTCGACTTCCTGGCCAGTCATGCGCTCGCCACCCTGCTGGCCGTGACGCTTCTGACGTACTTCCACATCGTCGCCGGGGAGATGGTGCCGAAGGCGCTGGCACTCCACGACCCTGAACGCGCAGCCATTGCCGTCACCACGCCGATGCGCTGGTTCGAGTTCGCGCTCTATCCGTTCGTCGTGGCACTGAACGCCGTGGGATTGGCCATCCTCGGGCTGGTCAGAATTCGCCGCGAGGTCGGAGCGGAGCAGTACTACACACCGGAAGAGCTTCGCATCGTGGTCAGGGAGAGCCTGGCCGGTGGCGAACTCGCGGCAGAATCGGCGACGGTGCTCTCCGAGTTGTTCGAGTTTGGGGACCTCTCGGCCGGCGACGTGATGGTTCCACGCGTCAACGTGGTCGGACTTCCCGAGTCGGCGAGCGATGCGGTAGTGCTGGAGACGCTGCGAGCCAACCCCTTCACGCGGTACCCGGTCTTTCGCGGCGACCTCGACCACATCGTGGGGATGGTCCACATCAAGGACTTCCTGGCGGGGCAGCCGGCCGGCGCGATCCTGGGCTCGGTCCGGAGCGTGCCAGCGGTACCGGAGACGTTGACGCTCGACGCCGTCCTGGCGGCGATGCGCCGGGAGCGCACACAGCTGGCCGTGGTCCTGGATGAGTTCGGAGGCACGGCGGGGATCGTTACGCTCGACGACCTGTTCGAGGAGGTTATCGGCGAGCTCGCGGACTCGGAGTCTGGCTCCGTCGAGATCGAGGAGATGGCATCGGGCCACCTGCGGGTGGCAGGCACGGCGCGATTGGAGGAAGTGGGCGAGCACCTGGGCATGTCGCTCGAGCACGACGAGGTGGACTCGGTGAGCGGCCTGGTGCTGGCGGAACTCGGGCGCCCTCCGCGGCCGGCCGATACGGTGCTCTATGGCGGCGTGGTGTTCCGGGTCATCGCCGTGGCCGGGATGGGCGTACACCTCGCGGAGGCCTGGAAGGAGACCGCGGAAGAGCAGAGCTAAAGCCCGGGGGCAACAACGGTAAGGCCCTGGGCCTCGGCGGCCGAAGCCATGCGGGTGTCGTAGGTGACGATGGCGGTGATCTGGTCACGAACCACCAGTGCCGAAGCGACATGGATCGCGTCCAGCGTCCTGAGGGCCGGGGGATCGAGTTGCGCCGCCCGCCGGAGGAGGCCCGAAGTCATGTGGACGAACTAAGCGAATGTACTTGCTGGCATGCTGGCGGAGTTCGCGGATGCCGATGGTGAGCATGCGCTACAAGTAGCACACATTGCCTGAGCCTCGCTAACCGCGCAGGAGCTTGACAAACTCGTCGACCGAAAGACCAGCGTCGCGGACTATCTTGCGCACGAGTGCCGGGCGCAGGTCTCCCGCGTGGCTGGGTACTACAGTGGCCTTGCCGCGCTCGGTGTGCAAAAGAAAGACGTGACTACCGCGTTGCCGCATCGTCTGAAACCCTGCCCGCTCCAAGGCACGAATCACTTCGCGAGAGGTCACGCTGGGAAGGTCGACCACGGGCCAGCGACTAACCTGCCCGTTTCATTCGAAGCTCTTTGAACCGTTCGGGTATCTCGTGACCGAACTCCAACGATGAGTCCACAAACAACTCGAACGCTTGCTGGATGTTCGACAATGCGTCATCGAGATTGTCGCCTTGCGACAAGCATCCGGGCAGGTCCGGGACTGAAGCGACGTATCCCCCATCCTCATCCTCTTCGAGAAGGAACGTCACTCCCTCATGGGTCACTTCGTATGTCTTCACAGAGCCAAGCCTAGCACGCAACGAAGCCCGTGCTCATCCCAGATAGCGCTCCAGCAGCACTTCCGCCGAGCGTTTCGAAGGGCTCTGCGCATCGACCTGGGGGCCGACGCAGGAAGGACAGCCGTTGTCACAGGGGCAAGCGACGACGGTGTCGAGGCAGGCACGCAGGAGCTGCTCCCGGACTTCGTAGAGGCGAGGGGCGAGGCCAATTCCGCCGGGGATGCTGTCGTAGAGGAACACCGTGGGCTGGTGGTTAAACGGCGCGCGTACCTGGGCATCGGCGCCAATGTCGCGGGCGTCGGCAAGGCAATAGATTGGCGCGAGGTTGCGGGCGAGGTGGGCCACACCGAGGAGCCCGGCTGCAATCTCGTTGCGGCGGAGGCCCTTCACGGCCTCTTCGTCAAAGCTGAACCAGCAGGCGCTGGTATGCATCGTCTCTTCGGGGATGCCGATCTTGCCCCAGCCGACGTTCTCGTGCGTGTGGAGCTTCACCTTTTTGAAGATGGTGGCGAGGAAGGTGATGGCGACTTCGCCGAGGTAGGTGGAACCGCCGCCCGCCGCCGCCTGTTCGAAGTCTTCGAGGACTTTCAGATCCACGGCAAGCTCGGCGTCGGTGTAGTAGTCGACGGCGACGGGGGTGACGTAGGCCTTCTTGTCGTCCCAGTCGAGCCATTCGACCTGGTATTGCTGGCCGCGATGGATGTAGATGGCGTCTTCGTGGATGAGGAGGGGGGCGCTCGGCCGGTCGCATTCGCCGAGGACCTTCGGCTCCGGGCCCTGCTCGATGATGACGAAGTTGTCGGTGCTGGCCGTGCGCAGGCTGACTTCTTCGGCCGGATAGCTCTCGGACATCCAGAAATAGCGTTCACCGCTGCGCTGAAGGATGCCCTCCTCGGCAAGGATGTCGAGCATCTCGCCGGTGTGGGGGCCGAAGACTTCGCCGGTGTTGAAGGGCAACTCGAAGGCGGCGCACTTGAGATGGCTGGCGAGGACGAGGAGGTTATCGGGGTCGATGAGGGCCGATTCGACGCTGCCGTCGAAGAGGAAGTCGGGATTCGCGACGATGTACTGGTCGATGGGGTTGCTGCTGGCGACCATGACGTTGAGGGCCATCTCGCCCTGGCGGCCGGCACGCCCGAACTGCTGCCAGAGGCTGGCGACGGAGCCGGGATAGCCCATCGTCACGCAGGCGCCCATGCCACCGATATCGATGCCGAGTTCGAGGGCATTGGTGGCGACGACACCACGCACGGTGCCGTCGCGGAGGCCGCGCTCGATGCGCCGTCGTTCGTTGGGGAGGTAGCCGCCCCTGTAGCCGGCTACGCGTTCCGGGTCGCCGGGCTTGTTGCGCAGGGCTTCGCGGAGGTAGGTGAGAAGGAGTTCGACGCGCAGGCGGCTGGGGGCGAAGGTGATCACCTGCTGGCCGGAGCGAATGAGCGAGGCGGAGATGTCGCGGGCCGCGTGGATGGCGGCCTGGCGGATGCCGAGTTCGGCATTCACGACAGGCGGGTTGTAGATGACGGCTGTGCGCTCGCCGGCAGGAGCGCCGTTGTCATCGACGAGCTCGATGTCATCGCCGATGAGGGCGGACGCCAGCTCATGGGGGTTGCCGATAGTGGCGCTGCAAAGCACGAAGGTGGGGTCGCTGCCATAGAACTGGCAGAGCCTCCGAAGGCGCCGGACGACGTTGGCGAGATGACTGCCGAAGACGCCCCGGTAGTTGTGGACCTCGTCGATGACGACGTATTCGAGCCCTTCGAAGAAGGATATCCACTTGGTGTGGTGGGGCATCACGGCGGTGTGCAGCATGTCGGGGTTGGTGAGGACGATGTGGCCGGCGCTGCGGACCTTGCGGCGGGCGTCGGCGGGGGTATCGCCGTCGTAGGTGAAGGTGCGGATGTCGGCGCGAAGGTCGGTGATGAGGCCGTGGAGCTCGTCGAGCTGGTCCTGGGCGAGGGCCTTGGTGGGGAAGAGGTAGAGCGCCTTCGCCGAGGGGTCCTTGAGGATGGTGTCGAGGACGGGGACGTTGTAGCAGAGGGTCTTGCCGCTGGCGGTGGGGGTGACAATCACGCAGTTGCGCCCGGCCCGGACGTGCTCGATGGCCTGCGACTGGTGGAGCCAGGGTCGCTCGATGCCGCGCTTGGCAAGAACGCCGGTCAGGCGGGGGTCGATTCCCTCGGGCCACTCACCAAAGCGGGCCTCGCGGGCTTCTATCTGGCGGACGATGGCGTGGCCCATTTCTTCGCCCGAGAGCCGCTGGATGAGGTCGCTCGCGACGACATGCGTGGGGATGGGCCGGACAGCCGGGACGGGGTAGGCGGGAGGAGGCTTGGCCATGGCGCACCACTAGCACAGATGTTCGGATTATGGTGGGACTGGGGCGGGAGGTCAACGGCTGGGGGGCGCTACACTGGAGTGGCTATGACGAAGTCGATGCAAAAGCTTCTAGATCGGATGGCCGAGTTGCCGGACGACGAACAGGAACGGATCGCGGAGCGGTTCCTTGAGGAACTCGATGACAACGCTCGCTGGGATCGGATACTGGCCGAGACCCAGGACGAACTTCGAAAGCTGGGGGAAGCGGCACGGGAGGAATACCGTGCCGGGAGAACGGAGCCACTCGACCTGGACAGATTTTGAAATCAAGGACCGAAGCTCGCTTTTGGCGAGCTGTCGATCGCCTCACCCCTGAAGTTCGGAGGCGAGCAGGAATCGCGTTTCGGCAGTTCTCGGAGAATCCCTCAACGAGATCATTGGAATTTAAGAAGGTGGGTGAGCCTAGTCTATATTCGGTGCGCGTGACAGATGCCGTCCGTGCACTTGGATACCTTGAAGGTGACACGATTACCTGGTTCTGGATTGGACTACACGACGAGTACATTCGCCGGATCCGGACAAGCTAGCAGTAGCCCACGTCGACTCTTTCGTGGTTTCCGATGACGGGAGCAGGGATGCGGCTAGAGCCAGCACAGGGTGGGTCGGAGGAGCCTTGGCCAGGGCGCACTACTCATCGGAACGGCAACCTCACCCGACCGCCATTCTGTCACACGTCGATTCAGATCGGGGGTTCTGACCTTTGTTGTCACTTCGGAGGGTAGCCATAGGCGCTGGTCTCGCGCTGGTCACACTGTCCGCATTGGCGATTTTGACTCGAGCACTCGGCGTCCCAGATGTGACGGTTGAGAATGACCTTGAGACAGACGTTGCTCTACGTGGCTGCATCGAGTGGAAGCCTATCGACAGCGGTGCGACAGCGACGGTGAACCCGCCGGAGCCATGCACGGTATGGGAGGTGCGCACGAATGGTGAGAGATACCTGGGATGTCTTAGCGTTCCCGACGAGGCATTCGACGGAGTGCCAGTGGCCGTCAGCACGTTCGACGCCCGAGTGGCCCAGAGAGAATGCTCGAGTTTGGCAGACTACCGCAGCGAGGGCCGGGCACGCAGACGGCTATCAACCGCCGTTGGCTGGCTAACGCCGTAGTGGCTGCTGGTGGCCGCCGGCGTCCATCCCCTCCCCGAGCATCACGGACTACGTCTGCGAAGCCTTCTACGTCGTTGGCGCCGGCCTCGTCAGCCAGGTGACCTCGAGCGAGAGCTCCTACTACCTCACCGATGGCCTCGGCTCGACGATGGCGACGGTCGATAGTGATGGTGACGTGGTCAACGAGTACACCTACGACGTCTTCGGTGCGACACGCTCGGAGTCCGGTGCGCAGGACAACGAGTTCCAGTTCGCCGGTCAGCAGGTCGATGGGAGCACGGGGCTGCAGTACCTGCGGGCGCGGTACTACGACATGGAAACTGGGCGGTTCA
This sequence comes from uncultured Chloroflexia bacterium, assembly GCA_963774435.1. Lineage (GTDB taxonomy): Bacteria > Chloroflexota > Dehalococcoidia > Tepidiformales > Tepidiformaceae > JAGQGZ01. Next base: position 738,889 of record CAVZEW010000002.1, on the reverse strand, counting down.
TCTCGAGAGACCCGATCCTGGTAGAACCAGGTGTTGTGACGTCGCCATATGCCTATGCATCGGGAAACCCGGTCAATCTAACTGACCCAGCTGGTCTCTGCTCACTGTGGGTGCGAATCTTCGATCCAACGGGCTACGTCAACTGCGTGCTGGAGGACGTCGTCGGCGGCCTGAATGAGGCGGAACGAGAGTATTGCGTGGGGCACGGATTGGACCGAGCGCAGAAATGCTACGATGCACACAACGCAGCAGACGAGGCGGTGATTGCTGTCACCAGCGTATATGGCAATCGAGACGACGACGTGACGGCTGCTTTTCGTCATTGCCTTTGGTCAGGATTTATGGCTTGTAAGTTCAGAAGCGGTCAAGCCAAACTATTCGGAGACCTCCATGAAGATTATGCCGAAAATGAGAACAGCGATAGACAGCTAGCTTTGCACAATAATAGAGTGGGGAGACTGATTGGTGAGTACTATCGCGGCCGCCCCAACGCAACCAAGTTCATCGCATCTGAATGTCTTCGTGCTGTTCACGACGGTCGCCTTTTCACCGACAGACACCTCTTCGATGAGGGCGCGTGGGACGCTGTCGGCACCGTCGGTGGCGGGGCATGACCGCCACTCGACCGCGTTGGTGCCGAGGTGTCGTATTGGTGTTGTTGTGCCTGGCAGTCAGTTCAGCTTGGCTCGGTTGTAGTGAGCAAAATGACGGCGGTTGCCGCCGGCCTCCGGATAAATCCTTAGGGAACTACCAGACCGATGAGGACGCACACGAACTGATTGGCCTCAGCCGCCAAAAAGTGGTGGATTTGATTGGTCAACCGACCTCCGAGCGATTCGCACCGGATTGGGACAGCAGCTACTGGCTTCGTCCGCAGGGATTTTGTATAGATGGATGGTATCTCGTAATCAACTACAATGATTCTGGCGTAGTAGTGTCGGCCGAAGTAATACCAGGATAACAAAGTAGCACTTTATACAACGTGCTAACTATAGATGCCAGTAGCGCTATTCATATGCGTGTGTTTCAGCAAGCCATGCTGTGGCGCATGGGACTACGAGGACCGGATGACGAGCGCCACGGTCGATTCAGCAACGACGACCTTCGCCTACCGCGGTGACGGCCTGCGCGACTCGCGGACCTTCGACATCAACATCACCACCTTCACCTGGGACATCGCCGCGCAGGCCTGCCTCCGTGGTCATCGACGACGAGGATGCCCGCTACGTCTACGGTGCGGGCCTCGTCAGCCAGGTGACCTTGAGCGAAAGTTACTACTACCTCAGCGACGGCCTTGGCTCGACGATGGCCACGGTCGATAGTGACGGTGACTTGGTCAACGAATACACCTACGACGTCTTCGGCGCGACACGCTCGGAGTCCGATGCGCAGGAGAACGAGTTCCAGTTCGCCGGCCAGCAGGTCGATGGGAGTACGCGGGCTGCAGTACCTGCGGGCGCGGTACTACGACATGGAGACGGGAGGGTTCATATCTCGGGAGCCGTTGATGGCGATGCCGGGGTGGACCGGAAGCGCCTTCGGTTATGCTGGGGCGAACCCCGGCTATTTTGTGGACCCATCGGGATTGCGGCTTGTCCAGGATACTGGAGGGGGATGGTGTCAAGTCGATTGCTGGTCGTGGGTGCCCAACGGGTCATTCAAGATCGAAGGGATTTAGGGACTGGACCCAGAGAGTCCCAACATCGGCCTAAATTTGCCCGGCCCTGGGTGGTGGTTCGAGATCCACTGGGATGCTGAGGGCGATGCGACCGCATATCGCGTGTGCCACTTCGTCGGCGAATACAAGCGGTGCACCGACCAAGACAAGAAGACGAGTGACACGTGGGACGACTGGAAGGAAGCCGCTCGCCGAACGATCCTGATAGCGATGGAGGCGAAGGGTGCCTCCGAGATCTGGCAAGGTCTTCGCACGTTCAAAGGGCCGACGCGGTACAGCGGCAGCGGGAGCAAGCGACAGTACTATCAGTGGGATTATACTCACAACAACATCGAGGTCTACGATCGAAACTGCAAGCATATCGGGGTTATGGATCCAACGACAGGAGCAATCTCCCCGAGCAAAACGCCTTGGAGACGGCTGAAGGGAGTCTGCTAAAAGTGGATTTCCGGGGAGATCGACAAGCCCCGCACAGTTGCGTAGGTATGGACATGGCCCTCTCATCCGTCGACACTCCGCTGGAGTACGACGACCGGTTTCGCGAGTTTGGGGTAGAAACTCGCGGCGGTCACGCCGTGGACCTTATCTCCTACTGCCCCTGGTGCGGAGAGAAGCTGCCGGAATCGCTGAGGGACGAATGGTTCGAATGCCTTCGCCGACTCGGGCTCGAGCCCGAGGACGCGGGCATTCCAGAATCGATGCGCACCGGGGATTGGTGGCGAAACTCCAGGTGACCTATCCTGGCCCGAGGACCGCCGACTACGTCTACTACGCCTCCGGCAATCGGACGAGCATGACCGTCGGCATGGATGAGACGACCGACAGCTACAACGGCGCCGACCAACTGACGAGCGTGACGCCACCTGGTGAGAGCGCCGTCAGCTACAGCTGGGAGGGCAATAGCATAACCTGGACCTGGCTTGAATCTGACGGTAGCTGGCAAATAGCCGACATTGATAAGCGCAACGGACAGTGACAATTAAATCTATGAAGTCCACATTGGAAAAGATTGTTGGTACACTGATCGTACTATCTGTGGTGATTTTAAATCTTTGGGGGGTACGATCTGGAGATTGGGACGTTCCGATAAAGATTCAAATCACGATGATTCCGTTGATTGGATGGGTGCTCATGAAAATTTCCACTCCCCTAGTGCACTATTTTCGTCATGATATGGATGTTCGTTAAGTCATAGAGATTGAGTAGCTTGGTGCCGTCGTGTTCTTCGTGGAGCCAAGCGAAGAGGTCTGTCGCATCAACTGGGATGGGGCTCCGAGGCGTTCGCAGGCGGCCATCGAGGCGTTCGCAAGTACAATTCCGCATCCCCACGCTCCTGCCCGACCGTCGTAAACGAACGGTGCGGGCACGATGAGTTCTCCGCACTACAGATCGATACTCGGCGCGAGCCGACCGATTGCAGTGCGCGCCCAGCCGTGCTCATCGTCCTTGTCGGAGCCGGACCAGTGGCAACGGTCGGCGGATCTCAAAGGGCGAAAACGGGAATGGTGCTGGACTGTGCCGTCTACCTGGTTTCGCACGAGGCGGTTCACCTGGAGCAGATTCGGGGCCTGGTGGGCCTGGGCTGACGATTTCGGCGCGGAGCGTCGAAGATCGAAACAGCATGAACGAGAACAACCACGGAGCGGGTGGGCACCGGCTTGTTGGCGTCTCAGCACGCAGCTGGGTGTGCATCTGGATGCTCGGCGTCGCGCTCGTGTTGTTCGTTGGCGTGGCGTGGTTTCTCGTCTTCGTCGCTGCCAGGCGCGCGTTTGTCGTAGCACTGATGGCCCAGAGGGCGAAAGCGGAACCGACGCTGCCCAAGGTGGTGCGTGTGGCGCTGGGCGTCGTCATTAGCAGCGTCTTTCTCGCGCTCGGACTCATGGCATTCGCCCACGGTGACGTCAGCCTCTTGGGGCGCAACGCCGTCCTTTGAACCCGGCACGACTCTCTCCCCGCCGCACACACCCGCCGGCTGGCCTATATTCCCCCTTGCATACACAACGAGGCCACGGCGGTGGCAAGGAGGAACCATGAAAGTTGGCTCTGGATTCGGTGGCGGCTGGCTCGCCAATGTCCCCGAACAGGCGCAGCGGGCCGAGGAGCTGGGATACGATTTCGCCTCGACGCCCGAGACATCGCACGATTCGATGCTGGCGGCGACGCTGGCCGCGGCGAACACGACGAAGCTGGAAGTGCAGACGAGCGTCACCATCGCCTTCCCGCGCAGCCCCACGGTGCTGGCGATGGAGGCCTGGGACATCCAGCACATGAGCAAGGGCCGCTTCACCATCGGCCTCGGCTCGCAGGTGAAGGGCCACAATCAGAACCGCTTCTCGGTGGACTGGCCGGGCGCGCCGGCGACGCGGATGAAGGAATACATCCGGATGATGCGCGCCGTCTGGCAGTCGTTCCGCACAGGCGAGAAGCCCGACTACGTCGGCGACTTTTACCACTTCACCCTGATGACGCCGAACTTCAACCCGGGGCCGATCGACTACCCGGACCCGAAGATCGGCCTGGCACTGGTGGGCGATGCGATGGCCCGGGTGGCCGGCGAAGTGGCCGACGTGGTGATGCCGCACGGCTTCATGACCGACAAGTACATGCGCGAGGTGGTGCTGCCGAACGTGGCGATCGGCCTGAAGCGCGGCAAGCGGACCTGGTCGGACATCCAGATCACGGGCGGCGGCTTCACGGTCTTTGCGGAAACGGAGTCTGAAATCGAGCAGGGGCTGGAGCGGCTGAGGCAGCCGATCTCCTTCTACGGTTCGACCCGCAGCTACCACGAAGTGTTCGAAGTGCACGAGCTGAAATCGCTCGGCATGCAGCTCCACGAGATGTCGCTGCAGGGCAAGTGGGGCGAGATGCAGAAGGTGATCCCGGAATCGGTGCTGCGGACGTTCGCCCAGACCTCAACCTACGACAAGCTGCCGGAGTTCATCGCCCAGAAGCGCGAGTACGCATCGAAGATGAGCCTCGCCCTCCCGACCGGGACCCCGGAGCAGCGAGAACGCGCGGAGCACATCATCAAGGAAGTGCAGAAAGCGCAGGTCACCGGCGTGCCGCGCGGCCTGGAGGACCTCTCGAAGGTGAAAACGAAGTAGCCGGGACCGTTGCTTCAACGCCAACGAAAGGGGCCGCCTGTGCGGCCCCTTTTGTGTGTTTCTTTGTTGAACGCCAACCCGTTCCGTCTCGGCCGGTCAGACAGAACCCTTGCGTCCGAGGAGATGGAAAACGCGGCTCACCTGGCGGTACGGGTCGCGCTGGCTGGCTTCCAGTTCGACTTCGGCAATGGCAGCGACCTCGTCCTGGTCATCGGGGTCGAGCTGAACGCCGCTGAATTCGAGCCAGTCGACAAAGAGCCAGACGCCGTACCAGGCGATTGGCTCCACGCCGTGACCCCGGATGAGCTCGCTCACGTCGTCCACCGTGTCGGCGCGGCCGCGTACGCCAAGCACGCCGATGCCCGTGGCAGTATCGAAAGCGGCGAGGGCATCGGCCCACCGCCGTTCGAGGGCGGGCTGCACGGCGGTCGCACTCGCGTTGCCGGTCATGATCGAGACGATGCCGCCTTCGGCCGCGCATTCGCACAGCTGCTGGACCAGGGGCGCAGGGTCTTCGAGGTAGCCCAGCACCCCGTGACAGAGCACGGCGTCGAAGCGGTGCCCAGCAACGGCCTCGCTGGCGCCTTCGCCGGCAGCCTCAACAAAGGTGACGCGGGCCCGGGTCTCTCGGGGGAGGACGGCCAGTCGTTGTCGTGCACGGTCGAGCATGGCCGGCGAGGAGTCGAGCAAGGTCACGTTGTACCCGGCGCTGGCAAGGGGGAAGGACTGGTGGCCGGCCCCGCCGCCCACGTCGAGGATGGTAGCGGGGGCCGGCGGCAGGTGTGCCAGCAAGTGCTGGTGCATGACGTACGTGCGCACGAGGCCCTTGACCGAGGCATAGGCGCCGTCGACGAACTGCTCGGCGAGCGCGGCCCAAACGTCTTCGCTCACTGCCTCAGGATAGCGACCGGACGACGCCATTCCCCCGTTGTTCGCTGGATGGGGGAATCGAAATCGGCAATCGCAGACGGTGCGACCTGACCGGCGATGGGGAGAACCCCTCGTGCCCGGGGCCTCGGCAGGCTATGGGGGCCGGCCCGCGGCCTCTAGCCCCAGGCGTTGCGTAGACTCCTGCCCATGTCTCTTGCAATGACGAAAGCCGAACGTGAAGCCTTTCTTGCCGACCTCCATGTCGGCGTTGTCTCCATCGAAGACCCCGGGCGGGGACCGCTCACGGCGCCGATCTGGTACGCCTACGAGCCGGGCGGTGACGTGACGATGCTTATCGGGCCGGAATCCCGGAAAGCGAAGCTACTGAAGACCGCGACGCGCGCGTCGCTGGTGGCCCAGACTGAGACGGCGCCGTACCAGTACGTCTCGGTCGAAGGGCCGGTGACGGTTGCCGCGAAGCCGCCGGAAGGAGCAACGCTGCGAATGGCCCAGCGGTACCTCGGCGAAGAGGGTGGTCGGCGGTACGCAGCCGGCGGCGACGGGAGTTCCCTCTGGGTAACCCTGACGCCGGAGCGCTGGCTGACCACCGATTATTCGAAACGCGCTTGAGCAGGTTATGAACCGGCCGGCGGCGCAAGGATCACGGTGGCTTCGGGCGGAGTCGGGTCGAACTGCGTGAGCGGGTTGCCGCAGGTCCCGCCGTATCCGATGACGTTCCCGTCGCCATCCAGGATGAACTTGAGCACATCGCCATCGAGTCCTGTGGCGGCGATCAGTCCGTATGTGCCGGCGGGAAGCTCGAATTCCTGGGCGATCATATAGGCTGAGCGGAGGTAGTATTCGCCGCCTCCGATGAGTGGTCCGAGCACTTCTGCGGCTCGGTCTAGGGGCACCCAGAGTGAACTGCAACTACCAATCCGGAAGGCGTCGACGACCGTCCCGGGAGACTTGCCCTCACAGTTCGGTGAACCGATGCCCTGGCCGCAAGGCACCGAACTCAGCCTGAGCAGGGCGGCGGCCGCCTGCGCGTCCTCATCCTCCAGCGCTGCAAGGAGCCCGTCGACGGGCGTCCCGGTGCGGACCGACTGTGGATAAAGGCCCTGCGGCGAGTCCGACAAGGACGCCGTTGCAGTGGGCACTTCCACAGCGCTCGTCGCGGTCGGCGTTTCCATCCGGGATTCGCTCGTCAGCGTTACTGTGGCGACGGTTGTGGCAACAGTTGCGGTGTTCGGTGCGCTGGTCGGTTCCGGTGTGTCACTGTCCCCGCACGCCGCGGACGCCATCAGCAGCGCCATGGCGCCGAAGAAATATGCTGCGATCTTCATCACTGGGTCTCTCCTATTGTGTCCACGCCCGAGTCAGAGAGGCTGAAGGCCCCAAAGCAAGCGCTAGCCGTGCAGTTATCGTGGAAGCGGCCGCCACTGGTGACGGTTCCAGCATGGCTCGCTCCGACCGAAACCCATACGTGAGCCGGGATTGTTGGGATGGGACCCGCTGTTCTCCTGGCGTCCCGTTCCCGATGTGGCGTGGTTGGTTGCCGCCGCTGCTACACTCCCTCCAAAAAGGGAGACCCAGGGCGAGTGAAGCCAAAGGCAGCAAAAGTGCCAGTCGTCGTGTCACCCGGCGCATCAGTCGGGTTCTCCACTCGTGAGGATTTGCGCTTGAGCAGCGGTAAGTGGTGCTCGCGCGGCAGCGGCGCGGGACCGCCAGGCGGGCGAGTCGTCAGGTTGGCCGTTCTTTCTCAGCGCCAGGGTCACGGCGTCGCAAGCGTCGGCGACCGATCGGGCGACGATTTCATCGTCGCGTCCGAGTGCCCGGGCCGGGACAATCCAATCACTCGGCCCGAGCTTGTTACAACGCTCGGCGATGCCGGTCCAGGTCATCACGGGGTCCGATACGCGCTCGCAAGGTGTGGCGCAGGGAGCAGCCGGATTGGCAAGTACGTTCAGCCAATAACTCAACTGCTCCGCTTCAGAGCGCAACATGAGCTTGAATTCAGACGATTGTTCCATTTGTGTCGACATTGTGAATCCACCAGCGAACGGATTGTCGTTAAGGTTCGCACCGGCATCGCTGGTTGTCGCAAGAATCACTCCTGCGCCAACTGCTATGCCGAGCAGTCCCAACGCGACGCTGGCGACCAGTGCCCGTTTCGGCGCTTGCCAAAAACGTCTGTCCATCCTGATTCTCTCCTTCGACCGATATTCGGCTACCACGAGTGTCGGTGGTTCCGCGCCCGCCCGCGTCTGAAAAGCTACCGAGTCCCTATCCGTATGTTTGTCAGTGCCTCCAGGCTCCCGTAGCCAGGAAATGGTCGAGAGCGCCCGTTCGGGAAGGGGTAGCCGTGTGATTAGTGTTTTGATCGCTCATCCCGAAGGCGTCGTCGCAGAAGCGCTCGCGGTGTTGCTAGCGAAGCGACCGCACATCGCAGCATCAGTCCAGCGTGATGAGCGAGATGGGGAGATTGCTCGATGCGATGTCCTGGTCGCCGGTGGCGACCAGGCACCTGCGCTCGTGGCGGCGCGGCCAGCGGGTGCCAATGCGGTGGTGCTGGCTCCCGACACTCAAGGTGGCGCATTGCGTGAGTGTCTCCGGGCAGGGGCACTGGGTCTGCTCGGGCCGGATGCACGGGGCGAAGACCTTTTCCGGGCGATTGAGAGCGTTGCATCCGGGCAGGTGGCCATGTCGACTTCCGTGGCGATGGCGCTCGCGAGTCAAGAGCCCGAACTCCACCCATCATCGTCGCTCACCAGTCGAGAACTTGAGGTCCTCATGCTTCTCGCGGAAGGTGCGGGAGACAAGGAGATCGGGAGTAGTCTCGGGATCACGGTTCGCACGGCAAGCAGCCACGTGGCGGCGGTATTAGGCAAACTTGGCGTCCAAAGTCGCGGGCGCGCTGCCGCGTATGCCTACAGGACGGGACTCGTGCCCCCGGACGCGACCACCGATTATTCGAAACGCGGCTAGCCGCATTCCGCTTTCCGATAGCCGGGCTCTTGAGATCGATAGCCATATCCGTAGGCTGTACACTCGGGCCTGCGCCCGCACCTAACCTTTTCCGCGTGGAGTTTCCATGACTGCTGATACTCTCACCGTGACCGACAACCGGACCGGTCAGACGCTCGAATTGCCCATCGTCGATGGCACCGTCCGCGCCATCGACTTCCGGAAACTGAAGACCTCGGACGAAGACTTCGGCCTGATGCTCTACGATCCGGCTTTCACCAACACGGCATCGTGCCGGTCGGACATCACCTTCATCGATGGCGACCGGGGAATCCTCGAATACCGGGGCTACCCGATCGAGCAGCTGGCGGAGCAGTCGACGTTCATCGAGACTGCCTTCCTCCTGCTCTACGGCCACCTGCCAACAACGGCCGAACTCGACCAGTGGAACGACGAGATCAAGAACCACACGTTCGTCCACGAGAACGTACGGCTCTTCATGGAGGGCTTCCGCTACGACGCCCACCCAATGAGCATGCTCATCTCCACCGTCGCTGCCATGGCGACGTTCTATCCGGAGGCGGGCAACGTCGACGACGCGGACAACCGAGAGCTCCAGACCCGGCGGCTGATCGCGAAGATGCCGACGCTGGCCAGCTTCGCCTTCCGCAAGCGACAGGGCTTTCCATACGTCTACCCGGACAACGATCTCAGCTTTGTCGGCAACTTCATGTCGATGCTCTGGAAAATGGGCGAACTGAAGTACGACCCCGATCCCGTGATTGAGCGGGCCCTCGATGTGCTCTTCATCCTCCATGCCGACCATGAGCAGAACTGCAGCGCGAACGCCATGCGCAGTGTCGGTTCGTCGCGGCCGGACCCCTATTCGTCCGTTGCCGCAGCCGCAGCGGCCCTCTACGGCCCCCTCCACGGCGGCGCCAACGAACAGGTCCTGCTGATGCTCCAGGAGATCGGCACGAAGGACCGGGTGGCGGAAGCGGTTGAGGGGTTCAAGACGGGGGAGCGGCGGCTCATGGGCTTTGGCCACCGCGTCTACAAGAACTACGACCCGCGCGCGGCGATCATCAAGCGACACGCGGACGAGGTGCTCCATCTGACGGGCATCAGCCCGCTGCTGGAGGTAGCGCTCGAATTGGAGCGCGTAGCCCTCTCCGATTCCTACTTTGTGGAGCGGCGCCTGTACCCGAACGTGGACTTCTACAGCGGCCTCATTTACCAGGCGCTGGGCTTCCCGACCTCGATTTTCCCGGTGCTGTTCGCGATTCCGCGGACGGTGGGTTGGCTGGCCCAGTGGCGCGAGATGATCACGGACCCGGAGCAGAAAATCGCACGGCCGCGCCAGGTCTACACGGGTGCGCGGACGGTGCCTTACGTGCCCATCGACCAGCGGTAGCGGAGGAGCTAGACCTCGACGAGCAGGCGCTCCAGGCCGCGGAACACCGGCACCTGCTTGTAGACGAATTCCTGTTCGGCCAGGCGGAGGTTCGGCAGGCGCTTGAGCAGCATCTCGACACCGATCGCGGCTTCGAGGCGGGCGAGGGGCGCACCCAGGCAGTAGCGGCGGCCGCCACCGAAGGCGAGGTGGTCGATGTCTTCGCGGGTGACGTCGAACTTCTCGGGGTCCTTGTGGAGGCGGGGGTCGTAGTTCACGGCGCCGATGAGGACGCTGATCGAATCGCCCTTGTGCATGGGGCAGCCAGCGATCTCACGGTCCTCTGAGACGATGCGGCCCAGTCTGGGTGATCGGACCCTCGAAGCGCAGCATCTCTTCGATGGCGTGAGGGATGAGCGACGGTTCCTGGCGAAGGAGCTGTGCTTGCTCCTGGTGCTGGAGGAGATTCTTCATGCCATTGCCGAGGAGGTCGGTAGTGGTGAGGTTCCCGGCGAGGAGGAGGAGCGAGATCATCGCGATGACCTCATCGTCGTTGAGGAAATCGCCATTGTTCTCGGCCTGGACGAGCCCGGTGATGAGGTCCTCACGGGGGTTGGCACGGCGGTCGGCGATGACTTCCTTGAGATAGGCATCGAGGTTCTGGCGGGCGACGTTGGCCTTCTTCATGGCCTCTTCGCCGGCAAAGGGGTTGAAGCCGGCGGCGACAAGGTCATCGGACCAGACCTTGAAGTTGGCCTGGTCGGCTGAGTCCACACCGAGCATCTCGGCGATGACGATGGTAGGGAACGGCTGGCAGAAGGCGGCCATCAGGTCGAAGGCGTCTTTGCCTTCGACGGCGTCGAGGAGAGCGTTGGCGATCTCGTAAATGCGGGGGCGCATAGCTTCGATAGCACGTGGCGTGAAGGCCTTGTTGACGAGGGCGCGAAGGCGAGTGTGGGCGGGCGGGTCGAGGCCGAGCATCGACGGCTCGCGATCGTCCTGGCCACGGCGGGCGGCGATGGCGGCACGGAAGGGCGTCTCGTTCGCTTTTCGCTGGTCAACCCAGAGGTCGCGGTCGTTGACGATCGCGTAGGCGTCCTCGAAACGACCGACCATGTAGCGTCCGGTGGCGGCGTCATGAACCACGCGGTCAGCCTCTCGCACCTCGCCCATCAGGGCATAGGGATTCTTCTGGAACTCGGGGTTCATCGGCATGAGCTGGAAGCCGGTCGGTGGCGCTTTCTGGGGCTCGGTGGATGTCATGGCGGGCTCGCCTTTCCGGGATGTGTGGGAAGTCTAGCAGAATTCGGGGGCGTTCCGAATGCGGTTCGGCCGCCGGCACAACGAACCCTGTAGATTGAGCACGCCGCGGCTGCGGCCAAGGGGTTCCACATGGCAGGCGCACTCGACGGGATTCGGGTTATCGATTTCGGGCAGTACATCGCGGGGCCGCTGGCGGCGATGTTGCTGGGAGACCAGGGGGCGGATGTTATCCGTGTCGACCCACCCGGGGGCCCGCGTTTCGATACGCCGGCTAACGCGACCTGGAACCGGAACAAGCGAAACATCGTGCTGGACCTGAAGACTGACGCTGACCGGGAGAACGCGCTTCGGCTGGTGGATTCGGCCGACGTCGTGGTGGAGAACTTCCGGCCCGGTGTGATGGAGCGGCTGGGGCTGGGGGCGGAGGCGTTGACCGCGAGGAACCCGCGGCTGATCTACGCCTCGCTGCCGGGATTCGCGCCGGACGACCCGCGACGGGACGTGCGGGCCTGGGAGGGAGTGGTTGCAGCCGCGACCGGCACCTACCGGGGCGCATCGGGCGGACACCCGGTCTATACGGCGCTGCCGTTCTCGTCGTGCTACGCGGCGTTCCTGGCAGCGATGAGCATTGGCGTCGCCCTGAACGTGCGTGAGCGTGATGGCGTCGGCCAGGTGGTCGAAGTGCCGCTGTTTGACGCCACGTACGCTGCGCTAGGCATCCGGGGCCTGCGCGTGCACAACAACACGGGCGCGGCGGACGTGCGGGCAATGTCGCGAATCCTGGGGTGGACGCGGCAGTTCGAGTGCAAGGACGGGCGCTGGTTCATGTACCACGCGGGGAACCAGAACGTGCCCCAGTTCTTCGCGGCCACGGGAGCGGACGCCTGGGTGCTCAGCGAAGAGTGGGAATCGCTGACGGAAGAGGAGCAGCAGACACGGATCGCGGAACTCTTCAAGACGCGGACGGCGGCGGAATGGGAAGTGCTATGCGAGGAAGTGGGGACCGAAGGCGCGGTCTGCCGGACAACCGCCGAGTGGCTGGAGAATCCGGGCGCCCTCGGTTCGAAGATCATCGTCGACGGCGAAGACCCCGTGCTGGGTACGGTGCGAGGGCCGGGAATCAACGTTCGCCTGTCGGAGACGCCGGGGAGCATTCGGATGGCTCGCAGCGCGCCGAATGCCCACCGGAGCGAGATCCTCGCGAGCCTGAACGGACGAGCGGAGGCGCCGGTCGAGACGGCACTCGAGGCGAAGAAGGCACTCGAGGGCATCCGCGTGCTTGACCTCTGCATCATTCTTGCGGGGCCGACCTGCGGGAGGACGCTCGCCGAGTTTGGTGCGGATGTGGTGAAGATCGACAGCCCCCACCGCCCCCGTGTGGCTTTCCACAACGACGTGAACCGGGGCAAGAACAGCATCGTTCTCGACCTGAAGACGCCGGAAGGGCTGGAGATCTTCTGGGAACTGCTGGAGGACGCGGATGTGGTGGTCCAGAACTTCCGCAAAGGCGTGGCCGACAAGCTGGGGATTGGCTACGAAGCAGTGAGGGCCCGGAAGCCGGATATCGTCTACGCGTCACTCAACACCTATGGCCAGATCGGCCCATTCGCGGGACGGCCGGGGCATGAGCAGATCGCCCAGGCGGCGAGCGGGATGCAGGAGCGCTACGGCGGCGAGCGGCCGACGCTGGCGCCATTCGCCGTGAACGACTACGGGACGGGGCTGATGGGCGCCTACGGCGTGATGCTGGCACTGCTGGAGCGGCAACGATCGGGGCGCGGCCAGCATGTGGATACGGCACTGGCGTTCACGGCGACGATGTTCCAGTCGGTGCTGCTGCCTTCGTTCGCAGGGAAAGAATGGACCGAACCGCGCGGGCAAGAGGCGCTGGGCGAGGGGCCCCTTTATCGGGCGTACGAAGCCAGCGACGGATGGCTCTTCCTCGCGGCACAAGAGGGACAGCTTTCGGCGGTACCCGAGCTTGCTGCCGCGGCGCAGCTCGGGGGCGAAGCCCGGGCGGAGGCGCTTGAGGCGATCTTCAAGACGCGGACGGTCGGGGAGTGGGTTGCAACCTTGCAGGGGGCGGGAATCGGCGCCCACCGAGTGGTCGATGACGTACGCGAACTGATGGAGGACACGTGGGCACAGGCGCATGGTCTGAGCATCACCCGCGAGCACGACGACCTTGGGCCGATCACAACCGTTGGGCCTTCGCCACGACTGTCACGGACGCCACCGGAGCCGGGCAAACCCGCCCCTCGACCGGGGAGCGATGCCCGCGCGGTGCTGGCCATGATCGGGCGCGAGGGCGACCTCGACCGCCTGATCGCCGAGAAGGTTGTCGTGATGGAAGGCGTGGTTGCCGGTTAACGCCAGCGCACGATCAGTGGACCCGACTCATCAACTGCAACGATACGGATCGTGGCCTTGCCTCCCTCGAAGGGAAAGAGGACGACAAGCGAGCGTTCGCCATCGGCGGGATCGGCATCGGCGGCTACCTGTTCGCCGTTGACGAGCACACGGATGGCGCCGTCGTGGACGACGGTGAAGGTCTGTTGCCCCGCCTCCAGGGTCAGGTCGGCGCGCGCCTCCAGGTGCCATTCGTTGTCGTGGAAGTCACCGAAAGGGGCGTAGGGGTACTCGAGATCGAGTGACTGGACGAAGGTTGCAACCGATGCTTCGGTGTTGTCGCCTTCGTAGTACTCGACGAGCCACGAGCCGTCAGGGATTTCGATTTCGCTGGGGGGTGGCAGGGTTGCGGTGGCGGTCGGTTCCGTCGTGGGCGTGTCGACCGGCACGCCGATGACGGGCGTGCGGGGAGCAATGCTGTCGTGGGCGCCGGCATCGAGGAAGGTTGCGGCGATGAATGCCGCGACCAATAACATGCCGAGGCCGACCCACTCACGCGTCCCGAGGGCACTCACCACTTGAGTGTAGGGTGACGGCCACTCAAGCGCCTTTCGGCGGCGCACCAATGCCCCGCAGTCGGAGGTAGAAGAGCCGCCAGGCGACCGTCAGGCCGGAGAGGACCGCAAGCAGGACGAGCGTCCAGTAGCACTGACCGGCAACGGTGCCAACAGCCGCGACGAGAAGCCGAACGTCGCGGCTGGCCAGTCCAAACACGGCGTCGAGGTTGGCGGGCGCATCGGGCATGGAGGCCTCGATGCGGGCGCGGCTGTAGCTGACGGAAAGGGCGCCGGCGAGGGCGAGCATGCCAACGAACTCGGGGCGCGGGAAATCTTCGAACCGCCAGGCGTAGATGGTCATGCCGCCGATGATGGCGGCGTCGGCGTAGCGGTCGCAGATGGTATCGAGGAAGCCGCCGAAGCGTGTGGCGGCGCCACGCAAGCGAGCAAGGTCACCGTCGATTCCGTCGGCGACGCTGGAGCATTGGATAGCGATTCCGCCTGCGATCTGCCAGCCGGCGGCGACAGCGACAGCGGCGGCGAAGGCAAGCAAGGTCGTGGCGATGGTCACGCTGTTCGGTGTGAGTGGCGTGGAAACGAGGGCCCTGGCGGCGGGCCGGCTCAGGGGACGATTCAGGTAGCGAGAGACGATGCCGTCGTAGGCCATTCAGGGGCGACCATGAAGAAGCGCGTGAGCAGCCGCAAGGTCGTCAGGGGTGTCCACGTCGTACCAAAACTGTCCTGAGACGTCGGCGGCGAAGAGGAGACCGTCGCTGGCCATGCGGTCGAAGACTGCGCTGAGTTCGGCGCCGTGCGGGACGGCATCAAGGGCCCGCCACGTATCTCGGGTGCAGTAGAAGGCACCGGCGTCGAGCGCCTGCCAGGGCGTGACTTTCTTGCCGATGGAGATGACTCGCGACTGGCCGTCGCCGGAATCGATGGCGAGCTTGGTGGCTTCGTCTTCATAGGCGGTCGTGTGCGGTGCGAAATCGGCCGCGACGGTAGCCCCCGCGTCCCGGGCACCGGCGAGGAGGGTCTGGACGAGGCCGGGTGCGAAGGCGTGGTCGGCCATAAGGAGGAGGAAGGGCTCGGCTTCGAGCTCGTCCCGGGCGGCAGCCAGAGAGGCGGCCGCGCCAAGTTCGAAGTCGGGGTTCGTGACAAACGTCATTTCGACCGCGCCACCCTCGCTGAGCGCGGCACGCACAAGTTCTTCCCGGTAGCCGGTGACGACGATGACATCGTCGATGTCGTTCGCGGCAAGGGCATCGAGCGTGTAGCTGATCAGGGCTTTGCCATTGAGCGGCGTGAGCGGCTTCGGCAGGTCGTTTTCGAGTGGCCTGATGCGGCTGCCGGTGCCAGCGGCAAGCACGACCGCGCGCGTTGCCGGACGGGGATCCCTCATCGTGAACGTGCCTCTGGGCGTGCGACGCGGTAGGATTCGTCCTCGAACCGATCAGTTCCGGGAGCGTCGAACACCATGTGGCAAACGATAGGCTGGCTTTCACTGCTCTGCGCAGCGTTCATGGGGTTGCTCATCACGCTCTCCATTGTCGGCCTCAAGATATAGGCTTCGACGCCAACCTCCTACCGCCACCTTTCCGTTCTCCCTGCACCCGCCTTCCGTAGACTGGTAGGTCATGGCCTCATCGACCGCAGGAACCCCCGGGGCATCGGCTCCGATCGCCGCGGCGCCGCCCGTCGCGGCCGGCGGGTTGAGCTCGGCGGAGGCCCGCTCGCTGACCGAGCGAGGCCTGGCGAATGTCGATTCCAGCAAGCAACGCGACGACTGGGACGTGGTGCGCGCGAACACGCTCACGTTCTTCAACATCCTCCTGATCAGCCTCATCGTCGCCCTTGCCGCGCTGGGGCAGATCCGCGACGGCGCCTTTGTGGGCGTGGTGATCGTGGCGAACATCGTGGTGTCGACGTTCCAGGAGTTGCGGGCTACCCGGACGTTGCGGCGGCTGGTGGCGCTGACAGCACCCACCGCCACCGTCGTCCGGGACGGCGTCGAACAGGCGATCGCGGCAACAGCTGTGGTACAGGGCGACCTCGTTCACCTGGAGCCGGGCGACCAGGTGGTGGCGGACGGCCACATATCGGCGCGGCGCGCGGAAATCGATGAATCGCTCCTCACCGGTGAGTCCGATTCCGTCACCCGATCCGAAGGTGACGAGCTCAAGTCCGGCAGCTTTTGCGTAGGCGGTGACTGCTACTACCGGGCAGAGAAGGTGGGAGCGGCGGCCTACATGGTCCGGCTGACCGCGGATGCGAAAGAGCTTGTCCGCCGGCGCACGCCGCTGCAGGTGCGCTTCAACCGCATCCTGCGAGTGCTCCTGACGGTGACGGGGGTACTGGCCGCCTTCCTGGTCATCCAGTACATGAACGAGGACGGCAAGACCCTGACCGACGCGATTCGCGATGTGACCGCGCTGGTGACGACGGTGGTGCCGGTCGGATTGCTCCTCGGCATCACGGTGTCATTCGCGGTCGGCGCGGTACGGGTGGCCCAGGCGGGCGCCATCGTCCAGGACATCTCGGCGGTCGAAGCCCTGAACTATGTGGACGTGATTTGCCTCGACAAGACGGGCACCCTCACGGCGAACGAGTTGAAGCTGGATACGGTGAGCTGGGCTACGGGCATGGAAGGCTACCTGCCCTGGCTCGGCGCCTACATGGTGGCCGCGCGACGAGACAGCAAGACGGCGGCCGCCCTCGCCGAGGGGCTGGCCGCGAGGTCGAACTCGGCCGAGGAGACGGCCAAGGTACCGTTCAACTCCGAGCGACGGTGGAGCGCCCTGCGGCTGAAGGCAGGAGGCGAAGAGCGGGTGTTTGTACTGGGAGCGCCCGAGTCGGTGTTTCCTGGCGACGGGGAGGCCGCCGCGCCGCTCCTCGCGATGTACCAGGAGGCAACAGGGCGAGGGCTGCGTGGCGTCGCTTTTGCGGAGTGCGATGTGCTGCCGGAAGTCGGCAAGGAGTTCGGCGAGTTTCGGCCCCTGGCATTGATCACCCTCGGCGATGTGTTGCGGCCAGAGGTCACGCGAGCCTTTGAGATGATGGATGAGCTGGGGATCGAGCCAAAGATCATCAGCGGGGACAACCCTCACACCGTCGCGGCGCTGCTTGCGCAGCTGGGAATTCACCCGCGTGGCGGGCTCGCCTCGGGCGACCAGCTGGCGGCGATGTCCCCGGAACAGTTCGGAGACGCCGTGGAGGCGACGACTGTTTTCGGCCGGATCGACCCGGATCAGAAAGCGGCGATCGTTAGTGAATTGCGAAAACAGGGTCACTTCGTGGCAATGGTGGGCGACGGTGCGAATGACGTGCGAGCGCTTCGGGCAGCCGATGTGGCGGTGGCTATGGCCTCGGGTACCTCGACGGCACGCGCCGTGGCGGGGATCGTGCTCCTCAAGGATTCTTTTGAGGCGCTGATCCGGGGTGTGAAGGAGGCTACGGGCGTGCTTGGGAACGCAGCCCGGCTGACGAAGCTGTTTCTTGCGAAGAGTATCTACGCGTTCCTCTTGATCGTGGCGACGAACATGTTGGGCCTCGACTTTCCGTTCTTGCCGCGGCAAGGGTCGATCACGGCGCTGCTTTCGCTGGGCATCCCGGCGGTGTTCATCTCGATCTCGGTGCCGCCGCCGGGGTCGGGTCGTGACTTCACCAACAACGTGCTGCGGTTCGCGTTGCCCGCATCGGGCGCGCTGGCGGCGGCGGCGATCGCGGTCTATCTGCTGACTGAGAGTCTTCCCGGTAGGGGCGTGGAGGAAGCGCGCACGCTGAGTTCGCTCACCCTGGGGATCACCGGGCTTTTCTTCATGGTCGAAATCCTCGGGTTCGAGGGGGCATCGTGGCGGAGCCTGACGCGGCCCGTGCTGACCACCTTCCTCGGGGCGATCCTCATTGGGGGTTTCATCGTGACGATGTACACGCCCGGTCTGCGCGACTTCTTCGCCTTCACCAAGGTCGGCTGGTCAGACTGGGTTATCGTCGGAGTGGCGGTTGCGGCGTCCCTGGGAGGCCAGTACGGCTTGAGCCGCTACTGGCAACAGATCCTCAACATCCTGACCGCGGCGCCACGCAAGGCAGACGAACTGCGCGGCCGGGCAACCTAGCGAATGTCACGACATGACGGCCGCGTCGGTCGGCGCATCGCGCTCTATGGGCCATCGGGCTCGGGCAAGTCGACGACGGCAGGCAGACTGGCAGAGGCCATCGGCGTACCGCATATCGAGCTGGATGCGCTGCACCACCTGCCGAACTGGGGCGTACCGGAGCGAGACGACTTCCGGGCGAAGGTGGCTGCCGCACTCGATGCCGCGGGCGACGGCTGGGTGTGTGACGGCAATTACAGCACCGTCCGGGACCTTGTTTTCGAGCGGGCCGAGACCGCTGTCTGGCTGCGGCTTCCGTTCTGGAGAGTCTATCCGCGGGTCTGCCGGCGCACGATCCGCCGGGTGTGGACGCGCGAACTGCTCTGGGGGACCAACCGCGAACGCTGGCGCGACGTGCTGGGCTGGAACTCGATGTTTCGCTTCGGAATCACCACGTGGCGGCCGCACATGGCGAAGATGCGGTCTGCCTTCCGGGAGCGCCCGGAGGAGATGCGGCTTTTCATCCTGCGGTCCGATGCGGAGGTCGACACATTCATAGCCCGGGCTCGGGCGGAGGAGGGCAAGCTCGCCTAGAATCGGCCCACCAGACAAGACTTCGGAGGACAGACCATGACAGACACCGTGCTATACGAGCGCGAGGGGCGCATTGCCACCATCACCTACAATCGCCCGGAGGCGTTGAACGCGATCAACCAGGAGTTGCGCGAGGACCTGAACGCCGCCTGGGTGCGGTTCCGGGACGACGACGAGGCGTGGGTCGCGATCATCACCGGGGCCGGCCGGGCCTTCAGCGCAGGGGCCGACCTCCGAGGGGGCGCGCGACCGCAAGGCACGAGCCACTGGGAAACGCCGAGTATGACCTCGCTCGAGTCAGGTCTCGAGGTGTGGAAGCCGACGATCGCGGCGGTGAACGGCTACGCCCTGGGATTCGCCCTGACGATGGTCGCCGCCTGCGACTTCGCGATCGCGAGTGAGCGGGCGGAGTTCGGGTTCCCGGAAGTGCGGATCGGCGTGCCGACGATCCAGGGGTCGGTGAGGATGCCCAAGAAAGTTGGCTGGCAGAACGCGATGGAACTGCTGTTGATAGGTGAGCGCGTCTCGGCGCAGCGGGCAAAGGAGATGGGGCTGGTGCGCGAGGTGGTGCCCCACGAGGACCTGATGCCGGCAGCCAGGCGTTTGGCCGAACGGCTCCTGCTCTCGGCGCCGCTGGCAGTGCGGGCGACGAAGGAAGTCGCCTATCGCGGGCAGGAACTGAACTTTGTCGAGGCGATCCGTTTCGGGGAGACAATGCGGAAAGTAGCGGGCGCTACTGAGGACGCGAAAGAGGGGATGGCGGCAGCGCGCGAGAAGCGCCAGCCGACGTGGAAGGCGCAGTAACGATGCCCGACATCGGGCCAGTGAACGGGGTGCTCATCTACACGGAGCAGCTTGAGCCGATGGTGCGGTTCTACCGCGACGTGCTGGGGCTGGAGCCGCGACATGTGAAGGAGCGGACGGCGAACTTCCAGTGGGACGACTTCAAGCTGACGATCGGCCTGCACGACGAAGTACGCGGCCCCAACGCCGACCCCAACCGGCTGATGGTGAACTTCCGCGTTGATGACATCCACGCGGTCCACCGGCGGTTGGTAGAGGCGAAGGTCACGTTTTCTCGCCCGCCGGAACAGGAGCCGTGGGGCGGCTGGCTGGCAACCTTCCAGGACCCGGACGGGAACACCTTGCAGCTGTTGCAGGTGCCCTAGCGCCCGAGAGCCTGGAGGACGAGGTCGCGGGCCACGGGGCCGGCTTCGATACTGCCTGATTCGCCATCATCAAAGACGACGGCGGCGAGGGCGTGCGGATCATCCGCCGGGGCGAAGGTGACGAAGAGGACATGCTGCTGGGCGCCGGCGTCTTCGGCCGTGCCGGACTTCCCGGCGAAGTCGTTGTAGCCGGAGAAGGCGAAGGCGGCGCTGGCCGTGCCGGATGCGCCGGTCACGAGCTTGAGGCCGAGAAGCAGGTGGGCGTGCTCTTCGGGCGTGAGGCCAAGGGAGGTGCCCGGACCCGGGTCCTGGCCCTGGATGATGACGGGGGTACGGAGACCGTCGAAGGCGAAGGCGGAGTAGGCGTTAGCAAGCTGTAGTGGCGTGATGAGGAGGTCGCCCTGGCCGATGGCGAGGTTCACCTCGTCGCCGGGATACCAGGGCTCGCCGCGATTGGCCACCTTCCACGCGGCATCGGGCACGAGGCCACCTTCCTCCGCGAGGCCGACGATGCCGGTTGGCGAGCCGTAACCGTACTTGCGCGCCACTTCCGAGAGGAAGTTGTCGGTCTCGTTGTAGAGGGTGAGGCCGACCTGGTAGAAGAGCGTGTTGCAGGATCGCATGAGGCCCTGGGCGATGGTGAGCAGGCCCTGGCCGGCCTCCCAGTTGCGACGCGGTGGATCGACGCCATCCCAGATTGCGGGACAGTTGATCAAGTCGGTGGTGGAGTAGAAGCCGGACTCGAGACCGGCAGAACCGGTGACCAGCTTGAAGGTGGAGCCGGCGGAGTAGAGGCCGTTGGTGGCGCGGTTGTTTAGCGGGTGGTCTTCGTTGTCGAGGATGGCGGCGATGGCCGCACCATCGTTGCGTTCGAATGCCGAGGGGTCGTACGACGGGGAACTGTTGACTGCGAGGACTTCGTTCGTCGAAGGATCCATGACGACCGAGCCACCGGGGCGGCCACCGAGGCGCTCGTAAGCACGCTGGAGGACGCCGGCGTCGAGCGTTGTGTTGAGGTCGCCGCCGGGCCGGTATTCGCGCTCGGCGATGACGATGTTGATGGTGTGGCCCGGGTCGACGATGCGGAGGGTTCCGCCGGGCTGGCCGGCGAGGTAGCTATCGGCACCGGCTTCGAGGCCGGTGGCGCCAATGCGGTCGCCGGGGACGTAGCCAAAGCCGGCGCGCGCAGCCAGCTCGTCGGCGGTCAACTCGCGCGTGTAGCCGACGACGTGAGCAGCGGCGGGACCGAGCGGATGGACGCGCAGCGGTTCGAACCAGAGGAGGAGTCCCGTGGTGTCGCGGACCAGCTCATTTGCTTCGACGGCGCGATCGTCGACGACCGTCCCGACGGGCACACGTTGATTGGAGCCGAGGGGGCTATCGAAGGCGGCATCGATGGCCTCCTGATCGAAGCCGAACTGGAGGAGGGCAGCCTTCACCGTGGCCGGATTGCTGATGATGGAGCGATTGAGACCCATGTAACGGATGTCAGTGGTCTGGGCGAGGACGACGCCGTTGCGGTCGTAGATCGTGCCACGGGTGGGGCGGTCGAGGTCGGACTCGAAGCTGAGGCCCTGGGCGAGGTCGGGATGAATGAGGGCCGGCGACCAGCGCACCCGGAGGTCCGCATCGGGGGTCGCGGTAAAGGTGGCCTCTATGGCGTACTGCACATCCCCGAAATAGCCTGTCGAAAGGGTGAGAGAGATGGTTGCACCGGCCTCGGACGCGGACTCGACGGCCGCGGCAATACTGAGCACGCCAGCCTGTGCGTCGAGATTGGCGAATATCTCCTGCAACTGGGCGACGGGAAGAGTGGCGGCGTCGCCGTCATCGAGCATGGCGTGGAGGGCGGCCGCATCCTCGTGCGAGAGGGCGTCAGCGAGCGCGGCGGCGACATCGTCGGGGTTAGCGGGATCGGGAGTGGGCGTGGCGACGGGGCCATCGGTGGAGCCGCCACCGGTGGGGAAGGCACGGTACGCCGCGACTGAACCTCCCGCCAGGAGGCCAACAAGGATGGCGCCGAGAAAGGCCAGCCGGATGGGCATCAGGTGGCGCTCGCTTCGTTCCCCCGCCTTGGCGATTGTAGCAATGCTCCTGCTGGTCGCCTTTACCGGCTGCCGCGGGGCGACTGCCGACCCGACACCGGGGCCAACGGTGGTCCGGCCATCGCCGGAGGGCGACCCCCGGCACTTCGCGATGGGTTTCAGCACGATGCCGGCCGAGGAGACGGTCCCAAGCTACATCAGCGCGTTCGCCACGGCGGCGCGCTACGGCGAACTGGTGATGATCGACCGGGCGCCGCCCTGGGAGGAGTTCTTCCCCAACCGTCAGCCTTCGGACGCAACCAATAGCACGACGCGGCTGGAGGCCGACCTCCTGCGGCAATACGACGGGCTCTCGCTGATTTTCGCGATCGACCCGACCGACCCGCTGGTTCAGCGCGAACGCGTGGCGAACCTGCCGGCATCGGTCAGCCCCGGCGAAGGGTTCGCGAACGTGGACCTGCGTAACGCGTTTGTGGCCTACGCCGGCTACGTGGTGCGGAACTACCACCCGAAGTACCTCGTGCTCGGTGTCGAGATCAACATGCTGCGGAACAGGAACCCGGACCAGTTCCAGCAATTCGTCTCGCTCTACAACGAGACCTACGACTCGATTAAGGCCTCGCATCCCGACGTAAAGATCTTCCCGACCTTCCAGCTCGAGGACCTGCTCGGATCGCTGGGCGATGTGCATGCGCCGCAGTGGGAAGTGCTCGACGCGTTCCGGGGGCGGATGGATGTGCTGGCGTTTTCGAGCTACCCGTACCTCGCCGGGATTCGGACGGCGGCGGAGCTTCACGAGGACTATTACTCGCAGATAGCGCAGCAGGGATTCGATGGCGAAATCATGCTGCTCGACGCCGGTTATCCGTCTGCGCCGATTGCGGGTGAGAGGATCTCCGGGACAGAGGCAGACCAGGACGCTTTCCTCCAGCGCATCCTCAGCGATGCGGAGGCAGCCGGGTTCTCAGGCCTTGTCTGGCGGGCGGCGCTCGATCCTCAGTACGCGAACGCGGGGCAGCTTGCCGTGTTCAAGAGCATCGGACTGCGGCAGGGCGACGGCACCAACAAACAAGCCTGGAATACATGGGAGACGTGGTCGCTGCGGCCGTACGAGCGGTAGGTCGCTGAAGGCGGTTCATCACTGAGCCGGGACGGCGGGTCGGTTCCGTGTGGGACCCTCACCCTGCACCCTCTCCCTTCGCCAAGGGAGAGGGAATGGTGGACGTTGGCGCGTGGAACGTTGTGTCCAGAGGGGGACCGGTGTTTCAACCCTGGTTGGGTGAGAGCGGCAGGCTGGGGAACGCAGGCCGGACGTGAGCCGGCGGCTAGGAGAGGCGGCGGTCGGCGCCGCTACCGGGGAAGAAACCAAGCTTGTTGGCCATCTGGACGCGGTCGAGGATCTCGCGGCGGCTGATAAGGCCGGTCATGCGACCATCTTCAAGTACCGGAACCTGGTTGAGGCGCTTCTCACTGATGAGCATCAGGACGTCGAGAGCAGCGGTGGAGCCGGGTACCGTGATCACATCCTCGCGGGAAGTCATGGCAGCCTGGGCAGAGGTGTTCATGCGCTCATGCGGCTCGAGGCGGCGGACGTCGGAAACGGTGAGGATGCCGAGGACGCGGTCGTCGTTGGCGACCATGACAGCCCGGTGGCCATCAAGGACCATGTGGCGGTCGACGACTTCCTGGATGCTGGTGCCAGGCGTCACCGTGGCGAAATTGCGGTCCATGATGTCGCGGGCGGTGAGCGGCGAAAGCACGGTTTCGAGCTGCAGGCTCTGGGCCTCGTTGCGGGCCGCGGATGAGAGAAACCAGCCGATGAAGGCAAACCAGATGCCGTTGAGGACGACTCCCCCGAGGGCGAGGGCGATGCCACCGATGATGAGAACGTAGCCGAAACCAACGCCGACGTTGCTGGCGATGGTGGTCGCCTTGCGGAAGCTGCGCGTGCGGCCCCAGATGATGGAGCGAAGCACGCGGCCACCATCGAGGGGAAAGCCGGGAAGGATATTGAAGAAGGCGAGCATCCCATTGATCACGGCCAGCCAAACGAACATGGCTTCGACCTGTTCCTGGCGGCCATGAGCGACCAGGTAGATGCCGGTGCAAGCGAGGGCGATGGCAACGCTGGAGGCGGGTCCCGCGGCGGCGATGAAGAACTCTTCGCGCGCCGTATGCGGCTGTTCAGCCATGTGGGAGACGCCACCGAAGATGAAGAGCGTGATCCTGGGAACGGCTACGCCACGGCGGCGGGCGACGAGGGCATGAGCGAGTTCGTGGAGAAGAACGCTGCAGAAAAAGAGGGCGGAAGTGGTGATGCCGATCGCCCAGTAGGTCGCGGTGGACCAGCCCTTGTACTCATCGGGGAAGACGTTGTGGGAGAAGCTGTACGAGATGATCGCCACGATAATCAGCCATGAGGGGTTGATCTCGATGTCGATCCCGGCGATTCGGGCGACGGTAAACGAGCGGCTGAACATCTCTACGTACGGTAACCGAGGCGAGCGAACGCTGAAAGCGACCGGCGGTCAGGGCCGGATTTCGAAGCCACTGAGTTCCTCGTCCTCATCCGGGTCGACACGCTCGAGGATCTGGACGAGCGAACCTTCCGGCCCGACGCGTAGCTGTCCCTCGAAGGCGCGGAGGGTGCTCATATCCGCTTCGCCCACGACCTCGACGGTGCGCCCGTCGGGCAGGTTTCGGACCCAGCCTTTGACGGAGAGGGTCTCAGCGGCGCGCAACGCGAAGATGCGATAGCCGACTCCCTGCACACTGCCCTTGGCGAAGTAGCGGCGGCGGATCGGCTCACTCATGCGTCGTTGATGGTCTCCAGCTTCTCGAGGATATCGGCTGCGGCGAGGAGGCCGTCAATCTCGGCGGGCGTCAGCCGGGCGAGGCGGACGGCCAGTTGTTCGATTCTTCGCTGCCGGGCCCGCTCCATCAACTGCCTCCCATGCGCGGTTGCGTCGATGGTGACGGCGCGCCGGTCTTGGCGGTCCTTCCGTCGATCGGCGAGGCCGCCCGCTTCGAGACCGGAAACAATGCGAGACATCGTTGGGGGACTGACGTGCTCGTCGGCGGCGAGTTCTGAGAGGGTGTGGGGGCCGCCAAAGACGAGGACGGAGAGCGCGGAGAGGCGAGCAGGGCCAACCCCGGACTCGGCGTCGGTGCGGCGGAGGCGACGAGAGAGATGGACGGCAATGCTGTTGTAACGGCTGGCGAGGTCCCAGAGGTTGGTCATGGGCGGTGCGTTGCCATGCGTTCGTCGATGTGGCGGCGAAGGTGCCACATGGCAACCTCGAAGCCGAGGCCGGTCCAAAACGATGAGGAGAGTGCGTTAGCGGCCGCAAAGTGGAGGGTGACCGCCTCGTAGCCTCGGTCCCGGGCCCAGGCGAGCCCGGCATCCACCAGCGCAGCGCCCACGCCCCGGCCGCGGAACTCCGGGCGGACCGCGGTATCGCCAATGTAGGCGGCGCCATCGGGCTTGTAGAGGGGCGATCCGCGAGCGGGACCAACGTCGATGATGCCAGCGTCCTCGCCATCGACCCGGGCGACGAGGTGGACGTTATCGTCGGTAGCGAGAGCTTCCCGGAGAGACTCGCGGACGGCAGCGCAGGTCTGGGGGCCGACGTAGGGGCGGTAGATGGGGCTCGTGGCATGGAACTTTGCCTCCTCGTCGACGAGGCGCTGCACCGTATCGAGGTCTTCCACGGTTGCCGGGCGAACATCGATGTCGCCGCCACGGCCTACCGGTAGAGGCGTCAGGTCGCGGACGGCGACGGCGTTGACTTTGCCGAAGCCGAGTGAGTACCAGGCGTCGAGCACGGCGGCGTTCCCAGCGGGTACGTGAACTGTGTGCTCGAAGATGCGCTGCTCCAGGAGGCTGTCGGCGAGAGCGGCGAAGAGGGGCTGGTAGACCGCGTACGGTTCCGCACCGGGGGCGATGGCGTGGGAATGGACGAGGAGCAGCGACCCGCGTGGCGACGCGTAGCGAGCCGAGGGCGAGGCGGGATCGACGATGTTGCGGACGGCGAAAAGGAAGCCGACCAGGTCGTCGCCTCCATCGATGGCGGCGACGCCGCGGGCGTAGCCCATCGCCTCGCGAACAAGACTGGCGGCTTCCGCGGGGTCCTCGTAACGCGAGGGAAGGAGGGGAAACTTCTCGCGCTCCGCAGCGTGGCGGGAAGCGAGGCAGGCACCGGCCGGAGCCAGGTGTTCCTCTGCGAAGTCGACGACGGTGAGCGAATCGCGAGGCACGTTGACAAGCCTAGGGCGAGATACTTAGCATGCGCAACTAAATTCCGGATGGAGTGCCCATGGCTGCCTACACCCCACCTTCCGGCCTGCTGCAGGTAGCGCAGCGGGTCGCCGACCTCGACCGCGCGGTTGCCTTTTACCACGAGACGCTGGGGCTGCCGCTGATGGCGAAGTTCGATCCGCCCGGGCTGGCGTTCATCGACCTGGGGGGAGTGCGGGTGATGTTGGATGCCGTTGCCGAGGCGGACGTACCAGGAGCGATCCTTTACATGCGGGTGGACGACATCCAGAAGTCCTACCAGGCACTGCAGGAGCGGGGCATAGCATTTGTGGACGAACCCCACATGATCAACCGCGACGATGCCGGCCAGTTCGGGCCAAAGGGCGCCGAGGAGTGGATGGCGTTTTTCAAGGACTCCGAGGGGAACACTATCGCGATCGCGTCCCGGGCGGTGCCGGGGTAGGGATCTATTCCGCCGGCTCGGTGAACACCTGGGTGAAGTAGTAGGTCGTGCCGTCGCCGCAGACGCCCATGCCGGTGAGGGTGAACTCGGGGCGGAGGATGTTCTCCTTGTGCGACGGGCTGTCGAGCCAGCCGTCCACGGCTGCTTTTGCGGGGTCATCGGCGTTTTCGATGCGGGCGAGGTTTTCACCCACCTTGAGGTAGAAGATGCCCGCCTCGGCCATGCGCCCGTCGACGGCCTCACCTTCGGGGTCGGTGTGGCTGAAGAAGTCTTCCTTCGCCATTCGGCAGCTGTACCCAGTGGCGACCTGTGCGAGCGACTCGTCTTCTGCCAGGGCCGGGAGATCGGCGGCCGTGCGGACGTCGTTGACGCGGCTAAAGGCGTCGGCGGCGAGCCGGGCATCCGCGCCGGGCGTCGGCCCGGGTGTGGGGGTGCCTTTGACAGCTGCTTCGCGGCAGGCGACGCCGAGGATGGCCAGGCCGAGGACGAACCCGGCCAGGGGGATGCTAGTCGAGGACAGTGGTCTCCGAGCCCTTTCGCTGGACGGTCAGGTGGGACATAGGGGAGCCGGTGTCGCCGGCGCCATGCCAGTGGTCGGTGTTGGCAGGGATGACGATGCTGTCGCCGACGCTGACTACGTGCTCGCCATCGCGGTCACCGACCTTCCCGATGCCGGAAACGATGTAGAGGAGCTGGTCGCTGGTGTGGCGATGCATCTTCGTGCGGGCGCCGGCGGCGAAGGAGACGACGGCGGCGTTCAGGTGTTCGCTCTCAGGGAGCGAGCGGCCGTGGACCTGCCCTTCGAAAATAGGGGCGCCCGTACGCTCCGTGGTTTCGCCTTCGGCAGCTTTCAGGATTTTCATGGGGACCTCCGCCACGGCAGTCTATGCCTTCTTCACGGAGGCACGGTAGCATGCCGCGATGCTGCTTCCACCCTGGGCGCCGGCGAAGCAGAGAGCCGCGCGACGCTCATGCTGTACCGCCGGCCGAGGTACCAGCAGGGTAACTGCGTGGTAGTTGGGAGGACTCGCTAGAGAACCGGGAGAGCCAGGAGCTCAGGCCGCCTGCCAGAGCGACCGCCACGGAGCATCACCGCGAATAGCGCCCCGGATTGCCTTCATTTCCATCTCGCGCAGCTTTGCGATGGCGCGGTCGAACGTCTCTCCGCCGTCGTTGGAGGTGGAGGCGACGCGTTCACGGATGGTGCCGAGGATGTTCTGCTCGTCGAGCATCTTGATGGTGGCGGGCCAGGCGAAGAAGGAGAAGGCCTCGGGCATGCCGAACATGCCGCGGTTGACGCCGAGCCAGTGGTACCGCTCCTGGACGCCGCCAAGGGGTTCGACGATGGCCACCATCGGCCCGGTCTCCGGGTTGGTGCGGGTGTCGATGAGGAGGCGTTCGCCGAAGAGTGTGAAGCCGATGACGAGGACATCGGCGCTGGTAAGGAGTTCCTCCACAGCCTCGCGGTCGATCTCGATGCCATAGTCGCCGAGCATGTTGCCTCCGTGGCTAGAGCTTGAATGAGCGAAGGGGCAGATCCTTCGATGGAAGGACCCGCCCCTTCGCGGTGATTCCCGTTGTTGCCAGCGTGCTGGCCTAGTACATCGGGGGCGCAGCCGGAGCAGCAGCGGCAGCCGGTTCCGGCTTATCGGTAATCAGGCAGTTGGTGGTGAGCACCATGGCTGCGATGGAAACCGCGTTTTCGATGGCTGAACGGGTGACCTTCGCCGGATCGGGGATACCCATAGCGATCATGTCGCCGTAGGTATCGTTGGCGGCGTTGTAGCCCTCGCCCTTCTTGAGACGCTTGACCTCTTCGACGATGACCGAGCCGTCTTTGCCGGCGTTGATGGCAATACGACGAAGGGGCTCTTCGAGAGCGCGGCGAAGGATGCGGGCACCGGTCGCCTCGTCGCCGGTCAGCTTCACCTTGTCGAGGGCGCTGATGACGTTGAGGAGAGCGACACCACCACCGGGGACGATGCCTTCTTCGACGGCTGCGCGGGTGGCGCTGAGGGCGTCCTCCACGCGGTGCTTCTTTTCCTTCAGCTCGACCTCGGTAGCGGCGCCGACCTTGATGACAGCGACGCTGCCGGCCAGCTTGCCGAGGCGCTCCTGGGCCTTTTCGCGATCCCAGTCACTCTTGGCATCGTTGAGGATGGCGCGGATCTGGCCGATGCGGGCATCGGTTTCCTTCTTCTTGCCCTTGCCCTCGATGATCGTCGTCTCCTCCTTGGTGGAGGTGACGCGGCGGGCACGGCCAAGGTCGGCGATCTCGACGCTATCGATGGTGCGGCCGATCTCTTCGCTGATGACGGTGCCACCGGTAAGGACGGCGATGTCGCCAAGGTTGTCCTTCTGGCGGTCGCCGAAGCCGGGGGCCTTCACGGCGAGGACGTTGACGGTGCCGCGGAGCTTGTTCACCGCGAGGGTGGCAAGGGCTTCGCCGTCGAGGTCGCCGCAAAGGATGACGAGGTTCTTCGTCTGGCTGAGGATGCGCTCAAGCATCGGGAGGATTTCCTGGACCGAGCTGAGCTTCTTGTCGGTGATGAGGATGTAGGGATCCTCGACCACCGCTTCCATGCGGTCGGGGTTGGTGACGAAGTAGGGGCTGATGTAACCACGGTCGAAAGCCATACCGTCGACGTACTCGACTTCGGTCTGGATGCCGCGGGACTCTTCGACGGTGATGACGCCGTCCTTGCCGACCTTCTCCATGCACTCGCCGATGAGGTCGCCGATGGTGCCATCGTTGTTGGCGGAGATGGCGGCAACTTGCGCCATCTGGCTGCGCTCGGTGACCTTGATGGCATTCTTGCGAAGCGCATCGACAACAGCTTCGGCGCCCTTTTCGAGGCCGCGCTTAAGGGCCATGGGATTGGCGCCAGCGGCGACGTTCTTGAGGCCTTCCTGGACAATCGCCTGGCCGACGACCGTAGCGGTCGTGGTGCCGTCACCGGCAATGTCGTTTGTCTTGGAGGCGATTTCCTTGGCGAGCTGGGCGCCGATGTTCTCGAACGGCTCGTCGAGCTCGATGTCCTTGGCGATCGTCACACCGTCGTTGGTGATGGTGGGGGCGCCGAACTTCTTATCGAGGACGACGTTGCGGCCCTTGGGGCCCAGGGTGATCTTGACGGCGTCGGCGAGAGCGTCGATGCCGCGCTTGAGGGCGTGTCGGGCTTCTTCGTCGAAGACCAGTTGTTTTGCCATGTCTTGAGGTACACCTCGGATTGATCTGGGTTAGCGTTGGGTATGTTAGCACTCTGGGCGCAAGAGTGCTAACCCTTTTCCGAAATCGCCCGGCCTAGATTCAAAGGCGACTTAACGTCCGGCCAGGTCGCGCAGCTTTGCTCGCAAACGTCGCCCCGCGGCGAGGGGCCCATGGCCTAATCCACGGTCGTTGTCCCGGCGCTTTGCCGTGGCGACCGCGGAGGCGTGAGCGGCCCGTTCGGGTGTGTCGTCGTGCGGAGCCAGTTCGACGTCGTTCCCGTAGCGGTGCTTGAGGGCCATCTCGATGAGGGCATCGGCGAGCGCCGGGTTCTTGGGAAGGACGCTGCCATGGAGGTAGGTGCCGATGGCGTTGCGGTAACGCGCGCCTTCGCCCTGGTCAGCGCCGTTGTTGTTGCCCCGGCCGTAGACGACGGTGCCGAAGGGCTGCTGCCCCGGCGCGAGATAGGTGCGGCCGCCATGGTTTTCGAAGCCGACGACCTCGCCAAACTCGGTCGCGAGCACGACGTCGCCGATGCAACGGTCGGCTTCGATGCCGGGATGGCGCGTTTCCATATCAAAGATGCCAATGCCGGGAATGTCGTCGCCATTGAGCCCGACGTAGCGATGGCCGAAAAGCTGGAAGCCGCCACAGACTGCGAGCACGGGCAGATCGTCTTCGACGGCGGCTTTAAGGGCGGGCCCGCGTGACACGAGGTCGTCGGCGATGCGCCGTTGCTCGCGGTCCTGGCCGCCACCGATGACAACGAGGTCGAACTCGGACGGGTCGAACGGATCGCCGACGTTCACCTCGACCACTTCGAGATCGATGCCGCGTGCCTCGGCGCGGTGGCGAAGGGCGATGATGTTCCCCCTGTCGCCATAGATGTTCATGACATCCGGGTAGAGGTGGGCGAGTCGGAGGTTCATGCGGATCCAGCGTAGAGGGTGGAGCTTGGAGAAGGCAGTGACTCCCGCCTGACAGCGGCGCCTTTACGCCTTTGCGGCCTGTTCGTCCTGCCAGTCTCGGGCGGCCTGTCGCGCCGCTTCGAGGTTGGGAGCTTCGTGGCCGCGGCGGCGGAGGTCGAGGGCGGCTTCGATATCAGGGCCGGTGCGGCCGCGGCTTTCGAACCACTCGCGCATGCCGTTGAGGTCGCCGGCGAAGGCCTGTTGCCAGCCGCCCGTCTGATCCATGGCGATGCTCGTGGTGGTTTCGCCCACCTGGTTCAAGCGATCCATATAGCGGGCATCGGCGGGGGTTTCGCCCTCCCAGATGAAGATGCGGGTGTCGGTGAGGAGGTTGTAGACCGCCTTGATCTGCAGCGTCGGGGGCGCCGAACCCTGCCAGATGGTGGCCCAGAGTTCGGGATCGCGGGAACGGTCGGAGCGCAGGATGGTGACGTAGAGCACGGGCAACCTCGGCGTCGGAAGGATGCCCGCGATTCTACCGGGAAGGGGAGGAGGGACCGTTAGTCGACGGCGACCGGCTCGGGTGTTTCGTCCGCTTCGGTTGCGGGCTCCGATGCCGCGCGCTCCATGTGCTCGAGCCCCTGCATGCTGAAGCCGAGGTCGCCCAGTTCGCAAAGAAAGCTGCAGTACGTGAGCTTGAGCGAGCTGGTGGATTTGCCGGCGGCATAGCGGAGGTTGCAGCGCGTGCAGCGGAGCAGTTCCGTGATTTCGGCGTCGAACGGGGTGGTGGTGTGTTCTTCGGCCATTGCCAACCCATGCTAACGCCCTTCGCGACAAGCGAACAATATGAAGCGCGACAGAGTAAACAGGGCCACAGAAAGGGCGATCCGGGGTGTCACGCGAGATTGCTGCATCTGTGGCGGATTGGTATGGTGACGGATGACTTACCAGAGGTAAGGAAACGTCGAGACGGCACCGAAGGCGCGAGGCGGGCGCCTTCCAGAGAATGCGACGCGCAGAAAGCAACGCAGTGACGCAACGCCAACTCAGTCAACCCTTTGGTGAGAGCGCGCCCTCCGATGGCCGGTTCCTTGGCTGGCTTGTGCGGCGGCCATGGCAGGATGTGCTCCGCGATATCGGGGTGACGGCCGCCCTGATGCTCACCTACTTCCTCATCCGTGGCCTGCGCCCCGACGCCATCGATGTGTCGGTAGGCCGAAGCCTCTACATCGTGAAGTTTGAGCAGAGCATCGGCATCTTCCAGGAAGTGCGCTGGCAGGAGATCTTCCTGCCCTACGGCGACCTGATGACGGTGGCGAACTTCGTTTACGCCTGGCTGCACTACCCGGTATTGCTGGCGATTGCCCTCTGGCTGGTGATCCGGGACGGTCGGAAGTTCCATTTCCTTCGCAACGTGATGATGGTCTCGGCCGTCATCGGGATCGTTTGTTACTGGCTACTGCCGGCGGCGCCGCCACGGCTGCTCGCCCTGTACGGGTACGACTTCGGCTTCCGGGACACCGTCCACGGGGCAACGAGCAACGTGAACTACTTCCAGCCGGGCCCGTTCGTGAACGACTACGCGGCCATCCCGAGCTTCCACTTTGGCTGGATCGCCCTGGCGTCGGCTGCGCTCTGGATCAGCACCAACAGCAAGATCGTGCGGGCATTCGCGGTGTTCATGTCGGTGCTCATGTGGTGGGCAGTGACGGTAACGGGGAACCACTTCTTCTTCGACATGATCATGGGCGGCCTCGTGGTGGGCTTCTCGTGGGCGTTCGTCGCCTGGCTCGAGCAGCTGAACCTGCGGGGCTTCGGCCAGAAGATCGGGTTGCTGCCGCCGGACGTGCCACCGCCACCGGTGGAGTTTCGTGACGAGACAGGCTTGATCCCCAACACCTACGACCAGTAGCACGGCGGCTGCCACCGGCGGGCGGTAGACTCAGGCTCCATGCCTACGTTCGAAAGTGACGGTGTGCGGCTGGCCTATGACGAGCGCGGGCCGTCCGACCGTCCGACCCTTGTGTTGCTCCACGGATTCACGTCGGATCGGCGGATGTGGAACCCTGTCGCCGAAACCCTGGAGAAGCGCCATCGCCTCCTGATCCCGGACCTTCGTGGCCACGGCGAAAGTGATGCTCCGGCAGAGGTCGAGTCCTACACGATGGAAGGCTACGCAGCGGACGTTGCGGCCCTGATGGATCATGCGGGAGTCGATCGTGCGCACATTTGCGGCTCCAGCTTTGGCGGAATGATCGCAATGGAGTTCGCCGTAACGTGGCCGGAGCGAGTGGAGACGCTGGTGCTCTCGGACGCTTCCCCTGCGTACGAGCGCCCGGAATATGACGAGGGCTTCCGCAAACGCGAGGCAGGCATCGCCAGGATGGTCGACGGGATCGCTCGATTCGGGCCCCGGGAGGCAGGACGCAGAGCGGCACGGGATGTGGGCGACGAATTCCTGGCCGAGGCGATCCGCACACGGTACACACGGATGAACGGCGACGGCATTGTGGGTGCGGCGCACGCGCGGCGAGAACGCCGGGATCTGACGAGCCTGCTCTCGCGCCAGCTGACGATGCCGGTGCTGCTCTGCATGGGTAGCGATGACCCGGTCTCCTGTGCGCTGCCGTTGATGGCGCGGGAGCTTCCACACGCCCGCAGGGTGACCTTCCGCGGTACCGGGCACGGCGTCCCGGCACGGGAGGCGGGCAAGTTTGTCGAGAGCCTGGAAGCCTTCTACCGCGACGTCGGGGCCGGCAGGGCAGTGGCCGGAGAAGTGACGCTGTGACGCGAATGGCGGCGCTGCACTATAGTGATTGCTCGTGCGCACCCGTGTTCCCCGCGCCGGTGCAACGAGGAGGTAGCTTGTGAAGAAGATCCTCGGACTGCTCGGCATCGTCGCGGTGATCGGTGCAGTGGTGACATTCCTTCGCCGCGGCGAAGCGGACGACGAGTTTCTCGACGAAGAGCTCATGTAGCGTCGAAAGAGGGGCGGTCGGCGAATCCGATCACCCGTCTACGCATTTTGTGGTTCATTCGGCCTTGCGCCGATAGAATTCCCCTGTGGCAGTTGAGATCCAATGGTATGGGCGCACGTGCTTTCGCATCCGCGGGCGGGAAGGCACGGTGGTCACCGACCCCTGTCCGCCCGATAGCGGGTACAAGCTCGGCAAACTGAGCGCGAACTGCGTGACGGTCAGCAATCGGGAGATGCCGGGCTACAGCTACGTAGAAGGGATCGAGGACTCGCCGCCGGTATTCGACGCTCCGGGCGAGTACGAAGTGGGCGGCGTGTTGATAGAGGCCGTGGCTATGCCGGGCGTGGATGGAGCCAGGAACATCGGGTTCGTGATTGAGGTCGAAGGGATTCGCATCGGTCACCTGGGATTGCCCGGACCCCTGGGGTTCAAGGCACCCGAATCGTTCGGCGAAGTGGACATTCTGCTGATGCCGGCGGGTGGTGGCGGTTCGCTGAGCCCGGCGCAGGCGGCCGATATCATGACCAGCGTCGACCCGCCGGTCGCTATCCCGATGAACTTCAAGACCGACAAGGAAAAGCTGGACCTGGAACCGCTCACGGCGTTCCTCCGCGAAGCGGGCACGAAAGCGGAGCCACAACCCTCGTTCCGGACGACGAAGTCGGGGCTGCCTGGTGAATTGACGGCGGTCGTGCTCGACCCCCGGGGATAGCGCGCGCCAAGACAACATTGGCGATCGGTGCAGGTGCCTGCCACAATCGCCCGCGACGTGACTCTCACTACAGAACCTCTGACGCCTGACCGCTGGACTGACCTCGAGACGCTCTTCGGCAAGCGCGGCGCAAGCAGCGGCTGCTGGTGCATGTTCTGGCACCAGACGGGCACCGAATTCGAGCGCGATAAGTACGAACCGAACAAGCAGGCGTTCCAACACCAGGTGGAGACTGCGGTCCGACCGCCGGGAGTGCTGGCCTACCGCGATCGCGAGCCCGTGGGCTGGTGCGCTGTGGCGCCCCGCATGGAATACGAGCGGCTCGGGCGTTCGCGGAAACTGAAGCCGGTGGACAGCGAACCCGTCTGGTCCGTGGTCTGTTTCTACGTGGCGAGGGCAGCGCGGCGGAGCGGGGTGACGACGGCACTCCTTGCCGGTGCGGAGGCCTTCGCACAAAGCCATGGCGCCAACTGGCTGGAGGCGTATCCGGTCGACCCCGAACCGGGCCCCTGGGCTGATTCGAGTGCCTTCACCGGACGTTCGGTGGTCTACGAGCGGGCGGGGTTCATTGCGATTGAGCGTCCGGGGCAGCGGAAGGTGATGCGGAAGCGGTTGGGGTGAGCGGTGAGCTGACGGCTGCAAGATGGCAGCGCGTGCTTTGGAGCCAAGCCGGGGACCCTTGCTACACTCTCCGGTGGAGAGGTGTCCGAGTGGTTTATGGTGCCGTTCTCGAAAAGCGGTGTGCAGCGATGCACCGGGAGTTCGAATCTCCCCCTCTCCGCCACGCCTGAACACTGGCCGGGGCCACTCGCCCGGTTGATCACGAAGAAGCCCGCCAGGTTGGCGGGCTTCTTTCATGTGACGACGGCGTGGTAATCAGGATGTACAGGAGCCGCCGGCGCTACCGAGGGGAGAGGCGAGGGATGGACAGCCGGAACCGTGGTTGCCGCGCTCGCGTGGTGTTGCCGCCCTGCTCCTTGCCGAACGTGCGGGCGGACTCGACGAGAGAACGTCGGAGTTCGCGTTTGGCGAGGTCCTGGTTCCGCAGGTCCTGGAGTTTTTCGTTGACGTAGAGCGAACCGGGGTGGTTGAACATGGCTGTCCTCCGTGCTTCGCCACATTGAAACATAGCTACATGACTAAATCAATAGGAATTGCCCTATGATCGCGACAGTTATGGTCGCGTTGGGCAAGGCCGGGAAGGGGCGGGAAGCAGAACTGCGAGAGGGTGGCTAGCGGGCGAGGAGATTGGCGTCGCCGAGGAGTTCGCGCACCTTCAGCGGGAGGGCGCGATAGAGCACCTGGGCGCCACTTCGCTCGGACGTGACGAGACCCGCTTCACGGAGCTGCTTCATGTGCACGCTGACCGTGGGCTGGGAGAGGTCGTACATCCCGGCGAGGTCGCTCACGGTGTTCCCCTTCTTGAGGAGGGAGCCAAGGAGCTGGAGGCGGGTGGGGTCGGAGGCGACCTTGTGACGTGCGGCAATGGCTTCGGCGGTGTGGCGGGCAATCTTGTAGTCGGGTGCACGTTCGCCGGGAACGTAGCTGAGCACGGTGATCCCGGGCATAGAGAGGATGAACTTGCCATGTTCGTTGATGAACATGGGCACGATAACGAGTTCGCCACGTTCGGCCGCGGGGTCGAGCATCGGCTCGCTCATCGTGCACCAGGCGATTGACCATTCGGGCACCGCCTCCCGCCAGGGCATTCGTTCGAGGCGCTGTGTGACTTCCTCCACCGCGCGGAGGCCAGCCGCGACGTTGTGTTCACCGTCGGGCCTGAGTACCTCCCAGACATCGCGGAGGAGGGCAACGTAGCGATGGCGGAGGTCCGCGTCGTTGCGCAGCTCAAGGATGTGGCGACGGATGGTGAGTGCGTCGTCGGGATCTTCGCCGGGGAAGTCGGGGATGAAGAAAGGTGCCGCGGCAGTCTCTTGAAGGCGGGCGAGGAACGGTTCGGCGTCGGCGCCGAAGAGAGTGCCGGATTCGTAGGCGAAGACGACGAGCTCCGTAAAGTCGCCGGGAGCGTCGGGCCAGAAGGCACGCGCGCGCTCGGCGAGTTCGGGTGCCCGATCGCGTAACACCTCGATGGCGTCGGGATGGCGCTCACGGAGCTTGCCGAGGTAGTAGATGGAAAAGAGGATCTCGATGGGAGCGGACAGCTGGGCGCGGACCTTCGCGGACGTGGTTATCTGTTGATCGTGGGTTGCTGCTGCGACCATGGGGACTTAGTCCCTTAACTATAGTTCGAACGAGGAGCGTTTGGCTACGGGCACGGGCCGGGCATGGGCAACAACGTCGTCTTTACCTTTCCTGATCTCACCCGAGGCCGGGCTGCCGCCATGGAAGGGGCACAGGAGGTTGCCACCATGGGCACCATCACTTCATTCCATCGCACCCGGCTCCGCGTCGAGGTGAACATCGTCCCAGCGGGGTTCCCCCGCTCGCTGGAACGGCGAGGGCTCGCGCGGCGGGTCAGCCTCGTTGAAGGGGTCCTCGAAATGGAGCCGATTGCTCCCGCCAGCGCAATCATCGCCGCCTGCAAAGCGGCAGGGCTCACGGTGTTGGGATTCCATTCCACGGCATCGCTCAGTGCAGGCTGGGAAGGCTCAGCAAGGCCGTCGGCGCGGTGTGTTGAGCGGCTCACCAACCGCCGTTCGTCGGTGTGGTTGCCGACGTTCCCGGCAGCATGATGAAAGATCGATCTATTTACCCGAATCACGCTCGCAAACGGGTTATCGATGCGCCTATGATGACGACATCACAGCGTGAAGCGTCATCTTCACGATTTGAGGGAGTGAATGGAACTTCAGAACGCAGTCATCGTAGATGGCGTCCGCTCGGCATTCGGCCGGGGCGGTCGCGGCAGCCTTGTAGCAACCCGCCTTGATGAAGCGGGCGCGCAGGTCGTTCGCGCCCTTCTTGAGCGCAATCCGAAGGTATCGCCTCGCATGGTCGAGGATATCGCCATGGGCAACGTCGGCGGCGCCGGCGAACTTGCCGGCATCGGCGCCGACACGGTCGCCCACCTGGCCGGCCTACCTGCCGAAGTCTCGGCAGTCGACTCCAACCGCCAGTGCGGCTCGAGCATGGAGACGCTCCACCGCATCGCCCAGTCGATCATGGTCGGCGCCACCGATTGTGGCATCGCCCTTGGTATTGAGCGGATGGGCCGCTCGCTCGGCGGCGGACCGCGCGGCGAGACCACCCGCATCACCGAATTCAACAAGCGCCGCCTCGAGATGACCCCCGAGCAGCGCAACATGGCGCCGGACCACGAGGCCGTCTTTGGCGTGCCGTTCCAGGACGAAATCCTCGACTATTCGCCGGTCCTCTCGATGGTCCAGACCGCACAGAACGCGGCCGAGGTCTATGGCCTGACCCGCGAAGAACTCGACCAGTTCTCTGTGGACAGCCACCGCAAGACGGTGGAAGCCTACGAGAAGGGCATCTACAAGGACGAGATCATCCCGCTTGAGGTTGAGAAGCCGGTCTTCGACGACGAAGGCAAGTGGGTCGAGAGCGAGCATGGCCCGACGATCCTCTTCGACCGCGACGAATGCATCCGTCCCGGCACGAACATCGAGACGCTCGGCCAGCTGCCGGGCATCAAGGGTACCGTCAGCCCGACGGGCCAGGAGATCCTGATCACGGCCGGCAACAGCTGCCCGACCAACGATGGCATCAGCGCGGCGCTGATTATGAGCGAAGCGAAAGCGCGCGAACTCGGTCTCAATCCGATCGCCCGGATCGTCGGCTTCGGCATCGCAGGCGTGAAGCCGCAGGTGATGGGCCTTGGCCCGATCCCTTCGACCCGCAAGGCGCTGAAGCACGCCGGTATCACGGCCGACCAGATCGACCGCGTTGAGTTCAACGAAGCCTTCGCCGCGCAGGTCATCCCGTCCTGCAAGGAACTGGGTATCCCGCTAGACCGCGTGAACGTGAATGGCGGCTCAATCGCCATCGGCCACCCGCTCGGCGCTACCGGCGCCCGGCTGGTTCTGACCGTTGCCCGCGAAACCCAGCGCAGCGGCGGCCGCTACGGTCTTGCCACCCAGTGCATCGGCGCTGGCATGGGCATCAGCACCATCATCGAGGCGATGTAGGTTTCGGCCTTCAGCCACGAACGTGAAAGGGCCGTCCTTCTTCGGAGGGGCGGCCTTTTCGTTTGGGCGGCGCAGACAGGGTTGGCCGCTCGAATTGGCTCGGTCGCGCGCGAATTGACGCGTGTCGCCGGGGAAATCAGAACGCTCCCTTGCGGTCGCGGCTCAGCGAGCATGGTCCTACGAGACGCCGGCGCCGCCATCGACGGGGAGGGAGACGCCGGTGATGAAGGCGGCTTCGTCGCTGTGGAGGAAGAGGGAGGCGTAGGCGACGTCCCAACCGGTGCCCATCTTGCGGCCGAGGGGAACGCGCTGGTTGCGCTGGGCAATGACATCTTCGCGGGGAGTTCCAGCGGCGACGCGGGCTTCGATCGCCATGGGGGTGTTCATGAGGCCGGGCAGGATGCAGTTGACGCGGATAGCGTAGCGGGCGTTGGCCATCGCCAGGTTCTCGGTGAGGGCAATGACACCGGCTTTCGTGGTCTTGTAGCCGACGTAGGGATAGGCCTCGCGGGCGGCCATGCTGGAGATGTTGAGGATGGAGCCGGAGCCCTGGTCGCGCATCACGGGGAGGGCGTGTTTGCAGGCAAGCCACATGCCCTTGAGGTTGACGGCGACAATGCGGTCGAAGGCGGCGGCTTCGAGTTCGGTGGCAGTGGCGTCGCCGAGAGCGAGGCTGGCGCCGACGTTGTTGTGGAGGATGTCGATGCGGCCGTAGCGGTCGGTGCAGGCGGCGATCGCGGCCTGGACGGCGGCCTCGTCGGTGATGTCGCAGGCGACCGCGGAAGCGGTGCCGCCCTCCTTTGCGATGAGGTCGACGGTGTCCTGGGCCGAGGCGAGGTCGCGATCAACGACGAGGACGCTTGCACCTTCGCGGGCGAGAAGGAGCGCCGTCGCGCGACCATTGCCGATGGTCTCGCCGGGCGTCTGGCCGCCTCCGACGAGGATCGCTACCTTGCCGTCGACTCTTCCGGGCATATCAGGCTCCTTCCAGGCGATCTTCGATTTCGCGCATGTGTTCCCAGGTGTGTTCGAGCATACGGCGGAGCGTACGCCTCACGGTCCACGTCTTCTGGCCGCGCTGCGTCTGGCGGGCGAGCTCCTCGGACGTGGCCGCGGCGACCCGATCGCTGGCCAGCTTCCACGATGCCTGGAGCGATTCGAGGAGTGTGTCGTCGTCGGCCTGCATCACCTTCACGGCGGTGCGGAGGTCATCCGGTTTGTCGAGTGAGCAGCGAACGAACTCGGCCTCCGCCGCACCGATATGGCGAAGGAGCCGAGACAGCGGGAACCCATCGCCGGGAAGGGCGCCAAGGTCATGGGTCAGCTCGACGATATGGTCATGGACCTGGCCGAGGCGCCGGAGGTGGGTTTCAACCTCGGCCATTGCGATCGGCTCAAAGTCGGGCGCAAACCCGGAGGCCGGGTCACCGTTGCCAAGCCAGTTGCCGTCGGTGATATGGATTTCGACGTGGGTTGTGAAGGCGTCCGCAGCATCGAAGGGCTCACCGCGTTCGGCGAAGAACTGGAGCCAGCGGCGGATAGCGTCAGGAGCATCCGCGACCGTCTCCTCGGTCGTCCGGCGGCGGACGTGGCAGCCGAGGAGCTCGATGACGTGGGCCATCGTCGTCTTTCGCTGAGGGCCGGATTCGAGGTAGAGAGCGTAGTCACGCATGAGGCGAGTATCGCATGGCGGACAGGAGAGCTCCGAGCGATGCCGGACGCGCGTAGAATCCGCCCACTCG
Organism: uncultured Chloroflexia bacterium; assembly: GCA_963774435.1. GTDB lineage: Bacteria > Chloroflexota > Dehalococcoidia > Tepidiformales > Tepidiformaceae > JAGQGZ01. The sequence continues at coordinate 698,431 of CAVZEW010000002.1, read as the reverse complement.
GTTGCGGAGGCGTGCGATGCCAACGGCACAGGTGAATGGTGCAGAGCTCTACTACGAGGTTCGCGGAGCTGGGCCACCGATGCTGATGTTGCACGGCGGGCTGGGACTCGACCACATTTACCTGAAGTCGTCGCTCACCCCACTTGAGCAGCGCAACAGCCTCATCTACTACGACCAGCGAGGCAACGGCCGCTCTGACGGTGTACCGGTCTCCACGATCACCATGGAACAACTGGCCGACGATGCGGCCGGGCTGCTAGACGCGCTCGGCCACGCCTCGGTGATTGTTTTCGGCCATTCGTACGGGGGATTCGTAGCGCAGGAGATGGCGATTCGCCATGCAGATCGTGTGCGGGCGCTCGTCCTTTGCGATACGACGCCAGGCGAGCTGGGCGCCACCGAAAGCCCTTCAGACGAGCAGGGGCCGCCGCTACCGGAAGCTGCGGTCGAACTCATGTCCTCCGTGCCTGAACGCGACGACGAGCTGTCGGAGATGATGGCTTCCATGCTTGGGCTGATCTACCTGCACAAACGTCCGGCCGACGAGGTCGCGTGGATCATGGAGGGGACGCAATTCCGGGCGGCAGCATTGGTCCGTGGCTTCGAGGTGCTCTCGCAATGGAGTTCGGTCGACCGTCTCAACCAGATCACCGCGCCGACGCTCCTCCTGTGGGGCCGACACGACATGGTTTGCTCCGCACCGCAGGCTACGCGGATCGCCAGTCGCATCCGGGGGTCTCAGCTGGCGATGTTCGAAGAGAGCGGGCATATGCCATGGCTGGAGGAGCCGGATGCGTTCTTCACGACGTTGGAACAGTGGTTGCAGGCGCACACCTAGCGTCGGAGTCAACTACCCGATGCCGAGCATTCCGCGAGCCTCGGCCGGGCTTGCAGGTGCGCCGCCATGCTTGCGAATCACGTCGAGAATGCCTCGCATGAGTTCCTCGTTCGATGGCGTTCCCGGGCCTGCGTAGTCTTCGAGCCCGACGCGAAGGTGACCGCCGTGCTGCAGAGCCAGTTCAGCAAGCCCGGAACTGAGCACATCGCCTCCGAGAACTGCCACGAGCCAGGGCAGACCGGTGCCATCAAGCATCTCCAGGTACGCTTCGAGCGCTGCACGTGATGGCGAGAGGCCGAACCCCGGCGTGCCGCCACTGAAGTAGAGCTTGATGATCGAACCGGGAGGCATCTTTCCGGCGCTGTGGTAAGCGAGCGCGAGACGAAGGAAACCAGGTTCGAAGATGGAGATGCTGGCGGGGAGCCCGAGCGCATTCGCCATATCGAAGAGGTGCCGAGCATCGGCGTAGGTGTTCTGGTAGACGACCTCGACCGCCATCGGTATGCCGTCCGGGTCGAGGCCGCCGAAGTTGAGCGAGCCTGGATCGATGGGGACCATGCTGAGGATGCCAGCCTCAGCCAGCTCGGCGACGTGGCGGTAACGATCCTCGATGCGGATACCGTGGCCACCACCGGCCATAGTTGGGTAGAGGATCGCGTCCGGGTGGATGGCGCGCACGACCTTCCAGGCTTCGGCATACGGTTGGGAGGCGTGGATGCCGCGAGGCGCCGCAAGGCCTTCGTCGTTGTGGTTGTGAACGATGGCCGCACCAAGCTCGATGCAGCGGACGGACGTTTCGGCGATTTCGACGGGGGTACGCGGGGCGTGGAGGTTGCGCGACTTTGGCGTGGAGCCGTTGATGGCGGCTTCGATGATGACCGGGCGGCCCCGGGGTACAGCGTCCATTCTCGAGAGGTGACGCACGACCTGTTCGCGTGGGATCTCAGTCGACATGATTGGCGATTATGACACGACGAGCGTCGAGACTACTGCAGGCAACCGTACTGTTGTCACGGGGGGTCACAGAAGGAGCTCTTATCCTTTGCGCAACGCGTAGCTTCCACGCCGACTTCAAACGTCGACGCAGCGCTTGTGAGATTGTCGGTGCCGACGCTGACGGCAGCGTCTCCACGGAGAAAGCGCGCCACTCGTATGTCGCAATCGGACTTGTTGCCACGATTGTCGATGCACGGGATGGACTCGGGCCCGGGCGTCGTCCAACCATCCATAGATTCCATGTAGAAGGCCACGACTTCGTCGGCGGTGACCGCCTCATCCACCGCATACGTAATCAGGGTGGTGTAACCGTCAGGCGGGCCGCTGTCTGACAGCGTGTACGAAAACACTTGCCGGTCGACTTCCTGAGCACCTGGGAACACCGGCAGGCCTTCGATGATGTCAGCGTTTGCGGCTGTCGCCGCGCCCTTATCAGCGCCCAAGCATCCCGCACTCAGCCAGACGAAAGTCAGCGCAGCCAGCGCGAGCACCCGCAAAGGGCTACCCCTCGTAGGATTTCAGCACCAGGCAGCTGTTCTGGCCGCCAAAGCCGAAGCTGTTCTTGATCGCGACCTTCACGTCGGCCTTGCGGGCGCCTTCGACGACGTAGTCGAGGTCGCAGTCGGGGTCCGGGGTGTCGCGGTTGACGGTCGGGTGGATGGTGCCGGTCTCGATGGTCTTCACGACGGCAACGGTTTCCATGCCACCGCTGGCGCCGAGACCGTGGCCGATGAGGCTCTTGGTAGCGCTGATCGGGATGTCATAGGCGAGTTCGCCGAAGACGCGCTTGAGGGCATTCGTCTCCGCAACGTCACCAACGGGAGTGCCGGTGGCATGGGCGTTGACATAGTCGACGTCGTCGATGGCGACGCCGGCATCTTCAAGCGCCATCGCGATGGCCCGGGCGGCGCCTTCGCCGGTCTCAGGCGGAGCGACGACATGGAAGGCATCGCTGGTGCAGCCGAAACCGGCGAGCTCGGCATAGATGTGAGCGCCGCGGGCCTTCGCCATTTCTTCCGACTCGAGGAGGAGGGCGCCGGCGCCCTCGCAGGGGACGAAGCCATCGCGGTTGAGGTCGAACGGCCGGCTCGCCTTCAGCGGATCGGGATTCGTTGAGAGGGCGCGCATCACGCTGAAGCCGGCGAGTCCGAGTTCGGTGATGCCCGCTTCGCAGCCACCGGTGACGACGGCATCGGCGCGGCCGTGACGGATGAGCATCATTGCTTCGCCGATGGCCTGGGTGCCGGCTGCGCAGGCAGTGACGATGGTGCCGTTGTAGCCGCGGAGGTTGTATTGAAGGGCGACCTGGGCCCCGGCCATGTTGCCAAGGGTCTTGGGAAAGTAGAGGGGGTCGAGCTTCATGCCGCCGCGGTCACGAATCGTCTCGACGCCTGCCTGGATGAGCGGATAGCCACCACCACCATTGCCGACGAGGACGCCCACGCGATCGCGGTCGACGCTGTCGAAGTCGATGCCCGCATCGGTGATGGCCTGGGCAGCGGAGCCAACCATGAACTGGGTGAACCGTTCCATGCGGCGAGCAGATTTGCGCTCGATGTAGTCGTTCGGGTCGAAATCGCGAACCTCGCCCGCCACCTTGCAGGGGAAGTCGGTGCAGTCACAGAGGGTGATGGGGCCAATTCCCGAGACTCCCGCGATGAGGTTGCTCCAGTAGGTGTCGACGGTGCTGCCGGCGGGAGTGACGACCCCCAGCCCTGTGATCACAACGCGGCGGCCGTTTGCAGTTTCAGGCATGCAGATAGGGTACAGCGGGGCCGCGCGGGGCGCGCTCTCGGTGGGTTGGCGGTACCCTACGGTTATGGTCGATGTCCCGATCCCTCCTCACGTTGCGCTGCCCCGTCGCGACGGGAAAACGGAGATCCTGCTGCATCGATCGGTCGCGGTTATCGGCGAGAAGAAGATTGAGGTGAAGAGCGCGCGGGCAACGGTCATCCTGCCGCTCATCGGGATCGGAAGCGTGGTCGTCGCCGGCGTGGTCATGGGTGCTGGGGGTAGAGCGCTCCCGTTCTGGGGCCTGGTCATCCTCCTCTTTTATTGCCTGATGATGTTCCCCGTGTCTGTGATGGGGTTGGTGAGCGCGGTTGTCGGGGCCGACATCATCGTCGACGCGGAGAAAGGGTCGGCGACGTGGCAGCAGGGTTACCTGGGCATGGGCATCGGGACGAAGGAGTTCGTGCCGTTCACGAAGATTGACTATCTCGAAGTGACCATCGAAGGCGATGAGGGCGATCGCTGGCAGGGGGAATCGGACTCGCTCCGGCAATTCGCCCTGTGGATGGTGAAGCAAAGCGGCAAGCGCCTGCGGATCGCCCAGGTACCGGTCCCGGCGTACGGGCAGGAGGACGGGATGGACCGCACGCTCGCGCTCGGAAACGCCGTCGCCGCGCTGACCGGGGCTGAAGTCCGGATACCCGCCGACTGGGAGCTGGTGGAAGTGGACGTGAAGACGCTGGAACCGGTGAAACGCAAGCAGAAGCCAAAGAGGAAACGGCGATGAGTGAGGCGATCGACCAGGCATTGATGGAGGCGAAGACGATCGCCGTTGTCGGGCTCGACACCCGCACGTTTCGTACGGCCTACCAGATCGCGGAGTACCTCCAGGACGCGGGGTACCGGATCATCCCCGTCTGGTTCCAGCAGGAAGCCGACGAAGTCCTGGGCGAGAAAGCCTACGCGCGGTTGCAGGACATCCCTGAACCGGTGGACCTCGTCGACGTCTTCGTGCGCAGCGAACAGACCGACCGCGTGATTGACGACGCCATCGCGGCGGGGGTTCCGGCCATCTGGCTGCAGCAGGGCATCTTCAACGATGCCGGCCTCGCGAAAGCGCAGGAGGCGGGAATGCTGACGACACAGGACCGGTGCACGATGGTGGAGCATCGGCGACTGCTGCGCGAGCGTGAAGCGTAAAGGGTAGAGCGTAGAGTCAGACGTGTGGCCGACGAGACTGACACAGAGGCCCCTTCAGGAGTCCGCCGGTTGGATTCCTATCAGCGGAGTATGGAGCTGGTTGAGGAGATCTATCGGCTGACGAAGCACCTACCCCGAGACGAGCAATTTGGCCTGACCTCGCAAATGAGGCGCAGCGCCACCTCGATTCCCATGAACATTGCAGAGGGCTACGGGCGACATCACCGCGGCGACTACGTGCACTCGCTCTCCATCGCTCGCGGCGAAGCCTTCGAACTCGACACGCAGCTCGAGATTACGACCCGGCTCGGATTGCTCTCCACCGATGAGACGGCGACCGCTCAACGATTGTGTTTTGAAGTGCGGAGGATGCTCGGCACGATGATCAAAAGGATGACTTCGTAGCGATTGGAACGTCGCCAGCTGCCTGGCTCCGCCGACTCTACGCTCTACGCTTTACGCTAACTACGCCGCCGGGTCGTTGACCCGTGTGGCCAGCCACTCCTGGCGCTTCTCGAACTCGTTGCGCCAGCGGACGATGACGTTCCAGAGGAAGGCTTTCTGTTCGGCGTCCATTACGCCCCATTCGCCGCGAATGACTTTCGTCGCGCCGCGGGAATCGGTGCCGAGGATCTTGAAACCGAACTCCATCTTGTCGTCGCCGTAGCGGAGAAAGACCTTCACGTCGTCGCCATCGAGGCGTTCGGCGATTTCCATTTTCGCGCCGCCCTGGCTGACGTCCTGGATGAGAGCACGCATGGCAGGGCCGTCCTCACCCCACTGGATGACGGCTCGCTCCCATGAGGGAAAACGCGGTGTGGCGCGGCGATCCATCGTCATTCGCTCCCTGCTACATCATCGGATGGCGAAGGGCGCGAGGGCACGACTGTCACCTGATTGTCACCTGGCGGCGGACCTCTACGCGAAGCCGTTGTCCCGGATGACGTCGCTGTAAAAGCGGGCGCTGGCCTTGGGGATGCGCTCCTGGGTCTCGTAGTCGGTGTAGACGATGCCGAAGCGCTTGGTGTAGCCGAAGCCCCATTCGAAGTTGTCCATGAGCGACCAGACGTAATAGCCGCGGACGTCGGCGCCACCGGCGATTGCGCCGGACAGGCCTTCCATGAAGCCGCGAAGGAGGCGGACGCGGGTCTGGTCGTCGAGCATCTCGTCCTTCGGGCCGTCCTCGTCGCCGCTGCCGTTCTCGGTGACGTAGATGACGGGGTTGTCGTATTCGTTCGAGACCCAGCGGACGTAGTCACCGAGGGCGTGGGGCGCCTCTTCGTAGCCCATGGGCTGGACGGGGAGTGTCGGTGGGGCGTTGTGGTAGCCGATGGCCGAGTCGTCGGGCTGGATGACGGCGCGGGAGTAGAGGTTGAGGCCGAGGAAGTCCATGGGTTCGGCGATGAGGTTCATGTCGCCCGGTTCGATTGGGAAGGGGGCTCCGCGCTCGGCATAGTACTTGAGGACTGACCCGGGATAGCCGCGGCCGAAGAGTGGGCCGTGGTAGAGGCGGCTGCCGAAGTCGCGAGCCAGTTCGAGGGCGCGCATCGCTTCGGGCGAGTCGTCGATGGGTTCGTAACTGGTGTTGGCGTTGGTGAGGCCGATGAGCCCTCTCTTGCCACTCTCCCGGAACTGGCGCATGGCAAGGCCGTGGCCGAGGAACTGGTGATGGATGACGCGGGCGGTGATCGCATGGTCGCGGAAGCCGGGCGGCATGAATCCGCGGAGGTGACCGAACTCGGCGAAGACGATGGGCTCGTTGTGGGTGACCCATTTGGCCACCCGGTCGCCAAGGCGGTCGAACATGGTGCGAGCGTAGGTGGCGTAGTGCCGGGCGGTTTCCCGGTTGGCCCAGCCACCCTGGTCCTGGAGCGACTGGGGAAGGTCCCAGTGGTAGAGGGTAGCCATGGGCTCGATGCCGGCGTCGAGGAGGGCGTCGACGAGTTCGTCGTAGAAGCGAAGGCCCTCTTCGTTCACTGCGCCGCTGCCAAATGGGTAGATGCGGGGCCAGGCGATGGAGAAGCGGTAGGCCCGGAGACCCAATTCCTTCATCAGGGCGATGTCGTCGCGGAAGCGATGGTAGTGGTCGCAGGCGACATCGCCGGAGGAGCCGTCGCGGATGCGGCCCGGCTGCCTGCAGAAGGTATCCCAGATGGAGACGCCCCGGTTGCCCTCGTGGACGGCGCCCTCGATCTGGTAGGCAGCGGTGGCGGCGCCCCAGAGGAATCCATCGGGAAAGCGAGCGGACATACGGCGACTCCTGGGAGATCGAATGGCCCGGAATGATACCTTGCGCGGGGATCGGATGGTGGCGAAACACCGTTCCGGGAGTCGCCTCAGTCGTCGTCCAGGCGAGAGGAGGGCGGTGGCGCGAGGCGCTTGACGTACTCGACGCCGTCGCGAAACCAGCGCCGGTCTTCGAGGTCGCGGGTGAGCGGATCGAGTGATGGGTCGGCCGCGAGAAGCAGGGTGTGGTAACCGCCGGTCTCGGCGTGAGTGGCTGCGCGTTCGACCATCCAGACTTCGAGGCCGCGGCCGCGATAGGTCTCGAGCAGCCGGGGAACGGACAGGCGGCCCGTGCCACCGCCGGCGTCGCTGACGTTGATGACACCCACCACGCGTTCGCCATCGGAGGCGACGAACCAGCCTGGAAGTGCGTGCTGTTCGAGCATCCAGGTGTCCTCGCCGGTGAGGGCGCCGATCGCCGCGGCGTCGGCTCGACGCTGTTCGCGGACGGTGAGCAGCGGCAGGCGACGTTCCATTCGCAGCCAGGAGTTGCCGGCCTCGTCGACATCGCGGGAGAAGCCGACGTAGCCGTGGCGATTGAAGAAGAGTTCGACACGAGCCCCATTGGGCACGGCTGCGTGGACGAGCCGGATTCCCCGGTCCTGGGCGGCCATCTCGACGGCTGAGAGGAGGGCAGCCCCGGCAAAGGGTGTCTGCGAGACGAGGAGGTCGAGCCAGGCGACGCCTTCTTCATCGCCCTGGCGAACGGCGCCGGAAAGAGCGCCCGCGAGTTGGGCGACGAGGAAGCTATTGCCGGTCTGGAGCATGCGGGCAGCTCCAGACGCTGTGGACACTTCGCTGGCGCCCGGGGGGTAGGGCATTCCAGGGGTGGCAGCGTAAAGCGCGGCAAGAGCGGGCGCATCGTCGGTGTCGGCGGCGCGGACAGTGAAGAGGTGGCGGGGAGTCACACTTCGAGAGTAAAGGGTCAGGGACAAAGGGGAGAGGGCGGCCGGGCTGGCGGACGCGGGTACAATGCCGGGCATGGATACCGCAGAAAGAATTGCGTCGGCCTTCGTGCCATACCACGTGCCGTTTGCCGTGGAGCGGGCGGAGGGCGCTTATCTCTATACGCCCGAGGGCAAGCCCATCCTCGATGCCGCCGGTGGCGCGATCGTGGCGAACATCGGGCATGCGCGGCCTGAGGTTGCCGAAGTCGCCAGGGAGGCGCTATCGCGGCTCTCCTACGTGGTGCCGACGTGGGCAACGCCAGAGAAGGCTGCGCTGGTCGAGCGGCTGCGCAAGAGTTGGTTGCCGCCAGGGATCACGCAGTGTTCGTTCGTCAGTGGCGGTTCGGAGTCCGTTGACGCGGCGATTCGGCTGGCGCGGCAATACCACGTGTTGCGGGGCGACACCGGCCGGTGGAAGGTCATTGGCAGCGACCTGAGCTACCACGGGATCACGACCAGTGGACTTGCCGTCGGTCACCATGCCAACCGGCGCACGGGCTTCGACCCGCTCCTTATCGAGTTCCCGAAGATGCCCGCGCCCTACTGCCTCGACTGCCAGCTGGGCCGCGACGACGCACGCTGTCGCGAGCAAGCGGCCGATCGTCTTGAAGAAGTCATCGCACGCGAGGGCGCCGACACAGTTGCCGCGGTCATCGCCGAACCGGTAACGGGGTCGGCAGGGGCTGCCGTTGTCCCCCCGGCGGGCCACTGGAAGCGTGTCGCCGAGATCGCACGGAAGCACGGGGCACTCTTCATCTCCGACGAAGTGATGACCGGGTTCGGCCGCCTTGGCACCCCCTTCGGGATTCAGCAGTTTGGGGTCGTGCCCGACATCATGGTTGGCGGTAAAGGACTGGCAGGCGGTTATGCGGCGATGGGCGGCGTCTTCGCCACGGAAGCAGTCGTCGCGCCGCTCGTGGAAGCGAAGCAGGACCTGATGTTCTATACCTTCGCGGGGTTGCCGGTGAACGCAGCGATCGCGAACAAGGTCCTCGAGATCATGGAGGACGAGCAGCTCGTCGCCCGGGTGAAAGTGGCCGGGGCCCAGCTGCGCAAGAAACTGGAGCGAATCGAGAGTCACCCGAACGTCGCCGAGGTGCGCGGGATGGGGCTCATGCTCGGCGTTGAATTCGTGAAGGATAAGGAGACGCTCGAGCGCTTCCCCAGGGAAGCGGGCTTCACGGCGAAAGTGGTGGCGGCGGGACTCCAGGAGGGTGTGTTCTTCTATCCATCCGGGTCTGGTCCGGTGCAGGACGCGATCATGATGGGGCCGCCGTTCATCATCACCGAGGCGGACATGGACCTGATGGTGGATGCACTGGAGAAGGCGATCGAGTCGGCGGTGGCGCGAGTCTCGGTGGCGGGCTAGCCGGTGGCCGAAGACCAGGAAGGACCACCGGCGCCATTGGTCTGGATTGACATGGAGATGTCCGGGCTCGACCCGGACGCCTGCGCCATCCTCGAGGTAGCCGTGCTGGTTACGGACGGTGACCTGAACGAGATCGCGGAAGGGCCGGACATCGTAGTCCACCAGCCGGCGGCCGTGCTGGACGCGATGGACGAGTGGAACACGACCCACCATGGCGAGTCAGGGCTGACGGCGAGGGTGCAGGCTTCTACGGTGAGTGTTGCCGAGGCGGAGGCCGCGGTGCTGGCTTTCCTGGCGGCGCACACGGAGAAGGGCAAGTCGCCACTGGCGGGAAATTCGGTACACCAGGACCGGGCGTTCATCGACCGCTACATGCCGAGCCTCGGAGAGTACCTGCATTACCGAAACGTGGACGTCTCGACGGTGAAGGAGCTGGCCAAGCGCTGGTACCCGGAGCTGCCGCGGTTCGAGAAGCGGGAGGCGCACCGTGCGCTCAGCGACATTCGCGAGTCGGTGGCCGAGCTGTTGCACTACCGGGAGAAGATTTTTCGCGCTGACTGAGATCCGCCAGGGGCCGACGCTCGTAAGAGATCGTGTAGGGAACGAGCAGGACGAAGGAAGGCCGGGTCTCACCAGGTAAGCAGTAGGGAAGCTCATGCAGGGCGGAGGGATGCTCTGCGATGTTGGTGAGCCCGGCCTTCGGTCATTGTACGCAGATTATGTCCCGGTTTGGGAAAGACGAGCGCACGATCGTGTGACGAATTGTGGCTCGCTCCATTTCGCCCAGCGCGGCAGACTGACAGCCACAACCCCAACCGGATGGGCGGTGGCATATGACGGCAACTCTTCTTCTCCTCAGGCATGGCGAAAGCACCTGGAACCTCGAAAACCGGTTCACCGGCTGGACGGATGTTCCCCTTACCTCGAACGGCGAAGACGAGGCGCGGAAAGCGGGCGAACTGATGCGGCAGGAAGGCCTGTCGTTCGACGTGGTGCATACCAGTCTGCTGTTACGGGCCATCTCGACCACCGAGATCGCGCTGCGGGAGATGGGGCTGCACTGGCTGCCGGTGAAGCGCCACTGGCGGCTGAACGAACGCAATTACGGTGCGCTGCAGGGGTTGAACAAGAAGGAAACGGCGGAGCGCTATGGGCCTGAGCAGGTGTTCGCCTGGCGCCGCGGGTACGACACACCGCCCGACCCACTTGCGGTCGATGATGAGCGGCATCCGGGCCACGACCGGCGCTACGCCGACCTTCCGCCGGATCTGCTACCGGCGACCGAGTGCCTGAAAGACGTCGTTGTCCGGATGTTGCCGTACTGGCACGACCAGATCGTGCCGGACTTGCGGGCCGGAAAGCGGGTGCTGGTGGGAGCGCACGGCAACAGCCTGCGGGCGCTGGTGAAGCACCTTGACGGGATCAGCGACGACGCGATTGCCGACCTGAACATCCCGACGGGAATCCCATTGCTCTACGAGTTGGACGACGACATGCGGCCGATCTCTTCGCGATACCTCGGCGATGCCGAGGCGGCGCGAGCGGCGGCAGAAGCGGTGGCGCGGCAGGCAGGTTAGGAGCGGGCGAGGCGGGGTTCGCCCGAGTGAGCGTCGAAATCGGCGCGGAAACCAGCGAGACAGGAAGGGCAAATACCGTGGGAAGCGGGAGCAACCCCTTCGCGAAGGATGCGATTGCACCAGGCGCAAAGTACGCGTGGGGCAAGGTCAGCTGTCATTTGCGGCGCTGTCATCGTTGTTCTCTCCGATAGTGTGAGGCCCGCTTGCAAAATCGTTTCAGGGCCACCGTAAACGCAGGGCAAAACTCTTCGCAGAAGCGTTAAGTTTTGGTAGGGCTGCGCTCCCCTTGAATCTGCGGGCGGGACGCGACAAAGGCTGACGCAGAAGCGCCCTTCCCTGGGCAGGGAAGGGCGCTTTGCTATGGGCGCCGGTGATTTACTGGCGGTTGCGGCCGAAACCGAGAGCCGCGCCACCGAGCAGGCCACCGCCGGCCACCATCATGACGGCGAGGAGAAGGGCGCTCCCGCTCACGCCGCCGATAACCGCGGTGCCCGTGCCGGCATCCGGCGGGACAGGAGTAGCCACCGGGACGGTTGGCGTCGGTGTTTCAACGACGAGGCAGTCACCGGTGTCTTCGCAGGTCGGCTGATGGTCGCCGCAGTCGTCCTGCAGTTCATCGCAGGTGGGCTCGCCGCAGTCCTGCTTCAGTTCGTCGCAGGGCTGGTCCGGGCAGGCCTTGAGGTAGGCATCCACGCTCGGGAAGCTGGCCGGGTCGCTGCAGTCGGGGTCGGTGCAGGCTTTCATCCACTCGTCATAGGAATCGAAGCTCTGGATGTCGTCGCAATCGTTCTGTGGCGGGTTGCAGATCTCGTTGATGAGGTCCTGGAACCCGTCCGGGAGGAATACCTTGTCGCCACATTCGTAGCAAGCGTCGATCCATGCCTGGGGCGAAGGGAAGCTATTGAAGTCGTCGCAGGTCGGCTCTTCGCACTTCGAGAGGTCGATGTAGTCGAGCAGGGACGGCGTGGGCAGGTTTTCCAGGTCTTTGCAGTCGAAGCAGTCCTTCACCCAGGCCTCGGGCGACGGGTAGCTGTTGAAATCGTCGCAGGTGGGCGGGTTGCAGAGGCGAAGCCATTCTTCGTACGAGATCTGGCCCAGCAGCTCCTCGCAGCAGACACCGGGCACATAGGCGATGCCGGGCAGCTGGATGCAGTTGGGGTCGTCGTTGTGGCAGTTCGGGTCGTAGTGGGTGATCTGGTTGCAGTCGGGGAGGTCGTCGCAGGGGACGTCGCGGTACACGGGCTTGCCGTTGGCGTCGTAGCCGGCGATGACCTGGCAGGGCTCCTCCACGTCGTCACAGGGGATGAAGCCCCAGATGGGGGCGCCAGCGGCGTCGTATCCCTGGATGCCGTAGCAGTCGACGATGACGGTCGTTGTCGGTTGAGGTTCCTGGGCGTGGGCCCGGGGCGATGAGAACATCGCGGCGAGCAGGAGGGCGCCAAGGACAATAGCCAGGGCGCTAACGGTGGTGCGTGTGCGGGTCATTTCGAGTCTCCTCGGTGTTTGGTCTGGGGGTATGACCGGCAAGGGCAGAACTTCTTACACAAACAACAAGGACAACCACACCGAGTATTCGCCGGGGTAGGCGCGGCAGCTCACAAAGAGGAACTGAAGGTCTCGAGGAATGGGTCCAATGGCCCTGCCGGCATCGGCCATGGTCTGCGAAATTGAGTTATGTCCACGACAGATGTCGTGGAGGAGGATCGAAATGTTCATTGCAAGCTTCATGGCCACGCCGGCTGGAAGAATCGCGAGGATCGTCGCGGGGATAATCTTGATTGCGCTCGGGCTCGTCATCGGCGGCCCGGTGGGATGGATCGTGGTCGTGGTTGGTCTCGTGCCGATTGCTGCGGGAGCGGCCAACGTCTGTTTGCTGGCGCCTGTCGTTCACGGCCCATTCAAAGGAAGTGACGCTCACTAGAGCTTTCCCTCGGAGCGTTGCAAGAAGGGGCCACCTCGCCGGCGAGGTGGCCCCTTCGTTTGTGTGGAATACGGCCGATTGGGCGCTAGTTGCGGCGCATTCCTACCAGCGCGACCACCATCACAATGGCGGCGAAAACCAGGGCCACGGCAGCCATGGCCGGGTCGACGGCGACAGATTGGTGTGCGGTTGTGGTGTCGGTGGTGGCGCTGGCCTGGCCGACCTGGAAAGCGATGGCAGCAAAGATGGTGGCGGCCAGTGCGGCGATGGTTGCGAAGCGGGTAGTCGTTGCGGTCATTTCTGATTCCTCCAGCGTTCTCGTACTGGTAAGACCGGCGGGGGTTCGGCTTCTTACAACCGCGTATTCGAGCTGCGTGAAGGACCACACAGAACACGCAGAGCGCCCCTCCCGCGATGGGAGGGGCGCTGAAGGAAGGCCGGGACGCGGGTCTTACGACTTGCGACCCAGGCTGAGGGCGGCGCCGCCGAGGATGCCGCCGGCGATGGCCAGGGCGAGAGCGGCGTAGATGGTGTTCGGGCTCATGCCGGCAACAGCGTTGCCGGTACCAGCATCAGGGGCCTCGGGGACGACGTGCTCAGGCGTGTCGCCGGCTTGCGGCTGGTCCGAAGGGCTGTCACTCGGCTCGTCGGCCGGAGTGTCGGACGGCTGGTCCAGCGGCTGCTCGTCGACGCTGTCGCCGGGTCCGTCCTGGGGCTGGTCCTGCGGTTCATCGGAAGGGGTGTCTGAAGGCTCGCCGGCGGGGGTGTCCTGGGGATCTTCATCAACCGTGTCCTTGTGAGGCGGGTCGCCGATCTCAGGGCCGGGGTCTTCGTTTTCGCAATCGGGGTCGACGAACTCAGGGACGGTGCCAACTTCGAGAAGCTGATGGACGCAGATACCGTCTTCGCAATCGGGATCGACTGGGGGCTTCGTGCCGAGTTCTACGAGGATGAGCGGGCATTCACCGTCGAACGGCAGGATCTCAGGCACGTCCTTTTCGGGCGCGTCGTCGCCACCGTCATCGGTTCCGGGGCAGGGAAAGTCCTTGTGGATCTGGACGCAATGCGGGGCCGGGGCCAGATCATCCGTTGGTGAGCCCGGAGGGTCGCCGCCATCGTTGCCGCAGACGCCGAGACTGTGCAGCCATGGCGTGCAAATCATCAAGTCGTCGGCAGCATCGACGGCGGGGTCGGGGTCGGGGCCGGTGTCCTTGGGACAATCCGGGTGACCGTCTTCGTCGTGCTGGATGCAGGTGGTGAGGTCCCCGACCTGGAAGAGTGGGCCTGGATGTGGATCGGGATCCGGGTCCGGATCGGGGATGGTGGGACAGAAGTCCGTGAGGCAAGGAAGAGCGGCGAAGCCGGGCTCTTCCGGGGTGGCGGCGCTGGCGGTGCCGGCTCCGAAGAGCATGGCGACCCCAAGGCCAGCGGCAGCGATGCCGGTGATGCTGATGCGGTTGAAGAATGTGTTCATGGTCGGGTGCCTCCCGTCGAGATACCCGTTAGACCGGCGGCTGGCGGATGTCTTACAGGACCGCCATATCGTCTTTACCTTGTCCGGTAGATCGCCATGATCCGCTCGGCGTCTTCCGGTGGCAGGTGGCGCACCGCCTCCCGGATGGTGACGCCGGAAGCACGGCCGGCACGCGGCTCGATCCAGGCGGTGACCATGTCGGGCCGCTTGCGGCTGGTGTCGCGGAGGATCCAGCCGATCGCCTTGCGGATGAAGAACTCCTTCTCCTCGAGCATGGCCTCTGCGTAGCGCGTGAAGCGCTCCCAGTCACCGCCACCCTGTCGCAGCGGGAGCAGGAGGCTGAGCATCGCGGCTCGTCGAATCCAGAAGTCATCGTCAATGGCCCAGCGATCGAGCTCGGCATTCAGTTCCGGGTGGCGAACAACCATCGTCCCGACGACGTGGGCGGAGAGTTCGTCTACGAAGGCCCAGGTCTTCGATTCGCGGAGAAGGCGTTCGACGAACGGAAGATCGCCGGGTTCCAGCAGTTTCGCGTTGCGGGTGAGGACCATGACGGCGGTCATCCGCAGCTCGTGGATGGGGCGCCGCCAGGCTTCGGTGGCGATAGCAATGACCGCCTCCCGGTCGAGCTTGCCGTAGGGCTTGAGCGCCGCTCGCATCACGGCCTTCGTCGCCGGCACCGTTGCGCCGATGAACTGGAGGTCGCTCTTCAGGTAGCGCTTTTCGTTGGCAGCGCGCTCCGGCGTTGCGACCGCACCCAAACCAGACTCGATTTCGGCGATGAGCGCGGGCACATCCATGGACGGAGTTTAGCCGCCCGGCGTGGCTTCCGAGTCCATGGCAGGCATCCGCGAGGATTCCGAACCGGCCGTTGGCAAGAGCCCATAGGCGAAGGTGGCAAGCCCGATGAGGAGCCCGGTGCCCATCATCGGGGCGAAGATGCGCTTGCCGATGGTCCAGTCGCCGAGAAGGCTGATAGCGAAGCCCGCAACGCCCACATTGACGAGGACGAAGACGAGATGGTGGAGCCGGACATCGAGCTTCCGGGAGGCAGTCGCGGCGAAGAGCATCGCGAAGATGGCGTTCGTCGTGCTGGCGATGAACTGGCTGTGATCGAGGGCGAGGAGCTGGTGGTCGGGAACGAGGTCGAAGTCGCCGTTGTGGCGAATCACGAAATACTGGGCAAGACCGATCACGAAGACGGAACCCGCAGCCGATGCCACTGCGAGTCGGCCGGCGTTCGCAGCCATGAAGTCGACCTTGCGGAAATGCGGCCACATGCGGACGAGGAAGATCGCGACACCAACGATCTCGAGGAGGATGGCGATCGGCGCCAGGGGGGTGACATCGAGGAGCAGCGCGAACATGAGGACGATGCCGCCGAGGAAGGGGAAGACCATCTGAAGAATGCCTGCCCGCGTCGCTTTCGGCGGCGAGGGGAAGAAGAAGGCCCACTCCGACATGCCAAGGGCGACCGGGAAGAGGAAACCGACGACCATCGTCGCCGGGTGAGCATCGGCGCCACCATCGGGGAGCCAGTTGGTCTTGGTTGCGATGTCGAGGCCGAGGAGAACGCCGAGGACGCCACCGATGATTGATGTTGCCATGGCGGCGAGAAATCCCCAGTGGGGCACGCCCAACTCAACCTTCTCGACCTGCATGAGCACCCAGGCGAAATAGAGAGAGATGACGGCAACCGCGAAGATGCCGACCGTCGGACGCAGCGTGCCGTAGGTGGTGGAGAAGGCAGCGACGTAGCTGGCGAAGACGACGATCGCGATGACGGAGAGCGCCTTCATGCGCTGATGCTCCTTTTCGGAGACCGCACGGTCGCTGCCGAAGAGCCAGAGTGAAGCCGCGAAAATGGAGAGGGTTAGCCAGCCGAGCGTGCCACCGTGGACGTGGCCAAGGATGCGGCGGCGATCGAAGTCGACGAGGTCGGTCCCGTTCAGGATGCCGATGCCGATGGTGTAGAGAAAGATGAGCATCGCCCCGAAGATCAGGAGCCGGATTTCCGGCCAGTAACTCGGGCGCTGAAAACCTGCGTTCATGAACGTCCCCCTTTGATGGTAAAGCGACCTTTTCCCAACGTTCGGCGGAATGCTAAGGCAGAGGGGCGCCTCACGACCAGTGCCGACGTGCAAACTACGAGGGCCCGGCGGTACGATGCGGGCCCGGCCCACAGAGAAGGAGTGCACCCATGAAGTTCGGCGTCCAGATGTTTCCGACGGACTATGCGATCCAGCCAACGGAGCTGGCCAAGGCGGTTGAGGAGAAGGGGTTCGAATCCCTCTTCTTCCCCGAGCACACGCATATCCCGACGAGCCGGAAGACGCCTTATCCGGGTGGCGGCGAACTCCCGAACCAGTACAGCCACACGCATGACCCCTTCGTGGCGCTGGGCGCGGCGGCGGCGGTGACCTCACGGATCATGCTCGGCACGGGCATTTGCCTGGTGATGGAGCGGGACCCGATCACCCTCGCGAAGGAAGTGGCCAGCCTCGACTTCATCAGCAACGGGCGCTTCCTCTTCGGCATCGGCGGCGGCTGGAACGAAGATGAGATGAACAACCACGGCACGAAGTACACGTTGCGCTGGAAGATCCTCCGTGAGCGAATCCTGGCGATGAAAGAGATCTGGACGAAGGACGAGGCGGAGTTCCATGGAGAGTTCGTCGACTTCGACCCGATCTGGTCGTGGCCGAAGCCGAAACAGCAGCCGCACCCGCCGATCTACGTTGGCGGCTCAGGTGCACGCACGCTGGAACGGGTGATGGAGTACGGCGACGGCTGGATGCCGATCGGTGGCCGCGCGAGCGACCTCGGCGAACGAATCCAGGTGCTGCGGCGGATGGAAAAGGAGGCAGGGAAGGCGCCGGTGCCCATCTCGATCTTCGGCTGCCCGCCCAACCCGGCCGTGATCAACGAATACGCCGAGATGGGCGTTGAGCGCGTGATCTTCGGCATGCCCGATGCGGAAGCAGACGTCGTCCTCCCGAGGCTCGACCACTGCATGGAGGCTGCAAAGGAGTTCGCCGTCGCCACTGCGGCCACCTAGGCAGCTCAGCACTGCAGGCACTGCCAGAGCGCCAACCACGCAGCCGGTGATAGGCCGGAGGGAGATGCCCCCGGGGGGACGCCAAGCGCGGAGAAAGCCGCCCGCAGGCGGCGCGACCCTGCGAAGCGCCGAAGGTTGTGGAGGGCATCGTTGCCACCGGTGAAGCCGTGTGCGACGAACTGGTGGAAGTCCCGCGCCTCAGAGCCGCCGAGCGGAGGATGGGAGCGCTGGCGAATCGCGAGAAGGACCGACTCCACGCGGGGCCACGGGTCGAAATCACGACGCCGGAGCGCCAGAGGTACATCGAAGGAGAAGCGAAGGGAGTGCTGGACCGCGCGCAGGGAAGTGCGGCCATCGCCGGTCCAGGTCGCCGCAGCCTCCCGCTGGACGACAAGGAATGCGCTCAGGGGTGCATTTTGGCGGTTCAAGAGCAGGTGCATGGTCTCCGCCGTCAGCGAATAGGGGAGATTGGCGACGACGTGGTAGTCCGCGGTGGGCGGCGCAACGTATCGAAAGTCGGCATGCAGCGCCTGGACGCTGTCCAGGCACCGGACGGACTCGACGAGGCGGCCATACAGACCGCGGTCGATCTCGATGGCGGTGACCTGGCCAGCGCGAGAGGCAATCGCCCGGGTGAGCATGCCGTCGCCGGCACCGAATTCGACAACGTTGGCTGGAGGGGCGAGGCCGGTGGCAGCGACGATGCGCGCGGCAACAGCTTCGCTACGCAGGCGATGGAACGAAAAAGACTGCCGCATAGCGCTGCGGCGAGCGAAACGGGACACGAGGATCTCCAGGCGAACGGAGGCCGACGTGAGACGTCAGCCGTGGCACTGCCGCCTTTCGGGGCGGCCCTATGCCGTTAGCCGCGGGTGCGGCCGGAGATCGCGATTCGTGTCATTACACACATCTTGCGGGTGAACCATACGTCATTGCCGTCGTCTGGCCGAGACCGGGCGAGCCGGGAGGGGCAGAATGGCCCGGTGACCAACCACTGGACCGGGAAGCTGATCCTCCTGCGGGGCATCGAACCTGCGGACTGGGAGTCGTTGTACGCGTTTGACCGGGACAGCGAGGGCCAGCGGATGGGCTGGAGAGTGCAATTTCCCCGGGGCCAAGAGACGACCCGGAAATCGGCAGAGGAACGGGCGAATGAGACGATGGAGGGCCAGAAGTCGCGGCTGGCAATCGAGGTGCTCGAGAGCGGTGCGCTGGCCGGACTGATCCATGTCCATGACGCCAATTCGCGCAACGGAACGTTCGAGTACGGCATCCATCTGGGGCCACAGTTTCGGGGCAAGGGGTACGGGAGCGAGTCGATTCGGCTGGTGTTGCGCCATTACTTCCGGGAGCTGGGCTACCAGAAGGCGAATGCGACGGTCTACGCCTTCAACGAGGCGTCGCTGGGCATGCACCGGAAGTTCGGGTTCGTCGAAGAAGGGCGCATCCGGAGCAACCACTTTTCGGCGGGTGAATTCCACGACGAGGTCTGGTTTGGGATGACCGTCGAAGAGTTCGGCGCGACGTACGGCTGGGAGTAGGGGCGGGCCATGACGAACATCTGGACCGGGAAACTCGTAGCACTTCGCGGCATCGAACCGGACGATTGGGAGCACTTCTATCGCTGGAACCAGGACACCGATGCCCAGCGCTCAGGATTCTTCGTGGCCCCCATCCAAAGCAGGGAGGCCGTTCGAAAATGGACGGAGGAGCAGGCAATCGCCCGTCCCGAGGACGACAACGTGCGATACGCCATCGAAACGGTGGACCGAGTGCTGGTCGGGACGCTCAACGTCAGTGATGCCGATACGGAGAACTGGACCTTCGAGTATGGCGTCTACATCGGCCGTGACCACTGGCGAAAAGGCTACGGCAGGGAGGCGGTCGAGCTTGCCTTGCGGTTCATGTTCAGGGAACGCCGCTACCAGAAGGCCAATGCGACGATCTACGCTTTCAACGAGGCATCTTTGGCGCTCCACCGGAAGCTGGGATTCGTCGAGGAGGCACGCATCCGCCGGAACCACTACGCCGCGGGGGAGTACCACGACGAGTTCATCTTCGGGATGACGGCGGCGGAGTTCGGGGAGCGGTTCGGGGGCTAGCGCGACCCGCTGGAGGGGACTTCCCACCGCTGTTCGCCGCTCCCGAAGTACCCCTGGGGAAGAGGATGGGGGAGTGACCGGATAGCCGGTCGGGGCGTCGATCGGCACGATTGATGTATGCGAACACTGATACTGGTCGCGGCGTTTCTGCTGCTGGCGGCAGGCTGCGGCAGCAGCGGCGACGATGCCAGGCCGACGGCGACCACCCACAACACGGTCGTCCCGGACGGCACCGCAACGGCGACACCCGAGCAGGCCGGCACGGCCTATGGAGTCGCGGGACTTATCCCACCGCACTGGCCGAATCCGACCGATGCCGACTGGACCACGCTCTTCGGCCAGTTTGGCGAGACAGGCACGCTGGTCGGCGTCTACCAGGGGTATGAAACCGCGGCGCAGTCAGTCGAGGTGGCATTCAGCGTGGCAGGCTCAAATGGCCTCGTCCCGGTGGTCGGCATTGGCGCCCAGGTCGATGCGCCCGATGGCGGCGCAACCCTCAGCGTCGACCCCTCGGACGCGGGGCAGCGCCAGCAGTTCATCGACACCGTCGTGGGGATCGTCGAGGAGCACGAGTTGGCCTACCTGCTGCTAGGAACGGAGGTCGACCGGATCGAGGCCGACGACCCGGCCGCCTTCGATGCATTCGTGGCCCTCTACGCCGACACCTACGATGCCGTGAAAGCGGTATCGCCCGGGACGAAGGTGTTCACGGCGTTCCAATTGGAGGAGCTTCGCGGTGGCGGCTACCTGACGGGTCGCGACTGGGACGAGCGCTGGGGCCTCATCGAGGCGTTCGGTGACAGGCTCGACCTCGTCGGGTTCACGAGCTACCCATTCTTCGACTACGAGAGCCCGGCGGACATCCCTGACGACTACTACGCCGAGGCGGCAGCCCACGCCGGTGGCCGGCCGATAGCGTTCACCGAGCTAGGCTGGCCAAGCGCACCGATTCTCGACGGCCCCCGATTCCGGGTACGGGGGAAGCGAGGAGGAGCAGGCCGCGTTCGTCCAGCGCTTCGCCGAGCTGACGAACGGACTCGATGTCGAGCTTGCCCTCTGGTCGTTCCCGAACGACGTGGGTGAGAGCGTGAACCCGTCGTTTGCGTCGATCTCGCTGAGAACAAACGCCGGCGAAGCAAAGCCGGCGCTGGCGGCGTGGCAGGCACTGGCGGGCGTGGATTAACCAACTGCCGCCCCCAGACGTTCTGTTTCAATTCGGGAGGGCGAGATGTACTACCGACGCGTGGAACTGGTGGCCTACAACCCGGCCTGGCCAGAAACCTTCGCGGCCATTCGAGAGCGGATCCTGGACGCTTGCGCCGGCGTCGTTGTCGATGTCGAACACATTGGCAGCACGTCTATTCCGGGGTTGGCAGCGAAGGATGTGGTCGACTTGATGCCGGGATTGCGGGAGTTCGACGATGGAGCCCGGTGTGTGGCCGCGATGGAGTCGCTGGGGTTCGAGTACAAAGGCGAATTCGGCATCCCGGGGCGCCACTACTTCAAGATGGACGACCCGGTCACCGGGAAGCGGCTCCACAACTGCCACATGTATGCCGTCGGACACGATGAGTGGGTCGCGCACCTCGCATTCCGCGACTATCTCCGCGCCCACGACGACTGGCGCGACCGCTATGAGACGTTGAAGCGCGCCCTGGCGGTACAACACCCCGACGACATCGAGGCATATGCCGATGCCAAGACCGATTTCGTCAAGGAAGTGGTGGCGCGTCAGTTCGCCGAGACGGGCAGCGACCGCGTCTATCGGCGAATCCGCTGACCTAGCGCAGCTT
Organism: uncultured Chloroflexia bacterium; assembly: GCA_963774435.1. Classification (GTDB taxonomy): domain Bacteria; phylum Chloroflexota; class Dehalococcoidia; order Tepidiformales; family Tepidiformaceae; genus JAGQGZ01. Next base: position 677,139 of record CAVZEW010000002.1, on the reverse strand, counting down.
CACCGCCGTGCCGTAGGCAAGGATCTCAGCCGCTCCCTGCATCACGGAAGCTGTCGACAGCCGGAGGGCAACGATAGCGTCGGCCCCCATCGCTTCTGCCTGTGCCGAGATGCGCTGGAGCACTTCCTCCCGCGACTCGCTCAGGAGCTGCCGGTAGGCACCGATCTCGCCTCCAGCGATGTTCTTGAGGCCGGCCAACATATCGCGACCGATGTTGCGGGCGCGGACTGAGTTCTCGGTGACGAGGCCGAGCGTCTCGGCTATCTCGCGGCCGGGGACGTTGTCGGAGGTGGTGATGATCATGAGCTGCTCCAGTTTCAGTGGGTGGTTCGACCGACGGCCGAAAGTGCTTCGCCAGTGAGGCGGTAGGTGGTCCACTCGTCCATGGCGATGGCGCCGAGCGAGCGATAGAAGCCGATGGAGGGCTCGTTCCAGTCGAGGACGGACCATTCGAGCCGGCCGCAATCTCGTTCGACGGCCAGTGTTGCAAGGGTCCCCAGGAGGGCCCGGCCATAGCCATGTCCCCGGAGCTCAGGGCGAACGAAGAGGTCTTCGAGCCAGATGCCAGGCTTGCCTTTCCAGGTGCTGAAGTTGTGGAAGAAGAGGGCGAACCCTGCTGAAGCGCCCGCATCGGTTTCTGCGATCAGCACCTCGGCGTAGGGACGCGGGCCGAAGAGGTGGTCGCGAAGGGCATCCCGTTCGAGTTCGACGGCATCGGGCTCGCGTTCGTACTCGGCGAGGGCGTGAATCAACTCGATGATGATGTCGAGGTCGCCCTCCCGCGCGGGGCGAATAGGCACCCCTCAGTCCTCCAACAACTCGACGCGGGCGACTTCGGCGCCGGCCCGGCTGATGCGAGTAACGATGGTGCGGCCGGTCATCGCATTGGACTGGAGGGTCGCGAGCATGGCAGCCGCGACTTCGCGGCCCGTGTCCTCGGTGGAGAAGGCGGCAACGCAGCTACCCGCGCCGCTGAGCCATGCGGCATGAGCGCCGGCGCCCTTTGCGGAGGCGAAGATGTCGAAGAGCGGCGGGAAGAGAGACGCGCGCTGGCGCTGATGGAAACGGTCGTCGGTAGCGGCATCGAGCAGGTCGAACCGCCCTGCCGAGAGAGCAGCGACGAACAGTGCAGCGCGACCGACGTTGTGGACGGCATCCTCCTTGGAGAAGGAGTCGGGCACGACTTTGCGGGCATCCTTTGTGGCCATGCTGTGGTCGGGGATGAGGATGGCGATGGTGGCGTCGCTGGGGAAGCGGGCAGGCACGTGCAGGTAGCGCCCATTGTCGGTGACACAGACCTGGACGCCGCCGAACATGGCCGGGCAGGCATTGTCCCCGTGCCCCTCGAGGTCGGCGGCGACGGCCATGCACTCTTCGACGCTGAGGGGACGTCCTTCGAACTCATTGGCGGCGAGGGCTCCGGCGACGCGGGCAACGGCGCTCGCGCCCATGCCCCGGCCAAGGGGAATGGAGACACCGTATGAGGCGCGAATGCCAGCAGGGGGCGTGCGGTCCATCCGGGTGTAGGTGGACCGGATCGCCGTGAGCACCATCTTCTCGCCAACGTCGTTGGTGGGTTCTTGTTCGATGTCGGTGAAGGTCACGGTGATGGACGCAAAGACATCGAGAGCGAGCCCGAGGCAATCGAACCCGGCGCCGAGATTGGCGCTGGTTGCCGGAACCCTGACGGTGATTGCTGTGGATGGCATGGGGGCACCTCCTCAGGCAGACGACGAATCTAGCGCAGATGGGGGGTTGGGGCCAAAGAGAGAGCTTTATCCGGTTCGTCGTGCCGGCATGTTCCTGGGACTGGTCTGAAAGCTCTTCGGTAGAGGAAGTGTCTTCCTCCCATTGGCCGGGGGCTGCTACCATAGTTGTTCGGTTCGGGGTGTAGCTCAGCCTGGCAGAGTGCTTCGTTCGGGACGAAGAGGTCCTCGGTTCAAATCCGAGCACCCCGACCACCACCAAACCACCTTCTTGCACCGCCAACGCCCACGGGGCGCACACGCGTTTTCGTCCGTCGCTGCTATGGTTTCGCCCAACGGAGGTCGGGTATGCGGATAACGATGTGCGGGTCGGCGAGTGGCGGCAACACGCGTTCAGCCGGGGCGAATATCCTGCTGGAGGCAGCCGGGCAAACGCTCCTTCTCGATTGCGGCCACAGCAGCGTCAACGGGCTCATGCAAGCCCTGGCGCCCGGAGCTGCGGTGGACGCGCTCCTCTTCAGCCACCTCCATTTCGACCATGTGGTTGGGCTGCCTGAGCTACTCTGCCGGTTCGCGCTCGAAGGTCGGGTCTGGCCACGTATTTTCGGGCCACGCGACACCGCTACCTACGCGGCGGAGGCGATGGCGATTGCGAAGACGCTTTCCAGGAATCCCGCGCGGTCGCTTCCGCCGGAGCCGCCCGTGACAGTGGGCGGACCGGGGGAAGCCATCACCCTCGGGGAGATCCGTGTCCAGAGCGTGGAAGTCCCCCATGTCGCCCATCTTCAGTGCCTCGCACGGCGGCTCGAGTGGGACGGCGGGTCGATCGTCTACAGCGGCGATACCACCGACGCGCCGGAGATCATGACGCCGCTCGCGATGGGGGCGGATGTTCTTGTGCACGAGTGCTACTCCCCGGAAGCCCTCGAACGTTTCGTCGGTCAGCGACCTGAGCCTGTGCGCGACTCGCTTCGCCGGGCCCTTCAATCATCGCATTCGAACATCGAGACCGTCGCCCAGATCGCTCGGGACGCCGGTGTGGGCACGTTGGTGCTCACCCATCTGCTTGCCGAAGAAGACACGGCCAACCTTGTGGAAGTGGTTGGCGCAAGCTTCAAGGGCCGCATTGTCGTCGCCAGCGATGGGCTGGTGGTCGAAGCCTAGCGGCGAGACGGCTCCGGTTCAGGCGTGTCGCCCGCCGGCATCAGGCGGAGGAACGTGTAGCCAATAACGGCCGCGACAATTGAGCCCGCAAGGATGCCCATCTTGGCATCGTTCGTGAGCACTTCGGCGTCGAATGCCAACTCGGTAATGAAGAGGGCGACGGTGAATCCGACGCCGCCGAGAATCGCGACCCCGAACAGCTGGAGCCACCTGACGCCCTGCGGCTTGTTGGCCAGGCCGATCCGCACGGCGAGGAAGGTGAAGAGGAAGATGCCCACTGGCTTGCCGATGATGAGGCCAAGCATCACGCCCCAGCTGACGCCTGAGCTGAGAGCATCGGACACCGATCCGCCCGTGACAACGACGCCGGCATTGGCCAGCGCGAAGATGGGCACGATGAGGAACGAGACCCACGGTGCGAGCATGTGCTCGAGGCGATCGAGCGGCGCCTCGCTACCGCGACTCAGGTCCTCCATTTCCTCCAGGAGCGACTGTTGGGAGTCGAAGTTGCTTTCACCGGAGGCTGCGTGGTCGAGGAGGCCGCGGGCGGTGCGGTTGTAGTCGTCGGGCTCATAGAAAGACCGGGCAGGCGTGAAGAAGGCAAGGACCACCCCGGCGATCGTTGCATGAATTCCGGACTTGAGGACGGCAACCCACATGAGGGCGCCGAGGAAGAAGTACACGTTCAGGCTGCGGACGCCATAGATACGGAAGAGATTGATGATGAGGAGGATGATCCCGGCGTAGGCGAGGGCCTGGAAGGAGATGTGCTCTGTGTAGAAAACGGCGATGACGAGGATGCCGCCGAGGTCGTCCGCGATCGCCAGGGCGAGAAGGAAGACCTTCAGCGAGAACGGCACCCTCTTGCCGAGCAGGGAGAGCACGCCGACGGCGAAGGCGATGTCGGTGGCCACCGGTATGGCCCAGCCTTTGTGGGCATCGCCGCTGTGATTAAAGAGGAGATAGATGAGGCCGGGGACGATCATGCCGCCAAGGGCCGCGATCACCGGCAGCGATGCGCTTTTTGGTGAAGAGAGGTGGCCGTGGACCATCTCGCGCTTGATTTCGAGGCCGACGACGAAGAAAAAGATGACCATCAATCCGTCGTTCACCATGTGGCCGACGGACTGGTCGATGGTGAAGAGGTTGAAGTCGAAGTGGAGGCCCGCTTCCCAGAGGTCGAAGTACTCGTTCTTCCAGGGCGAGTTCGCCCAGATCAGGGCGAGGACGGCTGCAGCGACGATGGCGATTCCGGAGGCTGCCTCCAGGTTCATGAACTCCTGGAAGGGAGCGACGACGCGGCGATGGACGAACTGACGTGGCCGAAGCGGGTGCTGGATTCGCTGCAGGAAGCTCATTGGCAGGCGAGTGTCTCCGGAAATAGGGACGTAACGGACATAGACCGGCAGGGGACGGCAGACCTGAACCGAGGGCGCCCCCGCATGGCATATTCGTTCATGCGACGCGATCATCATATCCGGCAGGAGGCTTAGGTCATTGGCGAGCGGTGGTGAGGTTGCGGCGCACGGTCAGGCGATGAATGCATCGCAGCAACTGGAGGAATTTATCGAATTCCTCCCGGTGGCCTTCGTCGAGTTCGCCTGGGACGGTTTGCTGATCCAGCGAATGAACTACGTCGCCCGGATCATCAGCGGCTACAACACGGACGATGTGGCCGCCGGGCTTCCCATCACTGCGCTCGTGGCCCCGGAGAGCATGGCCCTCTTCTTCGAACACGGCGCGTCGCTGATCGCCCACAGGACCAGGGCGGATGGCGGATACGCGCGGCGACCTGAGCAGAACATCCTGGAGGCAACGCTCGTACGAAAGGACGGGACGACATTCCCGGCCGAGATCCAGGGTTCCATGGTGCTCGATGACAAGGGTCATCCCATTGGCGCGCAGGTGATGGGCCGGGACATCAGCAAACGGAAGGCCGCCGAGGCCGAGCAACTGCGGCTTATGGCCGAGTTGAGATCGGCGACCGCCAGAGTCCGCTCGCTCGAAGGACTGCTCCCGGTCTGCGCCTGGTGCCGCAAGGTCCGCGACGACGATGGCTACTGGAACGATCTCGAGAAATACGTGGTCGACCGGGCGGGCGCGAATCTGAGCCACGGCATTTGCCCCGACTGCGCGAAGCGCTTCGTTGATCCTGACGAGGCCGGGAGTTAGCCCAGGGCTACCTCTTCGGCCAATTGGTAGTCAGGGCACTCGCGCGCCTTCCAGAGCACTTCCACCACGCGCTCGTTGAAGGTGCCGCTGGCGCCCTCAAACTCCTCGGCGAGAGGGCACTGGGCCTTCATGCAAACGGGCTTTCCGATGGGCCCGGTAATCGAACCGCCGGAAATCCGGTATGTCGAATCGGGCGCCAACAGCGAATTACGTTCCTGCACACGCAGGAACCGACAATCGGCGCAGCGCACGCGGCTGCGCCCCTTCTCTTGTTGGGACAACATTCCCCCTGGAGCAACGCACGAATCCCGGTTGGCCTCCGGTCGCACCCTTCGGCCTGTTCGTCGCGCTGCAAATGCTAGGCAAGGAAAGTCTGCATTGGGGAGATGGTTCGGGCCAGCCAGAATTGTTGGAGATCTGTTGGAGTTCTGCTGTGCCGGTCGATGGCTCCCGCTACCATTCGGACGGGAGTGGTTGGGGCCCGGTGGCTCCCTCCGTCTTCAAAACGGCTGCTCCGTCGCCAGCGCGGCGGAGGGTGGGTTCGACTCCCATGCACTCCCGCCAGAATGCCCGGAGGCGTCGATGCCCCGCACCCGTCCCAAGCCGAACGCCTCGCCTGACGATGTTGCCTTTGGGATCAACGCCTGCGAGATGGCACTGAAACACGGCGCGGCAAAGTCGTTCTTCTGGGACCGAGATACGAAGAACCAGCGCGTCCATGACCTCGTGTCAGCCGCGGCCGACAGCGGATTGGCAGTGCAGGCAGTCGAATCGAACCGACTCGACCAGCTCAGCGGAGGCGGCGTGCACCAGGGGGTCCTCGCCCGTCTAAAGCCGCAGGATTGGGCCGACTTGCGTGAGCGGGCCGCGGTGGCCGGGCCGGGCCTCATCGTGATCCTCGATGGGATCACGGACCCGCAGAATGTTGGCGCCATCCTTCGCACCAGTGTGGCCCTGGGCGTGAGGGCCGTGGTCCTCCCCCAGCGGAGGGGGGCGATGCTCACTCCGGGCGTGCACCGGGCGAGTGCCGGCCTCAGTTTCGTCGCTTCGGTGGCGACCCCCCAGAACCTCGCATCGGCAATCCGCGAGCTTAAGGCCCACGACTACTGGATCGTGGCCGCAGCCGGCGAGGGAGAGTCGGCCGACGCTGGAAGTTTCGACTGGCCATCGCGCACAGCACTGATCCTGGGCAGCGAGGGGGAGGGTGTCTCCCACCTCTTGCGACAGGAAGCGGACTTCGCGGTGGCGCTGGCGATGGACGCGCGCGTGGAGTCGCTCAACGTGGCCGTAGCGATGGGGGCTCTCGGCTACTTGTGGAAGCGCCGCTGGCCAGAATCGGGCGTACCCGGGCAGGCCTGAGGCGGCGCCGGTTCGCTGGTAGCGATTCCGCCGCGGGAGCACTATGGATTGATGAAACCGGCCATCCTTATCGAGGACCTCACCCGCTCCTATGGCCCTGTCCTGGCGGTCGATCATCTCGACCTGCAAGTGGAGCAGGGCGAGATATTCGGCTTCCTGGGGCCGAACGGGGCAGGCAAGAGCACGACCATTCGCATGCTCCTCGACCTGATCAGGCCGGAGGCCGGACGCGCCTCGATTCTTGGCTTCGATTGCCAATCGCAAAGCATCGAAGCGCGACGGCAGTGCGGTTACCTCGCGGGCGAGTTCAGGAGCTGGAAAGGGATGACCGGCTACGAGACGGTCGCCTTGCTGGCGTCGTTGCGCGGCTGCGAGTCCGATGGAGCGATGGTGAAGATCAACGCCGAACGGCTGCGGCTCGACCTCTCGCGGAAAACGGGCGAGTACTCGAAGGGCAACCGTCAGAAGCTGGGCTTCCTCCTCGCGCTGCTTGGCGATCCGAAGGTGCTACTGCTCGATGAGCCAACGAGCGGGCTCGACCCAATCCTGCAGCACGAAGTCCAGGCGATCCTGACGGAACAGGCGGAAAAGGGCACGACGGTCTTCTTGAGCTCGCACGTGATGAGCGAGGTCGATCAGATCTGCGAACGCGTGGCGATCATGCGCCACGGCCGCCTGATCACGGTCGACGAGATCGAGGACCTGAAGGCGAAAGGGCTCCGCCACATCACGGTTCACTTCGCCGGGGACGCACCACCGCCAAGCGAGTTCGCCGGCCAGGGAGTCCGCGAGATCGGCCGCCACGCATCGAGTGTGGAGTTTGAGGTGCAGGGAGAGGTTGACGCGCTGCTGAAGAGCATTGCGCGGCACCATGTTGTCGACATCGAGAGTGGCCAGCCGTCGCTGGATGAGATCCTTCTGAGCTACTACGAGGATGTCCCATGAACGCACGACCGGTCGTGTTCAAGACCCTGCGGGACACGCGGACGGCGACCATCGCCGTTGCAGGCACGTGCTTCGGGATGGCCTTTCTCACCGTGGCGATATTCCCCCAGTTCGCCAGCTCGTTCGAGGGGGTCGACCTGCCCTCCCTCTACGAAGGCTTCAGTGGCGGGTTGGCGATCACGAGCCCCGAGGGGTTCATGAACTCGGAGTTCTTCTCCTGGATACCGTTGCTGCTGATCACGCTCGCGATTATTGCCGGCACCGGCACGCTGGCAGGTGAGGAGGGCAGCGGGGCCATGGACTTGCTCCTGGCGCAGCCGATCCGGCGGCGTGACGTTGTGCTTGCGAAGACGATTGGCGTGACGATCGCTTTGCTTGCGGCTGTCATCGCCTCGCTTCCGGGAATGGTCATTGCAGCGTTGTTCGTGGAATTCGATATCAGCTGGTCACGGCTTGTCTTTGCGACGCTGAACATGGCCCCGCTGACGCTGTTCTACTTCGGCATTGCGTTGTGGGCTTCGGTGGCTCTGCCCACGCGCGGGGCGGCGGTGGTGGTTGCCGTTGGCGCGGCCGTCGTGCCGTACCTCGTGAATACTGTCCTCGCGGCTGCCGCTACCGGCGGAGCGATCCAGAAGCTCACGCCGTTTCACTGGGGCGCGGCGACCGAGATCCTGAAAGGGAACAATCGCTGGGAACCTGCGGCGGTGTTCCTCGTCCTCTTCGTCGCCCTCGTGGGGCTCACCATCGCCTCATTTGAACGTCGCGACATCGACGTCGGCGGCTGGAGCCCCGTCGGATGGATCCGCTCGCACCTGCCAGGGGGGCGCGAGCAGCAGTCAGAGCCCCTGGAGGGTCGGCCCGCCGAGTCGTCCTAGATCGCGGGTGCAACTCCAGGGCGTCGATGTGGCTCGCGGCTTTCCCCTCCCGCTCTCCCCGGCCAAACTCAGGCCATGGGATGGTCACCGTTTCGGCCCATGGGCCTGACGCACTTCGACGAGGCGCGCGCCTCCGAGGGGTACACGCTCATCACGCCGCCGGGCGACTCGGCATTGCTGCTCGACATGCGGGGCAGGGTCGTCCATCGCTGGCGGTTTGCGGACCACCTTCCCTGGTACGCGCGTCTGCTGCCGAACGGCAACCTGTTCATGCGCGCGACCATCAAAGGCTTGCCTCCGCCCCTACCGGTGAAGTTCGGCGAGGAGCACCCGCCGTTGCGCGAACACGTGCGGCGGATGGCCGGGGGCTCCACCCACCTGCTGGAGGTCGACTGGGACGGCCGGGTGGTCTGGAGCTACGAAAACGACCTGATGCACCACGATGCGGCGCGACTGGAGAACGGGAACACTCTGGTGGTCACCTGGAGTGAGCTTTCGCCGCTGCGGGAGCTGGAAGTGCAGGGAGGGCTGCCGCGACGCGCCGGGGAAGTCCTCCCGCCCCTGCTTGGGCGACACGATCCTCGAGGTCGATCCCGGCGGCGACGAAGTCTGGCGCTGCGATGTCGGAGAACTGGTCGACCCGGCCGCTGACCCGCTTTGTGTGCTGGAGCCCCGATGGGCCTGGACCCACGTGAACGGAATCAGCCTTACAGACGCCGGCGAAATCCTCGTCTCGTGCAGGAATATCGACCGCGTGTTGGCGATCTCGCGGCCTGGCGCTGAGCTCACCTGGAAATGGGGCGGCGCCCGCCACCAGCATTCACCCGTCGAGACGTCGAACGGAAACGTGCTCCTGTTCGACAACGGCGTCCACCGGTCGAACGTTCCCCGCTCGCGGGTTGCCGAAGTGGAGCGGGCGACGGGTAAGGTCGCGTGGAGCTATGAGGGAGACCCGCCGGAAAGCTTCTTCAGCTGGAACGTCTCAAACGCCGAGGAGATGGCGAACGGGAACGTCCTCATATGCGAGGGTGCGGCGGGCAGGCTCTTCGAAGTGACCCGGGAGGGGGAGGTCGTCTGGGAGTGGATCAGCCCCTACCGCGGCCGCATCGCGGGGCGGACGTCGGCGATCATCTTCCGGGCGCACCGGTATGGGGCGGACTACCCGGGGCTGGTGGGGCGGGAGTTGGTCTCGGAGGAGTAAGGCGCTCCCACGACCGTACGGAGGTCGCGCGCCCCTACGCTCCCTTGCGGTCGCGGCTCTGCGAGAGTGACTGCCTCTCTGTATCGTCGACGCGATGGATGCCGACATTGCGAAGCTCGTTGAGACGACCAATCGACACCGCACGACGTTCGAGCGGCTCTGCGGAAGCCTGACGAGCACCGAGGCGGAGACGCCTATCGAGGGCAGCCATTGGCGAGTGAAGGATTACATCGCACACCTGGCCTCGATCGACATCTGGATGGTCGACTGGTTCGAGGCCATGGTCGATGGCCGCCACTGGGTACCACGCGCAGACGACGGTGGGCCATTCGACATCGACAAATGGAACGACGCGCGGATCGAAGAACGGCGGGAAGCGACGGTCGACGAGCTGCTGAGCGAAGCGGCTGAGCACCGCGCGAGTCTGATGGCGACATTCCCGCGCTTCAGCCGGGCGACGCTCGACTCGCGGTTCAAGTTCCGTGGCCGCGATGTCACCTTCATCGAGTACATCGACATGTGGACATTGCACGACCCCGCCCATAGCAACGATTTCCTCAAGGCCCTGCCCGAGAAGCGCCGGGAGCCGTTTGTGCGGGAGTGGATGGACGAGTTGCGCGCGGAGTCTGCGCGGCTGTTTTCGCGCGTGGGCTAATAGGGCCGGCCAGCAAGGACTGATCGGATGAAGTCGGCCCTCTGCGTGGCATCGCCTTGTAGCGAATCCAGTAAGAAGGCCCGTTCGGCGCTGTAGGCATTCCCATCGAAGAGTCGGAGGACGGGAACCAACGAAGCCCCACTCTCCAGCAGCGCACGGAGCTCCTGTTCGACCGCGGCGTCGTCTCCCAGCCCGAGGAAGGCCCACGGCAAGTAGAGCTCTGTGGCCTTCAAGTCCGGCCAGTCTCCGAATCTCTCGCGAGCGAGTTGGATCGTGCGATCGAAAAGATCCTTAGTTGTCCTCACGAACTCCATGTCGAGACGGTGAGCCGAGGAGAAGCCGAAGTCCCAGCAAAGGCCATAGAGAAACAGGAGGTTCAAGACCTCGTCGCGGGTGATGGTCGCTTCTGTCAGCGACTCCTCGTACGACTGTAGAGCCCCCATGATGTCGCCGGCAGCATCGAGTTCTACGGCCGATAGCACTCTCGTCACTCTCGAGATGAGGATTGCCGTGGCGGTACGTAGCGCCAACCGCGCCGCGGGTTAGGCAGCGTTGTGCACCACTCACGCTCGACCCGTTCGGCATTGTGCGCGCGCCACGATCGAAGCTTGCTCCACCACAGGATCACGCCACAGTCCCATACACTCCCTCCCGGTCGCGGCTCGGATCGGGGAGTTCGCTCGTCGATCACCAGGGGCGCTTCCACGTGGTCCAGTCGAAGGGTTCGATGCCTTCGTCGTTGATCATCCAGATCGTGGCCTCGGCCTTGCCGCTGGAGATCTCGAGGAAGCCGATGGTGCCGTACTGGGTCTCGAGGTTGTGCGGGTAGGTGGGCGAGCCCGGGTTCACGCAGAGGATGCCGTTGATGTGGTCGATGGCTTCGACGTGGGTGTCGCCGTGGATAACGACGTCGAGGTCGGTGCGGCCAAAATAGCGTTGCATGGCGCGTTCGAGGGTGAGGTGCGGGGGGTATTCCGGGATTGGCATCTCGTGGGTCATGCCGATGGTGACGCCGTCGAATTCGAGCACCCAGGATTCTTGCATCCGGGGGTGGTCGGGCTGGATTGCGCGACCACCGGATCCATCTTCGCCGTTGCCGCGGGCGGCCCAGGTTGGCGCCACGTCGTGGAGCTGGTCGATGACCTTCAGATCGTGGATGTCGCCGGCGTGGAGGATGGCATCGACGCCCTTGAAGGCATCGAACACTTGCGGCCAGAGTTCGTGGCGGGATTCGGGGATGTGTGTGTCGGAAATGAGACCAATTCGCATGTGCGTAGCCTAAACGGCCCAGCAGCGATTTGGGTGCGCGCCGCGGGCCGCTTTCCGCACCCCGCGACGGTGACGGACACGTTGCTCGATCGGATCGATTGGAGAAAGACCGTGCGAATTCCGGTTGTGAGCCAATTCGGCGCCAGCTACGGTTGAATCAGCGGGGAAGAAGGAACTGGCCGAACCGACTCACCTGGAGGTTCCGATGTCTTGGGTTCCTCGCGAGCAACAGAATGCTCGTTTGCTAACGATGCCCGGTGCGGGGATGTGGAGGGGATGTGGCAACGAACGATGACTCGGTGACGGTGCAATGCGCCTGGTGCGGGACAATCCTCCGTAAGGGCGGTCCGACCATTTCGCATGGAATATGCCGGGACTGTGCACCGGTCCTGCTCGAACGAATCCGTGAGCGCCTCGGCGGGGAGCGAAAGCCGGAGAAGGCCGAATCAACCACGGCGAGACTGCCGCGCGCTTCAGGCGATTAGCGCCTCGCGCGACTCCCGCCCAGTTTGCGCTCCAGCGCGTTAAGCCTGCGGTGGAGCTGGCCGGTGCTGATCCCGAGTTCCCGGGCGATCGCGTCGGAAGGGTGTCCTTCGGCAAGCAGAGCGGCGAGGCGAGCTTCCTCGCGGTCAAGGTCGGCGTGGGGGATGGGGGATTCTGATCTGGTTGGCATGGAAGGCGCTACCGTCGCAGTTTCGTGTTATGACACCCGGGTCGAGCCTGAACCATAACGTTTGCACGCTGGATTAGGTTAACTCCAACCGGCTGTCCTCTGTTACATCGACGGCCGTCGGCCTCCTGTAAAGGCTCCGGCAGGGGGCCAGTCTGAGGGGATGGAGCCTGTAGCCGGGTCGTCGATACACTGGTGGCACATTCAGAAGCAGAGGACCGGCGCCGACAACGTGGCCGTCGACCGGAGGAACAATGCCGCGACAGCAGCGGAAACAACACCAGAACCAGCAACCCAGCAGGCGGAAGCAGTACCAGGTCGGCGGCGCGTCCGGCGAAAAGTACAAACCCGGATTCCCGATGAACATCTTCCAGAACAGCAACTGGTTCTGGGCTGTCGGCCTCATCGCCATCGGCGGTGGCCTCATCATCGGGGCGTTCGCCTTCGCGGCCACGAAGGACACCACCCAGGTCATCGACAACCAGACGCCAACTTCGACCATCGCAACAACCGGCACGCCCGAGGCAACAGCAACGCCCGCCCACCAGCAGTACACGGCGGCCGACCAGGTGCTGGTGCCGACAAGCACGTACACCGGGACCATTTCGACCTCGAAAGGGGATATCGAGGTCGAGTTCTTCGCCGATGTCGCGCCGAACACAGTGAACAGCTTCCTCTTCCTTGCGCAAGAAGGATTTTTCAACGGCCTGACGTTCCATCGTGTCGAACCGGGGTTCGTTGCACAGACGGGCGACCCGGACGGGATCAATGGCGACGGTCTCGACGGGCCCGGCTATTCCACGAACGACGAGCCGAACCAGATTTCGAACCAGCGGGGCACCATCTCGATGGCTAAAGTCAGCGGCCAAAATTCGTTCGGTAGCCAGTGGTTCATCAACCTCGCTGACAATAACTTCCTTGACTACGACAACGGCAATTCTGACTCGTTCTATCCGTTCGCCAAGGTAACGAGCGGGATGGACGTGGTCGACAACCTCGTGGTCGGCGACACGATCACCTCGATCACGGTCGTAGAGACCCCTGATCCGAATGCGCCAACCCCGACGCCAACGACGGAGGCGACGACCGAGGGTGGCTCCGGGACGGAAACGCCGGCGGCCGAAGCCACAGCGACGCCGACGCCGTAGGGGCACGCGCCTCCAGGGGGAGTGAAGCGGAACGCGGCGCTATTCGTAGCGAAGTGCATCGCCAGGGCGCAGGCGGCGGGCACGCCGTAGCGGTGGAATGACGATGATCCAGGACAGGGCGAGGGTGGCCACCAGCGCGATCGGCGCGTACCAGACCGGGAAGCTGTAGGGGATCGAGCCAAAGTTAAACAGCGCGGCGACGATTTCAACCAGCGCCTTCCCGATGAGCCAGCCCAGTGGGACCGCCAGCAGCCAGCCCAGCGCCGCGACCGCGAGCGCCTCGGCCCGGAAGATTCTCGTGAGGTCCTTCGAACCGGCGCCGATGCAGCGCAGAATCCCGATCTCCCGCGTTCGTTCGATCACGTTCATCGTCATCATGTTGACGAGGCCGATGAGCCCGATCGCCACGATCGGGACACCCATTGCCCCGAGCACCCGGACGAGGGTCTCGTTGCTGGAGATATTCGCCTGCCGCTCCACGTAGTGGATCTCTGTTGAGACCGGATAGCCGGCCGCGGCGAGCCTGTCTTCTGCGGCGGTGGCTATGCGATCGATTTCGTCGTGGGAGTCGGTGTCGGCAACGACCCAATAGGCATTCGCATCGTCGCGGCCGAGCACGTCCTTGAAGGTTTCGTAGGGCAGGAAGATGCCATCGCCGTTGTTCATCAAGCGGGTGTCGATGCCGACGACCTCGAACTCGACGTCACCGTTGGCCGACTCGGCTGTCATCATGTCGCCGACCTTGAGGTGGTTTTCCGCCGCGAGGGCGCGACCGACGACCGCGACGCGGGCGGCGCTTTCGGAGTCGGCCGGGTCGAGCCAGCGTCCCGAGGCAAGGTCCGGTGAATAGAGCTGGACGGCCGTGCTCACGCCCCAGGTCTCGTATTGAACGCCATGAACGCGGAGGTTGTTGTAGAGGGTTGGCTGGGCAGAACTGACGCCATCGATCCCCTCAATGAGGTCCCCGGCGTGCGCATCCAGGGCCACGTTGGAACTCTGGCCAACGATCAGATCCCACTTGAGGGTGTCCCAGGTTTCTCCGGTCAGGTTCGTCACCGTGAGACCGAGGGCAAGGAAACCCAGTGCGACGCCGACAGCAAGACCTACCTGCACGATTGTCCCCAGGGCTCGCGTCTTGCGGCGAGTGATGTTGCGAAGGCCGATGCGGGCAGCGGCCGGGAGCGGGATGTGGCGAAGGAACTTGCCACCGCCGGACGAGGCGTTGGAGGCATTGAGCCCCTGCTGAACACTCGTCCGGGCAGCTCCAACGAGCGAAGGAACCGCCGCCAGGGTGGTGCCGACGATCCCCACCACGAGACTGAGGGCGACGACCGACCAGGCTATCCCCCAGTCCGGGGTCGTCGAGGCAAACTCGTTCCCGATGTAGCGCGCGAGGAGGTTGCTGAACACGATGCCGATCAGCGCGCCCAGGATCGACCCGGCAGCGGCGAGCAACGCGACGGTGCGGAGAAACGAGAATGCGACCTGGCGCCTGCGGCCGCCGATCGCCTTCAGGATTGCGATCTCGCGCCGCTGCTCCGCGACCATGGTGGTCATGGTGTTGGAAATCAGCGCCACGGCCGAGATGAGGGCGAGGAATGCGCCGACGTAGAAGAGCGTGCTGAAGTTTTCGAAGGTGTCCTGGCCGGGCCATGTGCCGGCTGGCCGAATGTCCGCCAGTTGGGTGAACTCGATGCCAGGATGGCGGTCGACGAGCCAGGCCTGCACCGCGCTCGACACCGCCTCGGCGTTATCCGGGTCGAGCACCCGGATCTCGATTGAACCAATGCCCTGGCGGTCGGCAATCTGGTTGACGGTCGCCTGCGGGGCGTAGAGGACGACGGCGTCCTCGATGGCAATCTGGCTGAACTCGAGGCTCCGGCCACTGCCGGAAATCGTGAGTGTATGGAGCACGCCGGAGTTGTCTTCAACAGTCACGCTGTCACCGATGGACGCATTGAAGCGGCCGCTGCGGCTGTCGTCCGGGTCGGTCAGCGCCTGGCCGGAACCGGGGACCGTCCCCCTCGACACGCTGATGACGTTGACCGACTGGTTTGCGAAGTCCTGAACCCCCACGAGGAGCGCGTCCTCGCGCCGCTCGCCGACACGGATGCGGGTCGCAAAACTCGTTCGCGTCTCAACCCCATCGACGCCCGGCAAAGAACGAAGCTCCGCCATTTCCTCGTCGCTCAGCACGACGTCGCGGACAAAGATACGAACGTCGTGGAGTCGATCGTTTTCGACTCGCTGGTCCATCCCGCGGTCGATGAGGATGGGCAGGGCGAAGAAGCTCAGTCCCGCGACAGCGGCCGCAATCGTGAGAACCGTGAAGGTCGAGCGGCCCGCCCTCCGCCGTATGTCCTGCCAGGATTTGCGATAGAGGACACTCACTTCCCATCATCCCCGGCAATGCGCCCGTCGCGGATCGTGATGCGGCGAGGTGCCCGCGCGGCAAGGTCGCGGTCGTGCGTCACATAGACAACGGTGACTCCTGTTGCATTGAGTTGGGCGAGGAGGTCAAACACGCGGCCGGCCGCCTCGCTGTCAAGATTCCCGGTAGGTTCGTCACCGATCAGGAGTACGGGGTCACAGGCCAGGGCCCGGGCGATCGCCACACGTTGCTGTTCGCCGCCGGAGAGCTCGGAGGGCAAGTGGTCGACAACCTTGCTGAGACCGACGAGTTCGAGGTTGCGCAGGGCGCGTTCCTTCCGTTCGCTCCGGAAGGCGTGGGCCAGCTCCATCGGGAGGATGACGTTCTCAAGCGCGGTCAGGGTGGGCAGTAGCTGAAAGAACTGAAAGACGATGCCGACGTTGCGGCCGCGCCAGGCGGCGAGCTTCTCTTCGCTCATCGCCCCGATGTCGAGGCCGTCGACGACGACGCGGCCCGCGGTTGGTCGATCGATCCCGGTGACCATGTTCAGGATGGTGGACTTACCGGAGCCTGAGGGACCGACAATTGAGACCATTTCGCCCCTTGCGATGGTGAGGTCGATCCCGCGCAACGCCGGGTAGGTCATGCGACCAGTGCGGTACACCTTCTCGACTGCCTCGAGCTGTATGAGATCATCCGCGAGGGCATCGCTTGCTGTTGCTGCTGCTTCGACTGTTGCTGCCATAAACCTAATCTGCTCCGGAAACGTGCCACGACGATGGCGTCCATGTGACGGAACGATGACATCGGCACGTCGGCGAAGTCGACCGCTGCCGTAGCAGTTCCAGTGTTAGGACGATTCGCCGACTCGCATCGGGACATTCGGGTGCAATGCGGGGTCCATTGGATCGGAGATCACGGTGAAGACAGCCGGTCGCGACGGCATGGGCGCCGGTGCATACTTGCGGCCATGATTGAAATCCGTCCTGCCACTCCCGACGAGATGCCTGCCCTCCGCAAGGTTGTCTCCACCTCCCTCATGCTCGACGCGGCTTCGCTCGATGCGCTGTCGCCGGAGATGACCCTTTGCGCCTTTGACGATGACCGGCTGGCAAGCGTCCACGGTTCGTGGCCGCTGACGATGCGGTTCAACGGCAAGGGGGTGCCGATCAGCGGCGTGACGACGGTCTCGACAGACCCGCTCGACCGGGGCCGGGGCCACCTCCGCTCGCTGATCACCCACCACTTCAACGAACTCCACGAAAAGGGCGGCCAGCCCTGGGCGGTGCTTTACGCGTCGCAGGCATCGATCTACCAGCGCTTCGGCTACGGCATCGTCAGTACGCACTACCGCCAGAAAGTGGAGCCCCGCTATCTCGTCTGGGCGGAGCCTCTGGCAGTGCCGGGAAGCCTGCGGGAGATCGACCCTGTGGCCGACTTCCCCCTGATGGTCGACCTCTACCGGAAGTACCGGGAAGACCGCACGGGCCTGATCCACCGGGGCAAACCGATGTGGGATGCGGGCGTGCTGAGCAAGCCGCATGGCGACGACAAGAAGACGGCAATCGTTTACGAGGAGGACGGCGAGGCGCTTGGCTGCATGGTGTTCACCACGGGGCGCTACCCCGACGAGCCCCCGCTCGTGAGCCAGAAGATCTCAATCGACGACATGACGCCGTTGACGCCACTGGCGTACCGGGCGTTCTGGAACCATCTCTCGAAGATGGCCCTTGCGCGCTTCATCGAGTGGGGGAACGTGGCGGCCGACGACCCCCTCCAGTACCTGATCCTGGAGCCGCGCTTCCTGCGCCGGACGGGCCGCGACGGCATCCTTGCGAGGATCATCGACCTTGCGCCGGCGCTCGATGCCCGCCGCTACGACGGAGGCAGTGTCGTGAGCTTCGAACTCATCGACGACCTCTGCCCGTGGAACGCGGGGCGCTGGCGAGCGTCGCTGACCCGGGAGGGCGCCGAGGTAGAGAAACTGACGAACGGTGAGCCCGAACTCTCGATGACGGCGAACACACTGGCGATGATCGCTTTCGGTTACATCAGCGCGACCCAGGCGGCGGACATCGGGCGCGTCGGGGTCCACGACGGCGGCGCGCTGCCTCGCTGGGACGCCGCCTTCAAGACACGCCACGCACCGTTCTGCGCGGACAGTTTCTAGGAAGGGCAATGCCAGACGATCGGGGTTCGCTGCTTCGCCACTACCGAGAAATGCGGGCGGAATTCCTCGGAGCGGTCGAAGGACTGGACGATGCGGCACTTGCCGAGCCTTCGCTCGACGGCTGGTCGGTCAAAGACCACATGCTCCACGTCGCCTTTTGGGACGGCCTCCGGGCGGAGGATATGCGCCGCATCTCAGCGGGCCACGACACCGCCTGGAAGCTCGAGGACGGGGGCGACGACCTGAACGCGATCGTTTACGACAGGCGCCGCCGATTGAGCGTCGCCCAGGCAAGGTGGGAACTGGTTTCCACCCACGAGGCTGTTCTCAGCGCCATCGAACAGATGACTGCCCGAGGATTCGACGGGTCGCTGTACGGTGAAATGAATTTGCGCGGCGAGCACGAGGCAGTCCACACCGACTGGATTCGCCGCTGGCGAAACGAGAGGGGCCTGTAGCGCGGATTCGTGGCACTCGGGCGGCGCCGGGCCGGCTAAACCCGGCCCGGGAGCGCTCAGGTGAGTCGCTGGTATCATCCCGCTCTATAGCAGGAGGGAGTGGTATGGCTACAGGGCCGCTGGACGGCGTGCGCATCCTCGACTTCACCCAGATCATCGCCGGCCCGCTCGGCTGCATGCTTCTCTCGGACCTTGGCGCGGAAGTGGTCAAGATCGAGCCGGTTGGCGGCGAGCCGTGGCGCCTCACCGCGCAGTTCTTCCCCCACGAGTCGAAGGCCTACCAGAGCCTCAACCGGGGCAAGGAATCGATCGCCATCGACCTCTACGACGAGCGTTCGAAGCGGATCGTCACCAAGCTCATCGAGTCGGCGGACGCGATGGTGATCAACTATCGGCCCGACGTCTCGGCCCGGCTGGGGATCGACTACGAGTCGGTGACGAAGATCAAGCCGGACATCGTCTACGTCGATAGCACGGCGTTCGGGCGGCAGGGCCCGTGGGCTCACCGGCCGGGCTACGACATTGTCGCCCAGGCGGCCTCCGGGCCTGATGATGGTACGAGGGGGCACGCTCGACGAGCGGGGCAATCCCCTGCTTACGGGCCAGGGCGCGCCCGCCGACTTCACGACCGGCTATGCCATCGCCTGGGCCGCTTGCGCCGGGCTCTTCAGCCGCGAGCGCACGGGCAAGGGTCAGAAGATCGAAACCTCGCTCCTCGTCAATGCTCTCGTCCTCCAGGGATCGACGTTCATGTCGAATCCAACGGCCGACGCGGAGACGCGGGGGAGTTTCCTCGCCGACCTCGAACAGTCACGCGAATCCGGCGAGCCTTTCCAGGAGTTCGTGGAACGCCGCAAGAAGATCGCACCGGTGGTGTCGGGGGCCGGCATCTACTATCGCGGCTACCTGACGAAGGACGGGGCGGTGGCCATCGGCTGCCTCTCGCCGGCGGTACGCCAGCGGATGCGCGACGCAGTGGAGTTCGAGGATCCAAATGAGAGCGCCAGCGGCGTCCCCCAGCGGACGGTGAACCAGGAACTGGTGCTCAAAGTGGAAGCGATGATGAAGGAGAAAACCACTGCGGAGTGGATGGAGATCTTCGATGTCCACAGCGTTCCCGCCAGTCCCGTGCGCTACATCGAAGAGTTGGCCGACGACGAGCAGGTGCTCGCGAATGGTTACGCCGTCGACCTCGACCACGAGATGACCGGGCCACAGCGAATGGCCGCCCCGCCGCTGAAGATGAGCGGCACGCCGACAGGTGCACAAGGAGCGGCGCCGCCACTGGGCCGTGACACGAGGAAGTGGCTGCGCGAAGTCGGCATGAGCGACGCCGAGATCGATTCCATGGCCGCCGATGGAGCTGCCTACCTGGGCCTGGCAGCGGAATAGTTCTCCCGCCTAGGCGAGATGCCAGTCGGTGCCGTAGAGCTCGAACCCGGTGGCAGCTGCGATCGCCTGCGACGCATCATTTTCCCAGGTCGTGCCCCAGAGTGGGAGGAGCTCGCGGTCGCGCATCTCGCGGGCCCACCCACGGGCGCAGTCCTTTCCAAGACCCTGGCCCCGGTACGCTTCCGCAACCTCTAAGCCGGCCTCTGCGGCGCGTTCCGTCAGGCGAGAGCAGCTACACTGCGCCACCACCACGCCATCGCGAAACACCACAGACACTGGTCGTTCGGCGCGAATATCCGCCAGCAGCCAGGCGAAGTGGGGCGCTATCGCAGCCCGGTCGTCGGGGGTGAGCAGCCGTGCTTCCTCCGGCGGTGACACCACTGCGTCAGGCGGCAGCCAGTACGTGGGACCGAAGTAGTTGCGCTCCACCGGGCCGTCCTGTTCCAACGCTTCGTAGTAGTCTCCGGCGAATCGCGGAGGTGTTCGGGGCGACGTGTGCGGCGGTTCGCTGCTCGCCAGCTCCAGCATGTCTGCCGCGATGACGGCCGGAACGTCCTGCCTGATGAGGGCTACCAGTTCCCCTTCGGACCTGCCGATATACAGGCGCGGGGCCGCCTCTACGGAGAGTGAATTGTTCGCGACCATCCGCCCGAGCGTATCCAGTTCGAAGAGCGCCTCCACGTGGAGGTCGAGGATCTCCGGGGGTGGCCTCATGGCAGCAGCCCGGGGAGCTCGGCGATGGTCTCCATCACTGCGTCGGGGCCTGCTTCGCTGACTGCGGGGCCGTGGAACCCATAGAGGGCAGCAACGGTGAAAGCGCCCATCGCCTTGCCTGCCTGGATATCGACCGGGGTGTCGCCAACCATCGCCACGTCGCGCTCACCGGTCCCGAGGGCAGCGAGTGCTGCGCGGAGGTGGGCCGGATCAGGCTTGAGCGCGGGCGCGTCTTCGGCGGAGATGACCGCCCCGAGAAGAGGGAGCAGCCCGGCGAGTTCCAGCGTCTTCACCGAAGTGATCCGCGAGCGGCTGGTGACGGCGGCGAGGCGCAACCCGAGTCCGCGGAGTTCATCGAGGACGGCGGCTGCGCCATCGAAGGCGACGGAGAGGTGGAGGTTCTCGGCCTGAAAAGCGCGATGCTCGGCGGTCAGGCGGTCAGCGTCGGCGGGGGTGCCAAGCGTCGCGTAGATCGACTCGAGTGGAGGGCCTATGTGGGGGGCAAGATCGGCCCGCGACGGCACGGGCATGCCGTTCGCGGCCAGGGTGTGTTCGAAGGCCGAGTAGACGAAGTTGCGGGTGTCGAGCAGGGTGCCGTCGACATCGAAGAGGACCGTACGGATGGGCATTGACTCCATCCTGACCGGGAGGAGCACACGCGCAAGAAACCGGGGTGGGGACGTCTGGCGTCCCCACCCCGGCACGCTATGACCAGGAGCGGCGGCGGCTGATCCCGTAGGTGCCGGCCCCTCCGACGAGCACTGTCCCGGCCACCAGCGCGAGGATGAAGGCGGCGTGGTCGTTGGTGCCCGCCGAATCGCTGTTGGCGTCGTCACCCGGTTCGCCCGCTTTGGGAGTGGTCGTGGGCGGCACCGGCGAGGGCGTGCCGTAGTCGGGCGGGACGATGGGGCCGCTCGAGGTTGCGTGCCAACCGAGCTCGTCAAGGAAGAACGTCTCCTGCTGGATGTCATCGCTGGCGACGAGCCCGTAGCTGACCGTTGCTTTGCCGCCGTCGACGGTGGTCACCATGGCGCAGTATTCGCCGTAGTGCTCCCAGGGCGTGATTTCGGCGCAAAGCCCGGCGTAGTTGAGGCCGCGTTGCTCAAGAAACTCGCGAATCACCCCCGCGAGGCCGTCAGGGACTGACTGAGGCAGCTCCGGAGAAGGGGCGGCCTCGCTATCGGGGATCCATTCGCCATCCCGAAGCACGAAGGTGGCCCCGCGGATCTCGTCGCTGGCGACGGGGCCGTACGAAACAACAGCTTCATTGCCGTCCAGATGAAAGACGAAAGCGCATGCCTCCCCGAAGTGATCCTGCTGGTCGATTTCGCGACAGAGCCCGGCGTAGCCGAACCCTTCCGATTCGAGGTGGGACTCGATGGTCGCGCGGAGCGCCGCGCCGGGGAGAGGGTCCGAAGATTGGGCCAGGGCACGCATTGGCATCAGCAATGCGTACGCCCCGATGAGCGCACCACCGACGAGGCTGATCGCAAGTTTCTGTGTGTTCTGCATTTCAGTTGCCGGGACCGATGTCTTCGAAGCCTGGCCGGTCACGCCGAGGGCGTTTGCCCCGCTTCGAACAGTCAGACGCACGATGACGGCGATAGGTTCCGCCCGACAGGAAGGTTTGTGTGAAGCGATTTACACGAACTGGGCGCCAACGATTCGCGCGCTGTTCCACCGCGCCGCGTACCCTTCCCAATATGAAAGTTCTCCGTTTCTACGAACCCGGCAAGGTCGCGCTCGACACTGTCGAGGACCCGGTGGCCGGGCCGGGTGAGGTCATCCTCAAGCTGCATGCCACGGGCCTTTGCAACAGTGATGTCCGGGTCTATCTCGGCGAGAAGAAGGCGGCCGCGGGGGTCATTCCCGGCCACGAGATGTCGGGCGAAGTGGCGGCCGTGGGGCCGGGGGCGAATGCGACCGTTGGCGAAGTCGTAGCGGTGTGCCCGATCGTGGCCTGCGGGGCCTGCAGCTTTTGCCGCGACGGATTCCGCAATCGCTGCCCCAGCCGGAAGACGTTGGGCTACGACCTCGATGGCGGCATCGCCGAGTACGTCCGGATCCCGGCATCGCTGGTCGCCACCGGGCAGCTGTTGCCGGTCGACCCCGACACGGCGCCGCAGATCCGGGCACTCGTGGAGCCGTTCGCCTGTGTGCTCAACAGCATCGAGTCCATCGAGACGCGGGCCGGGTCAGCCCTGGCTATTGTCGGCGGCGGGCCGATGGGACTGGTCCACCTGCTCGCGGGCCGGGCGTACGGGGCCGATCCCGTCCTTGTCGTGGAACCGGAGCCGGAGCGCCGGGCTGTCGCGCTCCGGCTGGGCGCGACGATGGCGGTCGCCCCGGCAGACGCGGTTGCCGCGAAGGACGAACTGACGAAGGGCGAAGGCTTTCCCTCGGTGGCCATGGCCGTTGGGTTCAGCGATGCCCTGCCGACAGCTCTCGACCTCGCCCGGCGCCTCGGCAGCATCAACCTCTTCGCCGGCTTCCCGCCGGGCTCCAGCCACAACCTCGACCTGAACCGGGTCCACTACGACGAAATCCGGATCCTTGGCACCCAGAACGCGCCGTTCCACCTCTACGGCAAGTCGGCGCGCCTGGTTTCCCGGATCCCGGAGCTGGCGGAGATCGTGACCAACATCTACTCGCTCGACAACGCGGCGGAGGCGTACTCGGCGCGGCTGGGCAAGAGCGGGCTGAAGAGCGCGGTGGTGATGGAGACGAGGGACTAGGGAGGAGGAAGCAGGGAGAAGCGGACCCAGGCGCTGTGCGCCGGAGTTGGAAGGGCGACGGCAGCTTTGGCGACCCTCACCCTGGCCCTCTCCCAACGGGAGAGGGAATGTGGCTGACTCGGCTAGCGCTTCACTCCGGGAGCTGCCTGTAGAGTCCGGGGACGAGATCGAAGGAGACCTGTAATGGCGGGACGGCTAGACGGGAAGGTTGCCCTGATCACGGGTGGCACCAGCGGGATTGGTGAGGCGACCGTGGAAGTGTTCGCGCGCGAAGGGGCGAAGGTTGTCTTCACCGGACGCGGTGAGGAAGCAGGGAACGCGATCGCAGACCGAGTTGGGGGCGACGTGCGCTACTTCCGGGCCGACGTGACGCGAGAGGAAGACATCCGTGACTCGGTCGCCTTCACCGTGTCTGAATTTGGTGCCGTCGACATTCTCTTCAACAACGCTGGCGGGCCGACTCGGGGGGGCATCGAAGACGTGACGGCGGAGCAGTTCCGGGAGGCGATGGACCTGCTCCTTGGCAGCGTCATCTTCGGGACAAAGTACGCCGTGCCACACATGAAGGAGCGCGGCTGGGGCAGAATCATCAACAATTCGAGCATCGCGGCCCTGCGCACCGATTACGGAGGCTACCTCTACAGCGCGGCGAAGGCGGCGGTGACGCAGGTAACGCGGGTTGCAGCATTGCAACTGGCGCCCCACGGGATAACGGTGAACACGATTTCGCCGGGAGGCATCGCAACGCCGGTGTTCTACGGCGGCGCCGCGGCCGCCCGCAACCTGGAGCCGGAGCACAACGCCGCCAAGCTCCGCAAGCTGAAGGAGAACCTGGCGAAGTCGACACCCCGCCTCGAGACAGGCCTGCCAGAAGACATCGCCTATGGCGCCCTCTACCTGGCGAGTGATGAGGCCCGGTTCGTGAATGCCCATGACCTCGTCATCGATGCGGGCATGTCGGCGGGCGGCCGCACCGACTATGGGCCCGGCTAGAGCCTCGCTACTCCCTCCCCGCCCGCTGCGGTAGCCTCTGCGCCGTGGCCGACTACCTGAGCAAATACGCCCTGTCGGGGCTTCGCGTCATCGAAGTGCGTGGCGGGCTGGCCGCAGCCGTGGCGGGCCGGATGCTGGCGTCGCTCGGCGCCGAGGTGACGGTCGTGCAGCTCGACAGCAAATTCGAGCAGGTGGATGTGGAAGTCGGCCTCGCTCCGGGCAAGGAAGTCGTCGGGCCCGAGGAACTCGACGCCCGCCTCGCCGAAGCGGACGTCGCTCTTTTCGCCGGCGACTATCTCCACCTCCGTGACGCAGGTCTCCTTCCCGAAGCCGTGAGCGGGCGCGCGCCATGGGCGGTGCTCGGGTACGCGACGCCGTTCGGACTCACAGGTCCGCAACGCGAGTGGCGCGGCGGCGAACTGGTGGAACTGCATGCGAGCGGGATTGCCCGGCTGCTGCTTGGGCCGGTGCCCGACCTCGAACGGTTCCCGCCGGTGAAGACCTACGGCGAGCAGGCAGCGTTCGTGGCCGGGATGACGATGGCCGCGGGGGTGACGACGGCGCTGCACAGCGGTGGCAGCCGCGTCGTGGATGTGTCGGCCCAGGAAGCACTCGCGAGCATCGCCGTCCATGAACTCGCACGCCCGCCGCTTGAGGAGCCGCTCACTTCGCGGTCGGGGGACGCCACGATCGGGAACGCGACCGTGATGGTGCTGCCGACGAGCGACGGCCTCATCGCGGTGTCGCCACGGGAGCCTCACCAGTGGGATGTCTGGGCCGAGTACATGGGCAATCCGCCATGGGCACTCGAAGACGGGATGCGATTCGTCGAACGTCGCCAGGTCCGCTACAAGGAGATCTATCCACAGATCGCGGCCTGGACGAGCGAACGCGGCACCAGTGAACTCTACCGGGAATCGCAAGCGCTCCATGTGCCGGCCTTCCCGCTGCAGCCGCCGGGCAACCTCCTGGGCAACGAGGGCCTGACAGACCGCGGCTTCTTCATGGCGACGGAAGTGGACGGGCAGGCTGTCGAGATACCGGCCCACCCCTTCGGCATCCTCGCGGATACGCCCCTGGCGGAGGAACCCGTCCGACCCCTGTCACGAGTCGGGCTACCGCTCGAGGGCGTCCGGGTGCTGGACTTCAGCTGGGTGATCGCCGGGCCGACCTGCACCCGATTCCTCGCGGCGATGGGCGCCGAGGTGATCAAGATCGAAGCGCCGAGGCGCCCGGACCCGGCCCGGGCCGGTGGCGGCGCGCTCCATGCAGTTCTCGGACAGGGCAAGAAATCGCTGGCGCTGGACCTGAAGTCACCAGAGGGCCGGGAGATTGCGCTCGAACTCGTGCGCCGATCGGACATCCTCGTCGAGAACTTCGCAGCCGGTGTGATGGAGCGATTCGGCCTTGGTTGGGAAGAACTGGCGAAGGAGAATCCGCGGCTCACCTATCTCTCACTGTCCGGCATGGGCCGGAAGAGCCCCGATGCCGAGATGGTCGCTTACGGGACGCTGGTACAGGCCTTCTCGGGGTTCTCGGCGCTCAACGGATTTCCAGACCGGCAGCCGACAATCGGCTGGGCCTGGACGGACCCTGTCTGCGCCCTTGTGCTGACCACGGCCGCAGCTGCCGCCCTTCGCCAGCGCGATGCGACGGGTGCCGGCAGCCGGGTTGATGCCAGCATGGTCGAGACGATGCTCTGGACGCTCTCGGAAGCGATGGTGCGGCAGCAACTGGACGGCGAACCGCCACGCCGCCAGGGCAACAACGACCCGCGCCACTTCCCTCACGGCGTCTTCCCTGCAGCGGGCGACGACAACTGGCTCGCGATGGCCGTGACCGGCGATGACCAGTGGCGCGCGCTCTGCACGATCGTCCCCGGGCTAACCGGGTTGGAGGAGCTCTCTCTAGCGGAACGGCAGGTGCGGCACGGCGCGATCATCGACGCCATCACAACGTGGAGCCGTGCCAGCCACTGGCCGCCATCGGTGGAGGCGCTGCAGGCTTCGGGCATACGGGCATCGGGTTCGCCTACGGCCGCGGAACTCTTCGACGACCCACACCTCGACGCCCGCGGGTATTACGTCGAGACGAAGGCTGGCGAGCGGGACGCCCGACTCCCCGCTACCGCGTGGCTGCTGGACGGCAGCCGGGGGACAGAACTGGCGCCGGCGCCAGCGCTCGGAGCCGATGCCGGCGCCATCCTCAGCGAACTCGGCTACGAACGGGCGGCCATCGCCAGCCTGAAAGCGGCAGGCGTCATTGCCTGAACCGGCCGGATACTTCCCGCGCCCTTTGGGTAGACTGCCCCCGGGGGTGCCATATGGCAGTGATCGAAGACGGAAACCTGAAAATCGTCACCGCGGGACCGGCGGGGTTCGGCAACAACATCTACGTCGTGATCGACAAGGAGACGAACGAGGCGGCGTTTATCGATGCGCCGGGGGAGCCCGAACAGAGCATCGCCGCGGCCGATGGCGCCGGTGTGCGGCCCTCGAAGATCATCCTCACGCACGGCCACGGCGACCACACAGCCAGCATCGACATTCTCAAAGAGCGCTATGGCTGCAAGCTCATCGCGGCCGGGACAGAGGTCGGCCTGAAGCCCGGGCAACTCGATGTGAGCGTGAAACATGGCGACGAGGTGGAGGTTGGCAACCTTCGCTTCGGTGTGCTGCATGTGCCCGGGCACACGCCCGGGAGCACCACCTACGTCTGTGGCAAGAGCGCCTTTGTCGGCGACACGTTGTTTCCCGGGGGGCCTGGCCACAGCCGCTCCAGCGACCTCCTCAAGCAGGAGATCACGTCCATCAGGACACACCTCTACGCCTTGCCGGACGACACCACTATCTACCCTGGCCACGGCGATATGACCACCATCGCGGCGAGCAAGGCCGAGTACGAGGTGTTCGCGAAGAAGGACCACCCGGCGGACCTTCACGGGGATGTGAACTGGCTCGAATCATAGTCGGAGTACTTCGCAGTCGAATTGCTTTCTCGCTGATTCGAGATCGCGTAGACTCCCCGGCATGACAACTGCAGTTGGTTCTTCGGCTACGAGGCTGGAGCGCCGGAAAGCCCGCACCAGGGCGGCAATCCTCGCAGCAGCCGAACGGCTCTTCGGCAGCCGCGGCTACGACGAAACTTCCATCGCCCAGATCGCCGAGATGGCGGACACGGGCGTGGGGACGGTCTACGGCTACTTCGCCTCGAAGGCCGACATCCTCCAGGCGGTGCTGGTCGACCATTCGCGTACCGCCAACGCGGAGTACGTCCAGTCCATCGATCCCGGCACCCCCTACCCCGACCGGATCGTTTCGGCGCTGGGAGCCTATGCCCGCTACCTGAAGGAGAACCGCACGCTGCTTCGCGCCGCCTTCAGCTCGTCGGTCATCAGTGGCGACCACCACGAGCTCAATGGCCACCGTCTCGTCGGCTCGTTCGAACACCAGCTGGAAGCGGGTATCGCCGCGGGACAGATTCGCGACCTGCCCGTGAAGTCGACGGTGTTCATGCTGCTGAACACGTACATGATGGCGTTTATCGGCATCGGCAGCTGGGCCCATCGCCGCGATGACCCTGCCCTGTTGGGCGAACTCGAGGCCATCGTGCGGGCCACCATCAGCGCCGCCTGAAGATTCGTCCCGGGTGTAGACTCCCTCCGTACCTACCCGGAGGCAGACGATGACCACACCCGCAGCGCTCAATCCAACCGCCGCACTCCCGCAGATGGACGGCAGCCTCACGGTCTCTGGCCTTACTGCCCGGATCACGATCTACCGTGATGCCTACGGAATTGCGCATGTCCGCGCCGAAAACGAGCTCGATGCGTGGTTCGGCCAGGGCTACGCCTCCGCCCAGGATCGCCTCTGGCAGATGGAGATGGACCGCCGCCGCGCTTCCGGCCGCTGGGCTGAAGTTGCCGGTGCGGGCGCCCGCTACGCCGGCACACCTGCACTGAAGTCCGATATCCTCGCCCGGCGCCTGCGGCTGCACGACGCGGCGAAGCGTGATGTCGAGCACATGTCAGCGCCAACGCGGTCGATGTTCGAGGCCTACGCACGGGGGGTGAATGCCTTCATCGGGTCGGGCCAGCCCCTGCCGATCGAGTACGAACTGACAGGCAGCAAGCCGGAGCCGTGGGAGCCGTGGCATTCGGCCGCGATCTTCAAGGTTCGCCACGTCCTGATGGGTCCGTGGCAGCAGAAAGTTGCCGCGGGGGCTTTGCTGGCAAAGGCCGGGCCTGCGGCCTTCCCGAAGCTCGACCAGCGCTCGCCGCTCGAGAGCGCCGTCATCGTCCCTCCCGGCGGCAAGGTTGCACACCTCTTCGAGATGGCCGAGAACGAAATCCGCGAGGCGGCAGAAGTCCTCGGCTTCATGAGCGACATCGATGCCGGCTCCAACTCATGGGCCGTCCACGGCAGCCGGACGACCACCGGCAAGCCGGTGCTCTGCAACGACAGTCACCGCGGGCTCGACGTGCCGAACGCTTACTGGCAGATCAACGTCTCCTGCCCCGAGTTCAACGCGGTCGGCGCCACCTTTGCAGGGGTGCCGGGCTTCCCGCACTTCGGCAACAACGGCAACGTCGCCTGGAACATCACGCACACGAGTGCCGACTACCAGGACCTCTACGTAGAGGAGTTCGACAGTGCGAACCTGAAGTACCGGGTGCCGGGCGGCTGGTCCGAGCCGGACCGTCGCGAAGAGACCATCATGGTCCGCGGCGGCGAGCCTTTGACGATCGAGACGTTCACGACCCGCCACGGCCCGGTGGTCCACGGCGACCCGCACGATGGCCACGCCCTCTCGATGCGCTACACGGCGACCGATCAGCCGTGCGAGGCGTTCGAAGTGCTGCGCCCAATGCTCGATTCGAAAACGGTAGACGAACTCTTCGACAGCCAGGAGCGCTGGGTCGATCCGGTGAATAACATGCTGGCCGCCGATACCTCCGGGAACATCGGTTACCTGACGCGGGGGCGGATCCCGGTGAGGAAGACGGCGGCGGCCCGCATCATCCCGGCGCCTGGCTGGGTCGACGACCACGAGTGGCAGGGCGACGTGCCGTTTGCACAAATGCCACGCAGCGTGAACCCGCCGGAGGGCTACATTTCGACGGCGAACCAGCGTGTGATCGACGGCGACGAACCCTACATCGGCAGCCACTTCGCTACACCAAGCCGCGCGAACCGGCTGGTCGAACTGCTGGGCAACGGAGATACGCTTTCGCCCGAGCAGATCATCGGATTCCAGGGCGACACCACGTCGGTTTACGCCAAGGCATGGGTCCGACTGCTCCAGCGACTGGGCGAGTTCACAGGCGACGGGGAGCGAGCCCGTTCGATGCTGGCGGGCTGGGACGGAAACCTCCTGCCCGACAGCGCCCCGGCCCTGCTTTATGCGTACTTCCGTCGCCATGCCGGCTGTGCGATCTTCGAGCCGATGGTCGGCCGCATGACGTACGAGGAGATGACCTCGGGTACCTCCCCGGCAATGACCAGGTTGCTCACCACCTACATGGGCGGCGTAGCCGCGCAGCTCGACACAACCTTCGCCACACGCGATCCCAATGGGATGCACTGGATGGAAACGCTGCCGGCGATCTGTGCGGAGGCCTGGCAGTCGGCCAGCGAACGCTACGGGAATGACCCCTCGAAGTGGCGTTGGGACGCCGACCACGGCACCGGCGCGAAGCACCCGCTGTCGTGGGAGTTCCCTGATTATGCCGGCGTGCTCGATCCGCCGCGGGCGATGGTCGGCGGCGACGGCGACTGCCTGCAGTGCGCGGGGTACGGCTGGTCGGGTACGGCCGATTTCGTGATCACCGGGCTTTCGGTCTATCGGCAGGCCGTGGACTACACGCAGCCAGAGCGCGGGACCTACGTGGTGCCGGCGGGCGTCAGCGGCCTCCCAGGCACGCCCCACTACAGCGACCAGTTGGAACACTGGCGCGTCCACGAGCGGGTTCCGGCCTGGATGACGGAGCAAGACGTGAAGGCGAACGCCGCCCACACGCTGGAGTTGGCGCCGAGCTAGCGGCGCGCCATCTCACGGGCGACGCGGTTCGGCCGCACGATGAGCCCGAGGAGCCAGCCCACGATGGTGATGATCAGGGCGCCCCAGAAGGCATCCCAGAAGCCGTCGATGGCGAAGTGGATGCTATCGAACTTGCCTGCGATCCAGGCCGTGAGTCCAAGCATCGCCGTGTTCACTACGAGGAGGAACAGGCCCAGCGAGAGGACGAGCAGGGGGATGGCGATGAAGACGAGAAGCGGCCGAATGATTGCGTTCAGGAGACCGAGGATCAGGCCTACCAGCAGCGTGCTCTCCCAGCCGTCGAGGTGGATGCCCCCGATCAACCAGGCGGCGACCCAGACAGCGGCGCTGAGGATGAGCCAACGGACCACAAAGGCCACGCCTTTTTCGGTGCGGGTGGCGGGCCGGCGGCCGGGATGGTCACCGCCGCTGACGTAGATGAAGGTCCCTCGCATGGCTCCATTCTACGGGAGCACCGCGGGTCGATCGCCATGGTGGGCTTTTGCTACTCGTCCGCTTCGAGGGCCGCGAGGGCGGCGCTGGCTGTCTGCTTGCCCGTCGCAACGTTCTCCATGGCGGCGCCAAAGACATCCATCTGGAACTGGAAGAGCATCGCGAGGCTGGCGAGGAGACCTGGCTCCATGGCTGCCGTGTCGGGCGAGCTTGCCATGTAGCGGAAGTAGAGTTCGCCGTCGTCGCGGGCGCCGAAGCTGCCGATCGGCAACATCTGGCTGGCGGCGAGAGCGAACAGCGCGAACTCGCCGCGGTGTTCGTCAGGGAGGGTGAAGGGCATCGGCGCGTAGACCTGGGCGACGGAAAGTCCTACCGATTCGCCGAGCTCGAACGGGACGATATTGACGGAGAGCCAGCGGCCGCGACCTTCCTCGTCGCCCGGCAGACCGACGACCAACGTCGGCAGGTCGAGTTCATCGGACGCTTCCAGGAGCTGGACGTCGTAGCCGGCGTCCTCGAGCGGTGCGATAAAGCTTCCGAGCGTCGCGGTCTGCTCGGCTTGCTCCAGATCGTCGGCCACGGGTTACTCCCTTGCCTTCAAAGCGCTGTCGAGGTCGTTGGCAAGTTCGTTCGCGTCTTCGTAGCTCTGCACCGCGGTCCAACTCATGCCGGCCGACTTGAAGAGATCCTTCACCAGCAGGCCCTGGGTCGCTTTTCTCTTCTTCTCCCTCGCCGAGCCTTCTGCCATGTTCCACCATTTGAGAAGGTGATCGAACATGCGATTGATCAGCTTTTCACGAGCCCCGGACTTCGCGTCGCTCGACTTGTTTTTGTTGAACATCGAGAAGAAGCCGGTGACCTTGCCGCCGGACTTCTGGGCCTTCTTCGCCGCCACGTCGCGGCCCCACTGCTTGAAGCGGCGGAATGCCGGGAGGATGAGCTTGGTGGCGCCCCCGGCGATCTTCATCGATAGCCCGGCGGCGGCGGTGACGCCACCAATCGTGAGCGCCTCGGAAATGATGTCGTTGATGTCGAGACCGATCTTGATGCCCTGGCGTGTCATCCGCTTTCGGTTGATGTCCTGCAGTTCGCGGGCCATCAGGTAATCCTCGATGGCCTCTTTTGTCTTGCTGGAACGCTTCTGGTAGGCAGGGGAATTCTTGTAGGCGAGGACCGCTTTCTTGGTCAGCTTGCCAATCCCCAGCCTGGCCGCGAGCGCCAACTTCATCGCCTGTTTCTGGGCTCTGGCCCTGCCCTTGTTCAGGGCGTCTACGACGAACTTGAAGGCGCGCTGGATGAGGTCGAGGGCGGCGATCGCAATCCCGAGGCCGGGCACAGCCGCCTTCAGCGCGTCCGATGCACCCGAGGCGGACGTAACGTCGACGATGCTCTTGGCCGCTGAAACGCCCGATTTGGCGATGGAGGTCGCGTCCTTCAGGGTGCTCATCACCATGTTGGCCTTGTCTTTGGCGCCAACCTTGTGCTTCGTCCGCACCATGTCGACGATGGCCTTGACCCGCTTGATGGCTGCGATGATCCCGCCCAGGATCTCGCCCGTTGCCCCCAGTGCCCCGGCGGCGGCAGTCGACTTCTCAACGCCGGCAGCGGCGCCCTCGGCCTGCCCGCCAAACCCGGCACCGGAGCCGTATTTCAGTTTCCCGGCTTTGTCGACAATGGTTGCGACGCTGCCGCCCATCTTGACGGTTTGGAGTGCGACATCCATCCCCGCTTCCGCGCGCTTCCAGCCTCCTTTCGCCGTGACCAGTTTCTGAATCGAACCAACGAGCGAGATCAACTGGGTCCCGCCTGACAGCGAGGCGACCGCGAGATCGGTTCCTGTCATCTGGTCGGAGAGCGCCGTCTTTTCGTTCTTCTTGGCGTCTTTCGCCGAGCCCGTCAGCGACTTCATCTCATTGCCAAGCTTGGTGACCTTATCGGTCTTCTCAAACTGGCTCAGATCCGTGCTCGTACCAGCGATGTCGAGTGCTTCCCCGGTGCGCTTGGCGAATCCGCCCGCGGTCTTCTTCGGCGGATCGGGAGGCCCTTTCGGCTGGGGTCGAAGGCCGGCGATCTTGATGAATCGCTTCCCGCTGCCGGACAGCAGCGCGTATTCGCCGACCTCGCCGGACATGTCCTTCTTGTGGGCGATGTACTGCTCGTTGGAATACGCACGAACCCTGTAGTCGACCGAGACCGCTTCGCCCTGGGGATGGTCGTCGCCGGTGCTCATGCGTATGAGACGGACCCTGTTTCCCTGGCCATCGGTGTACCAGCGGCGGTTGTACGAGCGGGTGCCCCTGCCAACCACATTCGCCGGCTCCGGAGCACGCTGGACAACGAGCCTGCTGACGGCCTGGTTGCCGAGGGTGTTCTGAAGCGTGAGCAGCGGGTGCATCGGTGCATTCGGGGATTGCTGCGCAGGCGCCTGCGCCACGCTACGCGCCGCGGAGGACTGTTCGGCGTTCTTCCGCGGACGCCGGCGGGCGGATCGAC
This sequence comes from uncultured Chloroflexia bacterium, assembly GCA_963774435.1. Lineage (GTDB taxonomy): Bacteria > Chloroflexota > Dehalococcoidia > Tepidiformales > Tepidiformaceae > JAGQGZ01. Next base: position 644,157 of record CAVZEW010000002.1, on the reverse strand, counting down.
GCGCTCTCGTCTTCACCACGCGAAGTTACCCCTGTGCACGACCGCTGACAATGCAACCTGGGATTGGCTCATGGGCATCGTCCCACGTTTTTCCAGCCAACCTCACGCCCCCGCTGGAATGTACTCTTTCCCCAATGGCTATTCCTTCGACCGCTGACACCGTGCTCTGGCGGGTGCACTTTCGGTCGAGCCCGGAGCATGTATTCGGGTTGCTGAACTCGGATGCCGGGCGGGCGAGCTTCTGGTCGGAATCGGCGGTGGAGGTGGACGGCGCGATCCGGTTCCGGGCGAAGAATGGGAACACGTGGGAGAGCCGGATCCTGGACCGCGTCCCCGGCAACCGGCTGACGCTCGACTACGGCGGCACCGTGACATTCGACCTCGTGGGTGACGGTGAGGGTGGGACCGACCTCACCCTTACACACACAGGGTTCGAGCCCGGCGACCGCGATGATGTGCTCGCCGGGTGGCTCAACATCCTTCTGCCGTTCAAGGCACGGGCCGACTTCAACATCGACCTGCGCAACGACGATCCTGGCCGCGATTGGGCGCACGGCTATGTGGACCACTAGACACAACGGCAATTCTTGAGTTTGTTCATCAAGATCATGTGCTATTCCATCCGGTAGGCTAGAGTTTGTAGCCCGTCCCTGTGCGGCGTGCGCGCCGCCCTCATACGGGACAACTCATTTGCCAGGAGCGATATCGATGTCCGCAATCGCGGAACGCGGCTATGCAAAGCCGGATGTTCTCGTCGACACCCAGTGGGTGGCCGACCACTTGAAAGACCCCAACGTTCGCATCGTCGAATCGAACGAAGACCAGCTGCTGTACCCCTCGGGTCATATCCCCGGCGCCGTCCAGGTGGACTGGGCCCGCGACCTGAACGACCAGGTCCGCCGCGACTACGTCGACAAGGCGAACTTCGAGGCGCTGATGTCCCGGATTGGAGCGACGCGCGACACGACGGTGGTGTTCTACGGCGACAAGAGCAACTGGTGGGCAACCTACGCCTTCTGGGTGTTCCAACTTTTCGGCCACACCAACGCGAAGGTGATGGATGGGGGCCGCCTGAAGTGGGAGAAGGAAGGCCGCGAGATGACCCGCGAGGTTCCTTCGTATCCCGCCACGAAGTACGAGGCCCCGGTACGGGACGACACGAAGATCCGCGCCTTTAAGGACGAGGTGCTGAAGCACAGCGCCGCCAGCAAGCCGCTCATCGACGTGCGGAGCCCCGAGGAGTTTCGCGGTGAGCGGACGCACATGCCGGATTACCCCCAGGAGGGCGTGCTCCGCGGTGGCCACATTCCTGGCGCCAAGAGCGTGCCATGGGCGAGGGCTGCGAACCCGGAAGACGGCACCTTCAAGAGCGCCGACGAACTGAAGGCGATCTATGAGCAAGAGCAGGGCCTGAAGTCGGGCGACGATGTGGTGACCTACTGCCGGATAGGCGAGCGGTCCAGCCACACCTGGTTCGCGCTCACCTACCTCCTCGGCTACCCGACGGTGAGGAATTACGACGGAAGCTGGACGGAGTACGGCAACTCCGTCGGGGTGCCGGTCGAGAAGTGAGTTGACGCTCGCAGTGACTGACAGGGGGCGCTCCTTCACCAAGGAGCGCCCTTTCTTTGTGCCTCTCCGGGCAATGAGTCCCAACGTGCCGGTGAAGATGGAGCCGGTACACTGGACTTGTGAGTGAAGTAGCAGCACCGGAGCCCCTGCGCCGGCTCGTCGAGGACTTCGATTTCGTCGACCGGACCGAGCGCATGGAGTTGCTGGTGGAATACGCCGACAAGTTCGCGGAGGTGCCGGAGCAAATCGCACACCGGCCCTTCCCCAAGGAAAACCATGTCGTCCGCTGCGAGTCCGACGCCTTCGTGTGGGCGGAGGACCAACCGGACGGCACCCAGAAGTACTACTTTGCGGTCGAAAACCCCCAGGGCCTGAGCGCAAAGGCGTGGGCGGCCGTGATGGACGAGACGCTGAGCGGACAGCCCCTGGAAGAGGTGGCGAAGACCGACCCGGAGGTGATCTTCCGCCTCTTCGGGAAGGACATCTCGATGGGCAAGGGCCAGGGCCTGATGGGGATGCTCGACCACGTGACGAGCGCCGCCCGACGAAAGCTGAACGCCGAGCGCGAGGCCTGACCGGTGCCCGGAAGGGGCAAAGCCGCGCAGATAGACAGCGGTAGCGCGGACCAGAGCGGCTGCCAAACGGGTAGATCGATCTCCGTCGAAAGTCCGTAGCGCGCTCGGCGCCGGGATTCAATGCTAGAGCGGTGAGCCGCCTCTCCGTGTTTTGCCTGCTCGCCCTTCTCCCGCTGGTCGCGGCGTGCGGCGGTTCTGGTGACGAGATCGGAACGCCCACCGCCGTTGCGTCCCCGACGACAGTCTCCAGTCCGACGACCCCCGCGACAGCCAATGCCAGTCCGACAGAGGAAGCGACTCCGACCGCGACGGAAGTCCCGACGTCCACACCAGACCCCGGACCTCACCTGGAGCCAATCGGCTTCCCGCTCGATCCCGAATCGGTCACGGGGCTCGTCGTGGGCGAAGTCGGAAGCCGCACATTCGACTGGGAGGGCGGGATGACCGTCCGCGACGTGAGCGCGACGCTCCAGCGATCGGATGATCCGGTGCTCGCGAACGAGTCTGGGTGGAACTGCCGGGTGCATGTGGAGTACGAGGGACTGCCGGCGGTCGACTGGTATGTGCGGGAGGGCGCCCCGATTTACGCCACGATGGACGGGACGGCCACACTCTTCATGAACACGGTGACCAACGCCTTCGACTACTGGGGCGTGCCGCGCGAGCCGTACATCGGCAACCCGGACCGGGCGAACGCACCGGTCTCGGCGTTCCCCGGCCCGGGCGGCGGCATGGGTGTGTTCATCCGCATCGAGAACGACGGCTACCGGGTCGACTACGGGCACATGAGCATCGCCGAGACGGCAGCGAATGTGCCAGGCACCGCCTGGATTGCGGGCTATTCGGCGAGCACCGATTGGGAGGGTCTCTACGCCGTGCCGCGGAGCTACCTTGTCGCCGACCCTATCGCCCAGTGGCAAGTGAGGGCAGGCGACGTCATCGGCTTCACGGGCGACGCCGGCTACAGCGAGGCGCCGCATCTCCACTACGCAATCACGGACAAGGCATCTGGCGCCCGCCTCTGCCCGACGGAAGAAGCGGGCTTTGCCAACGGCGGGTGGCTCTTTCGATAAGAACCATGAAAGCCACCCACTTGAGGCTTCGCGATAAGAAGACGACGATAGAGGTATGGGTCTCTTCGCAGCTATCGGGTTGCCAGTCCTGTTGTTTGTCGGCGGTATCGCGGCATGGCGGATGTCCCGCAAAGAGGGCTCGTTCGAGCCGCCTGAGCAGCCGCTATGGCGTGACGACTCGTTGGACGACTGGCGCAAGGAGCGGGACGAGCAGGCCGAGCAAGAACGCCTCCAGCGTCTGCAGGCGGGCACCGGCGAGCGCCTTCGCACCGGCAAGGAAGAGCAGCAAGAGAGCCAGCGCCAGACGCATACGCGCCTCGGCGGCTGATCGAGGCTTCCGCGTCTACCCTTTCGGAGCCATCGTCTTGTCGAGGGAAGTCGTCATCTGTTTCTTCGTTCGCCACGCGCGACATGACATGGACGTCGGTCAGCGCCGGGTTCTCGCGGCCCAGAACGTCGGGACGTGAGGATCGGGGGCCGGTCGTGGCCGTACTCTCCGTCATAGCCTGAAAGCTGGCTCGCCGCCATCGACCGGGAGGTCCTGCGTGTCCATTGAGAACGCGGAGTCACGCGCCGGCAGGTGTGCATATCGTGCACACAGAGGTAACACGGCGGAAGGGAATCGGTCAGGCGGTGGTAGCATGACCGGAGCAGCTCCATCGCAAGCAAAGACCCGTCGTAAAGGCATTCAAATTCCAACCTTGTCGCCGGATTCGGGCCGAGATGTACTGAACAGAGCATCACGAAACTAGAGGAACATCGCGTGCCCTTTCTCGCATCCATTGCCGGACTACCCGTCCACCCCCTGGTTGTCCATGTCGCCGTCGTCCTGGTGCCCCTGGCAGCAGCGGCCCTGGCGTTTATCGCGGTAGTGCCCCGCTACAGGCGATCCCTACTGCCGTTCGTGCTCGTCCTCGCCGTCGTCGGTGCCGCCGCAGCGATCGTGGCGTCGTCGACCGGTGGCTCTCTTGAACAAACAGTGCGCCAGGCGGCGTCCACCGCCGGCGACCCCCGGCCACGATTCGGCGACCACCCCGAGCAGGGAAACACGGCCGAGTTTGCATCGATCGTGTTTGCGATCGCGGTGGTTGTCGTAGCGGGGGTTGATGTGTTGACCGCGGCCGCCGCCTCAAAGAGCGAGGAGGGACTGGCTGGTGCGCTTGGAGCATATGGATCTCGCTTACCAACGTGGGCGCCGCACGCTGTCTATGCCCTGGCGATACTGCCCGCCGCCTTTGCCGTGATCACCATGATCGTGGCCGGACATTCCGGCGCCACCCTCGTGTGGAAGGATGTCGGTTCCTACGCCACCGGCTGACAGTTTGACATCGCGTGTCGAACATGAAAAGCAGGGCTCCAGGCGAGCCCTGCTTTTCACGTTCTTGGGGGAGCAGCGGTCCATCACCCCGGCGATGCGGTCCCGCTTGGGCTAGTGGATGTCAGGGTTGCTTCCGACACGAAGCGCATCGGCCCCAGGCTCAAATTCAGCATCGAGACGCCGGGTAACCCGCTGCTATCGTCGTCGCCAGTCAGTTCCATTGAGAACGGCGACGGGTGCGACTGTTGCAGCGATCGCGGCTGCGATGGCGAGCCGGGTTCTCCCAGGGTCCGCGGGGCCGACCAGCGTCACGAGGCGACTCGTGCCGAGGCGGTACGACTACCACAGTCATCTGTCGCTGGCGACCGATGAGCGTCGTGAGCGGACGTGGCAACGTAGTGCGCTCGGGCACTCGTGCGAGCCTCGGTCACGCCGCAAGTATGTGGTGGGCAACGATCCGCGACCGATGCCGCGCGGCCTCTCTAGCGCGCGGGCTTGAGCCGGCCCGGCGACTGCCGATCGTGCAGCGTCTTGCGGACGCCTTCGTAGAGGTTGCCGGCGAGGAGGCCAGCCGGGAGGAAGTAATCCCAGCCGTAGACCTGGAAGAGGAGATATGAGGCCAAGGCGACGATGTAGCCATAGACGACCTGGTCGCCGTATTTCACCGGGCAGGTCGGCGGGTCATCGAGCATGAAGAAGGCGAAGAAGAGAACCGCGTGGAGGTCGGGCTGCCGGTAGATCTCGCCGAGCGTCGAGCCACTACCAGCGAGCGCGGTAGCGGTGAAGAGGCCGAAGTAGACGCCGAAGAAGGTCAGGACCATCGGTAGCTTGTTGATGCGGTCGGCCATGAAGATGCCGGTGACGAGCAGAACGGCTACCCCCACGACGCCGAGGGAGGGCATCGCGCCCCACCAGCTATCGACGCTGCCAAAGAGGATGGCGGAGACGACGAGCCCAAAAGCCGCCGGGTTGAAGACGTTCGCCAGGCGCGTCCGGAAGAGGTGCTTGCTGGCAATCGCCAGGACCGTCGTAGCCATGACAACAATCACCGACTCGAACGGGCTGAGCAGAAAGGCGACGATCGCGGCGGTGAGGAGGCCCCCGCTCGGGAACACCCAGGCGTCCCGGTCCAACCGGCCGACGGCGACATCGATGACAGCGGCAACGGCCAGCGCAGCGACGAGCCCCGGCAGCACTTGCGGCGCCCCCTCCGCCAGCACCGACAAGAGCCCGATGAACGCGAAGAGGCCGAAGAGAATCCCCTTTGGCGTACGAAAGAACCGTCGGAGGGGCCTGAGCAGGTCGGGGTTCATGGTGATGGCGGTGGTCATTGGCGGTAACTCCCAAAGCCCGGCGTTTCGAAGGACTCGAGAGAGGGCGTGATGATGAGACCGTCAAGCCTATTCCGCTTGAGCAAGGAAATGCCCCGTTCGGGACCAAGGACAAAGACAGCCGTGGCAAAGGCATCGGCCACCATCGCGGTTGGGGCGACCACTGTTGCACTGGCAACAAGGCCGGCCGGGTTGCCCGTGGACGGGTCGAGAATGTGGCTATCGCCCGTGGTCGCTGCCTGGCGTTCGTAGTCGCCCGAGGTGCAAACCGCGGAACCGGATACCGCGACGCTATCAACAATCGCGCCAAGATGACGTGGGTGGCGGATACCGATGTTCCACGCTCCACCCGAGCTGCTGTGGCCCGCAGCGAAGATATCGCCACCCGCGTTGATCGCGAATCCGGGGTAGTCGGCGAGCGCGCGTGCAGCAAGGTCTATCGCGAAGCCCTTGGCGACAGCGCCAAGGTCGAGGGTAAGCGGCCCCCGGAGCGTGACCCGGCTGTTATCGGGATCAAGGACGATATCGCGGTGCGACGGGTTGCCGCTCAAGGGCGGCGCCAGGTCAATTTGTTCGCCGCTGCGGAAATTCCGGTTGAAACCGCGGCGAACCATTTCATCGCCGACCGTGGGCTCAAAGGCGCCGCCGGTTGCTTCGGCCATCTCGACGGCGAACCGGATGGCAGCGAAGAGCAGAGGGCTGGCGGGCACAGGCACACCCGGGCGCGCGCAGATCTGCATCAGTTCGCTCGCAGGATCGAAACGGCTGCACCGGCGTTCAACTTCGGCGAACCAGGAGAATGCCGCCCGGATATCGGCTGCGAGGTCGCGCCCGGGGACCGAGGAGACAACCTCGATGGTCACCGGTGTGTCCATGAAGACTTCGGTACGACGCGTCGCCGGCACGTCCGTCGAGTTGGCGCGAGGCCCTTCCAACACGCCGGGAGCTGCCCTCACGACTGGGCCTGCGAGAGCGCATCGGTGACGGCTCCCCAGTAAGCGCGTGAGCTATCGGTGGCGCCGGAGACGTAATGGACAGGGGCCGCCTGGATGTCGACCACTTCGGCGACAAGGAGGTTGACGCGGGAGCAGGGATAACGCGTCTGGCAATCAGAGACTGCGGCAGACGTGATCTGGCCGCCCGAGATGACGACCGTCGCCTGGATGTTGCCATGGCGGCTGGTGCCTACGCCGACGTAGGTACCATCGCGGTACCCGGCCACCTGTGGGACCGGAGTTGGTGTGGCAGCGGGTGGCTGAGCTGTCGCCGTTGCGGAACCGCCGGACGAGCCCCCTTCCGCCGGTACCCGGGTTGGGACGGACGTGGCGGAAGGGAGGCTCGATGCAACCTGGCCACTGAGCGAGGCGGAAAAGTGAGGGACCGCCGAGTCCAGCGATGAGGTTGTCACGTAACCGACGGCGTACACCGACGTAATTGCGGCTGCACTCAGCGCGACCATGCTCGCCGAGAGCCGTCCCTTGCGGGGCTTCCAAAAACCGTTGGGTTGCCGGGGGACCGGGTTCTCTTTCTTCCGGCCCTTCGTCCGGCGACGCGGTGGATCTGGACGTGTCCAGCGTGAGTTGGTCACGGGGATGCATGCCTCCAGTCCCAACAGGCTAGCGGCGATTTCTTGGAGAACTATTAGAAAAGAAAAGGCGTCCAAACGAAGGCTGGAGACAGCGCCACGGTGACGAAGCTGCGGGAAGCGGTGCTGTCCTAGTCCTGGATGTGCTCGATGAGTAGCCGGGCTCCGTACTGCTCCAAGTCGATGTTGGTGGTTCCGTTGGCGCGCTGAGCGCGGAAGCGGAGCTGGTCGCCGTTGGCGAAAGAGCGCATGAGCGCGATGGAGAGCGAACAGCCTCCGGCGTTTATCTCGAACTCGTGCTGAGTGGCGAAGGCGTCCGGGATGGCGGCGAAGCCGCTGCCGGTGTCTTCTTCCAGCCAGACGCGGACCTCGGAGTCGGAGCCGCCGCTGGTGTTGGTGATATCGATGACGGCGTTGGCGGTCACGCGATAGAAGCCGTCCTCCTGGAAGGTGACAACGTCGCTGGCGAGCGCGTAGCGGTCGCCGCTCTCGACCTCGGTGTCGAGGTTGACGGTCACGGCGGAGACGGTGAGCGATTGGCCTCCGGTGCCGTCGTAGGCATAGAAGACGTTGGGGACGAAACCGGCGCCGTCGTCGGCGCCCTCGGCCCAGACGGCGATGACGACGGCGTCCTCGATATCGGCGTGGTCGCCGGTGTCGATGATGCAGCGGCGCCCGGCGACGATGCTGGCGGCCGCGAGGCGGCTGACGTGGACGTCGGTGAATACCTGGGGGGCGGAGCCGTCGAGCCGCACAGCGGCGCGATAGGTGGAGTCGTCGAAGGCGACGATTCGTCCCTCGGAAGGTCGGCACTAGCGGGCCTCCAGCGTCGAGCGGGCGGCGTCGAGCTGCTGCCAGACTTCCGAGACTCCGATGGGTGCGGGGCCGTAGGGCCGTTCGGCGTACTCTCTCGCGAGCCGGTCGAAGTCGTCGACGGCGGCGGTGGAGAGGAAGACGGGTAGCCCGCTCGTCGGGGCCGGGTGGATCACGTTCTGCGAGCGCTCCATGCGGTCGGCGAGGTTGGCGAGGGCCATGTCGAGGACGCGGGCGAGGGCGTCTGTGTCGTCCTGGAGGAGCTTGAAGTCGACGTCTGCTTCTAGCAGGGCGACCACCTTAGCGGTGCGTTGGATGGCGTCGATGTCGTCCATGGGGTCATGTCCTCCTGTGATAGCCGGCCAGCTGGCGATCGACGTCGAGCTCGCGGCGGCCGCAGATTCAAACATGCGCCGGCGGTCATGCGATCGCACGACGGGCCGTCATGGTGAATCGTCGATGGCAAGGCAGGCTTACACGCTTGCAAGGTCGAGCTCGATATCGAAGCGCGGAGCGCGGACGGTCCGGGCGAAGATGTAGCGGAGCCCGATGACACGATAGTCGGCGTCGCCCAGGTGGGCGTCGCTGACGGTGACGACGTCGAACATCTCCTGCCCGACGTTGGCCGGGGCGCGCAGGCGACCGGCTGCCTTGAAGAGCGTGGAGCGGTCGAGGGCGGCGACGGCGTAGTCCGTCGCCTTGGTGTCGGTGTCGGCTTCCAGTGAGCGGGCGATGTCGAAGCGTGGGCCGTAGGCGTCGACCTCGTCGAAGTCGACGGCGTCGGCATAGCGGTCGATACCCTGCAGCCGGGCCCAATTGGTTGGGGCCGGGGCGGTGGCGACGGTGAACGCGCGTACGGGATGGTCAGACGGGCCGTAGTCGTAGGCGCTGGCGCTCGGGGGACTGATGACATGGAAATAACCCTCATCGGCGCGTACGGCCTCCTCAGCAACGCTGAGCACGCGTTTTACGGCGGTGGCGACGGTCTCGCCTGCCTGCCAGGCGAACGCTGGCTCGATGGTCGTCCAGTCGCTCCCTCCCTCGTCGCTGACGAGGACGCGGGCGCGGCGTGCGAAGTAGCTGAACAGCTGGGCGCGCGTTAGCTCGCCAGCTGCTCGCTGCCACGTCTGCTGTGCGCGCGTAGCGCGGGCGGCTTCCCACGGGCCGGAGCATTGCAACGTCGCGAAGCGGCGCCCGTTGGCGACGGTGCGCTCGATGCTCTCGATGTGGAGGTTGGTGCTGTTGCCGTACTCCGTACCGCTGGCGGTCTCGAGGCCGAGGCCGAGATGCAACGAGCCGCCGACGAAGTCGGTGAGCCCGTCGATGGCCGTCGTCTCGTCGAGCTCGACGGTCGCGCGGGTGCTCTCGGGCGCGAAGCGGACGTCGAGGGCGAGCAGCTGGTCGGTGACGTCGACGGTGTCGGGGAAGGGCGCGTACCAGACGCCGGAGGACTGGACGAGCCAGGTGTTGTTGCTGCTGTCGCGGCAGAGGGCGGCGCCGGAGGCGCTGTCCGGCTGTGCGGGCCATGGCTCGAAGAATCCGGAGGCGTTGAACTCTGGCTCGCCGGGGCTGGAGAGGAAGGTGCGGACGGCGGCAACGTCGCCGCTCTCGGTGAGCGTGTAGGCGAGGAACGAGCCGTTCGCGGAGTAGTCGAGGGTCGGGTTGTCGTAGGCGACGGTCGAGAGAGCGTCGGCCTCCTGGACGACGATCGGCGTGCCCCACAAGTTGGCCGGCAGTCCCTCGATGCCGAAGATACCGGCCCAGACCCTCGGGTTTCCGTCGGCGTCGGTGCCGGTGTAGGCGAGATGGGCGTCGGCACCGTCGAAGGTGGCGGCGATGCCCGTCACGGTGGTGACGGTGGCGGCGTGGGTCCAGCTGGTGCCCGAAGCGGCCCAGCTGCCGGAGGTGCGGTGGAGGCGCTTGGGCGTGTCGCTGACGACGTAGAAGGCGGTCACGTCGCCGGGCGTCGAGCCCGAGCCGTTGTGGAAGGTGGCACCGATGGCGACGATAGCGGCGCCCTCGGTGAGCACGTCGGCGGGCGCGCTCCAGGTCGCTCCGTTGTCGGTCGATGTGGCGGTGCGGAGAATCGTGCCGCTGGACCTCGTCCAGAGGGCGCAGAGTTCGCCGGACGGGCCAGCGGCGAGAGCCACTGGGCCGTCGGTCTGCCCGGTGGAGAGATTAGTCCAGGCGGAGAAGGTCGAGCCGGAGCCGGGCGAGGCGACGCGCGAGTGCTGGATGGTGGTGCCGTTGGCGCGGAGGCGAACGAGTGAGCCGTCGGTCGCGATGGCGGCGGCTATCGGGTCGTCGTTCTCGCTGCCGGTGTAGTACCTGGTCCAAACGAGCTTGCGGGGGTTGTTGAGCTGCTGGGGCCGGGGGTAGAGGACGGCGAGGATGGCGGGCTTGCGGGCGTTCGCCTTCTGGGCGGCGAGTAGCGTCGATGTGAGCGTTCTCATGGGCTTCCTCGACTAGAACCGATCGCCGGCGGAACCTCCACGACCCCGCTGGCGCCGCCGCGACATCCCCCGGCTACACTTCGTCGATGCGCGAGTACCTTCGGCTCATCGACAGCGAAACGAACGGCAACCGGGCGGACGTCACGCCGCTGTTTGCCGACGCGGAGGCGTTTCGCGGCGCGATGGACGACCTCCTCTCACTGGTACGCGAGTGCGACTTCACTGTCATCGCCGGGATCGATGCGCTTGGTTTTGTGCTCGGCGCGGCACTGGCGATGGAAGCCGAGACAGGGTTCGTGCCCGTTCGGAAGGCGGGCAAGCTGCCGGTGACCACCGATTCCATCGGCTTCGACGACTACGACGGCGCCCACAAGACGCTCGAGATTCGCCTCGACGTTCTGACGGCCAGCGACCGGGTCCTGCTCGTCGATGAGTGGATCGAGACCGGCGCCCAGGTACTCGCCGCCGCCTCGCTCATCGAGGGTCAGGGGGCGACGGTCGCCGGGATCGCCACTCTCCATTGCGACGATCGCGGCTGGGATGCCGTCGGCGGGCGCTACCCCGTGTTCGCGCTGGAGCGAGACTGAGCGACGTCGATGGTGGCGGCAAGCGGAAATTGGCCGTCCGAACCTGCATCCAGTATGGCGAACGCTAGGGCTGAAGCACTTCCCGCAGCCGGTCCAACAACGTCTCCCGGGGGCGGGCAGCGACGACGGGTATCCTCCACTGCTTAGCCTCGGCCGCAAGCCAGTTGCCGTACTCCCAGGAGAGGCGCGCGCCCGCTTCGTGGTGTGGGGCAACCATTTTCAGGCCGCTACGGGCCTGCATCGCGAGCTGGAGAGCTTCCCGGTCAGCCTCGTGGATGATGGCGCTGTTGACCTCGACATCGTCGAGGGCGAACGAGGCGAGGAATTCCGGCAGAAGCCAGGCGCCGTCAACGATCAGCGTCCGGTGCGTCAGCAGTTCGAACTCGATCGCCCGGGGTAGCCACGTGCAGATGCGGCGAGAGGCGGCGATGTGTTGCTCCAGCAAATCCTCCAGCTTCCGCGAAGGATCGCGCACCGCCTCATCGACACGGAGAAGCGCGTAGTCCGGTGAGTCCTTGCCAACGATGTCATGGGCAGCGACCCAAATGGTGTCGGCCTGGAGCCAGCCAGCTCCAAGTTGGTCGGCGAGCGACTTCGCGGCAGTGGATTTGCCAGCTCCTGCCGAGCCACCGATGAAGAGCAGGCGCCGGGTCATTCCAGGGGAGCGACCGACTGCAGGGCGGTGAGCAGTCCCCGTGCGTCGTCCGTGCCGACGCGGTAGACCTTGCCCGCGCGGGTTTCGATCTCGACAGCGTCAAAGCCACTGACGTTGAAGACGACCCTGCCCGGCATGAAGCGGATGCCCCACCCGAGCCACCAGGGATTACGGACCGCCTCGGCACGGCGAATCTCTTCAACCTGCCAGCTCCGATGGACCAGTCCGACGCCAAAGGCCAGGCGGAAGTGCGTCGTGTCGACGCTCGTTTTCAGCGAACCGAAGAGAGCGAAGACGAGGAGCGTCGCAAGTACGGGAAAGATGGCTACCCAGGCCAGCCCGGCCGCGACGATGCTGATGACCGCGATGGCATCTGCGGCCGCACCAATGGCGACGATGAGCCAGCCAACCTGGGTGTGGTTGTAGGGCATGGCGTAAGCGTACCGGGCAGCGATCGGCAGCGGCACCCTCATACGCGCTTCCAACATTCCTGCCGACGATCAGGACATGGCAGAGAAGCTGACCGTGGGATTCCTCTGTGCCCTGCTCCTCGGCGTCGTCGGGCTCTACGGGATGGACTTTTCCGGGGGGATACCGTTCCTCTCGCCCGCGCCCGTCCCAACAACGCCCGCATACGTCGAAACCATCGCGACGCCGGCACCGGTCACCCTGCCGGATGTCGATATGTCGACGTGGTTCGTCGACCCGGTCGCCGCTGACGATGGCTCGGCTGCCGACCCCTATGCCCCGACAATCTGGGAACAGGTCCAGGCTTTCGTCGACGAGTCGCAGACGCCGGGCGGCTGGACCGAAGCCTGTGCGGTCGCGAGCACCGCCGCGGGCAGCGACCGCACGGCCGACCCGAACATTGGCGCCCTGGCCTGCAGCGATATGGCCGCCGTGACCGAAACGCAGCAGTTCGCGGCAATGGTCCTTGGCGCCCGGGCCGAAGTGGCCCTCTGGATCCGCGGTGTGCCCGGGCACAGTCTCGGCGGCGTGCAGGCACGCCAGGGCGAACTGCGGCTCATGTGCGCCATCGACGTGATCGCCCGCGAGGGTGGCCCGGACTCGACCTACGCCCAGGCCTGCGGCCTCGCGCTCGACGCCTCGTACGCAAGCGGCGACGCGCCGGCAACGTTCGATGCCCTCGGCCAGGCCTACGGGCTCGCCGCCGCCGATATCGCTGCCCGCGACACGACCACGGAATCGGAGCCGGCGTTTTACACGGTTGCCATGCCTGCCGCCACGCCCTAGGCCGCTTGCCGAACGGCCCGCCGATCGCCATGATTCGGCGCATGCCTGATAAGCCAAAAGTCGTCGTCGCCGTAGACCTGCCCGAACACCGCAAGGCCGAGATCGAAGCGGTGTGCGAGGTGACCTATCTGCCCATGCGCGGACCGCGGCCGGACCTGCTCGCCGCACTCGCCAATGTCGAAGGCGTCCTGATCAGCAACATGATCGTCGCCAACGATGAACTCTTCGATGCCGCTCCCAACCTGCGTGTCTATGCCTCCGTTGGCGTCGGCTACAACAATGCCGATATCGCGAGCGCCAACCGCCATAAGGTCGTCGTCTGCAACACCCCTGGCGTGCTCACGAACTCCGTCGTCGACCAGGCGATGGGCATCATCCTGATGTTGGCCAAGCGCATGCGCGAAAACGAGGAGTATGTCCGCAGCGGTGGCTGGACCCGCCGCGACACACCGCCGCCCATGGGTATGGACATCGCCGGGAAGACGCTCGGCGTCATCGGCTTCGGCCGTATCGGCCGCGAAGTCACCCGCCGGGCCCAGGCGTTCGGCATGCAGACGCTCTTCTACGACCTCTTCGACGAACCGGTCGTCGATTCGCCCGTCAGCCAGTACGCGCCGATGGACGACCTCCTCCGCGAGAGCGATATCGTCACCCTCCACACCGACCTCAACAGGACGACCATCGGCCTTATTGGCGAACGGGAATTGAACCTGATGAAGCCGACGGCCTACCTCGTGAACACCTCGCGTGGTCCAGTGGTCGACCAGGTGGCGCTGACCAATGCCCTCAAAGCAAACCGGATCGCCGGAGCCGGCCTCGACGTGGTCGAGGTGGAGCCGCCGCCGGCCGAGCTGGAGTTGCTGGCGCTGCCAAACGCGCTTGTCTTCCCGCACAGCGCCACGGCCACGGTGGAGACGCGCGGCAAGATGCGCGACCTCGCCGTCCGCAACCTGCTCGCCGTGATGCAGGGGCAGCAGCCCCCGGCGGCGGTCAATCCGGAAGCCATATGGGCGAGGGCCGCGGGCTAAGGCAGCGGCTCGATACGGATGTCGTCCATGGGGAAGTGGCGAACGTTCGCGGTTATAACCGTCGCCTGACGTTCGAACGCTACGGCTGCGATCAGGGCATCGGTGGCCGGCAAAGTGATGCCCCGCCTTCGGAACTCACTCCGGTAGCGTCCCGCAACAACGCCGCTTTCGAAGGTCATGGGCCAGACCGCAAGGTTGGACACGAACTCATCGATGTCAGGACGGTCACCCGGTGCGTTCCCTGAGTAGAACTCTGCGACGGGTACGGCACATGTGCCCAGTTCGTCCCCGCCTGTGAGCAGCGACTCGATGCGCAGGTCGACGGCCCGGTTTCGCCGGGCGATGCCAATGAGCACCGTCGTATCCAGGAGGTAGCGGGTCACGCGCTCTCTTCTTGCTCTGCCCAGTGATCGCGCTCAAGCGCGCGCTGTTCGCCTACCCAGGACTCGGGGTCGTCCCAACCCTCGACGTCTACCGGGTTGTCAGCCTCGCGAATTCGCCGGAGGGCCCTCAGCAGACGTTCGTTGCGCACGCGCAATTCGACAGCCTCCGCAACGAAATGGCTTCGTTGCCGTTTACCTACAAGCTCGTCGACTTCGTCGATCAGCTCTTCCGGCAGCATCACATGGGCCCGTATCTTCGCCATCGCACATTCCTCTACACACAGTATCGCACACAGCTGTGTGCGAACGCCGCGGCCCTACAATCTCACCGTGCGGATCGGCATCGACCTCGGCGGCACCAAGATCGAGGGCATTGCCCTCGCCGGCGACGGCGCCGAGCTTTCGCGCCACCGGATCCCCACACCACGGGACTCATACGAGGCGGCAATCGAGGCGATCGCATCGGTCATTGCGCGACTCGAGCATGAGACGGGGCAGCGCGGAACCGTGGGCGTGGGGACACCTGGCGCCATCTCGCCGGCAACCGGGCTAATCAAGAACGCGAACTCCACCGTCCTGAATGGGCGGCCGCTGGACCGCGACCTTGCCACGGCGCTCGGCCGGGAAGTGCGGCTGGCGAACGATGCCAACTGCTTCGCCCTCTCGGAAGCGGTAGACGGCGCAGGCGCCGGTTTCCGGACCGTGTTCGGCGTCATCCTTGGCACGGGCGTGGGCGGCGGGATTGTCATCGACCGCAGGGTGGTCGACGGCCCCAACGCCATCGCCGGGGAGTGGGGCCACAACCCGATGCCCTGGCCAACGCCGAACGAGTGGCCGGGGCCGCCCTGCTATTGCGGCCGAACAGGCTGCATCGAGACGTTCCTTTCCGGACCGGGGCTGGCCGCCGACTACAACCGGGCCACCGGCGGCGCTCTCGGCGCCCGGCAGGTGCAGGCTGCGGCGGAGAGCGGCGACGAGGCGGCAGAGGCAGCCCTTCATCGGTACGAAGAGCGCCTCGCTCGCGGACTGGCCTCGGTGATCAACATCCTCGACCCGCACGCGATCGTCCTCGGCGGAGGAATGTCGAACCTGCGCCAGGCTCTACCGGTCGGTGCCGGAACTCTGGAAGACCCGGGTGTTCAGTGACCGCGTGGACACGGCCCTGCTCCCGCCCATGCACGGCGACTCAAGTGGAGTTCGTGGTGCCGCCTGGCTCTGGGAATAACGCGACCCGGCGGCACGGGAGTGAACTCGCCACAGGACAACGCCGGGCCGGGTCTCTTCTCTCACCCCGCTCGCAACCGTAAGGTTCGCGGCATACGGAGGCAGCCATGAGCATCGACTACGCCGTCAGCGACCACATCGCCCGGATCACCCTCAACCATCCGGAGAAGGCGAACATCCTCGACCACCAGCATTCGCAGGAGATTGCCGAAGCGTGGACCCGCGCCTGGGAGGACCGGGACGTGCGCGTTGTCATCGTCACCGGGGCCGGCGACCGCCACTTCTGCGCGGGGCACAACCTCGCAGTTCCCGAAGATGTCACGGCCGAGGAGTCGGCCTACCTCCGGGCGCGGCGCGTGTTCTGGCCGAAGGCGGGGTCGGTGAACGGTGTGCCTGCCGGCCCCGACGTCCGTATGGGCGACCACTACCCGCAGATCTACAAGCCGGTGATTGCGGCCGTGAACGGCTGGGCGGCAGGTGCGGGGCTGTACATGGTCCTCGGCTCCACGGACATCCGGATCGCCTGCGCGGAGCATGCCCGCTTCAAGTTCGCCCTCCTTACCCAGGGCTGGATCGGCACAGGACCGGGCGCGACCTTCCTTGCCAAGCAGCTTCGCTATGCCGACGCCATGCGGATGCTGCTGACCGACGACCCGGTCGACGCCGACGAGGCATTGCGGATCGGGCTCGTCAACGAAGTGGTACCGCACGATCGCCTGATGGACCGCGCCGAAGAGCTTGCGCGCCACATCGCCACGATGCCCCCAATCGCCGTGCGGATGATGAAGGAGTTCGTGATCCGTTACCGGGAGGCGCCCACCGACCAGGCCTGGCATGTCCAGAACCTGATGAACACGCTCCTCATCCAGATGACCGCAGATGGCGCCGAGGGTCGCAGGGCCTTTAACGAGAAGCGTCCCCCGAACTTCACCGGCGCCATCAGACAGCAGGGCGAGGAGTTCCCCGAGTGGACCCCGGAACAGTGGGAACGGCTGAAGGCGATTTACGAGGACGGGGAGTACTAGCTGCCGGTCCCGGACGACAGGGCGACGGCCTTCGCCAGCCAGTCGACCCCAACGTTATCGAAGGGTTCGACGGCGTCGCGGACCATGGCGAGCAGGCGGTCGCCGGCCTCGCGGGCGCCATCGATGAGCTCCTGCGGGTAGCCAAGCTGCACCTGGTGTTCCGCGAATTCGTCCTCATCCAGCATCCGCACCTTGCCATCGAGCGAGCGATAGACATCGAGGTCGAGGTCGATCAGCCGGACCGAATCCTCGTGCCATTCGGCCGGCGCCACGATGTCAACGTAGACGCGCCACTCGCCGGGCGTTGTCGGTGAGGCGGACCAGATCGCCGACCACCAGTCGTCGGTGATCAGCTTGGCCGAAGGCGCCTCGAAGGTGATCGGCGGCTCATTGCCACGCTGGGCGCGGGTGCCTTTCGGCGCCCACAGCCACGTCCCATGGTCGTCCTCGCCGAGGCGCCGCATGGGGTAGTGCCAGTGTTGGGAGTCGGGGTACTTGCGGAAGTCGACGAGGATTTCAGACATGGGCAGGGGTAAGGGTAGAGGGCCGAGAGCCAAGAGGCGTCCCTAACCGGGGGCAGAGTCCGCTTCAACCTGCGCCCGGATAGTCGCAGCCAGCTCATCGAGCTTTTGACGACCGGGATAGCCGGGACGCGATGGATAGAGACGGAGAAGTCCGTCCGCGATCGCTCGCGGCATGACGTGCCAGTGCAGGTGGAAGACGTCCTGGCCACCCGCAGCCCTGACCGACTGCCAGATGCTGATGCCATCCGGTTGGAACGCCCCGTCCACCGCCCGCGCAACACGCTTCGTTGCTACACCCAGTGCAGCCGCTACGCCATCCGGTACAGCCAATTGATCTGCATAGTGCTCGCGCGGCACCACCAGGACGTGGCCGTCGGCAAACTGGCTGATGTCCATGAAGGCCAACGTGGATTCGTCCTGGTAGACGATGCTCGCCTCTTCGGTCCCGGCCACGATGTCGCAGAAAATACAAGCACCGCTCACGGCACAAGCATCCCACACAGAAAAAGAGGCCGGATCTTTCGACCCGGCCTCCTGGCTACTGCGGATTCCCACGATGGGGTGGAATCCATTCGCACTTGCCTACCGGCTGTAGACCATCTTGTTGAGCCGCGCGATGCGCTCCTCGAGCGGCGGGTGGGTGCTGAAGAGACGGCTCATGCCACCCCCGGCAAAGGGGTGGACGATATAGAGCGCGGCAACCGACTCGTTCTGGGGCGTGTCGGCCATCGGACGCATTTTGACGCCGGTCTCGAGCTTGCCGAGAGCGCTGGCCAGCGCTTCCGGGTCGTGGGTGATCTCGGCGCCGGTCTGGTCAGCCGCGTACTCGCGCGTCCGGCTGATACCCATCTGGATCATCGCGGCGGCGATCGGTGCGATGAGGATGATGGCGATGGAGATGAGCGGGTTCTGGTTCCGTCCCCTTCCGAAGAGCGAGCTGAACATCATGAATTGGGCGATCATCGAGATGCCACCGGCGATCGTGGCAACGATCGAGCTGGTGAGGATGTCGCGATTGCGGACGTGGCCCATTTCGTGGCCGATCACCGCGCGAAGTTCGCGGTCGGTCAGGATCTGGCGGATGCCGGTCGTGACGGCAACAACAGCATGTTGCGGGTTGCGGCCCGTGGCGAAGGCATTCGGGGTCGCCGTTTCGACGACGTAGACGCGTGGCATGGGCATACCGGCGAGGTTCGCGACCTCGCGAATCATGTTATGCAGGTGCGGTTCCTGCGATTCAGACACCTCGTGGGCGCCCGCCATTTTGAGCGCCATCTTGTCGCTGAACCAGTAGGCGAAGAAGTTCATCGCCCCGGCCAGCACGAGGAAGATCGCGGCGCCACCAATGCCGCCGATCAGTCCGCCGATGAAGACGAGCAACGCCGTCAACAGCGCCAGCAACATAGTGGTCTTCAGAGTGTTCATCGAGAGCCTCTTGGCTACCTCCTGTATGTCAATCAGTATAGCTGGCGGCCGGTTTGTTTCAGGGTAAAGGCGTCTACTTGCGGGCCAATCCGAGGGCCCGCCGCAGCCGCGCCAGGAGCCCCCGCTTTTGGTGATGGTGAACCAGCACCAGCTCTCGCGGCGGCGGGTAGGCAGGCGGGTCAAGGTCGTCGGCAAAGACGGTCGCGCTGAGGGGGTGAAACGGCGGCAGCAGGCGCGTCTTCGAACGCTTGAACGTATTCCAGGCGACCCAGCCGCTCAGCGCCCCCGCGGCAGCGACGGCCAGTCCGAAAACGGTCGTCCCCGGTTCACCGATGTAAAGGTGGCCGATGCCGAATTGGAGACCGATGAGTCCGACGACGAGGGGAGGCCCGCCAGCAAGCACGGCACAAATTGCCCGGCCGGTTGGGCCTCGTCGCCGGGACCAGCGCCATTGCCCGGCGAGCGCCGCGACGGTGAGGCCGCCGAAGATCGACCCCATCACAGCGGTCCGCGTCCACTCGCCCTGGCCGGCGTCCGCAATGGCGAGAGGCCCGAAGATAAGGATCGCCACGGCCAGGACGGAGAGATTTACTCCGCCGCGCAGGCTTTCGCCCCCATCCATGCCGAAGAACGACATAGCGAAATGCTACGGCACGTCCGCCATCTCGCCCCGACTTGTCCGGCCCTCTATATTGACCCCGTCCGTCATCACCCACCTGGAGGGAACATGCAGGGACTCGTCCTCCTCCTCGACGAAGCCAACCTCGCCCGCGTGCAGGCCATGGCTGAGGCCCTGGAGCAATTCGGTGGCACTACCTCAACGGTGGGGATGCCGCACGTGACCCTGCACGCCGCGGAACAGTACGAGCTGGAGAAGGTGAAGGAGCGGGCCATTTCAATCGGCCGCAGCCTCCCGCCGGTCCCCGTGTCCAGCACCGGGATCGGGGTCTTCCCGGGAGAAAAGACCTACGTGTACCTCTCGGTGATTCGCAACCCGCGCCTCGGCCTCCTGCAACGCACGGTCTACGACGAGATTGCCCACTTCGGGACCGGCTCGGCGCCGGTCTGGGCACCGAACCGGTGGGTGCCGCACATTACCCTGGCGCAGTTCGAACACGGAGCCCGCACCGGGGAAGCAGTCCAATACCTGCTAGCCCAGGAGACCGTCTTCGACTTTGTTGCCACCGAGTTCAGCGTGGTCGAGGGAGAGCCGAAGGTCTCTGTGATTCTCACTGCGCCGTTCAACGCCTGAACGTGCCCGGCGAGACGCTCGTCGCGGCGGCGGCGGCCAACATGGCGGCCTGGCACACCGCCTGCCTCAGGGCACTCCACGTCGCCAGCGAGACCGAACCGGCCCTCTGGTCGACTTCGGGCGCGGCGCCGTTCATCTACCTTTCGGCGATCACCCTCGGCGGGCCCGAACACGCCGCGCTGCACGCTAAACGCTCGGCCGCTCTCACGACTCAGCGCCCCGGCGGCATGGGCATCAACGACACCTGGTCGACGCTCGACCTCTCAGGCGCCGGCTTCGAGCGGCATGCGGAGACGTGGTTTCTTCGCCCGCCGGGACCGGCGCAGGCGCCGCCGATGGATGGCCAGATTGAACGACCGTCAACGCCGGACGCCCTTGTCGAATTCGAAGCGGTACACCATGCAGGGTTCGAGTCACCGGTGCTCCACGACTACGGCCCGCTGGGGGTTTACGGACGCGATCTTCTCGACGAACCGTCCATGCATCTGTTCGCTATCCGCAACAGCTCCGGCGCGATGGTAAGCGTGGCAACGGCATGCGTCGCCGCGGGCGTCGTTGGGATCTACGGTGTCGCCACACCCCCGGAATACCGCCGGCGAGGCTACGGTGCGGCCGTCACGGTGGCGGCCCTGAACGTGGCGCCGGACCTGCCTGCCGTCCTCCAGCCAAGCGAGATGGGGGAGCCTGTCTACCGGCGGATCGGGTTCGAGCCGCTGGCGCCGGTGGTGAACTGGATCAGGCGGGCGTGAAGCCTTAGACGCCGAATGCGTCCCGCAGACAACGTTCGATGAAGTCTGTTTTGGCTGCCGTGTAGTCCATCCCGGCGATCCCATTGGCAGCGATCTCTCGTTTCAACATCGCGTATTCGCGGGCCACTGCGGGGTGTGTGCGCAAATGGTTACGGAACGTGATGACGTCGACGAAATCGGGGTGGCCAAACTCGTACACGTGGAGTGCGTGGGTGCGGCCATCGAACGTTGTCGCCTCGGCTGGTTTGTGGAGATCGTGGCGCCCGGCCAGGAACGTGTCGCCGTCCCATTCATAGCCCAGCACTTCCAGATCCGGGAGGCGGCCCCCCAGAGCTTCGATGTCGTACAACTCGACCGCGATGTCGATGATTGGCTTCGCCGCAAGGTCTGGGACGGCAGTACTGCCGACGTGTTCGATGGCGGTAGCGCGGTCGCCGAAGATTTCTTCCAGCAGGACCCGTTCCGCCTCGAATTGCACTGCCCAGCGCGGGTCGTAGTCAACGATGACGATGGTTGGTGGCGCGTCGGGTTCTGCCATATTCCGATGATAGTCCGCGCGGGAACAGCCGCCCTCGCGGCTCTTGACCTTTCGGTTGTCAGCGACCGAGCCGGGAAGGGACAGTGGAAACATGGTCCCGTTGCTTGCCGTAGCCACCCAGCTCTTCGGAGTCCTGCTGTCGCTGCTTGGAGCACAAGCCGGGGTGGAAACGCGCCTTGTGCTGGCAGGCCTGGCGATGGACCGCCCACCTCTCGTCGAGCACGCCATCGAAGCGGACGAAACGCTGGAGACGGTAGCCACGCTCTACGGCACGACCGTGCCCACGCTGCAGGCGTTGAACCCTTCGACACCGGTAACTCCCGGGAACGTGGTGGCCGTCCCCGCGCCCGGGCCTGCGCCCGAAGTGTTGCCCTGCGGCGACCTGCTTGCACCGGTCGACAAGGACCACTCGCTGCCCGACGACTGCCGCCCGGGAGCAACGGCGATCCTCCCGGATGACGTTTCGTACCTGGAAGAGCAGGAGATGGAGCCGCGGGCGAAAGCGGCGATGCTCGAGATGCTTGGCGCCATCGAAGATGCGACGGGCGAGACCGTGCTCGTACGGAGCAGCTACCGCGACTACCAGGAGCAGGTCCGGACCTTCCAGTACTGGGTGAACACGGTCGGGCTGGAGCGGGCCCTGGCAACCAGCGCGAAGCCCGGCCACAGCGAACACCAGCTCGGCACGACGGCGGACCTGACGAGCGCCGCGGTTGGGTTCGAGCTTGACCAGGCATTCGGACAAACCGCCGCCGGGATGTGGCTTGTGGACCATGCGTGGGAATACGGCTTCGTCGTCAGCTACCCCGATGGCACCGAGGACGTGACGGGCTATGACTACGAGCCCTGGCACGTTCGCTGGATTGGCGACGAGGCCACTCTAGAACACGCTTCGGGCATGACCCTGCACGAATGGCTTCTGGAGCAATGGAAGCCGGGACGCTACCTTCTGCCGAATCCTTAGCGGCTGCTCCCGTGAAGCACAGCCGCCTCATAGGCTTCCTTGCCAAAGCCCTCGCCTGCGGGCGGGCGCGGGGTGTAGGCGGCGAGCATCTGGTCGTAGAGGGCGGCCATTTCGAGGGCGACGGTGCGCCAGCGGTAGCGCTCGACCGACCGCCGGGCGGCGCGGCTGAAGTTGTCGCGGAGTTCGGGGTTGTGGAGCAAGACTTCCAGCTTCTCGGCAAAGGGCTCGGGGCAGCGCCAGGGGATGAGATAGCCGTTCACGCCATCGGTGACGGTCGAGACGAGGCCACCGACGCGTGAGGCGATCACCGGCGTGCCACAGGCCATTGATTCGACGGCGACGAGGCCGAAGCTCTCGTAATAGCTGGGGACGACGGTGACGTCGGCGGCGTTGTAGTAGGCGGGCAGGCGGTCGTGAGGAACGGGGCCAACGAAGCTGACATCGGAAGCGATGCCGAGGTCGACTGCGAGTGCTTCAAGCTCGGCGCGATAGGCTTCGGATTCAGGGCTGCCGCCGACGATGAGCAGTTGCGGCCGCGGCTCGTCGAGCTGGGCAAGGGCGCCGAGGAGAATGTCCAGTCCCTTGAGGCGTTCCAGACGGCCGACGGCGAGAAGCACCGGGCGTTCAGCGTCCAGGCCGAGAGTTGCCCGGTCGGCCAGGCTGGTTCCGCGGGTGGAACAGCTCGAGATCGACGCCGCAGGGGATCGTGTGCATCGTCGCGGGGTCTGCGTCGTAGAGACGTTCGAGGAGGACCCGCTCGTGGTCGCTGCCGGTGATGATGGCGTCGGCCCGCCGGACGGCCAGGCGCTCGTGGCGGATGCGTTCGAGGGGTTCGTGCTCCGAGATACGAGCGCGGTTCTTCACCTCGGCAAGCGTGTGGAACATTGTGGCATGGGGGATGCGCAGACCGCGGGCGATGACCGTCGCGGCCCGGGCGCTCTGCCAGTAATGCGAATGGATGAGGTCGTAGCCGCGCCCCTCACGAGCCGTGAAGTCGAGGACACCCGCCGCGAAGGCGCCGATGTGGGCCACCTGGTCTTCCTTATCGAGCGGCTCAGCGGATCCGGCCGCGATCCGGACGAGCCGAAGACCCGGCGCTACCGCCTCGACGTCGGGCCCGTCGCCGTCGCGACGGGTGAACATGTCGACTTCGTAGCCCAGCGAGGCTAGCTCCCTGGAGAGGGCAAGGACATAGACGTTGAGGCCGCCGGAGACGCGGCCGCCGAGGGCCGCCAGCGGGCTCGTGTGATAAGCGATCTGGGCGATTCGCTGCATGGACTCTCTATTGTGCCGGAACGGCTCCACGCAGTCGCCGGTTGGTTGCCCGGCGTTACGTTTCAGGCAGAGTGGCGGCGGAGCGTGGCCGAGGCGAGGAGCAGTGCGGCAACCGTAGCGCCGAAGACCACGAGCGCATCCACGGATAGCCGGCCGCCGAGGTCGTCGCGGGCCACCCGGTCGAGGGCGTCGTAGGCGTAAGTCATAGGCAACACTCTTGAAATCCATTCGAGCGCTTTCGCCATGTGGTCGCGCGGGGCGAGCAGGCCACAGAGGAGAATCTGGGGAAACATGAAGGCCGGCATGAACTGGACGGCCTGGAATTCGCTGCTGGCGAAGGCGCTGAGAAAGAGCCCGAGCGACATCCCCAGCAACGAGTTCAGGATGGCCATGGCAATGACCGCGACGATCGGCCCGTCGATGCTGAGGCTAAGGAGCCCGAAGGCAACCAGGGCTACCACCGTCGCCTGCAATGCCGCCATGAGGCCGAAGGCGATCGCATAGCCTGCAAGCAGGTCGACCCGGCCGATCGGTGTTGTCATCAACCGCTCGAGGGTGCCGCTGGTGCGTTCGCGGAGCATGGCGATGGAGGTGACGAGAAACATGGAGACGAGCGGAAAAATGCCCAGGAGAGGCACGCCAACTCGCTGAAACACGGCCGGTTGGCCATCGAAGACCCACTTCACCAGCGCGACGAGGATGACCGGGGTCAGGAAGAGGAGGGCGACCGTCCGAGGGTCGCGACGCAGCTGACGGAGGATCCGACGGGCCGTAGCCGCCGTGCGGCGCATGTTCATGCACTGCCTCCCCGGACGAGCGAGAGAAAGGCGCCCTCAGCATCGGCGGCGCCGGTGCGCTGACGCAGTTCGTCGAGGGTGGCGTGAGCCAGCACCTTGCCTTCGCGAAGGAGGATTAAGGGAGTGGCAGCGTTCCGCTTCGTCCATCACGTGGCTGCTGATGAGAAGCGTTATCCCGGTCTCTGCCAGTTCGTTGAACATCGTCCAGAGCTGATCGCGGAGGACAGGGTCCAGGCCCACGGTCGGCTCGTCGAGGACAAGGAGTTCCGGGGAATGGAGCATGGCCGTCGCCAGTGAAACGCGGGCACGTTCACCTCCGGAGAGGGTCCCAACGATCCGGTCTCGGTAGGACCCGAGGCTGACTTCATCGAGGACGCGGGCGATCGCCTGGTCGGGAGCATCGAGAACGCGGGCAAAATACTGGAGGTTCTCGAAGACGGTGATGTCGGCGTAGACGGCCGGCGCTTGCGTTACGTACCCGAGCCGGGGTCGCAGCGAGGCCGACCCGACTGGCTCGCCGAACACAGTTACCGAGCCGCTCTTGATCGCCTGGAGGCCAACGATCGTGCGGAGGAAGGTCGTTTTGCCCGAGCCGCTCGGGCCGAGAAGCCCGGTGATAACCCCACGCGCAATGTTTAGCGAGAGATCCTGGAGAACCCGGTTGTCTCCACGGAGTACTTCGAGATGGTCGACGGCGATGGCAACGGGGGCGTCAGCGCTCACGGCTCAGTTCTACAGGGGTTCCGCCTTCAGCGCTGCCGGTACGTGGCAGTCACGATGGGCCGGGCAATGCCGCCGAGCCGACGCTTGTAGTCCTCGTCGCCGCGGAGGAAGTCGAAGGTGTGCAGCCCACGGGCGATTGCATCCTGGAGAACGTGGACCTTCGAAATTAGCCCTGCGCCGATCTGGGCGAATTCGGGGTCAAAGCCGCTGTTGTAGAGATAGCACACCCCGCCATGCTCGAAAGTGAGCACCCGGCCGGCCGGCCGGCCCTCCAGGGATAACGTCGAGATGACCGCGAGACCCTCGTCCGCCATCGCCAGCGCCGAGCGGCGAAAGAAGCCCCCGTACCGGGCGAGGAATGCGCCTTTTTCCTCGTGGCTCTTTGCCATCATTTCGATCAGGCCCTCCAACGCGGCGGCGAAGGAGTCTCCGGCGCGGGCAACCTCGAACGAGACGTCTCCAGCGGCCTGAAAGTTGCGGAGCTTGCGACGCAATTCGTGGCGGTCTTTCTTCGAGAGCGACGCGAGGTACGACTCGAAGTCGCCGGGCAAGGCGGTTCGTGGTGCGACAGCTTCATCCTCAACCGCCAGGCCCCAGCCGGAGTCGACCGCGCCGGCCTGGAGCGCTTCATCCGGCGTCCAGTCGAGGCCCCAATCGACGAACTCCTGCGTCATATCCTCACGCAACCACTCGAGAACCCCGAGCCGCACGGCCGCTACCTCGTTGGGAGCGGACAGGATCGGGCTGTAGTCGAAGACGTTCGGGTCGCCGGCCGCGCGACCCTCGGTGCCGTCGAGCAGCAGCGGCGCAACGCCGATGAGGTCCTCCCCGCGCCGAACCGCGAGGAAGACGGTCGCTCCTGCGTTCGTGGTCGTATCGAGCCAGGCCCGCAACCAGGCGGGGTGAGCGAAGGGCGGCGCACCGGCTGAGGCAAAGAGTTCGCGCCAGCCGGGCTCGATGTCTTCGAAGCGCTCGGAGTCGATAGTTAAGCGGCTGTCTCCGCGGGCCACGTTTCGCTACTTACGATTTCCCGCCACGAGCGAGAGGAACTCGGCGCGGGTCACGCTGGAACGTTTGAATTGACCGCGCATGGCGCTGGTGATCATCCGACTCCCTGGCTTCTTCACGCCACGCATCGTCATGCAGAGATGCTCGGCTTCGATGACGACTGCCACGCCGTCGGGATGGAGGGTATTCATTATCGTCTCGGCGATCTGGCTGGTGAGCTGTTCCTGGATCTGGGGACGGCGGGCGAACCCTTCAACGACACGCGCCAGCTTGCTGATGCCCACCACCCTGCCATCGGGCACGTAGCCGACGTGCGCTTCGCCGTGGAAAGGGAGGAAGTGGTGTTCGCACATGCTGTAGAAGGGAATCTCGCGGAGGATCACCATCTCGTCGTGGGCGACTTCGAAGCCGACGTTGAGATACTCCGCGGGGTCGATGGAAAGCCCGCCGAAGATCTCCTCGTACATTTCGGCAATCCGCCGGGGCGTGTCGCGGAGGCCCTCACGCGTGGGGTCATCTCCGATGGAGGCGAGCAATTCGACCACCGCGCTGCGCAGGCGCTGGGTGTCGATTGCCTGGAGGGGAGTCTGGGTCACGGGGATCCTCTCGCTCGGGCGAAGCCGGTGAGAGGATCGTAGCACGCCCCGAAATGGCCGCCTCGTGAGAGGAAGGTTGCATAGTGCTGTTGTGCGCGGCCGAGACAGCAGCCTAGAATCGGCCCACTTCGGGGCCATCGTTGTCCCCCGATCCGAGGAGCACAAACAATGGCAAACAACATCGAGTCGCTGAAAGGCGTCGAGATTTTCAAGGGCGTCCCGAGTGCTACGCTCGAGCGCCTTGAGCGCACGGCCCGCGAACGAAACTACAAGCCGGGCGACGACATCATGTCGCAGGACCAGGAAGGCGTTGGCATTTTTGTCCTTCTCTCCGGCGAGGCGGAGGTTGTCCGCGATGGCACCTCGCTGGCAAAGCTGGGGCAGGGCACCTTCTTCGGTGAGATGGCGCTGCTCGACCACTACCGGCGCTCCGGCACCGTGCGTGCCGCGCAAGACACCCGCTGCCTGGTTATCCCGCGATCGGACTTTATTGCGGAGCTGAAGTCGAGCAACGAACTCTGCTACAACATGCTCGTCCATATGACGCGGCGCGTCCGCGACCTCGACGAACGGCTGGCTTCGGAAGCTGTCTAGCGATCTTTGAGGCGATAAACGAAGCGCAGACCTGACCAGGTCTCGTCGATGGCGCATATCTTGTTGTCGACGAGACCCGCGGCCAGGCCGAACTCACGCACGAGACCCTCGGTGACGTCGGTCGGCACGCGGGAAGCTTTCTTCGGCCAGCAGACCCAGAGCCCACCGGCGGGTCGAATCGCGTCCGCGAGCGGCGTCCAGCCGGCTTCTAGCGACGCGAACTCGGTGACAAAGAGCAGCGCGACATCGGCCTCGGGCCCGGGTGGACCGGTCCGTGCCCCGGCGGGCAGCTCACCCAGCGTGACGGCGAAATCGCCCGGGGCATTGGTGAGGGCGACGCGGTGCCCTTCTTTGATGCCGAGCTTTTTCGGCAACGGCGTCCCTGAATAGCCAGCCACGAATCCGAAGTATAGATATGCGGACTAGGGGCAGGTCGTCCCGTCGCCAACCGCGATGTACTGGTTGGCTACCTTCGCCCCGTCTGGCGGCGCGTAGTAGGCAACAAGCGTGATCAGCACGCATCCCGGTTGGGTGAGCGGCAGGGAGCAGGCGTTGGGATTGATCCCCGGGTTGCAGCCCGACCACTCAACTTTCAGCGAGCCCGGGGCTGACACGCTAATGAAGCTCGCGGTATCGCCAACGGAGCCAGTCGATGGGCCTGTCATGGCGGCGTAAGGGCCGGAAGGCGTAGGTGTGGGCGTGTCGGGCGGTGGGGGCGCAGACGTTGGCGTGTCTTCCGGCACCGGCGTGTCGACGACTATCGGCTGTACCGTCGTGGCGGTCGGTTCCGGCGCGGTCTCCGTGGCGGTTGCCGTTGGTTCGTCGGCACCAGCTGTGGACGTTGCCGTCGATGCCGGCGTGGCTGTGACAAATTCCGGGCCGGGCGTGCGTGCGCCTGAAACGCTCTCGACCACTGTGGCTGTGGGGTCGTTGTCGTTCGAGGCGGGGATGACGTTCCCGCCATTCCCGTTGTTGCGGCCGACGAAGAAGGCGCCGGCAACCATGATCACGCCGGCAGCAATGAGAGCGCCGCCGACCACGCTGAGCGCCGTGTTGTTTCGGCCTCCGCTGCCCCCTGTCGCCAGGGACGGGGCGGCGGCCGCTACCGGAAGGTACTCGGCGTCGCGGGCGAATTCGATGAGCGCGGCTTCAAACTGCTCGGGCTGCTCGAGGTTGGCCGCATGGCCGGCGCCCTCGATCGTGATCCAGCTCGTCAGGTCCGGGGGAAGCTGATCGAGGAAGTCGATGCAGCTGCGGACGAAGTCCTGGTCGCGGTCTCCGATCATGACGAGGAGCGGAACCTGGAGCTCCCCCAGGCGTTCGTAGGCGTTGACAGCCGAAGCGAGACCCAGCGCGGTGCCGGCAACGCCCGCGGGCTCGAGGCGATCGAAATCGCGAGCGAGCAGGGCCCGGGCGTCCTTCGGGCAACCGGCGGCCGGCGGCCGGATAGAGCGACGTTTCGCGAAGGAAGCCCGTCCCTTCGGCGCGGACGCGGGTGGCCAGCTCGTGCATGTAGGCGGCCGCACGACGGCGCCACTCGGGGGTGCCCGCGGCCGAGTTGGAGTTGAGGATTGCCAGCGCCGCGACCCGGTCCGGCGCATCGAGGGCGACGCGCAAAGCAAGGGCGCCACCGAGCGAGTGGCCGCAGAGCATCACCTGGTCGTAGCCGAGTTCGTCCATAAGCCCCGTGATGCGGGCAACGGCAGCTTCGGGACCGTATGGCTCCACCGCTTCGGGAACGTCGGATTCACCGTGTCCAAGGAGGTCCACAGTGACGACGGTGAACTCCTTCTGGAGCGACTCAATGTTTGCGGAGAACGCCGCCGAACTGGCGGTCAGCCCGTGGAGAAGGAACAGCGGCGGTGCGCCATCGGGACCGGCATGGACCTTGTAGCCGATCTGTTGCTCCGGTGGACCTGATCGTGGCATCAGGCGGACTGTATTCCGCCCGGGTGCTTCGGGCTACCCGTTTTGGTCATACAGAGCTTGCCGAAGGGCCCCTGCAGGCTCGCCCGGGTACTATGATCTCGATGAAGATCCAGTACGCGCTCATCGCCGACAGCGCCGAGATCGTGAACGGCAAGCTCTACCTGATGGGTGGCGGCTGGGATCACTTCAGCGCCCGCGAACTGCCGGTCCAGCTGCGTCTCGCCGTGGCCGTCGGCATCCGCATTGAGTGGGACGAGACAAACATCGCCCACCCCCTCGACATCTTTATCGAAGACGACGACGGCAAAGAGCTGGCGCGCGTGAACGGCTCGATGCAGGTGGGACGGCCATCGAACCTGCCGCAGGGAGGGACCCAGCTGTCGCAGATGGCCGTGACGTTGCCACTGCGAGTCGATGCCTGGGGCGGATACAGGGTGCGGATTTCGGCAGGCGAAGGGCCTGACTCGCAAGGTTCGATCCTGCCCTTCCGGGTGGCCCAGAAGACGGGCACATCCTAGTTCGAATCGGGTATGACCTCGAATTTCCAACCGACAAGCTGGCGGGTTGGCTGGCTGGTGTCGTTGGGGTTCTGGACGCTCACCGCCGCCTCGTGAATGCCGACGGCCAAGCCTTCGGGCGGGTCGTAGCAGAACGTGCCACCTTCAGCGTCCGTGCGGCTGGAAACGATCCAGACGCCCTGGGTGGTGACCTCCGCACCGTCAACTGCCATGCGGAACCAGAGTGTATTTTCGGGGAGGTCGTGGAAGCTCGCCTGAATGCAAACTCCGCTGGGCTTCTGGGGGTCAGTGGTGCGGGTGCGCGACTGGGGGATCGCCGAGGCGTGCGCGGGGTACACGTCGAGCACCCAGTCGCCGAGCGTCGGGGCCGGTCCAAAGTCACCGGGGGTGACCGTGGACGTCGTGGCGGTAGCGGCGGGGCTGGAAGGGGTGTTGCTATCGCCGCCGCCAAGGACAAGCACGCTGACGGCGCCGACCGCGATAAGCACGAGGACACCGACAATGACGATGAGCGAGTTTCGCGACATGGGGCGAGGCTAGCACCGGCCCGAGACAGCCACCAGTGACAGGCCTCCATTGGTTTTCCGGCACTTTCCTCAGACGGTCATCCGCACCAAATGCTGGAGATGGAAATGGACGACGTGGTCATCGATGCAACGGGAGAGCCTGCGGACCAGGACAACGATGCTTTGCAGCAGGTGTTGGCGGAGAAAGACGCCGAACTGCTGGCGCGAAGCGAATCCGAGCGCGAACTGCTGGCGCGCTACCGCGAGGTGCTGCTTGCCGGGGACACCGGCGTCGATCCTTCGCTGGTCGAAGGCGACACGCTAGCGACGATCGACGAGAGCTTCGCCAGGGCGCTGGAGATCGCGGACCGGGCACGGGGAAGCCTTGGCCCAGGCATGCAGCGCGTCTCGCCGGGGGCGCCGGGCAGGCGCCGAGCGGGGCCTGCCACACCCTTCGAGAAGATTCGTGAGGGACTGAGCCGCCGTGCAGGTTGACCGCCCCGCGACAGTGAGAGCACGCTTTTCCAAGCGTGTACGGCGACAGAAGCGATACGAGCCCGACGCCTCAGGAGCCTGACCCGCCGGGCGGCGCCGGTGGCCGGTGGGGTCCCCAGTGACCGTCCGCCGGCCAATTCGCCGAAGAGTCAGCACCACCTTCGAACTCAGCCTTCCGGAACCGGAAAAGGCCAACATCCTGGGCAGCGGCTGGACGCAGATCGCAGCCGGTTTCGCGGTGGTTATCGTCGCCGGCGCAATCCTCCTGATGTTGCCGATCACGACGGAAAGCGGCCACGCCACAAGCCCCCTGGCGGCGCTCTTCACGGCGGTCTCCGCGACCTGCGTTACCGGCCTCGTCGTTGTGGAGACGCAGGAACACTGGAACCTCTTTGGCGAAATCGTGATCGTCGTCCTCATCCAGGTGGGCGGCCTCGGCTACATGCTGGGTACGAGCATCCTGCTCTGGGTGCTTGGCCGCCGAATGAGCGTGCGAGGCCAGTTCCTGTTGCGGCAGTACTACGGCGCGCCGACGCTGGGCGAATCGGTGAACTTTGCCTTGAAGGTCATCCTCTACGCGTTCCTGTTCGAACTCGCCGGTGTCGTCGTGCTCTGGTTGGCTTTTGTCGAAGCCGGAGTGAGCGTGCAGGAGAGCCTCTGGTGGGCGGTCTTCCACTCAGTTTCGGCTTTCAACAATGCCGGCTTCTCGATCACAGGGTCCGACATGATTCCCTACGCGGGGGACGCCTTCGTCCTTCTGCCCCTGGCGTTCCTGGTGATTGCTGGCGGCGTCGGCGCGATCCCGGTGCTGGCCGTGATGAACCGGCGCTCGCTGCGGAACCTTCCGCTCGACACCCGCCTGATTTTCGCGACGACGGCGGCGCTGCTGCTGGTTGGGACGCTCTACATCATGGCGGCCGAGTGGACGAACCCGGATACGCTCGGTCGCGTCCACGAAGCGCAACGTCCGGTGCTCGCCTTCTTCCAGTCGTCGATGCCGCGGACGGCCGGCTTCAGCGCGGTCGACACGGGGGCGATGAGCGACGAGGCGAAGTTCCTCCAGGTTGGCCTGATGTTCATTGGTGGGGCAGCCGGCTCGACTGCGGGCGGCATCAAGGTGGCGACCTTCTCCGTCCTCTTTGTGGCGATCGTCGCGACGCTACGCGGGAGAGAGGACATGGTTGGTCTTGGACGCACCGTGTCAGCGACGGTGATCCGACAGGCGCTCACTATCAGCCTGCTCATGGTCGCCGCAACCTTCGCCCTGACGACCTTCCTCCTGCTGGTGTCGAACGGGAAGTTCGAATTCATCAATGTGCTCTTCGAAGCGCAGTCGGCGTTGAGCACGGTGGGGCTCTCGGGCGGCATCACGGCGCACTTCAATACAGCGGGGAAGTTGGGATTGATCGTGGGGATGATCATCGGGCGGTTCGGCCCTCTCATCCTCGCCCTGGAGATGACGCGCACGCGGCGGAAGGAGAACATTCACTTGCCGAAGGACAGCATCCGGATTGGCTGAGAGATCGACGCATGGCGCGAGGCCGCGCTAGCATCCCACGGAGGTTTCACGCATGGACGTCGCAATTCTGGGACTGGGTCGCTTTGGCACACAGCTTTCATACGAACTGATCAGTATCGGCGTCCAGGTGCTCGCGGTGGACAACGACCCGGTCCGGGTGAACAGCGTCGTCGACGAAGTGTTCCTCGCGGCCGAGGGAAACATCACGAACGTCGAGTTCCTCGAGTCACTCGGGCTGCACAGCTACGACTCGGTGGTTGTGGCTATCGGGAGCGATGTGGCGACGAGCGTGCTGGTGACACTCACGCTGAAGCAGCGACTGAAGCACCGTCACGTAGTTTCGAAGGCGCGCGACGCCGAACACGCCCGGGCGCTGGAGCTGGCGGGCGCTGACACGGTGGTGAACCCGGAATACGAAGCAGCGGTGCGCCTCGCCCACACGCTGGGCAGCCGCAGCGTCAGCGACTACATGTCGCTCAGCGGCGACCACGGCATCGCGCGTGTGAAGTCGCCCGGCTCCGCCGAGGGGATCAAAGTCGGCGACCTGGATACCGCGAAGAAGTACAAGGTATTCCTGCTGGCGCGGCTGCGAGGCGACCAGGTGAGTTTCAACCCCGACCTGGACGAGACGGTGGAAAGCGGCGACATCTGGATTGTGGCCGGCAACGACAAGGACATCCGGGCCCTGCAGCGGTAGCACGCTCCAGGTGCGCCTAGATGTAGCGGACCTGGTTGCGCATGGACTCGAGAGATTCGACTGTCGACATGGCACTGAGATCTCGGACGAGCCTGCCTATATCGAATCGTCCCTTTTGAGCGATGACCACGCCGGCGTGCTCCTGAGCATTACGGATGTGGGTGATGAATCCGCTGGTCGAAAGTGACGATGACCCAGCCCTCAGCAAGGCCGAAAGCGAGGTGAGATGGGTCTGAGTGACCGGTTCGGGCCAGTTCGGCTACAGTCGCCGCCTCAATGTTGGCTCGCCTGAGACCTATGGCAACTGCGGTCGGAAGGTGCTCGTCGAGAAGCCACCGGACAACCGTCATCCACCGGCCCGGCGAGCAATGTCCGGATTTTCGCTGAGAAATGTCTCAGCGAACTCGGCGTCCTCACGCTCCTGCGACTCGATCTCCGGCCGATGGTCGAAGTAGTAGGCGAGCGCCGCATGTATGTCCGCCTCCGATAGCGCCGGGAACTGGACAAGCATCTCCGCGATTGACATCCCGCCTTCGATGTACCACCCGGCGATGTGCGCGACTCTGATGCGGGTGCCCGCGATCCGGGGGCGGCCACCCACGGTGCCCGGCGTCCGCACGATGTGGCCGACGGGGTCGATGGCTTCGGTCTGGGGCTCGGGGTCCGCACTCATGGCGGGATCAGCGTAGCAAACTGCCCGAGGCAAGATAGGCCTTCCTGGAAGCGTAGTATTGAACCTCAGGTTTGGCTGGGGGCTGCGCGATGACGTTCGAATTTGTCGGGATGATCGGCGTGAAACCGGACGCGGCGCCGGGCGCGGCCGTCCATGTGATCGGTGGCGGTATCGATAAGGACTACCTCGTGCGGTTCGCGCGAGCCCATGAAGACGCCGGCTTCGACCGGGTGCTCGTTGGCTACACCTCGTCGGCCGCCGACGGCTTCCTCGTCACCCAGTACGCGGCAACCCACACCGAGCGGCTCCAATACCTCCTCGCCCATCGTCCGGGCTTCACAGCGCCGACGGTTGCGGCACGCAAGGCCGCGACGCTCGACCACTTCACCGGGGGTCGTCTCGCGCTCCACATCATCACCGGAGGCAGCGACGCCGAGCAGCGCCGCGATGGCGACTTCCTTGACCATGACACTCGATATCGCCGCACCCGCGAATATCTCGACGTGATGCGCAAGGTCTGGACCTCGGAGAAGCCCTTCACCTACGAGGGCGAGTTCTACCACGTTGAGAACGCCTCTTCCGACGTGAAGCCCGTGCAGCAGCCGGCTATCCCGGTCTACTTTGGCGGCATGTCGGGCGCCGCGCTCGACGTGGCGGGCCAGCACGCCGACGTATTCGCCCTCTGGGGCGAGCCGCGGGCAGCGGTGAAGGAGAAGATGGCCGAGGTGCTGGCCGCCGCTGCGCCGTATGGCCGCACGCCCCGGTTCAGCGTCTCGACTCGGCCCGTCGTCGCGAAGACGGAAGGCGAAGCATGGGACAGGGCCCGCTCGATCCTGAGCAACATCACCGGACCATCAGCAGGGAAGGAACAACTCGGCCCACGACCCCAGGCCGAAGGCGCCCGGCGGCTGATGGAGTTCGCGAAGCAGGGTGAGATTCACGACGAGCGCCTCTGGATGCCCATTGCCGCGGCCGCCGGCGGTTCGGGGAACACGACCGCCCTGGTTGGCACACCCGAACAGGTGGCCGAGTCGCTCCTCGCCTACTACGACATCGGCGTAACCACGCTCCTCATCCGTGGCTTCGACCCGCTCAACGACGCGATCGAGTACGGGCGCGAGCTCATCCCGCTGGTGCGCGAGGGTGTGGCGAAGCGAGAGCGCGAAGCGACGGCCGTCGGAGCGCCGGGCCGATGACCGATAGCGGCGCCCCCGGTGCGCTCGCCGGCGTCCGCGTGGTCGAGTTTGCCCAGGCGATGGCCGTCCCCGTGGCGGGACTCCTGCTGGGCGACATGGGCGCCGACGTCATCAAGATCGAGCCGCCCTACGGCGATGCCTTCCGCCACACCAGCCGAAGAATCGTCCCCAACGAGGGCAAGGGGTTCATCGTCCTCAACCGGGGCAAGCGGAGCGTCTGCCTCGACGTCACGCGACCGGACGCAGCGCCGGTGGTAGACGCCCTGGCGAAGTGGGCGGACATCGTCCTGATGTCGTTGAAGCCGCCGGATCTGCCGCGCTACAACCTTGGCTACGAACGGTTCGCGGCGGTGAATCCGCGCCTCGTCTACCTGGAGCATGTACCGAACGGGCCGAAGGGTCCGCTGGGCCAGGACGGCGGCTACGACGTGGTGGTGCAGGGGATTTCCGGCTACGGCGCGATTGCCGCCCGCCAGCGTGGCGAAGCCCCGGAGTTCGTGCGCCCCGCGACCTCGGACATGGGTACGGGCTTCCTCTCGGCACTGGCCGTTGTCGCAGCTCTGCGTCACCGGGACCTGACCGGTGAAGGTCAGCGGGTGCAAACGTCGCTGCTGAGCACGGCGATCACCCTGAGCAACAACCTGCTCAACTGGTTCGCCGCCACCGACCCCGATGTCATCGAACGTTTCGAGGGGGAGCTGAGCGAGTTACGCAAGGCGGGCGCCGGATTCGACGAGCAGAAGGACCTCTGGCGCAAGCACATGGTCGCCGGGGCCGACACGAACATCTACTTCCGCCACTACCGGACGAGCGACGGCTTTGTCTCGGTCGGCGCCCTCAGCCCGGTGCTTCACGCGCGGTTCCGCAAGGCCGTAGGGGTCACTGACCCGCAGACCCGCGACGACTTCGACCACGGCAACCCGGAGCACATGGCAGAAGCGCGAGCGATGGTCGCGTCGGTGGAAGCCGCCTTCGCGAAGGAGCCGACGGCCCACTGGATCGACCTGCTCAAAAGCGCTGGTGTGCCCTGCGGGCCATTCAACTTTCCCACCGAGGTGTTCGACGATCCCCAGGTGGTGGCCAACGAATTCGTTGTCGAGATCGACCACCAGACTGTCGGCCCTTACCGCACGTTCGCGCCGCCGATCCGGATGGACCGAACACCGACGCGGGTGCAGTCGCCATCGCCGACGCTGGATGCCCACACCGACGAAGTGCTCGCGGAGATCGGGTTCGATGCAGCGGCCGTCGCAGCACTACGGGAAGCTGGCGTGGTCGGCGCCGCGCCACTGCCGGAAGGGACCTAGGACGTGCGCGTTTACACGCTTGGCGCCAGTCACGCCATCGACAGGTTTGGCAGCGAAGGCGCCACGGTTCAGCATGTGGCCCGGCCCATCCACAGGGCACAGCTGGTGACGATCACTCTCGAGCCGAACGGGGTCCTTGGTAGGCATCCTGCTGCGGTCGACCAGCTGTTCGTGGTGATGTCAGGCTACGGGAGTGTTAGTGGCGGCGATGGTGCAAGGGTCGCGATCAGGGCAGGCATGGCCGCATTCTGGAGCGCGGGCGAGGAGCACGAGACCCGGGCCGACGACGAGGGGCTGACGGCGGTAGTGTTGGAAGGCGAGTTCGAGGCGCTGGACGACCGGTAAGAGGCTTGCCGTGAAGTGCTCCGCCGATACGCGGCCGCCAGGGGCCGCGGCTTCACCGGGGGCCGTACACTCGGGGAGTGGGCAGCCATATCCGCACAGAACTCGCCCGTATCGACCCGGCAAACCCCGACCCTGGCCTCATTGGCAGGGCCGCTGACTACCTGCGGCGCGGATTCCTCGTGGCATTCCCGACGGAGACGGTCTACGGGTTGGGCGGCAATGCCCTCAGTGATGCGGCGGTTGAACGAATCTTCGTTGCCAAGGGGCGTGACCGGTCGGACCCGCTCATCGTCCACATCGCGGCGATCGAAGACCTGCCACGCGTGGCGAACGGCGTCCCTTCGGCGGCAGAGGCTCTGGTCGAAGCGTTCTGGCCGGGCCCGCTGACGCTCGTTCTCCAGCGCGCCGAGGCCGTGGCGTCGGCGGTCTCGGGCGGGCGGGCGACGGTTGCCGTGCGGCTGCCTTCCCACCCGGTTGCACTGGCACTGATCCAGACGGCCGGGATCCCGGTGGCGGCGCCGAGTGCGAACCGTTTCATGCACACCAGCGCGACGACCGCCCAACACGTTTTGGACGACCTCGACGGACGGGTGGAGCTTGTCCTCGATGGCGGACCGGCGACGGTCGGGATCGAATCGACCGTCGTCGATGCGTCGACACCCGAGCTACGCCTCCTTCGTCCTGGGGCGATCTCGCTGGAAGACCTCCGCCGGGTATCCGGCAGAGAGGTAGCTGTGGGCGGTGTGAACAGCGGAGCTTCGCCGGGGACGCTTGCCCGTCACTACGCTCCCGGCACCCGCCTTCGCCTCGTGGAGGGCGACGAAGATGCCCTGGTCGCCGCGGTAGATGAGGAGATGGCGGCGGGCCGCCGGGTCGCTGTCCTCTGTACCAGCTACGAAACGGCGTTGTTCCACCCCCAGGTGTTGACCGAGGCTCTCGGGAACAACGTCGAGGAGATGGCGAAGGAACTCTATGCAGCGATGCGGCGGCTCGACGACGGGCGGGCCGATGTCATCGTCGTACGGGACTACGGCGACGCGGGCCTGGCCCGCGCAATCGGCGACCGGCTGCGGCGCGCGGCAACTCCGCTCGACTGACCGGCACGTCAGCAGGTGACGCGGTCCGGCGTAGAAACGGCCCTCCCGGGAGGACGAATCGATGGTCTCGTGGTCTGCATTCGCGGCGGAAGCGCCGGTGATGGCCGAGGAAGGCCACAAGCTGATCTACCAGCACGGCGTTCCACTCGGCTACCTTGCAACAGTGCGGAAGGATGGCGGTCCGCGCATCCACCCGGTCTGTCCGATCCTCCATGACGGCGAGCTGTGGTTGTTGATCGGCATCCAGACGCCGAAGAAGTGGGACCTGCTGCGCACCGGGAAGTTTGCGCTCCACGCCTTCCCGACGGAGAAGGATGACGAGTTCATGCTCGCAGGCACAGCGAGACATGTCCCGGATTTGGCCACCGAGTCAGCAGTGCGAAAGGCGATGGAGGCCACAGGTGCAACCTCCGGCGATGACACGCTCTTCCACCTTTCTCTCGAGCGCGCGCTGCTGGCGCTTTACGAGCCGAAGCCTGGCGGAGGCGGTATCTGGCCGCCGGCATATTCACGCTGGCAAGCATCTACCTAAGACAGAAAGCTCCCTCCCGGGACCCGGGAGGGAGCTTTCATTGCGGTTCGACCGAACCGGGCTCCTAGGCCGCCGGGTCGCCCTGGGGCAGCGGGGCCGGGCCGCGAGTCACCGGCGCCTCGTCGCGCACGCCGTCCACATCGATCCGCGGGAGCCACTCCAGCCATGAAGGCAGGTACCAGTTGGCCTTCCCGAGCAGCGACATGGTCGCGGGCACGAGGACAATGCGGATGACGGTGGCATCGAGGGCGATGGCGACCGCGAGTCCGAAGCCGAACTGCTGCATCATCGTCATGTCGCCGAGCGCGAAGCCCGTGAAGACGGCGACCATGATGGCGGCAGCACCGGTGATGAGGCCCGCCGTGGCGCGCACACCGTAAGCCACCGACTCCGAGTTGTTGTCCGTCTGCATGTACCGCTCACGGATCCTGGTGAGCAGGAAGACGTGGTAGTCCATGGAGAGGCCGAAGAGGATGGCGAACATGAAGAGCGGCACCCAGGACTCTATCCGCTCCACCTGGTGGAACCCGAGCAGACCTGCGCCGACGCCGTCCTGGATGACGAGGACCATGATCCCATAGGCAGCACCCACGCTGAGCAGGTTCATGATGATCGCCTTGATCGGCACCACGATGCTGCGGAAGACCGTCAGGAGGATGATGAAGCTCAGACCAAGGACGAAGGTGAAGACCACGGGCGTCCACTTGTTGATCATGTGGGCGTAGTCGTGGATGTAGGCGGTGCTCCCGGTCACGGCCACCTCGCCCGAACTCGAGCCGAAAGCCGCGGGGATGTAATCGCCACGGAGCCGGCCAAGTGCATCGAGGGCAACATTGCTCTGGGCATCCACGTTGATGCCGGTCTCGAGAAGGATGGCCTGGCCCGTCGGGGCGTCGGTCCGGGTGATTGGGCCGAAGACATCGTCCGCCTCGATGGCGGCGGTCAGCTTGTCGATGGCAGCTTCTGTCGCGGCATTGCCGGGCACGCCTTCGATAACCACCTGGAAGGGAGCGAGGTCGCCGGCGTTGAAGTCGTCGCGCTGGATGGCCCAGGCCTGACCGGGGACAGTGTCGGCAGGCAGGCTTTCGATGCCCGAGAAGCCGAGTTCCACGCCGAGGTAGGGGCTGGCTGCAAGGAGCAGGAAGCCCGTGGCCAAGACAATCGAGACGAGCGGGCGGCGGGTCACGATGCGCACTGCGCCGTCCCAGAAGCCGCCGGTCTCGCTGCGAGTCGTCTGACGCCCGGGAATCCGGATGCGGCCCTTGTCGACGCGGTCGCCGAGCAAGTGAAGGAGTGCCGGGAGGAGGGTCAGCGAGGCAGAGATGGCCGCAACGACCACGACGATGGCACCGATTGAGAGGCTCCGGAAAATGCTATCGGGGACGATGAGGAGGCCAGCGAGCGAAACGATGACGGCCATGCCACTGAAGAGCACCGCGCGGCTGGCTGTACCGCCAGCCTTGACGATGGCACGGTCCTTCTCAAGGCCCTTCCGGCGTTCTTCGCGGAAGCGCTGGATAACCAGCAGCGTGTAGTCGATCCCGACGGCGAGGCCAATCATGAAGATCATGTTGGTCACGAAGAACGAGAGTTCGTGGACTTTGCCGAGGAGGGCCGTCATGCCCAGCGCAACAAGGATACCGAGGAAACCGAGGATGATTGGCATCCCGGCGGCCACGAGCGCCCCGAAGACGATGACGAGGACGACGAGGGCAATCGGGAGGCCGATCAGCTCCGCGGTCTTCAGGTCGTGCTCAGAGATCGTGTTAAACGTCGCGTTGATGCTGCCCTGACCGGCGGTCGCAAGGAGAAAGCCGTCGGGGGCGGTGTCCCGCGCGTCGCGTACGAGGTTGAGGATGTTCTCGCCGGCATCGTCGATACCCGCCTTGTCCTCGGCCCGAACGACGGTCGGGATGAGGAGGGCATGGCGGTCGGCAGAGACGAGCGTTTCGTCGCCGTTGATGTAGTAGTTGTTGACGTCGCGGACGAACTCGCTGTCCTGGGCCAGGGCGCCCGCAAGACTCATCGCAACGTCCCTGAATTCAGGGCTGTCGACGGTCG
Organism: uncultured Chloroflexia bacterium; assembly: GCA_963774435.1. Classification (GTDB taxonomy): domain Bacteria; phylum Chloroflexota; class Dehalococcoidia; order Tepidiformales; family Tepidiformaceae; genus JAGQGZ01. The sequence goes on along the minus strand of CAVZEW010000002.1, from coordinate 603,961 downwards.
CGTCGGTCGACTGGACAACGACGTATTCGACCGACGGGTGCGAGGCGCCGTCGTATTCGGCGTCGATGACATCTTCACCGCGCTTTGCTTCGAACTGTTCGAAGACCTGCTGGTCGGTGGAGAGCACGTCGGCGAGGCCGGACATGGCTACAAAAGAGAGGACGAGGATGATGCCCCACGCTCCGACGACCAGCCAGGGGCGGCGGGTCGCCATGCGTGCAAGGCCTTCGGGGGAAAAGATTGCTCCCATTGGGAAATGCTCCGTTTCTCGTGTAGTCGCGATTGTTCGCGGTGGTGACGAATGTCTTCGTCGAGGCTAAAGAGGGTTTGTTGCCGGATTTCGGAAGTTGTGTGTCACTTTCTTGTCATCTGCCACCCGTCCCCGCTTCCTCACAAGGGCCCCCTTCTGGCCCTGTGCGTCGTAGCAATTCCGTGACCAGCGAGACGACCTCGGGGCCGGACGCGCTACCGGCTACCTCCAGGGAGGTCATTCGCATTCCCGGCACCAGGGCATAGAGCAGCGTGGCGACGGTGGTGGCGTCGAAGGTGGCATCGATCGACCCGGCAGCCTGCTCATCGTCGATGGCGGCGCGCAGGCGTTCGAACGTCGCAGATTGCGCACGGCGAAACTCCGGGCCCCAGTCCGCCTCGTCTCGAAGGGAGTACATGGCGACTTCGAGCATCATTGCCGGGTCGCCGCAGGCAGTGCTGCCCTCGGCGAAGATCGCGTCGCCTGCGTACTCAATCCAGGCAAGCGGGCGCTCATCGCCGGCGCCCTGTTCGAGCGACAGGCTGATCAGTTCCGTCGATTCTTCACGGGCCCGCGTGCAGCAGGCCTGGAACAGTTCTTCCTTGCCGGGGAAGTAGCGATAGATGGCGCCGACGGACACACCCGCCGCCTCGGCGATCCCGGGCATATTCGCGCCATCGAGACCCTGGCGTGCGAAAACACGGAGGGCCGCGTTAAGGATGTCGTCGCGGCGAGCTTCGAGGTGTGCTTCGCTGACTTTCATTGTGTCGCTCCTGCTCGCTGAGCGCTGATTCACCGGAGTGAATGAATATTCATTCAAGGCGAACATGTCGGTGTACCTGCGCTTTCGGACATGGTGCATCGCCTGCAATTGCGGTCTGTGAAATCCTTCACTTGCCGGCCAGATCTGGGCTGGATCCTCATCGAATGGGTAGCCTCGGACGGGTTTTCCAGTGCACCGTGTCACACCCCTCCTGACACCCTGCTGTCGGGAGCCGTCGGGCCGTGTTCCGGACAACTGACACCATCGCGTCAGGAGTGATCCGCCCTTGCGTGGTACCGTCCGGGCTATGGGTCTCGCGCGAATGAACCCGGCCCGTATCGCGGCGACGCGGCCGGTCAGCGGTGATGCGCCGGCGTTTCACCGCCGGCTCCCGGGCTACCGTCCGACGCCCCTTCATAGCCTCCCTGCCGTCGCGGATGAGCTCGGCATCAGCTCGCTCCACGCGAAAGACGAGGCGGACCGCTTTGGCCTGCCAGCATTCAAGATCCTCGGCGCCTCGTGGGCGAGCTATCGGCTGCTCTCCAACCGCCTCGGCCAGGAGCCCGCGGATTGGACGACGCTCGCCGACCTCGCAGCGGCATTTGCACCGCTGCAGCCGCTCACGCTTGTCACGGCAACCGATGGCAACCACGGACGGGCCGTGGCGCGATCGGCGCGATGGTTCGGCTGCGCCGCGCACGTCCTCGTACCAGCGGGCACGGCACAGGCACGGATCGAGGGCATCGCCGGCGAGGGTGCGAAGGTGGAGGTTGTCGAGGGAGGCTACGACGATGCCGTGGAGCGCGCGAAGGCGATGGCGGGCGAACGAACGCTGGTCGTTTCCGACACCTCGTGGCCGGGCTATGCGGACGTGCCGGGGTGGGTGGTGGAAGGCTACGAAACGATCGGCGCCGAAGCGGATGCGGCTCTCGATGCAGAAGGCAAGGAGCGACCCACCCACGTGTTCGTCCAGGTTGGCGTCGGCTCGCTCGCCGTCGCCATCATTCGGCACTGGGCACCAACTGCGAGGATCATTGGGCTGGAGCCGTTCGGCGCGAACTGTTGTTTCGAGTCGATTGCTGCCGCCCACCCGGTGGCCTCTACCGGCCCGCAGGACTCGATCATGGCCGGGATGAACTGCGGCACCCTGAGCGAGCTGGCGTGGCCGGAACTACGCGACGGCCTCGATGCAATCGTCACGCTGTCTGATGATCGCGCCCGCGAGGCGATGCGCCTGTATGCGGCCAACGGCATCGTAAGTGGCGAAACCGGCGCGGCCGGCCTGGCGGCCCTGCTGGAGCTGGTGCACGACCCGACACACCGGGAGGTCGTGAAGGCGCTCGAACTGGGGAGTGCAAGCCGAGTGCTCGTTCTCTCGACCGAGGGTGCGACAGATCCGGTCAACTACGAATACGTGACCGGGAGAACGGCAGAAGACGTGGCCCGCAGGTGACCACGTGGGAGTGCCCCGCCTGCGGCCGCCGCTTCGGGCGCAATAACCAGGGTCACTTCTGCGCACCTGCGATGACGGTCGATGACTACTTCGCGGACCGCGATCCGGCCGACCGGGAGGTCTTCGAGGCCGTGGCCGCCCACCTCCAGGAACTCGGGCAGGTTGAGTACGAAGCGGTCGGCGTCGGCATCCTCTTCAAGCACGGTCCGACTTTCGTCGAGCTACGACCGCGGCGCGTCGGGATGTCCCTCTCCATGGTCCTGCCCCGCCGTCTTGACCATCCTCGCGTCAGCCGCCGCATCCCAATGACCGGCTCCCGGGCGAGCAACACCGTGCCGGTCCGGTCGGCCGCCGACATCGACGAACAGGTGCGCCGCTGGCTTACGGAGGCGTACGTGCTCACGACAGAGGGCAGGATATGATTTCGATCCATGGAGACCATCCGGGTTGAACGGAGCGAAGCGCATACCGGGCTGGCGACCATCTGGCTGAACCGGCCCGAGAAGCTGAACGCGATCAACACGACGATGCACCGGGAGTTGCAGGAAGCCTGTGCCGCGCTGCGTGGCGATACGTCGGTCCGCGTGGTGGTCCTCCGGGGAGAAGGTCGCGCATTTTCGGCCGGCGCGGATGTGGGCCGGAGCGGGAACCCCAATGCTTCAGCGGCGCGTGAACCCGTGCCGGCGCTCGAACAGCGCTGGCGTTCGGGGATGGGCAACCGTACCTGCGAAGCTCTCGACGCCCTCGACCAGGTGACGATCGGCGTCGCAAACGGCCTCGCCGTCGGCGGAGCCGTCGTCTTCCTCGCCTGCTGCGACATCCGCCTGGCGGCGGAATCGGCCTGGTTTTCGATCCCCGAGGTGGACCTCGACATCCCCCTCACCTGGAATGCACTCCCCCGGCTCATGCGAGAGCTGGGACCGGCCCGGACGCGCGAACTGGTGATGACCTGCGACAGGTTTTCGGCAGCCGAAGCGGAGCGCTGGGGATTCGTGAACCGCGTGTACGACGACACAACACTCGACGACGAGGTAGACGCATTGGTGGCAAAACTGCTGGCGAAGGATCCGCTTTCGCTGGCCCTAACAAAGACGACGACGCGCGCACTGGCCAACCAGCTTGTGCCGCTCGAAGCGACCAACAGCGACGCCGATTACCTGGTGCTTGCCCGCCTGCAGCGGGAGTCCCGATGAGCGAGGTCTCGGAATCCAGCTACGACACGGTGCCTTACCCGCGGCTCTCCTACGTGCACACGGCGCCCGACCGTATGGCTACGATCGCGACCTTGCTCGGCCTGGAGGCGCCTTCCCTCGTCGGTTGCCGGGTGCTGGAAGTTGGGTCGGCGGTGGGCGGCAACCTCATCCCCATGGCAATGGCGATGCCGGAGAGCAACTTCCTGGGAATAGACCTTTCGAGCATCGAAACGGAACAGGCACAGGAGATGGTGAAACAACTCGGCCTGACGAACATCAGGTTCGAACAGCGCGACATCACGCAGTTCGAGGACGAGTTGGAGCCGTTCGACTTCATCATCGCCCACGGGGTCTTCTCCTGGATCCCGGAGCCAGCGAGAAAGGGCCTGCTGGAAACCTGCGCGCGGCGCCTTTCCGAGCACGGCATCGCTTACATCAGCTACAACACCTATCCCGGCTGGCACAACCTCGACCCAATCCGCTGGATCATGTCACAGGCGACCGTCGGCATCTTGGATCCGCAGGAGCGGGTCCGGCTGGCCCTTGAGGCCATCCAGTTCGCCTGTGACATCGCCCCGGAGGGTCATCTCCTGAAGAGCATCGTGCCCTCGTACCTCGAGATGGAGAAAGGGCGCCTCGAGTTCGGGCCCGGGCAGGGAATATCTCTCATCCTCCACGACGAGCTCTCCGCGGTGAACGACCCCTTTTATCTCACCGAATTCGTCGACGAGGCCGCAGCGTTTGGTCTGACCTATATGGCCGACGCGTATCTGCCGTCGTCGTTTCCAAACGACATCCCCGACGACGTCATAGCCGCGATTTCGAAGCGCGTGAGAAGCGCACTCGAGTTCGAGCAACAGCTCGACATCGTGCGACATTGCACATTTCGCCGCAGTTTACTGGTACGCGGGGGCACACCTGTCCAACGTCTCCTGCGGCCCGAACCGGAACTGTTGCGGAGGTTCTTCGTCCGTTCCCGGGCAAAGCCGGAGGAGCCTGTCGATATCAACGACACCAGGGTCGCCAGCTTTGCCGTCTCTACCGGGAGCCGGATCACCACGGACCACCCGCTAACGAAGGCGGTGATGACGATCCTGGCGTCCTCCGAGCCGGAGTGCATAGCATTCGATGAACTGGTCCAGCGAGCCTGGGCTGAGGTTGAAGGCCACAACAGCGAAGGGCCACCCGAGGACGAGATCAGGCTGCTCGGCGCCAACTTGCTCCGCGGCTACACCTTCCACTCGGACCTCGTTGACTTACGGCTGAGAGTGCCGGCAATCGCCCTGAAGGCGAGCGAGCGGCCAGTAGCGAACGCCTATGGGCGCATCCTCGCTGGCGATGGACAGGTGATGGTCTCGAACGAGTACCACGAACGATTGCAGCTTCACCCGGCGCAGGGCTATTTGCTCTCACTCCTCGATGGGACGAGAGACCGTGGCCAGCTCGCCGAAGCCCTGGCCGAAATGACGGAACGTGCAGATGGTGAGGTCGAGAGCGATGCCGAGCCGGCGAAGCTGGTCGACCAGTCCCTCGAGTTCTTCAGGACCGCCGGGATGCTGCTCGCCTAGACGATCGGCGGGATCTGGGGGTTGTCCGGGGGCTCATCGTCGCGTGGCAGCTCAAAGTCGTCGTCGCCGAGCTGTTCCATCAGCTTCCTGGCCATTTCCTCCAGCTGCGCTTCGGTGATGCCCATCTTCTCCATGGTCGTCTTCAGCAGGCGCTGCACTTCCGGAGCATCTTCGCGGATGAGGGCGTCGGCGAGTTCGAGCTGGGTCTCCACAGCCTGGAATCCCTGCCGCCGCTGGGACTCGTTCTCAGTGGCGAGGATGGTGGAGAAGAGACGGGTAAACAGCGTTGTTGTCCGGGCGATGCGCATGCGGTCGTCGGGGTGTGGCGGGAAGTCGCCGGTGACAGCTACTTCGAGCCCGGTGCGCTTGTCGCTGGCGACGTACTGTTCTGACATCAGCTACAGCGTACGGCAACCTGGACGAGCGGGTTGCGCCCTACCCGCAGGCGGCAAGGACGAACCGGACCGTGGCAGCTTCGCACCAGGCGGGATCCGCCACACGCTCGACCTCGGCAGCCATATCGGGGAAGAAGTCACGGACACGCTCGTTCCCTTCGACGAAGCAGGCCCACCACGCCCACACACCAACAATTCGACTTTGGAACCACAATCGTAGCGCCAGGCGGGCCTCATCCTCGGTAAGGCGGATGTGCTGGCAATAGCCCGCCAGGTAGTCCTCCTGTCGGGGCGAATTCAAGATCTTCGAGAACGAGAGGGCCCGAACGAGCTCCCACGCGCGAGGGTCTGTCCGCCAGATCTCCCAGTCGAGGACCGCGCTCACTTCGTTACCGCTGACCAGCACCTGCTGATCGTGGAAATCACCGTGCAGGAGCTGACGTGGAAGCCCGACGACGTCTGCAGTGGTCAGCACCTCCAACCCATCGAGGAGTTCGCGCTGACGCCGCAGCGCCGCGACGACCCATTCTTCCTCGCCACGCTCCGACGCTATCTCCACCAACTTCGCAAGCGCACGCTTCGAACTCTCGATGTCCCACTGCAACGTCATCCCCGCGTCCTGGCTTTCGGGGTGCGAGGCGAGGAGCGACTGGAGTTTGCCGTGCATCTCCCCGAGGGCCCGTGCCTGCGCCGCCGCGAATGTTCCCCTGGGGACATGCCTGCCCGGCAACCGGCGGGCCAGAGACCAACGATGGCCACCCCCCTCGATGAGCGTTTGCCCCGACCGCGCCAGAACGGGGACGGGGGCAGGGATGCCCCTCTCCACCACCCACGCCAACAACGCGTGTTCGCCTTCGATTCTCTCGCTCTCGAGGTTGTCGCGGTGGCAGCGGAGCACATAGTCGCCTGCGTTCGTGGCGACGTGGAAGTTCCAGTTCAGGGTCCCGTCTTCGATAGGCTGGACGCCCGCAACGGGCCGGGCGAACCAGTTGGACAGGACCTGTTCGGCTTCGGCGCGGAGTTGCTCCCATTTCATCGCGGAATAGTATCCTATCGATCCCGAGACGGTGCGCCGTTGCGTCCCTTCGCCGGTCGACCGCCATCATTGCCGCCGGGTACGCTTCCGCAATGGCGCGGTCATCCGAACTCAAGGCGTTCTACGAGGGATGGGCGGAGCGGCAGGCGGACTTGCTCGAGACGATCCGGCCACTGACCCCTGAACAGATGCAACTCCGGCCGGCGCCCGGCGAATGGGCGATTCTGGCAGCTCGGCGCCAACATGGCCGGAGGACGGCTGTACTGGCTCTGCACCATGCTCGGCGAAGATGACCATGGCCTCCGGTCGATGTTCAAGGTGGACCACGCGACCGTCGAGGGCGTCTCCCTCGAATGGGCCGGCTGGGAAGACAACGAAGACCGGCCCCGGACCGCAGCGGAAATCGAAGACGCGTTCCTGAAGACGTGGGGAGTGGTCGAGGAGTGCCTCGATCGCTGGGGTTCCAGCGACCTCAACGCTCGAGGTCACGGCGACGTCGGCTTTTGGGCGGACGATGACGATCACGCCCGCGTGGGTGCTCTGGCGGCTGATGTCCCACGAGGTGCACCACAGCAGCGAGATCTCGCTCATCCTTCGCGTCCACGGGCTCCCCACTCAACTGAACATGTAACCGGCCGCGACTCGACATCCTGGTCATATCTCTGTATGTATGCGCGCCATGAGAAATCTGAGGGTATTGGGGGCGTTGCCGATTTTGGCCGCCCTGGGAGCGTTTGCGCTGATGAGTTGTGGTGGAGGTGACGACGACGATGGAGAGAGTCCCTTTGCCACGGAGCCTTCCGGGAGCAGCACGACCGCCAGCGGCGACGGCGAGGGTGACTCCGGCGACGGTAGCCCGGGAGAGGCCGGGACAATCGAGGTCACTGTCGGCGACCAGACCTTCAACTTTGTGACATCGCCTCCGCGCTTGATGGAGTACGACGGCAACTACTACGGCACCTGCACCCTGTTGTTCGGGACCATTCAGGCGAGCGGCTACGCCGCGGACGGCAGCAACACGGTTGTCGTCATCCAGGTCACGGAACCGGGGAAGACCGGGTCGTGGGTCACCGTCAAGGATGGTGATGAGTTCTTCGACGGTGACGGAGATGCGACCTTCCTTTGGAAGGCAAACAAGGCAAACTACGACGCGGACGATCCCAGGTTCAGCGAGGTCATGGAGGATCGGGAGGTCGCCGGCTCGATGGCATCGGGGTCGGCAACGTTTGTGGACAGTGCCGCCGAGACGCCTGAACAGGTGGCCGGGTCATTCAAGGTGAATTGCCCCGAATAGTTGCCCCGTCATGCGGGAACGACCGCTGACAGCAATCGCCGGGCAGGTGCGCGCATGAGTTCCCGTGCTCGACTTGCCGGGCATAGTTCTGTATGTAGGAGTGCTATGAATAAGCAGATCTTGATGGGGGCGTTGCCATTGCTGGTCGCCCTGGGCGCATTTTCGCTGACGGGCTGTGGCGGAGGCGACGACGACAGCGGAAGTCCCTTCTCGGGAGGGGACGACTCGCGGGCCACTAGCGAAAGCACGCAACCCGCCGGCGATAACGGTGACGACAGCAGCGACTCCGGCGGCTTCGGGTTCGGCACCGGGACTGCGAAGGTCACCATTGGTGACAAGACCTACGAGTTCGACCTGACATCCGGGTTCGTCGTCTGCCAGAACGTTTTCGACGCTATCCAGGTCAGCGGACCAGCCAAGGACGACGACAATGTGACGCTCGACATGTGGATCCCACCGACCAACTGGGACACCTACGATGACAATCGCTACGACCCACCCAGGGTCGAGGTCACAGACGACAGCACGAACGAAGACTGGGTGGCTGATCCGAATTCCAGCTACCAGATCGACGCGGGCAAGAGCCAGGTCGACAGCTATGAAAAAGACGGTCTCACAGCTTCTGGCTCCGCGACCTTCGTGGATGCTTATCTCACATTCACCGGGGGTGACCCTCAACCGGTCCAGGGGAGCTTCGAAGTGAGCTGCGCCGAGTAGCCCACGACCGGCGGGCCTTCATGCGTGGTACCTTTCGGCGGTTCGACTGAAGGGGGATTCGCATGAAGGTCCTGGTGATGGGGGGCACGCGCTTCAACGGGCTGGCGCTTGTCCAGGAACTCCACAAGCATGGCCATGAGGTCACGATCCTCAACCGGGGCGTGACCGAGGCGCCGGTACCGAAGGGCGTCCGCCGCCTGACTGCCGACCGCAACGACGCGGCTGCCCTCAAGGCGGCTCTCGGCGACGAAGAGTGGGACTGCGTCCAGGACATCTCCGGCTACAACCTTGAGCAGGTGCGGTCGCTGGTGGAGTGCGTGAAGGGTCGTGTCGGCCACTACATCTTCGCCAGCTCAACCGTCACCTACGCGGCAACCCACATCCTCCCCATCCGCGAGACCTCGGCGGTCGACGCCACACCGCGCCAGAACGACTACGCGCGGAACAAGCTCGAGTGCGAGGCGTACCTCTTCAGCCTCTACCGCAGCGAACGTTTCCCGGCGACGAGCGTGCCCTTCTCCATGGTCTTCGGACCGAACAACATCATCCCCGACCGCGAGCAGAAGATGTTCCAGCGTCTGCTCCTCGGCCGCACCAATCCTCGTCCCCGGCGACGGCACGACGGTTGGGATGATTGGCCATGTGGACGACGAGGCGCGGGCGTTGCGGATGATGATGGGGAACCCGGTCACCTTCGGGAAGCGCTACAACCTGACCGGCAAGGACGCCTACACCGACGATGGCTACGTCGACACCTTCGCCGACGTCGTTGGCGTCGAACCAAGACGCGTGCACGTGCCACCTGCGGTGATGGACGAACTCTGGACGGGCGAACCGCAGGCCGTCTTCCGCGCTTCCACGCTGATCCAGAAGGTGGCACCACACATCCACAACTGGAACGCGAGTGTCTTCTTCAGCGTCGACCGCCTCTGCGCCGACATCGGCTGGGAGCCCGAGTACAGCTTCCGCGCCTCCGTCGAACAGACCTACGAGTGGTACCGCCGCGAAGGCCTGGACAAGACCCGCGAATTCGACTTCGCCTGGGAGGACGAGCTGCTGGGGCGGCTGGGGTAGGAGATCACATGGTCAGCCGGGCAAGTCTGCGATCCGTCGTCGTGATGCTGGGCGGACTCGTGGTCGTTGCGGGGATGCCGGGATGTGGCGGAGATGACGGACCCGAGGCAGATGCCTTGGCGAACGTACACGTAGACATTGTTCTCCAGGGCACGACTGTCGTGCAGGATCTCCCGCTCGACCAGGCCCTTAACAGCGTATCCGACGACATCGGCTTCGAGCCGCGGCTGCCGTCCCGGGTACCGTTCGACCTGGTAGTCACATCGCTCGGAACGGAGCAGCGCCAAATGAATGGCCCGGCAAGCGTCAGGGCTCATTACGATGCACCGGGGAGCGCCACAGGTGACTCCCCCACGCTGATCTGGGACGAGACGCGATTCGAGGGCCACGACATGTCGAACTCCAACCAGCAGGCGCGCGAACTGGGCATTGAGATCGAGGGAATGGAGCTGGTGGCGCTCGACGGGCCGGGTTCGTCGAATTACTTGCTTGCGGGCCAGGGACGGATGTATCTCGCCACCTTCAACGGAGGCCAGCAACCTTCCGATGACGAGGTCATCACGATGTTCCGGTCGGCATTCGAGTAGAGACGCACTGCGGGCTGACCTGGCCCGGCGGATGGTAGGCTTGGGCATCTGTTAGACGACTGCGTCTTTCTTGCCTCCTCCAGGGAGGGAACTGAGGAGGAACAATGATGAACCATGGACGACGTGTGATTCGCGCATGGCTTTGGCCGGGCGTGCTGGCGCTCCTCCTGTTGGCTGCGTGCGGTGGCGGTAGTAACGACCGCACGGCCACCCCGGAGGGATCGGCGACGGCGGCCACAACCGCCACAGCCGAGGGCAACGGCACGGCCGACTCTGACGTGAGCCCCCTCTTCGACAGCATGGTTGCCTGGTCGCCCGAGGTGGTGAGCGAGGACGACACGCGAGAACTCCAGAGCGGCGCTTTTCGGGACGGCGACTACAACTACCAGTGCACTGTCACCGAGGCTGACCCACTCACGCGGACATTCGACGAATTCCCGGCGCCTGCCTTCCAGGGGACGCTCGTGCCGGGCCTGTTCATCGACGGCGACCGCCTGCTGCAAGGAGAAATCCAGGCAATTCCCCTGGCGCGGGCACCACTGGAACTGGTGATGAGCCTCGCGTCGGAAAACCCGGTCGTCTCGGTTGAGGACCCCAGCACCGCAACCCTTCAGCAGGCCGTCTCCACGCTCCAACGCGACGCCGACAGCCGGCTCTCAGGCATCGATGTGGTCCCCGCCGATATCACGTACCTGCGCAAAGAAGCCTACTCATTCGAGCAGACGTCGCTGGAACTCGGGTTCTCGCTGCGCTATGACGGTCCCCTCGCGTCCGCCGGCCTCGACACCGCGTTTTCGAGCGAGAAGTCGTACGAACGCCACACCATCCTCGTGCGCATGGTGCAGCCCATGTACACCATCTCGTTCGTCGACGACCACGTTTTCGAACCGTCCCAACTCCTCGGCAGCAGCGTCACGCCCGACCAGGTCAGCGCCGCTATCAACGCCGGGCGTTTAAAAGAAGGCAGTCCGGCGGTCTACATCAAGTCCGTCACCTATGGCCGGACGATGCTGTTCACGATGAGTTCGACGAAGGTCGAGTCGGCCGAGGAGCTGCAGGTAGCGATGAACGCTGCCTATGGAAACATCGGCGGCAACGGCAGCGTCACCGACGAAGAGCGGAAAGTGCTCGCCGAGTCGGAGATCCGGATGGTCGCCCTCGGCGGCGATACCGCTGCTGCCGAGGCCGCCATGCGCTCGGCCGATCCCGGAGCGTTCTTCAGCGGCGCCAACACGGCGAATGCCGCGCCCCTCAGCTTTCGCGTGGCGACACTCGCGGGGGACGAGGCGACGGTCCAGGACGTCGTCAATTTCAAGCAGCAGGCCTGCGACCGGAGCCTCTACGTCGCCCCGGCGCAGGAGTACTCCTACAAGTTCGTGCTTTCGCAGGTACAGGGCTTCGCCACGGTCAGCCTGAACAACGGTGAGAAGCTGAAGGTCGAAAGCGTGAACCAGTACCAGTTCCCGCTGGGCCTCAAGATCACCCAGGGTTCGGGCTCGATCACGTTCAATCCGGCTGATTTGCCGAAAGGCACACAGACGGTCGAAATCAACTTTGGATTCCCGATCAATCTCTGCGTCGACGCCAAGGTGAATCTGAAGGTCTACGTGAACAACGTGTTTGCCGATGAGCAGTCATTTAGCGGCTGCGCCTACAACGGCAGCTGGGTTTACACCGTGGACAAAGCGACCGGCGACCTGAAGATGAAATAGCCGGCGCAGACACAGAAAAGCGCCTTTGACGGGCGCTTTTCTGTCCCCCTCGGAAAGGCCGTCGTCAGGCGATACGGGATTGTCCATCGGCTTGGGCTGCGTCGGGTTGTTCGACGGCATCGGCCAGGCGGTTGGCCAGTGAGATGGCGGCGCTGATCGAGACGTATTCGCCAGTGTTCCAGCGCGTCCGAAGCTGGCGTGCCTGTTCAATCAGTTGTGAACGATCCATGTGGTGGCCCCATGCGATGCGTGTTGGTGGAAGAGTCGGCGCTCGCAACGCTACGGCATAGAGGCAACGCAGAAAAAATCGGCGAGCTATCCGTGAAATCTATGGGTCAGGGCAGCTCGCATATGTCTCAGGGTGTGACGCCGAGTACCTCCCGGATCGCCAGGCCCAGCGTTTCCAGCGTGAACGGCTTGGCCAGGAAGGCGTCGAAGAGGCTCGCGTCGATACGGCCGGCGAGGTCGTCGGGGCCATAGCCGCTGACGAGGACGACCGGCTTCGTCGCACCGGCTTCGCGGATGGCGCGAGCGGCTTCCTGGCCATCGAGCTTCGGCATGGTCAGGTCGAGCATGACGGCTTCGATCCGATCCTTGTGCTCGTGGAAGAGCTCGACGGCAGCCTGTCCATCGGGGGCTGTAAGCGCTTCGAAGCCGAGGGCTTCGAGACAGAGGGCAGCGAGTCCGAGGATCGACGATTCATCGTCGGCGTAAAGGATAGTCTGGCGGCTCTTCAAAGGGATGCCTCCTTTGTCCGTCCGGCCCGCTGCGCCGTTGGGCTTACTCAGACGCTAGATCCCGGGGAGCAGCTCTGAAATAGGGAGAATCCCCACCCTGTCGCATTCCGTTTCGAATAGTGACAGCCGCCCATTCGGTTTCTTAACCGCTCGGCCAACACTCGGAGCACCACACCAGGAGGTAGCCCCAGTGGCACTCACCCTTGTCGAAGCAAGCAAACTCAGCAACGACACCCTCGTCGCCGGCGTCATTGAAACCATGGCCCAGGAGAGCCCCGTACTCCAGCGCCTGCCGTTCATCGAGATCACCGGCAACGGCCTCACCTACAACCGCGAAGACTCCGCCCCCACCGCCGCCTTCTACGACGTTGGCGACACCTGGGACGAGGACACGCCAACCTTCGAGCAGGCGACCGCCGTGCTCAAGATCCTCGGTGGCGACGCGGACATCGATAACTTCCTCAAGACCACGCGCTCGAACGTCCAGGACCTGGAGGCGGCCGTTGTCCAGCTGAAGGCGCGCGCCGTGCAGACCCTCTTCGACGACACCTTCATCAACGGCGACGAGGGCAGCGACCCCAACAGCTTCGATGGCGTCGACGCCCTGGCCACCGCCGGCCAGACGGTGAGCATGGGCACGAACGGCGACGTCCTCAGCCTGGACAAGCTCGACGAGCTGGTGGACAAGATCCGGGGTGGCAAGCCCGACCTCCTCCTGATGAGCCGCCGCACGCGCCGCGACCTCAACGTGCTGGCACGCACCAGCGGCACCTTCCTCGAAGCAGACCGCGACGACTTCGGGGCGATGATGCAGTTCTACGATGGCATCCCCATCGGTGTGAACGACTACATCAGCGACGCCCAGACGGTGGGCACCAGCAACGACTGCAGCACGGTCTACGCCGTCCAGTTCGGCGAAGGCGCCCTGAGCGGCCTGACAGCGCCCGGCGGCCTCACCGTCGAGCGCGTCGGCAGCCTGGAGACGAAGGATGCCTCACGGATCAGGGTGAAGTGGTACGCCAGCGTCGCCCTCTTCAACACCGTGAAGCTGGCCAAGCTGGTGGGCATCCGGCCGTAGGGGCGCAAAGCGCCCCGGGAGTATTGGGAGCGTAGGGAGCGGCGGCTCCGCCGCCTGGGAGCATCGAGCTGCCAGGTGGTGGGGCCGTTGCTTTGGGGGCGGAGGGTCGGGCTGCATCTCATTCCACAACGCCACGCAATATTCTCCATAGGCCGGAGTAACGCGGCGGGCGGCGTCCTACCCTGATCCCATGCCACGACCAGCCACGCCAATCGGCCAGCTCACGGAACGCGAGGAAGATGTTGCACGCTTAATGGCGCGTGGCTATACCAACCCCCAGATCGCCGAAGAGCTGGGGATCACCTTCGCGACGGCAAAGTGGTACGTCAGCCAGGTCATCGCCAGGCTCGATGCGACGAGCCGCGAGGAGGCGGCTGAGATCTGGCGCCGTGAACATGCCTTCCCAGCGCGGTTGCGGCGTGGTTTCGCCGCGATGGCAACTGGCGCATTCTTGCGGCGAGTGGCCATTGGCGTTGGCGCTGCCACGGCTGTCGGCGTCGGTCTGCTGGTTGTGGTCCTTGCAGTCGGTGGTCACGATGACAATTCGGCCGGTCTCAACGCCACGCCCACACTGGCAGTCGTCGGCTCGCCCACGAACACACCGGTTCTCGCGGATGCCCCCTGCGCCGAGGCAAACCTCGTCAACGGCTTCCTCGTGATCGCGGAGGGCGCGACCGCGCCGGACTGCACCGGGCTGGCGAGTTCCACGCCAATCCCGCCCATCGCATCAGACGCAAAGCACTACGAGCTGGCGGTGCCGCCCGGGCCCTGGCGCCAGGAGAACTTTGAGCCGACCACCCTCGCGAATGGAGTCCGCGTTGACGGCGTCCGCTACTACAACAACGAAACCGGAGAACTTGCCCTTGCTACGTACCGCCACATTTGGCCGGACCTCCCGGGCCAGGTCATCGAGGGGAGCAGTCCCACCGCCGTCGACTATCTGCCGGGTCCCGGGATCGTTGTGCAACGGGACGGGTCAACAGCCGCCTACTGGAGCGAAGCGGACGTCGTCTTCGGTGTCGAGGTGTTCGATGCCGGCGGATCGAACCTGACGATCGAGCAGACGGTGGCACTGGCTACCTGGTTCGATCCAGTGTCGGGAGCCACTTTGGACCGGCCTCCCTGGCTCTACTCGGACGATGTCGACACCGGACTCGACTACGTCAACACGATCATCCAGCGCTTCACGCCCGGCGGTGACCCGGTGGCCGACTACCACGACCCCATCCAGGCCCCCTGCGTCGCCGACCCGGGCGTTGGGCTGGTCCTGCCGCCGACATGTCCCAACGGAGTCCCTGAAGGGACACTCGTCGACGCCTACATCTCGGGCGGATGTCCCGATCAGAGAGGCGCTGTCGATGCCATCAACCTCACCTCCGGCGCACTGCAGCGGGTGTGGCTCTATGCAATCGAAAAGGTCGAGGACCCGGGTGACCTCGTTGGCCTGAAGTACGTCGCTGCGTTCACGTCGGGCGAGCGAGTGTTCAGCGTCGGCCTGACCGACTCAGGCATTGCCGGGATTTGGGGAGGCGGAGTCTGTGCGAACCCGCAGCTTGCTGACTGGGCTCGAAGCGTCGACTCGTGGCTGTTGGCGCCGCTCTACCCGCTCCCCGACTAGCTTTCTACCGCCGCAAACCGCTGCGGCTCGTTCGGGCTCTCGGGCGCTCTTTGCAGTAGCAAAGGCCTCGCCCAGAGCACGACCGCGGTAGCGACGGCAGCGAGGCCAACCCATCCGGCGTTCACCACCATTGCCTCGAGCCACACCGGATGGAGGCGTACCGGGTCTGCTGCCACTTCCACCATGAGCGGCAAGCCGACGAACAGCGCGTACACGCCAAGGACGAGGAGCCCGGACGCTCCCGGTGACTCGAGGTCGGCATGGTCATCGACCGCAACAACCCGGGCGACAGTGCCGCGAACCAGGCGTCGCAAGTGGGGACGGATCCTGGCGATCACCATCCACGTGATGTTGACGGCGACGAGGGCAATCAACAGGCCTGCAATCACATCGGAGAGGTAGTGGAGGCCAACGACCACCCTGGCCAGCGAGAGCAGCACGCCCTCGACCAGGAGGACATTCCGCAGCCAGGGAATGGCCAGGCCGACGCCGAAGGCGAGCGCAAACGCCGCAGTGGCGTGATCAGAAGGGAACGACGGGTCTGGCGAGGATGGGACAAAGAGATGCACAGAGGCGAGGGCGTCAAACGGGCGAGGGCGGAACCAAAGGTGTCCGACGAGCTGGTTGGTGCCCATGGCGAGAGCGAGGGCGAGCAGCGTAATGACGCCGCCCTCGAGCAACCGGTACGACAATCCGCCGCGCCTCAACTCGATAACAGCGGTCACCAGGGCGCC
This sequence comes from uncultured Chloroflexia bacterium, assembly GCA_963774435.1. GTDB lineage: Bacteria > Chloroflexota > Dehalococcoidia > Tepidiformales > Tepidiformaceae > JAGQGZ01. The sequence continues at coordinate 587,752 of CAVZEW010000002.1, read as the reverse complement.
GGCCACAAGAGTGATGACAATCAGCAGGGCCAGATCGCTGGCTGCCCACCGGGAAATGTGGGCGAACCACGAGGAATCTTGCGCGAGGTCGTTCAGCTGGGCGGAGAGTGGACTGTCGATGCCCATGACGATTAAGCGTAGCACTGGCACGACGTTCGGCCCGGGCTCGGTCAAGGATCTTTCCCGGGGGGAGCGCTCGACGGGGCCCTTCGGTTGCTGGCTGTTGCCGCCGCTCTACCCGCTCCCCGACTAGATACCTGCCGCCTCCGCGAAGCGTCGCAGCTCGCCCGGGATATCCGGGCCGGCGGGCTGGTAGGCGATCTCGGTGACGCCGGTGGCTTCGAGGGCGGCGATGGCGTCGCGCCACTGGGGCGCGGTGCGGGCGAGGCCGCCGCGCTCGAGCATGGCGCCGTTCACCACCTTCGCGTCGCGCCCGGTGAGGCCAATGAGGTGGAGGTCGTGGACGGCGAGATGGCGCTCGTTCTCCGGCAGCGCGTCGATTTCCGCCTTCCACTCAGCGCCGCCGGGGAGAGCGGAGAAATCGGCTCCGCGTTCGTACATGGCGTGGAGGGTGACGGCCCCGGCATGGCCGGCGGCAGCTACAACCCGCGGTGAGCCGGGGTCTTCGCCCTCGGCGAGGACGGTGCCGAAGGTGAGACGCACGCAGTCCTTGTCCGGCGAGGCGAGACGTCCGTCGCCGCCGGCGATGAAGATGCCGTCGGCAAGCTCGGCAGCGACACCAGCACCCTTCGGCCCGCCGACACCGAGGATGATCGGCACATTGACCGGTCGCGGCGCTGCGAAGCCTTCGGGCTGCATCATCTGGATCATGGCGCCGTCCCACTCCGTCTTTTCGCCGCGAAGAAGGGCCTGTACGGCCAGCACGTAGCGGCGGACGAACTTCCAGGGCAATGGCCGCTGGCCGAGTGTCATCCGCCCGGTGAAGCCGGAACCGATGGCGATGGAGACGCGCCCGGGCGCCAGGTGGACCAGCGTGGCGATGGCGCTGGCCGTGGCCATCGGGTGGCGCAGGCTGGGGACGAGGACGCCGGGACCAAGTCCGATCCGGCTCGTCTTCGTGGCCGCCAGCGCCAGCATCGCCCAGACATCGGGGTAGAGCGCCGGTGAGTCGTAGAACCAGGCGCGTTCGTAGCCCAGCCCTTCGGCGATGGCGGTGTGGTCGGGCGTAGAGAGCGAGGTGGCGAAGGCGCAGGAGATCCGCATGGCGCCGAATCATAGCGAACCGGCGCGGGGTGTCGGGGCGATCACGTCCGCGCGCTCGATCCCCTACCATGCGCCCATACCGCCGGAGGCCCGTCCATGAGCGCAGACCCGATATCCCCGAACGATAAGTACGCCCGCAAACGCGCCATGGTCCTGGACTCGGAGATGGCCTACGTCGATGTCGGCGCCGGCGACCCGGTCGTCTTCCTCCATGGCAACCCGACCAGCAGCTATCTCTGGCGCAACATCATCCCTTACCTCGCCGACCGGGCCCGGTGCATCGCTCCCGACCTCATCGGCATGGGCGCCTCTGGCAAGAATCCCGCCGGGACGTACCGCTTCGCCGACCACGCGAAGTACCTCGATGCCTTCCTCGAGACCGTGAAGGCAACGAACAACGTCACCTTCGTCATCCACGACTGGGGCTCGGCGCTCGGATTCGACTGGGGCAACCGCCACCGCGACGCCGTGAAGGGCTACTGCTTCATGGAGGCGATCGTGATGCCCGTGGAGTGGTCGGACTGGCCGGAGGCGGCGGCACGCGCCTTCCAGGGCTTCCGCTCCGAAGCGGGGGAATCGATGATCCTGGAGAAGAACATGTTCGTGGAACGGGTGCTGCCGGGGAGCGTGCTCCGGGGGCTGACCGAGGCGGAGATGGACGTCTACCGCAGGCCCTACGCTGAAGAAGGCGAGTCACGACGGCCGACCCTGACCTGGCCCCGGGAGCTCCCGATCGGTGGCGAGCCCGCGGATGTGGTCGACATCGTGAAAAGCTACGGCGACTGGCTGAGCACCAGCGATGTCCCGAAGCTGCTGGTCGAAGCCGAGCCCGGCGCCATTCTCAAGGGCCGCCAGCTCGAATTCGCCCGCAGCTGGCCGAACACGACGACGATCACTGTGCCCGGCAACCACTTCATCCAGGAGGACTCGCCGCACGAGATAGGCGGAGCGCTCCGGGAGTGGTACGCGAAGCTGTAGAGAGCGCCAGGGGGTTAGCTAGTCGCTGCTGGCGAGCCCGCCGAGGAACTGGGCGACAGTCGCTTCGTACTCTTCGCGGTGGAGATTCCAGCTTCTGACATGTCCGGCCCCCGTGAATTCGACCAACCGTACGTGTTCGGCGTTCTGAGACGCGAGTTCGCGGCTGTCGCCGACCGGGACATCGGGATCCGCGTCGCCATGCAGAATCAATGTTGGTTTGTCGAGAGCCGCTCCATCAGCCATGTAGTCCAGCGACTCCCAGTCGATGTCGTGGCGCATGCCCGCCGTCCACATGGCAGCCGAGGTAAGTAGTCCCGGCAAGCTCTTGCCAGCAGCCTGGTGGCGAATCACCGACTTGAGGTCGAGCATCGGCGAATCGAGAACGAGAGCCTCCACATTCGTTGCCAGATCCGAATCCCGCAGCGTCGCAAGGGCGATGGCAGCGCCCATCGAGTATCCGTAGAGAACGACGGAACGCGCTCCATGCGAGGTGGCGTAGTCGATCGCCGCCTCAGCATCCTTCCACTCCGTGCTCCCATAGCCGTAGCGACCGGAGGGATCGGCGGGCGCACCCACGTCATTGCGGTAGGTGATGCCAAGCGCAGGAAACCCGGCCTCGTGCACGGTGGGCAGGATCCTCAGGGCCTCGTCCGGGCTCGCGCCTTTGCCGTGGATAAAGATGACCCAGTCGTCGCCAGTGGCGGGCACAAACCACCCCTGCAGCTGCCCCAGCTCGGAGTCGAAGGCTATTGATTCGGAGTCCATCCCAAGACTCTCGGCGGGGGAACCGCGCCAGGTGAATCCCTCGATCCGCGCCCTGTCTCCGGGGCTGAAGGTACCGAGCTGGAGGTGGAACTCGCGAGTGACGGTTCCGTTTCCCCTCGACAGCACGCTCCCAACCCGCCCATATCCGTGGTCGCCTTCCAGTCCGAAGACGCCGTCGCGGTTCCAGTCCCCATCGGTGTCCAGGCCATGTCCCTCGAGGACCACCGTGTCGTCGGTGAGGGACTCGACAAGCAGGGGATGATCAGAAGGGCCGTGTCTGACATTGAAGGCGGCGGCATCCATCTTCGCGGCCACGTAACAGCTCGCTCCGGCGAAGACGATGCAGCCGAAAGCAACGAACGCCCCGGCGCCGATCATCAAACCACGGACGAACGAGCGATTCATACCTCTTCTGTTCCTGCCTAGCGCACGAAGACGCACGCCTGGACCGAAATAGTCTTGATTACGACTTGGATTGTCCGCGCGGCGGCTATGGCACAGAAGGTCCACTCGTCGCGCATTCTCGTCCCCACCCGTATCTGACGCGCCTGCCCATCTCCTTCTCCGTTAACACCGCCGGGGTTCGATGGACGCATGGCGAGCGAACGCCGGCACGCATGGCGCTGCCTGCTTTGTGGCGGCCACCTCGTGGGTGTCGCCGTCCTCAGTGGCCAGGACGGGGTGCCCGACAGTGAACGCTTGATCTGCAGCCCGTGCTATCGACGTGCCGTTTCTGACAAGCGGAGGCCGAACGCTCCTATTTCGGCTCGATGATCACCACCGGGATCTCGCGGTCCGTCTTCTGTTGATACTCGTCGTAGTTGGGGAAGAGGGCTGCCATCTTCTTCCAGAGCGCCGGCTTCTCTTCCGGACCGGCCGTGCGGGCTTTGCCGGCGATGGTCTTGTCCTTCACCAGGATCTCGACGTCCGGGTTGGCGTCCAGGTTCGTGTACCACATAGGGTGCTTCGCGGCCCCGCCCTTGGAAGCAACGATCAGGTAGCGGTCGCCGTCCGTCCCGTAGATCAGGGGCGTCGTGGTCTTCTTCCCGCTCTTCTTCCCCGTGGTCGTGAGCAGGAGCGTCTGCACGCCACGCCACTCGTGGCCGTCCTCGCCGCCGGTTTCGATGTAGCGGGTCATGTGGTCCTTGATCCAGCCGGCGCGGTTCTCGGGTATTTCGATTGTCATGTGAGCTCCTCCAGTGATGGCCAGTCTACGAACAACCTCGCACCGTTTCGCGGGGCAGGATCGATGTACAGCGCGATGTACATCATCCGGTACTTTCAGGCGTGTGCCGCCAAACCTACCGTAGACGTGAAGGATATCGACTCTAGCCCCAATTGAGTCGCCTGGGTCAGCGGCAGCGCACACCGCTCCCAGGTTCCCTCGGTCTGCCGCCGGAACGGTCCCCCTAGTTCCCACCGGCGGCAGACCAACATCTCCTACAGCAGCCCCGACTTCACCGCTGCCTTCACGGCTTCGTGCCGCCCCGAGACGCCGAGCTTCTCGTAGATGCGGTGGGCCGTCGTCTGCACCGTCGGCCACTTGATTTCGAGTGCGGCGGCAACACCCTTGTAGGTCTTGCCCTCGCTGAGAAGTTTGAGCACCTGCGTCTCGCGCGCCGTCAGTTCCGGGCGCCTCGCGGAGCGCACGCCCGGGCCTGCTTTCGCCGCAAAGACATGCGGCAGGGGATCCACGCCCATCTGGAGGAGCACTTCGTGGGCGGCGCGGCCCTGGGAGTCGGCATCGTCAGCGGCGGTGTCTGGCACCAGCTGGCGGACCTGGACTTCGGCGATCGCCGCCTCGATCTCGTAGCCGGCCTCCAATGTGCGGCTGCGGGCCCGGTGCATGGCTGCCCGTGCCGACTGCAGATTGCCAAGGCGCAACTCGAGCAACGCCTCGATGCGCGACCGCGATACCGGCCACTCCAGCGAACTTTCGATGCCCTTGCGTCCGAGGCTCTTCACCCAGGTTAGCCACACGCGCGCCTCCTGTTCGGAGCCAGTGAGGGCAATAGCATTGGCGGCGGCAAGGTGGGCCCCGATGTTGAAGGTCGTCGCGTCCTTCGGTGGCTGCAGATTGAACGCGGAAGCAGGGAGGCCAAGGGGAACATCCAGCCAGGCATCCCAGGCGGCCGCCGGGCCGACATCCACATCAGGCAGTCGAGCGACGAAGCCGGCGATGTCCGCACGGGCGGCGCGGGCCTCAGCCAGGTCCCGGCGGAGTGTTGCGGCGAACAGCCGCATGCTGGCGAGCCTGCGCCCCGCATGTGGGTTTACCCGGGCGGACGGGAGCTCCTCGGTGACGGACCGGGCAACGGCGACCCATGCTTCGAAGCCCGCCACCTCCTCGCCGCGCCAAACATGCGGCTCGGCCTGTACTTGAGCTTTGACCTGCCGAATGAGCGGCCGCGCCATGCGCCGTTCACCCGTGGCGGCGAGGTAGGGAACATAGGAGCAGAGCAGGTGTACCTGATCGAGCCTGGCGTCCTTCGGCGGTGTGGCGGCGAGCAGCATCGTCAGCCGCTCCGATGGCGGCTCCAGAAGCTGCATGCGGGAGGTTTCGGTCAACACGAGCCACTTGGAGAACTCTCGCGGCTGCTCTTGTTCGATGAGTTCCTCCGAGGCAGTAATGCTCTGCATTGCTTCGCTGCGAGCGCCCGTGGTGGCCAGCATGGCGGCGCGGAGCGCGTGAAGATGGCCCCGCGAGTGCGGGGGCAGCTTTGTGGAGAGAGCGTGGTCGATTTCGGCGATGGCATCTTGCAGGCGGCCCTCGCCTTCCAGAAGGTAAGCAATGAACTGGACGACTTCGGCAAGGTCAGCGCTCTCATCGCCGCCATATGCCCGGGCCATCTGGGCTTCGACGAATGAACGCATTTCGACCGGGTCGACCCTTCCATCGCGGACGATCTGGCGCCGAACGCGCTCGAGGTCCTGTCGCTGGTTGGTGTTCGCCTGGTTCGGCATGAACAAACCCCGGCCATTCGATGTAAAGATGGGAGTACACCGAATCATACTTTGATGAACGCCTGCTGAATCGTAGCTTCGCGACGGAGGAGGACACCCTGTGACGCAATCCGGATGCCGAGAGATAACGACGTGGTTCAGCACCACACAAGCCGCCGATGCGGCGTTCCGCGATGGGCTCCGAAGCCTCGTGGCCGGCGATGGAGTGGACCTCGACGCCGTCGCAACGCTCATCGCCAAACAGAACCCGACGATGGGAACGGACGTGCGCAAGGAGTTTGGTGAGCTTCCCCAGGTCACAACGAAGGCCATCCTCCGGACCTGGGCCGACGCCATCGACAGCGGCCTTGCCTTCACCGTCACCTCGGAGCCACCGGCGGAGCCGATCAGGATGGCCCGCGACCGGATCGTGCAGCTTGTCACGAGCGTCGGCCCGGACGGGGTGACGGTGGCGCTGAGCCACGTCCCCGGGCATCATCCCTAGCCCGGACCCGGCCAATCCATTGGCGTAGGATCGTGCTCACCGAGAGAGGTGAGCCCTATGCCCGTCGATAGCTATAAGTTTCTTCCCCGCAGCTTCCGCGCCGGTTACGAGCAGGCGAACTACGTCTACGACGAGCCTGTGTGGGCGCCGCTCGCGAAACCGGTGGGCGAAGCGACCGTCGCCCTCCTGACCTCCGCGGGCATCTACCTGAAGGACACGCAGGAGCCATTCGATGTCGAGCGCGAGAAGGCGAACCCCACCTGGGGCGACCCGACGTATCGCGTCATCCCGCGCGAAGTCCAGCAATCGCAGGTCGGTGCGGCGCACCTCCACCTCAACACCCGGGACATCCTCGAGGACTTCAACACGTCGCTCCCCATCCGCGCCTTCGAAACGCTGGCCGACGAAGGCGCGATCGGCGCCGTGGCCGACGATCATTACTCCTTCATGGGATTCCAGGAGCGGGGTGCGACGTTGTGGCAGGAGCAGTACGGCCCGGAGGTCGCGGCCCGCATCCGGGAGGCGAACGTCGACGCCCTGGTGCTTGCCCCTGCCTGACCGGATTGCTGTAAGAACGTGCCCGTGCTGGCACGCACCATCGAATCCCTCGGCATCCCCACCGTCACCGTAACGATGATGCCAGACGTCGCTGAGAAGTACCGGCTGAGCCGAATCGTAGGGGTCGAATTCCCCTTCGGGCACGCGTTCGGGATGCCCAACGATGAGGCGATGCAGCTGACCGTGGCGCGGGCGGCGGTGAACCTGCTCGCTCACGCGACGGAGCCGGAATCGCGCACCGACGTCGCAATCGAGTGGCCGGTGGAGACGAAGGTCGCCTACCGCGACTGGCAACCCTCCGAGCCGAGCCCGATCGTCGCCTACAACATGGCCCGCCGGGCCGCGATCGAGGAGCAGCGGGGCGGTTAGAAGCCGGTCTGCAGGTCTCGACATCGTGCCAGGCTCCCGCGGCCACGGAGGGCCGCAGCCCCGGGATCGGATACGCACTCGAGGCACCACGATGCTCCCGGGACTGAAGGACCCGCTCCCAACGCTCCCAGCCAAGCGATCAGTCCTTCAGCAGAAGGACTAGATCTGGCTGTAGCCCGAGCCTTTGCGGTCGATGCCTGTGCCCTTGCCATCCTTGATCCAGCCGAACTCCTGGAGGATCTCCTGGCTGTAGGTCACCCGGCCGGTGACCTTGTCGAGCGGCTCGGTGGCGAGGAGAAGGGCGGACTTCGCCATCAGCTCCGGCGGCTCGCCGCGGGGGTCGGTCAGGCTTTCGACGAGGTGGTGGTGGACCGTCCCCGGTGTCGGTACAACCTGTGACGGCGAGACGCAGGTGACGCTGATCCCGTCCTGGTAGACCTCGTTGGCAAGGCCCTGGGTGAATCGCTCGAGGGCGGCCTTTTCGGCGCCGTAGAGGGTGCCGCCGTTGCGGGGCGGGTCCTTGTAGGGCCCCCGGCCGGGTCCGATTGCCGCGCCGCTGGAGATGTTCACGATTGAACCCGACTTTCGCGGCAGCATGTCCTTCAGTGCCAGCTGGCTCAGGTAGAAGGGCGCATGGAAGTTGACCGCGAACGAGCGGTGCCAGCGGCTCACCGGGTAGTCCGCGATGGGGATGAAGTAGGTCAGCGCCGCATTGTTGACCAGCACATCCACGGGGCCGTAGATCTGGTGGGTCTGGTCGATCAGCTTCACGCACTCGTCGTAGTCGCTGATATCGACGGCGACGGCGCTGGCTTCATTGCCGGCCGCCTTGATCCCTTCGACGGTGTGTTCCAGCGACCCCTCAAGCGGGTGGTCGCCTTCCTTCAGCGTCCGTGCCGCGCAGACGACCTTGCCGCCCTCCGCGGCGAAGACCTCCGCGATCTCTTTGCCGATGCCCCGGCTCGCGCCGGTGACCACCACAACTTTGCCATCAAGCTTGCCCATTGAACTCTCTCCTTTACGTGAACGTAGAGCCTAAAGGGTAGCGCCGGGAACGGGAAGAAGCGGTATTACTCCCGACCGCCCTGCGCTTCCAGCGCCGCCTCAATTTCCGGGTGTGGCATCCACTCCCCATCGACGAGCACCTCGCGGTCCCAGGGGAAGATGACGAGTTCATCCGTTACCAGCACGGGGTAGTCGGGCATCGGGTCTGCCCAGGTATGGGCGACGAGTGTTCCCGTGACCACACGGCTCGCCCCACGCGCATAGGCTTCGGCGACGGCGATGCTCAGTGTCTCTCCGGTGTCGGCGATTTCGTCGACGATCGCGACGATTTTCCCCTCGACGTCATTGCTGATTGGCACCCGCCACTGCGGCGTGGCGAAGGCAACCTCGTCTTCGAACCGCCGGCTGATACGGGCGGGATAGAGCTCCTTGCGGAGCGACATCGCCACCGAGATCGCCGGGAACAGCCCGGCCCGCGCGAGGCCGACCACCGTGTGGACGTGCTCACCCTCCAGCATCTCAGCAAGCTGGTCGGCGAGCTCAACGAATTCGTGCCAGGAGATCTCGCGGACACCGTCGCGATAGGCGTAGTCGTAGGGCTTCATCCGCTGATTCTAGCGCTGCCACTCCCGCAAGTAGCGCGGCAGCTCAACCTCCGGCAGCAGACGGCCATCGTCGGCTGGCGCACCGGCGGCGATGGAGAGCGGGAGCACGCCCGCCCAGGCCGGGTGGCTGTAGTCCTCCGGGTCATCGACGGCGTTGCCGGTCCGGACCTTTGCGGAGACTTCGTCGAGCGGTACTTCGAGGACCGTCATCGCCTTCAGCTCCTGCGCGGTCGGCGGACGCGAATCGGCCCAGCGTCCCGGGACGAGGTGGTCCGTGAGGCAGGCGATGGCGGCGATCTTCGCCTCGGTCTCCTCCACCGCCGTCGCCCGCCCGTAGACCACGACGGACCGGTAATTTATCGAGTTGTGGAAGGCCGACCGGGCCAGGATGAAGCCGTCGACGAGAGTCACGGCGAGGGAGAATTCAACGCCGGTGGCGAGCGTGCGCATGGCCCGGCTGGCCGAAGAGCCATGGATGAAGAGGCGGTCACCATCGCGCCCGTAGGCCGTCGGAACCACAGTCGGTGACCCTTCGTGGACGAAGCCGAGGTGGCAGATCATCCCCTCATCGAGGATGGCGTACACCGTCTCGCGGTCAAAGCTGCCGCGATCAGGCTTGCGGCGCAGCTTCGTGCGGGCGGTGGGTGTGAAGTCGGACATGGCGCTCCTCCGGTGAGTAGGAAGCGGCCATCGTAGCAGCCGCCCACGGCTGTCGCGGCCCTGCCAGCAGCGACTCTGAGATCCGGCTCACACTCGCCATCCTCACGACCATGACAACTCTCTCCGACATCCGCGACCGCGTCCGTCTCGACCTGCGCGACCCCGACTCCGAACGCTGGAGCGACGACCAGCTCGACCGCCACATCACACGGGCTCTCCACGACATGGACCGCCACGTGCCCCGCGAAGCGATAGCCACGATTGCAACGACGTCCGGCAGCCGCGATATCGACCTCTCGACGCTCACCGGCCTCATTGACGTGGAGTCGGCTGAGTACCCGGTGGACGAGTTCCCGCCCTGCTACGTGCAGTTCTCGCGCTGGGACCAGAGCCTCACGCTCCTCCTCGACACGGCCCCCGACGGGACTGATGTGCGCCTCGGCTACACGGCCACTCACACCCTCGACGGCTCAGGGCTCGACCGTGCCCGGCCACCTCGAAGAACTGCTGGCAATCGGCGCCGCGGGGTATGCCGCGCTCGAACTCGCTTCGGCGAACACCAACGCGATCACTCTCGATGGCCGCTCTGTCGACGAGTACTCGAGGCAGGGACGGGCCTGGCTGACAGCGTTCCAGCAACTGTTGCGCCACCACGCTCGCTCGAACAGTGTCCGTAGCCGGCGTCTCTACCGTTCGGCCTCCTGAGCGGCGGGCATCGTATGATGCCGCCCCGTGGCACACGACGAGATCCTGGTCATCGGCGCCGGCATTGGTGGCCTGACAACCGCGCTGAGCCTGGCCGAGGCGGGATTCCAGCCTCGGGTCTTTGAGTCGGTGCAGGAGGTCCGGCCAATCGGCGCCGGCATCAACCTGCTTCCCCATGCTGTCCGCGAGCTCTTTGAACTCGGACTCCAGGAAGGGCTCGAAGTCTCCGCCGTAGCGCCGCACGAACTCGCCTACTTCACCAAGCGCGGCGAACGGATCTGGGCCGAGCCCCGGGGCCTCGAAGCCGGGTACCGCTGGCCCCAGCTCTCCCTCCACCGCGGCGTGCTCCAGCAGGTCCTCCTCGACGCTGCCCGCGAACGCCTCGGTAGTGACCGCATCCACACCGGCCACCATCTCACCGCCTTCGCGTCGAAAGCTGGCGGCGTCCAGGCGACCTTCACGGACCGCGCCTCGGGCCGCGAACAGGCGACTGTCGAGGGCCGCCTGCTGATCGCCGCGGACGGCATTCATTCGGCGGTGCGGGCAACGCTGTACCCGGATGAGGGGTCGCCGCGCTGGAACGGCGCGATCATGTGGCGTGGAGTCGCGGCGTCGGAACCGTATCTCGATGGCCGCACGATGATCATGGCCGGCCACGCCAACCAGAAATTCGTCTGTTACCCCATCGGCAAGGAAGCCGACGGACGGCAGCTCATCAACTTCGTCGCCGAGATCCGCTTTGACCCGACCGGCGCCTTCGAGCGTGAGGACTGGAACCGCAACGGCAACCTCGCGGATTTCCTGCCGGCCTTCGAATCGTGGCGCTTCGACTGGCTCGACGTTCCCGCGCTCATCAGGGCCGCGCCGGAGACGTGGGTCTACCCGATGGTCGACCGCGACCCGGTTGACCGCTGGACCTTTGGACCGGTGACCCTGCTCGGCGATGCGGCGCACCCGATGTACCCGATCGGTTCGAACGGCGCCTCGCAGGCGATCCTCGATGCCCGTGTGCTCACGGGCTGCCTCCGTGCCCACCGCGACGACCCGGAGCGCGGGCTGCAGCGCTATGAAGCGATTCGTCGCGAACCAACCGCGAAGATCGTGCTGGCGAACCGTGGCCAGGGCCCGGAAGAACCGATGCAACTGGTGGAGGAGCGTGCGCCTGACGGCTTCGAGCGTCTCCAGGATGTGATCAGCCCGGACGAGCTTGGAGCTATCGCCGACCGCTACAAGCGGCTCGCGGGATTCGCTATCGCCGAACTGAACGAGCGGCCATCGCTGGTGGAGGTTGATGCCTGATGGAATTGACGGAGCTGTTGCGGCTGCGCGTGACGGTGGCGCCACCGGTGTCGGCGGGCGACACACCGGGGGGCGAACTGCGAGTCATTCCCTTCACTGGCGGCACCTTCGAAGGTGACGGCGTCCGCGGGACAATCCTCCCGGGCGGCACCGACTGGCAGGTGGTGCGCTCTGACGGCGTCCTCGAGATCCGCGCCCACTACCTGTTGGAGACGGAGCAGGGTGAACGCATCGAGGTGATCTCCGAGGGCATCCGCCACGCGCCGCCGGGTGTGCTCGACCGGATCGCCGCGGGCGAATACGTCCCGTGGGACCAGTACTACTTCCGCACCGCGATCCGCCTGAAGACGGCGGCGGCGCGGCTCGACCACCTGAACCGCGTCCTCTGCATCTCCGTGGGCGAGCGCACCGTCGACGCTGTGGCCCTCATCGTCTACGCGGTCCCTTGAACTAGAAGAGCCAGTTCAGCGTCCAGAGGGCGACGAGCCCGAGCCCCATCGTGAGCCCGGCCTGCCGCCACTTCAGGGCAATACCGAGAGCGATGAGTGCCGCGAAATGCCAGGTGCCAAGCGGCCGCAGGCTCCCGTCGTGGACCATCAGGGCGTGGGCAAGGACTGCGGCCAGCACGGCCGGGGCAATCATCCGGAGGACGCGTTCGACCCGGGGAGGGACCTCTCCGGAACCGCGCATCAGGGCGATAGCGGAGAGCCGTATGAGGAAGGTGCCAGCGCCCGCGAGGAGGACCTGGTAAGCGGGGTTCATCGGTTCAGCCAGCTCCCGACGACGATGCCTGCGACGGCCCCGGTAATGATGTCGAGGCCGTTGGGCAGACTCGACGCCGCGACGACAACGACCCCTGCCGTCAGGGCTGCCGCCAGTGCCGGGCGAGTACTCAGCGTGGGCACAACCAGGGCCAGGAAGACGAGTGGGACAGCGAACTCGAGTTCGAGCGCGTCAGGGATGCTCGCCCCGGCAATGACCCCGGCAGCCGTCCCGAGCATCCAGCCGAGGGTGATGGTGGCGGCGGCGCCGGTGTAGTACCAGCGGCGAGCCAGCGGATCGGCGACGGTGGTGTTGTAAGCGAGGCTCAGTGCCGCCGCCTGGTCGGTCATCAGGTGGGGAAGGGCAAAGCGCCATCGCCTCGGAAACGCCCGGAAGGCTGGCGCAAGGGCCGCCGAATAAAGGGCAAACCGGGCGTTGATAACGAGGGCCGTTCCGACGGCCACATACCAGGGAGCGCCATCGCCGATGAGACCCACCAGCGAGAGCTGCGCGGCGCCGGCGATGATGATGATCGAGGCAGCGATCGCGAGCCAGTTGCTGATGGAGTCCACCTGGGCGGCGGCAACCCCGTAGGCGACGCCGAAGGGAATGACCCCGAGCGTGAGGGGGATGATGGCCCGTCCGCCGGCGGCGGCAGCCTGTCGAGGGGTAGGGGCCGGGGACATTGAGCCGTTCAGTCTGCCAGCGCCGGAAGCTAGAGGCAGCGAATCAACTCACGCAACTTCTGGCTGGGCACCGGTCTGCGCCGCGATGTCGGCCAGCAGATTCGCGGCCAACTCCAATCTCCGGATCCGGTCCACACCGGCCTCCGTATCGCCACGTTCGAGCGCCTCACGGGCTTCGGTCGCGGCAATCGCGGCCCAGGAGCGGAGCTCGTTGCTGAGATAGGGGCGATAGCGGAGGGAGAGTTCCGCCCAGGCATCCGAGGCCATCTCTCCCACTGCCTCGCCGGCAAGAAAGGCCATAAGGCCGTCGAGAAACTCATGCCAGCCTGCGCCAACACCCCACATGGCGTGGCCGGTGAGCCAGCGATGGGTGAAGGTAATCTGGCAGCCGCCGCCTTCGATGGATTCGAGGTCCCAGCGGACGGTCCAGTCGAGTGGCACTCGGGCCACCATCTCCGGCTTTGCGGCATCCCAGAAGCTGAATGCCAGCGTGTGCGGCGGATCGACAACGAAGACCTGGCCCACGATCTCGCCGCTGAAGAAGTCGACCGGCGCGCCGACTTCGGCGGTGAATTTGATCGGGTAACGCATCCAGGCGGAGAGTTCAGCCTCATCGCTGATCGCCCGCCAGACCCGCGCGGGCGAGTGGGGCACGACGCGCACGTAGACGAGCGTGTCGCCATCAACCACCTGCCCCATCGCTTCGTTGTCGTGTTCCATGATGAACTCCTCCTCAGGGATTGGCGTCGAGGTGCTGCTCGAGCGAATCGAGCTCCTCTGCCCAGAACTTCCGGAATCCGGCAATCCAGGCGTCGACCTCGCGGAAGCCGTCGCCCCGGATGCTGTAAAGGCGTCGCTGGGCCTCGGCACGGGCTGCAACGAGGCCCGCCTCCCGCAGGACCTTCAGATGCTGGGAGACAGCCGGTTGGCTCACACCCACTTCCGCCACGAGCTCCCCGACTGAGCGCTCGCGGTCGCGAAGAAGCTCGAGGATCTGGTGGCGCGTGGGTTCGGCGAGGACCGCAAGTGCTTGCATGGATGGCACTATATCTGCACGCACTTATATTTGTCCAGAGGCATATACCGTGGTCCGCTACAATTCCCGCCCATGCCCATCCCCGTCACAAACGTCGACGGCCCCGGCCTCGCGCTCGAGATTCCCGGTCTTTCCATCGGCATCGCCGAGTACGAGGAAGGACCGACCGGCTGCACCGTCTTCGCTTTCGAGCGACCGGTCTCCTTCGAGTCCGACATTCGCGGGGGATCCTCCGGCACCATCAACGCCGACATCGGGCTGGCCAGCGCCTTCTGCTTCGCAGGCGGTTCGTTGCTGGGGCTCGAGGCTTCAACCGGCGTCGCTTCCGCGCTCTTCGACAGGCGGGGCCACAAGCATGTCGACTGGATGGACGTGCCCCTGGTTGCCGGAGCGATCATCTTCGACTTCGGCGCCCGCAAGAACGGGATCTACCCGGACGTTGGGCTGGGCCGGGCCGCCCTCGAAGCGACAGCGCCGGGACGGTTCCCGCTCGGGAGGCGGGGCGCCGGGCGCAACGCCACCGTGGGCAAGGCAATTGACTTCGCGATGGCAGAGCCCGGCGGCCAGGGGGCGGCGATTCGGCACGTGGATGGGGCATTCGTCGCGGTCTTCACCGTCCTCAACGCTCTCGGCGCCATCCACGGCCGGGATGGAAAGGTCGTCCGCGGCAATCGCAGGGCAGACGGCACCCGCGTCGCCTTCACCGGCCCGCCATCGGCCGAACCAGGGAATACGACACTCACGCTCGCGGTCACCAACCTCAAAGTCGATTCGCGCCGGCTGACCCAGGCGGCACGCCAGGCTCACTCCTCCATGGCCAGGGCCATCCAGCCGTTCCACACAGAATTCGACGGCGATACGTTCTTCTTCGCGACAACCAACGAGGTCGAGCATGCCGGACTGCTTGCGCCCGGCGCTCTCGGAACGCATCACGGGCGAAATCGCCTGGGACGCCATCCTTGCGGCGTTCCCGGCCTAGCCCTCGGCCACAATCTCCATCAGCCAGTTGTCACGCATGGCGCCCTCGTGGTCTTCGTGCGCCTTCAGCACCTTCACCTTGCGAAAGCCCGCCTTCTCGTAGGCCCGAATGGCTCGCGGATTCTCAACGCGTGGGTCTATGACGACCTTCCGGGCGCCAGCCGCGAGAAGGTGTTCAACGACAGCCCGCACCATCGCGGTGCCAAGGCCGCGCTCCCAGTAGTCGGGCTCGCCGATGAAAAGATCGATGCCCGACGTGTCCTGGGCGTTCTCGAGTTCATAGCTGGCTGCGTCGGCAACCGGATAGAACTGGAGGTAGCCAATCGGAATCCCCTCGCACTCCACCACCCGGCAGTCGAGGTCCTCTTTGGCGATCTCCTCAGCGCTCCACTCGTCCGCTGCCTTCGCATAGTCGTACGGCTTATCACGGCCTTCGTACCACTCGAGCACGCGCGGGTCGGAGAGCCAGTGTGCCATCAGCCGCCAGTCATGCTCTCCCGGCATAAAGCGCCGCAGGACAAGTCCCGGCACCGCAGTCGCGATGTCACCCGTCGCCGCCGCCTTTCCTTCCGTTGACCTTGCCATCTGCCTCGCTATCGCCCGCGATGATACCCTCCAGTCATGGCCGACCCGGAATGCACCTTCTGCGATAACCCCGCCGAATCGGAGTGCCCGACCTGCCACAACCTCTACTGCAGTGAGCACGGGCAGGACGTTTGCCTCCGCTGCATGGCTCCGGAGTCGGCGCTGCCGGGAGCCGTCCTTTACCGCGGGTCGCTCCTCGTGCTCGGAGTGGCGTCCATCCTCGCGATCTGGCTGTTCCTCCGTCCACCGGAAGAACAGGCACACGTCCAGGCCGATAGCCCCGCCCCGACGTCCACATCGGTCTTCGCCAGCACCGCCACCCCAACGGCGGAAGGCGAACGCCCGACCGCTACGCCCACGACGGCTTCGCTGCCGCCAACGCCTACTGAGGCGGCCTCTCCCGCCGCAACGGCAACGCCCGCGGGCGGCACCTACACCGTCAAACCGGGCGACACCCTCAGCATCATCGCCCAGCAATTCGGGACGACGGTCGAAGCCCTCCTCATCGCCAATCCCGACATCACCGACCCGGCGAACATCAACGTCGACCAGGTGATTACGATCCCGTGACCATGCTCTCCAGCGACCCGACCCTCGAACGCATCGAACAGGAACGCCGCGCACGCAACAGCGTCGTCCGCAACACCGTCATGTGGATGCCCCTGTTCATCATCTCCTTCGGCTGCCTCCTGTTCTTCAGCTTCGATGTCTTCTTCAACAGCGGCGACCACGGTGGCACGGTCTTTCTCCTGATCGTGCTCTCCATCCTCAGCTTCCTCTTCGGCTACCAGGGCATCCACGCCCTTCTCGACCTCATTCACGGGGATACAACGATGGAAGGCATCGTCACCCGCCGCTGGTCGCGCACGGACTCGCTCGTCATCAAGAGCCACTACATCCGGATCAACAATCAACAGATTTTCCGCATCGACAACTACTACCACGGTGACGCGAAGGCGGGAGATATCGTGCGGATTCGGTACTATCCCCGCAGCGCCATCGTCATCGAACTCGAGAAGCTGAAACTCGATGACGACGAAGAAGCGCCCGCACAGCTGGAAGCCGGCAAGAACTGGTAACAGCCGCGGTCCTGTAATCCCGGCGGAGCCCGTGGCCGAACGAGCTTTCTACCGCACCATGCGCGATGTCCCCGACGATGAGCGGCCGCGCGAGCGCCTGGCCACCCATGGACCGGAGGTGCTGAGCGATGCTGAACTTGTCGCTATCGTGCTCGGCTCCGGCAGCATGGGCGAAAACGTCGTCGACCTCAGCCGGCGCATCCTCGATGAGACGGGTGGCCTCGCAGGGTTGGCACGGTCCGACGTGTCGGCGCTGCAGCGGACGCGTGGCATGGGCCCGGCGAAAGCCGCGCAGGTGGCGGCAGCCATGGAGCTTGGCCGCCGGGCGGGCCGCGTTGACAACGCGGAGCGTCCACTCCTGACCACACCCCAGGCCGTCTTCAACTACCTGGGCCACCGATTCATGGGGAAGAGCGAAGAGATCGCGTTCGTGCTCGCCCTCGATACCCGGGGACGTTTGCTCGGCGCGGCGAATGCGGTTGGCGGCGGCGTGAGCAGCGTCTCCGCCCGTGCCGCCGACGTCTATCGGGAACCCGTCGTGCTCAAGGCCACTTCGGCCATCGTGGTCCACAACCACCCCTCGGGCGACCCGCGCCCAAGCCGGGCCGATATCCAGGTCACCCGGACGCTCATCGAAGCCGGCGACGCGCTTGGCATCGAGCTCCTCGACCACATCGTCGTCGGTCAGAACGCCTTCGTCAGCATGAAGCGCGAGCGACTGGCCTTCGAGGACGAGTAGCCGGAGCTAGTCGATTGCCAGGGCGCGTTCGGTATGCGCCCAGCGATGGCGCTTCAGAAACTCCGTCCACCGTGCGTCATGGGCGGCGCGGCTTTCAACGGGCCTGGTGGCCGGTGCGGCGACTTGCGGCGTTACCGTCGTTTCTCGTTCATGTTGTGTCATCAGTTGCTCTCCTCGAACTTCCACCGTCGCGAATAATCACTCTCCTGTCGGCGATCCAGTTCACATGCGAGCAAACCTGTCACGCCTGATGGGTGTGCTCGCTGCGTACCGTCGCCAGGAGATGCTCTTGCAAACGCGTGGCCCTCAACGAAGGTCAGGCGAACAGAGCTGGCTGGCATTGCGACCAGCAATGGCGCTGGAGGAACTCTGACCAGCGAGCCTCGCGGGCAGCGTCGGCATCGCCGCGCCAGATGGCGTGCAACTCGGCTGCGGACAGTTGGAATGTGGACTCGCGCTCTCCAAACATGGTGTGCCTCCTTCGACTCCGAGAGCATTGCCCGCTTGTGTGAATCGGTCGTCGATCCACTTCACACAACGGTGAGAACAGCCAACGCGCTATACTCCCGGCATGACCCAACCCGGCGGACAACGACGCGACCAGGTCTTCACCGGAGACGACACGTTTGACTTCGGCACCAGCCGCGCCAGCATGGAACGGATCCTGCGAGCGCGCGCACCTGTGGTGATCACGAGCGCCGATCCTGGCAGGCAACCCGCGATCGCCGGCGAACAGGGCCAGAAGCTCCTCGTAGGCGCTGTTTTTTCCGCCTACTTCGGCGGCCCCATCCTCGCCCGCATCGCTCGCAAGAAGAAGGCGAGGGCGAGGGCTCGCCGTGATGCCGAGGACGGCGGCAACGCGGATCAATGACCGTGCGCCTCGGCCTCGTTGGCACGCAATACATCGGCAACCTCTATCTGCGCTCCCTTGAACAGGTGCACGGCCTCGAAGTCGTCGCGGTCGCTTCTCCCAACACCGCCGCCGACTTCGCGGCTCGCTGGAACATCCCCGCCCACTTCAAGGATTACCGATCGATGATCGAGGCTTCGGACCTCGACGCAATCGCCATCGCCACGCCCAACGACCTCCACTACGACATCACCCTTGCGGCGGCCGATGCCGGGCTGCACATCCTCTGCGAGAAACCGCTCGCAATGAGCCTGGAAGAGGCCGACACGATGATTGCCGCCTGCGATCGCGCCGGGGTTGTCTTCCTCTACGCGGAAAACCTGCTCTTCGCGCCGATGTACAACGGCGCCCGCGACGCCGCGCGCCGGGGTAGCGGCCGGCCGGCCGTTCCTGGTGAAACAGGCCCAGTGCCACGGTGGTCCCTACTCCCCCTGGTTCTGGGATGTTGAGAGGGCCGGCGGCGGCGTCCTCCTCGACATGGGCTGCCACAGCATCCACGCCATCTGCTGGGTGATGGGCGACTGGCCGGAAGCGGTGACCGCCCATCTCGGGCGCTACTCGCATGCCGATAAGACCCTCGGCGAGGACCACTCCACCGTGCTCCTCCACTTCAGCGGCAACAGGCTCGGTATCGCTGAAAACTCCTGGGCGATGCCGGGCGGAAACGACTATCTCGAGATCTACGGTCCGGAAGGCAGGCTGACGGCGAACCTGGAGCGCGGCCCGGCTGTGACCGCCTACCGGGACCCCTCACGCGAGGGCGCCAGCCCGGCAAAGAGCGGCTGGCTCCACTACCCCTACGCCGGCGCCTGGGAGTTCGGCTTCCCGCAGGAACTCCAGCATTTTGTCGACGTCATCGAAGGAAAGGCCGACCTCCGCTCATCCATCGCCGACGGACGGCGCGTCCTCGAGATCATCTACGCTTCCTACGAGTCGGCGCGCACCGGTGCGCGCGTTTCCTTGCCATTCGCCAGCGACCGCGAAAAGCCAATCGACCACTGGCTGGAAGGCTGATTTCACCCGCCCCGACCCTGGTCGTGCTCCCTGTGGCGCCGCTCAAGCGGCTTCTCCCGCGCCAGCAGGTCGGCGCCAGCCATGTCCGAATGATCACTGAGGACGGCGGCCGCCTGCTTCAGCGCCTCGTTCCAGTAGAGCGGCCCGATGAGTTCACCCGCTCGTTCCAGCAATAGCTCAGTTCCAAGGTCGCCGGCTTCGATGTCGAAGTGGTCGCGCATGAACTGCTGCATCAGTCGCACGAGCTCGGTGCGCTCGCGGACCGGGAGGGCCTTGATCGGGTCTTTTTCGGCAGCCATAGGGAGATCATACCCGCCGCATTAGCCCACGAACGGCACTGTCACCTCTCCGAAACGGACCTGGTCCCCCTCCTTCGCTCCGGCCCGCCGCAGCTCTGCGATGACACCCCAGCGTTCCAGCCGCCGCACGATCTCCTCGTCAGCTCCCTCCATGTCCGTATCCATCATCTCCACGAACGAGACCACCCTACGGCCCTCCACTTCGAACGACCGATCACCCTGCACCCGCACCATAAATCGCTCTTCGCCCGGCGGCCGCAGCACCGGGATCTCCTCCGGTGGCGCATCCTCTTCCGCTTCCTTCGCTGCAATGACGAGCGCCATCAAAGCCTCGTTCAGCGCCTCGATTCCGGTTCCGTCCTCAGCGGAGATGACCCGGACGTCAGAGCCGACGTGCTTCGCGAGCGTGGCAGCGGACTCCGCCGCCACCTCCGCGTCCTCGTCCGCCTTGCTCACCGCGATAACGCGGACGACATCATCGAGCTTCGGGTCATAGGCGTGGATCTCGCCCTCGATCAGCTCGTAGTCAGTCACCGGGTCCGGCGACGTGCAGTCGACGAGGTGGAGCAACACCCGGCAGCGCCGCACGTGCTTGAGGAACTCGAACCCAAGGCCATAGCCCTCGCTCGCTCCCTCGATGAGCCCTGGCAGGTCGGCCATCGTGTAGCGGTCGAACCGTACATTTACGACGCCGAGCATCGGCTCGAGCGTGGTGAACGGGTAAGACGCGATCTTTGGGTTCGCGTTCGATACGGCCGCGAGCAATGTGGACTTCCCCGCGTTCGGCAGCCCCACCAGGCCCACGTCTGCAAGTAACCGTAGCTCCAACCGAATCGTGAGCTCTTCGCCTTTCTGCCCTTTTGCGGAGTAGTTCGGCGCCTGGTTCGTGCTCGATGCAAACTTCTTATTGCCCCAGCCTCCGCGGCCGCCATGTGCCACGAGGACGGTATCGCCCGGCTTCTTCAGGTCGGCAAGAACGCTATCGTCCTCGCAGTCAAACACGACCGTCCCGGCCGGCACGTCCGCGGTCAGGTCGCTGCCGTGGGCGCCGGTCCGCAGGTTCGGGCCACCGTTGCCACCATCGCCCGCTTCGTACCGTTTCTTCGAACGAAAGCGCTCCAGCGTGTACACGTCGTCCACGGCTCGCAGGTACACCCGCCCGCCCCGGCCGCCATCTCCACCGTCCGGTCCACCCTTCGGCACGAACTTCTCGCGGTGGAAACTCGTGAGCCCGTGGCCACCGTTTCCGCCCTTTACCACTATCTCGGCGTTATCAAGCATCGTTCAACCATTGTGACAGGTGCGAGGAGTTGGGAGAGAAGAAGAGGAGGATGACCCCTTGGGATCCGGGGAAACAGGTCCGCACAGCTTCGACGGAGCCGGTGTGCTGTCTCGGGAATCGGCCGGGGAAATGACCGGTGCCGGGGTGTAGCTGTTGGGAATGCGCCGGGCCGGTGGGAGATGGCAAAAAGAAACCCCCGGGAAGACGGGCCTCTCCCGGGGGTTTCGACGGAGTTTGCCAATGGTGCTGCCGGGAACTTCCCTAGCTGCCCCCCGCCGGCTGGTCGCTGAGCTGGGCCCTCCGGCGGAGTGCAACAGCCTCGTCCTCGCCGACCATTTTGCCTTCCCCTTCTTCCTCCTCGTACCGCATGCGGTAGAGGTTCGCATAGGCGCCGTTCTTCGCCAGCAGTTCATCGTGCGAGCCGATTTCAAGGATCTTGCCGTGGTCGAGAACGACGATGCGCGTGGCGTCCCGGATGGTGGAGAGGCGGTGGGCGATGACGAACGAGGTGCGGTCCTTCAGGAGCCGGCTCAGGGCGCGCTGGATAACCACCTCGGTCTGGGTGTCAACGTACGCCGTGGCCTCGTCGAGGATGAGGATGCGTGGCGCGGCGAGGATGGCACGGGCGAAGCTGAGAAGCTGGCGCTGGCCTACCGAGAGGTTCCGTCCGCGCTGTTGGAGCACGGTGTCATAGCCGTCTGGCAGGTGCTTGATGAACTCGTCCGCGCCGACTGCCGTGGCTGCCGTGATGACGTCCTCGTCGGGCACGTCCTCCATGCCGTAGGCGATGTTCTCGCGGATGGTGCCGCTGAACAGGTACGGGTTCTGGAGGACAACGCCCATATGCCGCGTCAGGGAGCGCCGCTTGATGTCCCGGATATCGTGGCCGTCGACGCGGATGGCACCGGATGTCACTTCGTAGCCGCGGCTGATGAGCGTCGTGATCGTCGTTTTGCCGGAGCCGGTGGCTCCGACCAGTGCGATCGTCTCGCCAGGTTCCACATGGAGGTCGATGTCGTCGAGGACCGGGATTTCCTCGACGTAGTGGAAGGAGACATGATCGAAATCGACACGGCCTTCGACGTGGTCGAGTTCGAGTGCGTCTTCCTTGTCCTTGATACGGGGTTCGGTGTCCAGAACCTCGAAGATGCGCTGCCCGCCCGCCATCGCCCGCTGGAGCATCGTGTACTGGAGCACAAGGTCCCGGATCGGGTCGAAGAAGCGGGTCACGTAGACCGCGAATGCGGTGAGTGCGCCGAGAGTTGTGGGGGCGTCCAGGCTGCTGGCGTGAAGGGCAATGATACCGCCGACGATGAGGACCGAGGCCGTTGCAATCGAGATGGCCAGTTCAATGAGCGGGATGACCGTCGCCGTAAGTGTGCCGGCCCAGATGTTCGCGTTCCGGTTCTCCTGGTTGAGCTCGTCAAAGCGGCGGGCGTTGACGTCCTCACGCGAGAGGGATTGGATCGCGCGGACTCCGCTCACATTCTCTCCGAGCGTCCCGTAGAGCTGGCTAATCTTGATACGGACATTGATGAAGGCTTCGCGTGCGTGACGGGCCCAGATGACCATCACGAAGATGAGGGGCGGCACCACGGCAAACGTCACCAGCGCGAGCTGCCAGTCCAGGACCAGGAGGATGATGACGACCGTGAAGAGGCCGACGAAATCGGCCATGAAGGTAAGTGAGCCGGTCGTCAGGAGTTCTTGCATGACCGTGACGTCGCTGGTGAGGCGGCTGATGATGCGCCCCACCTCCATCTCGTCGAAGAAGCTCAGGGACAGGCCCTGGATGTGGTCGTACATGTCGGTACGCAGCTGGAGCAGCAACTTGTTGCCGATCCACGCAGTCGTCAGCTGTTGGATGAAGGCGCCGGCCCAGCCGATGACGGCGAGGCCGACGAGGACACCCAGAAGGACGAACACACGATGCTCGTCACCGGAAGCGCCGGCCTTGACCGTGAGCCCGATAAAGAGGGGCGACACGAACTGGGCCGCCGCGAACATGAGCATCGAGATGAAGGCGAGGATTGCCTGGGGTTTGTATTGCTTGAGGTAGGGGAAGATGCGGCGGACAACCTCCGCGTCGTAGGCCTTACCCAGGTACTCCTCGTCCCAGCCATCGGCACCGCGGCCACCGCGCATACCACCGTGTTGACCGCCAATGCCGGAACTCCAACCGCCGGCGCCGGCCCCACCCCAGAAGGCCATCTAGTTCCCTCCCCCCGCGGCGGGAACCGCTCGCGTGTCTCTTGCCGGATGGGCGCCGTTGCGGATCTCGCCGAGCGCCTCTTCCTGGTCCCTGAGTTCCAGGTCATAGATTCGTTTGTAGAGGCCGTCGTTCTCCAGCAGCTCGTCGTGCGTCCCGCGTTCGACAACCCGGCCATGGTCGAGAACCACAATTTCGTCGGCGCTCCGCACGGTCCGTAGCCGCTGGGCGATGACGAACGTCGTCCGGCCCTTCATCAGCTCGGCAAGGGCCTGCTGGATGAGGAACTCGGTCTGGCTGTCCACGCTCGCGGTCGAGTCGTCAAAGATGAGGATGCTCGGGTTCAGGAGCAGCGTCCGGGCGATAGCCACACGCTGTTTCTGGCCACCGGAGAGGGTGACACCGTTCTCGCCGACCCACTCGTCGTAGCCATAGGGAAGGCTGTCGATAAAGTCGTGGATGCGGGCAGCCTTGGCTGCTGCCTGCACGTCTTCCAGGGTCGCGTCCGGCCGCCCATAGGCGATGTTGTCGCGCAGCGTGCCGACGAAGAGGAAGACATCCTGCTGGACGATGCCGATGTTCCTTCGCAGCGACTCGAGGGTCATGTCGCGGATGTCGATGCCGTCGATGAGAATGCGCCCCTCGGTCACGTCGTAGAAGCGGGGGATGAGGTTGACGACCGTCGACTTGCCGCTGCCTGTGGGGCCGAGGAGGGCGATCATCTTGCCGGGATCGGCCTCCATGGTGATGTTTTGGAGTACTGGTGAGAGCCGGTTGTAGCCGAAGCTCACGTCTTCAAACTTCACCTGTCCACGCAAGGCGCCAACCTCGATAGCGTCGGGCTTCTCCTGCACGGCGGATTCGGCGTCGAGGAGTTCGAAGACGCGCTCAGTCGCAGAAATCGCACGGGCGGAGATGCTGACCACGAATCCGAGTGATCGGACCGGCATCTGGAGCAGGCTCAGCCAGAGGATGAAGGTGACCAGGCTGCCGGTCGCCAGGCTGCCCTGGGTGATAAGCCAGGAACCGAAGCCGACGGTGACCGCCACCTGGAACATCGACATGCCCTGCATCAGCGGACCGTGAGTAGCCATGATCTTGGCCTGGTAGTAGCTGAGATCCGCCTGGCGTGTTGCCGACTTCGCAAACTTCTTGGATTCGAAAGGCTCCCGGCTGAAGGCTTTGACCACACGGATGCCGGAAAGCCCCTCCTCGGCGATCTCTGTCATCTCCGCCTGGTTCTGCTGGATCTCCAGCCAGATGGGCCGCATCCGGGCGCTGACTACGATCGAGCGATAGGCAATGATCGGGAGCGTGGCGAGGCTGACGAGCGCGAGCTGCCAGTTGATGACGAACATACCGGTCACCGAGATGAGCAGGAGCAACGAGACATAGAAGATCCGCACGAATCCCATGTTCATGAAGATCCGGATGTTCTCAACGTCCTGCGTCGCTCGCGACATGATCTGGCCCGTCTGCACGTTGTCGTGGTAGGCGTAGCTCAGGTGCTGAAGGTTGTCGTAGATATCGTTGCGGATTTCATAGGCAACGCGCTGTCCGATGTTCTCGGCCAGGAACTGCTGACCAAAGGCGGCGATGCCGCGACCGAGAGCGAAGGCGATGAGCGAGAGCGCGGCAAGAACGAGGAACGTCTGGTTGCCTTCCAGCGAGGTGATGTTGTTCCCCTCGCCTACAGGCTTGAGGCCGAGATTGAACGCCCAGCCAACCATCAAGGGGCCGACAAGGACCAGGATGGCGGCGAAGACGACGCTGGTCAGGCAAAGCGCGACGTATTTCTTGTACGTGCCCAAATACGGAATCAGCCGGCGAAGATGACGCAAATGGATGCCCTCCGAATCATCCAACCTAGCATACCCTCACGCTAGCGTGAAGGTCTGATTTCTTTCTGACTTGGAGCTCGATGTCTGGCTCTCCGTTTTTCCCCATCCCTAATCACCATCCTACCGACACGGCGATGGCTGAAAAGCCGCAAGCGAACCCGATCCACGTCCTCCCAGATCCGCACAACGAGCGCGCCGCCGTCTGGCGGATCAGGGATCACATTCGCTAGCTACCACCCCGGCGACGCGGGCTCGGGACCTGGCTCGGTTTCGGGAGGGGTCGGACTTGGACTGGTTGGTGACGACCCGAGTGGCCTAACGAGCAGATGCCGGCAACCACCGGCCTGGATCTCAGGTTCGGTCCGGATGGCTCCGAAGGGGTCGACTCCGGCGACGACGGCGCCATCGGGTTACCCCCACAGCCTTCCTATCACCACCACACCACATCGATGAGCGACTTCGGGACGGGCTCGGGTCCAAGTATTCAATTCACGCCGGAAGATATCCCCGAGGTCCCTGATAGCCAGTCCCCTGGCCCGGAGCCGGAACCGGGTATCGGGCTCGATCTTCCTCCCCAATATTGGGGAGGTTCTGGCCGCCCGCCGCCACCGGAAGACAAATATGAAGAAGGCGACAGCGTTCTCGAACTTCTCGACGACGACGACGCCCCGACGGTCGTCAGTTAGCAACGGACAGGAGTACCAGCCGGTGGCCGAGAAACCGGAAGCAATACAGGAACAGATGACTACCGAGGAGGCGCTTGCTCAGCAGATAATCGCTAAGATCGCGCCACCCGACTGCAGAAGCAGACTCGAAGCAGCAGCTGAAACCGGTGCAAGTCTGCGGCGAGACAGTGGGCACAGCCGACGATTGCCCACACTGCGACAGTCCCTCAGCATCCGGACGACGAGCCTCTCGATCTGTCGAGCGGGCCGGAGGTATAGCGTGGCCGAAAACCGCAAGCTGAAGAGACACGTGTGCCCGACACAACAGGTCTGCTGCAGGCGATCCAGGAAGGGACCGCTAGTCGGGCAGCTTCAGAGCCGTCCGGGCGGCCTGAAGCTGTGCCCGATTTGCGCGAACAGCGCGGGATGCGGCCCTTGCCCGCTCGTGGGCGTGCAGTAGTCGGTCCATCAGCGTGCGCCGGCCAAGCAGCTCGCCGCGTGAGGGGGCGCCCCGGTAGCGACGCTCGCGCCGGCATGAGCAGGAGTATTACGTTCTCCACGGACAGCGGCAGGTCGACTTCCGTGCGTTGATCCACCACCTCCCGGTTCCCGGCCTTCGGATCGACCCGGGCGAACCAACGCCTATCGGCTCCGCACCGGTTATGCGTTCACGGCTGACGAAACCGAAGCGGAGATTGTGTCCCCTCCCGTTGCCGTAGCCCCGGGGTTCGCCTCGATGCTCGCAACCGCGTCGCTTCGCGGCTACGAGCAGGTTCGAGCAGTGGTGCCGCCGGAATACGACCTGAAGGCGCCTCAACCCACATCAGTGTCTCGCTCCCCGGCCTCGACCTTGACCGGGCCACGCTCTTGTATGCACGGGCCTTCGCCGCGGCGTTGATACTGATCTGGGGGCCAAAGAGCGGGGAAGGTCTGTTTATTCGCCCCCGGCCTGGCGCCTTGAATTCTGCGGCGAATACATCGACGGCGACCGGCTCGCCCACGCGGCACTGTTCGTCGCGGCGAGTGTCACGGCGTTGGCGGCAGTACTGGATGGCGAAACAACCCCACCCTCGCTTCTCGCCACCACAACACGCCCCGCCCCCGAACAGCTTGCATCGAAGTGCGACGGTGCAGTTTCGGCGACGACCTCTACCAGGGTGGTCGGGCGGCGATCGTGAATCTGGCCGGTGGCGGCCACGTCTCGGTGGCCGACTATCTTCAGACCAGTTGGACTTCATAGCCCCTTTCGCGAGCGCAGTGGCATTGCCGCAGGAAATTGTCGGCTTGCGAGCGTCGTTGCGGCAATGCTCCACTCGGCGTTGAAGAAGCCTTGCATCAGGTAACCCGCGAGATTCCTTGCGAGAACCCGTATTTGCTCACGCCGTTCCGCCGCAAGACGGCTGAGCCGGCACTTCGATGGTGAACCCGTTCAACGACTGCAACGTGCTCCTCGGCACCACGGCTACCGTCGTCCCGGGCAATCCCATGACCTACCCCTGACCCGCCGCCAAAGTCGTACCATCTCACCATGCGGATCGAAGCTGGTAACTGGGTGAGCCTTGGCTATGGGGCGTATGCCCGCTCGGATGAGGTGGTAGCGCTTCGGCCGATCACCGAGGGGCGGGGGCCGGGGAGGCGGACGCTGGTCTGGGTGCGTGGCGTTGATGAGCCGATCGTCGCCTCGCGCTCCGAGGAGGCCATCACCCGCGACCTCGTGGCGCCCGGCGAGCGCTCCCTCCGTGCCGACCAGCTGGCTACGGCGCTGGAGCGGCTGGTCGAGGCTTCGGAGTCGCTCCCGCCGGTGCTCCAACGGGCCATCAGACAGGAAACGGGCCAGGACTTTTCGGCCCTGGCCCGCGATGGGCACACGGCGCTGGACGAGTAGCGGCTAGTTGTCGCTACCGTCCGATTCGTTGTCGACTGAATCGCTGACGACGTTGAACTGTTTGTCCAGCTGGACATCGATCTGGCGACCGTCGGGCATCGTCACCTCGACCTCGTAGTAGGAATCTTCGTCCCCTTCCTCGGTCTCGGACACATAGCCGCCACCGGTATAGGAGAGGGCCGCGGCACTTGCCTTTTGCAGGGCCTCGCCGGTGATCGGCTGCTCATTGTCGTCCATGCCGGTGGCGGCTATGGCTGTTGCTGCAACGGCCCCGACGGCGATGAGCGCCCCGGCGCCAAGAAGAAGTCGCTTTCGCTGCATCGTTTGCTCCTTGTCTCGTGGCATTGGGCCCACCGTACTGCCGGGTTGCTGAACCAGGGCTGAAACCTGCGGCCACTGCCGTACGATGGGCAGATGGCCGAATTTGTCCTTTCTCAGCTGCGCGAAGGCTATACCGAGATCGTCCTCAACCGCCCGGAGCGTCGCAACGCCCTCATCCAGCCGCTTGGCGCCGAACTTAGGGACGCTATCCACGCCGCCAGCGCCCCTGATGCTCCGGCGGTGATTCTGCTCCGCGGCGAGGGCGGCGCCTTCTGTTCCGGGCTCGACCTCAAGGCGATGAACGCCGACCCAGCTCCGCCCTGGCGCGCGCAGCAGGGCGAAACGATGCGCGCACTCCACGTCGGGCTCTTCGAATGTCCGAAGGTCATTGTCGGCGCGCTCGAGAAGTACGCCATCAACGCGGGGGCGGCCCTTGCACTTGCCTGCGACCTACTGGTGGCCGGCGACGAGTCCTACCTGCAGGTCGGAGAAGTGCAGCAGGGGATCGCGGCCCCGAACAACCTCGCCTGGCTCCGCGCACGTTTCAGCGAGGCTACCGCGGCGAACATCGTCTACAGCGGCAGGAAGCTCTACGGGCCCGAGCTCGTGGCGATGGGCGTGGCCCTGCGGTCGGTGCCGGAGGGGACAGTGCTCGATGCGGCCAGAGAGCTTTGTGCCGAGCTCGCCGGCTATCCTGCCGCCGGAATACTGAACAGCAAGGCAATCATGCGCGCGCTGGGACCGGTCAAGGATGCGGGCGAGTGGTTCGCGACCGCCGCAACTTCGGGACCGCACCGGGGCTCCGGCGGTCCCCTGCCGCCGGTGCGCTAGACCAGCCGCATCCGCATTCCGCAGACCATCACGGTATCGCCATCCACGGCGCAGTCGCGTTTCCGGGCGGCAGCTTTCACCGCTTCCTTATCTATGACGGCCATGTCGAGGCCGCCGAGCCCTTCGCCCCGACCATCCCTCGCAGAAACGAATCGGAGGGTCGCGTCGTCGAGGGCGATGGTGGGGATTCCGTTCCGGTCCTCCACCGGGCGATCGACGACGGCAGACCACTGGCGCGCGAGGTTCGCAGGGTCGTCTGACTGGATCTCGGCGGCGGCCATCGCGGTGGTGACATCGGTCTTCTTCGCGCGCTGCCAGTCGTCGCCGGCAGGCGACCAGGGGCCGGCGGGATCCTCAGCACCCTCGTTCTGGCGCAGCTCGGCGATCGCGCCGGGCAGGTCCTTCGGGTGGAGCTGGATGCCGTGGTTCTCGCCGCGCTTCGCATCCATCACCAGGCGAATGCCAAGGCCGGTCACACGAGCCTTCGCCGCTTCGCCGTCCTCGCACTGCATGATCACCATGTAGCCCCCGTCGCCTCCCCGCCTCTCCAGGTAGCGTCCACCGGCGGTGCCCTCCTGGGTCGGCGCGACCACTTCGAGGAAGTTGTTGCCGACGGGCATGAGGAAGTTGCGCAGGCCGAAACGCCCGACGCCGGGGTCGCGGTGGCAGACCTGGATACCGAATACGGCGCTGAGGTCCGCTTCCACCGCGTCGAGATCCTTCGCTACCAGGCAGATCTGTCGCATTCGCAGCATCGCACTCACCGTCCTTTGAACTCGGGTTTTCGCTTCTCGCGAAAGGCGGCGCCGGCCTCGCGCGCATCCTCCGTCGCCCCGGAACGGACGTGGCGTTCCGCCTCGCGCATCATCGCGTCGGCGAAGCTCAGCCGTTCGCTGTCGGCAAAGTTGGCCTTGATGTTCCGCATCGCGATTGGCGCCGAAGTGGCCAAGCGTGAGGCCAGAGCAGCGACTGAGTCGCGGAACTCCTCGTCCGGATACACCCTCGAGACGAGCCCGATGCGCTGAGCTTCGGCTGCCTCGATAGCATCGGGCAGGAAGTAGAGTTCCCTCGCCTTCGCGGCGCCAATCAGGCGAGGAAGCGTCCACGTGCCGCCGAAGTCGCCGGAGAGCCCGACGTTGGCGAAAGCGGTGAGGAATTTGGCGGAGGCTGCTGCTACCCGCAGGTCGGCGGCACAGGCCCAGGCGAACCCGGCGCCCGCTGCCGCGCCATTCACGGCGGCAATCGTCACTTTGGGCATTTCGTGCAAGAGCTGGGCGCTCCGCTCATAACCCTGGAGGACGCCAATCCGGGCGTCGACGTTGCCGGTGCCGAGGATGTTGCGAGCGGTGAGGTCGGCGCCGGCACAAAAGCCACGTCCCGCCCCGGTGAAGACGACAACGCGGACGGTGTCGTCACCCGCTGCTTCTTCCAGCGCCTCGACGGCTTCGGCGAGGAGTTCGGCCGTCATGCTGTTCAGCCGCTCCGGCCTGTTCAGGGTGACGGTGGCCACGCCATCGGCAACCTCGTAGAGCACGGTTTCGTTCATCGTCGGGCCTCCGGCGGCGCAGCTTACGCCATGCGGCTGGCCCGTGATGTCCTATTCCTTATAGAGACGCACCCGCAGGCTCTTCAGCCCCCGAAGCACGACGTGGTCCTTGAAGCGCGGCTCCTCGGCGAGCTCGATCCGCGGGAAGGTCTCCAGCAGTGCCCGGAAGGCGGCCTGTCCTTCGGCCCTTGCGAGTGGGGCGCCAAGGCAATGGTGGATGCCCCGGGCGAAGGCGAGGTGGCGGATCTCCTCGCGGCCGATGTCGAGCTTGTTGGGGTTGGCGAAGACGCGTGGATCGCGGTTGGCCGAGCCCAGCAGCTCGAACACACGCTGCCCTTTCTTGATGGTCTTGCCGTACATCTCCACATCCTCGAGGGCGGTACGGGCGTCGGTCTGGACGGGGCTGTCGTAGCGCAGCAACTCTTCGACGGCGTTCTCCATGAGGCCCATGTTCTTGCGTAGCCGTTCCAGCTGGTCGGGGTTCCGCAGCAGCGCCAGCATGCCGTTGCCGATGAGGTTGGTGGTCGTCTCATTGCCGGCCACCAGCAGCAGGCGAAGCGTGCTCAGGAGTTCGGCCCGGCTCAGACGGTCGCCTGACTCCTCCGCCGCGATGAGGGCCGAGACCAGGTCCTCGCGCGGTTCCTTCGCCCGCTCCGCAACGATGTTCTCGAAGTAGCGTGACAGCTCGTCGAACGCTGCCTGCGCTTTCTTTGTCTCCTCGGGCGTGATCGTGGGCTCGAGTGTGCGGGCCACGGGATCGCTCCAGCGCTTGAAGTCGTCACGGTCTTCCGGCGGCACCCCCAGCATTTCGGCGATGACGACAACGGGCAGGGGGAAGGCGAGCACTTCCATCAGGTCGACGGGCTCACCTTCAGGCAGAGCCTCCACGATCTCCGTGACGATCTCGGCGATGCGCGGCTTGAGCTGTTCGATTGCCCGCGGCGTAAATGCCTTGTTCACCAGGCCCCGCAGCCGCGTGTGGTCGGGCGGGTCAACGAAGAGCATGCTTGGCGCCTCGTCGGCGAAGACAGGCTCCTGGGGTGTCTCGCGCTGCATCGTGACTTCGACATTCGACCACCGCTTGTGGTCGCGCAGCACCTCGTCACAATCCTCGTGACGGCTCAGCACCCAGCCGTTAACAAGATGCGACCAGTGCAGCGGATCGCGCCCACGCAGCCGCGCGTAAGTCCGGTACGGGTCCTGGTGGAAGGAGTCGGAAAGCGGGTTGTAAACGATGCGGCTTGAGAGCCATTCACGGGCGAGAAGGCCGCGAATGGCGACCGGCATGATAAGACGGCGAGTGTCCACCATTGGGATGCTCCGCTTGGGTTGCTTCAAACTCTAGCGGAGCCGAACGGGCTTCGGTACCCGCGGGCATTGGAAAGCGCCCTGGCTTGCCGCGCTGTCGAGGGCAACGGCCGCCCGGGGCGCCTGTTCGCTGCTCCACGCCGGCGGGGTTGCGACGCGCGAAGCTGCTAGAGCGACGTTTACACCGAGCTACCGGGGTGTGGGAGGGGCCTGCGTAAACTCTTTGCAATTGAACGGCCGATCTTCGCATCGCGACGAATGTTCCGTAGAGAACCGACAATCGCGACCTTCTTATGGCTCTTGTGGCGGCTTCCGTCGTTCGGGACCCAAAGCAGCTCGTAGGCAGTTGCGGAGCGGGTGTCGTGCGGACATTCCTTACTCCGTCAGCCTGGGACTTTCGGTATCCTCACTGGATGGCGCGCACGGAGATCACGGTCCTTCTCGATGCCCTCGACGCCGCCTACCAAACAGATCGATGGCACGCCATCCTCAGGAACCTGTCCTCCGTCACCGACGCTGAGTGGGACCTTCGCCCGGCCGACCACAGCATCGAAGTCTTCGGCACCCGCCCTGAGCTTTCTGTCGCTGACCTCGTCCGCCACGTCGCTGGCGCAGTTGCGATGTACACAAACCGGGGTTTCGAGGACGGCACGATGACCTGGGAACGTATTCAGCCGCCGGGGTCGGGGCGCTCCGCCACTATGGAATGGTTTGAAGCGAACGTGCGAGCGATGGAGACCAGCCTGGGCGCCCTGATCGACGACACCGACCTGGACCTACGCCGCGAAACTCACTGGGGCGAATTGCTCCCTGTGCGCCAGTTCGTCACTCTGACCATCAACCACATGCTCTACCACTCCGGCGAGATCAACCGGCAGCTCAGCCTCATCCGTGGGACGTCGGGCGGTTGGGTGCCGGGTGAGGTGAGATGACCAGGGCCTGACCCTTCACGGACGCCCGGCGTATGCTCCTCGCCACATCAAACAACCGGAGCAACGCCCGAAATGAGCTACGACAACCTCACGCTCGACCGCCACGAGAACGTCGCCGTGATTACCCTCGACCGTCCCGAAAAGCTAAATGCCCTGAGCCGCGATCTGCAGAACGAGATGCGCGCTGCCGCTGCCGAAGTGAAGGCCGACGATAGTGTCCGCGCCGTCATCTGGACAGGCAGAGGCCGTGGCTTCTGCTCCGGAGCCGATCTGACCGGCGGCCGCCCCGGCGACGATTCGATGCCGCCGCAGGAGGATCGGCTCGATGAGATGGGCTGGGTCGGCAGGCAGGCTATGGCCATCTACCACCTCGACAAGCCGACTATCGCCGCTGTGAACGGCGTGGCTGCCGGCGCCGGCATGTCCCTCGCGCTCGGCTGCGATATGCGCGTCGGGAACAAGGACGCTCGCTTCAAGACCGTCTTCATCGAGCGCAGCCTCTCCCCCGACAGTGGCATGAGCTTCTTCCTCCCCCGCATCGTCGGCTATTCGCGTGCCGCCGACCTCATCTATACGAGCCGGGCCGTCGATGCCCAGGAGGCCTATCGCATCGGCCTCCTCGACCGCCTCTGGGAAGAAGGCGACCTGGTCGGCCAGGCAGTGGACCTTGCCAACGAGATTGCGGTATGGCCACCGATGGCCATGCGGAGTGCCAAGCGCGTGCTCCAGCACAACATGCACGTCGGCCTCGAGGAGGCGCTCCGCTACGAGACGGCGGGCCTCGGTTTCGCCCGTAAGGCGCCCCACGACGTCGCCGAAAGCCGGGCCACCTTCGTCGAACGCCGCAAGCCGAACTTCACGGGGGAATAGGGTGAAGGGCTAGGCGCGCAACCGCCCGAACGCCCGTTGGACGGTAGCAACAGCGACCCGGTGGACGAGGACTCCAGCGGCGGCGTTGATGGAGCCGAGGAGGGCCGCTTCGGCCATATCTGGAGCACTGAGGCCGTCACCGAACGCCATAACGAGAGCGGGCCACAACACCAAAGCCAGTGGAACGGCCCACCAGCGGCCGAGCACGAGGCCAAGGAGAATTCGCCGTAGGAACCACGCGGCCAGCGTCTCACACGCTGTGGCGCTCTGCCGTCAGCGGCTCAGTCGTACTGCATCGCACAGACGATGTTCCCTTCCGGGTCGGCGAACTCGATGAGTGAGCCGACGCCGGGAATCGTCGACTTCTCAGCGCGAATCCTGCCGCCGTGCGCTACTACGGCCTCGATCACCGGGTCGAGTTCCGGCACTCCGATCGTGCAGCGGTAGCCGACCATCGCATCCTCGCCCCGGCGCGGCACTGTGCGCTGGTAGAGCGCTCCCTCGAGGCCGGGCGCCTCGACCGTCCCCGACTCGACACGATAGAAGCCGGGCGGACCCCAGGTCTCGAATCGCCACCCGAACACCTCGGCGTAGAACGCTTTCGCGCGCTCGACATCGTCGGCCTGCACGGCAAAGTGGACGACACCGTAGTTGTTCAACGGATTCGGCATTTGGTCTCAGCCTCGGATGGGGGTGCGGGCGCTTGCATCGCCCGGTATGGCGGGTAACCATAGCGAAAACCACCGGTACTAAGGAACACCGCGCCGTGCCCACGACGGATCGCGCCGAACTCGAACTCAGTACGCTGCCCCTGCTGGCCCGCCTGCCGACTGAGGACGTGCGCGCCCTCGCCTCCCGTGCCCGGCTCCAGACCTTCCGAGAGGGAGCCGCCGTCGTGCGCGAAGGGGACCCCGGCGATGCCCTCCATGTCATCGTTTCCGGGGCCGTCCGCATCTCGGTGTCCTCACCCGACGGCGAGGAAGCGACGGTTGCCGCGCTTGGCCCGGGCGACTGCATCGGCGAGTTTTCGATATTCGACCGCCTTCCGCGCTCGGCCACAGCCACAGCCACCCAGAAGACCCAGACCTTTGTGGTGACGCGCGAGGATTTTGGCGGCTGGCTGCAGAACCGGCCTCATGCTGCGATGGCCCTGCTCGAAACAATGTCGCTCCGGCTGCGCCGAACCAACCAGGGCCTCACGGACGTCATGTTCCTCGATCTCCAGCACCGCCTTGCCAAGCAGCTCTGTGCCATGGCCGAAACGATCGGTGAGGCCGCCAACAACGGCGAGATTCGCATCCGGGTAAAGCAGGTCGACCTCGGCTCAATGCTGGGCGTAACGCGCGAGAGCGTGAACAAGGAGCTGCAGCATTTCCAGCGGCAGGGGTGGCTCCGCACCAACCGGGGCGGCGTCACGCTCTGCGACGTCGAAGCGCTCCGGCAGCTGAATGGGAACTAACGCAGGCCGTCACACGCGGCTTATGAACTCCTCGGGGCCCTTCTTCTCGATTGCTGGCACCGTCGCGCCATCCGCCGGATAGCCTGTCACCAGCAAAAGGTACGGCTTCTCGTTTGCGGGTCGATCGAGGATTTCGCTCAGGAACCTCATCGGGCTCGGCGTATGTGTGAGCGTCGCAAGGCCGGCCCGGTGCAGCCCGGCGATGAGGATCCCGGTGGCGATTCCGACCGACTCGCTGACGTAGTAGTGCTTGCGACGCGAACCGTCGGCGTTGATGCCATAGGTCTGCGCGAAAATCGCGATCAGATAGGGAGCGTCGTCGAGGAACGGCTTGTCAGGGTCGGTCCCCAGAGGGGCGAGGGCCTCGAGCCATTCCTGTGGCGCCCGCCGCTCGTAGAACTCCCGTTCTTCAGCTTCGGCGGCCTGGCGGATGTGCGACTTGATGACGGGGTTGGTGACGACGACAAAGTGCCACGGTTGCTGGTTCGCCCCGCTCGGGGCAGAACCCGCAGCCAGCAAACACTGTTCGACGACACTCCATTCGACGGGTCGTGAGGAGAAATCGCGGACGGTTCGGCGTCGCTCCATCTCGGATCGAAACCGGGCAGCGCGTTCGCGCATCAGTCCCGCCGGGTATTCGCGGTAGCCGGGCAGGGGGATTTCGTTCATCGTTGCCTCCTCTGCGACCACCCGTCTCGCGGCTCATACCTCGGCCGGGTCGGGCAAAGACATCCCCGTGAGCGGGTCGACGGTTGTCAGCTCTGCCATGTCGTGCACCGATCGGATTGGCGATGTGATCAGCCACACGATCGATGCGAGTCCGCCGATGGCGGCTACCAGGAGCGTAGCGCGAATCCCGATGAAGCCGCCAAGGACTCCGCCCATGATCGCCCCCAGTGGCCGGACGCCATAGTTGATGCTGCTGAATGCTCCTGCTGTACGGCTACGCATGTCATCAGGAGTCACGCTCACGTGGATCGCATTGAGGTTCACGTCGAAGAGCATCACGCCGACACCGCTGGCGAATTCGGCGCCCGCAAGCCAGGCAACGCGGCCAATGGTGGGGCCGAAGGCAACGGCGATAATGGCGAAGCTGGAGGCGTAGATCGCCGCTCCCCAGAGGATGGTAGGGCCGGTGCCGAAGACGCGCCCGATCCGGGGTGCGAGCAGGGCGGCGATGAGACCGCCGCTGGCGCCCATCCCGAGCGACAGCCCGATAAGGCCCGCTGAGAGATGCAGTTCGCGGCTGGCGAAGAGCACGACCACCGATGTCCCGACGAAGCTGAAGAAGTTGAGAGTCGAGACACAAGAAAGGCTCGACCGCAGGTAGC
Source organism: uncultured Chloroflexia bacterium (assembly GCA_963774435.1). Taxonomy (GTDB): domain Bacteria; phylum Chloroflexota; class Dehalococcoidia; order Tepidiformales; family Tepidiformaceae; genus JAGQGZ01. Next base: position 551,568 of record CAVZEW010000002.1, on the reverse strand, counting down.
GGTGGCGGAAGACGAAGCCCACGCCTTCGCCAGCCGCCCTGAGCACCGATCCTTCCTCTTTCCCTGGCATGGCCGCCTTCCGGAGGGAGGTGATCCGGCCGATACAGATCGCCGAAACGACAAATGACAGGGCATCGACGATCACGGCCACGGGCGCCGTCAAGACCTGGATCAGGAGACCGCCCACTGCCGGACCGGTCAGGGACGACGTAGACCGGACGGCGCTCAGTTTGCTGCTCGCATCGACGTAGGCGGGTTGCTCAACGAGCTGGGCGAATACGTTCGAGGCGGCCGTATTGAAGAACACTTCCCCAAGCCCCGTGAGGAGCGCCACCGCGAAAAGCTGGGCGAGCGACAGGTGACCAAGCCAGTACGCCACGGGGAGGCTGAGGAGAATGGCAGCGCGGGCGAGGTCGGCGGCAATCTGCACCGCCCGCTTATTCGCCTGCCGTTCGACCCAGGCGCCGACGACGAGCGCGCACATGTATGGCGCCCACACGGCGGCGGTCAGGAGACCAACCTCGGCCGTTGAAGCATGGAGGATGACGATGGCGATAAGCGGGAGCGCCAGCTCGCTGATCCGGTCACCGAACTGGGAAACGGCATAGCCCGCCCAGTAGGAACGAAAGTCCGGGTTGCTCCGCAGGACGCCACGGGCGGGCGGCTTCTGAGCCACCTCGGGAAGCGGGCCCTCACTCACCGGTCTGCGCCGGCCCCTCGCTGGCTTCGGGCAGCGTGAAGCGAATGAACCTGACGACCTGCGCCTCTTCGCCCGCAGCGGCCCGGTCACGTTGGCTCGCCAGCAGGGGTAGGAGCAGGTCCTCGATCCTTCCGGCCAGCTCCCGGAGCTCATCCCGCGTGACCAGCAGTGATGTGTTGGAGACGCCAGAGCCGCGCAGCCAATCGGTCTCTAGCTGTGGCCGAGTCTCCGCAAGCCAGTTGCTGGCCTGGTCGAGCGCCGCCGCGAACAGTTCACCGGAGAGTGCGTCGAAGTCTGCCCGAGCTTCGTCGCTCGATGGAAGTTCGAAGCGGATACCCTTGGCTGCCGCCTGCCACCAGCGTTCGCGAGCGTCGGTTCCGCCATCCCAGTCCGTCACCAGCCCAAACTCCGCCAGGTGGCGTAGATGCCAGCTCACCACGGACGGACTCGCGCCGACGAGAGTGGCAAGTTGCGTTGCTGTCGCCGGGCCGTTCCGCTGCAGCTGAGTGAGCGCGGCCAAACGCACCGGATGCGCGAGGGCTCGCATCGCTCTCGGGTCGGTGATCTCGAAGTCGCCCCATGGATTTATGAAAGACATCTCTCGAAAGTATGCTCTCACATAGTCCCATCAAGCAAGACGGTTTCCGAACCGTCAGGGTCTAGTTCTTTGCCGGAGATTGCATCCGTTGCCAGAAGATGAGATCGACGTCGGGCACTGCATGGCCGGCCTCGGCCAGCAGCCCGGCAGTCTCGCCGCGGTACTGGCTGGAGTGGAGGAACATATGGCCGAGAACCCCGCGAGCCGTATCCGTGAACGACTCGCCGCGGGAATTCCGGTAGCTAAAGCTCTCGTCGAGTTCGTCCTCGGCGATGGCGGCGATCAACTCACGCGACTCAGCGAGCCAGACGGCACAGCGGGCCAGGGAGTAGTCGCCCCAGAGCGGTACGTTCGGCTGGGGATAGCCGGCGATCCGCCGCAGCCAGGTAATTTCCGTTTCGAGGATGTGCTGGAAGGCGGCGAGAGCTCGTTCTGGCTCACCATCTGTCGACTCCAGCACAGTGAAGACGGTGCGGTTCGCCCAGTCGTTCCAACGGCGGGTGGTGTCGAAGTCGAGAAGCATTGGGTTCAGTTTAACTCGTCGCAACGGCGTGGCCCTCCGGCGCCCGTGACTTACACCTTCCTCGACACTGAGAAGCGGTGCACAACCAGACCGTTGTAGCCGATCATCACGTGTGACCGTAGAAGGCGGCCAGACTGCCGCCGTGCATCGCCCCGGCCTTCTTGCGCGCTACCTGCCTCTTGGTGGGCTGTTTGTGACACTCGCATTCCTGGCCACCTTCGGAGTCTTTAGCACGATCCACCGCGAGCAAACTGCCTCCGATGTCGAACAGAAACTGACGCTTGCATCGAACTACACGGTCGTGCGCAATGCCGTCGCCGACGCCTCCGCCTCACTCTTCAAGTACAACACCACGGGCGACGAGGCGATCCTCGAGGATCTCCGAAACGAAGTACTCAAAGGCGTCGGGCGGCTCCGCAACATCGAGCAACTGGGTAACGACGAGGACCGGGCGTTCGTGGCCAGCATCGAAAACGACTACCTCACCGATCTCGGCAGCCTGCTGGATCCGACGTCTGACCAGGCGACCGGTCAGCCGCTGGAGATCCCACCCGAGCTACGCGATCTCATCGACGAGCGGACGCGCGCAGCCCAGGCGGCCAGCGAGCAGGCGGTCGCCGACTTCGGCGCTCAGACACGGCTCTATTCCCGGATCGAGCTCGCGGTCATGGCGATCGCAGTCTTCGCCGCCATCGTCCTTGCATTCGCTGTCCGGCGCGCCGGACAGCGTGAAACTGCTCTCGAGAACGAGCAGCGAGAGCGTGAACGCCGCACCCTCGCCCAGAGCGAGCGCCGGTTCCGCGCCCTGGTCCAGAACTCGTCCGACGTAACTGTCGTGACGGACCGGGCGGGCACCATCACCTACGTCAGTCCCGGCTGCGAGGCGGTCACGGGGCGGCCAGCGCGTGATCTTTTCGGCTGCACTCTCGCCGACCTTGTCGACCAGCGTGACCGGAAGGCGGCCCGCCGGGCAATCCAGGCGCTCATCGCCGACCCAGCCGGACCGCCCGAAAGCCGCGTGGTGCGCTTGCCCGGCGAAGCCGGCACATGGCGCCACCTCGAGGTGCGCGGCTCAAACCTGCTCGACGAGCCGGCTGTGCAGGGACTGGTCTTTAATGTCCGCGACGTCTCTGACCGGATTGCCGTTGCGGCGGCGGGTGAACGCCTCTCGGCGGTCGTCGAAGCGACCCGCGACCTCGTCATCGTGGCTGGTCTTGACGGCGATGTCCTGGACCTCAACCGGGCCGCCCGGGACGTCCTGGCGGTCAACCGCGCCGCCCACCAGACGCTCTTCACGCTCCTTCCCAATCACGTCGCCCGGCGCTTCATCGACAACGGCATCCCGGTGGCCGTCCGCGATGGCTCGTGGGAAGGCGAGGTTCGTTTCGCGTTCGAAGGGCAGGACGAGGCCACCGTCGAGGTCGAAATCCTTTCCCACCGCGATGGTGACGGCGTCGTCTCTTTCGTCTCCTGTTTGCTGCGCGATGTGACCGATCGCCGCCGCTTCGAAGAACGGCTCTCATTCCTTGCCGGGCATGATTCCCTCACCGGGCTGCCCAACCGCCGCCGTTTCGAAGAGGAGGTGAGCAACCAGCTCGCCGCCTCGCGCGCCAACGGTAAGGGTGGCGCCCTCCTCATCGTCGACCTCGACGGGCTCAAGACCGTCAACGACGACCTTGGCCACCTTGCCGGCGACGAACTCCTGCGCGGCTCCGCCCGGATCATCAGCGAGGTGACGCCGGCGAAGGGTCTTTCAGCCCGTATCGGCGGCGACGAGTTCGCCGTCCTCCTTCCCGGCGCCGATGGCCGTCTCGCCGCCGAACTTGCCGAGAACCTCCGGCTCAAGGTGCGCTCGGCCCGCTTTGAACACGGGGGCGAGGAGCTCTCGACCACGGCCAGCATCGGCGTGGCGCTCTACCCAGACCACGGCGACGACTCCGAGGAGATCCTCGCGAATGCCGACCTCGCGATGTACGAAGCCAAGACCCTACGAGATGCTTCGCGTGTGTTTAGCCCGGCGTCGGCCCATCGAACAGAGCTCAGTGAGCGCCGCATCTGGGAGAAGCGGATGCGCGACGCGCTCGACCAGGAGAGCTTCGTCTTCATGGCCCAGCCGCTGCACGAACTGAATGGTGGCATCGTCATGTACGAGCTGCTGCTGCGAATGGAGCGTGACGGCGAACTCATCCGGCCGTCGGTCTTCCTGCCGATCGCCGAACGCTCGGGCCTCGTTAACCAGATCGACCGCTATGTTGTCAGCAAGGCCATCGGAATGATCGCGGAGGCCGGCAGCAAGGGCCGGACGGTGAGCCTTGCCGTCAACGTGTCCGGCCGCACCCTCGGCGACGATGAACTCCCGGTACTCGTTGAACGCTGGCTGGACGAAGCCGGGATCGAGCCCTCACTCCTGGTGCTCGAAGTGACTGAGACGGCGGCGATTGCCGGGATCGAACGCGGGAAGCGATTTGTCGATCGCATCCGCGCCCTTGGTGTCCGCGTCGCCATCGACGACTTCGGCGCCGGGTTCTCGTCCTTCGCCTACATCAAGAACTTGCGCGTGTCCCACGTGAAGATTGACGGGTCGTTCATCCGCAACCTCGTCAGCGACGTGGAGGATCAGCACATCGTCCGGGCGATGATCGACCTCGCCCACGGCCTCGGAAAGGGTGTCGTCGCCGAGTTCGTGGAGAACCACGAAACCCTGCAGCTGCTCAAGATGTTCGGGATCGATATGGTCCAGGGCTACCACCTGAGCCGCCCGGCGCGCGTGGAGTTGATGATTGGCGTCACCCAGCCCGGGCAGCGGGACGCCGCCTAGAAGCCAAGCCCCGGCATTCCAAGCATGGTCCGCCCGGGTGCCATCTGGCCCACGTGCATGTTCCCGTGGCTGATGATGACCTGGCCAATCATGTCGGCGCGCTTCATCTCGCCGAACGGCTTGATGGCGAGCACTTCGCCGAGGTAGTCATCCGTCATCGCCTCGATGCGCGGGACCACGGCCTCTGAGACGGCCTTGCAGTAGCTGGCGAGCGCGGCCCCATCGGGGAATTTCAGGGCGTGCGCATCGTCCGGCGCCATGCCCGTGCCCTGGTCGACCTTGGGCAGGTTCCACTTCTCGAACAGGTTCTGGGCCATCCAGACCGGCGGCTGTCGCTCGAACACAAAGTGAATGATGTTGTCCGTGGTCCTGGCGATGTGCCACGCCTCAAAGCCGAGCGAGTTGGTGTTCTCGTGGGGCCTGAAGTTCGTCTGCTCGGCATCGAGGTCTTCGACGGAGCGGACAGCGTTTGCGAGCAGGGCGCCCGTTTGCCTGGCGAGGAAGGATGAGAGTGCGGTCATGCGCAGTACTCCTGACTTGATGTGGGCCGCACGATAGCAGGTAGCCTCACGCAACGCACAGTCTAGCTGCGAGCCGGCACCGTGATTCGCTGGACATCTTTCGGCACATGGATGGGGCCATCGAAGATGCCGGACATCCCTGCGGTGAAGGCTCCGATAGCCTCAGCGCTCGTGCCCGGCGGCGGAAGCAGGTGGGTCAATGCGAGCTCTCGCACCCCCGCATCCTTCGCCAGCTGCGCCACTTCCACCGTCGAGATGTGGTAGCTGGGAACGTCGCTCATCACTCGTGCCATGCGTGTGTTCCCCATCGACTTCAGACCTTCGATATTCCGGGCGAGGGCCGCTGTATCCAGGGCCTCGCTGACCAGCAGGTCGGCGCCCTGCGCGGCGTTGGCGAAGCTGGTACAGGCCTTCGTGTCGCCGCTGATCACGACCCGGCGCCCGTCAAAGCTGGCGTCGTAGCCAAACGCCGGGACGACCGGGAAGTGGTCGACCTCAAAACTGCGGATTGCGAGCCCACCGATCTCCACTACCGCCTCCGGCGTAGCCGTGGCCGGGACCTCGACAACTTCGACCTTGGCGCCTTCCGGATGCATCGCGTCGCCGTGATGGGAGAGGCGGAAGCCGATGTCGCGGCGCAGCGCCAATAGGAAGCCGTCGACCATGTCCTTCGTGCCCTCGGGTCCAAACACCCGTAGTGGCTTCGTAGCGCCGCCGGTCCAGCGGAGAAAGAAGAAATCCGGGAAGTCGGTGATGTGATCTGTGTGCATGTGCGTGAAGACGGCGACGTCGATCGACATTGGCGCGATGCCGGCCGGGAGCAGGCGCCGCGCTGCTCCCCAGCCGCAGTCGACCAGGACGTGCGTGTCGCCGGCCACGATGACCGTACCGTTGCCGCAACGTTCGGGGCTTGGCAGCGGGCCGGTCGTCCCCAGGAAGGCAATCTCGAAGCGGTCAGCCATTGCCGTCCCCCTAGCTCGTCATGCCGGCGAGGCCGACAAGGGCCCTGCCGTGCTCGACCTCGCCCATGTGGCGAAGCCCGTGCTGGTAGACGAAGCACTCCAGCACCTCGAGCTTGCGGAGCGGGTTCCCGGGCCCGATGACTATCCCACAGAAGATGTTCTGCATATTCGGCGGAAGTTGCGGCATCAGTACCTCGCTCAGGAGCTCGGTGCTGATCGTCTCCAGCGACTCGCTCGTCCTGGCAATGACCTGCGCCTGGTACTCCTTCCACGCGTCGAGGTCACCGAAGCGAAGCTGCTGCATCTCCTCCACCGTCTCCTCGCGCCCGAGCACGTCGACGTTGACGCCCACCTTCGCCGCATACCCACCCGACTCCCAGACGGGCTGCTCGCCCCGGAAGATGCGGCTGATCGACTGGTCCTGCGCCTTCAGGTAGTGACTGAAGCTGAAGGCGATGGGGAGGACGCCTTCGCGCTCGTGATGGTTCATCTGCTCCAGCGTCATATCGCTGAGCGCCCGCTCCCAGAGAACGTTCATCGCGCGGATGCGGTTGCGCAGCGAGTCGAGATAGATCTGGTCGGACATGGCGGTGCTCCCGGGCCGGAGGTGTGCCCGGGAACACTAGCATGCGGCCCGTTACTCGGCTGCGAGGTAGCGGTCGAAGAACCCCACGACCTTTGCCTCGTACTCCACCGGGTGCTTCTTCAGCCCCTCGGTGTGCCCCGCCCCTTCGACCACCCAGAGCTCGGAGTCGCCGCCCGTTCGTTGCCAGAGCTTCCTGACGATCGTCTCCTCCTCCGTGACCGTTCCGGAGGCAATGTAGAGAATCGGCACGTCGATTTTCGGTGCCAGGCTCGTCAAGGACGGTGGCGGCATGGTCTGGGAGAGGCCGGACACGGCCCACTCCAGCGGCAGGCCAACCACGGTGTAGAGGACGACATTGGCTCTGGAATACTCAGAATCCAGGAAGTCGTCGTAGGTACGGCCGCCGGCGCCGTCGGCAACCACCGCGGCGAACCCGTCGTACGTCGCCGCGGCCGTCACCGCGATCTCTGCCCCCATCGAGCTTCCCAGCAGGCCGATCCGGGACGGGTCTACGTCCGCGCGACTGGCCAGAAATCTGGCGGCAGCAGCAGGGTCGGACGTCGCGTTCCACCCCGTGGCGATGGTGCCGCCTTGGCTTTGGCCATGCCCACGCACATCGAAGAGCAACACACCGTAGCCGTTCCGGATCAGCATCCGGGCGTAGTCGGCGACGCGCACCCGGGAGCCACCCGATCCGTGCATCACGGCCACCGCCGCACCGTTCTTCGATGGCACGTACCAGCCCCGGAGCGTCAGGCCGTCTTCGGACTGGAACGACACGTCTTCGTAGGGGGCTCCGAGGTCGACCGGGTGGATGACGTAGCGAGGAACGTGGGTGATGAACAGCGTCCCTCCGACGATCTCGCCCAGCACAAGGGCACCCATAAGGGCAATGGGTGCGACAACGAACCGGTAGCGCAGGCGGTGTGGCGCCAGGGTTACGAGCACGAGGCCGACCACGAGCAGCACGATGCCCGCGGGGATCATGGCGACGCCGGTGTAGTCACTCCGGACCCATTCGTCGTTGCGGATGACGCCGGCAAGGTGGAGGACGCCGCCGACCAGTCCCGCGAGGAGACCGACCGCGATGCAGAGGAGGCCTTTCCAGCCTCTGCTCAGTCGCCCATAGAGGACGAGCAGGGCCGGTGGCCCCCACGCAGCGAGCGATACGTGTAGCACATGTTCAAGCCAGGACGCGTGCACCTGGGGATGGATGATGGCGGCATCCAGCATGTGCACCCAGGCGATTGCGAGGGGAATCGCGAACCAGGTTATCCGCCAGGAGATCGCCTCAGGCAGCGAGAGTGCGCGGGCAATCGTCGGACTGGCGAGCATGCGGCCACCTCCGAAGGTGATGGAGGCAGCGTGGGTCGGGACCCCTGTCCGCGGTAACGGCCTTTGGCCCTACGCTCGCTCAGTCTTTGGGTGGAGCGGCACGTGGAAACCGGGGCCCGTGAGGGAGCCGTGTATCCTCTTCGCGCCGGTCTGCCTCCTACGCCGCCGTCTCTCCGCGTACGACAATGACGGACTTGCCGGCCGCCTGCCCTGCCACAAGTTCGCGAATGGCGTCCGCCGCCCGCTCGAGGGGATACCGTTTGCCGACGGCCGGCACGACCTCGCCCCGTTCCATATAGCCCAGCAACTGCTCCAGCGATGACGCGCGCTCTTTGTTCACGAATGTTGTCAGGCGCTGGCTCAGGAAGGGAGACATCACCATCCCTCGCAACTGCCGTCCGATGCCTCCTGTGAAGCTGTCGCCGCCCTCGCCACCCACGATGACGAGCGTCCCCGACGGTGCCAGGGCCCGTCGAAGCCGGCCGAGACCATTCATTCCCCCGGTGTCGATAATCAGGTCGTAGCGGCTCGTCCCATCGGCGAAGTCATCCACCTCGTAGTTCAGCACCCGGTCCACGCCCAGTGCCCTGACCATCTCCATCTTCGCCGCGCTGCAGACGCCGGTGACTTCCGCGCCCATCGCCTTCGCGAGCTGGGCGGCAAAACTGCCGACACCGCCGGATGCCCCGATCACCAGTACTCGCTGCCCGGGCTGCAGGTGGCCAACGTCGGTCAGCGCCTGCAGGGCGGTGCTCCCGGAAATGCCCGCTACGGCAGCCTGCTCGATGGGGATATTCGGCGGCCGGTGCACAATCTTCTCCGCCGAAGCGAGGGCATATTCGGCGAATGCGCCTTTTGCGATGCCGAACACTTCGTCGCCCGGGGCAAAGCGCTCCACGTTCTCACCGACGGCGACGACGCGCCCGGCCACATCCATCCCGGGGACCCGTTGCTTCGGTCTGCGCAGCCCGAAGCCAAGGAGTCGCACGAGGTAGGGCTTGCCGGCCATCAGGTGCCATACGCCGCGGTCAAGGCCAGCCGCATGCACCTCGATCAGTACTTCACCGGTCCCAACCTCCGGCCTGGGAATGCTTCCAACCGCAAGCTGGTCGGGGCCACCGTAGCGGTCCTGCGTGACGGCGCGCATCGTGGGCGCCGCGTCGGATGTGGCCGTGCCGGCGGAGGCGGTAGTTTCGTCGACGAGTGCTGGCATTGCAGGTATTCCTCACTTGAGTCGTTGGTTCGTACTTAGTACGATTGGTGGAGCGAGGGTATCTCGTACTAAGTACGAAAGTCAACCCCCGGGACGAGTGCCATGCCTGCTACCCCCTCCGCAACCCCTGTTCCCCTCACCGCGGAACGCGTTTTCGATGGGGCCCTCGAACTCGCCGACTCCATTGGGATCGACGCGTTCACCATTCGCAAGCTGGCCGCCCACATCGGGGTGAAGCCGATGTCCATCTACCACTATGTTCCCGGCAAGGACGCGATCCTCGATGGCATCGTCGACCGCGTTTTTGCCGAGATCGACCTTCCACCAACCGACCTCCATTGGAAGGCCGCCATGCGCCTCCGCTGTACCTCCGCGCGAGAGGTCCTGGCCCGACATCCCTGGGCGCCGGCGCTCATGGAGTCGCGCACGAATCCTGGCGCGGCGACGCTGCGTCACCACGATGCTGTGCTTGCTTGCCTCCGCCGGGGCGGGCTTTCGCTTCCCCTGACCGCCCACGCCTACGCGATTCTCGATAGCTACATCTATGGCTTCGCGCTCCAGGAAGCCAACCTTCCGTTCCATGGGGAAGCGGAGATCGGCGACCTCGCGGACGTGATCCTCGGTGCGCTCCCGGCTGACGAATTTCCGAGTCTCGTCGAGTTCACGTCGGAACACGTCCTCCGGCCCGGCTATCGCTTTGGCACTTCCTTCGAGTTCGGCCTCGACCTGCTCCTCGATGGCATCGAGGCGGCCAGGGACTGAGGGCCACACCTGCCGCCCGGCGGGATCGTTAGGCGACAGCCAGCGACACCGGCCGGTCCCAGGCCTTCGCGGCAATCGCTTCCGCCCGCTCAAGCGTGGTCGGCAGGCGGAGGTGCTCCAGCTGTTCGAGGCTGAAACCGAGGTCCGCCTTCTCGCAGAGTGACCCGCAGTAGGTCATCTTCAGACAGGCCGGTGATCGGCCCCAGGAGTAGGGCACACCGCAGTGGAGGCAGGTTCGTAGCGATGTGGTGGTGTTCGTGGAGTTCATGGTCGTTCCTCCCCTATCCATGTCGGCGGTAGATCCCGCATCGACAGTGAGGGACATTCTCCTTCCGACCCTGAAGCGCCGGAACGGACGAATGACCTCACACTGCTAGGACATTCGGAGGAGGGATTCCTTACAGCTTTCGGCGGTGAAGGCGTACGATTCGCCGCCATGGACACACTCCCACTTCCCGGCGACATCGGGCTCTTCGTTCGCGAGGAAATGGCCCGGGCCCAGATCCCCGGGGTCTCTGTCGGCGTGATCGCTGGCGGGCGGGTGTATGCGGGCGGCTGGGGTGTCACCAGTCTGCGCCACCCCCTCGCTGTCACTCCCGACACCCTCTTCCAGACCGGCTCGACGTCCAAGACCTTCTGTGCGGCTGCCGTCATGGCTCTCGTGGAGGAGGGGAAGCTCGACGTCGAAGCGACGGTCCGCACCTACATCCCGACGTTCCGCCTTCGCTCAGAGGACGATGCAGCGAAGGTGACGATTCGCCACCTGCTTACCCACCACGGGGGCTGGGTGGGCGACTACTTCAAGGACCACGGCGACAACGACGACGCCCTGGAGCTGATGACGGACAAGATGGCCGACGCTCCGCAGGTGACGCCGGCCGGGTTCGCCTTCAGCTACAGCAACGCCGGCTTCAACGTGCTCGCACGGCTGGTGGAGGTCGCCTCGGGACAGGTGTTCCAGGACTTCATGGCCGAGCGCTTCCTACGCCCGCTGGAGATGGGCCACACGACCTACACGGCCAACGACGCGATCATGCACCGCACCGCCATCGGCCATCTCGAGACGCCGGACGGCCCAAGGATCAGCAACCACTTCCGCATCCATCGCGGCATCGCGGGCAGTAGCGGCGTCATCTCCAGCGCCGTCGACCAGGTCCGCTGGGCGGCATTCCACATGGGTGATGGCACCGCCCCATCGGGCGAACGAGTGATGCGGGCGGAGACGCTCCGTTCGATGCAGGCGACCCAGGCCGAGGCCGGCAGCATGTGCGACAGCTTCGGCTTCGGCTGGATGCTCGACGACGTGCAGGGCCACCGGGTCGTGAAGCATGGCGGCTCAATCAACGGCCAGCTCTCCAGCTTCGAGTTCGTCCCCGACCTTGGCTACGGCTGCACCGTGCTCACCAACTGCGATAGCGGCCGTGACGTCCGCGACACGGTTGCCCGCGCCTGCCTCGCCCATTTCGCCGGGCTCCAACGAACGGTCCCGGCGGCGGACCCGTCGCTGGCGCCAACGCTCCCCGCCCTCGCCGGGCACTACAAGCAGCGGATGGTCGAACTCGATGTCGAAACGCAGGGCGACTCGGTTCTCGTCCACGATCGCCAGGCTGCCTGGATCGCCGCCCTCGAACCGCGAGCGACCAACCCGCCGCCATCCAGACTCCAGCTGTTCGCCCCCGATCGCGCCGTTGTGGTCGAAGGACCGCACCAGGGCGAGACGGCCGAGTGGCTCCGCGACCGCGACGGCAACGTCACCTTCATGCGCTGGGACGGCCGTCTCTCGGCGCGCACCTCCGGCTGATCGACCACTGACCGGCGATGGACGACGAGCGGCGGCTCCTTCTCGCGGCGGATGGCGCGCTTGGTTGTGTGGGGCTCTATGCCGGCGCCCTCGGCCCGTCTCTCTCGACCTTCGCCGGCGATGCGGGAGTCTCTCTCGGCAACGCCGGCCTCCTCATCACCGCCCTGGCAACCGGCGGGGTGACCGCCTCAGCGCTGGTCACCCTGTTCCTCTACCGGCGTTCGCAACGGCGCGTCGCGGCTATTGCGATGTCTGCGATGGCCCTGACCATGTTTGGCCTCGCCCTCGTCGATAACTGGTGGCTGCTCCTCGTAGCGGCTGCCCTCGTTGGCGCCTCCGGCGGTCTCGTTGACTCCGGCACGCACGGCATCGCCGCCAAAGCACTCAATCCGGCCCGCGCCGTCGCCCGTCTCAACGTCGCCTTCGCCGTCGGAGCCGTCATCGGACCGGCATGGGCAGGCGCCGTGCTCCAGTTCCTCGAGTGGCGCTGGCTCGTTTTTAGCGGTATCGCCGTGGTCGTGGCCCTGGTCGCCCTGGCTCTCTGGACGGCGCCCGAACCGCTGCGCCTTCCCACCGATACCCCGGCGCCGCGCTCCTTCGGCGCGATACCTCTCGCGGCCCTCGCCATGGGCCTCCTGCTCTTCCTCTATGTCGGGGCCGAAGTCGGCCTTGGCGCCTGGACGACAGCGTTTACGCGCCGCGCCGCCGATACCAGTCTGTTTGCCGGCGCCCTCGTCACCAGCAGCTACTGGGCCGCCCTCTTCTTCGGCCGCGTCGCGAACGGATTCGCCCTCGAACGTGGCAGAGACCCTGCGCGGATACTCCTGCTCTCGATCATTGGCGCCGGCGTCGGCTGTCTCGTCCTGGTCGCGGGCGGGCAACTCCTTGCGGTTGGCGCTACCGGGGCGTTCCTCACCGGGTTCTGCTTCGGGCCGATCTGGCCCTCTTCCATGGCCATCGCCCTCCGCGACGGCAACGAAAGCACGCCCGCGATGCTCGTCACCGTGGGCAACGGCGGCGGCATCCTTCTTCCCTGGGTCCAGGGCAAGATCCTCGTGGAAGGTGGCACGCGCCTCGGCATGACGATGAGCGCGCTGCTGTGTGTGGGGATGCTGGTGCTGGCCCTGGTCACCCGGCGACGAAACGCTAGCCCACCGCCACCGGCATAGCCACGCCCGTCTCCTCCGCCAGCCCACGTAGCTCCGCCACCGTCGGTACTTCCAGCGGGATGCCGTTCGCCTCGCGGTCGGCGCGGGCAGCACATTCCTTGTCGCCCGGCACGAGCACCTGTTCCACGCCTGACTCGGGTTTTGTGCCCCGGATGTAGTCGGCGAACGCCTGGACATCGGCCATGAACTCTTCCGGATCGCGGAAGAGGTCGATGCGCCAGGCAGCGAACCAGAAGGCGTTGCGGGCGCGCATCCCGCTGTTCGTGTAACCGGCGCCCTGCCCGGAGAGCAGGCCCGCGAACATCTCGACGGCCATGCCGAGCCCAGACCCCTTGTAGCTGCTGGTCTCGAGATGCGAACCGAGCGGAAGCAGGCTGCCGCCACGTTCGGTGACGTGAGGGTCCGTGGAGTTGTTGCCGTCGGCGTCGATGGCCCAGCCTTCCGGGATGGATTTGCCAACCCGTCGTGCAATCTCCAGCTTTCCAGCGGCGACGGCGGTGGTCGCCATGTCGAGGAGGAAGGGCTCTCCTGATGAGGAGGGAACGCCGACGGCAATTGGGTTCGTGCCGAGGACTGCTTCGATGCCGCCGGCGGCGACACCACGCGGCCCGGCGTTGCACATCGCCATGCCGATGAGCCCCCGCTCGGCCGCCATCCTCGCGTAGTAGCCGGCCGCTCCGAAGTGGCGACCGTTTGCCACGGTCACCATGCCGATGCCCGCGGCTTCGGCCTTCGCGATACAGGCCTCCATCGCTCGCGGCGCCACGACGACACCCATCCCGGCACCGGAGTCCCACGCGGCGGAGACCGGGCTTTCGCGCATCACGGTGATACTGGCGACTGCTTGCACCTCGCCGCTCTTGAGGCCCGGCACATAGGCGCGATGCGTCGCGAGATGGGCGATCCCGTGTGACTCGATCCCGGCGAGGTCGGCGTAAATGAGGACATCGGCACCGCGCCGGGCATCATCGGCCGGTACGGCAAAGTGTTCGAGCACGCCGGCAGTGAAGGCATGCAGGTCGGCGGCGCGAAACCGGGGCCGTTCCATGCCTCGAAGCCTACCGGAGAACGCTGCAGAAATGGGACGACCCCGGACTTGGGACGAGTCCGGGGTCGCGAACCAAAGGGGGAACTTTGGTTTGGGATCTCGCTGGGGGAGCGAGGTGAAAGACAATCTAGGATCGGGGACACGAAGCGTCTGTGAACGAATTCACAGATGACACCGGGTTCGTCAATTAGCAGTAAACGAACTCAGGGCCCTCGAGATCGATGGCGGGGATCTCATCCTTCTCTCGCCAATAGTCCTGGGTGTGCTGCCATTCGGGTTTGTCCCCCCGCCTGGGTAGCAGGTGCATCGAACGCATGAGGTATCCCGGGTTGAAGTTGTCGGGGTCGATCCAGGACTTCAACTCCATGTCGGCATCCTCCGGCCGCAGGCGGACTTCGACGCGCCGGTAGCCCTTCTTGTCCATGTGGGCGAGGAGTCGGCAGACGAAGTCGGCGAGGAGGTCGGCGCGCAGTGTCCAGCTGGCTCGGAAGTAGCCAAAGACCCAGAGCATGTTCGGGACACCGGTGAACATCATTCCCCGGTAGCCGACGGTCTCTGAGAAGTCGAGGGGCTTCCCGTCGATCGCGAAGTTGATATCGCCAAGCACGCTCAGGTTGAAGCCCGTCGCCGTGACGATGATGTCGGCTTCGAGCTCTTCGCCCGATTTCGTCAGGATGCCCCGCGGCGTGAAGCGCTCAATGTGGTCGGTGACAACCGACGCCTTGCCTGAGGCGATGCCCTTAAAGAGGTCGCCGTCGGGGACGAAGGCAACACGCTGGCGCCAGGGCCGGTAGGTCGGCGTGAAGTGGGTCTCCATGTCGAAGTCCTTCGGCAGGTAGGCGCGAACGCCAGCAAGGAGTTCGCTCTTCACCTTCTCAGGCTCTTCGAATGTTCGCTGCGTGAAGATGTTCCCCTGCTGGAGGATCTGGCGGCGGACGATCTCGTGGATCCATTCCTCGGGGACCTCAAGTTCGCGCAACGTTTCAGCGAGGTCGTTGCGATTGCGCCCGGGGATGAAGTAGGTGGGCGACCGCTGCAGCACGGTGACGTGTTCGCACTCGTCTGCGATCGCCGGGACAAGGGTTGCCGTGGTCGCGCCCGACCCGATGACGATGACCTTCTTCCCCTTGTAGTCGAGGTCTTCCGGCCAGGTCTGGGGATGGACAATCTGGCCCTGGAAGTCCTCCATGCCCGGCCATTCAGGCGTGTACCCCTCGGAGTGACGGTAGTAGCCCTGGCACATCCAGAGGAAGCCGGCTGTGAACGTCGCGGTCTCGCCGGTCTCGGCGTTCGTCGCCTCGATGGTCCACGGTTCGTCTCGCTCGACCAGCTCGCGGACTTGATCCGGTGGTTGTAGCGGATATGCTGGCGCGAGGTCGTTCTCGTCGATCACTTCGCCGAGGTACTTGAGGATCTCGGCCGCCGAGGCTATCGGAACTCCTGTCCATGGCTTGAACCGGTAGCCGAACGTGTGGAGATCGCTGTCGGAGCGAACGCCCGGGTAGCGGTGCATCCACCAGGTGCCGCCGAAACTGTCGAGCCCTTCGAGCACCACGAAGCTCGTACCCGGGTCGTTGTTTGGTCAGGTGGTAGGCGCCACCGATGCCAGAGATACCGGCCCCCACGATGAGCACGTCGAAATGCTCGGTTTTTGCCTGCGCCGGGTGGGGGCTTGTCTCAGTCGCGGTCATAGGTTCCTACCTGTATGTCGGGCTTGGATGGAGTCATCCAGCTTGAGACTGCCATCTCCTCAGGTGCATCTCAACGGCCCGGGAGACCCTCGAAGAGGGTCCGAACGGCCCGGAAATGTTGCGCTTCAGTACCGCGACCGGGGAGGGGACAGAGCATATCGGCGGCCCGGCTAGCGGCGCGAGATCAGGCAGGCTACCTGCCAGTGCTCCTCGCCGCGGGCGACGATGTAGCCGGCATCGAAGGCGGCGACGACGCTGCCGTCGGCTCGCTCGCGAACGGCGTGGCACTTCACCATCGCAGTCGTCGGGTTCAGCACATCGATCTCGAAGTCGCTGAGGATCGAGCGTTCGTAGCCGGTCCCCTTCAGGGCCTCGACGGCGCCGGCGTACTGGGCGTCGACATCTTCCGGCGTCGCGAGAATCCGCACGGAGCCGTTCCCGAAGATCGTCACCGGCAGCCGCATCCAGGGCCGCATCAGCGATGGTTTGCCCTCGTGGTTCGCGGCGATGAAGGCCGAGTTGTAGCCCTGCACGTCGAGTTCGATCTCGGCTGCAAGAGTCTTGTGGTCCTGTTCCAACGTGGTCTTGTCCCTAGAGCGTCTGGTAGATGGCGGGCCGGTATCGGGGCTCGGGCACGTCCTGGCCTGCTGCGCGCTTCGCCTCAATCCAGAGTTTCCGGGCAATTTGCAGTTCGGCGACGGCTTCTTCGGGTGTGCTGCCCATGGCGGAGCAGAACTCGAGATCGGGGATATCGGCGACATAGCAGTCGTCGTCGTCGCTCCAGAACACGTTGATGTGGTAGTCCTTCATTCGTCGTCCTCAGCCACAAGATTAAAGCGTTCGACCAGCTTCAGGAACTGCCGAATCTGGTATGGCTTGGCCTCGCCCTTCACCTCCTGGAGATTGAGCATCGCTCCGGTCGGATGTTGGTAGATTCGATGGCTTCCTTGTCTGCGTACCTCTTCGAAGCCGAAGGCGGTGACCACGGCGATAAGGTCTCGGAAACGCACATTGGTTTGGCGTTGAAGCAATCGTACGAGGAGGCGCCGTGTCGTCGGCATCTTCAACTACTGCCCGCGTAACTCGACCGTGTTGTCACAGACTCACTCCTTAGCGGGCCCGAATGTTTGAAGGTCGGCGCCGACGGTGATGCGCCCGGCGTAGTTTCGGGCGATGTCCTCTTCGATTGAGTCGGTTGCCGGTGGCCCAATGACATGGTTCAGCACCAGGTGCGGCGTGTCCGCGAGCGTCGCGATCGGCCCGAGGTCCCCTGAAAGCGTGTGGTAATCGATGATCCCTCGCCGGGCCCGGTACTGGCCGGAGTCGATCCCAAAGCGCTCGCGGGTGGTCGCCAGTTGCTCACGGGCCAGCCGGGAGTCGTAGACCTCATGGAGGAGCAGGTCGACGCCATGGGCCGCTTTCGCCAGGGACTCGAGGGGACGCGTGTCTCCGGAGAAGGCGACAGACCACCCTTCCATGTCGAAGCGGAGTCCGAACGCCTCATCGACCGGGTTGTGGTCCACGCGGAAGGGGACGGCGAGGAAGTCGTCCTGTTCATACCGAGAATCCGCTGTGAACTCATGCACCGCTGGCCGTTTCCAGGGGCGATGCAGCCGATCGACCGAATTCCGGACGCCGATGTCGTACGAGAAGGTCTCCTCGAGCCCACGGATGACGTGTGCCGTCCCGGGTGGGCCGTAGATCGCCGGCGGTGTCTGCCACCAGTCCATGATCCAGCCCGTCCAGAGCAGATCGGGCAGGCCCATGATGTGGTCGGAGTGCAGGTGGGTCAGGTAGATCTCGGTGAGAGCGGGCGGGCCAGTCCGGATCCGGCCGGGTCGGCTGGCCCGCCTCCAGGAGGCGATGCACGACGCCACTCCCGGCGTCGACGAGGACGCGAGCGTCTACCAGCCTCCAGGAGTGTGGCCGGTCCGCGCCGGTCGAGCTTCGGTATCGGCGTCCCTGTACCCAGCAGGGTCAATTGCATACCGGGGACTATAAGGGCCGTCGCCCCGCGGCTACTCCCAGCGCACGGCCCAGGCGCGGACCGGCTCGTCGAACCCCTTGAGCGCGACTTCGCCGCTGTCCATCGAAGACGAAGTCCTTGCCGGCGACAGCCTGCTTCACCACATCGCTGATGAGGATGCCATTGGCGTCCGCCTCGCTCTCGAGGCGCTTGGCGATGACGACAGACGCCCCGTGGAGGTCGCCGTGCTCTTCGATGGGCTCGCCAGCGTTGATGCCGATGCGGATGCGGACAGGGACATCGCTGCCAGCAAACTTCTCCCGGACGCCCCGCAATGCCGCAATCGCCGCGTCCACCGCACCACTCGGCACCGCGAACTCGGCCATGAAGGCATCGCCGATGGTCTTGATCACCCGCCCACCGTGGGAGGTCACCGCCGCTTCCAGTACTTCGTCGTGGTTGCGCATGACGTCGCGCATCTTTTCGTCTTTGAGCTGCGTGAGGAGCGGGGTGGAGGAGACGACATCGGTGAAGAGGATGGCACGGAAGCCGCCCGATGGGGTGGCTGGAGAACCAACGTGTGCGGTCTCTGGTTCCGCATCGAGAAAGCGTAGGAGCGGGGCGATACCATCTCTCACGTCCCAGAACGTCGTGGCGGGGCCCACAGCGCGAAGTACATGGATCGTGGCGTCGGGGACGGCTTCCACGAGCAGTTGCGCGGCATCCAGGCTGAAACCTCGTTCTTCCTCGCGATGGAGAATCATTGTTGGAGCCGTTATCTGGCCCAGCAACGGCCAGATGTCCTTTTGACTGCGCGCTGCCATTTCGTGGCGGAGTCGTCAGGGGTCATGGACGCCTCGTACAGCGCGGCCGCGCGGGCCGTCACCTCGGGCTCGGACAACCCGAGGGTCGCCGTGGCTCCCAACTGGGAAAAGAGCCGCCAGTCGGCCTGCACGAATGGGAACAGGGCAGTCATCACCCGGACGAAGAGAGGAGGTTCCCCCCGATTCGATCCACGCTCCGAACATCGCCAGGCGACGGACTCTCTCGGGATGGGTGGCGGCAAAGAAGAGCGCCGTCCTGGCTCGGCCAGTCCCACTGGCAATCGAAGCGGACTCGATTCCCAGCTTGTCCATAACGGTGAGGACATCGGATGCAAACGCCTCATCTGAGACGTCCCGTACGCTCCGGCTCGAGAGCCCTTGATTTCGAAGGTCGATTCGGATTAGTTGATGCTGCTCAGCTACCGGGCCGAACATTCCGCTCAAGAATGGGATATCCCACTCCATGCTCAGGTGGCTGAACCCGGTTTCGGTGAGCCACACGATCGGCGACCCTTGACCCATCGTCCAGTAGGCAAGCCGAACGCCATCCTTGGTGGTCACGTAGTGAATCGGCGGAGGGCCATCCATCGCGTGATTATGCCAGAGTGCGATTCACTCCCAGAGGACAGCCCAGGCGCGCACCGGCTCCTCGAACCCCTGCGGGCTTACCGGTCTGCACCGCGGTACACTCCCGCCCATGCCTGACAACACCGTCCAGTTCGCCTCCAACGTCGATGGCTTCAAGCTCACCGGCTTCACCTGGTCTCCGCCCGGGAATGCGAATGCTGTCGTGGTCATCAGCCATGGCGCCGCCGAGCATTCGCTGCGCTATGACCGCTTCGCCCGCGTCCTCAACGCTGCCGGCTATGAGGTCTGGTCGCTCGACCACCGTGGCCATGGCGCTTCCCCTGGCCCGGAGGGTCTCGGCGACTTCGGCGAAGGTGGCTGGGACGCGCTGGTGGCCGATCTCCGCCAGTTCGTCGACATGGCGAAACAGGCGAACCCGGGCAAGCCGGTTGCCCTCTTCGGGCACAGCATGGGGGCGGCCGCTGCCCAGCAATGGGCCCCCGACAACTCTGATGCCATCGACGCACTCATTCTCTCCGGCTCGACCCTCCGGGAGCCTCCTAAAGAAGGGCAGCAGCCCGCCGCCTTCGCGCCCAACAAGGCCTTCGAGCCGGCGCGCACCAACTATGACTGGCTCAGCCGCGACGAGGCGGAGGTCGATAAGTACATCGAGGACCCGCGCTGCGGCTTCGAAACACAAACCGCCCGCCGCCAGGGCATGCGCGCCAACCCCTTCGACCTGAACGACCCCGAGCGGCTGAAGAACATCCGCCCCGACCTGCCCGTCCTCCTCCTCGCCGGTGACGCAGACCCGATCAACGAAGGGCTCACCGGGCTCAAGCGGCTCGAGGATCGTTGGCACGCGGCCGGGGTCAAGCGCATCGACAGGCAGTTCTACCCCGGTGGTCGCCACGAGATGCTGAATGAGACCAACCGCGACGAAGTGATGGACAACGTCGTCAGGTGGCTGGATGAGGTGATGGGGTAGCTCCACCCGCATCGTAATTTCCCGATACCATCCCTCGATGCTCCGGCGCTACGGCCAGGTGGCGCTTGCCGCCTGCCTCATCAACACCAGCTACGGGACGATGTCCTACGCCTTCAGCGTGCTCGTCACCGAGCATGCGGCCGGGGGCGACCTCGGGCGGGGGACGGTGTCCACCGGGTTCTCGCTCGCGCTCCTGGTCAGCGGCGTCTGTGCCCTGGGCGTTGGCACTATCGCCGACCTCTTCGGCACCCGGCGCCTGATCGCCGGTGGCTCCGCGCTCGGGGCGGCAGGGCTGGCCTTGCTGGCCACCACCCACAACGCCTGGCAGGCGTGGCCCGTCTTCGCGCTCGTGCTCGGGCCCGCCATGGCCGCCACCTTTTACGAGCCCATCTACGTGCTCATGAACCGCTGGTTCGTGGCCGCAGATCGGCCACGTGCCTATGGTGTCCTGACCCTCCTGAGCGGCGTCTCGATCACCATCTACACACCGCTCACCCAGTTCTGGGTCAACGAATTTGGCTGGCGCGGAGCCGTCATCGCCAATGGCGCGATCCTCCTCATCGTGGGCTGGCTGGTCGCCTTCTTCCTGCGCGAACCGGCACCTGAAGCGCGAGCGACCACCGGCCGCGTCACCCTTGGCGAGATGCGCCACGAAACCTGGCTCGGCCTGCGCCAGACGACGCTCCAGTTCTGGCTCTTTTCCGCTGCCACGGTGGTCGCCATCGCCGCCTTCAGCGGCTCCAGTTTCCACCTGATCGGCCAGCTCGAGTCGCGGGGATTCGCCGCCGATCCCGTCTCCGTGGCCATTGCCATCACCGGGCTGGTCAGTCTTCCCGCGCGCCTTTTTCTGCCCTCACTCGCGGGCCGCACGGGCGCCGGACTCCTGCTTGCCCTCTGCACGGCTGCCCTTGGCGTCGCCGCCCTCGTGGCCTCCGTCGCCGATCAGTGGTGGCAGGTATGGGTGTACGTGGGACTTTTCGGAGTGGTCTTTGGAGGCGTCTACCCGCTTCGTGCGCTCGCCGTGAGCGAACGATTCTCAGGGCCCTACTTCGGCCGGGTCATCGGCCTGCAGGCGCTTTTCGTTGCCGCTGCGAGGGCCATCGGGCCTGCCCTGGTCGGCCTCTCAGCCAGCAGCACCGAAGGCTACTCGCGGGCCTTTCAGCTTGCGGCGCTCGCGTTGTTCATCAGCGCCGTTGCGACCTGGGCAACGACGCGAAGCAGGGAATGACGGCGCTCCGCTATGCCCGGGTGCCTTCCCAGGCTCCCGACCCAAAGGCGCCGAACTGCACGGTCCCGCCGATGTTGTCGCCGTCGACCTTGCCGGCAAAGTCCAGCTTCATTTCGCCCATCGGCCCCGCGAACATCATGGAGAACTTGACCGCATCGCCGTCGGCCGAGCCGTCCTGGAGGTCCACCGCGCCGCGTTCGCTCGAGAACGAGCCGGTCAGCGCGGCTCCGGCCGCAGTCAGGTTGAGTGTCGCCGGGCGGTCACCCATCGGGGTCTTCAGCGTTACGTTGTAGGTTCCGTCGACAGCCATGATTGCTCCTTGGGCAGTAGCCGAATCAGGTTCGTCTGAGTGTCCGAACGATACGAACCGGCACGGCGCGACGTCAATCGGATGTACAGATCCTGTATTGGCCGCCGGTGACCGGTTCCCCTCCATCCCCCACCCTAGAACGAAGTGATGAGACGTTGGCTGGCTGGAGGGTTTGTGGCGGTTGCCTGTTTGGTGGCCGCCTGCGGTGGTGGCGGCGGCAAGGATCCGGCCGTTGTTATCCAGGTGAAGACTCCTGCCGCAGGTGGCCCCACTGCGACGCCAACGATCGACGCGTCCATCCAGATCGAGCCGCCTGAGCTCGTGGTCTCGGCCGACTCGCTCTACCAGGGCGGCACTGTCCTCATCTCTGTCGTTGGCGACGTCATCAGTGGCCAGGTAGACCTCTTCGGCGGCAGCCATCAGCTAACGCAGGGTGACAACAGCATGTACACCTTCATCGGTGTGCCCATCGACCAGGAGCCAGGCCCCTACACGGCCGATGTCCAGTTCCAGCTCCTCAACGGCACCACCGGTTCGCTCCCGACCGACATCACCGTGATCCAGACGGACTGGACCGTCGACGCCCTGACCTTTGAGGAGGGGAAACAGCAGTTTCTCGACGCGCAGGTGACCGCCGACGAGGACGCCCAACTCCGCGAAGTTTTTTCGACGCGGACGGCCACCAAGTTCTGGCAGTGGCCCTGGGTGCTGCCGTATGACGGGCCGATCACGTCGCGCTTTGGCGAACAGCGCAGCATCGACGGTGGTCCGCCAGAAGGGCACCATCCGGGCACAGACATTGGGGGCACCGAGGGTGATCCGGTTGTTGCAACGAACTACGGAGTCGTCGTCCTCGCCCGCCAGATGGCCCTGCGCGGCAACTATGTCGTCATCGACCATGGGGGCGGCGTCCTCAGCGGCTACGGCCACCTTTCGCAGTTCGCCGTCGCGGAGGGCCAGCACGTCGAACCGGGCCAGGTCATCGGTCGTGTGGGTAACACCGGCCTCTCAACAGGCGCCCATCTCCACTGGGAGATCTCGGTCGACGGCGTCTTCGTCGACGCTCTCCGTTGGATCGATGGCAGTAACGGGTTCTAATGGTCAGCGGATGCAAACGGCAGGACTGGCCACCGCTGTGAAACTCATCGTTGAGGTCGAGGGCGAAGGGGCGTTCGGTTCCTTGCCCGGCGAAGGGGCCGATCTCGTGGCGCTCATGTCCTTCGCCGTGATGCGCGGATTCGGCGCCCAGCATCCTTATATGGACATCGTTGACCGCCTGCATCTTGACCACGACGTGCGCCTTGGTCCCCTCACAACGTTCTACGAGGGCGCGGTCGAAGACGAGGAAGACGCCGCGAAGCTCGAGATGGCCTGGCAGGATGCAGCCCGTCTCGGCGCCTCCCTCGAGGCGATGGTTCGCGGACTCGAGGCCGGCGATGCGACGCTCGATACCCTCGTCGAACAGGTCTACGGAGAGGGCCTCCGGGAGCAGGCTGCTGCGGTCCTTGCGATTGCACGAGACGCCGAATCGAAGGGACTACGCGTCCGCCTGAGTTACGCCCTGTGATGCGCCGTCGCCGCAACGCGCGGCTGGCTCGCGAACAATGGGTGTGGGGCCCCACCGGCCCCTTTGTCAGGCTGCTCAGCAGCCAGGCGGGTATGTCTGCGCTGACCCCGCGCGCAGACCGCATTATCGACCTCCTGCAGCTCCGCGATGGTGGCCGCTACCTCGACGTGGGTTGTGGCACCGGCGACTACGCGAACCTCCTCGCCTCGCGCGCTGGCCACGTGGAACCACCAACCTGCGTGGACCTCGTCGATGGCCCCGGCCCGGTCGACCTCATCGGCTGGCCGGAAAAGCTTCCATTCCCCGACAACAGCTTCGACCACGTCACCTCGTTCTACTTCATCCGCCGTTTCGACGACGACGTCGTCCACGCCTTTGCGGAGGAAATCTCGCGGGTGATGGCTCCAGGCGGCCACGCCCTCGTCCTCGAAGTCGCCCCCGTTGTGAGCGATCGCCTCAACAGCCTCCACTCGCGCCTCCTCTCCGGCGGTACGCACGAAGTCGACCTTCGCGGGTGGTCGCGTATGGCGGCTCTCTTCACAGAGTGCGGGTTCGGCGCCATCGACCTCGTGAACGTGGGTCCTTTCCTGATGCCGCCGATCCCGCGCGTCGGCGTCCTCCTCCGGCACATCCCCGAGTCGGATTAAGCCTGGGTGCGCGCAACCACCCGGCCGCCCCGGGTGTAGAGCCGTGGCAGCCTCCCCGTCAGGCCGGCCAGGACCTCCCAGGAGATCGTCGACTCCAGCGCCGCCACATCGTCCGCGGTGATCCGCTCTCCGCCCTGTTCGCCCAAGAGGACAGCCTCGTCGCCTTCCGCCACCTGTTCGACTCGCGTTACGTCAACTAGAAACTGATCCATCATCATCCGTCCGCGTATTGGGCAACGCATCCCGGCGATCAGCACCTCGCCGCGGTTGCCAAGCGAACGACGCCAGCCATCGGCGTAACCCACCGGCACCAGCGCCAGCCTCGACTCTTCAGCGGCTCGCCAGGTCAGGCCATAGGCCACGCCTTCGCCCTCCGCCACCGTCACTACTCGCGCCACCCGCGCCTTCAGCGAGAGGGTTGGACGGAGGCCGGGGTCCGGCGTGTTTGGTGGCGGCAGTCCGTGCAGCGCCAGCCCGATCCGCACCCCGTCGAAGCGCAGCTCCGGGCGCCGCAAGGCCGTCGCGCTATTTGCCGCGTGCCGGTAGGGGATCCAGTCAAGTTCCTCCGCAACCGCCTCGAAGCGCCGTAGCTGAGTCTCGGCGAAGCTGTCGTCTCTCTCGTCTGCGTTCGCCATGTGGGTGAAGAGCCCCTCAACGGCAACGCCCGGGAGGGAACCGCAGTATTCGGCCAGGCCGACAGCTTCACCGGGCATCGCACCAAACCGTCGCAGGCCGGTGTCCACCTTGATATGGATACGTGCTGGCTTCCCGGCCTTCGTTCCCGCCGAGGAGAGGGCATCGGCGAGTTCGCGGCTGTGCACCGTCACGGCAATGTCATGCTCCACGGCTACTTCTGCCTCGCCCGGAAACACGTGGTCGAGGACGAGAAGGGGAGCTGCGACGCCGGCCTTTCGCAGCGCCACCGCTTCCGGCATGTAGGCGACCGCCAACCGTTCCACGCCCTCCTCAAGCAGTGCGCTGGCGACCTCGAATGCGCCGTGGCCGTAGGCATTCCCTTTGACGATCGCGATGATCTCGTGTTCGCTCCCGACCTCGCGACGGATGGCGGCGACATTCGTCGCCAGGCGGTCGAGGTCGACCTCGACCCACGCGTTGAGGTCGCGCGTCACGGTGGAGAGCGGAGCGGGAAGGTTGGAAGTCACTGGCGGTGGTACCGGCTTGCGGGGCCTTTCCCTCCCTTGCCGGAAGGGTTTACGGGCCATGCGGGTGTCCCTAGCATCAATTCGGCAGTGGACATGCGCAAACCCACCCCGCGGTTGGCAGCATGCGTCGCCAGCATTGCTCTGGCCATATGCAGCGCATGCGGCGGCGGAGGTGGCGATCCGCCCTTCAGCACGCCCTCACCCGGGACTCCATCACCCGTCGCGACATCCACCGCCCTTCCTTCTCCGTCGCCGTCCCCGACGGTTTCCCTCTCCACTCTCGACGATGCCCGCGCTGCTCTCCGCGCGGGCAGCTACGACGAAGCGGCAGCTGCCTTCGACGGCCTTGCCGCCGCCGCGACCGAACCGCAGGTGAAGGCGGAAGCCCTCCTGGGAGCCAGCGTCGCGCGGTACCAGTCGGGCAATCTCCAGGGCGCCATCGACAACCTCCAGGCTGCATTTGCCGTCGCCATCGGCACGCCATCGGCCTTGCGTGTGGGCTACCTGTATGGACTACGGCTGGTGGAGGCGGGAAACGGCGCTCTTGCCTCCGGCGTGCTCCAAAGCCTCGCTCCCGGCCCCGGTGAGGTTCTCTCGCCGTACATCAAGGCGGCGCTGGCGAATGCTCGTGTGCTGACCGGCGATATCACCGGCGCCAACGCTGCCTGGGACGCTGGTCTCGCCGACCCCGAGGCGAACGATACGGTGAAACTCGCCATCTATCGCGACCGTGCCGACCTCGCTCTTTCGCAGGGCGACAAGGCCGCTGCGGCGGACTGGTTGCGTCTCTCGACTGACCTTCGGGCTACGTCGGGGGACCGCTATGAGCTCGCCGGCCTGGCTTACAGTTTCGGCGACACCGAAACCTTTGCCGCCCAGCTCAGCGCGATCATGAGCGAGGACCCCGGGTCCCGCTACGCGGAGATGGCGATCGACGATCTGACCTCCGCCGGGTTCTCCGTCGACCAGGGACTGGCCGGGTACGTGTACTACCGCCGGCGCGAATACGAGACCGCCCGGGCATGGCTCAACAATGCGGTCGCCGAGTCCGGCATCAGCACTGCGGACCTGGTGTTCCGCACCTACTACCTGGCGGCAAGTTATGACGACGACGGGTACTACGCCGACGCTGTCTTCATCTATGACGGGATTGAGGCGCTGTCGCCGACCTCGCCCTACATCCATCGAGCAAAGTACTGGGCTGCAAGGGCCACCGAAGCACAGGGACTGACAGAAGAAGCCGCTCAACGTTATGTAGCGTTGGCACAAGGACCGGCGGGCGAGTTCACCGAAGAGGCACGGTTCCGGGCGGGCTTTGTCCTCTACGAAGGGGGCGACCCCCAGGGCGCCTTGACCAACTGGGATTACCTGAACCCGGCCAGCGACGGGCGTTTGCTCTACTGGCGGGGTCGCGCCCTCGAAGCGCTGCACTCACCGATGGCCGAGGACGTGTTCCAACAGGCGGCTAATCGAGACCCTGTCTCATTCTATGGTCAGGCGGCGGCGATTCGGCTTGGGGTCGCGGAGCCCCCGGATGCCTCATACCAGGCGGTGGCAGCGCCAGGGCCAGTCGACTGGAACGCCATTGCCATCTGGCTCTCACCGGGCGCTGTTGCTCCTCCGGCGGTGAAGTCGGCCGCGATTGACCTGGCCGACGTCGGCCTGACCGACCTTGCCGGCGATCTTCTGGCCCAGGAGGTCGACGGTCAGGACCTCACGCCTCTTGAGAGGCTTGGCTACATCCGCGCCGCCCACGACGCCGGTCTCACCGATCTTGCGGCGCGATGGGCGACACAGCTCGCCGGCACATCGGCGGTGGTGCCCGAAGACCTCGCACGCCTTTCCTATCCGCTCGATTATGTCGAGCTACTGACCAGCGCCGGGAAAAAGGAGAACGTGGACCCTCTCTTCCTTGCTGCGCTGATTCGCCAGGAGAGTTTCTGGGACCCTACGGCGCTTTCGGTGGCCAATGCCTACGGGCTGACGCAGGTTGTGCCGGCGACGGGCGAAAACATCGCCTCGACGCTGGGTTACTCGGACTTCACGGCGTCGGATCTCTGGCGGCCGGCCGTGAGCATTGAGTTTGGCGCCTACTACATTGGCGCGCAGCTCAAGACGTTCGGTGAACCGCATGTCGCGTTGGCGGCCTACAACGGTGGCCCGGGCCATGCGGGCACGTGGGCAGAACTGGCCGCGAGCAGCGATCCCGCTGACTTCGTCGAGGCGGTCTCGTTCACCGAGACGCAGGGCTACATCGTTCGGGTAATGGAGAACTATGCGCGGTATGTTGACCTCTATCGCTAAGGTTCGTGCATAACCGCCCGGTCGTTGTAAGGTGGATAGCTCACGGATAGCGAAGGAAGGGTTCGGCGATGTCGACCAAGAGGACCTATCAGCCCAGTACCAGGCGCCGCGCCCGCAGGCATGGCTTCCGCCACCGGATGGCGACGCGCACCGGCAGGGCGATTTTGAAGCTGCGAAGACAACGAGGACGTAAGCGGCTGACGATGGTCTAGTCCGCAGCCGAAAGGGCAGCATGGCCCACCGCAATCGGCTCACAACCCGGCAGTTCAGCTCAGTGTTCGATGACGGCGTACGTGTTGGCCATCGGTGGTTCACGTTACGTGTACTATCTCCGCGCGAGGGCGGAGAGTCGTCCGCTCGATGGGGTTTCGCTGTGGGGAAGCGATTAGCTCCCCACGCGACGGATAGAAATCTCCTGAAGCGGCGGCTGCGGGCCGCGATAGCTTCGCTTGATCTGCCGCCCGGTACCTGGTGCGTCGTGCAGATGCGTCCGGCGGGCATGGATGCTTCCCCAAAGGACCTCCGAGAGGCGATCGCTTCGACATTGTCTCGTTCCGGTGTGGGCGTCTGATGCGTCGGATGTTTGCCAGGCCGATCCTCTGGTTGATTCGGGGTTACCAGGTGACCTTTTCGGGGCTATTCCCTGGTACGTGCCGGTTTGAACCCAGTTGTTCGCAGTATATGTACGAGGCCGTGGACCGGTTTGGCCCTGTGCGGGGGGTGTGGATGGGACTGCGCCGTCTCGGAAGGTGCCGGCCGGGCGGTGGCCAGGGTTACGATCCCGTTCCTGACAGGCGATAGGGCGTCCGGAAGTTCGTTGGACTCAGGGCAGTCTGGTCGATGGTTGTTCCGGTGCCGGTTTGTTGCCTGGTCACGCCGAGATGGCAAGGGGCTGTGGGGGTTTCGCGGCCAGGAAGCACGCACTCTTTCCCGTGCTGTTGACTTTGGGTTGGGATTCGAGTGTCGACATGGAATGTCTCGCGCGGACGGTGCGGCCCGAGTGTTTCACGTGAAACAAGGAGAGGCGTTCGGGAGAGTCGTGGGCAACTCGGAGTGGGCAGAGTGTTTCACGTGAAACACATCCCAGCGGCGGCGGCCATGAGTTGCTGTCTGGCCGCGCTCACGTCCGGTGATGGAGTCCAGCTCGCGATGTTTCACGTGAAACATCAGTCGGCCTTTTCCTTTTTCAAACGCCTCTGTTACGTCAGGTGATCTCCTGTTACCCTTCGGCGAATGAAGCCCCGTCTCCCTGTCGCGGGTGTGCTCGTGATTGCCTTTGCGCTTCTGGCCACGGCCTGTCGCGGCGTCGCCAACCCCGAGGGATGGGCCGCACCTGTATTCGAGGATAATTCCGCTCTCCTCTTCCTTAAGAAGGACAAGCTCAGCGCCGTTTCGTTCGACAGCGGTTCGGCTACCGTTCTCTGGACCTTCCCCGACCACAATCTCAGCTCTG
This sequence comes from uncultured Chloroflexia bacterium, assembly GCA_963774435.1. Lineage (GTDB taxonomy): Bacteria > Chloroflexota > Dehalococcoidia > Tepidiformales > Tepidiformaceae > JAGQGZ01. The sequence continues at coordinate 522,824 of CAVZEW010000002.1, read as the reverse complement.
AAAAGGACATTTCCCTCGAGTCCGTCTATTCGGACCCGATCGTGGACGGCGATATGGTCTACGTCGGTAGCTACGCGGGCGAGGTCTACGCCATTGGAAAAGACGATGGCCGCTTGCGGTGGTCCACGAAGGACCAGGTGGATATCTCCGGGAGCATCGTCAACGGGCCGGAGCTCGCGGGCGACCGGTTAATATTCGGTACAACGCAAGGGTTCCTCTATTCGGTTACCACGGCCGATGGTTCGCCCACACCTGGATGGCCAAGTGGTGGGTTGAATCTCTCAAATCGAGGGATTTGGGCGACCCCTATCGTCGAGGGGAACACTGCCTACGTCGCCACCATGGATGGCAAGGTACGGGCGGTAGACCTGGCCGCAGGCTCCGAGTTGTGGGACACGCCATTTTCGGCGAACTCGGCCGCGATCGCGGAGATTTCATCGGCATCAGATTCGCTACTGTTCGTAGCGACGTTGGGAAAGGAGGTCTACTTCGTCGATAAGGCGACGGGCACGCAGGTTGGGCCCGTCATTTCTGGCAAGGGATGGATCTGGACCCGTCCGGCCATCGAAGCTGGCAACGCCTATTTCGGCGACTTCGAGGGCACGCTGGCTGTAGTCAACATAACGGATCAAACGGAAGGTTGGACAGCCAAAACGAATGGGCGTGTGAAATCAGGCCCGGCCGTGGTTGGTGACTGGGTGGTCTTCGCAGACGAGAGTCCCGCTGTGCTGTTCGTGAACAAGGCAAACGGGGAAATACGGAATCGGGTTCCGATTTCCGGCGCCGGCACTATCAGGGCCAATGTCGTGGCTCGCGACGGCGTAGCATACGTCGTGACTACAAAAGGGAAGCTTTTCAAGGCCGATCCATCCAATTTCTCGGTCGTGGAAGTCCCGATCGTGAGCGCCTCGTGATCGGCCAGGTTTTCGGCACCCTCCTGCTCAACCCGATGGTCAACTTCCTCGTGTTGTTGACCCATCTGTTGGGCGGCAGCTTCGGCCTCGCGATCATCGCGTTCACGATCATCATCCGGATTGCGACGTTCCCGCTCACGCTCCGGCAACTCCACCAGACCCGAGCGATGCAGGAACTGCAGCCGAAGGTCCAGGAGTTGCAGAAGAAGTACAGCGACCCCAAGCGGCGCCAGCAGGAGCTGATGGCCGCCTATAAGGAAGCGGGCGCGAACCCAATCGGCTGCCTGGGCCCGATGATCATCCAGATGCCGATCCTTATCGCCCTCTTCTACGCCGTTCGGTTCACCCTCCCTGCCTCGCCCGAAGCACTGGAACACCTTTCCGCCCGTCTGTACGACTTCTCTTACATCCAGCACGCCGTCCCAATCGAGGAAACATTCCTGGGGCTGGACCTTCGGGAGCCCGCCATCTTGATGGTCGGCCTCGTCGGTATCACCAGCTGGCTGCAGACGAAGACGGCTGCATCACCAAAATTGAACCAGGACGAACGCGCCCGGCAGCAGCAGCAAATGATGCAATGGATGATGCCGGCGATGTTCGCCTTTTTCGCACTCAGCTTTCCCAGTGGCGTCAGCCTCTACTGGGTAGTGAACTCCATCGTCGGTATCGGATTTAACATAGCGATATATGGAGTACCACAGTTAAACATACAACCGTGGATGAAAGCCAGGGTTCCAACGGCGTCCGCCAAACCGGATGATGACGGGGCGTCAGCTGATACGCGCCCCGCTGCCAAAGGAGACCTCCCCGGCTCACGAGAATTGAGGACTGCAAATGGACCAGGCCGAAGCAAGCGGCAAAACCGTCGACGACGCTCTTAAGGCGGCGCTCGCCGAACTCGGCGCCCGTCGGGAGCAGGTTGAAATGACCGTGCTCGACGAGGGCAAGAAGGGCCTTCTCTTCGGCCGGGGCGGTCGCGACGCCACCGTGCGCGTCGAGTGGCTTCCCGGCGAAGGATTGGAGTCGGCTTCCGGGAACGGTGGCCGTCGACGTGGCGGCAGAGGACGTGGCGGCCGTGGCCGCGACGAAGCAGCCGCTGGCGGCACCGACACCCGGGCGCCTCGCCCGTCGAATCGACGCGGAACTGGCAGTAGCGGCGGTGGCAGCGGAGGACAGCAAAGAGGCTCTCGCGGCGGTGGCAGGTCTTCCGGCCGTTCATCGCGTTCCGATGAGTTCGTGGAGACCGCAAGCCCCAAGCTGACCGAGGCCGACTTCCTTCGCAGCAGCGCCGGCCGTGACGGAGGCGACGAGGAATCGCGCCCGGCTGCTGAAAGCGGCGAACGTCCTCCTTCGCGTGGCCGGCGTAGCGATGGTGGTTCCGGACGGAGCGGGGGCAGTGACCGTGGCGAGCGCAGTCCGCGCCGTCGGGATGGTGAAGAAGAGCCGGTCATCGAGCCGAATATCGATGCTGAAGAAGTCGACTTCGCCGCGGGTGTGGTCGACGACCTGCTGCGCATCCTGGACATCGCTGCCGAGATCAGCCTGCGGGAACCGGTCACTCCCGGCGACGGAAAAGGGTCGGCGCTGGCGGTCATTGACATAAGTGGTGACGACCTTGGTGTGCTTATCGGACGGCGTGGGGAGACGCTGCTCAATCTGCAATACCTGGTCAATCTCATGCTTGGGCAGCGTTATCCCGGCAAAGGTGGGGTCACCGTCGACGCCGAGCACTACCGCCACCGGCGCGAGGAAGAGATCGTCGGCAAGGCCCTACGCATGGCCGAGACCGTGAAAGAGTACGGCGATCCCATCACGCTCGAGCCGATGACTCCTGCCGACCGTCGGCTGGTTCACCTTGCCCTCGCCGAAGACGAAGACGTCATTACTGAGAGCACGGGTGACGGCGAAAATCGCAAGGTGGTGATACTGCCCCGCGATTAAGCGAGGGGAGAAGGAGGCGCATCACGCAGATCGTCATTGCTGGCAACGTGGTCAAGGATCGCCTCCCCGACGGCGAATTCGTGGCTGGTGGCCCGGCGCTCTATTGCGGGCGCATGGCCCTCGCTCTCGAAGCCAGCGTCGATGTGGTGACGCATCTGCCTGCCGGTTTTCCGGCCTCCGCGCTTGATGGGCTGAACGTCATCGGCCCCGTCGTCGAGACCTACCCCGTGTTCGAAAACGTCTACCAGGGCATGGTGCGCACCCAGCTCATGCACGGCGACAGCCTCGCGCTCGACGGCCTGCTCGATGAATATGCCGGCGAGTCCGACGTCGTCATCCTCGCCCCGGTCTTCCGCGAGGTCACAGGCTGGCCGCGGCACCAGGCCCGGGTCCGTGCCGTTTCCCTCCAGGGTGTCCTTCGCGACCGCGACCCCGGCGATCGCATTCGCCCCCGCTCCGATGCGCTGCCCGCAGGCCTTCGGTTCGCCGTTCCCGGGGCCATCGCCCTCTTCAGCGACGAAGACTGCGCAGATCCAACTGGCCTGGCGAAGGCACTCGCCGGTGCCGGCATGACCGTCGCCCTGACCCATGGCGACAATGGCGCCTCGCTCTTCACGGGCGCCAGCCGCAAGGACTACGCCGCGTTGGCGGCCGGTCCCGTGGTCGACCCTACAGGCGCAGGCGATTGCTTCGGCACGGCCTTCGTCATTCGCTACGCCGAAACCGGCGATCTGGAGGAAGCAATGACCTGGGGGCTTGCCGCCGGGTCCATCGCTGTCGAACGAGAAGGCCTTCGGGCCGCAGCCACCCGCGACGAACTCCGCCAACGTAGTGCAGGGAGGGCAGCATGAGCGCTCAAGTCGTCACTTTTGTGAACCAGAAAGGGGGTGTCGGCAAAACGACGTCGGCAGTGTCGCTCTCGGCGGCCCTCGCCCGGCGTGGCCACAAGGTCTTGCTTGTCGACCTCGACCCCCAATCCAACGCAACGAGCGCAGTCGGCATCGATGGCGAGGACATCCCCGGCATTTACGACGCGCTCATCGACGAAACGCCGATCTCGGCCTGTGTCACGCGCGTGGAGTCGGAGGGGTTCGATATCGTCCCTTCGAGTCGGGCGCTTTCCGGGGCCGAGGTAGAGCTCGTCCCGGCAATGGCACGCGAACGTCGTCTTTCGGCGGCAATCCACCAGGCGATCGACGACTACGACTTCGTCTTCATCGACTGCCCGCCGTCACTTGGCTTGCTCACGATCAACGCCCTGACGGCAAGCCACTACGTCATCATCCCGGTCCAGTGCGAGTACATGGCCCTCGAGGGTCTGACCCGTCTCACCGAGACCCTCGATTCTCGTCCGCCACAACCTTAATTCGAGCCTCACGGTCCTCGGCGTTCTCCTGACCATGTTCGATATCCGGACACGGCTCTCGCAGCAGGTCGCCGATGAAGTCCGTGAACATTTCGCCCGCACCTTCGACACCGTTGTCCCGCGTGCTGTCCGCCTCAGCGAGGCTCCCAGCCACGGCCAATCCATCTTCATGTACGAACCCGGCGGCCGCTCTGCGACCGCCTACGACGACCTCGCAGGAGAACTACTGGAACGCGTAGGAGTAGCGGTATGACGCAGGCAAAACGAGGACTCGGCCGGGGGCTCGGCTCCCTTATTCCCGCAGGCGAACCGCAGCCGGCGGAGGGCGCCAGCGCCATGGATGCGCCGCTGCCATCGACCCGCCGCGGCGGCCCCGAATACATCGACATCGACCTCATCGCGCCGAACCCGGACCAGCCGCGCACCCACTTCGAACCGGAGAAGTTGCGCGAACTGGCTGACTCCATCCGCCAGCACGGCATCATTCAGCCACTCGTGGTCACCCGCGACCCGGACGGGAACTACCGCCTGATCGCCGGTGAGCGCCGGCTCCAGGCCGCTCGCCTCGCCGAACTCGACGCTGTGCCGGTGATCACGCGGGAGGCCGCCGACGATGAGTTGCTCGAGCTGGCACTCATCGAGAACATCCAGCGCGCCGACCTCAACGCGATTGAAGAGGCCCACGCCTACCGCCGCCTGATCGACGAACATGGGCTCACCCAGGAGGTGGCCGCCGGCCGTGTCGGCAAGAGCCGTGCCGCCGTGGCCAATGCCCTCCGCCTCCTCCAGCTGGACACGGAGATCCGCCGCAGCCTCGTCGCCGGTGAGATCAGCGAAGGGCACGCCCGCGCGCTCCTCGGCCTGGCCGAAGGCAAGGAGCGGATTGACGCCTGGAAGCACGTCGTCGAACGGCATCTGAGCGTCCGCGAAACGGAGGCACTGGTCCGGCGCACCCTCAGCCGGCCCGAGCCCGTGGGGCCAGCCACCGCGCCACCGCCGAATCGTCGCGACGCCACCGTGGCCGATATCGAGGGCAGGCTTCGCCGCGCCCTCAGCACCCGCGTCACGGTGCAGCCCCAGAAGAAGGGCGCCCGCATCACGATCGAGTGCTTCAGCAACGAGGAGTTCGACGCGGTTATCGAGCGCCTCCTCGGTGAGGACGCTGAATGACGGCCGAAGCAAAGCTCGCCGAGCTCGGCATCACCCTCCCTGCGGCTCCGGCGCCGGCGGGACTCTATGCGCCCTGCGTCCGTTCCGGATCGATGCTTTACGTCTCGGGCCAGCTCCCGACGAAAGACGGCCAGGTCCCCACCGGCCGCCTTGGCGACGGCGTGACAGTAGACGAGGCGGCGCCATACGCCCGGCAGTGCGCAATCAACGCCCTGGCTATCGTCAGAGGTGAGCTCGGTTCCCTCGACGCCGTGAAGCGCGTTGTCCGCGTCGGGGGCTTCGTCGCCAGTGCGCCGGGATTCCACGACCAGCCAGCCGTCGTGAACGGCGCCAGCCAGCTCCTCATCGATGTCTTCGGCGAGGCCGGAAAGCATGCCCGCGCCGCCGTCGGTGTGGCCGAACTTCCCCGCGGTGTGCCGGTCGAGGTCGAGTTCCTCTTCGAGGTCTAATCGCCCAGCGGTTCTACCAGCAGGCGCTGGAAGATCGGCGCCATGAGCCGAGCCACCTCGGCTGACGGCATCGACGCCAGCGGCTCGATGGCGGCCACATAGCGGGCCACCACCAGACCAACGACCTGAACGCCCACGAGCACTGCCCGTTCGGCCGGCTGGTCGTTGGCCATTGACCGCGTGATGACACCAAGGTCCTTCGAAACCAGGTCGCGGACGAGCCCGGCTGCCTCTTCATGTGTCGCGGCGGAGCGAATACGGCCGATGATGATCGACCGCGTGGCCGGGTTGTCCATGGCCCGCACAACCGCCTGGGCGAATCGTTCGCCAGCGGTTTCCCGTGGACCCGCACCAACGGACTGGAGCACTCGGTCCAGACTCCTCCGGGAGTTCCATCACCTCCCGGAAGAGTGCCTCCTTGTTGCCGAAGAAGTGGACGATGAGCGCCGGGTCGACGCCTGCGGCCAGTGCTATCGAGCGCATGGTCGCACCTTCGTAGCCTGATTCGGCGAACTGCAACCGTGCAGCCTCAGCAATCGCCTCTCTTGTGTGAGGTTCTCCACGCCGGCGCCCGCTGCGCCCCGACCCTGTCGTTGACGTCTCCATGAGTTAATTCTACAGTAGTTGAATTCAACAGGTGTTGAGTTAACCCATGGAGGCGGTCATGAACCCACGCGTGAGGTTCTCGGATGAGAAGAAACAACGAGGCGCGGTCTTCCCGGCAAAGCCTGCGCGCACCGGGTGGAGGGTTGAGCAATCTCGATACAACCCCACGGGCCGGTGGGCAGCCACATCGGTGGTCTTTGGAAGGGATGAGAGGCTCGGGACTGCCGCCCCACTGTGGTGGGGGCCAGGGTGCAAGGCACCGCGTCCATCCGACCAAAGACTGAGGCCGTGTCCTTCGATGGCAGGTAGCGATGTGCATGGGGAAGACGAGACAGTGGCGACCGAGGCCAACCGGCCGACACCAGCCAGAAAGGTCACCAGAACAAGGAGGCAGTCATGAACCCCCGGATCAGGTTCTCGGACGAGAAAAAACAACGAGGCGCGGTTCTTCGCGTCATGAGCCTTGCGCTCATGATGGTGGTGGCCGGCGTCGCCAGCCTGAATGTCGCCCTGCCCGAACTCGCAAGGGATACCGGCGCTTCGCAGACCCAGCTCCAGTGGATCGTTGACGCCTATGGACTCGTCTTCGCGGCACTGCTGCTCCCCGCCGGCGCGATTGGAGACCGCTACGGTCGCAAGCCAATCTTGATGGCGGGACTGGCGTTGTTCGGCGTCGCCTCGTCGGGAGCGCTCCTCGTAAACTCACCGGGCGAGCTCATCGTCGTCCGTGCCGCGCTGGGTGCCGGCGCTGCCTTCGTCATGCCAGTGACGCTCTCCGTCATCACCACCGTCTTCCCGCCGGAAGAGCGGGGCAAGGCCGTCGGCACGTGGACCGGGGTCGCGGCCGGTGGGGCCGTCGTCGGTCTCCTCGCTTCTGGTGTGCTGCTCGAATGGTTCCCCTGGCAGTCGATCTTCGTCCTCAACGTCGCGCTCAGCATCGTCGCCCTTGCCGGCACCATTGCCGTGGTGCCCCAGACGCGCGACTCGGAAGCCCCCCGGCTCGACCCGGTTGGCACGCTCTTCTCGGTTGTCGGTCTCTCCGGGCTCGTCTTCGGGATTATCGAAGGACCGGAACGCGGATGGACGGACCCCATTACGGCTGGCGCGCTTGCAGCGGGCCTGGTTGGCATCTCCCTCTTCGTCGCCTGGGAACTGCGGCTCCGCGAGCCGATGCTCGACCCGCGTCACTTCCTCAACGGGAGCTTTAGTGCCGGCTCGCTCTCCATCTCTGTGCAGTTCTTCGCGGCGTTCGGATTCCTCTTCCTCGCGCTGCCGTACCTGCAGCTCGTGCTCGGCTTTTCCCCGCTTGAGGCTTCGCTCGCGCTCGTGCCAATGGCGGTCGTCGTCATCCCTCTCTCGCGGTTTGCGCCGGTCATCGCCGACCGTGCTGGTTCCCGCCTGACCGGAGCGGTGGGACTGAGCTGCATCGGCCTGAGCTTCCTGCTCGTGTCCACGCTCGGCACCGACTCCTCATACTGGCACTTCCTCTTCGCACTCATCCCGTTCGGAATCGGAATGGCGCTTTCCGGCCCGCCCGCGACGAACGCCATCGTCGGGTCGCTGCCGCCGGAGAAGCAGGGCGTCGCCTCAGCCGTGAACGACGTCTCCCGCGAGCTTGGGGGCGCCCTCGGGATCGCCGTGCTCGGGAGCGTGATGAACGAGGCCTACCGCTCAGCCGTCACCGATTCGACGGCCGGGCTTCCGCCGGAAGCGGCATCGGCTGCCACGTCCTCGCTCGCCGCTGCCATGCAGGTTGGCCACCAAATGGGTGCCCAGGGCCAGGTCCTCATCAGCCAGGCGCAGTCCGCCTTCGTCGATGGCCTCGGTGTCAGCATGATCGTCGGCGTCGCGGCCCTGGCGGTCGGTGCGACCTTCGTGGCGATGCGCGCTCCTGGCCGAGGGGCCACGCGGGAGGCCGAGCAGCGGACGGTCGCTGAGGCCGAAGCCCTGGAGCCCGCCTGAACGACGTCACTCGCGGACGCACGAAAGGGGCGCGCATCGATCGATGCGCGCCCCTTTTGCCGTTGGCTTGTCCCCGCTAGGGGTTGATGAAGTGAAGGACTCCCGGGTCGACCACCGGGCCGATTCCAAAGTCACCTGGATTCTTCGGCGCCGGGTTGCAGTCGACCAGGATGCAGGGGTCGATCGGGACAAAGGTGATGGCGCCGTCGTCGCCATTGTCCTCACCGGGGCAGGGCTCCAGCGTGAACGTGCAGGGGTGGAACTTCAACGGCGGGACGGGATTGACACCCTTGTCGCAGCCGGGGCCGTACGGGTTGATGATGCAGGGGTCGATCTGGACGATGATGCCGCCGCCACCACCACTGCCGGGACCGGGATCCGGGTCGCCGGGATCCTCAGGGTCAGGCGTCTCGCCTTCGCCGTCGTCGGGCGTCACGGTCGGTTCGTCAACATCGCCGCTATCATCGCTGCCCGTCTCCGGCGAAGGCGCAACGGTAGGCTCGTCGGTCGGTTCGGCAACGGGTGCAGTCGGTTCTTCTGTCGGGACCGTCGTGGGCGTTGGCCGGTACGGCGTGTCCTCGGGGACAGCCGTTGGCTCGATGGTGGCAGGGTCATTGGTTCCACCCGGGATGCTCGCCGTGGCCGGTGTGCTCGTCGGTGCGGTCAGCACACCCTGCGTCGCCGTGGGGGCCGCTGCCTCGTCTTTGGCGTCGCCGCCGGCGTGGGATGTGCTGTCGTCAGCAGGCTTGTCCTGTTTCGGCGCCACGAGGTCGAAGGGCTGGAAGGCCGCTGCCTGCACGTGTTGGAGCGGCTGCGCGCCCATCACCTGGCCGATCATCAGGCCGCCGGCGACGAACAACGCCGCCGCGCCTCCGAACATCACGTACCGCATAGATTCTCGAGCATTCATTGGTTTCCTCCTGCGCTTCTTGCAGGTAGGACAGGTGATCCGCGAAGTTCTTACACCGCCCGCTGACGTCTTTACCTTCGACTCCTTGGTAAGCTTCGCGGGCACACCGCGTAGAGGGAGATGAATGGCCAACCTGCCCGGTATGGGGAACCCGCCGACCATCGCGGCGCAGCAGTCGGTGCTCGTCGCTCGCGTCCTCCAGTACTGCGACCTCGCCGTCGACGGGATGACCGCGGACCAGCTCTCCGACACCCACGGCGGCATCACCAACTCCGCCGGCTTCGATGTCTGGCACGTCCTCCGCACGGTCGACAACATCGTCCACTTCGTCTTCGAGCGTGAGCAGCCGGTCTGGCTTCGCGAAGGCTTCTTCGAAGCATGGGGGCTCCCGAAAGTCGACCAGGGAACCGGCATGGACCCGAACGACGCCTACAGCCTCCGCTTTCCCGGCCCGGACGAATTCAAACGCTACTCCTCGGCAGTCGCTGCCTCGGTTGTCCCCAGGATCGCGGCGATGTCCGACGAGTACCTCGCCACGGTGCAGACCATCCGCCCCTGGGGCGAGGTTCCCCGCATGGAGGCGATTGGCCACGGGCTCGTCGGCCACGGCAACGGACACCTCGGCCGCGCCAGCTACGTGCGTACCCTGAACGGGCTCCCCGGCCTGCCCTACTGAGATGCCGCGCACCTTCATCATCGATACCGACACCGGCAGCGACGACGCCGTCGCCATCCTTATGGCCCTCCGCCACCCGGATGTCGAGGTTGCCGGGATCACCGCCGTTCACGGGAACGTCCCGCTCCACCAGGCGTTGGCGAACGCGCTCTACTCGGTCGAAGTTGCCGGCGCCGAAGTACCGGTGTGGGCGGGCGCCGACCGGCCGCTCCTGAAGCTCGGTTCGACGGCCCAGCCCTTCCACGGCAGCGATGGTCTCGGCGACCAGGGCTATGGGCCGCCGAAGCGCACCCCGGAACCCGGCCACGGCGCCGATGCGCTCATCACCTTGCTCCGCGCCAACCCGGGCGCCGTCCTCGTCACCCTCGGCCCTCTCACCAACGTCGCTCTCGCCATCAGTCGCGCGCCCGACATCGTCGACCTCGTTAGCCGCTGCGTGGTCATGGGTGGCGCCGCCAACACCGTCGGCAACATCACCCCGGCGGCAGAGTTCAACATCTGGGTGGACCCGGACGCGGCGGCGATGGTCTTTCGTTCCGGCCTCCCCATCGAGATGGTTGGCTGGGAACTCTGCCGCGACGAAGCTGCCCTCAGCGAATCCGAGTACGGGGCCATCCGCTCCATCGGCACACCCGTCGCCGAGTTTGCGATCGGTTGCCAGGCTGCCGTCATCAAGGCGATGGAGCGGATGGAGGGGAAGCCGTCGGTCACCCTTCCCGACCCAATCGCGATGGCGATTGCCATCGACCCCACGATCTGCACGCGCTCGTCGAAGCACCTCGTCGAAGTCGAAACGATAAGCGACCTGACCCGGGGCATGACCGTCGTCGACCAGCTCGACATCGCTGCCCGGCGCGAGCCTGGCCCCGGGTGGCAGCTCGCGAAGCCCGTTACCGTCTGCTGGGAGATCGACATCCCCCGCTGGAAATCACTGCTCAGGGAGTGTCTCTCGTGACCTCTGCCTACACCTTCGGCCACTCCGCCTCGGCCGCCGAACGCCTGCGGATCCTCGCGGACGTCTATGAAGAGGAGTCGGCCGCATTCCTCCGCGACCATGCCCCCGGCGCCGTCGGTCATGCCGTCGACCTCGGCTGCGGTCCCGGCTACACAACCACCCTTGTCGCCCGGACGACCGGTGCGGCGACGACAACCGGCCTCGACATCTCCCCAGAGTTCATCGCCCAGGCAAGCGGCGAGCGTGGCGACGTTGCGAACTTCTACGTCCATGACGTCACCGCGCCACCCTTTCCCGGTGATCCGCCGGATGTCATCTTCGCCCGCCTCCTCGTCACCCATCTCCCGGACCCGGCGGGGGCAATGAAGCGCTGGGTTGATGCCCTGGCGCTCGGCGGCCGTCTCCTCCTCGACGAAGTTGACGCCATCGACGTCACCGAGCCCACATGCAAGCGCTACCTCGAAATCACAGCAGAGGTCATCGGCACGACCGGCGGCGAACTCTACATCGGCCCCCGGCTCGCCTCACTTGCTCCCAGCGGGGCTTCGGTGCTCCTCGACGAACCGATCCGCTATCCCGTCCCGGCAAGAGACGCCGCCGCAATGTTCCGTCTCAACATCCCCAACTGGGCCGAGAAGGCGATCGCCGGCGGCATCACGACCCCGGATGAACTGGCAGCCATTGCCGCGCATCTTGATGGCCTCGCCGAGGGCCGCATCAATGGCCCCGACCTTGTCTGGTACATGCGCCACGTCGTCCTCGCCCACGCGTAGTCGGGGCTGGCGCGTTCTCTACTTCGTCTCCGCTCGCCACGCGCGCTCGATCGTGCCTCCGCCCAGCACCACATCTCCCCGGTATAGCGCCAATGCCTGTCCAGGCGTGAGCGCCCGTTGCCGCCGGTCGAACTTGAGGACCGCCCTGTCGCCGTCCCTGCTCAGCAGCTGTGCCGGCGCCGGTTCCGCCTTGTAACGTGCCTTCGCCTCCAGGGGCGAGCCATCCGCGATAGCCCCGTCCGTCCAGCGCACTTCGGAGATTTCGACGCTGTCGCTGAAGAGGTCTTCCTCGGGGCCGATGGTGACGATGTTCGCGGCCGCGTCGATGCCCGTCACGTAGCGTGGCTCGCCTGTCGCAACGCCGAGCCCCTTCCGCTGGCCGAGGGTGTAGGCCGCAATGCCACGATGTTCGGCCACCTGCTCGCCTTCGTGGTCCAGCATCGCGCCCGGCTCCATCGCCACCCGCCCGTCGAGGAAGCTGCGGTAGTCGTTCCCGGGCACGAAGCAGAATCTCCACGCTGTCCGGCTTTTCGGCCACCTCGAGCCCGAGTCGCCGGGCCTGCTCGCGCACTTCGCCCTTCGTCAGTTCGCCGATGGGCAACAGCAGCTGGCCCAGTTGTTCCTGGTCGAGCATATAGAGCACGTACGACTGGTCCTTGGCCGTATCGACGGCGCGCAGGAGCCGGTGCCCCTCCGGGCCATGTTCGACGCGGGCGTAGTGGCCGGTCGCGACATAGTCCGCTTCCAGGGCCGGCAGGCGATTCACCAGCGCCCGGTACTTGATGTGTTCGTTGCAGCGGACGCAGGGGTTCGGAGTTCGCCCGGCGGCATACTCGCTGACGAAGTTGTCGACCACCGTGGCCTTGAATTCCTCTTCGAAGTTCATCACGTAGTGGCGAATGCCCAGCTGCCCCGCCACCCGGCGTGCGTCGCCAATATCCTCGACCGAGCAGCATTGCTGGTGCCCCTGGAACTCGTCCGGGCGAGCTTCCGTCCACAGCCGCATGGTCACGCCGATGACCTCGTAGCCCTGCTCATGCAGCAGCGCAGCCGCCACGGAGCTATCGACTCCGCCGGACATGCCAACGACGACCCGGGCTCGGTCTCCCATCCTCTGGTACAATCCTTCCCACAACTCTGATGTCCCACTGGAGCACTTCTGGACGCTGAAGCCCTGGCTCACAAGGCCGTCGATATCCTCTCGGAGCACCAGGCCCTGGATATCGCCTTGCTGGACATCTCCCGCACGTCAACCTTCACGGACTATTTCGTGATTGCCAGCGCGCAGTCGCCACCCCAGTTTAAGGCGCTCGCCGAGTACCTGGAAAAAGACCTCAAGCCCGAGGGCCATGACCTTCGCCACCAGGAAGGTTCGGCCGAAAGCGGCTGGCTTCTCCTCGACTTCGGCGAAATCATTGTCCACGTCTTCACGCCGGAAAAGCGTGAGTACTATCGCCTCGAAGAGCTCTGGGGCCGGACAACACCAGTCGTTCGCTTCACGGCCTAGGGGCCGCTACCGCCGCAGCGGGAGACTGATCGCGATACCGCCGACCACGACCACCGGCAGCACCACCTCGGCGATGTAATCGGCGTCCATTTCCACCAGCAGCCAGGCCAGGCCCAGCACCAGCGCCCCGCAAGCGGCGAGCAGCCACGAGTCGCCAACGATGAAGTCGTACCAGAACGCGGCGAACGCAACGATGTACTTCACGCCTGCGCCTCTGCCATCCGCGCTTCCAACCGGGGCTTGAGCAGCCCCACCATCGCCATGCCGGCGAGCCAGTAGAGGATCGCGAGCACAGGGATCATCCCTTCCTTCAGGGTCCAATCGAGGCCAACGCCTTCACCCATCCAGAATGTCCCGAAGGCCATGAGCATCACGCCGACAACCCACTTGATCGAATTCTCCGGCACCCTGCTGAGCGGCCGGTGTACCGCCAGCCCGATGGCCGTAATCAGGACAAAGGCCACCACGGCGCCGCTCACGGCCAGACCGTACTGGCCATCGTTGGCGGCGCCGAAGCTGATGACGATGAATGCCACCTCAAGCCCTTCGAGCAGCACTCCCTTGAACGAGACGACGAAGCCGTTCCAGTCGATCACATTGCCGGCGATGGGGTCCGCGCCAAGTCCCTTGAGTTCGGCGAGCTCCTCCTGGTAGATGCGGTCCTCGTCGTGGAGGTCCTTGAGACCGGTCGAACGCATGATCGCCTTCCGCAGCCACTGCATGCCGAAGACGAGGAGGAGGATGCCGACGACCACGAGCAGCGTGTCGATCGGGATGAATTGATCGAGCGACTTCCCCAGGGTGCCAACAATGACCGCGAGCGCCACCGATGCCGCCGCCACTCCCGCTAGCGCCGTGCGCCAGCCCCGCGTGATTCCCACGGCGAGGACGATCGTCATCGCCTCCACCATTTCGACCGCCGAGGCGAGGAAGGCGGCTCCGACTAACAGGATGTCGTGAAGCATGGCGCCATTCTAGACCTGCCTCTTCAAGAGTCATTAAGCGGGGTGGCCCGGCGGTTGGTATCGTCCGGCGAAGAGATCAACAGACGGCGGACAATCGTTCCGGGGAGGACTACATGAAGGGTCTCGTTATTGGCCTGAGAGCGGCCGGTCGTGACGCGGCCGCAATCCGCGATGCGGCAATTGCGGCGGAGAAAGCCGGCATCGACGTCGCCTGGAGCACGAGTGGCGGACTCCAGGCGGACCCGATCGTCGCTTTCGCGGCCGCCGCGGGGAGCACGGAACGGATCGGCTTCGGCACCTCGATCGTGCCGACGTTTCCTCGCCATCCGCTCGCCCTCGCCCAGGAAGCTGTCGCCCTCGATAACCTCGCTCCGGGGCGGCTCCGCCTTGGCGTCGGGCCGAGCCACAAGCCGGCCGTCGAACGTACCTACAGCTTCGACTTCGTCCGCCCGCTCGAACACCTCCGCGAGTACATCACCATTCTCACAACCCTCTTTCGGGACGGGAAAGTGAGTTTCCACGGCAAGCGCCTCCACGCAGAAGGGGAGATCGCCGGGCCAGTCCAGGTGAGAGTGATGATTTCTGCCCTCCGCCACAACGCCTTCAAGCTCGCCGGCGAACTGGCCGAAGGCGGCATCTCCTGGGTCACCCCGATCGAGCACATCCGCGACGTTGCCGTGCCTGCCCTGGCTGAAGGTGCGAAGGCGGCGGGTCGTCCGACCCCCCCGGCCGTCGTCCACCAGCCCATCGTCGTCAGCGAAGACGCCGACGCCGTGTTCGAAGCAGCGGGCAAACAGTTTGGCTTCTACCAGCGCCTGCCGTTCTATAGCGCCATGATGCAGGAGGCCGGCTACCCGGAAGCGGCCGGAACTGAGTTCACACCCGCCCTGGCGAAGGCTATCGTCATCTCCGGCAGCGAACAGGAAGTGGCGGACCGCGTGCGGCGTCTGCCTGGTTTCGGCGCCGGCGAGATCATCGCCGACCCGCTCCTCCTCAGCGACGATCGCGCCGCTAAGGATCGCACTGTGGAACTGCTCGGCGCGCTGGCCAAAGGCGACTAGACCCGGAGTAAAGTTGATCGATGGCCGTGGAGTTCGACTGGCTCATCGACTATGTGGAGCATGTCCACGGGCGTACGTACGAAGCGGCCGCTCTCCTTACCGAGGACCTCCTCGACTGGCGCCCCTCCTATAGCGAGTGGAGCGCCGCCGAACTGGTGACCCACATCGCCAATGCCCGGCTCATGAACTCCCAGAACATCGCCGGGGGTGGTCTCCGATATGAAGGCCACGAACCGCCTCCCCGCCCTACCCCGCAGGTCCTGCGGCGCCACCTCGAATACACCTCGACGAGGACACTGGAACGCCTCCGGCAAGCCGATCTCTCCGGCACAGCGGCGACAGTTGCGGGCGACAGGGTCCCTGCCTATGTGCCCATCTTCGGCGGCCTCATCGAACACGAAGTGCATCACCGCAGCCAGCTCTGCGAGTACCTCGCCGCTGCCGGTGTCGAGCCGCCGCCGCTCTATGGCCTCCACGAAGAAGACCTTCCCGGCTAGCGCCATGGATGAGCGCGAACTCCTCGCCCGGGCCGACGCCAACTACTTCCGCTCGTGGAGCCTGCTCACCGCAGGCACGCCGGGCCACGAGATCGTCGAGCAGGACGGCCTCATCATGACTTCCGGCGAGCATCACTACGCTGCCTTCAACGTTGCCTACCTCTGGAAGTCGCGCCGGCCCCTGCCCGAGCGGCTGACGGCCATCCGCGAGTACTTCGCCCGCAAACGCCGCCCCTACCTCGTCCGTTTTCGCGTCGGCGCCGTGCCCGGGATCGAAAAGGCCCTGCTCGCCAACGGTTTCATCGCCGCCACCGACACGGGTATGCCCGCCGACGAGGCAGACATGCCCGCCATGGTCCACACGGAAATTGCCTCAGTCCCGCCCGTCGATGGCCTCCGCGTTGTCACCTGCTGGGACAGCGCCGAGCTGGCCCTCTGGGCAAAGACCATGGCCCAGGGTTACAGCATTCCCAAGGCCCTCGCTCGCTCCTTCACCGCCCCGGTGACGGCGGGGCTCATCGGCTACGAGCTCTACCTTGGATTCGTCGGGGACGAGCCCGTCGCCACCTCCGGCCTCGTCCTCAATAACGGTGTCGCCGGGATCTACATGGTGTCCACCGTTCCCGCTCAGCGACAGCACGGCTACGGCGAACAGATGACACGCCAGGCGATGTTCCGGGGCCGGGATCTCGGGGCCAGCTTCGCCAGCCTCCAGTCTTCGGCCATGGGGTTCCCGGTCTACCAGCGCATGGGCTTTCGCCAGGTGGGCGCTTACCGGACCTACGTCCCGAACCCCTCAGCGGCCTGATCAGCTTGCGAGGCGCTGTGCCGGCGCGTGCTGCAGCCAGCCGACGCCGGCGCCAGGTGGACGACCTCTCGTGCCTCCTTTGGCCGGCGCGGATGACGTACCGCGGCCACGCTCCCGCGTCAGGTCGCGGGCTCCCGGGACTGCGCGCGTCACGTTCTGACGGGCTGGTCCGGGAGTTGTCGCAGGGGGAGGGAAAGGTTCTTGCCGGATTAGAACACATGTTCTACTCTTGGAAATCCACATTCCAGGCCCATGGCCGAAGACGAGGTGACACCGCCATGGAGACTCTTCTCGAGCTTCCCAAGCGCATCGACGCTCTGCCCGAACACACCGACTACACCGACAAGGGATGCGACCTGTTTCCCTCGTGTCTCGCCTGTCCGCTGCCGCGTTGCCGCTACGAAGAGCCCGGCGGAGCGGCAGCTCTCATGCGCAGCGGCCGGGACGCATCGATCATCAAGATGTCCGAAGAGCGGGCGATGAGCGTCGAGGCGCTGGCCCGCATGTTCGGTCTTTCGCGGCGCACGATCTTCCGCGTATTGCGAGCCAGTCGTACGCCCGAAGGCGCCGGTCGCCGGGCCAGCGCGTAAGAATTTCTCGGCCCGATTGTCCCACCACTGAGGCGTTTCCCCCTCGTGGGCGGCCGGTGGTCTGACCCGCCACCGGCCGCCTCCCTATTGCCTGTCTGTAGATTCCAAATAAGGGACTTCCCTCAGGGAGTTGGGAAGGGCACACCCCTACGATGGAACGGCGAACCTGATCAGGCGTTCGGCGGGAGTCTCCCTGGTGTCTTTCTTTGATCGCTGGCGGTCTGACCGCCCGCACCGAAATGGATCATCGCCGCAGCACGGCCACCACCCCGTATCCAACGTTGCCACTGCCGAAGATCCAACGGAGTGGTATCGCCGCCTGGTCGAACTCTCACCCGACGGCATCGTCCTGCACCGGGGCGGCCAGGTGATCTATGCCAACCGCGCCGCCCTCGCCATGGCCGGCATACCCGAAAACGAGAACATCGCAGGCGCCTCGGTCTACGACATCCTGGGGCCCGGCACGGAGGAACGGCTACAAATAGAGGCCGACATCGGCACGCCCGAGCGTGCGGCCCCTGTCCGCCTGACGCTTCACCGCCGGGACGGCACGGCCATTCCGGTCGAAGTCACATCCGCTTCCGTGGTCCACGAGGGTGAGCTCGTGACCCGGTCGATGCTCCGCGACATCAGTGCTTTCGTCGAACGCGAACAATGGCTAAGCATGCAATCGCGGACGGCCGAAGTGCTGGCCGACCTCAATGCCCGGCTCCTCAGCGTGGACAATCGCGCCGACCTCTTCCAGGCCGCCGGCGACGCTGCGAGGACGCTCTTCGAAGCGAACGGCATCGTTCTCCTGGTGCACACGGCCGACGGGCGCTACGTCCATTTTCACGGCGATACCATTCCGCCGGACGCCATCGAGGTGCTTGGCGAAATAGCTGCCCGCGATG
Organism: uncultured Chloroflexia bacterium; assembly: GCA_963774435.1. Lineage (GTDB taxonomy): Bacteria > Chloroflexota > Dehalococcoidia > Tepidiformales > Tepidiformaceae > JAGQGZ01. The sequence goes on along the minus strand of CAVZEW010000002.1, from coordinate 504,781 downwards.
TCCCGGCGCTCGAAAGCCCTGTATGCGGTGCGCCCACGCTCGACCACGCGCGACTCACCGATGGCCAGCGCCGGGCGCTCGAAGCTGCCGATATTCACTCCTTCATGATCGCGCCGATCAGGATGATTAGCGCCGAATACGGCGTCACCGTGCTCACCTTCGGCGAACGCGAGCATGCCAGTCTCGCCAATGTCGAGGGCTTCCGCCTCGTACTCAACGCCATGTACGTGGCCGCCCAGCGCCTCTCTGCGCTCGAAGACATCCGCCGCAACGAAGAGCGGTTCCGCGACGCTGTCGAAGCGAACCCGGGAGGCTTTGCCATCCTCTCACCTGTGCTCGACGCCGGCGGCATCATGATCGACGCTGAGTACCTCTTCGTGAACACGGCGATGCAGGAGATGCTGGACCGCATCTGTGGTGACCCCAACGTCAGGTTGTACAGCCACGTCTACACCACCCCCGGGCCCTTCACCGCCGGCATGGAACGGTTCCGGACCGCGCTCCGACGGGGCGAGCCGACTGAGAGCATCAGCCGTGAGGATTATCCCAACGGGCCTGAGCGATGGGTCCGGCGCCGCGTCCTCCCGACCGCGCATGGCAACCTCACCGTCACGATCCGCGACATCACCGCCGACATACGAGCCCAACAGGCTGTCGAAGATGCCGAAGAACGCTTCAAGGCCGCCGCCGAATCTAATCCCGGCGCCTTCCTCATCCTCCAGCCGGTGACCGGTAACGACGGCGAGGTGCAGGACTACACCGTCGACTTCGCTAACCAGGCTGCCCGTGAGGCGTTCCTTCAGCATGCCCCTGACGACGACATCCACCTCAAGGATGTTGTGGGGCGCGACGCGGTTGCGGAGACGATCAGGGCCCTGAGCGGGGTGCTATCCACAGGCCAGCCGCTGGACGAGGCGGTCCGCCTGTCTCAACTCGGCCGCTCGGATATCGCCTGGTATCGCCGCCGGATCGCTGCCCAGGGCGGCCGCCTCTTCGTGACCTACGAGGACATCTCCGAGGAGCGCAAGAGCGATGCCGAGGCTCGCCGCAACTTCAACCTCCTCCGCGCCGCCGCTGACTCCAACCGCGACACGTTCATGCTCATGGAGCCGCTTCGCGACGCCAGCGGGACCATCGTCAACTTCCGCGTGCTCTTCCAAAACCGGCGGGCGTTCGAAACCCGGGTCCCGAGCAACGACCCCAATCCTGCGACGATGAAGGACATCCTCTACTACGACGACGCCCACTATGAGCGCGTCCTCGAGGAGTACATCGAGGCGTTCGAAGGTGGCCAGCCCACGATCAAGGAAGTCGTCTGGGAATACAACGGCACCAAGACCTGGTTCGAACGGCACCTCTCGACTACCGCCGATGTCCTCACGGTCGTTTATCGCGACATTACCCAGTTCCACAACGAGATCGCCGACCTGGGCGCCGCCGAAGCCGACCGGCGCGCCGTCCTCGAAGGGCTCGCCGACGCCATCGTGGTCGCCGACAAGGATTCAGAGGGCCGCTTCCGCGTGACCTACGCAAACGCTGCCTTTCGGGCGATATTCGGTGACCCCGGGCACCAGGCCATGGCCCAGGTCGCGCGCTCCTTCGCCGAGCCCGCCCGTGCCTTGATCGAGTCGACGCGAGCGGAGGCGGTCCGGACACGTTCGACCCGAAGCTTTGATTACGACGGCATAGTCGCCGGCGTCCAGCGCGCTCTGAGCATTGCCATCACACCCGTCTTCGACAGCAACACCGGCGACGTCATTCGGACGATCTGGCGGGTAACGGACCTCACCACGCAACGGGAGGCAGCGCGCAGACTCAGAGCGGCCGCAGAGACCAATCCCGACGCCTTCCTCATCATGGACCCCGTTCGTGACGCGGAAGGCGGCATAACAGACTTCGAGATCACCTTCGAAAACGACGGTGCCCGGGCTATCAGGCGCGCATTCAGCGGCCAGGAACACGCCAGGTTCCTCAAGGACCTGGTGGGGCCATCCAGCGAGATGTTCCACAGAGTACTTGGCGAATACACGGGCGTGCTTGCCTCGGGACAAGCGCGCGACGATGACCTGTCGTCGCTGAGCCCGACGGGGATTCGCCGTCACTATCACCGGCGGCTGCTCCCCATGGGCGACTGCATCGTAGTGACGTATCGCGACACGACAGACCGTATGCAAGAGATGCAGGCCCTCGAAACCGCTGAGCGCGAGAAGAATGCGATTCTCGACGCGCTCTCGGACCTGATCTGCGTCTCTGAGCCGGACGATAGCGGCGAGTTCGTCATCACGTACGCCAACCGCGCCTACCTCGACTTCATGGGGCTGAGCGAGGGTGAAGTGATCGGCAAGCCGCGGGCGAACTTCCAGCCCCCGGCTCTCTACGACATGTACGAGGACGTGCGGCGCGCCGCGATTGCTGCGCGGGGTCCGGTGAGCCGCGAACTGAACGGCGTCTTGAACGGCGAACGGCGGTACGCCAATGTGCTCGTCACGCCGTTCTTCAACGCCGACGGAGAATGCATTCGGACCATCTGGCGTATTACCGATCTCACGGACCAACGCGCTGCCGAAGCTGAACGTGACAACCTGATTGCCCAGCAACTGACCATCCTCGACGGGCTCTCTGACTTCGTCTACCTCCTCGAGCGAGATGGCGAAGGAGAGTTCCGGTTCGTTTACGCCAACCGGGCCAATCACCGGACGGTTGACCCACAGGCAGAGATCATTGGGAAGCGCGTGAACGAGCTGCCTGGCGTCACGGACGGCGGCGCCGGGCGCATGGCCTTGCTCCAACGATGTCTCGAGAGCCGCGCGTCGGCAGACGAACGCTTCACCGCCCGAATCCAGGGCCGCGAACGCGTCCTCGATGTACGGGCGACGCCATTGATCGATCCGGATGGCGATGTCCGGCGTGTGATCTGGCGCGCCACCGACCTCACGGACCGCGAGCTTGCCGGCCGGCGCCTCCAGACAATGGCTTCTGCCAATCTCGAACCGTTCAGCATCCTCGAGCCCGTTTACGACGACGAGGGCGAGGTAACGGATTTTGCCTTCCGCCACAGCAACGCAGCCGGCCGCGAGATGAATCGCCGGTATGCCGGTATAGAGGAGCCGGAACTGCTCAGCGAGATCTTTGGGCCGGTTCCCGAAGCCTTTGCGAGCGAGCTGGCCCTCTATACGCGCGTACTGACCACCGGCGCGCCGCAGGAAGATGAAATGCGGACGCGCCATGCCGACGGATCGATCACCTGGCTCCGTCGTCAGGTCATCCCTGCCGAAGGCAGCGTGATCGTCGTCGGGCGGGACGTGACTGAAGCCCGCACCGCCGCTGATGAGATTGCCCGTTCGGAATCGCTTCTTCGCGCCGTACTCGATGGCCTCGCCGATGCTGTCGTCGTCGCCGACCGCGATGACGAGGGGAATTACCCCGTTCGCTACGCCAACCGGGCCTTCTTTGACCTCCTCGGGCTGGAGCCGGCATTGGTCTATGGCCGACGCCCCGGCGAGTTCCTTGAGAGCGAACAAGCGGGGGTCGCCCACGAGACATTCGCCGAACTCAAACAGGCACGAGTGCCGCTGACGAAAGAATTGCACCCGCACATCGACGGCAAACCCAGGGACTTGTCCGCGCGCATTGCCCCGGTGTTCGACAGCGCCGGCGAGATCGAGCGGCTTATCTGGCGGCTCACGGATGTCACCGGAAGCCGCCGGGACCAGCAGCACTTCCGAGCCGCCGCCGAGGCAAACGTCGAGGCGTTCATGATCCTCGAACCCATCCGCGATGGCGATGACATCGTCGACATGCGCCTCGTCTTCCGCAATGCAGCGGCAGCGAAGCGGCTTGCATTGTTGGGGCCCGGTGATCCGCAGACCTTGAAGGAGATGCTCGCTGGTAATGGCCAGGCCTTCCGGGAAGCGCTGGCCAGCTACGTGCGGGTACTGGAGTCAAAGACCGCCAGCTGGGAACACATCGTGCGTCAGGTCAACGGCGAATCCCGGTCATTCGGACGCCGCATCCTCCCTCTCGATGACGCGGTCGCGGTCTCGTATCGCGACACCACGGAAGAACGCCTCAGCAAGCATGCGCTCGAGGAAGCAGAACAGAACCAGCGGGCGATTCTCGATGGCCTTTCCGACGCTGTGGTCGTTGCCGACCGCGACGAGCAGGGCGAGTTCCCTGTGACCTACGCCAACCGGGCCTTCTTCGAGATGCTCGATCTCCGGCCGGAAGCCGTCTACGGTCATCGCGCCGTTGACTTCCTTGACCCGGCCAAGAACTCGGTTGCCAACGACACCGTTGGGCGCCTGTTGCGGCAGAAGGAACCCTTGACCGCCGAACTCCAAAGCACGGTCAACGGCCGCCTGCTCACCGTGTCGGCCCACGTCACGCCCGTTCTCGACGCGGCTGGTGACATCGTGCGCCTGATCTGGCGGCTCACGGACATCTCCGGGCAACGCGCCGTGGAGACCCGCTTCCTGGCCGCAGCGGAGGCGAACCTCGACTCCTTCATGATCGTTGAGCCGGTAGAGGATGATGCCGGCGAAGTCGTCGATTTCGATGTCGTCTACGCCAACGCCGCCGCTCGCTCACGCTTTGGCCGTTACAACGAGGAGGGCAGTGCCGTCCGCCTCTCTGACCTTTTCCAGCTGGCACCCGATCGCTTCGCGCCGACCCTCAAGCTCTACCGCGACGCGATGGACGGCATGGTCCCGATTGAGGATGAGATCCGAAGCGAGCCCCAGGGCGAATCGTTCTGGTACCGGCGCCAGATCATGCCCTTCGAAGGCGGAATCGTCGTGACCTACCGCGAGATTTCGAATGAGCGCCGCGCCCAGCTCGACCTCCTCGCTTCAGAGCGGAACCAGCGTGCCATTCTCGAGGGCCTCTCCGATGCTGTTGTCGTTTCTGATCGTGATGCCGCCGGGAACTATCCCGTCACCTACGCCAATCCTGCCTTTTTCAAGCTGCTCGGCATCTCCCCAGACGAAGTTGTGGCCAAAGGCGTCGCCGAATTCCTTCCCCCGGAGATCGCCGAAGCCGTTTACCGGACCCGATTCGAAGCGATTGAGGCGGCCGAAACGATCGAACGCGTCATCGGCGGCGAGGTGCGCGGAAAGATGCTGGAGTTGGAGGCCCGAATCTCGCCGGTCTTCGATGAGGCCGGTGTCTGCACACGGCTCATTTGGCGGTTGAACGACCTTGGCGAGGTTCACAAGCAGCGCGCCCAGGCGCAGGCCGCCGAGCGTGACCTGCGTGCCATACTCGAGAACTTAACCGATGGCATTATCGTCACGGACCGCGATCCGGTGGACGGTGAATTCCGTCTCAGCTTCGTTCATCCCGTGCCTGCGATGGCCGGACGCATGAACCTTGACCGCATGATCGGCAAGACCTGGGCGGAGATCTTCGCCTCCGATGAAGCGGAAGAGCGTGCCGCCATTGCTGGCCAGGTATTGGCAGAGCTTGCGCCGGTCGACTTCGAGTCGAGGCTCTCGCTTGAAGGCGGCGACGTCATTCACTTCGCGGGCCGCGCATCGCCGGTGATCGACGCCGGCGGGAACTGCAACCGGATCGTATGGCGCTATAGCGATGTGACCGACACCTATCGTCACCAACGGGAGATCGCGGCCGCCGAAGCCAACCAGCGTGCCATTCTCGAAGGCCTGACCGACGGCATCATCGTCACCGACCGGGTCGCCGACGGCGAGTTTCGGGTCACGTATGCTCACCCTCTCCTCGCCGCCGCCGATGTCTTTGCCCCAGAACAGATCATCGGGAAGCGCTACGCCGATCTCGTCGGCCTCATCGACCCGGGGCAGCTGGCTGTGCGGGAAGAGGCCCAGGCGAGAGCTCTCGACACGAAGGCGCCGGTGGACTTCGACGACTGGGTCACCGCGTCCGATGGGCGGCGTATCCACGAATCCGGGCTCGTCACACCGGTCTTCGATGAGAAGGGCCAATGTAACCGCCTCATCTGGCGCTTCGCCGACGTCACGCAGACTGAACGCGACGAACTTCGCCTGCGCCAGGCCGACCGCAACTATCGCGGGATTATTGAGACGATCGACGACGGTCTGCTCGTTTTCGACCGCGATGGCACCGGCACCTTCCGGGTGACGTTCTCTCGGCCTCTTGTCGTACTCCAGGAATGGCTCGGCGACGCCATGGGCAAGTCGCCTGAGGAGGTCTGGGAGAGCGAAATGCTCGCGGCCAGACTCGAGTACATTCGCCAGGCTGTCGAAGAGCGTCAGCACGTCGATTTCGAAACATTCGTTGACATTCCGGGCGAACAAACCGTGTACGAGCTGGGACGTGTCACGCCCGTTTTCAATGAGTCGGGATCCTGTACGCGCCTTGTCTGGCGATTCACCGATGTCACGGCGACCTACGCGGCCCGCCGCGAATTGGAAGCCGCGGAACGCGAGCAGCGCGCAATCCTTAACGGCATCAGCGACCACATCTTCATGCTCGACCGGGACGGAGCCGGCGACTTCCGGGTGAGCTACGCCAACGAGGCCGCCCAGGGCGGCAGGCAGGCACATATTGCCATCGGCAAGCGGTTCGATGAGTTCCTCGATCCCGAGGACGCCGCGATCCGAATGGATCTCGTCCGCCGTGTCGCCGAGTCCCGGCGCCCCGAGGGGATTGAGCTGCCCTACACCGAGGACGGCGCCGAGCGCTGGCTCTCGATCAACGCTTCCCCTGTGCTGGCCGCGGATGGCGTCTGCCATCGCATCGTCTGGCGCGTCTCTGAAATCACGGCGTTGCGCGAGCAGCAGGCGCGCATCGAAGCCAACGAACGCTTCCAGGATGCCATCCTCAGTGCACTCCGTGACTTCATCTACGTCTTCGACCGCGATGCCGATGGCGAGTTCCGCTACAGCTATCTGAACCGGGCGGCGCAATCTCTCAACCAGCGCCGGGACAGGTTCGGCGACCCCATTGGCCTCCGTGTCGACGACGTGATGGAGCCGGATGAGGCAGCAACCCGGAATCGTATGTTTGAACAGGCGATTCGCACTCGCTCGTCTGTGAGTGGTGAGCTCCACCGCCAGATGCGCGACGGCACCATGGGCTACGCCTCGGCCGTCGTCACGCCCGTGTTCGAACCCGACGGGACCTGCAACCGCCTCATCCTCCGCGCGACCGATACCACGGCTACGCGCACCCATCAGCTCGAAATCGAAGAGAACGAGCGAAACTGGCGGGCCATCCTCGATGCGATGACCGACGTCCTCATTGTCCTCGACCGCGAGACCGTGGAATCGGAGTTTCGGGTCACCTATATCAACGCGGCCCGCGAAGCGGTGACCGGCCGGCCCGACGACCAGTTGCTCTACCGGAGTTTCGACGAGTTCCTCGACCCCGCCAACGCACGTCGCATGGAACGGGCCGTCGATATGGCGATCAGCGAGCGGCGCTTTGTCGACTTCGAAGGCGTCACGCCGGATGCCCAGGGGGAGCCGCTGAGCTACGCGGCCCGGATCACGCCGGTCTACGACGCTGAAGACGACTGCTATCGTGTCATTCTTCGCTATAGCGACATAACGAGTACTCGCCGGGCCGAGCGACAGCTCGAGAAGATCGAAGCGGACCGCAACGTCATCGTCGAAAGTCTCGCCGACATCATCCTCCTCTTCGACCGCGACGAAGCCGGCGAATTCCGCCTCACTTTCGCCAACCCGCCGTTTTTCGCGACTGGCCGGACGCCGGAAGACACGATGGGCATGCGCTTCGCCGACTTCCTGTCGCCCGACGAAGCCGATGTCCGCCAGGCGATGCTGCAGCAGGCGATCACCGCCCGTGTTCCCGTGGAGCGGGAGATTACGACGCGCGTCGGAGGGCGTGACTTCAACTACACCGCGCGTGTCTCACCCATCTTCGAAGACGGCGAGTGCGTGCGGACCGTCTGGCGCTATACCGATATCAGCGAACTCGTGCGCAATCGCGAGCGTATTGAGGCAAGCGAAGCCGAGCAGCGCGCCGTCCTCGATGGCCTTTCGGATGCAGTCTTCATGGTCGAAGTTGGCGACGATAGCCGGTGGACCATCGTGCGGACCAACCGGGCGCACCTCGAGATGACCGGGCTCCCCCGGGAAGAGCTCCAGGGCAGCACGCTCGAGGACCTCGCCGAGAAGTACCAGCTAGCTGCCCACAGTCTGCGGCTGTTGCACGAGGCCGTCGGCTCGGGGGAGATTGTCGAAGAGGAATCGACCGCAACGTTCACCGACCACGAGATCACCGTGGTTCGCCGCGTCACACCGCTCTTTGACGAACAGGGCCACATTCACCGCTGCATCTTCCGCATCAGCGACGTGACCGAGGCGCGCCGGCGCGAGGCGATGGTCAATCGTCTGGGTCGCGTCATGGACGGTGCTTCCGACGAGATATTCATCCTCGACGCGACAACGCTGGAGGTCATACAGACCAACGCTGGCGCCCGTGAGAACCTCGGTTATAGCGAAGAAGAGATCACCGGCCTTCCAGTCGCTGCGCTCATGGTCGATGGCCTCCGCAATTCCGCCGTCGATGTCCTCGCACCGCTCCACGATGGCGAGACGAGCTGGCTCCACGTCGATGGATCCGTCCGTCGCAAAGATGGTTCCGTCTACCCAATCGAGGCCCGCGTTCAGTTGCTCGAGCACGAGCTGTCGCCCGTCTACGTCGCCACCGTGCGTGATGTGACCCAGCGGCGCGCCCTCGAATTCTCCGTCGCCCGGCTCGCCGCGATCGTCGAGTCATCCGCCGATGCCGTGATGAGTGTGGACGGAGACGGCACGATCGACCATTGGAACCGCGCCGCGGAGTCACTCTTTGGGATTCCCGCCGCGGAGGCAGTCGGTTCGACGCCCGCGAGCCTCTTCAGCGCCGATGGCGACACAGCAGTGCTTCGCGAGCTCGCCGAAAGCGGGGGAACCAGCGATGCCGTTCTCCATTCGCGGAACGGCCGGCGCATCGACGTATCAATGTCGGCCTTCACCGTCCAGGCTTCGAGTGGCCGCGATCTTGGTACAGCCATCATCGCTCGCGACAATCGCTGGCGCGTCGAGGCGACCCGGGCGCTGCGCGAGAGCGAACGGCGCTTCCGGTCCATCTTCGACCAGGCTCCCGAAGGGATCCTCATCCAGCGCGCCAGTGATGGCGTGATGTTGGACGTCAACCAGCGACTGCTCGACATGATCGAATACCCCCGCGACGCCATTGTTGGCTCGCGGCCCATCGCGCTTGGAGTTGTCTCCGATCCCGACGTTGTCCTCGGTCTCGACCGCGAGCTGGGCGCCGGCGGCATGTCTGCCGCTTCTCGTGAGCTCCCCCTGCGCACCAGCACAGGCCGTACGGTGGAGACGCTGGTTACCGTGCAGGTCATCGAACTCAATGGCGAGCGCTGCTTTCTCTCCTTCCTCAACGATGTGACCCATCTGCGCGAAACGGAGCGTCGCCTGCTCGCCGCCCAGGAAGGGCTCCGGTCGATCACGCAGAATCTCCCGATCATCCTCACCTCCTGGGACGTGGACGACCGCTGTACGCTGGCCACCGGCAGCGGCCTCGAAGTCGCCGGCCTTGAGGGCGAGTCGCTCCTCGGCCACAGCATGTCCGAAATCCTTGGGCCGTTGGCTCAGCTCGACCGTGCTCGCGAAACGTCACACGCCGGCGACACCGGAACGCTGGAATTCTCGCTCGGCGGCCGCATTTTCGAGGCTCAGTACCGTGTCCTCGACGATTCCTCGTCAGTTGCCGTGGCCGTCGACGTCACTGAAATTCGGACGACGCTTCGCCAGATCGACGCAATCGTCGAGAACATGCCCATCATGTTCCTCGCGTTCGACGCTGACGGCATGGTCACCGTGTGCCGCGGCGCTGCCGGGGTCTCCATCGATGAGACATCGGTCGGACGTTCGATCATCGATCTCTATTCGGGTCGCCCGGGCGTGGTAGACGACATTCGGAAGGTGCTCACAGGCGAGCGCGTCTCCGCCGTCTACGTCCGCGAAGACGGCCACACCCATGAGGTGCACTACAACCCGATCCGCACAGCCGACAGCGACCTTGCCGGGGCGGCGGTGGTGATCATCGACATCACCGAACGCGTGCAGGCCGAACGGGCGGTTGCCGAATCCAACGAGCGGTTCCGCCAGATGGCCGAGACCGCGACCGACGGCATCATCTCCGCAAACGGGTCTGGACGCATAGTCTTCGCCAACGAAGCGATGGCCGGGATCTTCGGCTACGACGTCGACGAACTGGTCGGGCAGCCGCTCACGATCCTTATGCCCCACGGCCTCGCCAGCAGCCATCGGACTGCCTTCAGCCGCTTCCAGGAGACCCGTGAGAAGACGCTCAACTGGCAATCGCTGGAACTGACCGGGCGCCGCAAGGACGGCGTCGAGTTCACCATCGAGATGTCGATGAGCGAAGGCACCCAGGGCGGCGAACAGGTCGTCACCGCCTTCATTCGTGACATCACAGAACGCCGCCGCACGGAAGAGGCGCTCATGCAGGCCCAAAAACTCGAGAGTCTCGGCGTCCTTGCCGGCGGCATTGCCCACGACTTCAACAACATGCTGGTTGCGATCATGGGCAACGCGGGCCTCGCCCTGTCCGAACTGCAGGCCGAGTCGCCGGCCTATGAAACCGTCCAGGAGATTGAACTGGCCGCCCGTCGCGCTGCCGAGCTTGCTCGCCAGATGCTTGCCTACTCCGGCAAGGGGAGGCTTTCGGTGAACACCGTCGACCTCACGGCTCTTGTTGAAGAGATCCCGCACCTGCTGCGGACCTCGATTGGCAAGGGAGTCACCCTCCGCTATGACCTTGCCCGGAACATCCCTGCCGTGGAGGCCGACCCCACTCAGCTTCGTCAGGTCGTCATGAACCTCGTCATCAACGCCTCTGATGCCATCGGCCAGGAGCAGGGAGTGATCTCCGTCACCACCGGGGTCATCGACGCTACCCGCGAAGACCTGCGGTCCACGTACATTCCCGGCGACTTGCGGCCCGGCCGCTACTGCTACCTCGAGGTCCGCGATACCGGGTCCGGCATGTCACAGGACACGCTCGCACGCATTTTCGACCCATTCTTCTCCACCAAATTCACGGGCAAGGGCCTCGGTCTTGCAGCGGTTCTCGGTATCGTTCGTGGGCACAAGGGAACCATCAAGGTCGAAAGCACCCCCGGCCAGGGGACAACCTTCCGGCTGCTCTTACCGGCTACCACGGAAGCCGCCCAGCAGTCCGTTTCGAGCGTGGTCAACAATGCGCCCTGGAAAGGCTCCGGACGGGTTCTCGTTGTAGACGACGAGGAGTCGGTACGCAATGTCACCGGCCGCGCTCTCCGGATGATGGGCTTCGAGGTGGTTGAGGCAGAGGATGGCCAGGCTGGTCTGGAGGCATTCCAGGCCGATCACGATTCCCTCGCCTGCGTGCTCATGGACCTCACCATGCCCCGGATGAACGGCGAAACGGCCGGCCGCCGCATGCGCGAAGTCGACGACACCGTACCCATCGTCCTCATGAGCGGATACGACGAAGGTGAGATGGCCACGCGCTTCCGCGATGCCGGCATGGCCGGCTTCGTCCAGAAGCCGTTCGAGATACGCACGCTCCGCGAGGCCCTGCGCCATGCGACCAGCAGGCCCGACTAGAACATACGTACGGTATACTCCGGGGCATGGCCGCCGAAGATCGTCTGGTGACCGCCGCGCCTCGCGAAGAAGACCTCGATGGCGAATCGACCCTTCGGCCCTCGCGCCTGGATGAATTTCCCGGCCAGGAGCGCGTGAAGGAGAACCTCCTCATAGCGATTGAGGCTGCTCGCCACCGCGAAGAGCCCCTCGACCACCAGCTTTTCTACGGCCCGCCGGGCCTTGGCAAAACGACCCTCGCGAATATCCTTGCGAAAGAGATGGGTGTCGCCATCCGCACCACGAGCGGGCCTGCCATCGAACGCCCCGGTGATCTCGCTGCCATCCTCACCAACCTCAAGCCGCACGACTTCCTCTTCATCGACGAAGTGCACCGCCTCTCCCGCGCCGTCGAAGAGATCCTCTATCCAGCAATGGAGGACTTCGCCCTTGATCTCGTGATCGGCAAAGGCCCCGGCGCCCGCTCCGTCCGCCTCTCCATGCCCCGCTTCACCCTTATCGGCGCCACCACCCGTTATGCCATGGTCAGCGCGCCCCTCCGCGACCGCTTCGGTGCCGTGTACCGCCTCGACTTCTACACCCCCACCGAGCTGGCAATCATCGTCAGTCGCTCCGCCACCATCCTCCACGTCGACCTGCCCGACGATGCGGCTGGCGAGATAGCGCGGCGCTCGCGCGGCACCCCCCGCATCGCCAACCGGCTCCTCCGCCGGGTCCGGGACTACGCCCAGGTGCGCAATGACGGGCTCATCACCCTCGCCTCCACTCGCGAGGCTCTGGAGCTTGTGGAAGTCGATGCGAGCGGTCTCGACGACATCGACCGGGCGCTGCTCCGGGCCATCATCGAGAAGTTCGACGGTGGCCCCGTAGGCGTCGACACCATCGCCGCCTGCATCAGCGAGGACTCCGACACTATCGAAGACGTCTACGAGCCATTCCTGCTCCAGCGTGGGTTCCTTCAGCGGACCCCCCGGGGACGGGTCGCCACAGCCGCCGCCTACCAGCACCTCGACATTCCGCTCCCGGCCATCAGTCGCAGCCAGCCCAGCCTCTGGGAGGAGCTGGATGCCGACTGAGCGACAGCGCATCGCCAGCGGCGGCCCCTGGGAAGATCGCTACGGCTACTCGCGGGCAATTCGGTCAGGGAACCTTGTGTCCGTCGCGGGCACGACCGCCGCGAACGCTGACGGCAGTATCCACGGCGAAGGTGACGCATACGCCCAGGCCCTTCGCTGTTTCGAGACCATCTCCACTGCGCTCGCCGAAGCCGGTGGCACCCTTGAAGATGTCGTCCGCACGCGCATGTTCATCACCGATCCGGCCTGTAGCGATGCCGTCGGCCGGGCTCACGGTGAAACCTTTGCAGCCATTCGCCCCGCGGCCACGATGGTCGTCGTCGCCGCCCTCATCGACCCGCGCCTCCTCGTCGAGATCGAAGTCGATGCCGTGCTCCTTGATGAAAGAGATTCCACTGCTTCACGCTGAAAGCGGGCTATCCGGGGCGAACTTGCCGTCTCCCTTGCCCTCTCCTGTACACGAGTGGCCGCGTGCGACAAGATGGCGCGACACATGCGGCTGACCACTCTTTCCAACGGATTTCGCGTGGCGGTCGACGAGATGCCCCAAACGCGGTCGGCTACCGTCAGCATCTACGTCGGCGCCGGTAGCCGGTACGAGAGCGACGAAGAAGCCGGGCTCAGTCACTTTCTTGAACACATGCTCTTCAAGGGTGCGAGCCGCCGCCCAACCGCGCGCGAAATCTCCGAAGCTATCGAGTCTGTCGGCGGGATCCACAACGCCGCCACCGACCGCGAGCTGACCGTCTACTACGCCAAGGTCCCTCACACTGCGGCCCTCGAGACCATCGACATCCTCGCGGACATGGTGCGAACGCCGGTCATGGACCCCGTCGAACTGGAAAAGGAACGGCACGTCATCCTCGAGGAGCTTGCCTCCGTGGAGGACAGCCCCGGCGAGCTGGCCGGCATCCTCATCGACGAGACGATGTGGCCCGACCAGCCCCTCGGCCGCAACGTCGGTGGCACACCGGAGAGCGTCACGGCGCTCCCCCTCTCGGCGGTCACCGACTACTTCACCCGGCAGTACACCCCCTCCAACATGGTCCTCTCCGTCGCCGGAGCCGTGGAACACGATGCCGTCATCGAAGCAGCTGAGCGCTGGCTTGGCGCGATGCCTGCCATGGCGCCGGGGTCGTGGTTCCCCGTCCAGGCCGAGACCACGGGCCCTCGCGTCGCGGTCCGCGTAAAGCCGACCGAACAGGCTCATGTCTGCGTTTCTTATCCCACCGTCCACCTCGACCACCCCGATCGCTTCGCCGTCGATCTCCTCAGCACCCTCCTTGGCGAAGGCATGTCCAGCCGCCTCTTCCTCGAACTGCGCGAAGAGAAAGCGCTCGTCTACGACATCCACAGCTACCCGAGCGAGTACCGCGACGCCGGCTCCTTCACGATCTACGCCGGTTGCGACCCCGAGACGCTGATCGAAACGACGGGAGCCATCCTCGATCAGATGGATGGTCTCCTGGCCGGTATTCCCCGCGTGGAAATCGACAAGGCTCGAAACATGACTCGCGGACGCATCCAGCTGCGCATGGAGGACAGCCGCGCCGTCGCCGGCTGGTGGGGCTCCCAGCATCTCCTGCTCCACGAAGCCCTTTCGGTCGATGAGGTCGTTGACCGCATCGACGCCGTCACCCACGACGACCTCATGCGCGTCTCCCGCGAGATGCTCGGAAGGGCCCACGCGCGCATCGCCGCCGTCGGCCCGTCCGACAGGACGGACAGCCTGAAGGCTCTCCTCTAAACCATGGTCGAGTACGCCCGGTTCGGCCCGCCGGTGGCCTCGTTCGTTCCCGGCGGCGCTCATGTTTCCGTCCACATCGTGCCGGTCTTCAACGGCGCTATCGTCGCATTCGACGTCGCGGCTCGTGCCGCCCAGGGCCGCTGGCTACCCTGGGACTTGCTGCCCTACGGTGGCAACCCATATGAAACGGCCGCGGAACTCGGCGACACCTGGTGTGATGGAGCGGTCACCGACCTCGTGTTAGCCGATACGCTCTCCTTCGTGACCCCCGGCGAAAGCTGGGAGCTTTCGCTCATCTTCCGGGCCGAGCTCTCTACCGCCCCGACCGGCGACGTCGATCGCCATCCGATCCTGCTGGCGCCGGGCGACCTCGATTCCGTCGCCCGTTTCGAGGCCGTCGATCTGGAGCGCTGGCTCGGGCCTGGTGAGCCATCCGCACCCACGCGGAAGGATGACGGCCTACTCTTCTGACTCTTCTGAGTGCCGCCGTTCGGCGTCAGTCTCCTGCCAGATCACCTCTGCCACGCGCTGCAAGCCGGTCAGACCCTTGAGATCGATGAGCTGTTCCGGGCCGAAGTGGATGTCTCCGGCCGCCTCGACGAGGTCCTTGAGCAACCCCGAGACCCAGATCGAACCGGCAGGGGCCTGGGCGGCGATGCGAGCCGCAAGCACCACGTTGCGGCCGAAGAAGTCGCCGCGTTCCCGCACCACTTCTCCCGCGTGCATCCCGATGCGGACGACCAGGGGCAGGTTGGGATTTGCCGCGTTGTGGGCCGCAAACTCCCGCTGGATGTCGATCGCACAGAGGATCGCTTCGCGTCCTCCGGAGAAGGCGAACATGAACCCGTCGCCCTGGGACTTCACTTCGAAGCCGCCGTGCGCCTGCACCTGTCGCCTGAGGATGGCGTTGTGCGTTCGAAGCAGCCGCATCCAGCCCTGGTCACCGAGCCGCTCCGTCATCAGTGTCGAGTCTTCGAGGTCGGTGAAGAGGATCGTCACGGTGCCGTCGGGTGCGGGCTGCGCGAGCAGGTCCGGACGCTCTTGCTGCACCGCCGCTGCCACCGCCAGCGCCGAAGAGGGGAACGATGCTCCCATCTCCTGTCCCGCCGCCGGAACGGAGAGGTGCGCCTGGACCATGAGCCACTCGCCGCCCAACACTTCCAGCACCGCGCTGAAGCGCAAGGGCAGTTCGACACGCTGCTGGCGCAGGTCAGCGATTAACGCCCCTTCCGCCGCTGTCCATGCCACCGGGCCAGCGCTGGCTGCCCGCACCCAGTCGAACCGGAAGAGAATCTCGTCGGCCTGGTCCAGGTCGCGCTGCAGTTGATTGCGTACCTGCTGGATGCCCACCCGCCGCTCGTCTGCGCCGGTGCCGATGTAGATGACTTCGGGAGACGGCGAAAACAACGCCATGAGCCCCGCGATGTCCCGCCGCGCGAATGCCTCCGCGAACTTGTAGGGAACGGCCAGCGCGGCAGCCTCGGCTATGGCTTTGCTTTCCATCGCAACACCCTATCGCGTTGATCGGCTGTACAGAATCGGATGTGCGCCTACTGCCAGGCGAGTTCGTAGAGCCGCACAGGGTCGTCGAGGCCACGAAGGCCCACTTCACCCCGTTCGCTGAAGAGGAATCCCTTGCCGGCGGCCAACTGACGCACCACGTCGGCAACGAGGATTTCGCCGCCTCGCGCCTCGCGAGCAATCCGCGATGCCGCGATAACCGATGTCCCGAAGAGGTCGTCATCCTCGGCGATCGGTTCGCCCGCATTGACCCCGATCCGCACGCAGAAGTCGTCTGGTATGTCCGAGTTCGACTCGGAGAGCTTGCGGAATCCTCGCTGCAGCGCAATGGCGCACTCGAGGGCACCCTGGGCAGAACCGAAGCTCGCGAGGAAGCCATCGCCGAGCGCCTTCACTTCGCTTCCTCCGAACTCTCGGAGCGCATCGCGGGTCACCCGTTCATGGTTGCGGAGCACCTGTCGCCCCGCTTCGTCGCCGAGGCGCGCCATCATCTCGGTATGCGCTTCGATGTCGGTGAAGAGAATAGTGCGCAGAGTGCCCGCCGGCAGCCGCGGCGCTGGTGAATCCGGCCCCGCTTCGATGTGGTCACGGCCCGTAAACCGCCAGAGATGGCCGTGGTACTGGTTGAACTGCAGCGACTGCGCGTTCACCCGGTTGTATTCGGCGCCGGGGATACGAGCCGCAACCTGCGCGGGCAGGCCGGGCCGCGGCAGCTGCCCCTCAACCGTCTCGAGCACGAGGGTGGGCACCCGGATCTGTTCGTAGAAGTGTCCGAACTCGTCCTTCAGCATCGTGTCATAGATGAGGATGGCCGCATCGTGGCCCACGGCTTCCCGGAAGAACTTGCCGTACCGCGGCGCCATCTCGCTCCCGAACCCGAAGATCATCGCTCCCACGTTGTCCGTGAACATCTCCCAGTCCCGGTGAAGGATGACGTCCAGTAGCTGGATCCGATCCGGTGCCCCAAAGTCCGCACCGCGCAGGAACGGGTCGACCAGCGCGAGGTGCTTCACCTGTTCGGGGTGGGCAGCGGTATAGGCGGCGGCAATGTGGCACCCGTGTGCGCCAGTGATCATGTCGAATTCGTGGGCCCCGATGGCTTTCACCACCGCTTCCACATCTCGCAGCCGCGCGTCCGCGGAGAAATCGTCGATCTCGGCGGTCGCTCAGTCCGGTCCCGCGATGGTCGAAGCGGACGAGCGTGTGGCGCCGGGAAAGCGACTCGATGTTGTCGCGCCCACCGGGAAGGCTGAGTTCCAGCTCTACGTGGCAATCCGGCGGAGCGGGCACGCTGATGAGCACCGGTCCTTCGCCAGAAACGGCGTACGCGATGTTGACCCCGTCGCTTGTCACCGCATAGCGGATCCGAGGTTCCATTGACTATCTATCGTAGCCGGAAAGTGCGGTCGTTTTGCACTGGTAAAGCGGCTAGCGCTCCACCTGCTGACGCACCGGTGGCAGGAGTCTTGGTTTGTACTCCCAGAGCCCGCAGTCAGTCTCCGCGTCGTCGAGGAACGGCCCCACGCAGGTCATCCCCTCCCGGACGATGTGCTGGCAGATGTTCAGAAGGTCGCCGCCGTTTGCAAGCGTCGTCCGCAGATAGAGACAGCGCGCCGCGATCCGCTCCTGGGAAGCCTTGTCCGCCATCAATGGTTGCTCCGGAAACAATGGGGCACGCTCGCAAGCCTACCAACCCCCGGCCCCTGCGGGCGAGATCCGGCCCGTGGCGCTAGGATGAGCGCTTTGCCGGAGGTGCCCCCAATGGTTCTCATCGATACATCGGAAAACGCTCCCTGGAAGCAGCGCTTCCGTGCCTGGCGGGTGAACGGCACTTCCATCGCCCCGAACAATCCCGCGCGTGGCCTTGCCATGTCGAATCGTTCCGGGCTCACCCAGGCCTATGCCTGGGACGTCGGCACCGGTGACCTCCGGCAGCTCACCAACCGCCCCACCGGACTCGCCGTTGCCTACCTCGATCCCGGCGGCGAATGGGTCTACTTCCTCGATGATGACCACGGCAACGAGCTTGGCCACATCTCCCGCATTTCATGGCACGGAGGCGAGGTCGAGGATTTGACGCCGGACGCCGCTCCCTATGCGCTCGGTGGCATGCGCATCAGCCGCGACGGCAGCGTCTTCGCCTTCACCACGGCCACCCGCGAGGGGTTTCAGGCCTACGCGGCCCGCTTCGACGCCTCCGGCACGCCCGTCGAGCCCCGGCCGATCTTCCACGAAACCCGCCTCAGCCGCGGCCCATTGCTCTCGGCCGATGGCACCCTCGCAGTGATGGCGACCACCGCTCGTAGTCAGAGCACCGACACCAGCCTCGTCGCCATCGATGTCGCCACGGCCGGCGTTGTTGGCGAACTGTATGTTCCGGGCGCCAGCATCGGGCCGTCACGCTTCTCGCCCGTACCCGGTGACGGACGCCTCCTTGGCGGCTCGAACGAGAGTGGCTTCACCCGGCCGCTCATCTGGGACCCCCGGACCGGAGAGCGCATCGATTGCAATCCCCCGGCTGTCGACGGCGAACTCTACCCGGTCGACTGGCTGCCCGATGCTTCCGCCGTTGTTGTTGAACAGGTCTACAAAGCGGCGATGCAGCTCCATGTCTGGACGCCAGCCACCGGTGAGTTCCGGCCGATTCCCCATCCCAGCGCCACGATCGGCGCCGCCTACCTCAGCCCCGGCGGCGAACTCATCGTCGAGATCCAGGATTCCACCCGGCCTTCGCGTGTCGTTGTATGGGACCTCGAGTCGGGCGCCGAAGTGCGGGAAGTACTGCGAGGCGAGGACGCCCCCGAAGGCCGCAAATGGCGCTCCGTCGAGTACCCGTCGACCGACGAAGTGACGATCCAGGCATGGCTGGCCACACCGGAAGGCGCCGGGCCGTTCCCCGCAATCGTCGATGTCCACGGCGGCCCGACCGCCGCAACCTTCGACCAGTGGGCTCCCATGGCCCAGGCCTGGCTCGACCATGGGTTCGCGTTCCTTAGCGTGAACTACCGGGGCAGCACCACCTTCGGCCACGAGTTCGAAGCCTGCATCCGCGGCGACCTTGGCAGGCGCGAGTCCGACGATATCGCCGCCGGCCGTGATTGGCTCGTCGCCGAAGGGATCGCGCGCCCGGATGCCGTGTTCGTCACCGGCTGGAGCTACGGCGGCTACATGACGCTCCTCTGCCTGGGCTTGCGTCCCGATCTCTGGGCCGGCGGCATGGGCGGTATTGCCATTGCCGACTGGACGCTGATGTACGAGGACCAGGCCGAAACGCTACGCCAGTACCAGGTCGGCCTCTTCGGCGGTACTCCCGCCGAGAAGCCCGAGGCCCACGCCCGTAGCTCCCCGATAACCCACGCCGAACGCGTGCAGGCGCCACTCCTCGTCATCCAGGGCAGCAACGACACTCGCTGTCCCGCCCGCCAATTGCGCGCTTACGAAGAGAAAATGTTGGAACTGGGGAAAGACATCCGCGTCGAATGGTTCGAAGCCGGCCACGGAAGCTATGACATCGAGAAGCAGGTGCACCACCAGCAGCTCATGCTCGAATTCGCCGCCGAAGTGTTGGGGTAGCCGCCTAGCAGCAGTTCCCGACGTGGAACTCCACGCCTTCTTTGCCGGGGAAGAACTTGAATCGCAGGTTCTCGTCCGAGCTTATCTTCGCCGCGATCTCTTCCAGCAGGCTGTCCGAATGACTGGGGTCGTGGTGGAAGGAGACGAGCTTGCCGACCTCGGCAAGGGTGGCGAAGGCAGTGGTCTGGCGCATCGAGCTATGGCCCCACCCGACGTGGGTCAGGTACTCCGACTCCGTGTACTGGGCGTCATGGATCAACACATCGACCCCGTGCGCGATCGAATACCCCGAGGTCCATGCTGGATCCGGGTGGTATGGAAGGTCGGAGCCGAGAGCGGGCTCGTGGTCAGGCATGTAGGCGAGTGCCGCGTTGTCAGCTTCGATTCGGTAGCCAAGCGTCGGGTCCGGGTGGCAGATGAAATCGGCGGTGATCTTCGCGTCGGCGATCTCGAACGTCCCCGGCATCACGTCATGGAAATAAACGTTCGGCAGGTCGCGAACACAGACGGGGAAGAGTGGCGGGGAGAGGTAGCGGCTGAGTCGCGTCCGAAGAGAACCGGTCGTGGAAGCGGGGCCCCAGACATGCGTTTCGATGTTGGGGTTGTACATCGGGCCAAAGAACCCGAGGCCCTGGATGTGGTCCATGTGGAGATGGGTGAGGAGAAGGTCAACGCGTTTGATGTCGGCCGGGACCGCACTTCCCAGGCGCCGGACGCCGCTGCCCGCGTCGAGGACCAGGACCGTACCGCGGCTGGTAACCACTTCGACGGAGGAGGTATCGCCGCCGTACATCACGGTTTCGGCGCTGGCACTACCGAGCGAGCCCCGTGTCCCCCAGAGCACGCACTTCATGCCTTCGCGTCCTCCCAGAACATGGCTACTGCTCCCAGGAAGCGACCGCCCTGTCCTTCGATCGGGAACGCGGTCACCGCGATGAGGACATACTCCCCGCCCTTGGAGCGAACACGAAGCCGGGAGTGGCTCGGCTCTCGTTTATTGAGAGCGACGGTAAGGGGAAGGTCCTCATCGTCGATTGGCGCACCGTTTTCATCCGTGATCTCGAATTGCGAAACGAGCTCATCGACGGGCATCGGGCCGGCTTCGCCAAACCGCACACCAATGATTCGTTCAGCTGGTTCGTTGAAGTAGAGGAGGTAGCCGTCAACGCTGGTGATCCAGATAGGCGTCTTGATGTAGCTCGCCCACTGGCGGAGCAGGATGAGTTCCAGTGCCTGCTGGGTTGACTGGCGTGGCGTGGAGGGCTCGCCCACGGTGTTGGTGGTTGTCATGGTAGGGGTGTCTCAGACCGGGCGCCGGAGAGTTGGATAAGCCGGGTAGTCAGATTTTCGGCAGACAGTCCCGGGCGGGTGAGCCGGGACAACCCTCAGGGCCTCTCTGTTTGCCTGGAAAAGTGGAACGATCCCGCCGGCCGCGCTGCCGACGGCGACTGTTGCGGGTTCCCGCTGGCTTCCACCCATGTCTGGCCATTCTACGCACGTACGAATCCGGTTTGTGTGGGATAGATCGCACAGTGCGGCGGTATCGACGCCGTTCATAGGCTCAGGCTAGCAGGTTCTCTACCGCCTTGATCGCCTTCCGGGCCACAGCCTCCGGTGGGTCGGTCGCGTCCAGCATCAGCCACGAGCCCGGGGCCGCGCTCTTGTACAGGGCCCGGTACCCGTCGCGGACCCGCCGGTGAAACGCAAGCGCCTCAGCGCCCGTCGCCACCACCTCGCGCTCGCCGTGCTTTCGCGCCAACCCCGTTTGCGGGTCGATATCCAGCCAGACCGTCAGGTCGGCACCGCGACCGTTCGTGGCCCGCGCATTCGCCTCGACCAGGGCCTCGAGCGGCAACCCCCGTCCCCACCCCTGGTAGGCGAACGTACTCGCTTCGAACCGGTCGCAGACCACGATCGCGCCGGTGCCTAGGGCAGGCATGATCACCTCATCCATCAGTTGGGCGCGGGCAGTGAGAAACGCATACGTCTCGGCCCACGGCACGAGCCGCTCGTGCAGCAAGCGCCGCACTTTCTCGCCGGCAACCGTGCCACCGGGCTCCCTGGTGAGCACGACCCGCAGGTCCCGCGCCTCCAGTGCCGCCACCACGGCTTCCGCAGCCGTGCTCTTGCCCGACCCCTCACCGCCTTCGAAGACGATGAAGTGGCCGCCGCCATTCACCGTCGCGCGGCTGCCGACACGGGCAGGATGCGGACGCGCCGGTTGGGCTCTTTGCCCTGGCTGCGGCTGTCGAGGTTGTAGCGCCCGGCGATCTCGTGCTGCACCTTGCGGATGTAGCTGTTTTGCGGGCTCAGCTCCACCGGACGCCCTTCATCCAGCACCCGGGCAACCGCGCTCTCCGCCTCGCGGTACACCTCCACCATCTCGTCTTCGCGGACATCGTTGCGCCCGTTCCGGAACTGGAGGACCACCTGCTCCATCTGGAAGAGCGTGTTGCTCTTGATCACATAGATCGGGAGGTTCCTCTCCTCTGCATCGCGCAGAGCCTGGGGCTTGCGGCGGTAGTAGGTGCGCATCGTGATCACCGCGTCGGCGCTTCGCACGTCATCAACTATCTCGACCGCGGCCCCGGTCGCCCGGATCGCCTGGTCGAGCCGCTGGCGCGACACACCGAACGGGTAGAGGTGGAGGGTTCGCTCAGTCGGCTGACTCCGCTGCGCCTGGACGGCGGGCGCCGGTTGCCACGCCGGTTCGTCGTATGGCTCTTCTTCGGCGACCACCTGGATATCGCCGCCCGCCTTCAGCTCCCGGACCTCGGGTGGCGATGCCCACCCACGAAGCCTGGCATCCACCGTCGAGGCCACGTCCTTGTGGATGGCGACGCGGTGCCAGTCCTGGATCTCGACCATCACTTCGAAGGTCGGGGGCGCTTTCCGCTCGAGGATCGACTTCTGCGTCCCCCGCCGTCGCGCTTCATCGTCGCCCAGCGTGACCGACTGGATGCCGCCGACCAGGTCGGAAAGCGTCGGGTTCTGCATCAGGTTCTCCAGTTCGTTACCGTGAGCCGTGCCGACCAACTGGACGCCGCGCTCGGCAATGGTCCGCGCCGCTGAAGCCTCAAGCTCCGTGCCGATCTCGTCGATCACGATAACTTCCGGCATGTGATTCTCGACTGCCTCGATCATCACCGCGTGCTGGAGTTCGGGGCGACCGACTTGCATGCGCCGCGCGCCACCAATCGCCGGGTGAGGGATGTCGCCATCGCCGCCGATCTCGTTCGAGGTGTCGACGATGACGACGCGCTTGTTGGCATCATCGGCCAGCACTCTCGCGACCTCGCGCAGCATCGTCGTCTTGCCCACGCCCGGCCGGCCGAGGAAGAGGATGCTGTTGCCCGCAAGCACGAGGTCTTCGATGACGCGGATCGTCCCATACACGGCGCGGCCAACCCTGCAGGTGAGGCCCACAACCTTTCCCTGCCGATTCCGGATGCAGCTGATTCGGTGCAGCGTGCGTTCGATCCCGGCGCGGTTGTCCGCACCGAATTCGCCGATGTGTTTGGTAACGAACTCCAGGTCCGCCTCCGTGACCTCGCTGTGGCTGAGCACCACTTCGCGAGCCGGGTAGCGGGCCTCAGGCAGACGCCCGAGGTCCATCACCACCTCAAGGAGGCCGGCGCGCATGTCTGGCGCCTCGAGCTGTTCGCGCAGGGGCGCCGGCAACGCCGCCAGCAGAAGGTCGAGGTCATCGGTCACGATGCGCTCTGGAAAGATGCTGATCGGTTCGTCTGCCATCTAGCTTGGCACCGGGTACGACCGTGCCCGGGCCGCCTCCTTCAGTGGATTCCGTGCTGCTAACTGCCGGGCCGCCACCACGCGTGTTCCGAGTGGCACGAACCCGCAATCCTCCGCTAGCGACGCGAGATGCTCCTGGTATTCGCCGACGACCAGCGATCCAGGCTTCTTCGCGCGCCGATGAACCAGCGTCAGTGCGGCCTCCCAGCCATCACCATCGCACATCATCCGCGCCTCATGTTCGCCAATCCCGATCCAGCTGCGCAAGGCTTCGTCGTCGTCCATTACGTGTTCTTCTTCACAGTCGTACGAATCGAAGACGGCCCGCCATTGCTGCTGGGTGACCGCTTCGCTCCGCCGCACGGACTCTGGAACCACACGGCAGTACAGGCGGAAGATAGCCGCCCGGTCGCGCGCGTCCGCCTTTCGAAAAGGCCCTTGCGATGGCGCCCCTGGCGCTGCCGGGGTGGCAAAGAGGTTCTCGCGTGTGTACGCGACAAAACCGCCATGGAGGATGCCATCCTCGTGAGGGCTGCCTTCGGAATATCGCAAGTAGATGGTGCGGCCGCCGCGTAAGGCTGCTTCATGGGCCGCCGAGACGAGCAGGCCGGCCACGCCTTCCGGATCGGTCACGCGGGAAATGCGCAGGGAGACGACTTCCCATCCGGTGCCGCCTGCCAGTTCCCGGGCAACCAGCACGGCGCGATACCTCAACCCCCGGCGAATACCGAGGACGATAGTGCGCGGCAATCGCGGCAAATGGCCCAACCCCGTTGCGGCCAATCCTGCCCGAAAGAGCATGTTTTCGCCGACACGCGTCGCGATGACCTCGGTTTTCAGTCGATGAAGCTGTGGCCAAAGGGTTGCCGCGTCGATAGGGCTCAATGCATCCGCTCGGGGCAGGCTCACGTGTCTGTCGACCTCCCATCCGCCATCGAGGCGAAGTACCGGTGCATCCGGTCGTCACCGCTGATTTCGGGGTGGAACGAGGTCGCCAGGAGGTTCCCCTCGCGGGCCGCCACGATCGTTCCGTCCTCCAGTCGGGCCAGGGCGTGGGCGCCGTTGTTGACGCCGGTGATGATCGGCGCCCGGATGAAAACCGCCCGGAATGGTCCGCCCTCCAATCCCTCGATGTCGAGGTCGGCCTCGAAGCTGTCCACCTGGCGTCCAAAGGCGTTGCGGCTCACGGAAATGTCCATCGTCTCGATGCCCGGCCGGTCGAGGTCGTCTACCTGCCTGGCCAGCAGTATGGCGCCCGCACAGGTGCCCCAGACCGGGCGGCCCGAAGTGCAGAAGTCGCGCAGCGGTTGTTGGAATCCGTTCGAAAGGATCAGCCGGGCAATCGTCGTACTTTCGCCGCCCGGAATGATGAGCGAGTCGATATCCGCCAGCTGGCCCGGCTTGCGAATCTCCGCCGATTCGTGCCCGATGGCAGCCAGCATTTCCCGGTGCTCACGGAAGTCCCCCTGGAGCGCGAGCACCCCAACGGTCAGTACGGAGTGAGCGTGAGTCACGCGCACGTCCCGGTGAGAGGGCGTCGGGAGGGGGGCGCTTTGGGTCGCTGTCGAGTCGGTAACAAGCTGTCCGAAATCGAACCGGCCGGGTGGCCGGCGGGATACCTACAGTGTAGCGGATCCGGGTATTCAGCCTGTTGTCGGTCAAGCCAGGGATCTTCCTGCCGCAGACAAAGGCCGTTTCAACCTCCACATTGAAGAGGCAGCCCGGGCTGTCAGGCTGGATGGCACCGCGAGAGGAGCTGGGACAGCAAGCCGGGCGAAAAGGAGCAGCCCACAGTGTTCACTATCAAGCGTCTCAACCACGCCGTACTCTTCGTTCGTGACGCCCAGGCGGCGCATGCCTTCTATCGCGATGTTCTCGGCTTCCAGCTCGTTGAAGCGATGGGAGATCGGGCCGTCTTCCTCCGCGCCAACGGCAGCGACAACCACCACGACCTCGGCCTCTTCGGCATCGGCAAGGAGGCGCCGCTTCCGGGCCACGGTGACCGCGTCGGTCTCTACCATCTCGCCTGGGAAGTCGATGCCATCGGCGACCTCGCCGAAGCGCGCTCCGCCCTCGCCACTGCCGGCGCCCTCACCGGCCAGTCGGACCATGGGAACAGCCTCAGCCTCTACGCCCAGGACCCCGACGGCAACGAGTTCGAAGTCTTCTGGATGGTCCCTCGCGAAGAGTGGGAGACACGCGGCTTCGGGACGAAAGCGTTGGACCTGGAGGGAGAGATGGCCCGGCGCGGGGCAGCGTAGGCATACCCACGAAGCCGGCTAGCAGCGCTTGAGACTCTTCCGATGGCCGACGAGATCCCGGATCTATCGAACGCGCTGTTGGGCAGGCACGCGGTCGAGGAACTGGCCCGGACGGACCGACTTCGTTCGTGCGGGCCGGATAGTCCTCACAGCACTCGATGGTCCGGCGGTGCTTCGAGTCTTCGTTGACATCGACTGTGACCTCCGGTGGTCGTGACTGGGTACCGATCGAATAAGATCCGGAAGTACTGGAGCCGAAGGTGATTGTTCGCTACGACCCGGAAACCGACACGCTCACCGTCGTTCTTAAGGAGAGCGACGTCGCAGAGAGCGACGAAGACAAGCCGGGGATCATCCTTGACTTCGACGGCGCCGGCGATGTGGTGGCCCTGGAGATTCTTGACGCGTCGCGGCGCGTAACCGACCCGCATCACGTTGACTTCAACGCTGTCGCTTAGGTTGCCCGCGCACCAGGTCTGTTCTCTTGCAGAATAGCCGCGCGGCATGTGGTCCCATGGCCCAATGTTTCCTGCCCGACCCGGTAGAGACTCCTGCTGCGGGCCACGGCCGTCGCGAACGGCGGCTGTCGTCTCTCGGCAGCGGCCTCCTAGCCCACCTTCTCCGCGTACTCCGAGTAGCTCCCCTCATACGAGGTGAGTTCGCCGTCCTTCACCTCGACGATCCGGTCGACCAGGCGGTCCAGCAGGTAGCGGTCGTGGCTGACGAGGATGATGGTGCCGTCGAACGCATCCAGGGCGGCCTCGAGGACCTCTGCCGCCGGGATGTCGAGGTTGTTCGTGGGCTCGTCGAGGAGGAGGCAGTTGGCGCCCATCTGCATCAGGCAGGCGAGTTGGACCCGGCTCTTTTCGCCGCCGCTGAGGCGGGCGACCGGTTGCTGCATCGCGTCATAGGGCAGCAGGAAGCGCCCGAGGATTGCCACCGCGTCGCTCTCGTACATGTTCTTCGTCTCGCGCACGGCGGCGATCGCCGTCCGACCCAGGTCGAGCGTCTCGTGTTCCTGCGAGTAGTAGCCGAAACTGACACTCGGGCCGACCCATACCTCGCCGCCATCGACCGGCATCCGGTCCTGCATCAGCTTCAGTAGCACCGACTTGCCCGAGCCGTTCGGCCCAACGATTCCAACGCGCTCCCCCTTCATCACGGTCAGGTTCGCCTCGAGGAGGATGATCGTGTCGTCGAACGCCTTATCGACATCGCGCAGCTCGACGACCTTCTGGCCGCCGCGCCGGGATGCCTTGAAGTGGAGCGACATCTTCCGGCGCTCGAGGACGGGGCGATCGACCTTGTCCATCGAATCGATCTGGCGTTGCTTGTTGCGCGCCTGCTTGATGTGGCGTTCGTCCACCACCACGCGCGCCCATTCCTTGAAGCGGACGATTGCCGCTTCCAGTCGCGCAATCTCCTTCTGCTGGGCGGCGAAGAGCTGTTGCTGCCGGATGAGCGCGATCTCTTTCTCCGTCGCGTAGGTCGTGTAGTTGCCTTCCCAGCGTGCGAGCTTCGTGCCGTCGCGGCCCGGGTCCATCTCGACGATGGTCGTCGCCACTTCGTCGAGCAGGTAGCGGTCGTGGGAGACGACCACCACGGCGCCATCGAAGGCGTTGATGGCATCTTCGAGCATGCCCTTGCGGCGGAGGTCGAGGTGGTTGTCCGGTTCGTCGAGCAGGAGAAGGTCAGGCTCCGCCAGCATGCAGCGAGCGATCCCGATGATCTTCCTCTGGCCCCCGCTCAGCGTGTTCGTCGGCGCCTCCCAGGCGTACTCCTCGAGCCCCAGCACGCGCAGAAGCCCCTCTGCCCGGTTGCGGAGCATCGCCGCCCCGGCGTCGTCGTAGGCCTGCAGGAGCCGGGCGTGCTCCGCAAGTACGGCATCGAAGCGCGCGCTGTCCGCGAGAACGTCCGGGTCGGCCATCTGGCGTTCGGCCGCGCTCAGCTTCCGTTCAATCTCGGCGATGTCGTCGCGACTGGCCATGAGGAGGCCGATTGCCGTCTCGTCGGGGGCGCCCGGGAGTTCCTGCTCCAGGTAGGCGACGGTCAATCCGCGCCGCCGCGTGACCTCGCCTTCGTCCGGCGACTCGACCCCCGCCAGCAGCTTGAGCAGCGTCGACTTGCCGCAGCCGCTCGGGCCCACGAGTCCGATCTTCTCGGCGTCATCGATCGCCCAGGAGATGCCACTGAAGACGGTGCGCCCACCAAAGACGCGCGCAACCGACTGAAGGCTCGCCGTAATCACGATGGATTAGCGTGCCAGAACGGGACTGCGGGCGATACTACCGCTGATGCGTGCGAGCGCCGTGCTGGGACTTCGCCCGCAGTGGGCGGTCCGATTTGCCGCTGCCGTTTGCGCCGCCCGCGATAAGCCGTCCCCCGACGGGAACCGGGGTGAGATGCGCCGCTGCCGGTTCCAGGGTTCCCGCGAACAGCGTCGCGATGACGGCGAGGATGGTCCCGGCGCCGGCCGCCAGGAAGGCTACCCTGATCCCGTCGAGCATCGCTGCCGGCGGCAGGTCTGCCGGGTCAAGCCCGCTGATGCCGGCCGCCGCGGAACCGACACCCACGAGGATTGCCCCCGACATTGCCAGGCCGACCGCATTGCCGATATTCCGCGACGTCGCAGTGGCAGCGCTCGCCGTCCCCAGCATTGAGCGGTCGACGCTGCCCATCAGTGTGCTGGTGTTCGGGGCCATGAATATCGAGGTGCCGATGCCGATGATGCTCAGGCGGAGCGCGACCGCCCAGACGGGGGTGTCTATCTGCAGCGTTGCCAGCGAAAAGAGCCCGCCCATCACGATGAATGTGCCGATCGTCGTTTGGAACCGGAAGTTCCAGCGGTCGGCTGCGTAGCCACTCGCGGAGCTGAGCAGGAGCATCGCCAGCGGCACCACGGAGATGACGAGACCGGTCTTTGCGGTGGAGTACCCCTGGATGTCCTCGAGGTAGAAGGGCATAAGGAAGATGGAGGCGGCCTGGCCGACGAACGTGAGCAGTAGCGCCAGGACGGGAGCGGAGAAGGTCGGAATCTTGAACAGCGGCAGGGCGACGATAGGGCTCGGCGACCGCGATTCAACGCGGAGGAAGGTGACCAGCGCCGTCGCACTGACGGCGAAGAGGCCGAGCACCGATGGCGACGTCCATCCCCACGAGTCACCCCGGTTGACGGCTATGAGGGCGCCGCTCAGTGCGAAGAACAGGGCGATAGCGCCCGGGATGTCGAGCTTCTCGCCCGCCGGTTTTCGCCGTTCCGCCGGGATGAAGCGCCAGGCTGCTGCCAGCGCCAGCAGCCCGATCGGTGCTCGCAGCCAGAAGATCCAGCGCCAGCTGAGGAAGCTCAGGATCACCCCGCCGAAAATCGGGCCGGACATCAGCCCGGCGCCGACGATTGCGCCGATCGTGCCCAGCGCGCGGCCCCTTTCACGGTCGGGAAAGACGTCCGTGACAATGGCATTGCCGTTGGCGATGGCAAGCGCCACGCCTGCGCCCTGCAGAAAGCGGTAGGCAATGAGCTGCTCGATGTTCTGGGCCGTCCCCACCACGAACACCAGCACCGAGAAGATGACCCACCCGGCGAGATAGAGCCGCTTCCTGCCGAACAGGTCGCCGGCACGGCCTGCCGTCAGCGTCAGCCCTGTGATGACGAGGTTCGACGCGAGCATGGCCCAGAGCACCGTGTCGGGCGATCGGTGGAACTCGTCGGAGAGGGTGGGCAGGGCAACGCTTACGATGTTGAAGTCGAGCGTGGCCATGTAGGTGCCGAAGCCAACTGCTAACAGCACCCGCCACTTCAGGTCCATGGACCGATACTGTCCCTCTCGCGAGGCGGGATCAAATTAGCGGCTGCGGGCGCCTGGTCCGGGGCGGGCCTGGATGTCGCGGGGCTTCACCACCTCGCCGCACGATTCGCAGGTCATTGAGGCGTGCATGTCGTGGCCACACGGGCGGTGCTTCAGCACCACCGGCGGTCCCGCTTCTCCGGCCACCCAGCGGTCGCCCCATTGCAGCAGCGAAACCAGCGTCGGGTAGAGGTCGAGGCCCTTCTCCGTCAGCCGGTACTCGTAACGCGCCGGGCGATCGGTGTACTGGCGTCGCTCCAGGACGCCGGCCTCCGTCAGCTTTCGAAGCCTGTCACTGAGGACGTTGCGGGCGATGCCGAGGTTCCCCTGGAAGTCGTCGAAGCGGCGCACGCCATTGAAGGCCTCGCGGATGATGAGCATGGTCCACCACTCGCCCACGATCTCCAGCGACCGTGCCACGGAGCAGTGCATGTCAGCAAAACTGGTTCGACGCATAACACCTACAGCGTACCAGAATGCAACTCACTCTTAAGTGGCCGGTGCCCCCGCCTATGGCCGCCTGGCAACGATGTAGTAGTGGGTTCCCGGCTCGACTTCGCTGTGCTCGAGCTCCACGAACTTCATATCGACGAAGCCGGCATCGTCGAAAGCTCGTTTCCAGGTCTCCCTTGGGTGGGCGCCACCGATGTGCCGGTCGTGCACCGCCCGCACCGAGCCGTCGCTTTCTCGTAGCAGGTAGGCGAAATCGAATGCGTAACGGGGCGGTTCCAGCCCGCCACGGTGCGACCACTCGAGGTATCGCAGACCGCGGCCGTCCGGGGAATCGTGTCCTCCGCTCGAATGGGATTCCTCCCAGTCGTCGGCGTAGTCGTCCGGCGCGAAGACCGTCAATCCGCCGTGCTCCAGGTGGGCGAAGGCTGTCGCCACGGCCCGCCGCACGCCTTCTTCGTCCGGCAGGTAGCTCACCGCATCGTGCGCGAACACGGCATCGAACGTGCGTCCGAGGCGGAGCATGCGCATGTCACCCTCCACGTGTTCCACCTCCGGATTGATGCCCTTCGAGACCGCCAACATCTCCGGCGAAACGTCGCTCAGCGTCATCGTGTAGTGGGCCTTCATGTGCGAGGCGTTGTTGCCACCCCCGCTCCCCAATTCGAGCACCGTCCGCACGGGGCGCGTCGCCGCCCCCGTCAGTGCCTTCCGGTATATCTCCGCCTCCTCCGCGTAATCTTCCGGCGCCGTGAGCAGGTGGAACCAGCCGGCAAGTTCGGAGTAGAGGAGTGGGCGATCAGCGGCCATAGCGGGGAAAGCCTAACAGGCAGCGCCATCGCAGTGCGTTAGGCTCCCCGCATGAGCCTGTTCGGTCCCTCCCAGATCGATGAACTCGAAGCGAAGGTCGAACGCCTGACCAGGCAGGTCGAAGTGCTCGCCCGCCAGCTTGGTGTCGAACTCGAAGCCGAGCCGGCGCCAGAGGTCTCCGACGAAGTCCTTGCCCTCGTCCAGCGGGGCAAGAAGATTGACGCCATCAAGAAGTACCGCGAGGAACACAACGTCGGCCTCCAGGAAGCCAAGCGTGTGATCGACGGCCTGGACCACGATCACCGCTAGCGGGAAAAGGTCATGGCTGATTGTGCTCCTGTATCGTGAGCGCTATTCGTTTCACGGAGAGACCCACTGCCCATGAAAATCGCCATTGGATTCGGCGCCGGCGGCCGCAGCAACGACTGGGAGCGCAATCTTGAATTCGTCCTCGAGGCCGAGAAGCTCGGCGTCGAACATGTTTGGACCGCCGAGACCTGGGGCTTCGACGCTGCCACCCAGGCTGCCTTCGTCTGTGCCCGTACCTCGAAAATCAAGGTCGGCACCGGCATCATGCAGCTCCTCTCGCGCACGCCGGCAATGCTCGCGATGACCTCGCTCAGCCTGAACTCCATGTCCAACGGCCGCTTCGTCCTCGGCCTCGGGGCCAGCGGCCCGCAGGTGGTCGAAGGCTGGCACGGACAGCCCTTCGCCCACGTCATCCCTCGCATGCGTGACGCCATCGCCATCATCCGCATGGCCATGCGTGGCGAGCGTGTCGCCTATAAGGGTAAGTACTACGAACTTCCCCGCCCGGGTGGGGAAGGCAAAGCTTTGAAGACGAATGCCGAGCCAAGCGAGGTGCCGATCTACCTCGCGACCCTGAGCCCGAAGTCGCTGGAGCTCACCGGCGAACTGGCTGATGGCTGGGTGGGCACCAGCTTCATGCCCGACCACGCCGACGTCTTCTTCGAACACATGAAGAAGGGCGCCGACAAGGCCGGCCGGTCCCTCTCCGACATCGATATCCAGGCGCCCGGCGGCGCCGTCGCCTTCGGTGATGACGTCGAGAAATTGATACCGCCGCGCAAGCCCGGCCTGGCCTTCACACTGGGCGCTATGGGCAGCCGCCAGCACAACTTCTACAACGCCGCCTATCGCCGCGCCGGTTACGCCGACGAAGCCGCCCTGGTCCAGAAGCTCTGGCTCGAAGGGAAGCGCGACGAGGCCATCGCCACCGTCCCCGATGAGATGGTCCTCCTCACCAACCTCCTCGGCACCGAGCAGATGGTCCGCGACCGCCTCCGCGTCTACCGCGACGCCGGCGTGAGCACGATCCGGGTCCAGCCCGAAGGCTCGACCACGGCGGAACGCGTCGAGAACCTCGGCAAGGTCGTCGAACCTCGTCCGCGAGGTGAGCACCGAGAAGGCGGCGGTATAACGTGTCCGGTGCCTGACCGCCAGTTCGCAGACCCGCGGCTGGCGGCCCTCTACGACTCGCTCAGCGGCCGGGAGTCGCGCGACGATTTCAACTTCTACCTGCCGTTGATCATGGCGTCGCCCGCCGTGCTCGACGTTGGTTGCGGTACGGGTGCGCTCCTCCACTGGGCCCGCGAACAGGGCCACAACGGACGCCTCGTAGGACTCGATCCGGCGGAAGGCATGCTCTCCGTCGCCCGCTCCCGCACTGACATCGAGTGGTTCCTCGGCGATCTCTCGACAGTCTCGTTCGAGGTCGAGTTCGACTTCGCCGTGATGACCGGCCACGCCTTCCAGGTGCTCCTCACCGACGACGACCTCCGCGCCTCCCTGGCCGCCCTCCACGCAGCGTTGAAGCCCGGCGGCACCTTCGCCTTCGAGACGCGCAACCCGGCCGCCCGGGCCTGGGAACGCTGGACCCGCAAGCGCCCCCTCGACTTTGTCGCCGCCGATGGCACGCCGGGCACCTACACCGCCAATGTCACCTCCGCCGAAGGCGGGACGGTCACCTTCGACGCCTGGTACACAAAGGAAGGCTGGGACGCCCCCGAGCACAGCACCAGCACCCTCCGCTTCCTCGAAGCCGAACCGCTGAACACGTTCCTCGCGGAAGCTGGCTTCGAGATCGCTGGCCAGTTCGGCGACTGGGACCGGAGCCCGCTTACCGAGCAAAGCCCCGAAATCATCACCCTCGCCCGAAAGCCGTAAGCGACGCCTTTGGAGCCGCGACCCCCCATGGTCGCATGCCACCTGCGGCCATGCCCGGAGCTGGACCTCCGTCGCCCCTAGATCTCCGGGTGCTGCTTCCACCATCCCGCTTCCTGCTCGTAGGCATGGGCCACCTGGCAGATAGTCGCTTCCTCGAACGGCCGCCCCGCAAACGAAATGCCGACAGGCATATGCCCCGTGCCAAAGCCACAGGACACCGAGATCGCCGGCTGCCCGGTGTGGTCCCATGGCGAAGTGAGCACGGCCATGTAGTACTCGTGCTCGGTCTCAATCTCCTCCGCCACCGCCGGGCACGTCGGCATCGCCACTACGTCGACGCCCTCCATCACCATCCGTACTTCCTCGGTGAACTCACGGCGCACTCGAAGCGCGTCGAGGTACTCCACCGCTGAAACGCCGAAGCCGCTCAGGATCGCCCGCCGCACGCTATCGCTGTATTTCTCCGGACATTCCTGCAGCCAGCGCGCATGGTAGGAGGCGGCTTCCGCCGAGATGATTGGCAGCCGGAACCCCTCATCGAGCATCGGTATCTGCACATCCGTCACGCTGGCGCCCAGTCTGAGAAGGACTGCCAGCGCCTCATTCACCCGCTCGGCGACTTCCGGCTGCACCCGCTCGAACTGGCTCCGCGCCACACCGATGCGAATCCCCCGCAACGACTTCCCGAGGCTGCTCGCAGGGTCCCAGCCGGCGGGCGTCTCGAGCGAACCCGGGTCCCCGGCGTCATAGCCGGCGATTGCCTTGAGAAAGAGCGCCGAGTCTTCCACCGTGCGCGTCAGCGGGCCAATGTGGTCGAGCGACCAGCTCAGCGGCGCCACACCTGCCCTCGAGACGACGCCGTACGTCGGCATCAGCCCTGCCGTCCCGCAAAGTGCCGCCGGGATCCGGATCGAGCCGCCCGTGTCGCTCCCGATGGCGCCGAAGACCACGCCGGCCGCGACAGCCGCACCCGAGCCCCCGCTCGACCCGCCGGGGTGCCGCGAAAGGTCCCAGGGATTGTGCACGGGTCCGTAGTGCTCGTTCAGGCTCGTCGTCCCAAACGCGAACTCGTGGAGGTTCAGCTTGCCCAGGCTCACGGCGCCCGCCTCATGCAGCTTCGTCACCACCGTTGCGTCGAAGTCCGGCACCCAGTCGCCCAGCACCTTGCTGCCCGCAGTCGTCCGCACACCCTTCGTCGCACAGAGGTCCTTGATCGCAATCGGGATGCCGTGCAGCGGTCCCCGGTCGTTCCCGGCCGCCAGGTCCTTGTCCGCCTGTGCCGCCGCCGCCAGCGCCAGCTCCGGTGTCGGGGTGATGAAGGCGTTCAGGTGCGGCTCGGTCGCGTCCATCCGCGCGATGGCTGCCTCGGTCAACGCGACCGAGGTCGTCTCTCTCGCCCGCAACAGCCGGCCGGCATCCGCGATGGTCATCGCTACGAGGTCCATCAGGAGTGCTCCCACGGCCGTGGCGTCTGTGCCAGTTGTGGTTCCGTTTCCAATCGTGGCGGCACCGCGGCCGGTTGCGCCGCGCTCATCCGGGCGAGCCAGTCGATATCCGCCGCCGAGACCTGGATCCCGGAGTTGAGAAGGAGCTGCCGCCAGTCCTCAGCCGTCAGTTTCATGCGCCGTCACCCTGCTCGAGATTGGGCAGAGTCTACCGGCAACTCCACTGCGCCGTACGGGGCAGGAAGACCCGGCACCACATTGCATGTGCCACCTGTGAAGAAGGTCCGGGGAACGAATCGGGACTGCGCCTACGTCCGCCCCATCTGGTTCAGGCTTTCGGCGGCAGTCAGCGCTGGCGCTCGGCGGGCAGCGTCGATGCTCCGCATCTGCATCTGCACATCGATCGGGTAGCGGCCCGTGAAGCACGCGTTGCAAAGCTTGTCTTCGCCAAGGCCAATCGCCTTCATCAACCCGTTGAGACTGAGGAAGCCCAGGCTGTCCGCGTCGATGTGCTCGCGAATTTCCTCAACCGACTTGTTCGCCGCGATGAGTTCAGACCTGGTAGCCATGTCTACGCCGAAATAGCAAGGAGAGACGATTGGAGGAACCGCGATTCGCACGTGCACTTCGCGAGCGCCGGCCCGGCGCAGCAAGCTAATCACCGGTGGCTTCGTTGTCCCTCTTACGATGCTGTCGTCAACCACCACCACGCGCTTGCCCTCAAGGACATCTGAGAGCGCGTTGAACTTGAGGCTGACACCTGCCTCGCGGATGCGTTGGTCCGGTTGGATGAAGGTTCGCCCGACATAGCGGTTCTTGACCAGCCCTTCGCGATAGGGAAGGCCGCTGGCGCTTGCAAAACCGATTGCCGCGGGTGTGGCGGAGTCCGGCACGCCGATAACAATGTCCGCATCCGCCGGGTATTCGCGTGCCAACTCCTCGCCCATACGTTCGCGGGTGGGATACACGAGGATGCCGTCGATGCGACTGTCGGGGCGGGCGAAGTAGGAATATTCAAACGTACACGCGGCCGTAGATGCAGGTGGCTGCGTTGGCTTGAAACTACGAAGCCCGGCGCTGTCGATTTGGACAACCTCGCCGGGCTCAACATCGCGGACGAACGGCACGTTCAAATGCTCGAGCGCGCACGATTCGGAGGCAACGACCCAGCCGTTCTCCAGCTTGCCGATGCAGAGCGGCCGCACCCCCAACGGGTCGCGGACCGCGAAGAGCGTGTCGCGCGTCATGATCGCGAGGCTGTAGGCGCCTTCGATCCGTCGCATCACATAGTGGAAGCGTTCTTCCCACGTTCCACCCGGCGCGATCGCCAAAAGATGGGCTATCAGTTCGGAATCGGCTGTCCCGTCGAAGGTGATCCCTTGCGCCTCAAGGTCGGCCCGGAGGACTTCCGTGTTGGTCAGGTTGCCGTTGTGAGCGAGGGCGATCGGCGCGTCCGTCTCGGCGTCGCGGACGATCACTGGCTGGGCGTTGCACTCCACCGAGCCGCCACTGGTGCTGTAGCGAGTGTGGCCCAGCGCCATCTGCCCGCGAAGGAAGGCCAGGTCCTCTTCGTCGAAGACCTGGGACACGAGCCCCATGCCTGTGCGAAGGGCGAATTCACCGTTGTTGGAGGTGGCGATGCCGGCGCTTTCCTGGCCCCGATGCTGGAGCGCGTACAACCCATAGAAGGTAAGCCTTGCAACGTCTTCGTCGGGGCCGTAGACCCCGAAGACGCCACAGGCTTCGTGCGGGTTGTCGTCGAATGGTGGCAAGCGGGCTGCTCTTTCCCTGGGGTGAGGAGCGGTGACGGCCCCCAAAGTATATCGACCCCGGCGTCCCGCGCCAAAGGAACTCCCTGGAGTTGTAAAGGAACCAGGCGAAACGAACGGCGACGGCCGTGGAGAGATCGTTAGAACTTCGTTAGTCCCGCCGCCGCTTCACTCGCTCGTCGGTCGATTGTTATCAAATCGAAATAATCGAGCGTGGACGCCATCGCCCCCGTCCGCCAAGATGGAAAACGCGGCGCGAACGGCCAGCGGGGTCTTGCAAGGTCTCTTTTTCACGGTGCATCTGGGCGATCAACGGGTAATCCGTGATTGTGCTGGCCGCTCGCCCGCCTGAATCCCTCCGAACCCGGTTCGAAATGCTCAGGCCATCGCCGGAGTGCGAAGGTTCAGCTTCGACACGATCTCAACGCTGCTTAGCGTGTTGCAGATCGGGCAGGTGCAGGCGAGCGCTTCCAACTCTGCCTGCTGGTCGAGGATCGCCGGGTCATCCACCACCAGGTCGATCGTCACTTCGATCCGCTTCACCCGCACGGGCGCCTGCGCCATCTCCGCATCGAGCGTCGCCTCCGCCGAAACCACCGGTGCGTCGATCAAGAGTGGCTGGTTCAGGAGCGCGCCTAACGTGCAGTTCCCCAGGGCCACCAGCAATAACTCTGTCGATGAGTAGCCCGCGGGACCATCGTCGAGCATCTCGCGATCGTTCACCTGGGTCCGTCCCCGGGCACTGAAGGTAATGGTCTTTCGGTTTTCGTAGTTCGCGTGGACGCTGGCCATGGCTACCCCTCGTTGCCGAATCGTGGCAAGTGGAATGCCGCCTGTCCACCACCCCGGCGATGAGCTCCTCGCCTCCGTATACTTGGGCCCCACCGACGAACCAGAAATGAGGATCTTCAGTGGAATTCAGGAATCTTGGCAACTCCGGCCTCCGTGTCTCCGTCGTGGGACTGGGCTGCAACAACTTCGGTGGCCGCGTCGACCTCGATGGCACGCGCGCCGTCCTCGATGCCGCCATCGACGAGGGCATCAATCTCCTCGACACCGCCGACGTTTACGGGGGCCGCGGCGCCTCCGAAGAATTGATGGGCACCGCGCTCAAGGGCAAGCGCCAGCAGGTTGTCCTCGCCACCAAGTTCGCCTCCCCCATGGGCGAAGGCCCGATGTACCAGGGCGGCTCCCGCAAGTGGATCATCCAGGCAGTCGAAGACAGCCTTCGCCGCCTCCAGACCGACTACATCGACCTCTACCAGATCCACCGGCCCGACCCGAACACGCCGATCGAAGAGACCATGCGTGCCCTCGACGACCTCGTCACCTCCGGCAAGGTGCGCTACATCGGCCACAGCAACTTCACCGGCTGGATGACCGCCGAGGCCCACTACGTCGCTCGCTACGAGCACCTGACGCCGTTCGTCTCCGCCCAGAACGAGTGGAGCCTCCTGAACCGCCGCGTCGAGCACGACCTCGTGCCCGCCTGCGCAGAGTTCAACGTTGGTGTCCTCCCCTACTTCCCCCTGGCCAGCGGCCTGCTTACCGGAAAGTACAAGCGCGGCCAGGAGTCTCCCCAGGGCACACGCCTTGCCGCCGGCCCGATGGCCGACCGCATGCTCACCGAATCCAACTTCGACAAGGTCGAAAAACTCGAGGCGTTTGCCCGCGACCACGGCCATACCTTGCTCGAACTCGCTTTCGGCTGGCTCGCCTCGCAACCAACCGTCGCCAGCGTCATCGCCGGTGCGACGAAGCCCGAGCAGGTGAAGTCGAACGTCGAGTCGGGTAACTGGCGCCTCACCGCCGAGGAGATGGCCGAGGTCGACCAGCTCACAAAGTAGCCCGCCGCGGGGTGGCGAGCCCGACCGTTGTGCGATACTCGCCCGGAATTTTGGGCACGGGTCCGGCGGATTCCGCGTTCCAGGGGTAGACGATGGCTGGTACGCGCCGCCCGGGCCCACTCCACGTTCTCCTCGCGTTGGGTTGGTGGCTGTTGGCCGCCTCTTGCGGGTTGTTTTCCGGCGGCGCCGATGGCTCGCCCACGGCGACGGTGGACGACAACGATGACCGTACTCCCGCCCGGGCGGCGATCGAGGGCAGGGTTACGTTTGGGTTTGCCTTCGACTCAGCCGCCAACGACGGTCGCGCGGTGCGAGTGGACAGTGCCGACTTCATCGATGACGACGCCGCCGTTTTGGACAGCGTTGCCTTCGACTCGCTCGGTGCGGACGCACTCTCAAGCGGATGGCTCGAAACGACGGTCGGTGGCGGCTCGGGTCGCTGGGCCGGTGGGCCTGACCGGAACGCTACCGTCGTGCTCGATATCCCGGCAGGCGCCTTTGGGATTCTCCTCCACATCCGCGGCGCTCTCGATGGGGTCGAGACTGTCGTCTCGGCAAACGGAACCGACCTTGCGACGTTTACTTCCGGCACGGACTGGCACACGGCCTTCGTTCCGCTCCGCCCGTCCAACAGAGCGATCGCATCCGTCGAGCCGCAATGGACTGACAACCGGTACTTTCCTGCGTTCCCGGCAGCTTCCCCTGTTTTTGTCATTCCGGTCGAAACAACCACTGGCGTCGATTTCTATCCCGGCTCGTTCTTGCCGGGTTGGCGAGTCAACCAATCGATCGAGGACATGTTCGCCCTGACGCTCGTGGGGATGCAGGGCCTGGTCAACCGCCACGGGGCTCAAGTCTTCCTGGACTGGCAGGATTTCAACGGCTATGCAAGCTACTGGTTGCCCGACCTTGAGAAGGAGGTCGATGTCGTCCACCTCGACCTCGACGCCCGCAGCGCCGTCAGCTTCCTGGCTCATCGCTATCCAGATATTTTCGCCGGCACGGTGGTCTACGACCCTGATGTGCCAGACACGATCAACCTCGCCACGATGTTCGCCGGTGTCGAAGACCGGGTGATGCTCGCCCCAGAACAGCTTGAACTCCATGGCATTCCGGACTTCGGCCCGGAGCTTGATCTGCGCGACCTCGTTGCCGAACGCGGCTGGGACACCACGCCGGAGACCCAGGCGGACATGTATCAGTGGGCCTATGACGAACTCTGGCCTGACCTGGAGCACCGCATGGTCGGGCTCCTTAGTCCCGGACCGCCAGCCTCCGGCGCTTTCGAACGGACCTACTTTTGGCCCATGGAGCTCGCGTCGCGCGACTACTATGTGGCGCTCAAGCTCCCGGCTCTCTATCTCGACCCTGTGCACGAGCCGCAGGAGAGCGTGCTCAGGAACTTCCTCTCCAACGCCGATTCCCCGATCCCCGTGCTCGGCGGATTTTCCGGCAACGAGAACGGCATCACCGCCCTGGCCACCGAATACGGCAACTTCCAGGCCGCCGTGTCCTGGCCCGGTGCGCCCCTCTCCTCCGCCAACCTCAGCCTGTTCGGCGGCGTTCGTCCCGATGCCCTCGTCAATGAACCGACCATCCGTCCCGAAAGCATCCTCGCCACGCTTGGCGATGGCCCCGTCGCTACGATGTTCTCTACCGATGGCGACGCCGTCTTCTTCCTCCTGCAGCACGGCTTCGCACCGCAGTTCACCTGGGACGAGGTCCAGGGGCAGGCATTCAGTTGGACCATTAACCCCATGCTCTCGGAACTGGCGCCCGTGGTCTGGAACCACTACGTCTCCGTGCGCTCTGAAGTCAGCCTTATCGATGGGCTATCCGGGGCTGGCTATATCTACCCGGAAGTCATGCCCGCGGCCGATCTCGATCGCTACCTGGCGCGGGCCGCCGAGTACATGCTCGCAACGGGACTTCGGGTTGTGCACGGTACCCTCGACGATGGTCAATGGGACGAAGAGCTTGCAGGCCAGTTCAGCGCCGGACTCATGGACACCCACCTGCTTGGCATGGTCGCGGGATATGGCGGCGAAGAGGGCCCTTCGCGCGTGGAGTACTGGGGCGGTCCAGCCCCTTCCGTCTGGCCGTCCTACGTTCTCGGCGGTGACAACGCCTCAGCCATTGCCGAGGACCTGCTCAGGCGTAAGGCCGGGGACCAGCTCATTGAGATTCGCGATGGCAACCTGAATCGAGGTGTCGCAATTGTCGATGATCCGGCCGCGGGCGACGGCACGCGCGGCGCTCATTCCGGCCAGCTTCTCGAGTTCACCCGTGTGCTGTCTCGCCGTTGTTGCCCCATCACTGGTCTTCCAGCCGGGCCACTACCAGGTCAATTTCACCCTGCGAGCCGCCGGGACCGCGAGTGAGGCGGTAGCCAACGTCTACGTCGGCTTCGGCAAGAGTGACTGGGAGAACCTCGCCTTCCGGCAGCTCTCCACCAGTGATTTCTCCCAGGACGGCTACACCACTTTCACGCTCGACTTCGACGTCGCCGAAATGATTACCGATGCGGAGATCCGCGTGGACTTTGAGGCGAAGAGCGGCGAGGTCTACGTCGATAGTTTCCGGCTACTCAACGATGCCCCGGTCATGCCCACGTTCGCTCTTGTGCGATTGAACTACGAAGACGGCCTCGTGTCCGCGCCGGGAGAGTTCGCCACGGCGGTGGAGAGTGGTGGGGGTATCATCCTCACCGTCGACGAGTTCATGGCAGCACTGAATCCAGCGTTCATGATCGAATTCGCGACTCCTATCCTGGGCGCCGATGATCCCGGCGTTGTTACCGCGCGGGAACTCCTCGAGGGCGGCAAATACGCCGAGAGCCTCTTCGCCATTCGCCGGGCCCTTCTTCCGCGCTAGGCGAGGAAAGGGGCCAGGTGACACTACGGTGTCAGGATTCCGGCCCTACAAGAATTGAATGGACGGACCGGGCGGGGAATCATCAACTTCCGGGCCCTTCGATACGGCCTTGAGGAGTACGTGTGGCAGCCATTGTCGCTGAGCAACTCGTGAAACACTTCGGCCCCGAGATCCACGCCGTCGATGGCATCGACCTCTCGATTCCGCAGGGCCAGGTCTTCGGCTTCCTCGGCCAGAACGGCAGTGGCAAGAGCACCACGGTGGGGATGCTGACCACCCTCCTCCGCCCCACCAGCGGCCGGGGCGAAGTCGGCGGCTTCGACGTCCTCCGCGAGCCCGGCAAAGTCCGCCAGGCCTGCGGAGTCGCTCTCCAGGATGCCGGCCTCGATGAGCTCCAGACCGGTCGCGAACTGCTCATGCTCCAGGGCCGCCTCTTCGGCATGGGTGGCGACCGGCTCAAGGCGCGCGTCTCCGAACTCCTCCGCATCGTCGACCTCGAAGACGCGGCCGACCGCCAGATCGGCGGCTACTCGGGCGGCATGCAGCGTCGACTCGACCTTGCCGCGGCACTCATCCATTCGCCCTCCATCCTCTTTCTCGACGAGCCGACCACCGGCCTCGACCCGATCAGCCGCGAGTCAGTCTGGCGCTACGTTCAGCAGCTCAACAAAGAGCAGGGCGTCACGATCTTCCTTACCACCCAGTACCTCGAGGAAGCCGACCGCCTCGCCGACGATGTCGCCATCATCGATGCCGGCAAAATCGTTGCGCAGGGCTCACCCGAGGAGCTGAAAGCCTCGATAGGGACCGATGTTCTTACCGTTGGTGTCGAAGGTGGCAAGGAAGCAGCCACCCGTGCCGAAGGTCTTTTCCGGGATCTGGAAGGGGTGGAGCGAGTCCACGAGGTGGATGGCGCCCTCGTCATCTATACGAAGGAAGGCGCCAGGGCCGTCCCCCAGGTGGTGCGGATGCTCGACGACGCGGGCATCGCCATGGGCGCGATTACGCTCGCTCACCCCACGCTGGATGACGTGTTCCTCCGTAAGACCGGCCACCACCTGGCAGCCGACGCCACCGCGCCCGCCACGGAGGAGCGCGCATGAACCTCTTCGTCACGAGCTTCTGGCTTTGCCGCCGCGCCATCATGGAGTCGGTCCGCCAACCGTGGCTCGAGATCGGCAACCTTTTCATTCCCCTCTTCTTCTTCGCCGTCACTGTCGGAGCCATCGGTAGCCTCAAAGACGCGTTCGGCGTCGACAACTTCATCGCCTTCCAGATGCCCGTCGCCGTGCTCCAGGGGGTTGCAGGAGTCGCCGGCTCTGCCGGCCTCGGCATGACCCAGGACATCCAGCGCGGCTATTTCGACAAGCTCCGCCTCACTTCCGCCCCACCGTTCGCCATCGTCCTTGGGCGCATGGCATCCGATGGCTTCCGGGCGCTGCTCCTCACCGGGATCGTCGTCGTCGTCGGACTCGCGTTCGGTACGGGGATGGATGCCGGGGTACCGGGCGCCGTGGTCATCATCCTGCTCGGCGGCCTCTTTGGCCTCGCCTACTCCGGCATCGGCATGAGCATCGCCCTCCGCACCGGGAGCCCCCAGGCGGCCCAGGCCGGGTTCCTCCTCTTCTTCCCCCTCCTCTTCCTCTCCGAGAGCTTTGTGCCGAAGGACAACTACGTCGGCTGGCTCAAGTTCCTCGCCACCATCAACCCCGTCACCTACGTCCTCCGCGGCATGCGCACGCTCACGATCGACGGCTGGGAGTGGACGGCCGTCGGCGAATCACTCGGCTGCATCCTTGCGATCGGTGTGTTCACCTTCACACTGACGCTACTCTCCGCCCGCTGGCGCTTCCGGGGACCGTAACGCCCGGGCGGGCCCACCTGACCGTGCAGGCATGGACCTTGCAGACTTTCGCCGGGAGAAAGACGAATTCTTCCGCAGTCACCCGCAATCACCCCTCACCCCTGAACAGCGCCGCAATTTCACCGGCCTCCGTTACTACGAGCCGAACGAAGCGCTCTCCTTCCTCGCCATCCCCGAGCGCTTCGAAGAACCCGAACTCGTGGAGATGCAGACCAGCACCGGCGACACCGCCACCTACCTCCGCTGGGCCCGCATCTCATTCCTCGTCGATGGCCGCGAAGCCT
This sequence comes from uncultured Chloroflexia bacterium, assembly GCA_963774435.1. Classification (GTDB taxonomy): domain Bacteria; phylum Chloroflexota; class Dehalococcoidia; order Tepidiformales; family Tepidiformaceae; genus JAGQGZ01. Next base: position 461,839 of record CAVZEW010000002.1, on the reverse strand, counting down.
CCCTGACCGTCTACCGGGACCCGGCCAGCAATGGCCTCTTCCTCCCCTTCCAGGACGCGAACGCCGGCGGCGAGACCTACGGCGCCGGCCGCTACCTCGACGTCGAAGAGCTGCCCGACGGGCGCATTGCGGTCGACTTCAACCTCGCCTACAACCCCTACTGCGCCTACAACGAGCAATGGAGCTGCCCCATCCCGCTGCCGGAAAACCGCCTCCGCGTCGCCGTTCCGGCCGGCGAAAAGAGCTTTGCCGACCACTAATCCAGCGGTTCCAGCCACTCCTCCAGCCGCGCCCGGAAGTCCCGCTCAATCACGGGCCGGTCCTCGCCAGCCACCAGGTCCCCCAGGAATGAAAAACGGCCCTCGAGATATTCGAGGGCCGTTTCTTCGCTGATCACGTCGTCGCTCGCCGTTGCTTCTTCGAAGATGGCGGCGGCAAGGCGTCCGGGATCGTCACTGATCGCGTTGGCGGCGGTTTCATCCGTCATCTCATCACGCATGAGCCCGTAGATACGGGCCACCTGGATGAGCCGGACATCCGTCACAGTCGCGGGCGAGGCGCCCCGGCACGTTCACGATCGCGCTCGCCTTCTTGCCCTTCTCGCGGCGCCGGTGGCTTGATCTTGTTGTAGCAGTTGCTGCAGTACACCGGGCGTTCGCCCCGGGGGACGAACGGGACTTCGGTCATCTGGCCGCATTCGGCGCACGTCGCCGGGTGCATCTGGCGGGGGGTCTTACCCCCGAAGCTGGCGAAGTTGCCATAGCGGACATAGCCGTCCGCAGCCTCCATCGAGTTCTGGCTCTGACGGCGTGCCGAACGGCAGGAAGGACAGCGAGTCGGCTCGTTCAGCAAGCCTTTGCTTGCATAGAACTCCTGCTCGCCGCCGGTGAATGTGAAGTTGTTGCCGCAGTCGCGGCAGGTGATCTGCTTGTCGGCAAAAGCCAAGAACGGTTCTCCTGTGGCGCCACCTGGCGCCGGTGTATCCCTATAAGCGTAGCAGAATGCGATTCAGGCGCGCCGGTACATCTCCAGCGTCGATCGCAGCTCAGGCGCGCTGTACGGCTTCTGCAGGAACCCTGCCCAGGATGTTCTGCCGGCGCTCGTCTCGATGTCCGCCTGCGGGAACCCGGAGAGCATGATCATGGGCAGCCCGGCATCGATCCGGTGCATCTGCTCGATCGCTTCGATGCCCGTCCCGCTCTTCAGTGAGTAATCAACGAGCACACATGCGCTCTCGGCTCCGCGCCGGCCAACAAGATCCACTGCACCAGCAATATCCTCGGCCGAATCTACTTCGTATCCGAATGACTCGAGAATGCGAGTAGTGACCTTCTGAACTGTTTGGTCATCCTCGATTAGCAGCACAAGGGTTCTCTGAGCGGCTGGCACCGATCTAACCACCTTCTAGTTCTCTCCATATTCATCGAAGTTCTTTCGTTTGTCACGCGGCTGTTCGAGTGGCCAGTGGTTGGCCAACCCCGCCCAGGGGCCACCTCGCCGCCCGCTCACAGGCCCGACGTGAGCGATTACGGATCGGGGTGTAGCATCGAGGAACCTTGACCCTTGCAAACCTCCGCCAGCGGACGACCGGCCGTCTCGGACGTCTGAGCACGGACGAACTTGTCCGTGCCGTTTGGCTCGGTGTACTCATTGGCATCGTCGCGGGTGTCGGCGCGATCGTCTTTTTCAAGTCCATCGAGATCGTCACCCACCTGCTCCTGCAGGACCTTGCGGGCTACAAGCCCCCGTCCCCGCTCGGCGAAGGTAGCGGCGACACCTTTGGACCCGACCGGCGCTGGCTCCTGCCCGTTATCCTCGGCCTCGGCGGCCTCTTCACCGGTTTCGTTGTCTATACCTTCGCCCCCGAGGCCGAAGGTCATGGCACCGATGCCGCCATCGAAGCGTTCCACGAGCGCAGCGGCCGCACCCGCGTCCGCGTCATCCCGATCAAGCTCATTGCCTCCGCAGTGACCATTGGTTCCGGTGGTGCTGCCGGCCGCGAAGGCCCGACCGCGCAGATTGGGGGTGGTTTCGGCTCGTTCATCGCCGACCGTCTCCGCCTCGGCGCGGTAGAGCGTCGAAAGGCGCTGGCTGCCGGTATCGGTTCCGGAATCGGCGCGATTTTCCGCGCTCCCTTGGGCGGCGCGATGATGGGCGCCGAAGTCCTCTACAAGCACGACTTCGAGGCCGACGTCATCCTGATGGGCCTCATCTCCTCGATTGTGGCCTTCGCTATCTATGGCGGTTGGGGAGACTACGTCCCGATATTCACCGGCGGCGCCGACTTCCGCTTCGATAGCGCCGCCGAGCTTCCCTGGTACGCGGGCCTTGGCGTGATCTGCGGATTCATGGGCATCCTCTATACCCGCGGCTTCTACGGGACGATCGACATCTTCGAGAGGCTCAAGATCCCCCGCATGTTCAAGCCGGCCATCGGTGGACTGGGTGTTGGCATCATCGGCATGTTCGCCCCCGAATCCATCCACGTCGGCTACGGCTACGTCCAGGAGATGTTCACCGAGGAAGGCGTCCGCAACTTCTCGCTCGGCCTGCTTATCGCTCTTCCCTTCTTACGAATCCTGACTACGTCGCTCACGGTCGGCTCTGGTGGTTCTGGCGGTATTTTCGGGCCCGGGATGGTCATCGGCGGCTTCACCGGCGCCGTCGCCTGGCGGCTCTTCCATGGCATGCCTGGCTTCCCATCCGAACCCGGGCCGGTTGTCATCATCGCCATGGTGGCGATGTTCGGCAGCGTCGCCCACGCTCCACTTGCCATGCTCCTCATGGTCGGCGAGATGACAGGCAACCTCTCGCTCCTGGCACCGGCCATGGTCGCCGTCGCCGTCGCCACCCTGCTCGTCGGCGACACCACCATTTACAAGAGCCAGGTCGCCTCCCGGGCCGACTCGCCTGCCCACCGCGATCGTTTCGCCTTCCCCCTCCTCTCCGCCCTGCCCGCCTACCGGGCGGTTGTCCCCGTGCCCTCGATCGATTTCGATGTCACGGTTGCGGATGCCCTTGCGGCTCTCCAATCAGCCCGCATTTCCTACGGCGTGGTCGTCGATCACGACGGCAACATGATTGGCGATGTCGTCGCGGACAAGCTTCGCGCCGCCCCCGAAGGAACGCTGGTCAGTGAGGTAGCCGAACCGGTCCCTGCCCTGGTCCTCGCCGAAACTCCCCTCGATGAAGCGCTCGATACCCTCGCCGCCCATGAACGTCGCTGGCTCCCCGTGCTCGATGGCGAGACCGGCCCCGTTATGGGCGCAATCGACACCCGCGCCCTGATGCGCAGCTATCGCCGCGCCGTCCAATCGCAGGTGCGACCGTTAACGCCTGTGACCGATGACGTGAACACGATGGAAGTCCGCCTGACGGAGGAGTCACCCGTTTCGGGCCGGACGATGGCGGAAGCTGGCTTCCCGCGCGGCGTGCGCGTCCTCACCATTCACCGTGGCAATACCGTGGTCGTCCCCTATGGCGACACGACCCTCCAGCCAGGCGACCGCCTGACGGTGACCTTCCCGGCTCCTGCCCGCCGCAGAGTGTTCACTCTGCTTCTCGGTAGCTAGCTCCCGTTCGCCATCCTTCGGACGATGGTGCTCCGGGCGGCCTCTGAATCCCGGCCGATGTTGAACTGCAAGTGTTTGCCTTCGTGCGTCACGATGACCAGGCGCTTCGGCCGCTTTGCCACCTGCACCTCGGCGATTTCAGCGAAAGCAATCGACTGACTGCGCTTCTTCGCCTTCGCCTCCACGTGGTCGTCGTAGACGACCACCGTTCCGTCGGAGTCACCGAATTCGAGTCCGTCTACTGGTTCCATGCCGGTCCACTCCGCTTACCTTGAAAGACAAGGGCCGCCCATATGGGCGGCCCTCCATTACCTGGCCGTTGGTACTACCAGCGACTGCCGCCGCCGCTGCCCCGGTCACGGCCGCGACCACCACCGCCACCACCGCCGGTGCGAGCCGGAGGCGTGTAGCAGTTGTTGCAGTAGACGGGCTTATCGCCACGGGGCTGGAACGGTACGCGGGCTTCCTGGCCGCAGCTTGCGCAGGTCGCGGAGAACATTTCCCGCGGTGCGCCATAGCCACCACCACCGCCACCAAAGCCGCCGCCTCCGCCGCCGCCCGACGCTGCCTTACGTGCCTGACGGCAACTGGGACAGCGGCGGGGGTCCGAAAAGCCCCGGCTCTGATGGAATTCTTGCTCGCCCGCGGTAAACACGAACGAGGCGCCACATTCGACGCAATCGATAGTCTTGTCTTCGAGTGCCACTCGTCGACCTCCCTGAGGGATGTTTTCTAGGTCTTGCTGTCGATCGGGGCACGTTTCGGGAGTTGAGGAAAGTTCCGGCTCCAGTCGGAGACACCTGGCTCGCAGTAAACCTCGATCCACTGTAGGGCACTTCCAGCCTTTCTACTAGCCGGTTCGTCCGCCTGGCCCCGCTTCCGCGTATCCCTGGGGCCGCGTCCCCCTATACTGTTTCCACCCGAATCCCACGCTTGCAAAGGAGCCGGCTCATGCCGCGACACCCCAACGACGCTCTCTTCGAAGGCGAGAAGCCGTTCCCCATCATCGCCACCTGCGAACACTTCGCGGGCACCGAGGTCCGCATCACCAAGGCCCTCGAACTCCAGCAGCAGATGAACGGCGTTTTCGACATCACCATGGACATGGAGGACGGCGCCCCCACCGGGGCCGAGCGCGAACACGCCGAGATGGTCGTCCGCATGCAGCAGAGTGCGGGCAACACCCTCAACCAGTCCGGCATCCGCATCCATGACTACACCACCGATCACTGGAAGCAGGACATCGACATCATTGTCCCCGGCGCCGGAGAGCGGATGGCCTACATCACCATCCCCAAGACCGTGAAGGCCGTGCAGCTGGCCGAGATGATCGACTACGTCCGCAACACCACGGCGAAGGCCGGCATCAAGCGCGAAATTCCCATCCACGCTCTCATCGAGACCCACGGCGGCCTCCACGAAGTCTGGGAGATCGCCGAGCTGCCCAACGTCCAGGTCCTCGACTTCGGCCTCATGGACTTCGTCAGCGCCCACCACGGGGCCCTCGGCTCCCAGGTCATGCGCTCCCCCCTCCAGTTCGACCACGCCGTGCTCCACCGCGCCAAGGCCGAGACCGTCGCCGCCGCCCTCGCGAACGGCATCGTCCCCGCCCACAACGTCACCCTCGAGCTCAAAGACACCGACTTCATCTATAACGACGCCCGCCGCGCCCGCGAGGAGTTCGGCTTCCTCCGCCAGTGGTCGATCTACCCGGCTCAAATCGAACCGATCGTCCGGGCAATGGCGCCGAAGGCCCAGGACCTCGAAGAGGCCGAGGCGATCCTGCTCAAGGCCTACGAAGCCGACTGGGGCCCCATCCAGCACGAAGGCTCACTCCACGATCGCGCCACCTACCGCTTCTACTGGGAGATGCTCCAGCGCGCCCACATCAACGACATGGAGATCCCGGCAGCAGTGAAGGAAGCATTCTTCACGGAGCCGGCCGGGGTGGCTTAGCGAGAACGTAAACAACCTGTTGGTTGCGCCGGCGGAGGCGTAGGCTAGGGAACCCTCCGGAGCCTCCAATGCAGCCGTCCCGCCGGAACCTCGCGTTCTCTCTGCTCGCCGGGTTCGCCTGCGCCCTGTTTGTGATGGCGGCGGTGTTCGCCATGGCCGCTGCGCCCAGTGCCGAGCCTGCCGTTCAGTCCGACACGGCTAACGCCCTCTTCGTCCCCGGTCTCGTCGCCAATGCCGAGGGGACATATGCGCCCTACGCCACCGCGACACCCGCACCTACGGCAACGCCAACTCCGGTAGGTGTCCAGGACGCCCCCAACCACTTCTTCGTCGCCTCCAACGGTGACGATGCAAATCCCGGTACCCGCGACGAGCCGTTCGCGACAATCGCTCGCGGCCTCGAGGTTGCCTTCGGTGTGGAGAATGCGGAGATCTACGTGAGCAGCTACTACTCCCAGGAGCCGATCGCAATCATCGAGCAATCAGTAGGGATCTTCGGTGGCTACGACTCGAATACCTGGGAGCGCGACGACAACAGCTATTCCGTCATCGCTCCTATCGATTCACAGGCCCTGACGATCGGCGCCAGTAGCGACGTGACCGTCGAAGGCTTTGACCTGCGTTCCGGTCCGACTGCGATGGCGGCGCCGCTCGATCTTTCGAGCATCGCGGTTCTCATCGAAGTCAGCTCGAACGTTCACCTGGTCGACAACATTGTCCATTCCGACGACGGACTCGACGGAGCGGCGGGAATGAGTGGCGTAGGCGGCGATATCGGGTTCGACGGCCACAACGGTGATCCCAGCGGGGTCTGCCCACCAACAAACGAAGGCGGTGCCGGCGGAAAAGGACCCACAAACGGCGGTGCAGGTGGCGCCGGTGGCGCTATCAACGGCTTCGATGGGCAGCCCGGCGGCAATGTTGCGGCCGGTGTCCAGGGTGGCCATGGCGGCGGTGGCGGCAGCTTCCCCGGTGGCGCCGGTGGCAAAGGCGGCAAGGGCGACGACGGACATTCTATCGTTACCCCGGCGCGCCCGGTGGTCGGTGGGGACCTTCGGGTTTCGCCGGCTACCTACCCTCCGACGGCGAGGACGGCTATTCCGAACTGCGGCACCCCGGGGCCGGCGGCGGCGGTACGGTGGCGGTGGGTGGTGGCCTCTTCTTCGTCTGCGGAGGTGGCGGCGGCGGCGGCGGAGTGGCGGCTATCCAGCGAAGTCTGACGGCCTCGGCGGCCGTTCAGGCGGCGCCAGTTTCGGCATCATGATCATCGGCAGTGATGTAACCCTCCTCAATAATGCATCACCACGGGCGCCGGCGGCGACGGCGGCAGGGGTGGCGGCGGTGCGGCGGGCGGACGTGGCGGCTATGGTGGCACGGCAGGCGGTGGGGCCGGGGGTGGCGGGAACGGTGGCCGTGGCGGCCCATCCGCGCCAGGAGGTGGTGGCGGCGGCGGCCCCTCGATCGGCGTCATTGCGGACCTCGCGAGTATCATCGATCGCATCCGGGAATACCTTCACTCTCGGGGACGGCGGCGCCGGTGGGTCGAGGTGGCTTCTCAACCGACCAATTCCCCCGATGCGGCTGAGGATGGCCTGAGCGTTGCAGTTCTTTCAGTCGCCGCCGGCCCCTTGAGGGAGTAGTTCCAACTTAATTGACTCAATATTAGTTGTATACGATAATGCTCGTGGCACGATGCCGACCGGAGCCCGCTGACATGCGCGCCACCATTTACGCGGCCCTCGGCGACCCCACTCGTCTCAGCATCGTCGACGAGCTTGCTGCATCCGACCGCTCTCCCGGCGAACTGGCCGAGTGGCTCGAGATGCCGACGAACCTCCTCGCCCACCACCTCTCGGTCCTCGCTGACGCCGGGATCGTCGAGCGCATCGCCTCCGCCGGCGACGCCCGGCGGCGGTATGTCCGCCTCATTCCCGAAACATTAGCCGGCATCTGGGCGCCACCGCGCCACGAACCCGAGTCAGCCCTCTTCGTCTGTTCGCACAACTCCGCCCGCTCCAAGCTGGCATCGGCCCTCTGGGAGCAGCGAACTAGCGCTTCCGCTCGCAGCGCCGGCACGCATCCCGCCGACGCCATCAACCCGGGCGCCCTCGCAGCCGCAGCCAGGACCGGCCTCGCCTTCAGCGACCCGCAGCCGCGACATCTCGACGAGGTTGGCGGCCTCCCACCATTGTTATCACCGTCTGCGACCGCGCCCACGAGGAGATTCCCGGCGCCGGCCGCTGGCTCCACTGGTCCATCCCCGACCCGGCCGGCTCCGACGACCCGGCGGTCTTCGACGCCGTTATCGACGCTCTCTCCCACCGCATCGACCGCTTTCTCGGAACGGATTCGGTCGCCGGCACCCACCATGGAGACAACAATGGCTGACCACCACGACCTCAAGCTCGAAGAGAAACTCCAGCTACGCCAGGCTGCTGAACGGCTGCGGAGCGAGTTCGCTGGCCACTTCAATACCGAAACTATCGAGCGCTTCATGAACGACTCGCTCGACACGTTGCTGCCGCGGGCAACGGCCACGCGTTGGATTCCCCTCCTCGCCGAGCGGTTTGCCCGCGATCGCCTGCGCGCGATGAAGCGGATCGAGACCCCGCCCCCCTCGCTGGTGCCGTCGATCCTCTTCCTCTGTGTCCACAACGCTGGACGCTCTCAGATGGCCGCGGGCTGGGCCCGCCACCTGGCCGGCGAACGTGCGGACGTCTTTTCCGGCGGCTCCGAACCTGCCGAGTCGGTCAACCAGGCAGCAGTCGCGGCGATGGCCGAGAAGGGCATCGATATCGCCGGAGAGTTCCCCCAGCCATGGGCCGACGAGAATCGTCCGCGCCGCCGACGTGGTCGTCACCATGGGTTGTGGCGACGCCTGTCCTGTCTTCCCCGGCAAGCGCTACGTCGACTGGGAGGTTGAAGACCCCGCCGGCAAACCGGTCGAGCAGGTGCGCCCCATCCGTGACGAGATCGAGGAGCGCGTCCGTACCCTCCTCTCGGAACTGGGCGTGGCGACGGAGGCAAGCGCCGCCGTCTAGCCTCAGGTGCAGGCAGCTGCCTTCAAGGCCGCGAACCGTACAAACGGGTCGAGGCCGTTGAGCGATGCCTTCCATTTGGCGTCCGCGTCGCTCGCCGCGCTTTCGAGCCCGGCGTTGGCGGCATCGAAGTCCGGTTGGTCGGCGTTTGCCGCAAACCCGTCGAGCGCCGTCTGCCAGGCTTCGGCGCGCGCATCGTAGTAACGCGCCCGGGCCTCGCTTGCCGTCTTGAGCTGCCCCCGGTCATCGATCCGCCGCAACGACGTGGCCGCGGTCTCGAACGCCTGGATCGAGGCCTCGCCGATCCGCTCGGCCCGCGTCAGCCGTTCGCTCGCCGCCAGCGTTGCAGGGTCGCCTTCGACACTGGTCGCGTCGGAGAGAGCCGTCGCCACCTCGTGATGGATGACGCAGACCTCCGCCGCCCAGTTGTTGAGTTCCGCATCGGAAGGCGCAGCGGTACCCGAACACGCCGCTGCAAGCACCGCGAGCCCGAACAGCAGCAGCCATGCCTTCCGCACAGACCGAGGATACCCCGGACAGTCGCCACCAAGAGAAAAGGCCCTTCCGGGGAAGGACCTTCTCAGTCTGGGACCGGGCTTGCTGCCTAGGTTGTCTTCATTGCCTGGACCGCCGCCACATCGAGCGGGATCCCGGGGCCCATCGTCGTCGTGATCGTGGCGCTACGGATGTAGGTGCCCTTCACGTCTTGCGGGCGCGCCGCGACGATCGACTCCATCAGCGACGCGAGGTTCTCGCGGAGCTGGTCTGTTTCGAAGCTCACCTTGCCGATCGGGCAGTGCACATTCGCCAGCCGGTCGAGGCGGAACTCGACACGGCCCTTCTTCGCCTCATCCACCGACCGAGCGATGTCCTCGGCTGCCACGACAGTGCCGGAGCGCGGGTTCGGCATCAGTCCGCGGGGGCCGAGCACGCGGCCAAGGCGGCCGACCTTGCCCATCATCTCGCGGGTGGCGATCGCCACATCAAAATCGGTGAAGCCGCCTTCGACCTGCTTGATCAGGTCGTCGGCGCCAACGAAGTCGGCGCCGGCGTCCTGCGCGAAGCGGACCGACTCGCCCTCGGTGAAGACGAGCACGCGCATCACCTTGCCGAGACCGTGGGGCATCAGCGTGCTGCCGCGGATCTGCTGCTCGGCGTGACGCGGGTCGAGGCCCGTCTTCACGTGGATCTCCACCGTCTCGTCGAACTTCGCCGGGTGAATCTCGCGGGCCAGCTCGAGCGCCTCTTCCGGTGCGTAGAAGCGGTCCTGGTCGATCTTGCCGAAGGCTTCGTCGTATTTCTTTCCGTGCTTCGGCATCAGGAACGTACCTCGATACCCATGCTGCGGGCGGTGCCTTCCACGACCTTCATCGCGCCCTCGATGTCGTTGGCGTTCAGGTCGGGGAGCTTTGCCTCCGCAATTCGCCGCAGATCGGCAAGCGAAATGCTGCCAACCTTTTCGGCGCGGGGGCTGCCGCTGCCCTTGGGCACACCGGCTGCCTTCCGGATCAGGTCGGCTGCCGGCGGCGTCTTGAGGATGAAGCTAAAGGAGCGATCTTCAAAGATCGTGAGCTGGGCAGGAATGATCTGGCCCGCCTGCTGCTGCGTGCGGGCGTTGTAGTCCTTGCAGAACTCCATGATGTTGACGCCGTGCTGACCCAGGGCCGGGCCAATCGGCGGCGCCGGGTTTGCCTTGCCCGCCTCGATCTGAAGCGTGAGCATGGCACGTACTTTCTTTGCCACTGTCTACCTCGGTGGTTGTGTGCAAACGGACCCTTCGGAGAAGGAGCCTCCACGATTTCGCGCGTGACGCGAATCCCTAGCGTAGCAGGGCCGAGCGACTACGGAGAAGGGCGGATGATCGCAGACCCAATAGGCGTGGTGGGCCATACTTGGGCGCGATGAGCGGCACTGCTTCGGCGGGAGATGTCAGGTCCATCCGGTACTTCGAGTCGTTGAACGATGCAGAGGCGGAAGCCGTCGCCGCGGTGTTGCCTGTACTCCACGTCGAGCCGCGCAACCTGATCATTGTTGAGGGCGAGAGCCCACGTGGGTTTTATCTCCTGCGCGCAGGCCGGGCCCGGATATTCCGCACAGGTCCGGACGGGCGAGAACAGTCGTTGAGGATAGCGGGCGTCGGAGACACATTTGCCGAGGTGCCGGTCTTCGACGGGGGCCCCAATCCGGCGTCGGTGGAAGCGTTGACGTCTTGCGAGGTGGTGCTGGTCCCGCGCCAGATCCTTCTGCCGCTCATGGCAGACCACCCGGAGGTGGCAGTTCGCATCCTGGACCAGTTCGCACGGCGGCTCCGAGGATTCACGGAATTGATCGAGCAGTTGAGTTTGCAGACGGTGGACTCCCGGCTCGCGCGCTACGTCTATCAGCTCGCCCGCGAAGAAGGCGTCGAGACGCGTGAGGGCGTTGAAGTGCCCCGCGAAATCACCCAACAGGACCTTGCGAGCCTGCTGGGAACGGTACGCGAGGTGGTCTCCCGAACACTGCGGAGCATGGAGGAGGACGGCATCCTCGAAGTGCGCCGGAAGTCAATCCTGGTCCGCGACCTGCAAAAGTTGCGAGAGCGCCTCTAGGTCTGATCGAAACGCTCGGGCTGACGGGAAATGCGGACCGTGAAATGGGGGCCGTCCGCCGCCGCGCCGAAGGTCCATCCGTAGCCTCGACGGACGAGTTCCGGGAAGAGGAGGAGCGGCTCGCGGTTGATGAGCACGAGCAGTTCATCGCCCTCGGGGAGGTCTCGAAGGGCCGCGACCACGCGTTGGAATGGCTCCGGAGCTTCGAGGCCACGGACATCGAGCGTTTCCGTGTTCATGGGTGCAGTGTCGTCTGACATCAACAGCGCCGATGCGACTTTGGTCACATCCACGATCGTCCACCTCGTCGTGACAAGAGTCACATCGGACAGGTCGGCTCCTGACTACGTTTGAGGCAGAACGGCGCTCGCAAGGACGCAAAGAAAGGAGCAGTCGAATGCTGCTGAGTCAACTAACCCATGTCTTCCGGTGCCGGCCCCGATCGCGGCGCCTTCAAACACGAGTCCTTGCCGGATTGGCTTTGGCAATCCTCGTGGGAGCGTTTGGGCTACTGACGGCCGGTTGCAACGAGAGTCAACCAGACGTGATCTACGAGGCGCTGGTCGCCCCGCCGAACGTCCCGCCCAAGGTGAATCGTTCGGCGGCCCACGTTGTGATCGATCTCCAGGCTAAAGAAGAAGTGAAGCAGATTGCGCCGGGCGTCGACTACAACGTCTGGTCGTTCAACGGATCCGTCCCCGGGCCCCTGGCGCGCGTCCAGGTCGGCGACACCGTCGAGATCCGCCTGCAGAACAGTTCCGACAACAAGAACACCCATAACATCGACCTGCATGCCGTGAACGGACCCGGTGGCGGGGCTGGAGCCACGAACGTAGCTCCCGGCGAGACGAAGGCGTTCACCTTCAAGGCGACGTCGCCCGGTCTCTTCACCTATCACTGCGCCCAGGGCATCGTTGCCGACCACATCGCGAACGGCATGTACGGTGCGATCCTCGTCGAACAGCCGGGCGCGCCAAAGCTCTACAACCGTGAGTACTACCTCGGACAGTCCGAGTTCTATCTCACCGACCAGCCGGGGCAAAGCGGTCTGCCCGAGCTCGACCTCGACAAGTTGCTCGCTGAACAACCGACCTACGTGACCTGGAACGGGGCGACCGACGCGGTGGTCGGCGACAACGCTCTGCAGGCGGACGTCGGCGATACTGTGCGGCTCTACGTGACCAACGGTGGTCCCAACTACACCTCAAGCTTCCATGTCATTGGCGAGATCATGGACCGCGTGTACCAGTGGGGTTCGCTGGCGAATCCACCGCTGAAAGGTATCCAGACCATCTCGATTCCACCAGGCGATGCCGTGATAGCGGACATGAAGCTTGATGTCCCCGGTGATTACAAGATCGTTGACCACGCCATCGGCAGGCTGACGAAAGGCAGCCTCGCCATTCTCACGGCGACCGGTGCCGACGACTTCGACACCTTCCGCGACCTCCAGAAGAACCCTCCTGCGGATGGAGGTACCGTCCAGGTGGAACCGACGCCCACGGCTGAAGCTACTGCACCGCCGGCAGCGACCGAGGACGTCAACGTGACACTCGACGACAGCTTCTTCGACCCTGCGGGGATTACGGTGAAGGCGGGCAGCCAGGTGACCTTCCACCTGTCCAACGTCGGCACCCTTCCCCACAACATGCACATCCCGGACAGCAACGGTTCCTTCGACGGAGGCACCGTGAGCACACCGGACCTGGTCACAAGCGGACAAACGGCTGAACTCACCTGGACGGCACCGAGCGCCCGGGGAGTGACCCTCACATTCCGCTGCGACGTCCATCCCGTCGACATGACAGGCACCATCACGACGGAGTGAATCGAACACGGGAGGAGGCACGGCATCATGCCGTGCCTCCTCCCGCCGAATGGGTCCCCGACCGGACCAACAACCACATCACGGATACGTCCCCGGCTCGGACCACGACACGGATCGGTATGACATGGACCTCAACGCGCATCCCTTCTCTGGCCCGCCTCGCCGAGGGAGCGCCTTCCACCACTTCAGCACCGCCGCCCTGGCTGTGCTGGCCGCGGCCGGGATTGTATGTGGCGCCTGCTCCTCCGGCGAATCCTCACCGTCCCCGTCCACCGCAGCCGCTACGAACACGCCGACAACGCAGCCGGTGGTGACCGATGTGCCCCTGGACGACGGACGGATCAAGCACACGGTCCTGAAGGGCGAAAGTCTGACGGACATCGCCGAACGGTATGACGTGACCCTGGTTCAACTCATCGAAGAGAACTACCACATCATCGATCCACCACAGTCGGTCATCGATTTCTTCGAGCGGATTCACGCCGGGGAGGGGTGCATGTTCTACGCCGGCAACGTGATAATCATTCCCGCGCCGGAGTAGCATTAGCCTCGCGCATCGGCAGCAACACAGATCGGACCGGGCGGATTCGCCAGATACTCGAGGTACACACAATGAAAGCTCTACTCACACTCGATGGCAGCACGATCAGCGAATCGATCCTGCCTACCGCCCAGCGACTCATTGAGTTGATACCGGATCTGGACCTGCATTTGCTCATGGTGCTTAACCCGAGGACCGCCCACGGCACCCCTTCGGCGCCGATATCCAGTTCAGAAGGTTCGTCCGCGGCCGGCACTATGGCGATCCGCGTCCCACCACCTCGCGTTGTGGAGTCCCACGGTGAGACTGAGGAACGAATGCGTCGTGAAGCGATGGATGGCATGCGCGCACTCGTCAAGGGCTGGTTCGCTGGCATCGACCCCACGATCCACATCGAGTGGTCCCGCGAGCCGGCAAAGGCAATTGTCGCGGTCGCCAATAGCCTCGATGCGGATGTCATCGTCATGGCCACGCACGGACGATCGGGCATCTCTCACGTGCTTGCCGGTAGCGTTGCAGAGGCCGTTATCAGGTCCTCGGGCCGGCCCGTCCTGGTGCAGTGCCCGGCCGATCAAAGCTAGCCAGGCACGCGACCGCATTCGCCCACTCAATCGCGGAGGATCTCATGGTAGACCACATCCCTGCCGTCCTGAACGACCACCCGCTGGCTGGTGATTCGCTGGCATTCTCGCTCGCCGACGAGATCGAGACGTTGGAGGCATCCACGGAAGCGGGCGGTCGCAACGCGATCACGCTTCTTAAGGAGAATGGCACCTCCGTGGTGCTGATCGCGATGGACAAAGGTAACCGCATCGCCGAACACAAAGCGCCAGGCGTAGTGACTATTCACGTCCTGAAGGGCCACATCGAAATCACCGGCGACGACAGGACGATCGCCGGCAGGCCTGGCACCCTCCTCGCATTCGGGCCGGCCATCGTCCATAGCCTCCATGCGTCTGAAGCCTCGGCAGTGCTGCTGACCGTGTCGCCGCCGGCTTAGCTTGCCGGGCACCAGGGGGGCGGATCCCGGCGGCGAGCTTGCCCTCCCTCCGCCAATCGTCCGGTCGCCGGAGACCGTCCCTGCAGTGGAAGACCGCACCTACCTGGCCTTCATGGTTTCAGCCGTGGTGATTGCGGTGGGATTGGGATTCGCCTATGCAATCGCTATCCCGCTGGCCGCATCGGGAGCAATGCCAGGGGCGGACCGGGTGCCCTGGCTGATTCAGGCTCACGGCTGGGCTCAGCTACAGGGCTGGGCCGGTCTCTTCGTCGCGGGGATGGCCATTCGCATCGTTCCCCGTTTCGCCGGGCGGCACCCTATTCGTGGGGTCATCACGCTACCTCTCGTGGTGGCTCTCGTGGCCTCCGTCCTCGTCCGCTCGGTGGTCCAGCCCTGGTCCCGCACGAGCGGATGGGGCGAGGGTCCACTGGTCGCTGCGGGGATTGCCGGCGGCCTCGGCATGGCGGGCGTTGCCACCGTCCTCGCGATCACCCTCGCTCGCACGCGACGACATGGCAACCCCTGGGAACTCTTCGCCTGGGCCGGGACCGGCTGGTGGGTCGCCTGGGCCATTTACACGGTTGTTGCCCCTATTCGGGCCACGGACAACTTCGACCTGACACCGTACGACCTCGATTCTGCCATGACCTGGATGGTGCTCCTTGGTGCGGTGGGCAACTTCGTCTGGGGTATCCAGTCCCGGAGTGTGCCGGTCTTCTTCGGCCGAAAGCCACCCCGTGCTCGTAACGTGCTCGTGCCGCTGCTGCTGTTCAATCTCGGCATCGTGCTGGTCATGCTCTCCCTGGCGCCCTGGAACCCCGAGACCGGCGCTCGGATCGAAGGGAGTGGTCTGGCCATGGCCGGACTGATGGCAATCGTCCTCGCCCCACTCTGCGGCGCAGTGCAGGGGCATGCTCACCGGCTACGTCCGCGTGCCCGTTCGGCTTCCTGGTTCGTCATCGCGGCGAACCTGGCCGGCATGACCGGGGGAATACTGCTCGTCTTCGCTGGCCTCCACACGGTGACGGAAGGGGCCACCGCATCAACAGCGCTGCGCGATGCCGCCCGTCATGCCTTTGGGCTGGGCCTTATCACCATGCTCATCCTCGGCATGGCCCAACTGATCGCCCCGGTGTTTGCGATGAGCCGGGCAGAAGCGCGGGAGCCCTCCCTTGGCGAGCGCCTGCCCTTCTGGCTGCTCGTTGGCGCCGTCTTCATCCGCGTCGGGGCAGCGGTATTCAGGGATCAGCTCGATAACGATCTCTTCTGGCACACCCTGGCGCTCGCCGGGACGATGGCATGGCTGGCCCTGGTGCTCTTCGCCATCATGGTCATCCAGGCGATTCGCCGCGAGCCGAGGATGAAGCAGCTTCTGGCTAGCTGATAATAAGAAGGACCGCGATATCGCAGAGCGGCCCGGGAGCACACAAATGGAACGACAGTCAAGCCGCCGCTCACGCCTGCTGGGACTCGACTGGGACGCCATTGCCGGCATAGTCGCCGCGGTCGTCGCCATAGTGCTGCACCTGCTCCATGTGGTAGAGGCCGACGTCCTCCTTTCCATCGCCCTCGTCCTGCTCGCCCTCCTCTTCGTGCGAGACTTGCGGAGCGAGCGGGCCGACGAACACCTGGCGGAAACTATCGAAGCGACGGCGGTCCGAACTCGCGACATTGAGCAGCGGCTGAGGCCGGTCGAGGCGCTCCTGGTCGGACCACGTGACCTTCTTGGCGCAACCGAGCGCTTCGCGCACGAAGCCTCTGGAGAGATGATCTGGTTCCATGTCTGTCTCTCGATGTTTCGGCCCCAGCACCTCTTCGACGTCATGCTGCGACCCGCGGTAGAGAACCCGCATGTGACTGCGATCCAGTTTGTGCTGGATCGACGTGAGCAGCAGATGTGGGCGGACGAGGTAATGCCCAAGGTGGTTCTCTGCCGAGGCGCCGAAAAAGTACGCGAGCCGCATTGGACGACGATTGAAGAATCCATCTCCGTGATCTTTTCGGGAGGGGATAACGAACGGTCGGGCGATGCGCTGCTCAGCTTCTGGGGCGAGCCGTTCATGTCACATTCCACGGCGAGGCCGGTGCCGCGGTATATCTTCAGGGTCTCCGCGCAGTCCGAACTTGCCGGCAGGCTGGCCGACGTCGAGCGAAGCTACCGGTTGTCGTCGCCGTAAGCATCGGCAGGTGGGCAGTGGATTCCCCAACGGCTCGTCCGGCGCTCTGTCGGCTAAGGAGGATTGAGTTGTGCAGACGGACACCGAGATAACGCTCGAACCGATGCTCCAGCTTGTCGTGGAGCACCGGGAACTGGACGAGGTTGCAGGCAGGGCCGACAGCGCGGTCGACGCTGCCGTGCGGGCCCCGGGGGATGTCGATCTCGCCAGCGCGGCCGTTACCACAATCACCGATTTCGAAGTGGTGCTGGACGACCGGCTCGACCTTCATATCGCCAAGGAGGAGGAGCTGCTGTTCCCCGCTTTGCGCCTGGATGAGGACACGACGAAAACGGTCGACGAACTCATCGAGCAGCACGATCGGATTCGGGCGCGGTACGCGGAGCTTGCGCAGGCGTTGGAACGACTGGACGCGGCACACGACGAAGTGGCCACCGAACGTGACCGGCTGCGGGAGCGACTCTCTGGGCTGGACGATGTCCCGACGCCGGAACAGTTGATCGAGCTGCGCGCCTGCGTGCGGCAGCTGTACTGGATCCTCCAGGGCCATTTCCGGGACGAGGAAGATGACATCTTTGCACCGGCGGAGACGCTCCTCAGCAGGGAGCAGCTCGCGGCGATTGACGAGGGGTGCCGTCGCCTCGAGGCGAGCTGGGGAACGAGGTAGCGGCCAGGACGCATCAATTGCATGTCGTTGCGGACCTGTTGGCCAGCCCCCTGTGAACACCGTGTTACGAAATCTCTCTGAAACCTGAATGAAACTTCCGGGTAACCACCTGCCGGGAATATCGGCGTCCACGGGGCCCGTCCTCGATCCCTAATCCCTGGAGTTCTGAATGTCCTCATATGCCCGAATGTTGCGCCGGCCAACGGCCATCATGGCAGGCGCCTTCCTGGCGATGGCAGTGCTCTCCACCGCTTTCGCCCAGGAATCCGACCCGGTCGCCGAGTTAAGCGCCGACTTAGACCGCGCATGGCTGATGCTCGCGGCGTTCCTCGTCTTCTTCATGCAAGCGGGCTTCGCAATGGTCGAAGCCGGGTTCGTCCGCTCGAAGAACACGACCAACATCCTCATGAAGAACGTGCTGGACTGCTGCATCGGTTCCATCGCGTTCTTCCTTGTTGGATGGGCTTTCGCCTATGGCGTGAGTGATTCCACCAATGGCTTCATCGGCCTTGGCAACTTCGCCCTCAACGACTTCTCGGACTACTCGAGCTGGATTTTCCAGTTCGCCTTCGCCGCGACGGCCGCGACGATCGTCTCCGGGGCAATGGCCGAGCGCACCAAGTTCGGCGCCTACCTCTTCTATAGCGTCTTTATCTCGGCAATCATCTACCCGGTCGTGGTCCACTGGGCCTGGAGCGGCGATGGCTGGCTGACGGCCTTCAAGGACAACCCTATCGGCGGCAACGGCTACATCGACTTCGCCGGTTCGGGCGTGGTCCACATGGTCGGTGGCATCGCCGGTCTCATGGGCGCCATCGCTGTCGGCCCCCGCATCGGCAAGTTCAGCTCAAAGGGCACCGTAAACGCAATTCCCGGCCACAACATCGCCATTGCCACCCTCGGCATGTTCATCCTCTGGTTCGGTTGGTACGGGTTCAACCCGGGTTCAACCCTGGCGCTGAGCGGCGGCACCTCCGAATTGGCCGCGCGCGTGGCTGTGACCACGACCCTTGCCGCCGGCACCGGTGGTGTGGTGGCCGTCATCTTCACCAAGCTCACCACCGGCATCTATGACATGGGACTCACCGTGAACGGCATCCTCGGCGGCCTCGTCGGTATCACAGCACCCTGTGCCACGGTCGACCCCTGGGCGGCCATCGTCATCGGTGCCGTCGCTGCCATCGTCGTCATCGAAGGAGTGAAGCTCCTCGACAATCTCAAGATCGACGACCCGGTCGGCGCCGTCTCCGTCCACGGATTCGCCGGCGCCTGGGGCGTGCTCTCTGTCGGCCTCCTGTCGTCGCAGGACGGCATTGCCTCGGCCGGCTACCTCGACGACAGCAAGTACGGTCTCCTTCTTGGCGGTGGCATCGAGCAGCTCGGCATCCAGGCTCTCGGCGTCATCAGCATCTTCGCCTGGACGGCGGTCACCGCCGGAATCCTCTTCTTCGGCCTCAAGGCAATCGGCCAGCTCCGCGTCTCGGAGGAAGAAGAGCACCAGGGCCTCGACCTCCTCGAGCACGGCATCGACGCCTACCCGGACTTTGGTCCCTCGGCTGAAGGTATCTTCAGCGCCAGCGGCCCTGGCGGTATGTCGGTCAGTCCTCCCCGTGCGGCTATGTCCGCTAACCCATCAGCGCCGGATTCTTAGGCGCGACACGAAGAAGGAGTAGAAACGTGAAGCGCATCGAAGCAATCATCCGACCGTCCCAGCTGCCGTTCGTCAAGGCAGCACTCGAGGACATTGGCCATGGCGGCATCACCGTCGCTGAGGTCAAGGGCCACGGCAAGCAGAAGGGAGTGACCGAGCAGTGGCGGGGCCGCCAGTACAAGGTCGACTACCTCTCCAAGGTCTGGCTCCTCATCGTCGTCAAGGACTCCGACCTGGAGAAGGTCCTCGACGCCATTCTCGACGCCGCCTCAACCGGCGAGATTGGCGACGGCAAGATATTCGTCACCGACGTGCAGGATGTCATCCGCGTCCGCACGCGTGAGCGAGGCGAAGCCGCGATCTAGACGGGCAGTCGCGGCTTAGCACCCCTTGGGAAGGCCGGCTCTAACGAGCCGGCCTTCTTCCTTTGGGGTCGGTCTGGCGCTTTTCTCCACATGAGCTGGAAACAGACGAGCCTCGTGACTGGCTCGAACGCACGCGTTCGCCATGGGGACGAGTAGCCGCGAGGGAACTAGCTACGCCAGCCAGGCCTCGACCCGCAGGCCGATCCCGGGCCATTTGGGAATGGTGACCGGGGACCGAAGGCAACTCTTAATAGAGGCGGTCGGTGCTCTTGCCGTCCCCGCCTTCATGGGCTGTCTTCAGGTCGTCCATCGCGCCCATGGCCATGGCTCCCCGGTCGCTCGAAATCGTGATCATCTGGAAGCCACCATCACGCCGCTTCTTGGCGAGGCCCGCGCTGGCGTGGATGCCCGGCGTCACACCGTGCTTCTTGCAGCCCTCGACGATCTTCTTGAGGGCATCGTCGAACGTCCCGCTGTTGTCCGTCCCCGGGCGCAGGCCGAGGGTGATGCTGAGGTCCGCCGGTCCCACGTACACCGCGTCGATGCCCGGCACTGAGAGGATGGCATCGAGGTTCTCCAGCGCCTCCGTCGTCTCGATCATCGGGATGCAGGCCACCTGGTCGTTCGCTGTGTCGAAGTATTGGGGGTCGCCCGTTGCGGCCATTGTCGGGCCGAAGCTGCGGGAGCCGGCCGGCGCATAGCGGCAGGCGGCCACCGCCGCCTGGGCCTCCGCCACCGTGTTCACCATCGGGATGATGATCCCCTTGGCTCCGGCGTCCAGCATCTTGCCGATGATCCCCGGCTCGTTCCACGGCACCCGCGCGAACGGCGTGTTCCCCGTTGCCTTGATCGCCTGGACCATCTGCACCGCATCCGCGTAATCGATGAGGCCGTGCTGCATGTCGATGTTCACGATGTCGAAGTCCAGCCGCGCCATCCCTTCCGCCGTGAACACGCTCGGCAGGCTCAACCAGGCGACGTAGGTCACCTTGCCGTCTTTCCATGCCTTCTTTGCCGGGTTCTCCATCTCGCTGACCTCCTCTATGTGAGTTCTTGGTCTACGCGCCGGGCGAACCGGCGTCTACGTCCCGAACGGCCTTCGCCAATGCCGCCACCATCACCGGCACATCGGCTGCGTCGACGTTTCGCACATCGAAGGCGAAGCGGCCGGCTCGCGGCGTGGTGGGCGCGCACGAAGATCGGCGTCTCTCCCTCGCGGAGGGAGCGGGCGACGTCCTCGGCCCGCGCGTGGCGGATTTCCAACCGGCGGATCGAAGGTCGCACTTCGTCGGCCACGATTTCCGAATCGATGCCAGCGACTTCGCCGACCGCTGCCGCCAGTGCCTCGAGGACCTCGCTCCCGCTCTCAGGGGGCCGCCCCGCGTAGAACTCGAGCGCCAGGATGATGCTGAGGATCTGCTCCTGCGCCACCTTCATCGGCCTGCCGATCCCGCGGTCCTGCGCCCGCACCGCCTCGATCAGGTCGGCCCGCCCGGCAACGAATCCCGACGACGAGAGCCCGCCAAGCGCCTTCCCGCCGCTGTAGCAGACGAGGTCCGCTCCCAGTTCCACGTACCGCCGAAGGTCTTCTTCCGCCGCGGCATCGACGATGACCGGCACATCCTGTTCGTGGGCCAGCCGGATGCAGGTTTCGAGCGGCTGGCAATCCGTCGCCCGCACGTGGTGCGACTGGATGTAGACAAACGCGGAGGCCCCGGCCAGCGCTTCTACGATGTCGTTCTCCGCCACCCCCGCCTTCGAACCCGCGAGCACCGGCACACCACCGCCGAGCCCGATCATCTGGACCACCTCGGCGCCGAAGTTGATGTCGTGCCCCGACTGGAGGATGACCCGCTTCGGCATCCAGTGGGGCAGTGCTGCCACCGCTTCCGGGTTGGTCCCCGCCACGCAGGCGGCGACCGACAGGGCAATCGCCGCTGCCGCGCCGGTGGTCACCGCCCCCGCTTCGGCTCCGGTTGCTGCTGCAATCCGCCTCGACGCCTCGTCTTTGAGTGCGGCGATCTCCACCGGCTGCGTCATCGCCCGCCGGAGCGCTGTGGTGATCGCCAACGCCACCTCGTCCGGGCTGTTCGAACCGCCGAGCGCCGACATTTGCCCGGCCGCGTTGATGATCCGGGGCAGCGGGAACTCAGCCATCAATCGCCTCCGGGACAATTCGCTGCGAGAGGCGACGGGTCTCGCCGTAGCTATCGGTCGCGTCCCATTCTTCGTCGACCAGCCGGTAGCGAGTCTGGCGTGTCGCCTTCGGCAATCGCAATGCCGACCGTGGCCGTGCCGTAACCGCCGCGACGACGTCGTCCGCGGGCATTCCGAGGGCGAGCAGTTTGCTCATGCAGTCGGCGAGGCTGCCGACCGGCGCGTCGGCGCTCCCCCGGTGCAGGTCGGTGCTAATCGTGTCTGGCCAGAACCCTGCGCTCGCCAGCGCCTCCATCACACTCCAGCTGAAGCTCCCGGCGCCATGCCCAACATCGAAGAGCACACCCCGGGCGCGTGCGACCAGCAGTGCCGGGTGAGGCTTCCCGTCATCGCTCAGCGCACCGTCCGGCTTTCCATGCGCGAAGTGCGTGATGATGTCGCCCGGGCGAAGCGCCGTCGCCACCTCCCGGATCGTCGGCGGTCCGTTCCCGACATGGACGAGCAAGGGCACGTCAAATTCGCCCGCGACCATCTTCGCGTTCTCGATCGCCTCGAGGCCCCGCTCCGCCAGGCGCGTGTTGCTCGCCTGCAGCTTGATCCCCACGACTTTGCCTGGAAGCGCCGCGAGAGCCTCGCGAGCGGCTTGCCCGGAGATGTCGTGGTCGGCGCATCCTCGCCCGGCGATTCCCTCGGCACAGATGTTGGCCCAGGCCAGCACGGTCGTCGCGCCACGATTCGCCGTTTCCAACCGGTTCCCCAGCTCTGCCGGGGGCGCACTCCCTGCGTCGACCAGGATACCGACGCCCTGCGCGGCGCCGTATCGCGTGGCATCGACGCCGATGCTCGCGACCCCCGCCACATGGGCGTGCAGGTCGATCCACTCGTCACTCGTCAACAGTCCGGATGTCGTCATAGCAGGTCGAGCGCGCGCTGGGCACGGAGAAAGCGCTCGTACGCCGCATCGTACGCAGGGGATGTTGTCGCGTCCGGCTCGTACCGGTGGTACTCCGGCTTCAGCGTCCGTGCTTCCTCCAGTGTCATCTCACCCGCGGCCACTGCGCCGAGGAGGGCGGCGCCCCGGCAGCCTTCTTCCGCCTTCGCCACGAGCACCGTCTCGCCGAGCACGTCAGCGACCAGCTGTGCCATCGCCGGGTCGTGGGCACCCCCACCGGTCGCCACCGTCCGCGTCGATACCAGTCCGCCGGCGTTGAGGTGTGCTCGTACCTGCCGCAACGAGAAGGCGATGCCCTCGGCCACCGCGCGAACCATGTCGGAGGGCGATTGCGACCCGTCGAGCCCGGCAAACGCCCCCCGGGCATCCCGGTTCACGTTCGGGGCAATCCGGCCCGCGAACTGGGGAAGGAATGTTGCCCCTCGCGCCCCGGGAACCGACTGCGCTGTCCGTGCATCGGGCCAAAGGTCCATTGCCCAGGCCATCGCTTTCCCGGCCGCGGTGACATCGCCGCCCGTCACCGTGAGCCCCGGCGTCAGGTCCCAGTAACGCGGGAGCCCGGCCGGCAGTTCTTCGACCACGATCCGGTACACGGCGTTTGTCCCCAGCGTGATGACCGCCGTACGCGCCACCGATCCACCCGCCCCGAACGCTGCTGCCGCGCCGTCATGCCAGCCCGCAGCAACGGGGATGCCTTCCCTGATCCCGGTCAGGTCCGCGGCTTCCTTCGCCACAGTGCCCGCGACTGCCCACGGCTCCTTCGCGGGTGCCAACGGCTCGAGCCCTGGCAACGTCGCTCCTCCGCTCGCACCGTCACTGACCCGTTTGCCCGTCAGATGGAAGACGAGGTAGTCCTTCGCCGTCATTGCCGTGGCCACCGGCCCTTCGTGCTTTGCCCACCATCGGGCTTTCGCCAGCAGGCTAAGCGCCGCGTTCCCGGCGGTCGGGTGGGTCGCCCGCAGCTCCGCAAATTCGGCGTGTGCCCGCCGGTCGTTCCAGGACGGCGCAATCACAGCGCCGCTCGCGTCCAGCAGGACGTTCGTGCCGCCCCGGCCGCAGATACCGACCGCGCTAACGTCATCGAGGTCAAGCTCCCGAAGCGCGGCGACAATAGCTTCCCACCATCGGGCGGGCTCGAAGTCGCCCGTCGAGTCGCAGGGCACGCGGGCAGCGCCTTTCGAGCGGCCATCGCCAGCGAACAGCCCCGCTTTCACGGCCGAGGAGCCGACGTCGATCCCCAGGAAGAGCCCGCTCATCGCTGGCCCATCCGCTGCTCAACGGGGGCCGCTTGCACTCGCCTGCTACGATTTGTGGAAAGCTGCACGACGCACACAGGAAAGAATATGACGGAATCGCGCGCCACCAGCACGGCAGCCACCTACCGGATCATTGGGCTGGGTGTGCTGGCCGCGATTGTCGTCGCTGCCGCCGGCGTCTGGCTGTTCCTCAGCAGTGGCGGTGACGAGGATCCGCGGATCCTCGGTCTCCTCGATTCCAACAAACCTGACGTCGGGCAACCCGCACCGGACTTTGCCCTCGTCGATGTTCGCGACGACGGCAACGTTATCCAGCTTTCGGACTTCCGCGGCAAGGTCGTTGTTCTCAACTGGTACGCCAGCTGGTGTGGCCCCTGCCGCTCCGAAATGCCCGCGTTCGAGGTCGCGTACGAAAACCTGGGCGACGATGTCGTCTTCTTCGGCGTCAATCTCCAGGAGACCCGCCAGGACGCCGCCGCGATGCTCGATGACATGGCCACCACCTATCCCTCAGTGCTCGATCCAGATGGCGAAGTCGGCCAGCGCTACCGCGTCACCGGCCTTCCCGTCACCTACATCATCGACCGCGATGGCATGGTCGTCTCCGGCGGCCAGGGCGTCATGACGGAGGAAACCCTTCGCGCCGAACTCGCCAAATTCGGCCTCGTCTATCCCGAAAGCGAGAGCTAACCCGTGCTCGCGTAGCCGCGCTCGTTAGCAGCGGCGTACAGAGTTCCAACCGCTCACATCGCCCCCGCCATCTACCGATCTGCCGAACTCCCTCAACACGAAACGAAAAGGCCGGGCGATATCGCCCGGCCTCTCGAACCGTTACTAAAGGCCGACGGCTAGGGCAATGCCTTGATCGCCGCAATCAGAGCCGGGACCACCTTCTTGTAGTCCTCGATCACCGCGTACTTGGACACCTGCACCATGTTGCAGTCGGCGTCCTTGTTGATCGCCACGATGTTCTTCGAACCCGACATGCCGGCCATATGCTGGCTCGCGCCGCTGATCGCCACGGCGATATAGAGCGACGGCGAGACCGTCTTGCCCGTCAGGCCTACCTGCTGGGCCGGCGGATACCAGCCAAGGTCGCAGGCTGCCCGGCTCGCACCGGTTGCCGCGCCCTTGAACAGCTTCGTCAGCTCTTCCAGCATTTCGAAACCCGAGGGGTCGCCGAGCCCACGGCCACCGCTGACCACCACCTCGGCGTCTTCGAGGCGGACGCCGGTCGTCTCTGCCTGCGATTTGCCGGTCACCTTCACCGCGGTCTCGCCCGCGGCGTCGATGTTCGTCGTGCTGCCAGATCGGCTGCCATCCGGCGCCAGGGCGTCGAACTGCTTCGCCTTCACCGTGGCGATCTGGAGGTCGCCCTTCCAGGTGTGCTCGGCACGCGCGTTGCCGCCATACGCCGACCGCACCACCTTCAGGCGGTCGCCCGCCATCTCGAGAGCGACGCAGTCCATCGCGATCGCAGTCTTGTTCGAAAACGCCAGCGCGGGGCCGAGGTCGCGGCCCAGGCTCGTCTGGCCGAGCAGCACGATGTTCGCGCCGGACTGCTGAATCGCCGCATTTACGGCCGGCACGGCTGCCGCGGCCACGCCGTCTGCGAGCGCCGGAGCGGTACCCGCGTAGACGGTGTCGGCGCCAAGGGAAATGAGCGCATCGCTCACGCCATCGCCGATGACAAAGGCCGAGACGCTACCGCCGCCCGCATCAGAAAGGCTCCGGGCAGCACCCAGCAGCTCGCCCGAAATCGGGGCGAGCCCGCCGTCGAAGGTTTCAGCTACTACAAGAATTCCAGGCATGTCTTCCTCTTAAACCAACTTGGCCGCGCGCAGCTTCTGCGCGAGCGCGGTGGCTTTCTCTTCGGGCGAGTCGCCCTCGATGATCTCGACGTTGCTCTCCACCACCGGCACGTACAGCGCCTCCAGCGGCAGCCAGCGGTTCGCCGCTCCGATTTCGTCGGCGCCAAGCCCGATGTCGCTCGCCGACCAGACCTGCACCGTCTTCTTGGCGGCCAGCATGATCTGGCGCAGCTGCGGGTAGCGCGGCTCGCCGAATTCGTTCGAGACCGAGACAACTGCGGGCAGCGGCGTCTCCACCGTCTCGAAGCCGTCATCGAGGACGCGCTCGACGGTGAGCCCGGCGCCGCCCTTCTCGATGGCCTTGGCGACGTTTACTACGGGCACGCCGAGGATCGTCGCCACACCGGTCGGCACGACACCCATGTCCCAGTCGGCAGCGGCGCGGCCCATCAGGATCAGGTCGAACTCGCCGACCTTCTCGATCGCCTTGGCCAGCGCTGTCGCCGTCTGGAAGTTGTCGATGCCGTCAAAGCCGGGGTCGCTGAGCAGCACCCCCTCGTCGGCGCCCATCGCCAGGGCGTGCTTGATTGCATCGCGGGCGCTGTCCGGGCCGAGGCTGATGACGGTGATCTTGCCGCCGCCATCGGCGTCACGCAGCCGGAGGGCGGCTTCCGTTGCCTGCGGGTCGTATGGGTTGACCACCGGGGCAATCCCTTGCGCGGGGATCACTTTCTTGGCAGCTTCGTCGACTTTGAACGAAGCGGCCGGAGTCTCGGGGTCGGGGATTTGCTTGACGCAAACGATGATGTTCACGCGGCTATTCGCCTCCTGCGTTTTCAAACCTTCTTGAGAAGGCAATAAGTGTAGCCCGGGTGCGGGGGAAGGCCCGTGGCATGCTAGCACACGGGATTGGATTGTGAAATATCGCACGGACGGTTATCCGCCCCTTGCCATGCCGTCAGCCTTCTGCCACCTCCATCGGCAGCGATTCGTCCGCCGCCCACTCCGAGAGCGACGCATCGTAGACCGCCACGTCGTCGTACCCCGCCATGATCGCCGCGAACGCCGTGCTGCTGGCCGCGATGCCGCCGCCGCAGTAAGTAATCATCCGCTCGCCCGGTTTCGCGCCGGCCGCTTCGAAACGGGAGCGGATCGCAGCGACGTCGTGGTAGCGCTGCGTCTCGGGGTCGACGATGCCCGAGCGGCCCATCGCCGGCACGTTCACGCTGCCGCTGATATGGCCCCGGCGTCCGTAGGCGTTGGTGTCGCCCCGGTGTTGCGCCTCGTTCAGGGCATTGACGATGCATGCCTGGCCACTCTCCACTGCGGCCAGCACCTCCTCTTTCCCGGCCATCAGGTCCGGGCGGAGTGTGGCGGTGAAGCTGGCCGAGCCCGCCTCGACCGGGCCTGATTCCACTGGATGGCTGGCGGCCGTCCACGCCTTCCAGCCGCCGTCGAGCACCCGCGCATTCTCGAACCCGAACGCGCGCAGCATCCACCAGACACGCGCAGCCCACATGTTCCCTGCCCGGTCATAGAGCACGACCTCGTGGTCGTCGCCCACGCCGTAGCGGCCCATCGCCTCGGCGAACTGCTCGGCCGGGGGCATCATGAACCGGAGCCGGGTCGTGCGGTCGCTCAGGTCGTTGTGAATGTCGGCGAAGGCAGCGCCGGGGATGTGCCCGCCCTCGAAATCCTCGATCGCCGGCACCACCTGGAACCCACGCTGACCCTCGGCCGGCGGACGCAGGTACACCGTCGCCTCCAGCACCCGCAGGTTTGGACTGCCGAGGTTGGCGGCCAGCCAGTCGGTTGTGACAAGAAACCGGTCGCGGTCGGACATGTTGGGACTCCGGGGAGGTTGATGGCCCCATCGTGGTGATGCCGGCGGACGGTTGCAAGCCCTACTTCGTCGCGACGATGACGTACCACGGTTCCGTGCCCGGCGGGTCTTCGGCGAGGGCATGCACCGGCGCCAGGTCCCCGATCGTCACGCTCGCAAACCCTGCCTCCCGAAACATCGCGGCGATGGGCTCAGGGCTCTTCATCGACATCGTCGGCAGCGCCGACCGTGTTTCCCGGGTGTAGTGCTGCTCGAACGGCCCCGGCTCCTCATCCTCGTCCGGCTCCCCATCGCCAAACCAGAACCCATCGATCGCCACTACGCGTCCGCCCGGCCGCAGCAGCCGTAGCCAGTTCCGGAACGCCACCTCCGGCTCCCGCAACGTCCAGAGGAAATGCCGGTTCGTGATCGCGTCGAATCTCCCCGTTGCGAACCGCGGCGCCACCGCGTCTCCTTCCGCGAACACCACCTCAAGCCCCCGCCGCGTTGCCGAAGCCCGCGCTTCCGCCAGCATCGTCGGCGCCAGGTCGATCCCCGTCACCCGGTGCCCCAGCCCTGCCGCAATCAGCGCCAGGTATCCCGTCCCCGTCGCGACATCGAGCACATCCGCGGGAGCCGGCGGCAGGAACCGCTCCATCGCCTCGATCCAGGCGGTGTGCTCAGCACTGCTCGTCTGCGGCACATTCCCGGCGTGCGCCTCGTAATCCGGCGCCACCATGCTCCAGAACGCCGTGATGTTTTCCTGTACCTCGCTCATCGCGGGGCATCGTAGCAGGGCATCGAAAAGATCCCGTCTAGCCCGCGTCACCGTGACATCGACCCGACCGCCTGCGCTACCCTCCCCCTCAATGCCCGAACCGAGCCCCAACATCGGCGATGCCCGCCAACTTCGCACCAGGCAAACCTCAACCGAAGCCGCCCTCTGGGAACTCCTCCGCGACCGCCGCCTCAACGGCCACAAAGTCCGCCGCCAACACCCCGTCGGCAACTTCGTCGTCGACTTCTACTGCGCGCACGCCCGCCTCATCATCGAAATCGATGGCGGCGTCCACACCGCCCACGAAGCCCTGATCCGCGACCACTCCCGCCAACAAACCCTCGAAAAGCTCGGCTACCGCGTCCTCCGTATCCCGGCGGCACTAATCGAGACCGACA
The DNA here is from genome assembly GCA_963774435.1 of uncultured Chloroflexia bacterium. Lineage (GTDB taxonomy): Bacteria > Chloroflexota > Dehalococcoidia > Tepidiformales > Tepidiformaceae > JAGQGZ01. Next base: position 433,282 of record CAVZEW010000002.1, on the reverse strand, counting down.
CCTTCGCCGCTCTCGAAACTGTCAGACGGGCTATCGAGAACTCCTAGCTGCGCTCGCATTCCCGCGCGACCCTCACCCAACCCTCTCCCTGCGCGCCCAGGGAGAGGGCTTCATGGCAGCCGAATGCAGCCTCGATCAACTGTTGCTGATCCCGTCGAAGAGGCCCCAAGGCCTGGCCCTGCCGCCCCAACCACCACCGCCCACACAATTCCCTCTCCCTTGGCGAAGGGAGAGGGCGCAGGGTGAGGGTCGCACGAGGCAATCAACCGACTCCTTAGCCTTCCGCTCCTCGTTCAGCTGGCGCCAATTCGCTGAAACCCACGCATCGCATTCCCGGCCGACCCTCACCCAACCCTCTCCCTGCGCGCCCAGGGAGAGGGCTTCATGACTGCGGCATGCAACTTGATAACCGTTCCTCGCCGCGTGGCGACTCACATCAGCCCGCCCGGCCGCCCCAACCACCACCGCCCACACAATTCCCTCTCCCTTGGCGAAGGGAGAGGGCGCAGGGTGAGGGTGACACCAGGCACCCAACCGCTCTCTCCGTCACCGCTCCCCTCCCCTTGACACCCCGCCGACAATATCCCCACCACAACACCGCGAGGGAGGCACGCGATGGCTGCCGTCACCCAGCTTGGTTATCTCGGCATCGGCGCCCATGACCCGGGCGAGTGGGCAGGCTTCGCCGAATCCGTCCTTGGGCTTGGCGTTGCCGGACGCGAAAAGGACGGCACCACCCTCCTTACTATGGACAGCCACGCCTACCGCTTCGCCGTCCACCCCGACGACCGCGACGACATCGCCTACGTCGGCTGGCAGGTCGAAAGCGCCGCCGACCTCGATGCCATTGCCGCCCGCCTCGACGCTGCAGACGTCGCCGTCACCCGCGGGAGCAGCGAAGACGCCGCCCGCCGCCGCGTCAAAGGCCTCATTCGCTTCCCCGACCCCGACGGCCACGAGGTCGAAGTCTTCTACGGGCCTGAGCCGGCTGCCCGCGAGTTCCAGTCACCGAAGGGCGAAACGGCCTTCGTCGCCGGCGACCAGGGCCTTGGTCATCTCGTCCTCGCCACCGGGAACCTCGACCGCGCCATGGACTTCTACCGCGACATGCTCGGTTTCAAGACCACCGACTTCGTCACCGCCGGCGGCATGACCCTCGGCTTCCTCCACTGCAACCCCCGCCACCACAGCATCGCCTTCGCCGAGGTCGAAAACCCCCGCAAGCGCCTCAACCACTTCATGCTCCAGCTCCAGGACTTCGACGCCGTCGGCCGCACCTACGACACCGTCCAGGGTGGCGCCGCCCCGCTCTACGTCACCATGGGCCGCCACCCCAACGACCACATGGTCAGCTTCTACATGGGCGCCCCGTCCCGCTTCGGCATCGAATACGGCTGGGGCGCCGTCGAAGTCGACGACAGCTGCTGGCAGGTCGAGGAGTACAACACCACCAGCATCTGGGGGCACAACCGCCCGAAGACTTAAACCGCGTCAGAGTGGAGCCCCGGCGCCCAACGTGGCCGCATGCCCTGACCCCGCCGCATTTCCCGAGGACGACGGAGCCCTCCGCATCGTTCCACGAGTTCCCAACCCACCATTCCCTCTCCCTTGGCGAAGGGAGAGGGTGCAGGGTGAGGGTCGCCCAGGCTGCTACCCGACCGCCCAACCTCACCAATGGGCGCCCCCTCCCGCTTCGGCATCGAATACGGCTGGGGCGCCGTCGAAGTCGACGACAGCTGCTGGCAGGTCGAGGAGTACAACACCACCAGCATCTGGGGGCACCGGCGGCCAAAGACGTAATGCCGTCCAGGGCTGAGCCGCGGCCCGCTGTGAGCGCATGCCCTGCCCCGCCGCCTTTCCCGGGGACGACGGAGCCTCCTCATCGTTCCACGAGTTCCCAACCCACCATTCCCTCTCCCTTGGCGAAGGGAGAGGGTGCAGGGTGAGGGTCGCCCAGGCTGCTACCCGCCCGCCCAACCCCGGGCAAAACTGGAACCCGCCGAGCCTGGAGTAGAGCGGTGAGCACGATGCATAGCAGCCCTGGGGAGACTGGGCGCCGCTCGCCAACGATGCCTTCGATACTCGGGGCCATGACGTGTAAGTCTTGTTCGACGGGCTGTCACAGTCTGCGTTAGCGTGTCGCCCTTTCGCCGACACGCTGAGATGGCTCTGGCTCGCTTGACTCAACTGGCGCTTCCTTTCGGTGCGTGATGTCGTCTCGCCGCCCCCGACCCCACTCCCCGCCACCTCCCCCTCCGACCTCCGGCCCCCATCTGCCAAGCTCCCTCCATGGCCGGCTCCACTCATCCCACCCCCACCGCGCGACGATTCACCGCATATGCATGCGGTGACAGCATCTCCACCGCACGTGCGGTCCGTGCGGTGACCGTGCGGTGGCGTGCGGTTTTCGTGTGTTTCGCCAACCACCCGGTAAACCGTGTCGATATCCCCCACCGCCCCCCCACAGGCGTAAGCTGCCGCCCACTATGGCTGTTACCCATTTCCAGGTCCTCACCCGACGCCCCTACGAGGGCGGCAAGTCCTTCGGCGACGCCGGCCCGTACGAACGTATCGACGGCGTCCTCCATTTCGCGGTCGACCCGGCCGATCCGCTCAACGCCGGCATCACCGACCTCGAGCTCGCACCCCGCGATGCCGCTGGCCGCGTCCATTTCGCCGCCGACATCCGCCTCCTTCGCCCCCTCAACCCCCAACCCGAACGGCAAGCTCTACACCTCCGTCGTCAACCGCGGGCGCGCCGGCATCGTCCCCTTCAGCTTCCCGCCCAAGGGCTTCCGCCCCGTTTACGACGACACCCTCGTCCCCGGCGACGGCTTCCTCCTCGAACGCGGCTACACCGTCGCCCTCACCGCCTGGCAGTGGGATGTCGTGCGAAGGACCGGTGCCCTCGGCCTCCAGGCGCCCCTCGCCTACGAACCCGACGGCCGTCCCGCCTCGACCACCGTCCGCATCCGCTTCCAGCCTCTCACCTCGCGCCCCAGCGAGTATCTCGCCCACTGGCCCACCCATCCCAGCTACGACGAGAACCAGCACCACCAGCCCTATCCCGCCGCCGACCTCCAGCAGCCCGATGCTGTCCTCACCGTCAAAGACTCGCCCAACGAGGAGGCGGTGGCCCTCCCCCGTGACAGCTGGCGTTTCGCCCGCATCGAAGATGGCGTCGAAACCGCGAATGCGTCCTGGGTCTCGCTCGATGGCGGGTTCGAAGCAGGGCGCATCTACGAAGTTGCCTACCGCACCCAGCGCTGCCCGGTCGCCGGTCTCGGGTTCCTCGCCATCCGCGACGCCGCCAGCTTCCTCCGCTACGGCTCGGGCGCCGAAGGTAACCCCGTGGCCGGGACCATCGGCCACGCCTTCACGCATGGCGTCAGCCAGACCGGCCGCTTCCTCCGCGAATTCGTCGCCAACGGCTGCAATGTCGACGAGGCCGGCCGCCAGGTCTTCGATGGCATTTTCGTCCAGGTTGCCGGCGCCCGTCGCGGCGACTTCAACGTTCGCGGCGCCCAGCCCTCAGCCCAGTACGGCGCCGGTGCCGCCTTCGACCCGCCCTACACCTACGTCCCAACCTCGACCTGCCCGCAGACCCTCCTCGATACCCAGCGCGAACGCGGCGGCATCCCCCGCATCTTCGAGGTCAACACCGCGAACGAGTACTGGCGCAGCGACGGCATCGCCGTCCACACCGACCCTGCCACCGGCACTGACCTCTCCCTCCCCGACAACGTCCGCGTCTACATGCTCGCCGGCTGTCAGCACGGTCCCGGCATCCCCATGCTCACCGACCGGCCGCCGCTCACCCAGGAGCAGCGCCTCGGACAACCCCATGTCGATCCTCAACTACACGCCCCTCACCCGGGCAGCCATGGCCAACCTGGAAGCGTGGGTTGTCGAAGGCAGGGAACCGCCGTCCAGCCAGGTCCCTTCGTTCGAGAGCGAAACCGTTGCCCGCCGCGAGCAGGTGCTCGGGTGCGTCGCCGGCATCCCCGGCGCGGCGGTCCCCGAACTGTCGCTTATCGGCAAGGCAGCGGTCCCGGCCGTCGACGCCGACGGAAACGACCTCCCCGGCGTTCGCCTCCCCGAACTCCAGGTGCCGCTTGCAACGTCCGCCGGCTGGAACGTCCGCCACGCCGAGAACGGTGGCGCCGGCCAGATCTCCGACATGGTCGGCGCGACGATCCCCTTCGCTCCCACGGCCGCCGCCCGCAAGGCCAGCGGCGACCCGCGCCCCAGCCTCGAAGAGCGCTACGGCGACGTCGCCACCTACCAGGCCAAAGTCCGCGCCGCCGCCGAATCCCTCGCCGCCGAACGCCTCATGCTCGCGGCCGACATCGATCGCTCCGTCGCCAACGCCGGCGTCCTCTGGGAGCGCGTGATGGAGGGCTAAGGAACTTCCCTGGCTTCAGTCTTCGTCGTCGAGCGAGGGTAGCTCGTCGAGCAGGGCCGACACCGCAGAAAGGAGTTCTGGAACGCGTTCGATGCAAATGTGCCGGACCGTTGCAGCCTCAAGGGCGAAGTACCCGTGCGCGATCACGTCCCGGAGACCGGCGACACTGGACCAGGGCACATCGGGGATAGTCTGTCGGATTTCCTCCGGGATCGCCTTGGCAGCCTCACCGAGCACTACGAGTTGTTGCAGACAGGCGTGGTAGCGGACATCTCCGTATACGAACGCATCTTCTGGGACACCAGAACTCCAGCTCACGATGAGACTGCACGCGTTCCTCATGTCAATGAGGTAGAGGCGCGGCTCACGCGACAAGAAGCGCTTCCCTCTCTATCGCTCGTCGCCAGTGCGACTGAAGCCCCTTCCGGTCCAGGAGGTCGACGGATCGTCCAAGAAGTTCCTCCAGCGCAAACTTCAGGCCAAAGAACTGTTCCAACGTCGGTGTCTCCGAGAAGTCCACAAGCACATCGACATCGCTATCGTCCCGGGCATCACCACGCGCCGTCGAACCGAACACCGACAGCGCCGCCACCCGGTACTGTTCGCGGAGTTCGGGGAGCGCCTCCCGGATGCGCCTGATCGCCTCGTCGCGCTGCATGGCACAGATTGTAGCGCCGTACGCAAACTGGCCTCCCTTTTCCCGCTTCGCTAGACTCGAAGAGCAGCCAGCGTCCTGCTTTCCTGGTCCTTCCGCGGCCGTGCCGGGCGTGAAGGAGAGATATGGACTGGTCTGATTCCCCCGAGCACCGTGCCTTCCGCGATGAAGTGCGAGCCTTCATCCGCGAGCGATTCCCGGAGGGCTACACCCCCGATACGCGGATGCATCAGAGCCTCGAGCCCGAGGACGTCTTCGGCTACAACTGGGTCGCCGATCGCTGCTCGGAAGACCCCGCCCGCCGCGAAGGCGCGATGGCCTGGGCTGCTGCCCTCGCCGAACGTGGGTGGGTCGCTCCCCACTGGCCGAAGGAGTACGGCGGCGCCGGGCTCTCCGTGGCCGAAGAGCACATCCTCAGCGAAGAGATGGCCCGCGCCCGCGTCCCCCAGGTGAACGGCATCGGCGTCAACCTTCTCGGCCCAACGCTCATCGCTCACGGCAGCGAGGAGCAGCGCAAGCGCCACCTCCCGAAGATCCTCAGCGGCGAGGTGGCCTGGGCCCAGGGGTTCAGCGAACCCGGCGCCGGTTCCGACCTTGCCGCCCTGCAGACGAAGGCCGTGCGCGAAGGCGACGAGTACGTCGTCAACGGCCAGAAGATCTGGACCACCCACGCCCAGTACGCCGACTGGCTCTTCATCCTCGCGCGCACCGACGCCGATGCCCCGAAGCACCGCGGCATCTCCATGCTCCTCCTCGACGCGAAGACCCCCGGCGTCACCATCACCCCTATCGAGGACATGCGCGGCGACGAACCCTTCAACGAGCTCTTCTTCGACGATGTCCGCGTGCCCGTCGCCAACCGCGTCGGCGAGGAGAACCGCGGCTTCTACATCGCCATGGCCACCCTCGACTTCGAGCGCTCGGGCATCGGCGCCACCGTGAAGTATCGCCGCGCCCTCGAAGACCTCGTCGCCTGGGTCCGTTGTGGTGGGCCGAAGGGAAAGCTCCGCGACAGCGTCCGTCACGAGATCGCCCAGCGCTTCATCGAAGTCGAGGTGCTCAACGCCCTCGCCCTCCGCACGGTCTCCATGCAAGAAGCTGGCCAGGTCCCGAACGTCGAGGCCAGCGTGAACCAGCTCTTCAGCGCCGAACTCCACCAGCGCATCGCCAGTACCGGCATGAAGGCCATCGGCACCTGGGGCAACGACTGGGAGCACGCTGGCGCACCCATGGACGGCTTCCTCGCCCACAAGTACCTCGAAGCCGTCCCCTACACCGTCCTCTCAGGCACCGCCGAGATCCAGCGCAACGTCATCGCGACGCGAGGGCTGGGGCTGCCACGCGAATAGGGGCTGCGGCCCTCCGTGGCCCCGGGATTGACTCGGCCCCTTAGCCCTTGGCCCCCGGCCCTGAAGCAACCTTGTCGCTTCGCACCCAGACGCCCGGCTTCTCCTCCCAGTAGAGCTGCACCAGCATGCCGCCGGTGTGCTTCGGGTGGATGAAGGTGTCGTTCCAGCGGGCGCCGTCGGTGACGCCGCTGTTCGGGTCGAAGGTGGGGATGCCGTGGTGGTCGCAGGCGGCCATCGCCGCGTCCCAGTCGGCCATCTCGAACGTCACATGGTGGGCCGAGGCGCCGCGCGTCTCCACGAACCGCTCGATGAACGACTCGTTCCCCACCGGCTGGATAATCTCCCAGCTCAGCTGTCCGCCGGGCACGTCCATGACGAGGTCGGCGAGGTCGTCGTGCTCGCCGTCGGGCGTGCGCCACTGCTCCTGGTAGCCGGCGACCTCTTCGTACCAGCGGGCCAGCTCGTCGCGGTCCCAGAAGGCCTGGCAGATGTGGTCGATCCGCTTCGCCCCGAGGCTGTTGGGCGTCTGGGGGTAGATGGCCGGGCCGTCCTCGCCGCCACAGGCGGCGTGCTCCCCTTCGCCGAAACGGTAGATCAGCCCTTCGACGCCCCGCTTGTTCATCCAGGCGTCCAGCTGGCCCTCGGGAGCGGTGCCGGCGGCGATGTTCATCTCCAGCGCCGCCGTCTGGGCTTCCTGCAGCGAGGCAACTTCGACCCCGAGGTGGTGGATTCCCGGCCCCCGGGGGCTGTCGATGTAGGTCTGCAACGGGCTGTCAGCGCGGGTCGGGGTCAGCAATTCCCAGCGGATGGCTGAGCTCCCCGGCACCTCCAGGCGGACGCCTTTGTGGCCGGCGGCTTCGTCCTCGAACCTGCTCGCTTCTTTCATCCCGAAGAGCCCTTCGAGGAGGGCAACCTGCGGGTCGAGTTCGGTGACAACCTGTCCGATGTGGTCGATACGCGTGATCGAGAATCATGGCTAGCTCGGGTGCCCTTCGAGGACGTCGTAGCCGTTCACGATCAGCTCCTTGATCAGGCGGATGTTGTAGAAGTTCATCGCCCCGATCCGGCGGCCGAGCTCGGTCACCTTCTCGTCGAATTCGTCCTCCGGGTAGACGTCGGTGACGAGGCCCAGCTTCATCGCCCGCTCGGCATCGACCCAGGCGCCGGTCAGCATCATCTCCATCGCCGCCGCCTTGCCGATCCGCTTCGGCAACCGGTGCGGCGCTCCCCAGCCGGGCACCACGGCGCCGAACTCCGGCTGGTCGGGGTCACCGTCCTCCGTGATCTTCGGGGCGATAGGGCGGGTCGGCTGAGAGTGTGATCTCCGGCAGTCCCAGCCGCGCATTCGCATTCGCCACGATGAAGTCGGCGCCGAGGGCCAGCTCCAGGCCGCCGCCAAGGCAGTAGCCCTGGACGGCCGCGAAGATCGGCGTCTCCATCCGCTCCATCATCGCCACCATCCGCTGGCCGATCCGGTTGTGCTCGACGCGCTGCTTCGGCGTCATCTCCTCCGACCAGTCGAGGTCGGCGCCCGCCGAGAAGGCACGGCCGGCGCCACGGAGGGTGACGACTTTCACATCCTCCCGCTCGTCGAGCGCCACGAAGGCGTGCTTCAGCTCCTCGAGCATCGTCTTGCTGATCGCGTTCAGCTTGTCCGGCCGGTTCATCGTGAGCGTGGCGCAGTTGTTCTCGACCTTGAGGTCAAGGGTTTCGTACATCGGGTCGATCCTCCATCGGTCAGGCGGGGGCAGACGAATGCTGCCCGGGCGTCTTTGCAGGCCGAACGAATCGGCGCAGCACCTCCGGAAACCACCTCAACAGGAGACGGGCAGAGATACCGTGCAGAGCGGGCGAAGCCGCCCCGCCAAAAGCCACGGCAGTCCTTCCGGGGAAGGACACGGGCGCTCGCAAACGCCTGCCGAGGCTTCCTTATAAGTAGTACCGGGGCGAACGCGGCAAGGCAACCGGAGGAAGGGAGAAGGGAGAAGGGAGACGGGGTTTGGAGCCGCGGCCCCCGTGGCCGCATACCCAGCTCCAACATTCAGGCGCCGGCGAGGGTGTCCGCGGCGGCTTCCCTGGTCGACTAGATCCATATGAAGCCATGGCACCTCTTGGTCGTCACGTCCGGAATCGGCCTCCTCGCCGGATTCACAGTCTCCCTACTCGACCTCTCGGTCCTCTGGCTCATCGCGGCCATCGGCGGTGTCGCTGTTGTCAGTTGGTTCATACTCCGTCGCCAGTTCGCCGAGCCCGGCGCCAAGGAGCGATGGCAAGCCTCGATTGACTGGCGATACCACACCACATGGGCATTGGGCGGCGGACTGTTCCTTCTCGCAGAGCTCTACGTTGGCGGGTATGGGTTGGTGCTGGTTCAGTTAGCGGTGATGGGCACGACGGTCGTGGCAGGCAGATACCTTCGCCGCCGCTGGCAACGGCGTCGAGAGACGCGCAATCAGAAGGCACCATCGCAAGCGCCACGACCGACATCAAAGGGCTGGTAAACACCCTGGAGCCGTCCTTCCGCGGAAGGATGGCCGCGTGCCCCGCCCCAATGCTGAGGCTTGCGGAGACCCCGCCGTTCGACTATTCCTTGCATCCCGGTAGAGACCCTTGGAGCCGCGGCCCCAACTGGATGCCGCTCCCCTCATCCCCCTCCCCTAAATAGCCCCCGCCTCCCGGAAGGCGAGGATCTCGTCCCAGTCGTATCCCGCCTCCAGGAGCACCAGCTCGGTGTGCTGGCCCAGCTCCGGGGCGGGGCCCTGGGCCGACGGTGGTGTCCCGCTCATCCCGATGGGCGTGTTGACCAGGGGGAGCGTGCCGCCGGCGCCGTCATCCACCTCGCCGATGTAGTCGTTGGCCAGCACCTGCTCGTCGGCGGCCACTTCGGCGTAGTTGCGCACCGGGCCAATCGCGATGTCGAGCGTGCCGAGCACTTCCACCCAGTGGTCGAACGGCTCTGCCCGGAAGATCTCGTCGAGGCGTTCGAGCAGCGGTCCCCGGTTCTCCGCCCGCCCTTCGTAGGTATTGAAGCGGGGGTCTGTCGCCAGGTCGGGAGCATGGACGAGGTCGCAGAAGGCGGGCCAGAGGTCCTCCTTCACGCCGGCCATGGCGAAGTGGCCATCCGCTGCCGGGAAGGTGTTCCAGAGCACACCGCTGTGGGGATGGCCCCGACCGGCCCTTCGCGGCAGTTCGCCGGTGAAGAGGTAGTGGGTGATCTCGTAGCTCTGCATCCCGATCTGCGAACCGAGCAGCGAGACATCGACCTTCTGGCCTTCGCCCGTGCGTTCGCGCGCCACCAGCGCCCCCAGGATCGCGACGGTCAGCATCGTCGCCCCCATCTGGTCGCCGAGGAAGGTGCCCACCGGCGTTGGCTCGCTGCCCTCCACCCCGTTCACGCTCATGATCCCGCCCATCGCCTGGGCGACAATGTCGAACATCGGCCGCCCGGCGTTCGGGCCTGCCATCCCCATCCCGGTCGCCTGGGCGTAGATGATCCCCGGGTTGACTGCCTTCAGGTCGTCGTAGCCCAGCCCCCAGCGCTCCATCGTGCCGGTGCGAAAGTTGCTGACCAGCACGTCGGTGGATTCGGCCAGCTTGAGGATGATTTCGCGCCCCTGGGGGTTCGAAAGCTCGACGGTGATCCCGCGCTTTCCCCGGTTGTGGGCGAAAAAGTCGGGCGCCACGCGAGTGTGGTCATAGCCGCCAAGCGCATGCCGGCCGGCATCACCGTACTGGGGCCGTTCCACCTTGATCACGTCGGCGCCCATATCGCTGAGGATGACCGTGGCGTACGGCCCCTGCTGCCATTGCGAGAGGTCGAGCACGCGAATTCCGTCGAGAGCGCCGGGCATAAGTAAGAGCGTAAGGGGTAAAGGGCAAAGCGTAGAGCGTCAGGGGAGGCAGGCCTGCCACTCGGTGGGCCCGCCTCCCTTCTCCCGCGGGAGTCGGGAGAAGGGGCCGGGGGATGAGGGCAAAACGCTCCGAGCCGCCAAAGCTGTCGACCGCCTCGGCCCTTTACCCTTCAACCTTGACCCTTCGTCACCGCGTTCTAATGGCGTTCTAACAAAAGACTCAAGGTAAAATCTTGTCGCCATCATGGTTAACCCTTACCCTTCACCACACGTTTACTCGATAGGCCGAGAAGTGTCGGTCGGGTAACTGTCTCGTTTCCATAAAGGGGACGGGACTGATGGAGAAGCCCCCCAGGGGGAACAGCACACGGCCGGGTGGCGCAGGTGGGTCAGACCCGCACCACCCCCAATGGCCACCAGGAGACTGCCGGGGACACGTCCGGCACCGCCCATCGCGAGGACAGACGCCAACAACCCGGCCACAGGCCCAGGAGGCACCCTGAAGACGAACGACGAACAGGGCCACGCGACGCGGAGGACAAACGACCCGGCAGGAGAAGGCTCCTGCCCCAGGTTCCAACCGAACCGGAGGGAACAGATATGACACTTGCTTTATATGGAAAGAGCCGCAAGCGCCAGGGGACATTGGTCCTTGGAGCCCTTGCAGCAATCATCCTTGCATTCGTGGGGGCGATGGCGTTCGGAGTGCCGAACGCATTCGCCGACAGCACAGGCTTACCATGCGCCGACGACTACGCCCAGCGGGAGCTGCGCAGCAGCTCTGAACGAAACAACGCCTACGGCAGCAGCTACGTGAGTTGTACATAACGGCCAGGATGCGGTTTACGCCGGATTTGGATTCCGCTACCTTCAGGCGCGGTTGTGACTGGCATCGAAGTAACTTCGACCAGTGCGACTTCAATAACAACGGGAGTGACGGATTCAACGTCTCGCTCGATGACGGAGACGGCTCGTTCACGGGTCCGGACTACCAGGACACGAACAGCGAGACTCTGGGACAACGACACGCAGGTGGCTCACGGTGACACGTCGGCGAAGCGGTCATGGTCGACCTCCGCAGATCTCGAACTCAGGTGCTGATGCAGGCAGTTACGGCCGGATACATGTACTTCGACAATGTCGTCGTCACGTGTGACCTATACCCTCGCCGATGCATGACGGCGACGGGGTCGTCAACGACAACGACCTCTGTGCCAACACCGATCCCAACAACCCTGTAGGCGAGGTGCTGAGCGACGGATGTGACTGGCAGCAGGAAGTCCTCAGGCTCTACGACGTCCAGACGAACCCCGCTCCGCCGACACAATGCGGCAGCCACTTCTCGCTGGTCCTCGACAAGAGCGCCAGCTTCTCTTCGGGCGACATCTCCTCGATCGAATCCGATGCAAGCGACTTTGCCGGTGACATCCTGACCATCGACCCCACCGCACAGTTCACCGTTGCGACGTTCGACACGACCGCGCATGCGGTGGTCACTGCTTCGTCGAACCTGACAGACATTCAGAATGCCATCGGCGACGACCCCGGCGGTGATACGACCAACTGGGGCGGTGGCATCAGTGCCGGCAATACGACCGGCATCGACTGGATGATCATCTTCACCGACGGCAAGCCGAATGAAACCGGCGGCCCCGGCAGCAACAACGTGGACTTCGCCTCCGTTTCCCAGGCCGTCGCGGCGTCACAGAACGTCCGGACCGTTACGGGAGCGCACGTCACGGTTATCGGGATCGATTCCTCGGGCAATGCGCCGAATGGCTTCGACGCCGAGTCGCAGCTCTATGCGGCTGGGTGGCCCCGGGCGATGTCCGCACGGGTGGCATCGGCGACATTAGCAATATTCTCGCCAGCATCCGCACGGACTGCGCGCCAACCACGCACAACCTCACGCTCGTCAAGAGCGATGCCAACGGCGTCACGCCGTCCGATTTCCACCTCACTATCGAGACGGAAGATAGTTCTCCAGTCCTTGTCGCCGAAGGCGACGGAACCACGTCCGGCGAAGTCACCGCCCGGTGACACCTACCACATCTTCGAGGACGAGGTTTCCGGCTGGCAGCTCGCCAGCGTTGCCTGCACCGACTCGCAGGACAACCCGGTGAGCACGATTCCCAACAGCACCGCGTTTGGTCGCGCCCTTACCATCCCGCAGGACGTCCAGGGCGACGTGACCTGTACCTTCAACAACCGCCCGGCGCCGATGATCACCATCACCGCCGAAAAGGTCATCTGCGACGCAGAAACCTACCTGCCCAACTGGGCCGGCAGCGGAGCGGTGAACCACGACCGTGTCCAGTCCTTCGTCGATGCCAGCAACGGCGCCTGCCACTTCGACCCTAACTGGGTCTTCGAAGTGCGCGATGGCGACAACGTCGATGACCGGCCTGACGACAACATCGAGGATGCTCCTAACTTCACCAACTTTGTCGGGAGCATCCAGTTCGGCGACGACGGTGGCCAGCATCGTGTTCGCGAGCAGCACCCGTCCGGGTATGTCAACTTCACCGGCGTAGACGGTGGCGACGTCAGCGCTGAGTTCTACTGCGATGACGATGTCGAGAACTACGACAACCTTGAGTGGGTGAGCGGCTCGACCAACTACTGCGTCGGCTTCAACGCCCTCAACACGGCCACGCTTCGCATCGGCAAGGATGATGGCACGAACCGCATTGCCGGCTCGTCGTTCCTTATCCAGCACAAGAACGCCACAGGCGCCGTCATCGACGAGTGGTGCGTGAGCGACAACAACGCGATCGATCCGACCGATGGCTCGATTGCGGCGTGCGATAGCGCAACGCTGCTGCAGGACACCAACTCTGCCGACGGCATGATTGTCGTCACCGGCATCCCCCAGGGTTCAACCATGGTCACCGAGGTCCAGGGACCGGCGAACCATGAGCCGGACATCTGCCAGGGCGTTCGTAACTTCACCCTCAACGGCACCGACTGGTCGCTCGACGCTGATCCGGCGCAGGGCTGCCAGCACAACACCCGATTCCGCAATACCCCTAGCACGGGCACCATCTGGAACGTCAAGGTCGTCACCAACGACCCGTCCGACGACACCACGTTCATGGCGGACGTTGTGAACTTGGGTGATGCGAGCGAGAACTACACTGCGAGCTTCACCCAGAACTCGCCGCACAGCGTCGAGAAGCCGATCGGCTTCTACACGTCGACCGAGCAGGGCGTTGCTCCTGAGTACGCCTTCGTCCTCACACAGGAATTCGACGGCAGCCAGCTGAGTTGGGACGACGCCGGCCCCATCTGTCCGGCCATCGAGGATCTCGTCGGAGTCGGAGACAGCGTCCAGGTAAACAACCTGCTGCCCGGTGGTGATCTCGTCTTCTGCCATTACAACTACCGCATGGCGCACGTTGTTCTGACGAAGTACGAGAATATCGGCGGAGCCGATACCTGGGACTTCACTTCAGACTCCGGCGTCATCGGCAACCCGAGCTTCTCGATGCCGAACAACACTGTTGGCATCACGATCAGCGAAAGCGATGACTGGTGGGTTGCCCCGGCTGACGGGCCCTTCACCATCAGCGAGAGCAACGCTGGAACCACCTGCGAAGACATCGTGGGCGCCCTCCCGGGCGACTACGAGACACTCGTGAAGGTGTCGACACGACCGCATTGGAGCCAGCGAGCTGACCGACCTCGGCAGCAGCACCGGCGCGTTCAATGTGACTCCGGGTGAGACGACCTACGTCGCCTTCGGCAACCGGGACTGCAGTGAAGTGCTGGCCGCGGCGAACATCATCGTCCGCAAGTTCCAGGACGTGAACGGCGACTTCGACGCCAACGACCCGAATGAGGGTCCGCTTTCGGGCTGGCACATCACCATCACCGGCACGAGCGGCGAAGCGCTCGGCAAGGTCTACCAACTCGATACTGATGGCAGCGGCGTCGCCGCCTTCCTCGGCATCGAGACCGGCACCTGGACCGTCAGCGAAACCGCCAAGGTCACGCACACGGTCGTCGGCTCCGTCTACACCGTTGGCGTCGGCCCTGCCGACCCAACATCGACCGATAGCCCTGCCGCCGGTGCAAGCCGTGCCGGGTTGTCCGTCGCGCTCGATCAGACCCTGAAGGTCGACTTCTTCAACCAGCCGAAGGGCTCGATCACGGTCGTCAAGACCGTGACCGATAACGTCGGCAACGTTGGCGTGGCCGGCTGGCACTTCAACCTCGACGGCTGCGGTGTCCACAAGGAAGGGACGACCGACGGCAGCGGCTCGATCGTCTGGAGCAACCTGCTTCCCTGCTCGAACTACATCGTCACGGAAGTGGACGCGAACACGGACGGGTTCAGCGTCACGCCTTCGGCGACCCAATCCGTCAACCTTGGCGCCGGCGATGAAATGGCCGTGACCTTCCACAACCAGTCCGCAACCCGGGCACCACGCCAGGGACGCCGGAAACGCCGACGAACACGCCAACCAACACCCCGACGGCGACGAACACGCCGCCGACCACCGACGAGACCCCGACGGATACTCCGCCCGCTGACGCGACGGATACTCCGACGCCGGTCGAGACAGTCGCCGGTGCCGAGACCCCTGGTCCCGGCAACCAGGCAACGCCGATAGCCCCGGACTCCGGTTCGGGTCTGGCCGGCACCACGAGTGGGACCAACATCCTGATGATCCTTCTCGGGCTCGCCGCCATCACCATGGGGAGTGGCTTCCTGGCCATCGGCCGCAAGCGCTCCTAAGCAACACCCCCTGTAAGGGGAGGAACAACGAAGAGAGCCCCGGGCACTATGTCCGGGGCTCTTTTTCGTGGACCGGACTTCGCTCCCATTCCGGTTCGCGACCACGTAGCATGCGGGGCACCAATCTATCGCAGAGGTGCTGCAATGCCCGACGTCCATTTCGGAGTGACGATTCCCCAGATCAAGCGCACGTGGGAGGAGAGCAAGTCTGCTTCCCGCGAATTCGAGGCCATGGGGTACGACTCGCTCTGGGTCTGCGACCACCTCTACGGGCCCCAATCGCCCTCCATCCCCATCCTCGAAGCGTGGTCGCTCATCGCCGCGACGGCAGCAGTCACGGAGAAGGTCGAGATCGGGACGCTTGTTACGCCCGCGGGCATGCGCAACCCGGCCCAGCTCGGCAAGGTCATCGCGACCATCGACAACATCGCCGGCGGCCGGATTATCCCGGGCTTTGGCGGTGGCTGGATGCCGCGCGAATTCACCGACTTCGGCATGCCCTTCCTCTCGACCGGCAAGCGCCTCACCCAGCTGCGCGAGACGGTGGAGCTGCTGAACAAGATGTGGGACCCGGACGAGGGCGAAGTGACCTACAACGGCAAGCTCGTCTCGGCGGAGAACGTGGTGACCCTGCCGAAGCCCCCGCGCAAGCCACCGGTGCTCATCGGTGGTGGCGGCGAAAAGGTGACCCTGCGCATCGTCGCCGAACACGGTGACATCTGGAACAACTCGGCGGGCAACCAGGGGAAGCTCGAGCAGAAGGCGGCCGTCCTTCGCCAGCACCTTGCCGACGTCGGCCGCGACCCCTCGGAGGTGCGGATCAGCCAGCAGTGCCTCGTGACGATTGCGCCCGACGCTGCTTCAGCCGGGCCGATGATCGATACGGCGAAGAAGATCTTCGGGGGCCACATGGGCGACCCGACTGGCCCGATGGCCATCGCCGGCGACCCGGTCCGTGTGCGTGAGCAGATTCAGAAGCACATCGACCTGGGCTGCACGATGTTCATGATCGAGTTCTTCGGCCGGGACACAAAGGAGCCTGCGAAACTGTTCGCCGACACCGTGCTGCCGCACTTCAAGTAGCACCCGGGAGCGCTGACCCTGAGGTCGACGCCCTATCCCGCAACGTCCAATCGTTGCTCCGCGATCTGCTCGTAGACGCGCTCGCGCCGGAAGCGGGCGATGTCCGCGGGATGCTTGAGGACGCAGCCGAGGGTCTCGTTCACTGTGTCCTCGTCAAGCGCTGCACGGTGGAGGGCGACCAGCGCCCGGGCCCAGTCGATGCTCTCGCCAACGCCCGGCCTCTGGCGGAACTTGCCGGCCCGAATCGCTGCCACGGTGGTGCAGATTTCGCCGGAGAGCGAAGGGGGGAGGCCGGGCACCCGCGCGTGGAGGATCTCCACCTCGCGGCCGTGGTCCGGGTAGTCGATCCAGAGATACTGGGCATCATGTGCGAGAGCCGAGGTCGCCTGGCCATTGCCGGCCATGATCACTCGTGGCGGAGATGGCGCCCTCACCACCCCAAGGCCCGGGACCTCCAGTGCCTGCGTGTTGAGAAACTCGGCGAGGAAAGCCTCGAATGCCGGGCCGCCCTCGTGGATGTCGTCGACGAGGAGTAACGGCGCCACTCCATTCCCCGAAATCGCTTTGAGTAACGGACCCTCGATGACGTACTCCTTGCTGCGAAGTCGAATAGCCCTGCCCGCCCGCGTGTCGCCCGCCGAGAGCTGTGCCATTCGCATCGCCTGCGCCGCATAATCCCAGGAGAAGGCCGCGCGTTCGGGATCCATTCCCCGGTAACAGGCGATCCTGATCAACGGGGCGTCGATCGCCCCGGCAATGGCGGCTGCCAGGGCAGTCTTCCCGGTGCCGTGCGCGCCCTCGACGAACAGCGGCCTGGCCAGCTCCAGCGACAGATATACAGCGGTTGCAATCTCGCGAGTGGCGGCATAACGCTGCCGCGCCAGGCCGGTGACGGCAGCGTCAACCGATTGGAACATGTCCCACCATTCGACCCTCTACCCGGGCGATGCCAGCAACATTCGGAACGTTCGGCTGCAGACGGGCGACAGCCCGGTGGCAATTCAGGCTTCCGCAATTGGACGAGCCGGGCTGTAATGGGCACACCCCTCTCTTTGGAGACCTGCCCGATGGACAACTTCCTTCACATCACCGCGATCTGGGTCCACATCCTGGGGATCGCCCTTTTTGTTGGCCCCCAGTTCTTCCTCGCGTTCGCCTGGGTACCGGCTTCGCGGCAGATCGAAGACCTCCAGGTGCGGGCACGGGCCATGCGTACGATCACGCGGCGCTTCGGCTACATCGGCGGAATCGGGCTGCTGCTCATCATCGGCGCCGGGAGCTACCTCATCTCGGACTGGCGCGACTTCTACGCCGTCGGCGGCGACGTGGGATTCACCGACCTCCGTTTCGGCGTGATCTTCATCGTCAAAATGACGCTGCTGCTCGTGATGCTCGCAGTGGTGGGCGCCCACATGCTCTTCGCCGGGCCGCGCCAGCTACGGCTTTTGGAAGCGCGCGCGGCGGGTCAGGACGTGTCCGACGAGGAACTGCGACGGGTGCGGATGTTCTCCATGGCCCTGAGCATCACGGGGCTGCTCCTCACGTTGGCGATCATGGTGATGGGGGTTTCTCTCTCGACGACGGAGTATTCGCTCCAGCTGACCTAGGAGTTATCGGGCCAGCGGCGCCCCGACGTAAAAGACGACGCCGATGCCGTTGTGGTCGCTTGGGTACAGCATCTGCCCCTGTGGATTCTCAGAGGGCGTGTCGCCTATGAGGGTCGCCGACTGTGGGTTCCAATCGCTCACCAGGATGAAATCCCAACGCTCCGAGATAGTTGAGGGCTGCTGAGGCTCTGCGATAGCCGGCGTCGGAGTCGGGTCACCCGGACCGCGCGTACCGGGTGTCGAGGTCGCTTCGGGCGCAGGAGAATCGGTGGCTGCGGCGTCCTCTTCGCCCGCGACGATGCCCGCCCTGCAGCAGGTGAGGTACTCCGAGTCTGCCGCGGCAAGAGCGTCGTGCAGACCGGACGCCGAATCCATGATGGTGTCCAGAACGGGCGAGTCTGGGCCAGCGCCGAAATCGCCCATCACCACGATCGGCCTGCCCTCTTCGTGGGTGTTGTTGATGATGTCCCTCAAGTCGACCGCCTGCGCTTCCCTCGTGCGCTCGTCGCCACCGAATTGGGCCACGTACACATCGGTCTCCCCGACCGGCTCCGGAAACTTCACGACAGCGTAGAGCGCAGCCCGGCCCTCCCCAATCGAGACTCGAGCGAGGGGGAATCGCTTCGAAGAGAGGATCGGATAGCGACTCAGCAGGTACTCGCCCTCTTCGAATCCCTTGCGGAGCACGTCCGCATCGCTCTCTTCCTTGGAGTCCACGAAACCCCAGGGGTTGGCCCGGGCCAGGATCGAAGCCTCAAGCTTGAGCCCGTTCTGGAGCCGTTTCCAGGCGTTCTCGTCGAGCCCCTTCACCCAGGCCGCCTCGCTGAATCCGATGAGATCGGCGTTGAACTCACTCAGGTCGGCCACGGCGATGTCGATGCGGTCTCCGTAGGTCACCCAGGCGATACTGCCTTCGCCCGCTTCGAGGGGGCTCATGAGGTTCAAGTAGGCGACTCGGACGGCATCGAGCGGTCGCGCCGGCGTCGAAGTGCCGGCGACGAACGGGGTTGGCGACTCCTCAACTACAGGGGTTGTCGTTGGTTGCGGAGCGACCGAACCGCTGCAGGCTGTGCCGAGGATCACCCCCCCGAGTACAGCGCCGATGAGCAGGCCGGCAAAGATGATCAGGGCGAGACGTATTGACATCGTCATAACGGCGCTGATTCACTATCAGGTACAGGCGACGACGGAGACACGGCACCGGCAACACCCTGCCCAGCGAGCCCCGGATGGTGGAAGGGGGCGCAGAGGCCGCCACGTGGCATCACTCCCGAGCTTCCGGCCCAACGTCCTTCGTGAGAGGGGCAAGTAGACCCGGACGGCAAGTGCTCACCGTTACCAGGAGCCGGGGCGTGATAGCGCCTCATGAGTGCTCGTCCTTCTCTGGAGGGATGGGAACCAGGGTGGTACCGCGGGCCGCTGCGCTCGTCCCTGATTCGGGGACCGGCGTGGCGTTTTTCTTTGTCACGCTCTCTCCCGGGCTGCAGCCAACCTACTGGTGTTACGAACCGGCTTCTGCGCTGGTTCGCTCACCAATCTCACACAGCGGCAGGAGAGGGCGCAATGTTTACCCCCGTCGATCCGAAGGTCAGCTTCCCGGCGCTCGAAGAGCGAATCCTCAATAGCTGGAAAGCCGGGGACATTTTCCGCCGCAGTGTGGAGGAGCGTCCCGAGGACAAGCTCTTCGTGTTCTACGAAGGCCCGCCCACGGCGAATGGGCGGCCGGGAATCCATCATGTACTCGCTCGCGCCTTCAAGGACCTTATCCCCCGCTTCAAGACCATGCAGGGCTACCGCGTCCCCCGCAAAGGCGGCTGGGACACCCACGGCCTCCCCGTGGAACTCGAGGTGGAAAAAGAACTCGGCCTGAAGTCAAAGCCCGAGATCGAGGCCTACGGCATCGCCGCCTTCAACAAGAAGTGCAAGGAGTCCGTCTCCCGCTACGTCGATGAGTGGACGCGCTTGAGCGATCGGATCGCGTTCTGGGCCGACATGGAGAACCCGTACGTCACCTGGCACAACGAGTACATCGAGACCGGCTGGTGGATCTTCAAGCAGATGTGGGACCACGGGCTCGTGTACCAGGACTACCGCAGCACTCCTCACTGCCCTCGTTGCGGCACCAGCCTCAGCGACCACGAGGTCTCTCTCGGCTACGAAGAGGACACGCCTGACCCCAGCGTCTTCATCAAGTTCCGCGTCGATGGTGCAGACTTCGCGAAGGCGACTGGCTTCGACAACGCGGCGGGCCGAACGTCTTCCTCTGGTCGCGTGGACGACGACGCCCTGGACGCTCCCTGGTAACACCGCCCTCGCTGTTAAGGCGGACGCTACCTATGGCGTTGTACGAGTACGAAGGACAAGTACCTCGTCGTCGTAGCCGACGGCGCTGCTGCCGAAGTTGCTGCGAGAAAGACGACGCGTTGACGAGTGCGGGAGCTGCCGAGTAGCTCGCCCGACGGCCAATCGCTCGCCGGCCTCGCCTATGAACCTCTCTACACGCCCGAGACGACGGGCGATGCCACCGTCCTCCGCTTCGATATCGACGGCCATCTCAAGCCGCTCGAGGGGTCGTCGGAGGGGCTCCGCCGCGTCATCACCGCCGACTACGTCTCGCTGGACGATGGCTCCGGCATCGTCCACATCGCCCCCGCCTTCGGCTCCGAGGACTTCAGCGAGGGCAAGGTCTACCGCCTGCTCTTCGTCCAGCACGTCGACACCAAGGGCCTGATGTCGACCGGCGTACCGGGCACAGGATTGTTCGTGAAGGACGCCGACCCGGTCGTCGCCGCCGACCTCAAGGAACGCGGCCTCCTCCTTCGCGAGGGGACGATCAAACACACCTATCCGTTCTGCTGGCGCTGTGGCACACCGCTGCTCTACTACGCCAAGCCGAGCTGGTACATCCGCACCACCCGCCAGAAGGAGAAGCTGTTGGAGGGGAACAGCCGGATCAACTGGCACCCCGGCCACCTCCAGTCCGGGCGCTACGGCAACTGGCTGGAGAACAACATCGACTGGGCGGTGAGCCGCGAACGCTACTGGGGCACACCGCTCCCTTTCTGGACCTGCGAGGAGTGCGGTAAGCAGGAGTGCATCGGCTCGCGCGCCGAGCTCGCCGACCGCGCCACCGACCGGGCGAAGGCCGAGGCGATGGACGATCTCCATCGTCCGTACATCGACGAGATCACGATCACTTGCGACTGCGGTGGGACGATGAAGCGCGTGCCGGAGGTGGCCGACGCCTGGTTCGACAGCGGCGCGATGCCCTACGCCCAGTGGCACTACCCGTTCGAGCACCAGGACGAGTTTCTCCGCTACTTCCCCGCCGACTTCATCTGCGAAGCGATCGACCAGACGCGTGGCTGGTTCTACACGCTCCATGCCGAGGCAGCGATGCTTAACGCCAGCGAAGCCGTGCCCGACTCGATCAGCTACAAGAACGTCATCTGCCTGGGCCACATCCTCGACGAGCACGGCAACAAGATGTCCAAGAGCCGTGGCAACATCGTCGAACCATGGGATGTCATCAACACCTATGGCGCCGACGCCACCCGCTGGTACATGTACACCGCCAGCCCTGCCGGTTCGCCGCGGCGCTTCAGCGGCGGGCTCGTCGAAGAAGGGCTGCGCCGTTTCTTCCTGACGTTGTGGAACACGTACAGCTTCTTCGTGAGCTACGCGAACATCGACAACCTGGACCCGCGAGAGGCGCCGTCCGGCGATGTCCCCGAGATCGACCGCTGGCTCCTCAGCGAGCTGAACGCCCTCATCCTGAAGGTGACCGAGGAGCTCGAGGACTACGAACCGACGAACGCCGCCCGGGCCATCGATGCGTTCGTCGACGACCTCTCGAACTGGTACGTGCGTCGCTCCCGCCGTCGTTTCTGGCGGGGCGCGGGCGAAGACGACAGTGACAAGCAAAGCGCCTACCACACGCTCTACTCGGCCCTGGTCACCGTCTCGAAGCTGCTGGCCCCATTCACGCCTTTCGTCGCCGACGAGCTCTACCAGAACCTCGTCCGCTCCGTCGACAGCGAGGCGCCCGAGAGCGTTCACCTGGCAGCCTGGCCGGTCGCCGATGTCTCAGCGGTCGATGCCGCCCTCAACCAGGAGACGCAGCTACTCAAGCGCGTTGCCTCGCTGGGCCGGTCGGCCCGGGCACGTTCGCAGATCAAGGTGCGCCAGCCCGTCGCCGAGGTGGCTGTCTCACCGCGCACTCCGGAGGAAGCGGCGGTGCTCCGCAAGAATGCCGCCCTCGTCCTCGAAGAACTGAACGCGAAGGAACTCCGCATCGTCGACGACGAGTCAGACGTGGTTACGTGGAGCGTGAAGCCCAACCTGCCGGTCCTTGGGAAAAAGTACGGCAGCGCCCTCGCCGACATCCGCAAGGACCTTGCCGCGATGCCTCCTCGAGAAGTCGCAGACACCGTCCGCCGCGGCCGCAACCTCACTGTCGCCGGCAACGACCTGGAACCCGGAGACATCCTGTTGGAGCCGCTCGACGCGGCGGGCTTTTCGACGGCGACGGAGTCGGGCTACACAGTCGCGATCGCCACAACCATCACCCCGGAGCTCGCCGACGAGGGCCTTGCACGGGAGATCGTTCGGCGCCTCCAGGACCTCCGCCGTGAAGCCGACTTCGACCTCAGTGACCGGATCACCGCCTGGTACGGCGCCGATGGCGACGTTGCGCGGGTCGCGCAGTCCTTTGGGGACTACATCAGGGGCGAGACGCTGGCGACCGAGTTGGTGGCAGGCCAGCCACCGGCGGATGCAACGTCGTCGGAGCAGGTCATCGATGGCGCGACGGTGCTCCTCGGCGTGCGACGGAACGGGTGACCACTCGGGACTGCCTCCGTTAAGGGAACCACGGCCACGCCCGGTGTACGCTTGAGGCGATGACTTCCCGGCCCCGCGCGGTGTTTTTCGACCTCGACGACACGCTCCTCGATGGCGTTGGGGCGATGCAGGCTGCCTGGCCGATCGTGCTCGCTCCCATCAGCGAAAAGTTCGGGATCGAGGTCGATCGGCTCCGAGAGACCATCCGCTCCCAGAGCGCCGAGTTCTGGAAGGACGAGGCGGCCGTCGGCCACTGGCGCCTCGATCTTGACGGCGCTCGCACCATCTGCGTTGAGCGGGCATTCAGGGCGGAAGGCGTGGATCCATCCATCTCGCGTGGCATTGCCGAAGAGTACGGGGTAGCGTTTCGCGAGCACTCCCGGCTCTTCGATGACGCCATTGCCACGCTTGAATCCATCCGCAAGGCCGGTATCAGGACGGCTCTTCTTACCAACGGCGCAGGCATCAAGCAGCGCGATAAGATCGACCGCTTCGGCCTTGAGGTCTACTTCGACACGATCGTCATCGAGGGCGAGTTCGGTCGCGGAAAGCCTGCCCCCGAGGTCTTCCGGCACGCTCTCGAAGTCGTCGGCGCAACGCCAGACCAGGCCTGGCACATTGGTGACAATCTCTTCGCCGATGTTGGTGGCGCGCAGTCGGTGGGTGTTCACGCGACCTGGATCCACCGCGAGCGCCTGAAGATGCGTGAAGACGCGCCCGCTATCCCGGACCGCACGGTAGCCCACCTCGATGAGCTCATCGCCGCCCTTGAGCTTTAGCCTGAGGGCTCATCCTCGACGGCCACATCCTGCCTCCCGTGCCATACCGCGATAATCCAGACGTCATCGCGCACGACATAGAAGAACCGGTAGGGCGCGACGATGACCTCGCGAAGTGTCGGATCGTCGTATTCCGGCACGGTGCGGCCCGAATGGGGAAACAGCATCAGCCGCCGAAGAGTTTCGTCCACGGACGCTCGCACGCGTTCAGCGCCGGCGGGACTTCGTTCAGCCAGGAAGTCGAGCATGTCTTCGTAAACAGCCAGAGCTTCCGATGTGAACGCAACCCTCATTCGTGCGCTGCGATGATTGCTTTCGAACGCTCCATCACTTCGTCGAGGCTGTACCCATCAACGCCGGCATCGACCTCGGCAATACCCCTCCGTATCGCCTCGCGCATGGCGGCTTCATCAGCGGCGTCATACTCTTCGATGCTCATGAGCACGGCGGTCGCCCGCCCGTGTTGGGTGATGAAGATCGGCGTCCTCGTCTGGCGGGTTTCCTTGACGAGGGCGGCCGCGCCCGCGCGAAGGTCGGAGATCGGTACGATTCTTGGTGCGCCCATTGGTTCCTCAAACGATACTGTTAGAAGTACGTTCTATGGTACATCACACCGGGAGCCGGTAGAACGACGGGCCAAGATCGGTGTTGACCTCCCGGCCATCGCTGTAGCACAACCTTCGAGTCGTGGTGACCGCGAACCCGCCGGGCCAGGCGACAGGCTCGCTCACCACGATTTTCGCCGTGAAGGCGGGCGGCCCGGTCGTTGAGGTGAATGCGCGGACCGCGTCTTCCGACACCGCCACGCGAAGCTGCACGGCAAGGGGATTGCCGTTGCGCATCCGCAGGTCGATGTAGCCATATTCGATGGTTGCGTCGCGACCCAACTCGAAGTAGCGACGGTCGCCGTACGAATCCACACTGTGGCAACGGCGCTCCTCCACGTCGAAACCGGCCAGCAGCAAGGCGTTGAAGATCACCGTCGACAGCAGGCAGGTGGCGCCACCAATGTCCGTGCCGAGAATGCCGTCCTTGAGTGCGGCGGCCTGGAGAAACCCGCGCGCCGCCGTCGGTCGATTGGCCAGGGCCCAGAAGGAGAACGTGCAGCCCGGTTCTACGACGACGCCGTCGACATCGGCCGCCAGCAGGCGTTGGTTCACCCGCTTCGCCGCCGCAAGGTGCTCCTGTCCCGGGTAGTCGACGATCGCCAGCTCATACGAACTCAAGCGGTGAGGGAAGTCAGCGATGTTTCGGGCGCGAGCGAAAACGCGGCGATGAAGGCGATCCGTGGTTTGGCGTCGCAGCAGCGCGATCCGTAGCCGCACCTCCGGCGGCACGACACGACGGAGCCAGCGACGCAATGCACTCGCCAGGGTTCCCATGCTCATCCTGACGCCGGATGGTTGCTATTCGTTCCCCGGCGCCAGTGTGCTGAGCACCTCGTCGAGCGTCACGCCCTCCCGGTCCTTGAACCCGGCCATGCGCTCGTACAGCCCGGCCGCGCCGCGATGAAAACCATCCGGTAAACCTACGGCCGCGAAGGAATCGGCAATCTCTTCCATCTCGCCCACCCAGCGCCAGGCCTTCGGTGCCGAACCTGCGGCGGCGCGTTCACTCCGCGCCGCCAGATCCGCCTGCGAACCGGCCCACTCCGCGAGCAACGTCTCTTCGATTCCCTCGGCCCGTGCCAGCGCGCGGATATTGAGGAGGAGCGCCTGGGAGCCCTTTGTCCACGCTGCATAGGCCACCTTGAGGGCGGATGCCGCTCCTGGCCCGCCATCCATCACGACGGCGTCGAGCGGAGTCCCGGCAAACAGCGCGGCCACCTCGCTGGCCCGTTCGCCCGAGAGGTAGAGCCGCGTGCGCCCATTGCCCCTCGGCGGGCCACCGACGATGCCCCCGTCGACAAAATCGCATCCTGCGGCCTCGACCAGGTCGCGCACGGAACGTGCCGTCGTCGGTGAGACTGCGTTGCAATCGGCATAGAGGCCTTTGAACCCGGCGTCGATGAACGCCTCGGCCGTGGTTCTCGCGAACTCCGGCGGGCAGATGGAGAGCGCCACGCTCGAGGAGATCGCCAGCGATGCCAGCGATCCCGCATCGCGAAGGCCGTCCTGCGAAGCGCGAGCCCGGGTGGCGCTGCTCCGCCCGGCGCTGGCCCACCAGCTCTCGTTGCCGCCGGAGAGCACAGCTGCGCCAACAGCAGAGCCCATCGAGCCCGGATGGAGGACCGCAACTTTGATACGCATAGCCTTACCGGAAGTCGGGTGCGACTTCGTTAATGAAGCGGTCGAGCACCTCGAGTTTCGGCCCAAGCTCACGCCCGAGGGAGAAGTCGGGGATGATCAGCTCGTCCACCTTCGCATCGCGATAGGCAGCGACGATCTCCTTCACCTGCTCTACGTTGCCGGCGATGGTCGGACGGGCGCCCTGCCTCATGCGCTCCGCGACGGCGGGATCATCGGTGAGGAAGAGCATGGCCTGGGCCGAGCGGCGAATCTCAGAGGGGTCGCGGCCGAGGTCGGCGCAATGGCGTTCGAGCACCTCGCCTTTCTGGGCAAGGTGGGCGGGTGAGCCCCAGGTGTTCCATTCGTGGGCGTACTTCGCGGCGATCCGCATCGTCCGCTTTTCGCCACCACCGCCAATGAGCAGCGGTACGGGAGACTGCGTCGGATTTGGCTCGTTCGGCGCGTCATCGAGCTGGTAGTGCTTACCCGCGAAGGTTTGTCGCTGGCCGCTGAGCAGACCATTGACGACCTGGCAGGCCTCCTCCAGACGGTCCATACGCTCCTTGAGCGTGAAGAAGGGGATTCCGTACTTCTCGTGCTCGTTCTCCTGCCAGCCGGCGCCGAGGCCGAGCACTACCCGCCCACCGCTGATGTTGTCGACGTTGGCGACCATGTTCGCCAGCACCGCCGGGTGCCGGTAGGTGTTTCCGGTAACGAGGGCGCCCAGCCGCACCCGCGGGACGGTTGCGCCCCAGGCGGCAAGCGTCGTCCAGCATTCCGCTGTGGGACCGGCGGCTTCCGCGGTGTTGGGCATAAAGTGGTCGGCGAACCAGAGGCCGTCCCAGCCGGTCTTCTCGGCGTGCTGGCCTATCGCCAGCAGATCCTTCCATGAGTTGCCCGGGCCGGGCCAGACGCTGAACTTCATTGATAACTCCAGGGGTTGGTGGCCGAGATGATACGGAAGCGCGATAGCCTTCGCAGGTTGGCGTAGCCGCGCCACTTGACCTCAAGTGCACTTGAACTCGCATGCTACGCACGATGGATGATCCTGGCGGAACGGCAGGTCCTCTCGAAGGTGTGATGAGCCCCGGCCTCCGGGCTCTCACCGTCGGTCTCGTGCTGACGGTGACGCTCGTAGCGTTCGAAGCGCTCGCCGTCGCCACGGCGCTCCCCGCAGCCGAGCGAGACCTTGGCGATGTCCAGCTCTACGGCTGGGTCTTCAGCGCCTTCCTTTTGGCCAGCCTCATCGGCATTGCCTTTGCCGGCGACCGATCGGACATCGGTGGCCCGGCATTTCCCTACATCGCCGGCCTGGTGCTCTTCGGGACCGGGCTGGTCGTCGGCGGACTGGCGCCTTCGATGGGGGTTCTTGTGGCTGGACGGGCGGTCCAGGGCCTTGGGGCGGGGGCGATCCCCGCGGTCTCCTACGTCGTCATTGGCCGTGCCTATCCGGAACGCCTGCGGGCGCGCATGTTCGCCCTCTATGCCACCGCCTGGGTGGTACCGGGGCTGGTTGGGCCGAGCCTCGCCGGGTCGGTCGCCGAATACCTCTCCTGGCGACTCGTCTTTCTCGGCATCCTTCCCGTGATCGCTGTGGCGGGAATCCTCACAGTCCCGGCCCTGACCAGCCTCGGGCCACCTCCGGTCCGTGAGCGGCGGCCGAGCCTTGTGCCGGTATCGGCGGCGCTTGCCGTCGGCGCGGGCTGCATCCTCACCGGCCTGACCACGGGCGAGCCGTTCATCGCCACCCCGCTCGTCGCAGTGGGCGGTGCGATTGCCTGGCGGCCATTCCAGAAGTTGATGCCGCCGGGCCTGCTTTCGGCGCGGCGTGGGCTCCCGGCCGCCGTCGCCGGGATCATCGTCCTCAACTTTGCCTTCTTCGGCGCCGACGCCTTCATCCCGTTCATGCTTACCGAGGTCCGCGGCCAAACAACCGTCGTCGCCGGACTCGTGATCACGTCCGTCACGCTCACCTGGACTGCGGGCACGTGGGTGATGGAGCGTGCCGGTGACCGGATCGACCGCAGCCGCCTTATCGCTGCCGGGTTCGCGCTCGTTTCGGCAGGCACTTTCGGCATCCTTCCCATCACCGGCGCTGCGCCCATCCCGTTCGCAATGGTCGCCTGGGGACTGGCGGGACTTGGAATCGGGATTGTCTACCCGGGCCTTTCGCTCGCAGCGCTTGATGCAACGCCCCCGGGCAATGAAGGCAGCGCGGCGACCTCGATGAAGACCGCCGAGTTCCTGGCGACCGGCATGGCGGCGGGCATCAGCGGCGCAATCGTCGGAATCGGCGAGGCACACGACTGGTTGGCCGGGTCGCTGCGGCTGACGTTCGTCCTCATGGCGTTGGTCGCTCTTCCCGGGGTCTGGCTGGCATGGCGGCTGAAGCCTGCGGCCATGTTGTCCGAAGCGGAGTTGGTAGCGGAAGGCGAACCGGCAGCGGCCGCGGGTTAGCCGGCCCTGCGCACCACCTTCGAGCCGGCGGCCATGTCACCGATGCGCTTGCCCTTGGAAGCGAGCACGACGATGAAACCCACCAGGTAGAAGGCCGGCAGTCCGTCAACGATGCGGAGAAGCGTGCGGGCTGCGGCAGGGCCTGGCCGCAGCGTCGAACCATCGTCGGCCACCACCGAGAGACCCACGATCGCCTTACCGAGCGTCCTGCCGCCGAGGTAGGCATCGGCCACGAAGTAATAACCGAGGACGATCAGGAGAAGGAGAAACGCGGGGAATCCCGACACGCTGGCGTTGCCGTCGCCGAAGTCGCCAAGTGTTGCCGCCACGATAAGGAAGAGGACAAACACAAGGATGATATCGATCACTGCAGCCCCGATTCGTGGGCCGAGGATGCTCTGGTCGGCAGTCACAGCCGGTGCGGGGGCAGTTACAGGTTCGTTGGTCATCGCGCCAGTCTACGTGCCCGTGTCAATCCTCCGTCTTTCTTGGCGACACGCGCTGACGGCTCTCCTGCGGCATGATGTGCCGATGCGATTCGGCATCGTTCTCCCCGAACTGGATGTGCTTACCGCGCCAGACCTGTCGGCGAAGGCCGAGGGCGCCGGCTGGGACGGCGTCTTCATCCCTGACTGCCTGGCGATCGAACCTCCCGGGCAGGGTTCCTTCCCCGCGGCGGACCCCTGGGTGACGCTGGCCGCGATGGCGATGCGGACCAGCAGGGTGCTGATCGGCCCACTGATCGCCGCCGTGCCGCGCCGTCGACCGTGGAAACTGGCGCGCGAAGTGGCCACGATTGACCGGCTCTCCGGCGGCCGGATGGTCCTTCCGGTAGGCATCGGCGCCGCCGCTGACGATGCAGGCTTCCGCGAAGTCGGCGAGCCCATGGACGTCCGCACCCGCATCCGCCTCCTCGAGGAGACGCTCGACATACTTTCGGGCCTTTGGACCGGCAAGCCGTTCAGCTACGAAGGTGAGCACTACCGCATCGGGAGCATGACCCAGGTACCTCCGCCACTGCAGCAGCCACGGGTCCCTATCTGGGTCGTCGGCGTCTGGCCGGTCATGCGCTCTGTGCGACGGGCGCTGCGCTGGGACGGGATTGTCGTGCAGAAGCGCGACGGGGCACTGGAGCCTGACGACATCCGCGAGATCCGCGCGCTCGCCGAACGGGAGCGCCCGGGCGAACCGTTCGAGATTCCGGTTGAAGGCACGACCCCCGCGGATAACCCCGGTGCTGCTCGTGCCCAGGCGGGTGAATGGGCCGAAGCCGGTGCCAGTTGGTGGATCGAAAGCGCCTGGACCGCCACGCCAGCTGAAGTGCTCGCGAGGATAGAAGCAGGTCCGCCGAAATAGCTCCCCAACACGCAATCGCGAACAGCTAGATGTAGCCCAGCATCTTCGCCTCGCGCTCGAGGTCGGCACGGCAGTCAGGGTGGGCGATTGCGATCATTTCGTGCGTGCGCTGGCGGACGGTCTTGCCGCGGAGGCTGGCGATGCCGTACTCGGTGACCACGTAGTCCACATAGGTGCGGGGCACCGTAACCATGGCCCCTTGCGGCAGAGAACCGACGATCCGCGTCTGGCGCCCGCTATCGACGGTGGAGCTCGACGGCAGCGCGATGATCGAACGTCCGCCTTCGCTGTAGCTGGCGGCAACAGCGAATACCGTCTGACCACCGGGGCCGCTGTAGACCTTCCCGTTCAGTGTCTCCGCCGTCACCTGGCCGGTGAGGTCTATCTGGAGGGCGTTGTTGATCGCCACAAAGTCGCGCTCCTGGACAAGGACGCGCAGGTCATCCGTATGGCAGAAATCCCAGAGCTCGAAGGTGGGATTGTTGTGGACGCGGATCGCTTCCTCCGGCGGCAGGACGGCGAAGGCGGAGCCGACCACCTTGCCCGGCGCCACCTGTTTCCTCGCACCCGTGATGACGCCGCGTTCGACCATGTCGACGATCCCGCCGGGGATCAGTTCGGTCTGGATGCCGATGTCATGCTTATCGCCGAGGAAGAGGGCGAGTGCCGCGGTGACGTCGCCGATACCGATCTGGAGGGTGTCGCCGTCGTGGATGAGTTCTGAAGCGACCAGGGTACCGATGACCTCGGTCGCCGCTGCCACCTCATCCGAGCGCGGTGGGATCGGAGGTTGGCGGTCGTCTGACGGCTGATGTTCGACCAGGTGGCTTACCTGGGACACGTGGAGGAAGTTCTCGCCGTAGGTGCGGATGAGACGCTCATCCACCTCGCAGACGATCTGCGTTGCCAGCTCCCACGCTGTGCGATTAGCCCAAAGAGCGGTGCCGAGCGACATCCAACCGTTTTCATCGGGCGCCGATGTCTTCAGGTAGGCAATGTCGAAGTCTGGGAGGGCATCCTGGACGTAGCTTTTGCGGAAGTTGCCAAGCGGCAGATACTCGGCCATGCCGGCGTGGACCTGGTTCCGGTCGGCCGGCGTGGTGAAGCCGGTGACGAGGTTGAAGTGCCCCACAGTCTCGGGCGTGGCCCAGACGAACGGGGCGACGTAGTGGTGGATCGTGACGTCAGTCAGTTCGTTGTGGCGGGCGAAAATAGCGTTCGTCAGTGTTTCAGGGCTGGAGGTGAACATCCCCATCCAGACTGTGTCGCCATTCGTGACCAGACGGGCTGCATCTTCGGCGGAGGTGAGTTTTTCTGCGTAACGGGCTCGCCAATCCATGCGGGCTCCTTTCGGCCTGTATCGAAGGTTGCGGGATTGTAATGGGCTTCCGCAGCGCACGTCATCCTCACCCGGGGTCAACCCAGGGTTCAGGCCGGACCCAAATAGTCACGCAACTCGCTTGACCCTCCGGTCGGGCAGGCTTCCAATAAATCGTGACGATATCGCCCATTCGTGGGCGGCAGTGCGAGGCAGCGGATGGCGCGGATTTGGCCATGGAGCAGTGGCGCTCCAATAGAAAACGAACATACCCGGCTTGAATCGGAGATGGGGCCTGACACCAATCTGGAGACGGACCTCTACAACCAGGTGAAGCCATCGGCAGCGATGGTCAGGCCACTGGACAGGCAGCACTCCCCGGGGAAATAGCCCCGGGGATTTCTTTGTCCATGGTCAGGCGACGGCTACTTCCGTTGTGCAGAAAGCACAGCGGCGGGCCGCTATCGGAATCTCACTCAGACACTCGGGACATTTTCGCGTGGTGGGGTCGGGCGTAGGCTCGGTCCGCATCCGTTGCATCAACATGTTTGCCGGCTTGACGACGAGGAAGAACACGGCGGCTGCGATGAGGACGAAGGAGATTACCGAGGTGAGGAAGGCGCCGTAGCCGAAGACCGCGTCGTTGATTGTGAAATGCAGAGCGGAGAAGTCCGGCTTGCCGAAGATCATTGCGATGATCGGCGTCAGCAGGTTATCGACGAGCGACGTAACGACGGCTGTGAAGGCGGCGCCAATCACAAAGGCGACGGCCAGTTCGAGGACGTTGCCGCGCAAGAGGAACGCTTTGAACTCGTTGGCGATGCTCACGTGAGCCTCCATGTCATGGTGTCGGCGTAGCCTAACCGGACTCCATGCCGGGGTGCCAGACTCGCGGGTCGTGCGAGAGGTAGACGGTGGTCACTTCGCGGGCCCTCTCACCAAGCCAACCCTCGAGGATGTCGACGGAAAGGTCGTCCACCGTCTCCACCGCCTGGGCGGCGATGAGCTCACATCCGTCCACTAGAACCGATTGGTGACCGGGCGTGTGCCCGGGCGTCGAGATGACTTCGAAACCTGGCGCCAGCTCGGTATCTCCGTCCAGGAGTTGGTACACGATCCCGGGAGCGTCAATGAATTGCGGAATCGTGTAGTTCGCCGCGCGCGCTGCCTCGCGCTCCACAGCCTGGACGAAGATGGGAACGCCGGGAAACGAGCGGATGTTGCCCGCATGGTCAAAATGGAGGTGGCTGATCACCACACCACGAACATCGCCAGGGTCGAAACCAGCGTCGCTCAGCGCTTTCGGCAGGGAAAATCGCGTCGGCTGATACAGCTCGTCGATGCGCGGATGGGGCGGCCCGAGCCCGGTGTCGACGAGGTAGATGCCGTCCCGGGTGTCGACAGCGAAGGCGTCGACGGGGCCGGTCCCCTCGTTGGGGTGCCAGTCCGGGTAGACGACGTCGGCGAGGTGGAGGCGATGGATGTTCATCCCGCTCGTCCCATCTCGATGTAGGTATCGAAATACCGCTCCTGGAAGGCCGTGGAGGCCGCAATCACGTCCACGGTGAGACCATCGGTTGTGCTGGCGACCAGCTTGTCTTCGACATCGTCTCGGCGACGGATGATGGCAACAACAGTGGCGACGCAGCGGTCGACCGGCTCCGACGGCCCTAACACGTAGACGTCGAGTGGCTCCCCATCGGGCGCCAGCGTTCCCGGAACGTATCCGTAGTTCACCTCGTAGCGAACGTCGGAGTGCCGGGGATGGATGGAGCCAAGCGGCCGGTCGATGACGACGTCGATCGTGCGGCCAAGCCAGTCCTCGAGCTGCAGCAAGGGGTCCATCGCTCCATCGTGCACACACAGAGGCCCGGGACAAGCCCGGGCCTCGTGCGATTCGCGGGAGCGTTCGGCCGAGGGAGTCAGGACGCTCCGTGGGTTGCGTTCGGTTCGGCTAGCCCCAGCGCGGCTGCTCGCCAAGGTCGATGCCAAGGCAGGACTTGCCGACGATTTCGTGCACGAGCATCGAGTTCGCCGGGTGGAAACCGCCGCAACGAATGTCGCGGTAGAGCCGCTCAAGTTCGCTGCGCTTGAACATGCCGAAGCCACCGCTAACGGTCATCGCCAGGTCGACGACGCGCTTGGCCGCCTCCGCCGCGTTGTCCTTGCAGGCGACCAGCTTCGCCGGCCACATCGCGCCGTGGTCGACGCCGTTCTGCCAGTCGGAAGCAACCAAATGGACGTTAGCCGCGGCCCCTTCGATAGCGAGGAACATGTCGGCGACGTTGTGCTGGATCTCGGGGTGATAGGCCATCGACCGGGTGAGGCCGAGGGAAGTCTTGGTCTTCACCGCCTCGACAGCGACGTCCATCGCGCGCTGGGCAGCTGAAAGGTAGATGGTGCCGAACATCGGCTCGACCCACGCGAAGAGGGTGAGGATGAACGCGTCGGCGGTACCGGCTGGCAGCACCCGGATGATCTGGCTATCCGGTACGAATGCGCCGTCCAGGATCGTGTCGTGGCTGCTTGTGGCGCGCATCCCGAGCGTGTCCCACGTCTCTTCGATGCGGTAACCGCCGGCGTCCCTGTTCAGGAAGCCGTGGACCATCATGGGAGCGTTGGGGTCGCTGGTGTCCATGCCCCAGAGGCCGAGCTTCGTCCACACCGGGGTGAGGCTGCCGAACATCTTGCGGCCGGTGAACTTGTAACCGCCGTCAACCTTCTCAGCCTTGCAGGTAGAGAGGAAGCCGGCGAGGTCGTTGCCGTGCTCAGCGTGGCCGGCGGCGAACACTTCGCCATCGGCCGCAGCCTTCAGCATCCAGTCAAAAGAGTGGTCGCCCATCTTCGCCATGTTGGCGGCGACGCCGGTCCAATAGAGATGCATGTTGGTTGCGAGGGCGGTGGCCGGTGCCCGGTAGGCGATGGTCTTTAGCTGCTCGAGCGTTTGCAGCAGGTCCATTCCGTGCCCGCCCATTTCTTTGGGCACATGGAGCTTGAGAAATCCGGCTTTGCGAAGTTCTTCGAAGTCATCGCTGAAGAAGCGGTTCTCGCGGTCGTAGACGGGGGCTCGTTCGGCGAACCCCTTGAGGATCGTGTCCGAGAGGATCGGACGTTCGATAGTTGGTGCAGCCATGTGGTGGTCTCCTTGGGACAGGGTTTCGCGCTCCCTTGTACGCCCTCGCGCTCCCGCACGTCAATCACATAAGGGAAGATGAGGGAAGTTTGCGTCGGATAGTTCACACATGCCACACTGGGTTGATGGACAGTGATGACAGCCAGCGCGATCGAGCGGAGCTTCCGCCCCCGAATCTGCCGGGCACCCAGGCCGAGGGGACCCTGGTCGACCGTATCCAGGCCGAGACGGGTCAGCTCGCTCGCCGCCTGAACCAGAGCAGCGTCTCGGTCGATATGCATTTCGCCGCCTTCATCCAGGTTGCTTCCCGGTTCGGCTACTTCCGCTTCGGCCCCGTCACCATCGATGCCCGCATGATCGAGGACATCGTGGAGCGCACCACCCCGCAGATGGCTCCTGGCGAACCCTGGCGCTGGTCCATGGACGACACCAATGCCCGCTTCGCACAGACCCTCAGCCGAGAGGTGACGCGCAGCGGCCGCCGCCGTCTCGACGAGCTCCACTACCTGCTCGCCTTCATGCGCACGCCGGAAGGGCTCCCCGCCCGCGTCTTCGGCGAGCTTGGCGTCACGCCGGAACAAGTGGAGGTCTACGCGCGGGGTCTCACCGAACCGACAATGGCTGAACCCGAGAAGCTGTACTCACCGGAAGAAGCGGCTACCTACCTGGGCGTGCACGTGAAGACAGTACGAGGATGGATCCGCAGCGGCAGGTTGCGGGCGAGCCGCCTCGCCGGTCAGCGGGCGCTGCGAATCACGGCGTCGGACCTGAATTCGGTGCTCGAGCCGGTGGAACCGGACGACAGTCTCTAGGTCGCCCGGGCCGGGTATACTCATAGTTTGCGAAACCCGCATGAACCTGATTGCCAGGAGCGATTGCAATGCCAATGTTCAAGATCCGGCGGGTTGTTGGCGAGATGACGAATGACGACATGAACGCTGCCGCCCTTCGTTCCATCTGGTGCCTCTCCGACTACCCGGGCCTCCGTTGGGTCAACTCACTCTGGGACAAGGATGCGGGCGAAGTCACCTGCCTGTACGAGTCGCGTTCGGCCGAAGAAATCCGCTCGCACTCCGAAGCCGCCCGGCTTCCCTGCGACGAGGTGAAAGAGATTACGGTGATCGACCCGGATGAGTACATCCACGGGTGATCTAGCGCTCTGCTCGCGCCGCCCGCTCAGCCCACGCGCGGAGCAACTGAGGCTCGCTTAAGACGGCGGGCGGTACCTCGAAATTGCGGGCCATCGTTTTCGGTCCCTTCGGACGATTGCCAGGCTGGAACGGTGACATCCCTTCCGCCTCATAGTCGCCGCGGCTTGCGTTGTCGGTGCGGAAGTAAACGCCGCCTTCGGAACTGACCAGTCCAAAGAACGCCCCCTCGAAGTAGAGGCCGTAACCACCGAACATCGCCCGGGCCTGGATGGGAAGCGGAGCAAGGTCGGCGAGCAGGGCAGTCACTCGCGCCTTCGCGGGTCGCAGGTCAGGGTCGGGGCTCAAGGTTGAACGCTTCCGCCAGGAGTTCATAGCTTCGCTTCCTGGCTTCGAAGTCGTAGGTGATGGTGACGACGACCATCTCGTCGACCTGGTAGCGCTCCGCCACCTCCAGCAGGCGATCGGCGACGTGGCCGGGCGAGCCATAGACGGATTGGTGGCGCGAGTAGGCGATGAAGTCGAGTTCCGGCTCGGAATACTGGTACGACTTCGCCTCCTCCGGCGAAGGGATGCCACCTTCCGCAAGCCCCAGCCGGCTCTTGAGGCGCCAGGCCCAGCGGCTCCAGCTCAGGTGTTCCGCTTCTTCGTCCGTCTCCGCCACCGTGGCCGAAACCCCGATTGCCCCCGTCGGCTCCGGCAACAGGGGCGATGGCTGGAAGTTCTCGCGGTAGAACTGCATGAACCGCTCGCCGCCGTCCTGGTTGATGAAGTGGGCGAAGCAGTACTTCCACCCCAGTTCGGCGGCGTACTGGGCACTGACGGCGCTCGAACCGAGGAGCCACAGCTCTGGTAGTGATTCCCCGGCCGGCATCGCCCGGACCTTTTCGAACGGGTGGGCCGTTGGAAGGGTGTTCGAAAGATAGCCGTAGAGGTCCATCAGCTGGTCGGGGTAGTGCTCGATGCCGAGGGCGCCGGGGCCGACGGTGAGTGCCTGCGCCGTGTGCCGGTCGCTTCCCGGGGCCCGTCCAATGCCGAGGTCGATGCGTCCCGGCGACAGGGCTTCCAACATCCGGAACTGCTCGGCAACCTTCAGCGAGCTGTAGTGCGAGAGCATGACGCCACCGGAGCCGACCCGGATGGACTCCGTTTCGGCGGCAATCCGGGCGATCAGGATCTCGGGGCTGGCGTCGGCAAGGCCATGGGAGTTGTGGTGCTCCGCGACCCAGTAGCGGTGGTAGCCCAGCCGTTCGCAGTGCTTCGCCAGCTCGATCGACTCGCGGACAGCCTCGGCGGGCGTGCCACCCTTGCGGATGGGTGACTGGTCGAGGACGGAGAGGCGCATGCAAGAAGACTACGGATTGGCAGCCGCGCCGTCAGGGAACCCGCGGCGCCCGCGGGTTCAGCAACAACGACTGTGTGACCTTGCCGAAGACGCCTCGCGTATCGGAAAGGACAGCATGGTTGGAACCAACTCCTGAAGGCCCGGCCCCGGACTCCACCTCCATGCAAACCCACTCGCCCTCGGGCTGACGATGGATCGTGAGGGTCACGTCGCAGTTGATGAACCCGGAGCCTTCTCCCGCGTTGATGCCACCGAGACCGTTGGCGAAGTCCGCAAGTGAGGCTGCATGAAGGTATGGAGTGACCTCCTCCCCCTCGAACAGCGGATAGGGAAACCGCAGCCAGGCGCCAACCGAACGGCCCCCGCCGATCGCCGGCTCGTCGCGGAACTGGCGAACCTCTATATGGAGGTGAAAGCCGGGTGGCACCTGCTCCCGCGTTCGGCCGCGGCTGAAGATGCTGCGCTCCGGCACCGCCTCCGGGGCCGGAAGGTCGCGGCGGCCAAACGTGCTCGCCGTCGGGATGTCGACCTCTTGCGTTCGCAACATCAGCGCGGAGGCGCGTGTCACCTCGACATCGCCATCGAAGACGGAGACTTCCGCGGCAGCGATACGGCGGCCTTGCCGGACCAGGCGGGCCGCCGCACGGAGCGGGCGTGCCGGTACGGGCCGGAACATGTCGATCGTCAGGCGTGAGATGAGGAAGGTGGGGTCGGGTTTCAGGGTCTCGACCGCGTGCGCGACGAGCGCTCCCGTAGGCCCCCCATGGATGAGCTCCGCGCTCCACGGTGAGAGGGCGAGCGCCGTCGGGACCCAGAGATCACCCTGGCGTTGGAAGACTGGTGTCGCGGAGGTCATGGACGGACGAAATGCTACCGGCCGGTAGGTAGTGGGGCCAGCCGGCGTTTGCCGCAAGAAAGTTCGTTCACGCCCCATGAACGTCCGGGGCGATCTGGATTCAGACGAGACATTTAGGTCGAGGCTAGCTAGTTGACAACCCGTATCAAGCAGTTGTATCCCTTACATCGATCGCCCGGATGGCGCGGATGCGCGGATGCGTTCCCGTTTCACGCCAGGCACCACAGGAGGGAACCTTGCAAGACCGATCAAATTTCTGGACGCGCAATTTGAAGCGCCGACGCTTCTTGAGCGGGTCCGCAGTCGCCGCCAGCGGCGCAGCGACCATCGCCCTGGTGGGCTGTGGCGACGACGACGACGACAGTGGCGGGAACACCCCTACGACGAGCGCCGGCCCGACCGATACTCCCGTATCAGTCGCAACCGCTACGCCAGTACAGGCCGTGGCGAAGACCGGCGGACACCTTCCGTTGTACCAGGGGGCCATCCGAAGCCTCGATCCGCACTTCGATACCTGGCCGACGTGCTCCAACTTCGGCACGAACGTCTACAACTCCCTGATCAAGTTCACGCCGGACCTGACTGAAATCGTCACCGACATGGCGACCAGCTTGCCGGAGCAGCCGGACGAACTCACCTACACACTGAAGATCCAGGACAACATCACCTGGCAGGACGTCGATCCTGCCAATGGGCGCAAACTGACTGCCGAAGATGTGAAGTGGAGCATCGAGCGGCAGATGACCGACGAGGCGGGCAAGTATCAACATGCTTACTTCTTCCTCGGCAAGGTCGATTCCATCGATACCCCCGATGACACGACCGTCACGTTCAACATGACGAAGCCGTTCGCGCCGATGACGAGCTACCTGGCGAGCCCATGGACGCTCATCGTCAACCGGGAGGCCGTCGAGAAGTACGGCGACCTCACTGAGAACGCGGTCGGGAGTGGCCCCTTCATCTTCGACGGCTGGGAGAAAGACGTCCGGGTCAACGTCAAGAAGAACCCGAACTACTGGAAGCAGGACCAGTTCGGGAACCCGCTGCCATACCTGGATAGCATTAGCTGGGACATCGTCCTCGATCCGGAGACCGTTGCCACGCTCTTCGTCGACAAGAAGATTGCCGCGATGGGCACCTCGTTCAACCGACTTGATCGCGTCAAGTCCGGACGGCCGGACGCCACCTATCGCGCCGTCGCCAGCCAGTTCTGGCGCCAGATCCGTATGTCGCCGACCACGGCGCCTGGCACGACCCCCGGCCCGTACAAGGCGCCGTTCGATGACCCCCAGGTCCGCCAGGCAATCGTGCAGGCGATCGACCCGCAGGGCATCCTCGACTTCGTCTATAGCGGCGACGGCATTCGGACCTACGGCCCGATCCTCCCGATCTACCCGCCATGGGCCCTGACCGAGGAAGTCGCCGGTGCGGAATACGATGTTGCGGCCGCAAAGGCGCTCATGGAGGCCGCTGGCAACCCAACCGTCGAGGGCTCGTTCATCTGGGCGACAGGAACCACGGAGGCCGACCAGGTCGCCGAGGTCGTCAAGCAACAGCTGGCCGAGATCGGCGTGAACATCAACCTCGAGCCGAAGGAGACGGCGTCGTACTACGATCAGACGTACAAATACGACTACTTCATGTCGTCTCACGTGCCGCTCAACAACCCGGATCCGGACGAAAACCTGTCGTCCTACTTCGGGGAGCACTCCACGTACTTCAAGCACTACAACGAGGACATCTTCGCGCTCATCGACCAGCAGGCTGCGGAGCTGGACGCGGAGAAGCGGAACGACATCGTCCACCAGGCTTCCGAGATGATCGTCCAGGACTGGCCGATGAAGTTCGCCTACACGACGAACACGCACTTCTTCGTGAGCCCCGAGGTCAAGGACTGGTTCTTCGAGCAGGACCAGTACAGCGCTCGGATGGAGGGCGCCTGGCTCGACGTGTAATCGTCGGAGCGACCGCCAACGACACTGGACGCGGGCCCGTTTCATGCGGGCCCGCGTTCTCATCCGAATCCAGGATCATTCATGACCGAGTACATCACCAGACGGCTACTGCTCGCGTTGCCTACGCTTGTGATCGTCATCTTTGCCACCTTCATGACCATTCGCCTCATACCGGGTGATGTGGTTCAACTGATCCTGGCTGAGAACCCCTACGCCACCGATGACGACCGCGTAGCGCTCGAAAAGCAGCTTGGCCTCGACAAGCCGATTCCTGAGCAGTTCGTCATCTACACCTGGGATGCGATGCGGGGCGACCTTGGCGAATCGCCCTGGACACATGCCCCCGTCACCGAGGAAATCCGGCACCGCCTGCCGGTCTCGTTTGAATTCGGGATGTACGCAATCCTCCTGAGCCTCGTGGTAGCCCTCCCCGTCGGGATCCTCTCGGCAATCCGACAGGATACGTGGGCCGACTACACGGCGCGGACGTTTGCGATCCTCGCGCTTTCGGTCCCCTACTTCTTCACTGCGACCTTGCTTGTAGTGTTCCCCATCCAATGGTGGGGGTGGGCCCCTCCCCTTATCTATAAGAAGTGGAGCGACGGCCCGATCGATCACCTCGCCTATTTCTTCTGGCCGGCCCTCTTGCTCGGGGTAAACCTGTCGGGCACGGTCATGCGCCTCACGCGTAACCAGATGCTGGAGGTGCTCAGGCAGGACTACATCCGGACCGCCTGGGCGAAGGGCCTACGCGAACGCGCGGTTATTTCGGGACACGCACTCAAGAATGCGCTCATTCCGGTGGTCACCGTGATCGGCCTGCAAGTTCCTATCGCTATCGGGGGGACACTCATCCTCGAGACGATCTTCAATATGCCGGGGATCGGCCGGTACTTCATCAACGCGGTCTTCCAGCGCGACTACCCGTCGCTCCAGGGCGTGACGCTGGTCATCGCATTCCTGGTCATCATTTCGAACATTGTGGTCGACGTGACATATGGCATCCTCGACCCGCGCATTCGCTACAGCTAGGAACAATCGCTATGGCTCAGACTGCAAGCGCACCAATCGAGCTGGTTGACGAGTTCCAACGGAAGCGGACTCCCGGCTGGCAGAACATTCTCACCCGGCTTGTGAAGGAGAAGCAGCTGGGCCTCGCTGGGGCCATCATCGTCGTGATATTCATCATTATGGCGGCCGCGACTCCGATCCTCGCTCCGGGCGATCCGAACGCGCTGGGGAACGGTGCGGACCGATTGCTTTCTCCATCGCTTTCCCACCCGCTCGGCACCGACAACCTCGCCCGAGACGTGCTTTCGCGCGTGATCCACGGAGCTCGAGTGTCGGTGACGATCGGCTTCATCGCTGTTGCTATCTCGACGGTGCTCTCGGTCTCGATCGGGGTCATCAGCGGCTATTTTGGCGGCTGGTTCGACATGCTCGTCCAGAGGCTCGTCGACGCCTTCATCGCATTTCCCGGCCTCGTGTTTCTCGTGCTCGTCAGCGCAATGTTCTCGGGCAGCCAAATCCCCGGGTTGCCGAAGAATGGCGTGCTCAGCACCCAGGTGATCGTCGTCATTGCCACGTTAGGCATACTCGGAGGCGTGTCGCAATCCCGGGTCATTCGCAGCGCCGCCTTGTCCATCAAAGCAAATACGTATGTCGAGGCGGCCCGGACCATCGGGGCAAGCGACTGGCGGATTGTCGTGGTGCACGTCCTGCCAAACGTCATGGCCCCTGTAATCACGCTCGCAACGCTCGGCCTCGGGGGCATCATTCTCGCTGAAGCGACCCTCAGTTTCCTCGGCATCGGCGTCCCGCCGGACGTGCCGACCTGGGGCGGCATGCTCAACCGGGAAGCGCGCACCTTCATGGTGCAGGGCTACTGGTGGCTGGTTGCCCCGGGCGTGGCTCTGAGCCTGGTGGTGTTCGGCTTCAATGTGCTGGGCGACGCCCTCCGCGACATCCTCGACCCGCGCCTTCGCACCGGCTGATCTGGCCGGTCGCTCGCTCAAGCCTGAACGGCGCAGGGGACCCTCCTTCCCTGCGCCGTTCATCGTTTTTGGCCGGCGTAGGATAGCGCCATGCCTGAGCGCGAAGGAGTCGGCCTGACGAAAGAGGTGTTGGAGTCGGTGCTGGGCCCGACCGCCACTGCCGACCCGCACATGGCCGAACTCACCATCCGCCACCTTGCGGCGTTCGAGACGATCGCCGGGTTGGACTTCGGAGCGAAGAAGCGCCGCCAGGCGCTTACCGCAGTCGCCGAACAGCGAGACTCCATTGGCGAATTGCGAAGCCAGGGAATCGGGTTCGACCTTGGCCCGGCCGAGGTCTTTGACCCGCGCCTCCCCGGTGTCCGGTTCGAGACGGAGCAACGCCCGAAGAGCTATTCCTACACCCGTTCGAAGCCTCCACGTCTGCCCGGAAACGACGAAGACATCGCGTTCGCCCCGCTGACGGCGCTGTCGTCGTGGGTGCAGGCCGGAATGCTGACGAGCGAGAGGCTCACACGGATCTACCTCGACCGGTTGAAGCGGTACGCCCCTGTCCTCCTCTGCGCGCCGGTGATTCTCGAACGACAAGCGCTGGCCGCCGCCCGGCGGGCGGACGCCGAGCTGCGAGCGGGCAAGTCGCGCGGGCCGCTCCATGGCATCCCCTGGGGCGCCAAGGACCTCCTCGACACAAAGGGAATCGCGACGGAGTGGGGCGCGGAACCGTTCCTGGGCCGCAAGCCGAAGACCGATGCCGCGGTCGTCCGCCGCCTTGACGAAGTCGGCGCCATCCTGGTTGCGAAGCTCAGCCTCGGTGCGCTCGCCATGGGAGACGTCTGGAACGCGGGGATGACACGCAACCCATTCGACGTGGAGCAGGGTGCATCTGGTTCGAGCGCCGGTTCCGCATCAGCGGTAGCGGCTGGCCTCGTAGGTTTTGCGATCGGGTCGGAGACACTCGGGAGCATCGTCTCGCCGAGTACGCGCTGCGGGACCGCCGGGCTACGCCCCACGTTCGGACGGGTGCCACGGGGCGGCGCCATGCCGCTCTGCTGGAGCATGGACAAGCTGGGGCCGATTTGCCGTGAAGTGGAGGACACAGCGCTCGTCCTGGAGGCGATCACCGGCTACACCGTTGCCGACCAGCGCCTTGACCCGGCCCTGCTCGATGCGCCGCCCTTCAACTACAACGCGCTGAGTCGCATCAAGGGAATTACGGATCGGCTACGACACCCGGGAGTTCCGCGGCAAGGGCCGCATCCTCGAGCGAGAGAGCATCGAGTTACTTCGCGGGGCCGGGTTCGAACTCGTACCTGTGAAGCTGCCACCGATTCCCCTGCGCCCGCTTTTCCTTGGCCTGATGGTGGAGGCGGCGGCATCCTTCGACGAGTTGACGCGGAGCGGCGCCGACGACCTTCTGCGGCGCCAGTCGGATGACGCCTGGCCGAACCTGTTCCGCGCCGTACGCTACCTGCCTGCAGTTGAGTACATGCAGGTCCGGCGTCTGCGCCGGCGCGCCATGGAGGCGATGCACGACCTGTACGAGAAGAACAACCTCGTTGCTTACTTGGGCCCAGGTTCGGAAGGCGGGATGTTGCCGCTGAGCAACTTCACCGGCCATCCCTCGATCACCGTGCGCACACGATTCGATGCAAGAGGCCACCCCCACGCTCTCACGCTCACCGGGCGTCTCTTCGATGAGGGCACACTGATACGCATGGGCGCAGCCCTCGAGAAAGTCGCGAAGGTCGCCGGTGTGCGGCCTGCCCTGCCCGGGTAGACCGGCCAAGCCGAAAAGCCCGCCTTCTGAAGGCCAATCTCGTGGCGCTCCGGTGGCGATGCAGGGGGTATTAGGGGAACGGAGCGTGGCAACGCGGTGTACAGCAGGTGACAACGGCTGTTTCGGGCATCAGCGAGCGAGTTTGTATATGGAGTGTTAGTGGCCGGTTGGTAGATGGTTTGGGTGCATTCAGTTGAGAGGTAGCCAGCAAGTGAACGAGACCCCCACCATCATGATCGTCGACGACCGGGCGGAGAACCGGGTCGCCCTTCAGGACGCGCTCGGCCGCCACGGCCTCGAAGTCGCGGCCACCGGACGGCATGGCATCAACGCCCACCACGTGGCCGCCGAGGTCGAGCCGGACATCGCCTTCGTCGGCGTCGAAGAGCCGCTTGCCCGAACAATCATGACTGTCGATTACATCCGCGACCTGAAACCGTCGACGGTCGTGGTCGCCTACTCCTCGCGCAAGGATGCGCCGTTCGTGCGACGCGTCATGCAGTCGGGTGTTTCCAACCTTCTGCACGCACCGCTCCGCGAGAAGGAGCTCGACGCGGCGATCGTAAAGTCGCTCAGCGACTTTGCCCGCCAGCGGGCCGCCAGCGACGCCGGGAAATACGCAGGCGGCACCGTCCTCGCCGTCGTTGGCCAGAAGGGCGGCATCGGCAAGACAACGCTCGCCACCAACCTGGCGGCAGTGATCGCCAGCCAGAGCCATGACTCGGTGCTGCTGATCGACCTCGATACCCGCTTCGGCGATGTGGCCGTGATGATGGACCTCGACGTCGAATTCACCGCCGCCAACGCTGCCAGAAGCATTTCGACCCTGGACCGTGAGACGTTCCGGGCCATGCTGCAGCATCACGAGTCGGGCGCCTACGTGCTGCCCGCGCCGGCCCGCCCAAGCGACTGGGTGCAGGTGCAACCGCACGATCTCGCGAACCTGATCGAGTTTGCCGCTGCCCTGTTCGACTACGTCATCCTCGACACGCCGGGAGCGCTCGATGAGGGCGTGGCCGTGGCCATCGAGAAGGCGTCGCAGGTCGTCGTAGTCACGAGCCTCGATCTTACGAGCGTCAAAAACACGAATCTGCTCATGGCGTACATGGAAGGCCGCGGCGTCGGCAGGGACCGGGTCGTCATGACAGTGACCCACAACATCCGCGGGCAGAGCGTGACCACCAACGACGTGGAACAGCTGCTCGAAACGAATGCGGACTTCGAGATTCCTTACGACCACAACATCGTGAAGGGCAGCCAGACCGGCCGGCCGGTGGTAGTGGAGAAC
Source organism: uncultured Chloroflexia bacterium (assembly GCA_963774435.1). Classification (GTDB taxonomy): domain Bacteria; phylum Chloroflexota; class Dehalococcoidia; order Tepidiformales; family Tepidiformaceae; genus JAGQGZ01. The sequence goes on along the minus strand of CAVZEW010000002.1, from coordinate 389,115 downwards.
CCAACATCGCGGGCGGCGCACACATACGCGCAGTTCGCATCGCAACTCACGGGTGAACGATACGAACTGCCCGTGGCCACGCCGGCATCCGGGTTCATGGCGCTCCTTGGCCTGGGGCACCGCGACCGGGAGCTGGTGGGGGCGCGTTAGTCAGCAAAGCAAAAGGCGTCCTGTACCTCTCCGCCTTTTCTTTTAGAAGGGGTCCCGCACGGGGCCCCTTCGCTGCGTCCGTCGCACACCGGCTGCGGGGCGTTCTATGAACTCGGCCGCTTGCGGCCCACCCAGAGCAGATGGCCCGCCCCCGAGAGGAGGCCGGGATCACCTGCCTGGTCCGACAGCAGGTCGAGAACCTTGCGAATGAGTTCAGGTTGATGCTCGACGAGGTCAGCCATCGGCTCGTCGATGCCGGCAGCAAAGCTTTCCGCTGAGACCAGTTCCAGCGTGTCGAAGCCTGCACCTTCCATGAACGGCGCGATCTCCTCGGGACGGGCGCCGTAGCCGTGGTCGAAGCGACCCGGGTTGTCGTTATCGAAGCGACCTTCGTGGAGGACGGCCTGCAGCCATTCGGGGTCTGCAAGGTGCGCCCGCTCCTCTGGAACGGCGATGCTCCGTCGAAGGAACACCATTCGCGGCATCCAGGCGACGAACAGCGGCGCGTCGTGCTTCAACACGCGGTGCAGTTCGGCCACCACGTCTTCCCGATCCTTGCGCTTCGGCAGGTGGTACATCGGGCCCAGGCAGAGCGCCGCGTCGAAGCTGGCATTGGCGAATCGCGAGAGGTCACGCGCATCGCCTTCGACGATGCCCTCGATCATGTCGGCGTGAGGTGCCCGGGTCGCCTGTTCGCGCGCTATCGCGAGCAGGTTCGGCGACATATCCATCAGCGTCGGCTGATACCCCTCCTCAGCCAGCCAGAGGGTGTAGCGTCCCGGTCCTCCGCCCACGTCGAGCACGCGCCCGAACCCCGGGAGGTACCGCTTCAGTCGCTCTGTGGTGATATGGAACTCGATGATGCCCTGCCCGGGCGTGTCCAGGCGCGATACCTCTCGTTCGTCGAAGCCCTGGTAATAACCCCTCACTCGATCAAGGTCAGACATGTCGCCTCATCTCCAGCGGTGTGCCGTTCGCCCGATGCCAGCGGATATCGAGGAGTGGGAAGAACAGCCAGGCACTGTATGCCAGTACAACTCCTGACAGCACCACGAACATTGCTACCTGCCCATTGGAAGCAAACGGGTCATTGTTCGCCACCATGGCGATGCCCATTGCCGTGACGGCCAGGGTCACAAGCAGGAACCACGCCGAAATCGCGTAGGCGCTCTTGGCGGCCCACCCCGCCCCACGGAATAGACCCACGGCCGTTGCGACGGCGGCGGGAACGAAGAGGCCGAGGTCCATCAACCCAATCGTCCAGAAGAACCCGGGACTCTCGGCATACTCAGCCGGCAGGGTTTGCTCCGTGGCGGACCCGACGAGGACGGGCACGTAGCGCAGGACGACGAACGCGGCGACTGCCAGCATGACCAGGGCGACTCTCCGCGGGCGGGGGATCGCCAGGACCGTGGGGCCTGCATTCCACGCAGCCACTCCCACCACCATCGAGACGACGAACAGCGCCAGTTGAAACGGGAAGACCCTTGTGGCCACGGTGTAGTTCGGACCCAGGACGTATTGCACCAACATGTAGGCGGCGTATGCGGCAACCGCCTGGGCGACGAGCGGGCCGGCTGCGTTGGCCCGGTACGTCGCCCAGGCAGAAAACACTGCAACCGGTGCCACGATGAGCAGAGATGCCGCATCGAGACCGACTGCCTGGTTCCGGACGGTCTCTGCGAACCTGTAGTCGATCGTGTCGAATACGAATGGTCCGAGCAGGCTCGTCACGGCAAGCCCTGCGGCTATTGCCACGGTTCCCAGGCTGAGCCACCGGTGCATGGGGCCAGAATCAGCCTGTGCAAGGGGCATGTCATGGTGCGAACGGGGGCGAAAGTGTGGGCCACGCGGCCCACATGCAGCTCCTATGGGCAGGTCGCGGAGACGCTTCCCTCGACATCGCCAAACGTCCCTTCATAGGTCACGCTCGAACCATCGATGACGAGGCCCTCGCCATCAGCGGGGACCGAAGACGTCAGGTTTCCGTTTGCGGTATAGACAGTCACGGAGCCTAGCCAGCGGTCGGCATCCTTGCGGGCGTCGATCTCCAGCTGGAGATTGTCCAGTGCCAGCCTGTTGATTGTCACCGACACGTTGTCGGCTGTTACGTCGCAGTCGAAACTCTGCGCCCCGCTGACAGGGAAGGTGTAGGTCGTGCCGCCGATGTCTGCCATCGCGTCGCTGCCACCGGCCACGCCGCAGTTCACCGCGAGGCTCATCGTCTCATCGCGCGCGCCATTGAAGTCGAAGTTCTCCAGCCGCGATGTCGTCCCTTCAAAGCTGAGTGCCGTTTCGCCGACAACGAAGTTGTCCGCATCGTCGGGCAGGACTGCACTGTACTGGAGATTCTTGCCAGTTCCCGGTTTCACCGTGAGCGAACCCACCCAATGGTTCCCGTCGAAGGTGGCATTCAGGCTCATGTCATGGCCCTCAGGAGTCTGGTAGTTCACGTTGATCTGACTCGGCGCGATATCGCAGAAGTAGTAGATCGACCCTGCCGAGACGTACTCGACACGCTGCCCCTCCACCTCCGCCCAGGCCCGACCCGGGTCAGCGGTCAACGAAGGTTCGCCCGAACTCTGGCCGCCATTCCCTCCCGACGAACCGCCGCTCCCGCCCGTGCCAGTCGTGGCCGTAGGGTCCGACCCTGCGTTGCTGTCGAACGGGTTGCCCCCGTCACTATCGCCACCGCCGCATCCCCCCAGGGCGAGCGTCAACAGAAGCGCAGGGAAAAAGACAAAGGTTCTCAGCAGTGGTCGCTGCATTGCAGCCTCCGGGCTCCGAGGTGGTGCCCCGCATCATAGCGTTTGGGGGGTTGCCCGCTTCCGAGCGCCGGCCTACCCCACCTGCGAAAGCGTCAGTGGCCGCGTAACGTTGAGGTGGAAGCGGCCCCGCGCCGACTTCTCGATGCGCAGGTAGTCGCAGCGCTCCTCCAGCCGTTTGCGCAGGAGGATAAGACGCGCCTCGAGGTTGTCCTTGATGTCGGGGAGTTGCAACGACGGGTCGAGGCGCACCTCCTTATTACTGAAGTCGCAGCGTCCCTCGTCCTGGTGGACGTTAAGCAGGCGCCAGAGGATGGCCCCGGCGACCCCCTTGATCAGGTACTCGTTGTCGAGAAAGACGCTATCGTCTTCCACGTAATACTTCACCCCGACGGGCGTCTCGTCGCATTCGACCTCTTCGGGAGTGGTGGCAAGGTGGTCGTTAGCGAGGGCCGTGAGGGCCATCGCCACCTGGTTCGCGACGATGGCTACCACGCATTCGTCGTCCGCCTGAAATCGGCCGGCCAACTCGCTCTGAAGGCAGATCATTCCCACCAGGTGATGGGCCGCCAGCATCGGGGCCACGAGCTGGCTCTGGATGGTCGGCAGGCTCGGCAGAGGGATGTCGTCCCCGACGTCCGCGTTGTGGTCATCGATCCTGGTCGCCCGCGAATAGGAGAGCTCGCGCCCCATGTTGGTCACGCGCACCGACTGCCGCCTCTCTGCTGCGACGCCGATGAAGCCCTCGCCGATGCGGACTTCCGAACCCGTGCCCGAGTCGGGGAAACCGGTGCTGGCGACGGTGTAGAGATTCGACCCCGACTCGTCGACCAGCATGATGAAGATGTGCGGATGCCCGAGCAGTTCGGTGCAGGCGGCGATCGCCGTGTCCAGCACCTCGTCCATGTCCTCGGCGGAAGCCAGCTTGCTCGAGTACTCCAGTATCCGGTCGAGCCTCACATCGCGGCGTTTTAGCGGGGCGATCTCCGCGACAGGATGGGGCCGGCAGCTGACGACCCGCATCACGTCGACCCCTGTGAGACGGAAGATGTTCGTCATCCCTTCGTGGGCGGCCACGGCGTCAAGGCGCGTCCGCATCCATTCCAATAGCGAGCCTTCCGTCTCGGTGCGCTCGTAGACGAGGTCCATCAGGTAGGTCCGCCCGGACTCGGGTTCGACGATCCCGATCTGCACGTTCGGGTTCACAATCGTGTTTGAGTCCGTCTTCTTGAAGAACTGCCGCGAGAGCGCTACGTGGTTTTCGTCGATCTTGTGCACGACAGAGAGATAGGTGACGTTTGGCGTGCCATCGGCGGCCACTGTCGCGATAGCGGCAGGGATGATCCCCTCGAAGCAGAGCGGGATCTCGGACAATGAGACATCGGCGGTCCGGGCGGTCACAGCGGCTGTCCCGCCGTAGGGCCTGGAGTCTGGTCGAAGCCGGCATCGACGCTGAACGTCACCCGCACGACATCGTCAAACCAGCGCTCGCGTAGGGACCGGGGGTCGTCGCCGATGAGGGTGGCCCGGACCAGGTACCCCTCGCGGCCATTCCGCAGCCATGTCTCGTCCTTCGCGCACTCTGAGGTCGAGCCGACGACCTTCCCCTTCAGCTGGACGGATCGGTAGGAGACGGGGTCGGCCAGGGTGAGGGCGATCTGTCCGTTCTCGGCGATATCGGAGAGGGCCATCTCGGCCCGGGGCTGGTCGAGGAAGACATCGACCGACGCACCATCGGGGTGGACACGCGGAGACCAGCCGTAAGTCACGTGCGGAAGACCCTCCGCCGAGGCCGTCCCAACGATGCCAGCAAGCCCGGACTCGATGAAATCCTTGAGCGGTTCGTCGATGCGAAAGGCTATCGCCATGAGCGTTCTGGTCGGCCCCAAATGCCTGTTTAGGATTCTTTAGGGATCATAGCGCGTTCTCTTAGCAACTCGATAGGGTTCGTTAGGGCGTGTTTAGGAACGCTTTCCCTCCTGATTGGCGATGCTCCCGGAGACAAAACACCAGGAGTACACAACGTGACCTTCGCAAGACCCTTCGCAACGCCCCGGACCCTCACGGCCGACCTCGAGGTCGAGCTCAGCCACCTGGCCGGCCGCCTGACCGGCCGCCTTGTCACCCCCGCCGACGCCGACTACGACGAGCTCCGGGCCCTCACCAACCTGGAGTACGACCGGCGCCCCGCGGCCATCGTCCGCGTGGAAGCCACCAGCGACATCTCCGAAGCGGTCAACTTCGCCCGCACCCACGGTATCGGCCTGGGCGTGCGGGGTGGCGGCCACAGCATCGCCGGTTTCAGCGCCGTCGAAGGCGGCATCATTGTCGACCTGCGCACCTTCAAGGGCGTGATCATCGACCCCATCGCCCGCGTCGGGCGCGTCCAGGGTGGCGCTACCACCGCTGACGTCATGGTCCCCGCCGGCGAAGTTGGCCTGGCCCTCTCGACCGGCGACGTGAAGACTGTCGGCATCGGCGGCCTGACCAACGGCGGTGGCATCGGCTGGATGGTTCGCAAGCATGGCCTGACCATCGACAACCTGCGGCGGGCGACGGTCGTCCTTGCAGACGGTTCGGTCGTTACAGCCAGCCACACTGAGAACCCGGACCTGTTCTGGGGTCTTCGTGGTGGGAGCGGCAACTTCGGCATCGTCGCAGAGTTCGAATTCGACTTCGCCCCGGTGCGAAACATCTATGGTGGCGGCCTCGTGCTGCCGGCGACGCCCGAGGTCCTTCGCGGCATCGTCGACCACGTCAAGGACGCGCCGGAAGACCTGACAGTCATCAACTTCATCATGCAGGCGCCACCAGCGCCCTTCATCCCCCAGGAGTGGCTGGGTAAGCCCGTCGTCATGGTCGGTATCTGCTGGGCCGGTGACCACGCCGAAGGCGAGCGCGTTGTTGCGCCGCTCAAGGCACTGGCCGAACCGGTTGCGGACCTGACCGGCGTGATGCCGTACACGGCGCTCTACCAGCTGACGGAAGCCGCCGAGGCTCCGAGCCTGGCCGCCGTCCGCCAGTACTTCGCCGACGATATGAGTGACGACGGCTTGGAAGCGATAGTCGACGCCATCGCCAACGCGACATCGCCGATGAGCATGGTCCAGATCCGCAGCTACGGCGGCGCCGTGAAGCGGGTCCCGGCCGGTGAAACGGCATTCGCCAACCGCGACGCCAATCTGTTCGTATCCTCCATGGCTCTCTGGCAGGATCCGAGCGAGGACATGAAGCCCCACCGCACGTGGTCGAACGACCTCTACCTGCGCATGCGGGGCGACTCGGCCAAGGGCGCCTACAGCAACTTCGTCGACGCCGACGAGTCTCGCATTAGCGAGATCTGGCCGGCCGAGACCTACGAACGACTTGTCGCCCTCAAGCGCAAGTACGACCCGACGAACCTCTTCCGGTTCAACCAGAACGTTCGCCCCTGACCCGTGCCGGCAAGTGGGGTGGTGTCACCGTACCGGTGATGCCACTCCCCCCGGCGCGGCTTCCCTGGTCGTGGCAGCCGCCCTCCGCATCAGGAGAAGGAAGGTCACGGCACCAGCCGCCGCCACGATGGCGGCATAGCGGAAAACCGCCTCCAATCCCCAGGCCTGCACCACAGCGGCTCCAATGAGCGAGCCGCCGAGGAATCCCGCCGCCTGGCCCATCTCGGCGAGGCCCATCGCCGAACCCATGCCCACCGACCGGCCCGCATCGACCAGCACGGCATTGACCGCCGGCATCGCGATGGCCTCACCGATGCCCGCGATGAGGAATGCCAGGAGCAGCCACGGCAGGATGATCGTGGTGCCGCCGAAGGCGGAAAGCTCATGCTCGGCCACCGGCACATCGGGGATGATGAAGATGGCCAGGGCAGAGATGCCAATCCCCGTTACGGCGAGCGCGGTCCGGCTGTATGTGTCGGCGGCGCGACCCGTGAACACCTGAAACGAGGAGCCGACCGTCGAGCGGGCGGCGATTAGCACGCCGACGAAGAAGGCGCTCCCCGTAGCGAGCCCGTCGTCGCTGACGACGTAGACGGCGATGAACGAGAAGGTGGCACCCCAGCTGACGGAGATGAGCGTCTGGCCCAGGACCGCGGCCTGGATCAGCGGCCGCCGGAAGAGCATCTCCCAGCGCAATGGTTCGTGTGCCTCTTCGGCGCCCGTGGATCCAGGTGAGTAGGGATTCGCCGGCAAGAGGAACAGCGTCACAATGCCGACCGCCAGCAACAGCCCCGCCATGGCGGCAAAGGCGGCGTCCGTGTTCACGGCATCGCGAATGCCGCCGCCAAAGAGCGGCCCGAAGCCGTAGCCGGCCTCCATGGCGATCGCGAAGACGCCCATGTAGCGCCCCTCGTGCCCGGGTGGCGACAGCCGTCCGATGTAGGCCATCGACATTGGGAACACTCCGGCGGCTCCGAACCCGGAGAAGATGCGGAAGAAGACGACCGTCTGCCAGTTTGGTGCGACAAGGTAGCCCAGCGCGCCTACGGCATAGACAAGGAAACCGCCGACGATGAACGGCTTGAAGCCGTAGCGATCGCCGAAGCGCCCGATGAACGGGGCCGTTGCCAGCTGGGAGATGGCGAGCGCCGAAAAGCTGAGCGCGACCGCGAACTCGGGCCCATGGAGTTCGTCCTGGACGTAGACCGGGAGCAGCGGCGAGACCATCGCGATGCCGGCGATGGCGGTGAACATCGCCAGCCAGGCCACGATGAACGCGCGAGACAGCACGAGGCTCCTCCTGCCATGGGATAGGTCCAACGCGAGGCGCCGGGGGGCATGTTCGACCCTACATCAGCGATTTCGCGGGGGCCAACGCATCGCCCCACGAACCACGCCGCGCTACCCTTTCCGCCATGCGATACCCGCGCATCGTCGCCAAGGTCGGCACCAGCCTGCTCACGGCCGGCTCCGATCGCCTCGATCTGGAGGCGATGTCGCGCATCGTCGGGCAGGTCGTGCGGCTACGGGCGGCGGGCCACCAGGTGGCCGTTGTTTCGAGCGGCGCCCAGGCGGCGGGACGTCACCGCCTCGCCCGTTATCTCGGCGATTTCACGCCCAGCCGCCAGGCCTTCGCTTCTGTGGGCCAGAGCCACCTCATGCAGAGCTGGGACGAACTCTTCGACTGGCACGATGTCGTCGTCGCCCAGGTGCTGCTCACTCGCCGTGACCTCTCCGACCGCCTCGGCTACCTGAACGCCCGCAACACCCTCCGGGACCTCCTCGAAGCGGGCACCGTGCCCATCGTCAACGAGAACGATGCCGTCGCTCTCGACCAGGTGCTGGCCACGCGAATTGGTGAGAACGACAGCCTCAGCGCCCACGTCGCGAACCTTGTCGACGCCGACCTCCTCGTCCTTCTCACCGACGTGGACGGCCTCTATGACGCCGATCCGCGTCGTAACGAAGATGCGCGATTGATCGAGCGGATCGAGCGGGTGGACTCGAACATTGAGGCGATGGCGGATGCCGCCCACGGCCCCGGTAGCGGCGGCATGGTCACGAAGCTGACGGCAGCGCGTATCGCCACCCAGGCGGGCGTCGACGTGATCATCGCCAACGGCCAGCTCCCGGAGACGCTGATCGGCGCCGCCCTGGGCAACAACCCCGGGACGTTCTTCCCGGCGGCCAACGACCGCATTGAGAGCCGTAAGCGCTGGATCCTTGGCAGCATCAGCCCCACGGGCTACATCGTCATCGATGCCGGCGCCGTCGCCGCACTGCGCGAAAAGGGTCGTAGCCTTCTTCCCGCGGGCGTCGCCGAAGCAATGGGCGAGTTCGGCCGCGGCGAATCAGTCGAGGTGCGCGCCCCCGACGGCACCCGCGTCGCCGCTGGCGTCACCAACTACGCCAGTGCCGAACTCCAGCAGATCCGGGGCCTTCGCAGCGATAGGATCGCCGAGACCCTCGGCTACGCCTACGGCGACGAAGTCGTGCACCGCGACAACCTGGTGATGCTGTAGGGCCATCGGACCACGCGCTCACAAAACCTACCGTGGGAACGGTGTCTGCTCACCCTCCGCCACCGGGATATCGAAGGCGTTGAGGGTCATCGAGACCGCCGTGTAGTAGCCGATCGTCGCGATCAGTTCCGCCAATCCCTGCTCGCCAAACTGCGCCACCGCCCTGTCGTAGAGTTCCTTCGGCAGCTCGTGGGTTTCGTGAATTGCGCGGCTCACGTCCACAGCCACCAGTTCGTCGGCCGGCGCCTTCGCGGGTGTCCGCTGGTTCATCACATCGTCCAGCGTCTCCTCGCTCACCCCGAACCGCTTCGCCGTCCGCGCATGGGCGACCCATTCGACGTTGCTCCGCCAGAATCGGGCCGTCACGCAGATGGCCAGTTCCACCACGCGACGGTCCAGGCTTGTGCGCTCCCAGATGAAGTTCCCGAAGCTCACCATCCGGCGCGCCAGCTCGGGGCTGCGGACCCAGGGGTCGAACGGTCCGCCGAACTGGCCGTCGGCTTTCGGCTCCCGGAAGCGGGCAATGCGGGCGTGCGCCTCTTGCTGTTCGGGCGTCAGCTTGTCGACGGGCAACGGGGTCAGGCGGCTGGTCATGATAGGCACCTCGAGAACGGAATCGGCTCATCCTACCGCGTCCGGCTTGCCCACCGATCGGGGCCGTTGGACCCAGCCATACTGGCCCCTCCAGCCCTCCCTTCGGTTGGAACCTGTGGATACGCTCGTTCTATTGATGAACGCCTGCCGACAACGAAAGACCACATTCGCGACGACTGGCTGAAAGTGAGACGTGAGATGGCAACGAAGATCGATACGGGCGGCAGGGCCGGGGCGGTCATGGACCAGATGCCGTACGGCCTCTACATCGTCGGCACTCACGATGCCGAGGGCGAGCCAAACGGGATGATGGCTGACTGGGTCATGCAGGTGTCGTTTGAACCGCGGCTCGTAGCAGTCGCCTTCGAGCAGGACGCGCACACGCTCGCCAACATCCGCGCAAACGGCAAGTTCAGCGTGAACCTGCTGCCCGAAGACGAAGATGGGCGGAAGCTCGCAGCAAAATTCGCCCAGCCCTGGATGGGGGCGAAAGTCGCGGGACGAAGTTCAGGAGAAAGGAAAGCCATCCACCACAAGATGGAAGCGGTCCCTCACTTCGTTACCGCAAACGGTTCGCCGGTTCCGACAGGCTCGCTCTCGTGGGTGGATTGCGAAGCCCAGGACTTTGTCCCGTCCGGCGACCACACCCTCGTCATCGGCCGCGTGGTGGGCGGCGATGTAATCCGGGAGGACACGCCGCTGACATCGTTGTACAGCGGCTGGACTTATAGCGGATAGAGTGCCGCACCGGATACCTTCCCGTAGGCGAAGCGGCGCCGCCAGTTCAGGGGAATACTCCCCTCCGCCGCTTCGCTTCGACAACGCGGCTAATCCCCAGGATCAAGGCCGCCATTCGCAGGGTCACCTGCTTCTCCTTCGATGTTGCGAGGACGGCGGCAAACGCTTCCTTCATCAGGCGTTCGAGCCGCGTGTTCACTTCGTCTTCGGACCAGAAGAACTGCTCGCGCGACTGTAGCCACTCGAAATAGGAGACAGTCACACCGCCCGCATTTGCCAGCACGTCCGGCACCACGAGGACACCGTTGTCTTCCAATATGCGGTCGGCCTCCAGGGTTGTCGGACCGTTTGCGCCTTCGACCACCAACTTCGCCCGGATCCTCGCGGCATTCGCGTCCGTGATCTGGTTCTCCACCGCCGCCGGGATCAGGACATCGACCGGCAGCTCAAGGAGCCCTTCATTGGAAACCTGTTCTGCTTCTGGATAGCCCTCCAGCCAGCGGTGCTCCGCAACCCATGCCTCGACCTTCGGGATCGAAAGTCCGTCGGGGTTGTAGATCCCGGTGTGTGCATCAGAAACGGCGACCACCTTCGCGCCCGTTCGTTCGGCCAAGAGGGCCGTCGTCGAACCAACATTGCCGAAACCCTGCACTGCCACGCGCAACGAATCGGCGCTCCAGCCCAGCTCCCGGCAGGCCTCGACCATGCAGGTGACGACCCCGCGGCCGGTGGCCTCCTTCCGGCCCAACGAACCGCCGATCTCGATCGGCTTGCCCGTCACCACCCCGGGGATCGCGTACCCCTTGATCGACGAATAGGTGTCCATGATCCAGGCCATGACCTGTTCGTTCGTGCCCAGGTCGGGCGCGGGGATGTCCCGGTCGGGGCCAATGACGTCGGCAATCTCCGCCGTGAAGCGACGTGTGATCCGTTGGAGTTCCGCCTGGGAAAGCTCGGTCGGGTCGATTCGTAAGCCGCCTTTGGCGCCGCTGAAAGGGAGCTTCATCACCGCGCACTTCCAGCTCATCCACATCGCGAGGGCCGTCACTTCGCCAAGGTCGACGTTTGGCGCATAACGAATGCCGCCTTTGCCCGGGCCCATTGTCGTCTGGTGGTGGACGCGGTAGCCGAAGACCATCCGCACCGTGTCGTAGTCGTCGCGGCGGAAGGGGAAGGAGACCAGGTAGGCGCGTTGCGGCGTTCGCAGCCGTCGCCAGATGTTCTCCTGCAGGTGCATCACCTCGGCCGCGGCATCCAGCTGGCCAACGGCGAGCTTGTACATCGGCGTGTCCCATTCGAGCGGGCGCGCCGATGGGCTCGCTCCGTCGACTCCAGGAAGCTCAACCCGACCAACCATCCATTCGAGCATGGAAGTCCTACACGGCCACGTCAAACGGTGCCTCGTCCGTCCGGCCGCGGGCGATCCGTTGTCGATTCCGCTAGGCTCTCCAACAGAGCACGAGGGGGTTGAACCATGTCCGAAGCGCCGACGAGCGGTCCCGGTGTCAACCTCAACCTTCGCGTCCGCGGCCTTGGCAAGTCACCCACCGTTGCCATCAACGAGCACTCCGACCGGCTCCGGGCAGAGGGTCGCGACGTGTTCAAACTCGGCCTCGGGCAGTCTCCGTTTCCGGTCCCCCGGGTAGTCGTCGAATCCTTGAAAGACAACGCCCACCAGAAGGATTACCTCGCCGTGCAGGGACTGCTCCCCCTGCGTGAGGCGGTCGCCAGCTACCACCAGCGCAAGCACGGCGTGAACGTCGGCGCCGAGGATGTCCTCATAGGGCCAGGCAGCAAGGAGCTGATGTTCATCCTCCAGCTCGTCTACTACGGCGACCTCGTCATCCCAACGCCGTCATGGGTCTCCTATGCGCCGCAAGCCCAGATCATTGGGCGCCAGGTGCGCATGCTCCCCACCCGCGCCGAGAATGACTGGCTGCTCACGCCCAATCTCCTGGACGAACTCTGCCAGGAAGACTCCGGGCGGCCGCGGATCGTCGTCCTCAACTATCCCAGCAACCCCACGGGCGGCACCTATGAGGGCGAAGAGCTCGCCGCCCTGGCCCAGGTCGCGCGGCGCCACGGTGTCATCGTCCTCAGCGACGAGATCTACGGCGAGTTGCACTTCACCGGCGAACACGTCTCGATCGAGCGCTTCTACCCGGAGGGCACGATTGTCAGTAGCGGCCTGAGCAAGTGGTGTGGGGCCGGAGGTTGGCGGCTTGGAACCTTCGCCTTCCCGCGCGAACTCCACTGGCTTCTCGAGGCCATGTCGGCCGTCGCCAGCGAGACCTTCACCTCAACCAGCGCCCCCATCCAGTACGCCGCAGTGACTGCCTTCGAACCGAGCCTGGAGATCGAGCGCTACCTCTGGCGCGCCCGTCACATCCTCCGTGCCCTCGGCCCGGAATTGGCACGTCGCCTGCGCGCCGCCGGCGTGGAGGTCGTCGAACCGATTGGCGGCTTCTACCTGTTCCCCGACTTTTCGCCGCTACGGGAGAAGCTCGCCGCCCGTGGAATCACCACCTCGGACCGGCTCGCCAATCGGGCTCTCGAAGAGGCTGGCGTCGCCTTCCTTCCCGGCACCAACTTCGGGCGCCCCGCGTCGGAACTCACCGCTCGCCTCGCCTATGTGAACTTCGACGGCTCGACGGCAATGGCCGCCGCGGAACAGTTCCCGCCAGACGAAGAGATCGACCTCGCATTCCTCGAGCGCTATTGCGAGGGGCCACTCCTTGCCGTCGACCGGCTCTGCGAATGGGTGGCGAGCTGAGGCTGACCTCATGGATGCGAAATGCATGCGTCGCCTGTGAAGTGATTGTCTACGGGCAGTAGCCCCTAGCTTCGCTCCGGCTTGCGGTTGTAGGCGCCCGGGATCATGAACCGCCCCTGGGTTTGCAATGCACGGTCATCCTCGTGGGCCATCAGCGCGTCGCGGGCCATGTAGAGGGCGTCCCCCAATACGGTGCTGCCGTAGAGCCAGCGGGCGAGGTCGTCGGGTCCGGGGGCGCGAGCCGCGGGCTGCGCCGCGGCAGCTTCCATATAGAAAGCGCGCAGGTCGTCGGCTGCGAAGTGGAGAAGCGCCGGCATCGGAACCGTCGCTCCTTCCGGCGTCTCGCCAATGACATCGAACGCCGCCCCGGCGACGAGTGCCGCCAGGTCATCAACACGGTCGGGACCGAGTCCGCTCGCCCCGAATGCGGTGCGCCCGTGCTTGCGCATCGCCTGCTCGTGCCAGGTTTTCAGGCGCCCAACTTCGGCCGAAAGCTGTTGGGCGAAGGCCTCGCGGTCGTCAGCTGGTTCCGGCGGCGAAGGTAGCGGCAGCGGGCAGGCCCAGGCATCCTCGTCATCGCTCGCGGTCCCCGCCGCATCATCCGGGAAGTCTTCCAGCACGGGGCCGGCATCGCGCCCGAGGAGATCGAGTGTCGCCCGCAGGACGCGCATCTGCAGATCCGGGTCGTTCGGTGCCCCGAAAGGCCGCCCCAGCGGGAACGGCACCCAGAGGGCTCGCGGCGGCTTTTCCTTCTCGGTATGGGGACGAATGAGGCTGATGCCTGTTGTCGCGAGGCCCTCGGTTTCGAGGTAATGGCTGAGCCCGCCCACGGCGCGCGTGCAAAACGGTCAGACGGGGACAAGGAGGGCGACGTTGACGCCGTCCTCCTTCAACAGTCTCGCGACTTCGCGCGCCGACGCCTCCATTGTCGTCGGATCGGTCGCGCCCATGAAGGAGTAGTGCCAGCTGCCGACCGAACCGATCGTGCCATCGGCAACGAGCGAGCGCAGGTGGTCCAGCGGAAAGACAGTCTGCAGGTCCTGCTGGAAGCCGGAGCGATCGAAGTTGATGCTCACGTGCGACATGACAATGTCGGCAGGGGCGACGTCCCCCGGCAGGACGCGGTAGTCTCCTGCGCCGCCGCGGAAGTTCGTGTCGCCCCTGCGATGGATGCCGGCGGTGGTCACGATCGCCACACGTGCTTGCGAGAGCGGGGGCGCAGGCGTCCATGAATCCACCGGGAGATCGGGCATCTCCATCTCCTGGTAGAACTTCGCCGTCGCCTCAGGCAGGTCGCTCAGCCGGACCATCCGCGCTCCTTCGTCTTTGCCCCACTGTCCCGCAGGTGTCGGGTCACGTTACAGGACAGGGTCGCACGAAGGGCCTGACCCACATACGCTCCGCAGGTGACGCTTTCGATCATCTTTCACGGCGCCGCGGGGACGGTTACCGGGTCTTCGTATGAAGTGCAGTCCGGGGCCCGCAGCATCCTCATCGATTGCGGCATGTTCCAGGGCCTGAAGAAACTACGCCTGCTGAACTGGGAAAAGCCCACGTTTGACCCGAAGTCGATTTCGGCGGTGTTCCTTACGCATGCGCATATTGACCACTCCGGGATGCTTCCGCGCCTCGTTCAGGAGGGTTATGACGGCCCGATCTACGCGACGCAAGCCACTCGCGAACTGGCCGAGATTCTCCTCCGCGACGCCGCCCGCCTCCAGGAGCAGGACGCCGAATACGCCAACAAGAAAGGCTTCAGCAAGCACCACCCGGCGCTACCCCTGTTCGACAGCGGGGACGCCGAAGCCGCGATTGGGCAGCTCGAAACGCTGCCGTTCGGCGAGACGATCGATAGCCCCGAGTTCTCGCTCCGCTTCCACCAGGCGGGCCACATCCTCGGTTCCGGATTCGTCGAACTGACGGCGAACCAGGAGGCCGGGCACCGGATGGTTTTCAGCGGTGACCTTGGCCGGATGGAACGGCCGCTCCATCTCGATCCTGACCCGCTCCCTGCCTGTGACACCCTCCTCCTCGAGTCCACCTACGGCGACCGGGTCCATGACCATCGGCCCATCCCCGAACAGATTGCGGGGCCGTTCAACCGCGTCATCGACCGCGGCGGGATCATCCTCATCCCATCCTTCGCGGTGGCGCGGGCCCAGCTTGTCACGGTCTACCTGAAGGAGATGATGGAGACGGGGGTCTTGCCCCGGATACCCGTCCATATCGATAGCCCGATGGCCGTCGACGTGACCCGGATCTACCTCGACAACATCGGCTCCAGCCAGCTCGACCCGCTGCCCGGCGGGCTCTTCCCTCCCGGGACCACGCTGCATCGCAGCGTGGAGGAATCGATGGCCCTCAACGACCTCAAGGGCCCCCGCATCATCATCTCCTCCAGCGGAATGCTGACCGGCGGCCGCGTGCTCCACCACCTTCGCCGCCTGTTGCCGGACAGGAAGAACATGGTGGCTCTCGTCGGCTACCAGGCCGAAGGGACGCGCGGTCAGAGGCTACTCAATGGCGAAAAGACGCTGCGAATGCACGGCATGGAGATTCCCGTGCGGGCCGAGATTTTCGATGTCCACGGGCTATCGGCTCATGCCGACCAGGAAGAACTTGTTGAGTGGGCCACGACGACGCCCGAGCCACCGGACACCACATTCCTCGTCCACGGCGAACCTCAGGCCGCCAACCACCTCGCTGGATTGCTCCGCGATCGTGGGCGCAAAGTTACGGTTCCCGCGCGCCTGGACCGCTTTGACCTCGTCAACGGCGGCTGGGAGAAAATCGCCTCACAAGACTAAACAACCCCATCCGTACCAAATTGGGAGGACATTCGGGCGATGCCGAGAACGCACTTGCCGGCGTTCGCTTTGCGACCCTCGTCATCGAACGGCTGCTGCGCCAGAAAGCCCAGGGCTGACTTGCCACGCCGGGCCAGAGCCTCCGGCATCTCTGCCAGCTCCGGCTGAACCAACATGAAGGCGGTGACAATCGCTGCTGAGAGTTCCCTGTGATCGACCCGCCCTTCGCGTAGACTGGGCCTATGGGGCAGGTAGACCGAAACGGAAACCCCGTCAGCACGAGCTCCGATATCGCGGCCGCGCACTACAACGACGGCATCGACCGGGCGATCAGCAACGGCGCCTTTGTGGTCGAGACGCTTGAGAGTGCCATCGAGACGGACCCCGGGTTCGCCCTCCCGTACGCCGCCCTTGCCCGCCAGCTCCAGTTTGTCGGGCGGATGAAAGATGCCAGGGCGGCTATCGAGCATGCGCGCGTTCTCAGCGCAGGGACGACACGCCGCGAACAGGCGCACGTCGCTGCGATCGCCACCTGCATCGAGGCCGACGGCGAGACCGCCCTGGCTGTCGTGAAGGACCATGTCGCCGAGTTCCCCACCGACGCCTGGGTGCTTTACCAGGCAACCGGCGTCTACAGCCTCGTCGGCTTCAGCGGCCACCAGGACCGCGAGCAGGAACAGCTTGCCCTCCTCGCCCCGCTTACCGAAGCCTATGGCGACGACTGGTGGTTTCTCGCCGCGCTCGCCTTCGCAGAGAACGAACTGAATATGCACAGCGAAGCGCGGACCCATGCCGACCGTTCCCTGGAGCTCTACCGGGAGAGTGGCGCCACCGCCCACACCGTTGCCCACATCCATTTCGAATGCGGAGATGTCGCGACCGGTTCCGCATTTCTCGCCGACTTTCGGCCCGGATTCGAACCAGAAGCGGCGATGTATGGCCACCTGGCCTGGCACCACGCCCTCTTCGAACTGATCCTTGGCAACCTCGACCGCGTCGATGCCATCTACGAATCGGAGCTGGCGCCTGCCGTTTCGAAGGAGCCTGCCCTGGGCAGGCTTGGCGGATGCCGCGTCGCTGCTCTGGCGCCTGTTGCTCGGTGGCCGCAACGGCGATCTTCCCTGGGCCGACCTCAGCGCCTATGCGGCCGAACGCTTCGCCCAGCCCGGGGTGATGTTCGCGGATGTCCATTGCGCCCTCGCCCACGCGGCGGCCGGCAATGCGGAAGCCCTCGACCGCCTCGTTGCCGGCCTTCGCGCCCGCAACGACGCTGGCAAGCTACCCGCCGGTTCCATCGTCCCCACGATCGCCGAGGCCATCGGCCACTTCGCTCGCGGCGAGTATGAGCAGACCGCCCGGCTTCTGGAACCCCGGATGCACGAAGTCGTCCGCATCGGTGGCAGCCACGCTCAGCGCGAAGTTGTCGAGGACACGCTGATCGAGGCCTACTTCCGGGCGGGCGAATTCGAGCGCGCTGAAGGGCTCCTCCGCGAGCGCGTTGAGCGCCGCCCCAATCCTCGCGACGACCGCTGGTTGGCCCGGGCCCTTGCCCGCGAAGCCGTGCCCGCGTGACGCAGAAAGAAACGATGACCGTGCTCAACCGCCACATTCTGACCGACAAAGCCTTCCTCGCTACCGCTCGCCTGCGCATGGGCGAAGCATTTTCCGAGGGAGCTGTCTCACCGTCGTTCGACGAGCACATCGAGTCGCTCAGCTTCGAAATGCCGCCGCTCGCCGACGGGGGTACGCATGAGTTCAGCATCGAATCGGCGGCCGGACCTATGGAGGCCGCGTACGACGTGCTCCTCTGGGCCGACCCCGCGGCCCCTACCGTCATCTGGCACCACAAGGGCGGTGAGATCCCCTTCGACCACATCGCCCGCCAGGTCTTTGTCACCGAACGCCCGATGGAGGCGAACGTCATCACCGTGCGCCTGCCGTTTCATCGCTCGCGCAAGGAATTCAAGTCTGGACTCGCCTACCTCTCGCGGTTCATCGCGATGATGGCGGCGGGAGTGCAGGTGACCGAAGAGCTGCTCAAGTCCCCCGCTCTCGGGCGTTCGATCCACACGATGGTGGCCGGCTATAGCCTCGGTGGCTTCGTCGCCAACCGCCATCACCTGCGCTACAACAGCGCCACCAGCTACGTACCCTTCATGGCCGGCACGGCCCAGGGCGAACCGTGGCTTTCGACCCTCCCCGTCGCGGCAATCGCGCGCCAGCGCCCCGATGCCCTCCGCCAGTCGCTCAACTTCCAGAACGAATGGGCGGCCATGGAACACCCGAACGTGCACCCGGTGTTGGGTCGGAGCGACCAGGTGTGCCGCTGGGATGTGCAGCGCCCCAGCTATGGCGACACCCGGGCCGCCGCCTGGAACGTGGGCCACGTCACCGGCTGGCGTTCAACTGCCCGCATCCGGGCGAAGATCCAGCGCCACCTCTTCGAGCCCGAAGCCTCGCTGCCACAGGCGGTGCAAAACGATGGGGCGAGCGTCCGGCCCTAGCCATGGCGGCTTACGTCCTTCGGGCCTGTACCCCGGCCGACGAGCCATTCGCCCGGAGACTCCACCGCGAAGCCTACAAGGATGTCGTCACGCGCCAATTCGGCGAGTGGGACGACGCCCGCCAGTCAGGCTTCTTCGAAGCAAAATGGGACCCCGCCCGCTACCAGGTGATTGAGGTGGAAGGTGAGCCCGCCGGGATCGTTGCCATGTCCATCGGGGCTGGTGAGCACTCCCTCGACGAGATCCAGCTCCTGCCGGAGTTTCAATCGCGCGGGATCGGCACGGCCGTCTTGCGGGAGCTCCAGGCGGACGCGTCGGCTGCGGAGTTGCCGGTCAGGCTGCGTGTACTGAGGCTGAACCGGGCGAAAGCACTCTACGAACGCCTCGGCTTCACCACCTACGACGAGACGGAGACACACTTCCTGATGGAGTGGTTGCCGCCGTCTTAGGCAGCCCGGTCGCGGTCCTTCGCGAAGGCACGGACGCTCGGGGGCAGAAGTAACCCGGCATCCTTGCGCTTCCGCAACTGGCGAATCTCGGCATAGATGCCGAGGTGGTGGCCGACGTCGGCCATGATCAGGAAGATCGTGAAAGCAGGCATCGCCAGCGCCCATTCGACCGCGCCGAGGAGCCCACATGCGAGCGAAGCCGCAGCGGCAACACCGAACGGCGCCCGGACACACCAGTGCCAGAACCAGATCATGCTGTAATCATCGGCAGTGCCGCCCGCCTGCTAGAGGGTTGAGGCGTGTTCGAGAAATTCTAGGCGGTTGCCGAAGGGGTCCCAGGCATAGAAGCGATGGTAGCCGGGCAGCGGCTCGTCATCCTGGACTTCGGCACCGGCGGCCTCCAGGCGAGCGCGCAGGTCCCCCAGGTTCTTGAGGACGAACGCCGGGTGACGACGGCTGCGTGGCGTCGACTCCTCGACGCCCAGGTGGATCTCGTGTGAGCCAACGCGGAACCAGCATCCACCGCGCGCCTTGAGGTTTTCGGGCTTCTCGATCTCCTCGAGGTCCAGCACCTCGCCGTAGAAACGGCGAGCCTCTGCCTCGCCGCCGGCAGGCAGGACGAGTTGCACATGGGCCAGGCCAATCCACTCCATACCTCGCCAAGCGTACGGCGATCCATGGCCCGGGTACAAAGGAGGCCCCGGCGATTTCGCCGGGGCCTCCTGATGTTGACCGTCGTTCCTCCCCCACAGGGGGTGAGAACTACCGCCGCTTGCGGCTCACTGCCATCAGGCTCGCACCGCCGGTGATGACGGCGAGGCCAAGAAGGGCGAGGAGGGCCGAAGCGCCCGTGCTCCCGGTTGCCAGGCCCGAACCGGAGTTCGGGGCTATCGGCGTGGCCTGGTTGCCCGGGCCCGGGGTGATTTCGCCTGCCACTTCCTCCGTAGGAGTGGGCGTCGCGTCGACCGTCGTTTCGGTCGGCGTTTCAGGCGTGGTGTCGGGGGTCTCCGGCGTGTTCGTCGGAGTGCCCGCCGGCGTGGTCGGGGTTGGTGTGTTCGCCGGCGGTGTGCTGCCGGGGTCGCGTCGGTTCACGAATGACACCGTCTCGTCGTCGCCAGGGCCAACCTCGACACTCTGCGTGCCCGAAGGAGTCGTCGCAAATCCGTTCGAGTTGGCTGCCACTTCCGTGACCACGTAGTTGGCGCAGGGAAGCAGATTGTCGAAGACGATGACGCCGCTCGCGTCGGTGGAGTCGGTCTTGAAGACACCGCAACCGTTGAGGTTGAATTGCCAACCACCGGCGCCGACGTTGCCGACGTTGTCGATGACAGTCTTTTCGACGGTGATCCGGCCCTTCGGCTGGTTAAAGAAATCGACGTTCAGCGTCTGGTCCAGGGCCACCGAGAGGTTGCTCACGCTGGCGCCGCTGGTCTCATGCGAGCCATTCGGGACCCCGTTCAGCAGCCAGTCAGAGCCGACCACGGTGTGAGTGACCTTCGATGTCTCCTGGATGGTGTAGGTGCCATCAGGAACGCCGAGGAAGGCTGCCACGCCACCGCTCTCGGTATCCTGGCTGACCGGGCCGAAGCCCGCAGCCGCGCCACCGGTACCGGTGATCGTGATCGTCCAGCCGTCGAGGAGTGACTCACCGACGTAGTCGGCGTTCACATCTTCCCACTTGCGGACGATGATGTTTGCGGCTGCAAGCACGGTGCCACATCCCTGGTTCTCGAAGACGATGTAGGTCGTCTGGCCCGACTGAACGCTGAAGTTCAGGGACCCGTTGCCAAGGACGTCGGCCACCGGGTCGGGGTTCGGGGCGAATCCAATCGCGGCGAGCGCCTGGGTCTGGTAGTCGTCCGAGGTGTTGCCCGATTCGCAGACGCCGGAGCCCTGGAGCTCGCTGATGGCGTAGGAGCCGACCGGCACGTTCTCGAAGGTCTGGTTCGCCGACTGAAGGCCGGCCGTCGGGTTGGCCGCGGTCTGCAGCGAAGGGTCGCTGAGGATGCTGGAGCTGAAGTCCCACGTCTCGGCGCTGTCGCTGCGGTGCGTTTCGTTCTTGATAAGGACGACGGTACCGACAGCCTCATTCACGTGGCAGAAGACCAGGTGGCCGCCGGCCACAAGCTCCGAGCCGTCGAGTTCGACAGTGTTGACCGCGACCTCGCGCTCGCGCTCGCACACGGGGCCGTTGTCCCAGTAGCCAACGTAGGTTTCCACGTGGCGGTAGCCGGGCACTTCGTTCTCGGTTGCGGTGTAGAAACCGGGCGATGCCAGGTCCGCTGCGTAGTTGCCGCCGGCTTCGTGGAACGAGCCGGAGGTGAAGGATTCCGTCCCGCTGATCTGGGCGGTGAAGTCGGTCGTGTCCTCGTCAACGTTGGTGACGATCTTCACGTTGTCGATTTCGCCCTGCGAGAGGGTGTTGAAGGCGACGCAGTAGTACGTGCTGCCGGCGACGATGTCGCTCTGGCCGCTCGTGCTTTCGATGCGCTCCCAGTTGTCGTAGTGGAGGACGTCGGCTGAGCAGTACATCTCCGCCGAGAACTCGGGCGTGGTGGTCACCTGGCCGTAGAAGTCGATGTAGTTGTCCGGCTTCTGTTCGCGCACCCAGAGGGTCTCGTCGTGCCGAATGAGGAAGTTGCTGAGCGTCCCGTTGAAGTCCGCTAGGCCACTGTCATTCACGTTGTCGCCGGGGTTGGTGACGTCCCAGCCATACTCGAACGTCCACGGGACCTGCGAGCAGTCGGGGTTGGCCGCAAGGAAGTTCGCCGCGGTGTTGGAGGTAATCGGGTCACCAACGCCATCGGCGCCGCTGCCGTCGGCCGCGTCCGGGAAGTAGCTCTCGTTCGGGCAGACAATCTTCGTGGCGACAACGCTCGCGCAGTTGATGCTCACGGTTTCGTCGCCATTGTCGCCGGTGTCGGCGTTGGTGCCGCTGATGGTTGCGTAGTTCGTGATTTCGCCACAGGTGGCCGTGGTGTTCGGCGCAACAGTGATCGAGGCGGTGTAGTTGCCTGCCGCCGTCCCCGCGGGAAGGTCACAGGTGACGTGGTGGTCAGTAACGGCGCAGGTGATCCCGCCCTCGTGAGGGCCGGCCACGCTGATGATGTCGAACGCGCCGGGCACGTCGTCGGTCGCCGTGTTGACGCCCGTCGTGATCGCCACCGCTCACCTTGAAGGTGATGTTGAAGTCGAACTGCTCGCCAACGTCATAGCTGCCATCGCCTGACTGGCCCTTATCGAGGCCGACCTTGCCGGGCTTCGGCTGGTTAATGGCGACACAGTAGTAGTCGCCGCCGGCGTGCACGTGCTGGATCCAGTCTTCGTTGTCGGTGTCGTTGCCCGTGTCGTTGTGGCAGGAAAGCTGCTTGAGCGTGTAGTCGCCGTTCAGCACTTCCCGGACCTTCACGGTCT
This sequence comes from uncultured Chloroflexia bacterium, assembly GCA_963774435.1. GTDB lineage: Bacteria > Chloroflexota > Dehalococcoidia > Tepidiformales > Tepidiformaceae > JAGQGZ01. The sequence continues at coordinate 366,965 of CAVZEW010000002.1, read as the reverse complement.
GGTCGTCGCTGATAACGAGTTCCTCGCTGATGTTGCCGTTGGCGTCTGTCGGGTTGCTGAAGGCCGTCCAACCGTTGCCGGCGTCGTACTCAAAGCTCCAACCGGAGGCCACGTCACATCCAACCGTTTGGCTGGCGAAGGAGCTGGCGGTTGTGTTCGAGATCGGCCGCGCGAAGTCGACGGGGTAGCTGCCGCTCAGACACTCGACCTTGGCGACATGAATCGTCACCTTCGGCGCGGTGTACGTGTTGCGGAAACAGATGGTGTGGGTCTTGCCGTGGTCGAGCGTCGTCTCGATGGAGCGATGGTCGTTATCGGCGGCGTCCCAGCTAATGTCGTTGCAGCTGTGGTCCGACCCTTCGAAGACTTTCACGCCCGTGAGTGCCCAGCCCGTCGGGGGCAGGTGCTCAGTGATGGTGTAGTCGTCCTTGTCGTCGTCGGCCGGGTCCGGCGCGAACGTGTAGGTCAGCGGTTCGTCGACCGAGAACTTGGCGTCCAGCTTGTCCGGTTCGTTGGTGTGGTTGTCGATGTCCACGTAGAAGGGCGTCGAAGGATCGCCGTTTTCCACAACCTTCTTGACGATGATCGTGGTCGTGCGGCAGGTAGACGGGTCGAATTTGAGGTTCCAGCTGACCGACGTTTCCTGGCTTCCGCGCGTCCAGACCTCGACTTCATTCGTGTTGTGATGGTCGTCGTGGCTTGCGGCCGATGTGCCGCCGAATGCGCGGATGACATCGAGGTATCCTGGCCGCTCGTGTGCACAGTGGTGATCTTCATCAACTCGTTGTCGATGCGGATCACGTCGCCAACGTGGTAGCGGCTGTTCAGGCTGTTGATATCGATTCGGTGTCGTCAGTGGTGTTGACGTTCTCATCGAGGTCGACCCCGTTGCCGAACGAACCGCCGTACTGCTTCACAGTACCGGCGCTGTCTACGGAACCCGTGCCGGAGATCGAGATGATCGTCTTGGTATTGCCGTGATAGACGAACGGTCCGGTGCCCCCGTCCCATTGCGATGGGCTCTGGAAGGGCGGGACTGAACCCTGGGAGACGGAGACGACGGCTTCCCGATAACCGCTCCAGCCGCCGGTATAGGCTTCGAAGAGATACGTCCCGCCGTTATCACACGTGGGGAGCGTTTCCTTCTCGTCGAGATGGTGGGCGAAAGCATTTGTTGCCACGAGGAAGGCGGCAATGATGCCTATCAAAGCAGCCAGGAGGGCAAGACCGATGAGGCCCACCTGCCGCTGTTTACTCTTTCCGTAAAGAGCCAATGTCATGCGTTGGTTCCTCCGCTGACGGTTGCCTGGCGGCTCGCGTTAGTGCGCGAACCATGGAGATACACTCCCCGTATTGATGGACGACTCACCCCGCCTGCCTGCCTTCTGGCCAAGCAACCCCACGGAACCAGTTCTCGATGCGGAATCCCAAACTGACCCGAGATTCCATTTCCGGTCCCGAGCGACGAGCCGTTAAGCCCGCCACCTGCCGTCTACCTTGTTGAGACGGCCTAGCCACCCTCTGGTCACGAACGTGTCCGGTAGGTGAACGTACAGCTAGCGTATGGGGTTAATCCGGAGGATCACAAGGGCCTCAACGTCGTGGCGCATTAGAAGGTGGTAAGAACTTGGTGAATGGGCCTTCAGAGGGCGGATTAATCGTCTTCCGAATGGCAACGGTCGTCGATGCGGCCGATGGCAGGGCCGCCTTCGACATACATGACCGCGTCTCGACGGTGGCCTGACCCCGCGTAGCACCGGACTGTCTTTCTTCGTAGGGTGGGGCGGGGCTGACATCGGCTCGCCCGGACACCGCATGAAAGAGCCACATATTCGGCCGAAGAGCCGCGAACTGACTCCCGGCGTGAAGATGGCCGCTCTCTTCCCGAGGCCCGTCTGGCGATCCGAGCGAGCCTACGTGCTTGCGTCAGTTGCGGGCGTTGTGGGCCTTGGCAACCTCTGGCGCTTCCCTTACATAACTGGCGAAAACGGTGGCGGGTCCTTTCTCATCGCTTACATCGCCTGCGTGGCAGTTGTTGCCGTTCCCCTGGCGATCATTGAGTCGACGGCGGGGAGCGTGGTGCAACAAACGCCGGTGGGCCTCTTTCGGCGACTCGGGGGCAAAGCCGGAGCCGCCTTCGGCTGGTTGCCGGTCGTCGTCGTCGGGGCCGTGATGAGCTACTACTTCGTTATCACGGGCTGGACGCTGGGGTACGCAATCCAGTCGATTGGCGGCAGCTACGACCACTTTGCCGAGTTCACGGACTCGCTGGACCCGATCTTCTACTTCCTCGCGGTTTCCGCACTAGTCTTCGTGCTGCTGGTGCGAGGTGTCGGCGCCGTCGAACGTGCGAGCCTCGTCCTTTTGCCCTTGCTCGTGGTGGTTGTCGCGGGCCTGGCTATCTACGCCCAGACTACGGAGGGAGCGGGCCAGGCCCGCGATTTCTACTTCGGCTTCGACAGGGGCCGGTTGCTCTCCGCGCAGACCTGGCAGCGAGCGGCAGGACAATCCTTCTACTCTCTCGGCGTAGGGCAGGGCATCCTCATCGCCTATGGGAGCTTCGTCCCCGCGGGCACGAATACGATCCGCTCGACGGCGATGATCGCGGCCACCAACTCCGCCGTGTCGATCACCGCCGGTCTCCTGGTCTTTCCCATTGTGTACACGTTCGGGATCTCGCCGACATCGGGAAGCGAGCTGTCGTTCACTGCGTTTCCCCGGGTGTTCGAGACCGTCGAAGGCGGGCGGTACCTTGGCATTCTCTTCTTCTGGATACTGTTCGTCGCCGGCTTCACCAGCTGTCTCAGCGGTGCCCTCGTCGTGAGCGCCGTGGTGCGCGACGAGCTGAAAGTAGGGGCACGCAGGGCTGCCGTCCTCGTGACCGCCATCATTGCGGTGGCAGGGATCCCGTCTGCGCTCAGCTTCAGTTCGGTGGGGCTCGACGTTCGTGGCGAGCCGTTCCTCGACGTCATCGATCGCCTGGCCGGCGCGGGGGCGATGGTGGTCGCAGGGCTCTTGGGTGCCGCAGTTATCGCCTGGCGAATGCCGGCCGGGCCCATGCTGGTCGGCATGCACGGTCGCAAGGGCTGGGTACGACGGGCTGGCCTCTCTCCCCGGCTCGTTCTCTACCTCGGCCGCGGAGTGCCTGTCGTTCTCCTTGCGTGGCTAGCTATTGCAAGTTTCCTCTAGGCTAGGGCTTGCGATGAGTATGATTCCTTCCATTGCCAACCGTCTGGGCGAGGGTGCCAGTATCCTGCGCGAACTCGCCCAGGAGCAGAGACGTGTGCTGAGCGAACAGGTGTCGGGGACTGCAGCGAAACTCACAGGAACGAAGGGGCGGATAGGCCCGGTGGCGTCGAGGGCCCGGCGGGTGATCGCGGGCAGTAGCACGCCGAACATCGGTACAGACACATCGGAAACGGCAATCAGCGTTGCGGACGCCGCGAAGCGCATGATGCTCGATAAGATCGAGGCGGATGGCCTGGACCTGTTAGTGATTCGCGACGTTGCTTTTCAGGCGGTTACAGAGGCGAGCGAGGCTGGCGCTGACATCACGGCTGCGGCCGTGGGTGCCACCTCAGGAGCGGTCGCGTCAGCTCGGGACGAAGGGACGGACGTCGAAGGCCCCGGACGCGCTGCCGCACAGGGAGCCATCGAGGCGGCAACAAAGCTGGGAGAGATTGCCGGTCGGCGCGTGCGCGAAGCCATTGAACGCCGGACCCGGGGGATTCACCTCATCGACTGAGGCTGTGTGGGCTCGCTCATTGCGGGTCTTCGTGCGGTCATGCCATCGTTGAGGTGATGCTCAATGTTGGTCAGCCTGCCCCGGACTTCGAAGCCCCGCTCGATGACGGGACAACCTTCCACCTCAGCGACTTCCGCGGCAAGAAGAACGTCGTCCTCTACTTCTATCCGAAGGCCGGTACCGCGGGCTGTACGAAGCAGGCGTGCACGTTTCGCGACAACTACGAAGCGATCAGCGGATACAACGCGGTCATTGTTGGCGTCAGCACCGACACCGTGGATGCCCAGGCGGGCTTCAAGGCCGAACACGACCTCGGCTTCCCGCTCGTCGCCGACCCGGAGAAGCGCGTCACCAGGCTCTACGACGCGCTTGCGATGTTCGGCATCATCCGCGCCCGCGTCACCTACGTGATCGATACCGACGGCGTCATTCGTGCAGCCTTCCGCCACGACCTCGCAATCGGCAAGCACCTCGATGACGTCCTCGAGGGCCTGAAGGCGATCGAGGGCGCGGGCGTCTAGGGTCGCTCGTCCCCGTACGCCGCCGGTCCTCACCCCTCCCGAATAGTGATGCCCGTGCCCGCGTGGATCGTGACAGTCGCCCCGCCCGAGCCGCGACTGGCTGTATAGCGTGTCCCCGTCCCGGCTGCGGTTTCCGAGCCGCCAAGGTTCGCGAAGTCGCTGATGCTGCCTGTCGCTGTCTCCGCCACCAGTTCCACGGACGCATCCCGGATCAACTGCACCTGCACCGCCCCCTCAGCTTCGATGGTGATGTCACCGCTGAGGCCCTCGACCCTGACCGGCTCCGACCCGGTCGCGACGATTGTCACAGATGAGTCGGCAGGGGCGGCGATCGTGATCGGGGCGCGCGTCCCCGCCGGCGCTGGTGCATCGTTCGTGCGAGATGTCGCGGCCGTGACCGTGTTGCCGTTCTGCTCGATCCGGGTCTCCAGCTTCGTCAGGTTGTCGAATGCCTCGGCTTCGTCGGCGCCGGTGCCGGTCCGAAAGACATCGACGCTCACATTCCCGGCCGGACCTGACGTCACTGTCACGGCACCGCGCCAGGACTCCACCGAAATGTGGGCGTCGGGCTGAACGTCAAACTGGAGGCTGACAGGTTCGGAGAGCGTGTTCGGGAGGGCATCATCGCCCTGGTTGCGGACGAAAATGATGGCTGCGACGAACATACCCACCGCAGCGGCGATGGCGACGCCGATGATGACCTCGCCGATCCTCGGCATCGGCTATCCGCCGAGTCCCCTGAGGACGACGCGCTGTCCGGCTTCCTCCGTCACTTCGCCAATGGGCAGCGCCTCAGGGATGGCCTCGCGAATCGCGGCCACGTTCTTGGGGTCTATATAGAGGACGAGGCCGATGCCCATGTTGAAGACCTCGTACATCTCCTCCGGCGACACCTCCCCGCGCTGCTGGATGAGGCGGAAGAGTCCCGGCACCTCCCAGGCATCGACGTCTACGCGCGCCGAGAGCCCGGCCGGCAGTGTGCGCGGCAGGTTCTCCGGGTAGCCGCCACCCGTGATGTGGGCCATGCCGTCGACCAGGTGGATGACCGGCTTCACGTCCCGGTAGTAGGCGCGGTGGGTGGTCAGTATCGCTTCACCCAGCCGCTTGCCGCCGAGTTGCGGGGGGCGTTCTTCCAGCCTCGTCCGGGTGTCTTCCGTCGGCTCGCCGTTGGCGATGTCCAGCACCCGCCGGGCGAGGGCGAAACCGTTAGTGTGCAGCCCGCTGCTCGGCAGCCCGAGCAACACATGTCCGGGCTTGATCCGTGAGCCATCGATGATGTCCGCACGCTCGACGACCCCAACGATGAACCCCGCGACGTCGAACTCACCATCCGCATAGACGCCGGGCATGTCTGCCGTCTCGCCCCCAAGGAGGGCGACGTTTTCCGCTTCGCAGGCCTTCGCCATGCCCGTCACGAGTTCCTGCTTCTGGTCCGTCGTTAAGCCGCTGCCTGCGAGGTAGTCGAGGAAGAAGATCGGTTGCGCGCCGCAGGCCATCACGTCGTTCACCGAGTGGCCCATGATGTCCGGCCCGCACAGGTCGAGGCGGTCGGCGGCGAGGTGGAGCTTCACCTTCGTACCGATGCCATCGGCGCTGGCGGCGATGACCGGGTCCTTGTAGCCCGCGCCGATCGCGAAGAGCCCGCTGAACGGGCCGGCGTCGCTGAGCACCTCCGGGCGGCGTGCCCGCGCAAGGATTCCCGGCAGGCTGGCCGCGAACTTCGTCCGTTCGGCGATGTTGACGCCGGCCTCGGCGTAGAGGCGTGGTTCGGTCACTGGCTCACCATGCGCTCAGAGTACCCTGCGCCGGGGAGGCGGAGAAGCGGCGAGCATACAGACGAAAAGGCCCTTCCCCCGTGAACCGACGGAAGGGCCCCTTCAAAGAATGAATCCTGCGCGTCTACTTCTTCGCCGCGTAGTGCTCTTCGCGCGTCTGGCCCATGCCCCACATCGCTCGTGCACCTTCGAGGCTGGTGATCTTCCCCCAGTTCTCTTCGACCCAGTCGACGGTCTTGAAGTCCTTGGTGTCGAAGTCGACGCCGGGGCCCTTCACCATCTGGGCGCGGTTGTAATGGCCGCCAGCCGCTTCGATGACAAGGCCGCTCTCCGTGCAGCTGCTTGAGCCGAGGAAGGCAACGACCGGCGCCACATGGTCGGGCGACATCTGGTCCAGCCGCTCCTGGGGCATCAGGTTCTCGGTCATCCGCGTGGCCGCGGCCGGGCCGAGGCAGTGAACGTTGATGTTGTACTTCTCCCCCTCCATCTTGAGGGTGTTCATGAAGCCGACCATGCCCATCTTGGCGGCGGCATAATTCGCCTGTCCGAAGTTGCCCCAGAGCCCGGAGCCCGAAGTCGCGAGCACCACGCGGCCGTAGCTCTGCTGGCGAAACACCGGCCAGGCGTGGCGGACCAGCGTGTAGCAGCCCTTCAGGTGGACGGCGAGCACCGCGTCCCATTCGTCTTCGGCCATGTTGTGGATAGCGCGGTCGCGAAGGATACCGGCGTTGCAGACGATCGTGTCGAGGCGGCCCCATTCGTCCATGGCCTGCTTCACCATGTTGTAGCCGCCTTCGTAGCTTGAAACGCTGTCGAAGTTGGGGATGGCCGTGCCGCCCGCGGCCTTGATCTCGGCGACGACTTCTTCCGCCGGCCTGGCGTCGCTCGCCTCGCCGGTCACCGAGCCGCCAAGGTCGTTGACGACCACCTTGCCGCCCAGCTTCGCGATCTCCATGGCATAGCTCCGGCCGAGCCCGCGGCCCGCGCCGGTCACGATAGCAACCTGTCCTTCGTAGGAAACGGTCATGTGCGCATGCACCTCCTGTAGTGGAATGCATGCTACGTGGGCGGTGGGGTCGTTGCGAGGGGCGGCCGCTGAGCCTGCACCGGTATCCCCCATCTACATAGAGCTCCCGCAGGTGCGCGGGAGCGAATCCGTGGCAGCTGTGGCTTATCCCCCTCAGATCCCCTGCTCCCACACCCCCCGCAACTCCACCACCCCCTCCTCCGGCAGCGGCCCCATCTCCTCCGCCGCGATCGCCTCGTCCAGGTGGGCGATCTCCGCGAGGCCGATGACGACGGTCGAGAGTCGCGGCTCGGCGAGTGCGAAACGGAGGGCTGTTTGGGCGCGGGTGCCGTACCTGTCGCCGAGCGCGGCGAAGACGGCCGTGGCTTTGGCGGCATCGCTCTCGATGGTGTCGCCGGGGGTGAGGGGGCGGCCGCGAGGAGCGTCGATGCCGCTGGCCACGACGCCGGCCGAGAACACGCGGATGTTCATCACCGCGACCCCATGCGCTTCACAGGCGGCGAGGACGCCGTTGAAGTCGTAGACCGGCCATGCGGACGGTACTGGCCCGGCGGCGCTCGGGTTCAGCAAGTTGAAGTACACCTGTGCCGAGTCGATCCGTCCGCTTTCGATGACGCGGAGGATGGCCGGTGTCTCGCCCAGCGCGGTGATCCCGAAGTGCCGGAACAGGCCCTGTCCCCTGAGAGCCTCGAGGGCATCGAGCACGCCGCCATCCTTGAGCACCTGGTCCGCGGCCAGCATGCGGCCCTCAGAGCGCTCGCCGATCTGGTTGTGGAGTTGGAAGAGCGTCACGCTGTCCATCCGCAGCCGGCCGAGGCTCTCCTGCAGGCTCCGCTCGATCTGCCCGCGGATGTCGGACAGGTCAGTCGTGTCGATGTTGAACTTTGTCGAGATGTGCGGCGTCGCGCCCAGTTCCGGCAGTAATTCGCCGATCGATTCCTCCGAGCGGCCGTTGCCGTACTGGGCCGCCGTGTCGATCCAGTTGATCCCGCCATCGAAGGCGCGACGGAGCGCGGCGAGCCGCGTTGGTCTGTCGGCGTTGATCAGAAGGCCGCCCACGGCACCCCCGCCGAAGGTGAGCTGCGAGACGTTGATGCCGGTTGTGCCGAACTGCCGGTAGCGCATGGCCCAGATTCTACGGAGCGTCGAAGTAGAGGTCGTAGGCAGCCAGGATGGCTGGGTCGGCCCGGACCCAGTCGACGGCGGCGTCGTCCGGGATTTCGAAGTAGATCCATCCTTCGCGAGCAGAGCCGGGGCTGAGGTCGTTGTAGACGAGGTCCTGGTAATCGCCGGTGGCCACCAGACGGTCGTATTCGACCCCGGCGGTGGTGCGAAGGGTCCAGTCGATAGTGCCGGTCTGGCGTTCGCCGATGTTTTCCACGCGGACCCGGGCGCCCCAGAACCGGTAGCCATCACGAGGCACCTGGAAGCCGTTGGGCGTCTCAGCCTGCTCGTCGATCTCGAGGATTGTGACGCGCTGGCGCGAACGGCCCTGGCCCTCCGGCGAGATCTCGCCCGACGCACCTGTCGCCAGGATCACGCGCACGTCGGCGCCCGAATCGTCCGTGTTGTCCTTGCTGTTGCGAACGGCAGCGATGACCGCCATGAGGAAGAGGATGACGACCACGACGGCCACCCCAATCACGATCAGGCAGCCGACCGAGCCCCACTTGAAGATCTCGAGGACGAGGTTGCCGCGCTTTGGGGGCGACGCAGACACGGCCGCCATGAGCGCGGCCCGGCGCACGTCGTACTCCTCGGCGGTGATGACGCCGCGGTCGCGGAGAGCGTCGAGTTCCTTCAGGTCGCGTTCGAGTGAGGCCATCGGATGGCAGGGTACCCTATCTTCCTATTCTTTGGTCAAGGGCATCGCCGGCACAGGCGACGTCCGGATCTCTCGCGGCACGGGCCGCTTTTACGTGCGTTTCGCAGTCACGAGACTTCTGCCGTACCCTTTTTCGTGGTCCCGCGCCATGGTGAGGGCAAGGAGTAGCAACGTGATGCGACGCGCGCTATTGCCGATGCTGTTGGCTGCCCTCGGCGTGGTGCTCGTGACCGCCGCACTCTGGGACGGCGCCGAGACCACGAGGGCCGATGGGCCGGGTCTTGCCGACGCGAGCGTCGACCTGCTGGTGCCGGGCGAGTCGGGCATGGCGCCCCTCCGTATCCAAATGCTGATCGAAGTGCCGCCCGGCAGGGACGAGGCGGAGGTCGCCGAGGAAGCGATCCAGCAGACGATCGACTCCATTCCGGGCGCCATTCGGGCCGATGCGCCGGGACGTGTGAGTGCCCAGTTCGTGGAGGCCAGCTGGGTCTGGCAGTCCGGCTTCGTGCCGTGGAGCTATACCGACGCCGGTCGGCCAGCCAGTATCAACGGCGGCGATGTCTACAAGGCGCTGTCCGCGGACGCGGCGACCTGGAACGCCGCTGGTGCAGCGGTCCAGTTTGGTCCCGGGCTCCCGGGGTCGGCGCCGCCGTCGCTCTGCGGGGGCCTGGCTGCAGCCGATGGCGCCAACGTCTTCGGCTGGGTCGCTTCGATTGGCGGCAACATTCTCGCCCGAACCTGCACCACCCCCGCCAGCGGCCCGTATGCGGTCGAATCGGACATCCAGTTCGACGCGAGCCGCAACTGGACGTTCGACGAGGAGGCCGTGTCGGTCGATTTCCAGAGTGTCGTCCTCCATGAGATGGGCCACGTGCTTGGTCTGGGCCACAGCCTCGTGAAGACCGCGGTGATGTATGCCAGCTATTCCACCGGGTCCATCAAACGGCAACTGCAGGCGGATGACCTTGCGGGATTGCTTGCCCTTTACGGGCCCGCCACGGTGACACCTTCGCCGACGAATACACCGACGCCGACGAATACGCCCACGCCCACGCCAACTCCTACGACGCCGCCACTGCCCCTGCGGCAATCCCCGATGTTTGCACCAGGTCTCTCCGCAAACTAGGGAAAACCACCGGTTGCCCGTGATTGGGCATGGCCCAATAGTGATCGAATCTCGTGTTGTGGGGATGGCCGGACGGCCGCCCAAAAGAGGACGGTTGTGATGCGGATTCGGCTTTGGGGTCTGGCCCTGGCAGTGGTCATGCTTTCCGGCGTGGCGCTGGCAGCATGCGGGGGTGGCGGGGGCAGCCCGGCCACCGACGAAGAGTACGTGAAGGCCGTCTGTACGACGGTGGGGGACCTGCAGACCCAGATGTCGTCGCTCACCGCCGACGCTGCTTCGGCGAAGGACGTCGCGGCGCTCCAGAAGCTCATGGACAACGTGGCCAATGCCCTGGATGACGCGGCGGATAGCCTTGACAAGGTGAATCCGCCCGCCGATGTGAAGGACGCCCACAAGGAGGTAGTGCAGGCCTTCCGCGATGCCGCCAAAGCGATGAAGGACGGCGACACCGAGGCCCTGAACAACTTCGACCCTGGCAACATCGCGCCGGATGAAGCGGTGCAAGCGCGCTTGAGCGCCGCCGCTCGCAATGTCGATGAATGCAACGGGCTGGGCCTCTTCGACTCGTAGGCGCATACCCGTGCAATCACTGATTGCCCGTGGCTGGCGCTCAGCACATAGTGGCTTCGGCCCCGCAAGGCCAAAGTAACGTGAATATGGGAGAACACTCACTTGGTATTTCGTAATCGACCGGCCGCGCTCCTCGCGTGGCTCCCTGTACTGCTCCTGGTGATCCCCTGGGCGCTGGTAGCCTGCGGTGGCGACGACGGCGGAGGCGATGGTCCCGGCGGCGATGAAGCCTACATCAAGGACGTCTGTGGTGCGATGAACAAGTTCCAGGACGGGCTGTCCGAACTCCTCGCCGCGTCGCCGACGACAATCGACCAGATCAGCAAGCTTTCGAAGGACATGTCCAAGCTGTTCAACGACGTGGCCGACGACCTTGACAAGGCCAAGGCTCCGAGTGACGCCTCCGAGGCGACGGACTCACTGGTGGCCTATCTCCGCAACGCCGCCGACGCCCTTGAGGCCGGCGACACCGAGGCGCTGAACTCGCTGAGCGATGCGCCCGACTTCTCCATGCCCGACGACGTGCAGAGTCGGCTCGCTGGAGTCGCCGCGAACGTCGACGACTGCCAGGGGTTGGACCTCTTCACGAACTGACCCCGAGCGACGGTCCAACCAGGAAAGGAGGTCCCAATCGGGGCCTCCTTTCTTGTTCGTGGCCGAGTGGAAGCGCTCGCTTAGATGGCGACGTCGCCGCGTTCGCCCGTCCTCACCCGGACGGCCTCTTCGACGGGCATGACGAAGATCTTGCCGTCGCCGATGTTGCCGGTGCGGGCAGCCGCGATGATCGCGTCGATCACGCGGTCGACAGCCTGGTCTCCGACGACGACTTCGAGCTTGACCTTGGGGAGAATGTCGACCGTCACGGTCTCACCCCCGCGGCCCTGGTGGATGATGCCGCGCTGGGCGCCACGGCCCGTGACCTGGGTGATGTTCATGCCATGGAAGCCGCCGTCGTCGAGGGCCTGTTTGACGTCGTTGAGGCGCTCCGGGCGGATGATCGCTTCGATCTTTTTCATCGCGGTTCCCTTCCGTCAGTCGGTGTAGGTGGCCGGGGGCGCCGGCATGATCGAACCGGGCGAGAACGGGATGCCGCCCTCGTCCGAAATGTAGGCCCGCTCGCCGTGCTGGGTGATGTCGAGGCCAACTTCCTCATCATCTTCGCTCACCCGGACACCCATGACGATGTCGAGCACCTTGAGGATGGCAAAGGTCACGATGAACGAGAAGAGTCCGACTGCGACAATCCCCACCGACTGGTCCCACATCTGTTGGGCGTGGCCATGGAAAAGCCCGTTGGCGTAGGGCAGACCGCTCACCCCTGCAGTGGCGAAGAGGCCGGTCGCGAGGGCGCCCCAAACCCCACCCACGCCGTGGACACCCACGACATCGAGGGAATCGTCGAGACCGACGTGGACGCGAAACTGGACCGCGAAGTAGCACAACACGCCGGCGCCGATACCGATCGCCATCGCCTCCATTGGCTCGACGTAGCCGGAGGCGGGGGTCACTGCGACCAGTCCGGCCACGGCTCCCGCGGCAGCGCCGACGACGCTCGGCTTGCCGCCGTGTTGCCAGCTCAGCAACGCCCACGTGAGGGCGGCGGCCGCGGCGGCGACGTTGGTATTCGTGAAGGCATATACCGCCTGGCCGTTGGCCGCGACCGCGCTCCCCGCGTTGAACCCGAACCAGCCGAACCAGAGGATGGCCGCGCCAAGCACCACCATCGTGATGTCGTGCGGCTCCATTGGCTCGTGGCCGTAGCCCTTGCGTTTGCCGAACACGAGGACCGCCGCCAGGGCCGCGACTCCAGCGTTGATATGGATGGCAAGGCCGCCCGCGAAGTCGAGGCTGTTGAGGCCGATGTCCGGAGCGTCAGGGTTGCTCGAGAAGGGGCTGAGCCAGCCGTCCGTGGCAAACACCCAGTGGGCCACCGGCACGTAGACCAGCAACGACCAGAGGGCGATGAAGATGAGGTAGGGGCCGAACTTCGCACGTTCGGCGAAGGCGCCGGTGATCAGCGCCGGGGTGATGATTGCAAACATCATCTGGAACGACATGAACAGCAGCGGCGGCACACCCGGCCCTTCGACGCCGACATCCTTGAGTCCGATGTGGTCGAAATTCCCGATCAGGCCGAGGCCCTGGTCAGGCCCGAAGGCGAGCGAGTAACCGATAGTCACCCAGAGGACGGCCACCACACCGATGCAGATAAACGACTGCATGATGGTGGCGAGGACGTTCTTGTTTCGGGTCAGTCCGCCGTAGAAGAAGGCCAGGCCGGGCGTCATAAAGAGCACCATGGCCGAAGCCGCAAGCATCCACGCGGTACTGCCGGAATCGACTTCCATGAGGGACGGGCACCCCCTTCAAGTACTTCCCGAGTCGGGTCAACATGGAAATGACGCGTTAGCAGCGTCCCGCTCGCTTCTACGCAGCGCGTGTTACAGCCGTGTTTCGGGGGTCAGTGCCCACCCATGTCGATCCGCCTGGCGGAGGGCTCTCCGGCCCCCTAGCCCGCCGCCGCACCCGCCGGCAGCGGCTCCCCCACCGGCTTACGCAGCGAGCCCGCACCGACGTACACGCAGACCGCGAATCCCGTGACCGAGAGCGCCCCGATTGCCACAGCCAGCGGTGTCCCGATGAGCTCTGCTGCCGCGCCGGCCGGGAGGCCGCCCACCGACGAGAGGAACCAGGTCATCGACCAGACGGCCATGACCCGCCCCCGAAGCACATCCGGCACCTGCACCTGGAGGAGCGTCATCCCGAGGTTCAGGTAGAGCGAACTCGAGAACCCGGCGAGGAAGAGAAACGCCAGTGAGACCGGGAACACCCTGCTCGCTGCGAACGCCGCGATGAAGAGCCCGAACACGGCCGCGCTGGCGAGCATCACCACCCCCGCCCGGCGGCCCGCCCCCACCTTGAGGATCGCCAGCGTGCCAAGAAAGCCCCCGATCCCGATCGACGTTTCCATCGACCCGAAACCGACCGAGCCGACGTGGAGGACATCGTCCGCGAAAACAGGCAGCAGCCGCTGGTAGCTGGCCCCAAAGAGGCTCGTGAAAAACGACAGCCCGATCGTCGCCAGGAAGAGCTCATTGCGAAAGATGAAGCGGACACCTTCGAACATGCCGCCCGTATCTTCCTTGGCCAGCCTCGGCACCGGGTCGAGGCGCAGGCGCATCACCATGACGGCCGAGATTGAGAACCCCACGGCGGTCACGAAGAACGCCTGCCCTGTGCCCACCACGGCAATGAGGATGCCGGCCGTCGCCGGGCCAACGATCGCCATCGTGTTCCACACCGAGCTGTTCAGTGCCACGGCACTCGGCATCACCTTCATCTCGATAAGCCGCGGCAGGATCGCGTTCTGGGCCGGGTTGGCCAGCGCCGCCAGCGCCCCAACGAGCACCGACCAGCCGATCACGAACCAGATGTTCGCGGCGTCCGCCAGGATCGCGAAGGCGAGCACGAAACTGAGCGCCGCCGTCGCCGCCTGGCTGAAGACGAGGATGGCCTTCGTGTCGTAGCGGTCAGAGACGATCCCCGCAGGCACGCTGAGGACGATCGTCGGGAGGGCCACCGCAAGCCCGACGATGCCGATCCAGATCGCCGATTTGTCCAACCCGTCCACGACCAGCCAGCCGGTGCCGATGAAACGGAACTGGAGCCCGAACACCCGGGCCACGTTCGAAATCCAGAACCGCCGGTAGTTCGGGTAGGCGAAAGCGCCCCAGCGGGGCATCGTCTCGGCCGCCGAAGTCATCGCCGGATTCTACCCGGACGAGTCCCGCCGCCGCGCGTAGGATTGGCGGCCACAACGACTTCCCACGGAGACACCCCCATGCCCTACATCACCCGCGATGGCGTCAAAATCCACTACGAAGAGGCCGGGAGCGGTCCGCCGATCCTCATCACCCACGGCTACAGCTCCTCCACCCGCGCCTGGGAAGGGCAGGCCAAGTCGCTCTCCGACACCTACCGGATCATCACCTGGGACATGCGCGGCCACGCCGAAACCGATTCGCCCGGAGAGCAGGAGAAATACTCCGAGGCGGCGACCGTCGACGACATGGCCGCCCTCCTCGACCACCTCGGCATCGAGAAGGCGGTCATCAGCGGGCTCTCCCTCGGCGGCTACATGTCGCTCGCCTTCAACCTCAAGTACCCGGAACGGGTGCGCGCGCTCATGCTCTTCGACACCGGCCCCGGCTATAACAACCCGAAAGGCCGCGAAGCCTGGAACGAGACCGCCTTCAAGCGTGCCGAGCGGTTCGATGAACAGGGGCTCGCAGCGCTGGGTTCCAGCGCCGAGGTCAAGATCTCCGTCCACAAATCGGCCGACGGCCTGGCAAAAGCGGCCCGGGGCATGCTCGCCCAGTTCAACGACGGCGTCATCAAGTCGCTCGAGCACGTGAAGGTGCCAACGCTCGTGCTGGTTGGCGCCAACGATCAGCCCTTCCTCGGCGCCACCGACTACATGGCGAACAAGATCCCCGGTGCGAAGAAAGTCGTTATCCCCGACGCCGGCCACGCCTCCAACATCGATCAGCCTGCCGCCTTTAATGCCGCCGTCCGCGAGTTCATGCAGGGGCTGCCCGAGTAGTCGTTCGCGGTGCGCATGGGAATCGGCGGGCACGTTGGAGCAGGTGAACGCCAGCGCCGCTATTTGGTGCCGTTAGTTCGTGCCCGGGCCGACCCCGGCAAGATCGGCATCGTTCCCGGCCACACCTGCGCGCCAGAGGTGGATTGCCAGGACCACCACAACGAGGGCGACAAGCAAGGAAACGGTCAGCGTGATGGAGATTGTCCCCTGCGCGACGAACTCGCCGACGATGTCGATGCTTGCCAGCGTCGCGAGGAGCGGAAGACTCCACGCTCTTCGGCGCACCAGGGCGATGCCGCCCACGGCGAATCCAATCCCGATGGCCGCACCGGCCACGAGGAGCACCCGGTAGTCGACGACGACAGTGTCGCGGATGCTGGCAAGATCGCCGGCCAACGCCCACGATACGACCGCATGCTGGATCACCTTTTCAAGGCTTAGCACCGCCAGGATCCATCCGGTTCGTGGCAGATGTGACGCCATCGCAGCCATGGCCCCTTCGTTACTCCGCGCTGGGGTCGGTCACGCTGCCCAGAAAGAGGACGGCGCCCGTCTCGGTGTCTCGAATCGCAAAGATGAAGGGCCGGTCGATGGTCAGCTCCGCTGGCTGGGCGGCAGCGGTCTCGTCCATGATCACCGCCGTCGCCGCGGCCGCTTCCGTGCCTTCCTCGTCGACCGAGATGAAAGCCTCGTGGAGGACGGCCGAGATGAAGAGATCGGTCTGGGTCGTCATGCCGCTGAAGTCGGCGCCGTCGCCAAAGGCGGTGGGCATGCCCAGCTGAGAGAGCACGTCGTTGAGACCGACCTGCGTTCGGAACTCAAACTTCGGCATGGCGAGCGTCACCTGGTACCCGGAGAGGCCTGCTGCAATGCCATCGAGCGCGGCGGCGTCCATTCCGGCCATCACGGCGTCGAACTGGCCTTCGTCCGGCACGACCAGCAGCATCGCCAGCTTGTTCCCTGCATAGGGGAGCTGAACGGCCGCGTAGCCGTCACCCTCGGCGAAGGAGAGTTTGGTTGACTGGTGCATCATCGGCACGTCGACGCTGGAGCCATCCAGCCGGTGGAAAGGCGCGTCGGCCGTGTCTTCCTTGCGGAAGGGCCGTGCCCACGGAGCTTTGAGGTAGACGGCATTGGTGAGCACCAGCACCGTCGCCGGGGAGATTGCCCCGGACGGGATCAGTTCGGGGATGCGCTCGTGGGTCTCGTCGGACACCCATCCGTTGATGGTCTTGCGAGCTTGCTCCGTTGCACCGTCGTAGTCGACCAACCGCATGCCCGCGCCATACCAGCGAGCGAGGTCATCGAGGAACGGCTGCTCGAACGTGACGCCTTGTTGCCCCCAGAGTGCGTTCGCTGTCGAGAGTTCCAGGGTCACCTTCTTGCCATCACCAATGTCGTAATCGCCGGCCCGGCTGAGGAGCAGCTGGTCCAGCGCGTTCATACTCTCGTCGTAGGCCGCGCCTCCCGGATCCTGGACCCCGAGTACGGAATCCATCTCGGCCCGGGTCTGGCCACGAGCGCCGTTGCGGGTCATGGCGAGGGCCACCTGGATGCTGTAAGGCGATATGGCCCGGTTGCTATCCTGGTCGCCCATCGCGCCGAGGATGTCGAACCCGAGGTCGGCGCCGGCTTGAGCGGCCGGGATGGCATCCGCGGAGTTGCCTTCAGCCCGGGCAACATCGGCCTTGATGAGGTCGAATCCAGCGCCACCGTCGTCGTCGCCACATGAGGCGAGCGCGACGCCTGTAAAGGCGAGCACGGCGAGCGCAATCCCGATCTTCAGGTTCATGCACACTAGGCTAGGACGCCCTGACCCGGTCCGAAAGTGACCTTCGGCCGCGCAACAGGGGCCGAAGGGGTACCCTTCGCCAGCCCGATGTGAGCGAACGTTCCAGGTGCAGCTCAGGAAGCCGCTGCAGCTTCTTTCTTCTTTGCGGCTTCCTTCTTCTCGTCGTTCGTCTGCCGCGCCGGCCTACGAATCGACCAGCGGCGGAAGCGCTCTTCCACCTTCTTCGTCTTCTCCCGCTTCATCTGCTCCCGGCGCTGCTTCAGGAAGTCTTCCTTCGTCCGCCCGCCGACCTGGCTGGTATGGCAGAGGATAGCGTCGACCTTCTTCTCCCAGTGGTCGGTAATGTCGACGACGTAATCGGCATTGTCCGAGCCGGCCAGCAGGACATCGTTCACCTCGTGCGACTCCAGTCCGTCCTCTTCATGGTGGGGATAGAAGAGGCGGTCGCGGACGAGCGGGTAGATGGCGTCCGAGGTTGCAAGGCCGACGGTCCGGTGGTCGCGGTGATTGAAGGAGCCCCGGAACGCCTCCCACGTGATCACGACCTGTGGCCGATACTTCCGCAGCAACCCGACTATCTGGCCCCGCAGCTCCTGGTCGTCGATCGTGAAGCCGTCCGGGTAGCCGAGAAGGATGCATTCCTTCACGCCGAGCACACGGCAGGCTTCCCGCTGCTCTTCCTCGCGAATGGCCGCAAGCTTCTCGGGGTGCATCTCCGGGTCATGCGTGCCTTTGTCGCCGCCGGTGACCACGACGTAGTAGACATCCCAGCCCTCGGCGCACCACTTGGCCACCGTGCCCGAGCAAAGGAACTCGGCATCGTCGGGGTGAGCCATGATCACCATAGCGGTGGACGGCCCCTCGATTGGCGGTAGCGGCTCGGAGGCTACATTGCCCAGGGGCGTCTGCACGGTCCGCGTCTTCTTCTCGGTCTTCTTGGCGTCTTTCTTACTCATGGGCTATCCATAGTAACGCGCCACGTCGCGCCTGACGGAGCGCAGGGCTGCACCGCGCCGAAGCAGCTAGTGCCTAAGCTTCGGCACGCCCGGACCCGCCTTCAGCCGGGCCATCTCCTCGGCGCTGGGCTCCCAGATTGCCTCGAGTTCGTTGCCATCCGGGTCACGGAACATGACGTTGCACTGGCCGTCGGCGTACCCGGCGATGTCGGCGTGCTTCGCCAGCAACCGCTCGTGGAGCGCTTCCAGCTCTTCGAACGACGCCATCTCCCAGGCCATGTGGTAAAGCCCAACGCGATCGGCTTCCGGACCCGGCGCGTCATCGCCGAGGGCGAAGAGGGCCAGCTCGTGGGAGGCGTCCTCCCGAATGCCGAGGAAGGCGACACGCCCGCCATGCTCGTTCTTCAGCTCCAACCCAAGCACGTCCCGGTAGAACTCGATCGCCTTACCAAGGTCCCGCACCCGCAGGGCGATATGTCCGAGCTGGGTAGGTACGCCTCGAACGGCGGTGTTGGATGTCACGGTGGTCGCTCCTCGTCAGATATTCGCATTGTAGCCGCGAGGAACCGACCAGCTCTGTTGCTCGCCTAGCGCCGAACAGGCCGTCCAATCGCACGCACGCCGAGCTGCCCGTGAACCGACTGCCAATCCCAGAAAACATCAGTCGGGTCGATGACCAGCTCACCTGCCCCCGGCGGTTTCGTACCGCGAGCGAGCAGCCGAAACTCAACATCCTCGCCCGTCGGAGCCCATCCAAGGAACGTACCGTGATGTCTTCCGGTCATCGTTGCCTCGACGAAGATGGAGTGCTCACTCACGCCAACGTATTGCAGGCTAAGATCCCGTTCGTCCAGTCCCAATGTCTGCTCTTCAAGCGCCGTGGCAAGGAGGGTACCGACGACAGCGGTAGGATTGTCTACTCCCGTGAGCTCCCGGAGCTTGGGTAACACAAGAATCCTCAGGCAACTCGACCATCCGCTCCAGGTTCACGTGGATCTCCGGGCGATTTATTTGCCAGGCTGAGGCGGTGCAACTATCTGTCCCCCCTTCTGCTATACCTCCGTCCTCAAGTCCAACATGGCGGACAGTCGGTGCCCCAAGAGCAGTGTCCCACCGGACGAGCACCATGCTTTCTTCCGCCTTGTTGAGGTGGTTGACCTCGTCCTCGTTGAACGTATAGCAGAGCCCGTCCACGCCGAACTTGATAGGTGGAGTGATGATGAAAAAGTCCACCTGATGTTTGGTCTCCACCACCTGTGCCTCTATTCCATCCAGCTTCCCGCAGATCCAATAGACCTTCAGCGGCCGGATCTTGTCAGCTTCGAGGCCACCCGTTGTCTCAGGGATATCTCCCGGAGCGTCCAAAACGGATTCCGTTAGGCCAAGGGACACAGCCAACGCGCGGATGAACCCTAACTTGAGAGTCTGGCGGGCCTGCAAGAGTTGATCATTCGTCAACGTACCGTTGACCCAGAGACCAGGAAAAAATCCCAACGGCTGTAGTACGTTCCACCAGTTACTGCCATCAGCACCGAACCAGTCGTCGTTCATATGCTTGGCTTCGCCCGCGTCCACAAGCTTGGCGCCAGATGGCGTTTCCCCCGACTGGCCGCTCATGACGATATCCAGATCCTGCACGACGAGCCGGCGCAGGCCATCGAGTCGTCGCTGCGCGTTCTCGTATTGGCGGTCGAGCCGCAGTATGAGTTCACCCTTACTCAGAATCGTTGGCATTGGGTAGTTGCCGCCCATGGAGCACCTCCGCTGAAGGTGCCACGGTTTTATGCTCGGGACGGCAAAAGGTCAAGTA
The DNA here is from genome assembly GCA_963774435.1 of uncultured Chloroflexia bacterium. Taxonomy (GTDB): domain Bacteria; phylum Chloroflexota; class Dehalococcoidia; order Tepidiformales; family Tepidiformaceae; genus JAGQGZ01. The sequence continues at coordinate 347,215 of CAVZEW010000002.1, read as the reverse complement.
CCGGATGTGATATCGTTCACGCTCGTTCGGGACGCAGTTCGAAGATTCTTACCCGCCCTGCAAGCCCCTTGAGCCCCACCCGTCCCCGGTCCACCACGTCCCCGGCTATCTCCGTAGCGAGGCTACGTCGAACCGGTTCGCTGATAAGGAGCTACTCTGCCCTTTCGATCCCGCACGTCTTGAAGTCACTGTCACGGCGAGGCCAATAGTCATCGTCGAAAGAGACCGCGCTGCCGGCATGCACAGCGATGCGGTCAAACAGCTGGACGTCCGGATAGGCGGGAACGCTGGAACGGTGGCTGGCCCTGTATCTCGCGTGCTGCTGAGACTGCCGGATCGACGGCAGGGAAGGCGGCAAAAGTGCCGTCGCCAATTGTCTTGATCACGCGGCCGCCGTGACGTTCGACGCTCTCCCGTATCTTCGCGTCGTGAAGGCCGACAACCTGCGCCCAGAGCCGGTCGCCCAGGCGCACGTTCGCGGGCGTCGAATCGACGATGTCCGTGAACAGGAACACCGATGTGGCCGGCTGCGGATCGCGGGTCCCGCCCACTCCCAACCTTGCAAGCACCTCCGAGGCTTCGTTGCGTGTCCCCACTCGGTAGGTCGCGCGGGCCTGTTTCAGGTTGCCCTCTGCCGTTGCAACATCGAGGAGCAACGTTTCGGCAATCTCCTCCAGAGTTGCACCGCGGGCCCACTCGACCAGGACATCAAGTGGTCTGGCGGGAGCTAGCTGCTCCTTCGTCAGCTCCAGGTCGAATGCATCGATGCCACCTCGTTGGGCCAACGTGGCGCATCGCTCTTCGACGGCTATGGCACCGCATTCGGCCGCGATCGTTGAGGCCACCCTCAGCGCCGCAGATGCTTCCTCATGCCGCCCGGCCTCAATGAGCAACTGGGCCTGAACGAGCCTCGTTCTTGCAAGTTCCAGCAGCACTCCCTCGCGTTCGCACGAGTCGATCGCCGCAGCAAGGGCGTTCTCCGCCGCCGGCAGGTCGCCTTCGGCTCGGAGCAGTTCTCCGATTAATCGCTGCAGCGAAAAACAGGGGCTCTGCGTGAAACGCATTCCACGTTCCACCAGTCCTTCCATCGCCGTCCTCAGGTCAACAGACGCCTCCATTTCCTCATTCCATGACAGCGCGTCCAGTCGCACGGTCACATTGAAAAGACGTGCGTTGTCCAGCGCGGGACCGCCGCGGGGCATTGCCAAATGCTGTTCCGGATTCCGGGCTTCGAACGCCACAATGTAGTCATCCACGGCGGCAGCAACACGTGGCGAATAATCCACGAGCCGACGCGCCGCGGCGCGGGCTCCCGAGTAGTCCCCCTGCCAGGCGCGCATAGCGGCGAATCCGGGAATGAGGGTCCAGGCCGTCTGAGCGTTTTGTGACCGCTCCAACATCGCCAGGCCCTCGTCAGCGGCTGATTCGGCTGCCGGAAAGTCCCCGAACTCGGAAGTTGACGCCTCGTATTCGCAAAGCCCGCGCTCCCGGCCTTCCTCCCAGGGGATGGCAGTGTCTCTTCGGTCGCCTCGCGCGCCTCCTGCACGCGCCCCAATCGCAGGAGGCTCGGCGCGAGGTTCTGGAGCCCCCAGCATTTGAACCATGGATCATCCATCCTCTCCGCAGCTTCGACGGCACGCGCGTTGTGGTAGGCCGCCGCTTCGCCATCCATGTCGTCGAGTGCCTGCAGGCCCAACGCCACCCTCGCCAGCACCTCGGCAAAATCTGAGCCGCATGCCTGGGCTTTCTCCAGTGCCGCGAGGGCAACTTCCGCCGTATCTGGCGCTCCCACGAAATGGAGACCGCTCGCCCAACTGGCCATGACAGCCGCCACGGTGGGCACGTCATGCGCCGATTGGTCGAGGAACTGGCGGTACTCCTCCTCATAGGGATGACGATCGGTAGGCACTTCACCGTGAGCCATTGCTGCCCGCATCAGACCCATCAGCGCGTGTCCCCATCCCTCCGTGTCGCCACAGCCCCGGCACCACACAAGAGCCTGGCGAAATCGCCACTCGCTGGCCGGTACATCCATGTTTCGCTGATGGGCGATTGCGCACCGAAGGAGGGTCTCAGCCGTCGATGGTCCTGGTGATAAATCCTCCCCTTCCGAGAGGGTTCGTTCATACCAGAGGGCGGCGTCGGCGTAGGCCCGGCTCGCGAACGACGAGTTAGCGGCATTAAGGAACGCGGTCCGCCGTTGCTCTGGCCCGAACAAGCGACGGGCTACCAACACATGCCGGGCGATGGCAGCAGGCGAGTCCTGCGGCTTGCGGCGCAGGACATCGACCATTGCCCTGTTCCACAAAGCCATCTGCCTTCGGTCTACCTCGTGGATCGCAGCCTGCCTCATCGAAGGCACCGAAAACTCGAAGCCCGATTCCGCTGGCGCCAGCACACCCTGCTGCCAGGCTTCCTCGAAGTGCGCTTCCACCGTTTCAGCCGGCTCACCAACCACAGGGACAAGGTCATCCACCGCAAAGCTGCCAAACCATTGCGACGCCACCGCAAGGGTGCGCCGAACATCGGGCTGGATCGTGGCCAAGGCCCTGCGTGCGGATTCCAGGGCGGTTGTCGGTATCCGCACCTCGGCGGGCAGACCCAGGCCGTCAACATCCACCACGCCGGATCGCCTGAACAGTTCGGACACGATAAGTGGATTGCCCCCCGTCGCTTCCACAACGCGCCGCAGCAACTGCGGAGGGCATTGGAGGCCCGTACCGTTCCGCACGAGGCTCGCGATCTGTTCTTCTGTGAGCCCCTCGAGATGTATGGATACTGTGGCGGTCTGGCTCCGTAATCGGGTCACCATCCGCGCGACGGGACCGTCATCCACCTCCTGGAGCGCGAGGATGAAACATGCGAACTGCCCCCGGCGCGTCGATGCATCGAGGATGCCCAACAGCACGTGTTCCAATGCGGCGGTCGCTGCTTCATCCGCCCATTGCACGTCGTCGAAGGTGAAAGTGACTGTCTCTCGCGAGAGCCACCGTTCGAGCGCCGCGAGTAAAGCGGGCCGCACAGGGTCCCCCGCCGATTGCAGCCAACGATCGCGCGCCGGGAATTGGCCTTCACAAAGGTCTCGAAGCACTGCCCCGTGGCCACCAAGCTCCGGAGCATCGAGTATCCCCGTGTCTCGAAGGGCGGGGAGCACCGATTCGACCAGCGGACCCAGCGGGCTGGCCGAGTCGACGAAGAATCGGCCACCGACAAACACGGAGTCGAAGTCGGCGAGTTCCCGGGCTACTTGCAACAACCTTGACTTTCCAACACCGGGGCCGCCTTCGAGCAGCACGATTGAAGGCTCTCCGCTCCTTGCCGTTGCGAGGGCATTCCGCAAGACGGACACGGCGCGCCTTCGCCCGACCAGCGGTCCGGTACTGTTCCACTCGATACGCTGTCTTTGCATGCCGCCCATTGCGATCACAACTGTAGCTCACCGCCGCCAGACATCGGCACCGGCATCGCTCTCGCGCGGTCCCTTCCTCTCAGCCAAAGCGACGACACCATGGAACGGATGCCCGACTCAGTCCGCGTGCGGCTTACCATCCCCACCTTCGTGGACAACCCGAACGCGATGGTTGGCCGCATGCAGGAGATCGTCGTACGGCCGCTCTGGCCAGGCTCGAGTGCCCATACGCACACCGTCGACCTCTGGGTCTCGGATATCGACGACGAGGCCGTCGATGGCCCGTTGGCGATCGGTGTCGCCCACTTCGCCCTGGGTGCCCTCGAATCCGCCGTCCCCGGCGATGCTTTCCACCTTGTCGGCGCCCATGTCCACGAGGTATTCGCGGCCACCGGCACGATTGTCGCCTTCCTCGAAGGCCGACCCCCCTCTACTACTGCGGGTTCGCGTACTGAGACCAGCGACGCGATGGTCACCTTCCGCCGCAACGCCGACACACCGACCTATCCGAAAGTCCCGGAGGGGTCCGGCGCCCTTGTCAGCCTCGAGAGTATGAACTCCCATGTCCGCGGCGAACTGACCCTCGAAGCGAACCGCTTCCACCGGGGCCGCATGTGGTTCCGCCTCCGCCTGCCGCCCGGAGCCCTGGAAGGCTCGCATGCGGGTGACCAGTTCGAAATTCTCGACTGCCCGGCCGCCCCCTGGCTCATCGGCGCCGACGGCCGGATCGAGATGATCCTCGAAAACAAAGGCCCTTAGCTCACCGTTTGACGGCCCTTCCCCACCCCAATAGCATCGGCCAGCACATTTCCACACGTTACGGAGGCTCTATGCCACGGCATCTTGAGGGGAAGGTCGCCATTGTGACCGGCGGCGCCGGCGGCGTTGGCACCCACATCAGCACCATCTTTGCCGAGCAGGGCGCGAAGGTGATCGTCGCCGACACCGGCGCGGACGTCGAGGGCCGCATGGGCGTCGACCCCACCCGCGTCAACGCGGTCGTCGACCAGATCAAGGCGGCCGGCGGCGAAGCCGTTTCCGCGATCGGCGACGTCAGCGATATGGATGTCGCCGAAGGCCTTGTCCGCACCGCGCTTAACGAGTTCGGCAAGCTCGACATCCTTGTCTGTGCCCACGGCATCCTCCGCGAGCGGATGATCTTCAACATGACCGAGGAGGAGTGGGACGGCTCGGTGCAGGCGCACCTCAAGGGCTGCTTCGCCCCCACCAAGTTCGCCAGCATCTACTGGCGCCAGGAACGGAATGGCGGCCGGATCATCTACTTCACCAGCGTCGCCGGCGTCCGCGGCGGCGCGGGCCAGCCGAACTACTCGGCTGCCCAGCAGGGCAAGGTCGGCCTCATGCTCTCCTGCGCCCAGGCACTCAACCGCTATGGCGTCACCGCCAACTGCATCTCGCCGAATGCGAGCACGCGGATGACCGACCGCGGCCGCAACGTTGAGTCCGACGGTCCGCCGCCGAGTCTCTCCGCCGCCGGCACCAGCCGCGACCCGCGCAACATCGTGCCGCCGATCGTCTTCCTCGCCAGCGACGCCGGCGCCGAGATCAACGGCCGCGTCGTCGGCGCCGAGGGCCACCAGATATCCATCTGGCGCGAACCCAAACGCGACGAGTCGCTCTATTCGGTGGAACCGTTCTGGGACATCGACCGCCTCTTCGAAGTCATGCCCTCCACCCTCGGCGCCGCAGGCTGGGAACTGCCGCCGTTCCACAGCAGCTAAAGGAGCGCTTGAGATGGCACAACACCTGGTTGGGAAGGTCGCAATCGTCACCGGCGGGGCCGGCGGCATCGGCAGCTGGATCTGCAAGATCTATGCCGAGCAAGGCGCGAAGGTGATCGTCGCTGACACCGGCGCCGATGTTGAAGGTCGTATGGGCGTCGACCCCACTCGCGTCAACGCCGTGGTCGACGAGATCAAGGCTGCGGGCGGCGAGGCCATCGCCTCCGTTGGCGACGTCGCCGACATGGACTACGCCGAAAGCCTCATCCGCCTGGCCCTCGACACCTACGGCCAGCTCGACGTCCTTGTCTGCGCCCACGGCATCCTCCGCGAGCGGATGATCTTCAACATGACCGAGGACGAGTGGGACGGTGTCATCCGCACCCACCTGAAGGGCTGCTTCACCGTCACGAAGTTCGCCAGCATTTACTGGCGCAGCCAGCGCAACGGCGGCCGAATCATCTACTTCACCAGCGACGCGGGGATTCGCGGCTCCGCCGGCCAGCCCAACTACTCGGCGGCGCACGCGGGCAAGCTCGGGCTCATGCGCTCCAATGCGCGGGGCCTCACCCGTTACGGGGTGACGACCAACTGCATCGCCCCCGGCGCCAGCACCCGGATGACCGACCGCGGTCGCGGCATTGACCAGTCAGGCCCGGCGCCCAGCGAAAACGTCGCCGGCACGGCCCGCGACCCCAAGAACGTTGTGCCAATCACCGTCTGGCTGGCTTCCGATGAGGGCGGCGTGGCGAACGGTCGCATCTTCGGCGCCCGTGGCCACGTCATCGGCCTCTACACCGAGCCCTACCACGAGCGCGTCCTCCGGTTCGAGGAGCCGTTCATCGATATCGACACCCTCTTCGAGGTTTGGCCGGCGACGCTGGGCTCAGAGAAGTTCGCGCCCTCGACGGAGCGGGCCTAGCGGTCCAGCACCTCAGCCGCCTCCGACCGCGCCCGGTCCGTGGCCGGGAGCACGTCCTCGCCGGCGTGGTCGCGCATGCCCGCCTTCCAGGCGGGGACCGGCGTTTCGCAGTCGGCCTTGGGCACGAAGCGCGAACGCTCGACCAGTTCCATCTTGTGGATGTAGCGGGGGCAGTTCGGGAAGACCTCGCGCGCATGGACCCGGACGATGAACTGCGCCTCCGGGTACTCAGACATGAGCGGGTCATTCGGGTCGATGGTTGCGGTCCCATTGAGGCGCATTCTGTGTTGCTCTTCGAAATCGATGAAGAGCATGCCCACCTCGCCCGTCTCCGCCACGTTCCCCATCGACATGTACATCCCGTTGCCGTCGTAGTTCGGGAAGGCTACCGTCTGCTCGTCGACCACGCGCACAAAGCCAGGTTCGCCACCCTTATAGGAGCAGTTGGCGTGGCCGTCGGCGTCGACCGTGGCAAGGAAGAACATGTCCAGGGCCTCGATGAACTCCCGGTCATCCTCCGTGATGAAGTCGTGGACGATACCGATGAGCCGGTCGGCCACGCGGGTGGTGTCGAACTGTTGCTGGAGCTTGCGCTGGTTCGGTCTGTATTCGTAGGTCATGGCCAACTCCGCGAGGGGAATGTGCGCGAGTGTACGCGGTTCAGCGAGCAATCTGTGAAAGTGCTCCTGGAGCGATGAGACAACGATGAAGACATCTGAAGTGACCGGTGCGGTCGCTGCGGCGAAGTCGATGGCAATGGAACTGGGCCTGCGCGTCGACGATGCCGTTGTGCTCAACAATTCGAACCGGCTCGTGCTGCGCCTCTTGCCCTGCGATGTCCTCGCTCGCGTCGCACCTCCCGCGCATCGTGCGGGCGCGGCCTTCGAAGTCGCCGTCGCGCATCGGCTCGCCGACTACCGATGCCCCGGTAGCCGGCCTCGAACCTCGCGCGGAGCCGCGCGTCTACACCCGGGACGGGTTCGTGATGACCTTCTGGACGTACTACGAACCGGCTGCCTCGCAGGAATGTTCACCGCGGCAGTACGCCGAGGCCCTCGCCCGGTTGCACGCCGGCATGCGCCAAATCGACCTTCCAGCGCCACGCTTCATGGACCGCGTTGCCGAAGCGCAGGACCTGGTCGACAGCGTGACAAAGACTCCTGCGCTCGCCGGCACCGACCGCGAACTTCTCAGCACGACCTTGCGTTCCTTGAGCCAGTCGATCCTCGACCGTGGCGCCCCGGAACAGCTGCTTCATGGCGAGCCGCACGGCGACAACCTCCTGCGGACGAAGCACGGCCTGTTGTTCATTGACCTGGAGACGTGCTGCATCGGCCCCGTCGCGTTCGACATCGCTCACTGCAGTGGCGCCAACGTCGTCAGTGGCGCGTCCGGCTCTTTCTTCGATGCCCAAACGCCGTTCGACGTTGCCGATCACTACCCTGGCGCCGATCGCCAACTGGTCCGCTTGTGCCAGGTCCTGATGCTCGCGATGGTCGCCGCCTGGCGATGGGATCGCGACGACCACTTCCCGGGTGGTCGGCAAATGGGCGAGGAGTACATCCGCGAAATTCGCAATGCGGTCGGACGGGATGGGCTGGACTAGGGGAGCTATCTCGCCGAAATTCTCGACAAGCCACGGAGCGTGCCTTACCCGAACACCCCTGCCGCCGCCAGCTCAGCCGACGCGATCCTCGCTCACGCCCAGCTCCCGCAAGACGGCATCGGTGTGTTCTCCGGGCTCGGGTGAGCGGCCTTTCGGGCCGATCTCTGCGCCGTCGATACGGAAGGGCACAGCGACGGTTTCGAAGGCGCCGTCTGGATGCTCGACTTCCGCGAAGGCGCCACGGCCACGGAGTGACGGGTCCTGGACGACGGAAGGGAGGTCGACCATCGGCGCCCAGATCAGCCCCTGCTCATCGAAGCGCTCGCGCCAGTGCGCCAGGTCGCGTCCCACAATCGCCGATTGGATTTCGGTCGCGAGTGCCGCGCCATGCTCCATCCGCTGGCGCAGGGTGGCGTACTCCTCACGCACGAGGTCAGGGCGCTCGATTGCCTCGCAGACCTTCGGCCAGTACGGGTCCGGCGTCATGTGTACCAGCAGCACCCATTCGCCATCGGCGGTCTCGTACGTATTGAAAAGCGGATTGTTCGGCGACTGCCGGTCGAGTCGTTTTGGTTGTTTGCCGTCCATCAGCGTCCGCGCCACATCGGTCGCCACGGTATAGACGCCGGTCTGCTGCAGCGAGATGTCGACGGCCTGGCCCTTGCCGGTCAGGTCGCGCATGCGCAGGGCGGCGAAGACGGCGGCGAGGGCGTTCATCGCGGAGGTGTGGTCGCCCTGGGCGATCCGGCTCAGCACCGGGTCCCCGCCGGGGTGGCCCACGAGGCTCATGATTCCCGCCCGCGCCCAGAATGCAGTGAAGTCGAAGCCCGGCCGGGCCGCGTCAGGACCTTCGAGCCCGAAACCGCTGATGCTGCAGTGGATGATCCGCGGGTTCCGCGCCAGCACCTGTTCCGAAGTCAGACCGTAGCGCTCCTGCCGGGGAGCGAGCAGGTTCGTCAGGAGCACGTCGCACTTCGCCAGCAGTTCGTGCACAAGCTCTGTCGCCCCGGGCCTGCCGAGGGCGAGCGTCATCGAACGCTTCCCCCGGTTCTCCAGCTCGAAAAGGAAGTTCACGTGGTAGGTGCTCGTACCCGGCGTGAAGCTCGCCCGCATCACCTCACCGCCCGGCGGCTCCGCCTTGATGACGTCCGCGCCAAGGTCGGCCATCAGCGCGCCAAGCGCCGGAGCGGCCACGTAGTTGGCGATTTCGAGCACGCGGATGCCATCGAGTGGTGCGGTCACGTGTCTCGTTTTACGGGAAAAGGGACAGCTGATGCGAATTCCCCGCTTTGCGTACAACGGCGAGAGTCCGCAAACGGCCGGTGGCGGGCCATTGTTGACAGGCGGTCCGGCGCGCGCGAAGAATGCACCGCGATCACGCCGACGCGTAGAACGGCCGATGACGGGCCGTGTTGCTCTAACGCACGCTGGCCTGGGGAGGTGCCCCGCAACCGCTCATGAGCGCCTGGAAGCGAACGTATCTCGATTCCGATCGCGACGTCTTGCCGCCGCTCGTAAGTGCTGTCCGCGAACTCGAGCCGATCATCGATGCTCACCGGGAAGAGCAGTATCAGCTTCGACGCCTGCCGCAAGCCGTTGCGGATGCCCTGGTGGAGCGGGACCTCTTCCGTGTGATGCTGCCGCCAGACCTCGGCGGGAAGAACCTGAGCCCGATGGCCTTCTTCGAATTACTCGAAGAAGTGGCAAGCTACGACGGCTCGGCTGCATGGAACTGGGCGATCGGAATCCTCAACTTCGCTGTGGCCGGAGTCATTCGGCCAGAGGTCATACCGGCCATGTCCACGCCGGCGGGAGCAGTGGTCAGTGGATCCCTGCCTCCGCACGGGAAGGCGGTCGCCGTCGAAGGCGGCTTCCGGGTGAGCGGCCGGTGGACGTGGGCGAGCGGCATCCACCAGGCGGCCTGGGCGTTTTGCGGCTGTCGCATCTTTGATGACGACCAACCGCGGCTTCAGCAAGGCGGGATCCCGGCGCTTACCTACGCGCTCCTGCCGGTCGATCAGGTGAACATCCTCGACACCTGGTTCGTGGGCGGCATGCGCGGGACCGGTAGCACCGACTTTGCTGTCGACGATGTGTTCGTGCCCGATGCGATGACCCTCGCAATCTTTCAGTCGCCGCCCTATCACCCGGCGCCGCTGTTCCGGATGGGGCCACTGCTGTTCGGCCCACCATTCGCGATGATCGGACTGGGCATCGCAAGGCGTGTGATCGAGGGGCTTATCGACCTGGCAGCTACGAAGAATCCTGCTCGCGGCGGCTGGTCGAGCCTGAGCCAGCGAACGAGCGCGCAGTACGTGGTGGCGAGGGCAAAGGCGAACGTCGAGTCGGCGCGAGGCTACGTGGTCGAAGCCTTTCGCGAATGCTGGGATCTCGTCGCGGACGGACAGCGACCGGAAGGTGAGACACGCGCTCGCTTGCGGCGCGCCCAGGTACATGCGGGCGAAGTCGCCGTGGACGCTGTCGATGCCATCTACCGGGCGGCCGGTGGCGATGCCCTGGCCGAGAGCGGACCTTTCGAACGCAGTCTTCGGGATGTCCATGCGATCCAGGCGCACGTAATGCTCCACCGGGAGGTCATGGAACAAGCAGGCCGGGTTGCCTTTGGCCTTGAGCCAACGTATCCGGCCTTCTAGTCCGGCCTGAACCCGACCGTCGAGGTTGCGATCACCCAATCTCCTCCCACCGGAAACAGCCTGTCAGGTGGTCGTTCACCATCCCCGTCGCCTGCATGAAGGCATAGCAAATCGTTGGCCCGACGAAGCGGAAGCCGCGCTTCTTCAGGGTTTTGCTCATCGCCTGCGCGACCGGCGTCTCGGCGGGAACCTCGCCTGGGGCGGCAAAGCTGTTGCGGTTGGGTACGCCGCCCGCGAGTCCCCAGAGGAAAGCGTCGAGCGAGCCGAACTCCTCGCGCACTTCCATCGCCGCCTTCGCGTTGCCGATCGTCGCGGCCACCTTTGCCCGGTTGCGAATGATCCCCGGGTCCGCGAGTAAACGCGCGACGTCTTCCTCGCTGTAGTTTGCGATCCGGGCGATGTCCCAGCCTTCGAACGCCGCCCGGTAGCCCGGCTGCCGGTAGAGGATCGTCCGCCAGCTGAGGCCCGCCTGCGCGCCTTCCAGCGTGAGGAACTCGAAGAGCGTCGCGTCCTCGTGCTGGGGGACGCCCCAGACCTCGTCGTGATACGCCAGCATCAAGGGGTCGGCACCCGGCCATCCGCACCGTGTCGGTTCAGCCATCGCCGGAATTGTACGAGAGCGCTCCGAAAACCCCTTCCTTACCTTTTACCGGGTGCCCCGGCCCAAAGGCGTACGGTTCATGACGTACCCAGTCGCCTAGCCCGGAACACCGGGACGGGGGAACCACACGGTTGTTCTTGGGGCGAGCCCGTCCTTCCCTACAAGGATGGGGCGGTGAACTTTCCACCGTAGCCCGTCAGCTAACCCCGGAGGCGTTGAAAGCCTGCCCCTCGCTGGACAAACGAGTAGGAGGCTTTGCGTGCAACCCAATAATCAACGGAACCAGTTCCCCGTGAGCCGCTGGCGCCGGGCCACCACGGTCGTCGCCTTCGCCGCGGCGTTCTCGGTTGCCGTTGCCGCCTGTGGTGACGACGACGATGCAAACGCCACCGCCACGGTCGGCGCATCCACCACCGTCGAGGCTTCGCCCTCGGCCGTAGCCACCACCACATCGGTGGCAGGTATGCTCCCGGACAACGCCCAGGACTATGCCGACGCGACGTTCCAGGCCTGGCTTGATGGCGACCACAATACCCTCGACGAGATGGCTGTGGCCGATGCCGTCACCACCCTGGAAGACAACACACCCAGCGACCCATCCAGCTGGTCGATGTCCGGTTGCGATGCCGGGACCGGCCAGGTGGAATGTACCTACACATCGACCGCTGGCGACACCCTGAAACTGCGCGTCGACAATGCGATGGCCTCTGGCGCGGAGCCGCAGGCGGTCATCGAAGCCCAGTTCTCCTAGGCGACTGAGAGCGATGAGGGGTGGCCGCGGCCTCCCCTCATCCCCGTCCTATTGCTGCACCAACACCACGCGGTTGCCTTCCGGGTCCGCAATCCACGCCAGCGTTGGCTGACCTTCTGGTTGGAATGGCTCCCGCAGGACCTCCCCGCCCAGCTCCTTCGTCTTCCTCAGCGTCGTGGCCAGGTCCAGCACCTGGATGTAGAGCACGACACCCGATGCCTCGCCGCCGCGGATGTGCCCGGTGATCGTCTCCGGCGCGCCGATGCCGGGACTCAGGTTCTTCACGCGCCCTTCGCCAACCTTCCAGTTGAAGAGCTCTCCGTAGAACTTGCCCATCGCGTCAGCGTCTTTCGCCTCGATCTCCCAGTGCACCACCGGCCGCGCCCAGTCTTCAGGCATGTGTCCACACTCCGTCTTCGTTGTGGTGGTGAGCTTACAGGCAGCCGGAGAGGGTTGCGCCCGGGTGCTACATTGGTTCGCGATGGCACTCTTCAATGCCGGGTTCAACCTCGCCTGGGGAGTCTTCTGGTTCGTCATGGCCGGGGGCGCTGCCCAGCGACTGAGCTATGGAGAAGTCACTATCCCTTACCGGCGCGATCTCTCGCTTCGCGCGGCCATCCTAGTATTCGTTGCCGGCGCTGGGATCGGCCTCTGGTCGCTTCTCCAGTTCTACCGGTACGTCGCTTAGGCGTTGTTCCGCCAGAGCCGTAGCATGTGCGCGTGAGCGCCGAGGATACCCTGCGCCAGGTTCTTGCCGGACAGTCGGACGGCAACGTCAGGTTCGTGGAACTGATAGCACTCCTGGAGGCGCTGGGATTCCGAGTACGGATTCGAGGTAGCCACCACATTCTGACCCGCAGCGGTGTATCGGAGATCCTGAACCTTCAGCCGCAGCGGTCCCTGGCGAAGCGCTATCAGGTCCGGCAAGTTCGGTCTGTTATCCTCAAATACGGATTGGTGGATGAACTCGATGCCTAGGTATGAGCTCGTGATCTGGTGGTCGGAAGAAGACCAGGCTTTCCTCGTCGAAGTACCCGAACTCTCAGGGTGCATGGCAGACGGCGCGAGCTACGAGGAAGCCATCTCGAATGTGCGCATCGTGATTACCGAGTGGATTGAAACTGCACGCGAGATGGGACGCGAGATTCCAACGCCTCGCGGTCGCCTCTCCTACGCCTGAACCGCTAACGCGCACCCGATATCGAGCACCTGCGCGCCGGGCGTCAGCGCCCCGGCGAGCCTCTCCTCAGGCTCCCTGAACCACGGCCGCGGCTCTCGTTCGCTGCGTCGGGCATAGTCGCCCGCTATCTCCGCATAGGCCGCGATATTTCGCCGGAGTCTCTCGTCACTGTCCACGGGATGAGGTCTACGCCCCCGCTCGCCATTCCCCGCTCTTGCCACCGCGCTTTTCCAGCAAGCGCACGCCATCCACCCGCATCCCCCGGTCGACTGCCTTGCACATGTCGTACACCGTCAGGCCGGCGACGGAGACAGCCGTTAGCGCCTCCATCTCGACACCCGTCTTTCCGGTCGTCTTCACCGTCGCCACGATCCGCAGCCGGTCGCTGCCCGCCGGCTCCAGGTCCACGGTGACCCCGGTCACCGGCAGGGGATGGCACATGGGGATCAGCTCGCTCGTGCGCTTTGCCGCCATGATCCCGGCCACCCGTGCCACCGCGAGCACGTCGCCCTTCGGCAGCCCGCCTTCGACGATGAGCGCCAGCGTCGCCGGCTCCATCGTCACGAAACCTTCGGCAACGGCAACCCGTTCCGTGTCATCCTTCGCCGAAACGTCGACCATCCGGGCCGCACCCTTCTCGTCGAGGTGGCTCAGGGCCCGCTCATCAGCTGCCATGTTCGCGCCGCCACATCAGCGTCTCGTAGCCATAGACCAGCAGGTAGGCGAGTCCACCGACGAGCAGCCCGCCGGGGATGCCGGACCACGGTGCGATCCACGTATCGCTGGCAATGATGCCGATGCCCATCGCCGGGAGGAAGGTGAAAAACGCTGCCCGCCGGCGCTCAACCTCGAACTGCTGTCGAAGCGACGACTTCGTCGTGACCATACTTTGAGTATACGAGCGCGGTCAGCGGGAGGAACGCCCGGAAACGCGCAGGATGATGGCCAAACCACCGAGCAGCAGGACGGCGCCAATGGCAAGGTCAACGACGGGGACATTGGTTTCCGGCAGGTTCGAGAGCAGCTGCAGGAGCATGTTGTCTGGCCGGCTCGATTCGTCGTGTGGCATGCGTCCCTCATCGCCCGCTGCGCTGGCGGCTCACAAAATCCAGCGCCAGCACCACGACCATCAACGCCACCACCACCCAGGCGAACGGCCCAAAGTCGAACACGAACGCCAGCACCAGCAGCACACCGAGCACCGCGAGCAAGGCCCAGATGGCCTGGTTCAGGCGTCCCAATGGCATCTCGTCATTCGAGCGCCCCGATCTGGCGGAGCAGGCTATAGGCATCCATCGAGTCCCAGAGCTCGACGATCCGCCCGTTCTCGAACCGACGAATCGCCATCCCCCGGATCTTTACTGACTTTCCTGCTGTCCCGCTTATGCGCCCCAGGTGAGGGTCCACCCAGTCAGAACCGAGTGTCCCTCCCCAGGTGAGCCGGGCCATGACGACATCGCCGTCCTCCCAGGCGTCTTCCACCGTGGTGCGAAGGCCCGGGTTCGCGAGGAAGAACGGCTCGAGCTGCCGTTTCATGTCCTCTCGAGAAACTTCCCGTCCGTCAATAAGGACATGCTCGGCAACGACCTCGTCCAAAAGGTCAACCTCGCCGCCCTCTATCCGTGAGAGGTGCTCGATCCAGCGTTCAACTCGTTCGCTTGGCATACTCGGGGCCCCGGCGCCAGGAATAGGTTGGAAGCGCGGAGCCTACCACTCCTTGCCGATGCCGCCGCGGCGTCCGAAGAAGCCTGCAGGCCAGTTGCGACCGGTGACCATGGCCTTGTCGATGTCCTCTTCCGTCGCGATCCCGGCTTCGACGATGGCCACGGCCTCTCGCCGGGCGGCGCCGAAGATCCGGTTGAGGAGGAAGCCGTAGGTGCCAGGCGCGTCCTTCACCATGCTGATCGCCTTGCCCTGCGCCTCACCCAGGCCGACCGCTGTATCGATCGTGTCCTGGCTCGTCTTCGGCGTGTAGATGACTTCGAGCATCCGCATCGTCACCACCGGGTTCGAGTAGTGCATGCCGACGAAGTTCGCCTTGCGCGCCTCGCTCACGTCGCGCGACACGTCCTCGATCGCGAAGCCGCTGGTGTTCGAAGCGAAGATAGCTTCGGCTTTGATCGCGCCGTCCAGTTCCTTGAAGACCTGCTGCTTCAGCTCCAGCTTCTCCGGGATCGCCTCGATGATCAGGTCGACGTCCTTCAGGTCGCTGAGCTGGGTGGTGAAGCTGATCCGTCCCATCGCTTCCATCGCAGCATCGAAAGGCAGCTTGCCCCGCTCGACCGCCCGCTTCAGCCCCCACTTGCCGTCGAAGATTGACTCCCGCGTCGCCTCGATGACCTCGCTGTTGATGTCGCGGATGACCACGTCGTAGCCGCCCGTCGCCGTTACCTGGGCGATCCCGCCACCCATGACACCGCCGCCAAGGACGGCGACCTTCTTCACGTTCTCCAGCTTCATTCGTTCACTCCCACAGTTGTTGTGGGCGCATTCTGCCACGGAAAGCCCGCAGCGCGGGAAGGGAGTTCCCTTCGGCCCGCAAGGCCGCGCTCACCTTCCCCGCCAACGAGGGAGTCGGGAGGGGATCTCCTGCCGGCTAGCCCCCCGGCTTCCAGACCATCAGGAAGGCAATCCCCACCACTGACAGGCCCATGAGCCCGCCGATCATCTGTGCCCGCGCCCCCAGCGGCTTGAACTCCGCCGGGAGCTCCGCGCTGTCCGGTACGCCCTCCAGCATCGCGATGCCACGCTTCGTCAGCGGCCGCATCAGGAACCAGTCGATGATCGGCACGATGATGAACCAGGCCATGGCGATGGTCAGCCACACAGGCATGTCGTCCTTGTAGCCGGTGGTGTCATTGAAGATCAGGCCGACGCCGAAAAGGAAGACGAGCAGCGCCCCCGGCAGCACCAGCACGTTGTCGTGGTAGAGCGTGAACTTGAGGACGAGGCGAGTGGGGCCAACCCCCTGCCGGGTCATGAACCCCTGCAGGAACGGGAGCGCGAATGTGCTCCCCAGCGCCACGATCACCGTCGTGATGTGCAGAAACAGCAGCAGTTTGTAGCTATCCAAGACGACACCTCCGGACGGAGTGTACGGGAAGGCCGAATGCGCACCATCCCCCACCCCAATCACCCCAGCACCTTCTCCATCACCAGCGCACGCTCGACGCTCCCCTCGCGCAACGGCTCCCAGGCTCCTGTGAAGGCGAAGCCGTAGCCCTCGTACAGCCGAATGGCGGCGTCGTTGCCCGCGGCCACTTCAAGCCTCACGCGCTTCGCCGCGCGCCGGGCTGCTTCCGCCAGGCAGGTGTCCAGCATCGCCCTCGCCGCTCCCGACCGCCGGTGTTCCGGCTCCACCCACATCCCCAGCACCTCCACGACATCCGGCTCCCCCGCTTGCCCGAAGAGCCGCACGATCCCGGCGACCGCACCGTTGCCGGCGAAGGCAAGGTAGTGGGTCATCGTCGCCGCCCGCTCGCGGAACTGCTGCTCCCACTCCTCGTCCGTCAGCGCCGCCGACTCCGCGTAGGTGGTGCCGAAAGCCTCCGGCGCTCCCGCCAGCGCCCGCAGCCGCGCATCGCGATAGAGCCGCCACTCGGTAGGGCGCATCTCCCGGACCTCATACATGGAGCGAAGCTAGCGGGTTTGGGAGATGGGGGCTACTGGGGTTGCGAACGCGTCACCCACCCGGGGGTTGAAGTGTTAGTACCGGCGACCGTCTTCGATCATCTCGCGGATCGAGAGGCCACCAAACGTGCGGCGGTCTTGAGGAAGCCGAAGTAGCCGCGAGCCTCGTCCTTCGTCCGCATCCAGTAATCCTCGAACGAGTGCGGAGCCTGGAAGTCGTCGCTGAGCATAGGGAGGATGCCGTCGACATCCATCGCGTCGAACTTCCCGATGAGTTCGCGGACGATCGGTTCGAGTGTTGCGGGCATGGTGGGGGCCTCCGGGTGTGGACGGGGCACGGTAGCGGCGGTGGGGGGAGGGTGGCAAGGGTGTTGGGGGTTGGCAGCGTTGTTTTCCGGCTGTCAGGCTTCTTGTCGGGAGGCAGGCTCTCATGTGGATTACATTGGTTCTGAACACCCGTACGCTGATCGTCGATGAGTTTCGACGAGAGATGCCCGACTTCTGTGTCATGACAACCGCTCACGACGCCTTCCGGTCGAGGGGCTCTATGCGGCCAACGCGGACGAAGCAGCTGGAATCCGGAAGCGTGCAGTGCGCAGGAGCTGTCGACGAGACACCAGTACATCGATTGCAGACCCGTGGAGTGCGGATGGCCTCATCGCCTTAGGGCGTTCTAGCTGGACTATCGGTTTCCACAGCGCACCTGAACAATCCCGGGGAATCTGATTCCGCTGTTGGCCCGGCAGACAGCTACGTGGTCGACGAGTCGGTCGCTATGCACAGGAACAGGCCAACGCGCCGTTGTCGGCGATCTCGAGGCTTCGAGTTCCTGAGCGATGCCCACGCGGTGCTTGAGACCTCAGATCGCCTAGAATGGGCGAATGACTGACTCAACCTGCCGACGTGTCAGCGTCGCGAAAGCGCTGACGAGATCAACTGTGCAAGCATAGTGCTTTCCGAACTCGATATCGCGTATGACGACGGAACTGACGATGCCCCACGCTCGGCACAGGTCCAGCATGGGCTCAAGTCGCGCGAAACGCGCAATCGCACCGAGCTGGGCGACACTGTCGAAACGACGAAGCGCCCCTGTCTAACCTTCTCCAGCTTGCCGTCGGGGTCGCCGGAGCGTCCGAAACGAGCATGGCGTCGACCACGGCCACGCGTCTGGATCGACTCGGTCTCGAGGGACGGCACGCGTCGTCGGCTGTTCGGGCTATCTGCAACGGCTTCGACACTTGGAGTGGGCAACCTAGTTGAGTCGCTGGGAGCATTGCGAACCTCAGACGCCATTTGACACGGCGACGCTGAGCGCAAGTCTCACCATCCCCCTACCCCTCCATCCCCCGCTCCTCCAGCACCCGCGCCCACTCCCCCTCCGGGTCCTCTGCTCCCAGGTTCGCGGAGGCGGTGCGGTGGGAGTGGATGCCGGCGGCGACGAGGGCGCGTTCGTCGCTGGCCTGGCGGCTGCGGTCGACCGGGAGCACGGGAGCCCAGTTCGCCACCGGCCGGATGCCTTCGATCTCCAGCCCGGCGAAGCGGTGCAGCAGGCGGAGGACCATCGAGGCCCGCCGTTCGTAGACGGCGCTGCGGATGAGCCGCTTCCGTTCAACCTTGCGGGCGATCGGGTCGAGTTCGGTGTTGAGGGCGATGCCGCTGAGGCCCTGGGGGTTGTGGCCAAACGCCGTGCGTGGCGACTCGCCGAGGTCGTGGAGGGTGCGGTAGACGAGGTCGATGTAGTCGCGGTGGAGGGCGACACCGCCGCCCTGGAGGAGGTCGAGGAGGTAGGCTCGCGCCTTCTCCGGCACCTCCCAGACGGCGCCCGGCTCGACAGCGATATCGCGTGATTCGGCCACGCCTTCGAGCACCGCGATGGGGTTGCCGCTGAGTTCGAGGATCTGGCTCAGCTGGCTGAAGGCCCGGTTCAGCTCCCGGTTGCTGGCGACCAGCGGCGGGATATCGCTCGCCCCCCACGCCTGCTTCGGCTCGCGGATGTTGGGGAAGACGACGAAGGGGATGAAGCCGTAGGGGTTCGGCGCCTGCTCGACGAGGTCGGTGCCCTGCCAGGTTTCGAAGGTCTCCGCCGTCCAGAACTCGGTGACGGTGCCGGGCGGGACGGTGTTGCTCGCGTAGGCCGTCCCCTCCGGGCCGTGGATCTCATACTGGCTGGCGATCGCGACAATGCGGCTGAGGTCGCCCGCTTCCCGCCACGCGTAGATGCCCTGGATGTCCGGCGCACTGATCCGCACCGATCCCTCGTCCGCGTCCCAGGTCACCTTGTAGGCGGCATCGCCAAGGACCGCGCAATCGAGTTCCGTTTCGAAATCCAGCTGGGCGACGGCGTTCTCGGCTTCGACCACGCGCAGGGCCAGCTCCGCCGCACGGGCCCTGTCGCGGGTGACCTCGTTCGCCCCATCGATCGCCTCGACCTGGACGCTGTGGCCGCTGAGCAGGTAGCTCGTGATCTTGTCGGCGAAGGCGCGTGCGTAGTTGAAGGTCAGGCGGCGCTCACCGCGACGGGCGCGACCCTCCCACTGGCTCCCCTCGTAGAAACCGAGGTTGTCGGCGTAGCGGCGCATCCGCTCGTGGTCGAGGCGGCGCAGGTGGACGGGCAGGGGCAGGTCGCGGGGAATCTCGGGTTGCATGGCATGGCTCCGGGAGTGATGGATCCACGCTTGCGGGAGGCCGGTGTTAGGCCGGAGTGGGTGCTGTCAGGGTGGGGACGGGAGACGGCGCGGGGGGGCTGGCGAAATTTCCTCACTTTAATCCTACACTTCCATCCTTCAATCCAAATCAATATTAACACGCTCTCTACACCTCAATCTCGCCCTCTTCCATGCGATCTGGGTACTTCGTATCACGCTCCCTGAGGGGCGTGTCTATGTGTCGCTATGCCTTCGCCACCCCTGTCGTGCCAGTTCGATTCTCGATGCGCTCTCCACGCTGCCGGCGTGCGTCTCGTCTGCCTGTCTGTGTCGGGTGTACGTGGCCATCGTCGTAACCTCACCCCTCGTATCTGGTCCGCCCTGGTCGGTCGCGTGTGCTCCCCCTCCGGCCGCGTCGGCGTTCTGGCCGTCGTCTCGGGCTCTGCCGGCGGCCGTTTGCGCTCGTTTTGTCGGCTCGTCTCGTGTCGCCCGCCTCCCGTACCTTCTCCCTCCCCCCTCTCTCCCCTCGCTCGCCGCTTTCGCCAGCTGTCCTAGTGCTCATCGTGTTGCTTCGCTTTCGTCGCTCTCTGCTCTGGTCTTCCGTGTAGCGCGTGCTTGGGTCCGCGGCTCCCAGCTACACACGGTTGGTCGTGTGCGTTGACCTCGCCAGTGTGCTTTTGTGGGCGCCATCTACAGTGTGGATCGCTGATTATCCCCAGGCTAGGCGCAGCGGCTCCGGCTACGCATCACTCCGGCCTCCATGGCTCGTTTCGATACGCTTTTGCCTGCACCTTCGCCCGCCATCGCAGGCCGCCAACCTGGCAGCCGCGTGTCAGCCCCCCAGCTGCACCAGCTGGCAATAGTTGCCGTCCGGGTCGGCGAACGTGGCGAACAGGCCGACGCCCGGCTCCTCGTACGTCGCTTCGACGAAGGCAACCCCCGCCGAGCGGAGCCGCGCTTCTTCCCCGCGGGCGTCCCCCACGAGGAGGTTGAGCAGGATCCGCTGTGGTTCCTTCGCCGCATCCGCCACCTGGTCATGCGACTCGACGATCAGGCAGGGAGGAGCGTCCGCTGTGAGGGCGAATGCCCCCGGGGCGAAGTCGAATTTCGGCGCGAGGCCAACAGTCGTTTCGTAGAACGTGCGCAGGCGTTCCGGCTGCTGGCTGTTGAGTGCGACGATCATTGCCCGGGTTTCCATGAGATTCACCTCCGTGTGATTCAGGCGGCGGACTGTTCCATCCGCTTCGCCATGTGTCGAACGATGTGGCCGGCGTCGCGGTCAACGCCGCCAATCAATGCCGAGCTGAGGGTGCTCTGGAAGAGCAGGCCCATGAAGTAGAGGCCTGGATGCGATGGCACGATCCCGCGTTCATGGCGGGGGTACCCGTACTCATCGAAGATGGGCAGGTCGATCCAGGTGAAATCGGGCCGGAACCCCGTGCACCAGATGACAGTGGCGACGTCCAGCGCCCGGCCGCCTTCGAGCCGTGGCAGCCCCTTGTCGACGCCCACCACTCGTGGCACCCACTCAACCCCGGCCGCCCTGACCTGCTTCCTCGTGATACGGCCCCGCGGGATGCCCTTCGGCGGGTGCAGAAAGCTTCGGCGCACTTTTCGGCCGATGGGATTGGCGACGTTGATCACCCGCGTCGCCATGAACCACATCAGCGGGGTCAGGACACGGTCGCCGAGGAAGCCAGGGGCCATCGGTTCCTGCCCCGGGTCCCGCCCGGCAAGCCAGACGCGGTGTTCGGCGGCCAGCTCCATCGCGATTTCGGCGCCCGAGCTGCCCGCCCCGACAACAAGGACGTCGCCCTCCTGGGCCTGGTCCGGCCTCTGGTAGTCCGACGAATGGAGCTGGTGGATGCCGTCTTCCAGCGAACCGGCGAATTCCGGGACGTATGGGTGGTGAAAAGCGCCGGTGGCGATGATCACGTTGCGGGCCTTCAGCTCCTCACCCCGCGCCCTGACGATGTAGCGGTCGTCGTCGGCGGCCACCCGTTCCACATGAGTGCAGCCGCGCACGGGGAGCTCGAAACGGGTCGCATACGCCCGGAGGTAGGCCGCGACCTCATCCTTCGTGGGGAGCGCACGGCCCGAGCCCGGAAATGCCATGCCGGGCAGGCCGCTGTAGCGCGCGGGCGTGAAGAGCCTCAGCGAGTCCCATCGCTCCTGCCATGCATCTCCGGGCCTTTCGTGCTCGTCGAGGACCACGTGGTCGAAGCCCCGCTGCTTGAGGTGATAGCTGGTCGCCAGGCCAGCCTGGCCGCCCCCGATGACAACCGTGTCGATCTCGCGCACGCCCTCCCTCCTCCCTGCTCAGGCCGCGTCCTGCCTGGAGGCGTTCGTCCGCTTTTCCAGGTGCTTCACCACGTACTCCGCATCCCGCCCGACACCCTGGATCATTTCGGAGCTGAACGAGTAGAGAAATTCGAGGCCGACGAAGTAGAGGCCGGGTTCGCTTTCGACGACGCCGCGACGGTGGTTCGGTTCGTGCTCGCCGAAGACATCGAGGTCGATCCATGAGAAGCCGGGGTGAAAGCCCGTACACCAGAGCACGTTGGCGACGTCGAGGACCTGCCCGTCATCCAACATGGGCTTGCCATCCTTCACGCCGGTGACCCTGCCCACGCGCTCAACGCCCAGGGCGCTCAGCTGCTTGTTCTTCACGCGGATCAGCGGTCCGCCGTGGGCCAGTACCTTCGGGCGCATGCGGCGACCCATCGGCGTGCGGATCGTGAGCACCCGGTGGAAGAGTCCGCGGAGGACGGGACGGACGAGTGCCCGGCCCAGCGTGCTGTCGATGGTGAACGGAATCTGGCCAACGTCGCGGCCGGCCAGCCATATCCTTCGCTCGCCGGCAACGTCCCTGGCGATTTCGGCGCCGGAATTGCCTGCCCCGACAATGAGCACATCGCCGTCCTGGAGCTGGTCCGGGTTGCGGTACTCGATGGAGTGGAGCTGGCGGATTGCCGGGTCCAGTTCGGTGGCGAACCCCGGGACCTTCGGGCACTGGTGGTTCCCCATGGCGACGATAACGTTGTCGGCTGTGAGGCAACGCCCGCCGCTCTGGATGACGAAGCGGCCATCCTCACGGGCCAGGCGGTCGACGCGGAAGCCCGTGCGCACGGGCAGCTCGAAGTGCCGGGCGTACGCCTCCAGGTAGTCGCCCATTTCGTCTTTGGTGATGAACGAATTCTTCGGCGCCGGCGCCTTCATCCCGTCGATCGAAGAGAAACGCGCCGGCGTGAACAGGCGAAGGGAGTCCCAGCGGTTGCGCCAGACATCCCCCACCCTTGAGTTGCCGTCAAGGATGAGGAACGGCATGCCTCGCTGTTTCAGGTGGTAGCCAACGGAGAGCCCGGCCTGGCCGCCCCCGATGACGGCTGTTTCGATGTGTTCGGTGGTGGAAGCGTTGTTCATGGCTGTGCCTCGCTTGTGGTTGATGTTCCCCAACGCTAGGGACGCACACAGCGCCACACATGAGCCGTTCTTCCCGACTTTCCGCAAATGGCCGTAGGTATTTCTTCCCGGTCTGAACTCAGACGAGGCCGTGCTCATAGGCATAGGCCGTCGCCGCAGAACGCGACGAGAGGCCGAGCTTGGCGAGGATGTTGCTCACGTGGTTCGCCGCGGTCTTCTCGCTGATGACGAGGGTGTCGGCGATGGCGCGATTGGTCATGCCCGTAGCGATGAGCCGAAGGACTTCGCGTTCGCGCGGCGTCAGTTCGTCGCCGTCTTCCTCTGTCGTGCCGCCGAGATGTGCGAGATCCGGCCCGGCGCCCAGTGAGGCATACGCCTCCCGGGCCGCGCTCCGGTGTATCCGGGCGGTCTCGTCGTCGCCCAGGGCCGAGGCCGCATCGGCGAGCAGTTCGCGCGTCCGTGCCGTCTCGTACGGCAGGTCGAGTTGCTGGAAGAGCGCGAGGCCTTTGCGGATGCGCTCGGCGGCGCGACGCGGGTCACCGGCTGCGAGCGCCACCGCTCCCAACGCACGCTGGCCGGAGGCAACGACGTAGGGAACATCGAAGGTGGCGGCCAGGCGTTCCTGCTCTTCGGCGGCATCGCGAGCGGCGTCAATGTTGCCGGCAGCCACGAAGATCTCGACCGCAGCTGGTAGCAGGTTCACGCGGTCGGCGGGCGCCCCGGCTTCGTCGAGGGCATGGCGGATGGCCGTTTCCGCCGCCTCCTCGCGCCCTTGCGCTAACCGAAGGAGAGCGCGGCCCGGCTCGGGTCGGTAGCCGTGTTCTTCCGCCCGGCGAAAGGCGGTCTCCGCTTCGTTGCTATGGCCGCGAAGGCGATGAAGCTCTCCCTGTCGATACCACGCGATGCCGACGGCGGGCTCCCCCCCGAGGAGGTCGCCAGCGTGTTCGGCCTCCCGAAATGCGGCGCTCCATTCGCCGTGCAGCTGCATCACTTCCGCCCGGTAGATCAGGCAGCGCCCCCGGAAAAGGACGAGGTCGGGCTGCGCTTCGCACCAGCGGGTGAGCGCCGTCGTCCACTCCTGGGCCCGCCGGAGGTCGAACATCCGGTGGCAAACCTCGATCACGGCGCAGTACATGATGCCTGAAGCGAGCGGTGACACATCGCCGGCGATCACGGCGACCATGATTTCGTCGAGGAAGGTAGCGCCCTCCTCGACGCGTCCGAGCCGGATCAGCGCCTGGCCCCGACCGAGGCGGGACATTGCCGCAAGGTCGTGATCGCGGAACCGGCGAGCGCAGGCGGCCACCTCTTCGAAGATAGCGAAGGCGGTTTCCGGTTCGCTGTCGATGAGCTGGATTCCTTCGGGGATGCGGATGTAGCCGCACTCGGCGCAATCAGCGCCGGATTCTTCGAGGACGCGACCCGCCCGGGCGAACCATCCTCCCGCCTGCGACATCTCCCCCAGCTCCATCAGGAACATGCCCAGCCAGAAGGCGCAGCGGGCGGCCGAGGGGTGGGCGTCCCCGGCGAGATACGCCTGGTGGGCACGCGTCATCAGAGCAGGCGTCTCGTCGTGCCGCCCGAGGAGTTCAGTAACGATGGCCCAGCGCTCGAAGTCGGCAGCGGCGAGATTGCCCTGATCTTCAGCCGATAGCGCGGCATAGACATCCGTCCAGCGGCGCTGCTGGAAAGATTCGAGCCCGATGGTGCCAGGGTCGGCGCTCATTGCCCAATCCTAGCGCCGCGGGCAAGGTTTGCGAGCTATTCGGGCACGATGTCTGCGCCGCTGCCGCCCCTCCCCCAACATCCGGTATCGTGCGGACAATTGCCCGGAGGATGCTGTGACCTTCAAAGACCTCACCGTCGACGTCAACGATCACGTCGCGCTCATCACCCTCAACAAGCCCGAAAAACTCAATGCGATGACCTGGGGATCGTGGGCAGAACTCGAGACGGCCATGGCCAGCAGCGAAGCGGACGATGACGTGCGCTGCATCGTCATCACCGGCGCTGGCCGCGGCTTCTGCGCCGGGACGGACCTCACGGCGACCGAAACGGAAGCCGACTGGCACCCTCGCCCGTTCTCCGGTCGCGATGAGCAGATGCGCTCGCGTTACCTGGTGATGGAGCAGATCTATCGTTGCCGAAAGCCGACCATCGCCGCCGTCAACGGGGCGAGTGCCGGCGCGGGCTTCTCCCTCGCCCTCAGTGTCGACATCCGTATCGCCTCGGAGGCGGCTCGCTTCAGCGCCGTCTTCGTGAAGCGAGCGATCGTCGCCGACACCGGCTGCACCTGGTTCTTGCCGAGGATCGTGGGGATGGAGAACGCCCTCAAGATGCTCTACACCGGCCGGCTGGTGCCCGCCGACGAAGCGCTCGCCATGGGCCTTGTCAGCGAAGTGGTTCCCCCGGAGAAACTCATGGAGCGGGCGATGGCGCTGGCTGCGGAGATCGCCCACGGGCCGAGCGTGGCCATCGAGCTGATGAAACGGCTCGCTCACGAAGCATGGGAGACGAGCCTGCCGACGCAGATCGAGCATGAGCAAATGCTGCAGGGCATCACTTCGCGCACCGAGGACGTGAAGGAGGGCCGCCTCTCGTTCCTCGAGAAGCGCGAGCCCCGCTTCCAGGGGCGCTAGCACACGCAAAGAAGGCCACCCATTGGGTGGCCTTCTTCGTTTGTTGCGTTTCCTTATACGAAGGGGTGGGTGGCCGCTTCGCTGAGCCGGGAGTGTGCCCGGCGCAGAAGGTGCTCGTAGCGGTCCACATCGCGGCCGGCGAGCCATTCGCGGCGGAAGCGGACTTCCGGCCGGTTAAGTTCAGCCTGCCGAGCGTCGTTGACCATCGGGGCGATGATGTATTCCATCACATTAATTCCTTTCCCGGGGGCGCCAAACCTGGCGTCCCGTCGTTTCTGAGCGGGTGTTGGTGGGCGGCGGGGTAGCCGTCGCAATGCTCACGGGCCATTGCTTCAACGCCTACGGGGTTAGCTGTCAGGCTGCGGCTGAAGTTACCGCCCCGCTTCGTAGCGGATTCGCCTCAAAGATTGGTTCCCCCGTATCGCCCCCCGATCACGGGGCGATCTCAGCGACTACCGTTCCAGTTGAGCACTGCAAAGTGCTGATAGCAACAGTTTTGGTTAACGAACCTTGCGATGTGTGAAATAGTTCACAATCGAAATCGCCGCCGCCGCTCGCGTTCAACGCGTGTGGATCACCACCGTCGTTCGCTCGGCCTTCCGTGCGAGCAGGGGCGCAGATACTTACAGCGCGCCCTGCTCCGCCAGCCAGCCTTCCACCAGCCAGCCAGCTATCGACATCCCGCCGCGGGGATAGCTGTCGGGCATGTTGCCGACGCTCCACCACTGGGCATCCACAATCTCCGACTCCTGGAGACTCAGCTCGCCCGAGGCGTACCGCGCCCGGAAGCCGATCATCAGCGAGTTCGGGAACGGCCACGGCTGGCTCTTGAAGTAGGTGATGTCCT
The DNA here is from genome assembly GCA_963774435.1 of uncultured Chloroflexia bacterium. Lineage (GTDB taxonomy): Bacteria > Chloroflexota > Dehalococcoidia > Tepidiformales > Tepidiformaceae > JAGQGZ01. The sequence continues at coordinate 321,166 of CAVZEW010000002.1, read as the reverse complement.
TGATTTCGAGGCCCACCTCTTCCTGCACTTCCCGGGCCACACACCCCTCAAGGCTCTCGCCCGGCTCCACAAAGCCGGCGAGGCAGCTGTAGAAAGTCCGACCGAATTGACGGCCGTGGGCCAGGAGTACCTCCTCGTCGTTCTCGCCCCGGGTGACCAGGGTGATGGTCGCGGGCGAAAGCCGGGGGAACTGCATCAGTCCGCAGCGAGGGCAGACGCGTGCTCGATCGGCGGGGTGCATCTCGTTCTCATTGCCGCAGCGGCCGCAGTACTTATGGGTCCTGTCCCAGGCGACGATCTGTTCGGCTCGCCCGGCGACCGTCCAGGCCACCTCGTCAAGTTCGGTGAAAGCGGCGCGGAGGTTCACCCAGCGGTGGCCCGGCGGCTCCGGCACCGATGGGTCCTCACCAGCATCAATGGCGTAGCTGATCACGCCATCCATCGAGCCAAGGACGTGCCGCGAAAGACCTTCGAGCGGCGGCTCACCCCGCTGGTAGGGGATTCGCGGGCCCTCGGGAGAGTCGTAGATGAGGATCTCGCTGCGACGGACGATGAACCAGTGCGCCTCCGGGTATGGGTCCCGGGAATCTTCGTTGTGGATAAGAAACGCCATGGCGTCCGATTCTACCCACTTCGGCGCCCGAAGGAGCGCTGGCGCTCCAGCCGGGGTCGGCGCTGCTTGCAGATTCGTGTGCTCTTCGCTCCCACGCTTCACTTCGAGCCGATAGGGTGTCTGAGAGCCAAACAACTCTAGCTGGCCGGAGGTTCCATGATCACCGTTATCGCCCAGTCGCTCGCCGACTACGAATTCGCCCAGTTCCTGACGGCGCCACACAGGTCGCTCGTGGCCGACGAACCGGAAGACGAAGGTGGCGATGACCTCGGGCCCACGCCCTACGTGCTGCTCACCTGGGCGCTTGGCGCCTGCACGGCCATGACCATCCAGCTTTACGCTCGCAAGAAGGGCTACCCGCTCGAAGAGGTGGCGGTGCAGGTCGAGCATGAGCGCATTCACGCCGAGGACTGCACGGACTGCGAAGACGAGCACGAGGGGTACGTCCAGCACTTCCATCGCCGCATTGTTCTCCGCGGCGACCTCGACGAGGACCAGCAGAAGGATCTCCTCCGCGTTGCCGCGAAGTGTCCCGTCCACAAGACCCTGATGGCCGTCCCCGAGATCCACGACTCGCTCGAGATCGTCGCCTGAGACGGATGCCTACATTCGCCGCCGGCCAACGGCCACGCGCGCCGGTGGCGTCGTTCGCGCCGCATGCAGACAGAGCATGAGGCTCGCGACGTAGTCGTCGTGGCCGGAACTGTTGCCCCACGCCAGGCGACCACCCCCGACGAGTTCGAGGCCGCATTCGCGCAACTCTTGCAGGCAGGATTCGTACTCCGGGGAGCCGTCATCGGCGTAGAGCGCCAGCCGGTCCGTCTCCAAGGCGGCGATAAACGCGCTCCCGAGGTCGGATTTGGTGGCCCGCGAGAAGGTGAAGCCGGCCACGGGGAGATCGGCCTCCAGGAGCTGGTCGAAGAGAGCGCTCCCGATCCCGGTCGCATCGACCACGATCCGCTGCAACTGCCAGTGTGACTGGATCCCGCGAAGGTCCACCTCGAGCCGGCCGAACGTCGCGCCCTGCCAGGCAACGTGCTCGACCACTTCAAGCCGCCGCTCGACTGCCCGCCCGATTGTCAGGACGGTCGCGTCGGCCTGCAGGCCCGATCCACCGACGTCGAGCCCGCCGACGTACTGTTCGCCCGTCGCCGGGCCCTGGGAGTCGTGGATGGCCGCCCCGGAGTGACTCGAGCTGCCTGGCGGTGAGGAGGGAGTTCTTCGGTTGCCCGGCCAGCAGCTCGTATTGGGTGCGAAAGAGGTGGTGCCCCTCACCCAGGCGTTCGCGCTCGGCGAGGACGTACTTGCTGTACGCCGCGAGTTCTTTGGCGACCTCGCGCCAGGTCACGCGGTAGTGGCGCCACAGGGCGGTGCGCTGGTTGTGGGCGGCCGCCTTCTCGATCATCGTCTGGCCGTTCCAGGTCGTCCCGAACATCACTGTGGGCGCGCCGGTTGCGGCTGCCATGGGGCGAAACTGGCGGTCGAACCAGTCCATATCGATGTCCTGCGCTTCGTCCGCAATGATGGCGACGGACGCCGTATGGCCCGCGACGTTAGCCTCCGGGTTGGCCCCGAGGTAGGTCGCTGTCGCCCGCCCGTACCTGATGTTGTTCCGCTCGGTCCGAAATTCCCCCGCGACGTTGATGAAGCGGCGGAAGATGTCCATCGCCCGCTTATGGGAGATGAGTGCCTGCGGCGCGAACGTCGGTGCCGCTACCACCACGCTCCCACCGACATCGGCATGAGCCACGAGCAGGCCGGCGACCAGCATCCCTGCGATTTCGTTCTTCCCCGATTGCCGGGGAAACATGACGGTATAGGTGCCGCCGCGTTCCTCGATCATCCCGCGATGGATGCCAATGAGGGCCGGCCGCTGGTAGGAACGCAGGCTCATGAAGGCATGCTCGGCCACTATCGCCGAACCGCGCTCCTCGTCGCGTCAGTGGCCGGCCAGCGGGCGTCGCAAGCAGGGCCGACCGGCACATGGGGAGGCGCCAACTGGCCGGAGACAGGTCAGTTCATGCCCGAGACGATGGCGAGATGACCGAAGCAATCCCGACCCCTGCAACGAAAATCCCGGCTGGCGCCTCGCCCCGGACGGCAGCGCGAAACGTGGGACAACTGTCGGCGGCTGTCGTTTCCGGGCTCGCCCTGGCCACGGCAGGCGTCGTCATCCTCATGGGAATCATCACGGCAGAGGCTCTCTACCCGGGCACGTACACGACCCACGACAACGAGATCAGCGATCTCGGCGCCACGAAACCGCCCGATAGCATCATTCGCCAACCCTCCGCCCGCATCTTCAACGCAACCATGATCCTCAGCGGCGCCCTGATCATCGTGGCTGCCCTCGGGCTGCGGCGAGCGAAAAACGCGAGAAGAGTCTGGCTCTCGGTCCTCGTGATCGGGATCGCCGTGTTCGGCGTCGGGATCTTCCCCGGCAACCGGGCGCCGATGCACGGGATCTTCGCGCTCCTCGCCTTCACCTCAGGCGGTGTTGGCGCGATCCTCTCCGCCCGGGCCCAGGCGCGTCTCTCCGGCTGGGCCTCGATGGTCCTCGGGGCGATCACCCTCGCTGTTCTGCTCTTCGCCGTGGTCGGGTCCGGCACGGCGCTCTTCGACAGGTTCGGGGACGGCGGTGTCGAGCGCTGGGTCGCGTATCCGGTCATCCTCTGGCTGGTGCTTTTCGGGGGCCATCTCATGGCCGAAGCGCGAACGGCAAGCCTTGTGGCGGGGCCAGCCTCCGCGTAGCTTGGCCCCACCCTTTCCGGAGGCACGCCATGTCCCTCATCGAAACCAGCGATATCGAACTCGACGAACCAGAGTCCTATGACTGGGCCGAACTCGTCGCCGAACTGAACACCCTCCTTCGCCTGAAGACGACGCCGATCGGCATGAAACTGTTCGCGACGGTGGCGGAAATGGAGGCGATTCCACGCATCCGCCGCCCGCAGGCCATCCACACGACGGACCAGATCGTCGCCCAGGCCTGCCGTCTCGGCTGGACTGTCGGGATCACCAACGACGACCTTGCCGGCTCCCAGTGTGGCGCCGTCATCGGACTGCACCCCCAGGATGAGAAGTGGCGAAGCGGCAAGAACTACGCCGGGGTCTGGTACGAAACGCCCGACGATGCCGAGCGCCACCAGGCAGCCATGGACGTGGTTCCGTTCGGCACTTACACAGCCATGGCCGTTTCGCCCCTTGCCAGCGGCCGCCTCGACCCGCCCGATATCTGCATGATCTACGCCACGCCGGGCCAGATGATGATCCTCATCAATGGCCTCCAGTGGTCGGGCTACCGCAAGTTCGAATGGAGCGTCGTCGGCGAATCAGCCTGCGCCGACTCCTGGGGCCGCGCACTGATCAAGAAGGAACCAAGTCTCGCCATCCCCTGCTTCGCCGAACGGCGCTACGGCGGCGTCCTCGACGACGAACTGTTGATGGCCATGCCCCCGAAGTACCTGCCCAAGGCCATCGCCGGGATGAAGCGCCTCAGCGCGAACGGCCTCCGTTACCCCATCCCCCAGTACGGCATCCAGTCCGACGCCCGGGCCGGCCTCTCGGTGAGCTATGGATAGCTGACCATTCACCACGGCGCTGTACGCTCCCATGTGATGACCCGCCCTGCCATCGTCCACCACTCCGGCGCCCTCGACGGGAAGCATCCGCCAAACTCGCTGGCAGCGGTCGAGGCGAGCCTTGCCTACGGCGCCGCCTGGATTGAAATCGATGTCGCCGCCCTGGCATCCGACGACTTCGTCGTCGTCCACGACCTCGACCTCGGCTCACGCACCACGGGCTCGGGCTTGGCCCGCGATTGCACCGTTGCCGATGCTCGCGACGCTGCGCTTCCAGGGGAGCGGGGAACCGGTAGCCCTCCTCTCGGATGTGGTCGCCGCGTTCGCTGAGGCGGGCGGAGGCTGCCGCCTTCAGCTCGACCTCAAGGACGAGCGGCCCTACCCGGGCGATGAACCCATCGAGCGGCTTATCCGCCTCATCGAACCGCTGGGCGACCGCGTCCTCGTCAGCAGCGTCGCCGACTGGCAACTGCGCTCGTTCCGCAGACTTGCGCCCGACCTCGCTCTCGGCTTCGACCCGCTGCTCTATCTCGCCTGGTGGCCGCCCGAATGGATGAACCACGACCTTCCACCATTCAGGAACGGGCGCCTATGGCTACCTCGACGACCACCCTCTCGCGGCCGAGCGCGACCTCCCGACGGCCGAGTACCTCCGCCTACGTTGCGAGATGCTGCTCGACCTCGTCCCCGGCATCGAGGTGCTCTACGTTTACCACCAGCTCCTCGCCCGCTCCCTCGACGATGGCTTCATCTGGGCCGACGCCTGCCACGCTCGCGGCATCAGCCTCGACGCCTGGACGATGGACCTGGACCGCGAGGGTATGGACGCGAAGGTTCGCCGACTGGCGGATGCGGGCGTCGACATGTTCACCACGAACACGCCGCGGGAGATGTCCGCGCTGCTGGGCAGCTAGCGGCCAAGCGCTTCCTCATACATGGCGATCGCCTGGAGCCGCCGCTCCTTGTGGTCCACGATTGGCTTCGGGTACCCGTCCGTCCCAACCTCCGGCACCCAGCGGCGGACATACGCTCCGTCGGGGTCGAACTTCCTCTCCTGCAGTGACGGGTTGAACACCCGGAAGTAGGGCGCCGCATCGCACCCCGTACCGGCCGCCCATTGCCATCCGCCGTTGTTGCTCGCCAGTTCGTGGTCGAGGAGCAGTCGCTGAAAGTGTCGCTCGCCCCAGCGCCAATCAATCAGGAGGTCCTTGCAGAGGAACGACGCGGTGATCATGCGAGCGCGGTTGTGCATGTACCCCGTTTCCGCCAGCTCGCGCATACCGGCATCAACGACTGGGTATCCCGTGCGCCCCTCGCGCCACGCATCGAACAGGCCCTCGTCATTTTCCCAGCGGATGGCGTTGTACTCCTCTCGGAAGGCCCCCTCCGTGACGTGGGGGAAGTGCCAGAGGATGGAGATGAAGAATTCCCTCCAGATGAGCTCGTCCATCAACGTCGGGTTCGCGTCCTCTGCCAGCCGCATTGCCTCCCGGATCGACGTTGTGCCGAAGCGCAGGTGAGGCCCCAGCCGTGTGGTGCCGTCATCGAGGTCGAGGCGATCGCGCGTCCTGTCGTACTGCTTCACCACGTGCTCTCCGGGCAGCCGCTCCGGCACCGGAACTGTCGAGCGCCTGAACCCAAGGTCGTCCAGCGACGGTAGGGCGAGGGGTTCGGACCTCCACAGGCGATCCAGCATCTCTTCCGAGGGATGGGCTGCCAGATCGCCCGGGCCAAGCCGAGCTTTCCATCTCCTCGCGTACGGCGTGTAGATCGTCAGCGGCGAGCCATCGTCTTTCACCACGTCGTCGCGTTCGAAGATGGCGTGGTCCTTGAAGCTGCGGACCTCGCCGCCTGCCCGTTCGACGGCACTCCCGACAGCCGCATCCCGCGCCAGCGCCGCGGGTTCGTAGTCGTGGTTGTACCAGAGGGACGACGGCGGGTGCTGTTCAAATAGATTCTGGGGCTCGCCTTCCAGCACCAGGAGGCTGCTGCCATGCTCCACGAGCTTCGCCTGGATTTCGGCGATGGCGTCGTGGATGAAGGTGACGCGGGGGTTGTCCCGGTCGAGCCCGTCAAGAATGCCCGGGTCCCAGGTGAACACCGGCACCACGCCGTCGTGTGCGCGCAAGGCCGCTGCCAGCCCGGCGTTGTCGTGGAGTCGCAGGTCGCGACGGAACCAGAAGACGGGGCGGCCGCGCATGAGCGACGGATCGGCAGTCATCGATCGAGCCTATGCCCGGAGGGCAGTCACCGCAGTCGTTCGGCCTACGTCACACTCCCGAAATGTGTATTCCTGACACTGGCATCGCATATTCCTACGCAGGAGGCATCGTATGGACGGCAAAGCGAAAACGGCTCTCATCACCGGTTCGACGAGCGGGATCGGCCTCGGCATCGCTCGTCGCCTGGCCGCGGGCGGGGCGAATATCGTCCTCAACGGCTTCGGCGATGCCTCAGAGATCGAAGGCATCCGCGAGAGCCTGATCGATGACTACGGCATCGAGGCGATCTACAACGGCGCCGACCTCACGCAGCCGGTAGAGATCGCAGCGCTCATTTCCCACGCGAAGGACGTCTTCGGCGGCGTCGACATCCTCGTCAACAATGCCGGCATCCAGCACGTGGCGCCCGTCGACGAGTTCCCGATCGAGAAGTGGGACCAGATCATCGCGATCAATCTGAGCGCGGCGTTCCACACGATCAGGCTTTGTGTGCCGCTCATGCGGGCGGCCGGCCGTGGGCGAATCATCAACATTGCCTCGGCCCACGCCCTCGTCGCCTCGCCGTTCAAGGCCGCCTACGTCTCCGCGAAGCACGGCATCGCCGGCCTCACGAAGACCGTCGCGCTCGAAGTGGCGCAGGAGAATATCACGGTCAACGCAATCTGCCCCGGCTACGTCCGCACGCCGCTGGTCGAACGGCAGATCCCCGACACCGCCAAAGCCCGCGGTATCACCGAGGAAGAGGTCGTCCGCGACGTCCTCCTCGCCGCCCAGCCGACCAAGCGCTTCGTGGATGTGACCGAGGTCGCCGGGCTTGCCGCCTACCTCGCCAGCGACGAGGCAGCCTCGATCACCGGCGCCCTGCTCTCGATCGATGGCGGCTGGACGGCCGCCTAGACCGGCAGCGTCTCGGAAGTCTCCAGCTTGAGAATGTCGTCCAGCGTTTCACGGCGGGAGACGAGCGTGACCCTGCCGTCGTCGAAGGCCACCTGGGGCGCCCGGCCCATGCTGACGTAGTTGCTGGCCATCGCATAGCCGTAGGCCCCGGCGTCGTGGAGGACGAGGAGGTCTCCTGGCTGCGGTGCCGGCAGTGCTCGCGGCTCCAGAAACTCCTGGTCGTCCCGCGTGAAGACATCGCCGCTTTCGCAGAGCGGACCGGCCACGACCACATCTTCCGTTGCCCGCCCGCTCATCCGGCCATTCGGCGCCACCACCGAGATGTGGTGGTAGGAGCCGTACATCGCCGGCCGGATGAGGTCGTTGAATCCCGCATCGACCATGACGAAGCGCTGGCCCGGGCCCTTGTCGTTCGTCCCGGTGTCTTTCACATCAGTCACCCGCGCCACCAGGAAGCAGGAGCCGGCGACCGGGTATCGCCCCGGCTCGATCTCCAGCGCAATCTGCCTCCCTGCCGACTCGCTCAGGGTCGTCGCCGCTTCGAGCATGAGCGTTCGGAAGCCACCCATGTCGTAGTGCTGCGCGTCGACCCGGTAGGCGTGGGGGATGCCGCCGCCGAGGTTCACCGATCGGGCATCCGGGAACTCCTGCAGCAATGCGTCGAAGACATCGACGAGCCGGCGCATGTTGGTGTCGAACTCGCTGATCTGGGGGCCTGTGCCGACGTGCGCGTGCAAGCGCCACCACCGGGTAGCCGGCCTTCTTCGCCGCCTCACGCGCATCCCCGACCTGTTCGTGCCAGATGCCGTGCTTGCTCGAGGGGCCACCGGTGTCGCATGCCTGCACGTGCCCATGCCCGAAGCCCGGGTTCACGCGGAGTGCAATCGGGCCTGCGTATCCGGCATCGTGGAGGTCGCGGATCATCCCGGGCGACCCAACGTTGGGGAGCACTCCTTCGGCAACCACTGTCTGCAGGGCGTCGTCGCGAAAGACGTCCGCGGTGTACATAATCACCGGCTGCTCATGGCCCCCGGCGAACCCCGCTCGGCGCGCCCGCTGGACCTCGTTGCCGCTGACGGCGTCGATCCAGAGTCCTGCGTCGCGGGCGATGTCGAGGACGTAGCGGAGCGAGTTCGCCTTCATCGCATAGCGGGCATGCAGCGGCTCGCGGCCGCCGTCAGGCCCCGCTGTCCGCGCCAACTCCGCCATCCGCTCGCGGAGGATCGCGCCGTCGTAGAGGTAATACGGCGTCCCAACCTTCTTCGCGATGGCTTCGAGGGGATACCGGGAGAGGTCGATGCTGGCGTCCATGGGCTTCCTCGCGCGCGATGGTGGGAGCTTCGACTGTACGTGAGGACGAATGTGGAGGCGAGACGGAGCCTGGCGACTCAGTGAACACGCCGGCAGCCTTGCCCTCGGAACCCGCTCGTGTGCACTACAATCCCAGCACTTGGCTCCGGGTGCGGATGTCACGTCCGAGTCGCCCTGGCCACTGAGGGCAGAATCGATGACCGAGGTCACCCCGGTGTCTGTTGGACTGCTCTGGCGGGGCCGACCCGGCGAGGCCCCACCCCCTCGTGACCAGAACCGCCTCAAGGCGATCTTCGATGGATTCGAGGCAGCCGGCACGCAAACCAGGCCCCTGGCGTTTTCCGAGGAGTCTGCTGCCGAGGTTGAGAGCGCAATCGCCGAGCTCGACGCGGTGCTTGCGTGGGTCGATCCCATCGTGGCAGGTCGGGACCGGTCGGTGCTGGATTCGATGCTCCGGAAGGCAGCGGAGGCGGGAGTCTACGTATCGGCGCATCCGGATGTGATCTTGCAAATCGGGACCAAGGAAGTGCTTGTCCAGACACGAGGGGCCGAATGGGGCAGCGATTCCTACCGCCTGGAGTCGCCCGAAGCGTGCCTGCGCGAGCTCCCCGGCCGCTTGCGCGAGGGTCCCCGGGTGCTAAAGCAGTATCGCGGCAGCGGTGGCAACGGCGTCTGGCTGGTCGAGGCCGCGGGCAATTCCGAGGATGCCGCTTCGATGGCGGTACGCGTTCGCCATGCCGCGCGTGGTGGTCGCGTTGAACGCACGACGTTTGGCGAATTCATCGACCACTGTGCCGACTACTTCGCGGCCTTTTCAGGGACGGGTTGCCTCATCGATCAGCCCTACCTGCCGCGCGTTGGAGAGGGCATGACCCGCGCGTACATGGCAGGTGACCGGGTGGCAGGGTTCGGCCATCACATGGTCACCGCGCTCGCTCCACTTCCGCCGGGTGTCGTGGAAACGCCAGCCGCTCCTGCCCGCGTGTATTTCGGGCCCGACGAGCCACAGTTTCAAGGCCTGCGTCGCAAGTTGGATTCCGGCTGGATCACCGAGATTGCGCGCATTGGCGGGGTCGAGACGAACGACTTGCCCGCCATCTGGGACATGGACTTCCTGCTCGGCCCGAAATCCGACGCGGGCGAGGACACCTACGTGCTCTGCGAAGTCAACGTCAGCGGCGTCTTTCCGATTCCCGATGAATCGATCCCGGCGCTCGTCCGCTGGACACGGTCGCAGGTAGCAGCGCGCCGTACCGCGTGATGCCTGGGGATATCAGCAGCCCAGCTTCGCCGCCAGCTCCACCAGTCCGTCCGCCATCACCTGGAACGCCGGGTCGGGCGAAAGGTCAATGGTGCGGCTCGGCCCTGCTTCCAGCGGCCGGGGGATGTAGGCGGCCTGCATGCCCTGCGCCTGGGCGGCCTTCAGGTCGCCTTTGTGCGCGGCGACCATCATCACCTCGTGCGGCTCACAACCGAGGATGTCGATGGCCCGGCGGTAGCACTGCGGCTCCGGCTTGAAGGCCCCGGTCACTTCGGCTGAGAGCACGCAGTCCCATTCCAGTCCGCCAAACTTCGCCATGTCGACCAGCAACCGCACCTCGCCGTTCGAAAGCGTCGAGACGATGAACTTCTTCCGCAACCGCTTCAGCCCTTCGACTGAATCCGGCCATGGGTCGAGCCGGTGCCACGCGAGGTTGAGGTCGGCAACCGCTTCTTCCGGGATGCCCGTGATTCCGCGTTCCACCAATAGCGCATCGAGCTTGCGGCGGTGGAGCTGTCCCGCCGTCTGAAAGGGCAGCTCGCCCTTCCGCACCATTGCCATTCCGCCGATGTAGCCGTCGTAGCGCCACTCGTCGGCGAAGCTCTCCCAGTCCGTCTCCACGCCCTGCTTCGTCGCCAAACTCGCGCAGTTGCCGGATGACGCTCGACCGCCAGTCGACCACGGTGCCAAACACATCGAAGGTCAGCGCGCGGACAGTATCGATTGGCATGGCGGGGAGTCTACGCCTCGGCTCAGATGTTAGGGTCGCTCCCTCGTTACCACGATCAGGCGTCATCGGATGCACAAGGACGCGATCTCCATGTGACGCGCTTTGCGTGCGGCATAAATGTCGTTCGTTGAGGCGTTGCCAATGGCGATGTGGACGCCTGGGGTGGAGGGCCGAGCCGATCGCACGAACTGTAAGTTGTCCAACCCTGAAATCAGGATCGCGCTGGCATCGCAGAAGTGTGTCCCAGCTGATGTCCGCCAGCTGTTCTAGCGCGCGCCAGTGTGGGAGGTTCCAGAACTGTTGGCCATTGATGCCCGGATAACTCAGATTGAGCCGTGCAACGCGTTCAGGATGTCTGGCGGCGTAGATGATGCCCGCCAACGAGCCCGACCCGACCGTGTTGATGCCGAAGCGTTCGAACGGTAGGTGCTCAGCCACAGCCTCGAAGTCACGAACGCGTGTTTCGACGCTCAGATCCGCGGCTGCCCGGTCGGTCGAACCCATACCTCGCGCATTCCATTGGACAAGCTTCCGGCCGTCAGTGAGATAGCCTGCCCAGCGATCCGTCGGAGATGTGCTCCCGACAAGGATGAGATCACCGAGTGCAACGTCGTTCGGAAGGCCGTGGACGAAGTTCACAACCGGCAGCTTCTCAGGTCGCTCGCCACCCCGGATAGCGTAGGCGATCATCGTGCCGTCGAAGCTGCGAGCAAACTGGATACCGGATTTCATTGCAGCGGCAGTATGGCAGATGCACATGACCGCCGTTCCGCCAAGCCCACCCCAACCACGTACCATGACCTTCACCAACCCCAAACAAGGACTCGCACAATGCCCACCCAATCCCTTCAGCTCCGCACGCTCGTCCGCGACGACGCCGTCCTCGAACTCTCGCTCGCCGGCTTCGAAGTCCCCGATCCTGCTCCCGACCAGCTGCTTATTCGCGTCGAGGCGGCGCCTATCAATCCTTCCGACATGGGCCTCCTCTTCGCCGCCGCCGACATGTCGCAGGCGCAGGCCTCAGGCAGTGGCGACCACGCCGTTGTGACCGCGAAGCTCACCCCCGCAATCATGGCCGCGATGGCCGGCCGGGTCGGCCAGTCGATGCCCGCCGGCAACGAGGGGGCTGGCGTCGTCATCGCTGCCGGTTCCTCGCCCGAAGCTCAAGCCCTGATGGGCAAGACCGTCTCCCTCCGCGGCGGCGGCATGTATGCGAAGCACCGGCTTGCCCGCGCCAGCGAGGTGTTGCCGATGCATGACGGCGTCACGCCGGCGCAGGCCGCCTCCAGCTTCGTCAACCCGCTCACCGTCCTTGGCATGGTCGAAACCATGCGGCTGGAAGGGCACACGGCGCTCATCCACACAGCCGCCGCCAGCAACCTCGGCCAGATGCTCCAGCGCGTCTGCATCGCCGACGGCATCCAGCTCGTCAACATCGTCCGCAAGCCGGAACAGGAGAAGATCCTCCGCGACATTGGCGCCACCCACGTCGTCGACTCGTCGAAGCCAACCTTCATGGCCGACCTCGTCGACGCCTGCGACGCCACCGGCGCCACCCTCGGTTTCGACGCCATCGGGGGAGGCCGCATCGCCGGCCAGATCCTCACCGCGATCGAGCAGGCCGCCGTTCGCAAGGCCAGCGGCTACAGCCGCTACGGCTCCTCTGTGCACAAGCAGGTCTACATCTACGGCGGCCTCGACCGTGGCCCCACGGAGTTCACCCGCGCCTTCGGGCTCAGCTGGGGCCTCGGTGGTTGGCTCCTCACCAACTTCCTCGAGCGGGTTGGGCCGGAGGCGGCGCAGCGCCTCAACCAGCGCGTGGCCGACGAGATCACCACGACCTTCGCAAGCCACTACGCGAAGACCATCTCGCTCCAGGGGATGCTTTCCCTGCCGGAGATCGCCATCTACAGCAAGCAGGCGACCGGCGAGAAGTTCCTCGTCAACCCCAACGCCTGAGCGGAAATGGGAAGCCGGGGACGAGTGATTCCCGGCGTACCGTCATCCGAGCTCGTCCCCGGCTTGGGAGGGCGGAGGCTTTGGGCCCCACAAGGGCTGGATCATGCGCGGTGATTATTAAGGGAAGATGAGAATGGTCGACCACGCCTACCGTTCGAAGAGGATCCGCCGCTTCGGGAGCTGTCGCCCGTACTTCAGGCCGAAGCGTTCAATGACGGCACTCTTCACGTGCTCGACCGCCTCGCGGGGATCGTCGGTCAGGTAGATCCGGTCGAGGTCGACCGGGTTGATCGTCCCTTCGACAAGAAGCGTGTTCCGCAATACCGCTAGCAGCGGCTCCCAGAATTCGCGGCCCATCAGCACCACCGGGAATTCGTGGATGATCCCCGTCTGAATGAGCGTCGCGGATTCGAACAGTTCGTCCAGGGTCCCGAATCCACCGGGCAAGACGACGAAGCCGTAGCTGTACTTCACCAGCATGACTTTCCGCACGAAGAAGTGGTCGAAGTGCACGTGCCGGTCGAGATAGACGTTGTCCATCTGCTCGTTCGGCAGGCTGATGGTGCAACCGACGCTCGGGCCGCCGGCGTCCCTCGCTCCTCTGTTCGCCGCCTCCATGATCCCCGGGCCGCCACCGGTCATCACGGTGAAGCCAGCTCGCGAGACTTCGGCGCCAACTTCACGGGCCATTGCGTAGTAGCGGTGCCCCTCGGGCAGGCGCGCCGAGCCGAACACAGTCACGCACGGCCCTACGAAGTGCAGGCCACGGAAGCCCCGGATGAATTCGACGAATATCCGTACGGCCCGCCATAGCTCGGACCCTCTACTGCGAGGTCCTGAAAGGAAAACACGCTGGTTGCCAGCGGCACGCTGCTGTCGGGATTTGGGCATCCGTCGAGCGTAAGCGGTGTCGGGCAAAGGCGCCCGCATACGGCGTTTCCGGCGCGGTCGGGGCGTAGCTACTGGCCGCTTCCAAGGGCGGAGGCCGCCGACTTGTCGCGCTTGGCCACTAAAAAGCCCCCGCTCCATCGGTTGACGGAGCGGGGGCCTTGAGGAGGGCGAACTTTGGGCGGGCGCTTCCCGCCTAATACATCTCGGGTGGAGGCGGGGGCGCGATCGCCCCTTCGGGCAGGTCCGCAACGAGCGTCTCGGTGGTGAGCACGAGCGAGCTGATGCTCACCGCGTTCTCGACTGCCGAGCGAGTCACCTTCACCGGGTCGACGATGCCGAGTTCGAACATATCGCCCCAGACATCCTTGTTGGCGTCCCAACCCTGGGACGGGTCTTCCAGCTTGGAGATCTTGTCGACGATGACCGAACCTTCGAGGCCGGCGTTGTCGGCGATGATCCAGGCGGGGGCTTCGAGGGCATCGGCGAGGATTTGGATCCCGACCTTCTCATCCTGATCCTTGGTCTTGCTGGCGAGTTCGTAGAGGGCCTTGCGGGCACGAATGAGGGCGACGCCTCCACCCGGCACAACGCCTTCATCGACAGCGGCGCGGGTCGCGCTCAAAGCGTCCTCCACGCGCGCCTTTTTCTCCTTCAGCTCGACTTCGGTCGCGGCGCCGACCTTGATGACCGCAACACCGCCGGCGAGCTTCGCAAGGCGCTCCTGCAGCTTCTCCCGGTCGAAGTCGCTCGTCGCGTCGTCGATCTGGGCCTTGATCTGCTTGATCCGGGCCTGGATGGCCTCATCGGTGCCGTGGCCTTCGATGATTGTCGTGTCGTCCTTGTTCGCCACCACGCGCCGGGAACGGCCGAGGTCGGCAGCGGTCACGGCTTCCAGGGTCAGGCCGATATCCTCGGTGACCAGCGTGCCACCGGTCAGCATGGCAATGTCTTCCAGCATGGCCTTGCGGCGGTCGCCGAAGCCGGGCGCCTTCACGGCGAGGACGTTCAGGTTGCCGCGCATCTTGTTCACGACCAGTGTGGCAAGCGCCTCACCGTCAATGTCGTCGCAGATGATCACGAGGTCCTTGGTGACTGCCATGATCTTCTCGAGGGCGGGGACGAGATCCTGGACCGAGCTGATCTTCTTATCGGTGATCAGGATATGGGGGTTCTCGATGACCGCTTCCATCCGGTCCGTATTCGTCACGAAGTAGGGCGAAACGTAACCGCGGTCGAGCTGGAGGCCGTCCACGAACTCCGTCTCGAACTTAATCCCGCGCGATTCTTCAACGGTGATGACGCCGTCTTTGCCGACCTTCTCCATGACATCAGCGATCATTTCGCCGATCTCCGGGTCGTTCGCGGAGATAGAAGCAACGTGGGCGATCTGGTCCTTCGTCAGCACCGGCCGCGCCTGGCTGCGGAGGTCGGCAACGCAGGCGACGAGGCCCTTTTCGATGCCCCGCTTGATGCCCATCGGGTTGCCACCGGCGGTGACGATCTTCAGGCCGCCGCGGACCAGCGCCTGGGCCAGCACGGTGGCGCTGGTCGTGCCGTCGCCTGCCACGTCGTTCGTCTTGGTCGCGACCTGCTTGGCGAGCTGGGCGCCCATATTCTCGAACGGGTTGTCGAGTTCGATTTCGCGAGCGACCGTGACCCCGTCCTTGGTAATAGTCGGGGCGCCGTACTTCTTGGCGAGGACGACGTTTCGCCCTCGCGGCCCGAGCGTCACCTTGACCGCGTCGGCAAGGGCGTCAACGCCCTCGCGCAGCTGGCGGCGCGCAGACTCATCAAACAACAGCTGCTTAGCTGCCATGGAATATCTCCTTTGAGCTGAAGCCGGCCTGGTCTAGACGACGAGCTTGGCGAGGATGTCCTTCTCGTTGAGGACGATGTAGTCGGTGCCGTCGAGCTTGATCTCGGTGCCCGTGTACTTGGCGTAGAGGATGCGGTCGCCGGCGCTCAGCTCCATCGCGATGCGCTTGCCGTTGTCGTCGAGCTTGCCGGGGCCAACGGCGACGACTTCGCCCTGCTGCGGCTTCTCTTTGGCGGTATCGGGGATGACGAGACCGCTGGCGGTCACTTCTTCCTGCTTGAGGGGAGTGATGACGATGCGGTCTGCAAGGGGCTGAAGGGCGGTCTTGGCCTTGGACTTCGTAGCTGCCATGTCGGTTGGGAATCCTCCATCGGGTTCACGTAATGGTTTGCGATCGGGATGTTAGCACTCTCACCGCGAGAGTGCTAGCGAAACGGTGTGGCTTCCGGAAATTCTCACCCGAACCTCCCTCGCCAGCACTACAGTCGCCCGGCGGATACGATCCACCGGCACTCCCGACAGAAGAAGGAACGATATGGATCTCCTCCTCAATGACCTCACGCCGTGGCACTGGGCTGTGGGCGGCGCAGGCATCGCGCTGATCACACTGGTGCTGCTCTACGTGGGCAATCACCGCCTGGGCGTCTCCACCGGCTACGAAAACGTCTGCTCGCTCGTCGTCGATACGCCCTACTTCCGCCGCGCAGCTGTCACCGGTTCCAACTCCTGGCGCCTGCCGCTCCTCGGCGGCCTCCTCCTCGGCGGGTTCGTTTCGGCGGTCCTTGGGGGCGGCTGGTCGCCCTTCTGGGACATGGGCATCTTCGACTCCGAGATCGGCTGGGGACCTCCCGGCAAGGTCATCTGGATGTTCGCCGGCGGCGTCCTTATCGGCTTCGGGACACGCCTTGGCGGCGGCTGCACGAGCGGCCACGGCATCTTCGGGATGTCCAACCTCGAAGTGCCCAGCATCGTCAGCACCGTCAGCTTCATGGTCGGCGGCATCGTCACCACGAACCTCATCTACCGGGTGATCGTCTAATGCGCTGGACCGCCTTCTACCTCGTCCTCGGCACCGTCTTCGGCCTCACCCTCAGCCGCTCCGGCGCCGCCGACTACGACTACATCCAGGGCATGTTCCTCTTCGAGAAGTTCCAGCTCTACGGCATCATCGGCACGGCTGTGGTCATCCTCACGCCGAGCCTCTTCCTCCTCAAGCGCTACGGGCGCACCGCTGATGGCAAACCGCTCGTCATCGAACGCAAGCCGGGCCACCGTGGCAACGTCGTCGGCGGCCTCCTCTTCGGCGTTGGCTGGTCGATTACCGGCATGTGTCCCGGCCCGGTGCTCGTGAACGTCGGTGAAGGAAAGTGGTACGCCCTCGCCGCGCTGGCCGGCGTCCTCGTCGGCGCCAGCAGCTTCGGTGTGGCCTATCCCCGCCTTACCGGCATCTTCCGGCTCCCACCACTCGAGGTCGGTACGGGCGAAGGATAGGGAGATGCTGGCCTCTGCCTAGAGCGAGGCCACCGCCAGCACTGCCTGCACGGCATCCGCAGCGCTGATCCGGTCCGTGTTGATCACGATGTCGTACGCCTCCGCAGCTTCCGAGTTCACCTTGTAGAAGCGCTTCAGAAAGTCGGCGCGCGCGGTATCTGACTCGGCGATTTCCTGGCGCGCCCGCTTCGGGCCATGAGCTTCCTTGTTGATGCGATGTGCGCGAGCGTCTACTGACCCGGTCACCAACACTCGAAGGACGCCCTCCGCCGGTCCAAGTGCATGGCTCGCGCCGTGGGCAACCAGCACGCATTTCCCGGCGGCGGCAACCTCGCCAATCACACCGATGATGATCTCGGGATAGTCAGGCCCCAGCATCTGAACGTAGTCGCTGGCGGCGGCCGGAATCTCCGGCGTGGAAAAGCTGGCCCGTGCGAGGTTGTCCATGATCCGGCTGAGCAGGCCCTGGCGTTGCTCGGCGCTGGCCACCTCAACCGCTGTCGCACCGACACGTTCCGCTGCCAGGTCGATGACCTCGTTATCGACGTAGCGGAAGCCCAGCCTGGCTGCCAGGGTCTGGCCGATCTCTTCGCCCCCGGCGCCCATAGCCCGCGAAATCGCTATGACGTTCGTCTTCATCTGGGTTGAACCCCCTCGTGGTAGGACGGTTCTACACCTTCGCGGGCCACCGCTGCGTGAGAAGGTTCGCATTGGGCTCTGGCCTAATCGCCTGGATGGCCTCGGCGGCCGTCCGACTCCGGCCAGCACGACCTCAAGGGACTGGAAGAACCGGTCCGGCTGTGGGAACTCCGGCTGGAGTAGCCGCCAACGGGCCTATGCCGGGAGCGGTTGCCGTCCAACCGCAGTTGCGAAGTAGAAGTCGAGCATGTTGGTCAGGGGAGCAGGGCTCCGCAAGAGGCGGCTGCGCAGCGCAGCGCCCTCCCAGCAGTCGGTGAGGAGGCTGGCCATCGCGCCGGTGTCGGAGCGGGCGGGGATGTCGCCGCGCGTCTGTGCTTCTTCCAGGCAGACCGCGACCTGTCGGCCAATCTCGGCGATGCAACCTTCGATCTTCTCGCGAAACACGTCGCTCACGCCCGACAACTCCTGCCCGAGACCGCCAAGCAGGCACCCCAGGTATCCCTCCTGGCGGTAGGCTTCCAGCGTGGCTTCGAAGAAGTTGCGGACCCGGGCGAGCGGTGGCGTCGCCTGGTCGCCCAGGCATTCGGCCAACCCTGCGTGGACAGCTTCCATGTACTCGTCGACGACCTGGAGGGCGAAGTCCTCTTTGTCCTTGAAGTGGTGGTAGAAGGAGCCCTTGGGGACGCCCGTCGCGTCAAGCAGCGCCTGGATCCCGAGGTCGTGATAGCCACGCTCCAGGAGCATGGCCCAACCCGCATCAATCAGTCGTTGCTTCGTTTCGTGCTTGTTGGACATGGTTGGAGACACCCCGGAGGGCCCCGGGGTGTCCCGGGAAACCGCTAGCCGTTCACCTTCTGGATCATATGCTCGATGACCCGGGTGTGCTCATGCTGCGGGCTGAACATGACGATCTCGGCGTCCTCATCGACCCGAACGTTGTGGCCCGCCGGCCAGTAGAACAGGTCGTTTGCTGACACGGTTTCGTGCTGGCCCGAGGCATCCGTTGTGGTCAGCTGGCCCCCGAGGACGAACCCCCAGTGCGGCACCTGGCAGAGATCGCCCTCCAGGCCCAGGAACAGGGGCGTGGTATCCACCCCGGCAGAAAGCGTGAAGTACTCCCCGCTGATCTCTTCGCCGCCGATATCGCCCAGGCCGTATCGCTGCCTGAGCGTGGCGCCGGGAATCTCCATCCGGACATCAACTTCATCCTTGGTTACGTGCATCGTTTCTCCTTCGCGTGCTTCAATATGGGACTAGACCAATCGGTCTAGTCCCAGAAGCTTGGCCTCCGAAGGCTCCAGCTGTCAATCCCTGGGGTCGCCCGATTCCCTTCGACCACCAACCTGCGGTCGAAGCAGGGCTGCTCAGTCCTGCAATCCGCGCTGCGCTCATCCTGACGAGGACCGTCGACCTCCCGGTCTACCCTTCGGATGATGCCTGTCTGCCCGTCGATGTCGTCACCGAGGTCCGGCCGGACCGGCTTCGGCCGGCTAGCTACACCAGGTACGTCGTCCCCACCGCATTGTGGACGTACGCCTCGGGGAAGGCGGCAGCGATCGCTTGCTGCGGCTTCCAGCCCGTGCAGTGAGCAGGCACCACCAGGCCCGGGGAGAAGGCGCGGAGGCCATCGATGGTACGGCCCACTATCGGCTCGAAGAAGCGGCCGGTGAGGTGGAAGCCGCCGATGATGGCGTGGACCCGTTCGATGCCGGTCACCTGCACGGCCCGCTTCACGATGTTGACGATCCCGGAGTGGCCGCAGCCTGTGATCACGACCAGGCCCTTGCCGCGGACGTTGGCGATCAATGCCTGGTCGTCGAGCAGGTGGGGTTCAGGCTGCCAGCCGTTCCCCTCGTTCGACTGGAAGAACGGAAACCCCTGCTCGAAGTCGGTCACACGTGGCACCTCGCCCGTGAGCATGAGGGCGCCGTGGAACAGCAGCGACGGGTCCCGTTCCTCCAGCAGTTCGAACCCTGCACCCTCCAGCGCCGAGCGCGAGGGCGGGACAAGCGGCAGGGGATCGGCCCCCGGAGGGGCGGCCCGCCGATTGGTGTAGATGCGGGGATGAGCCATCAGCGGCATGTTCGCTTTTCCGAGCCGCTCGACCAGCCCGGCCAGGCCGCCGGTGTGGTCCCAGTGCCCGTGCGAAAGGGCGACAGCCTCGATCTCCTTCGGGTCGAGCTCGAGGCGGTCGATGTTGCCGATCAGGCCGTCGGGAGAAAGTCCGGCATCGAACAGCAGGCGGTGCGTCTCGTTGCCGCGGCGCACGGTGATGAGGCTTGAGAATCCATGCTCCGCGTGGAGCGTGACGCGCACGTTTGGCTGGTCGAGGAGCGGGTTGTAGGCAGCACCGGCAGCCCACGGGTTCCGACGCACCTCTTCGTCGCCCTCGAGGAGCGCGTCGATCTGGTTGTCCACGAGGATCGTGACTTCGAGCGAGTCCGCTTCCAGGAGTTCGGGCTGGGTCATGGCGCAGAAGCTACCATCTCCGCGATCCGTTCGCCGATCATCATCGCCGTGAAGTTTGTGTTCGCCCGCACCAGGTTCGGCATGATCGAAGCGTCCGCCACGACCAGTCCCTCGACGCCGTAGACCCGTCCGGATTGGTCCACCACCGCCATCGGTTCGTCCGCGGGCCCCATCTTGCAGGTGCCCACCGGGTGGACCAGGTGCGTCACGCTCCCTCGCAGGAACTCCCGCACCGCATCGTCGTCGTCTACCAGTTCCTGCGTGGGTCGGAGGATGGCGGCCGTGTGTTCGGCGATTGGCCCTGAGTTGAGCAGGCGCCAGGCAACTCGCACGCCGTCGACCATCTTCTCCATATCCTGCTCTTCGGCCAGCAGGTTGATGTCGATGGCAGGTTGCGCGGCCGGGTCGGTGCTTGTGAGCCGGACGCTGCCCAGCGACAGCGGCCGCTGAAGGCTGACGCAGAGCATGAAGACTGCTTCGATGCCGGGCATCGCTGCCGCCAGCTGCGGCGACCGGCTCGTCTCGTTGCTCCACATGTACATCTGCATGTCGTTCTCTTCGCTACTGTCGGCGGCGGTGTAGCGGAGGCCGATCTGCTGCAAAGGGTCGCCGGGCTTGATGACACCCGGCTTCGGCAACGCGATGAGCGTCACCGAGGGGTGGTCTTTCAGGTTCTCCCCCACCCCTGGCAGGTCGTGTACCACGTCTATGCCCATCTCCCGGAGGTGCGCCGACGGACCGATGCCCGAGCGCAGCATGATCGGCGGCGTGTGGAGGGCGCCTGCTGAGAGGACGATCGTGCGGCCATAGACCTCCTGGTCGAACACCACCGCATTCGACCGCCAGTCCGACCGCCCGTTTCCCCTCGAACAGCACCCTGTCGACGTGGCAGTTCGCCCGGATCGTCAGGTTCAGGCGGCTGCGTGCCGGGTCGAGGTAGCCGGTGGCAGTGGACACGCGGAAGGTCCCGGTGCGGTTCATCGCCCAGCTGCCGACGCCGGTGGATCCGGGCACGTTGTGGTCTTCCTGGGCCGGGTAGCCCGCTTCGAGGCAGGCGGCTTTGAACGCCCGCTGCACTGTCGCCAGCTCCTCGTCGCGCCAGCGGACCACGGGGATCGGCCCGTTCTTGCCGTGGTAGTCGCCGCCGAAGTCCTGGTCGGCCTCCAGCTTGCGAAAGTAGGGGAGACATTGTTCCCAGCCCCAGCGATCGTTGCCCAGCGCGGCCCACTCGTCATAGTCCTCCGGCACGCCGCGGATCGCCACGATCCCGTTCACCGCTGAGGAGCCGCCGGTTACCTTGCCCCGCGGGTAGGCCACGGCCCGGCCCTTCACGGCGTCCCCCTGCCAGTGCCAGTCGTGGGCATCGAGTGAAGCGGTCGTGCCGTCGGCGATGTCTTCCGGCAACGTCGCCGGGTCGGGGTAGTCGGGTCCAGCTTCCAGGAGGAGGACGCTGGTGTTCGGGTCTTCCGTCAGGCGCGCGGCGATCACCGCCCCGGCGCTTCCGGCGCCGACGATCACGTAGTCATAGGTGGTGGTCAAGGCTGGCCCTCCTCGTCTTCGCGCGAACTATAGGCAGTTCCGTTGCGGAGGTTCAGAACAGTGGACTGCGCGATTCTTGCCCGAGCAGCACTCGTCCTGCCGCTTCGAACCACTGGCCCGAAGCCATGATCTGCTGCGGCACGACGTGGACATCCCGGCGGCAGCGTTCCAGCACACCGTGCTCGAGGTTGGCGCTCGTGCCCGCGGCCTCACAGACAAGTTCGACTGCCCGCGCACTCGCCCTTGCCGCGTTGCTGCAGGCCAGCTGCACCATCGCCCGCTGCTCCTGTGGCACCTCGTCGCCGCGCACGGCAGCATCCCAGAGATCGTCGACGACCTCGAACACCCATGCCCGGGCACTCCGCAGCGTCGCTTCCGCCTCGGCGATGGCGATCTGGGCCGTGGCCCGCTCGGCGAGGGTGCTGCGGGTTCCCCGTGGCACCTTGTTCATCGCGAGGTCGATGAAGGCATCGAGCGCTGCCCGGGCGATGCCGGTCGAGACGCCGACCTTGTTATAGGCGAGGCGGCTGTACACCGGCAGCTGAAACAATGTCCCGCTGTGCATGGCCCTGTAGAACGTGCGCGTGATGTGGTCCTCCGGCACGAAGACGTCCGACATCGCGATGTCGTGGCTGCCCGACCCGCGCAGGCCGGCCGTGTGCCAGGTATCGAGGATCTCGAACTGCTCCCGCGGAACCAGCACCTCCACGAGCTGGACGTCTCCGCGTTCGTCCCGGGCGAACTCGCCGGTTTCGTCGACAACGATGCACTGGCCGTGGAACCACGTCGCGTTATGGCAGCCGCTGGCAAACGGCCACTGGCCGGTGGCCCTGTAGCCGCCTTCTACAGGCAGGGCTCGACCCTTCGGGTTCAGCGCCCCGGAGAAGATGGTGTGCGGGTCGCGGAAGATCTCCGCCGCCGTTTCCGGGGGCAATCCGGCTGAGGCCATCCCCGTCGCCTCGATGCCGATCATCAGGTTCCAGCCCGTGGCGCCGTCGGCTTCGGCGATCGTTTCGATAACCCTGATCTGCTCCCGCGGGTGCACTTCGCCCCCGCCAAGACTTGCGGGCACGGCCACCCGGTAGAGGCCGGCCTCGGCCATGGCCTTCGCGACGACGTCCGGCAGATGACGCTGCTCCTCGGCCTCGAGTGCATGCTCGCGCACGAGGGGCTGGAGCTCCTTCGCTCGCTGGACGTAGTCGACAGCCACCATGGTCATGGGTGGACCTCCTCGCCGATGGTCGGCGTCAGGCGTTGAATACCGGGTCTCGCTTCTCGACGAAGGCGCGGGCAGCCTCGCCGAAGGCAGGGCTCCGCGCCGCCTGCCCGAAGATCTCGTCCTCCGTCTGGAGCACGGAACGGATGTTGTCGTTGACGGCGTTGGCATGGAGCATCTTCTTCGCCCAACGCACGTGGGTCGCCGGGTTGAAGGCGATCTCTTCGGCCAGGGCGATCGCCTCATCAAGCAGGCTCTCGTGGGGGACCACCCTGTTGACGACGCCCATCCGGAGCGCCTCGTCCGCGTTGTAGATGCGCCCCGTGAGCATCATCTCCGCCGCGTTCGCGAGGCCCGCCACCTGGGGCAGGATCTGTGTCGAACCGAGTTCCGGTGTCAGGCCGATACGGACGAAGCGCATCGAAACACGCGCCTTCTCGGAAGCGATCCGGATGTCGCAGGCCAGCGGCAACGTGAACCCAACGCCAACGGCGGCGCCGTTGATCGCCGCGATGATCGGCTTCGACCGCTGGAGGAACTCGACAAGCGGCTCTGATTCCGGCGCCGGTTCCTGGCGCTCGCCATCGTCGCTACGAGGGCGCTGAAGGTCGGCGCCACTGCAGAACCCGCGACCGGCGCCGGTCAGGACAATCGCGCCAATCGTGGCGTCGTTGTTGCAGTCGTTGATGTACTGAGCGACGAGCCGGGCCATTTCGCGGGACCACGCGTTCAACCGTTCCGGCCGATTGAGCGTGATGATTCCCACCCGCCCGCGTTGTTCGAAGAGGGCATGGGCATCGGAATCGGGCATGAGGCACTCCTGGGACGTGGTGCGCGCGATTCTACCCCCATCGAGAGCGAGCAATCTGGAGCCCTCCCCGCTCGACCGCATTCGCTCAAATGTTCTAAACTGCATCCCGCATGACCCAGGCAGCCCTCCAACCGTCTCGCTGGCAGCTCTCCATCGCAGGCGCCGGCAAGGCACTCTCCGAAGTTTTCGGCTATCACTCCTTCCGCGAAGGGCAGGAGGAGGTCATTGCGAGCATGCTCGCAGGCAAGGACACCCTCGCTGTCATGCCCACCGGCGGCGGCAAGAGCCTCTGCTACCAGGTGCCCGCCCTGCTCTTCGATAGTGGTGTCACCATCGTCGTTTCGCCGTTGCTCGCCCTTATGAAGGACCAGGTTGACGCCCTCCGCTCGGCCGGGGTCGCTGCTGCCGCCATCAACTCCACCGTCTCGAAGGACGAACAGTCGGCCATCCTCGATGGTGTTGCCCGCGGTGACATTCGCCTCCTCTATGTCGCCCCCGAACGGTTCGGCGCCTACGGCTTCCTCGAAGGGCTGCGGCAACGCGCGAAGGTGGCGCTCCTCGCCGTCGACGAGGCGCACTGTGTCAGCCAGTGGGGCCATGACTTCCGCCCCAGCTACCGCGACCTTGCTCGCGTCCGCGAGCGCCTCGGCAACCCGCCGATTGTTGCCCTCACCGCGACCGCCGACCCTCTCGTCCGCGACGACATTGTGGGCCAGTTGGGCCTGCGCCAGCCGGCCGTCCACGTCGCCGGTTTTGACCGCCCGAACCTCCACCTCGCCGTCGTCCGTGCCGGTTCGTTGAAGCAGAAGGCGGAGCTCATCGCCGAGCAACTTCGCGGCCTCGGCAAGGAGTCGGCGATCGTCTACTGCGCCACTCGCAAGCGCGTCGAGAACCTCTCCGAGGCGCTCCACAGGGCAGGGATTCGGAACGCCCGCTACCACGCCGGCATGGATGCGGACGACCGCCGCCGCATCCAGGAAGCCTTCCAGCGCGACTCGCTCCGGGTCATCGTCGCCACCAACGCCTTCGGGCTCGGGATCGACAAGCCGGACGTGCGGCTGGTGATCCACCACGACCTGCCAGAGTCGTTGGAGGCGTACTACCAGGAGGCCGGGCGTGCCGGGCGCGATGGCCTTCCCGCCACCTGCGTCCTCTATTACAGCGCCCGCGACCGCCAGCTCCGAGAGTTCTTCATCGACCTCTCCCACCCGGACCCGGATACCGTGCTCGACGTCTACCGGGCGCTGGAGCGGACAACCGCCGCCATCCACGTCCGCGAACTGATGTCGAGCGACGACGAGCCGGGCATCAACGCTGCGATAGCGGCCCTCGTGGAGAGCGGCCTTGCCGAGCGGCGAGGCTACATGGTCAAGCTGGCCCGCATCGGCGCAGAGGCTGAGATTGACCTGGCCGGGCTGGAAGCGCACCGCCAGCACGCCATCGACAAGCTCGACCAGATGCAGGCCTACGCCGAATCAATGTCCTGCCTGCGGGTGCGCATCCTCCAGTACTTCGAGCCGGGTCATCCGACCGAGCCATGTGGCAATTGCGGCCCCTGTGTCGCCGGTCCCCAACAGCAACAACAACAGGCCGTCGACGCCGAATCAGAAGACCTGTTCCAGAAGCTGCGCGAACTACGGCGCACAATAGCCGACGAAGCAGGTGTGCCGCCGTACGTCGTCTTTAGCGACGCCACACTGCGCGAAATGGCGGCGCAGAAGCCCCGCAACCGCGTCGAGATGCTGGCGGTGAGTGGTGTCGGGCAGGTGAAGTGGGAACGCTACGGGATGCAATTCCTCTCCATCGTCCGGGAGGCAGCCGGCGCCGAACCGCCCCCCACCGTTGCGGCCCCTGCAAACACTGCCGGCTCCACCCTCGACCAGACCCTCGCGCTCGTCCGCCGGGGAATGTCCATCGCCGACATCGGCAAGCAGCGCGGCCTCGCCACCTCCACCATTGCCGGCCATATCGAGACCCTCGTCACCCGAGGCGCCATCGACGACATCACCCCCTGGGTCGACACCGCCACCCTCCGCCGCATCCAGCAAGCCGCGGGCGAAGGCCGCATCGCCGCTCTCGGCCCCCTGCGCGAAGCATTGGACGAGGAAGTCGGCTTCGAGCAGTTACGCATAGCGCGGGCCTGGCTGAACCGGGGATAAAGAAGTTTGACAGGCATTTATAGACTGCCGGTATGCCTGCGAAGCGTGGTGAAGCGGACAGTTGGGGCCTGACCTCGGCCGAGGAGGACATCCTCGATCTTATCGCGCAGGACTACACAGACCCTGAGATCGCGGAGATGCGCACCCTCTCCATCTACACCGTGAAGACGCACGTCCGCCACATCCTCCAAAAGCTGCAGGTAGCGAACCGCCGGGAAGCTGCCCGCCGTTACCGAAAATCACTCTAAACGAGGGATGCGGGGACGGCCGATGTCTGCAATCGTTCTCGGCCAGACGTTAAAGTTCATAACTCGGACGGATGGTACCAGTTCGTGGTGTACTCATCCCAGCCTTATGGAACAACAGTCCAAAAGAACTCGCCTGGGCCGTGCGACACTGTCACCGGAGACCATTCCGTGACGTTCTCTTGGAGCCCATATTTCCTGTTCGGGAGCACATATGCCTACTAGCACACACTGGAAAATAGTCGGGCACTTGGTGTCGCGGCACTGATCCTAGGTCTCGCCCTGGCTGGTGGGAGACTTCGCCAGTCGGCTTCAGCGGAGGCTGGTGAGACACTTACGCAGGCGGCGGCGCGTGTCACGGGTGTTTCGACGGTACCGGAGCCCCAAGCTGCAATGCTCGCTGATGGCCTAATCACGGAAGACGAGTACATTCACGCGCTTAACGCGACGGCAGACTGTATCGATACCGCTGGCTACGAATTTATCAGGCTAGGCGATTCCTCTATTGGAAGGTGAACTCCAATTAGGTTGGATCGTGCGGCCGGGGAAGGATGAGTCGCTTGCCAAAACCGAGGTTCATGCTTGTATGGCTGAATATCTCAACCAGGTGGAGGCTGCCTTCCGGTACAACATTCAGGGGCGCCCGAACTCAGGGGCCTAAGCGGGGGCTGGGCCGAAGAGCGCTGGAGGGCGTCAAACACTGGGAAGATCGCAGCTAGCACTGCCATGCTGATGGCGGTGCTAGCTCTTACAACCGCGTGCGGCCGGGGCGGGGCGGCAGACGCCGTTCCGGAGTGGTGCCAGTCGGACGTCAGTGTGTGTCTCTCAGACGCTGCCATCTTGCCGTACGAAACCATTGACGTGTTCATACACGAGCCCGAGTGGGCGGGCGAAGCCGTCAGGGCATGCGCTTACCACATCGGGTCCGGCTTTGCAGATCCGCTGAAGAGCCCCTCGGCAGTCAGCAACCCCTGCGAACTCGCCGAGTCCGCCGGCGTGGCCATCAATGACTTGCAGGTGCTCGTCGACGACGACGGGTACGGCCAGTTCCAGCTTGACCCGCTGCCACCCGATGAAACCCATGCCCTGGGCACGCGTCCAGCCGGGCTGTATGCGTTAGCCGTGGAAGGTCCAGGTTCAGGTTCTGGGCCTTCCACGCGGCTGCAGAGCGTGTACTTTGGGGTGGTGGATTTGGAGCAGTAGCCCGGGGGTACGTCGTTTGGCAAGAGCTTGTGGCGTGCCGGTTTACCGTGATCCCGCCGATGCCACCCCTCCGGGAACGACGGGTGGTCGAGGATTTCGGCATCGCACGGGCCTGGCTGAACCGGGGATAGCTATCGCGATGTGTGTGTGTGTGCGTGTGTGTGTTGTGTTTGCAAACGTTAAGAACGGGTTCTTGACATGTTTGTGTAACCTTGCTACATGCCGTCTTGCACTCGCGCTAATGGTAATTGGGGACTGATGCCCGTAGAGGCCGAGATACTGGAGCTGGTCGCTAGGGCCTACACTGATCGCGAAATCGCGGAAATACGGGTGCTCTCCGTTTTCACCGTGAGACCCATGTCCGACACATTCTACGGAAGCTGGGCGTCGCAAGCCGCCGGAAGCTGGCCGCCGTTACAGACGACTGGATTGAGATGGAACCGCGGAGCCTCGACTGTGCCTTTTCATTTTCTCGGATCTTTCGTTTTCCAAGCTAGGCGTGGGCCGACGAACGGACTACTGGCTCGCTACGGTGAATGTGTCACCGGACAATAGTGACTGAAGCATCAATGGAACATGCTGTCCTGCCTGATCTAGCTGGTCCTCGATGCAGCCTTCATCTGCCCACGCGATACCCTTCGCAAGGTCTGCCCGCGCGGCGTCGACGTCCTTCGCGTCGGATCTGGCGTCGCCCGCACGCGCAAAGTCCTCGTCGAGAGCTCTGGCCATCGTCGAAACCTGTTCGCACAGCCAGCTTCGATCTCGAACTAATGTTTCGGGGCTGGCGGATGTGCTTGTGAATCGCACAACGATTATCACGGCCGTCGCTGCGATAGCTAAAGTTCCTATACCGAGGTGCAAGATATCACGCGTTAACATACTCAAGTGACTTGAGTTTACGTCGCCGACTTCGGTGGCGCATCCCTCGGAGGGAGCTATATTGCGACGTGCTTGGCTACCTGTCGTTCGGCAACCAGCAGAGGGCGACAGAGCCGGATGTTTCTTGCGATTCGACGTTCGGGCAAACCGTTCTAGCGCTGCCGCCGTACCCTCTGCAGATGCGCCGCCGTATCGCCTTTGCGGCCGTCACCGCCTTGCCGCTCCTGCTTCTCGCCTGCCATGACGACGGCCCGGCTCTCTCCGACCGCGACTTCCGCGCCAACATCGACCCCTACCTGCCGACCGAAAACTGCAAAACTGGGTGGATTACGCCGCCGAGGTTTCGGTTGTCGCCGTGCTTTCCGAGGACGTCGCCGGCGATGGTTCCCGGACCGTCGAAGCGCGCGCCGAAGAGACCATCTGCCAGCCGGCGGAGGGTTCGCCTGTGCCCACGCAGGTGACACTCAGCGATTGAGGCGAGTATAGCCGTGGCCGCATGCGGGTCGGCCATTCGTACGTCGTCCCCTTCGCGCTTTGTGGCGACGGGTGGGCATCCATGACGTTGGCGGCCATCCCCCTCACCGATGGAATTGTCGACGACCAGTTCCCGCTCGGCCGCGTTTGGTACGAGTACCTGCAAGGCCTCGGCGCTGACGAGATCGCCGTCCAGCTCGCCGCCCTCACCCCAGACCCCGTCGCCGCCCGTTTCCGCGACGTCCCCTGCGAGGAACGGATGGCCCTGATCAACGCAGGCGAGTGACGGCAGCTGGTCGTTCGGAACTGCGCCGGGTGCGCCCCAGACGGGAACAGGGATGCGACCGGCTCGGACATCGACTACACCGGCATTGGCCCTCGCAACGATCGGCATCTTCCTCACCCTTGGCACGGCCGGAGTATCTGTGCTCGCCGCGCTACGCCAGGACTGACCCCTACCGCTGCACCCCGCCCGGCTGGCACGTCCGGCAAAAGCTCGTGACCCGCTGGTTCGCCGTGATCTCGCCGATGCCACCCCCTCGCGGAGACTCTTGGAACGACGGGCGGTCGAGGATCTCGGCATCGCCCGTCCCGGCTGAACCGCTGACGTCGGGTTCAAGTTCGCCCTCGCACCGGCTAGTATTCCCTCGAAAGAATGGGCAATATATTCGACTCCAACTGGAAGGCGTTCAGCATCGCCATCCTGGTAGGCGCGACGTTCACTTCGGTGGCGCTGGCATCGTCAGCGTTTGCTAACTCACTTGTCGACAACCCGGCGGGTTCCGGCGACTCCGAACTGGTGGTGGCGGCCACCGGTACGGTGTTCGCCTACGCACCGGTCGCCACGGCTCGGGCGATGCCGGTCGCCTCGGTTGTGCCCACATGGGATCCACGAACGCCACTACCAGCCACCCCCACGGTGAAACCGACCCGAGCTCCAACCCGGATCGACTTCACGCCGCCGCCCATCGACCAATCGCAGGTCGATGCTCTGGCCGATGGGGTAGTCACCTTCGATGAATACGCATCGGCAGTGGATCGCACGCTCGCCTGCGTCGAGGAGCGGGGTCGTTCCCACACCGAACCGGTGTACAACGAGTCGCGCCACCAGTTCTCCTACACCATCTCAGGCGACTCGCCCGACGATCGCCCGATGTCGGCCTACGACGAGTGCTGGATTCGGTTCGAGCGCGATATCCAGGAACAATGGGTCGGCCAGAACACGGACTGAGCTTCCGCTTCGAGCGGTTGCTTACCGTTGCACCCCGCCCGGCTGACACGTCCGGCAAAAGCTCGTGACGCGCTGGTTCGCCGTGATCTCGCTGATGTTTGAGCCGCAGCGGGGGCAAGGCTTGCCACCCAGCCGGTGGACGCGCATGAAGTCGCGGCGCTCTTCGTAGTCGAGGACGTCGCCCTTCACCATGGCGTCGCGAACGAGCGGAGTGGCCCACGCCATCACCTGACGGGCGCTGGTGTAGAGGCGGCGGAGGTCGGCTTCGTCCAGCTCGGTCTTCTTCGCGTAGGGGTTGATCTTCGCCTCCCAGAGGATCTCGTCGGCGTAGGCGTTGCCGATCCCCTGGACGAACTCGGCGTTCGTGAGGATGTTCTTGATCACGCCCCGGTACTTCTTCATTCGCGCCAGCCAGGCGTCCTCGTCCAGCTTCGGGTCGAGCAAGTCGGGGCCGTTGCTGTCCCAGTTGGGGATGAGCCCAAGCTGGTCCGTGGCGACGAGGTAGAGCTTCCCCATCAACCGCTGGTCGTGGTAGCGAAACTGCCGGTCGCTGTCCTCCAGCGTGACCACAAGGCAGGTCTTCCCGTGCACCTTCGTCTTCGGGTCGATGAACTGGAAGCGTCCGGTCAGCATCGGGTTGATCGCCATCACCCGGTCGCTGGCGAGAGTGAAGAGGAGGAACTTCCCGTGCCGGTGCACCTCGCCGAAGCTGTCGCCGGGCAGACTCTCACGGAACTCCTTCGCCGGGCTCCGAAACACCGGCGGGATCCGCGTCTCCACCGCCGCCACCGTCCGGCCCTGCAGGTGCTCGTTGAAGAACCCCTTGATCGCCTCGAGTTCCGGTATTTCCGGCATCCCGCCAGTATAGGTGGGGCGGAGGGGCGATACGGGCGGCGACTGCCCATGAAGCGGCGCGGTGTGGCGATCTATACTTTTCTGTGTGACCACACGAGAATCTCTCCACGAACTGCTCGACACGCTAACCGACGATGAGGTCGAAGTGCTCGCCGACATCGCGCGGATGGAAGGTCTCGTCACGCCGCGACCCGACGCCGCGATTGAGCAGGCTGCATGTATCCAATCCCGCCAGTACCCGGTACTCGCTGCTCTTTGGGACAATGACGACGACGCCATTTTCGACACCCTTTAGCCGAGGGGACGTTTTCTTCGTCAACGTGCGGTTTTCAGACGGATCCGCGGTCAAGCGCCGTCCGGCAATTGTGGTCAGCGTCGACCAATTCCATGCCGAGCGAGCGGATGCTCTGATAGTCCCTCTAACCACCAATATGGCTTCGCGGCGCTTTGGTGATTTTCTGTTGAAGGATTGGGAGGTGGCCGGCCTCCCTCGCGCGTCGCTGGCGAAGGGAATCATCGAGACGATAGAACGCAGTACATTCGGTCGCCGGCTGGGGCGATTGACCGATGTCGATCTCGCCGGCGTGGAGCGCAGCCTCATAGATGTCCTGGGGCTCGAAGACGGGCTGCCCATTTCGAACGCTTAGCCCGCCCTTCCACCCGTGCCGCGTACAATCACCCCCGCGGATTTCGCACGGAGCATCACCATGGCAATCGTCACCACCACCAGCGGCAAACTCGAGGGGCAGCAGCGCGAAGGCCACCTCGCCTTCATGGGCATCCCCTTCGCTACTGCAGGCCGCTGGAAGGCGCCGCAACCCGTTCAGCCCTGGGATGGCATCCGCCCGGCCGACCGTATTGGCGCGGCGGCGCCGCAACCAGCGCATTCGGTGCCCGGCTTCGCTGCCAGCGGCCACCAGGACGAAGACTGCCTCAACCTCAACGTCTTCACACCCGCCCTCGACGACGCCCGGCGGCCCGTCATGCTCTGGATCCACGGCGGCGGCTTCACCCATGGCGCCGGCTACGAGCCGCTCTACAACGGCGGCCCACTCGCCCGCCGCGGCGATGTCGTGGTCGTCACGATCAACTACCGCCTCGGCGCCCTCGGCTACCTCTACCTCGACAAACACCTGCCCGAGGCCGGGGTGACCGCCAACGCCGGGCAGCTCGACCAGGTTGCCGCCCTCCAGTGGGTGCACGACAACATCGCCGCCTTTGGTGGCGACCCGGGCAACGTCACCATTTTCGGCCAGTCGGCCGGGGCAGCGGCTGTCGGCACCCTCCTCGCCATGCCAGCCGCCAATGGCCTCTTTCACAAGGCGATCATGGAAAGCGGTACCGGCCGTGGCACGCCCGTTAGCCAGGCAACCGTCGTCGCCGATATGGTCCTCAGCGAACTTGGCATCGAGCCGGACAAAGCCGAAGAGATCCTCACCGTCGACACGGCCCGCATCCTCGAAGCGCAGGTGAAGGCCGGGGGCCGCGCACGCGTCACCATGGGTCTTGCCTTCGGCCCCGTCATCGATGGCGACATCCTCCCGGAGGAACCCATTGCCGCCATCGAGGCGGGCAGGGCCGCCGATATTCCCGTGATGCTTGGCTCCAACCGCGATGAGGTGAAGCAGTTCGTTGCCTTCTCCCACCGCGACGAGATCGACGATGAGGCCCTTGTCGATGCCGCGGCCCGCGCCCTGCCGAATGCGCCCAAGGCCCAGATCCCGCGGCTGATCTCGCTCTATCGCAACTCACGCATGGCGAAGAACCTGCCGCATACCAACCTCGACATCCAGGACGCGATCGAGACGGACGCTCGCACGCGCTACAACGCTATCCGCTTCGCCGAATCCCAGGCGGCGCGCCAGCCGAACACCTTCCTCTACCTCTTCACCCACGAGTCGCCGGCCCGCCGCGGTGCTCTCGGCGCCTGCCACTCGCTCGAGATGCCGTTCGTCTTCGGCACCCTCGACGCTCCGACACAGGACAAGTTCGCCGGTACCGGCCCCGAGGTCGAGCGCCTTTCGGCGAACATGATGGATGCCTGGCTCCTCTTCGCCCGCAACGGCAATCCTGCCCACGAAGGCATCGGTGACTGGCCCGGCTACAACCCCAACACCCGTCCGACGATGGTCTTTGGCCCCGACACCGGCGTCCAAAACGACCCTTTTAGCGAAGAACGCGCCGCTATCGCTTCGCTCGCCCGATGACGGTGCGAGAACACGGCGGTGGTAGACTCCGGGCTCGAATCCGGTTCGAAAGGCAGTGCAGATGACGGCCACTGATGGAGCTCCCGGGGCGACGATCGTCCCCGACTACCCGACGCTTCTCGGCAGCACGATCACCGCGGAGCAGCAGCGCCTCCTTGAGCGCGCCCGTACTCATGCCCGCGATTTCGCCACGCGCGCCGATGAACACGACCGCGAAAACACCTACCCGCTCGAAAACATCCAGGCGATGAAAGACAGCGGCTACGCCCATATGACCCTGCCGAAGGAATTCGGCGGCGAAGATGTCGGCCTCCTCGACCTCTGCGCCTGCCAGGAGCAGCTTGGCCAGGGCTGCGCGGGCACGGCGATCGCCATCAACATGCATATCTTCGTGCTGGGCGCCCTTCAACTGGACCTCGCAGGGACCCCCGAGAGCGCCGGAATGCTCCAGATGCTGAACACCATGGTCGGCGGTCAGAAGCTCATCCTTTCCGGCTCCTTCAGCGAAACAGGGTCGCCCGGCGCCTACCAGATGCCTGCCACGACGGCGGTCAAGGTCGATGGCGGCTGGAAGGTCAACGGCCGCAAGTCCTATACCTCCAACTTCCCTGCCGCCGATATGGTTGGTTTTCTCGTCCACCTCGTCGGCCATCCCGATGGGGATGACATGGTCTCGAACATCAGCGTGCCCAAGTCGACGCCCGGTATCTCCAGCCCCGGAGCCGGCAGCTGGGACGTGCTGGGCGTCCGCGCCAGCGGCTCCTGGGACATCATCCTCGAAGACGTCTTCGTCCCCGACATGATGGTGCGAGCTCCGGTTCATGCGGCTCAGGCGCTCTCGGCCATGTCGAGCTTCATCTCCTGGTTCACCGTTACCGTCTCGGCGGTCTACCTCGGTGTCGCCCAGGCCGCCGTCGATTGGACGACCAACTACATCACCACTCGTAAGCCGGCGATGGAAGAACGGCCGCTCAGCCATATGCCCGGCATGCAGTACAAGCTCGCAGAGATGATTGCGCTCAACGAGGCCAGCCGCGGGATTATCAAGCGATCCGCCGAGAGCTGGGCGTCGGGCCACTGGTCCGACGTCGATGCCGGCGCCAACGGCGCCATTTGCAAGTACATCGTCAGCAACAACAACAACCGCGTTCTCGACCTTGCCATGGACGTTGCCGGCGGCCCGGGGCTCTTCCGCCAGTTCGGCCTCGAACGCCTCTACCGCGACGTCCGCGCGAACAAGCAACACCCGCCGTCCGACATGCTCGGGCTCGAATGGATCGCCAAGCGGCATCTCGGCATCGGGCTGGACTTCCGGCCTCGCTGGGCCTGACCGCATCTCCCATCGCCGCCCATTTTGGAATACGATGCGACCACGCAGGTAGCCGTGGGGAGCGGAGGTGAACGTGGCCGAACGACGCCGGCTGATCAAGGTCATCACAGTCGATGACCACGCCGTGATGCGGCAGGGCCTCAGCGTGCTTCTCGGCCACGTCGAAGACGTCCAGGTCGTTGGGTCTGCCTCCGATGGCCGGCAGGCCGTCCAACTTGCCCAGGAACTCCGGCCCGATGTTCTCCTCATGGACGCCGTCATGCCCGGCCTGAACGGCCTCGACGCCACCCGCCAGGTCAAGCAGTCGTTGCCCGATGCACGCGTGATCATGCTCAGCGGCTACGTCGACGAGGACCAGCTCATCGAGTCCATTCGGGCCGGCGTCGACGGTTACATCGAGAAGAGCACCGGCATCGACGAGGTCCTGCGGGCCGTACGTACGGTCATCCGCGGCACCAAGTACTTCTCCAGGTCTCTCGAAGAGAAATTCAACCTCCCTGATCTCCTCCTCCAGGCCCAGGCTGGCGAACGCACGACCGGCATCGAGGCCCTGTCCCCCCGCGAACGTGAGGTGCTCCAACTCATCGGCGAGGCCAGTTCCAACCAGCGCGTCGCCGAAGAGCTGAACATCAGCATCAAGACCGTCGAGGCCCATCTCACCCGTATCAAAGAGAAGCTGAACGCCCGCAACCGCGGCGATATGATTCGCATCGCCCTCAGGGCCGGCCTTGTCCGCGACGAACAGGGTATCGAGTAGGCACGCTGCCCCCGCTGTCTCCCCGGCGCCTGTAGGATTCGCTCCCAGACATTCGGGGGGACGTTCGTGGCAAAGCTCGAGAACAAGGTTGCATTTATCACCGGGGCCGGCAGTGGCATAGGCGCGGCCAGCGCCCTCCGCATGGCCTCTGAAGGGGCGGCAGTCATGTGCGCCGACCTCGACGAAGAATCCGCGCAGGGTACCGCCGCAACGATCGCCGAGCACGGTGGCAAGTCCGCGGCGATGAAGATCGATGTCTCCTCAAGTGACGAAGTGAAGGCAGCGCTCGAACAGACGGCCCGCGATCTCGGCGGCCTGCACGTCATCTACAACAACGCGGGGGTCGGCGGTGGCTTCGGATGGGACCGTACCATCGCGATCAATCTCAGCGGCGTCTACTACGGCCTCTTCCATGGCGCGCCATTTCTCGCCGAGCGCGGTGGCGGCGCCATCATCAGCACAGCCTCCGTGGCCGGACTTGTCGGTCTCGTCGGCGTCCAGCCGGCCGAACCGGGACAACCACTCGTGGACGGTGCGGGCGCCTACGTGGCTGCCAAGCATGGCGTGGCCGGGCTCACGAAGCAGTTCGCCATCACCTTCGCGCGCCAGGGCGTCCGCGTGAACGCCATTGCCCCGGGCTACATCGAAACGCCGATGATCGCCATGGCCAGCGAGGACGCCAACGCCCGCCGCTTCCTCGAATCCCTGCACCCGATGGGCCGTCTCGGCCAGGCCGAGGAGATTGCCGCCGCGGCCGCCTTCCTCGCCAGCGACGATGCCAGCTTCATCACGGGCATCGTCCTCCCCGTAGATGGGGGCTACACCTCGCGCTAGATTCGCCGCTCCAGTGCCCAGCTTACGGGTTCGAAATACCGGCCCCAGAACTGCTGCGCCTCCAGGTTCGCCGTCTCGTGATCGACCGAGAGCACTTTCAGCCCGCGATGGTCGGCTGCAGTGGCCACCGCGGCCAGCAGTGCCTGCGCCACGCCGGTCCCGCGATGCACCGCTTCTACGAGCATGCCGTCGATGGCAAGAACCTCTCTGCCGTGGACTGCATATGAGACATCGGACTGCGGCTCCTCCGCCTTGATATAACCCACCGGCGTCCCTCCGTAGCTGGCAACAAAGCCGACGGACGATTCGCGGCGGAGCCAGTCTGTCCACCGTTCGGGTGGCCACACCGCGGCCTCGGTGAGGAAGACCGGCGACGCCTCGAGGTGCCCTTTGAGCAGGGCGTGAAGCCGCGAGAGGTCCGGTGCCTGTTCGGCTGAGGCCGGTGTGATGGTGCAACCGGCGGGAACCGACTGGCTGCCGAGGGCGGCTCGCACCTGCGACACCGGCGCGGCGCGGTTGGCAAGAAAGCGTCCGAAGCCAAGTTGGACGAACGCCGCCTCCACGAGAGGATCCGTGGCGAAGACGCCCACCGTATGGAGGCGGCACTCGCGTCGCACGAGTTCCGCGGCCAGCTCTCGATAGAGGAGAGCAACGTCATTCGGTGCGGCATCGGTGTCGCTCGAGGCGAGCGCCCATTCCAGGCATAAGCCGCCTACCGCGGCGCCACGCAAGCCGGGAACGACGAGCATACCGAGGAAGGTGCGCAGATCCCCCTCGTTGCCCAGGCCGTAGGCAACGCCCTCGTCGATGAGCGTGGCGAGCCTTGCTGGGAGACCGGCGGTGGCATCTGCGGGCAAGAATGGCAGAGCAGCGCGGAGGCGGGAATGGCTCTGCCCCGCGAGGTCCAACATCGCGGGGATGTCGGCCCGGGCGAGCGCACGGATGGTCATCGCGGGAGTCTACGCCGGCTAGCCCGAACCTGCGCCCGGCCCGGCGACCTGGTCTTCGATGTGCACAGGTACCGCCGGATGATGACTCATCACGCCTGCATCATGCGGAAGGTCGTGCTCCTCGACCGGCGGTCGTGCCCCAAATTCCCGGTGCGCCCGGTACCAGGCGCCGAAGAGAATCGGTAGCCCAATCGCCCCAACCGCAAGTCCCAACCCGTAGCCGGCCTGGAGACCGTGGTTTTGTGCCAGCCAGCCGGTCACCGGCACCATCACGCCGATCAGCAGACTGAGCATGAACGAATAGAGGGAGAGGACGGTGGCCCGCTGTGCGCTCGGCACCCGCCGGTTCACGTAGTCCGTCACCACCGGCTGGGCCGTCCCCTCCACCGCCGCGGCCAGCGGGAACACCAGCACGACCCAGAGCGAATCGACGCCCGTGAAGAAGATCAGGGGCACCAGCGCCATTCCTGCGAGGACGATCAGCATCCGCGGGAAGCCAGCCCGCAGCACCAACCGGTAGGCGACCAGGGAGCCCACGATGCTCAACCCCTGGCCGGGCAGCATCATCGCTCCCCACCAACCGACTGAGACGCCGTGCTGGTCGAGGAACGGCTGGATAAAGATCCAGGCGATTCCGGCGGTCGCCACGGTCAGCGCCGCCAACGGCATGATCGTCCGCAACTGGGGCTCACGCGACACGAGACGCACCGCGTACTTCGTCCCTGCTACAAAGCCGAGCCTCTCTTCGCCGTCCTCGTGTCGCGGCGGTTCGTGCAGCATGAAGGACACAGCAATCAGCGGAAGCGTCAGAAACGCCCCGGCGATCACGGCGAAGTGGATCGATGTCACCTCGGCCAGCGCGGCCCCGCCGACGAGACTGACCGCCAGGCCCCCGGACTGCAGCGCCCAGCAGCGGCCCCAGAGTTTCTGGTAGTCATGCTCCCGGCCAGCCGCCTTCAGCGAGTCATAGAACAGTGCCGCATCCGCGCCCGAAAACAGCGTGATCGCCAGGGCGAGGAGCATGTAGCTGCCGAAGAGGATGCCGAAGTTGTCGGAGAACGCGAAAGCGAACATGCCCGCCGCATTCACGATCGCCCCGGCCCGCAATGAGACCGTGCGGCCGTACCGGTCGGCGATGACCCCCGTCGGCACCTCCATCAGTAGCGTTGCCAGCCAGAACGGCCCTTCCATCGCCGTCACCTGGCCGAGCGTCAGCCCACGCACATCGATCAGGTAGATGACCCAGATGGGGATGAACAGCTGCAGCATGAAGAGAAACGAGAAGGCATAGAAGCGCCGCAC
Organism: uncultured Chloroflexia bacterium; assembly: GCA_963774435.1. Classification (GTDB taxonomy): domain Bacteria; phylum Chloroflexota; class Dehalococcoidia; order Tepidiformales; family Tepidiformaceae; genus JAGQGZ01. Next base: position 283,294 of record CAVZEW010000002.1, on the reverse strand, counting down.
GTTCGCTTCGTAGGCACGGGTGTTCGCGATGGCAGACATGGGCGCGCTCATTGAACGCCAGAACGCCGCTATGGTTACCGCTTCACGCCACGAATTGCCGCCGTGCTGACAGTCGTGTGTCTCGTTTCACACGGAAGCCCTGCACAGTCGTAGGCATGCCCGCCTGTGGATATCCGACCGCTAAAGGGACACCCTGCCGCTGGGAGCGTGACGAATGCCGCCACCACCGTGGACTCTCGCTGTCGGACGACGTCACCATCGGCGCGGCCGACTCTTTGTCGCTGCCGGCGGCGGCTGCCTCGGCCATCGAGGACCACCGGCTTCATGCTCTCGGTTGGTGGCTCATCGAGGCGGTCGTTGGTGGCAGCATCGATCGCGATCGGGCTGCATCAGTGGTCAGCATCATGCGGGTCCTGGTCTCCCTGGGTGACGAACCGCCTTCGGATGACGACACCCGGAAGGAAGCCCTCCTTCGCGCCCAACTGGCCTTCGGAATGCCCCCAAGGGACGAAGCGGAATGGGAAGTGGCGGAGCGACTTCTCGATCCTGAGACGCTCCGCGAGGTTCACCGGCAGGTGGATGAAGCAGACCGTCGCATCGCCAGCATGCGATCAGAGGTAGGAGATCGCCATGATCGCGGTTAGCCAGTTCGACTGCGGCACAGACGCGCTCACCAGGTCGACGTTCCCGCTGTCTGCCACGTACACCACCGTATCCGTCCCGTTGTCGGTCAGCGAATAGCGGAGGGTGGCCAGGCGCTTCCCGTCGGAGCGAATTCCCCGCATCTCGACGTACCCGTCAGACGGCGCCCCCATGGCTGCGGCGAGGTCCGCCAGCGTCACGCCGGTGTATGTCTGGCCGTCGATCCCCGTGATCGGCGTCTGCGGCATCGCAGCGACGTCCGCAGCAGTCGGCTGCAAAACGGTCTCGCCGTAGTTAACGACCATCAGCGGGTCTGTATCCGCCACGCGGGTTGGCGTTGCAATCGGCTGTTCAGGCGTTGCCGTCGGACTCTCGCTCGGAGTCAGGGTCGCCGCAGGGGTGCCGTTGTTCGAACTCGAGTCACTCGTTGCTGTCGCGTCTGTTCCATCGTCGTCTCCGCCACAGCCCGCCACGGCGAGCAACAGCAACGGTCCGACCAGGCAAAGGGCAGCGATGCGAATCACAGGGAGCCTCGGGAAGAAGATAGTTTCACGCTAGGTGGCGCCAGATATCCGGGCAACGGCAGCGTAACGAAGCGGTTAGGGAGTCTCTTCCGGGCTGGCCTCAACCGTCGGCGGTGGTGAAGCGGTGCCAGTGGTCGCTTCCGCTGTCGGTGAACTCTCGGAAGGCTCTTCCGTTGCCGGGACCGCAGTCTCGCCGGCAGTCGGCGCGCCCGTTGTCGCCGAAGCGGTCGGCGAAGTGGTAGTGGAAGGAGTGACCGATGGCGTGGTCGAGGGTTCCGCGGTCGGCGACGCTGTGGCCGTCGGCGTTGGGGATGGGGCCGAGACGCCGGTGATCACCCCGGCGAGATTCGTCGCCGCCTCGATCGTGTCGTCGATCTGGTCTGTGAGTTCGGGTTGGGTGACCTTGGCGGTCTTCAGCACGGCACTCGCCGACTCGGTCACAGCCTTCGCGTTGGCGCGCTGCACCGGGTCCAGGTCCTTATCGCCGACGAGGCTGGCCAGCTGATCGATCTGCTTTCGCACATCGTGCACGTTCGCTTCCGAGATGCGTCCCTGCTCGGAAAGCTTTTGGAACTCCTCGATGCGCACGAGAGAGTGCTGGATCTGGATATCGGTGCGGGCGTCGCCGCTGGACAGCGAGTACTCAACCCGTTCGCTGGCGATCTTGAATGCATAATTCCAGTCGCCAGGCACCGAATCACCTGAGGTGACCACACCCAGTGTGAGCACGCTCAGACCGCCAAGCACCACCGCGACCGCAGTCCCGGCCATCAGGCTCTGGAACCGCAAGAATCCGCCGGGGGCCGGTACCGGTGCAACCACCGCCACCGGCTCTCGCACGGGAGCGGCAGCTCGCGCAGCTCGTTCCATGCCAGCCTCAATGAAACGATTCTTCAGCGATGCTTCGAAGTAGTAGCTCGGTTCCTCAACGGCAAAGCTCTCGCCGATGACGATTCCCGTATCGAGAAGTGGCGCCAGCCAGTCCGCGTCGTCCGGGTAAAGGTCGAGGACGAACGAAAGCTCAAGCCCATCGTCGATGAGGGACTGCGCCTCGGCGAAGACTTCGTCCTCGCGGTTCGTGCGACGCAATAGCCGACCGATCACTCGTCTTTCACCATCTTCTGTAATCGCGACACTGCCTTGTGTTGAAGCACTTTCACATTGTTCTCGGATTTACCCAGGACTGATGCCGTCTCTTTGACAGAGAGCCCGGCGCCGAAGCGAAGCGCGATGACCTGGCGCTGTGCATCGGGTAGCCGTTCTGCGGCCTGGCGGACCACCTTCAGCGTCGACTCCATCTCGATGTTGCCCGTGAAATCGGGCGTGTCGTCTTCGATGGTGTCGGTGAGCTGGACGTTCCCGCCGCGGTGTTTCTGCCTTCGCACGAACGAGATGATCTCGTTGCGTGCAATGCGGAACACCCAGGCGCCAAAGGGGAGGCCTCGCCACGAAAAGCTGCCGATGTTGTCGATGATCTTGAGGAAGATCTCGTTGGTAACATCTTCGGCATCTTCGTTGTTGCCGAGGCGGACAACGGTGTAGCGGAACACCCGAGGGAAGTAGAACTCGTACAGCGCTGTGAGCGCCTCACGGTCCCCCTGCTTGGCCGACTCGACGGCAACTTGCTCGTCGAAATCTGGTGCCAGCTCTTCCACAGAGAGATTCGCCAAACCAGCCCCCTGGGCCGCCGTTCACCTGGATCCGGGACGTGCCTCCTTTCGAGGATAGTGCGCGATGTCTTTCGCACTAGAGATAACGTGGCGTGGGCGAGAAAGGTTAATGGCGATTCGGCATAACCTTCGCCCGGGCCGGCGATGTCGTTACCTTCAGGTGAACGGCGTGCTGCAGGGGTTCAAATCCTGTCCTCCGTGTGGTAATCTTATCAACGTCATCGATGTGGCTTATGCAAGCGACAAGACGTGTCGACGACGCCATAAGGAGGAATTGCAGATGAGAAGCAAGCTCCACATGGTTTACGGAGTATTTGAAGTCGATAGTTAAGGCCCGCAAGAAGCGGGCCTGGTACAGACCCGTCGGCTGTTGCCTCTCATTCAGTTGAATACGCATCAAGTTGTGGGCACTCACCGTAGTGAGACCCCCTCGCTCCAACGGAGCGGCCGCGAGGGCGAACAGGTCAGGCGGGTAATAAGCGCCGCTGCAAGAGGCGCATAAAGCAAGCGAATGCGGGCCCCGGGTGACGGGGCCCGCAGTACGTCCCGGGCACCACACGGAGTGGTCAACGCAGTACCATGCGCCGCATGAGTGGCGAATCGCCTGTCCGGCCGAAGAATGCTGTCGTCGTCCTTCTCGACTCCCTCAACCGCCACATGCTCGGTCCCTACGGTGGCAACGAATTCGCCACCCCGAACCTCGACCGTTTCGCCGCGAAGTCCCTCAAGTTCGAGCGCCACTACACAGGCTCCCTCCCCTGCATGCCGGCCCGCCACGACATCCTCTGCGGCGCCCTCGATTTCCTCTGGAAGCCCTGGGGCTCCGTCGAACTCTGGGAGGACCCGATCACGGTCCCCCTTCGCGCCGCCGGGGTGACAACCATGCTGGTCACCGACCACCCCCACCTCTTCGAGGTCGGTGGCGAGAACTACCACACCGACTTCTTCGCCTGGGAGTATGAGCGTGGCCACGAAAGCGACCCCTGGAAGACGCGACCGGACCCGAGCTGGATAGGCGCTCCCCTCTGGGGCCGCGAGTGGATGCCCTACGACAACTCGCGCGGCTACTTCCGTGACGAGCCCGATTTCCCCGGGCCCCGCACTATGCGCGCCTCCGCCGAGTGGCTCTCGAAGCATGCCCCTCACCACGACCGCTTCTTCCTCTTCGTCGACGAGTTCGACCCGCACGAACCGTTCGACACCCCCGAGCCCTATGCCCGGATGTACGACGAGAGCTGGGAGGGCCCAAACCTGATCTGGCCCCCCTATATCCGCGGCGGTGGCGCCCAGGGGATCATCGACGAACGCCAGACGCGGCAACTCCGTGCCCAGTACGGCGGCAAGCTGACGATGATCGACCACTGGTTCGGCCGCCTCATGGACGCCCTCGACGAGCACGACCTCTGGGAAGACACCGCCGTCATTGTCTGCACCGACCACGGCCACTACCTCGGTGAGCACGACAACTACGGCAAACCGAAGTCGCCCATCTTCGAGACGCTCGGCCACATCCCCCTCATGGTCGCCTGGCCCGGCGTCGAACCCGGCACCCGCGACGCCCTTACGACCAGCGTCGACATCCACGCAACGCTGACCGACCTCTTCGGCGTCGAATCGGAGCACCGCACGCACGGCAAGTCGCTTCTCCCCCTCATCAGCGGCGAGGCAACGGAAGTCCGGCCCTGGGCCCTGTCCGGCATCTGGGGCCGCGAGGTCCAGCTGGTCTATGACGACCAGAAGTTCTCCCGGGCCCCTGTTGCTGCCAACGCGCCAATCTCGATGTGGTCGAATCGCTGGTCGACGATGCCTGTGCCATCGTCAAAGCGCCGGATTCGCATGCCCATGCCCGATGACCGGGCGTACCTCGACCGTATGCCGGGCTCCACCATCCCGGTCATTCGCCAACCGTTCGTGGCCGGCGACATGCTGCCCTACTGGGCCCTCGGCGGCTTCGAAGGCGACCACCTGTACGACATCAGCATCGACCCCGGCGAGAACGAGAACCGCGGAGACGAGGGAGCCGCAAAAGAAGCCACCCACAACCTCCGCGACGCCCTCAAAAGCATCGACGCCCCCGACGACCAGCTCGAGCGCCTGGGCCTGTTGTAGCGGCAATGGTGGAGGGACCGCCGTCGAACATCGTCGTCCTCTTCGGACCTCCAGCCGTGGGGAAGACAGCCGTCGGCCGCGAACTCGCCAGGCTAACGGGATACACCCTCTATCACGGCCACATGACGATGGACGTGATCAGCGATTTCTTCCCCTTTGGGACGGCCAGTTTCTTCCGTCTGCACCAGCTGTTCAGACAGCAGATCCTCGAAGAGGCGGCGGAGCAGCGCCTCTCGATCATCCTTACGAACGGCTGGCAATTCGCGAATCCGACCGACACCGCCTCCAATATCGCCGTGACGGAGCCGTTCCTTTCTCGCGGCGGGCGGGCGCACTACGTCGAGCTCTGGGCGCCGCTCCGGGTGCGACTGGAGCGGAATGCCACAGAGGAACGCCGCAGTTCGAAGAAGACGGACTGGTCGACCGAGGAATTCCTCACCTGGCAGGAAGCGAACGACACGCGCGATTCGAAGGGCGCCTTGCCGCTGGGCCTCCCGTTTCTTCGCCTGGATACGACTGAGTTGTCGGCGCGAGAAGCGGCTGAGGCGATCCACGCATACATGCAGGGCACATCCGAGGCGTGACCGTGAGGGAGCGCAGGCAGGGAACCGCGACGCACTCCCAGCGAATGTGGACCAGGCACAGGAGCACGCGATACCTCTGGAGCGAGATGGATGTTGGGGCGGTGGATTACGTGCTGAAACCGGCAGTACACCCGCCGGTATGGGGTCGGCGGACCCTCCCGACGAACGTGCCGCGCTCTCTCACGGTCCCGTCTCCGTTTTGTTGATCGTGAGCTACATGAACAGGTTGTCGTGTTCGATGAAGAAGGCTTCGCGCTCTTCCGGGGTCATCCTCGGGACGTTCGCCAGGCCTTCGAAGTAGGCTTCGCGGTCGGCGCCCGGTGCGAAGAGGAGGAGGAACGACGCGGGCGCTGCTGACTCGTTCTTGAAGGCGTGGAGTCCGCCCGGCGGGACGTAGGTGAAGTCGCCCGGCTTTGCGTCGATCCAGTTCGCGCCGTCGAAGATGTTGACCGTGCCGGAGAGGATGAAAAAGGACTCGGAAATGGTGCGGTGGATATGGCGGGTAGCGCCCGGGGCGTGGGGTGCCATGTCGACGCGGAACAGTCCGAACTCGCCACCGGTCGACGTGTTGGTGGCCAGGTAATGGAAGGCAGACCCGTCTGGGCGTTCGATCGCCGGTGGCGTCGAGGCCGGGCGAAAGGTGGCAGAGACCTCTCCTTCACCGTCGTACCGGGGTGGTGGATAGCTCATCGTCGTCCTCCTCAGCCTCGTGGCTTCTGCACGAAGAACTCGAGGCAGATGCCGTCGGGATCGTCGAAGGTGATTGCGTTGGCGTAACCGTAGTCGCGTACCGGGCTGTGCTCGATGCCAAGTTCGTCCAGCCGGCTGGCCCATCCCTGGAGCGCATCAACGTCGGCCACGGCGAACGAGAGGTGGTCCAGACCCAGGCGTTTCGGCGTCGAGTGCCCGTAGTCGCCCTGTTTGTGCCTGGTGAAAGCGAGGACAAGGCGGCCGTCACCCGCGGGCACTACGATTGCGCATGCCTCCAGGTTTTGCGCCTCGTCGTCAACGCGAAACGTCTCTTTCGCGTTGAGCAGCGCGCAGTACCAGCGTGAACTGATCTCGATATCGGCAACGCTGAGTTCCACGTGGGCGATCCCGCTGAGCTCCGGCATGGTCTGACTATCGCCTCCCGCGGGCCGGGCTGTCGAGCGCTCGCTCTGAGAACATGGCCACACTCGTTGTCGGTGAGCCCGGCGTAGGATGCCGGGCACACAGGCAGGAGGTCGCCACCCCATGGGCTGGTCCATCACCCAGAAATTCGGTCTCACCTACCATCGGCCACAGTTGTCGGAGAAGGGCTACACGCTGGTGGTCCCGCTTGGGAGCAACGACTGCTACCTCATCGACATGGACGGGCGGTTCGTCCACCACTGGGACCTCGATGACGTCCGTCCGATGTGCGCTCGCCTCCTCGAGAACGGCAAGCTGCTCGTCGTCGCGCTCGAAAAGAAATACCTCCCGCCGGTGCCCGTCGACCAGTTCAAGCCGCAGCCGCCGTTCGAACAGCACATTCGTCGACTTGGCGCCAACTGTTCGGTCATCCGCGAAATCGACTGGGACGGCACCGTGACCTGGGAGCACAAGGAGACCGCCGTCCACCACGACGTCGTGCGCCTGGCGAATGGCAACACCGTGTTCCCTGTCTGGGTCGAGCTGTCCCCGGAGGCGGACAAGGCCGTACGCGGCGGCTACGTGCAGCCGAAAGAGAAGCTCCCGCCCCTGCTGGGCGACGACATCGTCGAGATCGATCCGAAGGGCAAGGAGGTCTGGCGGGCGAAGACGTGGCAGCTCTTCGACCCCCGCAAGGACCCGATCTGTCCCATCGACCGCCGCTGGGAGTGGACGCACATCAACGCCCTGGACGTGAACCCGGATGGAGACGTCCTCTTCTCCTGCCGCCAGAACAGCCGGGTGGCCGTCGTCAGTCGCAAAACCGGCGAGATGACCTGGAAGTACGGCTTTCCCGACACCTCCCACCAGCACCATGCCACCTGGCTGCCGAACGGCAACGTCCAGATCTTCGACAACGGCATGCACGGCCTCAGGCTTACCGCTTCGCGCGTCATCGAGGTCGACCCGAAGACGAACGAGGTCGTCTGGACGTACGAGGGGTCACCCCAGCAACAGTTCTTCTCCGGCCACATCTCCGGGGCTACGCGCCTCGCCGGAGGTAACACGCTCGTCTGCGAAGGAACTTCCGGGCGCCTGTTCGAAGTCACCCGACGCGGCGAAATCGCCTGGGAGTGGTGGAACCCGGTCTACAGCAGCCGGCCCGACGGCCAATCATCAGGCTGGCTTTTCCGCGCCTACCGTTACACCCCGAGCTACTCCGGCCTGGCTGGCCGCGAACTGGACCCGGCGAAGTGCGCCGCCCTCAACAGTCTCTATGGCCTTGGCTAGCCTGCCGCGTCCTTGAACTTCCGAATCGCCTCGATGTGGTCGCGTGGGCCGGCGAGACCGGCGTTCATCGGTGATAACACCGACGTGGCTGGCATCGAGGTCGCGCCATCGCTGGAGCTGTGCCGGCCACTTTTCCGGGCCGGCCTGGTAGCCGATCGACCCCTGGATACCGAATGCGCCCGGGTCGCGGCCCGCTTCCTTCACCCATTGTCGGACCTGGGCGATGGCGGCCGTCCCGGCGTCGTCCGGCTGCCGGTTCATCATCCAGCCGTCGCCCAGCCGGGCCATCCGCTTCATGACGCGTTCATCGCTGCCACCAAACCAGACCGGGATGCGACGCGAAGGGCGGGGATTGATCCCGGCTTTGTCGATGCGGTGCCAGCGGCCCGTGTAGTCGACGACATCGTTCTCCCAGAGCAGGCGCATCACCTCGACCTGCTCCGCCTGGCGTGCACCGCGGTTATGAAAGTCTTCGCCAAGAGCCTCGTACTCCACCGCGTTCCAGCCGGTGCCAATACCCAGGCGAATCCGCCCGCCCGTGAGGATGTCCAGTTCCGCCACCTGCTTCGCGACCAGCGCCGTTTGCCGTTGGGGGAGGATGATCACACCGGTCGTTAGCTCGATCCGGTTCGTCAGCGCGGCCAGCCATCCGAACAGGACGAACGGTTCGTGGAAGTTTGTTGCCACGTTGTAAGGGCCGTTCCAGCCACCCGGTCGATTGGGGTCGGCGCCAAGCACGTGGTCGTAGGCAAGCAGGTAGTCGTAGCCCAGCTCCTCTGCGGCCTGTGCGAAATCGCGAACCACCGAAGGGTCACGCCCTATCTCGGTCTGGGGAAAGACAACGCCAAGTTTCATGGGAACTCCTGGGGCGAACACGCCGGATGTGGCCTCGATACTACGCCGGGACAAGAAGGCGCTCGGATGTTGCCTGGTTGGCCCGACGAGCTAGCCGCCCGAAGCGATGACCGCCGCAGCGACTGCCGCATCATTCGGTTCAGGCTTCTCGAGTCGCCCGATGCTCGCCAGCACAAGGTCCCGGAAGAGCGGATGCGGCCGGTTTGGCCGGCTCTGCAGTTCCGGGTGGAACTGGGTGCCAAGCATGAACGGGTGGTCAACGATCTCGGAGATTTCGACGAGCGCCCCATCTGGCGACGTGCCGCTCGCTACCAGGCCGGCAGCCGCCAGCGGCTCGCGGAACTTGTTGTTGAACTCCCAGCGGTGGCGATGCCGTTCATTGACGACGGGCTCCCCATAGGAGCGGTACGCCTGGCTGCCTTCCACCAGCGAGCAGGGGTAGCCGCCGAGGCGCATGGTGCCGCCCTTATGCGTCACCCCTTCCTGCTCTTCGAGAAGGCTGATCACCGGATACATCGATTCGGAGTCGAACTCGGTGGAGTTCGCGCCTTCGAAGTGGCATACGTTGCGGGCGAACTCGGTCACCATCGCCTGCATGCCGAAGCACAGGCCGAGATACGGAACCCGGTTCTCACGTGCCCAGCGCGCCGTTTGGATCTTGCCCTCCCAGCCGCGCTCACCAAACCCACCGGGAACAACCACACCCTGGATGCCGGAAAGCAATGCCTCAGCGCCCCGGTTCTCGACGTCTTCGGCATGTACCCAGCGGATGTCGACCTCGACACCGGCCGCGATGCCCGCGTGCACGAGGCTCTCCCTCACGCTGAGGTAGGCGTCCTGCAACTCCACGTACTTGCCGACGATGGCGATCTCCGTCGTGCCGGACGGATGCTTCAGCCGGTCGACCATCTCGCGCCAGTCGCTGAGGTCGCGTTCGCCCTCCAGCCCGAGGCGTTGCATCACGAAGTCGCCGAGACCACGCTCCTCCAGGGCCAGCGGCACTTCGTAGATAGTCGAGGCCGTTTCCATGGGGATGACCGCCTTCGGCTGCACATCGCAGAAGAGGGCGATTTTGTCGGTGATCTCGTGTGGCACCGGGTGGTCGCTGCGGGCGAGGATGACGTCCGGCTGGATGCCCATCGAGCGCAGTTCTCGCACCGAATGCTGCGTCGGCTTTGTCTTCAACTCATGCGTCGCACCGACATAGGGAAGGAAGGTCACGTGGACGTTGAGTGTGTTGTCGCGGGGCTGTTCGTGGCGGATCTGCCGAATCGTCTCCAGGAATGACTGGCCCTCGATGTCGCCAACAGTGCCGCCAACTTCGCAGATGATTACGTCGGAGCCTTCGGCGGCTCCGTAGATCCGGGATTTCATCTCGTTGGTCAGGTGTGGAACGGCCTGGATAGTTCCACCGAGGTAGTCGCCACGGCGTTCGCGTTCGAGAACTGCCTGGTGGATCTGGCCGCTGGTGACGCTCGAAACCTGGTGCAGGTCCTGGTCGATGAAGCGCTCGTAGTGGCCGAGGTCGAGGTCCGTCTCAGCCCCGTCGCGGGTCACAAAAACCTCGCCGTGCTGGTACGGCGACATCGTTCCGGGGTCAACGTTGAGGTACGGATCGAGCTTCTGAATCGTGACGGCTACGCCGCGGGACTTCAGGATTCTGCCGAGGCTGGCGGTGGTGATGCCTTTGCCCACCGAGGAGACGACGCCGCCAGTAACAAAGATGAACTTCGGCATGACCCCCCACGCTGATCCGTGCTCGGCTCATGCTAGGCGCGGGTCAGGGGGGTGTCAACGAACATATGTTTTCGGGGGGTTGAGGGTTGGGTCCGCGGGTCGGGCGTCTACGGGTCTGCGGCGCGCCCTCATTCCGAAAGACTGGAAAGCAACCTGGTGAGCATCCGTCGCACCTGTTCCACCTGCCCCAACACCGTACCCGCCGTTTCTTCCGGGACAAACCCGAGACGACGAACGATCACCAGCTGAGTCTCGAGTTCGAAAAGCGATCCACGCGCGATCGAAAGGAACCGAATGTAGTCGCCACGATGGCGTCGACCATATCCCTCGGCGATGTTGGACGGGATGGACACGGCAGCGCGTCGCATCTGGGATGAGAGGCCAAAGCGCTCGGAGTCGGGCAGAACCTCTACGAGGCGATACGTGGACTCAACGAGATCGAGACTCCGCTGATAGACGTCGAGCTTGGCCGGTCCTCCGCGCTGCTGCTCCATGCGCAATAGTATGCCCAACCCGCGGACCCTCGACCCCCGCCCCTGACCCTGGGGGCCGCAGCCCCCTAGAACGCTTGAGGCAAAGGCGTCGGTGACGGTGTCGGCGGCTTCGGCGTTGGTGTTGGTGTCGGTGTCACCGTGGGGGTGTTCGTCGGTGTCGGAGTCACCGTCGGCGGACCGGACGGCGTCGGTGTTTTCGTCGCTGTCGCTGTCGGGTCGGCACCACCACCGCCACCACCGTTTCCGCCACTGCTTGTCGGCGGCGGCGTGGGCGTGTCCTCGGGGATGTCGGTTGGTTCCGGCGTCGCCGACGGTGTCGGAGTGGGGGTCAGAATCAGACCACCAGGCCGAACGTGGAATTGCAGCTGTTGCTCCGGGTCTACAGGCTTGAAGTCCCAGCGAAGCTCGAAGTGGAGGAAGTTGCCTACGGCCCCGAGGATGGTCTGACCCTTCACTACGGGGTCGTTCACCTTCACGTCGATGATCTCCATGAAGCCGTACACCGCTGTCCACTTGTCGGGGCACTTGAGAACGATGTACTGGCCGTGCGTCTCGCTGTATTCGATTCCCGCCACGAAGCCGTCGCACACTGCGTAAACATCCACGCCGGGTGTGCTGTCGACGCGGAAGTCGATGCCACCGTGCACCAGGCCGTCACCGCGGTCTTCCCCGAACTTGTCGCCGATGGCGTCCCATGCCAGGAGCGGCGTCACCCACGGGCCAATCGGCACCGTCTCCTCTTCGTCCTGGGGTACATAGACTTCGTTGCTGCCGGAAGGCTTCCGGCCAATGGTGTTGAGGTTGACTGCGCCCTCGGGCCCAGACGGATACGGCGTTGGTGTGAAATTCGGATTGTCGGGCGTCGGCGACCGGCGTCCGCCCGTTGTCGCTGGCGTCGCTGTTGGCCCGCCGTAGACTGCCACCTCGGTTACTGTCGCGGGCGTGTCCGTCGGCGCGAATGGATTCTCTCCACCGCCTCCGCCACCACAGGCAACGGCCAACAGCAGTGCCGCCGGCGCTGCTAACAGCGCTCCAACAATTCGCATCACACTGTCACAATCGGCATCGTTCCCGGCGGGCGACAGGGAGGATCGGTCCATTGCTCCGAACATTTACCGGGGCTTGCGAGCGGCACTTGCGTAGACTCGACGTGTGACTACCGATCGCGACGAACGTTTCCGGGAGTGGCTGCAGGAACGGGGTATCGAAGGGCCCCGCCGGATAGTCCGGGCAACCCCCTCTGGCATCCTCGTCTCGAAGTTCGGCGAGGGTTTCGCCGCCACGCTCTTCGATGCAGTCGACCGTCTCGATGCCCTCTTCGACGACGAGCACGTCTCCCGCGAAACGACGGCCGCGGCTGCAAGAAATCCGTCGCAGACCCGGGTAGCCGCCTGGCACGAGGCCACACTCCGTATCCTCCGGGAAGCGGTGGATGCCGGTGCCATCACCGCAGCCGAGCGGGCGGAAGTGGAGGCCGGGGTGGACTCAGTCGCCGCGCTCCTCGACACCGCGCTGTGGTCCGGTCCAACCTTCGCCACCAGCGATTGGACGCCTTCTGACGGAGAGACCGAAGCGTTCCGTGATGCGCTCGCTCGTATGGACGACGCTGACGGCCTCTTTGCTCGCTACTACGGCGAGTTCGAAGGCCTCCGGGTCGAGAATCACTGCCCGGGAGTGCGGGTAGCGAGACGGCTGCTCGAGCAAGCCTGGGTGATCTGTACCGGCTGCCCCGTGCCCGCGGTCACCTGAGCTCCGAGCGCCTGCCTAGTTCATCACCACGCTGCCGGGCTCGTTCATGTAGATCCAGTACACGCCGAGATGGAGCAATCCCCCAAGCGTGTTGAACGCTCGCGACTTCGACGGCGAGTAGGTCAGCCAATCTCCGTCGACGTTGTCGTACTGCAAGACGACCGTGTACTTGCCCTTGATATTCGTGAGGGCCGCCGCCATGGCGCTGCTTGTGCCTGTATAGACGAAGTTGTTCCAGCCCTTTTCGAACGTCGAAATCCGCCCCAACGGGGGGTTGGGATTTACCGTGGCCGCGTTCGTCGTCGTCTGCGCATCCACCCAGTACGCCTGGTAGCGCTGCGCTGTATCCCAGGTGCTCGCGACGTCCGGCGCCAGCGGATCCTTGATGACTCTGCGATAAGCGCCGTTCACGCCCGGGGCCACCGGCATAAGCGGATCCCACGCGTAGGCCGCCGTCCAGTTGCCGGGGAGGTAGTCGAACGCGGCCGGCAGCGGCGCGGTTTGGGCCAGGTGGGCCACGTTGTTCCAGCCCGCGGTGAGTGGTTGTACCACGATCGGGCCCGGGTCCGGGGTTACCGTGCTGAGGTCGGTCTGCGTGTGCGACAGGGGTTCGTCCTGCCCACCCCAGGTGAGTGTGGGCTGGGTGGGCTGCCCGTCGATATAAACCGTGACGACTTTGCCCGGTTGTCCGCAGCCAATGCTGACGGCATCCGTATTCACGGTCAGCTGGTAGATCGATATCTGGCTGCCGCCGAATGACTCAGAGACGGTGGATCCGCACACCTTGCCGCTGATCTTCGCCTCCATTACCGCGCCTGCGGGGATGTCGAGCCAATTGTGTTGGGCGCTCCCCGCCAGCAACATCGGTATGCGTTTCATCGCCTCCCCGATGTCGATGATCCCGGCTCCTGCCCAATTGCCGCCGTGACTCGCCGGTGGCGCCGGCTGGGCAGTGTCGATCGCTGCATCGAGGTAGACGTCGTAAGGCAGGTCGGGGTTTCGGGCCATGAGCAAGGCGAACATGCCCGTCACCAGCGGTGTGCTAAAACTCGTGCCGCTCTCCACGAGGCCGTAGTTCTGCTGCAGGATCCCCTGCCGGATGGTGCTGGTGATGTTCGTGCCCGGGGCGGCGAAGTCAACGCCGGGCCCATAGCTGCTGAATGGCGCCCACACATTGCCGAGCTGCCAGTTTGATGCCCCGACCCCGACAACGTTCTGGTACTGCGTATACGCAGCCGGGTAGCCAGGGCGGTGGTCGGCATCCGAACCATGGTTGCCGGCCGCCGCCACGATGAGGACATCGCGGTCCTCGGCCTTTTCAATGGCCGTGCGAAGCTCCGGAAGGTCCGAACCCGTATCGCCAGGGCTGCTGGCGAGGCTCAGGTTGATGACATTAGCGCCCATCCGGACGGCGTAATCGATGCCGTAGGCCACATCCAGCATGCTGCCGCTTGAAGGCCCCCCGTTCCCGCAGTCCAGCACCTTCACGATCATCAGGCGCACATTCCAGGCCACTCCCGTGATCCCGATCGAATTGTTGCCGGAGGCCCCGACGATGCCGGAGACGATGGTGCCGTGGCTGTGGCCCACCCCGCCGGTGTCGTCGCTCACTGCGCCGGTGGCATCCTGCGCTTCGCTGTAACCGCAGAACCCGGGCGACTGGTTCGTGACATTGATGAACCTGCACCCGTGGATGTCGTCGACGCAGCCATTCGCGTCGTCATCGATTCCGTTGTCCGGGATTTCCGCCGCGTTCGTCCAGTACTGGCCAATCAGGTCGGGATGTGTCAGGTCGGAGCCGGAGTCGAGGATGGCGACCACCACCTCGTCGTTGCCGGTTGCCAGGTCCCATGCCTCTTCCGCCCCGATCGTTTTCAGGTAGGAGTCCTGCCTGCCGGAACTGGTGCTGTAGATGGGGTCATTCGGCACGGCAGCGGCATACACCCGCGGGTCCGGCTGTGCCGATTCGACAAGCGGGTTCTGCCGCAGGAGGTCAAGGTAGTCGTCGGTGCTCATCCCCGGGGGGACCGGCAGCCGTTCGGTGGTGCCCGCCCACGGGGCCTTGTATGGCTGCCCCGCGGAGAGCGACTGCTCGTCCACGCTCACCGCGAGCCGCACGATCACAGCATCGCCCGTTGAATCGGGCGACGCGGCCAGGGAATCCTGGGCCATGAGCAGCATCGCGAATACCACGAAGCCGAGGGCGGGGTACGCCCGGCGGACGTGCACGAAGGGCAAACCTCCTCGGTGGGGCTTAGCTTCCAGTTCCTGGTTGAACCGGCGGCGGGATCGGCGTGGGTTCAACCGCCGGGGTGTTTCCGAGAATCCGGTCGTCGATCATCACTGCCACTTCGCGGGCTGGATCAATCGTCATGAATGGCTCCGCGCCGTAAGTCTGCACCGTCGCAACCACGTTCCCCCGCCGGAAGACGAACCGGTGGTAGATCGCGACAACGTCGCTGCTTCCAACCACTCCCTGTGGTAGTTCGGAGGCTACCCATTCGTTGCCCAATCCTTTTGGCGAAAGCTCTTTTGCTCCGGCAGCGCCAGTTGTAGTTGTCTTGTACGCCTCGAAGGCGCTTACTGCACCGTCTTTCGTCTCAAACAGGTGCACCTGGATCGTGATGTAGTAGCGTCCTTGCAAAACGCCCGCCAGCAAGCCCTGCGGGTTGTATTGCACATTGAAGCCTTCCTGGTAACCCCAATCCGCCGCCTTCTGCTCGCCTTCAGTCGCCGAGACGAAGGGCCCCGTGAGGCTCCATGTCGCCGCCGCAAGCCCAAACGTCTCCGGCGGATAGACCTCAAACGATCCGAGCGACGAGAGTTCCTCTACGAACGGCGCGTACTTTGTCACGGGGCTGTCCGCGGTCACTTCCGGCCCCCCGCCGGTACCGCCGGTGCTCGCCGGCCGGGTCGACGCGCCGCCGTCATCACCGCCGCCGCCACACCCGGCCAGCAGGACGAGTGCAAACGAAAGGCCAGCCAGCAGCCGCGTCGCCCTCACCCTAATTGCTCGCTGCCGTTGCGACGGGTGTCGGCTCGACCAGGGCGACATTGCCGAGGGCCTTCTCGTCCACAATGTGGGCCAGCGCATAGACGATGTTCACGTCTACGAACGGCTCAGCCCCCCAGGTCAGCACGGCGGCCACGAGGTTCCCGCGCCGGAAAATGTACTGGTGAAATTCGCCCGGGATGTCAGAACCGTCGACGCCGTTCTGCGTGTCGATGTACCGCCAGGCGGCGTATTCGTTACCCAATGCGCTGGCTGTCACAGGTTCCGAGACCGACTTGCCAAGCGCTTCCTTGAAGTAATTGAAGAGTGCCTTCGCCCCGTCTTCATCCTTCAACAGGTGCGTCTCGACTTTGATCGAGTGGGCGCCGTTCAGCACCGCGGTCGAACGTCCCTCTGGCGTGTAACTCGTCTCGTAGCCGCTCTCGTAGCCCCACTCTTTCAGCATCGCGGCGCCGTCCACGCCATTGAATGCTGAGGTGCTGCCGTACAGCTCTGGCGTCAGAACCCAGGTCTCTTCAATGTCCGTGATGTAGCCGGGGCCAAGGTCGTCCTGTGAAATCGAGTAGAGGCTTGCCGGACCTGCGAGTTGTGGAGACGTCGACGCATCGTTCGCGAACGGCGTCGGCGTATTCTTCGCCGTCCCGGGGTCATCGGACTTTCCGTTGCTACCGCCCGAGAAGCAACCGGTCGAAGCAAGCAGGGCGGCGGCAACCAGCGGGATAAAGAGGAGTCGGGATCGCATGGGGGCTCCGGGCACTTCAACGGTGCCAGTGCGCCTGAGTGTATGGATGGGCCTCGTTTGACGGAAGGTGGCCGGTAATGTGCCGGTCAAAGGGCCTTTCCCGGCCCCGCCGGGCATGAAACAAGCTCGACATCCGCTTTACGTATAGTCTCGCCCCATGGACCAGCGCTGGGTGGAATCGTACGGACTCTTGCCGGGGCCTGACGAAATGGTCGGGCCCGACCACGAAGTGCGCCCCTCCTATCGGGAGTTCTTCGCCCGCATGCTCCGCTGGGAGAACGGCGAGTTTGAGACCCGCCAGTCCCGCGCCGACCTCGCGCTCCTCAATGCCGGAATCACCTTCACGGTCTACAGCGATGATGCCGGCACGGAGCGAATCTTTCCGTTCTCACTCATTCCCCGCATCGTTAGCGCCGCAGAATGGGCCGGTATTGAGAAGGGCCTGGTGCAGCGCGTCACAGCGCTCAATCTCTTCCTTGCCGATGTCTACGGCGAACAGCGCTGCCTGGCGGAAGGCATCGTGCCCGCCGAAATCGTCCTTGGTTCGCCCGACTACAACCTCCGGATGGTGGGCTGGAAACCCCCGCTTGGTGTCTACGCCCACATCGTCGGCTGCGACCTCGTCCGTGACCGCGATGGCACCTGGCGCGTCCTCGAGGACAACCTTCGCTCGCCCTCAGGTGTTTCCTACGTGATGGAGAACCGGACCGTCATGCTCCGCGTCGCCCCGGACCTCTTTCCGCCGGGCCAGGTTCGCCCGGTCAACGACTATGGCCCCCGCCTTCGCCACATGCTGACCGACGTGCGTCCGCGCTCGGTGGATCCTGCCGATGTGAACGCCGTCGTCCTTACGCCCGGCATCTTCAACTCCGCCTATTTCGAGCACGCCTTCCTCGCCCAGCAGATGGGGATCAATCTCTGCGAAGGCCAGGACCTCGTCGTTCATGACGACCTCGTCTACCTGCGCTCGACGACCGGTCTCGAGCGCGTCCATGTCATCTACCGCCGCATCGACGACGCTTTTCTCGACCCTCTCGCCTTCCGGCCAGACTCCGCCCTCGGTGTCCCCGGCATCGTCAACGCCTACCGGGCCGGCAATGTGACGCTGGTCAATGCGATTGGCACCGGTGTCGCCGACGACAAGGTCATCTACCGTTTCGTCCCGGAACTCATCCGCTTCTATCTTGGCGAGGATCCCATTCTCCCCAACGTGGAGACCTACCTCGCGTCACTGCCCGGCGACCGCGCGATCATGAAGGCGAAGATGGCCGAGCTCGTCTTCAAACCCGCCAACGCGTCCGGCGGCTACGGACTGGTCGTCGGACCGCAGGCGTCCAGGGCCGAACTCGAAGCGCTCTGGGAGCAGGTCGAGGCCGAACCGCGCAACTGGCTCGCACAGCCATTGCTTGAGTTCAGCAGCATCCCGACCGTTCAGGAGGGCGAACTTGTGGCCCGCCGCGCCGACCTTCGACCCTATGTCCTCACCGGCGAAAGCTCCTGGGTCCTGCCTGGCGGCCTGACCCGCGTGGCTCTCCGCGAAGGGTCGTACGTCGTCAACTCCAGCCAGGGCGGGGGCAGCAAGGACACCTGGGTACTGACCGGGGACAGCATGGATGCTTAGCCGCACCGCCGAGAACCTCTACTGGCTCGGCCGCTACCTCGAACGGGCCGAGAACGTCGCCCGCATGGTCGACGTCGAATATCACGCGGAGATCGAAGCGGGCTCAATCTCCGGCGAATCAGGCAACACCTGGGACGCGCTGATCACGGCGACGGGCGCCCGCGCCCTGTACGAAGAGACCAACGCCGGCGTTGCCGAGGGCGAGGCGCTCGCGCCCGGTGACTTCCTCGTCCTCAGCATCGACAACCCGAACAGCATCCGTTCCGTCGTTACGCAGGCCAGGAGTTTGGCCCGCGGGCTACGCGAGTACATCTCCCGTGAGATCTGGAGCGAGATCAACGGCCTCTATCTCGTGCTCTCACGCCGTAGCCACCTCGAACAGGCGGAAGTCTTCGACATCTGCACCTCTATCAAGCGCAGCATCGAAACGGTCTTTGGCCTCTACGACAACACCGTGCTCCTGGAGGAAGGCCGTGAGTGGTACCGCTGCGGCGCCTATATCGAACGCGCCGACATGACCAGCCGCATCCTTGATGCCAAGTACCACATCCTGCTGCCAGAGGTGGGTGACATTGGCGGCCCCCTGGACCGCTTTCAGTGGGCTGCGATCCTTCGATCCGCGAGTGCATGGGAGGCGTTTCGCAAGACCGTCCGGGGGACGCCGTCGGCGCCACGTGTCGCCGAACTTCTTATCCATAGCCGGCAGTTCCCGCGCAGCCTCATCTTCTGTCTCATGGGCCTGTTGCGGCACTTCCAGAACGCCATGTCCGACTCGCCTCCGCCGATGCGCGCCCGCAGCGAGCGCGCCATCACCCTGCTTCAGCTCGATGTGGCCGGCGTTACCACCTCGGACATCCTTGAGTCGGGCCTCCACGAGTTTCTCGACGACTTCCAGAAGCGGCTCATCGAGATCGATGCCACGCTCAGCGAAAGCATCTTTCGCGCCCTACCGGAGCGGGTCTGATGCGCCTCGAGGTTGCCTGGGACACCACCTACACCTACTCGGAGCCCGTTCGTGTCCTTCACACCGAGCTCTGCGTGTTGCCCGCCAGCCGATTCGGCCAGAAGGTTACGGGCGCACGGCTGAGCATGGAGCCTGCCGCTCAGCTCTCCGTTGCGCCTGACGCTTTCGGGAACCAGGTCAACCACTTCGACCACCTTGGCTCGGTCGACCGCATCCAGATCGCGATGGAGGCGACGGTCGAAACCACCGCTGGCCTGGTGGATGCCCCGCAGCTCACGCCGCTGGAACGCCACCTCGGGCTCGTGTCGACCGCCCGGTGCCCGTCCAGCCCCGGTATCCAGTCCTTCCTTGATGGCATTCCCGAAGCCCGGCCGGCCCAGCTTGCCTATCGTCTCCTGGATGCGATGGCCTCGCGATTCGAGTTCCAGGCCGGGCACACCGACGTGACGGACACAGCTCTCGGCCTGCTCAGTAAGGGCCGCGGCGTCTGCCAGGACTTCGCCCACCTGATGCTCTGCGCGCTGCGTGAACGGGGGGTGCCCTGTCGCTACGTCAGTGGTTACCTCGCCACCGGCCGGGGCGCCGACGCCACTCACGCCTGGGTGCAGGCCTGGCACGATGGCGCCTGGCACGGCTACGACCCCGCCAACAACTGTCCCCAGGATGAGCGCTACGCCGTCATCGGCATCGGCCGGGACTATGACGACGTTCCCCCGATCCGCGGTTCCTACCGTGGGATCGCCGAAGAGGACTGGCACGCGCTCGTCCGCGTCGACGGCTCCCAGAATCAGTAGGCTGGCCAGTGCCGGGCAGAGGCCGCTGTCCCGTAGAATCTCTGGGATCAGGGTGGCGCAGCCCGACACCGCGCACCCGCTGGCGGCAGCATGACCTTTTGCATCGGCATGAAGTGCGAAGAGGGTCTCCTCGCCATCGCCGACACCCGCATTACCAGCGGTACCGAGGCTTCGACCGCCAAGAAGATCTCCGTCCATACCATTGGCGGCGGATCGGTCTTCATCGCCTCCAGCGGCCTGCGTTCCGTTCGCGACAAGACCCTCACCTACTTCGAAGAGGCCACCAGCCAGCATGGCTCCGAGATCAAGCGGCTCTACCAGGCGGCCAACGTGCTTTCGGAGCAGATCAGGCGGGTGCGGACCGAAGATGGCGACTGGCTGGAGCAGAGCAAGCTGACCTTCGACATCCACTGCATCCTGGGTGGGCAGCTGGAGGAAGACACCACCCACCGGCTCTATCACATCTACCCCGAGGGGAACTGGGTGGAGGTTGGAGCGGGGACGCCGTACATCATCATCGGGGAGAGCAGCTACGGGAAGGCGCTGCTGGACAGGGTCTGGCGGCACGATCGACCGTTGTCGGAGGCGCTGACAGCCGGGCTGTTGAGCTTTGACGCCACGCGTATTAGCACGTCGGATGTGGACCCGCCGGTGGACGTGGTGCTCTACCGCAGCAACGCCTTCCAGATGCACGAGCAGCGCTTCGACGCGGGGGCGGTCCGGCCGCTCTCGATCTACTGGAACAACGCGATGATCGAGGCGGCGGCCCGGGCTGAGCCGATCGTGGCGAAGATGTTCGCCCGCCTGGAAGCGGCGCCCAGTTCGAGCCGGAGCGATATCCCGGGGGCCGCCGGCGGGCGGTAAGGGGTGCGATAATGCCCCCATGGAACGGGAGCTTCCGATCGAGATTCCCTACGAAGCATTGGCAGAGTTTTGCCGGGCGAACGGCATAACGCGGCTCTCGCTGTTCGGTTCGGTGGTGCGTGACGATTTTGCGCCGGACAGCGACATCGACGTGCTGGTCGAATTCGCGGACGGGGTGCACCTGGGATTCCACTATTTCGAGATCCAGGACGATCTCGCCCGGTTGTTGGGCAGGCCGGTCGACCTCCTGATGCCGGAGGGGCTGAGCAAGTACTTCCGGTCGGAGGTTCTCGACCAGGCGCAGGTCATCTATGACGCAGCGTGACCCGGTCGTCGCGCTACGCCAGATGCTCGATTTCGCAAAGACATTGGTCGCCGAAACAGAGGGCCAGACGAACCAGGAGATCCTCGATTCGGCGGTCCTCTGGAACGCTTCCATCCACCTCATCCAGAACGTGGGTGAGGCAGCCTCGCGTGTGGACCAGGACCTTCGGGACCGCGCCGTGGACATTCCGTGGCGGGGCATGATCGGTGTTCGCAACGTCATCGCCCACGGGTACGATTCGCTCACTCCCCGGGTCATTTTCGACATCATCCGCGTCGACATCCCTCAGCTTGTCGAACAGCTTGAGATGTTGATACGGGAGCTCGAAGGCGAGATTGGCAGCTAAGCGGAGCCGCGCGCGTCAGCAAGCGATCGGGTGTACCCGGCGTCGATGGAGTTGCCGCGAATGCGAGACGGTGTCGCCAATTGATGCGCCCGTACGCTCCCTCGCGGTCGCGGCTCCGTTTTCGCGGACCGGCCGCTAGTAGGCCGGCTCGTCTAACACCACTTCGTCCAACAACCACGGCTCGTCGTTCTTGACGCTGTTGGCGGCCTGGGAGACGGGCCAGGCGACGAGGGCGCCATCGTCGGCGGGCTGGAGGAGGCCCTTGAGCTTCGCCACGTTCTCTTCGCCGGGGTAGAGCCAGGTGTCCTGGGCCTCTTCGCTTTCGAGGATGACGGGCATGCGGTCGTGGATGCGGGCCATGTAGTCGTTCGCCGCTGTGGTGACGATGGTGAAGGTGAGCTGGCGCTCCGGTTCGCCCGGGGGCTGCCAGGTTTCGAACAGCCCGGCGAAGTAGAAGACCTTGCCATCGGGGCGATGGAACCAGTAGGGCTGGCGGTTGCCCTTCGGACCCTGCCATTCGTAGAAGCCATCGACGGGGACGAGGCAGCGGTGTTTCTTGAAGGCGCCACGGTAGGCGGGGCTCTTCTCGATGGTCTCGGCGCGGGCGTTGATCTGCTTGTAGCTGGACTTGGCGTCCTTGGCCCAGTGGTTGATCAGGCCCCAGCGGGCGACCTTCACCTCGCGCTCCTCGCGGTCGGTGGTGACGATGAGGTGGTCGGCGGTTGGCGGGATATTGAAGCGCGCCTGGTACTCCGGCGGCAGCGACTCGACCGGCACGCCCATATCCTGCGCCAGCTCCTGCGCTTCCTTATAGCTGAGGGTGATGCGGCCGCACACGGTGTGAGCGTACAGCGTGGAGCGGCGAGCGTAGAAGCGCGCTGTCGCGCGGCGTGGAGCGCGGATGGCAAAGCGTAGAGCGGGAGGCGAGCCATGGGGTCCGCTCGGTGCTCGAAGCTCGCCGCTGCAAAACACTGGAACCGCACGCCACCGCATCGCCACCGCACCGATCGCACGTGCGGTGGCAGTCCGGTCACCGCATGCACGGGAGTGTTCGTGGTGCGCTGAGCGCGTGCGGTCCGGCCGCCGAAGGAGGCGATACGGGGTCGCGCCCTGGTGCCTGTCGCGAGGGATGCCATGGGTGGAGGGTGGCAGGTGAGGGGCGGAGCGGGGAGGGGTGGGTGGCGCTGTACTAATCCGGCGTGAGGTGTTCGCCCGCCGGGGACTGGCCTTCTGGCTCTATGCGAACGGACGCGAGTGTTTGGGCCGCTGGAAGGGACCGAGCTTCTGGTCGGACTCTGCGCATTGATGGCAGCTTCGAGCGCGACCGTTGATCGTCCCGTAGTCGCGGCCCACTGTGGCCGCTTGGTGGGCACACATGCTGGAACTAGCCACGGCCTTCCGGCTGCCTGGCTCTGAGGGCCCGAGGTAGCTCTCCTGGCGCCCCTACCGGACAAGCGGCCACGGAGGGCCGCGACTACAATCGGCGCGATGCGGTTTCCTCGGCCTGTCTCTGAAGGCCCGAGGTAGCTCTCCTGGCGCCCCTACCGGACAAGCGACCACGGCGGGTCGCGACTACAATCGGCGCGGTGCGGTTTCCTCGGCCTATTCGCCTCCCGCGAGAGCAGTACGAAAACATCGAGCAGCGCTTCCATGTGACTATCCATGGGCACCCGGAGGTTGGTGCGTTCGCTGAACCGGTTCGCGAGCGCATTTGGCAGGCGGTCATAGACGAGCGGGAAAGGGGCAAGGTCGTCCTTTGCGCGGCGTGTCTCATGCCTGACCATCTCCACCTTCTGCTTGGGCCGGGAAGCGTGGACGTGGTTCGGTTCGTGGCTTCCTTCAAGTCGTGGACTACGAGGTTGGCGTGGGACGGCGGAATGCGGGGTGCAATCTGGCAGCCGAGTTTCTACGATCGCGCGGTCCGCGACGAGGCTGACTTCGGCGCGACGGCTGAGTACATCGTGCGCAACCCGTTGACGGCGGGGTTGGTGGAGGACGAGCGGGATTGGCCGCATACGTGGGTTTGGTGGTGGGACGAATAACAAACCGGGTAGAGGTGGCTCCGGCAGCGACGGTCATTCCCACCAAGCAACCCTTGAAGCCCGAGACTACAATGCGGCCAAACCTCTGGGGGAGTGAACGATGACCACTGCGAAGATCAACGGCGTCGATATCTGGTATGAGGACACGGGCGGGAGCGGGCCGGTGATGGTGCTCCATCACGGCTACACGGGCTCGCATGATGCCTGGACGGAGCTGATTGCCCCGCGCCTGAAGGACCGCTATCGCTGCATCAGCATGGATGCCCGGGGGGCGGGCGAGAGCGGCCACCCCGAGGGCGGCTACACCATCACCCAGTACGCGCTCGACGTTGTCGGGCTGATGGACCACCTGGGGGTGGGCACCTTCACCTACTGCGGCCACAGCATGGGCGGGGTCGTCGGCATGGAGCTGGGGATCAACCATGCCGCCCGGCTGGAGAAGCTCATCCTCGTGGCCCCGGCCCCGGCCGATGGCGTCGATGCCCCGGCGGCGATGCATGAGAAGAGCCGGAAGCTCCGCGAGGCGGGCGACCGCGAGACGATGATCCGCGAACGGACGATCATGGCCGCGCGCGAACCCGACGCGGACCGCATCGCACGCTCCGTCGACCGGGCGCTGTCGGTCAGCGAAGGGCACTTCGAGCAGTCGTGGCACGAGTTGTGCGACAGCCGTCGCGGCGACGCGCTCTACCAGATGCAGGTGCCGACGCTGGTGATCGCGGGCGCGGCCGACAACCTGCTGCCCCATAACCTCGTCGACTTCCAGCGCCTCCCGAACGCGACGCTGCACGTCTTCAGCCGCGTCGGCCACGGCGTCCCCAGCGACGTTCCCGACGAGTTCAGCGCCGTCGTCGCCGACTTCATGGAGCACGGCGTGGTCACGGCGCAGACACAGCTGGCAAAGCTGGAGGCGGCTGCGGCGCCAGCGTAGAGGGTAAGGGACGCGTAAATGGCCGCATATTGGATGCGTGTGGCCGGGTGGCCCTCACCCTCGGTCCCTCTCCCGCGGGGAGAGGGAAGGGAAAGCTACCCAGCGCAACATGCTCGGAACACCTGACTCCCTCTCCCCATGGGAGAGGGCTGGGGTGAGGGGCGCCGGGAGCTTGACGATTTTCCAGGGGCATGCGGCCACGGGGGGCCGCGGCTCCGCGGTCTTACCCCGCCCCCGCCCCCGCTTGCGGCCGCTGGCAGCGGGACGCGGGGACGACTTCGATGGCGCAGGTGATGGCCTGCTGGATGGCGGGCCCCGTCACCTCGCTGGTGGGGGCGTTGTTCCAGAGGCCGTTGTGGCTGGCGCCGAACTGCCAGTGGATGACCTCGCCGTCGAGGTGGGTGCGGTCGCTGGGCACGGCCTGGCGGATGTTGAGGAAGAGGACGCCCTCGCGGTCGGTGGCGTCGAGGTCGTAGAAGGGGACGATGCCGGCGGCCGTCTCGGCGACGCGAAGAAGGTTGCTGTTGCCGTCGCTGAGGTCCTGGGTCGATTTGCTGTTGAAGCTGCAGTCGCCGCCGATGCGAAGGGCGGTGAGGTTCACCTGGGGCACCCCGCGCAGGGGGCTGTCGAAGGTAACCACGGAGGCGATGTGTTCGCGGGCCCAGTCCGGGTCGCTGCCGACAAGGTAGGCGGCGCCGAGGCCACCCATGCTGTGGGCCATGATGACCACCTTCGCCGGCGCCACCGCTTCGACCTGGGCACGGAGCCGCTCGGCGAGGCCACCGGGGTCATCGATGCCCTGGCAGGTTTCGCCGCTGGTGTAGTCGGCGAAGGCGCCGTTCGCTCCATCGCCGCCGTCGCACCAGCGGCCTGAGTAGCTGGCGTAGAGGATGTCCGAAGAGGTGGTGACGGCCGTTGCCGGGCTGTCGAGGATGGCCGGAAGCCAGGTGTCGAGGCGGGCGGCCATGCCGGCGCCATCCGGGCACCCGGACTCGCTGCCGTAGCCCTGGACCACGAGGACCTTGCGGGCGAGCACCGTCTGCGTCGTGACGGTGCTGCTCTCGGCCCGAAGGGAATCGCGGACCCGCATGACGACCCGGTAGTTGCCGGGTGCCGCGTAGACGTGGGTAGCCGGGATGCTCTCGCCCCGGAAGAAGACGGCGAAGGTTGGCGACCCGTCGCCGAAGTCGATGCTTCCGGCGATGCCGCTGCTGTCGGGGTCGGTGGCGGCGAACGTCAGAGTGGCGGGATAGCCGGCCTGGGCGGCGCTGTCGACATCGATCTGACCGACCGGTGGCGCGTTTGGCTCGGGGTTGGTGGCAGGGACGGGAGGGCGCACAGGCACGGGGTAGGGGCCCCAGTCGGGGGACGCGAAAGGCGCCGGGTTGGCCTGTTCGCTACCCGAGCAGGCGGCGAACAGACAGGCGAGGGCGAGAATTGCGGCCTGCCACAACGAGAAACGCACGCATCCACCGTACCGCCCCATTCCCCATGCGCGCAGCAGGGATACCATGGATGACAGTGGAAGTTGAGGAGCGAGAGGCGTTTGTGAATCGCCCGATGACGGCGGTGTTCAGCACCGTCGACTCCCGGGGGCGACCGCATGCCGTGCCTGTCTGGTACGCCTATCGCAACGGCGTCTTCGAGATCTTCACGGACCGGAATAGCCAGAAGCACAGGAACGTCGCCGCGAGCGGGCGTGCCAGCCTCTGTATCGATGAGCGCGAGGGCGCCTACCGCCATGTCACGGCGGAGGGTCCCTGCGAGGTGCAGGATTCGGTAGCGAAGGAGGATCGGCTGCGGCTCCACCTGCTCTACCGGAGCGCGGAGGCGGCGAAGACGATCGTCGACCGCGGCGGCCACGAGAAGATGGTCATCCTTCGGCTGAAGCCCGAGCGGTGGTACTAGGAGCGCAGAGCGTAAAGGGCAAAGCGTAGAGTCGGCGTTCTGATGAATGGCCGGACGTATTCCCCTGACCAACTCCCGGATTTCCTGTCTTTCGCATCGGCTACGGCGGCGGCGCGACCGGATGCGGTGTACTTGATGCCGGGCGACATTGTCTGGCGGGGGCCGACGGCGGCGGACGTGCAGCTCTGGTACGACGACTGCCGGGCTGGCCGGATACGCCTGGTACGAAGGGGTCACGGACGTTGAGTTCGACCTGCGCCCCGACCTCCCGTGGGATGGCGACGTTGCCGAAGCGATCATTGACTGGGCCGAAGCGCGGCGGCGGGCGCTGCCTGAGGCGTACCCGTGGCTGGTCGATCTCCAGAACATGGACGAATGGGCTGAGGCCGTGGAGCATCGGAGGAAGCCCCAGCCGGGAGACGGCCTCTGGCTGACCGCCATCGCCTGCGAGAGCGACACGGCGCGCGTCGAGGCACTCCGGCGGAGCGGTTTCGAAGCGACGCAGCACTTCCAGCCCGACTACCGTTTCGACCTTTCCGGCAACATCCCGGAGCCGGAACTGCCCGAGGGGTACCGCGTCCGGCATGTGCTGGAGGGCGAACTCGAGGAGCGGGTGGCCGTGCACCGGGCCGCCTGGGTGGGCAGCAGTTGGACGCTGGAGCGGTACCTGGAGCTGCGCAAGAGCCCGGCCTACGACCCGGAGCTGGACCTGGTGGTGGAGGCGCCCGACGGCAGTTTCGCCAGCTGTTGTATTTGCTGGGCCGACACCATCTCGAGCATTGGCAAGTTCGAACCGGTCGGCGCCCGGCCGAGCGCCCGTGGCAAGGGCGTGACCCGGGCGATGATCCACGAGGGATTCCGGCGGCTGCGGGCGAAAGGCATCGCCGTCGCCATCGAGGGCACCGCCGGCTTCAACCACCCGGCCCAGGCCCTCTACGAAGGTGCGGGTTACGTGCGGTCGGGGACGAAGCGGACGTTTATCAAGCGGGTGGATTGACCTCCCCGGGAGGCTGGCTGTCGATGTGGATGGTCGAACCTCCAACCAGTTGCACTGTCTGGGAGGCGAATTGGATACGGCCCTCGCTGCGGTCGGCCTCTTCAAGCATCCGCACGGAGATGTGGTCGAGGGTGCGCCTCCGGACGCGGTATTCGACGAGGTAACGCAGTCGCATCTCAATCCAGTTGTCGGTCAGCGACATTGCGACCATAGGCTCGACGGCCACTTCCTTGAGCGTGTAGCGACGGACTGCCGACCGCCATGCTGCTTCCGCCTGCTCGCGGTACCCGGCCACTACCTCGTCGCCGATTGCAGCCAGCTTCTCGCGGGCGAACTTCCAGTCCGAGCCGTAGCGGATGGGGAAGGTCACCTCGTCCCAGAGAAAGGGAAAGTCGCTGGAATAGTTGAAGACCGGCTCCTTGAACACAAAGCTGTTCGCGATCCTGACAACGCGGCCGTTGTAGAGGTCGGCGGAGACCCATTCGCCAATCTCCATGAGCGTGGTGCGGAGGATGCCGACATCGATCACGTCGCCCTTGATGCCACCCAGCTGCACCCGATCGCCCGGCCGGTAAAAGCCCGCGAACGAGATGGCGAACCAGCCGGCGATGCTGGTAATCACCTCTTGCAGGGCAAAGGCGATTCCGGCGCCCGCGACGCCAACGGCGACGCCGAATTGGCCGAGGCTCGGCTTCCAGATGACGGCCAACACCACAACTGCGGCCGCATAGGTCGCGAAGGAGAGCGCCTTGCGCGCGCTGTAGCGGACGGCGGCACTCTCGATGCGAAGTGTCGCCACCCCCACGAGGATGCGGCTGACAATGATGATGGCGACGATCGCGATGACAGCGACGGCGAGGCGATCACCGGTCGTGTCGATCTTCCCGGGCCAGAGTGCATCCATGAGCGGTCACGCTACCAGAGCGCAGGTGCGCAGCTTGTAGTAAACCCGCTTATCCCGTCGCCTGACACGGTCACCTGGTACGGCGAACGCGTCCGTATGGCCGCCAGCGGGAAGCAGCTCGACTAGGCCACCGAGGCAACGAAGGCGCTCACCCGTTTGTTGAACGCCTCGGGGTGTTCCATGTGGACCCAGTGGCTGCCGGGTATGACTTCGACCTGGACTTCGGGCGCGTGGGAGCGAAGGAGTGCGTGGTATTCCGGGTCCTCTGCGTGGTCGATTGCCAGCGCGGGAAGTGTACCGACGGCGTTCATGAGCGCCTGGCCCCGTTCGCGGAGTTCGGTGTCGTTGTACTCGAAAAGGGCGGCCCAAAGCGCCATACCAACCTCGGGCGGTGTGTCGCGACCCACGGCCAGGGCCTCGTCGACGACAGCCTGCGGGGTGCCTTCCGGCATCAGCATCCGGTTGAGCTGTTCGCGGAAGGCCGGGTGAGTCTCGGGGTTGCGGATGGCCGCCTCCATCTGTCGCATGTTCGTGCCGAACGCCTCGATGTTGAGGGGCTGGTCCTCGATGACGACGGCACGGGCGAAGCCGGGGAAGCGCCGAATCACTTCTGCCGCGAGGTAGCCACCGTACGAATGCCCGATGAGCACTGGCCGCTCGACGCCGGCGGCAGCACAGATGGCGACAACATCGTTGCTGAGGGCTTCGGGGAAGAAGGCGTGGTCGACGGGCATGCCGGAGGCGCCGTGCCCCCGCATTTCCGGCGCCAGGCAGCGATGCGAGCCACTGAACGCCGGCAACGTCCTCGCCCAGACCGCCGCGCTATCGCACCAGCCGTGCAGGAACACCAGGGGCGGGTCGCCCGCCCCCTCATCGCGGTAGTTGAGGAGGCAGGTGGCGGTCTGGAGTGTGGGCATGGGGCGATCCTCGGGAGGTGGTGGGGGCAGGGTACTCCGTTGGCGTGGCGTCGATAGTCGGCGTTGGCGCTTCGTCCAACGGCGTCAGGTAGTCTACTCAACCAGCAATGGCCACCATGGGGCAACCCAACCGTCCGGCACGACACGGTCCGTTTCACCGATTGGCATCTCCCACGCAGACCGAGTCCGACGCCAAAGCCCAGGTCGCTTCCGGGGAGGTCTGGGGTAGAGCGCCAAGATTTAGCACGTGGCCGCAGGTGCAGGCGTATGCGGGACCGCTTCCCGACGACAGGAGCGGCGTCGAGTTCTACACAGAGTTCCCGCCCGACCAGGGAGGACCGTTTGGAGAATCTCGCTGGTCAGGTGGGGGGCGCCGTCCCGACATCCGGACGGAAGATGGGTTTGCTAAGCTTTCATGTGTGATAACGAAGGTGAGATATGGCGGTTAAAGTTCGGCAGGTTCCGCCAGTCTCGGTGTGGCCCAGCGGGGGCGGATGGACTGTAGGAATCCTTGAGCTGTCACCTGACGCTCTTGCGCGACGCTTCGACCTCGAGTTTGAAGAAGGCCGGGACGACCTCGATACGTACAAGCTCGCTGCTATAGCAGAGCCACAGATCGGGCAGTTCTGGCTCTTTGCTCACACGCAGACGCCCCAAGCGGGAACGGAAGTCCTCGTCGACCGAGAGATTTCCCGGGACATCGCTCTAGGTGCGGCATACCGGGCACTGGGTCTGGACCTGCGGGCGTTCGCGTGGGTGTCTCCTTATGCGAAGTGCCCGCCCGAAGACCCGACGCTCGATCCGGGGCCGATGACACGGCCGAGCGGATAGCCACTGCTCCGATTTCGCACGACGAGAAGGACGAGCGTCGGTTATATGCGTAGTGGAACCATGCTGGATGCCCGGGGCAGGACCGTTCCGTTCGGGGGAAGCGTGCTTCGATGAAGTCGCGCAGTACATCGTCCGGAACCCGTTGCGGCTGGTCTGGTCGAGAACCCAAACGCCTGGCGCCAGACATGGGCGTTCGGGGTGGGATGTCGGGAAACTGAATCGCGAGCCTGATCGCAGAAGCGACGCATGCGGCCACGGTGGGCCGCGGCTCCACGAGCCCGTTTAGGCTCACACCGAAGACCAAGGACCGGCGACTAACGACCTACGCGCACCCCTACACGTCCAGGTTCTTCACCTGCGTGGCGTGCTGCTGGATGAAGCGCTTGCGGTGGCTCACTTCTTCGCCCATGAGCTGGCTGAAGAGGACATCGGCGTGGGCGAGGTTTTCGACGTTGACCTGGAGGAGGATGCGGTCGTCGCGGCGCATGGTGGTTTCGTAGAGCTGGTCGGCGTTCATCTCGCCAAGCCCCTTGAACCGCTGGACGCTGACGTTGTTCTTGCCCTTGGTGAAGGCGGCCAGTTCGGCATCGTTGTACATGTAGCGGGCGGTACGACCCTGCTGGGCGCGGTAGAGCGGCGGCTGGGCGATGTAGAGGTAGCCTCCCTCGATCAGCTCCGGCATGTTGCGGAAGAAGAAGGTGAGGAGAAGCGTCCGGATGTGGGCGCCGTCGACATCGGCGTCGGTCATGATGATGACCTTGTGGTAGCGCAGCTTGCTGATGTCGAACTCGGGATAGATGCCGGTGCCGAGCGCAGAGATGATCAGGCGGATGGAGTCGTGGCCGAGCATTTTGTCCTGGCGGGCCTTCTCGACATTCAGGATCTTGCCGAAGAGCGGCAGGATCGCCTGGTAGCGGCGGTCGCGGCCCTGCTTGGCTGAGCCACCGGCGCTGTCGCCCTCGACGATGAAGATCTCGGATTCCTCGGGGTCGCGGCTGGAGCAGTCGGCGAGCTTGCCGGGAAGGGAGCCGCTTTCGAGGGCGCTCTTGCGGTGGACAAGGTCGCGGGCCTTGCGCGCGGCATCGCGGGCGCGGCCGGCGGTGATGCCCTTCTCGACAATCTTGCGGGCGTCGCCGGGGTTCTCTTCGAGGAAGATCTGGAGCACTTCGGCGAGCGCACTCTGGACCTGCCCGGCCACCTCGAGATTGCCGAGGCGTGTCTTCGTCTGGCCTTCGAACTGGGGTTCGCCGAGTTTGACGGAGACGACCGCGACGAGGCCTTCGCGGGTGTCATCGCCTGAGAGGTTCGGGTCGTTGTCCTTGAGGATCTTCGATTTGCGGCCGTACTCGTTGAGCACGCGGGTGAGCGCGCCGCGGAAGCCGGTCAGGTGGCTGCCACCGTCGATGGTGTTGACGGAGTTGGCGAAGGTGTAGACGGCCTCGTTGAAGCCTTCGTTGTACTGGATAGCGACTTCGATAGCGGTGCCATCAACGACGGTGTCGACGTAGACAGGCTCGAAGTTGAGCACTTCCCGATCACGGTTCAGGTGTCGAACGAAGCTCTTGATACCGCCTTCGAAGTAGTAGTTGGTCTCGTTGCCGTCGCGTTCGTCGCGGAGATGGAACCAGACGCCCTTGGTGAGGTAGGCGTACTGGCGGAGCCGCTCTTGCTCGATCTTGAACTCGAACTCCGTGCTTTCGAAGATGGTGGAGTCTGGCTTGAAGCTGACCGTAGTGCCGCTGGGGCGGGTGCCCTTGATCTTTTCTGGGGCGAGGTCGGAGAGCGGCGCGCCCTTGGCGTACTGCTGGCGATAGACGAGACCCTTGTGGCTCTTGCCCTGGGCTGCCGGGTCGGGCACAACTTCGACCCACATGTCTTCGCTGAGGGCGTTGACGACGCTGGCGCCGACGCCGTGGAGGCCGGCCGAGACCTTGTAACCGCCGCCGCCGAACTTGCCGCCCGCATGGAGGACGGTCATGACCGTCTCGACGGCCGTCTTGCCCGTCTGCTTCTGGATGTCGACGGGGATGCCGCGGCCATTGTCGGTGACCGTGCACCAGCCGTTCGCGTGGAAGATGACTTCGATGCGGTCGCAGTAGCCGGCCATGGCCTCGTCGACGGCGTTGTCGACGAGTTCCTTGACGAGATGGTGAAGGCCGGACTTATCGGTGGTGCCGATATACATGCCGGGCCGCCGTCGGACAGCTTCGAGGCCTTCGAGGACCTGGATGTTGTCGGCGGTATAAGAGCCTGCGGCAGCCTGCTGTGTGGTCATATGCGAGTACTTGTGCCTTTCGCCGCGGGGGTTGCGGAGCGGTAGCTCGAAATGGAGAGCCTACCTTCACATTTTACCCGATCGAAGGGCATTCGGGCCAGTTTGTGCTCGACATAATTTTCACCTTGTAAAGACCTCATAGGTGCGAGATCCACGCACTTTGTGAAGGCGCCAGCGTAGGCTCCGGGAATGCCCTACACGGAGTTCCCGGTGCCCCGTGCGGAGGCCGATCTGACGGCCTCGTGGTTCAGTTCACTCCTCGATCCGGCGGTGGTTGAATCGGTCACGTTGGAGCGGCTCCCGGGGCTCCTCAACGCGCCCTTTCGGGTGCGGCTGACATACGCCGGGGGGCCCACTGCCGGACCTCCCTCGGTGGTGGTCAAGCTGGGCGGGAGCCACGACCGGGAGTTCGCCTTCTACCGGGACCTGGCCCCGCACCTGCCGGTCGGGCGTCCACGGCTCCACGCCTCGCTGGAGGGTTCCGGTGGCCACTTCGTCCTCGTGCTGGAAGACCTCTTGTTGCGCCCCGCCGTCCGTCCCTTCGGGCCGGGCGACCTTGCGCTCGCGGTTGAAACGCTGGCCCGGAGGCTGCACCCGGCCTACTGGGCCAGCCCCGAGCTCACGAGGCACCCGTACCTGCGCTCGATGGCCAGCTTCGTCGAACGGGTTCAATCGCGGCTTGCAGCGGGCACGCCGCGGCTCCTCGAACGATTCCGCGACACGCTCGATCCCGCTGGCCTCGAGCTCTTTGAACGACTTCCCGGGGCGTTCGGAAAGGCGGCAGCGCCTCTCGTTGATGCTCCGCCAACGCTCTGCCACCACGACCTGAACCGCCGCAACCTCTTCGTCGAGGGCACGGGTGCGAACCGCGAACTCATCTTCATCGATTGGCAACTGGCGCAGGCCGTCCCGGGCGTGCGTGACCTGAGCTTCCTCGTCGGCTGCGAAGGCGGTGGGCTGAGTGGGGAGGAGGAGCACGCGCTCCTTCAGCGGTATCACGCCGGGCTCGTGGCAGAAAGCGTGGCGGGGTACGAGTTCGAGCACCTGGTCGAGGATTACCGCCGCTCAGTCATCTGCGACTTTGGCCGCATGGCGATGACGGCCAGCAACCCCGACCTCGCCGACGGGATGTGGGCGGAACTGGCGTCGCAGCTACGAAACCGGGCGGGTGCCGTCGAGCGGTGGGGCCTGCTGGAGCTGCTGTAACCTCATCCCGTGCTCGCACTCCCCGACCACCTCCGCAGGCGAATGCTCACGACTCATCCCGAGTCAGGTCGCACCTGGCTCGAAGCACTCCCCGCGAACATCGCCCGGCTCCAGCACGAGTGGAGGTTCACCCTCGGCCGACCGTTCCCGAATCTCTCGTATGCCTACGTCGCCGATGCGGCGCTCGCGGATGGCACGCCGGTGGTCCTGAAAGCACAGCCGCCGCACATGGAGTCGCGGTCGGAGATCGTGGCGCTGCGGGCCTGGGGCGGGCATGGCTGCGTGCGGCTGCTGGAGGCGGATGCAGAAGCGGGCTTCGCACTCCTCGAACGGCTTGAGCCCGGAACCACCGCCGACGACGTCGACGAGAACACGGCAACGCGGGCGCTCGCCGAGGTGATGCCGGCGCTCTGGATCACCCCGCCCGACGACCCGACGCTGATCTCCCTGGAACGCTGGGCGAAAGAGCTCTTCGAATACCCGGCGCAGTTTGGCGATACCGGCCCGCTGCCGTTGGCGCTGGTAGAGGAGGCAGTCGCGACCTACCGCGAGATGATGGCGACCTCCCCTGAGCCGCGGCTGCTCCACGGCGACCTTCACCACGGCAACATCCTCTCCGCCACCCGCGCCCCCTGGCTCGCTATCGACCCCAAGGGCGTCGTCGGCGACCCCGCCTTCGAACCGAGCGCCATGTTCTTCAACCCGCAGCCGCGACTCGCCGTTGAACAGGACATCCCCGGCCTCGTTGCGCGGCGCCTGGCCATCATCTGCGAGGTGACGGGCCTCGATCGCCATCGCGTCGCCGCCTGGGGATTCGCGCGGACGATGCTCTCGCTCTGCTGGTCGGCCACCTCCGGATCGCCGGTGGAGGAGCCAACGCTGGCAGTGGCGATCGGGCTCCGGGGGCTGATGTGAGTGTTGGTACAATGCCGACAGGAGCAATCCATGGCCGCGCAACGATCGCACTCGCATCAAATCGATCCCGGGAAGCCGCCGCTCACACTGGAGCAGCTGGCGGAACAGCAGGGCCTCGCGGGTAAGCCTGTCCCGGACTACGTGGCAATCCTCCGGAGAATGTGGCCGACGGAAGCTTCGCGCGAACGAACCATCAGGACTCTCGAAGAGATGGACGCCGCAGAAGCGGCTCGAGAAGACACGGTGATTGACGACTGACCGCTATGGCGCTGGTCGATACGAGCGTGATGGTCAGACTCACCAGAGCCGACGAGGAAAGCGAGCCTTGGCGGAGCTCCAGTTGGGTGCCATACGCATCCCTCATGAGCATTCGACAAGCGTCTGGTATGCAACTGTCATGCGGGAAAACCGGCGTCTCCGCCGTCTCTGTGGTGATGCCGACGTATGGATAGTCGCCCAGGCGTTGGAACACGAGGTGCCATTGATTGACGCACGATCGGAACCAGGCACGACTTGCGGAGACGGTTGGTGTTGCCGTACAGACCCAACTGATCTGACGGAGACAGTGAGGGACGGACCATGCAACCAACCATCGTCGCTATCGGCGGAGGCAGCTGCGGCCTCGAGCCTGAGAACCGCGCCCTCGATAGCTACCTCCTCGGCCTGACCGGGAAGGAGTCGCCGCGGGTGTGCTTCATCCCCACGGCCAGCGGCGACGCCGACATGTACCTCTTGCGCTTCTATCGGACCTTCGCGGCCTATGATTGCGAGGTCTCCCACCTCGCTCTCTTCCAACGCACGATCCGCGACATCCGGGCACACCTGCTCGCCCAGGACATCATCTACGTCGGCGGGGGCAACACGGCCGCGATGCTCGCCATCTGGCGCCAGCACGGCGTCGACAGCATCCTCCGCGAGGCGTGGGAGCAGGGCATCCTCCTCTGCGGCGTCAGCGCCGGGGCGAACTGCTGGTTCGAAGCCTGCAGCACCGACTCCTTCGGCCTCGACCTCGACCCGCTCGAGGACGGTCTCGGCTTCCTCTCCGGCTCCTTCTGCCCCCACTACGACGGCGAAGAGCGCCGCCGCCCCACGCTCAAGGCATTCATCGAGGGCGACCGCCTCTCCGACGGCTGGGCCGCCGACAACTACGTCGCCATGCGGTTCGAAGGCACGGAGTTCGTGGAAGCGGTGGGCTCGAAGCCGGAGGCGCGAGCGTACCGGGTAGGCAAGGGTGCGGGCGGAGGATTCGAGGAGACGGTGGTGGAGACAAGGCTCGTGTCGATCTAGCGGAGCCCCTCCCCCGTATACTCCCGAGCCATGAGCACACCCGCCCTTCTTGGCGGCGATCCGGCCGTCACCACGCCCCTGCCGAACTGGCCCCTGGTCGATGCGGAGGCGCTGGCGGAGATCACGCGGGTAATCACCGACGAGACCTTGTGCCCGGTTGGCGCCGAGGGTACCCAGGGCGACTTCGAGCGTTCCTTTGCGGCCATGCATGGCCGGAACTACGGGCTTGCCGTGAATGGCGGAACAGCCGCGCTGATGCTCGGGCTCCATGGTGTCGGCGTGCAGCCGGGCGACGAAGTGATCACGACGCCGTTCACCTGGGGCGCCTCCGTCAGCTGCATCCTTCAGAACCTGGCCATCCCCATCTTTGCCGATATCGACCCCGCGACCTTCACGCTCGACCCGGATTCGATCGAGGCCCACATCACGCCGCGCACCGCTGCCATTCTTGTCGTCCACATCTTCGGCTTTCCCGCCGACATGACGCGGATCATGGAGGTCGCCGACCGCCACAACCTGCCGGTGATCGAGGATTGCGCCCAGGCCCACGGCGGCAAGCACGCCGGGCGGTTGCTCGGCTCCTGGGGCACGGTCGGCGCCTTCTCCCTCCAGGCGAGTAAGAACCTCACCGGCGGCGAAGGGGGCATCCTCATCTGCGACGACCGGGTGGTCTACGAGCGGGCGATGAGCATGGGCACCCACCCCCAGCGGCTCGTCGCCGAGCTGGAACTGCCCGAGTTTCGCGAGAAGATCGACAGCCTCGCCTTCAACTACCGGATGCACTCCATGGCGGCGGCCCTTGCGAACGTGCAGCTGAAGTATCTCGAAGGCTGGACCGAGGCCCGCAACCGCAACGCCCGCGACCTCTACGACCGTGTGCGCGACATCCCCTACATCGAGGCGCCGAAGGAGTTGCTGGAGACCGACCGTCACGCCTACTACAACATCCCCTTCCACTACCGGCCGGGCGTCATCCCGCTGAGCCGGGACGAGTTCGTGAGAGCGCTGAATGCCGAGGGCGTGGGCGCCGACGTCTATGTTCGGGTGCCGATCCACCTGCGGCCACGCCTCCAGAACCACGACTACTTCGGGCGCGGCTACCCGTGGACGATCGCCGAGGAGCCGGTCGAGTACAACGAAGGCGACTGCCCGGTCGCCGAAGCGCTCGCACACACCCACTTCCAGTTGAATGGCAACTACTACGAGGACCTGCCTGGCCGGGTTGCTGAAGTGGCGGCCGCGTTTCGCAAGGTTGGCGAGAACGCTGAGGCATTGCGCGCCTACTTCGACCGCCCGAAGCCATAGAGACCGTGCGCGAGGAGATCGCCGCGGCGCTCATGCGAGCGAGTTTGCTCGAAAGCGTTGACGCCGAATTCGGGTTTCGCCAGCTCACAACGCTGCCCCACTCGTACGTTGCCCGCGTCTCGCTCGATGATCGACGCCTCATCTTCAAGCACGCACGCACTGGCTTCATGGCCGCATCCGAAGCTCGTTTCTACCGCGGCATCGCGCCCCTTCTCCCGGCGGGGCTCACGGCTCGCTGCCTGCTTTCGGAGGACGATGGCGAGTCCTCGACGCTGGTCCTTGAAGACCTCGCGGCCACCCATGCGCGCCTCATGACGCCCGTGCCATCGTTTGGCGAAGCGGCCGCCTTCGTCGAGGCCCTGGCCGACCTCCATGCCGCGGGCCTGCGTCAGCCGTCGGCGCGTGAGGTGTGGCGAACCGCCGGGCTCGACATGGGACGCCCGGCTGCCGACGACCGGCTTGGTGCGCGCAAGCCATACCTGGGCGCTTTCGCCGACGCCTTTCCTGAGCTGGATGCCTGGGGGCGCCAACTCTTCGCCGCCATCGCCCAATCGGCAGGCGGGCTGCTCGCGGGCGCCGGCCCGGAGACATTTCTCCACGGCGACGCCCACTACTGGAACGGCCTCTACAGCCCCGCGAGTGCCGCGATCATCGACTGGGAAAGCGCCTGCCTCGGGCCGGGAGTCGTTGACCTCGCGCACGCCCTCGCTCTGAACCTGCCCCCTGGCGTCAGCGAGCAATGGGAGGCTGCACTCCTGGATACGTATGTGGAACGCCTGCGGTCTGGCGGCGTTGAAACGAGCCTCGACGAAGTGTCGACGGCCTATCGCTTCGGCGTCCTCCACGCGACGACGGTGCTTGTCGGCCGCTGGTTCGGCGGAGAGGATGCGAACGCTATTTCGCGCTGGCTCGACTATGTGATGGCGACGGCGAAACGCCTGCGGGTGGACGAGCTGCTCTAACAACACGACGCCCGGCGTCGGTGCTGCGCCATCGCCCCTGCGGACATCTCCGGCGGGTTGGCGAGAGTGTTTGCCATGGAACCCGAAGCAGCCCACGTTGTCTGGTGGGCCATTCTTGCCGGCGGATTGCTGGGAGGGCTCGCCCGCATCCTCCTCTCGGCGCGGATCGAGTTGCCCTACGTGGCCCGCGAAGAGCTGACCGGGCGGCTCGTCGTCGTCCCGGGCGTCGTCGGCGACCTCGTGCTGGGGCCGATTGCAGCGCTCGTCCTGGCCGGCGCCGGTGCCTCCACCTTCGACGTCACGACAGGCTTCGACCCGCGCGGGTTCTGGGGACCGTTCACCGCCAGCATCGCCGCCGGTCTCGCCAGTGCCCACATCCTTCACGTCGTCAGCGAGGCGAACATCAGCGAGGTCGCTTCCGCCATCGAAACGGAGATCAGCATCCGGCTGGGCGAACCGGCCGCGAAGGGAGACCTGCCATGACCTATCCGTCGAATGTCCTCATCCACCCGTCGCTGCGGTTGCTGGAGTACCGCCGTCAGTTGCGTATCGCTCAGGGGCGAGCCAAGGCTCGGCTACTGGTCGAAGTCGGAAGGCTGTTAGCGAAAGGCTGAGCTGCCACTGCTCCGTACTATTTCGTTCGGTTGCGGGAAACATTCGAAAACGCCTATCCTCGGCGCATGTCTACGGGCGAGTCGATCGCGGACTTGCGCCGTCCCTGGTGGGCGAATCCGGGCGCAGTAAATGTACTGACACTGCTGGGCGTTGTTGTGCCAGCGGTACTGCTTGTGGCTGGGCTCGTTGTCGGCCAAAGAAGAGAACCTAACGTAGTCACTGCAGGCAACTATCGTTCGTTCCAGAGTGCGGAATACGCGAGCCGCGGATATGTCCTGGCAGGCCAGCTCTTCGACCGAGACGGTGGTGGCGATTTCAAGGTGTCCGAGCGGTTCGGCTTCATCGCGGTGCGGCTGCCCGGGTCGGTGACACTCGCGGGATTCGAACCGGGCACCTTCGTTGCCGTCAACGATGGTGAAATCCACGTCGACTACGCCTACGCGCCGACGCCGGATTCGGTGCCGCGGATCATCGAGCTTTCCATCGAGGTGCCAAGCGAGCCTCGTGCCTACCGTGAGTTCGCTTTTTCCGGCACCGAGACGAGACCGGCGGTGGAAGCGACCGGCGACCTCTCGCACCCTGAGCTCATCATCCAGGCCCGCAACCGGCAGTCGGGCTATCTCCATCCCATCGGCATCGATACGCGCGGGCGCCTCTGGGTGGACCTTCAACCCGTGGAGAGCCGGCCGTTCGATCTGCGTACTGGCAGGGCTATCGATGAGTCGAATCGGTTCCGGTTCGGGCGGGTGGTCGATGGTGACCTGGTGAATCCGCAGACGGTTTGTGCGGGAGAGGTGTGCGAAACCCACTTCAACACCGGCGGCCAGGACTTGCTGGCGCCGATGGACGGGACGATCGGTTGTTTCGGCTCACCGCGCGTATTCAAGACTCGCGGCTACGAGTTGCGCTTCTGGACCGCGGGTGTGCCCCAGATCGCTCTGAACCTGGATTGCGACGTAACGTCGGTGGCGGCGGGTGACCGGATCGGCGATCCGGGCGAATACGTCGTCACGGTTTCCGGGAACGACCATTCCGCGACGTTCATAGCCGACAACGGTGCGCTCTGGGCTGGAAATCTCGTCGATGACGCCACATGCCCCTGCCGCGACTACCAGTTCGCTGATTTCCCGCGGGATTAGATCGGCATCGGAGGGACACCTCCGCTGGGTGCCGCAGCAGGGTGAAGGCATGGACGCCGATCGCGCGCCGATCCGCCGTGCGCAATGCGGTCGCACGGTAGACTGCGCCCCGTGTTCTATCCGCCGATTGAGCCGTACGAGCACGGCATGCTCGATGTCGGCGATGGCAACCAGATCTACTGGGAGCGTTGTGGCAACCCCGGGGGAAGCCGGCCGTTGTGCTCCACGGCGGTCCGGGGTCCGGCTGCACACCCGGTGTGCGACGGTACTTCGACCCGGATGTCTACGATGTCGTGCTCTTCGACCAGCGAAACTGCGGCCGCAGCAGGCCCCACGCCAGCGACCCGGCCACCGACCTCACCGCGAACACCACCTGGCATCTCATCGCCGACATGGAGCGGCTGCGCACGCATCTCGGCATCGACCGCTGGCTGCTGTTCGGCAACTCCTGGGGGTCGACGCTGGCGCTGGCCTATGCGGAGACCCACCCCGAGCGCGTCACCGCCATCGTGCTGGCCGCCGTGACCATGACCCGCCGGGCGGACATCGACTGGCTCTACGGCGGCGTCGGCAGGTTCGTGCCGGCACAGCACGAGCGCTTCCTCGCGCAGCTCCCGGAGTCCGAACGTGACGACCCCGTCGCGGGCTACTACCGCCTGATGCAGGACGCCGACCCGGCCGTGCGCCTGAAGGCCGCGCGCGACTGGTGCGAGTGGGAGAACGCCCTCGTCAGCATCGACCCGGACTGGAAGCCGGAGCCCCGGCGCATGACAGATGAGTTCCAGCTGTGCTTCGCCCGGATCGTGACCCACTACTTCCACCACGGCGCCTGGCTGGACGAAGGGCAGATCCTCCGCGACGCCGGCCGCCTGGCGGGCATCCCCGGGGCGCTGGTCCACGGTCGGATGGACCTGGGCGGCCCACCCGATACGGCATGGGAGCTGGCCAGGGCATGGCCGGACGCGAAACTGACGCTGGTCGAAAATGCGGGCCACTCGTCGGCCGACCCGGGCATGCCCGAAGCGATCCTGGCGGCCGTGGATGGGTTTCGCTAGGCGTCGCAGGCCGCGGCGCGCTCCAGCAGCAACGTGCGCTCCCGCTCGTTCCGGGTCATCGCCGCCGCCCGCTCGAACTCGACCTTTGCGTCCCGGAAGCGGCCGAGCTTGAAGAGGAAGTCGCCGCGGACGCTGGGCAACAGGTGGTAGTTCTGGAGGGCGGGCTCGTCGAGAAGCTGGTCGAGGAGGGCGAGACCCTCGGCAGCGCCGTAGGCCATGCAGACTGCGACGGCGCGGTTGAGCTCGATGATCGGCGAGGGCGTCAGTTCGGCGAGCGTGTCGTAGTGCGAGACGATCTCCTCCCAGTCGGTCGCCTCGGGCGTACGGGCGCGGGCGTGACAGGCGGCGATGGCCGCTTGCAGGGCGTACGGCCCCGGCGCATCCGTCGTCGACCGCGCCCGTTCGAGGGCAGCGAGCCCGCGGTTGATGAGGAGGTAGTCCCAGCGGCCCCGGTTCTGTTCGAGCAGGAGCACGGGTTCGCCGTCCGGCCCCACCCTCGCCCGGTTGCGCGAGGCCTGGATCTCCATGAGGGCGACGAGGCCGTGGACTTCGGCGTTGCCCGGCGCGAGCTCGGCCAGGATCCGGCCCAGCCGGAGGGCGTCTTCGCACAGCCCCGGGCGCAGCCAGTCGTCGCCGCTGGTGGCGGAGTAGCCTTCGTTGAAGATGAGGTAGACGACCTCGAGGACGGACGAGAGGCGTTCCGCCAGTTCCGGCCCGGAGGGCACCTCAAAGGGGATGTTCGCCTCCGCAATGGTCCGCTTGGCCCGGACGATCCGCTGTGCGACGGTCGGCTCAGGGACGAGGAAGGCGCGGGCGATCTCGTCGGTGGTGAGGCCGCCGAGCAGGCGGAGTGTCAGCGCCACCCGCGCTTCCACCGACAGTACGGGGTGACAGGCCGTGAACATCAGGCGGAGCAGGTCGTCGGTGACCTCTTCCACTGCTTCATCGAACTCGGCCATGGTTTGCTCCTGGCGTTCTTCCATCTGCCGTGTGAGTTCCGGCTCGCGCCGGCTGTAGCGCTCGTTGCGGCGAAAGAGGTCGATTGCTCGCCGCTTGCCGATCGCCATCAGCCAGGCGCCCGGGTTCCGGGGGATGCCCTCCGTCGGCCACTGCTCAAGCGCCGCGACGAGAGCTTCCTGGGCGAGTTCCTCGGCGAGCCCGATGTCGCCGGCGTAGCGAGTCAGCCCGGCGATTAACCGGGCCGACTCCATCCGCCAGACGGTCTCGATGGCTCCGTGGGCCTCGGCCGCACCCGCACTCATGCCGGCGGTGGGTAGGCCGGCTCGTCGTCCATCTGCCGGATTTCGCTCTCGCCGTCGCCGGCGACCGCGAGGAACCGGCGGGCGATGTCGATAGCGGCCTCACGGGTTGGCACATCGACGATGGCGAAGCCGCCGATGACTTCCTTCGCCTCGGGGAACGGCCCGTCGACAACGCTGACCTGGCCCTTGACCTGGCGAACCTTCGCTCCCATGGCGCTCGGCAGCAGCCCATCGGCAGCGACCAGGGAGCCCTCGGCGATGATCTCGCCGATGAACCCACCCATCGCCGTCATCTCGGCTTCCGTGGGTGGGTCGCCAGATTCGCCCCGTCCGTCGGCGGAGCGGTACATCATCATGAATCGCATAGCAGGACTCCTTTCTGCCCTACCGGCTACTGGTTCTGCCGGGAGTCGATCTCGTCCCGCATTTGCTGTTCTTTCGCTTGCAGCTCCGGCGTGAAGGCCTCGCCAAAGTCCTCCGTCTCGTAGAAGGGACGAAGCTCCAGTTCGCCGCCTCCGTTGTGAGGATTCGGGCAGCGCCTGGCCCACTCGATTGCTTCCTCCATCGACTTCACCTGCCAGATCCAGTACCCCGCGACCAGCTCCTTCGCCTCGGCGAAGGGGCCATCGACGACGGTTCGGCTGGTGCCGGAAAACTTGACCCGGGCGCCCGCTGAGCTCGGCTTGAGCCCGTCGCCCGCCAGCATGACGCCGGCTTTGACGAGCTTCTCATTGAATTCGCCCATCTCGGCCAGCTGCTGTTCGGTGGGAAGAATGCCGGCTTCGCTGTCGTTCGAGGCTTTGACGATGACCATGACTCGCATTGTTCTGCTCCTTGTTTCGAGGCTGGATATTGGTGCCTCTACTACCGCGTCGCCCGGGGACGGGCCCGATCGACACGGACGGCAAATGTTTTTCGAAATTGGTGCGGGCCTGGCCCGCCGGGGGCGAAGCGTCATTGTCCCATGCAACGCAAAGGCCCGCCCTTTCGCGGGGAAAGGACGGGCCGAGCAGTGTGGCGCGGATCGGGAGTCAGGCCGTGCGGCGGCCAACGGCGACCGAGGCGGCGATGCAGCCGACGATGAAGGGGATGATTGCCGGCGCGACGCCGAT
Source organism: uncultured Chloroflexia bacterium (assembly GCA_963774435.1). Taxonomy (GTDB): domain Bacteria; phylum Chloroflexota; class Dehalococcoidia; order Tepidiformales; family Tepidiformaceae; genus JAGQGZ01. The sequence goes on along the minus strand of CAVZEW010000002.1, from coordinate 240,195 downwards.
TTCGATGGCGGTGACGACGGTGGCCCCGGCCATGATGACCACGAGTCCGCTGGCGGCCAGCGGCGTGAGGCCGCGGCGGATGTTGAGCAGCCACGGCAGGACGAGGCCGACGGCCCCAAGCGTCTCGCAGACGCCGATGAAGCGGAGGAACCCGGCGGACAGCGCCGTGTTTTCGGTGAGGTCGGCGGCCGGCATCACCAGCTTGCTGATGCCCGCGAAGAGGAAGACGGCGGCGAGGGCGCCCTGGGAGATCCAGAGCCGGATGTTGGTGCGGCGGGTGACCTGGCTGCCACCGGCGAAGGTGGAGTTGGCCGTGCGGCTGGCGGACTGGATGTTCGTGCTGAGTGCCATGGTGGTTGTGCTTCTCCTTTGGCGGCCCCTTTCGGGCCTTCTACACACGCGTCGCCCGGAGAAGCGCGAGATCGACACGCCGCGAAACTTTTCCTAAAACAGATTACCGCCCGCTTTCCGTTCGACCCGGCCTGAGACCGACGGTCGACGGTCTACGACAGAACGCAATCTTTTCGATAGGGTGATCAAACCTCCGGCCGGCGCGCCTACTCTGCCTGCATGAGTGGTTACCACCAGCACCGCGACATCGATCTCAGTGCCCGCGAGCGGGAAGTCCTCGAGCTGATGGCCAAGGGCCTGACTAACGGCCAGATCGCCGAGCGCCTGGACATCGCCTTCGATACCGCCAAGTCCCACGTCAGCGCCGTGATCAGCAAGCTCGGCGTCGAGACGCGAGAGGAGGCGGTCCGCAGGTGGCGTTCGGAACAGCGTCCGACAGCCCGGTTCTCGCGGAGGGTTCGCGGTCTGGTTGCGGGACTTGGGATGTGGAAGATGGCCGCGGGTACGGCGGCCGTGGCGATGGTTGGCCTCGGTGCTGCCGCAGGGGTTGCCATCTTCGTGAGTGGGAGCGACGCCGATGGAAACGCGCTGGCGCTCGACGTCGCCGCGACCGCGACGCCGACACCCGAACCGTGTGAATGGAACGGCATGCGATTCCCGATCAACCCCATTATCTCCGCCTGTCCCGACGACGAATTCTCCCTTATGACGGCCCGACACGGTGGCTTGTCGATCGAGATGGGACTTCTTCACACGGATGACGGCTGGATAACCTATCAGCGGCCCGACTCGACCGATCCCCAGCTGCAGTGGGGTGGGGTCACCCTCGGTGGACCGCTCAAGACCCCAAGGCTCGTGAGTGAGTTCGGTGTAGTGAGTCCCTCGTTCGTGGCCGGCTCTACCGCGGGCGATGCAGACCATATCCGCCTGGTTTTTACCGATGGTACCACCCGGCGGGTGGAGCTCGTCGCTGGGCCATCGGGCCTGGGCTGGAGCTTCTGGGGAGCATTTGTGGACGATCCGGCGTCTTTTGTAGCCGCGGAATTAATTGCGAGCGATGGCACCGTCCTTGACTCCGCTGGACCTCTTGGTCCCACCAATCCACTCACTCGGATTGGTCAGCCTGAATCCGGTCGAGCCTGCGGCCCCCTAGCCCCCCTCCGCCTTCGCCTTGAGCGCCGCCGCGAACTTCTCGAATTCCGGCTGCATGTCGGGGATGGAGCGCCCGATGAGCGGCGAGAGTGGGCCGCTGAACCGTTCGCGCATGGAGAATTCGGTCGCGCCGCTCGGTGTCCCGTTGATCTCGTAGGTGCGGACGCCACGGAAGAGCCCCAGCGGCATGCCGCCCTGCCAGACCATCACCCGCGGCGCGTGCATCGCTGTCACCTTCACGGGGAACGCCCGCTTCGGGTTGATGGCCGGGTAGACCTTCACCGTCTCGCCCTCGGCAATCGTCCCTTCGAAGCGGACGACGGTAGGGTTCCAGTCGGTCCAGTGGGCGCCGTCGGTGAGGATGGTCCAGATGCGGTCGGCGGGCGCGTCGATGTGGTGCTGGCGGCGAACTGTTTCATGCTGGGGCGTCCGGACGATGTTTGGCGGATGGATAGCGCAATGGAGGACGCATGGCCCGGCGACCGGTTGGAGCTGTGGCCTCTGGGCTGCGAACTCGGAGATTCGTCGCTCCGACGACCCTCACCCCGGCCCTCTCCCAGAGGGAGAGGGAGCCAGGCGCGACCACTGCCCGATCTACACGACTCTGTGCTTCCCTCTCCCCGCGGGAGAGGGACCGAGGGTGAGGGGCCACGACTGCGAACCGCAGGTCCGGACTTCGCTTCGCTCCCCGGCGACCCTCACCCAACCCTCTCCCTGCGCGACCAGGGAGAGGGCGTTGCATGCCTGATGTACGCGCGCAGTCCTTCCCTCTCCCCGCGGGAGAGGGACCGAGGGTGAGGGGCCACGGCTGCGAACCGTCAGCCCTGTCCCGTTTGTCGCGTCTACGGCTCGAACGGCGTGTAGGCGATGCTGACTCCGCCTTGACCTTGGCCAACGGCTGCGAGGAAGCTTTGCATGGTGCTCACGAAGCATTCCTGAAAGTCAGTGGATGTCGCGTCAAGATCGGCAATTGTTGCGATTAAAACGTGCTGATCGTCCGGAAAGACGTAGCCGGGATTTCGGTTCAGATAGCAACGCATGACCTCGTGCCCTAAAGCGATGGAGGACTGCTCCAGCGCCGGGTTGTTCTGTTGCCAGTTGCGCTCCGCGTTCGCGAGATGCGTTTGATAGCAATCACTCGCCAAGCCCGGCGATGGCTTCCGCGGTCCATAATCGAACCCAAAGCCGCCCTGCGGATCGCGGAAGACGGCGACATCTGTGCCGCCTTCTCGCATGCAGTCCGCCATCGCCTCGGCCGCCGCGACATAGGCTGCTTCGACGTCTGGTGGAGCGCCCACGACGGTCGATGTGGGCACGGCAGTTGAGCCGTCGGTTCTGATACGGTCTGCATCGCCGTTGCCTGTGAACACAATTCCTGCGACTGCGGCCGACACTCCGAGAGTTGCAGCGGCACCAACCGCCACGGCCTTCAACGAAAGCAGTCCAATCGCATGGCGAATCGTCCGACGCAGTCGAGCCGCCAACCGTCGTTCTCTTCGCCAGTAATCAGCGACATCGTCCCGCGAGTCGACCCCCAACCTTGAGATCAGCTCACTCACATGCCACTTTGCTCCCGCCAGTGTTATCCCGAGCCGCTGTGCAATTTCCGTATTCGTGTGCCCGGCGGCCACAAGGTCCAGTACTTCGCGCTGGCGGGGTGTCCACGTCGGATCAGAGTTCGTTGGTTCGTCAACCATGGAGGTCACGCTAGTACACCAACCACGATCTGTCCCTAGTCCATAAGCGACATAATGGATCACAAGTGAACCGAAGGTGCTGGTGTCCCACGAACCCCCAAGACCCCCCCACCCCACCGGCGTACACTCCCGCCATGCCCGATATGACCCACACCCACCTCATCGACCAGGCGCCCGATGCCGTGATCTTCGCCGGCACCGATGGTGTCATCACCACCTGGAACGCTTCGGCCGAGCGCACCTTTGGCTACACGGCCGCGGAGGCCATCGGCCAGACGCTCGACATCATCATCCCGGACCGTTTTCGCGAGGCGCACTGGAAAGGCTTCGACCGCGCCCTTGGCGACAAGGTGACGAAGTACGCCGGCCAGTTCCTGCCCACGCGCGCCCAGAAGAAGGACGGCAGCCAGTTCTACGTGGAGCTTGGGTTCGCCATCGTCCTTGTCGACGGCGAACCGGTTGGCGCCATGGCCACGGCCCGCGACATCAACGAGCGGTTCGAAAGCGACCGCGCCCAGCGCCGCAAGCTGAAGGAAATGGAAGAGGAGCTGGCGAAGCTCCGGGCGTAGCGCGGACGGGGTAATGCCCACCTTCACCACCTACACCCGCCGCATGGCGCAACGAGGGAGACCGCCACACCCCGGACCGCTGACGTCGGCCGAAGCCCGCGTGCTGGAGCACGTCCGTCCGGCCGGGGGTGAGGGTGAACACGGTTCGATAATCACGTGAGCAACGCTCCTGACGCAATGCTGTCAGCTAACCGTCTCCCGCTCCGCCCGCTCCTGACAGAAGGCTGTCAGGACGGCTGCCCTACTATGGCCTTCGCCGGCCCCGATGCCGCCGGCCAGGAGTGAGACCAATGGAAGTCAGCCAGCTCGTCTTCAATCCCAATAGCGCCAACCCAAGGGCCCTCCACGCCTTCTACGCCGACGTCATCCGCCTCGACCCCAACCCCCGGATGGGCGACGACGCCCTCATGGCGGCCGGTACGCCGTTCATCGTCGATGGCCATAGCGACCTCTCCGGCCCCACCCAGGAGCCGGCCCGGACGATGGCCAACTTCGCCGTCGACGACCTCGTCGCCGAGACCGAGCGCCTCGAAGCCGCGGGCGTGCAGTTCCTCGTCCGCCGCGGCCCGCCCGTTCCCGGGGAGATCGCCTTCGCGACGTTCATCGACCCGGACGGTGGCTACGGGCAGATCTTCCAGGCGCACGGCGCCCCCGCCGGCACCCGCATGTTTGTTGTCTCGCGCCACACCGGGGACCCGGACCGGATGAGGACCTTCTACCGCGATGTCGTCGGTCTCTCCGAAGGCCCGCCCGAACTCGGCAGCCCCTTCATGGCCGGCGGCGCCTCCCTCTACATCAGCCCCCACAGCGAAATCAGCGGCAACGCGAGGGAACCCGCCCGCGTCCTCCTCAACTTCTTCGTCGCCGACCTCGCTGCCGAGCAGAGGCGGATCGAAAGCCACGGCGTCGAGTTCATCCGCACCGCCGGCCGTGAACCCTGGGGCGGCGTCATCTCCACCTTCCCCGATCCCGACGGCAACTACCTCCAGCTCGTCGAGTTCCGCCCGGAGTAACCGCGGGCCGGGGGGTGCCCATCAACCCTGGCCGCCGGACGGGGTAATTCCGGCACCCCACCACCTACACTCGCCGCATGGCGCAACGAGGGAGACCGCCACACCCCGGCCCACTGACGCCGGCCGAAGCCCGCGTGCTTGAGCACGTCCGCTGAATGGGCTGCCGGAGGGACTATGCCGAGATTCGCCGTCGGCGCGACCACGCAGACCTCGGCGGTACGACGTCATTGCACCTCTCGGCCAGCGTGGATGCCGCCTCCCAGGAGCCCGCGTGGCCGCCTGGCGCAAGGGTAGAGGGCCAGGGCCGCCGGGGGGGAACGGTGCTCGTTGCGAGTCGAAGCCGGTCTCCGGGGCCATGCGTTCGGTAGGGCTCGTTGGCGTCGCGGGTCGAGCAATTCCCCGGTCGGTGCGACGTGGTGGAGGCTGGCCGCAATGTCCGTACAGCCGCTCCCTGACCCCGCGAAGTCCAGGTCGAAGGTATGACCCACGAGCTCTGGCAGTTCTCCCACGTTGCCCAGTTTGTAGTCCCCATGAATCGGAGCGCATGGCAGCTCGACCTCCTTCCGGAGCCTGGAGAGCTCACCAGTCAGTCGGCGCGATCCGCTGGACGACCGCCTCGCTGCCGGGTCCGAGCCTGCGGCGTGTGAAGCCGGTCGAGTACCGCAGCTGGCCGAAGGTCCTGTGGTCGTCGAGAGGTGCGGGCGGGCCGGGCTCCCAGGCTGCCTTGAGCGCCGTGTGTAAACGCCCGAGCTCCTCGAATAAGCGCACGTAGGAGTCCTCGTCCGCCCGTGGCCGGGCATGATCGATGAACTCCTCAAGCTCGGCCCAACCGATCAGCGACCCTCAGGAGGTCGCAGCCGAACATCGGAATCGGCCTGGCGACGCGCACTTGGGTCTGCTGGAGCCGCTCCCGCAAGCGCCGCAGTCCTGCTATCCGCCCGCGTCGGACCCAGGGCCTGTGAACCCGAAGGACAACCGGCGGCTCAGCGTGTATCCGCACGTTGAGGTTGAAGTCACCGCCAATGTCTGCCCATCCGGTCCCTCGCGCGACGCGGGCGATCAGGGCTGAGACACCCGGGTCATCCGGGGTGGCTCTCGGTCCGAACCAGCGCGGCAAGGGAGCGGGAGCGGTCGAAGCTTCGATTCCTGTCACGGCAATGGCGACCAGCCTACCCGAGGAAGGGCAGTGGAAGCTTGAGAGATGAGGCCGCACTCGCTCCGCCGCGCCTCTGCCGGCAACAAGCTCGCCGAGATGCGCGCCCTTCGACCATACCGGGCGCGCCCACATCTCCCTCACCGGACCATCTAGTCATGGCAGTGAGGCCGGTGACTTGCTACAGTCGTACGTGCTTGCGAGGGACTTGTCGAGGATCCTGTGATTCGTTCCATTGGCCTCGCCCTCGTCGTTGTCGCCCTCATCGCCGCTTCAGCCTGTGGCGGTGACGACAACGCGCCGCCGACCGAGACTCCCGTCTCCACAGCCACCCCGAGCGCCGAAGCCACCAGCACCAGCGGCGGTCCGCTCGAAGTCCCACCGCTCCAGACCTTCGACGAGTTCCAGGCAACCGGGCTCGCCGCAGACCTTCCAGAGCTGGTCGTCGAAGTCATCGAGGCGGCGCTCGGCCACGACACGGCAGCGATCGAGGACCTGGTGTCGTGGGAGCTGCGCCCCTGTGCCACAAACTGGACGTCTGGCCCGCCATCCCCGCCGAAGTGCGACGATGGCCAGGCGGATGGCACCGAGGTCGAGTCGGTCGAGTACACGACGTCGCCCGGCGAGACGAGCTATGTGAGCAAGGCCGCCTTCCAGGAGCAGGTTGCGAGCATGATGGACGTCGACTGGGGGCTCTGCCGCGTGCGCGATGTTGCCGATCCGGCGGTGCAGATCGTCGACATGCGGTACCCGGATCCCGACAGCCCCGAAGTCGCGCGCGACTGGCGGTTCACTGTCGACGAGGCCGGAATCACCGCGGTCGCCCATTCCACCGAATTCCCCGGCGAATGGCAGCTCTGCGACATTCAGTAGGCTCCCACTCTTCTCCCTCCTCCCTTCTCCCTCCCTTTACGACCCCATGCGCATTGATCGTGCATCCTAGGGTGCAGGCGCCCGGCCCCTTTGCCGGCGCCCTTCCCTAATCGCACCCGGAGGACCCCGGTGGACGTTTTGACCCCCAACGACGAAGGCCTTGCCAGCCCCGCCGACGCGCGGAAGAAGCTCGAGCAGGCGCTCTTCGAAGTGAAACACGTGATCGTCGGGCAGGAAGAGATGCTCGAACGCGTCTTCGTCGCCCTGCTTACCGGCGGCCACCTGCTCATCGAAGGTGTGCCCGGCCTCGCGAAGACGCTGACCATTCGCACCACGGCCGAGGTGCTTGGCGGCACCTTCCACCGCATCCAGTTCACCCCCGACCTCGTCCCCAGCGACCTCGTCGGCACGCGCATCTTCCGGGCCGATACCGCCACCTTCGAAACCGAGCTCGGGCCGGTCTTCTGCAACTTCCTCCTCGCCGACGAGATCAACCGGGCGCCGGCGAAGGTGCAGTCGGCGCTGCTGGAAGTGATGCAGGAGCACCAGGTGACCATCCACAAGGAGACGCACCCGGTGCCCGTGCCCTTCCTCGTGATGGCCACCCAGAACCCGATCGAGTCGGAGGGCACCTACCCGCTCCCCGAGGCTCAGCTCGACCGCTTCATGATGAAAGTGCTCGTCGACTACCCCGGCTTCAGCGACGAGATGTCCGTGGTCCAGCGCTCCCTCGGCGAAGAGCCGCACGCGAAGCAGGTGCTTTCGGTCGAAGAACTGCAGCTCCTCCAGAAGACGGCGGCCGCGGTCTACGTCGACAACACCGTGACCGAATACGCGGTGACGCTGGTGACCTGCACGCGTCACCTGGCCCACTACGGCCTCGAACAGTTCGCCGGCTACGTGACCTGGGGCGCCAGCCCCCGCGGCTCGCTCAACCTTGTCCACGCCGGCCGGGCCATGGCGCTCATGCGCGGCCGTAACTACGTCCTTCCCCAGGACGTCTTCGACATCGCCCGCGACGTGCTTCGCCACCGCATCGGGCTCAGCTACCAGGCCCTGAGCGAAGAGTGCACGGCCGACGACGTGCTCGACGCAATCCTCGGGCGCATCCCGGTGCCGCGGATTGACCTTGCCCGCAACGAGGCCAGTGCGTGACATCGCCGAGGCCGCAGCTCCGCTGGGACGACCCCCGCCTCGACGAGCGCGTCGAGACGCCCTACACGGCATCTTCGCGACGAGCGCCCAAGACGCCGACGCGTGCGCCGGAAGCGGCGATCCGTGCCCTCGACCTGACCGTGCGCAAGCGCATCGATGGCCTCCTTGCCGGTGACCACCGCACCTCACTGCCGGGGCTGGGCACGGAGTTGCACCAGCTTCGGGCCTACGAACCCGGCGACGACGTCCGCCAGATCGAGTGGAACGTCACCGCTCGCACCGGCGAACCGCACGTGCAGGTGCAGCTGGCAGAACGCTCTCTGACAACGTGGCTGGTGCTCGACATCTCCCCTTCCATGAACTTCGGTACGGCGATGATGCGCAAGCTCGACGCGGCCGAGGGTGTGGCGTTGGCAATCGGCCACCTTGCCACCCGTCGCGGCAACCGCCTCGGCGTCGTCACCTTCGGCGGGCCCGATGTGCAGATCCTCCCACCTCGCCAGGGGCGCAGCGGCCTCCTCGGCGTCCTTAATACGCTCGAACAGGGTCCGCCCGCCGATGGTCCCGGCTCCACAACACTGACCGACGCCCTCCAGCGCGCTGCCGGGCTCACGCGGGGCACCGGCCTCGTCGCCGTCGTTGCCGACTTCCGGGGGACGCAGGACTGGGAAGCGCCGCTCGGCCGCATCGCCCAGCGACATGCGGTGATCGCCGTCGAAGTCGCCGACCCCCGCGAGGAGAGCCTGCCGGACATCGGCGAGGTCGAGTTCGTCGACCCTGAATCCGGGCGAGCCCTCCGCGTGAACACCGCCGACCGCCAGCTGCGCGAACGTTTCGCCGAGAAGTCCCTGCGAGGACCGCCGGGCGATGCTCGCCGCTTTCCAGCGCCACGGCGTCGAGCATGTCCGGTGCACCACCGAGGGCCACTGGCTCCACCAGCTCGCCGACTTCCTCCGGCGGCCGGGGGTGCGGAAATGAGCTTCCAATCCCCGCTCTGGCTGCTGCTGCTCCTGTTCGTCCCCGCCGCGATCTTCCTCTACGCCTCGGCGCAGGGGCGGCGCTCGAAGTACGCGGTGCGCTTCACCAACCTCGACCTCCTCGGCACCGTCGTCGCGGAATCGCCGCGCTGGCGTCGCCATGTGCCCTTCGCCCTCATGCTCGTGGCGCTGACGCTGCTGCTTGCTGCGGTCGCCCGCCCCGAAAAGGACACGAAGATCCCGCGCGACCAGGCCACGGTCATCCTCGTCATGGATATCTCCGGCTCGATGAACGCCGAGGACGTGCAGCCCACGCGCCTCGCGGCTGCCCAGGAGGCGGCGAGTGCCTTCCTCAAGGACATCCCGGCGGGCTTCCGGGTGGGGATCGTCTCCTTCGCCCAGTACGCCTCGGTGGCGTTGCCGCCGACCCATGACCGGCAGCTGGCCGACGATGCGCTGGCACGGCTGCGGGCCGAGGGCGGTACGGCCATGGGAGACGCCATCAACCTCGCCCTCGATACGGCGCAGGACCCTTCAAAGTTCGGCGGCGAAGCGACCCCAACGCCGACCCCGACCGACGGCCAGGCGCAGGCCGACATCCCACCGACGGTGCTCCTTCTCCTCTCCGACGGGTTCAACACCGCCGGCACCGCCGACCCGCTCCAGGCCGCCCAGCGCGCGAACCAGCTCGGCGTCAAGATCTTCACCGTCGCCCTCGGCACGCCCAGCGGCTACGTGGACATCACCGACCCCACCGGCAGCCTCCAGCGCGTCCAGGTGCCCCCGGACGAGGCCACCCTCCAGCAGGTGGCGAACACCACCGACGCCCAGTTCTTCTCAGCCCTCTCCGGCGACCAGCTCACGAAGGTCTACGAAGGCCTCAGCTCCCAGATCGGCTACGACACCGAGAAGCGCGAGATCACCTGGTGGTTCGCCGGCTTCGCCGCGTTGTTCCTGGTGGCGAGCGCCGGCGTGTCGCTGGCCTGGTTCAACCGGTTCCCGTAGGGCCCCTCCCCCGACATGATCTATTAGGTTCGGGCACGACGTTGGCGTGTGAGAGCGTAAGCCCCGGCCCCTAAGGCGAGCCCTGCGCCCGCGAGTTCCAGTACCAGCCACACGCTGCCCGCCGTGCGCTCACTTCGCGCAGTGACGATCCCGCTTCCGGTCGATGGCGGTACGGGTGTCGCCAGGCCGCCGACACGCACAAACTGCCACTGTCCCCAGATGCCTCCCCGCACCATCGCGATAGACGCGGGGTCGTTAGCTCCTCCAGCAAGACCAGTATTCAGGCGCGTGATGTGAGAGGCACCCGAATCCTCGGTAACCTCGAAAGTCAGCACGGATGCCGGATCTCCCGCGGTGTCCTCGGCTGTGCTGACAACAAGTATCCAGCATGCCGTGCAAGCTTCGGACGCCCAGTTACCCTGGGCGACCGCGTAAAGCTGAAAGTCCGTCGCCGCGAAGCGGTCCGCAATCGCGGATCGGAGGAATGCCTCGAGGCCAGCTTCGTCCGCGATTATGGGCTCGGTGTTGAGGATCCCCGCACGATATGCTTGGACGACCGTTCCGTCCGGCTTACCCACGCATGCCTGCGCAGGGTAGGCCTCGTCCACGGGGCAAGTGAACGAGTCGGTGACTGCGAGTGCCACGATGGCTTCAACATCACCATCTGCTGCCAGCGCCGCGAGTTCGTTCCCGAACGCGATCACTTCAGTCGGGGCGCTTTGCGCTCTGCCAGGAGTGGCTCCACCGAGCAGCGCGAACAGCCCCACAGCAATAGCCGTTGTGACCGCGAACAAGATGCGGTTGCCTGTCATGTCAGCAATTCGCCCATCCACATCTCGCCGCGGCCTCAGGGATGTTCCCGGCCCGCTGGGTTCATGGCCTCCGTGCACCGACGGCCAGGAACAGCACGGCTGATCCCAGCAAAACGATTGCGGCAACCAGTGGCAATACTGCATCGTGAGACGATTTCGCAAGCCCACCCGACCCCGTCGCAGGGGGAAGGAGGTGGATCACCTCCAAGCCATTGTCTTGTGCGGATAGGAGGCTAGACAGAGCGTCGGCAATTGCCGCGTCTCGCGCTTCCCCTTCCTGGTAACCCCCCGCCTCGCCGACGATCCAGGTCGTGTCGGTCTCCGCCCAGACATAGAGGAGCCACCCGTAAGCCGGGTCGACGGAGACGCCGTTCGGCTCGTCCGGCGTCGCCGTGCAGGATTCGGCTGGCTCACCTAGCAACATGGTTGAGATCCACTGGACACATGAAGGTCGCAGGCTCGCGCGATTGATATCCGTCGACTTCTTCGAATCACAGTGAGCTGTACCGTGTGCGGCTGCTTCTCTGACTGCCAATAGAATGTGTACGCCTTGAATCCTGGGGGTTCGCCTTCGGCTCCCGTCATCTGCTGCTCCAGGAAGATGAACGGCCCGCCGACGTTGGTCCGCACGCTGACAGCCTGGCGATGGAGCTCCTGAAGGGGCCGGCGCCATTGGGGCATTCGATGCTCGGCCACCCATCCCTATCCAGGGCATCAGCCGAGGGCGTGTGCACCGCGAACTCTCCGTCATCTGCCAACGGTGTGGGATACAGGTTTTCGATGTCGACGATTCCCTCGTCGACCTCGCCTCGCGGCCCGTCCTCCACCACGTCATCTAACGCGCTATCGGCGTCATCCTCGGCGATGACTATTCCGGCGATCCAGATACTCACCAGTCCGGCGAGCAGCCCTGCGGCGAGCAGGGCTACCAAAGGCCTCTTTATCATGGCTGCTTTCCTCCGCGGCCTACGGGCTCAACAGATACAAGAATCCCGGAATATGCTCACGGAAACAATTGCTCTTTCGCGGTAGCTCAATCGGGGTAGTCACGCCCTTTACCACTTCGGCATTTGGTGGCCGACCATACTTTCTATATTACCTCCGGTCAGGTGCCTCGGAGGCATCTGGTCGCGAGGGGGTTGGTTCGATGGAGAAATACCCAATCCTCCTCCGCGTATTCATCGCTCACGGGGCATTCGGCCATTCGCGGTGCGCTTGTCCGCTCCTTGGTCTACCGAAGTAGCCAGCTACTCCTCCGGCGCCGCCACATCCTCGCGCGCCAGCTCCCGCACCCCCGCCCTGTGCATCGCCGCCAGCATCCGGTAGCGGCCCGGGTTGCCGGTGACCCATTCCTCGCTCGGCCCGCCGAGGATCGAGCGCTTCACCACCGCCGGCGCGCCGACGGCCAGCATGCCCTCCGGGATCTCGACGTCAGCAAGGACGATCGCTCCGGCGGCGATGAGGGCACGGGCGCCCACCTTCGCGCCGTCCAGCACCATCGCCCCGTTCGCGATCAGGGCCTGCTCGCCAATGATTGCGCCGTGCACCACGCAGTTGTGCGCCAGCGACGCCTCCCGCCCGATGAGCGCCGGGAGGTCGGCCCGCCCGTGGACGACGGCGCCATCCTGCACATTCGCGCCCGGGCCAATCACCGCATACGAGGTATCGCCGCGGACGACCGCCCCGTACCAGACGGACGCGCCGGCATGAATTGTCGACGTCGCCGACGATGCTCGCCGTGGGCGCGATGAAGGCGTCGGGGTGGATACGCGGCACTTTGTCGCCGACGGCATAGATGGGCATGGCACTGCTCCGAGAGTGGTGGGTGGAGCGAGTCTACGGGCTCAGGCGACTGAGTTCTGCCGCACCCGCCAGGAAGACGGCGCAGGCATCAGGCCTCCGCCGTCTTGGATGCCGGCACTTCCCCTTCGTTTTCGGCAATGACACCGGCGACCCAGCGGTCCATCGTTTCCCACCACTCGAAGAGCCAGTCGGTGCGCTCTTCAGCGGTCTTCGGTATGTCGGCGGCCGGCACACGCCAGAGCTTGATTCGGAGGTCCGCGTGGACGAGCGCTCCCCAGGCGATGCTCGTGTACCTGCGCGCTCCTTCGAGCCCGTAGTGGCCGACGAAGAGGACATCGGCGCCTTCCGCGGAGTCGAGGAGGCCGAGGACACCGCCGAGCCGGGGCGGGAGCATGTGCTCGATGCGCAGAGCGCGGGCGTGGAGTGCGGGATCCTGCTGCTCCAGTGACGCGAGGACGTGGTCGTGGCGCTCACGCGTATAGAGGGCGCCCTCCGGGAAGATGAGGACGCCATCGGTGGGCCCCAGGCTCTCGCCGAGTTTCGCGACATCGGCCGCTTCGCCGCGACTCTTGCGCGCGGTGCTGACGAAGAGGTTGGGCAGCCGGTGGCCGACGATGTCGATGCAAGGGTCCCGCTGGAGCCAGCGATTGATCACCCAGCGGAGGAGGATGTCGTGGGGACCGGAGACGAGATAGAGCGGAAGCAGATTGTCCACGGGGCTGACGTGGCGCGGAAACACGAGGACAGGCCCGCCTTCGGCCAGTTCGGGATTTTCGATCGTGACGCGGATGCCAAAGATGCGAATCGCGCCCTTAAAGAGCGTGAGGCCCCACCACTTCTCCAGGTCGAAGTTGGCGCGCTGGTAGGCTTCCGCCTGGCGCGCGTAGCGGATTGAGATGACTGCCGCCCGGCTGATGCCAACACTGTCGCAGAAGGCGAACAGCCAGAGCATGAGGTAGGCGCGAGTTCGCGCCAGCCGTCGGCGCTGGACAAGGTCCGCGATGATGAGTGCCGGGATCGCCACCGGCGCAGATGCCGACACGGCGATGAGGATGAGAAATACGGCGGGCACCGAGATCGCCCTGCGGACGACGGTTTCCGTCGAATCTTGCAGCCAGCCGACCAGGGCGCGAATCCTTCTCATCGGCGCGATTTTACCCGGGCGGGGCTGAGTCGCTGTCGGCCCGCTATCGTCGCTTCACTCGGGGGCGAGATTTCGGTTGGGGGGCGACGAGCTCATAGCTGCGGTCGATCCAGGGGAGGACGATCTGGAGTTCGGCCTCGGTGTGGACGGTTGCCTGCACCCAGCCATGGCGACCGATATAGGGCGCAGTGACGACGAAGGGGAGCAGCTTCGCCTCTTCGGCGGCTTCCTTGCCCAGCTTCACCGTCACGGTGGCGGCATCGTCTTCCGTGCGGCCGGTGAAGACGAAGATTCGCTGGTTTGCCAGCTTGTACACCGGGCTTTCGTGGCCCCACGGATGGTCGGGCCAGGCGCCGTCGAAGGCTGCGGCATACTCCTGGATGCGGACGAGGAGGGGAGGGGTCTCAGTCATCGGTTTCCCGGGAGTATAGCTGCCGAAGGCGAGGCTACCGTTCGGCGGCAGTCGCAGTTTCGGCATCAGCCCGGCTGTCGCCCATCAGGTAACGGGCGCCGCTCCCGAGCGTCCCGGCCATGTCGTCCTGGTTGAAGAGGGCGCAGGTCTGAAGCGAAAGGCAACCGCACCCGATGCAGCTCGAAAGGTCGTCGCGGAGCCGCTCAAGGGCGGCGATGCGATCGTCCAGGCCCTCTTGCCAGCGCTTCGACATCCGCTCCCAATCTCGCGCCGTCGGTGTCTTGCCCGAGGGCAGTTGCGCCAAAGCCTCACCGACGTCGTCGAGAGTGAGTCCCACCGCCTGGGCGGCCCGGATGACGGAAACCACCCGGATGTCGCCGCGCCGAAAGCGCCGCTGGTTTCCTTCCGTGCGCTCGGAAGTGAGCAGGCCGATCGATTCGTAGAAGCGGATGGCCGAGGTAGCCACGCCCGTCCGTTCGGCCAGTTCGCCAATGGTGATGCGGTCATGAGGCTTCGCCACCGGTCGATCGTCGGACAGTGGATTACTTCGAGTCAACTTGAAGTAGTGGGCTTACGACGACCCCCCGGGGATCGTCGCCCCGGGCACAGCGTCGTACTCGGGGAGATAGGGCTTGATGTCGAGCACCGGCGTGCCGTCGATAGCGTCGAGGCCGTTGACTCGGAGCGTGGCGCCATCGATGCCGAGGAGGGGCACGGTGCTCACACCCAGGTGGTTCGGCCGCAGCTGGCTGCGGGTGGCGAGGATGCCGTAGCTATTCCCGCTCTTCAGCGTCATCTGCTCCGGCTTCTCAGGGGCGCCGGGTGCGAGGTCCATGTAGAAGGTCACGATCAGGTGGCTGTAGCGGTCGAGATTGAGCAGCTTCGCCGTGTGTTCGGGCAGGAGTTCGATCCGGCTCTCGACCTTCTCCCAGCCGCGCGGCGTTGGCTTCGCCACCTCGTTTCGGACATAGCCGATGGCGGCCATCGTCACGAAAGCCGGGGGCTCGGGTCGTTCGAACTTCTTGCCGAAGGGCCACAACCGCACAGGCCGACTTTGCGCCAGGGCGGCAGTGGTGGCAACTACGCGAGCGAGGCGTAGAGCGCCTTGATCAACTTTTCGCCCGTGCCGCCAACAAGGAGTGTGGGCTTCATCTGGTTCATGACGTAGCCAAAGCCCAGCCGCCGGTCGGGGTCCGCAAAGCCGACGGCGCCGCCCAGGCCAGGGTGGCCGAAGTTGTTCGGGTTCGGACCCATCGGCGCTTCCGGGCGGGAGAGCCAGAACCCGCGGCCGAAACGGGTCGGAAAGGTGATGACAGCGTCCGGGCCCGACGCCTGTTCCTCTGTGGCGCGCGCCACTGAATCCGGCGTCAGCACCTGGTAGCCATCGATCGTGCCGCCGATGGCGAGGGCGCCGTACATCCTGGCGAGCGAGCGGGCGTCGGTATGGGCATTCACTGCGGGCATCTCCGAGCGCCGCCAGCCCTCGGAGTTCATGGCGTCAGGGGCGGGCGTGATATTGCCGGCTGTCGCCTTCCAGCGCTCCGGGCGGGCGTCCATCACCGCCTTCATCCGCGCCATCCGTTCCCTGTCCATCTCCGGCGAGCGCACCGCCTCGTACATCTTCGCGATGCGGTGGTCGAGCTCGGGTCCGGTGCCGATATGGGTATCCATGCTCAGCGGCTCTGCCACCTGCTCACGAAACACGGTCCCCAGGCTCTTCCCCGAGACCCTGCGGACGACCTCGCCGACGAGCCAGCCGAACGTCAGGCCGTGATAGCCGTGGCGCGTGCCTGGCTCCCAGAAGGGCTCCGTCTCGGCCAGTGCGGCGGTCACGGTGTCCCAGCTGTAGAGGTCTTCGCCGGAGAGCTTGCGGTCGGTCGTCTGTAGCCCGGCGCGGTGGCTGAGGAGCATGTGGACGGGGATGTTCTCCTTCCCCTTCTGGGCGAACTCCGGCCAGTACCGGGCCACGGGGGCATCGAGGTCGAGGAGGCCGGCATCGACCATCCGATGGGCGCAGACGGTGGTGAAGGCCTTGGTCACCGACCAGACGGTCGTGATCGTGTCCTCGTTCCAGGGGCGTCGCTCTTCGCGGTCGGCCCAGCCGCCCCAGAGGTCGACCACCTTCTCGCCGTCGAGGTAGAGGGACACGGCAGCGCCGGCATCCTCGCCGCTCTCGATGTTCTCCGCGAAGGCGGCCCGGAGCGCTTCGAACCGCGGGTCGCAGGTCCCCTCGATGCGAGCCTTCGCCGGACTAGACACCGAGCTTCTCGTCGACCTGTTCCACGGCTTTCCGCAACTCCAGCATCCGCTGGCGGCGTGCCCGGTTCACCGGGTCGAGCGTCGATTCATCGACTTCCGCGATCTGGTAGCCGTAGGCGCGGTACGACTCGATCTCGTCGTCGGTCAGCTCGTGCATGTACTGCTTTCGCTTGAACGCCTTTTCGATGTAGGGAGCGAGTTCCTCTTCCTTGCGGCGGACACGCTCGGCTTCGTTCTCCTTGAACTCCGGCATGACATCGGAGGCGAACAGTTCGAGGGCGTCGCAGATGTGTTCGTGGCGGTTCTTGCCGCCCTGCTGGATGAACACCGTCTGGTCGACACCGGCGTCCTGGAAGCGGCGAAGGTGGGCACGCAGCTCATCGGGGGTGCCGATGCCGTAAGTGGCGTTGCCAAATCCGGCCTGGGCCATACCTTCGCGGCCGAGCTCGTCGCGGACGGCCTCGTAGTGCTTCCAGATGTTCGTTCGGCCGGGCTTGTGTTCGCCGAAGCTGTAGTGATGGCCGAGGGCGAACTGGAAGAAGCGGAAGCCGTCGAGGCCGCGCGCCTCCGCCTCCGCGTGGTCGGGGTGGACCATGAAGTTGGTCACCATGGCGATGTTCGGGTTCACCGTGTGGCCGATCGGCACGCACTCGTTCTTGAAGGTCGTGTAGTAGTCCTCGACCCACTTCTTCGCTTCCTCGGGGTCGACAAAGGCGAAGGTAAGGGCGCCGATGCCAAGCTGGGCGGCGAGGTGGATCGTGTCGCGGTTGGAGCAGGCGACCCAGATCGGCGGGTGCGGCTTCTGGACCGGCTTGGGGACAACGTTGCGCGTGGGCATCGAGAAGTACTTGCCTTCGAAGCCGGGGTAGGGGTCCATGGCGAGCATGTTCGCCGTCTGCTCGACGGTCTCGCGCCACATCGCCCGGCGTTCGGCGGGTGAAATGCCATAGCCCTCGAGTTCGGCGCGGGAAGCTGACTCGCCCGTGCCCCACTCGACGCGGCCGTTGCTGACGAGGTCGAGGGTGGCGATGCGCTCGGCGACGCGGGCCGGGTGGTTGTAGCCCGGCGGCATGAGGACGATGCCGTGGCCGAGGCGGATGTTCTTCGTCCGCTGGGAGGCGGCGGCAAGGAACACCTCCGGCGCGGAGGAGTGCGAGTACTCCTCGAGGAAGTGGTGCTCCACCTCCCAGGCGTGGTCGATGCCGAGTTTGTCGGCGAGCTCAATCTCGTCGAGGGCGTCCTGGAAGAGCTTCTGCTCGCCGCCTTCGGGCCAGGGTCGCGGGTACTGGTGCTCGTAAAAGATGCCGAAACGCATGGGTGCTCCCTCGTTTTCCGAACCTGCTTCGGACCGCGTGATGTGGGAGCGATAATACGACTCGGGCGAACGATCGCAAGGAAAGGCCATCTCGAGCTGCTCCCTCCCCGAGTGGCTATCTCCGCGACCTGCCCAACCGGGTGGCGCGCACCCGCGCCCGCTCCTCCACGCTTGGATTACACCGGTCGGAGAGGCCGGAAGTGGAGGAAGAAGAAGATGGCTGGGAACGAAACACTGAATGCCCTTTCCGAAGGGCTCGCGGACGCGGTCGAGGCGGCAGCAACCGGCGTCGTCACCGTTGACGCGCGGAGGCGCTTCGCGGCGTCTGGCATCGTTGTCGCTGCTGATGTCGTGCTCACCGCGAACCATGTAATCGAACGCGACACCGTCACGGTTGTCACGCCCGTCGGGCGAGCGGCTGTCGGCGACCGTCGCCGGGCGTGACCCGGGCAGCGATTCCGCCGTCCTCAAGGTCGAGGGCGGAAAGCTGACACCCATCGCCAGGGCATCGACTCGAACCCCGTGTGGGGCAGCTGGTCCTCGCGCTGGGGCGTCCGAGCGACGACATTCGCGCTTCGCTCGGCGTCATCAACCGCGTAGGGGGGAGCTGGCGCACCTTCCGGGGCGGTACCGTCGACAGCTTCGTCCAGACCGACGTCGTCATGCTCCCGGGCTTCTCCGGCGGGCCGCTGATCACGGCCGGAGGCGAGGCGGTGGCCATGGCAAGTTCGCACCTCGGCCGTGATTCCGGCATGGCGATCCCGCTGGCGGCGCTCGATCCAATTGTCGAGCAGCTTCTCAGCCAGGGCCGCATCCGCCGCGCCTACCTCGGTATCGGTACCCAGGCGGCGAAACTGCCGGACGCGCTATCCGCCAGGGTAGGCGGCCAGGAAGTCGGCCTTCTGATCTCGAACATCGAACCGGACAGCCCCTCCGACAAGGGCGGACTTCTCATGGGTGACATCCTCGTCAAGCTGGCGGGAACAGCCGTCGATGGGGCGGAGGCGCTCCAGGCGCTGCTCGGCGGCGACCGGGTTGGCAAAGCCACATCCGTGACGGTCCTGCGAGCCGGTGAGCCGCTTGACCTCGAAGTCACACCTTCGGAGCGCGGCGCCTGATGGTGGCCGCGACGGCCATGCGCCGCCGGTCGTCTACGCTTGAGGGGGTGGCCGTTCCCGCGGCCATCCCTCTCGCGGAAGTGCCACCGATGAAACGCATGGTCCCCGTCGCTGTGATTGCCGGTCATCCCGTGATGGAGGCCGGCATCCGCGCGGTGCTCGAGGCCGACGGCCGCTTTGTCATTGTCCGGACCGGACAGGCCGAGGTGGTGGTGGTGGATGGGATGGAGGAAGCGCCGGGAGATGCCCTCGTCGTGCGGCTCATCGGCCGTGACGTGGTGGGGCCTCTCCCGGCGACCTCGGCGCCCGCCGGTGCTTTGATTTCGCGTGATGCCACGGACGAAGCGCTTTCGGCCGCCGTCCTTGCCGTTGCCGCCGGCCTCGTCGTCGTCGACCCGGACGTGGAGGCGCGCGAACCGGAACCCGCCGGCGCTCCCGGCGATGCCCTGACGCCGCGCGAGATGGAGGTCCTTCGCCTCCTCGCCGAGGGAAAGCCGAACAAGGGCATCGCCTTCGACCTTGGCGTCAGCGAACACACGGCCAAGTTCCATGTCGGCTCGATCCTTTCCAAGCTCGATGCCGGCAGCCGGACCGAGGCGGTGACGATCGCCATCCGGCGGGGGCTGCTGCCGCTCTAGGAGCGGCCTTTCGGCTCGCCGCTCG
This sequence comes from uncultured Chloroflexia bacterium, assembly GCA_963774435.1. GTDB lineage: Bacteria > Chloroflexota > Dehalococcoidia > Tepidiformales > Tepidiformaceae > JAGQGZ01. The sequence goes on along the minus strand of CAVZEW010000002.1, from coordinate 220,724 downwards.
CCCCGGTAAGCTTCGCCCGAACCTTTGCGTGAGGCGAAACATCCGTTGGGCGCCCTTTCCGATCTCACCGTCCTTGAACTCTCGACAGGCGTCGCCGGCGCCTACTGCACTCGCCTGCTGAAAGACCTTGGCGCCCGCGTTGTGAAGATCGAACCGCCGGGCGGCGATCCACTCCGCGGCGAACCTCCCTTCGTTGGCGACGAAAGCGCCTTCTTCGCCTTCCTCAACGCGGGCAAGGAGAGCGTTGAACTCCCCCTCAGCGATTCCCGCATCGATGCTCTTGCCAGGGGCGCGGAGATCATCCTCCATTCGGAGCGGGGCTCGGCCGCCGACGCCCTGGATGCCCGGCTTACCGGCGCCAATCCCGGGGCGATCGTCCTCTCGCTGACGCCGTATGGCCGCTGGGGTCCACGGTCCGCGTGGGAAGCGACCGAGCTGACGGAGTACGCCACCAGCGGCTACCACTTCTTCGCCGGTGACCCTGCCCGAGAGCCGCTTGCCCTTCCCGGCCACCAGGTCGGGTTTCACACCGGTTCGCACGCTGCCGTTGGAGTGCTCGCCGCGCTCTGGCACGTCCGCCATGGTGGCGAAGGCCAGCGCATCGAGATTTCGCACCAGGAAGCGATGCTTAACGACCACACGTGGCTCACCACGATGTGGACACACACCGGCCAGGTCCAGTCCCGCGTCGGCAGCACCTTCGTCCCCTGCAAGGACGGGTTCATCTTCCTCTTCGGTCTCGCGCCCTCGCAGAACGTGCTCATCCTCATGGAACGTTTCGACCTGCTGGAGGATGAGACGCTGCTGCTGCCGCTCAACTGGCAGGCCCGGCAGCCGGAGATCCGGGCCGCCCTGGCCGAGTGGTCGGCGGACAAGACGAAGCAAGAGATCTATCACGCCGCCCAGGAACTGCGAATCGCAATGACGCCCGTCAACACGATGGCGGACCTCGCGAAGGATCCGCAGCTGGCGGCCCGGGAGTTCTTCGAAACGCTGGAGGTCGGCGGCAAGCAACTTACCTCACCCGGCTTCCCTTACAAGCTGACCGAAACACCGGCGGAGGCGTCGCAGCGAGCGCCCCGGCTCGGTGAACACAACGATGTCGCCCTCGAGCCGCTGGCCGCACCGTCATTGCCCCGGCGGGAGACGTCCCTGCCGCTCGACGGCCTTCGGATTATCGAGGTGACGGCCAACTGGGCGGGGCCGCAGGCGGGTCGCCTGCTCGGTGACCTTGGCGCCGATGTCATCAAGGTGGAGTTGCAGACGAAGCCGGCCACCCGCGGTGGGATCTTCGTTGGGGCCGACATCTGGCCGAATTCCTACAACCGGGCCGGCTATTTCAACAAACAGAACCGGAACAAGCGCGATGTCTGCCTGAACCTCGCGACGAACGAGGGGCGGGCAACCTTCCTCAAGCTCGTCCAGCATGCCGATGCCGTGATCGAGAACAACGCCGCCCGCGTCATGGGCCAGCTCGGTGTCGACTATGCGGCGCTGCGGGCAGCGAACCCGCGCATCGTCATGTGCTCGATGGCCGGTTTCGGTGCGACAGGGCCGGAGCGCAACTACTCCGCTTACGGCAGCAACATCGAGACATCGAGCGGTCTCGCCAGCATCCTCGGCTACGGGCCCGGCGAGTATTTCGGGACGGGGAGCTTCTACGCCGACCCGGTGACCGGCATCCATGGCGCGGTGGGCGTCCTCGCCGCCCTCTTCCATGTGAAGGCGACCGGCAAGGGCCAGTGGCTCGATATGTCGCTGCTGGAAAACGTGATGCCCTATTTCGCTCAGCCGTTTCTCGAATACGCCATCAGCGGCGTTGTCCCAGAGCCGCGGGGCAACCGGTCGCCGGTCTACGCGCCCCAGGGAGTCTATCGGTCAGCCGGAACCGACTGCTGGCTGGCCATCACGGTTCGCGGCGAGCCCGACTGGAAGCGGCTTTGCGCGACCATCGACCGTCCCGGACCTCGCCGACAACCCGCGCATGGCCTCGGCGAGCGGTCGCCGCGCCCTCCACGAGGAGATAGATGGAGCGATAGAGGCCTGGACCAGGACCGTCGACCAGATCACCGCTGCCGACCGCCTCCAGGCGAACGGGGTGCCGGCCGCGCCGGTGATGCCGAACTGGCAGATCGCCTCAGACAACCACCTGCACGACCGGGGCTACTTCGTCGATGTCCGCCATCCCGGTCGCGGGCACTCACCGGTTCCCCGGCTTTCCCTGGAAGCTGGAGAAGACGCCCGGCCAGATCCGCATGCACGCGCCGATGTTCGCCGAGCACAACCACGCCGTGTTTTCCGGGCTGCTCGAGATGACGCCCGCCGAGATTGCAGAGCTGTACGAAACCGGCGCCACCGGAGACGAGCCGATCTACCAGGTGCCGTTCGCATGACGGTTTCCATCCTCAACTGCGCCGGTGGAGAGCTTTCCCTGCCGGGCGGAGCGACGTCCGTGGAACTCGCCACCGTGCTTGCCGGGAATACCGACGGGCCGTTGGTCGTCTACGCACCCGCGCCGGGATGGGAGGGGGAGCATGCCCTGGCTGAAGCCCTGGTGAACCTGCAACAGGTACTGGTTGTGCGCGCCGAACCCTGGGACGGGTTCACGCCGGACCCCCTGGCGGCTGCCGCAGAGGGCGTGATCGCCGGGTTTGGCGCGGCCGGCGTCGCCGCTGCTGTGGCCGAGCTGTCGGGGGACTAGCCGGCCAGCTTCGCCCTGACCTCCGGCATCCCCGCCAGCAGGGCTCGCCCCTTCTCCACAAGTGGGCTCACGGTCGAAGGGTCACGCTTGCCGATCAGTGCGCCGATCTGAGAAAGCGAACGGCCGGAATCGGCCAGTGCCGCCATGGCCACCGCCCGGGCTTCACGGAGGCCTCCTTTGCGCGAGCGGCCGCAGATATCAGCGCCGGTGGTCTCAAAGCAGCTCGCGACCGCTTCGATGATGGCCTCAGGCGTCATAGCCCTTCGGGCGGCGGCGGTGATAACGGTCTGGGCCAGCTCCTGGTCAAGGGCCTCCTCGGCCAGTCGCCCGCAGCGGTCGAGGTTGATCGCCCGGTGGACAACGCCCTTGATCTCCCTCGGCGACCCGGTCGGGAACGCCGCGATCCGTTCGACGCACCACGGCGGCATCGAGGCTCGATGGTTGCGCGCAGTGTGCTCCACGAAGGCCCGCCGTTCGCCAGGGAGGATCTCGCCCATGCCGACCACGAGCCCTCCGTAGATCCTGCTGGCAAGGCTTTCGACCAGGTTCAGTGAGCGGGGATGCGTCTCGCTTGCGAGGACGACGTGGCCGCCCCGATTGGTCACGCTGTCGATGGTCTCGCGCAGTTGCTTCTGGGTGCCGGTGTAGCCGACGAGTCCCTGGAGGTCGTCGAGGATGAAGAGCGTGGCGCTGCGAACCTCGTCGCGAAAGGCGCCGACGTTCGTTGCCCTGATGGAGTCCTGGTAGCCGTTGGCGAACTCTTCGCCGGTGAGGACCACCACACGCTCGCCGTGTTCGATCGCGCGGTTAGCTGTGGCGTGCAACAGGTGGGTCTTGCCGAGGCCCGGGGCTCCCCAGATGAGGATCGGGCTGATTGGGGTACAGCCATCGTGCCCGGAGAGGTCGCGGCAGGCCTGCAGCGCGGGTTCGTTGCCGCAGGAAGGCATGTAGCTGGCGAAGGTGAGGCTGGTATTCACCCCGCGCGGAGCGGGCGGCGGAGCGTCGGCGGTCCGGGCGGGCGCGGGCTGTTCGTTGTCGCCGACGAAGCGCAAGTCGACGTCGCGACCGACCTCGCCGATGAGCGCTCGGCGAAGGACGGTGCCGAACTGCTTTTGGAGCCAGGCGAGATGGAAGGCAAATGGCGTTCGCACGAGCAACGTGTCGCCGTCGAATCCGAGGGGCGTTGTGGGCTGGAGCCAGGTAGAGAAGCTGTGGGGGCTGACGTCGAATTGCAGACGGCCGAGCACGCCCTGCCAGGTACGGGCAAGGTCGCGATCGGCGGGCATGCGGTGGCGAACGTCAGCCAGGGTCGGCCTCCGAAATGGGCGAAAAATCGCGCAAGATAGGGTTCGCCCGCGCCGTCGAGGTCCTGCTTGAGAGCTGGCCCCGGGCCGCTGGGCGTGCTCGCTACACTAGCCCCGCGAGCGCCGCCGAGGGAAGGGGTTTTCGTTAGGAAATTGCTCACCAGGCTGCATGATTAACGGGCGATTTCGCTTATGGTCGCGGTCATTCACAGGCCTAGTGCATCATTGCAACATGGGCCAGAGTGGACCGGACATAGGCGTCGTCCTGACGCCAAAGATCACACAAGATTCCTTGACGTGCGCGTGAAGGTTGATAGACTCGGAATCGGCATGACCGTTGACCGTCCTTCGAATGAGGGCTTCCTTCAGATTGGCGACGCTGCGGAGCAGACGGGCCTGACGCAGCGCACCCTCCGTTACTACGAAGAAAAGGGTTTGCTTCGTCCGCCGTCGCGGATGGATGGCGGCTTCCGCCTCTACTCGCAGGACGACATCGAGCGGGTCGAGAGCATCAAGCAGCTTCGCGACCTTCTCGGCTTCTCCCTCGCCGATATCAAGGAAATGCTCGACGCCGAGGAAGTGCGTGTGCAGGTAAAGGCACAGTGGCGCAAAGACGCCGACGTCGGCGTCAAGGTGGAGGAGATGAAGAAGGCCCTCGCCGCCACCCGCCAGCAGGTGAACCTGATCGACCAGAAGGTCGCCCAGATGACTGAGATGCGTGAGAAGCTCGCCGCCCGCGTGGCGAACTACGAACGCTGGCTCGCCGAACGCGAAGTTTCGGCTACCTGACGATTCCCGGCCGAGGAATGCCCGGCAGGACGCTCCCGTTCCCGCTACGCTAGATCTGTGACTCTTCTCGATACCCTTGGCCGCCCGCTTCGCGATTTGCGCGTCTCTGTAACCGATCGCTGCAACTTCCGCTGCACCTACTGCATGCCCCGCGAGATCTTCGGGCCCGGCTTCCAGTTCCTCAACCGCGACGAGATCCTCAGCTATGAGGAGATCGAACGACTGGTGCGGCTCTTCGTGGCCGGGGGGGTCGAGAAGATCCGGATTACCGGAGGCGAACCGCTCGTCCGTGCAAAGCTGGATTCGCTGATTGCCATGCTTGCGCCGATTGACGGTCTCCTCGACCTCACCCTGACCACCAACGGCGTGCTGCTCGCCAAACAGGCCCGGGCGCTGAAAGACGCCGGCCTGCAGCGCGTGACGGTCAGCCTCGACTCGCTCGATGACGACGTCTTCAGGCGGATGAACGATGCGGGAGTTGGCGTCGACCAGGTGCTTGCGGGAATCGATGCGGCGGCGGCCGCGGGCCTCGACCCGATCAAGATCAACGCCGTCGTCCAGCGGGGCGTGAACGAACACACGATCGTGGACCTGGCCCGTCACTTCCACGGCACCGGCCGCATCGTTCGCTTCATCGAGTTCATGGACGTCGGGACGACGAACGGCTGGAAGCTCGACGAGGTGGTGACGGCGAAGGAGATTGTCGAACGCATCGACGCAGTCCTGCCGCTGGAACCGGCCGAGGCCAACTATCGCGGCGAGGTAGCCCAGCGCTACCGGTACAAGGATGGCGGCGGCGAAATCGGCGTCATCTCCAGCATCAGCCAGCCGTTCTGCGGCGACTGCACCCGCGCCCGACTTTCGCCGGAAGGCGAGCTCTTCACCTGCCTCTTTGGCTCCACGGGCACAGATTTCCGGGCGCTGCTACGGGGTGGCGCCAGCGACGAGGAAATAGCGGCCGTGATCGCCCGCGTCTGGGGCAATCGAGCCGACCGCTATTCGGAGATTCGCTCCGAAGACACGATTGGCCTTCGCAAGGTCGAGATGTCACGCATCGGGGGCTAGCCAGGATGGCTGGCCATCCAGCTGGCGTTGCTTAGTCTTTCTCGCCCGTCGGCACGATCAACAGCGGCCGGTGCAACGTGTGCATCACCCGGCCGGTCGTGCTGCCAAGAGTGATTCGCTCGGCCAGCCCCTTGCCGCTCGATGTCATGACCACCAGCCCGGAGTCGACCTGGACCGCGGTTTCGGTAATCGCCGAGGCCGGCTGTCCCTGGACCGTGTAGGCCTTTTCTCCCGGCAGGGCGGTTTTCGTGAGGTAGTCCTCGGTCGCCGCCTTGAAGCTATCGAGCATGGTTGGTGAGTAGTACGAGAACTCGATGCCAACGGGGGGTGGCAGGCGGTAGGCGCTGACGAGGACGAGTTCGGTGGACAGGTACTTCGCGATCGCCCGCGCTTCGGTGAGGGCCGTCGCGCTTTCCTCCGAACCGTCGAGCGCGACAAGGACCGGCCCATGGATGACGCATTCGCGGGTGGCGGGCACGAGTAGCACGGGACATTCGGCGCTCCGTGCCACGCGGTCTGCAACCGACCCGAGGAAAGTCGCCTGGAAGCCGCCGCGGCCGTGAGTTGCGAGGATGATCATGCTGGCCTGGTGCTCGCGGGCGTAGCGGAGGATCGCGTGGCCGGGCTTGCCTTCCGCCGTATGCGTCTCAACGCTGGACAATCCATATGACTTCGCCAGGTCCTCGGCGTACTTCGCGAACATCTCCCGTGCCTTGGAGAAGTCTTCCGCGCCCGGGAAGTCGTCGGGGTCGACGACATGGACGAGGACGACAGGCGCTCCCGAGTAATCGGCAACGATTTTCGCGTCGTCGAGTGCCTGTTCGGCACCTTTCGAGCCGTCGAGGGGAACGATGATAGGGCCAGGGGAACTGCTCATTGCGGACATCTTCCTTCCGTTACGGACATACTCCGAAATCTACGGCACAAACGCGATGGCCGCTGGTCGTCGAAATCGGGTCCGAAGGGCGAACGCTCTTGTTGCTACAGCTTTTCCACCTGGAGGAAGTCGAGTTCCACGGGCGTCTCGCGGCCGAGCATGCTGACCAGCACGCGAACCTTGCCCTTCTCCGTGTTGATCTCCTCGACGCTGCCCACGAGGTCTTCGAAGGGGCCATCAGAGATGCGGACGTTTTCGCCCACGGAGAAGCCGATTCGCACGCGCGGCTGCTCCATCCGCATGGCGCGAAGGATGTGGTTCACCTCGTCCGTCGAGAGTGGCACCGGGCGTGTGCCGGAGCTGACGAAACCGGTGACGCCGCTGGTGTTGCGGATCAGGTGCCAGGCTTCGTCGCTGGGGCCGTCGCCTTCCTTCAGCTCGATCGTCTGCACGAGCACGTAGCCGGGGTAGAGCTTCTTCTTTACCGTCCGGCGCTGGCTGTCGCGGATCTCGATCTCGTCCTCGGTGGGGACGACGACGTGGAAGATCTTGTCGGCCGCGTCCATCTGCTGGACCGTCGCCTGGATGGCGTTGCGGACCTTGTTTTCGTGGCCGCTATAGGTATGGATGAAGTACCAGCGGCGGCCGTCGGCGTTGATCTCGCTGTCGCTCAGCAGTTCCTGATCGTCGGTCTTCGACTTGCCGTTGGCAGTCGCCGCCGAAGCTGTGGATTCTGGGTCAGCACTCATTAGTTGAAGAACACCGATTCAATGGCCCAGCCGAAAGCCAGGTCGAAAAGTCCAAGGATGGTGCCCACGACTATGGCAACCACCGCGACGACAAGCGTGAGGTAACGGGTTTCCGCCGCTGTCGGCCAGGTCACCTTGCGAAGCTCGCTGATGACGTCGGCCACGGCTTTCGGTTCGATTCGCCGTAGCCACCCAAACGGATTGCGTCGCCGCTGGGCAGCGGGCCTGAGCGTGGTGCTCTGGCTCACGGGAGCGCCGGCTGCCGCGGTTGGGGCCGCAGCAGCTTCCGCCGCGGGTCGGTTTTCGCGGGCACGAGTACCCTCGGGGCCGGTCCTGCGCGGACGTGTGCGTCGCCGTTCCGAACGTGCCATGGTGGCTACCGGGTCTCCCGGTGGGGCCGGTGGGCACGGCAGCGCGGACAGAACTTACGCAGTTCCATCCGTTCCGGGTCGTTCCGGCGGTTCTTGGTTGTCGTATACGTCCGCTCGCGGCACTCGGTGCACGCGAGGTGGATGATCAGACGGTCGCCCTTGGCCTTCGCCATGATGGGCTCTCCTCTCGGCTTTCTACTCTAGCGTACTGCTACTCGACGACCTTGGTGACGACGCCGGCGCCGACGGTGCGGCCACCTTCACGAATGGCGAAGCGGAGGCTCTCTTCGATAGCGACAGCCTTCTGCAACTCCACCGTCATCTCCACGTTGTCTCCCGGCATCACCATCTCCATGCCCTCCGGCAGCCCGATCGAACCGGTTACGTCCGTCGTCCGCAGGTAGAACTGGGGCCGGTAGCCGTTGAAGAACGGTGTGTGCCGTCCTCCCTCTTCTTTGCTCAACACGTAGACCTGGGCCAAGAACTTGGTGTGTGGCGTCACCGAACCCGGCTTCGCCAGCACCTGCCCCCGCTCCACGTCGTCGCGCTCGATACCGCGGAGGAGGCAGCCGACGTTGTCACCGGCCTGGCCCTCATCCAGCAGCTTCTTGAACATCTCGACGCCGGTCACCGTGGTCTTCACCGTCGGCTTCAAGCCCACGATCTCGATCTCTTCGCCGGTCTTGACGATCCCGCGCTCGATTCGCCCGGTCACCACCGTGCCACGACCCTTGATCCCGAAGACGTCCTCCACGGGCATCAGGAAGGGCTTGTCCAGGGGCCGCTCCGGCGTCGGGATGTAGCTGTCCACGGCCTCCATCAGGTCCATGATGCACTTGTACTCGGGGGCGTTGATGTCCGTGCTGTCGGACTCCAGGGCCTTCAGCCCCGAACCCCGGATGATCGGGATGTCGTCGCCGGGGAAGTCGTTGGCGCTCAACAGTTCGCGCAGCTCCAGCTCCACCAGCTCGAGGAGCTCTTCGTCCTCCATCATGTCCACCTTGTTGAGGAAGACGACCATCGCCGGGACTTCCACCTGGTGGGCGAGGAGGATGTGCTCGCGGGTCTGGGGCATGGGCCCGTCGGGGGCGGCGACCACGAGGATCGCCCCGTCCATCTGGGCGGCGCCGGTGATCATGTTCTTGATGTAGTCGGCGTGACCGGGGCAGTCGACGTGGGCGTAATGCCGGTTGTCGGTCTCGTACTCGACGTGGGCAATGGCAATCGTGATACCGCGCTGGCGCTCTTCCGGGGCATTATCGATCGAATCGAAGGCCCGGAACGACGCCTCCCCCTTGAGGGCCAGCACCTTGGTGATCGCCGCCGTCAGCGTCGTCTTGCCGTGGTCCACGTGACCGATCGTCCCCACGTTTACGTGCGGCTTGTTTCGCTCAAACTTCTCTTTCGCCATCGCCCTTTGTCTCCCTCTTCGTGTGGGATGTGATTGTTGTGGTTTGCGAGGTAACTGGAGCCCTCATCCGGATTTGAACCGGAGACCTCGTTCTTACCAAGAACGCGCTCTGCCAACTGAGCTATGAGGGCCCCCTGGTGGTCCATCCGGGACCGGGTCTTTTCAGCTTAGTGGTGCAGGGGGCAGGATTCGAACCTACGAAGCGCGTAGCGCGGCAGATTTACAGTCTGCTGCCATTAACCACTCGGCCACCCCTGCCCGGCGATTGGCTGCCGTAGCAGGCCGAATTTGCGTGGAGCCCAGGAGGGGACTCGAACCCCTAACCTATCGATTACAAATCGATTGCGCTGCCAGTTGCGCCACCCGGGCCCGGGCCTTCCCACAAGGGTTACCAACACAAAAACGATCCGCCGGAGCGGACCAAGATTCAGTATGGATGGTCGCCCGCCCAATGACAAGAAGCCATCATACGGGCGCCCTCATCCCCGGCCATCCCGGACTCCGCCTGCGCTATGCTGGAGGCGTGACATCGCTGGAAACGCTGCTCACCGCTGAGGAATTCGCCAGCCTTCCCGAGCCTGAAGAGGGCGGCAAGATGGAGCTTGTCGATGGGAAGTTGGTTTGCATGACACCGGTCGGACAACAACATGGTCGTCGGGCGGTTCGTCTCTCAGCCGCACTCCAGGCATTTGCCGACGAGCATCGGCTCGGCTACGTGGGCGTCGAGATCGGCTTCCGCCTTTCGCGTAACCCGGACACTATCCTTGCCCCTGACGTCGTCTACGTTGCGGAGAACCCGGAGGCACCGGAGCAGCCGAACTTTATCGAAGGGGCGCCGACGCTCGCTATCGAGATCATGTCCCCCGGCGACCTCGAGCAGGAGATAAGCCAGAAGGTCGATCGCTATCTCGCCGCTGGAACCGAGCGCGTATGGATTGTCCGCCCGACGACCGGAACCATCACGGTCCATCGCCCGAGTGGCGACTCCCACCGCTTTCGGCAGGGTGACACGCTCACCAGTGACGATGCGGGATTCTCCATCGACGGATTTGTATTGCCCGTGGCGGACGCCTTCCGCTAGTCGCGGTACGCTTCGTCCAATCCGACCAGGCGAGGTGGACCGTGGGCGCTGAATCGAAACTCAAGCAACTTGGCATCGAACTTCCGAAACGGATGGCCCCGGCGGGCAGCTATGTCCCCGCCGTCCGCAGCGGCAATCTCCTCTTTCTTTCCGGCGCCGGTCCGATAGGCGCTGATGGCAAGCCTGTCACCGGCAAGCTCGGCGCCGACATGGATGTGGCGGCCGGGCAGCAAGCGGCCAGGCTCGTTGCCTACCAGCTCCTCGCCACCATCCGCGAGTCGGTTGGCTCGCTTGATAAGGTCACTCGCATCGTCAAGGTGCTGGGGATGGTGAACTGCACCCCCGACTTCGGCCAGCAACCGCAGGTCATCAATGGCGCCAGCGACCTCTTCATCGAACTCTGGGGCGATGCCGGGCGCCACGCCCGCTCGGCCGTCGGCATGTCCTCCCTGCCGATGGGCATCGCCGTGGAGATCGAGATGATCGTCGAGGTCGAAGACTAGGCGAAGAAATCGCCGACAAGCTTGTTGAATACGTCCGACCGTTCCCAGTACACCGAGTGGCCGGCCCGGGGCACCCGCTCAAGACGCGCGTTCGGGTAGCACTTCGCCGCAGCCTCAATGACGGCGGGCGCAATTACTCTGTCGTCTTCGCCAACGATGTAGAGGATCGGCACGTTGAGCCCCGCCGCCTGTTCAGCAGTGGGCTGACCAGCGAGTCGAAGCTGCTCGCCGAGGTTCTCCCGGGCGGAGGGCGGGTTGAGTGCCTGCACCTGGCTGTAGAGAAGCGCCAGCGCCGGCTGTTCCGTCGCCATCAAGCGGCCTGCCCCCGCATGGGCCCACGACGGGAGCGAGGCGTCGGAGGCGAGTCCCTGCGACTGCTTCATCGCCTCGCCGATCTCGTCCGTGCGCAGGCCGCCGTGGGTATCGGCCATCACCAGGCGTTCCACCCGGTCCGGATGGCGCAGGGCGAAGCCGAGGCAGGTCCAGCCGCCCATCGACTGGGCAACGAGCCGCACCCTGTCGATGCCGAGGTGGCCGAGCAGCCCCTCGAGGTCGTCGACGAATGCCGCGCCTCCGCGACCATCGAGGTCCCTGGAGTGGCCGAAACGGCGGTGGGCAAACGTGATGCAGCGGTAGCGGTCCCAGAAGGCCGGCAGCTGTTGCCACCAGGAGAGGTGGTTCCCACCGGCGCCGTGGGCAAAGACGATGGCCGGCGCGTCGGCGGGGCCATACTCCTCGTAGTAGATCTCGGCTCCCGGGATGTTGGCAAACGGCATGGCTCAATTCCTTTCAGTTGGCCGATTCTGCTCGCTCAGCCGCCGGTTGCCCAGCCGCCCGGTAGCGATGGCACGCCCCACGAAGGGTCGGGTCGCCACTCCGGCCACGGTTCGTTGAACGGGGCCCTTCCATCCATCGCGGCGGCGATTGCGCGCTCACCTTCCGCCCGGATCTCGTCCGCCTCGGCCCGGGTGTAGAAACCGTCAGCCACCGCACGCTCGAGCTCGTCTGCATCCTTCCATTCGAACGACGAGCGGTCGGGAGCGACAACGACATCGAGCATCTGGTCGGTGATATCGACCCCGTGCGCGCTACGCCGCATCGGCTCCTGGAGGTTCAGGTACCAACCGATGAACTCCCAGTTCGGAGTCCAGCGAACGAGCACCGAATAGCGAGCCGCCGGCGCCATGATGATGAGCTGGCCCGGCGGCGCGTATTCGAGCGCAAGGTGTCCCGGCGTTGCGAAAAAGTCCCGGTTGTGTTTGCGGTTCCAGTCATCCGGGAGCATGAACGTGGTACCCGGACAGACGAAGAGGGCCAGCTGCTCCTCCGTGTGCTGAACGACGGTGACGGGAATGGCCGAGCGTACGTGTCCACGCACCACATCGCGCAGGAGGATGTGGGCGCCCGGAGTCCAGAGCTCGGCGCTCACGGCTCAGCCGCAAATCGGCTTCAAAACGCGCAGGAAGTTGCCGTTGCAGATGCGCTCCATCGCGTCGTCTCCATAGCCCTTCGCCTTCAGCGCCCGGCAGACGACCGGCAACCCGCTCGCATCCTTCACCACCGACGGGATCGATGCGCCGTCGAAGTCGGTACCGAAGCTCACATGCTCGTCGCCGACGAGGTCGACGATGTGGGCGAAGTGGGCCACCACCGTCTCCAGCGAGGGGTCGCTGTCCATCGCCATTGCGGGGTCGAGGAAGCCGTTGGCGAAGTTGATCCCGATGGTGCCGCCCTTCTTCGCGATGGCACGGATCTGTTCGTCGTCGAGGTTGCGGACATGGGGAGCGATGGCCTTCACGCTCGAGTGCGTGGCGATGATCGGTGCTTCCGAGGCCCGAATCATGTCCCAGAACCCGGCCGGATTGATGTGGGAAACGTCGAGGACGATGCCGAGCTTGTTGCAGTGGGCGACCAGCTCGAAGCCGGCTTCCGTCAGTCCCGTCTCGGGCAGCGAACCGCGGAAGGCAACGCCGTGGGCGAAGATCGTCGAACGGCTCCATGTCGGCGCCAGCACCCGAAGGCCGGCTTCGTAGAAGACGCGCAGTTCCTTGAAGCTGCGGGAGATGGGGTCGGCGCCTTCGAACATGATCACGTTGGCGAAGGCATCGGCTTCCCAGGCGGCGCGGACCTCGGCGGCGGTTCGGCAAATGCGCCAGCGACCCTCGGAACGGTCGGCCACCTCATAGAGGTCGGCGATCTCCTGCATCGCGTAGTCGACGGGCGCCATCTCCGCCTTCTCGGTCGTCAGGAAGATGGAGGTGAAGCAGCCACCGAGGCCGCCTTCCATCGCCCGGGGCAGGTCGACGTGGCCATTCTCAGAGCGGGCGAGGAGGTCGCGAATGTTGTTGCCGTAGATCGTGGCGGCGAGGCGCGCGTCGCCGGTTCGCACCTGCCGCACCTGGGTGATGAAGTCCTCGTGCCCATCGAAGATGGGCGGGAACTCTCGGTTGAGGGATGGAGCGGACATGCCGCCGCATTCTAGACTCGCGCTCGCCTCTTGCAACGCCCGGGATTGCGGCGGCGAAGGATCAGGATCGCTTGCTGCGCTCCAGCCCCCACGATGCAGCTTCGACGCGAGCCGTCGCCGGGACGACGACCGCGCTCTCGCCCGAGCCTTCGATGAGCTCTTTCAGCTTCTCCCAGGCCGACATGCGATCCTCGTCAGCTCGCCGTTCCGGGCGCGATTCACGGTCCAGGAGGATCACAGCTTCGGCACGCCGTTTGCGTTCTTCCAACATCGCAAGTGCCACCATTTCGTCGAACACGGGGTAAACCTCAGTTCGGTGATGATTGCACTATCTCGAAATGGTGTTTCGGCCTTGCTTCCACCGTGTAAACAACGGATGAACGACTGGAAGCATCGGGATTGCATGCCACCTGGCTACCACTGCACGACCGGCCGCACCTCGATGGCGCCACCGAGCCGTGCAGCCGGGATGCGCGCCGCCAGCTTGACTGCCGCAGCCTCGGAGTCTGCCTCGAAGACGAGATAGCCGGCGATGGCCTCGCGGGTCTCCACGAACGGCCCGTCGAGGATGACCGTCTCACCGTGGTCTACCTTCACGGTCTTCGCCTTCCCTGGCTCGTCGAGGGCGAGGCCGGGCGTCACGCCGGGCGTTTCGTTCACCGCCTTGTAGTCGGCGAAGACCTGCTGCTGCTCGCTCTCCGAAAGGGTGGCCCAGGCTTGCGGGTCACGGGGAGTGGGCGAAGAGCCCTGGTAGATGAGAAGCATGTATTGCATTGCGTCAGTGTCCTTCATTGGCTTGTGTAGAGAAGACGAATGGGAACCGGTGAAATCGACAGGCTGGGTATACTCGCTTCCACGATGAACGAGCCGCTTGCCCAGATGTTTCGGTACAACGAATGGGCGAACGCCACCCTTCTCGATGCCTGCGCCGCGCTCAGCGACGACCAGCTCGACTTTGCCATCGAGGGCGCCTACGGCTCGATTCGGTCAGACGCTCATGCACTATCTCGGAAGCCAGGATGTCTACCTCTCTGATTTCCGCGGTGGAGTCCGCGACAAACGCCCCTGGCGCCGCGGCGAGTGGCCGGGGCTCACAGCTATCTCCGCCTATTCCGAAGCCAGTAGCGCCGCACTCGTCGAGTGCGCCCTCGCGCTCACCGAAGATGCCGAGATCAGTTTCGTCATGGAACTGGGCGACAGCTCTCGCGCCTTGAAGAGCGTGCTCCTTGTCCAGGCGCTCCAGCACGCCACCGAACACCGCGAGCAGATCTGCAGCATGCTGACGTTCCAGGGGGTGGCGCCGCCGGACCTCAGCGGTTGGAACTTCGGGGCGTCGACATCCGTGGTTGAAGTGATCGAGGGCTAGAGACCTTCGCGTTCGCTCAGGAAATGCCGTCTTCGCCGGCCAGTGCCCGCTGGCGGGCACGCTCCATGGCCCGGTCCGAGCGCTGTGCCATCCGTTCGTCGTGGCTTGCCCACTGGAAGGCTACCAGCAGCAGCGCAATCAGGCCGATCGCTTCGCCGCCGACAAACATGAAGACGCCAGCCGCCTGCTGGTCGAGGAGAGGAGACGGTCCCCAGGTGCGAGCAATCGCGGATAGCTGGGGATACAGGACGTTGTTGGGGCTGTAAAAGAGCAGCCCGAGGAAGGCGTGGATCGGCATCAGGGCGAGCAGATAGAGCAGGCGCACGGGATACGCGAGGTGCCAGCGCGTGGGGTTAGCGGGAACAATCGGCCACCAGTAGTGCAAACCGGCGAAGAGGAAGATTGCGTAGCCGCCGTAATGCACCCAGGCGCTCTTCAGCATCCAGTCCAACGCCGGTGTGATGTACCAGAGTGTTGGCACGAGGATGAAGAGACTGAGCCCGATGAGGGGATGGGCGAACGCCTGGAAGACGCGGGAGTGGAGGACCGGATAGAAAAATCGCTGGCGGCCGGAGCGTCCAACAGCCATGAGGAGCAAGGTGAGCGGCGCTCCCCCCAACAGTAGCGGCGGGGCAATGGTGATGAGGATGAAGTGCTGCAGCATATGGACGGTGAGGAAGGTCCGGTCATACGCGGCGAGCGGTCCGAAGACAGTGACAAGGACGAGAACGATTCCACCTTCGAAGAGGACGGCCCGCCAGATCGGGAGCCGTTTGCTGTGGCCTGCCGCCCGCATCTTCCGGAAGAGGATTGCGTAGCCGATGGCTGAAACGGCCAGTAAGTACATCGATACGGGCTCAACCGAGAACGTCGTGAGGACATCCGGAAACGATGGCGCCGGGACCGTGCTGAAGGAGCAGACGAACACGAAGCCGAGCGAAGAACCGGAGGCCTGTGTGTTCAGGTAGATCGCGATGGCGATGCTCGCGAGGAATCCGGCGAACACCCCGAGGACTGCGAGGGCTGGGCGGTTACGGATCATGATGGTCTTGCCTCGACATGGTTACGCCGTGTGCCCTTTGGGTCGATGACTCGGAACCTGACGATACACTCGACGGCATGCCCGAAGGTCGCTCCCGCGGCTAGGGCTTGACCAACGACTCTCCCGTATCGACCACTTCGAACGCACCGCCAGGGACGTCTTTGAGCTGGTCGAGGTCGTCGTCGTCCCAGCGGGGGTCGGTGGCGCCGGTGAAGTACCAGTTCGAACCGTTGTCGGCGACGATCACGCCGTATTTCTTCATGGCTTCAAGAATGACGCGGGATTCGCCGCTGAAGCCGCTGATGTCGTAGCTCGCCTTGAGGCGGAGACGGAGGCCCATCGGAGGGAGACTGGCGCTGGTCTCGTCGCTGGCCCAGTGCGTCGCCGGGTGGAGATACGCCTTCTGGGTGCTGCTGAAGGTCATCCGGATGGCGTGGTTGATGCTTCCCGACTGCACCTCGTCGTACTTGACGAGGCCGGGAAGGATCGGCAGCCCGGCGGCGTCGGCGCTGGTCCAGCCTTCCGGGCGGAGGGCGTTGCTGCCGAGGTCGAAGACGGCGCCTGAAGCGGCTTCCCAGCCGCCGCCCGAGGGGAAGGCGTAGTACAGCTCGTAGAGCAGGCAGTCGCCCTGCTGGAGGACAAGCACGTGGCGGTCGCCATCGCTGCCGGATCCACCCTCCACGGGCGCGTCGGATGGCACCGGGTAGGGGCCGGGGTCGCTCTGGCTGCCGTAGGCGGTGAAGGTGATAGGCACATCCGGCTGGCCCTGCGGCACGACCACGAAGGGAATCCCGTATTCGCTGAAAGAGCCGAAGTCGGGATGGAGCTTCTGGTTGCCACCGAGGCCCGCAATCGCCGACAGGTAAGCGGCCGAGTTGGCATCGACGGGGTAGTCCGAGATGTCCGTATTCCACGGATTGTTGGAGGGGAAGACCTGGCAGCCGCCGATCACCGGCGCATTGAAGGCGACGACGGTCGGCGGCGTCGAAGTTGGAGTTGGCGAAGGAGCCGTCGAGGGCGAAGTCGGTGTGGCTGTTAGCGTCGTTGTCGCCGTGGGTCCAGAGGTGGCTGTGCTCGTTGCGGTCGCTGTAGCGATCAACGTGCCGGTGGGCGATGGCGTTGCCGCTGGAGTCACTGTCGGTTCGGCGAACGCTCCGCCGCCGCTGAGGCCGGGCACCACCGCTCGACGGGTCATCTCGTCCCCTGCGGCGCTGGCAAAGGCAAGGACGATGCTGAAGATCCCGATCGCGGCGGCGACGGCGATTGCGGGAAGCGCGCGCTCTCGCATGGTGACCTCCAGCGGCGGGGGCGTGGCCGGTCGCGTCGATGGTAGCCGGAGCATTAGTGGCGGCGTCAACCCCTGCGTCGTGGGGTGCTGCGCTTTCGGCGGTAAAGGGAGCGATGAAATTGCGTGACAGAGGCTCCCTTTTTCGATCCGGATGCCGCACAATTCTGGTTGCCGAGTCCCGGGTCAGCCGGGAACGGGGGAACCACTTTCCTGGGGTGAATCCTTCTTTCGCGAAGGACGATGACTTCCGACATCGAACCCGACAGCTAACCCCGTAGGCGTTCGGGAGGCGACGCAGCACTACCCCTGCAGAGCCTCTGCATCTTTAGCGCCGATGCCCCACGCGGGCACCGGGTCAGAAGGCACCCAGGAGTAGTAGAAATGTCAGAATCAACAACCCAGACCAGCTGGTCCGCACTCGCAGAAGCCACCTCCGACGATCGCCACGAAGCGATGGTGAGGGCCTTCGGCGCCATCTCCGTCCTTGACGACGAAGCACGGGTCGGCAACTGTGCCGTCCTCCTCGACCAGGAGGCGACGCTCGACGACAAGAGCCTGCAGGCGATGGCCGCAAGCCGCCTTCGGGCTCTCGCGGCGATGGATGGCGAGGCCGCCGAGCGCGTTCATGTCGCCTACGAAAAAGCCGAGAAGCGCCAACCCGCCAACATCGGGATGCGCCGTGTCTTCGCCATCCAGGCAGTGGCCAAGAGCCTGAGCCTCGACGAGATCAGCCGAATCGAACCGTTCATGCCAACGGTGCGGGCCATGGCAGGCCTCGCCCCGGCGAAGGCCGAGCGTCCGGTCGCAGCCGGCGACCTCATGATCGCGCCTGAGCCAAAGAAGGGTCGCTTCAGCAAGCTCTTCAGCCGTTCGTAGAACACCAGCCCCGCCGGTGGTGCCGGGTCCCGACAATGGGGCCCGCACCACCGCCTGGCCGTTCCGATTACTCGGTCACTTCGCGAAGGCGGCTCGTCGCGACGTCGAAGACGAGGCCGCGCACCGAGATGTCCTGGCGTAAGAGCGGCGAGGTGCGATAGAGCCTGAGGTCTTCGCGGACCGACTCTTCAAGGTCGGCGAAGGTGAGGAATGCGACGCCGTTCGCGTCCACACCGCGCTCGCTGAATCGTTCCCGCACACCGTCATCGTCGATGCTCATCAGCCCGCAGTCGGTGTGATGGATGATCGCCACTTCCTCGGTGCCGAGAAGGAGCTGGCTGAGGGCGAGGCTGCGTACCGCCTCTGCTAGCCGGCCACCGGCGTTGCGGATGATATGGGCATCGCCGACGCGGATACCCAGGTGCGGGCCGGGCAGGATGCGGGCATCCATGCAGGCGACGATGGCGAGCTTTTTCTGGGGCGGTGCCTTTGCGTCGCTACCCGCTTCCGGTGGAGGGGCCCCGGCGCTGTGCCGGAGCATGTCATCAATTGCGCTCATAGTTCGAGACTAAACCGCGGTCCGCCAAGAGGAGAGAGCGGCTCCCTCCATCGCGGCTACAATGCCGCCCACGGAGGCACGAGGTATGGAGAGTGTGACAATCGGCGCCGTTGAGGTGCTCCCGCTGCTGGATACAGGGCTGCTCATGAGCCTCGACGGATTCTTCCCGGAGCATGCGGCGCAGGTGCGCGCCGACTACCCGGACCTTGCTGACGGCCGGGGGCTCTTCCCGCTCGCGGTCACGGTCTACGTCGTCCGTAGCGGCGCCAGCACGGTGCTCGTGGATACGGGGCTTGGCAATCGCAAGCGGCCAAGCTTTCCTGTGGGCCACCTGGACGAGTCGCTGCGGGAGGCCGGCATCGATCCTGCCTCGATCGATACGATCGTTCACACCCACCTCCACGTCGACCATGTCGGCTGGAACACGGTCGACGATGACCAGGGAAACCCGAAGGCTGTTCTTCCCCAACGCCCGCCACTTCGTGCAGCAGAGCGAGTGGGACTACTGGATGCGGCCGAAAGTCGTCGCCTCGCAAGAGCATCTTCGCGACTGCATCAGCCCGCTGGAGGCCGAGGGCCGCGTGGAACTGTTCGAGGGCGAGAAGGCACTGGATGCCAGTGTCACACTGGTCCCGGCGCCGGGACACACGCCCGGCCACGTCACGGTGGGCATCTACTCGCAGGGGGAGCGGGCGATCATCATCGGTGACGCCAGCCATCATCCGCTGCAGCTCGACCACCCGGACTGGTCGCCCTCCGCCGACACGGACCCGAAGCAGTCCGCCGCCACGCGGGAATCGCTGTTTGAAGACGCGATAGGCGATGGTCGCACCTGGATCGCCGGCCACTGGGCGAACCCCGGCATTGGGCGCATCGTGCGCCTCGAGGGAAAGCGGATCTTCCAGGCGCTATAAGTTCGCTGCTCCGGCGGATTCGAGGACTGCCTTCGCACCTTCCGGCCCGGTGATCGTCAGCGCCAGCGAACCCGTTGCCGGCACCCGCAGGTCGAAGTCGAAGAACGGGCAGCATCGCCGCTCGTTCTCGATGAAGCGGCCAATCGTCTCGATCAATCCGTCCCGGCGCTCGAGCTCGAAGCGGTAGCCATCGTCCAGTTCGGTGCGGGCCATGATGGCCGTCCGCCAGTCCGCGACGATCTCGAGGTGTTCGCCGCGCTCATCCACGCTGAACACCTCGAGGTCGCAGGCGATGTCTTCTTCGCGGCCCATCAGGCTGGCCGGTAGGCGACCACCGCCGCCGAGGCGATCCCCTCGCGGCCGTCGTATTCGCTCGTCTCGGAGCTTATCCGCTCGAAGCCAGCGCGCTCGATCGCGGCAAGGTACTCGGTTTCGAGCATGGCCCCGGCGATGCAGCCGGCCCACTCGTCCATGTCCTCCTTGATCGCGGCCGGCACCGGCTTCGTCCAGACGATATCCGAGACCTGGAGCCGCCCGCCTGGCTTCAGCGCCCGGAACGCTTCGCGGAACACCTGGTCCTTGTCCGGGCTCAGGTTGATGACGCAGTTGGAGATGATGACGTCGACGGAGGCGTCGCCGATCGGGAGGTGCTCGATCTCGCCGAGCCGGAACTCGACGTTGGTGGCGCCGACCTTGCCCGCGTTCTTGCGGGCGAGCGCGACCATTTCAGGTGTCATATCGACGCCGTAGACCCGGCCCTCGTCGCCGACCATCTTCGCCGCGAGGAAGCAGTCGATGCCGCCGCCGCTGCCGAGGTCGAGGACCACCTCGCCCGGCTGCAGGGCCGCAATCGCTGTCGGGTTACCGCAGCCAAACGCGACGTCGGTGATGCTGCTGGCGAGGCCGCTCGTGTCCGTGCCCTTGTAGAGCGCCTCGATGCGGGAGATGTTCTCCTCGCTACCGGCTGAAGGGGCGCAACAGTCGTCGCCGGCGGAAACATCGCAACAGGCCACTTCGGAGGCGGCAACGAACGTCACGGCCGCGGGCGCCTCGTCCGTGCTGCAACAGTCAGGGCCACAGCAAGCGTCGCCCGTGGCGACGAGCTGGATGGAATCTGGTGCTTCGAGGACGGGGCGGACGCGGTTCGCATAGGAAGTGCGGACGTGCTCGCGGATTTCGTCGGCTGTGCGCTCGGTCATGGTGGTGCTCCTACCTGCATCGGTTTTTTACGATTCACCGTGCATCGCAAAATTACGATACACTGGGAGGCATGTCAACAACAGGAATTGCCGGATGAAGACCATCGAGGGTCTCACGGTCGACGAAGAGCGCGCCGCCGAGGTGTTCCGTGCACTCGGCAACCCGGCCCGCCTGCGCATCGTCGCCGAACTGGCGCGCCGTAAGGTCTGCCAGACCGGTGACCTCGTGGGCCTGTTGCCGCTCGCCCAGTCAACCGTCTCCCAGCATCTGAAGGTGCTCAAGGAAGCCGGCATCGTCCGCGGCGAAATCGACGGCGAACCCTGCTACTGCCTCGAGCCCGACGCCATCCAGTTCATCATGGAGTTCTGCGAAGCCGTCTGCGGCCCCGGCGGCTGCGGCATCCAGGGCTGCTGAGACCAAACCGGATACTGATCGGCATGGAAGTTGGACCGGACACGAATGCCGCGAGTGAAATCACATTTCTTGTGACTGAAGCTCCTGAGGGAGGGTTCACCGCCCGGGCAATCGGTGAGAGCATTTTCACTGAGGCCGACGACCTGACGGAACTCCGAGAGATGGTCCGCGACGCTGTGCGTTGCCATTTCGCAGACGACCAGCTTCCAGGCCTCATTCGCCTCCACTTTGTCCGTGACGAACTCATTGCGTCGTGACCCGACTACCCCGCGACCTCAGCGGAGATGACCTGGCTCGCGCCCTCGCCTCGATCTGCGAGTCGGCACCCTCGGAGCGATCCTTGGCGATGTCGCCGACCACCTCCAAATGAGCCGCAGCGCGCTAATCGACGAATTGTTCGGCTAGAAGGCCCCGCTAGCGACGCCGGGCCACCGCCAGCGTGGCGCTCCCGGCCACAATCAGCATCCCACCGACCATATAGAGCACGAGCATCATC
Source organism: uncultured Chloroflexia bacterium (assembly GCA_963774435.1). Taxonomy (GTDB): domain Bacteria; phylum Chloroflexota; class Dehalococcoidia; order Tepidiformales; family Tepidiformaceae; genus JAGQGZ01. Next base: position 199,251 of record CAVZEW010000002.1, on the reverse strand, counting down.
GGACGCACTCCCGCCCGGTCTCGTTCCATTCCCGCGACATAAGCTCCTCCGTCTTCGTCGTTGAATCTCGGCGGGGGCATAAGAGTACATCGCTCTGTCAAGGGGTTTTGGCTGCCAGCGGAGGGCATACTTCCGGGCGCCACGCACGATCAGGGAGCGAACGCGATGAGCACTGCCCCCACGACAATCACCGCTGCCCCGACTAGCCGTTGGCCGGCCGCGCGCTCGTGGAGGACCAGCGCCCCCAGGACCACACCAAACACCAGCGCCACCTCCCGGAGGGGCGCGACATAGGCCACCGGGGAATCCTGGAGTACCCAGAGAATCGTCCCGTACGCTCCGACCTGGAGCGCGCCGCCCAGGACAACCGGGAACGTTGACGACCGCCAGATCTCCCTGGCCGCGTTTGGCCCGCCGTTGGAAAGCACTCCCGGGAGCAGCCCGAGCGTCCCGGAAGTGCCGATGATGGAGAGATAGAGAAGCGGGTTCATCTCGTCGACGCCTCGCGCATCGACCACCGAATAGGTCGCGATCAGGAGACCGGTCAAGACGGCGAACTCGATGCCAGCGGGGCGGAACCGCGAACCGGCGATCCCGGTCGCCCCCAGCACCCCGATGCCGGCCACAATCGCGACGGCGCCGGCCACTGCCGCGCCGACATCGTCTCGCTCAGGAGCAGCGACTCCGAGGATCGGAATGAGTGCGACACCGGTACCGCGGGCGATGGGGTAGACGACCGAGAGGTCGCCGTCGCTGTAGCCTCGCGCGAGCGCGCTGAAGTAGGCCAGGTGAATCGCCCAGGACAGCCCTGCCAGCGACCAGCCGAGCGGCCCCGGCTGGTCCTGGAGAAACAGATACGTGCCCACCGGCAGCAGTATCGCTGTCCCGGCTGTGGCGATTGCCCAGGTGAACCCCAGAGGCCAGCTCCGCCCTCTTCGTCAGGAAGTTCCAGCCTGCGTGCGCCCCGGCCGAAGCCAGGACCAGCCCAACGGCGGTTAGGTCCATCTTCAGCAGCCGGGCTGGCGTTGCGGCCGGGCGACGGCGCTTACTTCGACAGCTCCAGCCCGTTGAGGAAGTCCAGCATCAACCGGTTCACCTCGTCCGGGTGTTCCTGCTGGGTCCAGTGCGAGCAGTTCTTGACCATCTCGATGCGCAGGTTCGGGATCCATTGCTTCATTGGCTCTGCACCTTCCGGCCGCAGGATCAGGTCGTTTTCCGCCGTGATCATCAGGACGGGGACATCGATCTGGAAGTTGGTGAGTTCCTTCTGGTCCTCCCACGAGAGGTCCATAGCCCGGTACCAGTTGAGGCCGCCACGGAAGCCCGTGCGCTCGAACGCCTTCGCGTAGACGTCGAGCTCCTCGTCCGTGAGGAACGTGGTGCCCGGCGCGATCCGGGTCATGACGCCGGAGCCGTCGCCACCGAGGGTGGCAAAGGTCCAGAGGTCCTGCGCCCGTTCGTAACTGTGGAATGTCTTGGCGAGGTTGCCGCGGATGTCGGCTTCGAGTTCCGGCTCCGCCTGCCCGGGCTTCTGGAAGTAGAGCATGTAGTAGCCGCGATCCCCTTCGCCGAAGACCGCATGGAGCCCCTGAGTCGGCGGGATGGGGCCGGGAGGGCCGCCATAGGGCGTGTTGAGGCCGATGACGGCGGCCGTTCGCTCGGGGTAACGCAGGGCGAACTGCCAGATGTGGAAGCCGCCCCAGTCGTGGCCGGCGATGACGCACTTCTCCTCGCCCAGGGCATCGAGCAGACCGGCGATGTCGGCGGCGATGTTCTTGCTGCGGTAGTCGGCAGGGTCCGGGGTCGAATCGGTGTCGCCATAGCCGCGCATGTCGGGAGCGATGGCGCGATAGCCCGCATCGGCGAGGGCCGGGAGCTGGTGCCGCCACGAATACCAGAGCTCGGGGAATCCGTGGACCATGACGACGGGAAACCCTTCGCCCGCCTCGGCCACGTGCATCGTGATGCCGTTGGTCTGGATCTTGCTGTGCTTGATTTTGGCGGTCATTGCGCGCTCCTTCGCGAAGTGGAGCGAATGGTACAGCCGGGGCCCCGCCTCCGCGCGAGCCGCGGACCCGATGGGCCTTGTGGCGGGACGCCGCAAGCTCGCGGGCCCGCTACGCTCTCTCTATGGCCTACCAGCCCGACGATCTCTCGCCCATCGAACGGGCCCTGCTCGGCGTCCTCTGCATCGGGTTGCCGCCTTCGCGGGCAGCAGGCAGCGACACCTTCCGGGTGGACCATGTGACGGCTGTGGTCAGTGGATTGCTCGAGGCGGAGGATGCGTCCCGCAACCTCCAGCCAAGCTCAGAAGCGGTCACGTCCGAGTTTCGCGCTCAGCTGCGGGCGGCAATCGTTTCGCTCACCGAGAAGGAGATTGTCGCCGACCAGGCGATTGGGGCCCCGGCCGCAGCCGGAGGCTACGAGGCCGGGCTGGCCATCGACCTCGTGAACCCGGACGAGCACCCCGCGCTCCTCGACCGCTACCTTGGCCAGCTCTGCATGGAGGAGCTATTCAACGTACCGGCGGTCTATCCGTACCTGATGGAGCGGTACAGCACGAGCGGCGGTATCTGGCGGCGGCTGCGCGACGAAGGCTACGGGCGAGACTAGGCCCCGGCCGGGACCGGAGCTTGCACAAGCGTGCCGGTGCCATAGACGCGCCGCAGGTGGCGGTTGCTGAACAGCGTGGAACCGACAATAGCAAGGAACGCGAGCCCCGGCACGAGAAAGAGCACGGGCGACCCAAGCCAGTCGGCGAGCGCCCCGTAGCCGAGGTTGGCGAAGGCCATGAGCCCGCCGGCGGACATCAAGTAGAGGCTCATCACGCGGCCGCGGACCGAGTCTTCGACAACCTCCTGGAGGAAGACAGCCGCGAGGGCCATCGTCACCGCCTGAGATGCCCCCATGATGACCGCGGAAGTGGCTGCCGCCGGCAGCGTATTGCTGAGCGCCAGGAAGACCGGCCCGATGCCGCTGATGATGATCATCGCCAGGAAGAGGGTGCCCCGGTTCCCGCGGGCAAGCATGGCCAGGCTGAGGGTGCCGAAGAATGCGCCGGAACCGACCGCCACGCTGAGGATGGTGAATCCCCGCGTTGGCAGGTGTAGTTCGTGGCTGGCGTAGCCGGGGAGCATGGAGTCGAACGACATCGTCAGCACGCAATGGGCCACGACGATCATGAACACCGCGAGCACCGGGCCTGTGTTGCGGACATAGCGGATCCCGTCCCGAAGGCCGGTGGTGAAGCTGCGAAGGTCGGTCACGCCGCCGAAGGAACGGGTGCGGACAGGGATAATGAACAAGGTTGCCAGCACACCGAATGCCACGGCCACCGCGTAGGCGCCCTGCACTCCGACGGTCTCCAGCAGCGGGCCTGCGATGAGGGGGCCCACCGCTCGCGAGCCGAGTCGCGTGGTTGTAGAGAGGACGACGGCATTGGCCACCGCATCCTTGCCGACGACGTTGGCGACGAGCGCCTGGTCGGCAGGCGAGTCGGTACTGCGGACCAGGCCAAGGATGAATGCCGCCAGCACGACCACCCAGACATGGAGCAGCCCCATCGCGGCGATGAGGAGGAGCAAGGTCATCCCGGTGAGCGAGCCAAGACGACTGGCGAAGAGGAGCGTGCGCCGTTCGAAGCGGTCGGCAACCAGCCCCCCCACGGGCGCGAGGAAGAAGGGGAACATCGAAGCGAACACGGCGACCGCAACCCAGGCCGAAGAGTCGCTCAGCTTGTACACCACCCAGGCGTTGCCGAGGAGCATGGTCCAGAGGGCGATGGCGGCGGAGGTACCGGCGAGCCAGACGAAGTTGAAATCGCGGAACGCGGTGGCGGGCAGTGCTTTGTGGAGCCGGTCGGCGGGCGACATTTCGCGATTATAGGCACCGGCAGCGTCTCGAGCGGTGGCATACTCGGCCAATGACTGCGGCGGAAGGTTTCACCTGGCTGCGAAGGAAGAATGGTGACGTGGTCATCTTCCATCGCGGCCGGCTGGCGACAACGCTTCGAGGTGCCCGAGCCGAACGGTTCGTCGTCGAAGTTGGCGACGGCGACGGCCAGGCACGAATGGCCCGACTCACTGGCAATTACAAACGGGGCAACGAGGCCAGACCAGGGGCCGGGCGCCCGCCGGAAGACACCGCGCGGTAAAGGTCTGGTTGAGTTTGGGCGTACCTCCGGACGCCGTTCAGGGATAACCCGTGGTCTCCGCTTGCGGTTACGGAACTAGGGTGGTTACGTCGAGCAACGGACAATGCGTATACCCCGCCCGCGCATACCGCGTACCGCTACGCTCATGCTGATCGCCGCCTGGACGGCAGGCATCCTCGCGATGATTTTCGCCTGGACGATCGACCGGCACCCCGAGCCATCGATCGCTGCCGGCGACGACACACCGGGCGCTACCGTCCCGGGAACCACCTGGCCCACTGCCGGTCCTCGCCCGGGCGACCCCAACGCCACCCTCGTCATCCCCGAAGTGCACAACTCTCAAGACTCGGGCGAAGGTTCGGTGGCGGCTTCCGGCGCAGATGGTTCCGTCTCGCCCATCGATGACGGCACGCCGCAGTTCACGATGCCCCTCCACGCTTTTTCGACGTGGACCGACCGCTTCGGCGCGAATCGCGGCAACGGCTTCATCCACGGCGGCATCGACCTCGCCGTTCACGGACTCGAGGGCTCAAAGGTCTATTCGGCCTGTCCGGGCACCGTTTCGGCAACGGACTACAGCTACAGCTATGGCAACTATGTTGTTGTCGATTGCGGCGGTGGCTGGGCAACGCTGTACGCTCACCTGAGCCGGATTAACGTTGAGGTTGGGCAGCCCGCCGTCGCGGTGACCGTTCTCGGGATAACAGGAAGCACTGGCTACTCCACGGGCGAGCACCTCCACTTCGAGGTCATCTACAACGGCACCCGCGTGAACCCTGAAAACTACCTTGATTTCGGCATACCGCCCGGGACGCCGCTCTCCAACGGTCCGTTGATCTTCCCCGGCGGTAGCGGCAGCTACGAGCCGCCTCCGACCCCGACGAACACGCCGACGATTACGCCGACGCCGACCGATACGCCGATCCCGACCTCGACGAGGCCGCCCGAGGCGACAAAGACGCCGACACCAATCACGCCGACGCCGCGTCCGACCAGCACGCCAACCGCGACACCGACCGTTCCGAAGCCGACGGCGACACCAACGCTGCCGCCGTTCGTCCCCTAGGACGTCCTTTACCTGTACCAACGTTTTACGGCGGGTTTACGCTCGGGCGGCAACTTTCCCTGTACGGTGCGCGTTATTCCGCATGACGCTACTCCCGCCAATTGTTAGCGTATGCATCGAGAGAGCTGCGGGGCTCAAGGAGAACACTATGTCGTTCCTGCGTTCGCGCGCCACGATTGTCATTGGCCTGACACTGCTCGTCGTTTCCATGCTGGGCGGCTCGCTCGGCATCGCCATGGCCAATCAGCGCAACTCACCATTGGTTCCCGGCTTTAACCTCATCGGAGGCCCGCTCTTCGCGGATATGAACCCCGATGACTTCATGAGCTGCTTGCCTGACGGGTCATGGCAGGCCATCTACATCTGGAATGCCCAGTCGCAAACGTGGCAGCACTACTTCAACAGCGGCGGCTCCTTGCCAAGCTACGTTAACCATGCCGACGCCGGTGGTATCGAGAAGATTCCCCAGCTAGCAGGCGTCGTGATCATCATGAACACCGGCGTCGCGACCCCGTTCGTGCCGGATGCCAGCTCCCAGGTTGGCAACTGCCCCTAGCAACTTTGTCCCGATAAGCATGTGATTGAAGGGGCTCCGCAACGGGGCCCCTTCTTTCTGCCTTCCCTACACTGGGGAGAACGAACGGAGGAAGAACGCTCATGGCGGTTGTGGCACGCCTGCCGCAAGCACTGGTCGACGAGATGGTGGCGCACGCCCGCGAGGACGCGCCCATCGAGTGCTGTGGCCTGCTCGCGCAGAAAGACGGCGTGATCGTTGCCCTTCACCGCGCTCGAAACACCGAAGCCAGCCCCTACCGCTTCAATGTGGACCCTCTCCAGACGCGCAAGATCGAAGAGGCGATGGATGCGGAAGGGACGGAGCTTGCCGGGTTCTACCACTCCCACACCGGCAGCCCGGCAATTCCGAGCCCCACCGATGTTCGCCAGATGGGCACTTTCTTCGGTCCGCCCTACGTCCATTTCGTCATCGGGCTTGCCGACCCCGAAAATCCCGAGGTGCGGGTCTGGTATATCGAAGGCGGCGACCGCATTGAGCACGAGTTCGAGCTCACCTCCTGAGGTCGGGGCGTCTCCCATGACTATCGTCGGGCCCCTGCAACGTACCTACCGTCATCCCCGGCTTGTAATCCGGGGGCGAGACTTCACCTGGGGTGAACGCACCTACCTCATGGGCGTCATCAACACGACTCCGGATTCGTTCAGCGGAGACGGTCTCGGTGGCGATGTTGGGCGGGCTGTTGCCCTCGCACGCCGGATGGAAGCCGAGGGAGCGGACATCCTCGATGTGGGCGCGGAGTCGACGAAGCCCGATGCCTCACCTGTCGACGCTGATGAGGAGATGAGGCGTCTGCTGCCCTCACTCCGGGCCATCCGCGAGGCGACCGCTCTCCCGATCTCGGTCGACACCTACCGTGCCACCGTCGCCTCCGCCGCTCTCGAAGCCGGCGCCGACATGGTCAACGACGTCAGCGGGCTCCAGGGCGACCCGGCGATGGCTGAAGTGGTCGCTGCAGCCCGCGTTCCTATCGTTGCGATGCACAACCAGCGCGGCCGCAAGCCTGGCGATGTCGTCGATTCCATCGCCAGGGGCTTCGATTGCATTCGGGCCACCGCTGCCGCCGCGAAGATCGACGAGAGCCGGATCACCCTCGATCCCGGTTTCGGCTTTGGCTGGACGCCTGAGCAAAACCTCGAGATGGTGCGGCGACTGCCCGAACTCCAGGGATATCAACTACCCCTCCTTGTCGGCGTCTCTCGCAAGTCGACCATTGGCTTCGTCCTCGACCGCCCTGCTGTCGCCGAACGGTCCTGGGGCACGGCGGCAGCGGCGACGCTTGCCATCGCCGGCGGCGCCGATATCGTCCGCGTGCACGACGTGCGGGAGATGCGGGATTGCGCCCGCGTTGCTGACGCCATCGTCCGGGCGCGCTGGCACCGTGCCTGACGTCACCCTGGCCCTCGGCGCCAACCTCGGCGACCGCAAGGCGAACCTCCTCCGGGCGGCGGAGTTACTGGAGGAGGAAGGTGTGAGCATCCTGCGCCGCTCCTCGATCTGGGAAACCGCGCCGGTTCCTGCTGACCAGCCCCGCTTTCTCAATGCCGTTGTCGTCGCGCGAACGGGGATGGCGCCCTTTGCACTGCTCAGCGCCGCCAAGACCATCGAGCGACGCATGGGACGGGTGCCCGGCCGCCGATGGGGCCCCCGGCCCATCGACATCGACATCCTCTTCTATGGACGGCTGTCCCTCGCTTCGCAGGAGCTGACGATCCCCCATCCGCGCATCGCCGAACGCGATTTCGTCCTCGTGCCGCTGGCCGAGGTCATGCCGGGGACGCTCCCCGTGCTCGGCATGACGGCACAGCACCTGCTGACGAAGCTCAGCGGGAGTTCGGCGCGGGTTCACAGCCGCTTCGAGCGGCCTCAGCGCCCCTGACGCCCGATCGTGCAGAGTCGGTTGATGAGGACGTGCATGCCCGCTTCGTCCTTGATATTGCCGCGCTTCGTCTCATAGTCCGTCTCGACGATCGCTTCGAAGGCTGCCGTGATCCCGGCCTTGCCGAGCTTGCGGCCCCAGCGGATCGCCTTGTCGCGAGGGAACGAGTGGCGGGCGCCGATGGCCTTGCCGATGTCTTCCGGTGTTGCGCCCGCCGCCGCCATTTCACCGGCAATCGCCGCCTGCCGGTAGCTCGATGTCAGCCGGAAGATGAGCCCGCCCTGCTCGTTGCCGTGGTTGCTCAGGTACTCGAGGGCGCTGAAGGCCTTCAGCGTGTCCCCGTCCATCACGGCGTCGGTGAACTCGAAGACCGTGTGGGTCCGTTCGCCCGCGCAGAGCAGGTCGACGTCGTCCACGGTGACGTCCCGGCCGACGGCGTAGAGAGCCAGCTTTCGCAGTTCATTCGCGATGCCCAGCGTGTCGCCGGGGTGGAGGTTGGCAAGCAGCTCTGCGGGGTCGTTCTCCTTCGGCCGCAGCCATTCCTGCTCGGGCGGGAAGGGTCGCGAAGAACGCCCCGGTTTGAAGCGGATGCCCAGCACCGCTGCCTCTTCTTTCACGAAGCGGACGAGTTCTTTCGCCTTTAACTCTTCGAACCGCTCCACGGTCACGTCGGGGAGCGCCTTCAACCGGTCGACGAATGCGTTGGAACCGTAGGGGACGTTGCCGAACCTGTCGCGGTTGCCACCGGTGAACACGAGGATGGTGGACTCGGGAATGCCCGCTTCGAGCTTCGGGAAGAGTTCCTCCATGGGTCCGAACGAGCGGCGTGCCGACCGTCCCGGTTCCGGCTGGAAGCGATCGATGACGTTCGTCACCACCACCATCCGCTTCGTCGAAAGGAAGGGCGCTACCATGACCGCATTCATGATCTCGGACGGTTTCACGTCACGGTTGTCGAACTCATTGAGGTTGGAGGTGAGCATCCCCGTGCCGCCGTCTGCTTCATCCCGCAACTCCGCCAGCCGCCGGCTGCGGCCCAGTTCATCGGCGCCAACCAGGACGTAGATGGGCATGAAGCCGATTCTACGGAGCGCAACGGCGGAGTTCCTGCCGAAACGTTCAGGTTCGCGGCAAACGCTGTCGCGGGCTAGACCGGCTCCCCCAGCCGCTCCTTGAACCAGCCGAGCACCCGCTCGAGCACGTCCTTTCGCTGCTCGGGCGGGCCGACGCGCATGAACAGGTGCGAGCCGCCCGGGTAGCGTGCGAACTGGACGTCGACCCCCGCTCGCTTCAGGGTCACGAACATCTGCTCACCCTGGCCGATAGGGCAGCGTTCGTCCGCTTCGCCGTGGATGATCAGGGTTGGCGTCTTCGTGTTGTGGGCGAACTGCGAGGGTGAGTGCGTCGCGTACCACTCGCGGGCTTCGTGGGGAGCGCCTGTCCACTGGAGCACGCCGAAGGTGTGGCTGATGTCGCTCGTCCCAAACATCGACTCGAGGTCGAAGCAGGGGGCGCCGCAGACCGCTGCCTTGAAGCGGTCGTTCTGGCTGATCGTCCAGGCGGTCATGTAGCCGCCGTAGCTATAGCCGTAGATGCCCATCCGTTCGCTGTCGACATATGGGCGTTCCGCCACCTCATCGACCACCGCCATCAGGTCGCGGTAGTCCTCGCCGCCCCAGTCGCCCGTCACCTGCTGGGTGAAGTGGCGTCCGTACGAACTCGACCCCCGCGGGTTGCTGAAGACCGTGATGATGTCGTTGGTCGAGAGCGTCTGCTGGATGGCGTTGAACCCGTAGCCGTAGAAGCCGTTGGGACCACCGTGCACGTCGAGGACTACCGGGTACTTCTTCCGCTCGTTGAACCCGGCAGGCTTCAGCAGCCAGGCCTCGATCGTGAAACCGTCGCGGCGGACGTCGAAACGTTCCCACTGCGCGGCCGGCGATTCCGCGAGGACGGGCGCCGACTGGGCCGTGATCGTCCGGCTGCTGCCGTCGCTACGGTCGAAGACGTGGATCTCACCGATGGCGTCGAGTGAGGCGAGTCCCTGGGCGAAGTAGCGGTGGGCCTTGTCGGTGCTGAGCCCCGAGCGCAGCGATTGCGAGCCCTCGACCTGTTCCACCTCGCCGGAGTCCAGGTTGACGACCCAGAGGCCGGCGGCGCCTGCGCGTACCGCGTGGAAGAGCACGTTCGAGTCATCCAGCCAGATCGGCTGCGAGGGCGGCTCGATGGTCGGGAACCCGGCGGCCGGCAGGCAGGCGAGATCATCAGTCACCCGCCGGACCGCACGCGATGCGACGTCGAGCACAAAGAAGTCGGTTTGCCACGTCTGTTCGGTATCGCCCGCAAAGACGATGCGGCTCCCCTCGGGGGACCATGCCCAGGTCGCGACGACACCAGTTTCCGGTCCGATATCCACCGTCTCCCCATCGCCAAGGCGCAGCAGGCGGAGCTGCGAACACATGCCATTCCGGTTCGGGACCTGCATGGCCAGCGAGGCGCCGTCGGGACTCCACTGCGGGAAGTTGTGGTCGTTGGCGTCGTGGGTCACCTGCTGCCGGGTGCCGTCGCCCACCCGCGCGACGAACACCTGGCGGCGTGTATCTCCGAGGTAGCCGCGGTTGTCCTGTTTGTAGTCCAGGCGGCTGGTGACGCGGGCCAGGGGACCCTTGCCGTTCGTACCCACCTCCGGATTCTCAGGGTCGATCTCTGCCGTAAACACCAGTTGCGAGCCGTCAGGCGACCACTCCACATCGGCGATGGACGTGTGAAACGTGAACAGCTCGCGCGCTTCGCCGCCGGTCATTGGCAGCAGATAAAGGCCGTCCTGACCGCTGCGGTTGCTCACGAAGGCAAGGGTTCCGCCATCGGGCGACCACCGTGCCGAACGGTTGCGCGCCTCACCGGCTGTGAGCTTGCGAGCGCCGGAGCCGTCGATGCCGGCCACCCACACCTGCGAGGTGCTTTTTCCGGACTCGCGATCCGTTGAGCTCACGGTGTATGCGATGCGGTCGCCGGCCGGGGCAACCTGGGGGTCGGCGGCGGGCCGGAACCCGTAGACGAGAGTGTCGGGCGTCAGGGGAGAAGCCATGGCGAAAACTCCATTCGTGTGGCGCGGATTATACGAATCGGGGGTTCCCCTCCATAGGGGCTATTCCCCAGGGATATAGGGGAAATACCGCAAGACACTTCCTCATGGCCTGCCGATACTCGCTTCGCCACAGCCGGTAAAGAAACATTCCGAAAAAGGGTGAACAAAATGGCATTGGCGGTCGTAATAGAGGGTGTGAAGAACGGGTCAGCCGCTCTGGAAGCACGACTGGATGGCCAGGGCAGCGGCAATGTCGCCGCTGAGTTCGCCGCAATCGGCCGGGGTCGCCTCGCAGCGCACGAAGCGGAAGAAGCCCGCCGTGTCGGTTACCAGGTGCACATCGGCGCCGACCGTCGTGTCGCGACGAGGGTGCAGGTGACCGTCATGGACATCGAAGGACCAGCAGCTCCCGGACTCGTCGGTGCAGTCGCTCAGCTCGACCGTCATCGTCGCGGCCAGGTTGCGCGCTCGCTCGGGGTCGAAGGAGAAGGTAGGCAGGACACGGACCGCGAAGTCGGCCGTGAACTGATCGCCGATGGATTCGGGTTCGAGCTCCGCATCGGTCCAGTTCTTCGACCATTCAATCAACGAAAGAAGGACCGGGCGCACGGCCCAGCCCTTCTCGGTCAGCGTGTATTCGACGCGCGGCGGGAGCCCCTTGAAGTAGTGGCGCTCGATCAGGCCGTCGGCCTCGAGACGCTTCAGGCGAGCCGAGAGCAGGTTGGGCGAGAGCCCGCCGCAGTTCTCGAAGATGTCACCGTAGCGTTGGAGACCCGACATCAGGTCGCGAAGAATCAGGAGCGTCCAGCGGTCGCCGAGGACATCGAGGGCCTGGGCGATGAGACAGGGGTGGTTGTATGACTTCCTCGGTACTGCTTGGGCGGTGGCCGAGTCGGACATACGGGTCTGTCTCCAAGGTAAAGAGTGAGGTATGTAACGGTACTGCCAGCACTATTGACCTGATAGTACGAAATGCTAGAGTACCGGGACGCCGGGGCTATCGTTCCGATAGCGACGGCGCTAGCTAATCAGAATCCTAGCCGGGCCCGCACGGGCACGTCAACCAATCTGGAGAAAGGAACCATGGCGAAGAAGACTGCACCCAGCACAATCGATCAGCACTTCCATCACTGGAAGATCGATGAGCCGAACGGCCAGGTTTCTGTCGGCGTCTGCAAGACGTGCGGCGAAACCAAGCAGTTCAAGAACTGGCTGTCCGACGGCGACTTCATCACCAACGAAGAGCACCGCTCGGCGGCATAACTTCACGGGCAACGGGCCGCCTTCCCTCGGCGGTCCCGAAATCAGGCAAACAGACCGGTGGTCAGCGGCCGCCGGTCTGTTTGTTTGTGTGCGAGATGTTGGGCCAGGTCAGTCGAGCTGGCGCAGCCGCGGCATCATGAACAGCATGGCCGTGCTCACCACGACGAGCAGCAGCGCGAGCCCGCCGATCGCCATCTGGACGCCAATCACTTCTGAGATCAGGCCGATGAAGAACACACCGAACGACATGACGCTGAACTGCGTCATGTAGACGGACATCACGCGGCCGCGGTACTCGTTCTCCACGTAGTTGTGGATGAGCACCTGCCCAAGCGCCTGGCGCCCGGCGGAACCGACCCCGACGAAGACCATCATCACGAGTCCGATCCAGTACACGTTCGTGCCGGAGAACAAGAGAAGCGCCACGCCGATGACGATCGCGCTCGCGATGAGTAAGAGCCCACGCCGTACGGGTGGCAGGCTGGCGATGACGAGGGCCCCGATCAGTGCCCCGCCGCCGCTTACGGTGATCATCAAGCCGAGGTAGCCGGCGTCCAGGTTGTAGACATCTTTGACGTAACCAGGGAGCAACTGGAGATAAGGCATGGCCAGCATGCTGGTGATGAAGTTCATGAGCAGCAGGACGAGCATCACGCGGTCCTTGCGTACGTACTTAATGCCGTCGATCAGGTCTGAGAATCCGCCCTTCCTCGGAACACCGTTTGCCGGCGCCGCGGCGGCCTCAACCTTGGGAAGGGGGAACAGGAAGAGCACGCAGGAGGAATAGAGGACGGCCATGATCGCGTAGACGATGCCGGCGCCGAACAGCTCGATGAGGATGCCGCCAAGGCCCGGCGCGAGGAGTCGCATCAGGTTCATTCCCGCGGAGTTGAGGGCGACCGCGTTCATCATCCGGCCCATGCCGACGACCTCGGGGATCATCGCCTGGCGCGACGGCATCATCAGCGCCATCACGACCCCCTGGGCGAAGCCAGCAACGAGCAGGTGCCAGAAGACGAGGACGTGGATGAAGAGGAGGAATGCCACAATCGCCGCGTTGATGGCGGACGCCGTTTGCCCCACTTGCACCACGCGCTTCTTCGCAAAGCGGTCGGCAATGACACCGCCGAACACGGACAGGAAGAGCATGGGTACTGCTGATGCGAGAGCGACCACGCCGAGGAGCGCGTAGGAACCCGTCAGGTCGTAGGTCAGCCAGCCGCGGACGAGCATTTGCATGTTCATCGCGCCCATCTGGCCGAGCATCGCGAAGAAGAACCAGCGGAAATTGCGGTCGCTGAGCGAGTCGAAGGTTCGGAGAGAGAGACCCCGTGGAGCGGGTCCTGCACCGGCGGCTGTCGCGCTACCCGTCACCACGGTCGTACTGCTTGAAGAAGCCAAAACCACCTCAGCGGGTTCCGGGTCCGAACCCTCACGTAAACGATAACGTTAGCAGGCTTTGCTGGCTATTCTCGGGAACCCTCAGGCAGGCCTTCGCGCAACTGCCGGTGCCACCACGATACGTCGTGCCATTCGCCGAACTTGAATCCAACCGACGGGAACGTCCCGATCTGCACGAACCTGGCTTTTCTATGCAGTGCGACGCTCGCCTCGTTGGGGAGCGTTATCCCCGCGTAGGCGTGGTAGTAGCCAAGCTCAGCGAGGAGCGGGAACAGCGCATCGTAGAGTGCGATCCCCACCCCTTTGCCCCGGTAGTCCGCGTGAAGATAGACCGACACCTCAGTGGAATGCCGATAGGCGGCCCGGGCGCGGTGGCTGCCTCCGTAGGCATACCCGGCAAGCCGTCCTTCGCGTTCCATCACCAGCCAGGCGTGCGCGCGATTCGAGGATTCGATGCGCCCGGCGAACTCCTCCACGCTCGGTGGTACCAGCTCGAACGAGATGGCCGTGGTCTCAACGATCGGTGCGTAGATCGCGAGGAGTTCGGCTGGCATCCTCCGCGGTGGCCCGCCGAATTCCGGGAGCTAGTTCCATTGCCGCGCCAGCGACGCGAGGAAGCTGCGAGTTCGGTCGATGGCACCGTCGTCAGCAGCGAAACAGGTGGCGTGGAACCGCGTGGCGCCGGCCTCCGCCAGCTCCAGCAATTGTCGCTCCACCGTTGCTTCGTCGCCGACGATCGCGGCATCGGCAGGACCTGACAGCCCCGAGGCGTCGAGCATGGCCCGGTAGGAGGGGAGATTGCCGTAGTTCTGGAACTCCGCGGCCGCGGCTGCCCGGCCCCCGTCGACGTCGGTCGTGACGGCGATGGGAAGGCTGACAACGACCTGCGGGTCCGCCCGTCCACTACGTGCCGCCCCGCTGCGGAGGTTCGGTACGACATGCTCGGCGATTGCCCTGGCCGTCGTCATCCAGAGAATGGTGCCGTCGCACTGTTCCCCGGCCAGTCGAAGCATCGCCGGGCCCATTGCGGCAATAAGGCAGGGGACGCGCTCGCCCGCCACCCGGAGGCCGCCCCGGAAGGTGTACTGCTCGCCGGAGTACCTCACGGTCTCGTGCCGCAACAGCGGGAGCAGTACCTGGAGGTATTCGCGCATGTGCCGGGCAGGCCGGTCGTACGACATCCCGTACATCCCCTCGATCACGACCTGGTGCGAAAGGCCGATCCCCAGGGAGAAGCGTCCGCTCGAAGCGGAGGCGGCCGTCAGGGCCTGCTGAGCGATGGCCGCGGGATGGCGAGGGTAGGTCGGGACGACTGCTGTCATGAGCTCGATCGTGCTCGTTTCATATCCGGCCACGGTCAATGCGGCGATCGCATCAAGCCCAAAGATGTTCGCCATCGAGAAGGTCGTGAATCCTTCTGCCTCCGCCTGTTTCGCTTCGGCTACAACCTCCGCAACCGTTGCCCCGCCGATCACATTCATTCCGAGCTTCATTGAGCACCTCCGCAGCCGAAACGTACGCCACCCGGGTTCTCCTCGCCACGCTGCTAAGCGGTAACGGGAGAGCGTGGTAGAACGGGACAGTCCATGCCCTCCGTTGCGAAGTTCACACCTGCCGCCCTTGCCCGCGGAAAGGTGTACTACGGCTGGTGGGTGGCGGTCGCCATCTCGTTCGTCTCGTTCTCCCAGGTGGCGTTCTTCAATCCGGTGCTCGGTGTCCTCATCTCGCCCCTGCAGGACGAATTCGGATGGAGCCGGGGAGTCATCGCGGGGGCGCTCTCCGTGGGCACGCTCGGGGGCGCCGCGCTGTCGCCTTTCCTCGGGCCACTGCTCGACCGTTGGGGCGGACGCTGGTTCGCCGCCATCGCCATGCTGATGCTTGGCGTCTGCCTGCTCCTCCTGGCGGGCATCAACAGCGTCTGGCAGTACTACCTCCTGTTTGCGATCGGGCGCGCGATCGTCACGTCGGTCGTCAATCTCACCCTCACCGTCACCATCAGCAACTGGTTCATCCGCTCGCGGGGCCGCGCCAACGCCGTGATGTTGGCGGGCACCCGGGGAGGTATGGCCATCATGCCGCTCATCGTCCTCCTCTTCGTCTCCATTGCGAACTTCCGCTTCGCCTTTGCCGGCCTCGGGGTGCTGGTGCTCTTGCTCGGCGTGGCGCCCGCCTTCCTCTACGTTCGGCGTCGACCGGAAGACATGGGCCTCCTGCCCGACGGCGACGTGGCGCGGGAACCCGGTGACGACCCGATCACGATTGCCAGCGACGACCGTTGGGATGTCCGCGACGCCATCCGCACACCGGCGTTCTGGTTGCTGCTGGCGGGCACAAGCCAGCTCATGTTCGTCGGCGGCGCTACCAACCTGAGCATGGCTCCCCACATCGAGGACAACGGCCTCGGCCGCAACACGGCAGTAACGATGGTCACGGCCTGGGCGCTGTTCGGCATCCTCGGCGGTTTCATCGGCGGCGAAGTGCGGCAGCGGGTCTCCGTGCGCTGGGCACTGCCCGGCACGCTGCTCTTCACAGCCGTCGGCATGGTCTGGCTCATCCTCGTCCACGAAGTCTGGATGGCCTACGTATTCGCCGCCTGGCACGGTACCGCTTTCGGTGCCCAGCTCCCCCTCAACCAGACGGTCTTCCCCGACTATTTCGGGCGTTGGACAGTGGGGGCCATCCGGGGGATTACTGCGCCTGTCCAGTTCGGCCTGAACGCCCTCGGGCCGCTGGTGGCAAGCATCGCCTACGACCGCACCGGCAGCTACGACACCGTGTTCGCCGTGTTTGCGGTGATGCTGCTGGTGGGGGCGGCGCTCATCGCGATGGCGCCACCCCCACGTCGCAAGGCCTACTCGTAGCGCAGCGCTTCGGCCACTGCCACGCGACTGGCTGCCCGTGCCGGGAAGTAGGTCATCAGCAACGACGACATCAGGGCGATGCCGCAGATGACAAAGAGTTGGACCCAGGGCACGGCGAAGGCACCGCCTGCCCGGCTGCCAACTTCGCCGAAGTTCCAGAGCACCCACGAAAAGCTGACTCCCATGATCAGGCCCATGAGGATGCCGCTCATCGCCACGAATCCGGATTCGAAGAGGAAGCTGAGCGCGACCATCGAACGTTGGAATCCGATGGCCCGCAGCATGCCGATCTGCTGGCGCCGCTCGACCACCGCGCGGAAGCTGATCACGCCGAGGGCGGCAATACCAACCACCAGCCCGAGCCCCATGAATCCCTGGAAGAGGAGGAGGAACCCGGCCGATGCAGCGCGCTGGTTGTCGAGGAGTTTGTCGAACGACTCGGCCGAAGCCTGGACCAGGGAGGCTTCGATCGTGTTGGCGAGCTGACGGCTGTCCTGCCCGGGCGCTTGCACGAACCATTGCTGGCCCTTCGCGTCGGGGAAGACGGCGTTCATCGTCGCCTTCGGCATCATCACCGACTCGAAGAAAACGCCCGCGGCGTCATCAACCTGGCCGATGACTGTCAGATCGGTTTCCTTGCCGGTACCGGGGTCGCGGGCGGTGATAGTGAACGGCTCGAATCCGTCGCTCAGTTTCACGTCGAGGTTGAGCAGGCTTGTGTCGCCGAATCCGCCGCCGCCCTGGGCAACACCGGCACCGATGACCGCGATGTTTCCGCCCTGGGCGAGCGCATCCCAGACAGCCTGGTCGCTGTCGTAGCCCGCGGCGTGGTACTTAATCGTGAACGCCGTGTTCTCGTAGAAGGTCGGATCCGCGCCAATGACCGGGTACCCGAGATAGGCGTCTTCCGGTGCGTCCTTCGCCGGTTTGTAGAGCGGATTCTTGAACTCAACCTCGGTTGCGTCCGCCTCGTCGGCCTCAGCGAAGGTTTTGATCCCCGAGGTGTCGACGCCTGCGTCATTGAGGGCGGCCTGCAGGTCGTCGATACGGTTGTTCTGGTTGGTCGTCACCTGGACATCCCAGCCGCCGGCCGCGTCGTCGCCGAGGAACAGCTTCACGAAGTTCGTGTTGATCGTCGAAAAAGTGACGAGAGCGAACATGATCAGCCCGATCATCGCGATGGTCAGGCCGGTTCTGACACGGGCCGTGAGGGGATACGCCGCCGCGGTCTTGATCGCGGGCACCAGCCGCCCGGCCCGCGACCCGAGGCGCGCCGCCACGGGGACCAGGAGGTCGAGGTTGTAGGTCACGATAAAGGTGCCCGCGGCGACCATGGTGATCCCGCTGAGAAAGAACATCTCGAAGTCGCCGTTCAGGGGGCCGGTAAGCCACTCCCACCACTGTGAGGGGCTGTACCAGTAGAACAGCATCAGCGCCGAGACGGCCGTCATCGAGCTTCGCTCATGGATGTGAAGGTGGCGCAGCAGCGTCCCCGCCCAGAGCAGGACGAGGGAGACGCCGGCCGAGAAGAAGAAGGCACGGTCGGAATCGAGGCCCCACTGGATGAGCACGACACCGAGGAGCGCACCGAAGGCGCCCATGCCCGCGCCCCAGGCGATTGGCCGTTCGCGGTCCTGCAACGCTGCCATGACGATGCCGACCGGCGGGATGACGATCGCCAGGATCATCACCCAGAGCGGGACCCGCGAGGGCCGGTGGTCGCGCGTCAACCGGACGAGGAGGACCGCCAGCAGATAGAACGGGATGGGAAGGATGAAGAAGATCGGCCAGAGGGGGATGCGGCCGCCCTGCAGCCGCTCACTGCGGGAAAGATAGAAGTTCGTCCCGCGCAGGACATAAATGAACGGGCCGATCAGCCCCATCAGGGCCAGCAGATTGAACGCCGGTGAGACTCGGAAGGAGAGCACGAAGAAGAGGAGGAAGAAGCCGAAGGCTGCCATCACGTTGAGCAGACCTCGGAAATAGCCGAACCACGTTGCCTGCTCGGGGTTAATCGGCTTGCTTTCGGGCAAGTCCCGGATCGCGGCGACGATATTCAGGCGCGAGGCCCGGATTGAGGCCACGGTGATGATCAGGAACGTGGCGATGACGCCGATGCAGAAGGATACGAGCAGCCCTCGCAGGGTGAACGTCACGCGGAGGTGCAATCCGAGGCCGCTGTCGCCGGTGCTGTTCACGATGGCGACCATCGCGAAAGTCACGAGGATGCCGGCGACCACGCCGACGAGCGCCGACCCCAGGTCATAGCCCATCCCCTCGGCAAGGAACGATTCGACGAGGTGCCGGCGGCGAGCCCCGATCGCCCGGGCCATGCCCATCTCTGGTTTCCGCTCGGCTGCAAGCATGATGAAGATCAGGAAGATGAGAAGCACGCCGGCCGCTATCGAGAAGAGGCCAAAGACCACGAAGAAGGTGGTGAAGAAGCTGCTTATGAGGCCGGCGATGTTGATGCCGTCCTGCTTCAGGGTGACGAGTTCGTAGGGTGTCCCCTCAAGAGCAGGCTCGATCTTCGCCTTCACGGCATCCGTCAGTTTCAGGCCGGACCGATCGCCGCCTGTATTGCTCACGACGATCACATCGTAGGTGTCACCCTTCCCCGTGACCTGGCGAAAGAAGTCGATGTTGAGGGCAGCGCCCGGCTGGTCCGCACTACCCACATCGAAGGCGCCGGTGAGCGGCGACTTGCCGGCGATACCGACCACTTTGACGGCCGTGCGTTCTCCCTCGTAGACGACGTCGATCGTGTCGCCGAGTTGTGCCTGGAGGGCATCGGCGAGGTCCTCGTTGATGATTGCGGAGTTGCCCTGGAGGTTGAGGTCGCCACTCTTCAGGTCGAGCGTGCCCTCGAAGAGGCCGAGCTGGGCCGGGTCGAAGCCCACGATCCGGGCATTCGCCTCGTTGAGGTTGGTTCGTTCACTGATGACCGGAAACTGTTCATAGTCCAGGCCGAGAAACCCCTCAATGTCAGGGTCGGAGGCGAACTGGCTCTGGAGGCTGGCGAGTTGCGTGGCGGGGATCACACGCTGGTCCGCGGGAGCGGGGTGGTTCTGGCTATCCCACTGGATGTATTCGTCGATCTCGCCCAACAGGTCGTAGATATCGTTCGTTGCGGTGCTGTTGACCGTGTCGCCGGTGCTGAAGGCAGCCGTCATGATCACCGTCGCAAGCATGAGACCAAAGATGATCAGGGCCGTCTGTGTCTTCCGCCGGGGGATGTTGCGAAGCCCCTGCTTGAACATCACCGGATTGCGGAAGGCGAAGAATGCGAGGATCACGAAGATCGCGAGGGTGAGGGCCACCGAAACGCCCGCGATGATGTTCATGGAAACGCCGAAGAGTTCGTTCATTTCGGGGGCCTAGAGCACGCCGGCCGAGGTGGCCACGGCCTGCATCGTGGCCTGGTTGTCCTCACGGACGATGACCCCGTCGGCCATATGGATCGTCCGGTGGCAGCGGGCTGCGACCTTCGGGTCGTGCGTCACGAGGATGGTCGTCTGGTGGACCTCCTCGTTGAGCTCGACGATGAGATCCATGATCTCCTTCGCCGTCGCCGAGTCGAGGGCGCCGGTCGGCTCGTCGGCCCAGATAATCGAGGGGCGATTCACCAGTGCCCGGGCAACCGTGACGCGCTGACGCTGACCGCCCGAAAGCTGATTTGGACGCTGGTTGCCGCGGTCACCGAGCCCCACTCGTTCCAGCGCCTCGATGGCGCGTCTGCGGGCTTCGCGCGGCCGAATGCCGGCAACGATGAGCGGAAGCTCCACGTTTTCGGCCGCCGTGAGTACCGGCAGCAAGTTGTACGTCTGGAAGATGAAACCCATCTCACGGGCCCGGAAGTCCGTCTTGCGGTCGTCGGGCATCTTGGAGATGTCCGTGCCGGCAATCGTGACCTTCCCGGAGTCGAAGTCGTCGAGACCTGAGAGGCTGTTCAGCAGCGTCGTCTTTCCACAACCCGAGGGACCCATGATGGCGACCATCTCGCCCTTGCGAGCCTGCAGCGAGACCCCTTTAAGGGCGTGCACTTTCACAGTGCCAGTGTCGTAGGTCTTGTCGACAGCCTCGGCGTCAATGACGACGACAGGGTCGGTGTGGTTGTCATTCATGGCGTGCTCCTGCCAACCATCCTAGGGATGGCCTTCTTAAGCGGCGTTAAGTCTCGGTCACGATTGTTTCAATAATCTGTTACAGAACCGGCTCCCCAAGAACACGCCCGGAATACCATCCTCCCGAGGCGAGTACGGCGCGAGAGGCTTGTGTGACATAGGTCACGGAAGGCGCACTTTTCCCGGCTAGCTGCGCCCTTTGCCCGGGCGCATCACAACCAGGCCCTTGAGCAGGTGGGTGATGGTCCGCCGTATCCGGATCGGCATCGGCGTGAGTGAGTCGGCCGTCGGGACACGCGTCCGGTGGCCGTCGTACTCCCCCGCCATGATCCGCGGGTACTCCGACGCCACCTCGGCGCCTAACAGCATGATGTTCGCGCTCAGAAACACCCAGAAGAGAAAGGCCACCACCCCTCCGAGGCTGCCGTAGACCACGTTGTAGTTGCCGAAGTTCTCGACATAGACGGCGAATCCGACCTTTGCACCTTCGAAAAGGAGCGACGCGATGAATGCCCCGATAGCCGCCTCTCGCTTGTGCACGTGTGTAGAAGGCACCAGCCAGTAGAGCAGGAAGAAGGCGAACCACGACACGGTGACCGGGACCAGGACCGTAGCGATGTCCCAGGCCAGGCCGAGTTCCTGGGCGAGGTCGCCGAGGACGGCGATGTCGTTCGTATAGGCGCGGGCGGCGCGGAGTGTCCCTGTGGCGGTGATTGAGGCGAGGAAGAGTGTGCCGAGGACGGCCATCATCGCGAAATCGACCAGCTTCTGACGCACAAATGGCCGTCCCCCATCGAGGTCGAAGGCCCGGTTGAGCGAGCGTCGGATGATCGAAAACATCCCGCTCCCCGCCCAGGCGACACCGACGAGACCGAAGAGACCGAAGGCGCTGACGTTCTTCGCGACGCTGGCGACGTTGTCGGCAACGCTCGACTCTCCTTGCGAGCTGAGCGGGAGGTTGTCCTGAAGGAACTGGATCAGGTCCGCCTGCAGCTTGTTGTTCTGGAGGACAAGCCCGCTAATGCCGACAGCGAGGAGGGACAACGGGAACAGCGAGAAGAGCACATAGTAGGAGATGGCGGCCGCCATCTGGGTGCATTGATCCTGCATGAACTCCTTGATCGTCTTGACCACGAGGAGTCCCAAATGGCGCGGGGTGACGCCGTGAAACGGGTTCTGCACGGCATTCAACGTACGGGCTTTGCGGCTCTCGGCAAACGGAGCGGGGGTTCCAATCCTCGCGACATTCGGGTAGACAGGGCCCATGCAGTGCCCCCACTGCTCGGCGGAGGTCCGCGACGATGCGGCCTTCTGCAGAGAGTGCGGAACGGATCTCACGTCTGTTTCGCTGGAGACCTCCTGCACATCGTGTGGTGCCACGCTTGCTCAGGGAGCAAGATTTTGCCGCGAGTGCGGGACGGCAGCCGGGACCCCGCCACACACGGGAACTGCCCCTCAGTCGCCCTCATCCCCACCGACGCATCCACGTTCGTTTGCGTCGCCCGCAATCGTGGGTGCACTTGCCGCCGGTGTCCTGGTTGTTGTCGCGGTCGTTGGCGGAGTCCTCCTCTTCGCCGGGGACGGCGATGACGAGGCGAGCCTGCCCGAGCCTCGGCCTGTGGATTCGGCGGCCGCTGCCTCTATCCAGGAGTCCCTTGATGCGCTCGGTGAGCCCGCGGGAGATACCGAGAGGGACCAGATGCGGTCACAGCTCGGGCCCCCGGATGGCTTTTCCATCTCCGAATACGTCGACGAAGACGGCAACATCACCCGGCGTGAGCAATGGTTCTACTACGAAATCCGGACCGTGTTCGAGTACAGCGACGGGCGCCTCGTCGCCAACCTTCCCATCCAGTCCAGCTACGGCGACTTTCTATATCGCCCCCATTGAGTACGACCCCGACGACTTTGAGTTGGGCGCGTCCTGGGAGGAGGTATCGGGGCTTCTCCCGGACCCGGGCGCCCTCTCGCGGGGAGATCTCGAACCGGAGTACGAAATCGACGGGCACTACTACGCCGGCCAACAGATTCTTCTCTTCTTCGACGACAACGATCGCCTGATCTACCTCGAGGCACTTCCCCTCGCGCCCGATGAGGTGATCGAGTGACCCGGCGCGCGAAGACCAGCCTCGCGGCGCTTCTGCTCGCTCTCGTCCTCTCCTGCGGCAGCAGCCTGGCCATCTACCAGTCAGCCCAGGCATTCGGGTTCCTTGAGGCAATCCTCGGCCGCACCATCGTCCGCACGATCTCCCTCCACGAAGCGGAAAAGCGCGACCGTAGCAACGTCAATCAACGCCGCGATGCGGAACTCGCGGAGGTCGACCTCCGCGTCCAGGCCGTCGATGTCCAGGTGCAGAACGGGCGCCTCTCGGCTGAAGAGGCTGATCAGGAGCGCGCCCGGTACGAGGCCCAGAAGCAAGCAATCGAGGAGCGCGCGAAGCGCGAGCGCCAGGTGGTGTCATTCCAGACGCGGCAACGGATCCGTGCCGAGCTTCGGGCGGCGATCCCCGACGCGATCAAGGTCGCCACCGGCGCCGACCCACGTGCCGTGGACTTCCTCGTCGGCATTCTCAACGGTGAACGGCCGCTGGACGCTGCCCTCGCCGCCGCCACTTCCGGCGGAACCACTCCCGTTGACCCTCGCCAACAGTTCGTCGACCTCCAGGCGCAACTCAAGGAGGTGGAGCGCGCTGCCTCCGCATTCCGCGGCGCCCAGGGCATCGCCATCCGCGAGCGCGTGCGCCAGGCTTTGGGTGAGATCACAGGAATAGTCGACGAGGACGCGCCGCCGCCCGACGACAAGATCTCCCGGCTCCGAGAGCTGGAGGGTCAGATCGAGGAAGCCCTTCGCCAGGCGACGGCGATCACCCGGGACCTCTTTCCCGGTAGCGAAGGTATCGACCGCGAGCGCTTCGCGGGCAACGAACGATGGACGGCTCTCAATGCCGCCGTCGAGAGCCTGAGCGGCCCTAACACCAACCGCGACCTTACCTCGGCGGTGCTCCGGACAGCGGTGGCCGACATCACCGACCTGGCCGCCGCGCAGGGCCTCAGCCTCACGCCGGAGGAGATCGACCGCATCGCCGCCGGGGTGCTCGAGGCCTGGGTGGAAGACCGCAAGGGGGGCAAGGAAGGAACCATCCCCTTCGACGAGATGGTCAACAACGCGCTCAACCAGGGGCTGGCCGTGGCCGGTCGGGATCCGATCCCTCCGGTGCGTCCGCCTTTGCCCCCGGCCGCGGGCCAACCGGGCGCGCCTGCTTCACCACCGGCGGCGGAAACGGCTACCACACCCGCCTACACGGCGACCCCCGTGACACCGCAAACCTCCAC
This sequence comes from uncultured Chloroflexia bacterium, assembly GCA_963774435.1. GTDB lineage: Bacteria > Chloroflexota > Dehalococcoidia > Tepidiformales > Tepidiformaceae > JAGQGZ01. Next base: position 175,509 of record CAVZEW010000002.1, on the reverse strand, counting down.
GACGCCGGAGACGCCCACATCCACCACAGAGCCACCGGCCTCAGCGACGACAGCGGAGACTTCCCAGACTCCGGACACACCCACGGTCACAGCTACACCAGAGACTCCCGAACCGACAGCAACGCCAGACCTCGGCTGGATCCCGGCCGTCGTCGAGGACTGGATCCAGGACCTCGTCAACCAGGATGTCGAGCGCTCAGTGGCAGAAGGACTCGTCGCGCCCGCAGCCGCATGCCTCGAGAACGAAGCGACGGCCGGCGCCACGCAGCAACAGGCAGTCGCGGGGTGCCAGGACCAGATCCTGCCCATCCCCGAGCCGACGGCAACCGCCACGTCGACCACCGCCGCCATCACCAACTTCGCGGGCTCCTGGGCTGGCGGCACGGGCTGTAGCGACTTCCCGCCGAACCACTGGACGGTGAGCCTCCAGCAGAACGGCACGAACGTGACCGGGCAGGTGCTCTTCCATGCCTGTCCCGGCGGCGGCGCTGTGTACTACAACGTGACCGGCACAGCGACGAGTGGCCCATCGATCACCCTGATCGGGAAGTCCTACGAGAGCCGCGGTGGGCTGGGTGGTTCAGCGCCCTTCCAGCAGCAGTTCAGCTGGACGCCTTCCACGCAGACGATATCGCCGAACCTCGCGCCCTAGCGCAGTGCGAACCAGGTGTTCGAGGCGTCGTCGAACAACACCACGTCGCCCGTGATGTCTTGCGGAACCTGGAAGCAAATGTTGCCCTCGATCGTTCCGCCCGCTCGGTTGCGGATTGTCGAGGAACGCGAAGCCATCGGGAATGACGCCACAGCGCTGGTCGTCAAACGTGTGGTACTCCACCCCCTCCGCATCAACGAGGGCATAGGTGTACGTCTGGAATTCGGTTGTGGTCTCACCTTCGTCCGGCGCCGCTTCGCGGTTCGTCGCGTTGAGCCGGACGAGGACGAACGTATAGCCGTCCTTCGGCGGTTCGTTGTTCGGGTTCTCCGCCATTACCTCCTGCACGACATCGAAGTCTGAGCGGACGACGAACACTTCCCATCCATCGAATCCGCGCTTCTCGACGCCGACCGGGAGGGGATTCTCGCGAGTCGCGCCCGGCAGCGGCGTCGGCGTCGCGGTGGGCGCCGGTGTGTCGGTCGCGGCCGTCCCGGCTGTAGCTGTCGCGGCAGCGGTTGGCGAGGGGTCCGGCGAGGCGGCATCATCGTCACCGCCTCCACCGGAGAACAGCAGAATCGCCCCACCGGTCGCGACTGCCGCGGCGATGGCGACGAAGGCGGCGAGCGAATAGATCACCCGGGGAGAAAGTCCACCGGACTTCGCCGGCTCGCTGGTCCCTGATGTCGGCATTGACGGCGGGGTCGCCGGAGTAAGGGCAGCGCCACAGGTTTCGCAGAACCTGCCGCCGGGGGCGTTCTCGTGCCCATTCGGGCAGATCACGGTCGGTTCGGTCATCGTCTTCTCCGGCCCTGGTAAAGGCGATTCTGTGACAGTCTACCCGCCGAGCACTTCCGGGAGCGGGCCAGCGGGTACGCTCACCCGCAGCACGCCGGGTTCCACGCGGAAGGTCGCCGGAGTCTCGCCACAGACATCGCCGTCGAGCTGGATGGGGATGCCCGGAGTCTCAACAGCGAACGAGTGCGCCTGACCCCGCCACGTCGCCCCTGCGTCGCCCAGCCGGGGGACTGCCATTCGTGCAGCCGCCGCCACGCCGCTCCGTACATTCGATGGTGAGACGATAACCACGTCCATCATGCCGTCCGTTGCCACCGCCGTTGGGGTCAGGTGGGCAACGCTGCCATAGAGCCTGGTGTTGCCGAGGATCACCTGGGCTGCCTCGGTCGTCTGCTCCACGCCGTCGATGGTGTAGGTCATATGCGCCGGGCGGAGCTTCCGCGCCGCCTTCGCCGCCTCGAGTACATAGGCGCCTGCGCCCAGCCAGCGTTTGGCGGTGTCGCCGACCCGGCCCGCTATCTCAGCGTCCCAGCCGATACCCGCCATGAGGAGGAACGGCTCGTCGTCGCAGTAACAGAGGTCGATGGCGACCACCTGCCCCGAGAGGTGCGTTTCGATCCCCTTGAGCCCGGAGGGGATGCCGATTTCGTGGGCCCAGACGTTCGCCGTGCCGCCGCGGAGGGTGGCCAGTGCCGTCGTACTTCCCGCCAACGCACCGGCGATCGCCCGGGCCGAGCCATCGCCGCCGACGACGAAGAGAAGGTCGTCTTCATCTTCTACCGACAGGCGCGCCATCTCGCCGGCGTGCGCCGGATCGCGTGTAATCACGAGGCGTGGCGTGACGCCGCCTTCGCGGAGCTGCCGAAGTGCTCCCGCGGTGTCGAAGTTGTGGGCGCCGCGCGCCGATGGGTTGATGAGCAGGGTGGCCCGGCGGTTTTGGTACTGCATTTGCTGTCAGGTTCCGGCGAAACGTACCATACGGTCGCGTTCGAACCCCGGACTACCTCTCGCCAAACATGGAGTCTCCGTGCTCAAAATCACCCACCTCGACCACATCGCGATGGCCGCGCCTAACGCCGCCGAACAGCTGGCCCTGATGCACAAGCTGCTCGGCTTCAAGCCGCTCTACGAATTCGGCGGCCTGCGCACCGCGGGCTTCGGCGGTGGCACCAGCCAGGTCAAAGGCACCGACATCGAGTTCGAGGTGATCGACCCCAACAGCCCCGAGAGTTTCGTCCACCGTTTCCTCGCCGAATCGGGCCCCGGGCTGCACCACATCGCCATCCAGGTTGAGAGCATCGAGGACACCGTCGCCGAGATGGAGCGCCTCGGGCTTCACGCCTTTGGTGGCATTGCCGGCGACGGCCAGTGGCGCTTCACCTTCATCCATCCAAAGGAGACCGGGGGCATCCTCTGGCAACCCTTTGTCCCGGCCCGCGAGCCACAGAAGTACGACCGTAGCGCCGGTGGCGGCATCGTTGGACTCAAGCGCGTCGACCATGTCTCCATGGCTGTCCCCGACCGCGACAAACAGGTCGCCTTTCAGCAGCGCGTCTTCGGCTTCGAGCTCGAAGAGTAACTTCCACGACGACCGCCTCGACTTCGACGGCGCCAACATGACCATCCCCAACAGCAAGCTCCGCTTCGAGATCATCGCGCCCACCTCGCCGAGCAGCTTCGTCCAGAAGTTCATCGATACCCGTCGCCCCGGCATGCATCACATCTGCTGCGAGGTCGAGTCCGTGGACGCCGCCGCCGAGGCTCTCCGCGAGAACGGCATTGAGCCCTTCGGCGGCATCGTGGACGAGGGCTGGAAGAAGCACACCTTCATCCACCCAAAGGACAGCGGTGGCGTCTTGTTCCAGCTGTTTGAGGAGCGATAACGCCCGTGGAGCCGCGGCCCCCTGTGGCCGCATACCCTTAGAGGACGGCACGGCTCCGGCGGCATTTGCCGCACGGTGGATCGGACAGACGGGAGTGTTCTCGCCAAACGGCGTAACCTCAGGCCCTCAGGAGGTTCCATCATGTTCGGTTCGATCGCCGTCGTGCGGCCAAAGGCTGGCAAAGAAGACCAGGTCGTCGCGCTGTTTGAAGAGTGGTGGACGGTGCGGACGCCGCAGGTCGTTCCCGAAGCTATTGCGGGGCACGTGTTCCGTCTCGTCGACCGTGCCAACGAGATCATGGTCCCTGTCGTCTTCGAGACTCGCGAGGCCTATGAGGCCAACGCCAACGACCCGGCACAGAGCTACTGGCACCGTCGTCTCGTCGCCCTCCTCGAGGAAGAACCCACCTGGATTGACGGCGACATCGTCGCCAGCTTCATGCCCGGTGCGAAGCCCACGACCTAGCTCCACCGTCGTGAAGCCGCGGTCCCCCGTGGCCGCATGCCTTCGAAAGACTCCCGGACTTCCCCGGCTGACTGCTGAGAGCCGATCGCTTACCGGCTGCCGCGCGACGCCCTTGCCCCGCCGGCTCCGGTCTCGGCGCTGATTGTTGGCACCTGATTGCTGACCAACCGTCGCTACTTCCGCATCTGCAGCAGGTACCCCGGAATGATCCCGCCGACGCTCTCGATCTCGATGATGATGGCGACGCCCTGCATCTCGGGATCGGCGGCGCGTTCGCGCTGGGCCATGATGTCGTATACCCGGTGGCGCTCATCGCCGCGGACGATGCGAGCTTTGCCGCGAATGTTGAGTACAGCCTTCGACGGCTTCCCGGGGCCACCCGTCTCCCGGTAGGCCAGCATCACGTCGGGCCGTTGCTCCAGCGAAGTCACGGTACCGCCGTCACCGTGCCGGGCCCAGACGCCGATCTCCGTTTCACTGACGGCGCAGACACTGCCCCGCCATGACATCGAGGGCCGTCCGTTGTCGTCCACGTGGGCCATCATGAACGGCAGGTCCATGGGCTCGAACGCCTCGTTGATGATCTTCTGAATCTCCGGCGTGAGCCTCAGTTCGGTCAGCCGTTCACGTTCTGCCTGCGTCATCGGTCCTCCTGCGTCTTCGACCGGCATCTTGTCACGAATTCCGGCATAAGGCAGGCCTGGTGGGCACACGAGGACCGCAAGTTGTGAAAGCGTTGCGGCAGGACGGGAAATGCCTCCCGTTCTGGCTCGTGACTCGAGGTGATGGCTGGGAGACCTCGGTCGAAGATCACCACATGCAGTTCAGCCAGGGCGACTACATCGCCGCCGGACTCCTCATGGTTCCAGCCATCGGGTGGTCGTGGATCTATCCGATAGGCGTCATGCGCTTCGGCTGGAATCGGTTTTCGCGCAAGGCGATGTTCTCGATGTCGGGGACGATCAGCGTCGCTGTTGTGGGGCTCGTCTCGATCATGGCCGGGACCTGGATGCCAGCGCTTGTGATGTCGCCGCTCATCGTCGCGGCCTGCTCCACCTCGTGCTGGTTAGGTGTTTGGGCTGCCAGGAGGATTCTCAGCTCCTTGGATGCTGAGTCAGATATGTTTGCGAAATAGGGCGAGTCGTCGCACAGCAATTCCGGTGACAGCTCACCGCTCGTCGCTCAAGAACTCCCGCACCACTTCTGCAAATCGGTCCGGCTGATGCAGCGGGATCTGGTGTCCGCTGTCGGGGATCTCGGCGAAGCGCGCATTTGGCAGACGTTCGACCATCTGGTCCGCAATCTCCCGTGAGAGCACCTTCGACTTCTCGGCCCGGATGACGAGAGTGGGGCAGGTGATGTGCTCCAGGCTCTCCCAGAGGAACGGGATCTCGGCGATAGCACCCTTGCCCGTCGCCTCGTGCAGGCGCGGGTCGAAGCGGAACACCAGGTTCCCCGTCGTCTCATCGAGCGTGAGGCCCGACGCTATCTGCCGCATCAGGAACGGCTCGTCGGCGCCCGGGTAGAGCCCCCGGTAATACTCCATCGCTTCGGCCTCAGTGGGGAAGCCCGGCGCCTTGTTCGTCTCGCCGACATTGCGCCGGATGCCGCGCGCCCCCTGGTCGGCCATCTGTGGCCCCATGTCCGCCAGCACCAGGTGCTTCAGGCGATGGCTGTTATCTCGCGCGTAGGCCATCGCTACCCGGCTGCCAATGCTGTGGGCGACGAGGTCGAAGGCCTCGAAGTCCATCTCCTGCACGAACCCGCGAAGATCCATGGCGAAGGCCCAGACGAGGTAGCCGCCCGGTGCATGCTCGCTCTCACCGTGGCCGCGAAGGTCCGGCGCATACACCGTCGTATCCTCGCCGAACGAGTTTGACAGGTGTTCCCAGTAGCGAGCGTTGTTCATCAGCCCGTGGAGCAAAACCACCGGGTCGCCACCGTCGGATCCCCAGCGCAGGTAGTGCTGGCGAAGGCCGTTGACCGTGACGTAGCCATCGTGCCCGTGGTCGATCTGAGTAGTCACGGGGCAAAGTATACCGATGGAGGGAGGGATGTAGTCGCGGCCCCCCGTGGCCGCTGGGCTATGCTACCGGACGCCCTGCGAGGATCGGCCCCGTCCCGACCGCGACCGCCCGAACGGCTACAACACGTGCCACCAGTGCGGCTGCTTCGGCCGGTAACGAGACCGCTCGCGGCCCTTTTCTACGCGCTGGTAGCCGGCATTGGTCTCATGCTTATTCGGCTTCGGTATATCCACAAAGGAGACTTGCGGGCCGATCCCATCTCCAGAGCGAATGGTCGAACAGCGTCCTGTGAGGTCTGTCCGCGCAGGGTCACCCCGCGCTCTGGAGATCCGTCGACCGCGTGGCCAGCAGGATCCCCGTCCAGAGCAGGAACAACGTCGCCATGAGGATCGCCGAGGTGATGCAGTAGATGCACCAGGCATTGATCACCCACGCTTCAAGGCTGGTGAGGTAGGCGGAAAAGAGCGCGCCACCGAAGGCTACGAGAAATCCGAGCGGCGCCGCCACGGCCCGTGCGACCGGCCATTGCAGGAGCCAGGCGAGGGAGAGTCCAACAAGAGTGATGTAGGCCGCAAGTCCGGGGAACGAGATGGGGACGCCCAGGATCTTCCCATACTTGCTCTGCTGCACGGTCTGACAGCCGTGCACGCCCACGCAGACGCCCGATTGTCCCTGGGCGTTCTCAATCGCCAGGTAGGTGGCGACGACTACCCCGGCGACAGCAACGATGACAGCGAGCACCGCCGCACCGCGCGCGAGGTTGGGAATCTGCCTTCGAAACGCGCCGCCAGCTGGCTCGACTCCCGCCGTCATGCTATCCACCCGTCCAGTGAAGCCTGCCGGGGCTCCCACCGCCAGACCCCATGGGGCCCGTTCTCCACGGCCTTCCGGACGCCTTCACCCGGTCTTGCCGGCGCCGTTACTTCTCGCGGCCGCCCTCCCGCGACTGTTCCTTCTCGTTTCGCTCCCGTTCGGCTTTGCGCAGCTTCGCTTCAAGCTCCTCTAGCTTGAGGTCGGGCTGCTTCGGTGTGAAGAGCCTGCGCCACCATGGACGCCGTTTGGGACGGTTAGCCACGCCGGTTCCGCCATGGCGGTGCGTAGAGCCCAACCAGCACACCCGCGACGACGAAGAGGACCAGGATGATCAAGTACGGCCACCAGTTTTCGAACCAGGCGAGCCCATAGATAAAGAGCATCACGAGGAAGCCAAGGCCGAACACCAGCCCCGAGAAGGCGCCGCCAACGGGATGCCGTCGCAATTCGTTCATGGCATCAACCCCCTATCACCGGTCCGTCGTCACCGGGTGGTTCCGGGGGACTGGTGCCTGTCTCAGTGTCACCGATCATGGCCCCATCATCGGCCGGCGGCGCGGCCGCCGTTGGCCCCCCACCGATCACCGTCTCATCTGGCGTGGTGCCCGCGGCGCCAGTCGCGCCGGCTATGCCCGCCCCGGATGCCGCGGCTGCCGCACCCGACGGTACGGAGAACGCAGCACCGGCGACGCCCGCGAGCATCAGACCGGTACCGAGCAGCCAGGGCACGGTGCCCACGGGATTCTCGTCAATTTCCACCCAGAGCGAACCGCTGCAGGAGCCACCATCGCCGCTGATCTGAAAGCTCACGAAGTACTTTCCTGACATCCGGATGGGGATGTAGTCGGAGACCTTCTCGTCGCTCTCGTCGTGGGTTCGCTTCTCGCTGTTCTTCCCGCTGCTCGACTTCACCTTGATCCCGAAGATCGAGATGTCCCAGTGGTGGTTCGTGATCAGGTTGTCGCTCTGGCCGTCGTAATGGACGACGCCGTCGTAGTCGATCTTGAGGGCGTTCGAGCGTGATGCCGGTGGCGCGCCCGGCGCCGTGACCTGGTCGATGACAGCGTTGTTCTTGTCCATCGATATGGCTGTACCGCTACATCCGGAGACGTTGCCCCCGGCGTCCTGCGCCTGGAATGCCTCGATCGAGCTTGTGTCAGGCGCGCCGCCATCTACCGCCGCCCGGGCCACCGGCCCAAGCAGGCCGAAGGCGAGAAGTACCGCGGCAACCACGGCTATCGCTGTCCCCGCTCCACGCGTTGCATTCATCCCGCGGTCCCCTGTCGCGATTTCGGCGCACTCTACCATGCCCGGCGCCGCTTGCGACCGAACTGCCGCGGTGGTTCCCTTAGCCGTAATGACTGCGGACAAGCTGGCGGATAAGGAAGGCCCGGTCCTCGAAGGAGAGGCCGGCTACGTTTCGCCCTACCCCTACCTCGACCTCCTGCAGCCGAAGATGGAGGAGCGGCTCGCCCACCAGGTACCCGCCGCCGGGCGCTTCTGCGGCTTCTGCTTCGGCCGCCAACGCCCGGAGACCACGATCTGTGGCTTCTGCGGCAGCGACCTTGCGGTGGTCGGGACGACGAACGAGATCCCCCAGGATGTCCTTCGTCTCTATAAGAAGAAGCAGAGCATCGAGGCGCGCTGGGTCCATAGCGGCGCCATGTTCGGCCTGACGCTCGCCGTGGCGCTGTTCCTCTATCTTGTCGCCTGGGCGCCCGGATTCCTCGGCAATCCCGGCGTTGCCTTCGCGGCTCTCATCGGTGGGGGCTACGTGTTCGCCCAGGTCTTTGGCACCTTCCTCGGCGCCCAGATCGGCTACCGCAAGGCGGCCCGAAAGCGCGACGCACTCTGGGGCGAGTGGATGGAAGCCCACCCCACGCCGTGACGGATCGGTACGCGCCAGGCGATGTGGTCGTCGTCCGTCATCGCCGAGACGATTGGATCTGGGGCGCGCCCATGCGGGTTGTCGAAGACCGCGGCGACTTCGTCGCCCTCTACCTGCAGCCCGGCACGAAGATGAGCAGCATGGGCGATGCCGACGGCAATCGCACCCGCGACTTCGTCCACGCCACCCGTCGCATACCCACGGTCTGGGGACTGACGCACTGTCTCCGCTTGCTCGAGAAGGGCGCGAACCACGCCACGGTCCTCTTCTGGGACGAACATTCGTGGGAGTTCCTTTGCTGGTACATCAACCTTGAAGAACCCATGCGCCGAACGAGCGTTGGCTTCGACAGCATGGACCTCACCCTCGACCTCGTCGTCGCCCCCGACCGCCAATCGTGGCAGTGGAAGGACGAAGACGAGTTCGCCTACGGCATCGAACATGGCTGGTATACCGAAGCCCAGTTCGCGCAGCTCAAGGAGTACGGCCTCCGCGTCCTCGACGACGCCCGCGCCGGCGCTCCACCCTTCGATGCCGGCTGGGAACACTGGCGCCCGCCGAAGGAGTGGCAACCCCTCGACCTGCCTGTGGGTTGGGACGATTGAGTGATGACTGAGCGCCAGAGTAGTTGCAGGCAACGACTGGTTGCGGCGTAAGCTGGAATATCGTTAATCGCGAACGCGGGGATGCAATGCCAGAGTCCGAGGTACCCGGAGAAGAAACCCAGCAAGAGCTAAGCAGGCTCAAGATTGGAATAGTCGAACTCCCGGTCGGCGCGCCGGGAACATACGCTAATTTCGCGAACGTATCGCACAATCCTTATGAAATAACGGTCGATTTCGCGGTGGTCATGCCCGGTGCCGACCTTCCGTCAGTAGCAAATCTTACAGACGACGGCATACTCCCCGCGGTGCCCGTCGTGCGCATCCGATTGCCCGTTCGGACTGCGAGGGGCTTGGTGACAGCCCTTCGGCACAGCTCCAGATGATGGACGCGCAGGAACTACTAGGCTCAGTAGCCAATGAAGCCGATGATGACGATGACGCCATGCCACCTGAGAATCCGGTAGAGTAACGGTCCCGATTGGAGGAGTTTGGTGACCACTAGCGCGCGCCGACCCGCATCTGCGTCGTCAACGGACGAGTCCAGCCTGACGGTACTGAGCTTCGGGGACGTGTCTCCGTCGTATGTACGAACGCTGTCTCCATCGTTTTTTCGATTCCACGCCGAGCGTTGTGTCTCGCCGAGATGGCGCGTTCAATCGCGCGGCGGCTCTCTCATGGCCGTCGGCGTGGCGAGTGTTGGGTCGGTTGGGTGATACTGGGGTCGTGTCATTCCATGAGATCGAAGAAGAGATGGAAGGTTGGCAGGATTGGCTCGGTATCGGCAAACTATTGCGGGCTGGCTTAGCGACTGAGGGCACCACCAACTGCACTTACGAGGCACGCACCGCTCTCCTGGCGCTATCGACGCCCAGCCAGGAGTGTTCGATGCCGTGGCCTAACGAGAAGCAGTTGATGCTGCCCTAGCGGATATCAAGTCTAGGTCGCGCACGCTCAACGCCTTGGTCTTTGGGCAGGGGATTTGTCTAGAGGATCGTCCGTATTTTCCTGATTTCCAGAAGCGACTTGATGTTGCAGCCAGAATCGAAGAAGGCGGCCACACTGCCCGCCTGCCTGAGACCGAAGTGGCTCCTCCCTCTCCTGGGGACAGGGACCTCCTCAAGAGAGAGGTACACTTGCCAAATCGTACGACATCTGCGTGGCCCTCCAGCCGATGAACACCGTGGCAGGGGCTCCGACTCTCAAACTAGAACTCGCGGACCTCGCCGCAGACCCCGAACGCGGACCAAAGTGTGGCTCTTCCGCCCGGATTCTTACGGATACGATGCTTTTGAGGCCGTCGCATCAAGGTTTGTAGATTCGCAAGTTTTCGCCTACCGGGCGGACATCTACCAACAGTGCGAAGAGGTCCGAGATATGCTGGACCATGTCCTAGACGTCGCCGGTCTGCCGACGATCTGACCATAGCTGGCTATGCCAAACTCCTACGCCTCCACCGACACCTCGTTCTCGTAGTACTCAATCCCGAGGTGTGTGATCTGCTCTTCGCCCATCAGGTAACGGAGCGTGTTCTTCAGCTTCGTCTGCTGGATGAAGAGGTCGTGCTCGGGGTAGAGCTCGGGCGCGTGCTGCGGGCTCTTGAAGTAGAACGAGAGCCACTCCTGGATGCCGGAGAGACCCGAGCGCCCGGCGAGGTCCATGAACATCGCCAGGTCGAGGACAATGGGCGCTGCCAGGATCGAGTCGCGGCAGAGGAAGTCGACCTTGATCTGCATCGGGTAGCCCATCCACCCGAAAATGTCGATGTTGTCCCAGCCCTCTTTGTTGTCGCCGCGGGGCGGGTAGTAGTTGATCCGGACCTTGTGGTAGAGGTTGCCGTAGAGCTCCGGGTTCTGGTCGGGACGCAGGATGTGCTCCAGCACGCCGAGCTTCGACTCTTCCTTCGTCTTGAAGCTCTCCGGGTCGTCCAGCACTTCGCCGTCGCGGTTGCCGAGGATGTTGGTGCTGAACCAGCCGTTGAGACCGAGCATGCGGGCCTTGAACATCGGCGCCAGCACCGTCTTGATCAGTGTCTGGCCGGTCTTGAAGTCCTTGCCCGCAACCGGCACGCCGCGTTCCTTGGCCAGCTTCACCAGCGCCGGCGTGTCGCAGGTCAGGTTCGGCGAACCGTTCGCGAAGGGGACGTTCTCCATGATCGCCGCATAGGCGTAGAGCATCGATGGGGCGATCGCTTCATCGTTCGCTTCCATCGCCGTCTCGAAGGCGTCGACGGTCTGGTGGACCTCCGTCTCCTCCATGAAGATCTCCGTGCTGGCGGCCCAGATTATGACGAGACGGTCGGCAGCCGGACGACGCCTTGAACTTGCGGATGTCCTCCCGGATCGATTCCGCGAGTTCGCGCTTGTTCTTGCCCTTCTTCACGTTCGTGCCGTGGAGCCGCTTCACGTAATTCTGGTCGAAGACGGCCGGCATCAGGGGGACGCTCTTGAGGAAGTCCTTGATCGGCTCCACGTGCTCGTGCTTGTCGATCACGCCGGCGTGCAGGGCGGACGCGTAGGCGTCGTCGGGGATCGGGTCCCAGGCGCTGAAGACGAGGTCGTCGAGCTTCGCCAGCGGCACGAAGTCCTTGATCAGCGGGCTGCGGTTCTCCGTGCGCTTGCCAAGGCGGATGGTGCCCATCTGGCTGACCGATCCGATGGGGGAGCCGATCCCCCGGCGGGCGCCTTCGACGCCGGCGATGAAGGTGGTGGCGACGGCCCCGAGGCCGACGAGCATGACGCCGAGCTTGCCGTTGGCGGGCTTGATTGAGCGGGTGGGAGTAGTCACGAAGTCCTTGGCCTCCAGGGAGATCTGATGCTGCAGCGCGAGCTGGAGCAGGGTGCGATGCCACTGCGCGGGGATGATGCCCGTGGCGGCCCAGTGCTGGACCGTGCTCTGGCGCTTGCCGATGAGGGTGGCCAGTGCGCTCTGGCCGCCGAAGCGGGCGATGATGCGTTCTGCTGCGTTCATTCGCCTCAGCCTACCAATTTATTTGGTAGGCCGCAGTAAAGCCCCTTCTAACTCATCGGGCGGTACCGAACGGCCAACCACACCGTACCCTCCACTCATGCCTTCACCCCACGAGCCCGCGATCCGCGCGGCGTACGCCGCATTCAACGCCCGCGATATCGATGGCATCCTTGCCCACCTCACGCTCGATGTCGCGTGGGCCAACGGGATGGAGGGCGGCTTCGTCCACGGCCACGACGCCGTTCGTGATTACTGGACCCGGCAGTGGACCCAGATTGACCCCCGCGTCGACCCGGTCAGCGTCACCGACCTCCCCGACGACCGCGTCGACGCCGAGGTGCACCAGGTGGTGAAGGATATGGCCGGGAATGTGGTGGCTGAACGCACCGTCCATCACATCTTTACGCTGGTACGTGGCAAGTTCTCGAAGATGGAGATTCGAACCTTAGCCGCGGGTCGTTGGTTACTTCCGCCCAATCCCTATCAGCACCTCGGTGGCGAAATCCGACCTTCCGGTCGCCTCGACCAGGCGGACGAACTCGTCGCCGGCCGCCTGCTTGACCGCTTCCGGCTGATCCCGCCAGAGCCCGGCGCTCGGAGGCGATTCGAGCGCCCACTTACCCCAGAACCGCCGCGGATCCGGGATAGGCCAGGACATGGAGTGCACCTCGACGCGGACATCCCCGAACCCGGCGGTTTCCAATAGTGCTTTCCAGTCATCCACACCGGGCATTGTCGACGCTACCGGGCGCGAGACAGTCGCTCCGGCGGCCATACTCGCCTGGACGACCAACCGCTGAAGCTCACTGCTCCCAGGGTGCCCGGTGGTGGTCAGGAACGCGCGCCCACCCGGCCTGAGCACTCGATGCATTTCCCGGAGGCCCCGCCCCGGATTAGGAAACCAGACGAGTCCGAATCCGGAGCCAGCGGCATCGAACGTTCCGTCGGGAAACTCCAGCGCCTGACCGTCCATTTGGTGAAGCTCGATGCCGTTGATGCCGAGTCGTTCCAGCTTTGCCCTCAGAACGGACAGCATCCCCTCCGCAAAGTCGACCGCTACGACACTTGCCCCCCGGCGCGCTGCTTCGATAGTGACCGCCCCGGTGCCGGCGGCAATGTCCATGAACCGTTCGCCTGGTGAGAGCTCCATGGCATCGATGGCGGCGATCGCCGCAGGCCCGCTGAAGGGGACGAACAGCGAGTCGTAGTCTTCTGCCTTGTCTCCCCAGCTCTCCGGCAGATGGTAATCCGCCCGCTCGGCCATCACACCCTCCCGCTGCCTACCGCAGCCGGGAGGATCGTGGCCGCCTGCGACGCCGGCAGGCATCACGGGATATCACCATTCTCCGGCCTGTGACATCACCGGATTGGGTGATTCACACGTCAATCGACAAGGCCCCTCTGCTCTGCCAGCCGCACCGCTTCGAGGCGGTTGGTGGTGCCGGTCTTCGTGTAGATGTGCGTGAGGTGGCGGACGACGGTATTCACACTGATTGAGAGCCGCTCCGCGACGACGGCATTCGTGGATCCTGAGGCAACCTCTCGGAGCACCTCCAGCTCGCGCGGGGAAAGCTGCATACCGGCAGGCAGGCTGCTTTCCCCGCCTCTGAGGAACCGGTCGATCAGCATCGACGTCTGCGCATCGGGCATGCCAGCCACACTCGACGCCTCGACGAACTGAGCATTGGCGATCCCGGCGGCCAGCTCGCGGCTCCGTTCTTCGCTGGCGAGAGCATTGTGACGGTCGTGCAATACGAGGGTTGGCGCCGCCAGCTGTGCCAGGAGCCCCGAAACGTCCCATCCTCGCCGCGCCTCCAGGTACCGGGAAAATCGAGCGGGCGTGGTGGACTCCCTGACCAGGGCGGCCCACTGCTGCGATGCTGCGGCATCACGCCATCCCAGTGCCGCCTGCGAGATTGACTCGGTGAAGAGTTCCCAATCCGTTGCGGCCATGGCGAAGAGTGCCTGCATCCGCGGGTTGGCGCCGTGCTCGACATGCCGCGCGAAGCCGTTCCAGAGCACGAGATGCGTGACTCGCCCGGGGTGCGCCGCGGCGAAGGCAATGGCCGGCAGAACCCCGGTGATGTGGCCGAAGAGGGCGGCCTGCTCCAGTCCGAGCGCATCCAGCACAAGCCGGATGTCGTCCGCGAGCGAGTCGACCGCGAACGACGCGGCATCATCACCCGAGAGGCCCGAGCCCCAGCCATCGAAGCGCACGAGGCGGCGGTGACGGCCGACAGTGGCAGCAAAGGCCCGGAAGGCATCGATAGCCATCTCCCGACGCAGGTGGCTCATCTGGACATGTGGGACGATTGCGAGCGCGGGCCCACTACCCCGGCTGGTATAGGCGATTGAACGGCCTGCCGTACCCGTTGCGTAGCGAACAGAGATGGTCGTCGTGGTTGCCATCGCGATGGCAGTGTAGCCCCGGCGTTAACGCCCCTGCCGCGCCCGCCACTCGCGTCTGATGAATGCCGGCGCGTAGGGCAGGTAGGCGCGCTGTGTCTCCTCCGGGAGAGCAAAGAACGAGCCGACGACCGTCCCCGTACACGACGGCGCGCCGCAGATGCACGGCCAGCTGTCGCCGTCGAACGCGTTCAGCCGGTAGTCGATTGTGATCTCGTCACCCGCCTCGATGGCCCGCCAGGCGAAGACCTTCACGCCGCTTCGCATCGCGTTCGGTTCGCAGCAGTGGTTCAGGTAGGCGCCCGGCGGCTCGACGATGGCACAGTGTTCGCGGTCAAGCTCGGTCAGGTGTTCGCGCCGTTCCACCGGGACCTTCGCCAGGTCTTCATAGCGAATCGGCGGACCGTTGCGCCGTCTGAAGATGAATTCGCCCGGCTTGAAGCCACGGCGGGCGAAGACGCCGAGCCCTTTCGCGCCCGCCTCGCGCACCTCGACATCGCCAATCATGGAGGGCCCTACGCCGTCTCCAGCCGCATGAGGATCGCCCCCTCATCCACGTGGTCCTCGACCGCCACGAGTACCTCGACGACTGTGCCCGCAACGGGGCACTCCACCGGGATCTCCATCTTCATCGACTCGACGACCATCAGCTCGTCGCCGGCCGCCACAGCCCGGCCGGCCGGACATGGATCTCCCGGACGGTGCCGGTCATTTCTGCGGGGATATCGATGGTGGACAGTTGCATTCTCCGGGTGCTGGTTTCGCACACTCTAGCCCACGCCCCAACGCGAGGGACAGCAAAAAGGGGCGTCCCGAAAGGCGCCCCTTTAGCTTGTCAGAGGTTTGCTTGCGAGAGCCCGGATGGGCGGTTCAACGACCGAGGCCGTTGCTCCACTCATCCTCCCCAGGGACCGGTGTTGCCACCTGGCCGCGCGAGGCGCCTTCCTCGAAAGGAAGGACAGCGGCTCTGCGACCGCCTCCCAGTATTACTACGAGAGAGGCTGTCCCCCGGAGCCTCCGTCCTTTCGGGCGGTGAAAGGTTGCCCCTTCGCTGGCTCCGTCCGGGCCGGAAGACTCTTCCCTTGCGGGTCGGCTGTCCGGGTCCCGGTGCGGTGGTAGAACTCTCGTTCACCCCGCCTCCAACACCGGGACAGTACGACGCCTCGTGGCCCCTTGCCTAGCACGTTATGACTCGAACACATGTTCCTTAACACTCTCTTGAGCCTTCGCTCTTCGTTATCGACACCACAGATTCGACCGCAGTTTTTCGGCTCCAGCCGTATACTGCCGCTCCATGCCTGTTCCCTTCGGTTCTCCCGGCGCTTCTGAGACGTACGAGTTCGATGTCGTGGTCGTCGGCGGTGGTATCGCCGGCCTTTCGACGGCGCTCTCCGTCCACGAAAACGGTGGCAATCCCGTCCTCGTCGAAAAGGCGCCACGGCCCGAGCGCGGTGGCAACACCCGCTTTGCCGATGCCCAGATGCGCTTCCCCCACGAGCAGGACGAGTTCAGCGTCCGCGACTACACCGCCGACGACATGTTCCGCGACCTGATGCGCATTTCCAGCGGCCGCGCCAACGAGGACCTCATCCGCACCCTCTGCGACAACGCCCGTCAAACGGCCGACTGGCTGACCGACTTCGGCCTCGAATGGGAGGCCGGCTATCCGCACACCGCCGGCTACCGCCGCAGCCCGAAGTCCGGTGGCCAGGGCCTTGTCGACCTTCTCTTCCGGCGGCTCGAAGGGTTCGGCGTTACCTGCACCTACGAGACCGCTGCCCAGGACCTCCTCGTCGATCCCGACGGCAGCGTCCGCGGCATCCGCGCCCGCGGGCCCGAAGGCATGGTCGACCTCATTGGCAAGGGCGGTGTCGTCCTCGCCTGCGGCGGCTTCCAGGCGAACGTCGAGATGCGTGTTCGCTACCTCGGCCGTTTCGCCGACTCCCTCATCCTTCGTGGCAGCCGCTACAACACCGGCGACGGCCTGAACATGGCCATGGCTGCCGGGGCCGCGCCCGCCGGCCAGTGGGGTGACTACCATTCCGCCGTCCTCGACGCCCGCAGCCCCCGCATCGAATGCGGCGTTACTGCTCTCTACAACTACCAGATGGGCCTCTTCATCGACCGCAACGGCAAGCGCTTTATCGACGAGGGCGAGGACTTCCGCGACCACACCTACGTGAAGTTCAGCAAGCGGATCATCGAAGCCGCTCCCGGCGGCACCGCCTGGTGCGTCTTCGACCAGCAGGCCTACCAGCGCGAAGAGTTCGCCCGCGCCTGGCGCCCGGTTGGCCCGCCCTACCAGGCCGACAGCCTGAAGGACCTCGCCGACCTTATGGAGATCCCGGCCGAGAACTTCATGGACACCATCGGCGACTTCAACAACGCCATCCAGCCCGGCGAGTACGACCTCGACCGCATGGACGGCAAGCGCACCGTCGGGCTTGCCCCAAACAAGAGCAACTGGGCCCTGCCCCTGACTGAGCCTCCTTACATCGCCATCCCCGTCACCGGCGGCATCACCTTCACCTTCGGCGGCCTCAAGTGTGACACCAGCGCCCGCGTCATCGATACCCGCGGCCAGGTCATGCCCGGCCTCTACGCCGCCGGCGAACCGATGGGCGAGATCTTCTACAACAACTACCCCGGCGCCTCATCGGTCATCCGCGGCGCCGTCTTCGGGAAGATCGCGGGGAAGCACGCCGCGGAACGCGCAGGGAAATAGGGCACCAGTCCGAGATCCGGCCGGGACAAGAGCCGATAGACGTTCTGATACGATGAAGGCCCCACATAAGGACCTGCTCGCGGTCGATTTCACCCTCGCCACGACTCGCCATTGTGCGGTCATCACGAACGGCGATGGAGGAAGCCATGCCAGTTGCCACCGGTTTGCGGTCCGCTGCCAGGAGAATTGCCGAAAAGCTGCGCCTGAGACGCTCCGCTGCCCTCAAGCAGGATTCAATCGAAAACATCGACACGAACGCAACGGCGCAGGCGCGAGATCGCCAGGTTGCCAGCGACGAGCGAGCTGATGCTGCCGGCAGTCCCGCTGAACAGGGCGGCCAGGGGTAGCCCGAGCGTCATCCAGGCCGCAGTCCGCCGGGGCACCATCGGGAGCGTCAGTGAATCCTCTTGCAAGACTCCACCACGTCACTCGCTACAGCTATCCGCATCCAGTTGTCCTTGGGCCGCAGGTAGTTCGACTCCGTCCGACGCCGTATTGCCGGACGCCGATCCTTAGCTACGAGCTGACGGCCTCGCCTGACGAGCACTTTGTGAATTGGCTCCAGGATCCGAACGGGAACTGGCTGGCGCGGTTCGTCTTCACTCAGCCCACGGATCATCTGGAATTCGATGTCCGGCTTGCGGCGGACATGGCTCCGGTAAACCCGTTCGACTTCTGGGTGGCAGAATCCGCTACCACGTGGCCATTCCAGTACCCGGACGACCTTCGTGCCGAGCTTGCCGCGTACCTTAGCGATGCACCTGTCGACGATAGTGTCCATACACTGGTTGCCGAGGTGGCCAGGACGGGCGTGGGCACGGTCGATCTATTGACCGGTCTCAACACCCTGGTGCACGAGACCGTGGGTTACGAATCGCGCGCTGAAGCTGGGGTGCAGCCCCCGGCTCTCACGCTGAGCCGGCGGATTGGTTCGTGTCGGGATGTGGCGTGGTTGCTTGTCTGCGCCCTCCGCCACATTGGGATTGGAAGCCGATTCGTCTCCGGCTACCTTGTCCAGCCACAGCTGGATGGGGGCCAGCTCAGCGCCCAGGCCTCGGAGCTTCACGCCTGGACGGAGGCGTATCTCCCCGGCGCCGGCTGGATTGGACTCGACCCGACGCTGGGAAAGCTCTGCAACGAGGAGCACATCCCTCTTGCCGCATGCGCCCACTACCAGTCTGCAGCGCCCGTCACCGGTTCGTTCTTGGGCAACCGGGTGGAATTGCGTCACCGGATTTCGGTCGTCCTGGATGCTGACGAGCGGAACCTCGCGTTAGGGAAGGCGCCCCTATGCCCGGCTCGCTTCAGGCGCATCTCCTCGGCGGCGTCCATGTCCTCCTGGGCGCCAACGGCTGGATGTTCGTGATGAACCCGTCCTTGCAACAGCTGTTCGAGGTAAGCACGAACTTGCCTTTGTCGTCCACCTCACAAATGCGACTGAATTGCGCCATCTCTACGGCAGCGCCCGCCAGCACGGCTCATGAGCAGGCTGAGTGGCGAAGCCGCAGTCGATGCGACGAGTGGCCGTCCAGGCCGACTTCGTCGTCTCCACCGAGCCGGATCATGCCGCCTGCGCTCCTGCGTAACGTGCCCTGGTCATCCGGAAAGCGGTGTTCTCCTGATTTGCTGCCGTTGCCGCTGGTGAAGTTGACCGATGTGGGCGCTCCGAAGCCCTTCAGAGGTCCGCGGGTTCAAGACTTCCACGTGGAATCGAAGATGGTGGTCTCTGCGCATTCGTGCGGCTTGGAGAAGAAGAGGACCTGTGATGCCATCGTTCGCCGAAGAAGTCATCCTCTCTGCGAGGGCGACCACAATGCGAGCTGACTCGGCCGCCACGGTCCAGGAGGGCGATGGCGTAGGCGTGGACTCGCTGACGCGACACCGAGCCCTGAGTATCCGGTCGATCGCTGGTGTCGGCGCCGCCTGCAGGCAAGCTACTAGACCCAACGGCCGATGCCGTGGCTCAGCACGGGCGTGCGCGTGATTCGGGCGATGTCATTGATGGATTCCTCCGTCCGGGTGATGCGTTTTCGCGCTCACCCCTGCAACGAAGGGACCGAGGGATTCCTTACAGGCTTTTCGACATTGTGGTTGCCGTCGCAGACCCGGCAACAGGCATCAGCCCGGCGGCTCCGGGTGCACCGCCATCGTCCGGTGTCGGTCCGGCCAGCCGTCGCAGGATCCAGAGGTACAGCAATCCGAAGACGATGCCGAGGCTGCAGCACACGGCCATGATCGCGACCGCCGGGCCGACCCCAAACAGTTCCGCAAGGAAACCGAACGTCAGCCCGCCGATAGGCGTGGTGCCCGCGACAAGGAGCTGGCGGATACCCATGATCCGGCCTCGCATCTGGGGCGGCGAAAGCAACTGCAGTCGCGTGCTGGCGGTCGTCTGGAAGACCATGCTCGACATTCCGAGGCCGACCACAAACGGCAGCGTCAGCCACCATGAACGGCTAAATGCCATGGCAAAGAGCAGCACCGCGAGCGCCGTCCCACCAAGAAAGAGCCGCCGCGGCGAGGGGGTACGGGCGAACGCGACCCCGACTCCCGCCGTGATTGAACCGGCGCCCATGGCCGACATCAGGAGGCCAAATCCGCTCGGCCCGGCGTGGAGCAGGTACTTCGCCACCAGCGGCATCATCACGTTCCAGTTGTAGGCAAACGTCCCCATGAAGGCGAGGACGATAACGATGAGGGCAATATCCGGTGTCCGCAGGGCGTAGCGGACGCCTTCGCCAAGTTGCGAGAGTACTCGGCCCTGGATCCGCGGTGGCATCTCGTAGAAGGCGTTCTTGTCCATCAACGCCAGGGCGCCGATTGTGGCGACGAAGCTCAGTGAGTTGAAGTAGAGAGCGCCGGCGATGCCAAGGGTCGCAATGGCTACGCCCCCGATAGCCGGTCCGACGATCCGGGCGACGTTGAACTGGATCGAGTTGAGGGCGATGGCATTTGGCAGGTTCTCTGGCCCGACCAGCTCCATGAGCATTGCCTGTCGGGTTGGCTGGTCCACCGCTGAGGCGAGCCCGAGAATCCCGGCGAGCACGTAGACCAGTGGCAGGTTGATGACGCCAGTGCTCGTGAGGATGGCGAAGACGAGTGCCTGGGTCGCCATCACCAACTGCGTCACCCAGAGCACTTTCACCTTCGGCAGGCGGTCCGCCAGGACACCGCCAAAGAGGCTGAAGAGCAACATCGGCGTGAACTGCACGGAGGCGATCGTGCCGAGGGCGAGTGGTGAATCTGAGAGCTGGAGGACGAGCCAGGCCTGCGCGATGTTCTGCATCCAGGTGCCGGTCACCGAAACCACCTGGCCGGTCCAGTAGAGCCTGTAGTTCTTACTCTCAAACGCCCGGAGAGCGACCCGTGTGCTAGCGAGCCCCGGCACTGTCAGCCTCCTCTTGCGAGAGACGGACTGCCCGCGTCGTCGCTGCCAGTTGCTCGAGCGCGGTCGTAATCTCCGGCAGCCGTTCGCCGAGTTCCGCGGCGACATCGACCAGGAACGGTCGCCAGGTTCCGGCAATCTCGCCCGCCAGGCGCGCGCCCTGTTCGCTCAGCTTCAGAGACACCTGCCGGCGGTCTTCCGCGACCGCTTCCCGGAAGACGAGGCCGCGGTCGGCGAGTTTGCCGACGAGGCCGCTCGCCGTCGAAACCGTGACGCCGAGGGCCTGGGAAAGGTCGCCCACCCCGATGCCGGGTGTGCGTCGTAATTGGAAGAGGACCCGGATCTGGGGGATGGTGAGCTGCGACTGTTCCCACTCGTTGAGGCGTTCGACCTCGAAGTCTGCAACGACCTGCCAGACCGATCGCCTGAACCTCGTGGGCAAGTCCTGCGTCACCGGAAAATAGTACGGCGGCGCCGTAGTAATGGCGAGACTCCCGGGTTTTGGGATGTCCCGGATTCTTTACCCACCCTGCTCACCGTTGCGAGTTTGCGAGACATTCGGCGCCCGCCTTTACCTTGATGTGCGGATGGCAGGGCTAGCCTGAAGAGGACGTTTCCAGAAGGGGAACGCCCGCCGAATCCGCGGAAGCGGAGCGGGGGAAACACCGGTAAGGGGCGCATCCTTCCTTCCCGTAGAAGAAGGCAGGAGCAGCAACTCCAGCTGTAGCCCGACAGCTAACCCCGCAGGCGCTGGAGTGGTTTCGAAGGGACCACAGCGCCATGAAACTGGCAGCGAGAATCCGAGTGTTTGGCCGCCCATCTCCGGCCGAATGCGCGCGTGACCGGAGGATCACGGCACCGCCCGGATCTCCTACCTGCCCCTGGCTGCGACAGTCCCCGCCGTGCAAAACATAGGGTGGTATCTCATGAAATCTAAATGGCTCCTTCCCGGCATCCTCGTCCTGATGATGGCCGTTGCCGGCGGTGGCGGCGTCCTCGCAGGCGCCTTCTTCGTCAACGACAGCGACTCATCGAATTCCACCGCTGACATCGGCACCACCGGCACCACCGACGGCAACGGTCTCTCGGCCCTGGTCGGCAAGGTGTCGCCCTCCGTCGTCGCCGTGCAGACGGCTACCAACCAGGGCGCAGGCCTTGGCACCGGTGTCATCCTCGACACGGACGGCCACATCCTCACCAATTTCCACGTCATCGATGGCGCCCGGACCATCAGCGTCGTCTTTCCCGGCGGACAGTCCTACGACGCCTCCATCGTCGGCACCGATACGGGCAGCGACCTCGCCGTCCTCAAAATCAAGGCCCCCGCGGACAGCCTCCTGCCCGCCCAATTCGCCACGAGCGACACGAGCAAAGTCGGCGATAGCGTGTTCGCCATAGGCAACCCCTTTGGTCTCGACTTCACGGTTACCGAAGGGATCGTCAGCTCAATTAGCCGCGACTCTCTCTCGAGCCCTCTCGGCCGCCCGATCCCGGACGCCATCCAGACGGATGCCGCGATTAACCCCGGCAACTCCGGCGGCCCGCTCTTCAACCTCGATGGCCAGGTAGTTGGCATCAACACGGCGCTTGAAAATCCCACCGGCCAGTCCGTCTTCGTCGGCATTGGCTTCGCTATCCCGGCTTCCCGTGTCGAACGCTTCCTGCCCGAAATGTTGGCCGGCAAGGACGTCCAGCACCCGCAACTCGGTATCTCCGGCACCAGCGTCGATAGCCAGCTCCAGAGCGAGTTGAACCTCGACGTGAGCCACGGCGTGTATGTCGTGCAGGTTGCCCCGAGCTCGGCTGCAGCCAATGCCGGTATTCACGGCGCAACCAACAACCTCAGCTCGACGGCCGTTCCGCCGTCCGGCGGCGACGTCATCGTCCAGGTGGACGGCACCGATGTTCAGGACCTTGGCCAGCTCCTCACCATGATCGATGCCCACAAAGTCGGCGACGAATTGAAGCTCACGATCGACGATGGCGGCACGATGTCGACCGTCACAGCGACGTTGCAGGCCTGGCAGGCGAGCAGCTAGCCGTTCTGCAATGCCCCCCGTGGTCTTAGTGAGGCCCGCCTCGCCCGGGGCGGACCCCACTCTGTCAGTCGGACGGCGCCGCTGAATCACGCAGCGGCGCTGTCCGACTCCATCAATCCCAACCGCCGCAGTAGCGGCGCGAACGTCAACCCCTGCCCGATAAGCGACACGAAGACACAGGCGAAGACGACTGCCACAGCATCGACGCCGCCGAGATCGCGGCGCCCGCCACTCAGACCCAGGGCCAGGGCGATCGGGATGCTCCCGCGCAGGCCGCCCCAGACGATCGCATGCTGCCAGGTTCGCGGAACCACGGAGGGTCCCAGGCGCTGACGATTGAGCCAGAGCAGCCCGTAGACCGACACCGCGCGCGCCACGAACAGCGCCAGCACCGCCACCGCCGCCGCCGTTGCTGTGTCCACCTCGAACAGGTTTGCGATGTCGAATTGCAGTCCGATAAGCAGGAATAGCGCAGAGTTCACCAGGAACGCGACCACCTCCCAGAACTGCACCAACGATGTCTGCGAAGCCGCCGACATCGCCTTGTAGCCGCCGTAGTTCCCGATCAGGAGTCCCCCGACGACTACGGCGAGGACGCCGGAACCCCCCACCTGCTCTGCTACCAGGAAGGAGGCGAAGGCCAGCGTCACCGACAGCGTGATCTCGATGAGGTAGTCATCGATTAGCCGCATCACATGGTGCGTCCCGTAACCGAACCCGATCCCGAGGAAGACGCCAAGGCCCGCCTCCTTGATGAACTCCAACACCCCGTCGGCCACGAACGACTCGGCCCTCGCCGAGTCCGGGAAGGCGAAGGAGTAGGCGATGCCGAAAAGGACGATGCCTACGGCATCGTTGAAGATCGACTCGCCCTCGATGATCGTCCGCAGTCCGGCGGGCACTCCGTGCTGTTTCATGGTGATGAGCACGCTGACCGGGTCCGTCGGCGCCAGCATCACCGCCAGCAACAGGGCGAACTCGAACTTCATCCCCGTCAGGGCCACCAACGCGAGGGCGATGATTGCGGCCGTCACGGCCGTCCCCGGCACAGCCAGCAGCGCCACCGGCGCCCACCGCCGCCGCAGCTCCACCAGGTTCATGTTGATCGCCCCTTCGAATAGAAGCGGCGGCAGGAAGACGAGGAAGATCAGATCCTTGTTCAGCTCAACATCGAGCACATGCGTGAGGCTGATGAAGAACCCGACCACCACAAGCGCGGCGGTATACGGCACCTTCGCATACTTCGCCGCGATTGCCACCAGCGAGGCGGCAAACAGCAATTCCACAGCCAGCAGCTCGAACTCGGAGTAATGCAGCATGGGGGAGACGATACCCGAGGCACCGAAGGCCTATGAGCGAGGACGTTGTTCCGTTTGTCCACCGCTCAGATTACGCGCCGGCGGATCGCCACGGCCGATAGCGGGTGATGGCGGCGATGGTAGCAAGCATGGCGAGCCCAACGGCAATCAGCGCCATCGCCGCGAGCGTGGGGCTCTCGATGTGACGCAGGATAGCCGTCACAAGGCCGAGGAACGCAGTGAGCACGCCGAAAACCGTGTACATCAGTGTTCCGAAGCGAACACTTGCCGTGATCAGTACCGCGGTCGCCACCAGGGCAACCAGCTCGGCGACGGTTGGACCGGGTGGAAGCCCTGCAAAGAACACTCCCACCGCCATCCCGGTCCCCGAGAGCAAGCGAGCCGTGATGCGAGGCTCTAGCCAGCCCGTCTCGGTAGCCACCAGGGCGAGCAGGCCAGCCGATACGAGCACGAGACCGACAACGGTTACTGGGCTTTCGTCGGTCAAGCTCGAGAGCGCTGTCGCCAGGAGAAAGGCTGCACCGGCGATGCCCAACAACTGAGCATGGGTGCGGCAAACCCACCAAAGGCCAATCGAGATGGGTATGGCCACAGCAGCGGCCACAATGGCGGCATTCGATTCGTTCAATCCCGCTTCGTTTCCGGCCACGCCGGTGGCAGCCACAACGAGCGTGGCGCCAAGCAACCATGCGATGCTCTTCGCGCGGCCGCTGGCAGGGATGGAACTGGTTCCGATTGCCGTCCCCGATCCAAGTGCGACGGCGCCCGCGCCAGCCGGTATGGCAACCCGCGCGAGTGCCGGAAGGCTCCCCCAGTTCGTGTTGATGAGAACCACGACTCCAGCACCCACGATCGCGGTTGCGAGGTAGACAGCCAACTCGGCGACGCTGGGAAGGTTTCGGCGGGTCTCCTGTGCGCGGGCAGACTCGAACGCTTCGATGCGCGAGCCCGTCGCGGCGTCAATGACCCCGGCGGCCACGAGACGCTGCACGTCGGCCTCGGTGATGCTCATGGACACATGCGTAGCATGCGTCGTGTCATGCCGGCAGGGCCTGAAGGGCCGCTCAATCGAGGCCCATGGGCCCCGGTCTCCTTTTCAATGCGCTTGTGCCGGTTCTTCGGCCCGCGCAGAATCGCGCCATGCCCAAATCCGCTACCGCCCAAACCGTCTATGAACCCGTGCCCATCTGGGCCAAGATCCCCCACGGCATCTGGCTGCGCGAGGCCACGGCCGTCGCCACCGACTCCCAGGACCGCGTCTATGTCTTCAGCCGCGGCAACATGCCCGTCCTCGTCTTCGACCCCGACGGCAACGTCGTCGACATGTGGGGCAACGACGACCCCTTCTCCGGCACCTCCGACCTGACCGACCCCTATGGCAA
Source organism: uncultured Chloroflexia bacterium (assembly GCA_963774435.1). Classification (GTDB taxonomy): domain Bacteria; phylum Chloroflexota; class Dehalococcoidia; order Tepidiformales; family Tepidiformaceae; genus JAGQGZ01. The sequence goes on along the minus strand of CAVZEW010000002.1, from coordinate 150,155 downwards.
CAAGATGGCGAAGTGGGCCGGCAGCCGCTTCGTCTGGCCCCATGCCATCCGCACCGACCACGAGGACAACCTCTGGCTCGTCGACGTCAATGGCTGCCGCATCTACAAGACCGACCGGGCGGGCAAAGAACTGATGGCGATCGGCGATGGCGTGCCCAGCGAACGCCACGGCGGCGACCCTTTCAACCGCCCGACCGACGTTGCCGTCCACCCGAAGACCGGCGACGTCTACATTTCCGACGGCTACAACAACTCCCGCGTCCACCGCTACAGCGCCGACGGCAAGCTGATCCAGTCCTGGGGTTCCTCCGGCAGCGACCCCGGCGAGTTCTCCCTGCCCCATAACCTCGCGATCATGGGCGACGACGAGATCATCGTCTGCGACCGCGAGAACTTCCGCGTGCAGGTGTTCGACCTCGAGGGCAACTTCAAGCGACAGTGGCACGTCCACCACCCCGTCGCGGTCTACGCCGGCCAGGGCGATGACACCAACGTCTATATCGCCGAACAGGGGCCGCCCCAGCTCCAGCGCGGCGTCGCCAACCTGGGCAACCGGGTCACCATCTACACCCGTGATGGCGACCTTGTGCGGCGCATCGGCAACCCGCACTTCGGCGAACACCCCGACCAGTTCCTCTGGCCCCATGCCGTCGCCGTCGACACCCAGGGCAGCATCTACGTCGCCGATGTCTCCTACGTCGAAGTCGGCCAGCGCCTCGACCCGCCGCGGGAGATGGTCAGCCTCCACAAGTGGAAGCGCGTCAGCGGCTAGCGGCCCCCTGCCTGCTAGCCTCGAAAGGGCCGCGCCAGCGCGCGGCCCACAATCCCGTTAGCAGGGAGATCCCGGGACATGACCACCCATCCCACGTTTGGTTTCGTCGTTGAATACGTCGACGACATCGAGGCTTCGACCCGCTTCTATACCGAGGTGCTTGGCCTCAAGGTCGAGCGGAGCCATCCCACCTTCGTACAGTTCGAGAAATTCGCCATCGCCGCCGATGAACCGATGTCCGGGAACGGCGAGGCCGAGGTCTACTGGCTCGTCGACGATGCCGAAGCGGCCTTCGCGGAACTTTCCCGCAAGGTGGAGGTCAGCCGGCCGCTCGAAGAGATGCCGTTCGGCAAGGTGTTCGGCGTGAAGGATCCCGACGGCAACCCCCGCTACATCCTCGAACTGGCGGCCAACCGACCGAGCCACGAAGCCCAGGTTCCTGCCCGGCCGGCTTGACCAGCCCCCTACCATGGGCCGTGTGACATCGCCGCAATCACGGCCTGACCCTGCTGGCGACCTCGCCGTCGCCGTCTTCTCGTCTATCGAGACGGAACGCGGAGAGACCGTCGCAATACCGGGACGGCGGGTCGACCGCTTCGTGGCCCGGCTCATGGACGGGATGATCGTCAACATCCCCCTTTACCTCGCCACAGCTGCCATTTCCTCATTGCACCGCCCGGGTGCCAATCTGGGAGGCGAGTCAACCGATCTGCGAGTGGCGCTTGGACCAGCCGCCTGGAACGGGGCTCTGCCAGAGGCACTGCTCGTGTTCGTCGCCGTGCTGGCCGCCTACGAAGTCCTCTTCACGGCCTGGCGCGGCGCCACCTTCGGCAAGCGCAAGACCCAGTTGCGTATCGTGGACCAATCGCGGATCGAGCCCGCTGTCCCTGCCCGCATCCTTCTTCGCACGATCATCTGGGCTCTCCCACTTTCACTCGCGATCCTCACCTGGTTCTATTCCATCCTCTTTGCCTGGAGTGCTTTCGCCCTGCTCACTGGCATGTATTGCTGGCGATTCCGTGAAGATTCTGGCGGGCGGCCGCTATGGGATGTGCTTGCGGGTACGGACGTGATCAGTACCGATTTCGAGCCCACGGTTCATCGCCCGTAATCATCGGGCCATTACGATGTGACACCTGCGCCCATGTGCGCCCGGTGTTGGATGCAAGAGAACTTCGCGCAGCCCCCACATACCTCCATCCGCCTCTGGATCATCGTTCTTGCGGTGGCTTCCGTTGGCATTCCCAGCATCGTCCTACGCCTCGGCGGCATCCATCCTGAGCCCATCCTCGCCGCTGCGATCCACGGCGTTGCCATCCTTTCCGCCGCCTTCCTCCTCACCTGGGGCGCCGAGACAGCGGAGATCGACCTCGGCCAGGGCCTCGCGATCGCGATCATCGCTTTCATCGCCGTCCTCCCCGAATATGCCGTCGATGCGGTGCTCGCCTGGAAGGCGGGCGCCGACCCCGAGGTTGCAAAGCAGGGGCTGGCGATCGCCAACCTGACCGGTGGCAACCGACTCCTGATCGGGCTTGGCTGGCCGGTCGTCTTCGTCATTTTCTACTACCGCACCCGCATCACCGAGCTTTTTGTCGACCGCCACCGCGCGATGGACGTGGTCTTCCTCGCCATCGCCACTGCCTACGTCATTTTCATTCCCCTGCGCCACGGCCTCACGCTTATCGACAGCATCATCCTGGTGACGCTCTTCTTCATTTATCTCTTCTTCATCAGCAAGGTGGAGTCGGAGGGCGTCGAACTCGTAGGCCCGGCGCGCATGTTCGGCGCGCTGCCCAATGGACGGCGGCGGGTGCTCGTCACCGTCATCCTTGTCTACGCCGCCGGCGTCATCATCTCGGCCGCCGAGCCATTCGCCGACAGCCTCGTGGAGACGGGGAGCAAGTTCAATGTCTCGGAGTTCTTCCTCATCCAGTGGGTCGCGCCGATTGCCTCGGAATCCCCGGAGGTGCTGGTGGCCGGACTGCTGGCCTGGCGGGGGCGCCACGCCGCCGGCATGGGCGCCCTCATCTCCTCCAAGGTCAACCAGTGGACGCTCCTTGTCGGCACCCTCCCGATCGCCTTCTACCTCTCTTCCGGCGATTGGGGGTTCACCCATGGATTGCCGCTCAACTCCGTCCAGCGCGACGAAATCTTCCTGACGGCGGCACAGTCCGCCTTCGCCATCGCCGTCTTCGCCAACCTCGCGATGAACCGCAGCGAGGCGGCCCTGCTCTTGATTCTCTTTGCCACCCAGCTGCTCATTACCTACGAGCCCGCGCGGGTCATGTACGGGGTTGGCTACCTCGTCCTCTGCGCCATCCTTTTCTTCTTTCACAGACGCTCCATACCCTCGCTGCTCTCCGATGCCGTATCCGCGGCGCGAGGCGAACTGGAGGTCGGCGAGCAGCCACCCGGTGCGGCCGCAACCGGTCCGCCGGAGTCCTAACTATCCGGTGCCCCACCGTTCGTGTAGGCTAGGCAAACGGGCCTTCCGGCAAAACGGGAGGCCCGGAGTGTGTCCGCCATGCCAATCGTGGTTGTTATCGGCGGGCAGTGGGGCGATGAAGGCAAAGGCCGCATCGTCGACCTGCTGGCCCGCAAAGCGCGTGTTGTTGCCCGCTACTCGGCCGGGAACAACGCCGGCCATACGATCATCAATGAAAAAGGTGAGTTCAAGCTCCACCTTGTGCCCGCGGGCATCTTCTATCCTGACAAGACCTGCGTCATCGGCAATGGCGTCGCGATCGACCCGGAGGTGCTGCTGGGCGAAATCGGCACCCTCCAGGAACGCGGCATCAATGTCTCCAGGCTCCGGCTCAGCGACCGCGCCCAGGTGATCATGCCCTGGCACCGCCTGCTCGACGGCCTCGAAGAGGCACGCCGCGGCGACGCCGCCATCGGGACCACCGGTCGCGGGGTTGGCCCCTGCTTCGAAGACAAGGTTGCCCGCCGCGGAATCCGCGTCACCGATCTCATGCGCACCGAAGACCTCAACATCCGCGTACGCGCGGCGCTCGACTACTGGAACGCGGTGATTACCAAGGTCTACGACGCGGATCCGATCGACCCGGAAAGCGTCTGCCGCGACTACCGCGAGTATGGCCGTCGCCTTGCACCATTCGTCGGCGATTGCCAGGAGATCATCCTCGATGCCCACCGCGCGGGGCACTACGTGCTCCTCGAAGGCGCCCAGGGCTCGCTCCTCGACCTCGACCACGGCACGTACCCCTACGTCACCTCCAGCGTGCCCAGCAGTTCCAGCTCCGGCGCCGGCCTTGGCGTCGGCATCGGGCCGACCGACATCCAGCGCGTCGTTGGCGTCTTCAAGTCCTACTGCACGCGCGTCGGCAATGGCCCCTTCCCGACCGAATTGTTCGACGACACCGCCAACCTGCTGCGCGACCACGGCAAGGAGTACGGCCGCGGCGAATACGGAACGACCACCGGCCGTCCCCGTCGTATTGGCTGGCTCGACACGGTGAGCGCGCGCTACAGCGTCCGCATGAACGGGCTCGCCGCCCTCGCTCTCACCCGCCTCGACGTCCTCGACGGCCTGGAGACGATCAAGGTCTGCACCGGCTATGAACTCGATGGTCAGCGCCTGGAGAACTTCCCGGCCCGGCAGTCCGTGCTCGAGCGGGTGACGCCGATCTACGAAGAGCTACCCGGCTGGCAGTGCCCAACGACGGAAGTACGCAACTTCGACGACCTGCCCCCGCAGGCGCAGTCGTTCATCCGCCGCGTCGAACAGCTCCTCGAATGCCCGGTCGACCTCATCTCCGTCGGCCCCGAGCGCGAGCAGGCAGTCATCGTCAACCCGATTTTCTAGTGTGATCGAGCGCGCAGAGTACGACGAGGCAGCCGACAGGCTCTACGTCTATCTTCTCGATGCCGCCGTTGACCGCACCGAGTCGCTCGACGACCGCCGGTCCATCGACTACGCCGCCGATGGCCAGGTCGTTGGCATTGCGGTCGCGCACCCCTTCGCCGGCGGCATCAACCTCAGCGACATCCCCTCAGCCCCGCTCGTCGGCTCGCTCATCCTCGCGACCGGGCACAAGTTCCGGCTGGTGGAGTAGGAGTCGTCGTCGTTCCAGGCAGCCGGCAGGCGCGGAGCTCGAGCGTGTCGAGGCACGCCACGTTCTAACCAAGTAGCCGCCACACCACCAGTGCCGGGATGGCCACCCACGCGACGACGACCATCACGGCCGCCGTCCTCGATAGCCATGGCTGCTGCTCCCGTGCGGGGGCCTCTGCCCGGAGCTCTGCGATCACCTCCTTCGGCACCATCCGAAGGGTGAGCCAGAGCCCGGCGGGCAGGAGGATGAGGTCATCCAGGTACCCGATCACCGGGATGAAGTCCGGGATGAGGTCGATCGGGCTCAGCGCATAGGCGACGACGGCGAACCCAACCGCTTTCGCATACCAGGGCACCCGGTCGGAGCGCAGGGCCCGCTGGAGCAAGCCGACATCGCTCTTCAGCCGCGCCGCCCACTGTCTCAGTTTCCCCACGCCCCGACATGCTACGGTCCTTCAGGTCCGCTTGTTCCTGGGTCGCGGTCGGCCTCCCCGTAAGTTGAGACGGTGAGTATCCCTTCGGCGCGCAAGAAGCAAGAGACGCCAAGGTGACCTCTTTAGGCCAGAACTCAACCAAGCTTGCCAAGGAAATATGGTAAGTTGAGACTTACGCACCCACGTGCTTCACTAAACCCATGGAAGCCGCCCTCAAGGCCATCGCCGAACCGCGCCGCCGCGCCATCCTGCGCCTCATCTGGGACCACGAGCTCCCCGCCGGCGAGATCGCGCGCCAGTTCGACGTCACCCGGCCGGCAATCTCCCAGCACCTGCGCGTCCTTCGCGAGGCCGACCTGGTGGAAGAGCGCCGCGAGGGCACCCGCCGCTACTACCGCACCCGCCTCGATACGATGGCCGACCTTCGCCGCTTCATGGAGAACTTGTGGGACGAGTCGCTCGAGCGCCTCAAGTTCGCCGCCGAGTTTGAGGAAGAGAAGCAGCGCCGCGGGATCGGCTCCTGACGAGCGCCGCCGGGCGCCGAATCGTGCCCCCTTCGTCTTTCCTTCACCCTCCCCACAAACCGTCTACACTGGTCTGTGTATGCCCCGGTTTGGATTCATCACAAAGGTCCTCGGTGACTCAAACGAAAAAGAACTGAAGCGCCTGAGCAAGGTCGTCGACGAGATCGAAGCGCTCTCGGACGACATGGCCGCGCTCTCTGACGATGACCTCGCCGGCCTCGCCGAGGAGTTCCGCGACCGCGTGAACCAGGGCGAGACGCTCGACGAACTCTTGCCCGAAGCCTTCGCCGCTGCCCGCGAGATGGCCCATCGCCGTGTTGGCGAACGCCCCTACGAAGTCCAGATGATCGGCGGCATCGTCCTCCACGAAGGCCGGATCGCCGAAATGCGCACCGGTGAAGGCAAGACGCTCACCGCCGTCGCGCCGGTCTTCCTCAATGCTCTCGCTGGCAAGGGCGTCCATCTCATCACGGTCAACGACTACCTCGCCCGCCGCGACGCCGCCTGGTACGGGCCGGTCTATCGCTCCTTCGGACTCAGCGTCGGTATCGTCCAGAACAACCATGTGTCCTACGTCTATGACCCGGACTACGACCCCGACACGGTGGAGGACGACGGCCAGAAGGGCGGCTTGAAGGAGTTGCGCCCGGCCAATCGCCGCGAGGTCTACGCCTGCGACATCACCTACGGCACCAACAACGAGTTCGGCTTCGATTATCTGCGCGACAACATGGTCCGGGAACTACCGCAGAAGGTGCAGCGCGGCCTCTCCTACGCCATCGTCGACGAGGTCGACAACATCCTCATCGACGAAGCGCGGACGCCGCTCATCATCAGCGGCCAGGCCGAAGAAGCGAGCAGCACCTACACCGCCTTCGCTCGTTCCGTGAAGGGCCTCGAAGAAGACGTCGACTACGTGGTCGACCACAAGGCGAAGCACGTCGCCCTCACCGACGAGGGCATCAACCGCGTGGAGCGCGCCCTCAAGATCGACAACATCTTCGGCCAGGACGCCCGCATGGTGCGGCATCTCGAGGCCGCCCTCGATGCCGAGATCCTCAAGCGTTCCGACCGCGACTACGTTGTCCGCGATGGCGAAATCGTGATTGTCGACGAGTTCACCGGGCGCATGATGCCCGGACGCCGCTGGAGCCACGGCATCCACCAGGCTGTCGAGGCCAAGGAAGGTCTGAAGGTCCAGCGCGAGTCGATCACCTACGCCACCATCACCTTCCAGAACCTCTTCCGTCTCTACGACAAGCTCGCCGGCATGACCGGTACGGCGGAGACCGAGGCCGAAGAGTTCTCCGAGATCTACAAGCTCGAAGTCGTCGTTGTCCCTACCCATAAGCCGATGATTCGCGAGGACAACCAGGACGTCGTCTACCTCAACGAGCGCGCCAAGTTCAATGCCGTGGTCGAAGAGATCGAGGCGATGCATACCGAGGAGCGTCCGGTGCTCGTCGGCACCACCTCGATCGAGAAGTCGGAGTACCTTGCGGCGCTGCTCCTGCGCAAAGGGATTCAGCACGAGGTCCTGAACGCGAAGCAGCACGAGCGTGAGGCGCACATCGTCCAGGATGCCGGCTCTCCGGGCTCCGTCACCATCGCCACCAACATGGCCGGCCGCGGTACCGACATCAAGCTTGCCCCCGGCGTCGCCGACAAGGGCGGCCTCCACGTCATCGGCACCGAGCGCCACGAATCACGCCGGATCGATAACCAGCTCCGCGGTCGTGCTGGCCGCCAGGGCGACCCCGGCAGCAGCCGCTTCTTCGTCTCCTTCGGCGACGACATCATGAAGCGCTTCTCCCCCGAGTGGGTGCCAGGGATGATGGAAAAGCTCGGCATGACCGAGGACATGCCTCTCGAATCCCGCATGGTCACCCGCGCTATCGAGCAATCGCAGACGAAGGTCGAGGGCCACAACTTCGACGTCCGCAAGCGACTCGTTGAGTTCGACGACGTCATCAACGAGCATCGCGCCGTCATCTATGGCGAGCGCGAGAAGGTCCTTCGTGACGCCGACACCCGCGAGAACGTGGTCGGCCTCCTCCTCGACGAGATCGAGGAGGTGTGCAAGCGCTACGACGGCAGCATAGCCACCCTTGAAATTGTCCACGCCGAGCTAGGCGAAATCCTCATGCCCGAAGACATGCCCACCATCGACGAACTCGAGAAGTTCGGCGATGAGATGACCGACGAGATGATGGACCGTGCCGAGGACCGCTTCGAGCAATTGGAAGACCTTTTCGGCGAAGAGAACATGCGCAAGGTTGAGCACTGGCTCCTGATCGAATCCATCGACCAGCACTGGCGCGAGCACCTCACCGCCATCGAAGACCTGCGCCAGAGCATTGGCCTCCAGGCCTACGCCCAGATCGACCCACTCGTGGCCTTCAAGCGCGAAGGCTATGACATGTTCCAGCAGCTGCAGGAGAATATCCGCCGCCAGGTCGCCCGCACCGTCTTCAAGGTGAAGGTGCAGGAGCAGCGCCCGGCAGCAGCCTCCAATGGCGCCGTCGCCACGCCCAATGATGGCGATGCGACCGCTACCCCGGCCCTCGCTCGCTCATCGGCGCCCTCCGTCACTCAGCTTCGGCCCAATCGCGGCGACACGGCGACCGTTACGGCCGCGCGAAGCGGCGGCCCCGCAGTCTCCCAGAAGATCGGCCGCAACGACCCCTGTTACTGCGGCAGCGGCAAGAAGTACAAGAAGTGCCACGGAGCTGTGGCCTAACCCGACCATGTCCCCGGACCTCGTGAAGGCGACGCGCTCCATCGCAGCGCGCGTCAGCGGTTGGGATCTGTCCGCCATCAGCGTCCGCCCCCTCGATCCCGGCCCGTCGTGGGACTACGAAACCGAAGCCACTGCGCTCGTCGCAAAGGCGACTCGCGTTCTCGATTGCGGCACTGGCGGCGGCGAAGTGCTCGCTCGTATCGCCGGGGGTGCATCATGCCAGACAGTCGCTATCGAGCAGTGGCCGCCGAATGCGCGTCTCGCGGGCGCCTACCTTCGTCCCCGGGACATTGGTGTCGCCCAGGCGGATTCGTTGCGGCTACCCTTTCGCGACGGCGCTTTCAACCTCGTCCTTTCGCGGCACGAGGCGATCGATCCCGCCGAAGTGGACCGCGTGCTCGCGCCCGGCGGCATCTTCCTCACGCAACAGGTCTCCAGCAACCACTGGCCGGAACTGGCCCCGTACTTCCCGGCGAAAGCAGTATTCCCCAACCACGACGAGGAGTACGCCGCCTCCTTCGCCGCGATGGGCTATCAGGTCGACTTCCAGGCCGTGCGCTTTCGCTCCGCCTACGCGTCGATCGCCGACCTCGCGGCCATGCTCATCGTCGCTCCCTGGGAAGTCCCCGGCTTCGACCTCGAGCGTGACATCGGTGCCCTGCTGGCAGTCGAACGTGAGCTTGGCACGGCGGAGGGCATCGTCCTCGGCGAGGGGAGATACCTGCTGCGGGCACGCAAGCCTTCTGGATCTGTCCGGTAGACTCGACGGCGATGGCACTCCTCGCTGAACTCGGGCTGGCCGGCCAGACCGGCGTCCTTCTCGTCTCCGCCCCCGATTCCGTCCTCGCCGAGGCCGCCCGTTCGTCGCCCCGGCCCTCATTCGTCTCGTCCCTGCGGACTGCCCATCCAGCGCCGCATATCGTCTGGTGGCCCGACCGCGAGATGCTCACCCCGGAGGCGCTCAGCCGCCTTCACTGGATGCTCCAGGTCGGCGAGGGTCAGGCCTGGCTCGTCACCGACCCGAACGATGACGACTCGCCAGGGCCGGGTGCGCTCCAAGAGGCCTCCGCCGGGACGAGCCTGCAGGTAGACGAAGGTCGCCAGCTCGCCGACGGATCCACCGCGCATCGTTGTATCGCGCCGCAGGCCAAGTGACCGTCCGAATCTCGTTGCGGGCCCCGGACAGGGCGCCAGCCGGACGACCTATGCTTTCACACCCACGATCATCGCCACGGGCAAGGAAAATCCCCAGGGTTCATCCCTGATCTCGAAGGCCGCCTTCTGCTTCGGCGTCGCCGTTTCGAAGAGTTCGCGGATCATCGAGACCCGGGTAACCGGGGTGCGCATGCGCTTCACCCAGTCGGCCCCATCGAGCGGAAGCCCGGCTCGGTAGCGCACCTCTGCCTTCAAGCCCGCCTGTTCAAACATCCGGCACCACTCGCTGGCCCGGTAGTTCCGCACGTGGCTCGCGTCGCGCAGCCACTCGATCATGTTCTCGAAGGTGTCCAGCGCCGGGTCTTCCGGGGCAACGCTATCGACCAGGAGGTACTTGCCGCCGGGCTTCAGCACCCGCGCCGCTTCGCGGACCGATGTCACCTGGTCGGGATAGTGGTGGGCGGCGAAGCGGCACGTTGCGATGTCAAAACTCGCGTCAGGGAACGGAACCGCACAGGCGTCACCCTCCATGAGCGTCACGTTTTCGATCTTCCGTCGCTGCAACTGGGCATGGCCTTCGCTCAGCATCTCCTCGGTCACGTCGATACCGGTGACATCCGCCGCTCGGCCCGCAACGGCGATCGCCGTGTGTCCCACACCGCAGCCAAGGTCGATCACTCGCTCCGAGCCGGAGAAGTTACCTGCCTCCAGGAGCGCGTCGAGGTCGGGACCGGAGATGTGGACGGCCGTATTGGCGTAGTCGGCGGCGGCGGCGCCGAACATCTGGCGGACGGTTGCGTGCGGATCGCTTGCTGTTGTCATGGGTTACCTCGAATCTGTTCCAGCACTATCGGCGAGACGCACCGAGAGCACAAGGATATGATTTCGATAGAAATCATAGCGAGAGAGCAAGAGTGGAACTCCACCAGCTGCGCTACCTCCGCGCCATCGTCCGTCATGGTAGCGTCACTGCCGCGGCCGGGGTGGAGCATGTCTCCCAGCCCTCCGTGAGCCGCCAGGTGGGGCTCCTCGAGCGGGAACTGGGCGTCGCCCTCTTTCACCGCGTTGGACGCGGCGTCGTGCCCACCGAAGCCGCCCATCAGCTTGCCGACCTCGCTGACCGCCTCTTCGACGAACTTGCCGCAACGACCTCCGCCATCACCGCCCGCGACGAGTCGGCGCCCGCAACGCTCCGTATCTGTGCAACCGAAACCGTGGCCGATCACCTGGTCCCGCCGGCGCTGGCTCCCATCCTCAAGAGATTTCCCAACGTCTCGGCAAGCGTCGAGATGCTGGGCACCGTCGACGCCGTCGCCCGGGTCCTCGAAGGTGAGTTCGACCTCGCAGTCGTGGTGCTCCCCATCTCCGACTCGCGGCTCGAAGTGACACCGCTCTTCCGCGAAGAGGTGCTCCTCGCTGTTCCGGGCGATGATCCTTCCGGGACGGCGAGCCTCCCCGAAGCGCTGGCCCGCAACGACCTCTTGCTCTCGATGCGTGGTCTCGGTCTGCGTGCTCAGGTGGACGCGGAGGCCTCGGCCACGGATATCCACGTCGCGTCGCGGGTGGAAATGCGCAGCCAGCGGGCGCTCCTCGCCATGGTGGCTGCCGGCGCCGGGGCCGCGTTCGTGCCCGCGATATCGGCCACCGCGGCCGGTCCGGGGGTCACCATTCATCGCCTCGATCCGGCCCTCCACCGCGAGATCGGCTGGGTTCGCCGCAAGGGCCGCCATCTGCCCCCGGCGGCCTCCGCCTTCCTCGCGCGCTTGACGGCTGTTCACGCCGGCCTGGTAGGCGCCGCTCACGATTGATGTGAGGTATCAGCCCTCCGTTGCCGCACGATGTCACGCATCGTTCATAATGAGCCGCTACCGGCGCTCGCAAACGGGAGAGTGATGCGATGGACGGTTTGTTTTCCGCTCGAGCGCTCATGGGCGTCTCCCTTGTCTTCCATACCTTCTTCACGCCGCTGGGCATCGGACTCCCGCTCCTCCTCTTCATCACTGAGGGCATCGGCCTCCGCACCGGCGATCCGCGGTATCGCCAGCTGGCCCGGTCATGGACGCCGATCGTCGGCTTGCTCTTCGCCGTGGGCGCTGTTTCGGGCACGGTCCTCTCCTTCGAACTCGGGCTCCTCTGGCCGGGATTCATGTCTTACGCCGGCGGCATCATCGGTATGCCGTTCTCCCTCGAAGGCTTCGCTTTCTTCACCGAGGCCATCTTCCTCGCGACCTACATCTACGGTTGGGACCGATTCTCGCCCTTCGCCCACTGGCTCCTCACCATCCCGCTGTTCGTCAGCGCCGGTATCTCGGCCGTCTTCGTCATCGCCGCGAACGCCTGGATGAACACCCCCGAGGGCTTTGACATCGTCAACGGCCAGGTCGTCAACGTTGACCCCTGGGATGCGATGTTCAACGCAGCCTGGCTCCACGAGTCCATCCACGGGACGATTGCCGCCTACGTCGCGACGGGCTTCGCCGTGGCCGGTGTCTATGCCTGGACGCTGCTGAGGGGGACCGCCAGTGCCAACGCACGGCTCGGCATGCGCATCGCGATGGGGATCGCAGTGGTATCGATCGCGGTCCAATTCGTCGCCGGCGACCTCGCTGCCCGCAAGGTTGCCGACCTCCAACCCGAAAAGTTCGCCGCCATGGAGGGCCAGTATCAGACCGAAGACGGTGCACCCCTCCGAATTGGCGGGATCCCCACCGGTGACTCGACGAAGTTCGCGATCGAGATCCCGAAGATGCTCAGCTTCCTCGGCTATCGTGATTTCGACGCCACCGTAACCGGCCTCGACGCCTTCCCTGCGAACGACCGACCCAACGAGACTCTCACTCATCTCTCCTTCCAGGCCATGGTTGGTTCCGCCTTTGCCATGCTCGGGATCGCCGGCTGGTACTGGATTGCCGCCTGGCGCCGGAGGAGCACAGTCTTCCGCACCGGCCGCTGGCTGAATGTGGCGATCGTGGCCGGAGGTTTTCTCGGCTTCCTCGCAACGCAGGCTGGATGGTTCGTAACCGAAGTCGGCCGCCAACCCTGGGTGGTCCGCGGCTACCTGCGTACAACGGATGCGGCTACTACTCGCGATGGCGTTCAAATCTTCTTCCTGCTCTTCACCCTCCTCTACGTCGTGATTTCGGTCGCCCTCGTTGTAGCTCTGATTAAGTGGCCCCGCGGCGGGGTTCAAGGCGGCGCCCGCGACGCCGCCAACCCCACGACCGAGGAGGCGTCCCATGTCTCCTGAGCAGGGCGCTGCCGCAATCGCCGTCGTTGCCATCATCGCCTACGCCCTCTTTGGCGGAGCCGATTTCGGTGGCGGCGTTTGGACGCTGTTCGCCACCGGGCCACGCGCCGGCGACCAGCGCAACGCCCTCGAGCGTGCGATTGGTCCGGTCTGGGAGACGAATCACGTCTGGCTGATTCTCGTCGTGGTACTCCTCTTCGTCGTATTCCCCGTGGCCTACGCAACCATCTTCACGGCCATGTATGTGCCCCTGTTCCTCGCTTTGCTGGGGATTGTCTCCCGGGGCGCGGCGTTCGCCTTCCGCCATTACGGGTCCCGCGAGTGGGAGCTGTCCTCCGTTGCGATGCGCCTGTTCTCCGTCGCCAGCGTTGCGACGCCTTTCTTTCTCGGTGTCACTGTCGGGGGCGTCACCGTAGGCTCGGTCAAACTCGATGGCGAGACGGTCACGACGGGTGCTTGGACCGGCTGGACGGAGCCGTTCTCCCTCCTCTGCGGCCTCATTGGAGTGCTGGTCTGCGCCTATGTGGGGGCGGCATTCATGGTCCCCCGCACAGAGGGCCTTCTCCAGCGGGACTTCCGCCGCCGGGCGATGATCGCAGCCCTTGCGCTTGGCGTGGCCACGACGGTCGCCATACCCGTCGCCGCCATCGAGGCCAACGAATTCTCCGGGCACTTGAACGACCCGGATGTGCTGGCGGCCATGGCCTTCGCGGCTCTCGCTGGAATTGCCACCCTCTGGGCTCTGCGCGACGGTTGGACGCGCACTATTCCCGTGCTCGCTGGCGCCACGGTCACCGGCGTCATCGGAACCTGGGCGCTGGCGCAGAATCCCTACCTCGTGGCCGGCCAGCTCACGATCCAGGACGCGGCTGCTGCCGGCATCACGGTGAAGTCGTTCCTCATTGCCCTGCCCCTGGGGTCGCTGATCCTGGTGCCGTCACTGGTACTGCTCTACACCACATTCTCGCGAGACACCTTCGCCGCCCAGGGCGACAGCCAGGGCTAAACGGGGTCAGTCTGCGGCGCACATCTGGCGAGTCACTTCCCATACCATCTGGCAGTTCAGTTTGAAGCTCTCGATGGAGACCCGTTCATTGTGCCCGTGCACCGTAGCGGCGAGGTGCGGCTCGTTCAGTCCGCCGCTGAAGCCGTAGCTGATCTGGCCCCGGTTACGCAGCGTCCGGCTGTCGGTGAATCCGACAGTCACCCCCGGCACGACCACGGCGTCCTCGATGTGGTCGTGGATTACGTTCTCGATAACGTTGAACAGCTCGGTGTCGAACGAATTTGCTTCCGACCACCCGGCAAAGACGCGTTCTATGGTCACCTTCGGGTCGTCGATGATTGCTTCCAGCTCCTGCTGGAAGTCTTCCGGTCGGACACCAGGCAGCAGTCGGCAATCGAGCGTCGCCTCGGCAATAGCCGGGATGACGTTGTGCTTGATCCCCGCCTTGATGGTCGTCGCGCTTATCGTGTTCGAGAGCATCGCCCGGACGCGGACATCCGTTTCCGCCACCTGCGAGAGGCTCTCCACCGTCGCTTCCGCGGTGAAGACGCCCGCCCGATTCAGGCGCGAGAAGTACTCCGTCAGGAGCGGCGAGACGCGTAGCTCGCGGTTCCAGTCCTGGATACGCTGGAGCGCCCGCACCAGCCGGTCCAGGCAGTTGTCGTCGTGCGGCATGCTGCCGTGGCCCGGGCGGCCCCTGGCGACCAGCTTCAGCCAGAGCGGGCCCTTCTCCGATACGGCCACAGTGAAGACCGGCCGTTGCACGCCAAAGGCCTCGGTGGTGCCACCGCCGCCCTCGTTGATCGTGTATTCGGCCTCAAGTGTTTCCGGGTGGTGCTCGGCCAGCCATTCGACTCCAAACTGGCTCCCCGCTTCCTCGTCGGCCATCGCGTAGAAGACGACATCGCGATCGAGGGGCACGTCCAGCCGCTTGAGTGTCAGGAAGGTCATGAGCTGGGCGACGCCGAGACCCTTCATATCGAGCGCACCACGCCCCCAGATGTAGCCGTCCTTGATCAACCCACCGAACGGTTCGACATCCCAGTACTCGCGCTCCACCGGCACGACGTCCGTGTGGTTCATCAGCATGAACGGCCGTCGTTTGCCGTTTCCGGGAAGCACCGCCCGCAGGGAGACGCGACCGTCGCCACCGGCGTCGTAGAGCTGGTAGGGAATTCCGGCGTTCTCGAGGATCTCGCCGAGGAAGTCACAGGCCAGCTTCTCGTGACCGGGCGGGTTCGACGTGTCGACCTGGATATAGCGAACGAGGATGTCGATGGCCTCATCATGGAGCGCGCTCCAGTTCACCTCGGGTGTGCCTGTCATCGCTCCTCCACACGGGCTGGGTTGCCAGAATCTACCCGAGTTGGGCCTGTGGGGAAACGAGGACGTTCCCGGGTGAGTGTTGCCACTAGCGACCCTGTCCCAGGCGAAGAAGGCGCGCCGGCAGTGTGAGGATGGCGTGAACCGTCTGGAAGACCGAGTCGACCGCTATCCCAAGGAGCCGGAACGGCAACAGCAGCAGCCAGATGATCGGATAGAGCACGAGCGTCAGCAGCGCCAGCGGGAGCGAGATCAGTGCCAGCAGCAGCCAGAGGATGATCAGCACGCGCCCAGTGTAGGGCCGCCCCGGCTAGGACGTGTTGCGGCGCAACAGACCGATCGGACGACCCGCCTCGCAGTCGGAAATGAGCGTGGCCAACCGGCGCTCGCGCGTCGCCTCCTGTTTCGCGCTCATCACCCAGTGGGTCGCGGTCCGCGTGTATCCGGGAGGTCGCGATTCCCAGTACGCCCACGCGGCCGCGCTGGCTCGTAGCCGGGCGAGAAAGTGCGGTGCCAGCGGCTGCTCCTCCGATTCGAACGAATAGCCACTTGGTGAACCGTCGTAGGCTTCGAACGCCGCGAGTCCAGCGGCCGCGACCAGCCCTTGCGCCCGCAGTTCCGCGAACCGGGCAAGATTCACCTTGCTCCAATTGCTGCCCCTCCGGCGTGGAGTAAATCGCTGCTTGTAGCTCGTTTCGTCGTACTTGTATCGAACACCGTCGATCCAGCCAAAGCAGAGCGCCTCATCCAGTGCCTCGCGATAAGTCAGACCGCCACGTCCGCTTGCCTTGCGGTGAAACCCCACAAACAACTCTCCAGAAGTCGCGTGATTCGCCTGCAGCCATTCCCGTATCGCCGCCTGGCTCGGAAAGAAGATCGGGTCGATTCCGTCGCCCATCCCCTACAGCCGCTTCTGCACCCGCAGGCTTGATCCGTCTTCGCCGACAACCTCGAAGCCGGCCGCCAGGTACATCGAAAGAGGTCCAAGGTGGTTTTCGGCCGCGGAATCCGCTTTCGGGCGCGGGTAAGCTTCCACAACCGTGATACCCGCTTCCTTAAATCCCTGGCAGGCAGCTTCGAGCAGCGCGCTCGCGATTCCCTTCCGCCTTTGGCTTTCGGCGACAACGAAGCAGGCGATCATCCCGACGGTGTCCGGGTCGCGCTCGTCCTCGTCGAACATCGTGTAGTTGGAGAGGATGTTGGCATTGCACCAGGCCACTGCCTGCCCATCGATGTAGGCAAGGAATCCCCGCATCGATCCGCCGTCGATCATCGCCGCGGCCGCGGGCCGGTTCGTCGCACCATCGTCGACATTCCAGCGCTTGCCCGCATGGTCGGCGTGGGGGAAGTAGCAAAAGCAGTTCGCCCACTTCGGGTTCCCTGCAAAGGCAACGTGGTCGAAGAACTCCAGGTAGTCGGCTCCTCGCCCGGGATCCAGCGGATGGATTTCGATGTTCGGTTCGGCCATCACTGCCTACCGTTCGCCGCGGAAGAAGGCGTTGAGTTCGGGGCTCCGGGCGTTGTCGGCGAAGGCCGCAAAGGAGCCGTCTTCGATCAGGCCTTTCGCTGCCCGCTGGAAGCCGCCCCAGGCCGCCAGCGCCAGCGCCCCACCGGTGCTAATCCGCCGCACGCCCATCGCCGCGAGTTCCGCGACGGTGAACGGCGCGGGCCAGCCAATGAGCACATTCACCGGCTTCGGCGCCACCGCCTTCACCACCGCTTCGATTTGTTCCTGCGTGCGAATCCCGGGCGCGTAGAGGCAGTCGGCACCGGCTTCGGCATAGGCCTTGAGCCGCCTGATTGCCTCGTCGAGGTCCGGTACGCCAACGAAGAAACACTCCGCCCGTGCCGTCAGTACGACATCGCCACCCGCCGCATCGACCGCCCTTCGAGCAGCTTTTACGCGCTCCACTGCAAGGTCCAGTGGGTAGAGCCGATCTGTCCCCGCCTGCTTCGTGTCCTCGATGGAAAGACCGGCGACGCCCGTTTCGATGCAGGCCTTCACGTTCGCGGCGACGCCTGCCGGGTCATCGGCGAAACAGTTTTCGAAATCGGCGTTCACCGGCAAGTCCGTCGCCGTCACGATCTCGGCGATGTGCGAGAGCATCATCTCCAGCGTGACGCCGTTGTCGGGTCGCGCCTGCGAGAAGGCGAACCCTGCGCTCGTCGTCGCCTGGGCCTTGAAGCCGAGGCTCTCGAGGTACGCCGCTGAGCCCCGGTCCCAGGGGTTCGGCAGGACGAAACAGCCCTCTTTGTGGAGGGCCCGGTAGGCGGAACGTTTGGCGGCGGTGGTGGTCATGCGCGCATCGTACGCCGGGAACAACGGACGGCGTGGAACGGCTGTCGCTCCCACTGCCTTCTGACGAGCGGCGTTCGGGCCCGTAGAATCTCGCTCCACCCGGAGGTCGCCCGTGTCCCAACCTGCCTCGCCGCTTCTTGACGGCCTGCTCGTCGTTGATATGACAGATTCGTGGGGCGAACTCGCCGGGCGCAACCTTGCCGACCTCGGTGCCACGGTCATCAAGATCGAACCCCCCGGAGGGATCGACAGCCGCAAGAAGGGGCCGTTCGATGAACGGCCGGGGCATGAGGGCGCGTCCCTCTATTGGGCCACCGTTGGCCGTGGCAAACACAGCGTCGTCGTCGACCTCGAGGACACCGCTACCCTCGCTGATCTTTGGGCCCTCTGTGCCGAAGCTGACGTCTTCATCGAGTCCGGCGAGCCTGGCCACCTCCTCTCGTACGGTCTCGACTACGAGGTCCTCAAGGCCGCGAACCCCTCGCTCATCTACGCCTCCGTGACGCCTTGGGGCCAGGACGGACCGCTCGCCTACGCCCCCGCGACCGAACTCACCGTCGAAGCAGCCAGCGGCCTTCTCAGCCTTACAGGAGATGGCGACCGGCCGAATGTGCCGGTTGGCTACCCGCAGTCCGCGTTCCATGCGGGCGCCCAGGCGGCGGCGGACATTTGCATCGCCCTCCACGAGCGGATGCGCTCCGGCCTCGGCCAGTATCTCGATGTGGCTGCCCAGCCGGCAATGGTCTGGACGTTGATGAGCGCTACAGGCTGGCCGCCCAACGAGCACAAGAACCCAACCAACCAGTGCGAAGAACGGATGAACCCGCCCCGAGACCTCGTGCCAGGCGTCACGATTCCGCGGCTCTGGCAATGCCTCGATGGCTGGGTGTCGTTCACCATCACCCTCGCCCGAATAGGTGCCCGCTCAATGGAAGCGGTGGTCCGCTGGATGGAGCGCGAAGGCGCGGCGCCCGCAGCCGTGGCTGGCGTCGACTGGACGACCTGGGGCGCAGATGTCGCCGAAGGCAGGTTGGCCCCCGAAACCGTCGCCGAGGCCGTGGACTCCGTCATCGCCTTCTTCCAGACCAAGACGAAGCTGCAGCTCCAGACCTTCGGCATGGAGAACGAGATCCTCCTCGCCGCCATCTATGACTCCGCGGACGTCGTGCACGACCCTCACCATGCCGCCCGGAACTACTTCGAGATGGTGGGCGATCGCAAGCATCCCGGCCCCTGGATTCGTTTGTCGGAGACGCCTCTCCGTCCAACCCCCGCGGCTGAAGCCCTTGGCGCCAGCCAGTCGATGCTGCGCTCTCGCCGCCAGGCACCGGCGCCCGCGGTCTCGCCGGAGCCACGCAGCCAGCCGTTTACCGGGCTCAAGGTTGCCGATTTCGCCTGGGTCGGCGTTGGCCCGCTCATCAGCAAGTTCCTCGCCGACCACGGAGCCACGGTCGTCCATGTCGAGTCGAGCACCGCCCCCGACGTCCTTCGCCTCGGCCCGCCATTCCACGACGGCGTGGCGGGGATCGACAACAGCCAGTTCATGGCCAACTTCAATTCCTCCAAGATTGGGCTCGCGGCGAACCTGAGCACCGAGGAAGGCCGGGAGATCGCGCGCAAGCTCATCGCCTGGGCAGACATCGTTGTCGAGTCCTATACACCGGGCACGATGGCCAAGTGGGGGCTCGATTACGCGACGATCAGTAAGGATCGACCCGACCTCGTGATGCTCAGCACCTGTCTACGCGGCCAGACGGGGCCGGAGCGCAACTACACCGGCTTCGGCGGGCAGGGCGCCGCCATGGCAGGCATCCACTCCCTCACCGGCTGGCCCGACCGCGCCCCGGCCGGCCCCTGGGGCGCCTACACCGATTTCATCAATCCCCGCTATGGCATTGCCGCGATGAGTGCCGCACTCATGCACCGTGCTCGAACCGGCCGGGGCCAGTACCTCGACCTCTCCCAGGTCGAGGCCGGCGCCCACTTCGTCGAGCCGGTCCTGCTCGACTACACCGTGAACGGGAAGGTCTGGCCGGCCATGGGTCACGACTCCATCTATGCGTGCCCCCACGGCGTCTTCGCCACGGAGGGCCTCGAACGCTACATCGCGATCGCCGTCGAGACCGAGGAACAATGGAAGGCGCTCTGCGGTCTCGCCCCCCTTGAAGCATTCGCCGGTCTGCAAGGCCTGAAGAAGCGACAGGCGAAGAAGCAGGCGATCGAGGACGCCTTGCGCGCCTGGTGTGCTCCTCAGGAAGGTTTCGCCCTCGCCGAACGGCTGCGCAGCGTTGGCGTGCCCGCCTCGATGGTCCTTCGCCCCACCGACCTCTACGAAGATGCGCAGCTCGCGCACCGAGGCTTCTTCGTCACGCTCGAACACACCCATATGGGTCCCACGCCGTACGACGGCCCGGTGACGAAATTCAGCGATACCCCCGCCATCCTTCGCAAAGCCGCGCCATGTCTTGGCGAGGACACTCATTACGTCCTCGCCGAGATCCTCGGCTACGACGAAGCCAGCATCGCCAGCTTCGCGGAGGCAGGGGCGCTCACCTAGTCTCTGCGCCTGTCCGTCCGTGAGTGGAACTGCAGGAAGCGTCGCACTTCAGCGGGAGCGGGCCACTCGCCGACCTCGTCAACGAAAACGCGCTCGATCACCTCGTCCAGCTGTTTCGCGATCGTTCCCGCCTGGCGCGTGTCGGCACCGGTCCAGAGGATGCTCATGCCCGGATATGGCGGCGGTCATGCCAAAGGTGACGCTAGTCCGGCGACGGCCCCGCTCCGGACGCTTCCTCGAGACCATCCCGCAAGAGCTGTTCGACGGCTGCTGCCGCCGCATCGATGTCGGCCTCATTGTTGTAGACGTGCAGCGAGAAGCGGATCGCGTTCAGTGAGCGCACCGACCGGCAGACGATCTGGCTATTGCGTTGCAGCTGTGGCGCCGCCAGGAATGCGTCGATCCCCGCCAGCTCGAACGCGAACAACCCGGTGCGGGTGCCGTCGCTGGAGGGGCTCACCATTGAAAAGCCCGGGATCAGCCGGAAGCGCGCCTCGGCATACCGGTTGAGTTCTTTCGCGCGCTCAAACACTGCCTCCTGGCCGCTTTCCAGGTACTGGTCGATAGCTGCGTTTGCTCCCGCGATCAGTACCGTACTGAGCGTGCCCGTTTCGAACTTCTTGATGTCCTTGTGGGCGGGAACGAACCCTCCCTCGAAATCCCAAGACTCGGCGCCGCGGCCACTTGTCCGCTGGGGCTGCACCATCGGGATCAGTTCGGGCCGGATGTAGAGGGCGCCGAGCCCGCTGGGCCCGCACATCCATTTGTGCATCGGAATCGCGTAGAAATCGGCATCCATCGTGGCCATGTCCAGTGGCAGATGACCACCAGTCTGGGCGCCGTCGACCAGTACGTAGGCACCCGCGCGGTGGGCAACCTCCGCGATCTCCTTCAATGGCAGGAGCTGTCCCGTCGCAAAGGAGATGTGGCTGATCATCACCAGCCGGGTCCGCCGGTCGATCCGCGAGGCAAACTTGTCGACGACGGCCGCTGCGTCGTCCGACGCGGAGATGTCGAGCCACTCGACTTCCGTCGCAGCCCGCTCCCGCGTCCAGTAAATCGGTACCGTGCCGCCGGGGTGCTCGATTGTCGTCGAGATGACGCGGTCACCTTCGCCCAGGGGCAGCCCGCTGAGCACGACATTGAGGCCATCCGTCGTGTTGTTGGTGATCGTTACAGCATCGGCGGTCGTCCCGAAGAGGCGGGCCGCATTCTCGCGGTACTGCTCACGCATCTCCACGCGCCTATCGAAGAGCTCACGCTTGGTCGGCCCCGCCGCCAACTCTGCGTCGAGATACGCGTGCATCGCGCCCGAGACGGCATCCGTCATCGGCCCCGACCAGCCAGCGTTCAAATACACCGCCGATTTTGCCGCCGGCGTGTGCTCCCTGTACCAGTCCCAGCGTGGTGTCGTCGGCATCAGACCATCTCCACGAGCCGCGGTAGCAGCGTTCCCAGTCTCTCTCGCAACACCATATGAGCTGCCGAATCGTAGGGTGTCTCCTCCGCGTTGAGAATCGCCAGCTTCGCCCCCGCACGGAGCGCAAGGTCGGGCATCATCGCCGCCGGATACACCCCGAGCGACGTGCCGATCGCGATGAAGACGTCGGACGAGACGGAAGCCATCTCCGAGCGCTCGATGTCTTCGCGTTCGAGGTTCTGGCCGAACGAGATCGTCGCGGTCTTGAGGACGCCGCCGCAGCTCTTGCACGGTGGGTCGGCTTCACCCGCCCGCACTCGGGCGAGCACCAGCTCGACGGGGCCGCGGTCGGTGCAGCTCATGCAACGAAATTCGCGGACGTTGCCGTGGACTTCAATGATCCGGTCGGGGTCGTTCCCGGCGGCATGGTGCAACCCATCGATGTTCTGGGTGATCAGCATTTGGAGCTTGCCTTTGCCCTCCAGCTCCACGAGCGCCAAATGTCCCACATTCGGCGTTGCCGATGCGAAAGGACTCGTGAGCCTGTTCTGCCATCCCGCCGCCCGGGCCTCCGGGTGGGACATGTAGTACTGGATGTTTGCCCGCTTCTCGGCTTCCGGGTCCTTTGTCCACACGCCCTCTGGGCCGCGAAAGTCCGGTATGCCCGACTCGGTGGAGATGCCGGCGCCGGTCATCACCGTCACCCAGCGGGCATCGCGAATCCAGCCGGCGAGTCGGCGGAGGTCGTCATCAGGTGTCACAGGGCCGAATTTACCCGCTCAGCCGTCCCGAATCTACGATCGCGACGTAACGTGTCACAGTTCGACGTCGTCTATACCTGCGAAAAACCTGTCTATCGCTGCTTGAAGCTAGCTGCCTTGCTTTGGGGGTGGCGCCCCTGCCTCCAACGTGCGATCCTGCCGCGCACGCTTAGCTCGTTTGTTCGAACAGAGCAGGTGAGCGGCGAGTGTCCGGCAGCACTGCCAGGCTGGCGGACATAGCGGAGGACTATCTGAGTAAGTTGCGCAAAGCCGTTGCGACGGGTGCTGTGCGAGGCCGCCGCAGGGTTCGCGTCATCGCGATCCGCGTCGGGATCAAGCTGAGCCTTGTCACGGCCATTTTCGTTGCCCTCGGTTCCTTCGCTGTCGTTGCCGGTGGCATCTCGCCAGTCGACGTCCTCGCGCCGCGCGAACCTGAGCCCCCGAATCTCCTCGCCGCTGCCGCCGTCCCCACTCCCGATTACTCGACCGTCGAGCCGCTGGACCTCCCGGACAACAGCCCGATCCCTTCCGCGACGTTCATTCGCCAGGAGATAGCGGCACTACCCCCGATTGTCCCCGGAACACGCCTGACGCCTTCCCAGGTCCGCGTATACGCCTCTATCGCCGGCTGGCCATCCGGCCTGCAGGATCAATTGCTCGTCGTGTCTTATTGCGAGAGCAAGAACCGGCCCTACGCCACCAATGGCGTGATGCGTGGCCTGATGCAGCTCCATCCGATCTGGTTCGCCTACTCGTCCAACTCGCTCGACGACTGGGCGAACCCGATCACCAACCTGCGCACGGCCTATAGCGTTTACCAGTACGACATCGCGCGCGGCAACGCCGCCTGGGCACAGTGGCAGTGCAAACCGGATGGCACTGTGGCGCCTGGTCCTGTCCCTACGCCTTCGTTGAACCTTCCCTCCGAAGGTCCGGCGATCGCCGCTTCGAACGGGGCGACCACCGCTGGCACAACCGATGCGCCCTCAGAATCGCCGACGCCCACTCCAACGCCCGCCCCGTGGGACGCCAAGCCGGTCTGGCCGCCCAGCCCGAAGGGTAGCGACACGCCCCCAACGGCGACCCCGGCTCCCTGATTACTTCCCCGCCAGGAACTCCTGGGGCACCGTCTTCGTCATCAGCTCGATGTCTGCGTCGCTGACACCGCCTTCCCGCATCGCCGGGATGGCTATCCGGTTGACGAAGGTGTAGCGCGTGGGCTCCGTCGGCTCAGCGGGCGTCGTCCCCGCGAGAACAGCGGCAGGCGCGTGGTCGTGGCCGAGCATCAGCTTCGAGGCCCAGCCGCGTCTTACCAGCTCCATTACCGTTGCGTTCCGCTGTTGCCAGTTCGGCCGCGTCCCGGACCCGGGATACCGGTCCATCGAAAGGTAGACCCCCGTCTTCAGCAGTCTTTCCAGGTACTCCACGTCCGTTGAGTCGGCACTGTGGCCGATGCAGATCCGGTCCATCGGCGCTCCCTCCTCCATGAAGACCTCCACCTGCCGCGTGCCGACTTCTTCCGGTGCCCAGTGGTGAGTGCTGATCGGGCAACCGGTGCGCTTGCAGGCACGGGCCGCGCCACGGAGGATGCGTTCCCCTTCAGGTGTCACCCCGCCCATGTCGTTCGCGACCTTAATAGCCCCCGCCTTGATCGTCGTGTTCCCTATTCCGACCTCGATCTCCCGCACGAAGATGTCTGCGATCGTGTCGAGATCCCGTTCCCAGAACGAGCGCGGAACATCGCGCCAGATTCCCGTCGCCACAACGATGTGCATACCCGAGGCCTCCGCGACCTCACGGACGTACTCGACGTCGCGGCCAAGGTCAGGTGTGCTCAGGTCGATCATCGAGTCGACGCCGCCCGCTTTCGCTTCCCGTAGCTCGGCAATCGCCCGCTTCTTCGTTGCCTCCCAGTCGAAGCGCCAGGGGTAGTGGTAGTTCTCCGCGCCCATCGACACCAGAACGTGCTCATGGCTCAGAACAACGCCAAGTTCGGATGCCTCGATAGGCCCGAGGACCGTCTCCACTTTCGCCATTGCTAACTCCCCTTCGGCTGGTTGAACTTCGGCTCGCGCTTCTCCTGGAAAGCCATGATCGCTTCCCGGTGAGATGGCCACTTCCGCATAATCCGGTCGCGCACGCCCTCCCGTTCCATCACGGCATTGATGTCCGGCTCCATCGCGTTCAGTCGCAGTGCTTCTTTGATCGCCAGGACCGCGTCGGTCGGGTTGTTCGCGATCTCCTCTGCCCTCGCCAGCGACGCTTCTAGAAGGTCGTCCCTCGACGTCACAGCTGTCACCAGGCCCATGCGGTGGGCCTCGTCGGCGCCTACCATCCGGCCGCTCAGGCACATGTCCGTTGCGTTCCCCAGTCCCACATGCTGGGCGAGCAGGCGCGTCGAGCCGAGTTCCGGCATCAGCCCCAGTTTCACGAAGCGGATGCTGAGCTTCGCTTCGTCCGCCGCCAGCCGCATGTCGCAGGGCAACACCATCGTCAGGCCAATCCCCACGGCGTAGCCGTTGATCGCCGCAATCGATGGCTTCGAGCGCTGCAGGAGCACCGTCCACGGGGCGCCGAACCGAATCTGCTCCTGGTCGGGGTCGTCGTCCAGGCGGCGGCCAAAGTTCTGGATGTCCGCCCCGGCGCAGAACGCCCGACCGGCGCCTGTGATCACGAAGGCGCCGATCCCCGGGTCACGGTTCCACTGCTCCACCTGGTCGCTCGCTTCCGCAATCATCTGCGCCGTGTAGGCGTTTAGCCGTTCGGGCCGGTTCAGCGTGATGATGCCCACCCGCCCCCGGGTCTCAGTCAGGATCTGTTCATATGCCATGCAGGTACCCCTTCAATTGCTGAGAGCGGCCTCGATCAGCCGCCGGTCCTCCGGTGCGAAGTCAAACGCCAGTGCAGCCTCCCGCGCCGCCGCGCTCATCTTGCGCCAGGTCTTGCGAAGGATGTCGACCACCTTCGCCTCGTCGTGCTCCGGCGAGAATTCGTGCAGCTGCGTCTCAAGGAAGACCAGCGAGAGGGCGTCCTCAAACGCCTGGACATCCTCATCCCGGCCAAGTCCTCGCTTGCGGATGATCGCGCCGACTCGATCCACGGTCCCCTCGTCATAGCCGGCTTCGCGAAGGATGTCCCCAACTGTCTCCGCATGGAACACCTGCAGGTCGCGTCGCCAGCGGAGATAACCCTGACGCCCTGGCGGGTAGTCCGCTCGAGGCCGTTCCCAGCGCCGGATGTGGTGGGCGCGCGCGGCGAGCAAGTAGTGCTTCTGATGCCTCGGGCCGCAGACGCTGCACCCACCGAGTCGCCATTTCAGCGTGCGTCTGTTCCTTGGGGACTTCCTTCCCCTTGAGGGTCAGCGTTTCCGGGTCGTCGGCATTGGCCGCGTCGATCGCGGCGATGGCCCGCTTGAATCTCGCCTCGTCTTCGCCCGGCATGGGCTCGGATTCTAGCCCACGCTGCCGGGGCGCGTTGCTAGCGGGCGCGAGCGGCGTGCTCCACCAGGTCCACTGCCTGGTCGATGTTCAGGTGGTCGGTGTTCACGCAAATGTCGTAGGTCGATGGGTCCATCCATGGTGTCTCGTAGAACCGGTCGAGGTAGATCACCCTCTCGTGGTCCGTGCGCTCGGCCACGTTGCGGGCTTCCTGCTCGTCTATCGCCATGTTCGCCATGATCCGCCGCGCTCGGGCCGCGACCGAGCCGCAGATCAACGTCCGCATTACGTCCGTGCGCCCCTTCAGCACCGCCTGGCCCGCGTGCCCCACAATGACCGCGTTCCCCTGGTCGGCGATGTCGAGGATCACCCGCTCGATGAATCGCCGGTAGTCGGCAGAGGTGTACATCGGGCTCTCGGCGAGAGGTGCCGGGTTCGCCCAGACCGCCTCTGGCATGCTCGGGTTGCGGGCGAGCGTTTCGAGGATCCGGGTGAGCAGCGATGGGGACCGCTCGGCTTCGCTTACCGCCTCCGGCGAAGCGCCCGCCTCCTGGGAAGCATCCTGCACGATCTGGTAGTCCACATACCGGTAGTCCAGGCGGGAAGCGAGTTCACGCGCGATGTCCTCTCCCAGCGAGCCAACCTGCCGCGCAATTGCGATGACCTTGGTGTTCATGGACAGCCCCCCAGCCGGTTGGCAGGATTCTAGCACCGGTGCTTCGAACGCTGTTCGCAGAGGCGAAATGACGTAACTCCAGCGACGACCTGTACGTTTCAAAACAGCTCGAGATGGAGCAGCCAAAGAAGCCGAAGACGCGGTAGAGTGGCACCATCATCGTGAAAATGCTTAGGCGCGTATGCCCATAGGCGAAGGCTGTTCATGGCAATCCAGGTTTCACTCCTTTCCCATACCGAAGATCCACTTCGCTCGCTCTACATGGCCTACCGCACCTGCTACAGCGCCCTCACCCCCCAGCAGGTCGCCGAGCGCATCGAGGACGAGCGAATCCCCCGCGAGAAGATGCAGGAGTTCATCACCGAACGCCTGAAGACGGGCCACGCCAGCCCCCTCGAGCAAATCCACTTCGAGTTCGGGATCAGCGGTGTCTCCCGCGCTTTCAGCCACCAGTTCGTCCGCCATCGCGTTGGGATCAGCTTCGAACAACAGAGCCAGCGCTATGTGACCTACAAGGGCGGCACGTTCCCCTACACCGTGCCCCAGACGGTCGAAAAGGCGGGCCTCAGCGACGAGATGCGCGAGCTCTTCTCCACCGTCGGAGAGCTCTACGAAAAGTTGGTCGCTGCCGGCGTACCGGCCGAAGATGCGCGTTTCTTGTTGCCCAACGCCACGAACACAAACTTCAAGATCACCGTCAACTTCCAGGCCCTGCTCCATATCGCCGACCTCCGCCTGTGCACCCGCGCCCAGTGGGAGTTCCGCCGCGTGGTGGCACTGATGCGCGGCGAGGTGATGAAGGTCGCACCGGAGCTCGGAAAATACCTCCAGCCGAAGTGTGGCGAGCACCGTATGGGCTACTGCGACGAAACCGAAGCGGACTGGGAAGCCTGTCCCATCGGTCGGGTTCGTCCCCACAAGTCCGTGCTCTTCCGCATCTACGACTCGTATCGCAAGGGCGAACTCCAGCCGCTCCGCGAGGAGGACTGGGCCACCATCGAGGAGATCGGCGAAGGCGACCCGGCCGAGGCCCCCGCGACCTGGTAAACGCCGTCTTTCGCCCCGGGGCCTGTCGTTACTTGCTGCCCGCCTAGACTGGGTGAGATGCGCTTCGCTTCGCTCATCATTGCCTTTGGAGCCTTGCTTCTCGTCTCCTGCAGCGCCAGCGGGGGCGACGCAACGGCAACGCCCGCCGGTTCCGCGACCGCCGTCAGCACTCCCGCATCTGCCACGGCGACCTCGGTCCCCGGCAGCGAAGGAGCCGCGCCGTCATGGAGCTCGTTCCACATCGAGGCAAAGGTCACAATCCACTCGGACGCGGCCACCGCGGGCACGAACGTCTCGCCGACTCCCACCAATGCGGCCCTAAACACGAATGTCGATATCAGCTGGTGGAGCAAGTCGCTGCAGGAATTCCGCCAGGAACTCAATGTCATGCCGGAGGGCCAGGCGGCCAACGAGACCCAGGTCGTTGGCACCGGCGGCGAGATCGTGATCTACGACTCGGGAACCAACAGTTACTCGACCAATACCTACCCGGAGGCCGGGTCCAACCTGGTGGCTGTGCCGATTCCGGCCTCGATTGTCCTTGGCCCGCCCTCGACACCGAACTTCGACGCACCCTTCGACGGCACGATGGCAATGCTCCAGTCGCTCACCAACCGTCCGGAGGGATTGGTAGAGAAGGGCCCGGAGACCGTGGCCGGCCGCCCTACGCGCGTCTTCGAAACCGGCCCCGCAACCTGCGGTGGCACCGATGCCCAGTCCGGCGCGCCCACCGACTGCCGGGGGACCGTGACCATCTGGGTCGACACCGAGACGGGCTTCATCCTCCGCTACGAGGCTGAGGATCCAGGGGTCCAGCAGGTCTCTGTCGAAGTAACGACGATCGAGTACAGCCCCGACTTCGCCAGCGGCCTCTTCCAGTTCTCACCGCCTGCGGGCGCCACAGAGAGGACCCCCTAGGGATTCTCCCCTAAGGGCTCCGGCATTGTTCCCCGCCGTTCACCACTGGACGGTGGCTCGTCGTTTCCACCGTCGAGGTTGTAGGTACACATCGCGGGGAGTGACACCGTGCCTGCAACCCTTACCGTTCCGCGCCTGGGCGTTGGCAGCCCTGGCGGACTGATCGCCGAGTGGTATGCCCCTGAGGGCTCAACCGTTGAGCCGGGCGATCGCGTTTTCCGTCTCGAAAGCGGCTTCGTCTCCATCGACATCGAGGCCGAGAGCGGAGGCGTGGTTCGCCATGCTGTCCCCGCCGGTATTCCCCAGTTCGAAGGCGAAGCCGTCGGCTATGTGCTCGGCCCCGGCGAGCGGATGCCGGCGACTGTCGACACCGACGCGGAGGCCTCCGACTTCGTCGACGAACCGGAGGTCGATGCCATTGGCGACGCTTCCATGGCTGCCTCCTTCCTTGGCACTTCTCCAGTAGGCGCCTTCGGCGAAGAACTCACGCTACCGACGGCGAAACGACGCGATCCCGACGAGGAACCTGTGCTGCTGCGACCCCGAGGCAAACTCGGGGAGCCCGAAGATGGCCGCCCCGGCCTCTGGGAACTGGTGACCGACGAGAAGGAACCTGGCGTCGCACCCGCTCCCATCGTCCAGCAAGTTGTGGTCGCTGCCCCGGCCCGTCCCCGTCCCCTCGTCATGCGCGTCGCCGTTCCGATGACCGAGGCCGCGAAGATCCGCGAACAGCTGGCCGGGGAGTGGAAAGACGAAGACCTCGAGGTCCGTGATGAGGCGACAATCGTGAGGGCAGTCGGGCACGCGGCGCAGGAGCAGCTCTCCCTCAAGTCTCTCGCGGACAACATCGCGCTTGTGTCGCTCACTGGCGAAGGACCGGTCTGGTGTTCCGTCGAGCATCCCGGCAAGGGCCCCTTCAAGGATGTCGTCCGCGCCACCGCTGCAATCGTGGAAGATGATCCCGCCCGCCCGGTGACCGTCGTGAGTTACACCGCCTTCGGGATCGACTCCGCCGAGCCCCGCCTTGCCGATGGAGCCGCCATCGCCGTCGGTTTCGCCCGGCCCGTGGTCACCACTGCCGCCACCCTGACCCTCGTGTACGACCCCCAACAGGTCGACGATCATGTTGCGGCCGCTTTCCTTGGCCGCGTTCGCGAGCTGCTCGTGCAGCCATACGCGCTCCTCGCCGAGTAGCAGCGATATGGCAACGAGAGCCGCGAGCGGCACAATGGAGACGGAGGACACCGTGTCGAACGACTGGCAACGCAACATCAGCGTCTACAAGCTCGGTGTGTCCAACTACAAGGACACCCACCGCCTCCAGGCCCGGCTCCAGTCGCAGCGCCGCGAGGGCAAGGGCGAAGACACTCTCCTCCTCACCGAGCATCGACCGGTCATCACCCTCGGCCGTGCCAATCCGGAACCGGACCTCCGCGTCGGCCGTTCTGTCGTCGCCAACCACGGCATCGAGATCATCCCGACCGAACGCGGCGGAAATATCACTTACCACGGCCCCGGCCAGCTCGTCGCCTACACCATCGTCGACCTCAAGGCCTGGGAGTGCAGCGTCACAGACTTTGTCAGCGGCCTCGAGGAAACCGTCATCCACGTCCTCGCCGACTGGGGCATCCGTGGCGACCGCAAAGACCAGGCTCGCGGCGTCTGGGTCGAAGACCGCAAGATCGCGTCGGTGGGCCTTTACGTGCGCCGCTGGGTCACGATGCACGGCATCGCTCTCAACATCGACCCCGACATGAGCCATTTCGACCTGATCAACGCCTGTGGCCTCAAGGACGTCGAGATGACCAGCCTCTCCCGCGAAGCCAGCAAGGGCGTGGGAATGAACGAGGTCATCGAGTCCTTCGTCGACCACTTCGCCACCGTTTTCGATTGCGAAGCGGCCTACCAGCAAGTGCCCGGCAAGGCGGCCGCCCAGTCCTAGCCCAACGACCATCGTGAGGCGTAGTCTTCGTGTTCCTTAGGAGGAAGCGAAGGAATGGACGTCCGCAATCTTGTCGATCCCGCTTACAAGCCGCTCGTCGAGCAGATGGCAGCTAATGCCGCCGACTGGAGCAACCCCGCCAAGGTCCGCGCCGACCGCCGCGCCCTGACGCCGCCCGCCCCGATTCCGGACACGGTTGCCTGGCAGGACCACGACGCGCCTGGCCCGGAGGGCGCGCCCCCGGTCACGGTCCGGCTGTACCGCCCGAAGAACCAGGCCGGCGCCCTGCCCTGCATCTACTGGATCCACGGGGGTGGTTACATGGGCGGCACTGCCGACAGTGCCAACGAGACCGCCAGCGAGTGGGCTATCGATCTCAACTGTGTCGTCGCGTCGGTTGAGTACCGGTTGGCTCCCGAGAATCCCTACCCGGCGCCGGTCGAGGACTGCTACGCCGGCCTCTACTGGCTCACGAAGAACGCCGCCGACCTCAAGGTCGACCCGGACCATGTCCTCATTGGAGGTGGCAGCGCCGGCGGCGGCCTCTGCGCCGCCCTCGCCCTGCTTGTCCGCGACCGCAACGAGTTGCAGATCAGCCACCAGGTGCTCGTCTACCCCATGATCGACGACCGCCGCACCACCGCCTCCAGCCAGTGGGACACCTGGGTCTGGACGAAGCAAAGCAACGAAACCGGTTGGAAGGCTTACCTCGGCGACCTCTTCGGCAAGGACGACGTTCCCATCTACGCCGCGCCCTCTCGAGCGACGGACCTCAGCGGCCTGGCTCCCGCCTACATCCTCGTCGGAAGCCTCGACCTCTTCCTCAGCGAGGACATCGACTACGCCGAACGACTCCTTCAGGCCGGCGTCCCAACCGAGCTCCACATCTACGCCGGCGGCCCCCACGGCTTTGATGTCCCCGCCCTTGGTGGAAAAGCCGATCTTGGCCGGCGCGCCCGCGCTGACCTCAAGACCTGGCTAAAGGGGGCCATGGCCTGACCCCATCCCCCCGGGTGGTCAACTCCGGGCCGATTCGCGAGAATGCGCCCGGGTGAATTGTCCAGTCTGCGGCACTGAGGCTCCCGCCTCCGCCGCCTTTTGTCGCGAATGTGGCCACGCGCTGGCCGAACCGCAGGTCGCTGAGACCTGCAGGGACTGTGGCGCTGCACTCTCCCCGGGAGCCGACTTTTGTCGTGCCTGCGGAGCGTCCGTGGCTCCCTCCCGTCCAGAGGCAAACTGGCCCGTGCTCGGTGCCATCGGAGCAGGCGTGCTCCTGGTTGCCGCAGCCCTCGGCCTCGGCGCCTTCTACCTCTTTTTCTCCGATTCCGGCGCGGACCGGGCGCCAATCGCTATGGTCGCCGTGCGTTCCTCCGGCGGGAGCGCCATCGGATATGCCTACGTCGGCGATGGCGAGGCCGAACCGATCCCGGCCGCCGGCGAATACACCGTGTACCTCACCGCCGCCGATGATCGCGTCCGGGTCATCACCGACGTCCGTGCCGACGGCGACAGCCCCTTCACCCTCCCCACACGCCTTGCTGGCGACGATGCCGCCGTCGACCCGGAGTTATCGGCCGACATCCGCTCCGTCATCGACGCTTTCACCACCGTGAAACTTGCCGAGTACACGGCCTACGAGGCCGCCTCGGGAGGCTACGCAGAGCCGCTCTTCACCGACGCCGGCGGCGATCCGACCGATGCTCTCGATCGCCTGTATGCCATCTACGCCGATGCCGTCCCGCTCGAAGGTCCCACCCTCGATGCCCTCGCCCGCCTCGACGCCAAGGCTGCCTCGGCCGGTGCCGGTCCGCTCTATGCCGGGCAGCCACCGCTGCTGCCCCGCGCCGGGATCTGGGATGGCATCAAGGACTCGTTCAACGCCTTCTTCGGCTATGCCGGCGCCGCCGGCGAGCGTGCTTCCGCGGCCATCCTCGAAACGTTCGACGAGATGACGCCCGACGAGCGGGACGAGGCGGTGTCCTTCCTGCCGCCCGCCATTACCGGTGGCGCCGGCTCTTACGACGACCTCGCTTCAAAGCTCCGCAACGGCGAACTGAACAACAGCGCCGCCCAAATCCGCCGCCAGCTCTGGCAGGATCCCGGCTTCGCCGCCGCCGCCCAGGACCTCTGCGATTGCAACCGGCCCGACCTGCACACGGCTCACACCGAAGGCGCCGAACTGGCCAGCAAGGGCGCCGACCTCAACGTGGCCGTCGTCAAGACGGTGCTCGGAGAGGTGTTCCCCGACATTTCCACCGGCTTCGACTACGCCGACAAGGCGAACGAGTGGGCCGAGTACGCGCGCGAGGTCTACAAGGACCCCCTTGCCGCCGCCGAAGGAAGCCTTCGCGGCAAGCTCGAAGAACAAATCGCCGGCCGCATCAAGGACGACCTTGAAGCCTGCTGTGGTGACGACCTCGATCCCGACCTGCTGGAGCAAGCGGCAGGGGCCCTCGCGAAGAATGCCGTGGAACAGGTGCCAACCGTCTTCATCCCGACCCCGACGCCGGAGAACACACCACGCCCCACCAGGACGACAGCGGCCCCTCTCACACCGACGACGCCTCCGACGCACGCCCCGACCAGCGTCCCCACGGCGAGACCTTCCGTGTCCACCACTGTGACGGAAACGACTACCGTCACGGTCACGACGACGACGACAACGACGACGCCGACGGTCACTCCAACTTCGACCCCAACGAAAGTGCCCGCGACGGCCACGAAACCGCCCCCGCCAACTCCGACGAAGCTGCCCACGGACACGCCTGTGCCTACCAATACCCCGGTACCGGTGCCGACGGCCACGCCGCAACCGACTGCGACGTCGACGCCTCTCCCGGTCGTCCAGTTCAGCGGGAGCCTCTTCGAACCGGTGACGAGCGGCTCTGTCGATTCCCTCGCCTCCTCCGTGAGCCTCACCGCCGACTTCGCAGCGGGCACGCTCTCGGGCACGATCTCCGGCGGCGGAGCCGGCGACCGCACCTTCACGTGCACCGTGAACAACCAGGTCGTCGATACTGCCGTCGTCACCTACACGACCAGCTACAGCGCCACCTTCAGCGGTTCGTTCGCCCCGGGTGGAGGCGGATTCGGCGGGACCATCTCCGTGGGCGGCAGCGTCAGCGGGCTGCTGACAACCCCCTTCGAACACCAGGCCTGCGTGGCCTACAACAACCAGCCGATCCCCGGTCTCGGTGGTTGGTCCGGCACCGGCACCATCTCAGGCGTGGCTTCGCCGTCGTCGGTCTCGTTCAGCACCAGCTGGACTGCCGGCAGCGCGACCGCTGGTGGCACCGCCTCGCTCTATCCCTGACCGGCGGTTCGCTGGGCCACATCCCCCGCCCCCGTATCATCCATTCCGTGACGAGCGTCTACGACGAGCTGGTTGAGGCTTACCCTGCCTGGTGGGTCGATCTTCTTGGTGAGCAGAACCACGTTGGTGGCCAGGACAGCACCGCCTGGCTCTTTGCCCGTGCGCGCCTGAATCCGGGAGACCGCGCCCTCGATGCTGGCGCCTTCGTCGGCGGAACTGCCCGCTTTCTCGCCGCAAACGGCATCCGCGCCGTCGCTCTCGACCTCGGACGTGACTTCCTCGTCGCCGGCCACAAGATGGATAACGGTGACAACGTCGACTGGGTCGCCGGGGTCACCCAGCGGCTGCCTTTCGCCGATGGCGCCTTCCGCAGCGCATGGTGCATGGATAGCTACATCGCCCCGCGTGAGCTGACCCGCGTCGTCGCCTCCGGTGGCACTGTCTGCCTCTGTTGTGAAGTGCCGGTCGACTCCCGCGGCGGGGTCGAGGCCTTCATGGACGAGTGGGTCGATCTTGGCTTCGAACTCGTCGGGCACCGCCAGCTCAGCCTCGAAGCAACCCAGGCCTGGCGCGCCGCCGAGGCTGAACTCGTCCGCCGCCGCCAGCGCTTCCAGGAACGCTACGGAGACCGCGGCTACGTCGCCCAGCTCGACATGGTGACGGACCTCGTCCAGGCCTACGAACGGGGCGAACTCGGCCACGGCCTCTTCGTCTTCACGAAGGAATGATCGGCGGCCGCTCCTCGTAGTTCGGTATGAGCTCGTCGGCGTCGAGCTGCACCACCGCAGCGAGGCTCCGCTCCGCCATCCGCGCCACGAGTTCCACGCCGCGCTCATTGCCAAGGTCGATTTGGCCGCCGGCCACGAGGGGGTAGATGACGCAGTAGAGCGTCGCCGCCCGGTAATCGAGCCAGCATTGGTCCCAGCTGTAGCCGCCGTCGCCGTTCGCCGTCACGGTGGCGTAGTACTCCTTCAGCCAGCGCTCCTCGTTTGCTTGCCGTATCTCAACCGGCACGGACTGGCTCAGGAAGTAGGCCATGTCATAGGGGCCACGCGCCCAGACCGCGATCTGCCAGTCGATCAGCGTGACCGGGCTGTCGTCGTGCGTGCTCCCGAAGAAGATGTTGTCGAGCCGGAGATCGCCGTGGCAGAGCGTGAAGGGAGCCGTGCTGAATGACTCCTGCATGGACATCGCCCGCGGCGCCATCGCCATGACGATGCCCCGCTGGCGTTCCGACAACCGTGGCCCGAACGCCTTCAAGAAGGGCTCCAGACCCATCATCGCCGACGTCTGGGCAAGCTTGAGCATCGGCGCGTCGGGCGTCGGGATCCAGTCGAGCTTCGCCATCTCGGGGCTGTTCCACCATCGCGCGTGCATCGCCGCGACTTCGTGCAGGAGCAGCTCCGTGTCCGCTTCCGAGGCGCCCTCAACCTGGTCGCCCTGCCGCAAGCTGCCGACGTCCTCCATCAGGATGACGTACTCCTGCTTCTCCGCGTCGCGGGCCGAGTAGTAGTTCCGCGGCGCCGCCAGCTTCGGCGCCAGTTCGTGGTAGATCCGCGCTTCCTTCTCGTAGAACCCCAGCATCTGGGCCACACCGAAGCCGCCCGGATCCTGCGTCGGCAGTTTGGCGACGATCGTGGACGGTGCAGCCGGTTCCTGCTGGTCGTAGGTGAGCGTCACCCGTGCCAAATCCCCGAGGATACCGACCCCGACACCGATCTGTTCCTTCTCGGCCGCCGTCACCTTCGCGCTCTTCAGTACGCCGCTGCTGCGCAGCGCTTCGGTCAGCCACTCGGGCGTAATCGCGTCCATCCGTTTCGGGATCGCCAGTGCCATATCCTTCTCCCCCACCCGCAAAGTCCGGGTCGGCGGATTCTACCGCCACCGCCGCGAAAGTCGAACGTGATTCCGCCGAAGTCCTGCTCGCCACTCTGCGCGGTTGCCCCGACAATGCGTCGATGTCTGCCGAACACTGGTCGTCGGCCGCCTTCCACGCCGAAGCAGCCGCCTGGGCAGAGAGTGTCGCGGCCCCGTTTGGCATCGCCCTCACCGGCGAGCTGCACCAGCAGCAGTGCATGCCGTGGTCGACCGCCATCAGTCTCGAATCCAACGATGGCCGCCTCTGGTTCAAGGCGAACGGTCCCGGCACCGCTCACGAAGGCGCGGTCGTTCGTGCGATTGGTCGCCTCAATCCGCCACTTGTTCCTGAGGTGCTTGCAGTCGACACCGAGCGCGGCTGGTGGCTCATGCGCGACGCCGGCCCCACCCTCCGCAGCGCCATCCCGGAGCCTCATGATCTCTGGCCCCACTGGGCCGACCTTCTCCGCCGCTACGCCGTCAGCCAGGTCCGGCTCGCGGGTGCCGCGGATTCGCTCCTCGCCGCCGGCCTCCCCGGGGTGTCGCCCCAGTCGCTCCCCGGCCAGGCCGAAGCCCTGATCGACGAACTCGCCGTCGTCGCTCCCGACGATGGCGGCCTCTCCCGCGACCAGGCCGCGGCGCTTCGCTCCCTGATGCCTGCCTATCGCGAGTGGTGCGCGGAACTCGCGTTGTCGGGCATCCCCAGCACGCTGCAGCACGACGACCTCCACTCCAACAACATCTGCTGGCCAGGTACCGCCGTCAGTGCGCGCATCATCGACTGGGGTGACGCCAGTTGGGGCCACCCGTTCGGCACTATGCTCGCCACGCTCAATTCGATCGCCCACCATGCCCGCTGCGAGATCGACGACCCGCGGGTCGAACGCGCGCGCGATGCCTACCTGGAACCGTTCGCCGCCCATGGTGACCGGGCCCGGCTTGTGGAACTCGTAAGCCTCGCGCGCCGGACCGGCTGTGTCAGCCGGGCACTCTCCTACCGCCGTGCTCTTCAGGGAGAGCCCATTTCGACGCACAGGGACGCGGACTTCCCCGTTCGCGGTTGGCTGCTGGAGCTGTTGGAAGCGGGGTAGCGGGCGCTACATCTCCGGGGCGGGTGGCTTAATCGGGTTCCGGTACTCGATCCATGCGAAGGCCACGATGAGCCACAGGACTGTCGCGCCGAGCAGGACGCCAGTCATGATCGAGAGCGCGTCGCGAAGGCCGTCGGGACCTTCGGTGAAATTGGCCCGGATGATGTTCAGCAGCGTGAAGAGGAGCGCGACGGAGAGCAGCATGATCGGCGTCGCAAGCGCCATCAGCCGGAGGCGCGCGGCCAGGTAGCCCATCGCCAGTCCGCCAAGTACGAGCGGCGGCACCGTCGCTGGCACCACCCAATCCCGGTGGACGTTCCAGGAAGCGCGGGTCTGGAAGGCGAGGGCGACGGCGCCAAGGGCAAAGAGCAGGCCAATCGCGAAAGGCGCCCAGAGTTTCACCATGTCGGCTCGCGCCATCGAGGGCGCCTTCGGCATCTCCCCCTGTGCGTGAAGGGCATCCACTTTCTCGGCGTTGACGGGCATCGGGTCGGAAAACTGGCTCATTGCGGGCCGATCATGCTGCGTCGCGAGGGTGCCCGCAACTGTCTGTACCATGGGGTCATGCTCGAGTACGAGATCCAGGACCGTGTAGCCATCGCCCGGCCAACCGTCATTCCTGCGCCATCCGAGTGGATCGCGAGCCTCGACGCTGTGCTCGACGATGCCGGAGCCTGGTGCCTGCTTATCGATGCGCGGGGCGTCCGGAGCATCGATTCGGCATGGAATGAAGAGGCCTCGCGAGACGCCCGGCTCTGGCGCAAACCCATCGTTGGGGTCATCGCTGGAGCCATCGAGGGCCACACACTGAGCTGGATTCAATCATTCGACATAACCGTTGCGCACGGCGATGCGACCTTCGGCGGAACCCCGGCCGTGGCCGCCCGCCAACGCGGCGACATCTTTGCCATATCTCCCGATCCCTATGCCGAGGGGCTCCGGGTCGCTACCGTAATAGCTTCCCGCGCCCCGCACGCCACGCAACTGGCGAAGGAGGCCATCTGGCGAGGGAGCAAAATGCCTCTCGCGCAGGCACTCCGTTTCGAGACCGATTTGACGCTGCTGCTCCAGACCACGAAAGATCGCGCAGAAGGGGTCGCAGCGTTCCTTGAGAAACGGCACCCCCACTTCATAGGAAGCTAGCCCATGATCGTACTGTTCGAAGAACCCGAAGCCTGGTCCCTGATGATGCTCGTCAGCGCCGTCGCCATCGACAACGCCGAGCTCTCAGAAGAGGCGAAGGACCAGATCCGCGCCTGGCGAACCCAGCGCAACGAAGGCAGTCCCGAGCTCAAGGACCTCGCTGAGGACATCAATGTTGCCCTCAACAGCCATATCGATAGCAAGTTCATCCGCCGGGTGAAGAGCCGCGGCAAGCGCGCCGAAAACGTGCGGAGGTAGTCAGATGAAAGTCGAATTCACGGACGACGAGATCAACGAGGCGCTCATCGTCCTTGTCAATCACATGGCTGAAGAGGCCGGGCTCGATGACAAGGACCGCGCCATGCTCAAGCGCTGGCGTTCCTCTGAGATGCGTCTCGGCTCCGACGATATGGATGACCTCGTCCGCAAGGCCAACGACGACTTCCAGCAGGGACTGAACCGCCGCCAGCGTAGCCAGATCCGCAAGCCCGACTGGCGCACTTAGGAGCGTCCGCCATGGCGGAGCCGGTGCTCTTCGAGGTTTCAGGCGACGGGGTGGCGACCGTCACCCTTAACCGCCCCGAGCGCCTCAACGCCATCAACCTCGAGATGCGCGACCTCCTCTGGACCTACTTCCACGCGGTCCGCGACATCCCCGATCTCCGCGCCCTGGTCTTCCGCGGCGAAGGGCCGGCTTTCAGCGCCGGCGCCGATATCTCCGAGTTCGGCAGCTCCCCGTCCATCATGGATGCGCGGCGCGCCCGCCACGACCGCGACCTCTGGTCGGTGCTCCTTGCGCTCCCCGTGCCCACCATCGCCCGCATGCATGGCTTTTGCTATGGCGCCGGCCTCGAACTCCCCCTTCTCTGCGACTACCGAGTTGCCGCGGAGGGTACGCGGATCGGCCTCCCCGAGGTCAGCCTTGGTTACATGCCCAGCGCCTGCGCCACGCAGACCCTCCCCCGCATCGCCCCGCCCCATGTCGCCGCCGGGATGATCCTCACCGGTGAGCCTGTCGAAGCAACGGACGCCCACACCTGGGGCATCATTGACGAGGTCTGGCCACTTGATGACCTCGAGGATGCAGTCGGCCGCTGCCTCGAAGGTCTCCGGACGCCAGGCGCTCCTTCCGCATTCATGGCCCGCCGCCGGGCAATGGTCGGCCCTGGCGCGTGACCGAGAAGCAACGGCCGCCCCAGCCAACCAACCCGGCCCCTTTCGGATGCCTCGCGCTTGTCGCGGCCGTCGTCTTTCTCGGCTTCTTCGTCGGCTTCCTCATCCTTTTCCTGGGCTCGGGTGCCGAGACCGGAAAGATCGAACTTCGTGCGGCGAACACCTATGCCCCTGGTTCGTACGACTACAACGGTGAGCGGAACTTTTACCTCATTCGGCTGGGTAACGGCAGCTTCCTTTCTCTCGCCGACCTTGATGCCGCGAACCGGGCGGCGACCGGCCATCGCTGCCGCGTTGCGCCCATTGCAGGCAACGACCCCGGCCTCGCCTCCCTCCTCGACCAGTACCGCGCACGACTCGACGGTCCCGTCGAAGGTTCCACCTTGCTCTTTCGCGAGGATTGCAACGGTGCCGTCTACAACGCGCTTGGCGAGCGCCTCGACGCTGATGAGCGCAATCTCGATCGCTTCGATGTTTCCATTGACGACCAGGGCCGGGTGGTCGTGGATGTGAGCAAACGGCGGTGCTCACGTGGCCCGATCGATGCCGAGGATTCGGAGGTTCAATGTTAGGAACGGATGGGGCCGCCGCATTGCAGGTTTGACTCGTTACGCGCGGCTAGCTACCGTAAGTGTTCGGCGCTTAACGACAGGCCGTGTCCAGAGTGGATCGGCAGGCCGCAAGGCTGGGTACTTGAAAACGGCTCGATGGCTCGCAGAAGCATCGGGCGCTGTTCATGAACAGGCTTTTCGGCCTTGTTTCATGCCCTGAACCCCGTCAATCCGAGCGCATCTTTGTCGAAAACGGGCGTACTGCGCCCTCCAGCCAAAGCAGGAGAGGAAGGCTCGCATGCCGACCATTAACCAGCTTGTCCGCAAAGGCCGGACCCCAAAGGGCCGGAAGTCGACTGCGCCTGCCCTCCAGTTCACCTACAACTCGAACACCGGGCGGACGGGTCGCGCCAACAAGCGCGGCTCCCCCCAGAAGCGCGGCGTTTGCACCCAGGTGCGGACCCAGACCCCCAAGAAGCCGAACTCCGCCCTCCGCAAGGTGGCCCGCGTCCGGCTGACCAACGGCATCGAAGTCACGGCCTACATCCCCGGTGAGGGTCACTCCCTCCAGGAGCACTCGGTTGTTCTCGTTCGTGGTGGCCGCGTCAAGGACCTTCCCGGGGTCCGCTATCACATCGTGCGCGGCGCGCTCGACGCTTCAGGCGTATCCCAGCGCAAGCGCGGCCGCAGCAAGTACGGAGCTCGCAAGGCCTAAGAAGGACGGCAACTGCCGTCCTTCTTCTTGCGGAAGGAACTACGGAGAAACAGCGATGGCGCGACGCAACAGGCCCGAAAAGCGGATCATCCCGCCCGATGCCCGTTATCAGAACATGCAGGTGCAGACCTTCATCAACAAGCTGATGACCCGGGGCAAGAAGAGCACCGCCGAGCGGGTGGTCTACAGCGCGTTCGACCGGATTGAACAGCAGTCCGGCCGCGACCCGCTGGATGTCTTCACCCAGGGCCTTCGAAACGTCACGCCCGTCCTCGAAGTCAAGCCCCGCCGCGTTGGCGGCGCCACCTACCAGGTGCCGGTGGAGATTCGTCCCGACCGTCGCCAG
This sequence comes from uncultured Chloroflexia bacterium, assembly GCA_963774435.1. Classification (GTDB taxonomy): domain Bacteria; phylum Chloroflexota; class Dehalococcoidia; order Tepidiformales; family Tepidiformaceae; genus JAGQGZ01. The sequence goes on along the minus strand of CAVZEW010000002.1, from coordinate 109,630 downwards.
GCCCTTGCCATGCGCTGGCTGCTCAACGCGGCCCGCTCACGCTCCGGCCGCTCCATGTCCGAAAAGCTTGCCGCCGAGCTGATGGATGCTTCCAACAGCACCGGCAACGCCATGAAGCGCAAAGACGACACCCATCGAATGGCGGAAGCAAACCGCGCATTCGTCCATTACCGCTGGTAAGCGGCGAGGATCATCGGCTTATGGCCCGGCCAGTCGAAATCGAACGCATCCGCAACATCGGCATCATCGCTCACATCGATGCCGGCAAGACGACCGTGACCGAACGTGTCCTCTATTACACCGGCGTGACCTACAAGATCGGCGAGGTCCATGAGGGCACCGCAACCATGGACTGGATGGAGCAGGAGCGTGAGCGCGGCATCACCATCACCTCCGCTGCTACCACCGCCCAGTGGCGTGACCACATGATCAACATCATCGACACGCCCGGCCACGTCGACTTCACCGCTGAGGTGGAGCGCAGCCTTCGCGTACTCGACGGTGGAGTCGTCGTTTTCGATGCCGTTGCCGGCGTCGAACCCCAGTCAGAGACCGTCTGGCGCCAGGCCGACCGCTACAAGGTTCCCCGCATCTGCTTCGTCAACAAGATGGACAGGACCGGCGCCGACTTCGAGCGAACCATGCAGATGATGGTCGACCGGCTCGCCGCCAACCCCATCCCGATCCAGATTCCCGTCGGCCTCGAATCCGACTTCGAAGGCATCATCGACCTCGTCGAGATGTGCTTCTGGTCGTTCGGCGGCGATCGTGGCGATGAGCCCGAAAAGGCCGAGATCCCCGCCAACATGCTCGAGGCCGCAAAGGCTGCCCGCGACGCGATGGTCGAGAAGATCGGCGAAGTCGATGAGCAGATCATGATCAGCTACATCGAAGGCCACGAGGTCAACTCGCACGAACTCATCGCCGCCCTCCGCCGCGCCACCCTCGAAGGCACGGCCACCCCGGTCCTTTGCGGTTCAGCCCTCAAGAACAAGGGCGTCCAGATCCTCCTCGACGCCGTCGTCGACCTCCTTCCCAGCCCAATCGATATTCCCCCGGTCGCCGGGCACGATCCCAAGGATCTGGAGAAGGAGATCGTCCGCGCCGCAAGCGACGACGAGCCCCTCTCCGCCATCGCCTTCAAGATCGTTACCGACCCCTACGTCGGCCGCCTCGCCTACTTTCGCGTCTACTCGGGCGTCATGAAGGCCGGCGAACAGGTGCTCAACGCGACGAAGGACACCAAAGAGCGCGTCGGCCGCATCCTCCGCATGCATGCCAACGAACGCGAGGAGATCGAAGCGGTCTACGCCGGTGGTATCGCCGCGGTCGTCGGCCTCAAGCAGGCATCGACCGGCAACACACTCTGCGACCCGAACCACCCGATTCTCCTCGAGAGCATCACGTTCCCCGAGCCCGTCATTCGCGTCGCGCTTGAGCCAAAGAGCAAGGAAGACCAGGACAAGATGGGCGATTCGCTCATGAAGATGAGCGAGGAGGACCCCACCTTCCACTGGACCTTCGACGAGGAAGCCGGCCAGACCATCATCTCGGGCATGGGCGAGCTTCACCTCGAAGTCATCGTCGACCGCATGCTTCGCGAGCACAAAGTCGCCGCCAAGGTCGGCCGCCCCCAGGTGAGCTACCGCGAGGCGATCACCACATCGGCCCGCGCCGAAGGGCGCTTCGTCCGCCAGTCCGGTGGTCGCGGCCAGTTTGGCGTCGTCCAGCTCGAGGTCGAGCCGCTGGAGCGTGGCTCCGGCTTCGTTTTCGAGAACAAGGTTGTCGGCGGAAACGTGCCGCGTGAATACGTCCCCGCCGTTCAGCAGGGCGCCAGGGAAGCGATGCAGGGCGGCGTCATTGCCGGCTACCCGCTTGTCGACGTCAAGGTGAGCCTCCTCGATGGTTCCTACCACGCCGTCGACTCGTCGGAGATGGCATTCAAGAACGCCGGTTCCATCGGCTTCAAAGAGGCGATACGCAAGGCGCACCCCGTCCTCCTTGAACCGATCATGAAAATCGAAGTGCGCTGCCCCGAAGACTTCTTCGGTGCGGTTGTCGGCGATATCAACAGCCGCCGGGGCATCATCCTCGGCACCGAAATCATGGGTGGCACACAGGTCGTCAACGCCCTCGTGCCGCTCGCCGAGACCTTCGGCTATTCCACCGATCTCCGGTCACTCAGCCAGGGCCGTGCGAACTACAGCATGGAGTTCAACAGCTACGAAGAAGTGCCGAAGAACATTGCCGCCTCGCTGGCCAGCAAAGCCAGCTAAACACCACTGAGAAGGAAACAACAGGAGACAAAGGGCGATGGCGAAAGAGAAGTTTGAGCGAAACAAGCCGCACGTAAACGTGGGGACGATCGGTCACGTGGACCACGGCAAGACGACGCTAACGGCGGCGATCACCAAGGTGCTGGCCCTCAAGGGGGAGGCGTCGTTCCGGGCCTTCGATTCGATCGATAATGCCCCGGAAGAGCGCCAGCGCGGTATCACGATTGCCATTGCCCACGTCGAGTACGAGACCGACAACCGGCATTACGCCCACGTCGACTGCCCCGGTCACGCCGACTACATCAAGAACATGATCACCGGCGCCGCCCAGATGGACGGGGCGATCCTCGTGGTCGCCGCCCCCGACGGGCCCGATGCCCCAGACCCGCGAGCACATCCTCCTCGCCCACCAGGTGGAAGTCCCGGCGATGGTCGTCTTCCTCAACAAGGTGGACATGATGGAGGACGAAGAGCTCCTCGAGCTGGTGGAGCTGGAGCTGCGCGAGCTGTTGAGCGCGAACGACTTCCCCGGCGACGACATCCCGATCATCCGGGGTTCGGGGCTGAAGGCCCTGGAGTCCGACAGCACGGACATCAACGCCCCCGAGTACAAGTGCATCATGGACCTGATGGAGGCCGTGGACAGCTACATCCCGACGCCGGAGCGGCCCCTGGACAAGCCCTTCCTGATGCCCGTGGAGGACGTCTTCGGGATCAAGGGTCGTGGCACGGTGGTGACCGGGCGAATCGAGCGCGGGATCGTCAAGACCGGCGAAGAGATCGAGATCGTGGGCTTGAAGCCGACGGTGAAGACCACGGTGACCGGCGTCGAGATGTTCAAGAAGCTGCTGGATGAGGGCCAGGCCGGTGACAACGTCGGCTGCCTCCTCCGCGGTATCGAGCGCGACGACGTGGAGCGGGGGCAGGTGCTGGCGAAGCCGGGTTCGGTGACGCCACACACCAAGTTCTTGGCCCAGGTCTACGTGTTGAGCAAAGAAGAGGGAGGACGGCACACACCGTTCTTCAACGGCTACCGGCCCCAGTTCTACCTGCGGACGACGGACGTAACCGGTTCGATCGGGCTGCCGGAGGGCATGGAGATGGTGATGCCGGGAGACAACGTGGAGATGACGGTGGAGTTGCAGAAGGCTGTCGCTATCGAAGAGAGCCTCCGCTTCGCCATTCGTGAAGGTGGCCGCACCGTCGGCGCCGGCGTTGTCACCAAGGTCGTCGAGTAGCAGGGACCGGGAGAGGAAGAAAGACCATGGCGCGCCAACAAATACGCATAAAGCTCAAGGCTTACGACCACCGCCTGCTCGACCAGTCGGCCGCGCAGATCGTGGAGTCTGCTGAGCGCACCGGCGCGGCCGTGGCTGGACCCATCCCGCTGCCAACGCACATCCGCCGCTTCTGCGTGATCAAGAGCCCGCACGTCTACAAGGACGGCCGCGAGCACTTCGAGATCCGTACCCACAAGCGGCTCATCGACATCCTCGAACCCACATCCAAAACCGTTGACACGCTCATGCGGCTCCAGCTGCCCAGTGGCGTGGACATCGAGATCAAGCTGTAGCCATGACTATCGAAGGAATGCTCGGTCGCAAGCTCGGAACCCTCCAGGTCTTTGATGATCAGGGGCGGCTCCGCGGCGCCACCGCCATTGAGGTGGGGCCCTGCTTCGTGACCCAGGTGAAGACCGAAGAGAAGGACGGCTACGTCGCCATCCAGCTAGGTTTCGGCGAGAAGCGGAAGCTGACCAAGCCGGCCCAGGGCCACATCCGCGCCGTTGGCGGTGGCAAGTTGCGCCACCTCGCCGAGTTCGCGGTCGACGACGCCTCCGCCTACGCAGTCGGCGACCAGGTCACGGCCGACCTCTTCGACAGTGGCCAGAGGGTCGACGTCTCGGCAATCTCCAAGGGTCGTGGCTTCCAGGGCGGCGTCAAGCGCCATGGTTTCAGCGGCGGCCCCAAGACGCACGGTCAGAGCGACCGCCATCGTGCTCCCGGTTCCATCGGCGCCGGCACCAGCCCCGGCCGCGTCTTCAAAGGCACGCGCATGGCTGGTCACATGGGCGCCGAAAACGTAACCGTCCGCAACCTCGAAATCGTCGGTCGCAACGACGATCGCCACGTGATTTTCGTCGCCGGCTCAGTTCCCGGACCGCCCGGCGGACTCGTCCGCGTGCGCTCTTCCAAGAAGGTGTCCAAATGAAGCTGAATGTCGTTGATGCTTCAGGCGCCCAGGCTCGCACAATCGATGTGGACGACAACGTCTTCGGCATCGAGCCGAACGCTGCCGTCGTGCACCAGGCCTACACCACCCTGATGTCGAACCGTCGCGCAGGCAGCGCCAGCACGCTCCGCCGCGGCGAAGTTCGCGGCTCGACCGTCAAGATCCGTCGCCAGAAGGGTCTCGGTCGCGCCCGCCAGGGCGGCATCCGCAGCTCGTCTCGCGTCGGCGGTGGCGTTGCCATGGGCCCCAGGCCCCACAGTTTCCGCAAGGATCTTCCTCGCCAGATGCGCCGCCTCGCCATTCGTTCGGCTCTCAGCAGCCACGCACAGGATGGCAGCCTCACCATCGTCGACGGCCTCGTGCCTGCCGACGTGAGCACAAAGGCGATGCAGGCAACACTTGCCGCGCTTAACGTCGACCGCGGCGCACTCATCGTCAGCGGAGAGCCGGATTCGTTGCTCACCCGGTCTGCTCGGAATATCGACAAGGTGCTCGCGCTCCCTGCCCAGGGCCTCAACGTCGTCGACCTCGTCAACGCTCATCGCGTGATCATGACCGAGGACGCCGTCCGGGCCTGTGAACGACTCTGGGGTGGCGAAAACCTCAAGCCTCGCCGGGTACCACTGGAGGTGACCGCCGATGCCGTCTGAGATTCATCCTTACGCGATCCTCCTGCGGCCGCTCATCACGGAGAAGTCGACGGTGCTCGCCGGCGCTGATAAGTACGTCTTCGAAGTCGACCTGCGCGCCAACAAGAATCAGATTCGAGAAGCCGTTGAGCTGGCCTTCGATGTGAAGGTCGCCGACGTGAACACGATGAAGATGAAGGGCAAGAACAAGCGCTTCGGCCGGCGCGTCACCAAGCAGCCCGACTGGAAGAAGGCGATCGTCACGCTCCAGTCCGGCCACAGCATCGAACTGTTCGAGGGGATCTAGGCCATGCCGATCAAGCAGTACAAGCCAACCTCTCCCGGTCGCCGCAACGCCAGCGGCTACACCTTCGAGGAGATCACGAAGAAGCGGCCCGAGAAGTCACTGACGGTTTCGCTGAAGAAGCGCAACGCCGGACGCAACTCCCAGGGGCGGCTCACCGTGCGCCATCGCGGCGGCGGTAACAAGCGCCTGTACCGCATCATCGATTGGAAGCGTGACAAGGCCGGCGTCCCGGCGAAAGTCGTCGCCATCGAGTACGACCCCAACCGCACCGCGCGCATCGCCCTTCTCCACTACCACGACGGCGCCAAGCGCTACATCCTCGCGCCCGTCGGCCTGAAGGTTGGCGACACCGTGCGCAGTGGACCGGAAGCGGAAATCCGCGTTGGCAACGCCCTGCCGCTTGGCAACCTGCCGACCGGCACCCAGGTCCACAATGTCGAACTCATCGCCGGGAAGGGTGGTCAGGTTGTCCGGAGTGCAGGCACGTCCGCCCAGCTCATGGCCAAGGAAGGCGACTACGCCCTTCTCCGCATGCCGAGCAGCGAGATGCGCCGTGTGCGGATCGAGTGCATGGCCACCATCGGCCAGGTCGGCAACGTCGAACACTCGCTTGTGAAGCTCGGCAAGGCCGGCCGAACCCGTCACCGCCGCCGTCGCCCGCAGGTGCGCGGTTCCGTGATGAACCCGGTCGACCACCCGCATGGTGGTGGCGAAGGCCGCGCTCCCATCGGTCTCGATGGTCCAAAGACTCCGTGGGGCAAGCCGACGCTCGGCTACCGCACTCGCAATAACAAGAGGACGGACAAGTACATCGTCCGCCGTCGGAGCCGGTAGGAAACTATGTCGCGATCAACCAAGAAGGGCCCGTACATCGAGCCCAAACTCGAGAAGAAAGTGCTCGCCATGCGCAACGCGAGCCAGAAGTCCGTCATCCGCACCTGGTCGCGGGCTTCGACGATTCTCCCCGAGATGATTGGCCTCACCCTCGCCGTGCACGACGGGCGCCGTCACGTGCCGGTCTTCGTCACCGAGAACATGGTCGGGCACAAGCTCGGCGAGTTCGCACCCACCCGTACCTTCCGCGGTCACGTCGCCAAGAGTGACCGCACGAGCAAGAGGCGATAACGATGGAAGTTGAAGCCACCGCACGCGACATCGGGGCCTCGTCCCGCAAGCTCCGCCTCATCCTCAGCCGCCTGCCCGGCCTCACGGTCGACCAGGCCCTGGCGCTGCTGCGCTACATGCCGTCGCCCCACGCCGTGCCGGTCTCCAAGGTCGTTCGGTCGGCCGCAGCCAACGCCGAGAACAACTTCGACATCGACGTCGACGACCTCATCATCAAGTCGGCCATCGCCAACGAGGGCCGTACTCGCAAGGGTTTTCGTCCGCGGTCGCGCGGTCGCGTCAGCCCGCTGCTCAAGCGCTCCAGCCACATCACCATCGTCCTCGACGAAAAGGAGGCCTAGGCTATGGGTCAGAAAATCCATCCCCATGGCTTCCGCCTTGGCATCATCTACGACTGGGAGTCGAAGTGGTACGCCAACGACCGGGACTACACGGAAAAGCTCCACGACGACATTGGTCTCCGCAAGTTCGTCCTCGATAAGCTGCCCGACGCTTCGATCAGCCGCATCGAGATCGACCGCAACGCGAACCTCACGACATTGACGATCCACACGGCGAAGCCAGGTATCGTCATCGGCCGCGGCGGCGCCAAGGTCGAGGAACTCAAGGCGGATCTCGAAAAGTTCACCAACGGCCGCATCCGCGTGAACATCCAGGAGATCCGGACGCCGGAGCTGGAGGCGTATCTCGTCGCTCGCTCGGTCGCCGACCAGCTCGAACGCCGTGTCGCGTTCCGCCGGGCGGTCAAGCAGGGTGTTCAACGAACCATGCAACGCGGCGCCAAGGGTGTCCGCATCAGCATCGCCGGCCGCCTTGGTGGCACGGAGATGTCCCGTCGCGAAACGGAGACGGCTGGCCGCGTGCCGCGTCACACCCTTCGCGCCGACATCGACTACGGCCTTGCAGAAGCTCACACCACCTTCGGCCGGATCGGCGTGAAAACGTGGATCTACAAGGGTGACATCCTGCCCGAGAACATCGAGCGCGAAGCCGCCATCGAACTTGAGCCGGAAGAGGAAGAAGTAGTTGAGACGGCCCCCGTTGCCGAAGAACCGGCCCACACGGCCATCAGCGTCGAGCAGCAGGAAGCCGTCGAGCGCGAAACCGCCGGAGGGAGTGACTAGCAATGCTCCAACCTCGACGCGTCAAGCATCGCAAGCACCATCGCGGCCACCGCCGCGGTGTGGCCAGTAGCGGCAACACTGTGGCTTTCGGCGAATTCGGCCTCCAGGCCGAAGGCGCTGCCTGGATCGATAGCCGCCACATCGAGAGTGCTCGCCGCGCCATGACCCACGAAATGAAGCGCGGTGGCAAAGTCTGGATTCGGATTTTCCCGGACAAGCCGGTGACGGCGAAGCCGGCGGAGACCCGCATGGGCTCCGGCAAAGGCGCTCCCGACAAGTGGGTCGCGGTCGTCAAGCCGAATCGCATCATGTTCGAAATCGCCGGCGTTCCCGAGGAAGTAGCCCGGGAAGCGCTCCGGCTCGCAGCACACAAACTCCCCGTCGCGACCCGCGTGGTCGTCCGGGATGAATTGACGATTTAGCCATGCCACACGAAAGAGCAGCAGAAGTCCGCGCCTGGAGCGACGCGAAACTGGATCAGGAGATCAACGAGGCGTACCGCGCCCTGTTTACCCTCCGCTTCCAGCACGCCAGCCGCCAGCTAGAAAACTACCGCGAGCTGCGCCATGCCCGCCGGCACATCGCCCGGCTGCGCACTGTGCGTCGCGAGCGCCAACTCGTCGTTGCGGAGGTCGAATAGCCATGGGTGAGCCACGCGTCCTCCAGGGCACAGTTGTCAGCGACAAGATGGATAAGACCATCGTTGTCGCCGTAGAGCGCCGCAAGAAGCACCGCCTCTACCACAAGATCATGTCCCTTACCGTGAAGTTCAAAGCCCACGATGAGGCCAACGAGTGCAGCCTCGGCGACGTTGTCCGCATCGTCGAAAGCCGTCCCCTTTCGCGGGACAAGCGCTGGCGCCTGAGCGAGATCGTTACCCGTGGCGATGTCGCTGAGATCCAGCCCGCGGCGATTGGCCGCCAGCTGGAGGAAGAGACCCAGGTCGCTCCCAAGGCTGAGGCTGCCGCCGACGAAGAAGCCGCCGAATCCGAAGCCACCGACGAGGAGGCCGAAGAGTGATTCAGCAAGAGACACGCCTGAAGGTTGCCGATAACTCCGGCGCCCGCTCGCTGCTCTGCATCCGGGTGCTCGGTGGCACGCGGCGCCGCTATGCACGCCCCGGCGATGTCATCGTCGCCAGCGTGAAGGTGGCCCAGCCGAACTCCGGCGTGAAGAAGGGCGAGGTGGTCAAAGCCGTCGTCGTCCGCGTCGCCAAGGAGTATGGCCGCCCGGATGGCAGCTACATCCGCTTCGACGAGAACGCCGCTGTCGTCCTCGCTACCGATGGCGAGAATCCCCGTGGCACGCGCATCTTCGGGCCGGTTGCCCGCGAACTGCGCGATCGCAACTTCATGAAGATCGTCTCGCTCGCTCCGGAGGTGCTGTAATGCCAGCCCGGATCAAGCGTGGCGATACCGTCGTCGTTCTCTCCGGGCGCGACCGCGGCAAGCGCGGACAGGTCCGCCAGGTGCTTCCCGCCAAGGAACGCGTGGTGGTCGAGGGCGTCAACATCATCAAGAAGCACCAGCGCGCTCGCAGTGCCGGCCAGCAGTCGGAGATTATCGAACGCGAGGCGCCCATTCATTGGAGCAACGTGATGCTCGTCGACCCGAATGACGACGAGCCCACCCGCGTCGCCTATCGCAAGCGCGAGGACGGCACCTGGGTTCGAGTTGGCAAGCGAAGCGGGGAGGACATCGAATAATGGCCCCGCGACTGCGCGAGAAGTACGAAAGCGAAGTCCTGCCCGCCCTCCGCGAGCAGTTCAGCTACGGCAACGTGATGGAGGTCCCCAAGCTCTCCAAGATCGTCGTCAACATCGGCCTCGGCGAAGCCCTGACCGATGCCAACGCCCTTGACCGGGCAGCGGACGACGTCGCCACGATCACCGGCCAGAAGCCGGTGATTACGCGAGCCAAGAAGAGCATCGCCAACTTCCGGGTCCGTGAAGGCAACGCCATTGGTGTTGCCACCACGCTCCGCGGCAACCGCATGTACGAATTCCTCGACCGTCTGGTCGCCGCGGCACTCCCGTCTATCCGCGACTTCCAGGGGCTGAGCACTAACGCCTTCGATGGCCGGGGCAATTACAGCCTCGGCCTTCGCGAACAGTTGATCTTTCCGGAGATCGACTACGACAAAGTCGACAAGGTCCGCGGCCTCCAGGTGACGATTGTCACCACGGCCCGTACCGACGAAGAAGGGCGCCGGCTGCTCGAGCTGTTCGGCATGCCCTTCCGGCGCAACTAGGAGCACGGACCATGGCCAAGAAAGCCCTGATTGAGAAGTCGCAGCGGAAGCCGAAGTACCCCGCGCGCCAGCACAGCCGCTGTCGCATCTGCGGGCGCCCCAAGGCATACATCCGCTACTTCGCCATGTGCCGTATTTGCTTCCGCGAACATGCCCACCGCGGCTTCTTGCCCGGTGTCGTGAAAGCCAGCTGGTAGGAGACACGAGGGAACGCCCATGAGTGTGAGTGACCCGATTGCAGACATGTTGACCCGCATCCGGAACGCTGTTGCGTCCCGGCACGACGCCGTGACTATCCCGGCGTCCAAGATGAAGGTCTCCATCGCCCGCGTCCTCAAGGACGAAGGGTTCATCCGCGGCTTCGAAGTCCAGGACGACGGCAAGCCCCAGCCCGACCTCAAGGTCGACCTCGGCTATACCTCTACCCGCCAGCCAGTCCTCAACGGGCTTCAGCGCGTGAGCAAGCCCGGCCTGCGGGTGTACGTCCAGCGGCGTGAGATCCCGCGGGTCTATGGTGGTCTCGGAATCGCCATTCTTTCGACGCCGAAAGGCATCATGACCGGGCAGGCAGCCCGCCGCGAGCAGGTCGGCGGCGAGCTCCTCTGCTATATCTGGTAAGGAGAGTCGACCAATGTCACGCATCGGCAAGTCACCCGTCGCAATCCTTCCCAACGTCCAGGTCAACATCGGCCCGGATAACGTGGTGACGGTGAAAGGCCCCAAGGGCCAGCTTGAGCGCAAGTTCCCGGAGACCATGCGGTTCACCGAGGACGATGGCAATCTCATCGTCACCCGGCCCAACGACGAAAAGCAGCAGCGTGCGCTCCACGGGCTCAGCCGCTCGCTGCTCAACAACATGGTGGTGGGCGTCGCCAATGGCTTCACCACTACCCTTGATGTCCAGGGTGTTGGCTATCGCGCCCAGCTCCAGGGCAAGGACCTCAACCTCGCCCTTGGCTTCTCGCACCCCGTTGTCGTGACGCCTCCCGACGGCATCGAGTTCGCCGTCGAGGGCAACCGGATTCACGTGACTGGCATCGACAAGGAACAGGTGGGCCAGGTGGCCGCCAACGTCCGCAAGCTCCGTCCCCCGGAGCCGTACAAGGGCAAGGGCATCCGCTACCTCGGCGAGCAGGTCCGTCGTAAGGCCGGCAAGTCCGGGAAGGTCGGAAAATGAGCCAGAGCACTCGCTATCTCGCCCGCCAGCGCCGCCATACGCGCGTTCGCAAGGTTGTTTCCGGCACTGCCGAGCGGCCACGTCTCAACGTGTTCCGCAGCGCGAACCACATCTATGCGCAGGTCATTGATGACCGTGCCGGGCACACGCACGCCGCCGCAAGCGACACCGATCCGGATCTCGCCACCGAAGTGAAAGGCAAGACCAAGGTCGAGCGCGCCGCCATCGTCGGCAAGGCCGTCGCCGACAGGGCCAAGGCCAAAGGAATCGACACCGTCGTCTTCGATCGTGGCGGCTACAAGTACCAGGGACGTGTACAGGCGCTTGCCTCCGCGGCCCGCGAGGGCGGTCTGGAGTTCTAATGGTTAATCGCATGCAACAACCACAGGATGAGCTCACCGAAAAGGTGATCTACATCAATCGTGTCGCGAAGGTCGTCAAGGGTGGCCGTCGCTTCAGCTTCACTGCGCTTGTGGTGGTCGGCGACGGCCATGGCCAGGTGGGTGTCGGCCTCGGTCGCGCCAACGAAGTGCCCGAGGCTATCCGCAAGGGTGCGGCACTTGGACGCCGGAACATGATCGAAGTGCCGATGGCCGGCTCTACGATCGCCCACAATGTCCTCGCAACCTACGGCGCCGCAAAGATCGTCATCCGGCCGGCCAGCCCGGGTACCGGCGTTATCGCCGGTGGCGCCGTCCGCGCCGTCATGGAGTCGGCCGGTATCCACGATGTGCTCGCCAAGTCGCTTGGCAGCCGGAACCCGATCAACGTCGCCAAGGCGACAATCGAAGGTCTGCAGCAACTCCGGGATCCCAAGGGTGCACGCGCCCGCCGGCTCGAGATCATGCAGGCGGAACCGGCAGTCTCATGAGCGATACGATCCGCATCACCTGGCGAAAGAGCGCCATCGGCTATCGCCAGACCCAGAAAGACACCATCCGGAAGCTCGGCTTCCGTCGCTTGAATCAGACCGTGGAGCAGCCGGACAATCCCGCTGTCCGCGGGATGGTCGAAAGCGTCAGTCATCTCGTTGAAGTCGAGGGAGAGTCCTCGTGAGCCTCAAAGCCAGTGAACTCGCACCGCCCGCCGGTGCGACAAAAAATCGCAAGCGCATCGGTCGCGGCAACGCTACCGGCCAGGGCACCTACGCCGGCAAAGGCCTCAAGGGCCAGAAGTCACGCAGCGGTAAGCCCATCCACCTCACCTTCGAGGGTGGCCAGCTCCCGCTCGTCCGGCGGCTCGGCAAGCTCCGCGGTTTCAACAACAAGTGGCGGGTGGAATACCAGCCGATCAACGTCGCTCGCCTCGACACTTTCGACGCCGGCACGGAAGTCACGCCTGACCTCCTGCTTAAGCAGGGCATCATTCGCAATCTTCACAACCCGGTGAAGATCCTCGGCAACGGCGATCTCACCAAGAAGCTCGATGTGAAGGCCCAGGCCTTCAGTGCATCCGCCCGGGCAAAGATCGAGGCGGCCGGCGGAACGGCCACCCGGGTCGACGAGAACGGCAATCCCGTCCCCGACGCACCCGCCGGGGAGGAAGAAGGCTAAGCGATGTCCACCGCCGCCGCGAGCCAGCGCCCCCGCCTGCTCCAGGCTATGACCGACGCCTTCCGCCAGGAAGACGTCCGGCGGAAGCTCCTCTTCACGATCGCGATGCTGATCGTGTTCCGCTTCGTCGCCCACGTTCCGATCCCGAACGTCGACCGCACTGCCCTGAATACAGCCTTCCAGGACAACTCCATCCTCAACTTCCTCGCCATCTTCTCCGGTGGCGCGCTCCAGCACCTCAGCGTCGCGGCGCTTGGCGTTTACCCCTACATCACCGCCAGCATCATCATGCAGATCCTCACGCCACTGCTACCGAACCTGCGCGCCCTGCAGGACGAAGGCGAGCAGGGCCGCCGTCGGATCCAGCTGTATACGCACTGGCTCTGTGTGCCGCTGGCGATGGTCCAGGGCTATGGCCAGATCCTCTTCATCAACACCCAGAGCAACGTCCCGGTCGTCCAGGACTTCGGCTTCCAGAACGACGTGCTTGGCACCTTCGCCACGCTCTTCACGCTCTGCGCCGGCACGATGTTCCTCGTCTGGCTGGGCGAGCTTATTACCGAGAACGGCATCGGCAACGGCATCTCCCTCATCATCTTCGCGGGCATCGTTTCGGTTATTCCCGGTCTCATCCCGAGCATCTCCACCCAGTCACTCATCGGTATCGGTGTGATAGCTGTCTTCGCCTTCGGTCTGACCTACCTGATCGTCTACTTCCAGGAAGCACAGAGGAGGGTGCCGGTGCAATACGCACGGTCCTCCTTCCGCGGCGGCAGAATGTACCGGCAACAGGGCCAGTCGCACATCCCCCTGCGCGTGAACATGGCCGGCATGATCCCGCTCATTTTCGCCTTCTCGATCGTCATCCTTCCGGTGACCGTTGCTTCCTACTTCGCCACCGCGAACGGATTTACAGGCACCGCGGCTCGCTGGATTGTCGACCAGTTCCAGGGCGGTCGTGGCTCGGTTGGCCACACGCCGGTCTACTGGATCGTCCTCTTCGTCCTCGTCATGGCCTTCACCTTCTTCTACACGATGGTCCAGTACCAGCAGCAGCAGATGGCAAAGACCCTCCAGCGTCAGGGCGCGTTCATTCCGGGCATTCGCCCGGGCCCGCCCACTGAGGCCTACTTGATGCGGGTCGTCACCCGGATCACCTGGGGCGGCGCCTTCTTCCTCGGCTTCGTGGCAATCATCCCGTTCTTCATCGGTCTCGTCTCCAACGTGCAGGCCCTCACCGTTTCGTCGACGGGCTTCCTGATCGTGGTCGCCGTCGTCCTCGACACCATGAAGCAGCTTGAATCGCAACTGATGATGCGCAATTACGAAGGGTTCATTCGCTAGCTATGTACATCGTTCTCCTCGGCCCGCCTGGCGCGGGCAAAGGCACGCAGGCCCAGCGGCTCGCCGAGTCGACGAAGCTTCTCCACATCTCCACCGGCGACATGTTCCGTGAGAATGTGGCTGCGGGCACCGAACTCGGCAAGCTTGCCAAGACCTACATGGACCGCGGCGATCTCGTCCCCGATGAGGTGACGATCAAGATGCTGCTCGAGCGCATCTCGCGTCCCGAAGCTGCCGCAGGCGCAATGTTCGATGGCTTCCCCCGCAACGTTGTTCAGGCTGCGGCACTCGACGAAGCATTGGCCAGCAAGGGCGCTCGCATCGACCACGCCCTCCTCATCTCTGTCCCCGACGACGAGCTGGTCGCCCGGCTTGGAGGCCGCTGGATCTGCCGTAATTGCGGCCACCTCTACCACGAACGCAACGACCCACCGAAGCAAACGGGCGTCTGCGACGAATGCGGCGGCGAACTCTACCAGCGCGAGGACGACCGCCCGGAAGTCGTTCGCAATCGCCTTGAGAAGCAGAAGCCGCCGGCAGACCTCATCGAGCACTTCCGAAAGTCCGGGGTCCTTACCGAAATCAACGGTCTCCAGTCCCTCGATGCCGTTACCGCCGCGCTCGAGGCTGCGATCCGCTAATGGCGGTGAAGTTGAAGTCGGAAAGCGAGCTGCGCATCATGCGCGAAGCCGGCCAGATCGTAGGCCAGACGCTCGCTGCCCTGCGTGACATGGTGAAACCCGGCGTCGATATCCTCGAACTCGAGGCCTTCGTCGATGAGGAGTATGAGCGGAAGGAGGTAGGGTCGCCCTTTCTCGACTACTCTCCCGCGCCGAAGTACCCGCCCTACCCGTCGCGCATCTGCATCAGCGTCAACGATGAACTGGTCCACGGCATTCCCAGGCACCGCATCCTTCGCGAAGGCGACATCGTCACCATGGACCTGGGCTCTACCTGGCGCGGCTACGTCGGCGATGCCGCGATTACCGTGGCAGTCGGCGAGATCAGCGCGCAGGCCCGCAAGCTCATGGAAGTAACCGAGCACGCCCTCGACGCCGGCATCGAAGCGGCCGGGCAAGCCCGGCACCTCAGCGACATCTGCGCCGCCATCGAGGATGCCATTGTGCCCAGTGGTTTCAGCATTGTTCGTGGCTACGGCGGGCATGGAGTGGGCCGGGCGATGCACGAAGCGCCGCACATTCCCAACCACCGCATCCGCTTCAAGGGGATCCCCATCCGGACGGGCCTCGTGATCGCCCTCGAACCGATGGTGATCGTCGGCGGTCCTGAGACCTATGAATGCGAAGACGGTTGGACGGTGAAGACTACAGATGGTAGCCTATGCTGTCATTTCGAGCACACGATTGCGATTCGTGAGGGCCAGTCTCCGGAGGTTCTCACGCTTCCCTAGCGGTAGTTTGCAATCATGGAAAACGTACGAGTGACAGCCACATGGCACCGGAGCGGGTGCGCGATCTCTGGTCGCGCTCTTCGTGTCGGCATCGTACGGCCAGGCCAGTCACTTCCCGCGCACCGCGCGACCAGCAGGAAAGCCGAGTCCATTCAATGAAAGTTCGCGCTTCAGTGAAGCCACGCTGCGACAAGTGCAAAGTCATCCGCCGGCACGGCCGGGTGATGGTCATTTGTTCCAATCCCAAGCACAAGCAACGGCAGGGTTAGGTCCATGGCACGTATTTCCGGCATCGAACTCCCCAACGAGAAGCGGCTCGAAATCGCACTCACCTATGTGTACGGGATCGGGCTCACCACCTCGAAGAAGATCCTGTCAGAGACCGACGTGGACGGTGAACAGAAGGCTCGCGACCTCACGGACTCGGATGCCCTCAAGATTCGCGATTTCATCGAACACAACCTCATTGTCGAAGGCGACCTTCGCCGCGAAGTGCGCCAGAACATCGCCAGACTCACGGAAATCAACTGCTACCGCGGCCAGCGCCATCGCCGGAACCTCCCGGTCCGCGGACAACGAACCAAGACGAACGCCCGGCAGAAGCGCGGCACCCGCCGCACCGTTGCCGGCAAGCGCCGCGTCGGTAAGTAAGGGAAGGGAAGCATACATGGCAGAACAACGCGGCAGGCAGCAGCGCCGGAGGGAGCGGAAGTCCGTGCCCCAGGGCCGCGCCTACATCAAGAGCACGTTCAACAACACGATCGTCACGCTCACCGATCCTGCAGGCGGTGTGATTGCACAGTCGAGTTCGGGAGCCTCGGGCTTCAAGGGCTCCCGCAAGAGCACCCCCTGGGCCGCACAGCTCGCCGGTGAAGCTGCCGCTCGCAAGGCAATGGACCATGGCATGCGCACCGTCGAGGTCTACGTGAAGGGCGCTGGCAGCGGTCGCGAAGCGGCGATTCGCTCACTCCAGTCCGCTGGCCTCAACGTCACCGCCATCCGCGACGTCACCCCTATCCCCCACAACGGCTGCCGCGCTCCCAAGCGGCGCCGCGTTTAGGAGAGCAGAACCGGAATGGCTCGATATACAGGACCTGTCTGCCGCCTCTGCCGCCGCCACGGCGAGAAGCTGTACCTCAAGGCGGAGCGCTGCTTTTCGCCCAAGTGCGCCTTTGAGCGCCGCCCCAACCCCCCCGGACCGCGCCCGGCCCGGCGCCGCAAGGTCAGCGACCGCGGCCTCCAGCTCCGTGAAAAGCAGCGCGCACGCGTCAGCTATGGCGTCCTCGAGCGCCAGTTCGTTCGCTACTACAAGGAAGCGATCCGCCGCCCCGGAGTCTCCGGCGAGAACCTTGTCCGCATCCTCGAATCGCGGCTCGACAACGTCGTCTACCGCCTCGGCTTCGGCGAGTCCCGCAACCAGGCCCGCCAGATTGTCCGTCACGGGATGATCAGCGTGAACGGCCACAAACTCGACATCCCCTCCGCCCAGGTCAAGGAAGGCGACACGATCACCTTCTCCGACCGCGGCCGCAAGAGTGAACACTTCAAGTACATCGAAGAGGTCATCAAAGCCAAGACTGCCCCGACCTGGCTCTCTCTCGATGCCGCCGGACTCAAAGGCACCGTCATCGCACCCCCGGTCGTGGCCCAGGGCGAAACGCACCTCTTCAACGAAAACGTCATCATCGAGTACTACTCGCGCTAACGGGAGATTTATCACGACTACCGACACACATCTTGGAATGCTGGACAGCATGGAACTCATAGCCGACGCCCCGCGAGACGTCGCCCCGCAGCTGAACGTCGACGACGAAACCGAACGCTACGGCCGGTTCATCGCCGAACCACTCGAAAACGGCTACGGCATCACGCTCGGCAACGCGCTCCGGCGTGTCCTTCTCAGCTCGCTCCCCGGCGCGGCCATCACTTCCGTGCGCATCGAACAGGTCGACCACGAATTCAGCACGATTAGCGGTATCGTCGAGGACACGACCCAGCTCCTCCTCGCCATCAAGGAAATCCGCCTCCAGGCGCTCTCCGACCGGCCCGGTACCCTTGCCCTCGACGCAGAGGGCCCCGGCGAAGTCACCGCGGCCGACATCCAGGTGCCGGCCGACTTCGAAATCGTGAATCCTGAGCTCCACATCGCCACGCTCGACAACAAGGCCGCGCGCCTCAACGCCGAGTTCCATGTCGAAATCGGCAAGGGCTACGTCCCCGCCGGTTCCGTCGAGGGCATGCCCATCGGCGTCATCCCCGTCGACGCAGTCTTCTCGCCCGTCCGCAAGGTCAACTACCGCGTGGAGAAGACCCGCGTCGGCCAGTCGACGAACTTCGACCGCCTCGTCCTCGAAATCTGGACAGACGGTACCGTCGGCCCCGTCGAGGCCCTCGGCCAGGCAGCCGACATCCTGATGGACCAGTTCGCCCTCTTTAGCGCCATGGGCCGGCCTGAACCCATGGTCATCGAGCGTTCGGCCAGCACCAGCCTCGGCATGGCGCCCGACCGCTACAACACTCCGATCGAAGACCTCTCGCTCTCCGTCCGTGCCTACAACTGCCTCAAGCGCAGCGGCCTGATGACGGTCGGCCAGGTACTCGAGAAGTCGGAGGACGAACTCCTCTCGCTTCGCAACTTCGGCCGCAAGAGCTACGACGAGCTCCGCGACCGCCTGATCGAACTCGGCTATGTCGACGGCAACGCCGAAGGCCTCAAGCCGATCATCGAAGGCCCGGGTGGCGGCGACAACGGGCGTGGCGCGCCCGTCCGCACCAGCCAGGTCATCCTCGACGAAGACGACAACGAGGCCAGCCTCGGCGCCCTCGGCAAAGCCCTCAAGGAAGCGCTCAAGGAAGTCGGCGAAGACGACCTTCTTGGCGCTGACGACGACGACTAGGAAGTAAGCAGGAACAGCCATGCGACACCGACAGGCAGGCCGCCACCTCGGCCGCGATACCGCCCACCGTAAGGCGCTCTATCGCAACCTCGTCACCGATCTTCTCCGTTACGAGCGGATCACGACGACTGAGGCCAAGGCCAAGGAGATCCGGCCAATGGCCGAACGCATCATCACGCTCGGCAAGCGTGGTGATGTCCATGCCCGTCGCCAGGCGATGCGCGTCATCTACGACAAGCACGTGGTTGAGCGCCTCTTCGACGATATCGCCCCGCGCATGGCCGGCCGCCCCGGCGGCTACCTCCGGATCACGGCGCTTGAGCCCCGCAAGGGTGATGGAGCCCTGATGGCCGCGATCGAACTGATCGACTACCTCGATCCAGGTGGTTCTGTCGTTGGGGCTGCGCCGCCTCGTGCCGCATCAACCGCGACCACCACAGTCGCTACCGCACCGCCGCCGGTCGCCGCAGAGCCCGAGGACGAGACTGCCGCCGAAGAAGACGTGGCTCCGGTGGACGAGGTCGAAGAGGCGACTGCTGAGGCTCCCGAAGCTGCGGAATCGGCCGACGAAGTAGAGGCAGAAGCCGATACCGGCGCAATGGCGGACGACGAAACGGAAGAAGCTCCAGCCGCCGAGGTGGAAGAAGCGACCGAAGCGGAAGCTGAATCGCCCGACGCTGAGGAGGACGAAAAAGACGGAGCCAGCTGAGCACGACCCTCCGGCCAGGCGCCTGGCGTTCACCGTCAGCTACGACGGCACGGAGTTCGTGGGTTCGCAACGCCAGAAGGTAGGGCGGACCGTTCAGCAGGAACTGGAAGACGCGGCCGAAAGACTCTTCGGAGTCGAAAGCCGTGTCAGCCTCGCCGGGCGTACCGATTCCGGGACGCACGCGCGGGGACAGGTGGCAGCCATCACAGTCGCAACCCGGCTTGATGCGGACACCGTGGGGAGGGCGCTCAATGCGCATCTTCCCGGCGACGTAGCAGTTCGCGACGTGCGCGAAGTCGACCTGGGGTTCGACCCCCGGCGATGGGCCCGCAAACGCGCTTACCGCTACACCATCGCCAACACCCGCGAGCGGCAGCCGCTCTCCCGCCGCAGCGCCTGGCACGTGCCGGGCAGCCTCGACCTCGAGGCCATGCAGCAGGCGGCCGGCGCCCTCGTTGGCAGGCGTGATTTCAACGCCTGCTCGGGACCGGTGGAGGCCGGCCGGACGACCATCCGGACGGTGTTCACAGCGACGTGGCAAGGCTCCGGCTGCGCCCTGTCGTTCGAAATCGAGGCAGACGCGTTTCTGCCCCAGATGGTCCGCCGCATCGTCGGCGCTCTCATCCGGGTCGGGCACGGGTCACTTGCAACAGAGGAGTTCACCAGCCTGCTCGAGAGAGCGGAGCTCGCCACCATCGGACCCGCCGCGCCTGCGCACGGCCTCTCCCTTGAGCGAGTCTGGTACGACGAAGGATATTTGCCATGAGCACGACAACAGTCCGCATCAAGGCTTCGGAGATCTACAAGGACTGGCACGTCATTGACGCGGCCGGCCGCCCCCTGGGCCGCGTGGCCTCGGAAGCGGCGAAGCTCCTCCGCGGCAAGCACAAGCCCACCTTCGAGCCGCACCTCGACGACGGTGACTTTGTCATCATCGTCAATGCCGCCCAGGTCACCCTTTCGGGCAACAAGCTTGAGCAAATGCGCTACCACCGACACACCGGCTATCCCGGTGGTCTTCGCACTCGCACCTTCACCGAGCAGATGGACCGCTCCCCTCGCAAGGTCCTCGAGTCGGCGGTGTGGGGCATGCTCCCCAAGGGCCCTCTCGGCGAGCAGATGATCCGCCACCTCAAGGTCTATCCCGGCCCCACGCATCCGCACCAGTCGCAGATCACCGGTTCCGACCGCGCGAAGGCTGTTCGCGAAGCAGCCACAGCCGAAGCCCTGAAGGAGCCGCGTAAGGTCCGACGCCTGCGCCCTCTCTCCGTGCCCGATGGCAGCGCCGAGGCGGAGACCGCCGCACCTGTAGCGAAGACAACCGCTCCCGCCCGCAAGCGCCCCGCGCGTGCCAAGGCTCCCGCGGCGCCGGCGAAGGAAGCTGCCGAAGCTCCGGTGGCCGAGGCTGTCCCCGTCGAGGAACCCGTAGCCGCCGTTCCGGAGGCGGTGGAAGAGGCGCCGAAGCCTCGCCGCACCCGCGCCGCCAAGGCTGAGACCACGACCGAATCCGCGACCGCCGAAGCGCCGAAGCGCACCCGCGCCCGCAAGACCGCGGCGAAAGCCGCACCCGCCGAGGCTGGCGAGGAGAAGCCGAAGCGCACGCGCAAAGCCGCCGCTCCCAAAGCAGAGGCCGGGGCCGAAGAAGCTCCCAAGCCGCGCCGCACTCGCGCAAAGAAGACCGAATCCGAAGGTGAGGAATCCTGATGGCCGACCAGCAATACTTCTACGGCACCGGCCGCCGCAAGACATCCGTCGCCCGCGTCCGGTTGTATCCGGGGAACGGGGCTATCGTCGTCAACGGCAAGCCGATGGCTGACGTGCTTCCCCGCGAAATTCTTCGTCTCGAAGCCACCGAGCCGCTCCGCAAAATCGGCAAGGAGTCCGACTTCAGCGCCCAGATCGTCTGCGCCGGGGGCGGCCAGTCTGGCTGGGCCGGCGCCATCCGCATGGGAATCGCCCGCGCGCTCGTCGCTGCCGACCCGGAGGTCAAGCCGACACTCAAGCGTGGCAGTAATTCCCTCACACGCGACTCCCGCATGAAGGAGCGCAAGAAGGCTGGCCTCAAGCGCGCCCGCAAGGCGCCGCAGTTCACCAAGCGCTAATCTGCCTGTTTCCGGTACCCAAGCGAAAGGCCCCGCCATCTGGCGGGGCCTTTTTCATTTACTCCGCCAGCGGCGGCTCCACGCCCTCCGGTAGCTCCACCTCGAACACGTTCAACGTCATCGAGACCAGTGAGTAGTAGCCGCACGCCCCGACGATGTCGACGACGCCCGCTTCGCCAAACGCCTTCTTGGCCCGGGCATAGGTGGCGTCGCTGACGCGGCCAGTCGCGAAGTACTCGGTCACGAAGTCGTAGACCACGCGCTCCTCGTCGCGCTTGAACGGTGGGTCCTTATACGTCCGCACCGCCTCCACGATTGCCGGGTCTAGCCCCGCCTCGACCGCCAGCCGCGCGTGCGCCCAGAACTCGAACTGTGCCTTCCATTGCCTTCCCGTGAGGATGATTGCCAGTTCGTTCAGGTCCCGCGGTAGCGAACTCCCGTAGCGCACGTAGGCGCCAACCTTCTGGGCGTGCTCAGCCAGACCGGGCGAGCGCAGCCACGCTTCGAACGGGCCTCGCAGTCCGCCTCTCGGACCGGAGCGGATCTCATCCGCCACGCGCTGCTGTTCGGCGTCCAGATTGTCGAGGTCGAGGGGTGCGAGTCGGGCCATCGTGCGTCTCCAACGTTGGTGTCCACGCATCGTGGCCCCTCGAGCCGGGAGTCACAACCCGGCCCGGGACTACTCCCTGTTCGCCGCCGCGCTCGCCAGTGCCATCCTGGCGTCCTGCAAATGCACGGCGCTGTTTACCAGGGCCACGTGGGCAAACGCCTGGGGGAAGTTTCCGAGGTGCGCGCCAGTCACCGGATCCACCATTTCCGCCAGTAGGCCGACATCGTTGGCGTACTCGCAAAGCCGGTCGAACAGCTTCTCCGCCTCGTCGATCTTCTCGAGCGACGTCAGGCAATCTACCAGCCAGAAGCTGCAGAGCAGGAACGCTCCTTCCGAGCCCTTCAGCCCATCCTCGAAGCTCGGCGACACCCGCCGGAGCAGATGGTCCGTCCCGCCGAGGGCCAGTTCCTCCCGGATCCTCTCGATGGTGCCGATCATTCGCGGGTCGTCCGCATCGATGAAGCGGCGAAGCGGCAGGGCCAGCAGTGATGCGTCGAGGTCACGGTAGCCGTACGCCTCGGTGAAACTGCCGCGTTCTTCGCTGTACCCCTTCTCGAGCACCTCGTTGCGGATCCGGTCGCGGGTCTTCTGCCAGACTTCGCGGTCACACTCGAAGCCACACTCTTCCGCGATCCGCAGCCCGCGGTCGACCGCCACCCAGCACATCACCTTCGAATAGACGAAATGGCGCGGTGCCGAGCGGACCTCCCAGAGGCCGTGGTCCGGCTCCTCCCAGACTTCGCAGACGTAGTCCACCACGGCCTGTAGCAGCGGCCACAGTTCTTCGGCAATTGTGCCACCGTGCCGGTGGAGAAGATGAGCTGAGTCCAACAACTCGCCATAGATGTCCAGCTGTCGCTGATTCTGGGCGCTGTTCCCCACCCGCACGGGCCGCGAGCCCTTGTAGCCGTCAAAGTGGGGCAACTCGAACTCCACATTCTCCTGCTCGCCGCCGATGCCATAGAGCACCTTGAGAGAACGTGGCTGCCCACGCGTCATATCCAGGATCCAGCTCAGGTAGTTCTCACCTTCCTCTGGATAGCCCAGGACATACAACGAATAGAGGGTGAACGAGGCGTCCCGGATCCAGCTGAACCGGTAGTCCCAGTTTCGGATGCCCCCGATCGTTTCGGGAAGCGATGTCGTCGCTGCTGCTGCGATGGCCCCTGTGGGCGCGTAATCCAGCAGGCGCAACACGAGCGCGCTGCGCCGCACCAGGTCGCTGTGGGGGCCATCGTAGTTGCAACGCTCGACCCAGCTTCGCCAGTACCTTTCCGTCGTTTCCTCAGCAACCTTTGCCAGGTCATCACTGATGTGGCGCCAGAGCAGTGACCCGGGGCGCCGGTACGAGGCCACGAGTACCCGCTCGTTGCCTGAATGTACGCTCACACTCGCCCTGGCCGCGTCGTCCTCCACCGCCATGGTGATATCCGTATACAGCGTCAGCGCCTGGTCGAAATGGGTTGCTCGCACTCCGATGCCTTCGTTGATCGACCAGTCTGGTATCGCTCGCGCATAGTCGAATCGCGGCTCGAAATGGATGGAGAACTCCACCTCACCTTTCACCCCTCGGATCACGCGGAAGATCGAGCTGTCCCCAGGGCGTTCCAGCTCCACTATCGGCGGCGGCATATAGTCCGTGAGCGTTGCCTCACCGAATGCCGTGATGAAAGTAGTCTCCAGGATGTTGGTGTTGGTGATGTACCGCCGCTCCACCCGGTACTCGCTCACCGGCGTGATGCTCCATCGCCCGCCTTTTTCGGCATCGAGAATTGAGGCGAAGACCGACGGCGAGTCCATCCGCGGGAAGCAGGTCCAGTCGATCGAGCCCGTTCGTGAGACCAGCGCCAGGCTCACGCGGTCCCCGATAATCGCGTAGTCCTCGATCGGCCGGTAGCGGCCGTCCAGCCGCCGCCTTTCGTCGCCGTCTTTCTTTCGTCCCAGCATCGCTCGGATGCGGTCACGGAGGCCCATGCACCAGAGCCTATCGAATGCTGATCTAAGACGCGCTCGCTGCCCCGGGTTCGCGAATCTCGAACACCGGGTGAAACTCTGCAATGCTCTCGAGATCGGCCACCGTCGCGTCCTTGCTGACATCGAACTGCTTTGCCGTGATATTGGCCCAGCGGTCGAGATAAGCGCGAATAATCGGAGCACGCTGCTCCACGGGCACTTCCGTCGCCTCGATTCGGACCGTTTTGCGTCCACCCCGCAGACTGGCGGTACCCGCTGCCCGGAGGTTCCGAACCCAGTCGGTGGTCCCTCGTGGCGCCACCAGGTACCGCTTGCCGTCGTAGTCAAGAGGGTTCACCGGCATCGACCGGTTCTTGCCCGACTTCCGACCTTTCACGACCAGCGTGTGAGCGCCGGAGGGCTTCAGCCCCAGGCGTACCATCAGGTTCATGATCGGGTTGAAGATTTTGGCGACGAAAAACGGGGGCTTCTTGAAACGGGTGACCATGGCAGTCACTCTCCTCCCCTCATCCTCCCATCGCAAGCGCGCCTCTGCGATTGTTGCGCGACGTAACGCGGGCCGATACTGTCCTCGAATGTGCTGCACCGCACCGGGTCCACACTCATGACCGCAGCTCCAGCCCTCTACCCCGACCAGATCGACGGAGACGGACTGGTCCTTCGGCCCTGGGATGAAGGGTTGGTTCGTCAACTGGGCGCCTGGAGCAACCGCGGCTTTCCCTACCACGCATTCGACACCGGCTATCTCGCCGATCCTGTTCGTGCAAAGGCGGCCCTGACCCGTCACCGGGCTCCCGGGCCCCATCGCCATTTCATCGCCTGCGAAGGAGAGACAGCAGTTGGCCGCATCTCGGTCAACCTGCGCGACCAGGCGGGTATCTATTTCTGGGGCGTTCATGTGCCTGAGGAGCACGGGCGCCGTGGCGTTTGCAGGCGCATGCTGTCAGCACTGCTTGGCTGGCTGGAGGAGCGATACCCCGCCGGACCGGGCTTTGTGCTCAGCACCAACGCCTTCGCCACCCACGCCCACCGTGCTTACCGCTCCGTCGGCTTCGAAATCAGCGAAACCCGCTGGCACTACGACAAGCAGCTCGCGGACGAACTCTGGCGCGTGCCCCTCGAACGCCGCTCCCAGATCTCGCCGTTCATCCGTTATCACAACGGCCAGTGGGAAGTCCGTATCCATATCATGCGCCGCGAGCGCACGGATTCCCGTCGCTAAGGCGTTCCCAGCCGGTCGTTCTCCAGCCACGCCACATCGTTCAACGCCATCAACCCACCGGCGACGAGCGTGTGCCCGCCGAGCAGCACGGGACGGGGTGCTGACGCGGCCGCGCGCGTAATCCCGGCGAGCGTCGGATCCGCGATCCTCTTCCAGTCGAACAGGTCGGCGAGAAAGCGGTCCTCCCGCGTCGCCTCGATGCCGAGGTGGGCCAGCAGCACCCGGAGGTCGAGCACCACGGCGTCCCCTGCCTCGCACAGACGCGCGATGAGCCGTTCGGCACCAAGCTCTTCGTAGAGATACCCGAGCAGGGACACCGGATGATGGTCCGGCCCGGCAGCCGCAAGGCCGCGTTCCTCGCTCAGGATACGCACGCGGCAGGCGGTCTCTCGTTCCAGGTGTTGCCACGTCTGGCTGCCGACCCGGCCTGCCACGAGAATCTCTGCCGTCCGGTCACACAGCAGTGGCATCACGGCCCTGAACCGTTCGACCGGCAGTTCGAGCCCCTCCAGCGCCCTCCGGATTGCGGGCGGTGTGGCCTCCGATAGGGCGAGCACCGTGAGGTCGGCCGGTGTGTCGATGTCGAACTGCGTCGCTGTCGTCCGTGGCATGACCACCGGCACGAGTCCTGCCTCGTCGCGCAACCGCCGCGGCAGCACGTTATCGCGTTCGAAGTCACCCGCTCGCGCGACCGCATCGCCCGGCGTCCAGCCCGTCAGGTCGGCCGAAAAGAAGTTGTTGGTGACGAAACGGCCGTCGCGCTGGTTCAGCTGCTCTGCGACGAAGCCGAAGTCGGATTCGGCAAGGAGTGGCAAAGCGCCTGATCCCATCACGGCCGGTTTCGCGAGACCATATCCGGAGACGATTTCGCGCAGCCGTTCGCTGTATGAAAACGCCGTGGCGTGGTGGTCGACGTCGAAAATGACAGGCCCCGGCAAGGTTGGGAACGAGTCAGGCTCGTCGGTCGCCACAATGACCGCTTCGAAGCCGCCTCCGAGCGCCGCCTCGGCCGCACTGGCAACGGCGGCGATGCGTACGTCGGCAACCAGCCGTTCAGCGCGACCAGCACCGGCATCACCGTGAAAGACGACCAGTACCGGCTGTTCATAGGACATGCCAAGAGCGTACGTGAAGCGGAAAGGATGCACCGCTGTTGACGGCGGCTCAAACAGCTACACTGGATTGGCCCCCGGAACTGGAGTTCGACCATGCCACGACTGCTCCCCGCCGCCGTCGCTCTTCTCGCACTGACTGTCGGCGCCCTCGCATTCCTTGGCCATCAGACGGCTCACGCCCTCACCATCACCGTGGACTCGCTCGACGACACCGTTGCGGCCGACGGCGACTGCACGCTTCGCGAGGCAATCGAGAATGCCAACGACACGTCCGATGGTCAGCCGAACGAGGATTGCGATGCCGGCGACCCGGGCGGCCCGGACGAGATCGCATTCAGCGTCACCGGCACCATCACCCTCGTCAGTTCCCTCCCGGATATCGAGCAGGATCTCACCATCGACGGCGGCGGTGACATCGTCCTCGATGCCGATTCCACCGGCCGGCACACGCGTGTCGATGGTGGCGCCAACGTCGGGATCAGTGGCATTGAGTTCACAAACGGGCTGGAGGTCAGTCTCCCAGGCGGTTCCCTGCGCATCCTCGACGGCACGCTCGACCTCGTCGACTGCTCGTTCACTGACAACAACGCGGGGACCGGCGGCGCAATTTCCGTCTTCAACGGCGCACTGACTGTCGAGGACTCCACGTTCACAGGGAACGCCGCCACGGACAATGGCGGCGCGATCCTGGTCGAACAGGACGGAGCATTAGTCCTCAACAACGTCGACTTCACGATGAACACGGCGGGTGGCGCCGGGGGCGCGGTCTATGTCAATCAAACCACGGCTGATGTCGGTCTCATCGTGCATGGTGGCACCTTCGTCCAGAACGCATCCGGCGATAGTGGTGGCGGCATCGGATCGGCCTCGCCGACCGAGATCGACGGTGGCCCGGTGTTCACCGCAAATACCGCGTCCGTCTCCGGCGGCGCTATCGTGGCAGCGGATTCGCTCACCATCGATACCGCCACCTTCCAGGACAACGTGGCGACCACTGCCGGCGGCGCACTCGTCATCGTCGGCGGTGGAACCTTCTCGAACCTCACTGTCACCGGTAACCAGGCCAACGCGGGTGGCGCTATCTACGCCGATATGGGCGCTCCGGCGACTGTCACCAACTCAACCTTCGCCTCTAACCAGGCCCTCGACGGCGGCGGCGGCGCAATCAAGGCGATTGCAGGCGGCCTCGCTGTCGACGTGTCGAGCTTCACCCAGAACTCCTCGACCGTGCACGGCGGCGCTATCGACAGCACGGATGACCTGGCGGTGTCGAACTCCACCTTCGAAAGCAACACGGCTGTAGCCACTGGTGGCGCGATCTACAACGAAGATGCGGCCGCTACCATCGTGGGTTCCACCTTCCAGGAGAACTCGGCCCCCACCGGCGCCGGCGGTGCGGTCGATTCCCGCACGCTCGGGCCTGGCGCAACGCTGACCGTGTCGAAGTCCACCTTCACCAGTAACGAGGCATTTGGCGGCGGCGCCCTCTCAGTCTTCGATGGCATGGCCGAGATCACCGATTCGACGTTCAACCTCAATTCCGTGAACGGCAATGGCGGCGCCATCAACAGTTCTGGCGACGTCACCATGATCAACTCCACTATTTCCACCAATGCTGCCGACCAGGACGGCGGCGGTCTCTTCAACGTGGGCCATGCGACCATCCTCAACAGCACGTTCGCGAAGAACAGTTCACTCACCGGTGTTGGGGGCATCTTCAGTGACGGCGCTGGCTCCCTGGACATCACCAACACGATCGTCACTACTGGCATCCTCGGAGGGAACTGTGCGATCGGCGGCCTGCCGACTGGCGTCCAGGGCTCGAACCTGTCCGATGACGACTCGTGTCCTGCCGGACTCTTCACCCAGGTCGATGACGGGAAGCTCGGGGCGCTCGCCGACAACGGCGGCCCCACCCTGACTCACCTCCCCGATCCGACGAGCCCCGCCGTCGATGGCGGCGATGACGCTGCCTGCCCGGACAAGGACCAGCGCGGCCAAAACCGCATCGCCGTCGACCACTGCGACGTCGGATCGGTGGAGGTTCAGGATGTCCCCTTCGTGCCGACAGGCGACCTCTTCCTCCCCAACCTCGCCTCGGAGGTCGATCACCCCTAGCAGCCGTTGATTCCCAACGTCGGCAACTGGGCCAGGGCTTGTCCCCTGGGCCGTGCCGCGAGGGCCGGTGTCGTCGGAAGCCGTCGGGTATGGTCATGTCCCAGTCGTCTCACCGAACGCGGCGGATTGGAGCAGCCACCATGCACCGAGCCTTGATTGCGGTGTTCGCCCTCACGGTTGGTACCGCCCTGCTCCTCCGGGGGGAAACGGCGCACGCCCTTACCATCGCCGTCGATAGCCTCATAGACGATGTCTCCAATGATGGCGAGTGCTCGCTGCGAGAAGCCATCCAGAACGCGAACGACACCGTGGACGGCCAGCCCCACAAGGATTGCTCTCCGGGAGTCCCCAACGTTGAAGACACCATCGAGTTCTCCGTCGAAGGGGTCATTGTGCTCACCGGTCAGTTGCCGGCGGTCGTCGACGACCTGGTCATCGACGGCGGCGACGGTATCCGGATCGACGGCGACGGGCGCGGAATCTTCCGGGTCGAGCTAGGCGCCTCGCTCCGTCTTGAGCAACTCGAGCTTATTGGCGGCGAGGCCGGCAGTGGTGGCGCCGTCTCCGTCCAGTCCGGCAGCCTCGAGGTCAGCGAATCGCTCCTCGCCAACAATCAGGCTCAGATCGGCGGCGGAGCCATCTACGTGAACGACGGAACGCTCGACGTCCAGGGCTCGCACTTCGTGGGGAATCGAGCCATCTCAGGCGGTGCTATCTACATACTCGACGGCACTGCCTCGGTCTCGAACTCCCTCTTCCAAGCCAACGAGGCTTCGGACGGCGGCGGCGGCATCATATCGATTCTCGCGCCCCTTTCCGTTCTGGGAGGAGAATTCAACGAGAACTCGGCAGCATTTGCTGGCGGCGCGATCATTGTGCAGTCGCCACTGACGATTCAGGACACCGACTTCCACGCGAACACAGCCGAAACCGGCGGCGCCCTCTTCGCCATAGAAGGTTCGGGCATCCAGATCGACGGCGCTTCGTTCACCAACAACAGCGCAAGCGAGTTTGCCGGGGGCGCGATTACGTCGCTGGTCCCACTGCAGGTCTCCGCGTCGTCGTTCCAGGGCAACACTGCGCCCCGGGGCGGTGCCATCGACCACGCCCTGGCAAACGCCGCAGTCTCGTCCTCCTTCTTCGCTGACAACATGGCCACAACTCTGGGGGGCGCCGTCCATCTTGGGACGGCAGACAGCGCCATCGCGGTATTGCGCAACAGCACCTTCACCCAGAACGAGGCTCAAAGCGGCGGCGCCGTCTACCTGGTCCAGGGCTCAGCGAACCTGGTCGAATCGACGTTCTCCCTCAATTCGGCCACCACAGGTGGCGCCGTCTACAACATGGGCACCTTGGACGTCCTCAACTCCACCATCTCGGCCAACGGCGGAGGCGGTCTGTACAACGAGGCCGACGCCACCGTGCGAAACGTGACGTTCGCTGGGAATATCGGTGCTGGCGTGGGCGGGATACTCAGTGCTCCCTCAGCCACGTTGTATATCGCCAACACGGCGTTCGCGCGCGGCGATTTCGGCAGCAACTGCGAACTCGATGGCACGGTGAGTGGCCCCGCCGGTTCGAACCTCTCCGACGATGACTCCTGTCCAACCGACCTCTTCGCCCAGGTGGACGACATGATGCTGGGCCCGCTCGCCGACAACGGTGGCCCAACGCTGACGCACCTGCCCGATCCGATGAGCCCCGCCGTCGACAGCGGCGATGACGCTGCCTGCCCCATCATGGACCAGCGCGGAGAATCGCGGCCCGCGCTCAGCGGCTGCGACGTTGGCTCCGTGGAAGTCCAGGAGCCACCTTTCGTACCGAGTGGCGATTTGTTCCTCCCGAACCTCGCCTCGCAGGTCGACCACCCGTAACCCTGGCGCTCGCGACAGGATCTGTCGCACATGGAGGCGACCATGCCGTTGGTGGCGTCATAACCACCGGCATCATGAACACTTCGTCAAGCTTCCCGCTAGGCGACGATAACGGGTTGAGCGGCTACGATAGGCGATATAACTTGCCCCTCCACGATGGTGGATGGGCCACCCTTTCGTTCCCGAGGAAATCTATGAAGGTCGTCTTTTTTGAGGACGTCGAGGGCACCGCGCTCGTCGGCGATGTGAAGGAAGTGAAGAACGGGTTCGCCCGCAACTTCTTGCTGCCTCGCGGTCTCGCTGGTCCCACCACCACTACCAATCTCCAGCACGCCAACGCCCTCGCCCAGAAGGAAGCGCGTCGCCAGGAGAAGCTCGATTCTGATGCCAAGGTCCACGTCGACCGCCTTGAGGGCTACACAATCACCCTTGAGGCGCGTGTTGGTGAGACCGGTCGCCTCTTCGGCTCCATCACGAACCGTGACATTGCCGATGAACTGACTGCGAAGTCGGGCGTCACGATCGATTCGACGAACGTCCTCCTCCCCGAGCCCATCCGAGATCTCGGTCCGCGCCCCGTCTCGGTCAAGTTCACGCGCAACGTCAGTGTCGATGTCAACGTCGATGTGGTGCCCGACGAGGAGTCGAAGCCCATCGTTGCCCGCCTCGAAGCGGAGCGCGCCGTTAAGGAAGAAGAGGAGCGCAAGCGCGCCGCCGAAGCTGCCTTTGCCGCCCGCGAGCAAGCGCCCCAGTCGATTGTCGCCGCCGCGGAAGCAGCCGAGGCAGCCCAGGCTCTGGCCGAAAGCGCTGACGACGACGACGCTGGCGAGGACGACGAGTCCGAAGACTAAAGCCTTGCGAAAGGAGGTATCCCGAGTTCGCTCCTGACCCTCGCGACGGTCACCACCGTTTGCCGAGCGGGCTCACCTCCACCGCATGACTCTGCCTGCCCTCGAAGGACTACCCCCGCACGATATCGAGGCTGAGGAGGCCGTTCTCGGCGCCATCCTCGTCGACCCGGAAGCCATCTTCCGTGTCACCCCGATCATCAAATCCGCCGACTTCTTTCGCGAGAAGAACGGCTGGATCTACGAGGCCTGCGTCGACCTCTGGAACCGCGACGAGGCCATCAACCAGATCACCGTCGCCCACGAGCTGGCCCGCAAGGACCGCCTCGAAGAGGCCGGCGGTCAGGTCTATCTGACCGATATCATCCGCACCCTCCCCACCAGCGTCGGTGTCGAGTTCTACGCCGAGCTCGTCAAACGCGACTCGACGTATCGTGGCCTCATCCACGCGGCGACCGGGATGATGCAGCTCGGCTACCAGGCGCCCCCCGACCTCGAGGCCGTTATCCGCCGCTCGGAAGAGATGCTTCACCGCCTCCGCGACGGCGAGAGTTTCCGCGACTTCGTCCACATCAGCCAGCTCCTCCAGGCCTATCTGGAAGAGGATGCCGAGGCCATCCAGCGTCAGGCTCTCGGTGCAATCAACACCGGCTTCCACGACCTCGACCTCCTCCTCGGGGGAATCAAGCGGAGCGACCTTGTCATCATTGGCGCCCGCCCCAGCGTCGGGAAGTCCGCTTTTGCGCTCGGCATCGCCCGCAACGCCGCCCTCGTCCAGCACGCCAGCGTCGGATTCTTTTCCCTCGAGATGTCATCCGAGCAGCTCGCCATCCGGCTCCTCGCCTCCGAGTCGGGCGTCGACGGCACCCGCCTTCGCCTTGGTCAGCAGACCGAACTCGAAGAGCGCCGCATCATCCGTGCCACCGGTGAGCTCTCCGAGGCCAACATCTGGTTCGATGACTCCCCCGTCCTCAGCGTCGCTGAACTCCGGGCCAAGGCTCGCCGCCTCGCCGGTGAACGCAGCCTCGACCTCATCGTCATCGACTACCTCCAGCTCATGCAGGCCGACTCTGCCTCCAGCAGCCGCGACAACCGCGTCCAGGAGATCAGCTTCATCTCCCGCATGCTCAAGGGCATTGCCCGCGAGCTCGACATCCCCGTGATCGCCCTCGCCCAGCTCTCCCGCGCCATCGAGAACCGCCACCCGCGGACCCCGATGCTCTCCGACCTCCGCGATTCCGGCTCCATCGAGCAGGACGCGGACGTCGTCATGTTCCTCAGCCGCGAGGAGATGTACATCACGCCCGAACAGTGGGCTCAGCAGCACCCCGACATGCCCGAGAGCGCCTATCCCCGTGGCGTCGCCACCATCAACGTCGCCAAGCACCGGAATGGCCCTATCGGCGATGTCGAGCTTCGCTTCCGTCACCGCCTCGCCCGCTTTGAAGACTGGGTGCTCCACACCCCCGGTGGTCCCGCTCCCGCCGATGAGTTCGAGGACTTCGACGAATGAACGGCGACCGCTTCGAAGGCTTCGCGTCCGCTTCCACAGCCACGGCGATCCCAAATCTCTTCTTCAGCCGCGTCCTGCCCCTCGCTGTCCGGCCCGGACGCGCTCCTCTCCTTCCTCTGGCTCAGCCGTGTCGCCCAGGCGGTCAGGGGCCCGGTGCGGTCAGCAACCGCCGAGGACATCTGGGCCGAAGATGGCGCTTCCGCTGCCTTCGAGGCTCT
Source organism: uncultured Chloroflexia bacterium (assembly GCA_963774435.1). GTDB lineage: Bacteria > Chloroflexota > Dehalococcoidia > Tepidiformales > Tepidiformaceae > JAGQGZ01. Next base: position 77,002 of record CAVZEW010000002.1, on the reverse strand, counting down.
CGGCTCCGGACGCACCGGCCTCGAAGCCGGGCTCGCCGAGTGCGCCGAACACCGGGCGGCTCTCGTGCTCGACATGTCGGGCGCGGGTGGCCCCAGCCGCCACTACTTCGTCAACACCCCCGAGTCGCGCCGCACAATCGCCAGGATCAAAGCCGGTGAATTGCAGGTGCGCCCCTCCGCCCTTCCCGCGGAGCGCGAGGAAGCACCCTCCGCTCCCACCATCTTCAAGCTCTACGAAGAGCACTTCGGCACGATCACGCCCTTCGTTGGCGACCGCCTCCTCGAAGTGTCGCGAACCTATCCAGAGGCCTGGGTCGAAGAGGCTGTCCGCGAGGCAGCGTTGACGCAGGCGAAGAGTTGGCGGTACGTAGAACGTGTCCTCGAACGCTGGACGCGAGAAGGGAGGAGCTATGAAACGCCTGGACGAAATACTCTCGAAGAGCAAAAGCAACGGTTTCTCGGCGGCCGGTATGGCCACATCGCCCGCTCCTCCTGAACTGAGTACCGGATGCAAGATTTGCGGCGGTGCAGGCTTCGTCAGGCGCGAACGCCAGGTCGACGATCCCGCCTTCGGCCGCGCCGAGCCATGCGAGTGCGTCCTCGAGGAAGAAGCGGGCGTCCGGCGAGAACGTCTCGAGCGCATCGGTAATCTCACGCCGATGGCCCGTTACACTTTCGACGCCCTCTCGAGTGACACTGAGACACTCTCGGCCATCGCCGACACTGCTCGCAGCTACGCCCTCGAACCGCATGGATTCCTCTCCATCACCGGTCCAAGTGGTTCCGGCAAGACGCATCTCGCCGCCGCCATCGGCAATCGCCGCGTCGAACTCGGCGAACCTGCCAGCTTCATGGTCGTTCCCGACCTTCTCGACCACCTGCGCGCTGGTTACGACAACGACGACCCCGACCTCCGCTATGCCAACCTCTTCGAGCACGTCCGCGGCGTCCCCCTGCTCATCCTCGACGACATCGACGCCGCCGCAGGCACCGACTGGGCCCGCGAAAAGCTCTTCCAGCTTGTGAATGGCCGCCATACTGATGGCCTCCCGACCGTGTTCACGGCCGCCACACTCGCGACTCTCGATGACCGCCTCCGCACGCGCCTGACCGACCCCCGCACAGGCCGCGTTCTCGCCATCCCGGCCGTCTCCGAGCAGCCTTACCGCAGCGTGGGCGGTATGTCGCTCGATCGCCTTGGGCGTATGCAGTTCCGCACCTTCGACCCCAGGGGCACGGGTCTAAAGCCCGAGGAGCAGTCCTCACTTGAAGCTGCCTTCCGCTCGGCCAACGCATACGCCGAGAACCCCCAGGGCTGGTACATCCTCCAGGGCACGAATGGCTGCGGGAAGACGCACCTTGCGGCAGCCATCGCCAACCGCGCCCTCCGCGATGGTCGCGCGGTCTTCTTTGCCGTCGTGCCCGACTTCCTCGATCACCTGCGCCGCACCTACGCCCCCGGCAACGACGGAAGCGACGATGTCTTCGACGCGGTCCGCGAGGCCGAGATGCTCGTGCTCGATGACCTCGGCGCCCAGAACACCTCACCCTGGGCGCACGAGAAGCTCTACCAGGTGGTCAACTACCGTACCGTCGCCGGACTTCCTACCGTGGTCACGACCGACCGCGCGCTCGACGAACTCCAGGCAGCCCACCCGCGGATCTTCGCCCGCATCGCCGACCCCGCCGTCGGGACTGTGAGCCTCATCCTCGCGCCCCATTACCGGCTTGGCCGGGGCAACACCTAGCGCTCCTTGCCCGGCTCCACATGCGCTTCCGGCGGCAACTCATGCCCGCGCCGGTTCATCCACTCCTTGAGGGCCCAGTTCGTCGTATCGAAGGCCAGCTCGGGCCACGGGATTTCCGTGGGCGCGAACCAGGCTATCTCCAGAGTCTCGTCACCAACCGAACCCCGACCATCTGCCATCCCCTCGTACACCACCACCACCACGCCCGGCCCCGTGCGCGTGTACACCCCGATCAGCGACAGTTCGCTAACCGCGAGGTTCGCTTCCTCCATCGTCTCGCGCGCGGCTGCCTCTTCTGCAGTCTCTCCGAGGTCCATATAGCCGCCGGGGAACACCCACGTCCCGATTCGCGGCTCTATCGCCCGCTTCACCAGCAGCAAGTGGCCCTTGTCGTCGACCGGGATAACGCCGGCGACGGGCCGGGGATTGAGGTAGTGGACGAATCCACAGTCGATGCAGACCAGGCGCCTATGGCGGTCGCCCTCGGGGATGGCTGTTGTCAGCCGCTGCCCGCAATGCATGCAGTAGCGGCTGAACGAGTGGGGATGCTGTGTCATCTCAGTCGCTCGTTCCCGGTTGCATCCCCAGCGACTCCGGACCCTCGATCCACTCTTCGCCGTCGGTCCAGACTTCCTTCTTCCACACTGGCACGCGCTTTTTCACCTCGTCGACCAGCCACTTGCCCGCCGCGAAGGTCTCGGCGCGATGGCCGGCGCTCAATGCAATGAGCAGGCTCGTCTCACCGATCTCCATCCGGCCCGTGCGGTGGAACAGCGCCACCTTCTGCAGCCCAAATTGCTCGATCGCCTCCTGACCGAGTTCGGCCATGAGCTTCTCGGCCATTGGTGCGTACGCGTCGTATTCCAGGTAGGCCACGTCGCGTCCCTTGTTGTTGTTTCGCACCACGCCGAGGAAGACATCGATGGCGCCCGCTGCCGGGTCGGCCACGGCGGCAATCGCTTCGTCGGTCGAAAGCGGTTCGCCCTGCACCCTGCTCAGCATGTGGACCCCCCCGAAACAGGCGGAATCAGAGCAAGCGTTGCTCCGTCGCGGATTGTCGTCGCCGCGTCCGCATACTCCTCGTCGACGGCATACATCAGGTTCTCCACGAACGGCTTCACCGCGGGGTACTCGGCAACAATCCGATCGCGCACGGCCCCGACAGTATCACCTTCGGCCACGGCCATGGTCGTCCGCCGCATGCCGAGCGCCTGCGCAATCGAGGCGAAGAACAACACCGTAATCACGCCCTCGAGTGTACGCGATGGCTGCCCGCCCTGGCCGGGTTGTTTGGCCGGTCCCAACCGGTAACACTCGCGCCATGCAGTTCACCCGCGTCGCCGCGCTCCAGACCGCGAAGCAGGCGGGCACGGCCGCCCTCGACCTCCTCTACCCATCCCGTTGCGTCGGCTGCTCCCGGCATGGCACACCGCTCTGCGCTGCCTGCATCGCCCTCCAGGTCCCTGCCCACGGCGAAGGGCGATGCGGGAACTGTTCGGCCGCCTGGCCCGAGCCGGAAGGCTACTGCCCCCTCTGCGTGAACTGGCGCCACCTCGACGGCGCTCTCTGCGCGTTCGAACACACCGGCGCCGCCCGGAAAGCTGTCCACGGTCTCAAGTACAGACGCCATCGTGTTCTCGCGGCGACGATGGCCGAAGCGATCGGCGCCATCCTCGAGCCCGGCGCCTTCGACGCTGCCGTGGCGATTCCGCTCCACCCATCGCGACGGAAGCGCCGCGGGTTCAACCAGGCCGAACACCTCCTCCGCCATCTCGGCCTCCCACCGCTCGAGGGCCGTTTGCAGCGCGCCCGCAAGACGCGGACACAGGTGGGTATGAGTCTCGATCAGCGTCGCCGCAACGTTGCCGGTGCCTTTGTCTACTCTGGTCCGGAACTCGACGGCCTCCGCGTCGCCCTGATCGACGATGTCGTGACCACCGGCTCCACCGCGGATGAATGTGCCGCCGTGCTGAAGGACTACGGCGCCGCCTCGGTTCGCGTTGTTTCGTTTACGCGGATGAGCTACCGGCCAGGCACGCTAGCGATCGAAGACTGACCTACTTCCTCTTTGCTGCGAGTCCCTGCTCGAACCGGTCTGCATCGACCACGAAGCGCCGATGCGTGCCGTTTCCCACCGCGTCGACCCCATCCGTGGCGACCCAGAGGAAGTCGACCTTCCGTCCCTCCACCGAGTCGATCGTCACGGTTGCCGTCACCGTCAGTCCCTCGGGTGTCGCGGCCGTGTGATTGATCACGATCTGGGCGCCGACGGTCATCTGGCCCGGCTCAAGGTGTTCTTCGAGCCATAGCGCCGCCGCCCGTTCCACCAACGCACCCAGCGCAGGTGTGCTAAAGACGTCCGGCGTCCCCGGCACGATCGCGCTTGCGAAGTGCTCCTTCGCAACCACCACCTTCTCCTGCCGGGAGTCTCCCGGCTTCAGGTCATTGACCGGCATCTCTGCCCTCCCATGTATCGCGCGAGAATCCAGCGCCCATGATGGGCCCTACAGTACACTTTTCCGGGAATGGACCTTGAGACCGGCCTTCAGGCTACGGCCGTCATCGCTGCCGCAACCGCTCTCGGCCAGATCCTCACCCGCCGTCTGCCCATCCCCCTGCCCGTATTCCTGCTCGCGACAGGCCTTTTGCTCGGCCACGACGGGCTCAACGTCGTCAAGACCGAGGAACTCTCCAGCTTCTTCGGCATCGTCCTCGCCGTCGCGGTCGCACTCATCGTCTTCGAAGGCGGCACCATCCTCAGCATCCAGACCCTCCGCGTGCTGGCCCCCTCGGTACGAAACATCGTTCTCTTCGGCCTTGTCGTAACGCCCCTCGTCGGCATGTTCGCGGCCCGCATCTTCCTTGACTTCCCCTGGCGCGTCGCCGCCCTCTTTGGCGCCCTGGTCGTGGTCACGGGGCCAAGCGTCATCACCCCGCTCCTGCGCTCTGTACGCGTCAACGACCGCCTGCGCGCCATCCTCCTCGGCGAGGGCGTCATCATCGACCCCTTCGGTGCCCTTCTCACGCTCGTCCTGCTCCAGGTCGCCACCGCTGACTCGTTCGACCCGGCCGGTCCGACCCAGTGGGTCCTCAGCCGCGTGGCTACCGGCATCCTCACCGGTGCTGCCGGGGCAGCGTTCGTCTGGGGATTCCCCCGCCTTGTCCGGCGTCTCTCCAGCCGCGAGGTTTCGCTGCTCGTTATTGGTGCAGCAGTCACCGCCTTCGCCGTCGCAGAGTCGGTCGCCCACGAATCCGGCCTCACGGCCATGGTCGTCATGGGCATCGCCCTTGGCAGCCTCGCCATCCCCCATCGCGAGGCGTTCCACGAGTTCCAGGAATCGATCGTCTCCTTCCTCGTCGCTGCCGTGTACGTCTTCCTTGCCGCCAGTGTCCGCTTCGATAGCATCTTCGACCTCTGGCCAGGGGGGTTTGTCGTTGTCCTCGTCCTTGCCCTCGTGGGCCGCCCCCTCCTCATCTTCCTCGCCACCTTTCGCTCCGGACTCTCGAATCGCGAAAAGGTCTTTCTATCCGCGGTTGCACCCCGTGGCGTTGTGGCCGCGTCCCTGGCCAGCTTCGTTGCCATCGATGTCGGTACCGGCCTCGGTGGCGACACCGACAAGTTCACCGCCCTCGTCTTCGTCGTGATCCTCCTTACCATCGCAGTACAATCCGTCTATGCCCGACCCCTCGCCCGCGCCCTCAAGGTCCAACCTGTGACGACGGTGATCGCCGGCGCTGGCGAAGTGGGTCTACTCGTCGCTGGCCGCCTCCGCGATGCCGGGCGGCCTGTCGTTCTCATAGATTCCGACGAAGACGCTGTCGTTCATGCCCGCGAACAGGGCCACGAAGTCTTCCTCGGTGATGTCGGCAAGGTCGACGTGCTCCGTAAGGCCGGCGTTGGCGAGGCAGAAGCGTTCCTCCTCTGCACCACCAACGACGACCGCGCCCTGCTCGCCGCGCAGCTCGCCCGCTCGACCCTCGGCGTGGAGCGGATCCTGGCGCGAGTGAACGAGCACGAGAACGTGGACGCATTCCGAGATCTCGGTGTCACCGTGGTCAACGCCGCTGATGCCGTGGCCACGGAGCTCGCCCAGCTGGCCGGCGCTTCCCCGCTCTCCGACATCATGTTGCCGGTCGATGGCGACCTCCACGTTGAACGCATCGTGGTCACGAATCCATCAGCGCAGCAGGCGATTATGGGACTTGGCGCCCTGCGCGGCACGGTCGTCATCATGGTCCGGCGCGGAAGTACCTCGGTGATCCCCACGGGGCGCACCAATATCCGGCTCGGTGACGTACTAACAGTGATTGGTAATCATGACGATATGGATCGAGCTCGTTCCGGCCTTACCCTCGAATCCGCGGCCAAGGCGCTCGGGGTCTGATCCAGACCATTTCCACGGCACCCTCCGCCGCTTGGCTACAATGATCCTTCCTGAGGGCCGCACGAGACTCACGGGAGAGGGACGGTCGGAGCGCGCATGACATCCAACCCCCACACGCTCAGCGGACCCGCTGCCGAAGCGTCGATGCTCGTTTCTCTCGTCCGCAAAGAGGTCCACCGCGTCATCGTCGGCCAGGATGTCCTCATTGATCGCCTTCTCATCGGTCTCCTCTGCGATGGCCACATCCTCGTCGAGGGCGTCCCCGGCCTCGCGAAGACGCTCACGCTGTCCACGCTTGCGTCTGCGCTCAATCTCGATGATGTGCGGGTCCAGTTCACCCCCGACCTCCTGCCTGCCGACCTCGTTGGGTCGGAGATTTTTGACAGCCGCGACGGCCGGTTCACCGTGCGCAAAGGCCCGATCTTCGCCAACATCGTCCTCGCCGACGAGATCAACCGCGCACCCGCCAAGGTCCAGTCCGCCCTCCTCGAGGCCATGCAGGAGCGCCAGGTCAGCATCGGCGGGACAACCTATCCCCTCGCGCTGCCGTTCCTCGTCATGGCCACCCAGAACCCGATCGAGCAGGAGGGGACTTATCCCCTTCCCGAGGCCCAGCTCGACCGCTTCCTTCTCAAGACCCGCGTCGACTACCCTTCGCGGCTGGAAGAGAAGACCGTGCTCGACATGAGTTTGTCGCGTGAGACGCCTTCGATCGCTGCCCGGGCCGGAGCCCCGGAGATCGCCGCCGCTCGCGCCGCCCTCGACGAGGTGGTCCTCGATGACGCGCTCAAGGACTACGTCATCCAGCTCGTCCAGGCGACGCGCCGTCCTGCAGACTTCCGGATGCCTGATCTGGCGCCGCTCGTTGCCTACGGAGCCTCGCCTCGCGCCACCCTCGCGCTCGCCCACACCGCTCGTGCCCACGCCTTCCTCGAAGGCCGCGCCTACGCCACACCCGATGACGTCAAGGCTATGGCCCACGACGTTTTCCGCCATCGCATCGTGACCACCTACGAGGCCGAAGCCCGCGAGATGACGACAGACGACATCATCGACCTCATTCTCGAGGGGATCGAAATCCCGTGATCGGGTTTCGGCGGGCCGGGCTCAAGCTCCGCGCCCTGTTCCCGGCCGGGGAGCCTCCAGCCAGGTCCAGCGACGCCCCGGACTCCGCGACGCAGCTCCTCGACCGCGTCCGCGCCATCGAACTCAAGGCCAGGAAGATCGTCGACGAATTGCTCCTCGGCGAATACCACGCTGTTTTCCGCGGCCTTGGCGTCGAATTCGACGAGCTACGCCCGTACGTTCCCGGCGACGACGTCCGCGACATCGACTGGAAGACCTTCGCCCGCAGCCGTGAGCCATTCATCCGCCGCTACCGCGAAGACCGTGACCTGACGGTGATGTTCGTCGTCGACGTCAGCGGCTCCCACCTCACCGGCGCCCTCCCCGTGACCAAAGCGGACATCGCCGCCGAGCTCTGTGCCGTCCTTGGACTTGCCGCCATCCGCAACAACGACCGGGCGGGCCTCCTGCTGTTCGCCGATAAGCCCGAACGCTTTGTCCGGCCCGCGCGCGGGGCCAAGCACGTCCTCCGCGTCATCCGCGAAGTGTTGAACGCCCGTCCTTCAACCACCGGCACGGACATCTCCGCGGCACTCGAATACCTCACGGGCATCCAGCGCCGCCGAAGCACCGTCTTCCTCATCTCCGACTTCCTCGCGACAGACTACGAACGCGCCCTCCGCGCCGCTGCCCGCCGCCACGACATCATCGCCCTCCGCCTCCGGACGCCGATCGATGACAGTCTCCCCGCTGGCGGCCTCGTCCGCGTGCGCGATGCCGAGTCTGGCACCGAGATGGATGTCGATGCCGCCTCGCCCGTCTTCCGCGACGCCTATGCCGCCCACGTGCGCGATCTCGATGCAGCGCGGGCCCGCGTCTTCGGTGAACTCGGGATCGACGAGATCCAGATCGACGTCGGCGAAGACTACGTGCCCGCGCTTCTCCGCTTCTTTCGTCACCGCGCGAGGGCAGCCGCTTCATGATGCGCTTCGTTGCCCTCCTCACCCTCGCGATGGCCCTTGTTGCGCCGGTCTCGATGGCCTTCGCCGACTCGGTTTCGGCGCCGCCATCGTCACTCAAGGTTGGGCAACAGTTCACCCTCGTCGTCGTCGTTGACGCCCCCACCGGCGCCGACGTCGAGATCAACTCCGCCGCCGAAACCTGGGGCGGCCTCGAAGTCATCCAGATCGACACCCACGATATCCAGGCCGTCGATGCGAATACCGCGAGGCACACGTTCACGCTGACCGTCGCACCGTTCGTGCCCGGTTCATTCACGTTCGCTCCAGAAGCGATCATCACGGTGGGTGGCCAGGGCTCGGTGCGGAGCTTCCCGGCCGCCCCGATTGCGGTTCAATCGACGCTGGCCCCAGGCTCGCTTCTTCAGCTTTCACCCAACCCGCCGCCGGGCACGATAGGCGGCGGCCAGTCACCATGGCTGGTCCCGGGCATCGCTCTGGGCGCGCTTGTCCTGCTTGCAATCGTGTTCTGGCTTGCCGCGCGGGCACTCGCCTGGGTCCGCCGGCGGCTCCCGGCGCCGGAAGCGCCGTTCGTCCCCGAGCCGGCACCTCCCGCCATCCTCACCAGCGTCGAGGACCAGCTCTCCCTCGACCCCGTCGCCGCCTACCGTGCCATGGCCACTTCCGTTCGCGCCGCCCTGGCCAACCAGTACGGCTTCCCCGCCCGCGCCCTCACCACGCACGAACTCCAGCGGCGCATGGAGGCTGAAGGCGTCGATCGCTGGCAGAGCCGCCTCGTCCGTGGCCTCCTCGACGAATGTGACCAGGTGGTCTACGCCGGCTACCTGCCCGCCATGGACCGCCGGACTGCCGATCTCGCCATGGCCCGCGAACTGCTTGAGGGGTCCGCCTGATGGAGTTCGCCTACCCGCTCGTCCTTGTCGCGATCTTCGCCGTAGCCCCGCTCGCCTGGCTTGCCGCCCGTCGAAAGCCTGCGGCGCTGCCGGTGCCGACCCTCGCCGGCCTTCGCGCAGTGCCGCCGACAGCGCGTATGCGTCTCCTCTGGCTGCCCGCCGTCCTTCGCGCCCTCGCCGCCGTCGTGCTGATCGTCGCCGTCGCGCGCCCACGTACCGTCGATGCCGAGACTGTTGTCCCCGCTCAGGGCATCGATATCGTCCTTGCGCTCGACGTCTCGGGCAGCATGGACCAGCGAATCGGGGGCTCCACTCGCCTGGATGCCGCGGTCGAAGTGATGAAGGGTTTCATCGACGAGCGCACCGACGACCGCATTGGGCTTGTCGCCTTCAGCGAGTTCGCAACCACGCTGTCGCCGCCCACTCTCGATCACGCCGCTCTCCAGCAACTCGTCCAGGACGTCGCTGATGCGGAACTGAAGAACGCGACCGCCATTGGCCTCGCCATCTCGGAATCGACCAGCGTTCTCCAGCAGTCCTCGGCTCCTTCCCGCATCGTGATCCTCCTCACGGATGGCGTTGACAATGTCGAGAGCGCGACCCGTCCCCTCACGGCGGCCCGCATCGCTGAGGCGCTTGGCGTACGGGTCTACACGGTCGGCATCGTCGACCCTCTCGACCCGAGCGGTGTCGACCGCGAGACGCTTGCGGGCATCGCCGAGATCACCGGCGCCCGTACGTTTGAGGCCAACTCCGTCGACGACCTCACCGATGTCTACGACGAGATCAACAAGCTCGAAACGACCGGCGTCGAGCGCGACAGGTTCACGAGTTACCGCGAATTTGGGCCGTGGTTTGCGTTGCTTGCGGCGGCGTTCATCGCCGGCGACGTGGTCCTTCGCTCAACCTGGCTACGGAGGGCGTCAGCATGAGCGAGTTCAGCTTTGCCCGGCCGGAAGCACTTGTTCTCCTCGTCTTGCTGCCGCCGATCGCCTTCATCTGGGCGCGTGGGAACCGGCTCTCCCGCGCCTACGCCCTGGCAATCGCCCGTCGCGCCCGACCCGGCTCGGGCTGGATCGCGATTGGCCTCGCGCTTGCCGCCTTCGCCGTCGCCATTGTCGCCTTCGCTCAGCCTCGCTGGGGGACAGAGTCCGTGCCCGTCGTGCGTACGGGCTCTGACATCATGATCGTTCTCGATGTCTCGCGCAGCATGAATGCCCAGGACGTTGAGCCGTCGCGTCTCGCCGCTGCGAAGGAGGCGATCGTCCGGACGTTGGATACCGGGCGCGGCGACAGGGTCGGCCTCGTCGTCTTCGCCGGCAGCGCCCATCTCCAGTTTCCCCTCACGACCGACCCGGCCGCGGCCTCGCTCATCGTCGACCGTCTCCAGAGCGGGTCGGGGTTCGTCTCCGGCGGTTCAGCGCTCGGCCAGGCCCTCGATCTCGCTGGCGGCGCGTTCGACGACAGCTCGAGTGCGGGGCGCCTCGTCGTCCTTGTCACCGACGGCGACGACCTTGGCGACGACCCCGCCACGCCCGCCTCACGGTTGCATTTCTCGGGCGTCTCCTTGCTCGTCGCGGGAGTTGGCACCACCGAGGGCGCACCAATCCCGGTTGTCGATACCGAAGGAGGCGTGCAGTTTCTCCGCGACGACTCTGGTGTCCTGATCTCGCGCCTCAACGACGAACTCCTTGTCCGTGTCGCTGACGCAGGCGAAGGTCGCTATCTGGGCAACGACATCGCCGGCCTTCCCGGGGCCGTCCGTTCCCGCGTCGACGCCCTGCAAACCGCGCAGATAGCCACGTCGCCCGCGGTCGTCCCTATCGAGCGCTTTGGACGCTTCAGCCTCGCTGCGGCATTGCTGGTGGTGGCCGCGCTCGTCGGCTCTGCCTTGCCTGCGAACCGATGGCGGCGCCGCCCGGCCGTCGCGACCGTTGGAATCCTCGCGATCGGGTTGCTTGTCGGTGCCTGTGCACAGCGCTCGTACGAACTCAACCAGGATGGGCTCGACGCCTTCACCGCTGGCGACTACGCCGGAGCCATCGATGCGTTCCAGGCGGCAAGCCTGGAGTCGCCGGCAGATGCCAGGCTCTCCCTTAATCTCGCCCTCGCCTACGACGCAGCCGGGCAGTACGTGGATGCTGCCCGTGTGGCAGAACGCGCGACCGCCTCGCCCGACCGTGAGGTGAGCGCCGCCGCATTCAAGTTGCTCGGCCACGAGCGCTTCGAACAGCAGGACTACGAGGGAGCCCTCGCGGCTTTCCACGATGCCCTCGTCCTCGCCCCGGACGATGCCGCGGCCCGCCACGACTACGAAGTCGTCTACGCCATTCTCAACCCGCCGGGCCGCTCCGAGGATGACAATTCGGAGCCCGGCCAGCCCGGGGCGTCGACGCCCACGCCGTCCAGTGGGCCCGAGGGAACACCAGGCCCCGGCACACCCGGCGCGAATCCATCGTCCACCCCCGAGCCGGGCCAGACCGCCGAGCCCTCTGGCAGCGCGACTCCCGGTCCTGGATTGAGCGACGCTGAGATCGAGTCGCAGATCGCCCAGATCGATTCAGAGGCGCGGTCCATCGCGGACGAGGCCGGGGACACGCTGACGCAAGAACAGGCGCTGCGGCTGCTTGAGCTCAACGAGCTGCGCAATCGGCTTTCGTCGCTTCTCCAGAGCGAACAGGACAGCACCAACCCCGCAGATCGCTGATCGCCGGCGCGGCACCCGCTATCCTCATCTCAGGTGGAAGCGCCCGGCGTCTGGGAGATCCTCTCGAAGTTTGCGGTCGACCCGCCGTGGATCGTCGCCGTGCTCGCGGTCGGCCTCGGGTATGCCCTCGCCGTCCGTCGTGCCAATACCCGGCCTTCTCGTCCACAGCCCCTTCGGTCGCAGCTCGCCTTCTATCTGGGCCTCGTGTTGGTTCTCGTCGCCGTCCTCAGCCCGATCGAGTACTGGGGCAACCGGCTGCTCTGGGTGAACTTCCTCGACTTCCTCATCCTTACCATGTTCGCGGCGCCGCTCATCGTCTTTGGCGCGCCACTCACGGTGCTCTTCCGCGCCGCCGGTCCTGTGGGGCGCGCACGCCTCCGGTGGCTCTACCGGCGCTCGTTCTTTAGCCGGTTCACCTTCCCCATCTTCACCTGGCTGCTCTTCGCTGCCCTGACATACCTCTGGCAGTTTTCCGGCCTGACCGACCTCGCCGCCCGCAATGTCTACGTCCGGGACCTGCAACTCGCGACCCTTCTTGTCGCTTCCATCCTCTTCTGGATGCCCGCCCTCGCCGTCGACCCCGCCCGCTGGCGCCTTAGCCACCCCCTCCGCTTCTTCTATGTCATGGTCGAGATGGGCCACAAGGCGCTCTTTGGTGGGATGTTTCTCGCCCTCACCGCGCCGGTGAACGACGGTTTCGCCGCCAATGTACCCGCCTGGGGACCCTCCCCCATGACCGACCAGCGACTGGCGATTGCTGTCCTCTGGCTGGGAGGCAATCTCTTCTTCCTGGTCACCCTCGCCTTTATCACCAGGCAGTGGATGGCCTTCGAAAGGAGGAACAGCCATCGGGTCGACCGCCGCCTCGCCCTGCAACGCCAGGCCGAACGAGAGCGCCTCACCGCCCTCGAACAGGTCTTCCAAAAGGGCGTCTAACCCTAGACGACAACCTGCTCCCGGTATTCCCCAAAAACGCGCCGCCAGAGGTTGCTGATCTCGCCGACGGTCGCCTTCGCCTTCACCGCCTCGATGATGAACGGCATCGTGTTCTCGTTTGGGTCCCGGCTCGCCGCTTCCAGCCGGTCCATTGCCGCCCGCCAGGCAGCCTGGTCCCGATTCGCCTTCGTCGCTGCCAGACGCGCGAGGTGTCGCTGCTCACCCTCAGGGTCCATCTCCAGGATGGGGATGTCGCTCGGCGCGTTCTCGATGTACTCATTCACGCCAACAACGATGCGGTCGCGCGTCTCGATCTCATGCTGATGCCGCGCCGACGCGTCGGCGATTTCCTTCTGGAAGTATCCCGTCTCGATTGCTCGCACCACGCCGCCAAGCTCCTCGATCCGCCGGAAATGCTCGAACGCCTCCGCTTCCATGTCGGCCGTTAGCCTCTCCAGGAAGTACGAACCGCCAAGCGGGTCGACCGTGTTCGTCACGCCACTCTCGTGGAGGATCACCTGCTGCGTGCGGACCGCCAGCTTCGCGGCCTTGTCGCTGGGCAGGGCCAGGGCCTCGTCCATCGCATCCGTATGCAGCGACTGCGTGCCGCCCAGCACCGCCGCCATCGCCTGGATCGCGACCCGCACGAGGTTCACCTCCGGCTGCTGCGCCGTCAGCGACACCCCTGCCGTCTGCGTGTGGAAGCGCATCAGCCAGCTCCTCGGGTTCTTCGCCCCGAACTGCTCCCGCATCACCCGGGCCCACGTCCGCCGTGCGGCCCTGAACTTCGCAATCTCTTCAAAGAAGTCGTTGTGGCTGTTGAAGAAGAAGCTGATCCGCGGCGCAAACGCATCGACATCGAGACCCCGCGCTATCGCCCGCCGCACGTACTCCATCCCGTCCGCCAGCGTGAAGGCCAGCTCCTGTGACGCTGTCGAACCCGCCTCGCGGATGTGGTAACCGCTTACGCTCACCGGGTTCCAGCGCGGCATCTCGTTTGTCGCGAACTCGATCGTGTCCGTCACCAACCGCAGCGATTCCTCCGGCGCGTAGATGAACTCGTTCTGGGCGATGTACTCCTTGAGGATGTCGTTCTGCAGCGTCCCCGCCAGCTGCGACCGGTCGATCCCCCGGTTCTCGGCCGCCGCGATGAACAGTGCCCAGACCACCGGCGCCGGCCCGTTGATCGTCATCGAAGTGGTGACCTTTTCCAGCGGGATGTCCGCGAGCAGGATCTCCATATCGTCGATCGAATCCACCGCCACGCCGCAGGAGCCGAACTCCCCCTCAGCCCACGATTCGTCATGGTCGTAGCCCATCAGTGTTGGCATGTCGAAGGCGATGCTCAGCCCGTTGTTCCCCGAGGCCAGCAGTTCTTTGTAGCGAGCGTTCGTCTCCTCCACCGAGCCAAAGCCGCTGAACATCCGGATGGTCCATGGTTTCCCCCGGTACCCGGTCCGGTGGATGCCGCGCGTGTACGGGTAACTTCCCGGTAGCCCGAGGTCGCGCTCGTAGTCCAGGTCTGCGACGTCCGAAGCATCGTAGAGGCGCTCGACGGGCCGGCTGCTCACGGTCATGAATGGCCCTGCGAGCTCCGACCCTTCCGCGACGACATCGGCGTTGTAGGCGTCCTTCAGCTCTTTCGCGCGCTCCGGGTCTACGTTCATCGCGGCCTCCCTTGCCGTTCTCCCGATAGTCTAATCATCCGCGAGACCTTTACTGGCATCGAAACAGTCCGTCTGTACCCTCGAAGCATGGAATGCCCACGCTGCCACGTAGCCCTTACCGTCGAAAATGAGCACGGGATCGAAGTGGATCGTTGCCCTCAATGCAACGGCCGTTGGCTCGACCATGACGAGCTCGACCAGCTTGAGGCCCTCTCCGCGCCCCAGGAAGACGCCCGCCGCGGGATGATCGAGTACGCAAAACGCGAGAGCGAACTCCACTGTCCCGTCTGTCAGAAGACCATGGTCGCCTTCAACTACCGCGCCAACCCTCTCGAACTCGACACGTGCGAAGACCTCCACGGCTGGTGGCTCGATGCCGGCGAAGACGGCCGCGTCCGCGACCTTATCCAGGAGCGTGTCCAGGGCCTCGCCCGCGCAGCGAACGCCGAAGAGAGCTGGGGCAACTTCCTTCATAACGTCGGCCACCAGTCCGTCTGGGATCGTATCGGTGGCCTGTTCAAAGGCGGTCGCCGCTAGCGGAGGTTCGGCGGCTGTGTCCCGACGCGCTACCCTGACTGCATGGCCAAGAGCGAATCCTTCGATGTAACCACCGGCGTCGACCTCCAGGAGGTCGATAACGCCGTCAACCAGGCTCGCAAAGAGCTGACGAACCGCTTCGACTTCAAGAACGTCGTCCTCGAGATCAATTACGACCGCGACGCCGCGAAGATCGCGGTACACACCGCCGACGACTTCAAGCTCGAGAGCGTCTGGCAATCCCTCAGCCAGCGTCTCGCTGCCCGCAATGTTCCGCTCAAGAACATGCAGCGCGGAAAGATGGAGGAAGCCTCCGCCGGCTCCGTGCGCCAGGACATCTCCATCGTCCAGTCGATCGACTCGGAGACTGCGCGAAAGATCGTCAAGTTCCTCAAGGACCAGAAGCTCAAGAAGATCCAGTCATCGATCCAGGGCGACACCGTCCGCATCTCCGGCCCCAGCCGCAACGACCTCCAGGACGTCATCGCCATGCTCAAAGGCGAGGACTGGGGCATCGAGCTCAAGTTCGGCAACTACCGCTAACTCAACGCAAACACTTGAGGGTCTCTGGTCAGGGCGATGCCTGTCGCCGCGTTCAGTCCGTCCGCCCTGTTCCTGACACGCTCCCCGCGTCGAAGGGCTACACTTCACCGCCACCGCGTCTGGAGGCCTGCGATGCAATTCAAGTTCACCGACGAACACGAGGCCCTGCGCGCCGAGGTCCGAGGATTCCTCCGGGAGACCGTGCCTTCCGGGCCTGGCCCTGCGAGGCCGACAAGCCAGGAGAACTGGCCAGCCCAGATGGAATTCCTCAAGAAGCTCGCCGCCCGCAACTGGGTAGCGCCCGCATGGCCGGAGGAATACGGCGGCCTCGGCTGGAGCCACATCAACCAGATGATCTTCAGCGAGGAACTCGCCTACGCCGGCGCCCCCGATGCCGGCCGGGTGTTCAACGTCGGCATGATCGGCCCCACCCTCATCGTTCACGGTTCGGAGGAGCAGAAGGCCAGGCATCTCCCGCCTATTACCCGCGGGGAAGTGGTCTGGTGCCAGGGCTACAGCGAGCCCGGCGCCGGCTCCGACCTCGCGAGCCTCCAAACCCGTGCTGTCCGCGACGGCGACGACTACGTCATCAATGGCCAGAAGATTTGGACCACCGGCGCCCACCACGCCGATTGGTGCTTCCTTCTCGCGCGCTCTGACCCCGCCGCCCCCAAGCATCGCGGCATCAGCTTCTTCCTCGTCGACATGAAGACTCCCGGCATCACCGTGAACCCGATCCCTAACATGGCTGGCTACAGCGAATTCAACGAGGTCTTCTTCGAAGACGTTCGCGTTCCAGCGACGAACATCGTCGGCGAGGAGAACCGGGGCTGGTACGTCGCCATGACGCTCCTCGACTTCGAACGCAGCAACGTTGCCAGCATCGCCTCGAACCAACGTACGTTGGAAACCCTGGCCCGCCATATGCGCGAATACGGCTCCGGTGGCGAATACCGCACCGTCCTCCGCCACCGCCTCGCCGACCTCTGGGTCTCGAACGAGACGGGCCGGCTCCTCAGCTACCGCACCGCCTGGATGCAGGAGTCGGGCCTCGTCGCCAACTACGAGGCTTCGGTCATCAAGGTCTTCGCCACCGAGCTCGGCGCGGCCATCACGAACTTTGGCGTCAACCTCATGGGACCGCTCGGCGCCCTTGAACCCGACTCGAAGCATGCCCTCTACGACGGCGTTATCGAGCGCGGTCATCTCAACAACGTCTCCCCCCTCATCTACAGCGGCAGCAGCGAAATCCAGCGCAACATCATCGCCACCCGCGGCCTCGGCCTCCCCCGCGACTGATGTCGACGCCCTTCTTCCAATTCCAGCGCCACTCGATGATGGAGCTGCTCGGTCCGCCGATCGGGTGCTCGGCAAGCGATTTCGAGGCGGATCGGCTGACGATCGTTGACCGGCCCGCGGAGACACCCTGGTATTCCGTATTCGGCGTCAAGTTTGGCGTTGGCGTCGTGGTCAGCGTCGAGCCCGGCCTCCGCGAGGCGGTTGAACGGTTGGCACCCTCGAGAGCCGCGCGGGCACTTCGGCCGGAGCTCATGCAGCGGATAGTCGACCAGTGCAGCACTCCCGAGCGCCGATTGTTCTACCAGACCCCCAGCATCTGCTGGGCATTGCACCAGGAGCCGGAGATGCCCGAGGTGCCTGCTGGCTACCGGCTCGACCGCGTGGACGCCGCCTGGATGCTCGAGGAAGAGAGGACAGGTCGCTGGGAGAACGGGATCGGCCAGTTTGCCTCCGACGCCCGCAACGTTCGCAACCAGTACGCAATGATCCTTCGTTCGGCCGAAGGTGACCCGGTCGCCATCGCCGGCGTCTTCGAGACCTACGGCATGTTGGAGATTGGCGTCGACGTGCTACAAACGCACCAGGGGCGTGGCCTCGCACCTGTCGTGGTCAGCGCCGCCGCCCGCCAGATCCTCGCTGACGGCCGCATCCCCCTCTACGGCTGTGCCGCCGACAACATTCGCTCCCAGCGGACGGCCCTCGCCAGCGGCTTTCTGCCTGTCTACGCCGATGCGGCTGTTGGCGTGGCTGCCCTGCAGCCCTAGCCTGCGTACTCCCAGCCTAGCTCCCGCTCGATCAACATGTCCCCTTCGCGGAGGACGGCCCCGTCTGTCACCCGGCCCACCACAATCGTGTGGTCGCCCGTCGGCAAGAAGTCCTGGACCTCGCACGAATACCAGCCCAGGGCATCGAGCAGGATCGGGCAGTTGTTGGAGTCGAACTCGTAGCGCAGGCCTGCCAGCTTGTCGTGCACCTTCGCCGCCGCTTCCTCGCTGCGCCCGCGGATCTTTCGGCCTTCAGCCGGCATCACCACGTGTTTCGCAATGGCGGCGCCATCCTTCTGGTGAAGCATGTTCACGCTAAAGACGTTCGTTTTTCGTACATAACGCAGGGTTCGGGCGTCGTTTTCGATCGAGACGGCAACGAGCCGCGGCTTAAACGACACCTGCATCACCCAGTCAGCGATCATTGCGTTGTTATCGCCTTCGCCATCCTGCGAGCCGATTACGTGGACGCCATAGGACATTGCCAGCATCGCGCGCTCTATCGGGTCGATGTTGAGGGGGTAGCCCGGCAATTGCGGTAGTTCAGCTTCGTTGGTCACGCTTCCATGGTGCCACGCGCTTCGTCGGGCCGCATGCCCTGCGTGCAGTCACGCTTACGTAGGCTCCCCCTGCGCCATCCCCGGCCCCGGCCACAGGAACACAACCGGCTTGCCGATGTTCAGACGGTAGCCAAGGTAGATGAGGATGATGCCGAGAAACTCCGTCACGTAGAGGACCTCGGTATAGCCCATCCGCGTGAACGTCCCTCCGATGCCCGGCAGAATCGCGCCGGCCGCGATGAGCGCATTACCAAGGACCCGCTCCGGGTGCTCCGCTGAGTCGTGGTAACGAACTGCCGACGCGATCGCCCCGCCGACGAGAAAGATGAATGCGTAGGTGTTGATCAGGGGGCTGAAGCCGCGGACCCATGTCCATTGGATGACGTCCGCAGTCAGCCGGTGCTCCTCTGCCATCGCCGCATTCACCGGCGTCAGGAGCACGAAAATGGCTGCGACGAGAATGTAGGGAATCAGGATCGCGCTCAGGGTGTGGGCAGTTCGGCGGGGCAGCAGAAGATACACCGTCCCCTGGGCCAACGGCGCCCCGCCGAGGAGCGCCCCCGAGATGTACCAGGCACGGAAGATCCCCTCGTGCCATCCGACCACTGCAGTGAATCCTTCCGTAAACGTCCCCACGCCGAACACGAACATGCCCGCGGCCCACCAGAGCAGATGCCAGGCCCGTTCCTTTTCGCGAAAGCGCCGGAAAACGACGGTGGCGAATGCCATGGACATGATTGTTGTCAGCACCGGAATGTAAAGGATCGGATTCGCCACGGCAACCCTCACGCTGGAATCCGCCCCTCACGCGCAGCGCATCGGCGCACGCCCTTTCAAGCTGGCGGACTCGGAATGGGAATGTTCGAAATCCTATCAGAATGTCTCGATTTGGCGAAGGTCTGACAAGAATGAAAACTAAGCTAATCTCGATTCTCCGCAAGCTCTTCCTCGCTCTTCCTGGCCTCATGCTTGTCGTAACCCTGGCTGCCTTTGGCGCCTTCGGCAGCTCAGATGCCACGCCCATCCTCGACGAATCCCTCGACACGCCGACGCCGTCGAGGCCGTCCCCAGACTTCCCAACCACTGTTACCGCCCGTAATGACGCTGTCGTTGCCCTCGGCCCGACGCCGGTCGAGTTCTCCTACGCTGTCGGTACGACCCTCGCTGGACGACGTGCCACGGCGGCCTATCGCCGCGCCGCCGCCACAGCCACCGACATCGGAGACGCCTATCAGCTCGATGTCGATGCGGGCGTCGCCCTTGGCTACGTCAACATCTCGCCCAGGAACCTGGCCGCGCTCGATCCCGACGTCATTCTCACGGTCACCACGGCGTCGCCCTCCCTTTCAGGGGTGCTCGCCGACAATCCCGAACTGGCTCCGCTTGTCGCCGTTGAACAGGGCCATCTTGTCGAGCTCGGTCCCGGGATCGCCCTTCAATCGCCTGGCCCGCGGGTACTCAACTGTTCGACACAACGACGGCATCGATGCTTGCCGCCCGCCAGCTTCCACTACTTCGAGAGGACGTTCACCAGCTGGAAGAACAGCACAATCGACACGGTCGAGACAAGGAGGAGTATCACCACCAACCGCCCATTCATGGAACCATCTTCGGACGGATTTCCGTTAGGTTCTCGTAATCGACTCCGCCCTTGTCGGCCGGGATACTTGGACCATGCGTCTGCTCCTGTTGTTGGCCATCGGGTCCATCGCCATGTGCGCCGCTTGCGCCGGCAGTCCTGTTCCCGCCGAAGCGCCGTCTTCGGCCGCAGCCACGAGTGCAGCCCGGTCGCCGGGCGAATCTACGACTACCGCTCCGGTCGCCGTATCCCCCGACCCAGGTAGTGACCCATCGGCCGGCTCGGCCACGACGGGCACATCTGATCCGGCTCCCCTCGTGAGCAAGACGAAGGTGTACTTCATCCATACCGACTGGTGACCGAACTGCAAGCGCATCACCCCCGTGTGGGATGACCTGGTTGCCCGGTATGGAAACGAACTCGAGATGGTCGTCGTCGATCGCGACACTCCTGAAGGACGCGATTTCGCCGTCTCCCATGGCATCGGTTATCAACCCGGGTTTGTGATCCTCGACCCTCAGGGCGAAGTCTTCTACGCAGCGCTGGGACCATTCACCGGCGAAGAACTGACGGCTCTCATCGAGGAAGCGGCCGCTCTCTGATCTCCGGATAGCGTCAGGCGGCGCTGCTCCGTACGATGCCGGAACTATGGCATCTGCAAGCATCCTCCTCACTCCCGGCGACGGTATCGGCCCCGAAGTCATGGAAGAGGCCCTCAAGTCTCTTGCGCGCATCGAGGCCCTTTACGGCCACGAATTCAACTACGAAACGGAAGTCATCGGCGGCGCCGCCATCGATAAGTACGGCACCGCCCTTCGCCCCGAGACGTTGACGGCCGCGAAGTCATCCGCGGCCGTCCTGTTCGGTGCCGTTGGCGGGCCGAAATGGGATGATCCCGCCGCCAAGGTCCGTCCCGAGCAGGCAATCCTCGGCATGCGCAAAGGGCTTGGACTTTTCGCCAACGTCCGGCCCGTGCGGATCCACCCGCTCATGATCGACGACAGCACCCTCAAGCCGGAGGCGCTGGAGGGTACCGATATGGTCGTCATCCGCGAGTTGACCGGCGGCATCTATTTCGGCAAGCCCCAGAAGCGCTGGACAACGAGCCGCGGCCGCCGCGCCGTCGACACGATGCGCTACTCCGAGGCCGAAGTCCGGCGCATCCTCCACGTCGGCTTCCAGATGGCCCGTGGCCGCCGGAAGAAGCTCACCAGCGTCGACAAGGCGAACATCCTCGACACCAGCCGCATGTGGCGCGAGATCGCAGTCGAAATCGGGAAGGAATACCCGGACGTGGTGCTCGAGCACATCCTCGTCGATGCGGCTGCCATGTACCTGGTCCGCCGCCCGTCCAGCTTCGACGTCATCGTCACCGAAAACCTCTTCGGCGACATCCTCACCGATGAGGCTGCGATGTTGGCGGGTTCGATGGGCATGATGCCCTCGGCCAGCCTCGGCAAGCGCCGTAAGGATGGCACCGGCATTGGCCTCTACGAGCCCATCCACGGCAGTGCCCCCGACATCACCGGCCAGGGCAAGGCCAATCCCCTCGCCATGGTGCTCAGCGCAGCGATGATGCTGCGCCATTCACTCGGCATGGAGGCGGAGGCGCAGAGCCTGGAGAGGGCCGTGGACAGGGTGATCGTCGACGGCTACCGCACGCCCGATATCGCCGGCAAGGGCGCCAACACCGTCGGTACGACAAAGATGGGCGATCTCGTGGCTGAGAGGGTGGCGCGCTAACATACGGGCCCTCCGTTCGTTGTATACAATCATCGGTGTAATACCACCGGGAGACGAACCATGACCCAGGAAACTGCCACCGTGGCCCGCGGCCTTGAGGGCATCTATGTAGCCGAAACGAAGCTCTGCCGGATCGACGGCCAGAAGGGTGAGCTCGTCTACGCCGGCTACGACATCTACGACCTTGCCGATCATTCGACATTCGAAGAAGTCGCGTTCCTCCTCTGGAACCAGCGCCTCCCATCCAGGGCAGAACTCGCGGAACTCGTCGAGTCCCTCCGCCGCGAGAGGCCGCTTTCGCCGCTCAACACCCGTCTCCTCCACGAAATGAATGGCCTCGTTCGTCCTATGCGCGCTCTGGAAATCGCGGTCACTGCCGCGGGCGCCCTCGACCGCAATTCCAGTGACCTCTCGCAGCCCGCTCTCCGCCGCCAGGCGGCCCTTCTCACCGCCCGCATGGGCACCGTCGTTGCCGCCTTCCACCGCCTGCGTGAAGGCAAGCCGGTGGTCGCTCCCCGCGATGACATGAACCACGCGGCCAACTTCCTCTGGATGCTCAAGGGCGAGGAGCCCAGCGAACTCGAAGCTCATATCTTCAACGTTGCTCTCATGCTTCACGCCGAGCACGAGATGAACGCTTCCACGTTCGCCGCCATCGTTACGGCTTCAACCCAGAGCGACCTCTACTCGGCGGTCGCTTCCGCAATCGGCACTCTCAAGGGCCCGCTCCATGGCGGCGCCAACGATGCTGTCTTCAAGATCCTCCAGGCCATCGGCACCGAGGACAACATCGAGCCGTACATCGATGGCATGCTCGGCCGCGGCGAACGGATGATGGGATTCGGCCACCGCGTCTACAAGACGACGGACCCTCGCGCCATCATCCTTGAGCGCCTTGGCCACCAGCTCGCCGAGGTCTCGCCGGAGGCGAAGTGGTTCCACATGTCCACGAAGCTCCGCGACTACCTGCTCCAGAAGTTCGAGGGGCGCCCGCTCTATCCCAACGTCGACTTCTTCAGCGCCTCGGTCTACAAGATGCTTGGCATCCCGAACGACCTCTACACGCCGATCTTCGCTGTTGCGCGCATTGTCGGCTGGACGGCCCACCTCCTCGAGCAGTACGCCGACAACCGCCTCGTGCGACCGAACGCCCTCTACGAAGGCGCCGACAACCGGGCCTACGTGGCGCTCGCCGATCGCAACTAGGGGGTAACAAATCCGCCGGGCCGGCCCCTTCCCAGAAGGGGCCGGCCCACCGCCGTGACCTCGGTTCCGTCTCGCTTCGCTGGGCCTAAACCTAGTCCCGGCCCAGGAATCGCTGCATCTCCGAATACCCCTCGGCGCCCTCGGCGTCCTTCGCCTCCGTCTCCAGCGCCTCTCGCTCTTCCCGTTCTTCCCGTTCTTCCACCGTCTCCAAGACCAGCCCGCCCTGCATCGTCGTCGTGATGTTGGCCTTCCGCTTATCCCCGATCACGGCGTACTCATCGCCGCCCAGGTAGGTCAGCGGGCAATACTTCTTCTCTTCCAGAAGCCAGCCACCGGCATACGCTTCTTCCAGCGCCTGCACGCGCACAACATCGCCCACAAAGAGCGTGTGGTCAGGAAAGCGGATCGAATCGCGTACCGTGCACTCGATCCATGCGAGACAGCCGTCCAGCAAGGGTGCGCTCACTCGCAGCCCCGGGAACCACTCGATTCCCGCCGCCTCCAGCTTGTTCAGGTCGCGGCCCGAGTGGGATCCCAGGAACTCCACCTGTTTCAGCATTTCGGGTCCGGGGATGTTGATCGCGAATTCCTGTGCGAACCGCACCATGTCGGTCGTATGCCGCTCCGGGTGCATGGCCACGCCCACGAGGGGTGGTTCCATCGAAAGCGGCATAGCCCAGGCTACGGGCGCCGCGTTTCGTTCGTCGCGGTATGCCGCGCTCACAATGGTCACCGGGCCTGGATTCAGCAGGCGACGCGAGTCCGTCTCATCGCAGAATCGTCGGGCCATCGGCGGGCCGGTTTAGTGCCTGCCGTTGGGTGAAGTCGCGCTCCGCCGCCACGAGAGGAAGTTCCAGTAGGCGATCAGTTCGGGCAGGTCTTCGGGATTGCGTTCCAGGTCCGCGATCAGGCTGGCAATTTCGCTGTCCGCGACGAACAACATTTCGCCATCCTGCCCCAGGAAGTAGTGCAGCGGCCGATTCAGGATCCGTGCGACATTCAGCAGCATGTCGATGCCAACTGAACGTTGACCGGCTTCATAGAGGCTGATGGCACTCTGCGTGGTGTTGAGGGCGGTTGCGAGTTGCCCCTGGCTCATTCCCGCGTCCTTGCGGGCGGTTCGTATGCGCTGGCCGAGGCTCGCGGAGATTGGCGCCTTCCCGTTTTCGAGGGTGGCTTTCTTCATGTGCGGTCGAAACTCCGTCGGTTCTTTTCCACTCAGCGGGTCGGGTCGGACGATCGACCGCACCCGTGATACATCCGATTGTGAAATAATCTACGAGCGCGCCTACCGCGTCAAATCTCAACCGCCCATCGCCGCCCGGAGCACCCGCTCAAATATGACATCCTCCCCCCGCGTTGCCCTCTCCACAGATTCCCCTGAAGCCACCGAGCGGCTTGCGGAGAACCTCGGTCGCCATCTTCGGCGTGGCGATGTCCTTTACCTCGTCGGTGACCTCGGCGCCGGCAAGACCTGCTTCGTCCGCGGCCTCGCCCGCGGCCTTGAGTCCGCCGACCGGGTCACTAGCCCCACCTTCGTGCTCGTCAACCAGTACCGCGGCCGCGAGACCATCTTCCACGTCGACCTCTACCGCACCGCCGGGGAGGGCATCGAGGAACTCGGCCTCTGGGACCACGCTGAGCGCGGCGTCCTGCTGCTTGAGTGGCCCGATCTCGCCCCTGGCCTCCTACCGCCTGCCACCGTCACTATCTCGTTCGACTATGGCGACACGCCGGATCGTCGACTCATCCAGTTCGAGGGTGGCGGCAGTCGCGGCGCCGAAATCCTCTCCCTGGGCGGATTCGCGTGACAGGCATCCTCGCCGTCGACACCGCTTCCGACGATATCGCTCTCGCATATCGCGACGAATCCGGTGACGTTCGGTCCCTCTCTCGTCCCAGCGACCGCGACCACTCGCGCCTCCTCCTGAGCCTCATCGATGAACTGCTCGGCGGTGATATCAACGCTCTTGCGCTCGTCTGCGCGGTGCGTGGCCCGGGCAGCTACTCGGGCCTCCGCGTAGGAATCGCTACGGCGCGCGGCCTTGCCCTTGCCCGGGGTATCCCTCTCGTCGGCGTCGAAACGCATGCTGCCATCGCCCGGGCCGCCGCTATCGACGGATCGTGGGTCGCGGTACACCCGGCCGGCCGCGGTGAATTCGCCCTGCGTGACTGTCTTGGGCCCGTGGCCACGGGCGAACTGCGTACCGGTACCCTCGCCGGGCTCGAGTCCGGACGCTTTGCAGGCGAGTCGGCAGGCACAGCTGCCGGCGTCGAAATCGGCGCCGAACAACGCGTCCTTGCCGCCCTCGCGCTCGCGCCAACGGCCGCGAACCTTGACGATGCTCTGTACCTGCGGGCGCCGAACATCACGCGCCCGCGCTCATCCCCACCCGCTTCAACCTGAACCAGGAGCCATTGCACCCCCATGTCCAACCTCCAGCGCTCTCTCGTCCTCGCCAAGCCCGATGCCGTCCAGCGCGGGCTTGCCACCGAGGTCATGCGCCGTCTCGAACAGCGCGGCCTCAAGATCGTCGGCCTCAAGTTCATGCGCATCGATGAAGCCCTGGCCAAACGCCATTACGCTGAACACGAGGGCAAGCCCTTCTTCAATGGGCTCGTCGACTACATCACCAGCGCCCCGGTGATTGCCGCCGTCTTCGAAGGGAGCGACGCCATTACCGCCATCCGCACGGTCGTCGGCGCCACCAACCCCGCCGAGGCCGCCCCCGGCAGCATCCGCGCCGACCTCGGTATGGAGCGCGGCCGTAACCTCGTCCACGCCAGCGATAGCCCGGAAAGCGGCGCCCGCGAAATCGCGCTCTTCTTCCAGCCGTCCGAGCTTATCGAATGGGATCGCGATCTCGACCGCTGGGTCCTCGAATAATCCCCAAGGAGGGCGTCCGATGGCCGCCAAGATTCTCTGCGTCAACGGGAGCATGCGGGCCGGCAGCACAGCCGACCGTGCTCTTCGCTACGCCATGAACGCGCTCACCGCCGCGGGAGCCACCTGTGAGACCTTCGAGATTACGGGCCTGCCCGCGCTTGATGGCCGCCCCGACGACGAGTACCCCGCCGCAGTCCACGCCTGGCGCGCCACCTGTCAGGCCGCCGATGGCCTCCTCGTCACCGTCCCCAGCTACCACGGCGCCATGCCGGGCGGCCTCAAGAATGCACTCGATTTCGTCGACATCCCCCAGGTAGGCGGGACGCCGTTCCTCCTCATCGGTGTCGCCGGTGGCGATGCCGAACCCGGCGTCACGGACACCGCGAGAGTACTCCGCCATATCGGTGGTATCGCCGCCATCCCCGACGTCGTCATCTCCCGCTCCGGCGAGCACTGGGGCAAAGGTGAATCCCCCGCCAACGAGAAAGTGGGCGAGGCAATCGATCGTGTGGCCCGCGACTTCATGACCATCTGCACCCTGAAGTCCGAGGGCAAGCTCCCCCAACCCTGAGCCGCTACCAGACGCGGCCAGCCCTTGAAGGCGGCCAGTAGCGCCACACAAGGCGCCCCACGAGCAGTTCGTCTGATACCTCCCCAAACAGGCGGCTGTCGCTACTGCCTTCGGCGTTGTCGCCCAGCAGCCACCATCCTCGGCCGTTCGCCGGTCGACGCGCTTCACCAGCGTCCGCTCCGGCAATCGCGGGTCTCTCGCCATCACTATCTCGCCCGGCTCTGGCGGCCGCCGCCGGTATGCCGCCGTGTCAACCACCACCCAGTCGCCATCGCGGAGCGCGGGCTCCATCGAGGCACCCGTCACGGCGTACCGCTCGTAGCGTCGCAGCCACGCCAGCCAGATGCCCGCTCCCGCCAGCGCCCCCAACAGCAACGGGGCGGCCCTTTGGAGAAAGGATCCGCCCCGTCGTTCGTGCACCGTGGCCGTTGGCCTAGGGATTCGCCAGGTAGAAGGCGACCTCGCGGTTCTTCGTCTTCCAGAACGCGTTGTGGATCTCCTCCACCGCCTTCAGGAGCGCCTCCCCGTTCGCCGGGTTGTTCTCGACCTTGTTCTTCGAAGCGAGCTTCGTCGCGTTCCAGAACATCTCGTGCAGGTTCGGCACTGCACTCAGGTGGTCAGGCTTGAAGTAGTCGTGCCAGAGCACGTCGAGGTCGTGCTTCACCAGCTCGGCCTGTTGTTCCTTGATCTCCGTGTAGCGGATCTTCGTGTGGCGGTCGGCCTCGCTATCACCAAGGGCTGCCATCTTCTTTTCCATCGAAAGCACGGCTTCGGCCGCGATTCGCGCGGATGCCGGGTCATAGACGCCGCATGGCCCGTCACAATGGGCGAAGGCCGTCTTTGAAGGCCGGATCAGTCGTTCAATCAGCTTCATTCGGTTCCTGCTCCTTTCAAGCTGGAGTGTTGCCTTTCTTCGACTATACGCGGGCACTGTGAGCCCCTCCACCGCGCGCTCGCCCGCGTATCATCCAATCTGCGAGGTCTTCACCATGTCCGAACCAACCGTCGTCGAACCCGACTTCTTCAACGTCATTGGCAGCCAGCGTGCCATGCGCCGCCTCAAGCCAGACCCGGTGCCGCCCGAGTACATCGAAAAGATCATCTGGGCGGCTACGCGCGCCCCCAGCGGTGGCAATCGCCAGCCGTGGCGCTTCCTCGTCATCACCGATCCGGCCAAGCGCGCGGAGATTGCCCGCCACTACAGCGAGGCCTGGGAAGCCTATACGGCCTCCGGCTATGGAGGCAGTGCCGGCAAGCAGCTTTCCCCGGAGGATGCCGCCAGTAACGAGCGCGTCCTCCGCAGCTCCCAGTACCTGGCAGACCACCTTGCGGAAGTGCCTGTACACATCCTCGTCTGCACCTTTTCGAACCCCAGCGTGAACGCAGGCATCGCCTCCGGCTCCAGCATCTACCCGGCTATCCAAAACCTCATGCTCGCTGCCCGGGCCCTCGGTCTCGGCACCGCCCTCACGACCATTCATCGTCAGCGACAGGACGAAATTCGCACACTCCTCGGCATCCCCGAGACCGTCGAAACCGCCGCTCTCATCCCTGTCGGCTGGCCGATGGGACGCTTCGGCGAGGGAAGCCGCCTTCCCACCGAGTACGTCACCTACTACGACACGTGGGGCGAAAAGCGGACCGCCGAATGACCAGCCGGGTCCGCAGCTTCAAACGCAAGTTTGATGGCACCTCGAAGCGAGACCGGGCCTGGGACGGCGACATCGTCGAGAAGATCGGCGACCGCTGGCTCGTCGTCTACTTCCGCCGGCCCGGTCACCGCGCAGGCGCTGCTTCGGATGAAGCCGAACACGCCCTCGCCTACGCAGGGATGGATTGCCCGCTCAGCGTCTTCATCTCGTTCGACGCTCACGGCCGGCTCATCGAGTACCAGTGTGACGCCGGTTACCCCGCGGAGATCGAGGGCGACGAACTGAGCTTTGTCGACCTCGATCTCGACCTCATCGTCAGGCCTGGCGAAATGGCCTTCGAACGCGATTTCGACGACTTCGCGAGCCGCCGCCGGACGATGTGCTACTCGCCCGATGCTATCCAGACGGCCTACCGTGGGCTTGCCCTCGCCCACCGCCTTGTCGATGCTCGGGAGTGCCCGTTCGATGGCTCACCGGCGATGCTGCTCGACCGCATTCTCGCGGCTGGCTGCGGCGTCTGACGTTTGCCGGAGCGCCCGTCGCCAACCTAAGATAGGGATACCGCCGGGCCTGCCGGGGTTCATGAACATAACGCCGCAGAAGGGACGCACTGTTGGCCTACTCCATCGTCGAGACCTGTATCGGCTGCACCGCTTGCACCAAGCGCTGCCCGACGAACGCCATCACCGGCGAACGCAACGAGCTACACGTCATCGACGCTACCCTGTGCATTGACTGCGGCGCCTGCGGCGTCGTTTGCCCGCCCGAGGCGATCCTCGACAACAACGGCGACTTCAGCATCGGCCTCAAGAAGCAGGACTGGCCGAAAGCTGTCGTCATCGAGGAGAAGTGCATCGGCTCCGGTTGCGAGCTCTGCATCAACATCTGCCCCTTTGATGCTCTTAGCCTTCAGCACACCGACAAGATTGACGATTTCTTCGGTGTCAGCACCGTCGACCCGCGCAAGTGCACCGGTTGCCGCCTCTGTGAGGACGTGTGTGGTTGGGACGCAGTCCACATCTTCCCTCTCCGCGACGAGGTCAAGAAGCCGGTTGCCGACCTCACCGACCAGGAGAAGGGCCTTGCCCGGATGGTCAAAGACACGGTGGCGGTGCCCCCGCCGAGCCACGTCCACTAGCGGTACTTTTCGATAGCCTCCGCTAACGCCACATCGCGGTCCGTCACACCGCCGGCATCGTGTGAGTTCAACCGCAGCGACACGGTGTTGTACACGATCGTCAATTCGGGATGGTGGTCCATCTTTTCCGCTGCCATCGCCACCTTGTTCACGAAGCCCATCGCCTCGATGTGGTCGCCGAATTTGAACTGCTTCCGAATTGCCGCTTCGCCGTCCGCTTCCCAGCCGTCCAGTTTCTTCAGCGCCGTTGCGACTTCGGCCGCCGTATATCGTGATGGCATCGCCGCCTCCTCACCCGGGGTTAACCCGCGCATCGTCTGCCCGGGCCGACACGATACCATGTCGGGTATATGACACCGCCGGCCCCAATGCCACGGCGCCGCTCGCGCCGCTGGTTTCTCGGCGCTTCCGCTACGGCCGCAGGTTATGTGGTCCTCTCCTGTGGAGGCGGCTCATCGCCGCCCGCGACCGCGTCCCCAGGAGAGAGCCCGTCACCTGAACCGACGGCGACGCTCCCCCCGGGCGTCACGCCGACAGCGGTACCGCCGGGGCCGCCATCGCTCACAACCACCGGTTTCGTCGTCGGTGATGGCCAGTTCGACCCCCATCGGACTCAGGTTGGCACGCTCCAGGGCCAGCAATCCTTCGTCTACAGCCGCCTCCTCAGCTACCAGGACCAGGCCGCGAACGTCCTCAAGACCGACCTCGCAACGGCGATGCCCGAGCAGACCGACGAGTTGACCTACGTGTTCACCCTCAACCCCGCCGCTCGCTGGCACAATACGGCCCCCCTCAATGGCCGCCAGGTGACCGCTGACGACGTCGTGCACTCCTTTGACCGCCAGCGTCTGGGCGATCGCAGCGTCTTTGTCCGACAGGGCCGCTGGGAACATATCGAATCGATCGACGCGCCCGATTCAGAGACCGTCATCATCACTACCGCCGATCCGCTCGCCCCGATGGTCAACTGGCTGGCCGACCCCTCGGCAATGATCGTCGCCCCCGAAATGGACACGGTCGGATTCTCGGCCGAACCGTCTGGCCAGATCGGATCCGGCCCATTCCGCTGGCTCGAGTGGTCAGATGGCAACTTCGCCAGTGTCGTTCGCAATGAGGACTGGTTCGGTGGCGTCCCCGACCTGGCCGGCATCACCGTTCAGCATGCTGTCGACACTGACGAAGTCGAAGCTGCCTTCCGCGTGAAAGATCTCGATGCCGCCTTTGTCGGACGCGACCAGGCCGACCTGCTCAAGGCCGCCGTACCCGATCTCGGCGAGTCACTCATCGGCAATGCCCTCTTCTTCGGCATGCGCTTCACTACTTCGACGCCGCCCTTCGATGACATCCGTGTTCGCACCGCCCTCTCCATCGCCATGAACAGGCCCGAGATGATCGACATCTTCTTCGAGGGTTCCGGCGACATGAGTGGCTGGGTCAGCTGGCCGGTCAGCCGCTGGGCGATGACCCCATCGGAGCTGACGACCTGGCCCGGCTATCACCTGGGATCCGGCGGGAGGGCCACCGATATCTCCCTCGCCCGCGCCCAGCTCGACGCCTATGTTGCCGACGGTCACACCCGGCCCGATTCCCTCCCCCTTTTCGTCGAAAAGACCTCAGAGGAGACCTTCAGCCTCGGCAGCCTCATCGCCAGGCATGTCGGGCAGGCGCTCGACATCCCCGTGGAGATGACCGTCCTCCCTATCGAAGAACTCGTCCAGCGCCTTCTCGACCCCCAGCAGACGCTCCCCTGGGTCGCCGGCCCCGACTCAGGCTGGCTCGACCTCGATGACTGGCTCTACCCCTACTTCCACTCGTCAGGAGCGCAGAACAGCTTCGCCCTCCGTAACGAGGATCTTGACGCTCTGATCATTGGTCAGCGCACCGAGTTTGACGCCGATGAGCGTCGCAAGAAGGGCCTGGATATCCAGCGCCAGCTCCTCCAGATCAATGCGGGGGTGAACCTGGTCAGCGAACGCGTCGTCGCTCTCACCCAGCCGTACGTCCGCGCCTTCCCGCTCGACGTGACCGATGGTTACCAGGACCGATTCGCGGATTGCTGGGTCGATGTCGCCGATCCCAGCTATAGGAAGCGCTAGCTCGCGTCTCGCAGGTCAAAGCGGTAGCCGGTGCCCCGGATGGTGCGCACTGCACGCGTGTGTAGTTCGTTCTCGAGCTTCTGCCGGATGTTGCTCACGTGCCGGCGCAGGATCTGCAGGTGTCGTTCGTCAGCGCGCGTTCCCCATCCTCGTTCGATGATCTCGACGGCGCTTACAGTGCGGTTTGGCTGGCCCAGGAGGATGGACACGATTTGTGCCTCCCTCGAGGTCAGCGTGACGTTGGTTTCTGCCAGCGAGAGCCGTCCATGTACGGGGTCGAGCTCGTACGGGCCCGCCACGACGAGATCGGAACTGCCGGCCCCCTCGCGCGCCATTTCCGCGATTCGTGCTTGCACAGGCGCCGACTCAAAGCCGCCGCGGATCAGGCCGTCGAGCTCAGGCCGGTAGCCACCAGGCACCGCGAAGCCAGGGCTTTCTTCCGCCATCACATACAGGACAGGCACCACGCGCCATCGTCGGAACCGCTGAAACTGGGAGACGGCTTCCTGCTGCTCGTCCACGCTCAGACCAGCCAGCACCAGGAGGTCGTAGCCGCCGTTGTCCGCGTACCGCAAGCCGGAGGCCACATCACGCTTCAGTGCGATGGAGAGCCCGTCAGTACCTACCGCCCGCCCTTCCAGGGCGTCCGGGATGCCGGCAACAATGGCAAGTACGTTTGGCATGACCACCTGCAAAGCGCCTGTCCCGCGAGGTACTGGCCGCTAATCTGAGGTCAATACTCCCGTGTCACTGACGATCGCGGCATCGGGGTACTCCCCCGTTCCGGCCGCGCGAACGCCGCACACTGCCCAACCCGACCGACGAAAAGGCCTAGAAGCCGTGCTCGAGGAGCTTCTTTGCCACCGCTTCTGCGTCCAGGCGATAGTTCCCGTTCTGGATGGCTGCCCGAAGCGCCTGCACCCGCAGTTCCCGATCTTCTGGCGCTGATGCCACCACCTCGTTGGCGTGCGAAAGCTCCCGAGCGTGGTCGCTGATGCCGGCCTGGTCGACTTCTTCTTCCCGCTGGACTGCGCGTGCTTCACGCTGCTCCACATAGGGGCCGATTGGGGTGATCGGGCTTGCGCCCGTGGCATTCTTCACGCGCATATCATCCATCCTTCAATAACTCTAGCCGCCACAGATGGGCGATTCAATCTCATGCGTCCGCTCATGTGATCAGCTCTCCCACCACCACCAGCCTGTTCTGCAGGTCGTGGGTGCAGGTAATCAGCGTGACCAGAGAGCGATGATCGTTCCCGAGGACGTTCACGTTATCTGGCGAAACGACCTCCACGTCCTCCACCCGGTACTGGTGGAGGATGTCTCCCGAATACACATCGACGATGTCGCCCACCGAGACAAGGTCCAGATTGGCAAAGACGGCCAGGTTGGCCGGGTTGGCCACCGAGACGTGGCCTGTCAGCACGACGTTGCCGGGGTTGCCCGGTTGCGACGAGTCAATGTGGTGACCAGCCGATCGCCAGGCCGTCTGCCACTGCGGCCCATCTGCTTCCTCCACCACTCCAACCTCTGCGATAGAAGCATCGATCCCCGCGCTCTCGATCCGGACGCGCGTTGGCAGACCTGTTGCCGAACGTACGGCTGGTACCGGGGGCGTGTCCTGTGCGGCGAGCGTGACCGCTTGCCCGTGGTCGGGCCCTTCCGCTCCCGCCGGCTGCGACGGGTGGTAGCCGTACCAGGCGATCGCCCCGGCAGCGGCCACGAACAACGTCGCGATCACAGTCGATCGGCGCGATGATTCCTTCGCTGCCTTCTTCGTCGCGGCCAAGCCCTGTCCTCCTCGGCGCGTGCGACCGCTGCGCACCGCCCTGCTGCCCTATATTTCGACCGGGCAGAGGGATGGCTGAACGATTCAGAACCGCCGGGGAGAATCGGAAAGGTAACAGTTGTGTGCGGGCTTAACCCGCCCGTGTCCTGATCGGCGCCGCAGACTCGCGCGCTCCGTAGGCCCGCATCGCCCGTTGACCCTTCAACAAACGCCGGTTTCCCGCACCTGCCGTCGCCAGGAGGGCGTCAAACTGCTCGCAGAGCTGGCGTTGGAGGGCCGAGAGTTCGTTGATCAGCACCCGCGTCTCTTCATCGAATTCGGCGATGGGCCATTCGAGCAACGTTCTGCATGCGGCCACTTGCGTCGCCTCATGCTGGCCATATGCCTCGAAGTCGCCCGCCTCAAGCCGCCGGTGCTGGGCCGCCGAGAGCTCCACAGCACGACGGGCTGCCGCTGCCGCGGCACTCATGCGACGTGCTCGTCGATTTCGCCCGAATCCACAAGGGTTCGGGCTGCCTGCGTCCACGCCCGGGCGATTGTGCCGATGTTCGCCTCCACCTCATCGAGCTTCTCGACATCCCCGCCCATCGCAAGCACGAGGCATCCCATGCAGTAGCTGTAGATTCCACTCAGCGTCTTGGGGATGTCGCCCTGTTCGGTATCCAGCGCCGTCAGCAGCTCACCGATTATGAGCGTCGCCCGCTCAACCTCGTCGGCATACTTCTCCTGGTCGCCCGACTCGTGATGGATTCGCGCCTTCCGGATCGCTTTCAGCGCACCCTCGAACAGCATCACCACAAGCGAGATGGGGTCAGCTGTCGTGACCTTCGAACTCTTATATGCCGCCATCGCTTCCCTGCTCATAGCCGCCTCCACGCTTGACTCTCCCTCCAGCGTGGAGGGACACCCGATGCCGACCTATCCGTACCTACCCTGATACCTACTTCTTGTTGCTCGATGAAGTGGCGCCCAGTTGTTGCTGCATCTGCGAAAGCGCCGCCAGCGTCGTCGAGGCCTGGGCCTGGGCCTGCTCCATCGCGATGAACTTCTGGCGCATCAACTCCATCTCTTTGTCAACGCTGTCCTGGATCTGGGCAATCCGGTCCTGGATATCCTTGCCAACCTTGTCGTAGGTCGCCTGCCGTTGTTCCATGACGCCGCCGGGCGCTGTCTGCAGGTCGAGGATCTCCTGGATGCGCACCAGCGGGCTCTCGGCGGTCTTCGTCACCGTAATGATGTTGGTGCCGGCCTGGATGGCGCCGAACTGCAAGGTAACCCCGGGAATCGCCGTCGTATTGGTCCCGCCCGCCACGATATTCACGACCGTCTGCGTCGGGTTACTCCCATCCGAAGGAACGAAGTCGACGACGAGGGTGCCGTCGCCCGGGTCGGTGAGGGTGTACGTGCCGGCCTTGGAACCGTTGTAGTTCCCGCTAATTCCGGTGATCGAGCCCGTTCCACCTGTCTGCAGCGAAGCGGTAAGCGTCGAGGTGCTGAACAGGTTTTGCACTGCCTGCGGGTCGGCCTGAAGGGCCGCCGTGAACTTGCCTTCATCAAACTGGAGCTGATTTGTCGAACCCGGCGCCGAGCCGATGGCTCCGAAGCCAATCCCGATCTGGTTCAGGTTCTGGTAGGAGGAGCCCACGTTGAATGCCGGGCCTGTGATGAGCGAGCGCAGCTGGCTTCGGAACGTCCTGAGGGAGCTATCTCCGCTCAGTTCTCCCGACTGATCGAGGTTGTCTGGATTGATCTTGGTCGCTTCGTCGATCGCGTTGAGCACGGCGTTGTACTGGTCGACAAACGCCTTGATCGCTGTTTTCGCGCCGCCCACGTTTTGGGCGATCGTCACCGTTTCCGGGGCGCCCGGAGCCGTCAACTTCTTCAGCTCGACCGACACGCCATTCACGGGCGAGATCGAATTCGAGGCAGAGTACTGGGTCGCCCCGCCGTTCACCGAGTATTCGGCATTCTGTCCGGTCGTCTGCGTGGCCCCGAGGATGCCTATCTTCGCAAGGAAATCGCCGGACCCCACGTCCGACATCGTGATGTCCATCGAACCCGTTTGAGCCTGCTCAAGCGTTACCTTGTCGCTCGCCGCGTCGTACCGCGCGACCACCCCGGCACCGCTCGAGTTGATCCGGTTCAACACATCACTCAGCGAGTCATTCGCCGTGTTGTAGTCGATCGTGACGCCGTTGATCGTGAACTGCTGATCGCCCGTCGCCGGCGCTCCTCCGAACCAGTCCGCATCGATCATCTTCTCGCCCGGCGACAGCCGCGCTATCGAAAGCGTGCTCTGCCTGGTTGTGGTGCCGGGCGAGGCGAGCAATTTCGTCGCGGTCAGGAAGTTGGAGGTGTCAGTGGCGTTGCCCAGCGAAATTGCCCCGGACGACGATGCGAGGCTAACCAGGTTCGGCCGTCCGTTGGCGTCGTTCGTGATCGATGCCGTAATCCCGACACCTGCGTTATTGATGTCGTTCACGACCTCGGAAAGCGACTGCATCACCGCAATCCCTGCTGTGCTGCTTACCGTCGGCCCCGCGGTGGCGTTGGCGAGCTTGGAAACGGTCAGGAAGTTGGACGTGTCGAGCACGTTCCCCACGGTGATGTCGCCCTGCGTCGACGTCAGGGTCAGGATGTTCGCACGTCCACCGGCATCGTTCGTGATGCTGGCCGTGACCCCAATCCCCGCCCCGTTGATTGCATTGACCACGTCATCCAGTGATTGCGTGGCTGTGTCTATCGTCAGTGTCGCCGTGCCGCCGGTTGCCGTCGTCAGTGTGAAGGTGCCCGACGTCACCGCCGTCTCGAAGTTGGAAGAGTCGAGCACCGACGTGTTATCGACCGTCGTGGATCCGATGTTGAGGACCGCACTCCCGCCACTCGCCGTGCCGATGGTGAACTTGCCTGCCGTGGGTGTCACCGAGAAGTTCGAGCGGTTCATCGGCAGCGTGGAGTCGATCCCCGCGGAGATCGCCGTTCCGCCGACCTTCGTCGCTGTGGCCAGCTTGAGTACGTCGATCGAGAAGGAACCGACGGACGCTCCTGCGAGCGCCGAAGCCGTCACGGCATCGCCAGCGGCTGTCGCGGTCTTCCCCAGCACCGAGCTGGTTTTCGTCAGCGCCTTGGCGGCGGTTAGCAGCGCATCCATCTGTCCGGAGATGTTGCCGAGCAGCTGCGAGCGGACCTGTGCCCGGGCAACCTCGACCTGCAGGCGGTCAACCGGCTTGAGCTTCGCTTGCTGCAGCTGTGAAAGTACCGATTCGTAGTCGAAGGTGGAGAAGAAGCCGCCTACCCGGACGGGGTCGACCGTCATCGTTTAGCCCTGCCTCTCCAGGAGAAGTCCCGGCGACTCTTCGTAGCCTCGAAGCGTCTCGGTATCCAGGTACGTCAGCTCTTCTCCGGTTGCCCGTTCGCGAATGCTGACACCGGCGAACTCGCCATCGTGATATTCGAAGTGCACGTCGAACAGCTCGGGTTCTTTGCCGGGCACGATGGCCTCCAGGAGCCGGTGTGCGCGCCGTCCTCGGAATTTGCGACGCTCGCCCGACTGGTTGCCGCCCCGAGCCCCATCCCAGGCAGCCGCGTGAGGGGAAGCAATGACGGGTCCGGTTGCTGAGATTGTAGCTTCGGCCATGATTCCTACGCCCTTGGGCAGATACCTGATCATCGACCAGGCGCCGCCCTAACTTGATTGCACAGGGGCCCGGTCAGTACGACCGGGCCCCTGCTTTGTCACTACCCTTGCACCGGCCCTTGCTACTGCAGCAGCTTAAGAGCGGCCTGGGGGGCTGAATTGGCCTGCGAGAGGACGGAGATACCGGCCTGCTGCAGGATTTGCTGGCTCACCAGTTCGCTGGAGAGCGAAGCGATGTCGGCGTCGCGGATGCGGGACTCAGCAGCGCTGAGGTTCTCAACGGCGACGCTGAGGCTCTTCACAACCGATTCGAGCCGGTTCTGGACAGCACCAAGCTGACCGCGCTGGCTGTTCACGTCTTCGATGGCGCCATCGAGCTCGGTGATGAGCGCGCTCGCCTTGGCGATCGTCGAGACGTTCTGGTCGTCGGTGATCAGCGTGTTGAGATCGCTGCCGGCGCCCAACTGGTTGGTCTGCATGTTCGTGAACGAAATCGACAGCTGGTCGCCTGCGTTCGCGCCAACCTGGAGCGACGCTGCGCCGGTGCCGGTGACGACGATGGTGTCGTCTGCGGCGGCCGTCAGGTCCGTGATCGCGTTAGCAATCGTCTTGCCCGAGGCATTGGCCTGGATGGTGATAGAAATGCCGAGCGTCGAGAAGTCGAGCGTCCGGGTCTCGTTCGCCGTCAGGTCGGTAAGACCGGACAGCGTGTGGGCAGTGCCGTCAGCGCCCGTGAGGGTGAGGATGCCGGCCCCGGTCGAACTGAACGTATATGTCTGCGCGGTGGCACTCGAGACGTTGACCGCCGTGACGGCCGCAACCGTACCGGTGGTGAGCTGATCGCCAATGACAAGGTCTGAGGCCGTTGCCCCGCCATTCGAACCGGCGAGCGTGCCGGTCAGCAACTGCTGGCCGTTGAACACGGTCTTCGTCGCGATCCGGTCGATCTCTTGCTTGAGCTGGTTGATCTCCTGGCCGATCGACGTGCGTTCTCCGCCCGCCTCGGCGTAGGTGCCGTTCGCCGCCTGGACAGCCAGTTCGCGCATGCGCTGGATGATGGCGTGGATCTCGTCCATCGCGCCTTCAGCCGTCTGCAGCATCGAAATGCCGTCCTGTGCGTTGCGCACTGCCTGGGCGTTGCCCCGAATCTGGGCACGCATCTTTTCGCTAATGCCCAGGCCGGCCGCGTCGTCGGCTGCACGATTGATGCGATAGCCGCTGGAGAGCTTTTCCAGCACCTTCCCCATCTTCAGCCCGGTCATCGATAGGTTGCGCTGTGCATTCAGCGCCGCCACGTTCGTCTGAATCTGAAGTCCCATTGTGTGGTCTGACCTCCCACCCCAGTAGAAAAGGCCGGCCAAGGCCTTCGCATTTCGTCCACCGGGGATTGAAAGATTTGGTGGACTATGGGTTCAGAATGGTTATCGAAGGGTGCAACCGGTGACAGTAGGGTTGACAGGCGGGCGTCCGGACATTTTTGTCCAAAATCAGGGGATTGCCCTAGGGAAAGCGAAAGGGCGCCGGCGCATATGCGCCGGCGCCCTTGCCGTGGTTGCGGTTTGTACTACTGCTACTGCAGCAGGTGGAGAGCGGCCTGCGGGGCCGAGTTGGCCTGCGAAAGGACGGAGATACCGGCCTGCTGCAGGATTTGCTGGCTCACCAGTTCGCTGGAGAGCGAAGCGATGTCGGCGTCGCGGATGCGGGACTCAGCAGCGCTGAGGTTCTCAACGGCGACGCTGAGGCTCTTCACAACCGACTCGAGGCGGTTCTGCGAAGCACCGAAGGTACCGCGCTGGGCGTTGACGTCCTCGATCGCACCGTCGAGGTTTGTGAGGAGCGTCTGCGCCTTGGCGATCGTGTCGACGTTGGTGTCGTCGGCGATGAGCGTGTCAAGGTCGCTACCCTGGCCGAGCTGTGTCGTCTGCATGTTGCCGAACGAGATAGTCAGCTGGTCGCCGCTGTTGGCGCCCACCTGAAGCGACGCGGCACCTGTGCCGGTAACAACGATGGTGTCGTCTGCCGCCGCCGTCAGGTCGGTGATCGCGTTGGCGATCGTCTTACCAGACGCGTTGGCCTGGATGGTGATGGAGATTCCAACAGTCGAGAAGTCGAGTGTTCGGGTCTCGTTCGCCGCCAGGTCCGTGACGCCGGTCAACGTGTGTGCCGTACCGTCGGCACCCGTCAACGTGATGATTCCCGCGCCTGCCGAGCTGAACGTATAGGTCTGCGCCTTGGCGTCGGCAACGTTCACCTCGGTCACCGCGGCCACGGTGCCCGTGGTCAGTTGATCGCCGACAACCAGGTCGGTGCCAGTGGCGCCACCGTTAGCGCCCGAGAGCGTACCGGTGAGGAGCTGTTGACCGTTGAACGTCGTCTTCGTGGCGATCCGGTCGATTTCCTGCTTCAGCTGGTTGATTTCCTGGCCGATGGAGGTGCGCTCGGCGCTCCCGTCGGCGTAGGTCCCGTTCGAAGCCTGGACAGTCAGCTCGCGCATGCGCTGGAGGATCGAGTGGACCTCGTCCAGCGCGCCTTCAGCCGTCTGCAGCATCGAGATTCCGTCCTGCGCGTTCCGCACGGCCTGAGCATTGCCACGGATCTGGGCGCGCATCTTCTCGCTAATTCCCAGGCCTGCGGCGTCGTCAGCGGCACGGTTGATGCGGTAGCCGCTGGAGAGCTTCTCCAGCACCTTCCCCATCTTCAGCCCGGTGACTGCCAGGTTCCGCTGCGCGTTCAGCGCGGCCACATTCGTGGCAATCTGCATTCCCATTGTCTTACCGATGTCCTTCCTTGGTGCCGCAACCAGCGGCCTTTGCCATCACCGTCGCTGTATTTGTGATGGGCTCGAGGTGGTTATCGTGTTCCCACGCTCGTAGGGAGGGAGGTGTTTCGGTGAAAGTCGGGGTACAAATGGTAAACACGGAATTCCGAGGGCTGGGGGAAACCCTGAGCCAGACCGAATTTGCACAGTGCGCCCGGTTCGCGGCGCCCCTTCCTAGTGCAGGAAGTTCAACAAAGACATGTTCGCCGTCATGCCAATCGCGCCCATCGCGGCTTGCAACGAGGTCTGGGCGCCCGTGAGCTTGGTAATCGCATCCGCCAGGTCCACTTCTTCCACGCTCTGCTTCAGCCCCTGCAACGTCACGTCGGTCGCTTCCGACTGACTCTGCGCCGCCTCGAAGCGGTTCGTCCGCGCGCCAAGATCGGCGCGCCCGCCGATCACGCGGTTGATCGCGCTGTCGATCGCGTCGAGATGCGTAGAAATCGTCGCCCCGTTCGCTCCCGCCTTCAGGTCGTCACTTAGCGCGATCAGGTCATCGAACACTGAACCGAAGACGCTCGAGCCAACGACGTTGATTGGCGCCTCCTGCTGATAGCTGATCCGCCGCACGCGCTGCCCGGTGTCGCCCTGGTAGGTCACCGCCGTTGGTGGGTCCCCGGTCACCTGGTAGGCAGGCTGCTGGGTCTGGAATCCGCTGAAGACGTAGGCATCGCCGAACCGGGTATTCGCCGCCTGCGCGATGTGCCCAATGAGCTGATCGACCTCGAGAGCGATTGAGTTACGTTCGGCCGGCCCCATGCTGTCGTTGGAAGCCTGTACCGCGAGTTCGCGCACCCGTTGCAGCGAGTCGTTGACCCCGCTCAGCGCTGCCTCGCTCACGTTCATGAACGAGATGCCGCCTTCCAGGTTCCGCCGCATCTGCGTTTCAAACGCGATGTTCTTGCGGTGCTGGAGGGCCAGCGAAGCCCCGGCCGGGTCGTCGCTCGCGCGCTGGATCTTTCGACCCGTCGCAAGCTGTTCCTGCAGCTTCGCCATGCTCTCCTGGATCGTTGCCAGGTACCGCTGGTTGGCCGTGAGCCGTGACTGTTCCGAGATTCGCATCGCTTACCTGCCCACAACGCCCGTACGGTTGATGAGTTGGTCGAGCATCTCGTCGATCGTCGTGATCACCCTCGCCGCGGCGTCGTAGGCGTGCTGCGCCGATTGCAGGTTGGTCATCTCTTCGTCCAGGTTCACACCTGCCACTGACTGCCGCATCCCTTCAAGGTGCGAGTTCAGGAGGTTGCTGCTCTGCTGCAGCCCCTGTGCGCGTGCCACATCGGCTCCCAACACACTGACCATGTTTCCGTAGTAGGTATCGAAGGTCATCGTGCTGCCCGACATCGTGTTCGCCAGCTGCAGGTTCGCGATCGCGAGGGCGACGCTCCCATCGCCCGGCTGATTCGCGGCTCCTCCCGTCGCAATCTGGTGCGGGTTTGCCTCCAGCACTGCGTTAATCGCGATGTCCGAAGCGCCCGTCCCGGTGAGGAAGTCGAGCCCCGTCGTGTTGTCCAGGCCATAGCCCGTCTGGTGAATGGCGTTGATCTGCGCCATCAGGCCGTTCGCGAAGTCGTTGAGCTTCGTAATCAGGTTCGGCAGGTCCTTGTCACGGGCATCGAGCAGCCCGCGAAGCTCGCCCGACGTTACCTTCACCTCGGCGTTGTCCACGTTGAAGACCAGGTGATTCATGCCCGGGTTAGTGGGGTCGTCTTCCGCGTGCACGGCCCGTGCATCGCCGGCCACCACCAGTTCGTGGTTCCCGTAGTAAACGAGCACCGACGTATCCGGCTGCTCGCTGTAGGAGATGTCTCCGGTCTGGGCCAGTTGATCCAGCAGCAGGTCGCGGCGGTCCCTCAGGTCGTTCGCCTTGTCGCCGTTCAGTTCCACCTTCTTGATCTGGACGTTCAGCTGAGCGATCTCCGAAGCTGCCGAGTTGATCTTGTCCGCGACGCTCGCGACCTGGAAGTTCAGGTCCTTTCGCTGCGTCGTCAGGTCCTGGTACGCGGTCCGGATGCGGGCCGTCAACGTATTCGTCGAGTTCACCAGCGTCGTTCGTGCTGGCGAACCCTCCGGGTCGTTCACCACGTCGTGCCACGAGTTCCAGAAGTTGGAAAGCAGGCCACTCAGCCCGTCGTCGGTCGGATCGTTGAATGTCAGCTCCGCCCGCGAGAGGGCGCCCCCCTCGGCCTGGAACTGGTGCTCGCCGCCAATCGCCTGCCGCAACTGGAAGTCCAGGAAGATGTCACGCACACGGTTCACGTCGCTCGCGTCCACGCCATAGCCTGTCTTGCCGAGCAGAGCGTCGCGCGAGAAGTGGTCGCTACCGTCGAGACCTATCGGTCGCAGCAGGAGCCGCTGACGCGAAAACCCGGGCGAATTGGCGTTCGCGATGTTGTGCGAAGCCACGTCCACGGCGAGCTGCTGCGCCCTGAGCGCCTTGATCGCCGTGTCCATGCCGATGGAAAGGCTCATGTCGTCCGCCTTTCAGGCGCTGCGCGAGACGAACTGCTGCCCAGCGCGTCGCTCCCTGCCCCGGTCGCTGTACGTCGCGGGATTCATTCCCACCAGCAGGTTGAGCCAGCGCTCGCGCAACTGGGTCGCCGCGAGGATCAGTCGGGCGTTCTGCTCCTGTGATGCGTGCAGCTCGTCCGCTCGCGCTACCATTCGTTCGCGTGCTTCCGCCAGCCCGTCCGCTCCGACCGCGGTCGCGAGGGGCTCGAGATCCTTCAGCGTCGTGCCTTCCGGCGCATCGAGCTCCCGCAGGAGGAGGGCTCGTTCTTCTTCGTAGCCGTCCAGTTGGGCCGCCACGCGCATCATCTGCTCGGCAACTTCCGCTATCGCTTCGTAGTCGGCCAGCACCAGGGCTTCCCGCTCTTTGCGGGCAAGCTCGATCAGCTGGAGGAGGTAACCTTCCTCTTTTACGAGCACCTCGAGCAGGTGTGCGAAGGTCTCCCGGACGTCATCTGCCATTACTGGTCTCCGAACGTCCCGGTGGCGAGCAGCCGCGCCGCGATGTCACGTGCGTTTGACGTGTAGGTACCGTTCGCAATGGCGGCCTTCAGCGAAGCAACCTTGGCCTCGCGAACATCGCTGGCGTTTTGGACTGCCTGCATGGCATCGGCAACCACACGCCCGCGGCTCGAAAGCCGCACTTCGTCGAGCTGGCGGCCGATCTTCCCGGCTTCTCCGGTTGCCTCGTCCCCGGAAGACGTCGCCTCCGGTCCCTGGCTCTGGCCAAGCCGGCTGGTGGACAGGTTGCTGAGTCCGTCGATTCGTGTCATTGTCCCGCTCCTAGCTGGTCAGGTCCGTTGCAAGTTCAAGCATTTCGTCGCCCACGCGAAATGCGCGCGCGCTGGCTTCATATGCCCTTTGTGCAGTCAGCATGCTGGTAAGTTCCACGACAAGCTCTACGTTAGAACCCTCAATTGTGCCCGGGAGAAGCTCTCGAAAGTCTGCGCCCCCGGGGATCCCCGAGATGGGGTCGCCGCTATTGGCGGTTGTCCCATAGAGCCCGCTACCAAGTGATTCCAACCCCTGCGGGTTCATAAACCGCACAAAGGCAACCTGGCCAATCTCGGTCTGGACGCCGTCCGGGTCTACCGCCAGCAGCATGCCGGTGCTCGTGATGGAAGGTGATGTGTAGCCCTCAGGGATCGTCAGCGGTGGCTCGAGAAGTTCACCCGTCGCCGTGGTGACGTTGCGTGCGCTGTCGAGTGTCAGGGCCCCTGACCGCGCATACACCGTCCCGCCCTCGCCATCGTTCACCACGTAGAACGCATCGTCCTGAATGGAGAACTGCATCGGCTCACCGGGCGTCGCCGCCCCGGCACGCATGTCCCGGTCGATGGTCGTGGCGGCAACGCCCTTGCGGCCACCGTCGGGCGAATTCGCGACCGGCGTTCCCTCACTGAGTACCCGCGAGATCTTGAACCCGTTGGTGTTCACATTCGCGACGTTGTGACCCACCACGTCGATCGTCGAAGCGTTATGCGCCATACCGCTTGTCGCTGAGGAAAGTATCGAAGGCATTGCTTACGCCACCGTTCCGAGGCTTGTCGCCTGGTCCAGGTTCTGGTCCATCTGCGACAGCACTGTCTGATTGGCCTGGTAGGTTCGCTGCACCGCCAGGAGGGTGGTCAGCTCCTCCACGAGGTTGGTGTTCGAGGCCTCCAGGAATCCCTGGCGCACCGTCGTCGTGATTGGCGTGCCCGCCGCGTCTGACTGGAAGTAGGCTTCGCCGGCTCGCACGAGGTCCACCGGTGAGAAGTCCCAGACACCCAGTCGGGCCACAGAGGTGTCCCCTGCCTTGATCGTCCCATCCGGCTCCACAGTGAGGTCGCCGGGCGGAAGGTTGATGTGGCTGCCGTCGTCCGCCAGGACATACAGCCCGTGCGAGGTGACAAGGTCGCCGTTGGCGTCTCTGCCGAAGCGGCCGTCACGTGTATAGAACACCTCGCCGTTCGCATCCTGGATGCCGAAGAAACCGTCATCAGTCGCGAAATCGAGTTGCTGACCGGTAGCATCCATCGACCCCGGGGAGTAGTCCGTCACGAACTCGGCAATGAACGAGCCGGTGCCGATCTGGCCCACGACGTCCTGGATCCTTGCGCTGACTGGCGCCGGGATCGGTGACCGCTGCGAAAGCAACACGTCGTCGAACGATTGCTGGGCACCGACCTCCCGTTTGAACCCTGCCGTGCTCGAGTTCGCGATGTTGTTGGCGAGCACGTCCTGGTACTGCCAGGCAGCGTCCATCGCGGTGAATGCCGAATACAGTCCCTTGATCATGCTCGCCTCCGCTTTCTGAATTGCGCCACGATGACGATGGTCAGCCCTGTTGCCGCCATCGCCATCATCGCCATGAAGGCACGACTCACCGGCGGGCCGCTGGTCGTCGCCTCTCCTGTGTTGGGCAGTACTTGCGGGCGTTGCTCGCCACTACTGTCCGCCGGGTCATCGCCGATGACAGAGAAGTTGCCGACGACGGAGATCTGGGCCGGGAACTCCCCGGCCGTATCGCTAGCGGTGCGGGCCC
Source organism: uncultured Chloroflexia bacterium (assembly GCA_963774435.1). Classification (GTDB taxonomy): domain Bacteria; phylum Chloroflexota; class Dehalococcoidia; order Tepidiformales; family Tepidiformaceae; genus JAGQGZ01. Next base: position 32,767 of record CAVZEW010000002.1, on the reverse strand, counting down.
CGACCAGGAACTCGTTGTAGTCGTAGCGGGTAAGCCCCGTCAGCTTCGCCTCGAGGTGACCGATCCCGGCCGCGTCCGTTGGGATCTCGCCGATGTCGACCATGTCGCCCTCGGCGTTCCGCATCCAGCCCTCGAACGTGGTCCCGTCGGTCGCAGGCAGGTTCTTCACATCAACGATCGCGTAACCCTCGGCGAAGCTGAACTCCAGCAAGCCTGCCGCGTCTTCAGGTCCCCAGTTCGAGGTTCCCGGGACATACTCCAGCTTCACCAGCTGTGGCACACCGTTGGCCGAAGCACTCGGCGCGTTACCCAATCCAAGGCACACCAAAGCGGCGATGACCGCGACGCTCCCCGTCAGAATCGCTCGCAGCACTAGGCCGCTCCCTTTCGTCGCAGCAGAAGCCGAATCTCGTCTTCGCTTCTGTTCATCCGCTGCGCCAGGGCCGGCACGTCCAGCCCGAGTTCATTCATCTTCTTTGCCACGAGGGCAACGTCCATGGCGGCAGCGCGGCTCCTCGCCGGCGCCCGTCGCACCCGGTGCGTCTCCGGCACCTGCTGGCCGATCTCCACCGGCTGTCTCAGTGGCAATGCCCTGTCTGACGCCCGGCGCTCGTCGTTCCCGGCACGCAACTTCATCACTTGCGAGTAGAGGTACGCCAGGCCGCCAAGGCAGACCATCTGAGAGAGCGCCAGGAGGACGACTGCGTCGCTCATCGCGTCAGGCCGCATCCTGCGAGAGCCGGGCTCGCAGGCGGCTCAGGGCTCGACCATGGAGCTGGCATACCCGCGACTCCGAGATCTCGAGGATTTTCGAGATCTCCTTCATCGTCATCTCGTCCTTGTAGTACAGGCTCACGATCAGCCACTCCCGCTCGGGGAGCAGCTTCACTGCGCCAGTCAGGCTCTCCAACAACTGGCGCTTTTCCAGCCGCGCCGAGAAGTCGGTATCCTCCGTATCGGCAGGCACTTCCGTCGGTGAGTCGTTCGCGTCGTCGCGGCTCAGCAGGCCGTCGAGCGACACCGTCACCCAGCTGCTGTCCACGAGCGCCTTGCTATATTGCGCCTGCGTCATCCCCATCGCGTCCGCGATTTCCGGCTCCGAGGGCTCCCGGCCCATCGACCGGGTCAGTTCGGTTGTCACCTGCTCCAGCTTCTTCGCCTTCTGCCGCACGGACCGGGGGAGCCGATCGAGCGCCCGCAAGGCGTCGATAATCGAGCCTCGGATCCGGCTGATCGCATACGTCTCGAACTTGACGCCCTTCGAGTCGTCATAGCGGTCGAGCGCCTCGATCAATCCGATCGTCCCGTAGCTGAGGATGTCCTCGTAGTCCAGGATCGCTGGCAGGCCGATCGCCAGCCGCCCCACCACGTATTTCACGAGTGGTGCGTACTGCTCGATCGCCGCGTCGCGGTCTGCCGGCATGACGGATGTCTGTGCGGTCATTGCCGCTGCTGTACTGGCCCTCGGCATAGTTATTCGTCCTCAGTCTCTGGTTGAGTTGCGGGTTTGGATGACGGTTGAGTCGCCGGCCTCACGGCAAGCGGACCCGATATCAGCACTGCCTCGGCACCAAAGGCCAGGGCAACGAAAATCACGAAGACAAACACGGCCCGCATCAGCGCCGCATCCAACGTGTAGCCGGCGTTGTGGGCCCAGAAGGCGCTCAAGGCGGCCATCGCAAGAGCCGCCATCACCCCGTAGCGCGCGATCAGGTACGGGCGAAAGATCACAGCTGTCCCCTCCGCCGCATCTCGATCTGCCGCCGCATCAGGTAACGCGCGATCCGGTCGCGGTCACCGAGCGTGATGCCGGTGAATTCGCAGTGGAGCCGGCGGTTGCTTCGCCCCGCTTCCGGTTCTTCTATCGAAGCAACCCGCATCCGCACGACGAGGTCGCCGGACTCCGCCAGGTGCATCTGCACGCCCAGTCGTTCGCCAATGGCCGCCCTGTCCCGCGTGCTCAGGCAAAGGCCGCCCTCGCTCAGGTCCGTGACGGATCCTGTCAGCATCGCCTGTTCCGCCCCGCCATCTTCAGTCTCTTCGCCAACGACGATGCGGAAGATGCAGGTCGGCTTGATCGCCGTCTGCAGCCTGAAGAACCGTCGCCGATCGCTCGACTCCACCCGCCGGGGCATCGCCAGGTAATCGAAGTGGCCATCCTTGCTGTGCCCGGTCACTTCGGTCATGAACTGCAGCCAGCGGTTCCGGTGCGTGTAGTGCACCTCCACTTCGCGCCCGGATGGCAGCGGCCGCCGTTGTAGCTTTTCCATGGGCACAAGCACAGCGAGGCCATCCTCGAACACTTCTTCCACTCTCGTCATGATGTGTTGCAAGCCGCTGCTGGCCTCGTATCGGATATTGAGCGCAAGACCGGGGGCGAGCCCATCCGCTCTCTCCCGATCGTTACGCGCTGGCAACGAGGCGCCCATCGGTCCTCCCCCCCGTAGACATCGAGAGAATCCCTGATGCGATTGCCTTCGCATCGGCAACTTCGATGCCGTTTGAGATGTCACTCCCAGAGGATAGGAATGCGATACCCGTGCCTAGCGCTACGAGTGTGGATACAACCGGTGTCAGCTCCGTGGCGATGTCGGTGAAGGTAGGGATCGCCCCGGCGAATGGTTCGTGCCGGACGGCCCCGCTCCAGGTGGCGAGTGCGTGCTCCTGCCAGTGCGACGGCAACGCCACATAGCGATAGACCGGCGCCCGCACGAAGGCTGGCGGCAGCCAACCGGGGTCGGCGTCGACGAAGATCACGCTTCCGCTCTTCGCCTTCTGGGTTGCCTTTTCGAGCGCCCTGTCCGTTTTCGCCTCCACGAACTCGACGCCCATCGCTTCGGCATAGGAGGCCAGGCGTTCGGCTATGGCCGCGTCTGTGTCGGCCGTCGCGACGACAATCGTCGTCCGCCCCGCTTCCGAACAGTCGAGTGCCATACGCAGGAGTGCCGTTGTCCGTCCCGCGCCGTGCGGCCCGTCGACCAGCACGAGCGCCGTTTCGTATTCGTCCGGGTACTCCACCGGCAGCTGCTGCAGGTAGCTCGCCAGGGTCCGCTCCGGGTCGTTGCTCCCTCCGGCGCGCGCGACCTGCTCCGCGGCCTGCACCGTGAGCCCTGCGGCTACGAGCTGTTCGCTCGGCGTCATTGCGCCCGGGACTACCGCCGTCGCCGGCTGAGCGAGCGCCTCGGGCTCGCGTATGGGTGCTTCGGCCCGCGGCTGCGGCTCATACCTCGGCTCGAAATCGATCGGGGACTCGAAATCGATCGGGCCCTCGTCGATGTCGCTCACAGCACTCGGTCCCAGGACGCCCCGCAACACCAGGTCCTCGAGGTCTGGTACCTTCAGCCCCGGGCCAACCCGCGAAAGGACCGTCGACAGCATCGCCTGCTGCAGCTCCAGTGGCAGGGAGTCGTCGTCCACGCCAGGCCCCGCCTGGATCTCGATGAGCGGCGGACCATCCTCGCGGTGCAGCGTGCGCGTGCTAAACACCATCGCGTCCGGTCCGAACTCGTCGCGGACGCGCCGGTACAGCCGTGCCAGGTCGTTACCGATGTAGCGCTTCGTCTGCAACACTCACCTCGATATTCCCAACGGCCTCCACCGTTGTCTGGGTAGTCACTTCGCTGAATGCGAGCACCGTCACGTTCGGCAGCTTCCGCTCGATCAATCGTCGGAGAGCCAGCCGGATCCGCGACGAGCAGAGGATCACGGGATCCCGGCCATTGCTCGCCATTCGTTCAATCTCGCTCGAAAGCACCCCCATCAGCCGTTGCACCTGCCACGGCGCCAGCGCCACCGAATTCCCCTGCTCGGTGTGCTGGATGGAGTTCGCGATTTCGTCCTCCGTGCGCGGCCCCACCGTCACGACGTGGAGGGTGCCGTCCGGGGCATGCTGGGCGCTGATCTGCCGCGCAAGGCCCGTTCGCGCGTATTCCGTCAGCAGGTCGATGTCCCTCGTCATCCGGGCGTGCGTCGCCAACGTCTCGCAAATCGAAACGAGGTCCCGGACGGAGACACGCTCTGAGAGCAGGTTCTGCAGTACTTCCTGCACTTCGCCAATCGTCAGCGCTGTCGGGATCAGGTCGTCGACGAGCGCGGGGTAGTCCGTCCGCAGGTTCTCCAGCAGATTCTGGGTGTCCTGCCGGCTGAGGAGCTCGGGCGCGAAACGCTTGATCAGTTCGATCAGGTGTGTCGCGATCACCGATTCTGCGTCGACGACGGTGTAGCCGAGCAGTTCGGCCCGCTCCTTCTGCGCCGCCGGGATCCACTTGGCGGGCAGGCCAAACGCCGGCTCCACAGTCTCCGTCCCCGGGATTTCGCCCTCCGCCGTGCCGGGGTCCATCGCCAGGAACTGCCCCGGGATCAGCGTTCCCCGCCCGATCTCGACACCGCGAAGCTTCACCACGTAGACGTTGGGCGCGTGTTGCAGGTTGTCGCGGACTCGGACCGTTGGCACGACGAGCCCGAGTTCCATGGCGATCTGGCGCCGGATCATCGTCACCCGGCGTAGCAGCCCACCGCCCGAGTCCTCGTCCACGATCGGGATGAGGCCGTAACCAACTTCCACTTCCAGCGGGTCCACCGACATCATCTGGATGACTTGCTGGGGGCCCATCTTCTCGGGGTCGCGCTTCTCCGATGGTGGCGGCGCCAGCGCCGCGATGCGTTCGCGCTCCCGCGAACGCCCGACCATGAGGCCACCCGTGACCGCTACGCCCGCCACCAGGAAGAACGGGATCTTCGGCAGCCCCGGCATCATTGCGAAGATCGCCAGCATGCCGCCCGCCACGTAGAGCGGTCGCGACTGCGCGGAAAGCTGCCCGAAGACTTCCGAGCCGAGGTTCTTGCTGCCGCCTGCTCGCGTTACCACGATGCCTGCGGCCGTGCTGATCAGGAGTGCCGGCAACTGCGAAACCAGCCCGTCACCGACCGTCAGGCGGGCGTAGGTATTCAGCGCCTCCGCCGGAGCTGCCCCGTTCTGAAGTACCCCGATCCCGAGCCCACCGATGATGTTCACGAGAATGATCACGATCCCGGCGATTGCATCGCCCTTCACGAATTTGCTGGCGCCGTCCATCGCGCCGTAGAAGTCGGCTTCGTCGCCAACTTCCTGGCGGCGGCGCTTGGCTTCGACCTCATCGATGAGTCCGGCGTTCAGGTCGGCGTCGATCGCCATTTGCTTGCCCGGCATGGCGTCGAGGGTGAACCGCGCGGCGACCTCGGCCACCCGGCCGGAACCGTTCGTGATCACCACGAACTGGATCACCACCAGGATGAGGAACACCACCAGCCCCACCACGAGGCTGCCGCCGACCACGAAGTTGCCGAAGGAACTGACGACGGAGCCCGCGTCGGCCTGCAGGAGGATGAGGCGCGACGTCGAGACGTTGAGGGCCAGCCGGAAGAGCGTCGTAATCAGCAGCAAGGACGGGAACACCGAGAACTTCAGGGGTTCGTCCGTGTAAATCGCAACGAGCAGCACCGTGACGGACGCCGCGATGTTGATCGTCAGCAGCAAGTCAACGATCGGCGTCGGCAACGGGATGATCATCATGCCGACGATCACCATGATCCCGATCGCCAGGAGGATGTCTGGCTGGTTCAGAATTGCCGCGAGATTCGGTCCGGCGTTCGTCCGTGTCGTCTGGACGGCCATCTAGAAGGCCCCCTGCGGCTGGCCGCTTCCGCGCCACTGCTGCGGCCGCCCGGTGCGGAGCGAGTAGACCCAGGCGAGGACTTCCGCCACCGCATGGAACAGGTTCGCCGGGATCGGATGGCCGACGGGTACGGCCGCGTACAGCGCCCGCGCGAGTGGCGGCTCTTCCAGCACGGGGACGCCGGACTTCCGCGCCACTTCCTTGATTCGCTGGGCCAACAGCCGCTCGCCTTTCGCGACCACAATCGGCGCGCCCCCGGCCAGCTGGTCGTAGCGCAGCGCGACGGCGTAGTGCGTCGGGTTGGTCACCACGACGTCCGCCTTCGGGACCGCCGCTATCATTCGGTTCAGCAGGGCCTGGCGCCGACGCCGGATGGCGCCCTTGATTTGCGGGTCGCCCTCGGTTTCCTTCATCTCCTGCCGCACTTCGTCCTTTGTCATCTGCAGCTCTTTGAAGTGCTTGCGCCGCTGCCAGGCGTAGTCCGCCACGGTGAGGACGAACAGCACCACTGCCGACCAGATGGCGATGTCGAAGGCGATGGAGACCAGTCGCCCGATCGCAACGCCTATCGAGACGTTCCCCAGCGTCGTGATCTCCGCCATTCGCTTCCGCATCACCATCGTCACGGCTGCTGCGACGATCCCCATCTTCAGCAGCGCCTTGGCCAGGTTGATCAGCCCCTCGGTCGCGAAAATCCGCTTGAACCCCTGCGCCGGGTTCACGTGGCTCATCTTCGGCTTCAGCTTCTCGCCGCTCAGGATGAATCCGGTCTGGCCCACGTTGAGTGCCACGCCGGCCACCATCAGCAGGCCCATCAGTGGCGCCAGGGTGAGCCCTGCTCGTTGCGCCCAGTCGCGGCCCATGTCGTTGGCGGCCTTCGCCGTCAGGTCTTCTGAGGTCGGGTTCACGAGCGAGTCGCGGAGCATGCCCTCCATCGAGTGCCCGATGCCGGGTCCCAGCAGGCGCAGCCCGACGATGGCCGTCAGCAAGACGCCGATCGAGACGATCTCCTGGCTCTTGGAGACCTGCCCGCGCTTCCGGGCGTCACGTACACGCTTTGGGGTTGGGGCCTCAGTCTTTTCACCGGGCATCTAGGCGCCCCTCAAAAGGCGGATGCTCGATCCGGCCATCGAATCTTCAATCACGCCCTGCATCAGGTGAGCCGAGGCGGGCAGCGAAACCATCAGCACGAGCAGTCCGACAGCCACCTTGATTGGCATCGCCACGAAGAGCACCTGCACTTGCGGCACCGTCCGTGCAACGAGGCCCATGCCCAGGTCCACGAGAAAGAGTGCCGCCATCACCGGGAAGGCGATCCTCACGGCAGTCACCATCAGGCCCGCCGCCAGCAATCCAACGTCGCCGGAACTGATGGCGTGGAACGGGTCGAAGGTGCCCAGCGGCACCGCCTGGACCGTCTCCGCCAACGCCGTGATCACGATGTAATGACCCTGGATGGAGAAGAACACGAGCGTCACGAGCAACATGTAGAACTGGTCGAGCGTGCCGCCGTCGTTTCCGGTGATCGGATCGATCACTCCGCCAAGCCCGAAGCCCATCTGGACACCGACGATCCGGGACGCCATCTGCAGGCCGAGGAACACCATGTTCATCGCCAGCCCCAACAGCAGTCCGAACAGCGCCTCTCGCAGAACGGCGTCCACCACGGTGCCGAGTTGCTCGGGGGCGGCGGGAAGGTTGTCGCTGTTTAGTGGTACCAGCACGAGCGCAAAGAAGACCGCGAACCCGGCCTTCGTCATCGCCGGGATGCCCTTGTGCGAAAGCAGCGGCGATGTGACGAGCATCGTGCTCGTCCGGATCATCACCAGCAGCAGGGCATACGTGAACGCCGGCGAGAACTCCATCGTTAGCTCCCGTACGCGCCGAGGTTGGTAAACAGCACCGTCGTGAAGCTCACGAGCGTTTGCAGCATCCACGGGCCGAAGAGGAGCATTGCCACAAACACGCCGATTACTTTCGGCACGAACGTCAGGGTCATCTCGTTCACCTGGGTGACGGCCTGGATGATGCTCACGACGACGCCGATCACCAGCGTCGCGCCAAGAATTGGAGCGCCCACCTGGAGCGCCACCCAGAGGGTTTCGCGAGCCAGTGAAATCGCAACTGCTTCGTTCAATTGAAGCTCCCCACCAACGACCCGACGATCAGGTACCAGCCATCCACCAGGACGAAAAGCAGGATTTTGAACGGAAGCGACACGATTACCGGCGGCAACATCATCATTCCCATGCTCAGTAGCGCCGATGAGATCACGAGGTCGATTACGAGAAACGGAATGAACATAACGAAGCCCATCTGGAAGGCCGTCTTCAGCTCGGAGATGGTGAAGGCCGGCACGAGCACATAGGTCGGCACGTCTTCAACCGTCTCCGGCTTCTCTCTCCCGCTCAGTTTCAGGAAGAGGCCGATGTCGTTCTCACGCGTCTGCTTCAGCATGAAGGCGCGTAGCGGGGCTTCGCCGTTGTCGAAGGCCTGCTGCTGAGTGATCGTTCCGTTCAGGTAGGGCTGTACAGCTTCGTCGTTGATCTGTTGAATCGCTGGCGCCATCACGAACGCCGTCAGGAAGAGCGCCAGGCCGATCAGCACCTGGTTTGGCGGCAGCTGGGGAATCCCGATTGCGTTCCGCACCAGCGAGAGCACCACGATGATCCGGGTGAACGACGTCACCATGACCAGGATTGCCGGCGCCATCGAGAGCACCGTCACGAGCAAGAGGATCTGGATCGCAGTCGAGATATTCTGCGGATTCTGGGTGTCCAGAATTCCCGACTGGCCCGTCGGGCTCTGGGCGGCCGCGCTCGAGACCTCGCCGCCGACAAGCGCCACCAGCGCGACCGCGACAAGACTCCCGGTGAGCACGATTGACTTCCGTTTCATCGCACATCCTCATGCGAGAGGCCGATGGACGCGGCTGAACCGCCGCCGCGATTTTCCTTGCGAAGACTCTGGAAGAGTTCCGCCGCGAAGCCCGAGATGTTCGTCGTCTCGTCGTTTCGAGCCAGCCGGGCGAGCACGTCATCCGACTCTTCCCCGGTCAGCTCGTTCAGGTAGGCGAGCTGTTGGGCCGTTGCCCCGACAACGATCACCCGGTTGCCCAGGGCGACCAGGTGAATGGTTCGGCCGTTGCTGATCGCCAGCGTGTCGACGATCCGGACGAAGCCCGTCGTGCTTCGCGGCGACATGGCCTTGCGGCCCCACCAGCGCAACCCCACGACGGCGCCCGCTATCACCAGGGCGACCAACGCGAGCCGCCAGGCCAGAGACACCGCTCCACCCGCCGAGAGCGAAAAGCCCGGGGCATTGCTGGTGTCGACGCCAGTCGCAGCGTTCTGAGCGCCGGTATCCGTTGCGGTCACTGTCTCGGGCGTGATCCGAAAGTCCTCGGCAGTGCCCGAGGTTGGTTTCGGCGCCGCGACCGAGATAAAGACAATGGCGAGGATCAGAACCCCGCCAATTGCGGCCAGCCAGAGGATGCGCCTGCGGCCCTCGTCCGAGTTCATCCCGATGCCTCGCCCCTTTGGGCCTTGCGAATCACCTCGACGACGCGCACGCCGAAGTTCTCGTCAACTACCACAACCTCGCCGCGCGCGATGAGGCGGTCGTTTACGAGGATGTCCACCGGCTCGCCCGCGAGGCGGTCGAGCTCCACCACCGAACCGGGACCTAGCGCCAGGACGTCGGCGACTGTCATGTCCGTTCGGCCGAGTTCCACCGACACGTTCATCTCCAACCCGGCCAGGAGGTCGATGCCCGAGGGGCCCTCCGTCTGTATGGCCGCGGTCAGTGGCGCGAACTGCGCGCGATGGGCCGTCGGTGCCGACATGATCGGGCGCGGTGCCCGTTCGTCCTGCTCTGACTCGTGTGTGTGATCTGGCCCGGCTGCCACCGGCTCCTGCGTCCGGATCGGCGTTGGCGCCGGCGCGTCAGAGTCATCGAAAAGCGGGGTATCCTTCAGGTCCTCGTCCGTGAATGTCAGGACTTCATCGCCCGCAGGCGCCCCGTCCGTCGTGGCTGCCCCGCTTTCGCCAGCCCCGCCCGCAATGATTTCGAGGAAGCCGCCAGGCAACACGAACGTCAACTCGACGTCAGCCGACCGCGCCAGCGTCCCTTTCATCACCAGGCACGGGTCTTCCAGCGTCCCCAGGATGTCGCCCATGTTGTCGGCCGAAACCTCATCCAGGGAGAGCACGAGTCCGTTTGCCGAAGACCCGAATGTCCCGGCGTTCATCGCCCGGACCGCCTGGCCGAGGACGGTGGACGCCATGACGATGGTCTGCTGCTCCTGGTCGTCGGCGTTGTCCGCTTCCGAGTTCAGGAACTTCGCGCCCGCCGCCGTGGCGAATACCAGCCACGCAGTCGCGTTCTGGTCCTCGTTTGTCGAGACCTCAACGGGCATCACGAGGTGCTGGCCCTTGAAGTCGCCGGAGATTTCGTCCGGCATCACCAGCCGCGCGTCGAGCCCCGACAGGCCGGGAGTGTCGCCGAAGATGCTGGTTAGCGCGGTGGTTGCTTCGCTCCATGCGCTCTCACCCGCGGCTTGCAGCTTGTCGCCGTGTGCCGGCGAGAGCAGTTCGCTCAAGACCTCGTAAGGAGTGCTCATCGGTCTTCCTATTGGGTCACGAACGTGACGAAATACACGTTCTCGACTTGTTGGGTGTGCAGATCGGCGTTGATTGCATCGCGGAGCTCTGTCTTCAGTTCGTCCCGGCCCTCAGCGGTGGAGACGTCCTCGACGGACTTGCTGCCGACGATGTCCGTAATCGAATCCCAGATCCGGTGGAGGTCGCCTTCCATTTCCGTCGTGAACGTCTCATTGGCGGCCATCAGGCCGTCGCCCTCCAGCCCAATCCACTTGTGGTCGGGGTCCGCAAATTCCAGCGCGATCTGGACCTTCACGTAGTTGGGAGCCACCGCCGGAGCCTTCAGATTCAGGACGCGCTCTTCCAGGGTCACCGTGGGCCGAGGCGCGTCCGAGATCTGCTCTTCGGTATAGACCGGCGGGGGCGCCGACTCGAGGTAATTTGGCTTCACGTAGAACCAGAAACCAGCTGCCGCCAGCACTGCCCCACCAGCCATGAGTTTCTTGTCAGGCATTGGTTAGTTGACCTCCGGCGCGCCGAAACGCTCGATGATTTGGTCCTGAGTTGGGTACACGATCACGATGTCCGCGCGCCGGTTCAGTGCCCGGCCCTCCGCGGTCGCGTTGTCGCCAATTGGCCGCGTGTCGGCAAACGCCACAGCCGACATCCGCTCGGGATCCATCCCCGCTTCGTCCACCAGGTAGCGGAGCACGGTGGTCGCGCGCGCCGACGAAAGCTCCCAGTTGCTGCTATAGGTCCCGCTGTTCACCGGCACGTTGTCCGTGTGCCCTTCCACCCGCACTTCGTTCGGGAGCTCATTCAGCAGGGCCGCTAGCCGCTGGAGGACATCCTGGCTCCCGGGTCGGAAGTCAGCGCTTGCCGAGGCGAAGAGAAGATCGTCGGCGAGGCTGATCGTGACGCCGTCGGCACTGCTGCGAACCTGGATCTTGCCGATGATTCCCGTTTCCGCCGCGAACGTCGCCATGTTGTCCGACACGATCTTCAGGCTGTTCAGCTTCATTTCGTCCAGCGAGGGCGAAAGTCCGCCGCCGCCTTCAAACACGGGCGAGGCCCCGTCGGAACTCGTCAGCACACCAACATCGAACGCCTTGTCCAGCGAAGTCCGGACGACTGTCAGTTTTTCGGGATTCGTGTCGCTGATCGCGTAGAGCACCACAAAGAGTGCGAACAGGAGCGTCAGCATGTCGGCGTAGCTGACGATCCAGCGCTCGTGGTTCTCGGCGTGTGCCGGCTCGGGAGCTTTCCTGCTCATGCCGCCTCCGCCAGGTCTTTGTCGTCGCCTTCACGCTTGCGCTCCGAAGGCGTAAGGAACCCGTCGAGCTTCTCGCGGACGATTCGCGGGTTATCGCCCGCCTGGATCGACATCAGTCCTTCGATCACCATCTCCAGGTAGGCGCTCTCGTGCTTGCTGGCGCCCTGCAGCTTCTTTGCCAGCGGCAGGAAGAGAACGTTCGCTGTGAACACGCCGTAGAACGTCGCAACGAACGCCGTCGCGATACCGGGGCCGATGTGATCGGGCTCATCCAGGTGGCGCATCACGCCCATGAGCCCCATGACCGCGCCGAGGACGCCGATGGTTGGGGCGATGCCGCCCATGAACTCCAGCACCGCGAAGCGGGATTCATGGCGATGCTTCATTGCCTCCGCGTCGATCTCCATGATCTCGCGGAGGAGCTCCGGGTCCGTGCCGTCGATCATCAACTGCACGCCCTTCTTCATGAATCGGTCCTCGATCTCGCCGACTTCCGCTTCCAGAGCGAGCAAACCCTCGCGTCGCGACTTGTCGGCCATGTCCACCAGGTGGTCGACGGTCTTTGTCGCGTCGTGGGTGGAACTGCCGGTAAATGCCTTGATCAGGGCGCCCGGGACCGATGTCAGCGTGTCCATCGATTGGGAAATCATCACCGCGCCGCAGGTGCCGACGATCACGATCATCAATCCGGGAATGTTGAAGAGGGAGGCCGGGCTGCCGCCCTCGACCACCATGCCGCCGATGATTCCGCCAAACGCCAGGACGAGCCCGATGATTGTCGCCAGGTCCATCTAGGCAATCCTCCGGAACGCCCCGGTTGAGGCGCGGCGGAACTCGGTGATCCGCTGGACGATGATCTCCGGCGATTCCCGGCACACGTACTTGTGCCCGTTGGTGAGCGCCACGTGCGTGTCGTGCGTCGCTTCCACTACCTCGATGAGGTCGGGGTTGAGAAAGAACACGGTGCCGTCGATGCGCGTCAGCTCGATCATCGCTACCTCTCCGACATCAAAGCCTAGGTAGCCGTATCTCCTCCGGTTATCGGGAGTGGCCCATCCACCGCCGTCTGTATCCCTCAACCGTCTTGGCGGTTTCCCTCATGAGCCACCTCCGAGTCCCCCGGATTGGTGGCGCCAGTTCTGGAGGTTCAGCGTGCTCTCGCGCACACGGAAAAGCCCGGCGCCAGTGGCCGGGCTTTTCAAACGAAACCTGCCGAAATGCGCGGGGTTAGCCGGCAAGTTCCTCGTCATCAACCATGTCTTCGCCCTCCTCGACGCTTTCGAGGCGAACGATGCCCTTGCGGATGGCGTACCGGATCAGGTCGGTCCGGTTCCGCGCGTGAAGCTTGGACATGATGTGGGACTTGTGGGCCTCTACGGTCTTCACGCTGATGTAGAGCTCGTTTGCGATGCCCTGGTTGGTGTGGCCCTCGGCAATCAACTGCAGCACTTCGCGCTCGCGCGGGGTCAGGCTGTCGGCGCCTGAACGCTGGTCTGGCCGCTTTGAGTTGTAGAGCACTTCCGCCAGGTCGAACCCTTCGCTCAGCGCACTGGAGAAGTAGCTGTTGCCCCGCTGCACCGTCTGGATCGCCAGCACCAGTTCCGAGATGTCGGACTTCTTGATGATGTAGCCAGAGGCTCCGGCCCGGAGCGCATCGAGGAGCTGGTCCTCGTCCACGAAGCCGCTGAGCATGACCACGCGGGTGGCCGGGGCAATCCGGCGGATCTGCCGCGTTGCTTCCAGTCCGTTAAGCCCGGGCATGACCACGTCCATGAGGACGACGTCTGGCTGCATCCGTTCCACTGCCTGGACCGCCTGGCGGCCGTTCTCGACATCGGCCACCACTTCCAGTTCTGCCTGGCTCTCAAGGAGCATTCGCAGCGCCTGGCGCATAACCACGTGGTCGTCCACCAGGAGCACTTTGACTGGTCGCTTCCCGTTCAGGTTGCGCGAACCAGTCGTCGTTCGAATCGATGTCATTGTTATCCTCCGCTCGCCGTCGGACCCCGCATGGATACTCTCGACAGGGTCTTGAAATGCTCCCGTCCGGATCGTCCCGGTGTGTTTGGGGCATTCCCCTTAAGTGACTGCGGCAAGTCTAGGTGCGGTTCACAACGCCGTCGTATAGGCGGAAACCCTGAAAGGGGTCATGGATACCCCGTTACGCCCGCGCCCTTCCGGAAGACCTCAGGTCCTGAGAACCCACTAGCCGCTGAACGCGCGCTCCGTATGTCCACCCTCGGCCGCGGCGAGGTTCAACTCCGACCGCATCGACAGCATGTGGTCCGAATTGGCCACGGCCTCTGCCTGCGACTCGTTGTCCCAGATGGTGATCCGTGCGACTTCCCCGCTATTGTCGTGCGGCCGCAAGACGTAGCTTCGCTCGCAGCCGGGCTGTTTGGCGACGAAGTCGGCAATTGATTGCTGCAACTCGGCGAGGCGTTGCTCCTGGCCGGCGCGCGGCCGGGCGATTGAGATCCGCACGTAAGGCATTGCCTTGTCCTCCCTGGCTTTGGCGCATCATACGGCTCAGTGCCGTGCCGGTGAAAAGACAAAGCCCCCGGCGTACGCCGGGGGCTTTGTTCCTGCATCTCCCAAGTTTGCGACTACAGGCGAAGCTTGCCGTGCGACGGCTGGCGCCGGCGCTGGCGCTGAGGCAGCGCTGCTTCTTCGGCCGCCAGGTCGATTGGGGCGCTCGTGAGCACCTCGTGTACGTAGCCGCACATGATGCAGCTGCCGTACGTCCCGTGCCAATCGCGCTCGACGATCATCGAGCCGCGGCACTTCGGGCATGACTTCGGGGGGGCTTCCTGCAATGCAGGCATACGCTCTTTCTCCTGTTCTATGTGGTCTACCCGCGGGGTCGTGGGCAGAAAAAAAGACCTCGCTACGAGCATCCCGCCCGTCGGGCCTTCCTACTGCTTACGGGGTTAGCTGACGGGTTCGGGCGGAAGGGCGCCCTATCGGCCTGTTTTGGGAGCTTGGCCGAATTCACCCCGGAAATGGTTCCCCCGTTGCGCCACGAGGCGCATTCAGCAGTTATCTTCCGAGCGCTACGGCTACCTATTGGCAACCGACTCCGGGGAAGCTACCAATCGTCCGTCGGGCCTGTCAACCCCAATTTGAGACTTTTTTCACAATTGGCGCCCCAGATTGGGGGGAATCCCGAATTATCCTCGGATTCTGGCTTTTTCCGGCCTCCGGCACGGCACGGAGCCTCTGTTACGCGTGGATCAACTCGCCCTCCAGCAGTCCCATCATCACGATGTCCTGGTACCGCCCGTACTTGAACATGGCGTCCCGGCGCACGCCCTCCACCGTAAAACCCACACGCTCGTAGACCTTCCGGGCGCGGGCGTTCTCCGCATAGACTTCCAGCTGAATCCGGTGCAGGTTCATCATCTCGAAGCCGAACCGGCAGAGCGTCCGCATGGTGTCCGTCCCGTACCCGTGGTCCCATGCCTCTTTGTCGCCGATGGCAATCCCCAGTGTCGCTTCGCGAAGTTCAGGCTGGCCGACTTCCAGAGTGGCCCCACCGATCATCCGATGCGTGTCCTTGGTCACCACGGCAAAGTGAGCCTTCGAACTGTTCGGCTGCTTCACACTTTCCAGGAACTCTCGCTCGGATGCGTGCGATACCGGATACCGCAGCATCAGGTTCTGTGTGACCTCCGGGTCGTTGAACCACTGGTAGAGCATCGGCTCGTCCTCTGGCTCCACTGCCCGCAGCCTGACCAGCGTTCCTTCGTATGGCGAATCCATGGACATCCCTCCTCGTGCTGGGGTCCTGCCAACGAAAAAGCCCACCTTGTCTGGGTGGGCTTCCGCGAAATCCAGGGCCGGTTTGTCGTTTACCTGGCGCTGGCGCCCACTGCATGCATCGCATACGCCTTCGTACCGAGGGCGGTGCAAATAATGTTCGCCGCGAGCGCTGCATGCAGAGAGTGCGAGACCATCAGGCGGACATCCTATCGTGGTTCCCGTTGTTTGCGCCACAGAAAAGGCCCGCCGACATCGGCGGGCCTTCCCCTGGATTTCTTTGTGCCGTTACTAGATGAACAGCGGACCGAACACCACCGCGACGATCGACATCAGCTTCAGCAGGATGTTCATCGCCGGGCCGGAGGTGTCCTTGAAGGGGTCGCCGACCGTGTCGCCGACCACCGCCGCCTTGTGGGCGTCGGAACCCTTGCCGCCAAGGTGACCCGCCTCGATGTACTTCTTGGCGTTGTCCCAGGCGCCACCGGCGTTCGCCATCATGAGCGCAAGCACCGAACCCGAGGCGATTGAGCCAATCAGCAGGCCGCCCAAAGCGTCCGCCCCGATTAATGCGCCAACCGCAATCGGAACAACGATGGCCAGCAGGCCCGGCACAACCATTTCGCGGAGTGACCCGTCGGTCGAAATGGCCACAGCCCGTGCATGATCCGGCAGTTCGGTGCCGTCCATGATTCCCGGGTGCTCCCGGAACTGCCTGCGCACTTCGTTCACCATCGCCATTGCTGCACGGCCGACGGCTCCCATCGTCAGCGCTGAGAAGAGGAAGGGCATCAGGCCGCCGAGCAGCAGGCCGATCATGGTCTCCGCTTTCAGAATGTCGATGACTTCGAGGTGGACGACCGTCGCGTAGGTCACCATCAGCGCCAATGAGGTGAGCACCGCCGAGCCGATGGCGAAGCCCTTGCCTGTGGCGGCAGTCGTGTTGCCAAGACTGTCCAGGGCGTCGGTGCGTTCGCGCACCTCGGCGGGCAGGTGGGCTTGTTCCGCAATACCGCCCGCGTTATCGGCCACTGGCCCGTAGGCGTCCGTGGCAAGCGTGATCCCGAGCGGCGCCAACATGCCGACTGCCGCGAGTGCGATGCCGTAGAGGCCGGCGATCGAGTAGGTGATCCAGATGGCCGCGACGATCGCGAGCATCGGGATCGTGGTCGAGAGCATGCCCAGGCCGAGGCCACCGATGATGAGGGTGGCGGCCCCTGTCTCCGCGGTCTTCGCCAGCCCCAGCGTCGGTCTGAACTCATATGCCGTGAAGTACTCCGTCGCCGTACCAATCA
This sequence comes from uncultured Chloroflexia bacterium, assembly GCA_963774435.1. GTDB lineage: Bacteria > Chloroflexota > Dehalococcoidia > Tepidiformales > Tepidiformaceae > JAGQGZ01. The sequence continues at coordinate 16,185 of CAVZEW010000002.1, read as the reverse complement.
ACTGGCCCGCGACAAGGCCCACGAGCACGGCCCAGAACAGCTTGAACGGCGCGTCCAGCACCGGCAGCGCAATTGCCGTGCCGACCAGCACCAGGCCGCTTGCCGAGAAGATCCCGGTGCGCAGCGCCCAGAGCAGGCGGCCCATCGTCGCGTCCTCGCTCGTCCTCACCAGGAAGGTCCCGATGATCGAGCAGAAGATGCCGATGCCCATGATCAGCAATGGCAGCACCAGCGGCGCTGACTTGTAATCGGTGATTGATCCCGCATCGAACGGCGCGTTGTTGCCGAACGCCTGGCTTGCGCCCGATACGGCAATCGAAGCCAGCGCCATCGACGCCACGATCGAGCCGGTGTACGACTCGAAGAGGTCGGCGCCCATGCCTGCCACGTCGCCGACGTTGTCGCCCACGTTGTCCGCGATCGTCGCCGGGTTCCGTGGGTCGTCTTCAGGGATGCCCGCTTCGACCTTGCCAACGAGGTCGGCACCCACGTCGGCGGCCTTGGTGTAAATGCCGCCGCCGACGCGCGCAAAGAGCGCAATGGACGAAGCTCCGAACGCGAAGCCCGTGAGTGGCTGCACGTCCTGGAATATCAGGTAGAGGATTGTGATGCAGACGACAGCGAGCCCTGTCACCGTGATTCCCATCACCGCGCCCGACGAGAATGCGACGCGGAGCGCCGGGTTCAGGCCCGTTCGCGCCTGGGCCGCCGTCCGTACGTTGGCTCGCACCGCGACGTACATTCCTACGTAGCCCGTCGTCGCTGAAGCTATCGCGCCTACGACGTACGAAATCGCCAAACGTGGGGCGCCCGTGAGCTTGCCCACCGGTTCGCCAAATTTGTCGAGTGCGTCGTAGTCGACGAACACCGCCAGGATGACGGCAACGATGACGACGAAGAAGGCAAGGAACGTGTATTCACGACGAAGGAAGGCAGCGGCGCCTTCCTGGATCGACTTCGCGATCCCCTTCATCGTGTCGTCGCCTTCGTCCTGGGATATGACCTGGCGCGCCGTCACTATGGCGAAAACGAGTGCGACGACACCGCCCGCCAGCGCTATCAACAATGAGCCCATCGACTCTCCCCCTGGATTCTTCCAGCCTCACCCCTCCAACGATGCCGTCGCGTCGTTCACGTTCAAGACCGTCCCGGAGTGTGGCTGGGGGAGTCTAACAAGCGATCGCATGTATGGGAAATTGCGGAACGAATCCCCTTCGGCCCGGTCTTCCGAACGAATGCCTCATGTAGGCTGTTTCCATGCGCGAAGTTGCCGAACTGAATGGCGATGGCATCGCCACCGAGCTCCGCGATGCTGTCCACCTCCTCAACGCCGCCCTCGGCGATCCTGTTGCCTTCCAGCCTGTCGATTGGAGCCTGGAGTCCCGCGAGAAGAGCGACGAAGCGGTAGAGCACGGCATCGAACTCTGCCGCTCCCTCGGCGCCGCCATGAAGTACCCAACGACCACGCGACTCGTCAGCCCCAACCAGATCCTCCGCGACCGTCTCGGTCTCGCTGTCATCCATCGTCCCTGCCGCACCTACCCCGGCGTCAGTCACAACTACACCGACGAGCTCGACATCCACGTCGTTCGGGTTGCCACCGGCGGCACCTACGAGGACGCCGGGCACCGCATCGGCTACCACAGCGCCGTCAGCATCCGGATCATGGAGCGCACCCCCGTCGAGCACGCCGCGCACTACGCCTTCCGCCTCGCCGAACGCCATCGCCGCCAGGTCGTCTCCGCCAGCAAGTACACAATCCAGCAGGCCGCCGACGGTCTCTTCGAGGAGGTCGTCGCCGAAGTCGCCAACGAGTACCGCAACACTGAGCACCGCCGCGAACTCTTCGACGCCCTCCTCGCCAAGCTCATCATCCACCCGGACCGTTTTGACGTAATCGTCACGCCCAACGAATACGGCGACTTCCTCAGCGATGCCGCTTACGGGCTCATCGGCTCCATCGGCCTCGGCGCCAGCGCGTCCTACGCCTTCACCCCCAGCCACCAGCCGAACGTGGGCATCTTCGACCCTGCCGGTGGCACCGCCCCCGACATCGCCGGCCAGGGCATCAGCAATCCCTCCGGCGCCATCGAGGCCTACGGCTACCTGCTCGAATACCTCGGCCACTACGACATGGGCCCAAAGCTGATCAACGCCGTCCGCGACTGTATTGGCTCGGGCGAAAAGACCCGCGACCTTGGCGGCACCCTCAACACGAAAGAGTTCACCGAAGCTGTGATCCGCCGGGTCGTGCCCGCCTAGTCTTCCGCTTCGAACGCCCGCATCGTGTTCCGCTGCACGATCGCCATCGTCAGGTCGCCGCGCGTCCGCTCGAGTATCCCCCGCGTCTGATCCGTCGTCCGCCGCAATCCGCCAGTCATCGCGTCCGGGAAATCGACCGTGACCAGCGCCGCGTAGATGTCGTCCATCGCCTGCAGCAGTGCCTCGCACTCGTCGTACTGGCCGTGCCGAAGCCGGTCGAGCACCGCCCGCCGCAGCTCTCCCACGGCCTCTGCAATGCCGTTCAGATAGGCCGGGTACTCGACGCCCAGTTCATCGGGGTCTGGCAACCGCCCTCCGGTTAGCAGCGCCACAGTCGTGCGCGCTTCTGCATACTCTTTCAGCGCGTCGTGCAGGAAGCCCGCGTGGTAAATGTCGGCGTGCCCCGCGAGCGTGGCCACTGCCTCGTCCCGGATCGACTTCGCCTCTGCCAGCAGGCGCTCAGCCTCGACGCGGTCACCCCGGTGGATCGCCCGGATGGCGTTGGCGCTCAGACGGATAATCGTCCGCGAGGCTCGCAGCCCCACTTCCCGCGCCGCATTCTTTGCCGCCAGGTGCCCGGTAATCCGTTCCAGGATCGGTTCCAGGTTCGAAGTGTCTGCCAAACCGCCCTACAGGTCTTTCACGGGGTCGGGGAAGTCGCCTTCGCGGGCGGCATCGATCATCTCGCGTGCCCCCTCCGGAAGGTCCACGCCGTACTCGTCGAAGCGCTTTTCTACCCAGCTGCCAATCTGGCGCGGATCCCGGTAGGCATCTGGTCCACCGTCGGTCGAGTCTCCGTACTTCTCGATGATCTCGCCTCGCGAATAGCTCCGGCCAAACTTCGACATCATCCGAGAGGTCTTCTTGCTGCCGCAGTGCTCGCAGTCGACCTTCAGGTCGGTATCGATCTTCCGCGTGAAATGGTTGGTGATGCGGCCGCAGTCGGCGCATCGAAATTCGTAGATCGGCATTGGGTTCCCCGTGGAATGGCTATGGCTGTGCCCTCGATCGTACCACGCTCATTCCTCCATCTCCGGGATCTCGAGGGCCTTGAAGTGCGTCATCTCAACTACCTTCCCACCCCGGTCGAGGTCCACGCTGATGGCGTCGATCCGAATGCACTCGAGACTCACCCCGTTGGCGTCGCAGTACTGCATCGCGCATTCCCACATCCGTACGAGCTTGCGATCGTCGAGTGATTCCGCGGCAAGCCCGGGTCGTGCCCTGCGCGTGCGAACCTCCACGAACACCGTGTCCTCTCCGTCTGTTGCGACGATATCGATCTCGCCCGCCTTCATCCTCACATTGGTCGCCAAGATCCGGCAGCCGTCCGCTTCCAGCCTCGTCCGCGCCAGTCGCTCGCCGAAGTCGCCGAGCTTGCGCCGATCCGTCACCACCCGAACGACTTCTGGGCCACCGGCGCAAAGCTCTTGCGATGGATCTCCGTGGGGCCCCGCCGCTGCAATGCCCGCCGGTGAAACTCCGTCGCGTAGCCCTTGTTCTGACAGAAACCGAACCCGTGGTAGCGGTCGCAGAACTCCACCATCAGGGCATCACGAGCGACCTTTGCCACGATCGAGGCCGCTGCCACGGAGACGCACTGCGCATCCGCTTTCACGATCGCCCGCACATCTGGTAGGGGCAGGTCTAGCGCGTCGGAGATCACTGCCGCCGGGGGGCACGGGAGCTGTTCTATCGCTCGCAGCATGCACAGCCTTCGCGCCGGCAGGATCCCGATCCGGTCGATCTCCTCCACACTCGCCCAGCCCACCGCGAATGGCACGCTGTCAGCGATCTGTTCGGCCAACGCTTCGCGCATGGCGGCCGTCAGAACCTTCGAGTCGCGGACTTTCGAGAACCAGGGAAACTTTCTCGACGGTTCCAGCACCACGACGCCGGCCGCCACTGGCCCCGCGAGGGGGCCCACCCCAACCTCGTCCACTCCGGCCACCAAGAGCGCCCCGGAACGCCATGCTTGCCGTTCGAACTTCAGGCTCGGGATGGTCTGGGCCGCCACCCTCCGAATGCTACGCCTCGCCTGCTTCTGGCGAACCGCGCAAGGTTCAGGATTCGGCCTTTTGTTCCATCTCGGTGCCGGTTTCGACTTCGGGCCGCAGCACCCGCTCGATCTCGCCCTGCCGTTGCGCGACGTCCTTTTGCAGTTCCGTCACCGCCTTCACCGCCGCCTCCACCTGCGCATTGTTGGTCGAGAGCTCTCCACCTGACAGCAGCGGATACAGCGTCCGCCCGATCTGTGCGTATTCCTTATTGATCCGTCGTTCGACCTGGCGGTTCTTCACCTCCAGCTGCGCGCGCTTTGCCTGCCGCTTTCCGCCGTTCAGCGCACTTGCGGCGGTTTCCTTCACAGAATCGAGGAATGACATGGGTGTGGCTCCTTGCTGACGGGGCTTCCTAGCCTACCGAATGTTCCCTGCCCCGGGTACCGCTAAGTTCGGTCGCGCTCCCCATAGTCGCCAAACGGCCCGTCTCGCCTGCGGATTGTCTGCCGGAAACCAATCTCTCCGAAGCTCTCGCGCCAGCGCAGCGCCTCCTCCGTATGCCGCGTAATGCCGTCAAAGAGCGTGCCGAGCAATTGTGTCGTCCGCAGCCCCATGTTTTCGAAGGCCTGGTTGATCAGCAGCTTGTTCAGTGCCAGCTGGTTGGCCGGGATGTGCTGGAATCGTTGGCAGTACGCCTCCGTCTCCTCGGCCAGCCGCTCCGCCGGGAACACTTTCGACGCCAGCCCGATCCGCACTGCCGTTTCCGCGTTCACCTCGTCGCCCGAGAGCAGGAACTCCTTCGCATGCTCCAGCCCCAGGCGATACACCCACAGCATCGTCGTCGGCGTCCCGTACACCCGCGATGGCGGATAGCCGATGATCGCGTCCTCCGCCATGAAGATCATGTCCGCACAAAGCACCAGGTCTGTTCCGCCGCCCAGGGCGTACCCGTGAACCTGCGCGATCACGGGCTTGGGGCAGTGCCAGAGCTTCATGAACCGCTCGGCGTTGTGCCCCATAAATGCGTAGTCGCGCACCGGATCCCAGGCGCCGGCCCTCGGTTCGGGGTGCGGTGCATCGAATCGCGGCTCCCGAAAGCGGCGCTCGCTTGGGTTCAGATCGTACCCGGCCGTGAACGTGCGGCCCGTCCCACGGATGATCACGCAGCGAACCGCCTCCGACGCGGCCGCCCTGTCCACCGCATCCGCGATGCCCTGGATCACCTCTTCGTTCAGCGTGTTCATCTTTTCCGGCCGGTTCAGCGTGATGATCCCCAGCGTGTCGCGCTCTTCGTAGAGCACCGGGCTCTCGTCCATCTCAGTCTCCTCCCTCGTCCGGAGGGTCTTCATAAATTGCTGCCATCGCTTCCAGCACGACATCGGCCAGCCCCAAGACGCTCTCCAGCGCCTCGACCGCCTCTTCTGGTGGCAATGAGGACTCCGATGCGTTCTGCCAGGCCGTCTGCTCCAGCGTTTTCCGCAGGGTGTTGAAGGCCGAAACGGCCGCCGTCAGGCCCACACCCGACGACACGAGCATGCGACCGTACTCCCGCCCGATTGTCCGGGCGTCTTCTTCAAATCGCTCGCCTCGCCTGGTCGACGCCATGTACCGCGCGAAGAGGTCGACGAGCTGGCGGCCCATCATCCGCAACCGGTCGCGCGCCGTTTCGTCCAGCATCCCCAGAGACGACAATCCGTGGAATTGCCCCCGGCGCGCCAGTTGCCGCTTCACCCGCGCCAGTGCCAGCTGGCTGATCCGGTCGGAATCCGCCGGGCCGCCCGGGCCTGTTCCCGCCACGATCTGGCGCATGTCCTCCGAACGCACCCGCCGATGTCCTCCGCTCGTCCTGTAGGAACGCACCTCACCGGCATCGGCCCAGCGCCGCACCGTCGATTCGCTTACGCCCAGCAACTTTCCCGCCGCCCCGAGCGTGAGCCACGTAGGGTCCTTCGCGTCCTCATCGACCATCGGCAGAAACCTCCCAAACTTGCGCAACATTCGCGAATCGAACGTCCCTCGTCAAGCGCCGTCAGTGCCTCGGGGTGTCTCCTCGGCCGATTTCCGCCGCCCGGTGGATCACACCGTCGCCAAACCGCTCCCGCAGCGTCGAGACCGTGTCCGCCAGGTGGTCCGGCGCCAGGTCTTCTCCGAGCCGCAGCTGCCTCGCCCGCCCGCTGATGTTCGTCACCCCGACGCCCAACAGCCTCACCGGCCGCTTCCCGTTCGCCGCCCACGCGCGCTCGAAGAGGCCCGCGGCGATGTCGTAAATCTCATCGGCCAGCTCCAGCGTCTGGCCCGGGGTCGCTGACCGCGTCAACGTCTCAAACGGGGGGAAGCGCAGTTTCAGCGTCACCGTCCTCGCACCGCGGTTTTGGTGCCGTAAGTCGGCGGCCACACGCTCCGCTTGCCCGCGAAGCACCGCTCGCAGCCGTTCGCGGTCCGCCACGTCTGTGCCGAATGTATTTTCCCGGCTCACCGACTTGGCCTGGCCCCGCCCGCTGATCACTGGCGCCGCGAAGATGCCGCGGGCCCGTGCGTGCAACTCCCGCCCGAACTGTCCGAAGCGCTCCTCCAGTGTCCGCCCCGACATCGCCGCCACCTCGCCGATCGTCGTCACACCCATCCGTTGCAGCGCTTCCGCCAGTTTCGGCCCGATCATCGGCAGCTCCCGTAGCGGCCGCGGCGCGAGGAATGCCGCCTCCTCGCCAGCTTCTACCACGACGAGTCCATCCGGCTTTCCGGCGTCACTTGCCACCTTCGAGACGAGCTTGTTCGTGCTCACCCCCACCGATCCATTGATCCCTATTTCGTCGTGTAATCCGCCGCTTGATCTCTTTAGCAATTGCCGTCGCGTCTCCAAAGAGCAGCTCCGTCCCCGCGACATCGAGGTACGCCTCATCCGCGCCTGCCGGCTCCACGAGCGGTGTGAAGTCGCGCAGGATCGCGTGGAACTGCGTCGAGGCTGGGCCGTAAAGGGAGAAGTCCGGCACCAGGTAGACGCCCTGTGGGCAGAGCTGTCGCGCCCGGCTCACCGGCATCGCGGAATGCACACCGAACTCGCGTGCCTCGTAGCTGGCGGTGCTCACCACGCCCCGGTTGCCGATTCCGCCGACAATGACCGGCTTGCCTCGCAGGTCCGGGCGTCGCAACAGCTCCATCGACACGTAGAACGCGTCCAGGTCGACGTGCAGGACCGTGGCTTTCTCTCGCGTCATCCGAACACCCGTTCGTATTCTAGGCGATCCGATTGCCATTCCGCGGGCTCGCTGTCCCTACAATCGGTCCGTGCCCTACCGCGAAGACCCCTCCGGCTACGTCCGTACCGTCACCGGCGACATCGCGCCGGCCGAACTGGGCATCACCCTCCCCCACGAACACCTCCTCCTCACCCGATACCGCTGGCGCCGCGCGGCCGGACTCCCGCTCCCCGACATCGGCAACGACCCCCGCAGCCATCAGCCAATCACCCTGGAAACCTCTGCCTGGGTCCGTCGGTACGGCAAACACCCCGACGAGCCGAACCTCACCGACGAACAGGTCGCCATCCGCGAAGCTTCCCGCTTCGTCGCCGCCGGTGGACGCACCATCGTCGATGCCACCAACACGGACCTCTCCCGGGATCCGGGAGCACTCGTTCGTATCGGCGCGGCCACCGGCCTCAACATTGTCATGGGGGCCGGCCACTACCTCGGCAGTTACCACCCGCTGGATATGGACACGCGCACCGCGGACGAGCTCGCGGACGAGATCGTCCGCGACATCACGATCGGAGCCGATGGCACCGCCATTCGCTCCGGCATCATCGGTGAGGTGGGTCTCGAACACCCGATGACGCCGAACGAAAGGAAATCCCTCCGTGCCGCTGCCCGCGCCCAGCGTCTCACCGGCGCCCCGCTCCTCATCCATCCCGGCCGCGACCGGCGTTCACCCTTCGACGCCGTCGAGGTCGTCCGCGACGCCGGCGGCGACCTCTCCCACACCGTCATCGCCCATATCGACCGCACGCTCTTCTCCCTCGATGACATGTCCCGCCTCGCCGAGACCGGCGTCTACCTCGAGTTCGACCTCTTCGGCCAGGAGTCCTCGTACTACCAGTACGCGCCCATCGACATGCCCAACGACGCCACCCGCGTCGATTACCTCATCGCGCTCCTGGAGGCTGGCTTCGGCGACCGCCTCCTCATCTCCCAGGACATCTGCCGCAAGACCTCCCTCGTCACGTGGGGTGGCTGGGGCTACGCCCACATCCTCGAGAATGTCGTTCCCATCATGCGTCGCAAAGGCATCACCGAAGTCGACATCGACCGCCTCCTCATCCACAACCCCGCCCGCATGCTGACATTCGCCCGGCGAACTGACGCCCAACGCAGAGCCGCGCGCGTAAGCAAGCGTTCGGGCCATTCGTCAATCACTACCGTCCCCGCGCCAGCCGCACCTTCTCAGCAATCGCCATATCGAATTCCCCCTCTCCCGCGAGAGTCGGGAGAGGGGGCCAGGGGGTGAGGGCCTCGCCCACCCAAACTGACGCCCGAAATCAGAGCCGCGCGCGTAAGCAAGCGTCCGGGCCATTCGTTAATCACTACCGCCCCGCGACAGCCGCACCTTCTCAGCAATCGCCATATCGAATTCCCCCTCTCCCGCGAGAGTCGGCAGAGGAGGCCAGGGGGTGAGGGCCTCGCCCACCTAAACTGACGCCCGAATCAGAGTCGCGCGCGTAAGCAAGCGTTCGGGCCTTTCGTCAATCACTACCGCCTCGCGACAGCCGATCCTGGTCACCAGTCGCCTATCAAACTCCCCCTCTCCCGCTGGGAGAGGGGTCAGGGGTGAGGGCCGTCGCAAGTCCTCCACCCTCTCAGTAGCCAACCGATCCCATCCCGCTCCCGCGAAACGGGCGAGCGCGGCTAGGCGGTCTGGGCCGCCGCCCTCAAGAACTCCCGCACCGACTCGATCGTCCCCGGCAACTTCTCCGCGTTCGACCGGCAATCCACGTCCAGGCACCGCGCATTGGGTGCGAGTTCGCACAGCCGGTGCGCCACCGACGTCGGGTGGAATGGGTCGCTCCCCGGCAGCACCAGGATCGGCGCCGGACAGGTACCAACCCACGACTCCGGCACGCTCATGAACGGAGGGCTGTCCGGCCACACCCCCGCGGCATAGGCCTCGATCAAGGCCACGTAGTCGTTCGGAGATAGGTTCAGCACTTCCTCCCGGAAGCCCGCATCGTCGTGGATCCGTTGCGCAAACGGTCCTCCCGCGTTGTTCATCACAAACATCGGATTCTCCACCGCCGAATCCACGACCGCCGTCACGCCCTTCGTCCGCGCCATATCGAGGGTTGGCTGAAACATCGCCATGAAGACATCGATCGAGTTCGTGTGGTCGAGGCCCACGGGGTCCTGGCAAACCGCCGCCACGATCCGCTCCGGCGCGTCCTTGAGAATCCGCAGGCAGTACGCCACGCCGATGCACCCACCCATCACCATCGCCTTTTCGATGCCGAGATCGTCCAGCACCGCCAGCTGGTCGCCAACGGTCTGCTCATACGAGAACGGCACGGCCGGTGCCGGGCTCTTCCCGGCGTTCCGCTGATCCATCCCGATTACCATGAATTCGTTTGCGAACTCGGCGATCGGGTTGATCGCGCTCCGTCGCCAGAAGTCCACCTGGCTATTCACGCCCCCGGGCGCGAACAGCAGCAGCGGGAACCCCTCGCCATGCACCTCGTAGTAGATCGTCGCCCCGTCCGGCCTCGAAATCGTTGGCATCGTCTTCCTCCGGCCGCCGAATCTACCACGTGGCGAACCGCCTCGCCGTAGTAGGCTTTCGTCCGTGAAAGTCGCAGTCATCGGCGCCGGCGGTGTTGGCTCCTACTACGGTGGACTCATGGCACGCGCCGGCCACGAGGTCTGGTTCCACATGCGCCGCGACCTCGTCGCCGTCCAGGCCTCGGGCCTCCACATCAAGAGCCACCTGGGCGACTTCGACCTCCCCGACGCCCGCGCCGTCGCCTCACCCTCGGAGATAGGCCCCGCCGACCTCGTGATTTGCTCCCTCAAGACTCCAGCCCTCTCGGTCGCCCGCCAACTCATCGAGCCCTGTATCGGCCCCGACACGCGCCTCCTCGTTCTGATGAACGGCTTCGGCATCGAAGAGCAGTTCGCCACCTGGTTCCCGCCCGAGCGAATCTATGGCGGCATGGCCTTTGTCTGCATCAATCGCGGCGAACCCGGCACTGTCCATCACCTCGACTACGGCACCCTCACCGTTGGCAGCCTGGTCACGGCCCCGATCGCTCTCAGCGCTCTCTGCGACCTCCTCTCCCAGGCCGGCATGGATATCGTCCAGGCTCATGACCTTCGCTATGCCCGCTGGGAGAAGCTTTGCTGGAACGTCCCCTTCAGTGGCCTTGGCGTAGCCTGCGGTGGCGTCGGTACCGCAACCGTCCTCGGCCACGACTACCTGCGCCGCATGGCCGAGTCCTCCATCCACGACCTCGCCGCCGCTGCAAATGCCGACCTCGCCTCCCTCGGGCGCGACCTTCGCATCGATCCAGTGGCCATGACCGAATCGATGTTCACGCGCACCGCCACGATGGACGACTACCGCGCCTCCATGGTCATCGACTTCGTCACTGGCTCCGAAATCGAGAACGAGGCCATCCTTGGTGCTCCACTACAACGCACTCGGGAACTCAAGATTTCAACGCCCACCGTCGAGGCCATCGACGCTATGGTCCGCGTCGCCCTCGCCCGCCGCGACGGCCTCATCCAGCCTTACACGGCCGGAAACGTCGCCCCGAATTAGCCCGCTCAGTCGGGGCTGCGGCCCTCCGTGGCCGCGGGCCAGCATCGCCGCTCAGTCTTCGGGACGCTGCTCCCGCAAGAAACGCTCGATGTCCCCCACAACGTCCCCCGGTTCGCCGAGGTCCGGCTCCCCCTCACGCTCCTGGCTCTCCACCACGTCCAGGGCCTCTTCCAGATGCTTCACGTACTCCAGCATCTCCGGCTTCGACGACAGCGCGATGTTCACTTCCCGAACAAACCGCTCAGAAGCGGCCTTCAACTCGCGGTAGTCGAAGGCAACGCCGAGCACCTCTTCCAGCCGCTCCAGCAACGCCGAACTCGCGGGCGGATTCTGGCTCGTCGTCACGTAGTGGGGCACATTCGCCCAGAGGCTCATAGCCGGCAGCGACTGCTCTCGCAGTGTCTGGTGCAGCACTCCGACTATCCCTGTCGGACCTTCGTACCGCGACCGCGCCAGCTTCAGCCGCTCCGCCACGTCCGGGTCGTTCGAAGACCCGGTTACTCGCGTCGGGCGCGTGTGCGGCACATCTGCCAGCAACGCTCCCAGCGACACCACCAGCTCCGCCCCTACCGACCGCAACAGTTCGCCCTGCAGGCTCACATAGGTCGACCAGCGAAGGTTCGGCTCCACCCCGATGCCGACGACTACGTCGTGCTGTCCGGTCGGGTTCCGGGCATAGAAGAACTCTGTCGTCGGCCAGCGCAACTCTCGCGACCCTCCCGCCGCGATCCGGACCGACGGCCTCGCCTCCTGGAAGTTGTAGAAAGGCTCCGGATCGATCTTCGCGAACCGCCGCGCGCCCAGCCGCCTCACCACCAGCCGCGCCGCATTCGTCGCCGCATTGGCAGCGTCATTCCAGCCCGCGTAGGCGAGCACCGCAATCGGCCGGTTCAACTCCGGCTGCGTATCGATCTCCAGCAGATCCATGCAAGAAGACTACCACCGCTTCTGCCCGCCGATCTCCAACCGGCAGCTCCCTGTCTCACTCGTTGTCAGTCGACGTGCAGCCCTCGTTCGAGCACCGCCAACGCTTCTTCGAAGGTCGCCAACAGAGGTACTCGGTAGCCGTTCGCGTGCCACGCCCGAAGCGCTTCAAAGAGCGACCAGGTCAGGCAGGCGGCGACCACGCGGATCTGGAGGTCGTCTGGAGCTCGGCCCGCCGCGCGAGCCAGTCCTTCCGCAGCCATCTCCGCGTACTCGCTCATCATCGCCAGAAGCGCAGATTGGAGTGCCGGCTCGCCGAAGGCGAGTGACAGCTTTCGCTTGGCGAGGGCCTCCTCTCCGATGAAGTACTCCATCATCAGCTCGGTCACCAGCCGCCGCGCCGATTCGACGGGCGACGCGGGGTCGGCGCCAACCTCCATCGCAGCGAAGAAGCGGGCGTCGAGGTCGTCATACAACACAACCATCTCTTTGGTCCCGAAGTAGCGGTAGATCGAACTCGCGGACACTTCTGCTGCCTCCGCGATCTCCTCGACAGTCACGTTCTCGAATCCCCGCGCCTCGAACAGCCCGAGTCCGGCCTCCTGCACCCTGCGCATCGCCGATCGTCGCTTTCGCTCCCCAAGCCCGGGCTTTGGCTCCATCCCCACACTCTACTGCAAGTGACTGTCTTCAGAAAGTGAGTTGCGTTTGAAAGTGACTTGCAGAACGAGCAAACAGCCAATACGCTGCTTTCAAGAGTTGTGGCCCCTCTTCGAGCGCGGGCCAACTCGGGTCGCCAACCGAACCCGCACCGTGGAGGCCGTCCGTGACAGGTTCCGAGAATCAGGTTCTCATTCGAGCCAGGGGCGTGAGCAAGACCTACGGAACCGGTTCCATCGCCGTCCAGGCTCTGACCGACCTCACGCTGGACATCCGGGAAGGCGAGGTGGTCGTCCTTCTCGGTCCAAGCGGGTCCGGCAAGACGACCTGCCTGAACGTCTTCGGCGCCATCGAACCGCCGACCTCCGGCGAACTCGAGGTCAACGGCACCAACCTCGTCGGCATTGATTCCGAAGCCCAGACTCTGTACCGGCGTTCAACCGTCGGTTTCGTCTTCCAGTTCTTCAATCTTGTTCCCACGCTGACCGCACTGGAGAACGTCCAACTCGTCGCTGAGCTTGGCGGGGCCGACGCCCTCGAACGCAGCCGCCAGACCCTCGCGGATGTTGGCCTCGAGGGGAGGGTCGACCACTTCCCCGGGCAACTCTCCGGCGGCGAACAGCAGCGCGTCGCCGTCGCCCGCGCGCTCGTCAAGAACCCGCCACTGCTTCTCTGCGACGAACCTACCGGCTCCCTCGACCTCGAAACCGGCCGCCAGGTCCTGGGGCTGCTTCGAGACTCCTCGTCCTCCGGCCGGACCGTGCTCATGGTGACCCACAACTCTGCGATCGCCGCAATGGCCGATCGCGTGCTCCATCTCCGCGACGGCCGAATCGTGGATGACCGCCACAACGATCACCCAACTCCTGCCTCGGAGCTTGAGTGGTGACGCTCGCGACGACCGGCGGACATCCTGATCGTCTGCTCCTCCGCAAGATGCGGCGCGACGTCTTCCGCCAGAAGTGGCAGTTCATTGCCGTCGCCGTCACCATCGTTCTCGGCACTGCCCTCTTCGCCGCATCAACCGACGCCTTCTCCAATCTCTCGGTCTCCTACGAGCGAACCTACGAGCGGTTGGCCTTCGCTGACCTCACCATCAGCGGTGGCGACCAGGGCGCTATCGCCGCTGCCGCCTCCAGCACCGACGGCGTCGCTGCCGTCAGTCAGCGTGTCCAGGCAGACGTTCCCATCCAGATCGCATCCCACAAGCTCGCCGGCCGCATCGTCTCGCTGCCGGTCTCAAGCCAGCCGGATGTCGGCAAAGTGGACGTGGTCGAAGGCGAGTACCTGCCGTCCGATGACCCCAATGCGGTGCTCGTTGAGAAGCACATGGCCGACCACTTCGGCCTCCACCCCGGCGACACACTCACAGTCGCCCTCGCAAACGGTTCGCAGACCGTCAACGTTGTTGGTGTCGCGATTTCTCCGGAGTATCTCTGGCCCGCCAGAAGCCGCCAGGACATCCTCACTACTCCCGATGACTTTGGCGTGCTCTTTGGAGCCCCCGAGCTCGTAAGTGAAGCGCCGAATGCAAGTCAGGTGGCGCAGGTCCTCGTGCTCTACGCACCCGGCTCATCGACCACTGCTCTCGACCGAACCATGAATGATGTGGCCCTTGGCAACGGGGCCACCGATGTCCTTACCCGGGCGGACCAGCCGTCCAATGCGGCTCTCTCCGAAGACTTGCAGGGCTTCAGCCAGGTGGCCGTTCTCTTCCCTCTCCTCTTCCTGATTGCCGCCGCCATGGCCACCTTCGTACTCATGAACAGGATCGTTCTTTCGCAGCGGTCTGTGGTTGGCACGCTTCGGGCGAGCGGCTTCGGACGCTGGCCAATTCTTCGCCATTTCCTCGGCTACGGCGTAGTCATCGGTGTCGCCAGCAGCGTCGTTGGAGTGGCGATCGGCGCCCCTCTTGGGGCCTTCATCACCGGCGCCTACACCTCCTCGCTGTCCATTCCCGATACCGTCCTGGGCTTCCATCCGCTGACGCCCATCGTCGGTATTGCCTTCGGCCTGGTTGCGGGCGCGATCGCCGCTGCCGTGCCGGCCCGCATGGCCATGCACGTTTCTCCTGCCGAGGCGATGCGCGGAACCGTTCCCTCCGGTGCGTCCCGGCTGCCTCTACTGGAGCGGATATTCCCACCCCTCAGGCGGCTCCCCCTCCGCTGGCGCATGCCCCTCCGCTCGGCGTCCCGCTCACCCTGGCGCAGTTTCTCGACCTTCCTTGGCGTCGTCCTCGCCCTCGTCCTCGTCCTCGCCTCTTGGGGGATGATCGATACCGTCCAACTCCTCACCTCACGCCAGTTCGACGACATCCAGCACAACGACGCGCAGGTCTACCTCAATAAGGACGCAGACATGGCCGCCGTCGAGGAGATTGCCGGAATCCCTGGCGTCAGCTCCGTCGAGCCAGTGATTGGGCTCCCCGTTGCCATCCGCGCAGGGGATGCCTCCTATGCAACGCAGCTCCAGGCATTTACTGCCGGAACCCAAATGCACAGCTTCCTGCTGGCCTCCGGTGGTTCGACCTCGCTTCCTTCCGACGGAATTCTCGTCGGCGTCGCTCTGAGGAACCTCCTCCCGATCAATGAAGGTGACTCTGTGACGGTCTCGTTTCCGTCATTGGGACTCGAAACGGCCACCACTGTCGCTGGCTTCGTCGATGAGCCCCTTGGGACCTACGCCTACGCCAGCCGCGAAACGCTGGACGCGCTCGTAAACGCTGCCGGGGGCGATACCGCAGCATTGATCCATCCGGCCACAGCCTCGCTCCTCGTGACCTACGACAGTGGCGCGAATGGTGACAGCGTCCGTGCTCGTCTCTCCGCCGACCCGATCGTCACCGGCATCGTGAGCTCCAACGCTCTCCAGAAACTGGTCGGCCAGTACCTCGCCCTCTTCTACGGCTTCGTCGGCATCATGCTCGTGTTCGGTGCCACCATGGCCTTCGCCCTGATGTTCAACGCCATCTCAGTCAGCCTGGCCGAACGGTCTGTCGAGTTCGCGACCATGCGGGCCAACGGTATGACCGCCCGCGAGGTCGGCGGCCTCCTCACGCGCGAGAACGTCCTGGTCACCCTCGTCGGGCTCCCCATCGGCGTCGCCCTCGGCTACGAAGTCGCTTCCCTCATGATGTCGAGCTATAGCTCCGACCTCTTCTCCTTCGACCTCCGCATGCGTTGGAGCACCCCGGTGCTCGCCGCTGCCGCCACCCTCATCGTCACGTTGCTCTCCGAGATCCCTGCCCGCCACACCATGCGACGCCTCGAAATTGCCCGCGTCGTCCGCGAGCGTTCGCAATAATCGGAGCTCAGACGAATTCGATTCTTCGTGCGCCGTCGACGACACAGACACGCACTTCATCCAGTCCGCGTGCCACCGCAATCGAAGGCCAGCAGGTTTGCCCACCGACGAGCGAGGGCAGCTATCCCCCCAAGACGCGTCGCGCGTTAGCATCGATCCGGGCCCGTAGCTCAGCTGGTAGAGCAGTGGACTTTTAATCCATTGGTCGAGAGTTCGAATCTCTCCGGGCCTA
>CAVZEW010000001.1:0-170322 GCA_963774435.1 uncultured Chloroflexia bacterium | reverse complement strand
CGTCGAGGCCCTCCGTGCAACGGTTCTCCCGCTAGCCAAATCGGACTCCACCCTCACCGAAACGCGGGACCGTGCCATGTTGCTCGTGGGCTTCGCCGGTGCCCTACGCCGAAGTCAGCTTGTGGGCCTCACACGGGCAGACATTTCGTTCGTCCGCGAAGGGGCGGTTCTCCGCATCATGCGGTCCAAAACCGACCAGTCGGGCGAAGGTCGCGAAGTGGGCATTGCGCCAGGCGAGCACGCCGAGACTTGCCCCGTCACCGCTCTCACCGAATGGCTAGACGCCAGCGGTATTCGCCACGGACCGCTCTTCCGGGCCATCGACCGACATGGTCACATGCGGTCACGCGCACTCTCGGGCTACTCCGTGGACCTCATAGTGAAGCGACGACTTCGGGAGGTCGGGGTGTCGATGCCGGAGGCGTATGCTGCCCACTCGCTGCGCGCGGGACATGCCACAGCCGCTGCGCAAGGCGGTGCCGAGGAGAGGGCCATCATGCGCCAGGGTCGATGGGCGTCGGAACGCACTGTCCGCGGGTACGTTCGCCATGGCACCCTCTCGTGGAGAACTCGTCGGCAGCCCTGGGCTGTGAGCGACGAAAATGGCTGACCACGTTTGGAGCCTTCCGCCTGGCGTTTGTTACAGGTTCTAGCGACTCCGACCCGCTCGACCCCGGCGGAACCCGCTTCGCTTGATTCTGACATAGTGGGTTACGGTGACCATGCCGGGTTTATCGAGTCATCAGAACAGGATGCAGCCGGTGGTTGTAAACGCCTGCTGTTGGGATGGCCCGGAGACCGTGATCGTACCTGGCGTGACCACCGGCTGCAGCGCGCACCCGACGTCGATGTATCCGTCCGTTACCCCGTAGGTCCCATACGGGAGATTCACGCTGTACTGGCCGGCGCCGTTCGTTGAGACCTCAAAGGTGCCGCCCGGGCCGATGAAGCGGATGGGGTAATCTCCGGACGGCGACGGGCTGCCTGAGCCGGTGTCCAGGTAGAGCGTCCCGCTCAATGTTCCTGTGCTTTGCGTTGCTGCGGTTGCGGTCGGGGACGGTGTGGCAGTCGGCAGTGGCGGAGTCTTCGTTGGGGCGGGCAGCGGCGTCGAGGTGGCCTGTGAAGGCGGTGTCTTGGTGGGCGCGGTTGTCGTTACCGTTGGGGAGGCCGGAGCTGTCGTCGGGGCCGTGGTGGCGGGGAGTTCCGTTGTTGTCGGCCCGGCAGTCGGGCTTGTGGGTACTCCGGAGGCGGTGGCGGCGACAGTCGCAATGGCAGAGGCGGCCGCCGTTGGCTCCGAAGTCGCTGAAGCGGTTGCGGTCGTAGCGGTCTCCGGGGAACGCGTGGGCGTCGTACTCCCTCCGGAGAGCTGCTCATCGTTGCCGCCCCCGCGCAGCATCACGAACGCCATCCCGGCGACAGCGATGATGACTACCCCGCCGAGTACGCCAAGGAACGCTCGGGAGCGGAACGGGAAGCCCGCACCTCTCGAGGGCTGTTCCGTGGCGGCCTCCGCCGGCCCGGCCGTGCCGTCTCGCAGGTCGGCGCCACACTTGTCGCAGAAATGCGCGCCGTCGGGGAGGGTCTCACCACAGAAGCTACAGAACATGGCGGCTCTTCATTTCGTCCTTTCTGCCGTGTACGTCACCAGTTCAGGGGGACAGTCAAAGAAGTCCGAGAATGGGACTTTGAGGTTGCCGCTGATCGACGCCCCGCGCGCATCGAGCGTCCCAAAGACGGTGGTGCCGTACCAGAACTGGAGAACATCGTCCGGGGTGGAGAGGTCTCCGTTTGCCGCGATGAGCGACGCGACCGAGGGAGAGGGCGGGGCGAACCGCAGTTCAGAGTCCGTGATGGTGCCGCTTGTGAGCCATTGGAAAGCGACAATGGTCGCGTAGTCCTCATCTGCCGGGTCGAGCGAGGAGATGTCGATGTTCGAGACGGTTCCCCAGTCGCCCTTCGACTCGCCCCGCGTGCCGCCCCCACCGAACAACGGAGGGATGAGCAGGGGCACGGGCCCAATCGATGGTATCTCCCCGTCAGTGGGTTCGGGTTCGCCGCAGATCGCTGCGGGGACCGCCCACTCCCACTTGGTGAGTCGCCATGTGTGCGTTCCCGGGTCGACCACAATCGAAATCGGCAAGCCCTGGGATGTCTCACCCGAGTAGACGATCGGGCCGGTGTCGAGCGACGCCGCGGTGAAGTGGATGTGTTCCTCGCCCGCGATGCTAGGGTAGACTTCGACGTCCTTGATGCCCGGGGCCGTGAAGTCGACCTCGCCCGTCGCGCGAGGTTCCTCATCGTCGTGAGCACGCAGGTCGAGGGCCAGTTTCGTCTGTAAGACGCTCCCGCTCATCTCGCTCTGCATGCCGTCGTACTCAGTGTCGAGGTCGGCGAGCGACGCGGGTTCGCCTTTCCAGCGGCCCGGGATGACCAGTTGGAAATAGACGCGGTCAGGATCCTCTCCTGGGTGCGGGTCCAGGAAGCTGTCGATTTGGAAGACGGCACGGCTTCCATCCGGAGCTTCAGCCCGGAGCACGAGTCCGTAATCCGAGGCGCTCGGCGACGCGCCCAGGTCGTATTCGGCGGCAACTGCGTCGAGGACCTCCTTCTTGAGGCTCAGGCGCATCGACTGGCCGGCCGGCGCCGAGTACTCCACGACCGTCGGCCACTGGTCCTGCTTGTACGCTGCGAACGGAAGCTCAGCGAGGCCGCCAGCCCACTTGCCGCCGGACGGGCAGAGCACCGTTTCGGAGATGCCAATCGTCGTTTTCTCACAGCTCGCTCCGCCTGTATAGAGCCGATGGAGGTCGGCGCCGTACTTGTCGAGAGGCAGGGTCCAGACACGCAACTGCGTGCGTTGAGCCGGATAGCCATCGGCCGGATAGTCGGGCGGCCTGTCCTGGAGGACGGCGACGACCTGAATGGGGGGGATCTGGTCGTAACCATCGATTGGGGCGAAGTCGCCGGTCCAGAAACTCTTCGCGCAGTCACTCTTCGGGCAGTAGCTGCGCGTGCCTGACGTGAGGGATCGGACCTCCTGGAGCATGTACCAGTTCGTCTGGCTCACCCCATACAGGAGCGCGACCGAGTAGATGGTCTGGGCGGCGCCAAGTCCGCTCGCGGTCAGCGATGCCGACGTGCCTTCGACCTGCAACAGTCCTTCCGCGGTGTCGACGACGAATGCCCCGGTCGTGCCCGAGGCGGAAGCCACTTCGAGGTTCAGGTAGGCGGACGGCGCATCCTGCGCGTACTGATCCTGGATGAAGCTGATGAGCTGGTCGGCCGCCGCGAACAGGAGGGCCGTGCCGCCCGAGCCGCTGACGACCCCGGCAGTCACGAGCAGGGCTGGCGCCCAACGGATGACGGTCTGGAGCTTCCAATCCTTCAGCCAATCCACCCAGGTGTCCTGCATCGCCTTCCTGGAGTAGAGACGGAGGTAGCAGTTCACCGCTACCCCCGAGCCCGACAGTTCCTGGATATTCAGTCCGATGGCCTTGTTCTCCTGGCAGCTCGAAAGCCGGGCATCGGCATAAAGCAGTTCGCCGTACGGGCCGACGACGCGCATGTCGAAGGTGCCGATGGTGCCCGTGTGGAGCAGGTACCGGGTCAGGTCGATCCCCCATGGTGCGTAGTAGGCCAGGGCCGATTCAATCGCCTGGCCTAGCGTCTGATCCTCCGAGTAGTCGAGGTCGTCGGGGTAGTCGCGCTCCCAGCGGGCATGCTCCAAAGCCCATTCCTTGCGCACTGCGTCCAGCCGGTCGAGCCCTTCTACGTACATTGCGGAAGGAGTGATCCCGAGAATGGGCAGGGGCGTCCCGACCGAAGCCGCATCCAGTGTCCCTCCCAGCCGTGCCCCTCCGAGTACCTGAAAGGTCGCATCGAGGTCGCGGGCGAGGTCCCATGGCTGGCGCTGTTGTGCATGGGTCGCCGGATGCGCAAGCACCGTCCTGTCCGGGGTCCGGGCGAATAGAACCTGGGCCAGCGAATCGACCGTTTGCCGCTCCCACTCTGCCCTGTCGGTCCAGTAGAGCTGCTCCAGGACCTGTGACCGTGGAGCTTCGACCGACTCTGGCGCCAAAGCGGACTGCCGCGCGACGACGAGGATCCATGGCGAGGGCACGTCGCCCACTGCTACCTCTCGCGCAGGAGCGCCGGAGGCGAGGGTGGTTGCGGACGACCGGAGTTCGACCCAGTCACCTGTGTG
The DNA here is from genome assembly GCA_963774435.1 of uncultured Chloroflexia bacterium. Classification (GTDB taxonomy): domain Bacteria; phylum Chloroflexota; class Dehalococcoidia; order Tepidiformales; family Tepidiformaceae; genus JAGQGZ01. Next base: position 166,118 of record CAVZEW010000001.1, on the reverse strand, counting down.
GGAAAGCGCCAGGACGGATTCGCCGCTTGCCCCGGTGGCAGGGAGCGTGAGCGTGACGTCATTCGAGATGACGAGCCCTCCCCCGGACACAAACTGCCAGCCAACGTTGTCCCACTCCCAGCCTGGGCGGCTGTCCGGGAGCGAAACCCGGCGGAGGTCGACCATGTCGCCGTAAACGACCGGTGCATCGGGGACATCCGCCCAGGCTCCGGAGGGGTGTTCGAGCCGGAGGTGGGGCCGGATGGGGAGCCCGGACGGATCCGTCTGTCCCTCCGCCCCGAGCAGGACGACGGTGCTCTCCTGGGAGATGGATTCGCCGCCGGCGGGGCCGCTATCGCTATTGTCACGAAGAAAGAGGAACCAACCACCGGCCAGCAACGCACCGACCGCGGCCAGTGACGCGCTGGCAGCGACCAACCGCGAGCGGCGCTTCTGTGCGTGAGCGCGAGACGGAGGGGGACGCTTCCTGGGCGCGGGTTCGGCGGCCTTACCACACGTCATGCAGAAGAGTGCGCCCGGCCGGAGTGCCGCTCCGCAGGCATGGCAAGTGGGTCGGCCCCTGGTTCCTGGGTCTTCGGGTTCCACCGCCTTGCCGCAGGCGAGGCAGAAGCGGGCTCCTTCCTTCAGCAGCGCCGCACACGAAGCGCACACGGGACTGCTGTCGCTCGTCTCAGCGACTGGCTCCACCGCACGCCCGCAACTGGCACAGAAGCGAGCATCCGGCCGAAGCTCTGCCTGGCATACCAAGCACACGTGTCCGTCCACGATGCCTCCAGCCGTTGGATCCCGTCCCGACCCTTCGTCGGGGCACGGCCCAAGTGTCGAGCATCCCCGTGGTGTTTCTGAATGGGCGATTGGTCCCGCTTTCTCTGGTCAGCCGACCCAAGCCCGCAAACGAGACTGTGGCTGATGCCTCTTCCCCTGCGCAGTTCCCGCCCGCTAACGGCTCGTCTCGGCAACTCACGAATACTGGTCGAGAGGTACCTGATAAAGCAGGACAGGGACTTGGATTGCTTCCGGAACCCGGCGGACAGTGGTGCTTGCGCCCCGCGGGTTTCGCGATTGTCCGGCCAGCCGCCGGTACGCCCGCAGTTCACGCGGGCGACGGACGATGATTTCGTGATGGTCTAAAGGGGCTTCGTCGCAGGTTCTGGCGACCCCAACCCACACGACCGGGCGAAACCCGCTTTGCGTGAATCTGACCAAGCGGCTTGATACGACGCCGATCGGGCTTCAGGCCGGAAGTCTTGCCGCCGCTGCTCCCGGTCGTCCAGGACGACGCCGAGCGGCTCTTCTAGACGCTGCGCCTTCCGCAGCGGCGAGGTATGCCCTTGCCTCGTCGTTGTCCGGCTCGAACCCGAGACCAGCCCGGGCGTTCTCAATGACGGCTTGCCAGCCTTTCGTCGCGGTCGACTCGTCCGCTTCGTCGAGCAAAGCATCGATGCGCCGCTGAATGCGTTCGCTGACCATGGCCCGGGCAATTCTGACCGCTCCTGCTTAGGGCGGGCTCCGCGAAGCACGCTGACCTCGAAATGCAGATGATAACTTGGGCAGAATCGCTCGCGGCACGGGAATCTCGGAAGTCGTGTGCTACACCGTTCAGGCCCCGGGAATTAGGAAACCTCTGCTCTATCCACTGAGCTACGGGGGCACGATGGCGCAGCGCGGCGGCGCGTGCTCGATTGTAGCGGAGCGTAGGATTGCAGCCGCCCGGTCCGGGGTTAGACCCCGCGACCGCCAGGAGGTCCCGTGTTTTTCGAACTACGTCAGTACAAGATGCAGCCCGGCAAGCAGGCCGAGTTCGCAACATTCATGGACGAAGTCGTCGTGCCATTCCAACGCGCAAAAGGCATGGTCATCGTCGGCAACTTCATTGGCGAAGACGATGACTCGGTCTATGTCTGGATTCGCCGTTTTGCGTCGGAGGAAGAGCGAAAGGCGCTTTACACGGCGGTGTACGAGTCGGACGAGTGGCGCAACGACATCGGCCCGAAGCTGCCTGCCCTCATGGATCGCGAGGGAATCAACGTCACGAGGCTCGAGGCGACGCCAAAATCAGTGCTGCAGTAGCGGCCGGAGCTACTCCACGTAGCGCTCGGCGACGAGGATCACGCGGCTATCGTACTGACCGCCGACGCCCGACGGATTGGGCACGAAGGTGCCACCGCAGCTGATCAGCGTGAGGCGCTCTTTTCCGGCGCCGAGCGTCGGATAGACAACCTGGTTCATGTCCAGATTCGCCAGCTTGATGACCTGGACGGACTGGACCGAGTAGACCAGCGTGCGACCTGCGGTGTCCGTCAGTGTGATCGTGTCGCCAACCGTCGCACTGGTGAGCCGCGCGAACGGGCCCGCGCCGTATCCCGCGTAGTTGATATGGGCGGCAAGGAGCGTCGTGCTCCCGGCCTGCCCGAGGCTTCCGAAGGCTTCGTACCAGGCCACACGCGAAGGCTGGGTCGGTACGTCGAAGTACTTCTTACCGGCGACCGTCACCGTGTCCCGAGCCTCGATCTGCGGCGACATCGTGATACCGCCGGAGACGAGGCGAAGCGTCGAGGGCGTGCCGAATACTGGTGTCGGTGTGGGCGTGGGGGTAGGCGGCAGCTTACCGGCGGAAATCGCGGGCACCACCGCGCGGTACCTCGGCTGAACCGCAGATTCAGCGGGCGCGGTCGAGGCGGAGATGGCAGCCGCGGCAAGCATCAGGCCCCCGGCGAGAGCTATCACCACGCTCAAGGCGCGGGCGGAAACAGGAGCCATGAGGAGTTAAGCGACCTCGGACCAGAAGTGTTGGAGCTCAGTCGCCAGCTTATCCGGAGCGATCAGCGGAACGTTGTGCCCCACGCCCGGAATTTCACACACGTTAATGCCCGGGTTAAGGGCCTTCATTCGTTCGAAGGTAGCCTCGCGGAGCTCGTGGGAGGTGCCGCCGCGGACAAGCAGGGCCGGACGACTGATTGCCGCCCATTCCTCCCAGAAGTTGCGTGAGCGGTGGCTCTTCACGCTGGCCTTCAACGCCTCGCGATCAGCCCGCCAGGTCAATCCCCCGCGTCCGTCGTCGCGGAGCCGAGCAAGGAACAGGCCTGTGCCGATCGGCGAGTTTTGCGTACGCGAACCGGCGAAGGCGAGCGCTTCCTCCTCGTTCTCGAAGCGCGAAGGCATCCCATCGACCGCCGCCCAGGTGGAGGTCCAGTTCGCACGCCATTGTTCCGGGCCGATGTCGACCATGACGGCGGAACGAGTGCGTTCGGGATGGCGGGCGGCGAAGACAAGGGCGACTCGGGCACCCATCGAGTGGCCGACGATATGCGCGCTCGAGAGACCCAGGGCGTCCAGAGTTTCGACTACGTCCTGCACATACGCAGCAATCCCGTAGCCCCCTCGGGGATGGCTTTCGCCGTGCCCGCGCTGGTCGATCGCGAAACAATCGGGCCTGTTTGCTCCCATTGCTGCGATCGTCGGCCCCCAGACATCGGCAACTGCCGTGAGACCATGGAGAAAGACAACGGGCGCATCTTCCGGGCCTCGCCAGTGGAGGAGCCGAAATGCGCCCGTGCTCAGTGCCAGCGTCTGTTCCGTTGGCGGCGTCACACGCGGACTAATCGCCAGTCGGAAGCCCGGCAGCCGCCCAGGCCGTGGTCCCGCCTTCGACGTTGAACAGTTCCTTGTCGTCGAGGCCCGCGGCCGTAGCGAACTCGGCAGCCAATGCACTCCGCTGGCCGCTCTTGCAGATGAAGAGCACCTCGCCCTTGTCGCCGGCCAGTTCGCGAATCTGGGCCACTTCGTGCATGACGGTGTTTACCGGGATCAGCCGTACGCCTTTCGCATGAATCTCGACATATTCATCGGGCTCGCGGACGTCGACCATGACGGCCGTTCCCGCATCCAGTTTCTCTTTCGCTTCTTTCACTGAGAGCCGCGCGAACGGCTCATTTGGATCCTTCGTTGCCATCTAACTCCCCGGCTGGATATGTGGTGCAAATCTAACACACAGGGTTGGCAAACCAGCCCTTGCGCGAGCTGACCCGTGCGGACAACACTCCAGCCATGAACCCAGTCATCCAATCGGCCCAATCCGTTGCAGCCGCCTGGGGTTCGATGGTCCGCGCGAACCGCGAACAGGTCGAACGATTCCAGGAGACGGCTCCCACCAAGGACTTCTATGCTCCCATGGCCGCGCGCTTCAAAGCCGACCCGCACCGCACGGACGAGCCAGTCCTCGACTACCTCCGCAGCCTGGCCCGGCCCGACGAAACGTGGCTCGACATCGGGGGTGGCGCCGGCCGCTATGCGCTTCCCCTCGCCCTTGTTGCCCGCGAGGTGACGGTGATTGACCCATCCGAAGCCATGCGCACGTTCCTGGCCGAGGGCAAGGCAGAACACGGGATCGACAATGTCCGTGCTATCCCGGGACGGTGGCCGGCAGACCGCCACGATCTGTCTGCCGACACAACGTTCATCTCGCACGTTGGCTACGACGTCGAGGAGATCGGCGCGTTTCTCGACGGCATGGAAGCGGCCGCGAAAAAACGGTGCATCGCCGTCCTGCTCGACCGGGCACCAGCGTCCGTCGCCTCGCCCTTCTGGCCAGCCGTCCACGGCGAACCGCGGGCTGACCTACCCGGGGCGCGTGAGTTCATCACGCTTCTTATCGCTCGGGGTAACCTGCCAGGCATCCGGTTGTTCGAACGCGGCACCGCAACCTATCCCGGCGTGGTCGAGGCACAAAACAATCTCCGAATGCAGCTCTGGATAGAGCCCGGGAGCGAGAAGGACAGGAAGCTTGCCGACGAAATCGCGCGCCTCGCCATTGCCGACCCGGCCGGTATTCGCTTCTCCAGGGACGCGACACCAATCGCGGTCATCGAGTGGACACCACGACCTTCTAGTTCCTGACCAGCTCCAGCGGCTCGCCGCGTTCCCATTTCGGCGCCGGGGTGAGCACGATCGGGGTCAGTTCGGCAGCGCCATACGACGCGTCGATTCGCTCCGCGGGCGGTTCGCCGTAGGTCGTGGTCCGCTGCTGCGGGATGCGGCCGAGTGAGCTGATCAGTTCATCCATGAGTTCGGGCGCCATCTCCTGCCCGTGAAGAGTGCCGGCCGCCCGGCTGATGCTCTCGTTCATGAGCGTGCCGCCCATATCGTTGGCACCGGCGTTGAGGCAGGCTTTCACACCTTCGGGACCCATCTTCACCCACGAAACCTGGATGTTCTGGATCAGCGGGTGCAACACCAGCCTGGCGATGGCGTGCATCAGCAGGCTCTCGCGGAAGGTGGGTCCGGTCCGTGCGCGCCCCTTCAGGTAGATGGGCGCCTCCATGTGGATGAAGGGAAGCGGCACGAACTCCGTGAAGCCGCCGGTCCGCTCTTGTAAGTCACGGATGCGGAGCAGGTGTCGCGCCCAGTTCACCGGGCGGTCGATGTGCCCATACATGATCGTGGACGTTGTCCGGAACCCGACAGAGTGCGCCGCCTCCATCACTTCCAGCCACTGGCTCGTGTTGATCTTGTCGGGGCAAAGCGTCTGCCGGACCTCATCGTCCAGAATTTCGGCGGCGGTCCCGGGCAAGGTGCCGAGGCCGGCATCCTTCAGCTGCTGCAGGTACTCAGCCACCGGAAGGCGTAGCGTCGCGGCGCCCTGCCAGACCTCGAGGGGCGAGAACGCGTGGACGTGCATCCCGGGCAAAGCGCCCTTCACGGCGTGGAGGATTTCCAGGTAGTTGCGACCGGTGTAGTCGGGGTGGATACCACCCTGCATGCAGACTTCGGTTGCCCCGCGCTGCCACGCCTCTTCTGCCCGTCGGACGATCTCGTCGTGGTCGAGGTCATAGGGCGCGCCACGGAGGTTCTCGCTGAGTTTCCCCTTGGAGAAGGCGCAGAACTGGCACTTGAAGTAGCAAATGTTTGTGTAGTTGATGTTCCGGTTGACGACGTAGCGAACGACGTCGCCGGACACGCGCTTCCGGAGATCGTCCGCGGCCGCGCGGATGGCCTCGAGGTCGGCGCCCCGGGCGGTGAAAAGGTACGCGACATCGCCTTCGTCCAGCCGGTCGCCGGAAGTTGCCCGGGCGAGGAGTTCGGCAGTGCGCGCCGTCGGCTGGAGGCCGGCAACGATGCGGGCGCCCGCAGTGGCGTCAACGAGTTCGATCGGCGGGTTGACGAGTTCGCCCGGCGCCCATGAATCCGTCTTTGGATAACCCTCTCCGTCGATGGCGTGGAGTACCGGCGTCTGCATCGCCCGGTCCTGCCATCGTTGGACGTCGATCGCGTATTCGGGATAGACGGCGAGGCGCTCGTGGAGCAGCTTGCCAGCATCGAGGGTGCGTTCCCGCAAGGCTTCGAGGTGCGGCCATGGCGCTTCCGGGTTCACGTGGTCGGGAGTGACGGGGGAGACACCGCCCCAGTCGTTCAAGCCCGCAGCGACGAGCTGCTGATAGACGCCAGGGCTAAGGTTCGGCGGCGCCTGGATGTTCATCTCAGGCCCAAAAATCAACCGGGCAACGGCGATCGTCCAGAGCAGGTCATCGAGCGTGGGGTCGGGCCAGTCGGCCATTTTCGTTCCAGGCTTGGCCCGGAAGTTCTGGACGATGATCTCCTGGATGTGGCCATGTTCTTCGTGGAGGGAACGGAGTGCCAGGAGTGACTCGATTCGTTCCAGCCGCGTCTCGCCGATGCCGATGAGGATGCCCGAGGTGAACGGCACCTGGAGTTCGCCCGCGTCTCGCATCGTTTGCAGACGCACCGATGGCTTCTTGTCGGGCGACCCGTAGTGAGCGGCCCCTTTCTCGAGCAAGCGATCCGAAAGGCTCTCAAGCATGATCCCCTGCGACACGGTGACCGCACGCAACGCTGCGATCTCCTCGCGGGACATCACACCGGGGTTGGCATGGGGAAGGAGACCCGTCTCCTTGAGAACGAGGGCACACATGTCGACCAGGTACTCGATCGTCGTCTCGTAGCCCATCGCCGCGAGTTCGTCTCGGGCAACTTTGTAGCGGCGCTCCGGCTTGTCGCCGAGCGTGAAGAGCGCTTCCTTGCACCCCTGTTCGGCCCCGGCTCGAGCGATAGCGAGGACCTCATCCGGGGTAAGGAAAGCACGTTCTCCCGGCTTCGGCGGCTGGGCGAATGTGCAGTAGTGGCAAACATCTCGGCAGAGTTGCGTCAGCGGGATGAATACCTTCTTCGAGAACGTGACGATGTTGCCATGACCGCGATCGCGGAGTTCCCCGGCCGCGAGAAGCAGGGGCTCCATCTCCTCATGGGCAGCGAGCGCCGCGGCGTCAGTATCGCTGAGACGCTCGCCCGCAACCGCTCTGGAAATGATCGAGATGGTGGAGACGGACATGGAAATCCCCCGTCAGTTGGACAACTGGTGTTGCTTTTATAATCCAACTGAGTTTGAATATCAAATCAATGGCCGCTTCTGAAACTTCCGTCCGCCAGGTGCTCTGTCCGGTCGCCGCTGCGCTCGACGTTGTGGGCGACCGCTGGACCCTGCTCATCATCCGGGACCTCCTGCGCGGCAAGTCGCGTTTCAGCGAATTCCGGCAGTCGGTCGAGGGCATCACGACGACGATGTTGTCCGACCGTCTGAAGCGCTTGGAGGCGGAAGGCATCGTCGCCCGCGAGTTCTATAGCGAACATCCGCCGCGGGCTGAATACATCCTCACCGCAAAAGGTCACGGCCTCGGACTCGTCGTCGGGGCCCTCTCGGCATGGGGCGAGGAGCACTGTGAGCACGACCTCACTCTCGTGAGCCGTGACTGCGGCCACCACGTGACACCCATCTACCAGTGCCCCACCTGTGCCGAACCGGTGGCTCGTTCAAGTATCCGGATCGTCGACGCGGGGTAGGGACGTTTGCCGCGCTTCTCTGCACGGCGGTATCCTTATCGTTCGCGAACTTCGTTCCCCGGGAGCACTTGCTTGCACGTGATCGGCCTCACAGGTGGCATTGCCAGTGGCAAATCCACCGTCGCCCAGTTTTTCCGCGACCGGAAGACACCTGTTATCGACGCCGACATTCTCGGCCATCGTACCTACGACCCGGGTACTGACACCTTCGCGGCCGTCGTGGCGACCTTTGGCGACGACATCGTTGCCCAGGACGGTACCATCGACCGCCGCGCACTCGGCGGCAAGGTCTTCGGCAAGCCCGACGAACTGAAGAAACTCACGGACATCGTCTGGCCGGGCATTCGTCGGCTCGCCTCGGCCGAACTCTCGGCACTCGAAGTTGCCGGAAACGATCTCGCTGTGCTCGAAGCCGCGGTCCTCTTCGAAGCCGGCTGGGAAGACCTGGTCGATGCTATTTGGGTCGTCGTCGTCCAGCCGGACACGGCTGTGCAGCGACTTGCCACGCGCAACAACCTCGACGAAGAAGCAGCGCGAGCTCGGATTGCCTCGCAGCTCTCGAACGACGAGCGAACGGCGAAAGCCGACATCATCATCCACAACGACGGGACGCTGGACGAACTCGAAGCCGGCACCCTTCGCGAATGGCAGGCGCTCCAATCGCGCCTCAAGCACGAAGCCGGGAGGTGACACGGATTGGCTGAAGCAACTGCATCGATTTACCAGGTTGAGGAATACGCCTCACTTGGAGAGCCGTACTACCTCGAGGTAGGCGACGAGATCAGCCTCTTCGAAGCTGCCTTTGAGCAGCGCGTACCTGTCCTGCTCAAGGGTCCGACGGGCTGCGGTAAAACGCGCTTTGTGGAGTACATGTCCCATCGCCTGGGACGGCCGATGACCCGCGTCTCCTCTGAGACGCATCTCGAAACGGAAGGTCGCACTCCACTCATCACCGTCGCCTGCCATGAAGACCTGACGGCGAGCGACCTTGTCGGCCGCTACCTGCTCGATGCCGACGGTACGCGCTGGATTGACGGCCCACTTACTCGCGCCGTCAAGCTCGGCTCAATCTGCTACCTCGACGAGGTGGTCGAGGCGCGCAAGGACACGACCGTCCTCATCCACCCGCTCACCGACTACCGCCGGCTATTGCCAATCGAAAAGCTCGGCCAGGTGGTGGAGGCTGCCGATGGGTTTCTCCTCGTCATCTCCTACAATCCGGGCTACCAGAGTGCCCTGAAGGACCTCAAGCACTCGACGCGCCAGCGCTTCATTGCCATCGAATTCGACTACCCGCCGCGCGAGCAGGAAGCCGAAATCATCGCCCATGAAGCAGGCGTCGAGAAGTCTGTAGCGATGGACCTTTCGAAGCTCGGCGAGAAGGTGCGCAACCTCAAGGAGCACGGACTCGGGGAAGGCGTGAGCACCCGCCTGCTGATTTATGCAGGCCGTCTCATCGCCCGCGGCATCCCCGCCCGGCGCGCCTGCCAGGTCAGTGTCACCTGGGCGCTGACAGATGACACCGAGGTGCAGCGCAGCATCGAAGAGGTAGTCACCTCTATCTTCGAGTAACTGCTTGGCGCGGGTCGGGCTGGTCTCTGACATCCACTGCAACATCAGGGGGCTCGATCGCGCCCTCGAATTGATGCACCCGATCGATCGCCTGGTTTGCGCGGGTGACTCAGTCTTCCAGTTTCGCTGGTCGAACGAAGTCGTCGGTCGCCTGCGCGAGCTCGATGCGGTCGTCGTGCAAGGTAACCACGAAGAGATCCTGCTCGGCCCGGACGGCGAACGGGCCCTCTCCAACCCGGCTGTCGACCAGGGGCTCGTCGAATGGCTTCGCGCACAACCCTTTTCGACCACGGCCCAGGTCGACGGGAAGCAGGTAATGGTCACTCACAGCTCGCCCTGGGAACCCTGGCGCGACTACCACTACCCGCACGAGAAGATATGGGAGAAGGCCGCGGAGTTGCCCTGCGACCTCCTGGTCGTCGGGCACACGCACTTCCAAATGGCCCAGCGCCATGGAACCACATTGGTGGTGAACCCCGGCTCTGCCGGCGACCCGAGGGACCACCGCAACGGTCACCAGCTCAGCTGCGCGGTGTGGGACACGACAACGGACGAGGTCGTCTTCTACGATTACGAGAACCCGAACCGTCCCGGCCTCGCCACGTGAACGTCATCGGATCGAGGGGCACCGGCCAGTTCGGAGCAGGGAAGAGGAACGCCAATGTCCATTGTTGAGGATCTGACCGCCCGCCACAGCGAACGGCTTTCGGGCTTTCCTGCCCCCCTCACCCAGCATTTTGAGGATGGCCTGCGCGCCCTCTCCCGCCGGCTGACCGATGCCCAGGTGACGTCCTGGGCCGAAACGGGGATGGAACTTACCGGGCTCAGCCTCCGTTCCTGGGAATCTGCCGCTGAGTACTTCAAGATCGGCGCCGCCCTCCCTGAAAGCGCGAACTGGGAGTCGATCGACGCCCTGGGCCGCGAGGCCGTAACGATGACCGGCGAATCAGCGCCACTGGCCGTGTCATTCCTGCGCTCCTCGCCGAAGACGATCGCCGCCATCGGTCCGGGCCATCTGCGGCAGTGGGCCGACCTCGGGCGACGGCTCTACAAGGGCAACTGGAAGAGCTCTTCCCTGGCGGCCCAGTTCTATGACCTCTCGCCCCGGGTGTTCGAGGTGCTGCGGATCGGCCAGTCGGCACGCCTTGTGCTCTTCGTCGACGAACTGGCACGACACAGCTATGAACTCGCCTCTGCTTGCCTCAACCAATCGCCGGACGTCCTCGGCCGCCTTGAGCAGGATGACCGGCTGCCTTTCCTCTCCTATGCCGTCGAACTTGCCCAATCGAGTTGGGCGGATTCGCGACTCTACTTCGAACGCGGTGTGCCACTCATCCAGAAAGTGCACCAGCCCATGCGCGAGCGGTTTCTCCTCCTCGCCGCACAGGTGGCGAAGGGCCACCAGCGCTCGGCGTTCCAATACTTCGAGGACGCTGCCCGCGCAATCGGCGAACTTGACCCCGATGATCACCACCAGGTCATCGAACTCGCCGAACAGCTGGCGCCATACTCACCCTTCGCCGCGATGGACTTCCTCACTGCTGTCCCATCCGTCCTTGAGCGCATTCACCTGGATGAGCTGGAGCCGTGGCACGCCGCGGGCCTCCAGATCCTCGAGACAAGCCACGAGGGTGGCGAGGCGTTCTTCCGTCTCCAGTCCACCCGCGCCGAAGCAGTGCTCGATACCCTCTCAGCCCGGGTCGAACTGTCGAAGTACGGCGAAGTGCTCCGGCTCTACTGCAAAGCCCTGACGGGCCGCGACGTCTCCGTCCAGACCACGGCGTCCCTCGCCGAGAAAGGCATCGGCTGGGTGGACGAGCACCGGGCCAGCACCGAGGGCTCGACCATCTACCTCCCGCAGGTGATGGAGCGTTATCGCGAGAAGGACGATAACTACGCGGCGATCAAGGTCTTCGCGACCCACCAGGCCGCCCACCTCGAGTTCGAGAGCTTCGCCTTCGCCTGGGACCAGCCCGGCGGCGTTTTCGAAGCACAGCGCCAGAAGTTCGAGAAAGCACCATCGAATGCGACGACGGACATGGAGCGCTTCTTTGACCTGATGTCGGACCGGCAGCTCGCCAACGACATCTACACCGTCGCCGAGGACTGCCGCATCGACGCCGCTATCAAGCGAGAGTACGGAGGCATCAAGCGGTCGCTCGCAAAGGTCCAGCGGGAAGAGCTGGATAGGCGACCAAACGTGCAGCAGTTGCCTTTGCGACAGGGTTTCGTCGAGAACCTCGTCCGCTACAGCCTCGATGGCCCGGACGCCATCGCCTGGCCGGAGTCAAGGAGCGACGAGATGGCTCGCGCTCTTGGTATCCTCGCCCGCCTGCGCCAACCGGAAGCGCTCGTCGCCGACTCCGCCGAAGCCACGCTCATGCTTTACACGATGGCGCGGGAGATCCCGAACGTCATCGACGACCAGCTCCTGGAGGAGAATTGGGACACCGTCGACTCGTTGGACGACGGCGAAGCGATGCCCATGGAGCTTGGCGAAGGCGGCGGTGAAGGCGCCCAGCCCCAGATGGGCAACGCCGATGGCGGCGATGAGGACTACGAGAGTCCCCAGGAAATCGACTTCCGGGGCGACTTCAAGCCCGAACTCGTCCAGCTCCTGATGAAGCTTCGCGACGACGCCATGCAAGGTGACGCGGGCGAAATGTCCCCGGCCCAGCTCACCCCGGAGCAGCTGGCGGAACTCCTCGAGAAGAGCGCCGAGATTGACCTTGACGCCCTGATGGAAGGCGACCTCGATTCGACGACGGGCATGTTCATGTCAAACCTGATGAAGGAAGCCGGCACCCCGTCATCGGAAAAGGATGCCAAGTCAGGCGAGCCGACGAGCGACGACAGCACCGGCTCCGGCGAGGGCGAAGAACCCCTGAAGCCGATCGTCACGATCTACTACTACGACGAGTGGGACTTCCGGGCCCAGGATTACAAGCCGCGCTGGTGCGCCGTGAAAGAGACCAAGCTCGAAGAAGGCGCGGACAACTTCTACGAAGACACTCTCATCGAGCACGCCGGGCTCGTCGCGCAGACCCGGAAGCAGTTCGAGCTGATGAAGCCGGAAATGTTCCGCAAGATTAAGAGACTCCCCGACGGCGAGGACATCGACATCGACGCCGCCATCGAGTGGACGATTGAGCATCGTGTCGGGGCCAACCCGTCGGACAAGATCTACTGGCGCCGTAACAAAATCGAGCGTGACGTCGCGGTCGCCTTCCTTATCGATATGTCGGCCAGCACCGACGAGGAGATCAACAAGCGCGAGCGGCAATACGAGGACAGCGACTACGACGATGACCCTCGGAAGTACCTGAGCTGGTGGGTGTCAAAGCGCCGCCAGGAACTCTCGAGCCCGCCGAAGCGGATTATCGACCTCGAAAAGGAGTCGACGGTCCTCCTGATGACGGCGCTAGAGACCATCGGTGACCAGTACGGCATCTACGGCTTCAGCGGGTACGGACGCGACAATGTCGAATTTTATGTCATCAAGGACTTTGACGAGAGGCTCGATGAGAACATCAAGCACCGCCTCGACAGTGTGACGCCGATCCGCTCGACCCGCATGGGGCCGGCAATCCGGCACGCGACCCATAAGCTCATGCTTACGGACGCCAAAGTGAAGATCCTCGTCCTTCTCAGCGATGGGCGCCCGCAAGACCACGGCTACGGCCGTGACCGTACGGAGAAGGAATACGCCATCCACGACACGAAGCAGGCGCTGAACGAGGCCAAGCGCGAAGGCATCACACCGTTCGCCCTGACGGTCGACCGCGCGGGCCACGACTATCTGAAGACCATGTGCGAAGACATGGGCTATGAAGTCGTCGCGGATATCGAGGCGCTCCCCAGCCGCTTGCCGGCTCTCTACCGGCGCCTCACGGAGTAGGCGTGACGACCCGCCTGCTCGTCCTCCGCCACGGCGAGTCCGAGGGGAATGCCGCGCGGATCCTCCAGGGCCACTTTGATTCCATGCTCACCGAGCGAGGACGTGAACAGGCCAGGATCACCGCGAGGGCGCTGGAAGCCCTGGGGATTGAACGCATCGTGACCAGCCCCCTCGCCCGTGCCAGCGAGACCGCGTCTATCGTTGGCGAACGGCTTGGACTGACACCCACACCACGTCGCGACCTGATGGAATACGACATGGGCAAAGCAAGTGGGAAGACCTGGGCAAGTCTTCGGGAAGAGTTCGCCGAGATCTTCGCCGTCCTGAAAGAAGGCGAACGTCCGCGCTTTCCCGGAGAAGAAGGACGCCGGCAGTTCGCGACCCGAGTTGGGGCGGCGCTGAACGAACTGGCGGCTCTCGACGGTACGACGCTCGTGGTGACCCACGGAGGGGTCATTGGCGCGATGTGCCATGTTGCGATCGGCCTTGAATACACGACCGGCAGCCGCTTCGCCTCGAGCAACTGCGCGTTGACCGAGTTTCGCAGCGCCCCTTCCGGGGGGCTTGTGCTCCACCGCACGAACGACGGCTGCCACCTCGAAGGCGCGGCCACGCTCGTTGATCTCGGCTAGCCAACCACCATGTTCACCCAGCCGTTGACCGACACAAACAAATAGCCTGTCCCCTCCGCGGGCTTGAAGACCACCTCAACACCCGGGATGACGTCGACACGGCCGACGTTCTTCATCACCCAACCATGGTTGCCTACGCTGGTCACGTCGACGCGCGAGAGCGAAGGCCACAGCACGATAGTCACGCCATCCGCAGCGCCGCTGAGTGTGAGGCGAAAGACCTCACCGCCGTCCGCTGAGTAGGGCTCAACGACAGGTTCCGTCCCGAAAAGCTCGCCCACGGCGTGCACCGCCTCGGTCGAAAGCGCTTCGAAGACCGCAGGCATCGGAACGGCCCGCTAGGCTTTCTTCGCCTGCCGGTCCGCCATTTCGAGGATCGTGTTGGCGATGAGGCGCGCGTGCGGGTACGGCTTCCAACCTTCAGGCGTGTTGTAGTAGCGCGTCCCGGCCTGGTATTCGTCCGGCTCGCGTTCGCCGTACTCGACGTCGACCCCCGCCACCCGAATGCTGGGGGAGCCAAGGAACTTCTTGTCCTTCGCATCCTCCATCCCGTTGACCTCGGTATAGGTCACTTCGCATTCAAGCTCCGAGGCTTCGATCGCCAGGCGGAGGGCTTCTTCAGCTGCCTCGCTACGACCCGTCTGCCCGGAATAAAGAAACTCAATCTGCATCGCCACCCGGCTGCTCCTTGTTTGTTCTGTCTTGGAAATGGGCCACCAGGTCGGCTTCGCGTCCGAGCGCGCCCGGGACGTAATACTGTCGCCCAACCAACTCTTCGGGCAAATATGTCTCGCCGCGCGCCACGTGGCTGGCCTCGTCGTGGGCGTACCGATAGCCCGAACCATGACCCATCTGCCGCATGAGGGCCGTTGGCGCGTTCCGCAGGTGCAGCGGGACAGGAAGGTGGGCTGTCTCCTTCGCATCGCGAAGCGCGGCCACGTAGCCGGTCAACGCGGTATTGCTCTTCGGGGCAAGCGCGAGGTAGAGGCAGCACTCACTCATTGGAAGGAACCCTTCGGGCATGCCGATGAAGTGCACCGCCTGCTGGCACGCCACGGCGACCCGCAACGCCTCCGGGTCGGCGAGGCCAATGTCTTCGGCCGCGAGAATGACCATCCGCCGGACGATGAACAGCGGGTCCTCCCCCGCTTCAACCATGCGGGCGAGCCAGTAGAGCGAGGCATCCGGGTCGGATCCGCGCAGCGACTTGATGAACGCCGATACGGTGTCGTAGTGAAAGTCACCCGTTCGGTCGTGATAGGGACGGCGGTCCTGGAGCGCCTGCTGCACGTCCTCGACGGTGATGGTGCCGTCCCGAGAGGCAGCCCGCTGCCCGGCGATATCGAGAGCGGTCAGGGCCGCTCTTGCGTCGCCCTGGGCACCATCGACCAGCAGCTTCCGGACATCCGCGGGCAATGTAACGTGGAGTCCGCCGAGGCCCCGCTCATCGTCGACAATCGCCGCGTCGACGATGCGGCCAATCGATTCGTCCGTATGCCCCGCGAGCCGGATCACGCGCACCCGGCTGAGCAACGGCGCCACCACTTCGAAGCTCGGGTTCTCCGTCGTCGCGCCGATGAGGACGAAGGTACCGTCCTCGACGTAGGGGAGGATGACGTCCTGCTGCGCCTTGTTGAAGCGATGAATCTCGTCGACGAAAAGCACCGTCCCGAGGCCAACCGCCCGGCGTTCCTTCGCCTCGGCGACAACCTTGCGGAGGTCGGCCACGCCGGACGAGACGGCGCTGATGGCCACAAACGTGGCGTCGACGTGGCGGGCCAGGATGCGGGCGAGCGTCGTCTTCCCGCAGCCCGGCGGCCCCCAGAAGATGACCGAGGGCAGGCGGTGGGCGTCGATAGCGCCACGGAGCAGCGATTTCGGCCCGACAGCGGCTTCCTGCCCGACGAACTCATCGAGTGTTCGCGGGCGCATCCGCGCGGCGAGCGGCGCGTCGGAAGGAAGCGCATCCGGCTCAAGCTCAAATGACGGCTGGTGCCCTGCGGTCGGTCGGCCCGGCATCAGGCGCCCGCCAGCACGGCAACCGTGACGCCGTCGCCGCCGGCGTCCGCCGGGCCCGACTCATAGCGGCGTACGAGCGGATGATCGGCCAGTGATTCGCGGATGGCTGCCCTCAGTGCCCCCGTCCCTTTGCCATGAATGATCCGTACGAAGGGCAGACCTGCCTGGTAGGCGTCCTCGATGTACTTCTCGCAGGTCTCCAGGGCGTCATCCGCCCGCCGGCCACGAAGGTCCAGTTCGGCGGCCACCTGTGGTGCCACCCGGATCCCGCTCCCGGCCGGCCGGGCCTTGTCTGGTGTTTCGACCCGCTCGATGCGGTCGACTGAGACCTTCATCCTGAGAGCCCCGAACTGGGCATCCACGCGACCGTCCTCGCCAACCCCTGTCAGCGCTTCGCCAACCTGGGGAATGTCGCGCACATGCAGGCGGGCGCCGGGCTCTATCTCGGCGGCCGTCGCCGACATCACCGGTGCACCACGTTTCGGTTTCGCCGAGCGCTTGAGCTTTTCGAGGTCGGCATCGAGAGCCGCGAGCGTGGCTGCCGCATCGTCGGCGCCAGCGCCGGGATCCCGGCGGCGGGCACGATCGACTTCCTTGCGCATGCGGGCGAGCTGGTCTTCTGCTTCGCGGGTCGCCGTCCGCAAGATTTCCGTGCGTTCGGCTTCCACCGCGTCTCGACGGCGAGCCAGGTCGACGCGGATGTCCTCGGCCTCTCGGCGTGATTGCTCCTCAGCGGCTCGTGCCTGCGTTGCAGCCTGGCGTTCGACACGTATCTCCTCGAGCATGGTTTCCAATTCGTAGTGGTGCTCGCCGAGGCCGCCTTCCGCCCGCGCGACCACTGCCTCGTCGAGGCCTAACCGCCGGGCAATGGCAAGCGCGTTGGACTGCCCCGGCAGCCCGACCACGAGGTGATAGGTCGGGCTCAACGTTTCAAGGTCGAATTCGACTGAAGCGTTCTGGATGCGTGGATGTTCGTGAGCAAACACCTTCAGCTCGCTGTGGTGAGTAGTAGCGATGACGCGGCAGCCGCGGTCGACCAGCGTTTCGAAGATGGCCTTCGCAAGCAGCGCACCCTCTGTCGGGTCGGTACCTGCACCCAGCTCGTCGAGGAGAACGAGCGTCTGCGCGTCGGCCCGGGCAAGGATCGCGATAATGTTTCGCATGTGGGCGGAGAAAGTCGAGAGCGACTGCTCGATTGACTGCTCATCGCCGATGTCCGCCAAGACGTCACCGACGACGGCGAATCGGCTGCCTTCGTCACAGGGGACCGGAATACCCGCCTGCACCATCAGCGTGAGCAGTCCCAACGTCTTCAACGAGACGGTCTTGCCACCCGTGTTCGGGCCTGTAATCAGCACGCCAAGGGTCTCCGCACCGATGTCCAGGTCGAGGGGGACAACCGGCTCGGCCAGAAGCGGATGGCGGGCGCGCACGAGGACGGTTCGCCCGAAGGGGTGTAGCCACGACGAGTGGTCACCCGGCGGCGGGATTTGCGCTTTGACCCTGCGCCCGTAGCGAGCGAGGGCCGCATGAAGATCGAAGACCGCGAGTGCCTCGACGGCGATCCGTGCCTCATCGCCAACCGCCGCAAGCTGACCGGTAATCTCGCGAAGGATTCGGCGCACTTCGTGTTCCTCGGCCGCCAGGAGTTCGCGCACTTCGTTCCCGGCATCCACGACGCCCATGGGCTCAACGAAGACGGTGGCGCCGCTTGAAGACACATCGTGGACGATGCCGGGGAACTGTCCCCGGTAGTCAGCTTTGATGGGCACCACCTTGCGGCCATTTCGCTCCGTCAGCAGGCCCTCCTGGGCGATACCGCGGCGGATGGCGTCCGCCATCGCCGATGTGGCGCGCTGTTCCAGTCGTTGCTGGGCGACACGGAGTTCGCGGCGGACAGTGCCCAGCTTTTCGCTGGCGGAGTCGGCCACCTCTCCCCGGTCGTCGATCGCGTTCGTGACGGCGTCAATGAAGCCGTGGAAATCGCCAACGCGTTCGCCCACACGGTTCAGACCGGGCACGCGCTCATAGACACGTTCGACGGTGCGGCGAGCGCGCACGCAGGTCGCAAGGCACCATGCCGCCGCCTGCAGATCGCCGGGCGTGAGCGCGACGTCTTTCTCAGCCGCCGCAATCGTCGGGCGGATGTCGCTGGCCGAGGCGAACGGAATGTCGACACCCATCTGGTCGAGGAGGACGGCTTCGGCGGTGAGCTGCTGGCGGGCTACGACCTCATCGAAGTCGCCGGACGGTTCGAGCGCGAGGACGAGCTCGCGGCCGACACTGAAGGCGGCGCCATCCGCCACTCGTTCTAGGACTCGCGGGAACTCCAGCACACGGGCGGCATGGCTATCCACCGGCTAAGGGTACGAGAGCGCCACCGATCCCGTAAGGCTGGCGCGGCGCTGGTCACGGTAAGGATCGCCCCGGTATGCTCTTGAGCCATACGTTCTACCTAGAGAAGTATCGATGTTCTCGAAAGTCCTCGTCGCCAACCGTGGAGAGATCGCACTGCGCATTGTTCGCGCTTGCCGCGATCTCAGTATCCGATCCGTCGCTGTCTACTCCGATGTGGACAAGCTCTCGCCCCATGTCCGTTATGCCGACGAAGCGCATCACATCGGCGCTGCCGAGGCCGTCGAGAGCTACCTCAACGCCGACCGGATCATTGCCGTCGCGCGCGCCTGTGGTGCCGACGCCATCCATCCGGGATATGGATTTCTCGCCGAGAATGCGGATTTCGCCGAGGCCTGTGAACAGGCAGGGCTCACCTTCATCGGCCCGCCGCCATCGGCCATTCGGCAGTTGGGCGACAAGATCGGCGCCCGCAAGTTAGCCCAGGAGATTGGTATCCCCGTGGTCCCTGGCAGCGTCGAGGCGACGACAATCGAAGAAGCGTCGCAGGCGGCAGAGCAGGTTGGCTACCCGGTGATGGTGAAGGCAGCCGCCGGTGGCGGCGGCCGCGGCATCCGCATCATCGAAGAACCGTCGCGAATGAGCAGCTCCGTCTCGCGGGCCATGCGGGAAGCGGAAACGGCATTCGGCAACCCGGCAGTCTACATCGAGAAATACCTCGCACCTGTGCGACACATCGAGATCCAGATCATCGCTGACCAGTACGGCAACGTCGTCCCGCTCGGCGAACGCGAGTGCTCGATCCAGCGCCGGCACCAGAAGCTGATCGAGGAGTCCCCCAGCGTCGCGGTGACGCCGCAACTGCGGCGAAGCCTCGGCCGGGCGGCGACGCGGCTGGCGCGATCGGCCGGCTACGTCAACGTTGGCACCGTCGAGTTCCTTCTGCGCGAGGACGGCAGCTACTACTTTCTCGAGATGAACACGCGCCTCCAGGTCGAACACCCGGTGACCGAAATCACCAGCGGCGTCGACCTGGTGAAGGACGCGATACTCGTCGCGGCAGGAGAAGAGCTCCCCTACGAAGAGTCCGAACTCCTCATGCGCGGGTGGGCAATCGAGTGCCGGATTGTTGCCGAGGACCCCTTCAACAACTTCCTCCCATCGGTGGGCCGCATCGTGCTCGCCCGCGAACCCAGCGGGCCGGGAATTCGCGTCGAGAGCGCCCTCTACGACGGCATCGAAATCACGCCTTACTACGACTCCCTGCTAGCCAAGGTCACGGCCTGGGGCCGGAACCGCGAAGGTGCAATCGAACGCATGAAGCGCGCCCTGACAGAGTTCCGAGTCGTTGGCGTCGCCACGAACATCCCTTACATCCGCCAGGTGCTCGACCTGCCGGACTTCATCGACGGGCGCCTGGACACAGGGTTCCTTGACCGCCACCGCGTGCTCCCCTCCGAACCGCTTGCGGAGCAGGAAGAAGCCGCCGCCGTCGCCGCCCTGCTGCTCGTAAACCGCGACGCGCACGCGCCGGCGCAGTCGGGGCAGAACGGAAACGGCACCGGTCCGGGCACGAATGGAAACGGGGGCCGCCCATCGGCCTGGCGCCGGCAAATGTCAGACAGTGTAGGAATGGGACGATGGCTCAGAAGTTCCTAGTGCACACTCCCGTTCGCGATGTGGTGCTCGAATACGAGGCTGACAACGGCGACGGGATTCGCGTCCGCGTGAATGAGGAAGGCCCATGGAAGACAGCAGGCCTTGAACAGGTTGGCAACACCGACCTCTTCCTCCTCCTCATCGACAACCAGCCGACGGAGCTGTACCTCGAACGCCGCCGGGGTGGCGCGGCTGTGACCATTGGCCGGCATACCTTCGACTTCAAGGTAGACCGCTGGCGCAGCGCCTTCGAGAATCGCGACACCGTGGACGCAGGCGCGACTGGCACCCTCCAGGTGCGGGCGCCCATGACTGGTTCGATCGTGGACGTCCTCCGAAAGGTTGGCGACGAGGTGGAAACGGGCGACGTCCTGCTCGTCATCGAATCGATGAAGATGGACAACGAGCTGCGGACCCAGGGCAACGGCGTTGTCGCAGCGATCCACGTTCAGCCGGGCGACCGCGTCACGGCCGGGCAGCTGCTGATCGTCGTCGAGGCCGGCCCGGCAAATTGACCGCCCGAACGTAGCAGCCGTACGCTCAACGCTGGCTGTGCTAGGTGGGGAGCTAGCGGTGCCCTGTACCCGCAATCCGCTACAGCGGGGCTGAATTCCTTCAGGAGGGCTGGTTTTCCGGGGACTGTTCTCGTCAAGTGACGTTGACGGCCTGGTCCTGCGCGGCGGAGCGCCATGAACCTGGTCAGGTCCGGAAGGAAGCAGCCATAAGTGGTCAGCCCCGGGTGCCGCAGGTCTACCGGGCCCGAGTTGGCTGGCAGCGGACAAGCTCGAAATCCAGTTCGAATGAAGGTGCACAGTCATCTCTTATCTTTCCCTACGGGAGCCAGGCTGTGAGCCGCTCCCGTAACGTCGGGCCGCGCGCTCGCAAAGCTCTCGGCCAGCACTTCCTCCGCGACGAGCGCGTGCTCGCCCGCATTGTCGAGGCGCTCCCGGCCCCCGACCTGCCGCTGGTCGAGATTGGTCCCGGCACCGGAGCACTCACGCGCTCGCTCCTCCAGGCCGGCTACCGCGTCATCGGTCTCGAAATTGAGCCCCGGATGATCCGTCACCTGCAGGCCAACTTTGGCGACAATCCCGCGTTCGAAGTCCATGAGGGGGACGCCCGCGACGTCGAGCTTGCCGGCCTCGTCGGCGGCGAACCGTACAACGTCGCAGGAAATCTGCCCTACTTCGCGGCAAACCCCATCATTCGCAGCTTCCTGGAAAGCGAGCGCCCGCCGCGCGAAGCCGTCGTCATGGTCCAGAAGGAGGTCGGCAAGGAACTCGCGGCCACCCCCGGGCACATGTCGCTCCTCGGCATTTCCGTCGCCGTGTACGCGCGAGCGGAATACCTCTTCGACGTCTTCCCGGAAGCGTTTGAGCCGCCTCCCTCGGTCATGTCTGGCGTGGTCAGGCTCATTCCCCGGACACAGCCGCTCGTCGACCAGGCGGAACTGGAACCCTTCTTCGAACTCGTCTCCCGGACCTTTCGCAATCCTCGCAAGCAGATCCACAACAGCCTTTCGCGCGGGGTCTGGTTGCCCCCCGGCGGCGCCGACGAAGCGCTCGCCGAAGCTGGGGTCGAACCCGCCCGCCGCCCCGAGACGCTCGACGTTGCCGAGTGGCTCGCCTTGCTGGCGGCGACGCGCCGGGTATTGAAGGATGCCTGACGTCCTCGGGGCCGCGGCCCCGGCGAAGATCAACCTCATCCTTGAGGTGCTCGCACGCCGCAGCGATGGCTACCACGAACTCAGCACAGTGATGCAGAAGGTCGCGCTCGCCGACTCCGTCACGCTTTCGTGGGAACGCGAGCCTGGCGTCACAGTCACAGGAGCGAAGGCGGGCGAGACGCCTGCCGACGCAGCGAACCTCGCCTGGCAAGCCGCTGTCGCCCTCGCCGACCGCGTTCGAACGGCAACACCGATGCCTCACATCCTCATCGACAAACAGATCCCTCCCGCCTCGGGCCTCGGGGGTGGCGCCTCGGATGCGGCGACGGCGCTGCGCCTGCTCGCCGTCGCCTGGAGTATCGATGACGAAGCGCTCCTGAGGGGCGCCGCGAATGCGGTGGGAAGCGACGAGGCGTTCTTTCTCGGAGGACCTACGGCCATCGTCACCGGGCGAGGCGATGTCGTCTCACCGCTTCCCGATCTCCCTCCACACGGCGTCGTCCTCTTCATCCCCCATGCCAGCCTCGACGCGAAGACGGCAACGCTGTTCCGGGCTCTCTCGGCGACACCGTTCGACTCCGGAGAGTGGACGAAGCGGTTTCTCGCCGCACACCCGGCGCCCTGCACTGTCGAAGACACCCAGAACGCCTTCGAACGCGTCGCCTTCGACACTTTCCCGGGACTTGGAACGTTGCGCGACCAGATCGAGGCAGCCATCGGCAGTCCGATTCGCCTCGCCGGCGCCGGGCCGACGCTCTACTGGATCGGGCGGCCGGACAAAGCCGCCCAGGTGGCAATCGGCGCCGCCGGCATTGATGGCGTCGATGTTGTCCCGACCGTCACACTCCAGTGACGCTTCGTGTGCTCATGGCGGGCATGGCAGGCGGCTACGCGATGGCCCTCCTGACGACGGCGGCGGCGACGTATCTCCTCGTCGGCGCCATGAACTCCGGCCGCCTTGAACGCTGGATCGACTCCGGCGTCCCGAAACCGCTCATCGCGGTGCAGATTATGGTTGGCGCCACCGCCCTCTGGATTCTCCTTGGCACAGGCCTCGCCGCCCTCTACCTGGGAGGGGACTTCGCGGCTCGCACCGGTGGCCTCGGGACTCCCTCGCTGGCATTTACGGCTATCGTGATCGCCCTTGCCATCGCGCCTCTGCCATTGGCCTTCGTCGTGAACAGAAGCCGCTGGTGGATGTGGCTCGGGCTGGCCCTCTCGTTCGCGGCGATATTCGGCTGGATTCTGCCTCTGGCGGGCGAATGATATAGTCAGGTTCTGTGAAAATCGGAACAAACAGGACGGGCCCAGCGTGACCGGAACCATCATCGACATGCACCTCCACACCACGAGAGGTGCATCCGACTCGATGCTGGATCCCGACGACCTCATCGTGGAAGCGAACAGGGTGGGCCTTACCGGCGTCAATATCACCGAACATGATCGGATGTGGGAGTCCTGGGATCTCAGCCCCTTTCGCAAGAAGCACGAGGGCATCTTCGTCTCGAACGGGATGGAAGTGTCCACGGACATGGGCCACATCCTTGCCATCGGCCTGAAGGGCTACCAGAGCGGCATCCGTCGCCTGGAGAAGCTCCGCGAGGTCGCTGATGAGCAGGGCGCCTTCCTCGTTGTCGCCCACCCATTCCGCCACTTTTTCGACCCTGTCCACTTCAAGCGCGAAGGTAAGGAGCCGTTCAACCTGATGCCGGAAGAAGCGTCAAAGCTCCCGGTCTTTCAGCTCGTTCACGGCATCGAGGTGCTCAACGGCTGCAACACGCCCCGCGAGAACTATTTCGCCCTCCAGGTGGCCAAGATCATGGGCAAGCCGGGCACGGGCGGTTCCGATGCGCACTCCACCCAGGGCATCGGCTACTTCGCCGCAGTCTTCGACGAGCAGCTCGAAAGCCAGGAGCACATGGTCGAGCAGATGCACAAGGGCGCCTTCCACCCGGGCCGCGACCTGCCCGACGGCAAGCTCAACAACTACTGGGAAACTGCCGAGCCGATCGCCTTCTACGAGTAGACCCTTACCCGCTGTCATTGAACCGATGGCGGCCGCCTCCCATAATGATTCGAAGGCCGAAGTGGCGGAACGGCAGACGCGCTACGTTCAGGGCGTAGTGCCCCTTGCGGGCGTGTGAGTTCAAATCTCACCTTCGGCACCACGGACGCGCCGGTAGCTCAGGGGATAGAGCGCTGCCCTGCGGAGGCAGAGGTCGGAGGTTCGAATCCTCCTCGGCGTACCAACCATTTCGCGCGGGCGATTAGCTCAGTTGGTTAGAGCGCGTCGTTCACACCGACGAGGTCACTGGTTCGAGTCCAGTATCGCCCACCATCCCGTCCCCAACCTGGCTCCCGGTCCTTTTCGACCAGCAAACTGCAGACTGGTCTAGCCGGGATCGACGCGCGCGTCGCACGGTCGTGGCCGGAACGAGAAGGATTCCAACAACGAGGAGCAGCGATGCCGGAACAGGCGACGCCCGCACCAGAGAGTTCGGCCGTCCGTGTGGCCCTGTGGCGGGCCATGCACCTGCTCGTCGACCAGCCCCCGTTCGTCATCGAGGACGACATCGGACGCCAACTTGTCGATCCGCCCGTTGGATGGCGAGACCGGGGCGACATGGACCCGGACGGCACCCGCGGATTTCGCGCCTCCATCGTCTCCCGGGCGCGTTTTATCGAGGATCTCGCCGTTGAAGAGACGGCCGCCGGCGTCGGTCAATACGTCATCCTTGGCGCCGGTCTCGATACCTTCGCCCAGCGCAGGCCCGATGTTGCCTCGCGGCTGCAGGTGTTCGAAATTGACCAGCCCGGGCCGCAGGCGTGGAAGCGACAACGACTCGAAAAGCTGGGGTTTGGTGTTCCCGGCTGGCTGCACCTGGTCCCGGTGGACTTCGAAACAGCCGGAGACTGGTGGGAGCAGCTGCGTGCAGCCGGTTTTGATGTAGGCCGGCCCGCGGTCGTCGCCTCCACCGGCGTGACCATGTATCTCAGCAGGGACGCCACAGCTGCGACCCTTCGGCAACTGGCCGCACTCGCTCCTGGCTCGACGGTCGCGATGACCTTTCTTCTCCCGGCTCCCCTCCTCGAAGAAGCCGACCGCTCCGGGCTCGAGACGTCGCAGAAAGGCGCGCAGTCCTCGGGCACACCGTTCGTGAGCTTCTACAGTCCGGAGGAAATGCTGGAGATGGTGCGGGGAGCCGGATTCAGGAAGGCAGAGCATGTCTCAGGCATGACGCTCGCGGATCGCTACTTTGCGGGGCGGGCCGATGGACTTCGCCCTTCCAGCGGCGAAGATTTCGTTCTTGCGACGACCTGAAACCTCCACCTGGAGCTGGACGACGATGCTCGTCAACGCCAGCCGATTCCTGATGTTTCCCTGACACTTTTCCGTTTGTAAACCTGTAGATCCTGCCCTATCGTGAATCGATGCGCAGGCTGTCGTTCTGTGCTGTCCAGAGAACCCGGAGGACGCACGCCACCCATGAGTGACGATGGCCTGACCGAATCCCCAACAAGCGCCGACGCAATGATCGGGAGCGTCCTTAATCGCCTCTCCACCGTGGAGTTTGATGAGCGCAAGGACGAAGAAGAGGAAGAAGAGAACTCCTCCGACGACGAGAAAGTAGGGCTCGTCGAGGAGGAGGAAGAAGAAGAGGAAGAAGTCGAGGAGGTCAACCTCCTCAGCGAAGAATCCGAGGGGATAGACGATCCCGTCCGGATGTACCTCCGGGAAATCGGCAAGGTCTACTTGCTGACCGCCGACGATGAGAAGCACCTCGCCCGTCAAATGGAAGAGGGCATCCACATCGACGAGATCAAGGTCGGGTACGTCCAGGCCTATGGCCATCCACCGTCCAACACGCGGATCGCGGTCACACTGCTTGAGCAGTGGGCGGAACTGCTGCCCGTCTACAAAGCGGCGATCGCCTTCATCGACGACTACGAGAAGATCGTCGCGAGTAAGACTCCAGAAGTCGACGAGAACGGCGACGCGATCGCGTTCAAAGTTCCAAAGTGGCGCGACATCGAGGCGCCCAAGCTGAAGAAGAAGGGGATCGTCGACGTTATCGGCGACGCGCAATTCCGCGGTCTCGTCGACCAGGAGATGGACCTCGACTTCCGCCTCTACGCCATGCAAAAGGCGAAGATGGAGGAAGACGAAGCGCACCTGGCGATCGTCAAGCTCTCCACGATCACAAACATCATCGGCGCCTCCCTCCTTGAGAAGATGGCCGAAGAAGCAGGCGACGAGAAGGAACTTCTCCCGCCAGCTCCCGGCCTCGTCGAAAAGCTCACGCCACTCGAGGACCAGCTTCGCTACCACTTCGACCGGATTACCCATGAGGGGATCAAGGCCGAGAAGCGCCTGACCGAAGCGAACCTCCGTCTTGTGGTTTCAGTAGCGAAGAAGTACATCGGCCGCGGCATGTCGCTCCTCGACCTGATCCAGGAAGGCAACATCGGCCTCATCCGGGCCGTCGAAAAGTTCGACTACCGCAAGGGTTTCAAGTTCTCCACCTATGCAACCTGGTGGATTCGCCAGGCCATCACCCGCGCCATCGCGGACCAGGCCCGAACGATCCGCATCCCGGTTCACATGGTGGAGACAATCAACAAGCTCGTCCGCGTCAGCCGTCGCCTCGTTCAGGAGTACGGACGCGAGCCCACGAGCGAAGAGATTGCCAGGGGCATGACAGAGTCCGGCAAGACCGAGACGAGCCTGGCCTACTCACCCGAACGCATACGCGAAATCCAGAAGGTTTCGCAGGAACCCGTCTCACTCGAAACACCGATTGGTGAGGAGGAAGACAGCCACCTCGGCGACTTCATCGAAGACGCCAGCGCCCTGGCGCCAGCGGACGCCGCCAGCCAGCAGTTGTTGCGCGAACAGGTCGAGGATGTGCTCGCAAGCCTGACGAGCCGCGAGCGCCGCGTCCTGCAACTGCGTTTCGGCCTCGAAGATGGCCGCAGCCGGACGCTCGAGGAGGTCGGTCGCGAATTTGGCGTCACACGCGAACGCATTCGCCAGATCGAGGCGAAGGCGTTGCGCAAGCTCCGGCACCCGAGTCGGAGCAAGAAGCTCAAGGACTACCTGGACTAGGCCGCTGCCGTATGCCGGATGACGGTGTCAAGGTCGTGTCCGAGCGGCTCGTCTACGCGGGCAAGCTCTTTGATCTCCATGTCGACGAGCTCGAAATGCCGGGAGGCATCCGCGCTACCCGCGAATACATTACCCATCCCGGCGCCGTCTGCATGATCCCGGTCGACTCCGACGGCCGCCTGCTCCTCGTCACCCAATACCGGCACGCTGCCGGAAAGCGCCTGCTCGAGCTGCCAGCCGGCACCCGCGAGCCGGGCGAAGAGCCGGAAGAAACCGCCCGCCGCGAACTCGCCGAGGAAGTCGGCCGGGCTCCAGCCACATTGGAATCACTCGGAGGCTTCTACGTCGCTCCCGGCTACACGAGCGAATTCATCCACATGTATCTCTGCACCGACCTCACCGAAGCGACAGAGGACGGCGATGAGGACGAGGACATCGAGGTCGTCGCGATGACGCCGGAGGAAGCTCTCGCCGCGGTCGAATCAGGCGAGATCTGCGACGCCAAGAGCGTCGTCGGCCTCCTCCGCTGGGACCGGATGCGCAGCCGCTAGTAGCGTCCGTAATATCGAAAGAGACACGTCCTATATCTCGTATCCACAACAGAACGTTGCTGGTGAAGGTAAACCGCCGGTAGGATGCGAATCGGGCGTGATCCCGCCCAGCACGGTATCGCCCGGGGGGAGTAGCACATGGCGCAGGCTGTCGCCGCACCGCATCGCCGCGGATTTCGTTCCACACTCAGGACTGACGGCTGGTGGATCGAACCACTCTTCGTCTTCGTCAGCCTCTCGGTCTTCTTCGGCTGGCTGACCATCAGCATCTTTCTCGACAAGTGGGCGTTTGAGATTGGCCCCTACCTCTCTCCCGTCTACGAACCCAAGTTCTTCGAAGCCAACGGCAATATCCTTATCAGCCCGGCACTCATCGTCCTCATCGGACCAGTCCCCTTCAGGGCCACCTGCTACTACTACCGCCGCGCCTATTACCGGTCGTACTTCCTCAGTCCGCCCGCCTGCGCCGTCGGCGATGTTGCCCCGTCGTTCAAAGGCGAATCGCAGCTGCCTCTGATCATCCAGAATGTCCATCGCTTCGTGATGTACATGGCGCTGATCTTCATCCCCATCCTCTGGATTGGCGCCTTCAAGAGCTTCCACGACGCCAATGAAGGCTGGGGCATTGGTCTCGGCTCCATCGTCCTCGTCATCAACGCCTTCCTCCTGATGATGTACACGTTCTCCTGCCATTCCCTCCGCCACTTTGTCGGTGGCAGCCTCAATACGTTTAGCGCCACGGGCTGGACGCGGTTCCGCAAGCGCATCTGGGATTACGTCTCGATGTGGAACGAACATCATCGCCTCTGGGCCTGGTCGAGCCTCGTCTGGATCGTCGCCACCGACCTCTACATCCGACTCGTGGCGAACGACATCATCACGGACCCAAACACGTGGAAACATTTCTAAGCCGGGCGGGCAGGTAACACATGACTGATTTCGAACGGCACGACTACGACGTCATCGTCATCGGAGCGGGTGGCGCTGGGCTGCGGGCAGCTATCGAAGCCTCAGCGATGGGGCAGAAGACCGCGCTCATTTGCAAGTCACTCCTCGGCAAGGCTCACACGGTGATGGCCGAAGGCGGCATCGCTGCTGCCCTCCGCAACGTCTGGGAAGAGGACAACTGGCAGGTCCACTTCCGTGACACGATGCGCGGCGGAAAGATGCTCAACAACTGGCGCATGGCCCAGCTCCATGCCCAGGAAGCCCCGGACCGCGTGCTCGAACTCGAGAACTGGGGAGCGCTCTTCGACCGCACGAGCGACGGCCGCATCCTTCAGCGCGACTTTGGTGGCCACCGCTACGCCCGCCTTGCCCATGTCGGTGACCGCACCGGCCTCGAGATGATCCGAACGCTCCAGCAGCACGCCGTGCACAAGGGCATCGATGTCTTCATGGAGTGCACCATCAACCGCCTGATCAAGGACGGCGACCGCGTCTCCGGCGCTGTCGGCTACTGGCGCGAGAGCGGCAAGTTCGTCCTCTTCGGTGCGAAGGCTGTCGTCCTCGCCACCGGCGGCGTCGGCAAGGCCTTCCGGATTACCTCCAACTCATGGGAATACACGGGAGACGGCCACTCCCTCGCCTACTGGGCCGGAGCTGACCTCATCGACATGGAGTGCGTCCAGTTCCATCCCACCGGCATGGTCTGGCCGCCCAGCGTCCGCGGCATCCTCGTCACCGAAGGTGTGCGTGGCGACGGTGGCACCCTGCGGAACTCCGAGGGCGAACAGTTCATGTTCAACTACATCTCGCCCTACTTCGCGGCAGAAACGGCCGACACGATCGAAGAAGCCGAGCGCTGGTACGAAGACAAGACCAACAACCGCCGTACTCCCAACCTCCTCCCCCGCGACGAGGTTGCGCGCGCCATCAACTCCGAGGTGAAGGCAGGCAGGGGCAGCCCCCACGGCGGCGTCTTCCTCGACATCGCATCCCGGCGCAGCGAGGAGTACATCAAGCGCCGGTTGCCGAGCATGTACCACCAGTTCAAGCAGCTTGCGGACGTCGATATCACGAAAGAGTCGATGGAAGTCGGCCCCACGATGCACTACATCATGGGTGGTGTCCGGGTGAATGCAGACAGCTGCCAGACGACAGTTCCAGGGCTCTTCGCCGCAGGTGAGGTCGCGGGCGGCATGCACGGCGCGAACCGCCTGGGCGGCAACTCGCTTTCCGACCTCCTGGTGTTCGGCCGCCGGGCCGGCATCGGTGCGGCCGAGTTCGCAGCGGCAAATACTGCGGCGCCTCCAGTGGACGTGCAGCAGGCCGAATCCGTCGCGACCACGATGCTCGCTCCCTTCGAGCACGGCTCCGCCGCCGAAAACCCTTACACCATCCAGCGCGAGCTACAGGAGTCGATGCATCAACTCGTCGGCATCATCCGGACGAAGTCGGAGCTCCAGGAAGCGCAAACCCGGATCGCGGGTTACCGGGAACGCGCTGCCCGCGCCGGTGTTGAGGGCCACCGCCAGTACAACCCCGGTTGGCACCTCTCGCTCGACCTTCAGTCGCTGCTCACCGTGTCTGAGGCCATTGCACGGGCCGCGGAGACACGGGAGGAGAGCCGTGGTGGCCACACCCGCGAAGACTTCCCCACCGCAGACGAGGAAAACTGGGGGAACAAGAATGTCGTTATCCGGCAGGGATCGAACGGCGAGATGACGGTTACGACCGAACCGCTGATGGAGATGCCCGCCGACCTGAAGGTCCTGTTCGAGGAGGCCCACTAATGACGGACACGACGATGCGGCTCTTCCGTGGCGACACGGATGGCGGCGAGTGGGTCGACTACACCGTTGACGTCAGTCCCGGACAGGTCGTCCTCGACGTCGTCCACACCATCCAGGCCGAGCAGGCGCCGGACCTCGCCGTCCGCTGGAACTGTAAGGCTGGCAAGTGCGGCTCGTGCAGCGCCGAGATCAACGGCAAGCCCCGGCTCATGTGCATGACGCGGATGAACCTCTTCGAACCCGGCGAACTCATCACCGTGGCGCCGATGAAGACCTGGCCGCTCATCCGCGACCTCGCCTGCGACGTCTCGTTCAACTACGAGGTCGCCAAGAAGATCCCGGCCTTCAAGCCGCGAGCACCCGAGGCTGACGGCACCCATCGGATGATGCAGGAAGATGTCGAGCGGGGCCAGGAGTTCCGCAAGTGCATCGAATGCTTCCTCTGCCAGAACGTCTGCCACGTCATCCGTGACCACCCCGAGAACAAGCCGAACTTCGCCGGCCCGCGCTTCTTCGTCCGCCTCGCAGAACTCGATATGCACCCTCTCGATACCGATGACCGCCTCGAACTCGCGAAGTACGACGCCGGCGTCGGCTACTGCAACATCACCAAGTGCTGCACCGAGGTCTGCCCGGAAGACATCCACATCACCGACAACGCGATCATCCCGCTCAAGGAACGCGTAGCAGACCGCTACTACGACCCGCTCAGGTGGATCGGCCGCAAGCTCCGCGGCAAGTAAACGTCCGGTGGTTGGCAGCCCGCGCGTTGCGTAGCCTGAGGCTATGAGCCGCCGGAAGAATCGCAAGCGCGAACGCAAGCAGGCCCAGCGCGAACGTCTGCATGACTACTACGATTTTCGCCCCGTCGAGCCTGCCGCCCTCGTTGACATCGAAGAGACCTTCCTCGGCTACGGCGCCGTCGAAGCGCCCCCGCGCACGAAAGCCTGCGGCTCCTGCCACGAATTCATCGAAGACCAGGATGTCGGTAGGGGCACCTGCCTCCATCCAGCGAGTGGTGTCCTCTCGCCGTGGTACGACACGCCTGCCTGCCCGTACTACCGCCGTTCGTAAACTCTGCGATCAACTCGACGGAACATGGCGCAATATGTAGTGGATGAGGGTTGACGACCCCCAAGATCTGGTAGATTATGCGCAGACCGAAACTGATAAGGCGTTTACACGCTTCAGGAGTTATGGCGCGTGCGATGTCCCTTCTGCCAGGCCCGTGACTCCCGCGTCACCGATAGCCGTTCGACCGACGACGGCATCCGGCGCCGCCGCGAATGCAGTATGTGCGGCGAGCGGTTCTCCACGGTGGAGATGCCCCAGCTGTCAACGGTCCAGATCGTCAAAAAGGACGGCCGCCGCGAGGAATTCAGCCGCGACAAGCTGATGGCCGGCCTTCGCCGGGCCTGTACCAAACGCCCCATCAGCGTGGCAGAACTTGACGGCGTCGTCGCCGATATCGAAGCACGGGTGATGAGCGACGGACGCGCGGAGGTCCCATCGTCAGTTGTGGGAGAACTGGCGATGGACCACCTGCGCAGTCTTGACCACATTGCCTACATTCGCTTCGCATCCGTGTACCGATCCTTCAGTGACCTCGACACGCTGAAGGAAGCGCTGACCGCCCTCGAAGAGGGCCGTGTGCCCAGCATCGAGGAGCGCACCCTCCAGCTGCCGCTCATTGACGACGGCAGTTCTCCCGTTCATTTCGACCCTGCCCGGGCATCACACAGCGATAGCCGGCTCGCCGAGTCGGCAGGATGAAACCAGAACGTTTGTACTATACTGGTAAGCCCTGCCGGGCGATGCCGGAGCCGACTTCCAGCTAAGGACGTGCTCCAGGCCCCGGACAGTGGCGGCGCCCCTCGGGGTGGCGTTGTGGTGAGGGCCTGGTTCGGAAACACGAACATCTCGAAAGGACCCCGCCGTGACCCAGATCTACGAACGCAAGGACACTCCCGTGGAATCAACCTACAACGAGGTCCAACTCAACATCTTCCGCGACCGCTACGCGCATGACGGGGAACAGTTCCCCCATGAGGCGTGGCAGCGTGTGAGCTCGGCCGTGGCCGAGCACGAGAAGACCGAAGCCTTGCGGGAAGAGTGGTCCGAGAAGTTCATGGATCTCCTTACCGGCTTCCGCTACCTGCCCGGTGGCAGGATCACGGCTGCCATGGGCACAGGCGCCGGGGTGACCGCCCAGAATTGCTACGTCATCCCCAGCCCGGAAGATAGCCGGCAGGGGATCATGAAGTCCCTCAACGAGTGGGTGGAGATCCAGTCGCGCGGCGGCGGCGTCGGCGTCAACATGTCCTCGCTCCGGCCGCGCGGCGACAAGGTGAAGGGCGTCAACGGCACCTCTTCCGGGCCCGTCAACTGGGCGCAGCCATTTGCCTTCATCTCCAAGACTGTGATCATCCAGGGCGGCAGCCGGCGTGGCGCCGCGATGATCATGCTCGACTGCGATCATCCGGACGTCTTTGAGTTCATCCATGCGAAGGAAACGCCGGGAGTACTCGAGGGCTGCAACGTCAGTGTCTGCATCTCCGACGCATTCATGGAGGCCCTCAAGGCGGACGGACCCTGGGATCTCCAGTTCGGCGGCACCGTCTACCGGACGATCCAGGCCCGCCAGCTCTGGGACGAGATCTGCGAAGCGGCATGGCGCAGCGCTGAGCCCGGTATCTACTTCATGGATCGGGCAAACAAGGAAGCAAACTCCGGCTACTTCGAGACGCTCATCTCGACCAACCCCTGTGGCGAACAGCCTCTAGGCCCTTACGGCGCCTGTCTCCTCGGCGCCTTCAACCTCGACTCCTTCATGGTGGAAGGTGCTGATGGCGCCTGGACCTTCGACTTCGACAGCTTCCGGCAGTACATCCCGGCGGCCGTTCGGTTCAACGACAACGTCGTGGACCTGAGCCACTATCCGATCGACGAGTGCCGCGATAGCCAGCAGCAGATCCGCCGGATGGGCATCGGCGTCATGGGCCTTGCCGACTGCATGTTGCGGATGGAGATGCGCTACGGTTCCGAAGAATCGGTGAAGTTCACCGAGGATGTCTTCCGCACCCTTCGCGACGAGGCCTACCGGGCCAGCGTCGAGCTCTCGCGCGAACGTGGCGCCTTCCCGAAGTACTCGCCTGAGTACCTCGAGCGACCCTTCATCCAGCGTCTGCCGCGCGACATCCGTGATGGCATTGCCCGCTACGGAATCCGCAACTGCTACCTGCTGACGCAGGCACCGACAGGCACGACTTCGCTTGTGGCCGGCGTCAACAGCGGCATCGAGCCCTACTTCGACTTCAGCTACCTGCGCAGCGACCGCACCGGCGAATACACCGTGTCCTCGCGGTGGGCGGAACTGTACGGCAGCCCCGAAAGTCCGGACTGGCTCGTCTGCTCCAACGACGTGAGTCCCGAAGACCACGTCCACGTGCAGGCGGCAGCCCAGCGCTACAACGACTCCTCGATCTCGAAGACTGCCAACGCCCCCTCATCGCACACCGTTGACGACGTGAAGCGGCTCTACATGATGGCCTACGACGAAGACCTCAAGTCGATCTCCTACTATCGCGACGGCTCGCGCTCGGAGCAGGTGCTCTATCACGCGAAGGAGGAAGAGACGCCGGTCGACGCCGCTGATGCCATTAAGGCCGCCCAGGACCTTCTCCTGAAGGCCCGGGTGCCAGTCCGCCGCCGGCTGACGCCCGAACGCCAGTCGATCACACACAAATTCCGGGTAGGCGAGCAGGAAGGCTACATGACCGTCGGCATGTTCGAAGACGGCACGCCCGCGGAACTCTTCGTGAACGTCAGCCGACAGGGTTCAACGGTCAGCGGCCTGATGGACACCGTCGCGATGCTGACGAGCTACTCGCTGCAATACGGCGTGCCCGTCGCCGAGCTGGCAAGCAAGTTCAAGGGCACGCGCTTCGACCCGGCCGGCCCCACGGGCAATCCCCAGATCCCGATCGCGACAAGCATCATGGATTACATTTTCCGCTGGCTCGAGCTGAAGTTCTCCGACGATCCGGTCTCGCAGCCAATGCTGATTCCCGCAGATCAGGTTGCCGTTGCGACACCGACGCACGCGCGCGAACACTCCGTGGCGAGCGGCGTCGGGTGCCCGGACTGCGGCGATGTCCTCTTCTATGGCGAAGGCTGCTTGCAATGCCGCAACTGCGGCTACAACAAGTGCGGGTAAGTCCAGGCCCCAAAGCCCCGGGAGCCACAAGGTCGAGGGACCTGCTCCAGGGGCTACAATGGCTTAATGGGTTTCTACTACGACTCCGGCAAGGACCCGGATGAAGAGGGTGGGTGGCGAGAAACGATCGCCATCATCTTCGTTGTATTCCGGATCCTCGCGAAGCCGCTCGGCTTCATGCTCGCGGTTGTCCTTGGGCTGGTGTTGATTATCTGGCTCTTCACCCTCACCCCATTACTCGGTCTCGCCGCAATCGGGGTGGTCGTGGCGGGTGTCATCCTCCGGGGCGTATGGGAAGCCAAGCACCCTCCTGAGTTGCCGTGACCGCCGCTACCAAACTGTCCATTGCCGCCAACATCGAGGCGATCCGTGAACGCATGGATCGCGCCTGCCAGCGCGCGGGCCGCGCCCCCGCGGATATCACCCTCATCGGCGTCTCGAAGACGATCGAGCCGGAGCGCGTTGCGGCAGCCGTCGAAGCTGGTATCTCCGAACTCGGCGAAAACCGTGTACAGGAAGGCACTGCCAAGAAAGCCGCGCTCGCAGAGATGGGTCTCCATCCTCACTGGCACCTCATCGGGCACCTCCAAACCAACAAGGCGCGCGCCGCGCTCGAGGCCTTCACGACAATCCACAGCATCGACTCCACGAAACTTCTCGATGCCATCGCGACCCGAGCGCTCGAGCGCATCGAGGTCTTCATCGAAGTCAATGTTTCCGGCGAGGCGACAAAGGAGGGCATTGCACCTTCTGAGCTGACGGCGATCGTCGAACACGCCAGCGCCCTCGACCACATCGTCGTCCGCGGACTGATGACGGTCGCGCCGCTCGGCGCCACCGACGGCGAGTTGCACGGCCACTTCGCGGCCCTCCGCAATCTTGCTGACAGGCACAGCCTGTCGTCGCTCTCGATGGGCATGACCAATGACTTCGAGATCGCCATCGAAGAAGGTGCGACGCACATCCGTGTGGGCCGGGCGATTTTCGGAGAGCGCGGATGAATGTGGCATTCATAGGCGGCGGAGCCATGGGCTCGGCAATCCTCCGCGCCGGCCTCGAGGCGGGCGTGCTCGACAGGGGTAGTGTCGTCGTCTGCGAGGTCGTTGCGGAACGACGCGAGGCCCTCCAGCGGGAATTTGGTATCCGGACGAGCGCGACCGTCGCAGAGGGCTGTGCCGGCGCCGCAGTCGTCATCCTCGCGATAAAACCGCAAGACATGAAGTCGCTGAGCGCCGGAACTCTTTCGAGCGCTCTCATCATCTCCATCATGGCTGGCGTTCCCATCGCCGCTATTGGAGCGGCGACCGGTGCCGAACGCATCATCCGGGTGATGCCGAATACCCCCGCAGCAGTCGGTGCGGGCATGAGCGCCTGGACCGCCACTCCCGCGGTGGACGACGCATCGCGAGTCTTCGCCGCGAAACTCCTCGGTTCCATGGGAAAGGACCTCTACGTCGACAGCGAGGCAAAGATCGACATGGCCACGGCGGTCAACGGAAGTGGTCCGGGGTTCGTCTTCCTTCTTATGGAGGCAATGGTCGATGGCGCTGTCGACGCCGGCCTCACCCGCGCCCAGGCCGAGACTCTCGTCCTCCAGACGTTTTACGGCTCGGCGAAGTATGCGAGTCAGAGTGACAAGGACCTCGCGGCGCTGCGGGCACAGGTCACATCGCCGGCCGGTACCACAGCCGCGGGGCTGCGAGCACTCGAACAACACGGTGTCCGTGCGGCGATCGCGAATGCCGTCCGCGCCGCACACGAAAGGGCGAAGGAATTGGGGCAGATGAGTTGAACAGCACAGTCGCAGGACTCTTCACCATCTTCATCTACTTCCTCATCGTCGCGATCATTGTTCGGTCGCTCATGAGCTGGTTTCCGGTCGGTCGTGACAATCCGTTCGCCCGGATTGTCTTCCAGGTCACAGAGCCGCTCCTGGAGCCTGTGAGGCGCATCATGCCGCGCACCGGGATGATCGACTTCAGTGCCATGGTCGTGATTGTTGTGCTTTACGTCATGCTGACAGTCATCAACCAGGTCTCAGCCTAGGCGTTGCTGACTGTCAGCCACGTTTTGCTAAGCTCACTAACAGGCAACGCATGAATCCTTACATCGCGCAGATGACGACGACCTTCATCGACATTCTCACCTGGGCAATCATCGCCCGGGCATTGTTGAGCTGGTTTCCGATCGACCAGGGAAGCGCCGTCTACCAGATGCTATTCCGCGTCACAGAACCGCTCATCGACCCCTTCCGGCGGATCCTGCCGCAGACGGGCATGATCGACCTGAGCCCCCTGGCGGCCATCTTCGCGCTGATTATCCTCAGCCTGACCTTCAACTCACTGGCCGTCATCGGCCAGTAGATCTCGAACGCGTCAACGCGAAACGCCCGGCCAATGGCCGGGCGTTTGTTGTATCACCAGGCGCGAGACCTAGGCGGCGAGGCCACCCTTGGCCTGATCAGCCAGCTGCGCAAACGCGTCCGGGCGGGTTACCGCGAGGTCGGCCAGCGCCTTCCGGTCGAGGTCGACCCCCGCCTTCTTGAGGCCATTCATGAAGGTGCTGTAGGTCATACCATGAAGACGCGCGGCGGCGTTGATCCGGATGATCCAGAGCTTGCGGAACTCGCCCTTCTTGTCCCGGCGGTCAACCCAGTTGTAGCGCAGCGAATGGAGCATGCTCTCGCGCGCCCGGCGAATAAGCCGATGGCGCTGACCGCGATGGCCTGCTGTCAGAGCTAGCACCTTCTTATGGCGCTTGTGGGACGTGACGCCTCGTTTGACTCGGCTCACGGGTTACCTCCGGTTATTTCTGGCCTGCGAGCAGGGTACGAATGGTCTCGGCGTGCGTGGCATTCACCGGGACGGTCCGTCCGAACATCACGGTGACCGGCTTGCGCTTCTTGCGTCGGAAGTTGTTCCGGCGCCCGTACATGCGCATCACCTTGCCACCGCCGGACACGCGGAAACGGGCACGAGTGCCCTTATGGGTCTTCAGCTTCGGCACGGGTTTAGTCTCCTGTAGCCGCCGCAACCTCTTCCGGTGCGGTCAACTCCTCATCATCTTCGCCTGTCGCGTCGTTCCCGTCATCTTCGAGCAGCTCGGCGCCGGGAGGTGGTGCGTCACCATCCTTGGCGGCGGCACGCGCGATTGCGGCGATCTTCTTCTTGTCGGGCGCGAGGATCATTGTCATGTGGCGCCCTTCGAGTTGGGCACCCTTTTCCACAAGCGCAATGGGCTCAAGCGTCGCCGACACACGGTCCAACAGGCTCTTGCCAATTTGCGGGTGGGTGATCTCCCGGCCCCGGAACATCACGGTCACCTTCACCTTGTCGCCGCCCTTGAGCAGCTTCGCGGCGGTGCGCGTCTTGAAGTCGATGTCGTGTTCGTCGATCTTCGGCTTCATCCGCACTTCGCGGAGCTGGACGTTGACCTGGTGCTTCTTGGCTTCGCGATCTTTCTTGGACTGTTCGTACTTGAACTTTCCAAAATCCATCAGCCGAGCCACAGGAGGGCTGGCTTGCGCGGCGACCTCGACAAGGTCGACTTCGCGCTCTCGCGCCATGGTGATTGCATCGGACGTTTTGACGACGCCAATCTGGCCGCCGTTTTCATCGATGAGCCGCACTTCTGGCACGCGGATCTTTTCGTTGATCCGCGGCTCGGGCGGCAGAGGCTTCGGTGGGGCTTTAGGTCGCTTTCTCAACGGCACTCCCAAATAGATTCAGACGAGTAACGATCATAGCATTGTAGCGATGGTGCTGTACAAGCATGCCCGAAGCCCGCTGGGCATGTCAGCATGACCAGCCCGGTCCGAAAAGCTGTCATTCTTGCCGGCGGCCTCGGCACGCGGATGCTCCCGGCCAGCGCCGCCGCCCCGAAAGAAATGCTCCCCGTACTCGACAAGCCACTTATCGAGTACGCCGTTGAGGAATGTGTCGAAGCCGGGATCGAGGAGGTCGTTCTTGTCCTTTCGCCCGGCAAGGAAAGTATCCGCGAATACTTTGAGGGCACCGGCCGCGTCGCGACCACACTTGCCGAACGGAACGATTCACGGGCGGAGATCGCACGTCGCGGTTCGACGCTTGCCCGCTTCCACTTCACCGAACAGGCCGAACCGAAGGGCATAGCAAACGCCGTGGCAACGACCCGCGGCATCGTGGGGAACGAGCCATTCGTATTGATCTTCCCCGATGACCTTCATTTTCTCGACGCCATCGACCGTCGCCCGCCTTGTCGCCAGGTACGCCCAAACGGGAGGGACCGTCATCACCGTGCAGGAAGTCGAGCCGGACCAGGTCGAAAGCTATGGCATCGCGGACACCTCCGCCGAGCGCGACTGGCGCATCTCTGCGCTCGTGGAAAAGCCATCGATCGCCGAAGCGCCTTCGCGCCATGCCGTCATCGGACGCTACATCCTCGCGCCATCCATCTTCGGCCACATCGAGAAGCTCCACCCGGGCCGAGGCGGCGAGTACCAGATCACCGATGCCATTGCTGCCCAAATCGCGGCCGACGAGCCAGTCCACGCGTTGCCGTTCGACGGCGACCGCTACGACACCGGCCGCCCCGGGGGATACCTCCAGGCGTTCGTCGGCGCCGCCCTCCGGCGTCCAGACCTCGCGGAATCGGTCGCTGCTATCCGCGCCATGCTTACAATGAGCGACCAGCCATGAAGGTCATCGTCGTCGGCATGCCGACCCCCAACCCGGATATCGAAAACTACACGGCGTTCAACGCCCCCAGTTACTACGACTTTGACGCGCTCGTCATCGACCCGGAAAGCCTGACGAGAGTCGCGTCCGAGCTCCTCAACGGCGAAAAGGAATTCACTGCGAACGATGGACGCGTCGTGGTGAACGCATCATCGAGCGCCTCGGGTGTGTCGGCCGGCGACCAACTCCAGCGCAGGGGCGCGGAAACCGAACGGATCCTCGAATCCGGTGGCACTGTGCTGGTCTTCGGACGGCCGAACGCGCCGGTGACTGGCATCGTTGGCTACGAGGGCGCCGACCGCTACAGCTGGCTTCCGGCACCGTCGGGCGCTGCCTGGTCGCCACCATTTCTGCAGGCGGCCGAAGGCAAGAACGTCCGCATCGTCGACGATTCCCATCCCGTTGCGCATTTGCTCCGCGAATTTCGGCGCCACGTTGGCTACCGGGCGACGCTGAACGACAAGCTGGAAAGCTACCGCAAGAATGCCCACACGATTGCCGTCGCTGGACCAGGGGTCCCGATCGCTGCCGAGTTCCCCGTCCTTGGCGGTCGCGTCGTCGTCCTCCCGGCGATGAGCATTCCCAGCGGCCAGGCACGCCAACTCTTCGGCCAGGCGCTGGTCGACACCTGCCTCCGGCTCGCCGGGCGGGAATCCGGACAGTCCACTCCCAACTGGGTGCGTTCGCAACCGGTGCCCGGCCTCGAACAACTCGACGCCGAACTCGACGAGGCCACGACCGTCGCCAAGGAAGCCGCCATTCGCGTCGACGAAATCACTGGACGCCGCGATGTCCTGGCCTCGCATCGCCGCCTCCTCTGGGCCACCGGCAATGACTTTGAAACCGCCGTGAAGGATGCGCTTCTCCTGCTCGGTTATGGCCTCGACTCGAAGCCGAGGGAACCTCTCAGCCTGTCCGACGGAGACAGCCGCCTCCTTGTCGAAGCCGAAGCGGCCAACGAAGCGGTCGTCGAGTGGCCTTATATCCGGCTACAGCGCCGGCTCGAAGAGCAAATGCTCAAGCTTCGCCGGACAGCGGACGGCCTTGTTGTCGTCACCGGGCACCGGATGACGCAACCTGACGCCCGCAAGTCGCAGTACACCGACGCCCTCAAACTCGCCTGCGAGAACTACGGCTACGCACTCGTCACGGGCGAAACGCTCTTCCAGATGGTCCAGCGCGCTCTCGGTGGGGCCGAGCCGGAAGAACTCGAAACGATGCGCCGCCGCATCGCCCGGGCGCGCGGCGAGCTCACCCCCGAAGCGGCACTCGGCGAGGCCTCGGAGAGCGCTGGCGGCGACCCGATCTTCTAGGGCGTAGAATCGCGGTCATGGTCCACATCATTCATCCCAACGAGCGAGACGGCGGCACCGCCCAGACTGCTGGAATGCGCCGCGAAGCCGGCGTGTCGGCGAAGACAACGAACTCGAAGGGCCTCTGGATGGGCATGGGCGTCAACAGCCCCGGAGCCTGCTCGGATGTCCATCACCACGGCGAAAGCGAATCGGGTATCTACATCGTCAAGGGCCGGATTCGGTTCCGCTGGGGCGACAACCTGGAGCACATGCAGGACGCGGAACCGGGCGACTTCGTCTTCGTGCCGCCCTTCGAAGTCCACTCCGAAGAAAACCTCGACCCAGACAACCCTGCCGAGTTTCTTCTGGCCCGGAACACGATGGATGCCATCGTCGTTAACGTTCCCGACCCGCGAGCTAGCTAGCCGCCAACAAACCGCCTGATCGCCTCGAAGTAGAGCGTCCGCCCCACCCAGAGAATGTCGTTGTGCCCGGCCTGCGGGATGGTCACGAGTTCCTTCTCGGTTGAGCCAAGCGTGTCGTAGAGCCAGGCCGCCCGGTCCACAGGAATCAGCTCGTCCCACTCTCCGTGAATGATGAGCGCGGGCATGGTGATACTGGCGACCTTCGCATCGTGCGCCGCCACCAGCGCATCAAGGGCGTCCGGGTCGACGATCCCCGCAAGGCGCCCGGCCATCCCGGCAACGCTCGATGCGCCGCTCTCGATGATCAGACCAGCCACGTCGTCCCCCATCCTTGCTGCGACTTCCAGGGCCGGGTGACTTCCAAGGCTGCGCCCCATCACATAGCGCGTTCCGCCGAAACCTGTCGCGTCGAGGTGCTCGATCATCCGGCGGACGCCGCGAGGTCCGTCCAGTACGAGGTTTTCGAAGGACGGGCGGCCGCCACTCTTGCCATAGCCTCGAAAGTCCGCGACGAACAGGTTTGCGCCGGCGTCCGCGTACAACGGCGCGATGTCGTCGTGGTCCCCAACAACCTCGCCGTTGCCATGCCAGTAGAGAATCGTCGGAAATTCTGAAGAGTGCCGGTAGAAGCGCGCACCGAGTCCGATGCCATCGCCAACGTCGAGAACTACGTCCTCCGCGGCGCCGCCAGCCCGGGACAGATCGCTCCTCGGGAAGAAGATCTGCGCGGCAACACCTGCCGCGTCGAGCTGCCCGTAGTCCGGACCCACGTCAGAGGCCCGGCCTAGACCTCGGGGAAGGTGACGCAGGTCGTCGTGCTCTCGATGCCTTCGACGGCCCGAATGTGCCGGCTGATCACCTGCGGCACATCGCTGAGGTTCTCGACCTCCACGATTGCGACGATGTCATACGGACCCATCACCTGGTAGACCTCGGAAATGCCATCCACCGCCGACAGACTCTCGTAGACATGTGTTGTCCGCGCGGGGTCAACGACGATAAAGACAAAGGCTTTCACTGCCATGGTTCACGGGCCTCCTGGGATTCTCCGGTCGGGAGAACGATACCGGCGAAACGCTATCAGCGTCTCGTTGCATCGATGTTTCCACGGGCAACCCTGCCGTGCGTTTAGTCGTCTCGTAGCTTGAGGACGGCCATGAAGGCTTCCTGCGGGATCTCCACGCTGCCCACCAGTTTCATCCGCTTCTTGCCCTCGGCCTGCTTCTCGAGGAGCTTGCGCTTTCGGGTTATGTCGCCGCCATAGCACTTGGCGAGCACGTTCTTGCGCATCGCCTTGATTGTCTCCCGGCTGATGATCCGGCCGCCGACGGCGGCCTGCAGGGGCACATCGAACATCTGCCGCGGGATCAACCCGCGGAGGCGCGTGACCAGCTGCCGGCCTTCGCGCGTGGCGTTGTCGTTGTGAGTGATCAGCGACAGAGCATCGACCGGCGTGCCGTTGACGAGGATGTCCACCTTCACGAGGCGTGCAGCACGGTACTCGCGCAACTCATAGTCCATGCTGGCGTACCCGCTGGTCGAACTCTTCAGCGAGTCGTAGAAGTCCACAAGGATCTCGGCCATTGGCACTTCGTACTCGAGCAGCACGCGAGCCTCGCCCTGGGCCATATCGCTCTCGGGCTCGAGGTACTCCATCCGCTCGAACGCCCCACGCCGCGTGGTGACCAGTTCCATCACCTGGCCGATGTAGCGGCTGGGCGTGATGATGTCGAGTTTTGCCCACGGCTCGCGAACCTCGGTTATTCGTGAGGGGTCCGGGAGATCCGCCGGTGAGTCGACGATGACTTCTTCGCCGTTGCTGGTCACGACGTGGTACTCAACACCGGGCGCGGTCGTGAGCAACTCGAGGCCGTATTCGCGTTCCAGCCGTTCGGTCACGATCTCGAGGTGGAGCAGCCCGAGGAATCCGCAGCGAAAGCCAAAGCCCAGCGCCGCCGACGAT
Organism: uncultured Chloroflexia bacterium; assembly: GCA_963774435.1. Lineage (GTDB taxonomy): Bacteria > Chloroflexota > Dehalococcoidia > Tepidiformales > Tepidiformaceae > JAGQGZ01. The sequence goes on along the minus strand of CAVZEW010000001.1, from coordinate 123,456 downwards.
TCAGGTTCGTATACGAGCGATGCATCGTTAAGCGACAATCGATCCAGGGCTTCACGAAGATCCTGGTACTCGTCCGAGTTGGTGGGATAGAGGCCGGCGAAGACCATCGGCTTCGCCTTCCGGTAACCCGGGAGGGGCGCTGGCGCCGGGTGTGCGGCGGCAGTGATGGTGTCGCCCACGCGACAGTCGGCCACTTCCTTGAGGCCCGTGGCCACGTAGCCAACCTCGCCACACTCCAGCGAAGGGAGCGTGACCATCGTCGGGCTGAAGGTGCCGAACTCCAGCGGCTCGAACTTCCGCTTCGTCTGCATCAGCGAGAGGTCATCGCGGCCCTTCATCGTGCCCTGGAAGACGCGGACGTAGGCCAGCACGCCCTTATAGGCGTCGTACTTGGAGTCGAAGATCAGCGCCTCCAGCGGGGCTGAGGGGTCGCCCTTCGGAGGCGGTATCCGCTCGTGGATCGCTTCAAGAATCTCCGGGACACCGGTCCCCTCCTTCGCCGACGCGAAGATCACCTCGTCACGCGAAAAGCCGACGACCCGCTCCAGTTCGGCCGCGACCCGTTCCGGCTCGGCGTGGGGGAGGTCGATCTTGTTGAGCACCGGGATCAGCGTGAGGTCCTGGTTCAGCGCCAGGTACACATTTGCCAGGGTCTGAGCTTCGATGCCCTGCGTCGCATCGACGACGAGGAGGGCCCCTTCGCAAGCTGCGAGGCTGCGCGAAACTTCGTACGTGAAGTCCACATGTCCCGGCGTATCGATGAGGTTGTACTCGTACGTCACGCCATCGCTGGCCTTGTATGTCACCCGGGCGGCAGCGGCCTTGATCGTGATGCCCTTTTCCCGCTCGAGGTCCATCGAATCAAGGAGCTGCTCGGCCATGTCGCGCTTGGCCACCGTCCCGGTCGATTCGAGCAGGCGGTCCGCCAGCGTCGACTTGCCGTGGTCGATGTGCGCGATGATGCAGAAGTTGCGAATGCGGGATTGGTCCACCAATCCAGTGTAGGGGCGAGGGCGATTAGAAGTGGCGGCTAGCGCAGGGCGTCGACGAACTCCGGATGCGCCTCAAGAATTGCCCGAGAGACGAAGACGACGGAGTCGGTATGGCGCGACTCTTCGATTGCCGCCCGGAGCACCGCAGCGCCAACCTTTTCCGTTGCCGCTTCTCGCCACTCCGGGGTCTCTTCGGCCCCCAACTGTTCGGCAAGGTAGGCAGCTCCGGGGTCATTGAGCATGACGGCGCACTCTTTGTCGGCGCCGGGCAACTCAATGATGAAGTTCGCCAGTGTCGCGCCCATGATCGAGGAGCCCTCCCCCGGGCCCTCGTATGTAATTCGAAACTCAGCTTCCGCCTGCGTCACACCTGGTCCCCCGGCATTGCGATTTTGAGCGTTTCGGGCAGGCTGCCGAGCAGTTGCTTCCGCGCCTGCACACGAGTCTGTAGTCCCCAGATATTGATGAATCCTACGGCAGCAGCCTGATCGTAGGTATCACCCTTGTCGTAGGTCGCGAGCGCGTGGTCGTAAAGCGAGTCCGGCGCCTTGCGGCCAACGACCGTCGCGCGGCCCCGGGCGAGTCTCAAACGGATGACTCCGGAGACGTGTCGCTGCGTGCTGGCCACATACGCCGCGATGTCCTGGTGGTGCGCGCTGAACCAGAGCCCGTTGTAGATCAGCTCCGAATATTCCACGGCTACCTGCTTCTTGAGGCGAAGCTGGTTCTTGCTCAGCGTCATCGCTTCGAGGGCGCGATGGGCGGTGTGGAGGATGACGGCCGCCGGAGCCTCATAGATCTCGCGACTCTTGATGCCAACCAACCGGTCCTCTATCTGATCGAGCCGGCCGATGCCGTGGGCGCCGCCGAGTTCGTTCAACCTTTCGACGAGAGCGACAGCCCCGAGTTCGGCGCCATCCAACCGCACGGGCATCCCCCGGTCGAATTCGATTTCCACGTACTCGGCCGCCCGGATCACCGTTTCCGGGTCCGCAGTCCATTCATAGGCTTCTGCCGGTGGTTCGACCCAGGGGTCTTCGAGGACACCCGCTTCAGCGCTCCGCCCCCACATGTTCTCGTCGATGCTGAACGGGCCTTTCTGGCCCCATGGGATATCGATGCCGTGTTCGCGGAGGTACTCGATCTGGCTCTCGCGAGCCATCGCGTACTCGCGCGTCGGCGCCACGATTTCCAGGGAGGGATCAAGCGTCTGCACGCCAACATCGAACCGAACCTGGTCGTTTCCCTTACCGGTGCAGCCATGGGCAACAGCCGTCGCGCCCTCCTCGTGGGCAACATCGACAAGCAACTTGGCCATGAGCGGTCGCGCGAGGGCGGTCGCGAGGGGATAGGCATCCTGGTAGATGGCGCCTGCGGCCAGCGCCGGGAAGGCGAAATAGCGGATGAAGTCCTCGCGGGCGTCAATGACACGAACGTTGACGGCGCCGGCGGCGACGCCCCGGGACTCGATCACCGGCTGCTCACGGCTCTTGCCCACGTCGATGTTCAGAGCGACCACGTCCCAGCCGCGCTCCACGGAGAGCCACTTGATGGCAGTGGTCGTATCGAGGCCGCCTGAGTAGGCGAGGACGAGCTTAGGCACGGTTATCACCCGGGAAGAGAAGCGTGTCCTGAGTATGCCCGCACTGGAGGATCCGGGACAATTCGGCGCTCATGGCTGTCCCATCTCGCGGCGGGCGCGGGATGTGCCGAGCCACCAGGCGACGATCGCCGCAATGACCATGAGCGCAGCCAGCCCGAGTGCGGCGACTGCTGCCTCCGCCGGGCCGAGTACACCCGCCGCGGTGAACACCAGCAGGACGAGCGAAGCCACGCCGACCGCCAACCCGGTCCGTTCCAGGATTGGCCCGGCATGCCGGTGCGTCGCATACCAGGCCTCGTCGCTGGAGTACGTGTAGGGCGTCCGGATTCCGGCCCAGCGGTTCGGCCTGAGCGTCCCTTCGGCTGCCTTGCGCCCAACAAACCCAAAGGCGAGACCACCGGCGGCCATCAATGCGAATGCGACCACGAAGCCGCTCAAGCGCGGGCCGCGACAACCGCCTGTACCGCCTCCTCGAAGATGGTGCACGCCCGGTCGATCTCGTCGTCGGTGACGTTCAACGGAGGCATCAGGCGGACGGCGTTTGGTCGCACGTTGTTCGCGAGCAGGCCGCGCTCGCGGCACTCGCCCACAACATCGGCGGAGATGTCTTCAGCCAGAGTGATCGCGAGAAGCAAGCCAAGCCCTCGAATGCCGGTGACCATTGGCAGGCGGTCTTCGATGGCGGCGACGCGCTCCTCGATCCGCTTACCGGCGTCCTTCGCCCGGTCCGCAAGCCGCTCATCGAGGATGTGGCGCATGGTTGCGACACCGGCAGCGGTGGCCAGCGGGTTGCCACCGAACGTCGTCCCGTGGTCGCCGGGCACCATGTGCGCGGCCAGCGACTCCTTCGCAAGCACAGCGCCGATCGGGACCCCGCCTGCGAGCCCTTTGGCGAGGCAGACGATGTCCGGGTCGAGTCCGTATTGGGTGTAGGCGAAAAGGGTGCCGGTTCGACCGTTCCCTGTCTGGATCTCGTCAAGGATCAGCAGGAGGTTGTTCTCCTGGCACCACGACTGCAGGCCCTGGAGGAATCCTTCGGCAGGCATGTTGACGCCGCCCTCGCCCTGAATCGGTTCGACGAGGATTGCCACTGTCTGCTCGGTCGTCGCTCGCTTCACAGCTTCGAGGTCATTCCAGTCGACGTGGCTGAAGCCGAGGGGCAGGGGCTCGAAAGGCTCCCTGTAGCGGGCGGTGCCGGTGGCGGCGAGCGCGCCGATTGTGCGGCCATGGAAGCCGTTGTTGAACGAGATGATGTGGTGGGCGCCACCGCGCTCGTCGTGGCCCCACCGCCGGGCAAGCTTGATCGCCCCCTCGATAGCTTCGGCACCGCTGTTCACAAAGAGGACGCGGTCGAGCGTCGAGTTGTCGACAAGAATTTGAGCCAACTCGATCATCGGCCTGGTGTAATAGATGTTCGAGGTGTGGATGAGCGTCTTCGCCTGCTCGGCGACGGCGTTTGCCACAACCGGATGGCTATGGCCGAGGACATTGACTGCCAGGCCGCCGACGAAATCGAGATACTCACGCCCGTCGACGTCCCACACACGTGTGCCTTCGCCACGGTCCAGCACGATGGGCTGGCGGCCGTAGTTCTGGAAAACCACGTGTCGTTCGGCGTCGATCCAGTCGGTCATGAGTATCGAACTCCCTTGTTGAATAAGGGGACGATGCTACGTCGGTCGCGCCCTCTGAAAAAGGAGCGCTAGCTGAATGGCGCTTCGGCGAGCAGGATCGCGTGGGTCCCGGGTTCCGAAATGGAGGGATCGCGTGTCCACGTCGTGTCAGTCAGTTGCCATCCCTGTCGGTCGTCCGCCAGCAGGACGTCGAGCACATGCCCGAGCCGCGCTTGCAGGGCCGGCACCCGGATCGGCGCGAGGACTTCGATTCGCTCGTCAAGGTTGCGCTTCATCAGGTCGGCACTACCAATGAAGTACTCCGTGTCGCCGCCGTTACCAAATTCGTAGATCCGCGAGTGCTCGAGAAAGCGGCCGATCACGCTCCGCACGGTGATGTTCTCACTGAGGCCCGGAATCCCCGGACGAATCCGGCATATACCGCGGATAACGAGGTCGACTCGGACGCCGGCCTGCGCCGCCTCGTATAACAGCCGCGTGAAGTCGAGGTCCTCGAGGGCGTTCATCTTGAAACGGAGCCGTGCCGTGCGCCCCGCGCGGGCATGGTCGATCTCGCGCCGTACCCGCCATTCCAGTTCGTCGCGCAGATTCGCGGGAGCGACGAGCAATTCGCGACTCTCCAGCCGGGCGGAGCCGGTGAGATGATTGAAGATCCGGACCAGGTCGCCACAGATTCCCGGGTCGGCGGTGAACAGGCCGAGGTCCGTGTACACGCGGGCAGTCCGCGAGTTGTAGTTGCCGGTTCCTATGTGCGCGTACATACGCACGCCGTCCTGCTCCTCGCGGACGATCAGGCTGATTTTGCAGTGCGTTTTCAGACTGAAAGTGCCGTAAGCAACATGGACTCCGGCATTTTCAAGCTTCCGGGCCCAGTCAATGTTGTTCGCCTCATCGAATCGGGCGGTGAGCTCCACCAGGACCGCCACCTGTTTTCCGCGGCCTGAGGCGTCGATGAGCGACTCAAGGATGGGCGAGTCCGGCGAGGTCCGGTACATCGTGTGCTTGATAGCGAGGACTGACGGGTCCTCTGAGGCAATGTCGATGAGGCGCGACACGGTTTGGTCGAATGACTCGTAAGGGTGGTGGACCATCACATCCGCCTCGCGAATGGTGCCGAACAACGCCTCCGGGGATGCCAGCCCAGTAAACGGCCCTGGAACCGCGGGTATGAACGACTCGTTCGACAGTCCCGCGAGTGGGAGGTCGGCAAGCTGAGAAAGGTCAGACAGGCGCAGAGGCCCGTAAAGGACGTCGACATCCTTTTCCGCGATCCCGAGTTCATGGAGGAGCAGCTCCAGCTGGGCGGGAGGCACCTCATCCACGACTTCCAACGCCACGGCCTCCGCCAACCTCCGCCGACGAAGTTCGGCCTCCACCATCTCAAGAAGGTCCTCGGCGTCCTCACCGGGACTCCCAAGGTCCGCACTGCGAAGGACACGAATCGGCGACCAGCGCACGAGCTCCATACCAGGGAACAGCATCCCCGCATTCATCGCGATCAGCTCTTCGAGCCGAACGAAGCGGCCGTCGTCCACCGCAACGAACCGTGGCCGGTTTTGCGGCACCTTTACGCGAGCAAACCGCTCCTCGCCAGACCGGGGCTGGCGCACCGTGAGGGCCAGCGACAGCGTCTCGCTCGAAATGAAGGGGAACGGGTGCGCGGGGTCGACGATGAGAGGCGTCAGGATGGGGTAGATGGAGTTCGTGAAGTAGTCCCGCAGGCGGTCTGTCGCCGTGGGCTCAAGCGAGTCGCAGGAGACGACTTCAACACCCTCGGCGGCGAGGGCCGGAGCCAGTTCGTCCATCCACAGGCGCTCGATATTCCGGCGCATCTCAAGGCAGCGCTCGCGAACTTCTCGTGCCTGTTCGGCGATAGTTCTGCCGTCTGATGTTGTAGATTGCGGCTGCGTTCGCATCTGGCGGTGCAACCAGCCGACACGTTTCGCATAGAACTCATCGAGGTTCGCCGAGGTTATGGCGGCGAATCGAATGCGTTCGAGCAAACGGACGCGCGGATCCTTCGCCTCCTCCAGCACGCGCTGGTTGAAGTCAAGCCAACTGAGCTCACGGTTCTGATAGAACTCGGGAGATGAGAGGTCAAAGGCCAGTGGCGGGGAAGCCGGCTGACCGGTCTCTTCGAGCAAGCTCATGCGATGTCATCCACTCTGATGCGAGCATGTTATCAAGCTGTTAGCACCACGTGGGGATTATGGAATGACCAGCGTCCCTCGGGCGGCCCTGTCGAGCAGAGCCCCCGCTTCACGGCCATCCAGAATTCGTGCAGGCACACCACGGCTCGTGCTCTCAAGACAAGCTCGCAACTTCGGGACCATTCCTGCGCTGGCGACACCGGTGGCAATCAAGTCCTCCGCCTGCGCCGCTGTGAGTTGACGAATGATGACGCCGTCCGCGCCACGCACACCCGCAACATCGGTCATCAGCACAAGTTCGGCTGAGCCGAGCCCCCCGGCGACGGCCGCGGCGACCGTGTCAGCGTTGACGTTCACCAGCCGCCGCGAGCCCCCTTCGCGGATGAATCCGACAGGCCCAACGACCGGCACCACCCCGGCACCAAGGAGCGCCTCCAGCGTCTCCGTGCGCACGGCTTCCGGCTCGCCGACATTTCCCAGGCGCGGGTCGCTCGGGCGACACTCGACCGTGTCGCCGTCCACGCCGCAAAGTCCGGCCGCCAGGACACCGGCATCGAGCAAAGCTGCAACGACGCGCTTGTTCACGAGGCCTGAGTAGACCGCCACGATCACCGGCAGGGCAGCATCGTCCGTGACACGCAGGCCGTCCTCGAACCGCGACGGGATGCCCATAGCGTCGAGCCACGCAGTCGCTTCGGCGCCACCCCCGTGAACAACGACAGGCAGGTGTTCTTCCCGGCTGAAACGCGCGAGGTCAGCGAATGTGTGACCGGCAGAGCCGAGCGTGCTCCCTCCGATCTTGATGACGACCGGCGCGCTCATGTGTGGTAGTCGGCGTTGATCGAGACGTATTCGGCGGTGAGGTCGCAGCCCCAGCCCGTCGCAGCACCGTTGCCAACCCCGAGGTCCACGGCAATCTGGACCTCGTCGGCCTGCATGCTGGCCGCGACGGCCTCGGGATCGAAGTCCGTGGGCCGCTGGTCGGCGAATACCTCGTGGCCACAGATCGACACACGGACACCAGGCTCCGAAACCTGCACGGTCGAGCGCCCGATGACAGCGACGATGCGCCCCCAGTTCGGGTCGGCGCCGTGGACCGCGGACTTGAGCAGATAGGAGGTCGTCAACAGACGTACCAGTTCGCGCGCCTCGGCATTGGAAGCCGCGCCTGTAACGGTCGCCTCGATCAGCTTCGTCGCACCCTCGCCGTCTCTCGCGATTTCGCGGGCGAGATAGGTCGCGAGCTCAGTCACTGCACTCTCGAAGTCCTTTGCGAGAGGGTGATTGGCATCGATCACTGCACCACCGCCGGCGCCGTTTGCCAGCAGGATGGCCGTGTCACTGGGGCTCGTGTCGCCGTCGATGCTCACGAGGTTGAAGGTGCGATCGACGGCGCGGGAGAGGACCTCCTGGAGGAAGCCCGGCTCCACGGGCGCGTCGGTCGTCATGAAGGCAAGCATCGTGGCCATGTTGGGATGAATCATCCCAGAGCCTTTGGCGCAGCCGCCGAGCGTGTAGTCACCGACACGCATCGAGCCATGTTTGGGGCGCGTGTCGGTCGTCATGATTGCGCGGGCGAAGGCCGGGCCACCGTCGGCCGCAAGGGCAATCGCCTCTATCCCGGCCCCGATCTTGTCCATCGGAAGGTACTCACCGATGACGCCGGTGCTGCAAACGAGGACATCGGACGCGTTGATGTTGTACTTCGCGCCCACGAGGTCGGCCATCTTCCGGCCGTCGGCAATGCCGCGTCCGCCCGTGCTGGAATTGGCGATTGCGGCGTTACAGACCACAGCCTGGGCCTGTCTGTCCGCGAGGTGGGCACGGTTGATATCGACCGAGGCGGAATGGAGCCGGTTCTTTGTGTGGGTGGCCGCCGCGGAGCACATCCGGTCAGAAACGATGATGCCCATGTCCAGCTTTCCTTCGCCGAAGGTCTTCATTCCGGCGTAGGTGGCGCCGGCGCTAAAACCCATTGGCGAAGTAACGGAGCCGCTGATATCGATGGCCATCAGCTAGGGGTAGACCGCTGCAATATCGAGGCCCATGGTCTCGGGAAGGCCGAGCATCAGGTTCATATTCTGGATCGCCTGCCCGGCGGCGCCCTTCACAAGGTTGTCGAGGACGCCCACCGAGACAAGCATGCCGTTCCGTTCATCGACCACCGGGTGGACGAAGCACATGTTGTTGCCCAGCGTGTGCTTCGTGTGCGGCGGCTTGGCCGAGACGGCGGTGAACGGCGCGTCGGCGTAGTACGAGCGGTAGCACTCGTCGACAAGAGCCTGGCTGACCGCCTGGGCCAGCGGCGCGTAGCAGGTGGCGTGGATGCCGCGCGTCATAGGCACCAGGTGGGGCACGAAGGTCACGGCCACGGGGAGTTCTTCGCCGAGGGAGCCGAGTTCCTGCGCGATCTCGGGCTGATGGTTGTGGGCCGCGATCTTGTACGAGGAAACATCCTCGTTCACGTCGGCGTAGCTGAAGCCACCGCCGGACCCGCGCCCGGCACCGGAGACGCCAGACTTGGCGTCGACCACGATCCGGCGCTCAACAAGCCCCGCAGCCACCGCAGGCGCAAGTGCCAGGATCGAGGCCGCCGGGTAGCACCCCGGGTTGGCAACGATCCGGGCTTCGGCGATCTGGGCGCGCTTCAATTCGGGCAGGCCGTAGACAGCCTTGTCGAGCAGTTCGGGCGCCGGGTGTTCTTTGCCGTACCACTCAATAAACGTCTCGGGTGAGCGGAGCCGGAAGTCCGCGGCAATATCGATAACCGGAACGCCTGCGCGCGCGAACGGCGCGCAGGCCATGGCGCTCTCGGCCGTCGGCAGGGCCGAAACGACAATGTCGACATCGGTGTCGATCGATTCGGCGATCAGCTTATCGCCGTAGACGTGGAGCGAAGGAAAGGCGTCGCCGAGTTTCTGACCTGCCAATGAGCGGCCAGTGGCGACCGTCAGTTCAGCTTCCGGGTGGTTCCAGAGCAAACGCGCCATCTCGACACCGGCGAATCCGGTGACGTTGATTACACCAACTCGGTAGGTCACCGGGACATTGTGGGGCCCGGCCGGGCATCATTCCACAGCAGCAGCTTCGCGACCCCACGGCGTTCGCCGGATCTCCGCTGAGTGCTGGCCCAGCGTCGGAGCCGGGATCCCGGTCTGCCATCGCTCGCCATCCGCGACGATCGGCACGCCGGGGTAGAGATGCGTACCCACGAACTCGCGGTCGATCAACTCCCAGAAGCCGGCATCTAAGAGCATCTCCGAGGCGAGCACGTCCGGCTCGCGACTCACCTTTGCAGCAGCGATTCCGGCCCTCATCAACTCTTCTGCCGCATCCGCTGCCGCTCGCTCGGTTGCCCATGCTGCGGGATCGCCACCTGTGAGCAGGTCGAGCGCCGCAGCTTCCTCGGCGGTAACGCACTCAACCGCCAGCCATTCATCGTCTCCGTCGGTTGGGAGCACCGCCGCAAACGCCGACTCCGAGCGTTCGTTGCCATGGCGCACCGGGAGCTCGCCGGTCAGCTGGTAGGCAATCAATTCCTCACTCACCAACGGAAGAAAGCCTTCAAGCTGAGCGACCTCGATACAACGCCCCCGGCCATCGCGCATCCGCGCATGGAGTGCCGCCTGGAGAGCGATTGTCGCATTGAGGCCGCTCACCGGGTCGCCCATGGCGTTGCTCATCATCGTCGGGAGTCCGTCGCGGTAGCCGACGAGTGAGGTGAGACCCGACATGCCCTCGATCGTGTTCCCGAAAGCGCGGTAGTGGGCTTCGGGTCCATCGGCCCCGAATGCCGGCTGACGGATGAGGATCAACGACGGGTTACGCTCAGAAAGGACCTCCCAGTCAAGGCCCCGGCGCTCGAGGACGCCTGCCTGGAAGTTCTCGATGAGGACGTCCGCATCCTCGATCAGCCGGAGCAGTTCCTCCCTGCCCTCGGGACTCGTGAAGTCGAGCGTGATGCCCCGCTTCCCGCGGTTGACCGTGTTGAAGACATGGCTGCGCTCGAAGAGGCTGTTTGTGTCTTCGCCCGGCGCACGAGCACCCCGCCACCAGTCGTAGCGCTCAGGCCCCTCGACCTTGATCACGTCGGCGCCCATCGTCGCCGCGAGGTGTGCGGCCAGCGGGCCTGCCCAGCCCATCGCCAGTTCGATGACGCGGAGCCGCCGCTTCGGTGGTGGCTCCGCCGGGATCGAGGTAGCTACCTCGCGGGCGGGCGGACCGGGCACCCGAACCTGTCGCCCGGCGACCTCCACTTCGCGCCAGGCGTCCCGCGCCTTCAACTGGGGAGAAGCGAGCACTTCGCCGAGGTCCGGCGTCGCGCTGGCCGGGATGCCCGCATCCTGGAGGTCGTGGTAGGCCTGCCAACGAGTCCGTTCTCGCAGCCACGGCAGGAACACTTCCTTGTCCAGCTCTTCCAGGTGCTCGGCGCGGAGCGGGTTCGTCCGGAATCGCGGGTCTTCGGTGAGCTGTTGGCATCCGGCGAGATTGCAAAACGCTACCCATTGCCGGTGCAGAGGGCCGTGGAAGCCGATGTATCCATCCCTGACGGGAAGTGTCGCGATGCACGGGTTGGCCGCCCCGTAGCGGCTTCCGACCCGCTGGCGCACGCGGCCGTAGTACTGGTAGCCGACCGGTTCATAGATCAACGTGGCGGTCACGGCCTCGGCGATCGAGACCACCGAAAGGCCCGGCCGATCTGCATTGTTCAGCGCGGCGATCGTCGCCCAGAGCCCGGCCACGAAGAGTGGTTGGTTGCCCGGAGCTGCCAGCGGTTCCCGGCCCGGCTCGCCAACTGCCGACATCCAACCACCGGCCGCCTGCAACGTGAGGGCAGTCGCTGGTTGCGAAGCCCATGGCTCTTCCAGGCCCCACGGAGTGATCCAGATAACGCGAGCATGGTTTGCGGCCGCATCGGCGGCCAGCCGGTTCGAGGCGGTTACCGGCGCGTCCGTGACGATGATGGTGGCATCGCCCGGCGAATTCCATTCGCTCGCGAGCGGAAGCCCCTGGCGTTAAGAAGGCGCCCATTCCGTTGGGGTCCAGCGACGACGCGCAGGCGACCTCCGCGCCATAGGAGCGCAAGAGCCAGGCCGCATACCCGGCGGCCACCGTGCGGGCGTCAACATGGACCCGCAAATCGCCAAGCTGTCGCATATCGCGCGGATAATACGCCCGCTCGCAGGGCCGATGCAGGAAGCCTAGAATCCGGCCAAGAGGGGGATCTGGAATGGCAAATCCACTGCGCGGCGCCGGGGCGATCACCGGACTCGGGATGACCCCGATGGGCCGCATTTATGGGAAGACGACGAGCGAGTTAGCCGCCGATGCTGTGCGGCTCGCGCTCGATGACGCCGGGCTGAAGAAGCAGGATGTCGACGGGCTCCTCATTAACGCCGGGATCACCGGGATGACGGGCGGCGGCATCAGCCTGGGGCTCCAGAACTACCTCGGGATGGAGAACCTTCGCCTGCTCAACCACATGAACGCAGCCGGCTCGACGGCGGCCCAGATGGTTCAGTACGCGACCCTGGCCATCAATGCGGGCATGGCCAACCACGTCCTCTGCGTATTCGCCGATGCGCCGCTGGCCCAGGGCACGAGCGCCGGCGCCGCCTACGGTGGTGCAGCCCGCGCCAGTTCCCGGCCCCAGGGCATGGCGGGCCTCCACGCAGCAGCCGGCTACTTCGGCGCCAACACGCCCTACGCCCTCGCAGCGCAGCGCCACATGGCCCTCTACGGCACCACGCAGGACCAGCTCGGGGTCATCGCCGTGGGCCAGCGCGCCTGGGCAACGAAGAGTCCCCTCGCCCAGATGCGGGACCCGATCACGATGGAGGACTACCACAACTCCCGCTGGATCATCGAGCCACTCCACCTTCTCGACTGCTGCCTTGTCTCCAACGGCGCCGTCGCGGTCATCGTGAGTTCGGCCGAGAAGGCGAAAGAAATGCCGCGGCCGCCGGTGTACATCCTTGGGATGGGCCAGGGCCATCCGGGCGACGTGAATCGCGCCGGCAGCGATTGGGAAACGGAAACCGGCGCGAAGCTGGCCGGTGAGACTGCCTACAGGATGGCCGGCCTCGGGCCATCTGACATCACAGCCTGCGAGCTCTACGACTGCTACACCTACACAGTCCTCGTCACGCTCGAGGACTACGGCTTTTGCAAGAAGGGCGAAGGCGGCCCATTCGTCGAGGACGGCAAGCTGGGCCCCGGTGGCTCGCTGCCCACGAACACGGGCGGCGGCGAACTTTCCGGCTACTACATGTGGGGCATGACGCCCCTCAGCGAGGCGATCATCCAGGTGCGCGGCGACGGCGGCGACCGCCAGGTGCCCGACAACAGCGTCGTCCTCTGCAGCGGCAACGGCGGCAGCCTCTCCTATCACGCAGCCCTCATCCTGAGCCCGGAGCAGAACTGACGATGACCACCCCAACTCCGTCCAAACCCATACCCGAACCCGATGAGGCCTCGGCCCCTTTCTGGGAGGGGTCGCTCGAAGGCAAGCTGCGCCTGATGCGCTGCACGTCCTGCGGCACGGCGCGGCTCCCTTCGCGTCAGCGCTGTGATGCCTGTCTTTCGCCCGACTACGAATGGTTCGACGCCAGCGGGAAGGGGACGATTCGCACCTTTGGCGTCATGCACCAGAAATACCACCCGGGTTTCCTCGCCGAGACGCCATACACCGTGGCCATCGTCGAGCTCGAGGAGGGTCCGCGACTGCCGACCAACATCGTCGGTTTGAACGGTGACAAGGCCGTGGTTGGCATGCAGGTGGTGGTCGACTGGGAACGTCATGAGGATGTGGCGCTGCCAAAATTCCGCCCTGCCTAGCTTATGTAGCGTTCGCGTCTTGATACTTGACGGGTACTTATTCTCGCCTTGAGAGTGCGTGTATGCCCGATCGGCCAGCAATGGAAATCGTCCTCTGGGCGACCGACGTCACAGCGCTCGCCGGATTTCTCGAACGCGTGGTCGGCATCCCGCTCATTGAGCAACATCCTGGCTTCGCCCGCCTCGGCGACTCCAACCACGTGCTCTCGATCCATGCCGATGAGGCGTATCAGGGCCACCCATGGTTCGAGGCGCTCCACCGGGAAGGGATGGCACGCGGGATCGGAGCCGAACTCCGCTTCGCGGTCGTCGACATCAACGCCGCCTACCGCCTGGCGATCCGTGACGGCGCCTCGATCGTGTATCCGCCCCACGAATTGGAAGACGGACTCGAATGCCAGGTCCTCGCTCCAGACGGCTACCTTGTCACGCTTCGGCAGCACGCATCGTAACTACCACCCATAGAGAAACCCCTCTTGCCTTAAGTTCCGCGATCTGCTGCCGTTGATTGTGAATAGAATCACAAGTGATGGAGCAGTCATGAACGCTTTCGTTTCCAACACCATGCGGCTCGACCATCTCAGCCTTGAGCCGCGCCCGGAAGCCCGTTACCGCGAGGAAGCGGCTTCCCTCGACAAGGCCGCTCGCCCGCTCAAGAGCCGCGTCAACGCCGCCGCCCTCGACGACCACCGCATCGCGGCCGCCGCCTCCCTCAGTTCCGGGATCCCGTTTCTCTAGTCACCAGGCGGTCCAGCCACCGTCGACGAGCAGCGACTGACCGGTGACGAAGTTGCTGGCATCGCTGGCAAGGAAGATCACGGCCCCGGCGAGTTCGTGCGGCTGACCCCACCGGCCCATCGGCGTCCGCCCCGTGATGAACTCGTTTCGCTCCGGGTCGTCGAATAACGGCCTGGTGAGCGGAGTCTCGAAGTAGGTGGGGGCCAGGGCATTCACCTGGACCCCGGCACTCGCCCACTCCAGCGCGAGGACTCTCGTGAGCTGTTCGATTGCTCCCTTCGAACTCGCGTAGGCCGCCTGTGCCGGCAGGCCGACGTGGCCAAGGATGCTCGACACGTTGATAACCTTGCCGCTCCCCCGGGCGACCATGTGCCGGCCCGCGGCGCGGGCGCAGAGAAAGTAGCCGCGCAAGTTCGTCCCCAGCACCGCGTCAAACTCTTCGACCGACAGCTCCAGGACCGGCTTTCGTATGTTGATCCCGGCGTTGTTCACGAGGATGTCGAGCCGCCCGAGCCCATCGATTGCACTTTGGACGGCCGATTCCACAGAGTCCTCGTCCGTGACGTCGCAAGCGACGGGATGCGCCCTTCGCCCAAGCCCACGTATTTCCGCGGCCAACGACTCCAGTTCCGCAGGTGTGCGGCTGGCGAGTGCAACATCGGCGCCCGCCGCTGCAAGGGCCAGCGCCATCGTCCTCCCAAGCCCGCGCCCGGCTCCCGTCACCAGAACTGCTCTCCCGGTCAGGTCGAAAAGGTCGATGCCGCGGAGTTCCGGCCTGTGCTCCATTCCGGGCATTCTAACGGGCTCCCGACGCGCGCCGGGTGCACGCACCGGCTGAGTCCGGGACAATGGAGGTGGAGGAACTCACATGGAAACACCTGCAGAAGAAACGAACGTCGCTCCAACTCATCTGAACGTGCACGAGCGTTTCACGATGCTGCAGGTGACCCTTTGTGCCGCCCTCGGCACGATCGCCATCGTGGCCGGGATCGTCCTCGGCATCGTCCTCCAGAACAACTAGCCTGGTTCACAGAAAGTTCGGCCCCGGCGAGAAGATGCGCGACTTGTCGTAACCAGCGCCGGGCAGGGCCAGCCGCCTGTGTATTATCAGTAGATGCAACCTGCAGCGACGGAGCGAGCCCCTTCCGGCTCCCGAGCACTCCTCAAAGCAACGAAATTCGACGGCACCGCACACTGGATCCAGCCCTTCCGGGTGCTCAGCGACGACGGCAATCTCCTTGTCACCGAGTACCGCGCCCGTACGCCAATCTTCACCTCGCGCGGTGAGTTTCGATCGCCCTACGACAGCGTGGTCTACTTCTGGCGCGACCGCTGGTTCAACGTCTTCCGCCTGGCCCGGCCAGGCTGCGAGCTAGCGCTCTGGTACTGCAATGTCACGACGCCGCCAACTTTCGAGGCGGGGCAGATCAACTACGTCGACCTCGACCTCGATGTCGCCGTCCGCCCCGGAGGCGTGATCGAACTGCTGGACGAGGACGAATTCCAGGCGCACCGGGCGAAGTACGGGTACCCGGCGGACGTTGTCGCAGAGGCGCGGCGTGCGGCGGAAGACGTGGCCAACCTCGCCCGCGAGGGGAAGTTCCCCTTCAGCCAGGGGTAAATCGAGTCACGGCTTCAACGCACCCGAGATTCCAAGTACGCTGGCTGCTTCATGACTGATGCGCGAAACATCGCGGACCACCTTGGTGGACTCCTGAACGAGGCCGTTGCCGCCGCTGTGGCGTCGGGCGAGTTGCCTGACGTCGCCTTCCCCGATATCGCACTGGAGCGGCCGAAAGACCCCACTCACGGTGACTTTGCCAGCACCCTCCCGCTGCGGGTAGCGCGCACCGCGATGAAGCAGCCTATGGAGATCGCGGAAGTCATCGCGCGCCATGTCCCTGCCGACTCGAGCATCAACCCACCGACGGCCGCGAAGCCCGGGTTCGTCAACTTTTCCCTGTCCGATGCCTTCGTGCGAAGCCAGATCGACCGCATCGTTGCGTCCGACGGCGCCTTCGCCAACCTCGAACTTGGCAAGGGAAAGAAAGCCCAGGTGGAGTTCGTTTCTGCGAACCCGACGGGGCCGCTGCACGTTGGTAACGGGCGGGGCGCCGCTATCGGCGATACGCTCGCCTCTATCCTCGGAGCCGCCGGCTACGAGGTGCAGCGCGAGTACTACGTCAATGACGCGGGGACCCAGGCGGGGAGTTTCACCGCCACCCTCTACGCCCGCTATGAACAGCTGGCCGGGCGCGACTCCCCGGTTCCGCAGGGCGGTTATCCAGGCGAGTACATGATTGACCTCGCCAAAACGCTTCGCGACGAGTACGGCGATTCAATGCTGCGTCCCGAGGGCGAGCCCTTCCCGCCCGAGCTAAACGAGATCGGGAACGCGCTGATGACGGCGGAAATTCGTCACACGCTCGAGACATTCGGCGTTCACTACGACCGCTGGTACAGCGAGAAATCGTTGTATGAGCCCGGCGGCCTCTATGAAGAGACGATGCGGCTGCTGGAGGAGAAGGGGTACCTGTCGGACCGCGAAGGCGCCCGCTGGTTTGATTCCAGCGACCTCGGCGAGAGCAAGGACAATGTCGTTGTCCGCTCCGACGGCCGCCCGACCTACTACGCCAGTGACATCGCCTACCACTACGACAAGTTCATCAAGCGCGGCTTCGACCTTGTTGTAGATGTCTGGGGCGCAGACCACCATGGCCACGTTTCCCGGCTTAAGACGGCCGTTGGAGCGGTCGGCGGCGACCCGAACGCGTTGCACATCCTTCTCTACCAGCTCGTGACACTGAAACGCGGCGGCGAGGTCGTCCGCATCGGCAAGCGGAGCGGCGAATTCGTGACGCTCGATGAACTCATCGAGGAGGTCGGCATCGATGCCGCGCGCTTTTTCTTCCTTCAGCGCTCCGCTGGTGCCCAGATGGAATTCGACCTCGACCTGGCAGTCCAGCAGTCGAATGATAATCCCGTGTTTTATGTACAGTACGCGCACGCCAGACTGGCTGCGATCATCGATCGGGCGAAGGACCAGGGCCTTGATGATGAAGGCGCTGATCTTTCGTTGCTCGTCCACCCGCACGAACTCAACCTCGTGAGGGAGATGATGCGGCTGCCGAGCGTGATTGAGACGTGTGCGACGAGCCTCGACGTCCATCCCCTCGCGTACTACGCCACCGAGTTGGCGACCTCGTTCCATTCGTTCAACGATGCGTTCCGTCAGCAGGGGGATTCGGCCCTCAAAGTGATTACGGACGACATCGGGGCTTCGAAGGCAAGGCTGCGGCTGGTGAAGGCCGCCCGGGTCACACTCGCCCGTGTACTGGCACTGATGGGGATGTCCGCTCCCGAGCGCATGTAGCCCGTCGCCACCTCGAAAGGAAGCGCATGACTGCGATTGGAGACCTCGCCAGCCGCTACGTCGATGAACTGGCCGAACTGAACCCGAACGCGGCCACCGCGATGGGCGTGCCCGGCCACGACGACCGCATCACCGACTTCTCACCTGATGGTTTCGCCCGGCTCGACGACCTGCGGCGGCGCTACCTCACCGCCCTGCGGGATGCCACCCTTTCGGACGACCGCGATCGCGTGGCTCGCGACATGATGAGCGAGTCGCTGACAAACCAGGTCGAAAGCTATGAGATGGGCGACCACTACCGCGGGCTCGCGATCCTCGGTTCGCCGCTCCAGTCGATCCGCTCTGTCTTCGATTCCATGCCGAAAGCTACTGCGAGCGACTGGGCGACCATCGCCACCCGCCTTGGCAAGGTGCCCGAGGCCCTGGAGCGGTTCCGCGAAACGCTCCGGGCGGGAATCGACCGCAGCGTGGTGCCAGCTGTTCGCCAGGTGGAGGAGTGCGCGAAGCAATGCGACACCTGGAGCGGACGGGCCGGCAACCCACCGTTCTTCCAGACCATCGTGGATGGTTGGGAGGCAACCGGGATCGACGACGCGACAACGAGCCGAGCGCTATCTGATGCAGCCGCGGCGGGCTCGGCTGCATTCCTCCGGTTCGGCGCCTTCCTTCGGGAGGAGCTTGCGCCTGTCGCCAACCCCAGGGACGCCGTAGGTCCCGATCGCTACCTCGTGGAGGCCCGCGGATTTACCGGCGCCACCCTCGATCTCGAAGGCACCTACCGGTGGGGCTGGGACCAGCTCTACGAAATCGAAGAGGAGATGCGCAGGACCGCGAACCGGATTAAGAGCGGCGCCAGCATCAGGGATGCCGTTGTCCTGCTCGAATCAGACCCCGCCCGGGCGATCGACGGCGTCGAGCCCTTCCAGCACTGGATGCAGGACTTGCAGGACCAGACCATCGCCGAGTTGAACGGCAAGCATTTCGACATACCGGAGCCGATACAGCACATCGAAGCGATGATCGCGCCCCCGGGCGGGGCCCTTGCCATGTACTACACCGGCCCCTCGGAGGACTTCTCCCGGCCTGGCCGCACCTGGTACCCAACCGGTGGCAAGACACGATTTCCGCTCTGGGGCGAGGTCTCGATCGCCTACCACGAGGGCGTCCCGGGCCACCACCTGGAACGTGCCTCAGTGAAGTACCAGTCAGAGTCGCTTACTCGCTTCCAACGCATGTTCGGGACCTCCGGGTACATCGAGGGGTGGGCGCTCTATGCCGAACGCCTCATGGCCGAACTCGGCTACCTCGAGAATCCCGACTACTACCTCGGCATGCTCCGGGCGCAAGCGCTCCGTTGCGTCCGCGTCGTCGTCGATATCGGCATGCACCTGGAGCTCGAGATACCGCGGACTGAGAAAGAGATCGGGGGCCAACCGTGGACCCCTGAACTCGGCCACGCCTTCACCCGTGATCGCAGCCAGTTCCCGCCAGACTTCACCGCCAGCGAGGTAACGCGCTACCTCGGCCTTCCGGGGCAGGCGATTAGCTACAAGGTCGGCGAACGTGTCTGGCTCGAGAGCCGAGAAGCCGCGAAACAGCGGGCCGGCAGCGGTTTCAACTTGAAACGGTGGCATGCAGACGCCTTCCGCCTCGGGCCAATGGGCCTGGACCAAATGAAGCGTGAGATGGCTGGCGCGGGATAGCACTGCCATCCCGGCGTAGACTTGGCCGCGTGAAGGCTGAGATCATCGCTGTGGGCACCGAGATCCTGCTCGGTGAGATCGTCGACACCAACAGCGCGTTCATCGCACGCGAACTGCCTGAACTCGGCATCGACCTCTATTACAAGACGGTCGTCGGCGACAACATGGGCCGCATCGTCGAGACCTTCGAGCGCGCCTGGAACCGGGCCGACATCGTCATCACAACCGGCGGCCTCGGCCCGACGGCGGATGACATGACCCGCGAAGGGGTCGCCGCTGTCCTCGGCGAGACCCCTTTCGTAGAACCTGCGCTTGAGGAACGAGTACGGGCATTCTTCCAGCGGCGCGGCGCCCCGATGCCCGAGTCAAACATCAAGCAGGCCTGGCTTATCCCGAGCGCCCGCGTCATCGACAACCCACGCGGCACCGCGCCGGGCTGGTGGGTCGAACGCGACGGTCACAACTTCGTCTCGATGCCCGGTGTGCCAAGCGAAATGGAACGGATGTGGCTGAAGGAAGTCCGCCCGGAACTGGAGAAGCGGGCAAGCGGCGAAGTGCTGGTCACCCGCACCCTTAAAACGCTCGGAATCGGCGAGGGCAGCGTCGACGAGATGGCGCGGCCGGTCTACTCCCTTCCCGGCATCGGCGTCGGCACCTACGCACGCGCAGATGGGGTCCACATCCGGATCGGCGCCAAGGCGCCTTCGAGGGCAGAGGCGCTCACCCTGATCGCACCGGCCGAAGAGCAGCTCGATGCCATCTTCGGCAAGGCGATCTGGGGCCGCGACGACGACTCGCTGGAGGCCATGCTCGCCGAAACCTTGCGCAGGAGGGGCGAAACCCTCGCCTCACTTGAGTCTGGAACGGCGGCCGCCTTCGCAAACGTCTTCGCCGACGGTGACGACGCCGCGCATTTCGCTGGTGGACTGGTGGTCGCCCATCACGGCGAGATCGGGCCGCCGATCCTCGACCTGCCACGTCCCTACACTCACGACCAGGCCGGAGCTCAGATGGCAGCGGCGGCAGCCGCCGCAAAGTTCGGGGCCGACTACGGGCTCGCAATTTCCGCCGGACTGCAGCCGGGTATCCCGGAGTCGGAGCAGGCCGACGTCCACATCGGGCTGGCGACGCCTGGAGGCGCCGTCCACGCGATGTCATTTCCGACGAACCAGGGCAGGGCGCTTGTCAAGCGGCGATCGGTGATGACCAGCCTGCTCCTGCTCCGCCGGGCGCTGACCGGCGAACTCGGCTAGTTGTCTCCGCCAGCCTCCGGAAGCTGCGTGCGTAGCCGGAGGTCGATTGCCCTGTCGAGTTCACGGGCCACTTCGGACTGGATCGTCAGGCGATTGTCGTGGAGGAGCGGGGGGTCGAGCGTATCTACCGTGACATCGATGAAGAGGATCGATCCTCCCCGGTTCGGTGTCACCACGCTCTCTACGCTGGCGTCGGGATCGATTCCGAGTACCGCCTCTTGCACGACCGCCCGGAGTTCCCGGTCGAAACGGGCGTCGCCGGCGCGGTTCCAGGCAATCAGGCTCGCCGCGACAACCACGATCAGGGTGGCCATCAGCAGCACGCCCCGCACGAACGGTCCCTGGGCACCGAATCTCCCTGGTTGGGGCTTGAAGCCCATCCAAAGAAACATGAGCGCGGAAGAGGTGGCGATCGCCACGAAGTTCGTGGCGAGCAGCAGCGCCGCGCCGATAGCGAGTGGCCACTCTCCCAGCGCGAGACCGATGCCGGTGGTACCGAGCGGTGGCACGAGCGCAACCGCGATGGCGACCCCTGCGACCGTATCGCCGATGCCTTTGCGACAGGTCGCATAGGCACCCGCCGCACCCGATGCCAGGGCGATCATCAGATCAAGCATCTGCGGCTGGCCACGGGCATCGAGCTGCGACGTGATAGCGGCATCTGGTACGAGTACCCCGACCAGGAACGAGAGCGCGAGACCAACGACAACTCCCTTCGCCATACTCTGCCTGCCGATTTCGAGAAGCCGGTCGTTCCCCATGGCGACTCCGAGGCCGACTCCCACAACCGGTCGCATGAGGGGCGCGATGATCATCGCGCCGATCACGACGGCAGCACTATCCAGCAGTAATCCGAGCGAGGCGATGATGAGACTGAGCGACAACATGACGTAGTAATCGGGGTCCGAGCGACTGTTGCGACGAACGTCGGAGTAGATGCCCACGCGCTGCTGCTCACCCGTGCTCGGGACGAGACGATAGATGAGGTTCCAGGCGCGGAGGGCGAGCCTCGCCAGGCGGCCAGTTGGGTCGGCATAGAACAGAAACGGCGTCCCGCTGGCGACCAGCCGGGGCGGGAGTATGCGTTCTGACATCCGGGCGAACAACCCGGAACGAGGTGTCTCGCCAATGACAAGGTCGTAGTCGCCGGGCTCCAGGGCCTCAAGAACGCCCACCTCGTACGACCGCGCCTGGATGGTCGCCACCTCCCAGCTGTAGTCGCCCTGACTCGTCCGAAACGCGTTCCTTCAAACGCTTCTCGCCATCTTCGCGATCTTCCTCCGAAGTCCCCGGCGCGACGATCTGGAGGAACGTAACATGGGTGCCGGAAACGGTGCCGACGAGTTGGTTCGCGAGACTGACATCGCCGTCCGAATGGTTCCCGAATCGGTTCGAAGCGACGACCACTCTGACCGGGGCGAAGTCCGCCGGAGGATTGACCAACACCAGGAGCCGGCATGGTGGCGCCGCCACCAGGTTGCGGAAGTAGGGCGTGGAAGTCTCGGCACCGTCGACACTGGTGATCGCCAGGATCGGTGGCCGAATCGCCGCATACTGCTCGACCGCCTCGGGCACGTCGCGGACGGCGACCGCGACGAACCTCGATGGAAGGATCCTCAGCCAATTCTGTAAGCCAACTCGGAGCATCGACGGAGAGGCCGAGTTCGTGCGACGAGGAATCGGCGAGCCAAACCTCGACCGTGGCGTCGTTGAATTCGGCGGCCCGGCGAGCGAAGGGCAGTGCAGCCCGGATCGCCCGCTCGGACTCTCCGGCAAGGAAGACAATGCGCCGGTCGTCAGCCAATCGATTCAATCTCCCGAAGGTTGGTCAGCAGTATGGAGCGACCGCCGCTAAGAGATCAGTGCCGGTCCGATTCGATGAGCATCGCACGTAGCTCCTCCACGGCAGCCAACGCGGATGGCACCCGCCGCACCCTGTCCGCCACGAGGCCGCTGTTCCGGGGCCAGGCCACAACAAACACCGGCCTTGCCGGCACCAGGAGGACCGCCGTATTGGGATCGTCCTCGAAGTGCGCTGCCGAGCCCAGTTCGGCAAGAACCCGTTGTTTGAACCGGGGCGGACGTTCCCGAAACGTTGGCCGCATTTGGAGGGGAGGCAGGACTCCCAGGTTTCGCCGGAGCCACTTCTCGGTGTGTCCCCGCGCTGCTTCTCCACGGCCCGTTACCACCACGCAGTCCGCAAACTCGCTCACAGCTGCGAATGCCTTTCGGGCGCCAGGCATCGGCGAACGTCCGTAGTAACGCCAGCGCTCCAGGAGCCAGGCAATGTTCTTGCTGCCGGGCGCGGTGACCGGTTCATCCTTCAGTTTTCCGGGGTTCAGCCCGAACGGGGGGCGGCAAAGGACGCCATCGAGATCGAACGTGACGATCGGCCGGGACATCCGATGAGCCTACCGCCATTCGCCCGTAGGGTTTCGGGCGGCCAGCCTACCCTCCGGTGGATCTACTTCAAGCGGTCTTCCTGGTCCTCGCGGCCTTTGTAGCCGGTGCGATCAATGCGGTTGCGGGCGGCGGCTCCCTCGTGAGTTTCCCGGCCTTGCTCGCGGTTGGCGTGCCCTCGAAGGCCGCGAACGTTACCAACACCGTCGCTCTATGGCCCGGCTACGTGGGAGGTTCACTCGGATATCGCGAAGAACTCAAGCGGCAGCGTCGCAGGGTCGTCCTCATGCTCCCCGCCTGCGTTGTGGGCGCCCTTGCCGGTTCGATCATCCTGCTCGCCACTCCCCAGTCCGCATTCGATGCCTTTGTCCCCTTCCTCATCCTCTTCGCCTGCGGTGTCATGGCTGTCCAGGATCAACTCGGCGCCTTCGCGCGCAGGCATCGGCTTGCCGCCGCCGACCCTGACTCGGTGCCCCTCGCCTCGCACATCGCGGTCTTTGCGATGTCGATCTACGGGGCCTACTTCGGAGCCGGGCTCGGCATTCTCCTCCTCGCCATGCTCAGCATCTTTGTCCCCGACGACATCCAGCACTCCAACGCCCTCAAGGGAATGCTCTCGGCGCTGATAAACGCCATCGCAGTGGTTTACTTCGCCTTCTTCGGACCGGTCCGCTGGGGATACATGGCGGTAATGGCAGTTGCCGCTCTCGCCGGCGGGTATCTTGGGGTCGGGGTCGCCCGCCGGCTCGGCAAGTCCGGGCTGCGAATCGCCGTCATCTCCTACGGCGTATTTGTCGCCATCGTCCTTTTGGTTACCTGACGCATCGAACGGGAAGGGAGTTGCCGATATAATCCGGCCCTACATCAGACCCGAGGTGAGGAATGCTCTTTTCCGTCCGGCTTGTATCACGGCAACCCGCGACCATGAATTCCGACGCATGGCAGAGCGTGGTCGCTGAACAGCTGCGTACGGTGAAGTCGCAGTTCGAGGCAGGCAAGATCAAGTCGATCTACCGTGAGACCGGCGCCGGCGTTCTTGCCATCTACGACACCCGCGACGCCCGCGACATGGACCAGACCCTCGCTCAGCTCCCGATGTTCCCTTACTTCGAGCAGGTGACTGTGCACTCCCTCTGGGACATGGCGCCAACGTTGGAGTCAGTGTGAGCGCGGACCAGGTCAACCCCGACGATTTCCGCTCGGCGCTGGGCATCTGGCCAGCGGGCGTCACCATCGTCACCACTCGCGATGGCGACATGGTCTATGGGCTGACTGTCTCGAGTTTCTCCAGCCTCTCGTTCGACCCGCTGATGATCCTTGTCTGCATCAACAACAGCAATCACTTCCTTGAGATGGCACAACGGTCGGGAGTCTTCGCTGTCAGCATCCTCGCCCAGGGGCAGGACGAAATTTCCAATCTCTTCGCCGCCTCGGGCCGCGACCCGGTGCCCTCCTACGCCGAACACGGCGTGAGCGAGATGGTCACCGGAAGTCCACTGTTCGATGGCGCAGCGGCCCACCTGGATTGCGAACTCGACCAGGCGGTCCCCGCCGGCGACCACACGATCGTCATCGGGCGGGTCGTCGGGGTCACCGCCAGTGCCGAGGCGGAGCCGCTGATCTACTACCGCCGCGCCTATCGGTCCGCCGTTTGATACCGGTAAGGACTTTGCGCATTTCTGCACAAGCGGTAGTATCCGCCCGTTAGGAGGGTTCCCTGTGTCACCAGCGCTTGCATTCCTCGGGCTGTCGATCCTTGGCACGTGGGGCCTCGCTTCCATCGCGATGATCGCGGGGGGCATCATCCTCATCTTCTTCCCGAGCAGCGCTGAAACGGCCTCCGACCCGATGGTCGCGGGAATCATTCTCCTGGCTGCCGGACTCATTTCCGGCGGCCTGATGCAGATCACCATAGGACCGCTCCTGGGCATCGACCCGCCTTTCCGGATTAAGGCGAAGAACAACATCCCTCACTCCCGGATGAAGCGGTGGGTGAGCGCCGGGCCCCTCGAAGCCTTCCCCGACGGGACTCCCAAGGAGATCCGGATGCGCACGCAACGGATCGCCATCATTCGCCAGGGCGACGAGGCGTACGCGTTCCGTGGCCTGTGTTCGCACGCTCGCCTTCCCCTCGGAGGCTTCCCCGGTTCGCCTATCAAGGCGATGCCGATCCGGGACGACTGCGTGACCTGTCCTTTCCATGGCGCCCGCTTCGAACTGGCATCGGGCAAGGTTGTGCGCGAACCATTCACCAGCGAATGGAACAACGACCATCCATTCCTCGGCCGTCTGCAGGCGAAGCTGCTGTTCTTCAACAAGAAAGCCGAGGACATGCAGACCTACCCGGTCCGCATCGAAGACGGCGAGATCATCGTCGGACTCCCCCGCTAGTTCGCGGCGCATTCGAGGTAAGCACGGACTCGGCCTAACTCACGGCGCCGTGCTTGAGCCTATTGCCTGATTCCCCGTACCTTCACACGCCGTGGCATCCATCTGGGCAGAGAGCATCGCGCGAAGCCTCGATCAGGCGCTCGACCTGCTGGCTACGGCCGTGCGAGGCTGCACCGATGAGCGGTGGCAGACGCCGATGTGGCCCACCCCAGACGACGAAAGCGAGCCCAGTAATACGCACTTCCGGCGATTCGCGACACCATGGGGCGTAGCTTGGCATGCGCTTGAGACGTTCGACTACGACCTGAACGGCGATTTCGCCGCCTGGACCCCACCGCCACCATTCACCGACCATCCCCACTGGCGTGACCTCGCCACTCTTTCCGAGCCCTGGTCACGCCATGCGATCCTGGGCTACGTGGGGTACTGCCGGAGGCAGGCACGCGAGAGCCTCGAGCGAATGACGGACGAACTGGCTGCGAGTCCTCTGCCGCGATCACACCGCTACGGGGGCCAGCCGCACGCCTGGATCATCGCGTCACTGGTTGGTCACACAACCGAACATGCAGCACAAATCGGGCAGTTCACGGCCCGTCGGATCGCGCCAGACACATAGAACGGACGCCCCACCACACCGTCAGGGCCGTTCGCGCTTCGGAGAAGTTGGCTCCCCGGCGAGGACTCGAACCTCGAACATTTCGGTTAACAGCCGAACGCTCTACCATTGAGCTACCGGGGAAGCTGCCTCCAGCAAGTGTGGATTCCATGCCCTGAAAGGGCAACAGGCACACCGGCCCAGCGGTCGTTCGCTAACACCGAATCATCTTCGAGAGCGGCTCGCAGTACGCCAAGACGTTATAGAAGTCTTGTTGCCTCAGCCATCCACGAAACCTATAGTGACGCGTCAGCGTATTGCTGATTAGAAGTACGCTGCCCAGCAAGGAGGGACTAGCAAACGCATGTCAAGCGAATATTGGAATAAGTGGTGGGGGCTGAGATCCAGCCGCCGCCGTTTCCTGCAAACCGGAGCCGCCACAGGTGTGGGCGCGGCCGGCATTGCACTCGTCGGTTGTGGCGACGATGACGACGACTCCACCGAGCGCAACAAACACTCCCGGTGGTCTCGCCGCGACAAATACCCCGGTTCCGGACGCAACGGCGACACCGACCCCGTCGATCACGCCCGGTGGCGATTTGGTTGCGAACTCTCCAGGCGATCCGCCTTCGATCAACCCGTACGGCAGCCCCAGCTACCGCGCGAAGACTGTCGGGGCCTTCGTCTACAGCCGACTCTTCAAGCTCGGCACCGCATCCGGCCTGAACCCGGCGCTCGCTACGCCAACCGGCGATGCCGCAAGCGACTACGAAGCCGTCGACGACACCACATACACCGTCAAGCTGCGGCCCGACATCAAGTTCCATGACGTCGACCCGGTCAACGGTCGCCAAATGACGACCGATGACGTGGACTTCTCATGGGGCCTGGCAACGGCGCCCGACAATGGCAACAGCGGTCGCCTGACATCGGTCGTCGATTCGGTGGAATACCCCGATGACACGACCATAACCTTCCATCTGAAGGCGCCGAACGCCGAGTTCATTGACCTGTTGGCCGACACGAACCTGCTTTTCGTCCTGCCAACGGAGTCTGACGGCGGCTTCGATCCGGCGACGACCATGATCGGCTCGGGTCCGTGGCTCTTCAACCACTACGAGTCGTCCGTCGAAATTGCCTTCGACCGCAACCCGAACTGGTTCGCCGGCGAGAACGGCACGTATCCGTATGTCGACACGTTCACCTACAGCATCGTCACGGAACCAGCGACCGCCCTCGCGCAGCTGCTCGCCGGTAACCTGAGCTTCTACGGGCCGAACAACAACGACCTCCCGGACGTTGTCAATTCGATCCCGGGCGTCCAGCTCTCCGGCCTCCAGTCGCAGCTCATCAGCTTCTTGTACTGGAGCAACATCAACGACACGAGCGTGCCCTGGTCCAACGCCCTGGTCCGCCAGGCGCTCTCGACCTGCATCGATCGTGACGCAGAATTCGACCTTCACTACAACGCCACGGAGCTAGCGAAGTCCGGCATCGAGATGGCCCGGGACTACAACAACATCATCCCGGCTGGCATGAAGCGCTGGTGGCTCGATCCGCAAAGCTCGGACTTCGGCGACAACTCCAAGTACTACAAGTACAGCCCGGAAGATGCGAAGGCCATGCTTGCAGCTGCCGGATTCGACAATCCCGGCGACCTCAATTTCAAGTACATCTATTCGAACAACGCCTACGGCTCGGCCTTCAACTCCGTTGCCGAGGCCAACGTCCTCTACATGAACGACATCGGCCTGAGCCCGGAAGTAACAACCCAGGACTATCCTTCGACCTACTTCCCGAACACCTTCTCCAAGGGCGATTTCACCGGAGTTGCCTTTGGTTACGAGACCCCATTCCCGGTCGGCGGTGGCTACCCACAGCGGTTCTTCACCGACAACCCCCTCAACCAGAGCAAGGTAATGGACGCGGAGCTGCTCGATCTCACGAACAAGCAGCAGCAGGAACTTGACGAAGAAAAGCGCAAGGAGATCTTCTGGGACATCCAGCGCAAGAATGCTGAGAAGGGTTACTACTTCGCCCTCCAGTCTGGTGCGGGGACCGGATTCGTTGCCTTCCAGCCGAACGTGAACTTCAATGATCGTCGCACGCTCTTCTATGGCGTCGGCGTCGAGGAGTACCCGTACTACTTCTTCAACGACGCCTAGCCAGGTAGCACTCGGCATCAAATGCTGGCCGAGCCGGGAGGCTCGGCCAGCATGCAATCTGTGCAATCATCGAGGGGCGACTCTTGGACCCGGGGGACTAATCGATGCAACGCTATCTCGTCCAGCGTTTAC
This sequence comes from uncultured Chloroflexia bacterium, assembly GCA_963774435.1. Lineage (GTDB taxonomy): Bacteria > Chloroflexota > Dehalococcoidia > Tepidiformales > Tepidiformaceae > JAGQGZ01. Next base: position 95,490 of record CAVZEW010000001.1, on the reverse strand, counting down.
TTCTCAGCATCCCGACCATGATCGGGGTGACGATGGTTGTCTTCGTCATGGTCCGGGCCGTGCCCGGCGATGTGGCCGACCAGCTGCTCGGGGAATACGGCGCAGCATCGCCGGAAATCAAACAACAAATCCTCGAGAAGTACTCGCTGAACGACAACATCGCCAAGCAATACGTCACCTGGCTGGGTGAACTGGCACGTTTCGACCTCGGCACCTCGATCATCAGCGGTCGTACAGTGCAGAGCGAGCTTGGCTCACGCCTGCCGGTTACGATTGAGCTGGGCGTGTTCGCGATCTTGATTTCGCTGATCGTCGCGCTCCCGATCGGTATCCTTTCCGCTATTCGGCAGGACACCGCAGCTGATTACGTCGGCAGATCGGTTGCCATCGGTGCACTCGCTGTGCCGAACTTCTGGATCGCTATCGTGATCATCACGATAGCCTCCAGGTGGGCCCCATTGGGGTTTGACTTAAAGTGGGCCGTGCCGGGCAAGTACGCCTTCTTCACCGCGGACCCGATCGCCAACCTCAAGTTCATTTTCATGCCCGGCCTGCTCCTCGGCGCGGCTTTGGCCGGCGGCGTCATGCGCTTCACGCGCTCTTCCATGCTTGAGGTGCTGCGGCAGGACTACATTCGCACGGCCTGGTCCAAGGGCCTCCGCGAGCGCGTTATCATCACCCAGCACGCGCTCAAGAACTCGCTCATCCCGGTGGTTACCGTTGTTGGCCTCCAGCTGCCTTTGGTCGTCGGTGGCTCGGTGATCATCGAGAGCGTGTACTCGATCCCCGGCGTCGGCCGCTACTACCTCTCCGCCATTAACACGCTCGACTACCCCATCATCCAGGCAATCGTGATCTTTGCCGCCCTTGTCGTCGTCTTTGCCAACATCCTCGTCGACCTCCTCTACTCGGTCCTCGACCCACGCATCAGGTACGGATAGCACCATGGCCACACAAGCTGGAACCATCTTCGAAGATTATTCGGTCAGGCCCGAGGTCACTCGCGGCCAGCGCTACTGGCGGGCTGTTTACAACTTCGTGCGCTACAAGCCGCTGGGCGCGTTCTGCGGGGCGATTGTCATCATCCTGATCGTCATGGCGATCTTCCCCGGGTGGTTCGCCACCTATGGACCCCAGGAGCGCGGGGGGATCACAAGCCAGTTCACTCTCAACGGGCCGTCCTGGGACCATTGGTTTGGGACGGACGCGCTCGGTCGCGACCTCTATTCACGGATCATCTACGGTGCCCGCACCTCAATCGTGATCGGCTTCGGCATCGTCATCCTCTCCCAGGGCGCAGCCCTGATCATCGGATTGCTTTCTGGTTATATCGGCGGCTGGTTTGACACCGCCTTCCAGCGAATCATCGACGTCGGGATTGCCCTGCCAGGGCTCATCTTCATCATCCTCGTGGTCGTCTCGCTCCAGCAGATCTCCGTCGTACCGAGGATTATCTTGAGCCTCGGCGTACTTATTGCCTTGTCGAGTTCCCGGGTCATCCGCGGTTCTGCTATCGCCGCCAAGCAGAATGTCTACGTCGAGGCGGCGAGGGTGCTGGGGGCGACCGACCTCCGGATCATGGTTCGCCACGTCTTACCCAACCTGATGGCGGTGGTCATCGTCTCCGCCTCCATCCAGGTGGGCCGGGCGATTCTCATCGAGGCGGCGCTCTCTTTCCTCGGATACGGCGTCCAGCCGCCCACCCCATCCTGGGGGCACATGGTCGACGAAGCCCGGACGTTCCTGTCGCGGGCTCCCCACATGGCCATCTTCCCCGGCCTTGCGATCTTCGTGGTCGTGTACTCCTTCAATATGTTCGGAGACGCTCTCCGCGACGTCCTCGACCCACGCATGAGGGGCACGCGCTAACCAGCGCCGGCGGTCTTCTTCCTCGATTTCATAAGCGGGCCCGGCAAATGCCGGGCCCGCTTACTGTGTTTTGCCTCTCAGCCGGATACGATTGCAAAGATGGACCCGGCTACGACGCGAATGCTTCCCATGCGACGGAGGGTCCAACGACTGGTCCTTGTCACCTGGACCTTCCTGCGCATCTATGTCACCTACAAGCGCATCCAGCGGAAGCACCTTCCGCAACCCGAACGGGACCGCGCCTATGCCGAAGCTCATCGCGTCAACGCGGAACGCATCTACCACCTGGCCGTCCGCATGGAAGGCCTGCTCATCAAGACCTGCCAGTTCATCAGCAGCCGTGCCGACGTGGCCCCGCCGGAGTACGTCCACGTCCTTAGCCGCCTCCAGGATCGCGTGCCAAGCCGGCCCTACTCGCAGGTCGCAGCCCAGGTAGAGCGAGAGCTCGGAGCCCGGCCCGAGATCCTCTTCGCAGAGTTTGCTCGCCAACCCGTCGCGGCGGCGTCGCTCGCACAGGTCCATCGCGCTGTAACCCACGAGGGCGAAGTGGTAGCCGTCAAAGTGCAGTACCAGGGCATTGAACAGGTGGTCGCAACCGACCTGCGGAACCTGTCTCTGCTCGTCCGTATCCTCGCCCGGATCGAGCCGAACTTCGACTTCCGCATCCTGATGGACGAAGTGCGTCGGTACGCGCCCCAGGAACTCGACTTCATCCGGGAAGGTCACAGCGCCGAACGCGTTGCCGCATCTCTCGAGCACCGGACCGACGTGCGCGTGCCACGCATCCACTGGGACCTCACGGCCCGCCGCGTGCTCACGATGGAATACATCGACGCACCCAAGATCTCCGATATCGACCGTATGCTCGAAGCCGGAATCGACCCAAACCAGGTCGCCCTGATCATGATGGAAGCCTACTGCGAGCAAATCCTCGTCCACGGGTTCTTCCATGCCGACCCTCACCCAGGGAACCTGCTCGTCTTGCCGGGACCGACGGTCGTCTTCCTCGACTTCGGCCTCTCGAAGGAGCTGCCCGATGAGTTCCGCCTCAACTACGCCAAGCTGACCCGCGCGATCATGACAAGCGATGAAGACGCGATGGTTGCTGCTTTCCGGGCGCTCGGTTTTAAGACCCGCTCCGAAAGCTCAGAGTCACTCATCGCCCTTGGGCGCTCCTTTTTCGACGCCGGCGGCCCAGAGGACCGGCCCTACGTGGACAAGGACGTCATGCCCGAAGTCAACGAGCGGATGGCCAGCATCCTCAAACAGAACCCCGTGACGCAAATACCGGCGGACATCCTGCTCATCTTCCGTGTGCTGGGGCTCATGAGTGGGCTGCAGAAACGTCTCGACAGCCGCGTAAATATGGTGGACACGATCCTGCCCTATGCGAATGCCCAGGCTCCAAACGGAACAGAAGCAGCTCTCTAGAAGACGCGTCCCGGCCAGAGCGGTCCCATGACCGACGCGACGGCAGAATCGATGTAGTCCCAGCCAAGCCAGAGCAACACCGCGGACTGCAAGACGACGATGCTCGTGAGGGCGGCGAAGATCGACGCGCGAATCAGCCAGCGCCGGCGATCCTCGCGTTCTTGCTGCCGCCGGAGGATCTCGATCTCCGTCTGGAAGAGCACGCCGTCGTACTGGCGGCGCGTCTCGGGGTTCGCGAGAACGTCGTACGCCTCGTTCAGCCGGTCGAGGGCCGCATTCGCCGTCTCATCGGCCTGGCTACGCCGGACAAGTTCATCCGAGAGGCGCGTGTAGGCAGCCTCGATGCCGACGAGATCGGCGTTCGGGGGAATGGCCAGCACGGCGTAGTAGTCGACAATGCGCGGGTTTGCCACTGCAACAACAGTCCTCTACCAATGAATGACGGCAGAGGGTGGTCGGTTGAACAGGGGCGCAGCTTGTAAAATCTAGTCGGCGCGAAGGCCGGACGCGTAGTACTCCACCTGGTGGACGATGACGTCGCGGTCGAGATTTGAGCCACCGAACACGTGAGCCAGGATGAACATGTTGAGCACGCCCGTAATGGCCGTAGCGCAGCGTCCCACGTGGTCCGCATGGAATGCCCCACTCGCCATTCCCGCCTCGAGAATCTCATCGAGCGGTCGCCGTACCTGCTCACCAAGCGTTTCCGAGAACCGGCGCACCGCATCGCCGAGGCCGAACACCTCGCGCAGCACGAGGGCAATCACGTCTTCGTGATTCATGAAGTATTCGATGTAAGCGCGGCAGAACTCCAGGAGCCGCTCGTGTGGCGTGGGAGCCGTCGTGAGCCGCTTGCGAATCGCAGTGGCCATCTCCTCCAGGATCTCCTGGACGATTGACCCGTAGAGCTGCTCCTTCGAACCGAAGTAGTAGTAAATCATGGGCTTCGAGGCGCCGGCCTCCTCAGCCACTTCGCGCAATGATGTCGCGGCGTAACCCCGCTGCGAAAACATGCGCAGCGCGCTATCGAAGATGCGGGCTCGGACGTCATCGTCGGCACCACGTGCTGAGGGGCCGCCATCGTAAGGGTGCGCCTGTTCGGTTGTAGTCACTCAACTCCAATATACGCGGCAGCTCCGTTGCGCCCGAACGGATGCGAAGGTATGTTCTACTTACGCCTTTAAGCCGGTCCTGTGAGACTGACAAGGCAGGAGGCCGGATGTCCGGCAACAGCACGAGCTTGCACACGCCTGCGCCCGCGACCCGAGGGGTCGAGCGATGAGCGACCAGGTGATGAACCCCGAACAGCTCAATCGCACTATTCGCCGACTGGCTCACGAAATCGTCGAAAACAACCGCGGCACGGACGGTCTGGTGCTTGCCGGACTCCTCACCCGAGGAGTCCCGCTCGCGCGCCGCCTGGCCGCCGAGATTGAAAGCTTTCGAAGGCAGCCGCGTCCCTGTAGGGAGTCTCGACGTCGCCCTGTTCCGTGATGATTTGCGGAAGCGAGGAACAGTACCGCACGTTCGGCCGAGCGAATTTCCCCAGGACATCGAAGGCTGCACGGTCGTCCTCGTCGACGATGTCCTCTTCACCGGCAGGACGATAAAAGCGGCGCTCGACGCGCTGTTCGAGTTTGGCCGGCCGGCGCGCGTCCGACTCGCCGTGATGGTCGACCGGGGCCATCGCGAACTACCGATTCGCCCAGACTTCGTCGGCCGGAACATCCCAACATCTCGCGGGCAGGAGGTCACGGTGCGTCTGCACGAACAGGATGGCGACGACGGCGTCTATCTCGTGGAAACGGCGGTGGCACTTGACTAGCGCCGCGACCCGACCGGTGACAGAACCTACGCCAATCGTCGAGACGAGCTGGACCTCCAAGGACTTGCTCGACACTGACACGATGTCGCTCGACGAGATCAACCTCATCCTCGACCAGGCCCGGGCGATGAAGGACGTCAGGCAGCGGCAAGGGAAGCTGGCCACACTCCGCGGCGTCGTTGTCATCACCCTCTTCTACGAGCAGAGCACCCGCACCAGGGCGAGCTTCGAAATGGCCGCGAAGTTGCTGGGCGCCGATGTGGTGAACCTGACCGCCTCCGGAAGCAGCGTGGAGAAGGGCGAGACGCTGATCGACACGGTACGGACCCTGGAAGCAATCGGCGCCGACCTTCTCGTCATCCGTCATAGCAGTTCCGGCGCTCCCTACCTTGCCGCCCGCCACACCTCGGCGGGGGTAATCAACGCCGGCGACGGCGCTCACGCCCACCCGACCCAGGCGCTCCTCGACGCATTCACGCTGCGCGAGCACCTCGGAGATCTGACGGGGCGCAAGATTGCCATCGTCGGTGATGTCCTCCACAGCCGCGTCGCCCGGTCCAATGTCTGGGCGCTCATGGCCCTCGGCTGCCAGGTGACGCTGTGCGGGCCCGCGACGCTCATCCCTCGCACGCTGCGCGGCGCCACCGAAGAAGGCTCTTGTAGAGTCACCGACCAAATCGAGGAGGCGCTCGAAGGCGCCGACGCAGTCATGGCTCTCAGAATGCAGCGAGAACGACAGGAAGGTGGCCTCATCCCCTCGCTGCGCGCCTATGTTCGCGACTACCAGCTCAATGGTGCCCGGCTATCTTTGGCGCGCCCGGGAGCCATCGTGATGCACCCCGGTCCCATGAACGAAGGGATCGAGATTGCCCCCGATGTTGCCCATGGGCTCTCATCGACAATCGAGGAACAGGTCGCCAACGGTGTCGCCGTGCGGATGGCCATCCTCTACCACATGGCACTTGGCAGGCAGCGCCAATGACAGAACGCACCCTCTTCACCGGCGCCCGCGTTGTCGACCCCGCGCAGGAGCTCGACGCCAATCTCCATGTCCTCGTGGAGGATGGCGTTATCGCGACCGTGGCGGCCGACGCCGCGAGCTCTGACGCGCGTGTCGTAGATGCGAAGGGACTTGTACTCCTTCCCGGCTTCGTAGACCTGCACACCCATCTCCGGGAGCCGGGCTTCGAACAGAAGGGCACGATCGCCACGGAAACGCTGGCCGCCCTCCGCGGGGGCTTCACCACCCTCTGCGCCATGCCGAACACCGATCCAGCCCCGGACGACGCCTCAACCGTCGAGTCTCTCAAAGAACGGCTCCGCAAGGAGGCCCACGTCCGCGTCTTCCCGATCGGCTGCATTACGCGCGAACGCGCCGGAACGTCGCTGGCAGAGTTGTCTGAGTTGGCGGATGCCGGGTGCGTTGCGTTCAGCGACGACGGAAACCCGGTGGCGAGCCCGAAGATGTTCCGCAATGCACTCCTGATTGCCGGCAGCCTGGGTATCCCGATCAGCGAGCACAGCGATGATCCCGCTCTGAGCGCGGGTGGAGTCGCCCACGAAGGACGGGTGAGCGAACGCCTCGGACTTCGCGGCTATCCCGCATCGGCGGAAGTGTCAGCGATCGCCCGGAATATCGAAATCGCAGAGTTCACCGGCGCCCACCTGCACCTCGCGCACCTCAGCAGCGCCCGGAGCGTCGCGCTGGTTGCCGATGCGAAAGCGCGCGGTGTCCGATTGACCTGCGAAGTGACTCCGAGCCATCTCTTCCTCACCGAGGACGCCATCGCTGGCGCCGAACGCGAACCTGCCTACGACACGAATGCGCGGATCAACCCGCCGCTACGGACCGAGGAGGACCGGCAGGCGCTGCTCGCAGGCGTCAATGACGGGACTATCGACGCCATCGCCACTGACCATGCGCCGCATGCGATTGAGGATAAGCTCTGCGAATTCGACCATGCCGCCCCTGGAATCAGCTGCCTCGAAACAGCCGCGGCGACGATCACCACCCTCATTCAGCGTGGCGAACTGGTGGAAGCAGCCGCCTGGAAAGCGCTGACGATCAGTCCCGCGAACATTTTCGACCTCCAGAATCGTGTGCCCGATCTTGGGACGCTGCGCGCCGGCGCGCCCGCCGACATCGTCCTCATCGACCCCTCAGAAGAGTGGGTGGTGGACCCCGCTACTTTCGTTTCCAAGGGCCACAACACGCCACTTGGGGGACAGACCTTGACTGGCCGGGTGCGCGCTGTGATGGCCTCAGGCAAGCTCTGGGAGAGGGAGGCGAAGGATGGCTGACGCGCTGCTCGTCCTCGCGGACGGCGCCGTATTCCAGGGCAAGTCCATCGGGGCACAGGGACGCGCTTCAGGCGAGGTCGTCTTCAACACCTCGATGACCGGCTACCAGGAGATGCTCACCGACCCTTCCTACGCCGGCCAGTTGCTGATGCTCACCTACCCCATGATCGGCAACTACGGCATCGACGCCGCCGTTGAAGAATCGGCCATGATCCAGCCCCAGGGACTCATCGTCCATGAAGCCTCGACGACGCCCAGCCACATCCTCTCGACGGGCACCATCGATGACCTGCTCAAGGCCCGAAACATCGTCGGGATCGAGGGAATCGACACGCGGGCCGTCACAAAGCGAATCCGGAACGAAGGCGTCATGGCGGGGACGATAACCACAGACGAAGCCCCGGATGCCGCCCTCGCGAGAGTCCGCGCCATGCCCGTCTACGACGACACCAACTGGGTGAAGACCGTGACGGCACCTGCACCGTACACATGGAACACGAATGGAGCGGGCTCACGGTTCCGTGTGGCCCTTCTTGACGGGGGAGTGAAGCGCAACATCATGCGCTCCCTCGAGGCGCGTGGCGTCTCGGTAACGGTGTATCCCGCGAACACTTCGGCCGCCACGCTCCTCGCGGCCAGGCCGGATGGCATCGTCCTCTCCCCGGGGCCTGGCGACCCAAGGCTGCTGGATGACATGGTCCATGAGACGTCAGGGCTTATCGGAAAGTCACCGATCCTCGGCATCTGCCTCGGACATCAGCTGGCGGCGAGGGCGCTGGGTGCGGGCACCTTCAAGCTCCCCTTTGGCCACCGTGGTGGCAACCACCCGGTGAAGGACCTGAGGACCGGCAAGGTCACGATCACGGCCCAGAACCATGGCTACGCGGTCGACCCGGCAGGCCTCATCAGTTCGGCCGAAGTCAGCCGCATCAACCTGAACGACGAGACGGTCGAAGGACTCTCGATGCGGAGCGAGCCGTTGCTAACCATCCAGTATCATTCGGAGGCCAGCCCGGGGCCTCTAGACAGCACGGGCATATTCGATGAATTCGTGGCAATGATGGAAGCTGCGGGAGGCAAGTCAGCATGACTGGAACGACGGAATTTCGGCGCGCAACGGCAGACGATTGTGAGGCGATAGCCGACATTGTTCGTTCCTTCGGCGGGGAGAACGTCGGCCTGGAAGCAGGTTTTGACGGTTCGTCGGCTCGCACGTGGCTCAAACGCCTCGGCGACGACGGCACGATCCAGATCGCCTTCGCGGGGAGCATTCCCGTCGCTTTCGGAGCGATCGATTTCAACACCACCGAGCCTGACACTGCAACGCTCGGCGTCTGGGTAGCCCCTGAGTATCGCCGCCGTGGTCTGGCGACCGACCTCGCCGAGCTCCTCATCGATTTCGCCCGGGAGAAGGGCTACCGCAGGATCCGCGGCAGGCTACCGGCCAACAACGAGGCGGCACTGAGCTTTCTCTCGGGTATCGGCGCCATGGTTCCGCTACGGAACCCCGACATGACCTTTGAGCTCCCGCTCTGATGCAGGAGTGATTGCTACCCGAATGGCTTCCCATCCGTCCGGAACCCGCCGCAGACGCGCCAACGCTGTGGTTAACGTTCGACGACCGTCGTCGACCGTTCCGGACGTGCTCACCGCTTTCGCCGCCGTGGGCTGGACGATGGCTGTCTTCTTCCTCCTCGCCTCCTACTTCGATTCAACCCTCACGGACCAGGATGCCGGTCCGGTGCTCGCGCGCATCTTCGCAGCGGCCCTCGCCACCTGCGCGACGTTCATCTTCGTGATTGCCCTCGCCCTGCTCCGGGACGGGCGCGGCGATCTGTCGCACTACATCACGCCGCTCATCGTTGGTTGCCTGGTTGGCGCTGCTGTGACCTCCCTCTTCCTGAAGGCAGCAGGATTCTGGATCTTCACCCCACTCATCTTCCTCGTGTTCAGCGCGCGGCCCCTCCGGCGGATAGTGGCCCGCTCGCTCGGCCGCACGACGCAGGCGACGGTCCCGCGGTGAACAAGCCCGAAAGCGTCCTCGTCATAGGTTCTGGACCGATCGTCATTGGCCAGGCCGCGGAATTCGACTACGCCGGCACGCAGGCCTGCAAGTCGCTCCGCGAGGAGGGCATTCGCTGCATCCTTGTGAACTCGAACCCCGCGACGATCATGACCGACCTGGATATCGCCGACGCGGTATACATCGAACCGCTGACGGTGGAGGTCGTCGAGAGGATCATCGCGAAAGAACGGCCCGACGGATTGCTGCCGACGCTTGGTGGCCAGACCGGCCTGAATCTCGCCGTCGATCTCGCCAACGCCGGCGTCCTGGAGAAGTACAACGTCCGTCTCCTCGGGACACAGCTCGAGGCAATCCAACGCGCGGAGGACCGCGACCTTTTCCGCGAAATGCTGCGAAAGCTGGGCGAGCCCGTGCTGGACAGCGAGATCTGCGAAACCGTCGACGAGTGCATGGCGGCCGCCGAGCAGATCGGCCTCCCCGTGGTGATCCGACCGGCCTACACGCTTGGCGGTACGGGTGGCGGCATGGCGTTCACGATGGACCAGTGCCGGATTGTCGCCACCAGCGGCCTTGCCGCGAGCCCCATCCACCAGGTACTGGTCGAAAAGAACCTGCTCGGCTGGAAGGAAATGGAATACGAGGTGATGCGCGACGGCAATGGGACCTGCATCACCATCTGCAACATGGAAAACCTCGACCCGATGGGTGTCCACACGGGCGATTCCATCGTGGTGGCGCCATCCCAGACGCTGACCGACAAGGACCACCAGATGCTCCGCTCAGCCGCCCTGCGAATCATCGCGGAGCTCCAGATCGAGGGCGGCTGCAACGTCCAGTTCGCCCTGGCGCCCCGCAAGGATGTCCGGGATTGGGAAGGCGACCCGGCGGAAGCCCTACCGTATTACGTCATCGAAGTGAACCCTCGCGTGTCGCGCTCCTCGGCGCTCGCGTCGAAAGCCACCGGGTACCCGATCGCCCGGGTGGCGGCCAAGATCGCCATCGGCAAACGCCTCGAGGAGATACCTAACGCCGTCACCCGGAAGACCACTGCCGCCTTCGAGCCGGCTCTCGACTACTGCGTCGTCAAGATTCCCCGCTGGCCGTTCGACAAGTTCGGCCTTGGCGACCGTGCCCTCGGGACGCAGATGAAAGCCACAGGCGAGGTCATGGCGATCGACAGAACCTTCGAAGCCGCCCTGAACAAGGCCGTGCGCTCGCTGGAGGTTGGCGGCCGAAGCCTCCTCTGGCAGAAACCCGAGTGGCGCGACAGCGACGTCCCCCTCGACGCGACGGATGAACGGCTCTGGGCGTTGATGACGGAACTCCGACGGGGCACACCCGTGATGGACGTCGCCGCGCGTACCGGCATCGATCCGTGGTTCCTCGAGCGGATGGAACACATTCTCCAAATGGAGCGACGGCTGCTCAATGAGCCGCTCGGGAAGGACCTGCTCCTCGCCGCGAAGCGAATGGGCTTTAGTGACGAGATGGTCGGGCAGTTAGCGGACCGGCTCTCGGAACAGGTCCGCGAGATGCGGCTGGAGATGGGGATCGTGCCGGTCTACAAGATGGTCGACACCTGCGCCGCCGAGTTCGAAGCGGTGACGCCGTACTACTACAGCACCTACGAGCAGGAAAACGAGGCGATAGCACGGCCGGAAGAGGCGGCGATCGTCATCGGCAGCGGCCCTATCCGCATCGGGCAGGGCATCGAGTTCGACTACGCCAGCGTGCATGCCGCCTGGGCGCTCCAGGCCTCGGGCTACCGGGCGATCATGGTGAACTCGAACCCGGAGACGGTCTCGACTGACTTCGATACCAGCGACCGCCTTTACTTCGAGCCCCTGGATGACGAAGCGGTGCGCGACCTTATCGCGAACGAACGCGGCGAATCCGCTGACTCCCCGGCGACCATCGTCCAGTTTGGCGGGCAGACGGCGATCAACCTGGCTGATCCCCTTCGCCGCGCCGCCCTGCCAATCATCGGCTCCAGTGCCGACACCATCGACACAGCCGAGGACCGCAAGCTCTTCGAGCGATTTCTCCAGGAAGCGGGCATCCCACAGCCACCGGGAGCCGCCGTGCTCACCCTCGAAGATGCGATGAAGACCGCACAGGCGGTCGGCTACCCGGTTGTGGTGCGGCCGTCGTTCGTCCTTGGCGGCCGGGCGATGGAGGTGGTCCAGAACGCCACCGAGATGGTCACCTTCGTCAGCGAAGCGGCGAAGGTCGCAGAGGGTCGGCCTATCCTCGTCGACAAGTACCTCGAAGGCGCCGAGGTCGAAGTCGACGCCATCTGCGACGGCACCGACGTTCTTATCCCCGGGATCATGGAGCATATCGAGCGTGCCGGCGTCCACTCGGGTGACTCGATGGCCGTTTACCCTCCTCGAAACCTGGACGCCGATGAGATCGCCACGATCTGCGACTACACGGAGCGGATTGTCCTCGGCTTGAAGGCGATTGGGCTCACCAACATCCAGTTCGTCGTCCTGCCCAAGGAGGACGGCGAGCCTCGCGTGTTCGTGCTCGAAGTGAACCCCCGCGCGAGCCGGACGGTGCCCTTTATCTCGAAGGTGACCGGTGTGCCCATGGTGCAGATTGCCGTTCGGACGATGCTGGGCCAGTCAATCCGCGAGCAAGGCTTCAAGCCGGGGCTCTGGCCGGCTACCCCACTCGTCGCAATCAAGGCGCCGGTGTTCTCCATGTCCAAGCTCCCCGCAGTCGACACACACCTTGGACCGGAGATGAAGAGCACGGGCGAGGTGATGGGAGTCGACCGCACGTTCGAAGGTGCCCTCCGGAAAGCGCTTATCGCTTCCGGACAGGCCATCCCTCGCGGCGCCTCGATCCTCCTCAGCCTCAGCGACCAGACGAAGACCGAAGGGCTGAAGCTCGTGCGCACGCTTGCCGACGCCGGATACACGCTCTACGCAACCGAAGGCACAAGCACCCTCATCCGGGCAATGGGGCTCGATGTCCACACCGTGACCAAGGTGCTCAGCGGCGAGCGACCGAACGTAGTCGACGTCATCCAGGACGGGACCGTGCAATGCGTTATCAACACGCCGGAGGGCCGGATCACCCATTCCCTCCGCGATGGCTTCCACATCCGCCGCGCCGCGGCAGAGAAGCGCATCCCCTGCTTCACCTCGATCGATACCGCCCGCGTCGCCGTCGAAGCAATGAGCCGCGAGGCGCCCTATGAGGTGGCGACACTCAAAGAGTACGCACAGCTTTGAAGCTCGAATCGGCCGTGGTCATCTCGAACGACCTCGTCTACGAGAACACCTACGTCACCTGGTTCCACGCCCCCGAACTCACCTCAGGCGTTTCGCCCGGCCAGTTCATCATGGTGCACTGCAGTGACAACGCCCGCGACCCGTACTTCGCCCGCGCCTTCAGCTACCACCGTCTCGACCGGGAGCGCTTCGCGATTTTGTACACGGTCGTCGGAAAGGGCACTGCCTACCTCTCCACGCTCAAGGGCGGCGACATCGTGAAGGCGTACGGCCCGCTGGGCAAAGGCTTCCGTCTGCCCGATGCGGCCGGCAATGTCCTCCTCCTTGCCGGCGGCGTTGGCGTCGCACCGATGGTTGACACGGCCGAACGGGCGGTTGCGGCCGGCCACTCAGTCGTCGCGATGATGGGCGCACGTTCGGCTTCGGGCTTGCTCCCCGCCGGTCATTGGCCGGCTGCGGTCGAGTACGTCACCGTGACCGAGGACGGGAGTTCCGGCATGGTCGGGCGCGTCACCGATGTGCTTGGCGAATATCAGCCCTGGGCGAGCCGGATCTACGCGTGTGGCCCAAACGCTATGTTCGCGTCACTCGCAGAGGCGCTACGCCATAACGGCCGGCGCCAACGCCCGGAGATTCTCATGGAAGAGAACATGCCCTGCGGCTGGGGAATGTGCTACGGCTGCGCGGTCTTCACCAAGAACGGCGTCCGTCTCTGCTGTAAGGACGGGCCGCGCTTCAACCTCTTTGACGTCTTTCCCTAGGCAGGCAGAGCGTCGCGAAGCATTTCCAGGGCCGCATTCGCAATCTTCTGCATGACCTCAAGGCGCGACCCCTCGAAGAGGAATTCCTTGCCCGCAACGCCGTCTGGCGTCGCCACAGCGATGACCGATGTGCCCGCTGGCTTGGCGCTCCGCCTTCCCGCCTGCGGCCCTGCCATGCCGCTCTCGGCGACAGCGTACGCAGCACCGGTGCGCTCGCGAAATTTCGACGCCATCGCTTCGACCACCGGCAAGCTGACCGATCCCTGTGCGCGCAGGATCTCGGTGTCGATACCGACGAGGTCTTGCTTTGATGTTCCCGTGTAAGCCACGACGCCACGGTCGTACCAGCGGGAGGCGCCGGCAACGCTCAGCAGGCGTGCACTGATCAGGCCGCCGGCGGTCGTTTCGACGACCGCGACGCGCGCTTCGGCCGCCAGCAGGCGTTCGCCGATCGTCTTAGCAAGTTCATCATTCTCCGAGAGCTGACTCATGGCCCGAATCCTACGCGGAACCCGGTCCGCTTGGCGCGCGAGGCGCAAGTGGTAAGCTCAGCTCAATGGACGGTGCGACTGATTTCGCGCACGCCGAGCAGCTCCTTCTCGATGCTGAGTTTCAGGATTGCCGCCCGCTCTGGTACTCGTCCAACTATGTCTACCTCGCGCGTATGTGCGCTGGCGACCAGCAGTTCGCCGCCGTCTATAAGCCCGAAGCCGGGGAAGCCCCCCTCTGGGACTTCCCTACCGGCCGCCTCTACCGCCGCGAAGTTGCCGCCTACCGCCTCAGCCAGCTGCTCAACTGGAACTTCGTCCCTCCCACGGTCGCTCGCGATGGGCCGCAGGGGATCGGCTCAGTACAACTCTTCATCCAGCACGACCCCGAGTTTCACTTCTTCGAACTCCGCGACAATCCCGACTACATTCCCCAACTGCAGCGCATGGCAGTGTTTGATTATGTCGTTAACAACGCCGACCGAAAGGGTGGCCATTGCCTGCTCGACGAGGATGGCCGGATCTGGGGCATCGACCACGGTCTCTGTTTCCACACCCAGTACAAGATGCGGACCGTCATCTGGGACTGGGCAGAGAGCACTATCCCGGACGCCTGGCTTGGCGAACTCGAGGACGCCATGCTCGCGCTGGTCGGCGAGACGGAGACGAGCGCGGCCTTCCGCGAGGTCATCGACCGCGACGAACTCGGTGCCCTCCTCTCGCGCGCCGAGAAGCTCATCGCGACCCGCACATTCCCTCTTCCGGGGCCTCATCGAAGCTATCCGTGGCCCCTCGTCTGAAGGCATGGAATACTCGCTGCGTGCTTGGCCAGTGGCGGAGATTCGCAATCCTCAGTTGTGCGCTGCTTGCGCTCGGCGGTAGTACCGCCGGCAAGGTCGCCACACTTGCCCGCGCTGAAGAGACGGTCATCACGGTCACGAGCACCCTCGACGACACCGGGGACGACGTTGCCGCCTGCCCTTCCGACACCCTTTGCACGCTTCGCCAGGCGATTCTGACGGCGAATGCCGACGACTCGAACGACCCGATTCGGATCGTCTTCGACTCTGCGGTGTTCGATCCGGCGGAGCCCGCAACGATCGAAGCCGTATCCGCTCGCCTCCCAACGCTGGACAGACCGGGCGTGATCATCGATGGAAGCACGGCTGGCGTGATGCTCGTCGGCCCCACGCTCGTAGGCCCGGAGGCGATCGGCCTCTCGATCGACGGAGCCGCGAGCGGCGTCGTGGGCCTGGCGATTCGTAACTTCGCAGCTGCCTGCGTTGTCCTTAGCGGTGATGGCGCCTTCGCCGGCGACCCGACCCAGCACGGCCGCAACAGCCTCGACGACTGCGCCATTGGTGTGCTGGCGACTGGTGTAGGGGCAGTCGTCGGGGGAGACACTATCGGCCTTGACCCCGCAAACGTGGATGCGCC
The DNA here is from genome assembly GCA_963774435.1 of uncultured Chloroflexia bacterium. Taxonomy (GTDB): domain Bacteria; phylum Chloroflexota; class Dehalococcoidia; order Tepidiformales; family Tepidiformaceae; genus JAGQGZ01. The sequence continues at coordinate 80,110 of CAVZEW010000001.1, read as the reverse complement.
CGTAATGCAGACCGGGGTCGTCGCGGCAGCTGCCGCCGTTGTCGTCGGGGGCATTGAAACGGCCATCACGCCGTACAACGCCATCGGCAACGTGGCGATCGGAGTGGCGATCGGCAGGGGCGCCGGTGATGAATTCGCGGGGGTCGCGGTCCAACAAAACCTCATTGGCGTCACCTACGAACACACCGACGCTCCGGTGACGACGGGAGTCTTCATCGACCATCCCTCGACCGGGAGCCGGGTGACCGACAACGCCATCAGCAACGCCATGACAGGGATCGCAGTGGCAGCCGACAGCGACGGCATGTCCTCTGTCGGCAACACGCTTCGTCTGAACAGATTTGATTCCCTTGGCGGCCTCGCTATCGACCTTGCCGCCGACGGGATACGAAATCCCAACGACGACGGCGACCTCGATACAGGCCCCAACATGCTCCTGAACAGTCCCACGATCACGACCAGCACGCAGGCGCTGGTCGCTGGCACCGCCTGTGCCGGTTGCCGGGTCCTGCTCTACGGAGCGAATCACACGGCCGGCGGCGAGGACGACTACCCGATGAATCCCATCATCGGGGGCGACGTGTTCGCGGACGACGATGGCAACTTTGCGATTGCCAGCCCCCTCGTGTCTCCGGGCGATTGGCTGATGGCGATCAACACTGACGCCGATGGGAACACAAGTGAGTTCTCCGGAAGCGTCCACGTCGGTGCCGGCACGGCCCAGTGCGGGAACGTCTCCCTGCACAGCGGCTGGAACTTCGCCGGTTACTTCGGGGGAACGGCGTCGCTTGATGGCGGTGTGCTCTCGGACGAAATCACTTCAGTAAACCAACTCATCAACGGAAGTTACGCAACCTGGTTCCCCGACGGGCCGTCGAGCCTCGCGTTCCTCCAGACGGGTGAGCCGTACTGGTTCTACAGCACCGGCGACGAGACCCTCGCCGGCGGCGTTTCGCTCTCCACGGGCCTACCGATACAGTTGTCGACTGGCTGGAACGACTTCGTCTACATTGGCGCCTCCGTCAGCGTGGCGGACGCCCTCGCCTCGCTTGGCGACAGCTGGACGGCGCTCTATCGCTTCGACAACACAGGCGAAGGACCGGGCAAATGGCTCTCCTACGGCGGTCCCGACACACCCGGTTACGCCCATGCCTTCGAGATCATGGAACCGTGCACTGCATTCCGCATCCTCATGTCCAGCGACCAGACATTCGTACCCCTGGAACCGTAGACCACCGTCCGAATCCAGCCGGTAGACTGGCCCCTGCAGGAGTAGGTCATGGAACTTGTGATCCGAGCGTGCCGCCCGGAGGAAATGGCGCGGTACGGCGAGATTATTTCGTACGTCTTCGCCGAAAACGACGCTGAACTGATTCGCCGCGAGATCGAAGCAACCGATCCGGAGTGGACACATTGCGCGTTCGACAACGACCGGATGGTCGGCACGATGGGCGTCATCCCGTTCACCCTCCAGATGAACGGCCGTGCGATGTCAGCGGGTGGTGTCACCGGCGTCGGAACACTGCCGGAACTGCGGCGAAGGGGTGTCCTCCGCCAGGTTATGACCTCCGGTCTGGAACTGATGCGCGACCGCGGGCAAAGCATCGCCATCCTCTGGGCGAGCATGGGCGCCATCTACCAGCGTTTTGGGTACGGCCGCGCGTCAGGCTTTGTGGGCTACCGCTTCGATCCACGTGATGGGCGGCTCGAGCGCGGGCCCACGCCCTCTGGATCCTGCAGCCTTTTGCCGAGGGCCGAGGCCGAGCCAATCATCCGCGACGTTTATCAGAGCTTCCTCGCTCCGCGGAACCTGATGCTCCACCGCACCGATTTCTTCTGGGACAGCGACCTTCGCGAGCAGGACCACAAGCCACGCCACATCGTGGTCTATCGCAACGGGCACGGCGAGGCTACCGGGTACGCGATCTATACGACCGAGGACAAGGAATCGTCCGGCCCCGGCCCCTCGCAGGAACTGTCGGTGAAAGACTTCATCGCCCTCGATGTCGATGCATTTGCCGGCCTCTGGCAGTACATCTGCGCCCACGACCTGGTGAAGACCGTGGTGATCCGTGGCCGCGTGGCAGAGGATGACCCGGCGCCGGACCTTCTCTCCGAACCGCGCATGCTCAACCGCTGGACGGGCGATGCTATCTGGCTGCGGATCACTGACATCGAACACGCCCTGCCGGCGCGGGGCTACGCGCGTCGGGGCCGGCCTCGTATTCGCCATCCCAACTGACCCGGAGTGCCCCTGGAACGAGGGCACCTGGAAGCTTGAGGTCGACGATGCGGGAGCGTTGATCAAACGCACGTCGGAGACGCCACAGCTCACCATGCCGATGAACAGCCTTTCGTCGCTGCTCACAGGCTTCCGGTCAGCCTCGCACCTGGCGCGCATCAGCAGGATCGACGTGCATGACGTCGGAGCCCTTCGCACCGCGGACGCCATCTTCGCGACTGAGTACCGGCCCTTCCTGCCGAACGACTTCTAGCCGGACAGAAGTTGGGCGCGAAGCTCCTCGGCCCCGTGAACGGGGAGGTCGCAGACCATGTCGCGGCAGACGTACGCGACCGCTGATTCGCCGGCCGTCCTGCCCTCGAAGTGGGGGAGCACGCCCGGCGCCTCCGATGGCGCGAAGAGCAGGTGGGGATCGTAGCGCCCGAAGGCCACGGCATCGAGCTCTGAGCGAGCGGTCGCGGGGCCCAGGGTCACCAGCTCTCGCCGGGCTGCCAGTGCGTGTTCCGCCACCTGCAGCATCGACCCGAATCCCGTCGGCGCTTCGCCGATGGCCCGCTCAACGAGCGTGAGCGTGTGCAGCGCGCGTTGCTCCCAGTCGGGCCTACCGTAGTAACGACCGAGGATCCAGCACAACTGCGCCGCCGCTCCGTTGCCGCTTGGGACAGAGGCGTCGAACAGAGACTTCGGGCGCACGAGCAACGTCTCGCCGTCGGCGGCCGTATCGAAGAAACCACCGTTCTGGTCGTCGGAGAACTGCGACAACGCCACCTCCAGCAGTTCGCGCGCCCACTCGAGGTGGGCGAGGTCGCCGGTTGCCCGGTACAGCTCGACCAGCCCCATGCCGTAGTAGGCGTAGTCCTCGAGCATCCCGTCGATGCGGCCCTCGCCCGCTTTCCACGAATGGAGCAACCGGCCGTTGCGCCACAACTCCTTCCGGACGAACGTTGCATTGGCCAGCGCCAGCTCGCGATATCTTCGGTCGCCCAGAGCCTGGTAGCCGACGGCGAAAGCTCGCAGGGCAAGACCGTTCCACGAGGTCAGGACCTTATCGTCCAGGCCCGGTCGCACGCGGCCGTCACGGACGGTCTTGAGAGACTGGCGAAGGCGTTGGAACGCGTCCGCATCGAGCGGATCGTCGCTCCGCCGGGTGAGCACATTGCGGCCTGTGAGTTCCGGATGGTGAGGGTCGAAGAAGTTTCCCTCCGAGGTGACGCCGAACTCCCTGAGCGCGGCGGCCCCGTCCTCTCCAGACGCTTCGAGGAGTTGTTCGGTGGTCCAAACGTAGTACTTCCCTTCGATGCCCTCGCTGTCGGCATCTTCGGCGCTGTAGAAGCCGCCCGCAGGGTCGAACATTTCGGCGATGAGGTAGTCGAGGGTCTCGCGGGCTACCGTCGCGTAGAACTCGTCCCGCGTGAGCTGGTAGGCCTGCGCGTAACAGACGGCGAGCTGGGCGTTGTCGTAGAGCATCTTCTCGAAGTGGGGGACGACCCAGCGGGCGTCGACGCTATAGCGGCTGAAGCCACCGCCCAGGTGGTCGTACATCCCTCCGGACCACATCGTTCGCAGCGTTTGCAACACCATCCCGAGCCCGGGATCGGAAGCGACGGAGCCGCTTCGAACGTGGTGAGCGAGGAGAAACTCGAGCACCCCCGGCGCGGGGAACTTCGGCGCGCCACCGAATCCACCCCACTGCCGATCGAAGGAAGCGTGCAAACGTTCCATGGCTGCTTCCACATGTTCCTCACCAACGGAAATGTCCTTCCGAGCGGAAACCGCCGCAGCCTGCTGGAGATGGGCCACCACCTGGGTCGAAGTCTCTTTGAGCTTCTCGCGGTCGTGAAGCCAGGCGTTGTGCAGCGCTTCAAGAACGCGGGGGAAGCCGGGGCGGCCATGCGCGTCGGAGGGAGGGAAGTAGGTGCCGGCGTAGAACGGCTCGCCCTCCGGCGTCATGAACACCGTCATTGGCCAGCCGCCCTGGCCGGTCATCGCCTGCACAGCCCCCATGTAGACGCTGTCGATGTCGGGCCGTTCCTCTCGGTCAACTTTGATGTTCACGAAATGCTGGTTCATCAGCCCGGCTATCGTGGGGTCTTCGAACGACTCGTGTGCCATTACGTGGCACCAGTGGCAGCTGCTGTAGCCAACAGAAAGGAGAATGGGCCTGTCTTCTGCCTTTGCCCGGTTTAGCGCTTCCGGCCCCCACGGGTACCAATCAACGGGGTTCTCGGCGTGCTGCAGTAAGTAGGGGCTGGTCTCGTTGGCGAGTCGGTTGGACACTGGCGGCTCCTTCTCCTCCACCGTACGGATCGCGACCCTCGCACGCGACCGGCCACGGCCCATCCTGTACGCTCCGGCTCACGAACCACCGCCGGAGGACCCCATGGCCGACCTGACCTTTCGCAACGCCACCATCGTTGATGGAACGGGCTCTCCGGGGAGACCGGGCGATGTGGCAGTCACGGATGGATTGATCACCCACGTCGGCGAAGCGCCTGCCGGGACCAGCGAAATCGATGCTTCCGGGCTCGTCCTCGCCCCGGGCTTCGTCGACACCCATTCGCACGACGACGGCGCCTTCATCCGCTATCCCGGCATGGCGTTCAAGCTCGCCCAGGGCGTGACAACTGTCGTCAGCGGCAATTGTGGCTTCAGCTCGGCACCGGCGCGACCGGGCGGCGGCCCACCGGCTGGTGGCGCCCTCGTCGGCATGGCCGACTGGACGGACCTCTCCGGCTACTTCGCCGCCTGCGACACCAGGTCGCCTGCGATCAACAACATCATGCTCGTTGGCCACAACACGGTTCGCGCCCTCGCCATGGGAAACGAGCGTCAGCGAACCTACCGACGCCGAGCTCGCCGACATGCGGGCGATGGTGCGGGAAGCGATGGAGCAGGGTGCTTGCGGTTTCTCGACTGGCCTCATCTACGAGCCCGGCCGCTATTCCAAGACACCGGAGGTAGAAGAACTCGCCAAGGAGTCGGCGGCGCAGGGAGGCATCTACGCCACCCACATGCGCAACGAAGGAGACCACCTCCTCGACGCCGTGGAAGAGACGCTGGGGATTGGAAAGGCTTCGGGCTGTCCCGTACACATCTCCCACCACAAGTCGGCGGGAAAGCGCAACTGGGGGCGCATCGGCGAGTCGCTGGCGCGCGTCGATAAGGCCGTGGCGGAGGGGCAGTCGGTCACACTCGACATCTACCCCTACACAGCCGGCAGCGGCCCCATGTTCCAGTACTTCAACCTCGACGACATATCGCTCGAACTCGCTGAAGCCATCCGGATCGCAGCCTGCCCCGATCATCGCGACTGGGAAGGCCGCATGCTCAAGGACATCGCCGCTTCCGAGGGCATCTCGCTCGAAGACGCCGTGCGCGGTGCCGTCACCGGACCACGCGGCACCGAGACCATCTGCATTCAGTTCACCATCTCCGAGGAAGATATCGTGACAAACCTCCGTCACCCGCTCGTTATGGTCGGCTCCGACGGTATCCCGAACCTCAACGGATCCCCGCATCCCCGCCTCTTCGGCACCTTTCCCCGGATCCTCGCTCGCTATGTCCGTGAACAGCATGTCCTCACGCTCGAAGACGCAGTCCACCGGATGACGCAGATGTCGTGCGAGCGGTTCGGGATCGCCAATCGCGGACTCGTCGCCGAAGGGGCGGTGGCCGACCTCGTCCTTTTCGACGCATCCACCGTCACTGACCTTGCCACCTATGACGACCCGAAACGCGAGCCGGCAGGGATCAGCAAGGTGGTCGTCTCGGGGAGGGTCGCCTACGACGCCGGTACCCACACGGGCGTTGGGACCGGGAAGATGCTTCGCTACCGCCAGTAGAGCTGGCACGCGGTGACCGCGAAGGACATCGCCCGTATCGTGGGGTGAAGGCCATCACCCGCACGGAGAACCCATGACGAAGCTTCCCGCCCTCGCGCTCGCTGCCCCTGCTGGGCGCCGCAAACAGGTCGTCGACCTGGCAAAAGAGATCGAACGACGAGGCTTTTCCGGTATCTACTGCGCCAGCTTCGGCGACAGCATGGGCCTCTGCCTCTCCATGGCTCACGTCACCTCCACCATCGAGTTCGGCACGGCGATCGCGAACATCTACACCAGGCACCCGTTCGACCTCGCCCAGTCGGCGGCTTACATCCACGAGATCAGCGGCGGACGCTTCAAACTGGGCATCGGTGTGAGTCATGGCCCGATGAACGAGCGACTCGGCGTTTCGACCGGCAAGCCGCTTGGCGACGTGCGCGACTATGTCGGGAAGATGCGGGAATCCGTCGGCCAGACCGGCGAACTCCCACCGATCGTCGTCGCAGCGCTGCGCACGAAGATGACGGCGCTTGCAAGCGAGATCGGCGACGGGGCGGTCTGGGCCAACGCCTCCCGTTCGCACCTGCCGAACTCCCTGCGGGCTATCGATGCGACGCAGCTTGCCGACGACGGCTACTTCATAGGCGACATGCTGCCCACCTGCATCGACGATGACGAGGATGCGGCGGCACAGGTGATGAAGCGGACGTTGACCTCGTACCTCATGCTCCCGAACTACCGGAACTACTGGAAGGAAGCCGGTTATGTCGAGGAGATGCAAGCCGTTGAGAAGGCGCTCGCTGAACGAGACCGCGACCGCCTCCCCGCGCTGATGACGGACCGCTGGCTCAACGACTGCACGCTTTACGGCCCGCGAGCGAAGGTCCTCGAAGGCCTTGAGGCGTGGTACGCCGCGGGTATGAAGACGCCCATCCTCGTCCCCAGCTCCACGAAGGGCGGACAAATGGTCGCCTTCGGCGAGGTCTTCGAAGCCTTCGAGAACGCCTAGTGGCGACCCTCGAGGTCGAGTTGCAGACCGCCATCGCGGCAGCCCAACGGGCAGGCGTGGAGGTCATGCGGCTGAGGGACGAGGGAGTACGGTACGGCCGCAAGTCGGGCCGCGAGCTCGTCTCCGAAGCCGACCTTCGGGCCGCCGAAATGCTCCACTCCGACCTCACCGGCCCGTTCCCCGACATCGGCTGGCTCAGCGAAGAACATGTCGACGACGCCGAACGCTTGCGCTGTGACCGCACCTGGATTGTCGACCCCATCGACGGGACCCGCGAATACCTCCAGGGTTTGCCGGAGTTTTCGATTTCAATCGGCCTTGCAGTAGAGGGCGTGGCCGTCCTTGGCGTGGTCCACAACCCGGCCAGCGGCGAACTCTACGCCACCGCCCTCGACACGACCCCAGACGCGGTCGCCGGCAAGAGCGCAACGGAGCCATACGACGTCCTTGTCGGACGAGGCGAAGCAGGGTGGGACGAAGTCCCGCCGTTGCCCGGGAACCCGCGGGTCGCGGGTGTGGGAAGTGTCGCCTACCGGTTGGCCCTCATCGCCGCTGGCAAGGGCGATGCCGTGGTCACGAACTACGGACGCTCTGAATGGGATGTCGCGGCCGGGGTGGTGCTCTGTGCCGCTGCGGGCATTACGGTGACCGACGTCCTCGGCGACCCACTCCAGTTCAACAAGGCGGAGCCGGATGTGCGCGGTCTCCTCGTTGCCCGCGACCCCCTGCACGGGGAGATCCATCGCTTCTTCGACACGATCATGCACCGCCGCTAGCGCCAATCCCGGGCGGGTTCGCGTACGCTACGGGAATATGAGTGTCCGCATCGGTATGGGCGTCGCAGGATTCCCGTTTTCATCGCCACAAGCATTCTTCGAATGGATCGATCTCTGCGAGAACAGCGAGATCGACAGCATCTGGATCAGCGAGCGCCTTGTTTCGACTCAACTCCAGCTCGAGCCAATCGCCGCGTTCGGCGTGATAGCGGGCAGGACGAAGCGCCTGAAGTTCGGGATGAACGCTATCCTCGCCCCACTGCGTGACCCCCTGGTCCTCGCGAAGGAGTGCGCCACCCTCGACTTTCTCAGCGGCGGACGATTGCTCCCGGCCTTCGGCGTCGGAGGGCTGGCCGCTCCGGAATTCGCCGCCACGGGAAGGTCGCCGAAAGGGCGCGGCGCCATCGGCGACGAAGTCCTCGACATCTGTGTTCGGCTCTGGTCGGAGGATTCCGTTGACTACGAGGGCAAGCACTTCCAGTACCGGAACGCCACGATTTCGCCAAAGCCGGTCCAGAAGCCGCTGCCGCTCTGGATCGGTGGCAGCAGCGACGCGGCTATTCGGCGTACCGCGCGCATCGGCACAGGCTGGCTTGGAGGTACCCAGGCGCCGGACGAGGTTGCGCGCGTGGTGAGCGGGATTAAGGCAGCGCTCCCCGGTACCGGCCGCACCATCGACGACGACCATTACGGGGCCGGCTTCCCCTTCCGTTTCGGCTCCTGGGACGATGAGATCGTAGAGCGCACTGAGGCGGCCTACAGCCGCCTCGGCAACACCGACCCGAAGGCGGTACTCGCCGTCGGGGACGCGTCGACGATCGCAAGCCGCTGCGCCGAATACGTTTCCGCGGGCGCATCCAAGTTCGTCCTCCGCCCAATCGCCAGCGGCGACGCGGAGATCATGGCGCAGACACGCCGCCTCATCGAAGAGGTGCTCCCGGCCGTCCACAGCTAGGAAGCGGGCGCCACTTTCGTCGCCCGCAAATAGAGAGCAGCTTCGGCCGGCCGCGCGTCGGTGCTCAAGCCCAGGACGGCGAACACCTTCGAATCGGCAGCCACCACCATGAGGCGCTCGCGCTCCCAGGCGGGAATCCGGCGATCGACGAGGTACCGCCCAAGTTGCCGGTCCCGATGAGGCAGGACGATGCGGTCACCGGTCTGCGATGAACGAGCCGCGAGTACTCCCTTGTATTCGGGAAGCGGTAGCCAGCCCGGACCACCCTCCGTTGCGACTTCCACCCGCCACTCGCCAATCCTGGTGACGCCCGGCACGTTCAGGGTGCGCACCTCATGAGATGCAGGGTCGAGTTCTGGCCCAATACGCACCTTACCCATTGAGGCTTCCACCACCACGTCGCCGAAGCGGACCTGGCCGGAACCGCTGGCGAGCACATCACCAAGGTTTTCCAGGCGCGTCCGATTCACTTCGTAAGGCAGCTTGTAGAAGGATCCTTCCCGCTCGATAACCAGCGCCCTTGCTTCCGGAGGCAGCCGCAACACGGCAACAGTGGTGAAAATCGCACCGCCCGGCGCGCGCTCGGACGGCTGCGTCTCCATCGCCATCCGCTCCAGGATGTTGAACGCTTCGCGAGCACTGGCGGAGAGGCCTGTGAGGGCAGCGCGGATGGAGCGATTCTCGGCCGTCAGTGCAGGCAGTACCTCGTGGCGGATGCGGTTGCGGGAATGGCGACGATCGGCGTTCGAGCCGTCGCTAAGCGGCTCGATTCCAGCGAGCCTGCAGACGTCCTCGGTATCCTGCCGACCGAGTACAAGAAGTGGCCTCAGCAACGTCTGGGCCTCGGCTCCCGGCACCGGGCCCCGGGGGAGCATCCCACGCAGCCCGCGCACGCCGCTGCCCCGGATGATGTGTTGAAGGACAGTCTCGGCCTGGTCGTCTCGCGTGTGGCCGGTTGCCAGTGCGTCCGCGCTCTCTTTTCCCGCGGCAAAAGCAAGGAACTGGTAACGCATCTTCCGCGCCGCTTCCTCAATGCCCAGGTGCAAGTCCTCGGCCATAGCGGCCACGTCGCCCTCGCCCGTCACGCAGGCGACTCCTATTTCGTCGCAGCGTGCCCGCACCCATGCGCGGTCGTCGGACGATTCTGGTCGTAGCTTGTGGTCGAAATGGCAGGCCGAGACCTCGAACCCGAACTCGTCGCCGAGCTTCCGAAGCAGAACGAGGGCCGCCATCGAGTCGGGCCCGCCTGAGACAGCGACGAGGAGCTTCTGGAGCCGCCGGAAGAAACGCTCATCCTGCGCCAATTTGCGTACCGGCCGGAGATAGGGTTCGAGCGGATCCATGGGCAAAGACTAGCGGGGGAAGAGTCGCTCCCACCAATCCGGGGACTCGGTGGATGGTTCGGGCGCCTGCGGACCGACAAGCACGAACGCCGTCTCGCCGGGCATGATGTAGCCCAACTGGCGGCGGGCTGCGTCTTCGACGTATTCGTCGCTTCCCGCGTACTCCACCACGGCGTCAAGGTAGGCCTTCTTGTCCTGCAGCGCGTTGACCTCTGCCTGGGCCTGGTTGCGGGCATCGTCGAGGCGCTGGTTGCGAATAGCACCCTGAACCGCCGTGCTCGCAAAGTAGAGGCCGATCAATAGACCAGCCAGGAAGAGTAACCGGGACGGACTCTTACTGATGAAGCGCATAGCGGGGTGCGATAAAGCTACGGCTGCTTTGCAGAAGACTCAAGCGAATGTAAATGGCAAACGTCGTTCAACCGCACAATATGACCCTGTCCGCGCCGGATAGCCAAAGATGTGATCGAAGCAAGGTCGATTGCGAATGAGCGAAAGTACCGAAGGTCGAGGCCGACGAGTTCGCAGATCAGCGCTCGCTCCACAAAGTTGTGGCTAACGACCACGATGGTCTCATCTTCGCCCCGGCGCCGAAGTGTGGCCAAGACGTCTCCCAGGCGGGACGCGATGTCGCGCATGCTTTCGCCGCCGGGCATGCGAACCTCGTGGGCGCCCTCGCCGCGCCAGTGTTCGAAGAATGGGCCAAATCGCTCACGCATGGAAGCGAAGTCCAGGCCCTCGGTTTGTCCAACATCCATCTCGATGAGGCCCGGGCAAGCCTCGGCGGTCAGCCCGGCGGCGGCGGCGATGAGTTCGGCGGCATCGGCGGCACGGCGGAGCGGGCTGGTGAGGACAAGGTCGATGTGCTCTTCAGCAAGAGCCGCTGCGGCCGCTACCACCTGGGCGCGCCCGTAGTCTGTAAGCGGCTCGTCGCTGCGGCCAAGCCCACGGTGATCACGGTTGTAAGCCGTCTCGCCATGGCGGACGAGATGGATGGTCACCGGCCGGGCCGCTCATCGAGATATTGGCCATAGCGCCGCCAGAGCTCCCTCGCCGGCGAACGCTCCTCGAGGAACAGTCGCTCGCGAACGAACAGGACCGCTTCCGTACCGGGGAGCACCGCTTCCAGCACCTGCTCCGGCCTGACGGTAAAGTCCTGGTTGGCAGCCAAACGCATCCGCAGCGCTACACCACCTTCGCCCTCGCCACTTACGGACAGTGACAAAACGCCGGCCCGGATGTCGTAGACCCGTTCCTTGTCCTTACGCTGCTCGGTCCACTCAAGGCTGGGCAGGGCAAGGAACTCAGCGATGGCCCCGGTTGCGGCGTCCTCATCGACATTCGCGACGATGGCGCGAAAGTCTGCGAGGTTGAGCGCCGACTGCAAGGCCGGGGCCGCGACGGGCACCTCCTCTACCGTGACAACCGACAGGTCGGGCGCCGTCTGGGCGGCCATCCGCTGACCGGCCTGAGCAATTGGAACGCGTTCTTCGAGCACAAGATCCATGAGCTCTCGTTCGCCGCGGAACCCCAGAGGTAGCGGTCCGGCGAATGTTAGCCTCGGATGCGGGGTGAAGCCCTTGCTATAGGCGAGTGGCAGTTCGGCCCGCCTGATGACGCGCTCCCAGTAGCGCAGCACGTCGAGATGGGAGATAAAGCGAACGCGTTCGCCCTTGGAGAAGGTGAGCCGGAGGCGCTGCTGCATGACGCTTCGAGCCTACCACCCACTGCCGGAACTACCCCAGTTGGAGCGAAGCAACGAGTTCCTCGGCAGCCGCGTGGGGATCGAGCTCGCGCCCGGCAACTCTATTGATCAGGGAATCGAGGTCACCACCCTCCGTGCGGACCCGGATTTCCTCCAGGAGGATGGCCTGTGCGGTGGCCAGGAGCTGGTGTCGGGCGTTCTTGCGCAGGCGCGCCGCTTCTCCTCCAGAATCCCGGAGATCCTGCCGGTGCTGGTCGACGGCGTCCGCAAGTTCCGCAAGGCCCTCATCCCTGGAGGCAATCGTCTTGAGGATTGGCGGGCGGCGTTCACCAGCAGGCGATAACGAGAGCAGCGCCCGTAGTTGGGAGGCAAGTGTGTCGGCCCCGGGAAGGTCAGCCTTGTTCACGACGAGGATGTCCGCGATCTCGAGGATGCCGGCCTTCATCGCCTGGATGTCATCGCCGGTCCCCGGGTTGTTGACGAGAATGGTCGTAAGTGCCGTGCCCGCAATTTCGACCTCGTCCTGGCCGGCGCCGACGGTCTCGATGAATACGTAGTCGAACCCAAACGCGGCCACCACGGCCACGACATCGTTGATCGCGGGAGCGAGGCCGCCAAGGGCGCCCCTTCCGGCCATGCTCCGGACGTAGACGCCCGGGTCCAGGGCAAGGTCTTGCATCCGGATGCGATCGCCCAGGATGGCGCCCTTGGTAAAGGGGCTCGACGGGTCCACAGCGATGATGCCCACGGTCTTGTCGCGCGTCCGCATCTCCTTGGCGAGCGCACTGGTGAGCGTGCTCTTGCCGGAGCCAGCGCTGCCCGTGATCCCGACTGTGTGGGCCGCTTCCGTACGGCCGTAGAGCGCCTTCACGAGGTCCCGGCCCTCGTCACTCCCAGCCTCGACGCGGCTGATGACGCGGGCCAGCGCCCGGCGTTCACCATTGAGGAAGCGGTCGAGAAGCTCTGGCACGCCTAGCGTTTCACGTTGTCGTAGACAAACTGCACGATGTCGCCGGTGTTCGTTCCCGGCCGAAAGATCGCCTTGAAGCCAAGGCCCTTCAGGACCTCGGAATCCTCTTCAGGAATGATCCCGCCGCAGAAGAGGAGGACATCGTCGACATCGCGTTTCTTCAGTTCTTCCACGATGCGGGGAAACAGTTCGAGATGGGCGCCGGAGAGGATGCTCAGTCCGACGACGTCGACATCCTCCTGCAAAGCAGCCTCGGCAATCATCTCGGGCGTCTGGCGGATGCCGGTGTAGATGACCTCGCAACCGCCGTCACGGAGGGCGCGGGCGACAACCTTGGCGCCGCGGTCATGTCCGTCGAGGCCGGGCTTGGCGATGAGGACCCGGATCTTCTCGTTGCTACTGCTGGGCGCTGCGGCCATCGTGGTTCTCCATGTCTTCGATCGTGAGTGATTATGTCCCGGCCGCGGTGAGCGGCAAAGGGTTACTGAGGGATAGCTCCGTACTGAATCAGAGCGAAGGGGACGCCATTCGTGCCCGATTTCACGGCAGCGATTTTCGCGCCCGGCTGCACGGCGGGCGATGGGTCGGTGACCTCGTACCCGGCGCTCCGGATCTGGGCCACGGCAGCGTCGATGTCATCGACGGCGAGGACGAAGCCGGACAGGCGCGCCTTTGGATCTTCATCGGCCGGTGGCTCACCCGGCCCGGCGAATTCCAGGACAACCTCGTCGAGCTTGGCGAACTCCATATGCGCGCCGGTGCCCGGCCGCGACATCGTGCGCTTGATCTCGATGTCGTATGTCTTCGAGAACAACTCGGCGGTTTTCGCGCTGTGGTTCGACGAGATGACCACGTGGTCGATATGCGTAGCCCCGATACCCATCAGTGCGCTCCTTCGATCGGCGTCGCGAATTCGACAAGTACGCCGTGGTTGGACTTTGGGTGGAGGAATCCGATCATCCCGGCAAGCCCTTCGCGGGGGGTCTGGTCGATCAATTCGACACCCTTCGAAGCGGCCGTTTGCAGCTCCTTCGCCACATCGTCGGACTCGAAGCAGAGGTGATGCATCCCCTCGCCCCGGGTCTCGAGGTAGCGGGCAACGCCGGTGTCGTCTCTTGTCGGCTGGAGCAATTCAACCTCGCTGTTGCCGATCTTCAGGAGGACGCCGCGGACTCCCTGGTCGTCGATGACGCGATCCTCCGTGACCTCGAGGCCAAGGGCGTCGCGCCAGAACTTGAGAGCCTCGTCGGCATCGTGCACGACGAGGCCTACGTGATGAATCTTCTTGATCAATGTGTTACCTCTTCGTTCGCTCCGGCCGTGTCCTCCGGAATGGAAGATCGTTCTGCCGCCCGGGCGCCAGCCATGCCGGCGAGATTGGCGGCAATGTCGTGCCAGTGGTGACGATCGTGGTCCAAGGTGGCTCGCAGAAGGCGTCCGGCCACGGCACCATCGGCGCCAATCGCCTCGTCGTCGAACTGCGCTACCTCGTCGAGCAACCGCTGGCGGCCCGAAATCAACTGCTGGTACAGGTCCCAGAAGTTGAGGCTGCGCTTTCGTTCCACGTGGTCGGCGTTCCACTCTGGGACGCGGTCAGGGGCGAACCGCAGCAAGTCGGGTGACTTCCCGTCACGCAATTGTCGCAGGGAAACGATAACCTCGGCCTCCCAGCTGGAGACGTGGCCAACGATGTCCTTCAGCGACCATTCGCCAATGAACGGGCGCTCGATGTCGCGGATGCGACAGGTTTCGATGTTGCGGATGAGCTGGTTCCGCTCGCGCTCCAGGGCAACAAGCAGCCGTCGCCGCTCATCTGCGTAGCCGGTGGTCTCGTCATCGGCCATCTAGACGACAACCGTTTCGCGATGCTCGCCCCATTCGGCGCGAAGGGCATGGCTCACCTCGCCGAGCGTCACCCGGTTGTCGACGCACTCGATGATGTGGGGCATCAGGTTCTCGGTGCCGCGTGAAGCGTTGGTCAGCTTCGCAAGCAGCGCCTCAACTTTCGCCGAATCGCGCTCGGCCCGCAGCTTCGCTAGCTTTTCGGCCTGGTTGCGCCCTATCGACGGGTCGATTCGTAGCAAGCCCTCGGGGCGACCCTCTTCGACGAGGAAGTCGTTGACGCCGACGATGACGCGCTCCTTGTCCTCGATCTGGCGCTGGAAGCGGTAGGCGGCCTCCTGGATCTCACGCTGCTGGAAACCGCGTTCCAGTGCTGTCAGGGCACCACCGAGCTTGTCGATCGTGTCGATGTATTCCTGGGCTTCGGCCTCGATGCGGTCGGTCATGCTCTCGACGTAGTACGAACCACCAAGAGGGTCGACCACGTCGCCCACCGCATGCTCGTAGGCGAGCACCTGCTGGGTGCGGAGGGCGACCTGGACTGCCTTCTCGCTGGGCAGGCTGAGGGCCTCGTCCCAGGAGTTGGTGTGGAGGGACTGGGTGCCGCCCATCACGGCCGCCAGGGCCTGGACCGCCGTGCGGACGATATTCACCTCAGGCTGCTGGGCCGTGAGCGTCGCGCCACCGGTCTGCGTGTGGAATCGAAGCATCATCGAGCGTGGACTCTTGGCCTCGAATCGCTCCTTCATGATCTTGGCCCAAAGACGGCGAGCCGCCCGGAACTTCGCTACCTCTTCGAGGAAGTTGTTGTGGCAGGCGAAGAAGAAGCTGAGGCGCCCGGCGAACTTATCGACATCGAGACCGGCATCAACGGCGGCCTTCACGTATTCAATGCCGTTGGCGAGCGTGAATCCGACTTCCTGGGCGGCAGTGCTGCCCGCTTCGCGCATGTGGTAGCCGGAAATCGAAATCGTATTCCAGGAAGGCACGCTTTCGTTGCAGTAGGCGAAGGTGTCGGTGATGAGCCGCATGCTCGGTTTCGGCGGGAAGATGTACGTTCCCCGCGTGATGTATTCCTTCAGGATGTCGTTCTGAATCGTGCCGCCCAGCTTGTCCGGGGTGACTCCCTGGCGCTTGCCCACGGCCACGTAGAGGGCGAGGAGGATAGACGCAGTCGCGTTGATCGTCATCGAGGTCGTGACCTTGTCCAGCGGCAGCCCGTTGAGGAGCGTCTCCATGTCGTCGATGGAGTCGATAGCAACGCCAACCTTGCCCACTTCGCCGGTGGCCATCGGGTCGTCGGAGTCGTAGCCAATCTGGGTCGGCAGGTCGAAGGCTACGCTCAGGCCCGTCTGTCCCTGGTCGAGGAGGTAGCGGTAGCGGGCGTTCGACTCTTCGGCAGTGCCGAAACCGGCGTACTGCCGCATGGTCCAGAAACGGCCGCGGTACATCGTCGGCTGGATGCCGCGAGTGAATGGATAGGCGCCCGGGAAACCGAGCTTTTCCGCCTCGGCCCAACCGGCAAGGTCGTCACTGGTGTAGACGGGGTCAAGGTGCATCTGGCCCGTTGTCTCAAACACCGGCTGGCGCTCAGGGGCGCGCTCAAGGGCCTTCTGATAGGGGCCCGAGAGCCACTCCCGTTTCGACTGGCTCGACATAGCTGTTGGACTCCGCGTGAATCCGAACGCGGCGGGGAACCACTTCGGTCGAACCGAAGTATAGGTGAGGCCTCCACGGGCCAGCAAACTTCGGTGCTCGAATCCTACGGGTCGCGCGTGTCTCGCGAGCGCTCCTGCAATCTCTTCAGGCGCTCCTGCTGGAAGTCGATTGGTTCGCGCGGCTCGGCCATCTTGCGGCGCCGGTCGTGGAGCCACTCATCTGCGGTGTAGACGCGTGCCGGTTCTGCCATCGCTCGATCCTTTCGGGCCTTCTCTCACCATCATCGGCTACTTCCGCTGCGGCGCTATGCGGAGAGTCCCGGAGTCTAGCCCGAGGCGACCCGTGTGGGCTAGACTCCGGCTGCAGCGGAGTAAACGTTCAAGGAATACACGGTTGCGGTCGATGATGATTCCAGCGGGGACTGTTTCGTCCACGCCAGTCGGCGCATGCGTTCGCTGTAGCGGAGCGGTTCATGCAGGCGGGGAGCACGACGGTGAGCGAATGGAGCAGCGAAGGGCTGCCAGGGCAAGACGACCCAGAGTCGACGGCTGCTCTGCGCCAGATGCGAGCGCGCTACGACCGCCTCCGCTCGGACTATGAGACACTGCTCGACCGTCTCGCCGACCTTGAAGACCGCCTGACTCATTCCGAATCGGGCGTACCGGCAGCAGGGGGGACGCCAGTCCGGCTCGCCGAGCTGGTCTCGCGCCCGCTCTTCGACCTTCGGCAGGAGTACATCGAAGCGGCGGCCAGCATCAACTCCATCGTTTCCGGCCTCGAGGAACTGACCACGCGGGGCATGAAGGCTCAACACACGGCGCCGCCGGCAACTCCCACCCCTGGGGCGGAACACAAGGCCAAGGTCGACGATCTCCCGGCCGAAATCGAAGTAGCGGTCGAAGGCGGCGACTTCGGCGACCTCCTCGACTTCCAGCAACACCTCTCGGGCATCGAGCGGGTGAGCCAGGTCTCGATTCGCAGCCTGGACAAGGATCGAGCGACGCTGATCGTGAAACTGCATCCCCGGGAGCAGGAAACTTAGGGCCGGATTGTCCGATAGAACTCGCGAACGTCCTTGAGGAGCAATTCCGGCTGCTCCAGGGCAGCGAAGTGCCCACCTTTCGGCATCTCCGTCCAGCGCTGGATGTTGTAACGGCCTTCGAGCCACGACCGCGGCGCCCGCCACGGTTCCGCCGGGAATGAAGAAAACGCGACGGGCGCCTGGACCTTCGGATACCGGAACGCCCCGGGGTCCCGTTGAGATTCGTAGTAGATGCGGGCCGAACTCGCGACGCTGTTCGGCGCCCAGTAGAACATCAGGTTCGTGAGGAGGATGTCGCGGCTGAAGGCCGACTCTACTTCGCCGCCGCAGTCACTCCATGCCCGGAACTTCTCGATGATCCAGGCGGCCAGTCCCGCCGGCGAGTCGGACTGGGCGACGGCGAGGGACATCGGCTTCGTGCCCTGCACGGCGCTGTAGCCTGTCTCCTGCGCCTGGAACGCGTTCCTTGTTGCGAGCCACTCCTGATCCTGCTCTGTCATCTCCTCAGGGGGCACACCGAGCATGAAATTGAGGTGGGCGCCGGCAACATGCTGGGAGTGCGCGCTCGCCATCTTGGAGCCGATGATCCCTCCCCAGTCGCCGCCCTGGACGCCATACCAGCTGTAGCCAAGCTCGGCACTCATCAACGTGTCGAAGGCTGCGGCGATCCTCGTCACACCCCAGCCACGCTGGGCCGGCTTTCCGCTGAACCCGAAGCCTGGGAGGGCGGGAATCACGACATCGAAGCTGTCCTCGGGCCGGCCGCCATACGCGGATGGCCTGGTCAGCGGTTCGATCATGGCAAAGAACTCCAGGATCGAGCCCGGCCAACCGTGCATGAGAAGGAGGGGAAACGGATTCGTCCCCTCGCCCTTCACATGCCAGTAGTGGATATCCACACCGTCGACACGCGAGATGAATTGGGGGAAGCGGTTGAGGTTCCGCTCCTGGCGGCGCCAGTCGTATCCATCGAGCCAGTAGTCGCAAAGTTCCTTGATGGCCAGGACATCGGCGCCATATTCCCAGGCGGAGCCGGGGATGGCGGTGGGCCAACGCGTGCGGGCGAGGCGAGACTTCAGGTCGTCGAGGACATCCTGGGGGACGCGGATGGTGTACGGGCGTGGGGGCACGCCTCGATAATACGGACTTCCGGACGAAGGTGGCTCGCGGCTTGACCGCGGAGAGCCCCTGTTCCTAGCATTCCAAGAGCGCTGAGGTAGCTCAGTCGGTAGAGCACTGCACTGAAAATGCAGGTGTCCCCAGTTCGAGTCTGGGCCTCAGCACCAATCCATCTAGCTCCCGGTCCAGTTTGGGGCGCGCTTTTCGGCGAAAGCCCGCGGCCCCTCGATCTGGTCCTGGCTCTTGCGGCGACGATCCTCCCACTCGTAGCGGGCGTTGCCGGCTTCCTCCAGCGTCATGTTGAGACCCCGCAAGGCGGCTTCCTTGGTCGACCGCACGGAGAGCGGCGCGCAACGGATGATGTCCTGGACCCAGGCGTCAACTGCCTCGTCGAGCTGGGCAAGGGGCACCACTTCGTTCACCACACCCAATTCATAGGCGCGCTGGGCTGGGATGTGCCGTCCGGTGAGCATGTAGCCCATCGCCGCCTTCAGCGGCATCTGGCGGGGCAAGCGGTGGACACCCATAGCGCCGGCTATCAGGCCCCTCCGCGGTTCCGGCAGGCCCACCTCAGCGTGGTCAGCCGCAACGATGATGTCGCAGGCCAGCGCCATCTCGAATCCGCCACCGAGCGCAAATCCGTTCACGCGGGCCACCACCGGCTTAAAGAGGTCGTAGCGATTCGTGATCCCGCCGAAGCCGCCACTGGCCGGGCCAACCTTCGGGCGTTCTTCCGGCGTCATCCGTGACATTTCCGCCGTGTACTTCAGGTCATTTCCCGCGGAGAAGGCCCGGTCGCCCTGCCCGGTGAGCACCGCTACCCAGAGGTCATCGTCGGCCGCGAAATCATCCCAGACCTCTCCGAGTTCGACGTTGGCGAAGATGTGGAGCGCGTTCATCACCTCGGGGCGCGTGATCGTGACGTAGGCGATGTGGCCCTTCTTCTCGTATGTACAGAACTCCATCCGGCATCTCCAGGCTGTTCGTAGTGGGCGCAACTCTACGCTGGCCGAAACGGCCCGGCACGCCGGACCTGGTCAGTCCGCCTCGCGGAGGACGCCCGCAGCCCTGAGTGCGGCAATCTGGTCAGGCGCGTAGCCAAGGCCGGCGAGAATCGCATCCGCATCGCCTCCGAGCGACGGCGGCGGCACAGGGTTTGACATCGGCTCGTGGTCGAACTCCAAGGGCGAGCGGACGCTCGTAATCGGACCCAGTGCCGGGTGCTCCACGGTCTGGAAGAGGCCAAGCGCCGCGGCCTGGGGATCCGCGAAGATCTCCTCCGTCAGGCGGACAGGCACAGCGGGCACGTCGATGCGGTCACAAACATCGAGCCATTCGTCAACGGTCCTCGTCAGGAACCGCTCCTCGAACTCGTCCATGAGCGCGGAATGTTCCTCGGCGGTTGCGGCGCGGCCCTGGAAGACGCCCCCCTCGACCGCAGGATCGTCGATCCCGAGTTCGTCACGGAGGGAACGGCGCTGGCGGTTGTTGAGGCAGGCGACGGCAACCATGCCATCTTTCGCCTGGTAGGCACGGTAGTAGTGCGCTGTCGCCCGCTGGAGGCCAAGTCCGGAACGGAAATCAAGCGTCGCCTCGTAGCCGAGTCCCTGCTCGCGCACCGCGTCGATAGCCTGCAACATTGCTTCACGATTCTCGGAATCGTAGCGGTCTATCGAAATGGCAACGCGGTACTGGATCGCCATCGCGGCGGCGTAGAGGGAGAGGTCGATCCGACAGCCCTTGCCAGTCTTCTCCCGTTCGTAGAGGGCCGAGGCGACGGCGAAGGCGGAGAACATTCCGGCGCTCAGGTCCGCCGGGGCAACGGTGAGGATTCCGACCGGCACACCGCGGTCGACCTTTCGCTCGAAATCCATGATCCCGGTCATCGCCTGCATCAGGAGGTCAAAACCGGCTTTGTCCTTGAACGGACCCCGGGTGCCGAAGGCGGTGATGTTGCAGTAGATGACATCTGCGCGCACGGCGCGGACGGATTCGTAGTCCAGGCGCAGCCGGTCGACCGTCGGCTGCCGGTAGTTCATGACCACCACGTCCGATTGGACGATCAGGTCATCAAGGACGGCCCGGCCTTCGTCGCTGAAGATGTCCATCGAAAGGGAGCGCTTGCCCCTGTTCACGGCCACGAAGTACCGGCTTTCGAAGGGAGCGAGGGGCTGCTGGCGGCGCCAGTGGTCACCCTCCAGCGGTTCGACCTTGACCACATCGGCCCCAAGAATCCGAGAGCATCATCGTCCCGTAAGGACCGGCGACGTACTCGGTGAAGTCGAGCACGCGGACACCATCGAGCGGTCGAGCCATGGATCCTCCGGGTAGGTTTGTGGGCGAATACTACCCTGCTGCCTTTGCGAGAGCGCCAACGTTAAGGTCGGAAAAACCACCAATGGCCCACAAAATGGCCCGTGTTATGGTGCCTGAGCGGTTCCCCCGCCGCTGAGATTATGGCAAAGCTGCACCTCGTCGCTATCGCGCTGCTGCTTCCGCTCGCCGGGGCGGCCGTGCTTGCCTTTAGCCTCTCCCGGGACGCGGAGGCCGCTGGCCCCTGTGGCACTCCGGACGACGCGATGAACAGCGAGGAGTTCGCCTTCCTCGGCCTGTTGCAGCAATGGCGCGACGATCCCGAGAACGTCCCCAACTCAGACCACCTCACCCCATCGGGCCCGTTGAATGCCGCGGCGGCCTGGTTCGCCCAATACCAGGTGGACCATCAAAGCCCCGGCGGCCACTACGACGGAATGAATCGGTACTTCGACCAGCGGGCGATTGACTGCGGCTGGCCGTATCCGGCCGGCCTCGGTGAAGGCATCGCCGCGTACATTGGCCAGGGAGACATCACCGGCCAGGTCAGCAGCCAGGGAGCGCTCGACCTGATGGCCTCAGAGCCCGGCTCGGGCATCTACGCCTGGGATACCAGTTCGTCTCCCTGGTCGTTCAAGTGCACGGGGGTCGGGATCGCAGTCAGTGACGACTCGTCCGCGGTGGCCTGGGTCGTCCTGATCGCGGAGTACCCGGCGAACCAGGACTGCCCAGACATCCAGACCCAACCGATCGATTCAGCCAGCTCGCCTTCGCCCACCGAGTCGCCAACGAACACGCCCTCCCCGACGCCGACCAGCACCCCAACACCCATACCAACGCCCGACTCCTGGCGCAGCTGGGCGCTGGATCTGACCGCGGAGTAACCATGATTCGACTTTGCCTTGGCCTTGTCATCGTCGCGCTGACCGCGGTTGGCTTCGTCGCCATCGGTCAGGCCGGGGCGGCCCAGCCATCCGGACCCTGCGGGACGCCCCACGATGCCATGGACGCCGAGGAGTTTGAGTTCCTCGGCCTCTATCAACAGTCGCGCGACGCCACGTTGGAGAACTCAAGCCAATTGACGCCATCCGGCCCGCTGAACGCGGCCGCGGCCTGGTACGCGCAGTACGCATCGGACGGTGGAAACACGGGAAACGGCCACCAGGACAGCTACGGGCGGGACTACCTCAACAGGGCAATCGATTGTGGCTGGCCGGATGACCCCGACTGGCCCCACTATGGCATGGGAGAGGGCGGCGTCTTCACGGTGACGGCCGCGCAGGCTGCGGCGGCGATGCCGTACACCCACCTTGGCGATTTCCAGGTGCCGGACGACCCGCGCTACAACCCGCTCAAATGCATTGGCGTGGGTCGCGCCGGGCAGGGAAACGACACAGTCTGGATCGTCCTGATAGCACAATGGCCGGCGAGCAAGGAGTGTCCGGAAGCTCAAACGTCGCCGGTCAGCGCCAGCGCTGCGAATCCTTCACCGAGCCCTTCGCCAACGCCAACATCTGAGGCTGTACCCCAGGTGAACGAATGGACTTCGTTTGTCCCGGGTCTAACGGTGCACTAGGGAAAGAGGCTAAACCCGGGCGAGTTGGCAATCGCACTGCCGAGGGCCCCAAGGGCGCTAACGCACACAAGGGCAATGAAGGCGAGTATGAGCGCGTATTCGGCGAGTCCCTGGCCGGACTCGTCGATCGAGCGGTCGAAGACCTTCCGAATTCCCGTAAACCAATTCCTCATGGAGCTACCCCTGGTTGTCATTTCCCACGTTTGTAGGTTCGGCCATTCTCGGTGAAGAGGGCGCGCATTCGAGGAGACGATCGGTGAACCGCACGTTGAGTGTTGGCTAAGCCGCCTGGCGGTCAGCCCCCGAATCCTGTTTCTCGCGACCGCCACGATGGACGTGGAGGATGGTGAGCAGTTCATCACGCGAAGCAGTGAGCGGATCCATCGTCCGCCACTGGTGCGCCTCGGTGAGCACTGTGAGGGTGCCGGCAAAACGCATCCAGAAAATCATGTAGCGGTAGGCAGGCATGAGCGGGATCACCCACCAGCCGCGCAGCAGCCGCCGCGTCGATGGCGGCACCACAAGCATCGCGTTGGTCAGCCATGTCACCCCTTCGATCACGACATACGCGACATAGAGGGCAATGGTCGCCGTCACGATTACGGTCCAGTGGTAGCCCATGAAGGCAAGGGCCGGCATCAGGAACGTCCAGGCAACGCGGGGGAACGATAGAGTGTGGTCCGTAATGAGCGTGCGCACCGGCGAGAACCCGCGGTAAAACGGACCCCTCGCAGCGAGTTTGGGATGCGCCGCAATGACCTCGATCTCTCCTCGCTGCCACCGCGTCCGCTGGGCATAGAGCGCCCTCAAGTTGGGGATCGGCTCGGTGTAGCAGACGGCGCTGGTGACCACTGAGACCCGCTTGTCCGGGTGGGCTTCTTGCAGCTCAAAGGTCATGTAGGCGTCTTCGCCCACGGTTCCCGTGTCGTAAAGATGCGTCGAGAAGAGGACTTCGCGGCGAAAGGCGCTGAATGCCCCGGCAAGAGTGAAGAGCGACCGGCTCGCCGACTGGAATCGTCGACCGACGTTGAAGGCGAAGTAGTACTCCTGGAACTCGCATTCCCGAACGACACCGATGAATCCGCCCTTGCCGGGCTCCGGGGCAATCTCCACGGCGCCTGTCGCGGCAATCAAGTCCGGGTCGTTTTCGAAGGCTGCCACCATGTTGGCGATTGCGTCCGGGTGCAGTACGACATCCGAGTCGAGGTTGACGATGTACTGGCCCTGGGCGTGGTGGATTCCGACATTCAAAGCCCACGGTTTGCCCTGGTGGAAGGTAGAGATCCATTGCAGGGACCCTGCGAAAGGCACCTCCTGTTGCCAGGAGAAGGTCTCGAACGAATCGTCGGTGCTCCCGTTATTGATGCACAGGATCTCAATCAGCTCGGTCGGGTAGTTCTGCTCGCGGATTGAATCCAGACACGCTGCCAGGACTTCGGCACTGTTGTACACGGGCACGAGGATGCTCACCCGTGGCCATTTGCCGTTCGGCGCGTTCGTCACCGGCCGAATCGGGAGCCGTGTTGCACGGCGCGCGATAGTCAGCGTCAGGTAGGCCGCCGCCACGCCGCCATCGATGAGAATGGGAACGAAGAGCCAGACACCCCAGAACCCGAGCGTCGTGAGCCAATCGGGGAGGTTCACAGCGGCGCCTCACTCAATCGCTGGTTGACGCGCCGAAGCGTCGGAGCCGTGATGGCGAACCAGAAGATGCCGATCGCCATGATGAAGAAGACGGCGCGACCAACGACGACGTGGGCGAAGTCGAGGTACCCCTGTCCGAGGTATCCAACCGTGGCCACGATGATGAGCACGCGGAAGACGTTCGCAAGAAACGTGAGGGCGAGCGCTATCACGATGGTTACGATGCGACTGCTGGCCGTTTGGGCCGGGAAGAACGCCACGATGCCGAGAAGCGCAGCCGCCTCAAGAAGCCCGCTGGACTCCAGGCCCACTGCGAGGACCGTCCACTCCTGCTGGTGGGGGACGCCGATGACCATCAGCGAGCCGGGATCGACGTGCTCGAGGGTTGTGTTGACGCCGAGCAACGGCGCCACCATGTCAACCGAATGTGCGGTTGCCTGGCGGATGATGCTTTCGATTGGGAGGAACTCGCGGCTACCTATGACGACGAGCACGGCGCAACCGGCCGCTCCGAGGATGTAGTAGGGCAGCCAGGCCCGGGCACGCCAGAAGAAGGTGACGGCGCCCGCCCAGACTGCTGTCGCCAGCAGGTACAGGCTTAGCTCTGCCACGGCATTCTCCGGACGATGTACCAGGCGACGGCGGCCGCCATGAAGAAGGCGCCCGCGAGGAGTGGCCAGCCAAGCGCAGTTGCGCCCGAGCACCGGTATTCAACCCGCATCGACTGCCTGTCCTCAGGCGCAGCATTGGGATCGGTAGACCACTCGACGGTGTTGACGACCGGCTCGCACTGGCCCTCCGAGACCTTGAAGTTCTGGGTCACGATCAGGTGCTGGTAGTCCTCGTTCACGGGGTCGAAGGCACCGGGGCTGCCATCGCCGGCTATCCCACCGCAAAGGGCGCCACCGAGGCCCTGGCACGAGTCGGCGTTCGCGTCCCAGACGTAGAAGTGCGCCTTCAAGCCGCTGGGCCGAATGATCCAGGTCACCAGACCGTGCTCTTCGTCGACCTTCACATCAGGGTGAAGTTCCTTAATCACTGTCCCAAGGTCGCCATCGATGGTCGGCACCGCCGTCGGTGTCTCGCCCGGTGCCGGTGATGGCGTCGGCGTTGCCGTCGGTTCAGGCTCGTCGTTGAGGAAATAGAGGATGCAGTAGACCTGCTGGCCGGCGCTGTAGGCAGCCCCGTTCCAGCCTGCGCCATCGGCGTTGTCGTTGTTGACGCCGTCGGACCAGCACTGGAGGTCCAGGTAGGGCAACCCGACCCATGCCGAACCCGGATGGTCGAACTCAGCGATCGAGAACCGCCGAATCGCCGAAACGCCCGGCGCCGCGTAGAACGACTCGCCCGCGCCGATTGTCGCAGCCGAACCGTCGTAGGCATTGTCGTTTGCATTCAACGTTGCGGCCGTCGAAAGTCCGGCGTCGATGAACGTGCCGCCGCCAGTGGACGAGCCGAGAAGGTACAGGCGGTAGGCCGAGGTCACCAACTCACAACCGTAGGCCGTGATGTCCGAGGGCACCGCCTCGCTTGTCCCATTGTTCGCAGAGTTGGGGTCCTGTCCCGCGGTCACGGCCACGGCGATGGCGCTCTCAGGCGAGCATGCGGCTGTAAGGAAGGTGATGGTGGCAGCTCCCGATTGGGCGGCGGTCCGGGCTGATGACGGCGGAGCCGTGGGCGTCGCTGTCGGCGCTGGTGTGTTCGTTGCAATTTGCGTTGCCGTGGGCACAACCGCCACGGCCTGGTCGTAGCTGGCGGTGCAAGCTGCTCCTGTGCAATCAACTCCGTCCACAACGACCGTTTCACCGCCGTTCACAAAGCGGACGTCGTAGAAGCCAGGCAGGAGCACGAAGCTCGTCTTGTCCGTCTTGTAGGTCGAACTGGCCACAAGCTGGCCGAACGTGGCGGGCGCATTGTCATCGACCTGGACATAGGTGTGGACATTCGACTTGCCGGTGAAAGTTGCCGTAAGCGTCGTCAGGGGCACCTTCGCGGCGCACTCGCCGGAGGTGCAGTCGATGCTATCAACCACCACCGTCGTCGGCCCGTAGACGGCCCGCAGGTCGTACTTACCGGCGAGAAGGACAAAGCTCGCGGCGTCAGTCTTCCAGGTGGCAGCCGCAACCTGCTGGCCGTACGTGCCCTTTGCTCCGTCGTCCGTGTGGATGTACATGTGGGCGCTCGTAAGGCCCGGGAATGAGACGTCCAGCGTGGCCAACGGCACGTTTACGGTGCAAGTCGCGCCGGTGCAGTCGACGTCGTCCATGACCACAGCGGAAGGCCCATAGACCGCCCGTACATCGTAGACGCCCCGGAGGAGGATCATGCTCGTGCTGTCGCTCTTCCACGTATTGGCGAGCACCTGCTGTCCGTAGGTTCCAGCCGCGCCGTCACTGAGATGAGCGTAGATATGAGCGCTGGAGAGGCCGGGGAAATTGACCGTCAGTGTGGTCAGGGGGACATCCACCGAGCATTTCCCTGTCGAGGTGCAATCCACGTTGTCTATGACCGTCGCGGCCGGACCATCCACCACCCGGACGTCGTAGACGCCCTGGAGGAGGACGATGCTCGTGGCATCGGTCTGCCAGGTCGAGGAACTCACCTGCGTGCCATAGGTACCTGGCTGGCCGTCTGTCATGTGCGCGTAGACATGCGCACTCGAGAGCCCGGGAAACGACACGTTCAATGTCGCCAGGGGCACCGAAACGGAGCAGGCGCCTGATGCCGTGCAGTCGATAGTGTCGAGCACGACCTGCGCCGGACCGTTGACCACCCGGACGTCGTAAATGCCCTGGAGGAGTTTCAGGCTGGCCGAATCGGTGTTCCAGGTTGAGGCAAGGACCTGCTCGCCATAGGTTCCGGCGGCACCGTCGGTCATCTGGACGTAGACGTGGACGTTCGCCAGCCCCGGGAAGGACGCGGTAAGCGTCTTCGTGGGAGCGGTCACCGCGCAGGTGGCACCGGTGCAATCGATGTTGTCGAGCACGACGGTTGCCGGCCCCTGGACGATTCGAACGTCGTAGGTGCCGCGGAACATGAGCAGCGACGCGGACTGGGACTGCCAGGTTGCGGATGCGACCTGGTCGCCGTAGCTGCCGGGGATACCGTCGGAGACATGGGCGTAGACGTGCACGCTCTGCAACCCCGGCAGCGAAGCGTTGAGCTGGGCAAGAGGAACGTCGAGCTTGCAGGATGACGCGCAATCGACGTTGTCGAAGACTTTGGTCGTAGGACCCTGGACGACGCGCACGTCATAGGTGCCAGGTGCGACGTCAATGGATGCCGAGTCGGAATTCCAGGTCGAACTCTCGATGACCTTCCCGGTGGCGGCGTCCTTCACTCCGTCTGGCTGTTGGACGTAGACATGCACACTGCTGAGACCCGGGAACGTGACAGAGACGTTCACGGTGGATGATTGGGCGTGGGCAGCGGTTTGAGGCACGACCGCCTGCCAGGCGGTAACGGCGGCGAGAAATGCCAGGAAGGCGGCAAGGAGGTACTTCACGCTGCTTTCACCTTCACGTAGCTGGTCGGGCTCTCCCAGAGCGTGACGGCGATGAGACGCGGCCCGATCGGGAGCTCGGTCTCGAGCGACGCTGCAAGATTCTTGAAGACGACAGTGGCGATGTTTTCGCCGGTCGGCTGAATGACGTCGAACGGCGGCACATCGTTGATATGGGAATTTGCGTAGCGCTTCGCTTCGCGTTCGAGGAGGTCGCTTACCTCGCGGAAGCCCACGACCATCCCCTCGTCGTCTACTTCGTCCGTAACGAAGGTGGCCTGCATGCGAAACGAGTGCGTGTGACGCGCCCCACCCGGCCGCATCGAATGGGATGCGCCAAAGAAGGAGTCGATGCCGAGTTCGAACGAGAGTCGCCTCACGGCATCTTCGTCGGTGTTGGTCCCAACGTGTATGGGCTTCAACCGGCGCGGGGCCGGGCTGGGCGATTCCAGGGGAGCGGTCATACTACTTCTCGCTAAGGGCTTCCCCATGAGAATCGACACAATCAGGAGAATTTGGAGTGACAAGTTTGGGCGCCGGCCCCGGGGGAAACCTTTCAGAGATTCCGAATCTCGCCGACAGTGTTTATATGGCTGACCCGGAGAACGCCGCCAGAAATGAACCCGTCGCCCATGATGCAGCGTGGATGGACGGTTACAGCGCGGCCCTCGCTGACGCGATCGAGATGGTCGATTCGCTGGGAGGACCGAGCTTCGCGAACCTCAGCGCGCCCGTTCTGCTCCGGATGAAGACCCGCCTCATCGAGATGCGAGGGCGCTCCGCCGCTGCCGCCTGATGAGATGAAATTTGGCGCACCGGCTTCGCGGCGCTAAGGTTGGTAGGTCCCTGCGGGGACAGCAGGATTCGGTGCAACCACGCGCCGAACCCCCGGTCGGTACTTGTTTTGGGAGAAAGACCTCGTGGTATACTCCCGCCCGACCCAAACGGGGGGGCCGCTAGCTCAATTGGCAGAGCAAGTGACTCTTAATCACTAGGTTGAAGGTTCGAGTCCTTCGCGGCTCACCATGTCTGCTGTCCCGATCCCGCGATCATCCGTATGGTTGGCCGGGGGAACAAAGCTGGGGAAGTGTCGGAATTGGCAGACGAGCATGACTTAGGATCATGTGCCGCGAGGCGTAGGAGTTCGAGTCTCCTCTTCCCCATGACTCGAACATGGATGGCGTTCATACTCACCCGGCAACGGGAGAACGTCATGGAAGAGGAGGAGTAATGGCGCTGCTCGAGGTCAAAGACCTTCGGACATACTTCTATACCCAGGAAGGCATCGTGAAAGCCGTCGACGGTACTTCCTACTCGGTTGAGGAAGGCGAGACGCTGGGGCTGGTGGGCGAATCAGGATGCGGGAAGAGCGTATCGGCCCTTTCCATCCTCCGCCTCATCCCCCAACCGCCGGGCAAGATCGTCTCAGGCGAGATCATCTTCCAGGGCAGGGACATCCTGAAGCTCGATGAAGATGCTATCCGCAAGATACGTGGCAACGACATCGCGATGGTCTTCCAGGAGCCGATGACGTCACTGAACCCGGTGCTCACCATCGGGCGACAGATGACGGAGTCGCTCGAACTGCACATGGACCTCCATGGCAAGGCTGCGCGGGACAGGGCAGCGGAGCTGCTCGAGATGGTCGGCATCCCCGAGGCAAGAGGCCGCCTCGACGACTATCCGCACCAGTTCTCCGGCGGCATGCGGCAACGCGTGATGATCGCGATGGCGATGAGCTGCAACCCAAAATTGCTGCTCGCCGACGAGCCCACTACCGCTCTCGACGTGACCATCCAGGCGCAGATCCTCGAAGTCATGAACCGGCTCAGCGCCGAGTTCGGCACGGCGGTCATCATCATCACCCACAACCTTGGCGTCGTCGCCCGGTATGCCGACCGCGTGAACGTCATGTACGCCGGCAAAGTAATCGAGACTGCCAACGCCGCGGAGCTGTATTCCAACCCGAAGCATCCCTACACAGTTGGCCTGCTCAACTCCGTGCCGCGGCTGGACCAGACGCGGAAGGAAAAGCTGGTGCCGATCGAAGGGCTGCCCCCGGACCTGGCCCATCTCCCGCCCGGGTGTTCCTTCTATGCGCGATGCGCATGGAGGGTCGACAAGTGCCGGGAGGAGTATCCTCCATTCGAACTCGTCGCAGAAAAACACTACGCTGCGTGCTGGGAATCCGAGCGTGTGAAGAGGGAGGTCTCCGTTGGCGCAGCAAGCTAGCTCCACGACCGGCCAAACGATTGAGGCCATTAAGCATCAAGACGACCTGCTTGAGGTAAGCGACCTCAAGGTCTATTTCCCCGTCACTGCCGGCATCGTCTTCCAGCGCAAGGTGGCCGACGTGAAAGCCGTCGACGGCGTCAGCTTCAACGTGAGACGCGGCGAGACCCTCGGGCTCGTGGGCGAATCCGGCTGTGGCAAGAGCACGACCGGTAAGGCGATCCTCCAACTCACTCGGCCGACCGCCGGCCACGTCAATTTCGACGGCACCGACCTGACCAGCCTCAAGGGTGGCCAGCTTCGCCGCTTCCGCCGGAAGATGCAGATGATCTTCCAGGATCCATACGCCAGCCTGAACCCGCGTATGTCGGTCGGCAGCATCATCAGCGAGCCGTTGACCATCCACAAGCTGGCGAAGGGCAACGAGAAGAAGGAGCGGGTCCAGAGCCTTCTCCAGACCGTGGGCCTGAACCCGTACTACGCCAACCGCTTTCCCCATGAGTTCTCCGGTGGACAGCGCCAGCGCATCGGTATCGCGCGGGCCCTCGCGGTTGAGCCCGATTTCATCGTCTGCGACGAGCCCGTCTCGGCGCTCGACGTGTCGATCCAGGCGCAGATCATCAACCTGCTCCAGGACCTGCAGGACGAGTTCAACCTCACCTACCTGTTTATCGCCCACGACCTCTCGGTTGTGCGTCACATCAGCGACCGGGTGGCGGTGATGTACCTCGGCCACGTGATGGAGCTGACTGACCGGGACACGATCTTCGACAACCCGCTCCATCCGTACACCAAGGCTCTCCTCAGCGCCGTGCCGATTCCGGACCCGGCCGTCGAGCGCCAACGCGAGCGCATCATTCTCCTCGGCGATGTGCCATCGCCGTTGCGGCCACCGCCCGGCTGCGTATTCAATACCCGGTGTCCGATTGCGATCGACCAGTGCCGCACGGAAGTGCCCGAGTGGCGCAACGTCGGCACGGCGGACAACGAACACTGGGTTTGGTGCCACCGGGTCTAAACAACTCGGCAACGAACCATTTCCAGAGGCCGTCCCTATCGGGGCGGCCTCTTTGTGTGCCACCGAAAGCTCTGCGCTCATTGGGTAGCGGATCTATCTTTTCGGTCCAATGGCTGACACGTCTTCAATCGCGATCAATGAGACCTGGGCGCTCTGTGAAGCATGCGTCGGCTACCTCCGCACCCACCGCGCCGTCCGAATGAAGACCGACGGCCGCCGGCTGAGCCTGCTGGAGACCGACCACGGGCACCCGCCGAAGCCTCGATCGTGCGAGGCCTGCGGGCGCCGAACAGCGAAGGCAAATGGTGTCCTCCGCATCTCCCGGTAGCTCGGGCACAAAGAGAGGCGCACCGGTTGGTGCGCCTCTCTGCAATGTGGTCGGGAGACGGTTTAGCCGCGCGGCAGGCCGAGGCCCCGCGTGGCGATGATGTTGCGCTGAATCTCGTTGGTGCCGCTGTAGATGGTCGAAGGCACTGCCTGGAGCATCGCTTCCGGCATTTCGCCACTCAGCGGCGCTCCAGCCTGCTCCGGCATCAACTGACCGGCGAGGCCAAGCAGGTTCACGCCGAATCCGTAGATGCGCTGGCCAAGCTCGGACTGGAAGATCTTGACCACTGAGGCCTCGTAGTTCGGCACCTGGCCCTTGGCCTGGATATAGCCGATCCGGTAACCGAGGAAGCGTGCCACGTTGTTCGAGACGACGTGATCGGCAAGCTTCAGCCGGTTCTTCTCGCGAACTGCCTCAGGCGCATCCTTCACCAGCTGCGTCAGCCGCTCCAGCGTGTGCTTCTGCGACGCCGTTGTGCCAATGCCCGACCGCTCAAAGTCGAGCAGCGTCATGCCGACATACCAGCCGCGATTTTCCTCCCCGACGAGGTTCTTCGCCGGGACACGGACGTCTTCGAAGAAGACTTCGTTGAAGTGGTGGCGGTTCGCCATATTGATGAGAGGGCGAATGGTGAGGCCGGGGGTGTTCTTGATGTCATCGATAAGGAGGAAGCTGATGCCGCGATGCTTCGGCGCCTCCGGATCGGTGCGGACGAGCGTGAACATCTGGTTTGCGCGGTGGCCGCCTGACGTCCAGATCTTCTGGCCGTTGATCACGAAGTCGTCGCCGTCGCGGATGGCGCGGGTCTGGAGGCTGGCCAGGTCAGAACCGGAGCCCGGCTCACTGTAACCCTGGCACCAGATGTGTTCGCCGCTCGTGATTTTCGGGAGGTACTTCTTCTTCTGCTCTTCCGAGCCGTGGATGATCAGGGTCGGCCCGATCATGCCGACGCCGAAACCGCGCGTGCCGGTGTCGGGCGCGCCGTGGTAGCCGAACTCTTCGTTGAAGACCATCTGTTCATAGATGGAGGCGCCGAGGCCGCCGTATTCCTTCGGCCAGGCGGGGGCGATCCAGCCCCTGTCGGCCAGCTTGCTGTTGAAGACTTTGGCTTCCTCGAACGCTTCGTCGGTGCGGTTGTTAAAGCCGCCCGAGGTGTCCTCGCCCTTGATGTTTTCCTTCAGGAACGAACGCACTTCCTTGCGAAGCTGCTCTTCCTTTTCTCCAAATACCAGTTCCATTCACACTCCCCAGGGCTAGTCGGTTCCAAGTCGCCGAGGGCGATTCGGATATTGATACAGGTATTGTGGAGCAACGACGTTGCCGCGACAAACCTTACTTGTTCAACCAGCCCATCATGGCGCGCATCTCGGCTCCGACGAACTCCACGGGGTGCTCGGCGTCGCGACGGCGCATGGCGAGGAAGTGGGGCCGGCCAGCCATATTCTCGAGGACGAAGTCCCTCGCGAACTGCCCCGTCTGGATTTCGGTGAGGATCTTGCGCATCTCCGCCTTCGTCTCATCCGTCACAATCCGCGGTCCTCGCGTGTAATCACCGTACTCCGCGGTGTCGGAGATGGAGTCTCGCATCTTGGTGAGACCACCTTCGTAAATCAGGTCGACGATCAGTTTCACCTCGTGCATCGTCTCGAAGAACGCCGACTCGGGCTGATAGCCGGCTTCGATGAGCGTCTCGAAGGCGGCTTTGATGAGCGAGGAGATGCCGCCACAGAGGATGACCTGCTCGCCAAAGAGGTCGGTTTCGCACTCCTCCCGGAACGTCGTCTCCAGGATGCCGCTGCGGGACCCGCCGATCGCCTTGCCGTAGGCGAGCGCCACCTGCATCGCCGTTTCCGAGTAGTCCTGGTGGACGGCGACCAGGCACGGCACGCCACCACCTTCGGTGTACACGCGGCGCACGAGGTGGCCCGGCCCCTTGGGCGCGATCATTGTGACGTCGACGAATTCGGGTGGCTGGATCTGCTGGAAGTGGATGTTGAAGCCGTGGGCGAACATCAGCATCTTGCCCTCGCTCAGGCCCGGTTCGATCGCTTTTTCGTAGACCGCCCGTTGCAATTGGTCGGGAACGGCAACCATGATGACATCGGCCTCCTTTGAGGCCTGTTCAACCGAAGTAACCCTGAGTCCCGCTGCCTCTGCCTGCGCCCATGACTTCGATCCGGGATAGAGACCAACGATCACGTCGACGCCGGAGTCCTTCAGGTTGAGGGCGTGGGCATGCCCCTGCGAGCCGTAGCCAATCACGGCAACCTTCCGGCCGTCGAGGTACTTCAGGTCGGCGGCGTCGTCGTAGTACATGGTGGCCATGCATGGTTCTCCTGCTGGGGGTGAAGGTAGAGGGTCTGAAGCCGAACTCCGGCAGCTAAATCGGCTGTACTACCCGCCGCGAATGACGGTCGTGGCTGTATTCCTCGAAGGGGTTGATGCCGATTTCCCGCAGCATCCAGAAGCCTTCGATGACTGACACCTTGCCATCGAGCACGCGTACCCAGTCAGCAGCGCGTGGCCGCGAGGCGTCAATGGCCATCTCCACAAGTGCGGAATCCTTGCCGGCCACTGACGATGTGATCCGCCAGCTGCCAAAAGACGGCTGGGGTACGTGGGCGATGACATCGAGCATCGCGTCGGCCCCCGCAGCGATTCCGTAGACCGAATCGATGTAGGCCGACTTGTCGTGGATCAGGCTCTTTGCGGTGTCGGTGTCGCCCGAGAGGATGGCTGCGTAGAACGCGTCGATGGCCTTGCGCGTGGCCGACTGGCTGCCGCCGTCGGCCCCCGTCGCGGCTTTCATCGCGGCCGTCGGAGCCTTGTCGAGCACCACATCCCGTTGCTGGGCGTAGAGCCGGCGGCGGGTGATGAGCCCACGGTCGTCGAAGTCCATGACGTCGACAACGTTCTGTTCGAACTCGCGCCAGTCGTATCCCTTGGCAGAAATCACGGCGTGGACGGCGACGGTGTTGCCCTCTTCGATCAGTTCAGGATCGGTGTAAGTGCAATCCGCATAACGCTCGAGGAAATCGCCGTACCATTCGCCAACCGCGTACCGGTCGCGAAGGTTCGGGCCGCGGAAGGAGTAAAACAGGACGTCGGGATCGTGGGCGGCGCGGATAGCTTCAAAGTCGTCGTAGTTGATAGCACGGATGAGTGCCAGGGCTGCGTCGGTATTGCTCATGCGGGCGCTTCGTTCCGATTCGTCAGGGTTCGATGCGGATTGTACTCCGAGGCCCATTCAAGGGCATAGTTCGGAGCGCGGAATCGGCCTACGCGGTAGCCTAGGCGACAAGTTTGGCCAGGAGATCGCGATGACGCAGGCAACTGCCGCCAGGGACAACCTTACCCGCGAGGAAGCGCGCTCACGCGCCTCTCGCGTTTCCAGTTGCAGCTACACCCTTCGCCTGGAGCTCGGTGAGAAGAAGCCCACGTACCGTGGACATCTGACCATCCGCTTTGACGATTCGGGCTCTGGCGACCTCCAACTCGACCACCGGGGCAAATCGGTCGAATCGCTGACGGTGAACGGGCGGGACCTGAAGCCCGAGTTCGGAGACTACCGCCTGCTCCTCCCGGGCGACGCCCTGCAGGCATCGAACGTCGTCGAGGTCGTCTACGAGAACGAGTTCGATCATGCGGGCGACGGCTTCCACCAGTTCATCGACCCTGCCGACGACGAGGAGTACCTCTACTCGAACTTTGAGCCATACGCGGCCCACCGCCTCTTTCCCTGCTTCGACCAGCCGGACATCAAGGCTACCTATGAGTTCTCCGTGGTGGCGCCTGGGGACTACGTCGTGATCGCCAATGGTGCTGTGGCGTCGGTGCAGCCAGAGCCGGACGGTCGCAGCCTCCACACGTTCGTAAAGTGCGGGCCGTTTAGCACCTACCTCTTCGCGGTCGTCGTGGGGCGCTACCATCGCGCCGCTGCGATGCACGGGAATGTGGAGATGGGCCTGCTCTGCCGCAAGTCGATGGTGGAACACCTCGACACCGACGAGCTCTTCGAAATCACTCGCCAGGGTCTCGACTTCTACGGCGACTTCTTCGGCGTTGCCTACCCGTGGGGCAAGTACGACCAGCTCTTCGTCCCCGAGTTCAATGCGGGGGCTATGGAGAACGTCGCGGCCGTCACCCACAACGAATACATGGTCTTCCGCGACCCGCCGACACGCGGCCAGCGGCGCGAACGGGCCGAAGTCATCCTTCACGAGATGGCCCACATGTGGTTTGGCGACCTCGTCACGATGCGGTGGTGGGATGACCTCTGGCTCAACGAGAGTTTCGCGACGTACATGTCGTACCTGTGTGTTGACCGGGCTACGAAATTCGACACCGCCTGGCAGGACTTCAACGCCCAGATGAAGAACTGGGCCTACCGGCAGGACCAGCTGGTAACGACCCATCCGATCGCAGCGAGCGTCCTTGACACCGACCAGACCTTCCTCAACTTCGACGGCATCACCTACGCCAAGGGCGCCTCTGTCCTGCGCCAGCTGGCCGCGGCGATCGGCTACGAGGGATTCCGTGAGGGAATGCGGCTCTA
Organism: uncultured Chloroflexia bacterium; assembly: GCA_963774435.1. Taxonomy (GTDB): domain Bacteria; phylum Chloroflexota; class Dehalococcoidia; order Tepidiformales; family Tepidiformaceae; genus JAGQGZ01. Next base: position 44,459 of record CAVZEW010000001.1, on the reverse strand, counting down.
CTTCAAGCGCCACGCCTACGGAAACACCGACCTCGGCCAGTTCCTCGCCGCCCTCGAGGATGGCAGCGGCCGAGATCTCGGCGACTGGTCGAAGCTCTGGCTGGAGACCGCCTCCCTCAACACGATCAGCGCCACCTACGAATCAGACGGAGAGCGCGTGACCTCGCTTGAAATCACGCAGACAGCTCCGCCTGACTACCCCACGATCCGGCCCCACCGCCTCGACATAGGCCTCCTCCGGGCGGACGGGGACGCGATCACCACCTCGATCATCGAGACCGAGATTTCCACGGCCAACACCACGCTGGAAGTGATGGAGCGGGAACCGATCCCCGGCCTGGTCTTGCCGAACATTAACGACCTCGCCTACGCGAAAGTAGCCCTCGACCCGGCATCCGTCTCTTTTGCCCGCGAGCACCTGGAAAAGATCGACGACGCTCTCACTCGCCAGCTCCTCTGGAGTTCGCTCTGGAACATGGTGCGCGACCAGCAACTCTCGTCCGTCGCCTTCCTGGCGCTCGTCCGCGAGAAGATGCCGCTCGAGCCCGATTCCGAACTTCTCAGTGCTGTGCTCGGCCATGGCGCCGCTGCCCTCGACCGCTACGTGCCGGACCAATGGCGCGAGCGGGAAGCGGGCCTGCTCTTCTCGGCGGCCCTCGCGGCCCTCGAGAAGGCGACGCAGGAAGACCAGGTCATCACCTGGGCACGGACCACAATCGGCGTCGCCGTCCGGACAGAGGATGTGCAGACCCTTGGTGAGATCCTCGACGGCACTCGCACCATCCCGGGCCTCACCCTCGACCAGGACATGCGGTGGTCCATCGCAATGAAGTACGTCGTCCACGGACTCGCGGGGGCCGACGAGCGGGTCACCCTGGAGGCCGAACGCGACAAGACGGATCGCGGCCAGCGTGCCCTCGTCGAGGCGGAAGTCGCCCGGCCGTCAGCCGAAGCGAAGGCCCAGGCCTGGGAAAAGATCAACGGTGCTGGCTACGGAAGCCTCTACCTCACGCGTGCCGCTATGGCGGGATTCCACTGGTGGCGGCAGCGCGACATCCTGGCGCCGTACACCGACAAGTTCTTCGCGGCAGTACCGGGAATCTTCGAGTCGCAGGACGGCGAGTTCGCGACGATGTACTTTCGCTCCCTCTTTCCCGGCTACCGGGCCGAACCTTCGCTCCTCCAGCGCTCTGAAGCGCTTCTTGCCGCGACCGATGACAGCAACTCGTTGCTTCGCCGGACGATCCGTGAGGCGATTGACGACCTCAGCCGGACGCTTGCCTGCCGCGAGTACGCGCTGACCCAGGCAAGCGACAGTTAGCCCTTCTTCGCCGCCGCCTTCATCTCCTTCTTCTGGAGACGAAGGTTTGCGACGTCATCCCAGCTAAAGACGTCGCTGATGTTCGGCCAGTCGGCGGCAACCTCTTCCCATCCCGGAGGAGTGACGCCCATGTGGCGGCCGAGGATCGCAACGAAGATCCGCGCCTTTGCATCGCCGTACCCGGGCAGAGCTTTCAGCCGCTTCAGCAGTTCCTTACCGTCCGCTGCCGTATTCCAGAGTTTGCCGGCATCGCCATCCCAGCTATCGACAAGCGCCTGGCAGACATCCTGCGTCCGCTTCCCCATGGAACCCGGGAAACGATGGATCGCCGGCGGCCCCTTGAAGATCGCCTCGAACTCCTCGGGCGGCGTCGCCGCAATCGTCCGGGCGTCGAGCTTGCCGCCCATCCGCTCCTTGAGCAGGTACGGTCCGAAGAACGCCTTTTCCATCGGGAATTGCTGGTCGAGAAGCATCCCGATGAGCAACGCGAGGTCGTCTTCGGCCAACAAACGATTGGCATCTGCGTCTTCGGTCCAGGGCAGTGATTTCGGTCGCGGCATAGATGTGCTCCTCAAGGTGAAACGGTACATCTACCGTCGCCAACTCGTCGACGTAAAGCACGCTCAAGAGCAGTGCCCGAACCACCGATCATCAAGGGGATGCACGCCGCCCAGTCCCGAACGGTGCCCTGGATGTGGGGCATCGCCCTTGCCATACCCGCGCTTCTCTTCGCCGGGGCCCGGCTCTACCCACGCGCCGACGTTACATTCGGCTCAGGTACGTCACACTTTTATGTCGTGTCGGCTGTGGCGGCGCTGGCCTTCGTTCTCGCCTGTGCCGTGCTGGTTGCTGCCCGGAAACTGCCGGCAGCGCGAACGCTCTTCCTCGCCATGGCATTTCTCTCGATGGCGACGATCTTCCTCGCACACGGCCTTGGCACGTCGCCGTACTTCGGCGGACCAGCTGGCGTGCACAGCACCATCACCCATAACTCCAGCTACGGCGGCCAGGTGATCGCCCCGCCGACCTACGGCGAGCCCGGGAGCTCAACGCCGGCCTTCGACCCCGGCCCCGGTCCGACCTTCTTCGCCCGCCTGAAGGTCGTCGGCTACTCGGCGCAACTCAGCCTGCTGGTGAGCGCCATGTTCTTCTTCCTCGCCGTCATCGACATCCCCGACCGTCTGTCCGCGTGGGTCAGCGACCATCAGTACTGGATCGCCGGGGCGCTCATTACCTTGCTCGCCGGACATGTCTACTTCGCACTCTGGCAGCCGCAATCGCTCACGTGGCTGCCCCTCGACAATCTCTGGATTGCCCGAGCGGCCGGTGTCATCGCGACGGCCGGGTTCCTCTTCGCGGCCATGCGGTTCTACCAGGCCTACCGCCTCGCCCTCCTCCCAATCCAGGGCGCGTTGGCAATCGCCGTTGTGCTCCTTGCCGAGGCCCAGTGGAGCATGCTCCTGGGTACGCTCTGGCACTTCTCGTGGTGGGAATACCACTTCCTGATGCTTGGCGGGTTCTCAATCGGTGTGGTCGGTCTGCTCCACCATTACCGGATCACCGGCGACCTCGGGGCGATCGTCGAAGGCCTCTTCCTCCGCAAGCAGGTCAATGGCATCCGCCACGGTGACCCCCGCTCGGTCGTCGCGCTCGGGGCGGCTGTTGCGGCGAAGGACACAGAGACATCGGACCACATCGAACGAGTCGGGGACCTGAGCGTGGCCATGGGCAACAAGCTCTGGCTGCCCCCGGCGGATCTCCTTGTCCTTCGCTGGGCCGGCCGCCTGCACGACGTGGGCAAGATCGGCGTACCCAACAGCATTCTGCGGAAGCCCGGCAAGCTCTCCCCCGCCGAATTCGACGTGATCAAACAGCACACCGAACGTGGATGGGAGATCGCCCGCAGGTCGGGGCTCCTCGCCGAGGCAGCGTCGATCATCCGCTCGCACCATGAAAAGCTCGACGGCAGCGGCTACCCCGACCGGCTGCGAGGGGACCAGATCTCCATGGAGGCACGGATCGTCGCCGTCGCCGACATCTGGGATGCCCTGACCAGTGACCGTCCCTACCGGGTGAGTATGTCGGAGGCGGAAGCAGCCGAAATCCTACTCGAGGAGACGGGACCCAAACTCGACCCCCGGGCAGTGGAGGCGCTCTTCACGACGCTCGGCCTGCAGCAATTTGCCCGACAGGCGGAGATCGCCGCACGAAGCCGCAACCAGGCCGCCTGACCTACATCGACGCGAGCTTGTCCCTCACCGCTTCGACGATGCCATCGATCGGTACACGGATCTGCGCCTGGCTGTCGCGTTCGCGGATGGTGACCGCGTTGTCATCGATCGATTCGAAGTCCACAGTCACGCAGAGCGGCGTCCCAATTTCGTCCTGGCGCCGATACCGCCGGCCGATGGACTGCGTCTCGTCGTACTGGGTCATGAACTCCGGCCGGAGGGCGTCGTAGACCCGTCGCGCGGTGGGCGTCAGCGTGTCCTTCTTCGATAGCGGCAGGACGGCAACCTTGATCGGCGCCAGCTCCGGCCGGAACTTGAGCACCACCCGGTTCTCGCCCTTCTCGTCGGGCTCTTCGGTGTAGGCCTCCAGCATTGCCACCGCGAGGGTGCGGGTGAGGCCGCCGGCCGGTTCGATCACATACGGCACGATGTGCTCGCGCGTCTCCTCGTCGAAGTAGGTGATGCTGTGTCCGCTCGTCGCGGCATGGGCCTTGAGGTCGAAATCCGTGCGGTTGGCGATGCCTTCCAGTTCGCCCCAGCCCCAGGGGAAGAGGTACTCGATGTCCGTCGTCCCCGCGCTGTAGTGCGAGAGCTCCTCAGCGTCGTGGTCGCGCAGGCGGAGCCGTTCGCGGTCGATCCCGATAACGTCGGTGTACCAGCGCATGCGCTCGGCAATCCAGTACTTGTGCCACTCGACATCGGTGCCGGGCATGCAGAAGAACTCCATCTCCATCTGTTCGAACTCGAGTGTCCGGAAGATGAAGCGGCCCGGGGTGATCTCATTCCGAAAGCTGACCCGGGTCTGGGCGATACCGAAGGGCAGCCTCCGGCGCATCGACGTCTGCACGTTTTCAAAGTTGATGAAGATGCCCTGGGCCGTCTCCGGTGGCAAATAGACCGTGGAGTCGTCATCGGCCACCGGCCCAACCTGGGTCTGGAACATGAGGTTGAACTGGCGCGGCTCGGTCAGCTTGCCACCGTCATTCGGGCAGAGAATGTTGCCCTCCGCGTCGCGCTGGACCTCTCCGTAGGCACCTTCCTCGAGGTGATCCGCCCGGTAGCGCCGCCGGCAACTGAGGCAGTCCACAAGAGGGTCGGCGAAGGTCGCGACGTGGCCGCTCGCCACCCAGACCTTCGGGTTGGTGAGCAGCGCCGCATCCAGGCCGACAACGTCTTCACGGTCGTGGACCATCGCTTTCCACCAGGCGTTGCGGATGTTCCGCTTCAGTTCCACGCCCAGGGGGCCGTAGTCGTAGGTGTTCGCGAAGCCGCCGTACATTTCGGCGGTTGGGAAGACGAACCCCCTGCGCTTGGCGAGGGAGACGATGGTTTCGAGGTCAGAGGCTGGCATGGGACTTCCTGGTCGAGACTCCCGCGACGCTGGCTGCGCCCGGGGCGTCGTTCAAGCGTACGCATGCACCGCCATAAGGGATAAGCGCGACCGAACACCATCAGTGCAGGTCGACGATTGCAACTTCGGGGCAGGCTTCCGGGCAAGGTTCGAAGGCGAGCGATGTTTGCAACGATCGATACATCTCAAGCGTGCGGTCACCGGCGTCGACGACATCGACTCCCACGACCCAACTGGCGCCCGCGTCGAGGTCGCGGGTGAAGGGCATTGCTTCGGTGAGCGTCGCCCGTTCACTCACGACGAGGACAAGGTAGGTGTCGGGATGCTCCACCCTGGTCGTTGCAACGATGCGAGCGGGCGCGGCCCCGTTGGAATCACCATCGGAAGCCCCATCTCGACCGGCCGGATGGACCAGGAAGAAGGCGGCGACGAGCGCCGCCAGCGTCCCGGCTAACAGCGCCCCCTCAACGATTGCCCCGGCCTTGAGGGAAGGCGCGGGCTGGTTCGCCATGTGCAACTGCCATGCGTGCAAGGTAGATGGGACGAAGTCCCTCCACATCGACAGGATTGTTGATTTTGCGGAGTCATCAATTTGGATGATGCGAATGGATGGCTCCTAACGCCGCTTCAATCGCACCACCGGGATCTTCCGGGAAGTCTTCTTCTCGTAGTCGGCGAACCCGGGCATCACGGCGGCCTGGCGGGCATATAGCTCCTCGCGTTCGGCGCCCGTGACCTCCGCGGCCGTAACTTTCACCGTTTCCGTACCCACTTCCACCGTCGCCTCGGGATTGGCCCGCAGGTTGTGGTACCAGGCCGGGTTCTCCGGCGCTCCACCCTTCGAGGCGATGATGACCATGTCGTCGCCGTCGGGGAGGTAGACCAGCGGGTTTGTCCGCGGCTTGCCGCTCTTGGCTCCTGTCGTCGTGAGGATAAGCATGTTCGCGTTGGCGAACTTCCCGCCCACCTTGCCACCGTTTTCGCGGAACTCCTTCATGATCTTCGCATTCCAGTCGTTCGGTTGGGTCATAGTCGCCTCCCGGGGTCAGGGTATGGAGCCAGAATACGGGCCGTGACGCGCGGGCGCCCTCGCCAAACGAGCGGGCTATTCGGCGAGTGCCGCGAGGACAGCCGCTTCGACCTCAGCCGTCGTCGCGGTCCCGCCAAGGTCCGGTGTCAAGACTCCCGACGCCAATGCAGCTTCCACAGCCGTTTCCAATGCCTTTGCGGCGATAAGCAACGACTCATCCGCATGCTTGTGGCCGAGCCACTCGAGGAGCATCCCGGTGCTCAGGATCATTGCAATGGGGTTGGCGGTGCCCATACCGGCGATGTCCGGCGCTGCACCGTGGACTGCCTGCGCCATGGCGATGGTGTCCGAGGCGTTGATGCTTGGCGCAACGCCCAGCGAGCCAGCAAGTTCCCCTGACAAGTCGGAGAGGATGTCGCCGAACATGTTTTCCGCGACTATGACATCGAAGTCGCCGGGATGGCGGACGAGGTGAGCCGCCATAGCATCCACGTGGTAGTCCTCGACGGCCACTGCCGGGAATTCCTTCGCAACCTCGTAACAGATTTCACGAAACAACCCGGTGGTCATCGCCAGGACATTGGCCTTGTGGACGATGCTGACTTTGCGATGTCGGGCCATCGCTAGCTCGAAGGCGCCGCGGGCGATGCGCTCGATTGCGGGCCGCGTAAAGACGGAGAGGGACATCGCCACGTCCGGCGTCGGCATGAATTCGCCCGCGCCGGCGTGCATGTTGCGGTCGGCATAGAAGCCCTCGGTGTTCTCTCGGACGACGACGAGATCAATGTTCGGCGCGAGCGGCTGCGTTCCGGGCAGTGCCCTGGCCGGCCGGATGTTGGCGTACAGGTCGAAGTGTTTCCGGAGGAAGCCACTCGGATTGAGCGACGTGCGATGCTCAGGCGGATAGCTCACGTTGTCGTGGGGTCCAAGTACCCAGCCGTCGAGTGTCTCCAGGGTCTCGAGCGTGGTCTGCGGCATCGCAGCCCCGTGCGATGCAATGGCCGCCAGGCCGACCGGCAGCGGAACCCAATCGATGTCGCACCCCGCTCTGGCGAGGGACTCCGTCGCGACGCGTGTGGCGACTGGCACGATCTCCGGCCCGATACCGTCGCCATCCATCACGCCGAGGCAGTAGGTGCGGTTCACGATACGATTGGCCGCGTCCCGAATGCCTCGCCATCGAAGCTGTCGACGGTGGCGAATTCGGCGACGGGCTTCCGCTTGAGCTTCGTAAGCTGCTTTACTGGCTTGCCAATTGGAAGCATCGCAGCCAGGGCGACGTGGTCGGGGATGTTGAAGAGCGGCTTCACCTCCGCTTCGGCGGCGGTGATGAAGGTCGTCAGGGTGCCGCCATAGCCTTCGTTGCGGGCTGCGAGAAGGATGTTCCATGCCAGCGGGTAGATGCTGGCGCCGGGAACGACGGCGATGCGATCGAGGTCCTGGTCCATCGCCGCCACCACACCGAGGTCGACGCAGATCAGGAGGACGACCGGCGCGAACGCCAGCCGCTCGAGGAAGCCGGCGGGCGGCCGAACGGCATCGATCTCCGCCTGACTCGGTCCCGGTGGCGCCAGCGGATTCCAGGGGCTCTCGCCAGCCCGTTGCTGGGCGGCGTACCGCTGAAACGGCGGCACCATCAGCCGGGCCAGCGCCTCACGCCTGTTCCGGTCGCGGACGACGATGACGTGGCCGCCCTGGCGGTTGCCTCCGCTCGGAGCGAAACGAGCGTTTTCTAGGATTCGGTACAGGACCTCGTCCGGGACCGGGTCAGCAGTGAAATCTCGGGCTGCGAATGTCGTCCGCATCACGTCGTACAGTTCCATGTGTTCGCCTCAGCGCGATGGTGGCGACGATGCTACACCGGCGGCTTCGTCGACCAGCGCTTAGTGCCTCAGGCGGGCGCGGACGGACTCTTCAGCGAGCGGAATCTCCAGCACTTTCCGGGGGGACGCGCCTCCCTGGACAATCACAATGGATGTGGGCGGCAAACCGAGCCGGCGTGCGACGAGTCTCAACACGGCGACGTTCGCACCACCCTTTACAGGTGCCGCGGTGACTCGCACCCGAAGAGTTCCTGTTTCGTCGAACCCAGCGATGGCATCGCGGGACGAACGGGGAATGACTTTGACGGGGAGACGCATTTCGCAAGGGTACAGCCCTCGCGATCGAACCGGGCATGTCACAAACGCGACACAATATGTCGCATTGTTCGTCCACCATCGCTGAGGGCAGTGAGCCGGGACTAGAACATTTGTTTTCCACGCCGTACACTGCCCGAATCGGCGCTTCCGAGGAGTGGACGCCACCCGTGAGGTGAACAACATGGCTACCGACGACAAGCAACGAGCCCTCGAGCTCGCCCTTGGCCAAATCGAGAAGCAGTTCGGGCGAGGCGCAATTATGCGATTGGGCGAAGCGGAAGCTTCGACGGACGTGGCCGCGATCTCCACCGGCTCACTCGGCCTCGACATCGCCCTTGGCATCGGCGGCATACCGCGTGGACGGGTAACCGAGATCTACGGCCCGGAATCCGCCGGGAAAAGCACCCTCGTTCAGCACATCATGGCCCAGGCTCAGCGCAATGGTGGTACTGCTGCTTACATCGACGTCGAGCACGCGATGGATCCCGCATATGCAGCCGACCTCGGCATCAAGATCGAAGACCTCCTCGTCAGTCAACCAGACACCGGCGAACAGGCGCTCGAAATCTGCGAGGCCCTTGTCCGCTCCAATGCCGTCGACGTCGTCGTGATCGACTCCGTCGCTGCGCTCGTGCCGCGCGCTGAAATCGAAGGCGAAATGGGCGACGCTCACGTCGGCCTCCAGGCGCGTCTTATGTCACAGGCGCTGCGCAAACTTACCGGGATCATCTCCCGGACGAACACGTCAGTCATCTTCACCAATCAGCTCCGCGAGAAGGTCGGCATCGTCTTCGGAAACCCGGAGGTGACACCCGGCGGGCGCGCCCTCAAGTTTTACGCATCGGTCCGAATCGACCTCCGACGCGTCGAATCGCTGAAGAAAGGAACCGAAGCGATCGGGAACCGCGTGAAGGCGAAGGTCGTCAAGAACAAGGTGGCCGCGCCGTTCCGCCAGGCAGAATTCGACATTATGTTCCAACCGCCTCGAGGCATCAGCCTCACCGGCGACATAGTCGACCTCGGCGTCGAATACGGCGTCCTGACCAAGAGTGGCGCGTTCTATAGCTACGGCGACCTCCGCATTGGCCAGGGACGCGAGAACTCGAAGGAATTCCTTGGCGAGAACCACGACATTCGCAACGAGCTCGAGACAGAGATCCGCCGGGAAGCGGGTCTGCCCCCAAGAGACGGGGCGACGCCAGCCGAAGCACTCACCGCCGCTGTCAGCTAGCAAGTGTCGATTGAGCCACGGCCGAAGTCCGCTTTCGTTCGCATCGAACGCATTGAAACGCGCAGCCACGGCCGCCGTGCCGTGCTCCTCGGTGACGGTCGCGAGATAGAAGTCTCCGCCGCAGAGGTGGACGCCGCCGGGCTCAGCGCCGGGATGGCCGCCGCCGAGGGCAAGATCAAGGAACTTCGCAAGGCCACTGACGAGGACCGGATTCACACCGCGGCCCTCCGCCTCCTTCGCGTAAAGGCGCGCTCCGAGCGTGACCTTCGAACGCGGCTCCGGCAGAAAGACTTTTCGGCCGAAGAGGTCGACACGGAGATTGCGCGTCTCCGAAATGTCGGCCTCCTTGACGATGCGGCCTTTGCGGCCGCGTTTGTGGACGAGCGCACCCGCCGCGCCCCTCGTTCGACCAGGTTGCTCCGCCAGGAGCTGAGTGTGCGGGGCGTCCCCCAGGGCGTTGCCCTCGCATCGACCTCGGAGATTGACGAGGTGGCACTCGCCACCGAACTCGCTCTCTCCCAGCTGCGAAAACGTCAGCCGGCCTCGTACGACGAGTTCATCGCGAAAGCTGGACCGTTTCTCACACGGCGAGGATTTGCCTTTGACGTTGCTCGAACCGCCCTTCGCGGGGCCTGGGACGACAGTTCGCGTAAGCCTTAGTTTCTTTGACTGCCGATCTTGGCCGCGCGTAGCATGAGGTAGTTGGGATTGCAACATTATCCTGGCCAACCAGATGACAATGATTTGCACCATCAAGGGTTGGGAGACACGAAATGGCGACGATACTTATCGTTATCGTCGGCCTTGCGGGACTTGTGGTCGGTGCGGGCGCGGGATTCTTCGCGCGGCGCCGCCAGGACGGCACTTCACTGCAACAGGCGGAGGAACACGCTAACCGAATTCTCGTAGAGGCCGAATCAAAACAAAAAGAGCTACTCCTCAAAGCACGCGAAGAGGAGCTAGACCGGCGCAATGCGCTGGAGAAGGAGATCCGCGAACGGCGCGCCGAAGCCAACCGCCAGGAAGAACGACTGGCGCAGCGCGAAGAGTCTGTCGAGAAGAAGGCTGACGCCTTCGAACGGCGCGAGGACCGCCTCAAGGAGCGCGAAGCAGACCTCGACGCTCTCCGCGATGAGGTGCAGAACGCGCTCGACGGCCGCCGCATGGAACTCGAGCGCGTCAGTGCGATGACCGCCGAGGAAGCGAAGAATCAGCTGCTCTCCGAAGTGGAGGGCGAGATTCGGGAGGAAGCCGGCCGGCGCGTCCGCGAAATGGAACGCGAGGCACAGGCACAGGGAGCAGAGCGCGCGCGCAAGGTGCTCGCCACTGCGATCCAGCGATACACGGCGGAAGTCGTTTCGGAGACAACTGTCTCCGTCGTGCCGATTCCCAGCGACGAGATGAAGGGCCGCATCATTGGTCGCGAGGGACGCAACATCCGGGCTATCGAGGCTGCCACGGGCGTCGATGTCATCATCGATGACACCCCGGATGCCATTACGGTGAGCGCCTTCGATCCAGTCCGCCGTGAGATTGCCCGTATGGCTCTCAGCAGTCTCGTGCAGGACGGCCGGATCCACCCCACGCGCATCGAAGACGCGGTGACCAAAGCCCAACGTGAGGTCGAATCGACCATGCGCGAGGCGGCCGAAGAAGCCGCGTCAGAGGCAGGCGTTCTCAACCTCCATCCGGAGGTTCTCAAGGTGTTCGGCCGCCTCCGCTACCGCACGAGCTACGGCCAGAACGTCATGCGGCACAGCATCGAAACCGGCCACATCGCTGCGATGATCGCACGGGAGATCGGCGCTGATGTGGATGTCGCCCGTACTGGTGGGTTCCTCCACGACCTCGGGAAGGCTGTGGACCACGAAATCGAAGGGACCCACGCAATTCTTGGCGCGGAGATTGCCCGTCGCTTCAATGTCCGCGAAGCCGTCGCCCACTGCATCGAGGCCCACCACGAAGAGGTGGAGCCCTCAACCGTCGAAGCGGTGATCGTGATGATGGCCGATGCCATCAGCGGTGGCCGTCCGGGCGCTCGCCGGGAATCGCTGGAGAATTACATCAAGCGCCTCGAAACGCTGGAGCACATCGCCAAGCAGTACCAGGGCGTCGAAGCCGCCTTCGCCATCCAGGCCGGCCGCGAAGTCCGCATTATCGTGAAGCCGGAACAGGTGGACGACCTGCAAGCGATGCGGATTGCCCGCGACGTGAGCCAGGAGATCGAATCCACCATGGAGTACCCCGGGCAAATCAAGGTCACCGTGGTACGTGAAACCAGGGCCACGGAGATCGCCAAGTAGCGTTGTGAACGTCCTCTTCCTTGGCGACATCGTTGGAAGCTGCGGCCGTCGCGCCGTCACGGACCTGGTGCCGGGGCTGCGCGATGAGTTGGCGCTCGATTATGTCGTGGTCAATGGCGAGAACTCAGCCGGCGGTCGCGGCATCACTTCGGCGATCGCCGAGGACCTTTTCGGCTGCGGCGTCGACATCATTTCCGGCGGGAACCACACCTTCCAGGTTCGCGAGGTCTATCCCTATCTCGACGACGAGCCACGGGTCCTGCGGCCGTTCAACTACCCACCCGGCGCGCCCGGGCACGGCATCGCGAGCGCAGGGAAGCTCACGGTCGTCAATCTCATCGGCCGGGTCTTCATGGGGAGCGACTACGACGACCCTTTCCGCGCCGCGCCACGTGCCCTTGAACAGGTTCCGGACGGAAACGCGGTCTTCGTCGACTTCCATGCCGAAGCGACCAGCGAAAAGCAGGCGCTGGCCTGGTACCTCGACGGCAAGGTCGCGGCCTTCGTTGGCACCCATACCCACGTCCCCACAGCCGACGCGCGGATTCTTCCCGGCGGCACCGCGTATTGCACCGACGCCGGAATGTGCGGCGCCCGCGACTCGGTGATCGGTGACGACCGGCACGCCGTGGTAAGCCGATTCCTCACCCAGATGCCGACCCGGCTCCCGGCTGCTGACGGCCCGGCGCAGGTGAATGGCGTCCTCGTGACGATCGACGAGACGACGCAGCGAGCCACGCATATCGAGCGGGTCGACCGCTGGGTGGACTAACCATGGCCGCTGGCGACTTCCACCTTCACAGCAGCCGCTCCGACGGAGTCCATCCCCCGGCCACGGTGGTCGAGATGGCTACGGCGAACGGCGTCGAGAGGATGGCCCTGACCGACCACGACACCACGGATGGCCTACCCGAAGCGGCAGAAGCAGCGTTCCGCCACGGGATCAGACTAATGCCGGGAATCGAATTGAGCACCGACATGGACGGTGTCGATTGCCATCTCCTCGCACTGGGATTGCGATGGCAGGATCCCACGTGGCAGGAGTTCCTCGCGCGCCAACGCGAGGGCAGGCGGGGTCGCCTTGAACGCATGGTGGCGATTCTTGCGGCGGAAGGCGTTCCCGTGTCGATCGAACGTGTCCTTGAGATCGCCGGCGAATCCAGCGTCGGGCGCCCTCACGTGGCGCGGGCGCTCGTCGAAGCAGGCCACGCGGCAAGCGTTGCCGAGTGCTTCGATCGCTGGCTCGCCAACGGCAAGGTCGCCGATGTTCCGCGTGAGAAACTCTCGCCCGTGGAGGCGATCACGCGCATCCATGAATTGGGCGGCATCGTCGCGATTGCCCATCCTCCGTTCATGGGGGAGGACTATGCCGACCGTGTGCGGACCCTCTGCCACGAAGGCGCCGACGCCATCGAGACCTACTACAAACACTACCCGGCCGATGTCGTAGCTTCGCTGCATGCGCTGGGTGAGGAATGCGGCGTCGTGGCATCGGGGGGCAGCGACTATCACGGTCTCGGCAACCCCGACGATCGCCCCGTGGGAGGCTTCGACTTCCCCACCCACGAACTCGAACGCTTCATCGCCTTCTGCGAAGATCGCTGCGCCGTACCATGGATCGAGGAGGTCCCCGTTGCTTGAAGCAGATGCCATCGAGCGTGTGATCCCGCACCGCTACCCCTTCCTCCTCGTCGACCGCATGGTCGAGTTGGAAGCCGGAAAGCGCGGCGTTGGGATCAAGAACGTGACGGCGAACGAGTGGTTCTTCGAAGGCCACTTTCCCGGCCACAAAGTGATGCCGGGAGTCCTTATCGTCGAAGCCCTCGCCCAGGTGGCGGCCGTCACCCTGCTCTACGAGACGGACTCCCAGGGCAAGACGCCAATGTTCGGCGGCATCGAACAGATGCGCTTCCGACGGCCCGTGGTGCCCGGGGACCAGCTTCGCCTCGAATTCGAACTGGAAAAGTTGCGCGGACCGGTCGGCAAAGGGCGTGTGAAGGCGACTGTCGAGGGGGCGGTCGCAGCCGATGGATCAATCACGTTCGCTCTCGTGGACACCCCCGGCGAGTAGGCAACATCTCCTCCTTTACCGGGGAACGGGTAGGCTGGAGACAGGCGGAATCATGGGAATCGACGAGAGTACAACGGTCAGCGCCCAGCCAGGCGTCTACGAGTGCGCGCGCCACCCGGGAGTCGAAACGGGGCTCCGCTGCGGAAGGTGCGAGACGCCAATCTGCCCGCGCTGCATGGTGCTCTCGCCGGTCGGCGCTCGTTGCCCGACGTGCGCCCCTCTCAGACGCGCACCCATGTACGTCGTTCAGAGCCGCGATTTATTGGCGGCCGCCGGTGTCGCCCTTGTCGGTGGCGTCATCATGGGGTTCATCTGGGCCACCGTCGGTGTCTGGTTCAGCTACGGGTTCTTCCTGCTCTTCCTCGGGGCCGGTCTCGGCTATGCCTTCACGAAAATGCTGGACTGGGCGACGAAGGGGAAACGCGGGCCAGCGATAGTCGCCTGCGCAATCGGCGGGATTTTGATCGCCTGGGGAATGCAATGGTTGTTCGTCCCCGTCCAGATCGCACGGATAGAGCTACTTGCCGTGGGCGTCGGGATCTACCTGGCGTACCAGAACCTGAAGTAGTGCTACCAGCTCGGGGCGAGAATCCAGGCTCCAATGATGAAGGCGAGCGTGGTCGCGGTAACGCCAATAACCCAGAGCAGGTCATGCCGCACATAGCCGTAATCGCGGGTCAGATGGTGTTCTCGCTGCTGATGGGGACGAGCCGCGCGACCTGACGCGGAGAGCGATGCTGGCGGTGCATCGCCGGTGGGACGCGGAAGGGCAGCTGCGGGAGCTTGCCGTCGGGACCGTCGGGGTCGGCGAGCTGTCATAGGTTCATGCTAGCCCGCGACATAGACCCGGTACAGCAGGGCCTACGCTTCGCGCAGGGCGACGTCGATGTTGAACTCGCCAAAGCTGACGACCAGCGGCACGACAACACGGGTGAGATGGAAGGTTGCGATGCGGCCTGCGTTCAGGAGCAGGACGGGAGGCGACATGTCGCTCGTGAAACCACGCGATTCGAGACCGATACCAGCCTGACCGGTGATGATGTTCCCCAGTTCCGCGATCGCCGACTGAGCGAGTTCGTCGAACTCGTCCACGGGCTCTCCGATCATACGGCCGGCGAGCCCCAGGGCAGTCGCTTCGGACATCGAGTAGACGACCAACCCGGTGACCCGGCCGGTCACGGCAAGAAGCACATTAACGTCCTGGTTGGTCTGCTGGGAGCGGACACGGTAGACCTTGCCCTTCTCCACTCTCTCCTTGCACTCGCTGGCCAGGACCCGGGCCGTTGCTTCGACGAACGGAGCGATCAATTGGGCGCCGGTTGGGTTCACTTCTTCAGCAAGAGCCTGGGCCGCCTCGTTGACTAGGGCAAGATTCGACATGGGGGGAGGTCACTCCGGAGTTCTTTGCACTGCTGGGGTGATGCTTCTGGTACTCGGATAGTCGGTCAAAAGGGGGCCGCCTGAAGGCGCGAAGGGCTAGCTTGCTAGCAAGCTCCTGCCGAAATCGGTGGCATAGGCACCGTACTCATCAAGGTCGCTCGCTGTAATAGTCAGGGTACTGGGGAGAGTGCCTTCCTCCGCCCGCATGGCAAGTTCCCACTTGGCCCAGAGCTTCAGCATCTGATCGCGTTCCACCTTGGGCATGCGCGCCCGGGTGAGCTGACCGGCCAGCTTCCGCTGAGCATCGTTCGAAATCAGCACCGTCACGGTCTGAATCGTGCTGCGGTCGACGGAAATTCGGAACACGAGTTCGTTGAACCCGTTTCCGCTCTGGGCGGTCCTAATCGACATGAGGACGGAGCGAAACGATCCGGTGCTCATGAGGCCGCCCTCTGCGGAAAGGGGGTAACGAAGCCGTCCGCGTCAATGAGCCCCGTAATCTCGAAGGCAAGGTGCCGCCCTGAGGTGCCCGGCGCCGCCGCGAATCGTTCCGCGTTGCCGATGAACACGCGTAACGGTTCGTCGACGTCGCGTTCGAGGAGTATCACCTGTCCTTCGTCGAGCCTGGCGAGGTCCATCGCTGCGACACGACCTTCGCCAAGGATCGCCCGCACCGGCACGGTGACCGGCATGAGCTGGCCATCAGTCACGTGTTCAAGTTTCGCTGCATCGCCGCGAGGGCGATTCTCGAACATCGAGTGGCCCGTCAACATCGGCATGATCTGTTCGAGGATGGTCAGGGGGAAGCACAGCGAAATGCCGCCGGTCTGGTCCGCGTAGCGAACCTCGTACCAGGCGATGATCACGAATTCCGAAGGTGGCACGACCTGGACGGCGGAGCTGCCGGTCGCCACATCCGCGATCTCAGGGGCCAACTCGACAATCCGGCTCCACGGCTCCACAAGTGAACTGGAGATGTCGGAGGCGATATGGCGGATCAAGGCGGTCTCGATATCGGAGAGATCCCGGTCGAGGTTGGCAGCAACCCTGGTACCACGGCCTCCGAGCAGGCGGTCGATGATCGAGTAGCCGACGTCCAGCCCGAAGGCGGTCACCGCATAGCCCTGGAGCGGGGACATGTCGATGAATCCGAGGACGGAGGATTGCCCGATCTGGGACATGTACTCCTCGTAGATGGACCGCTCCATCGCGCTCAACTTCGCCTCGACAGGCGAACGCAAGCGTGCGCTCAGGTTCGCAGCAAGGGATGTCGCAACGGATTGCTGGATGATCTGGAGCGCCCGGAGCTGCTCCTTGGAAAGCTTTTCAGGGTGTCGGAAGTCGTACGGCTTGATCCGACGGGCGGGAGTCTTCACCTGGGTCAGTGTCACGACGTCCTCGGCCTCCCCCGCGCCATCATCGGCGTTGAGCAAAGCATCAATTTCGCGCTGGCTGAGGACTGCGTTGTCGGCGGCCAAGCTGGAACCCCCCGGCGAGTTACAACGACTCTCTCTTTCTCTATATCGGCACGGTATAGGTCAGTTCCCTAGGTCCCCGCCCGTCGTCTCCCGACTTTCTACCGGCGGAGGATCTGCTTTAGGCGTGCGTGGAGAGCATCCAAGGGTTCTACCGGATGAATCCGCGCTACGTTCGGCCTGTAACTTCAGAGGAACAGTGTGACCGAGCCCTTCGCGAAAGGTAGACGATGAACTCCGGACAGACCGAACCCACCGACACAAACGATGACTCCCGCGGCGAAGAGCACCTTGTCATTTTCCGGCTGGGCAGCGAATCCTTTGGAATTGACATCCAGATCGTCCAGGAAATTGTCCGGATGCAGGCGATTACGCCTATCCCCGGTGCCCACACATGGATCGAAGGCGTCACGAATCTGCGGGGCCGCGTAGTTGCAGTCATCGACCTTCGCACCCGATGCGGCATCACCGCCTCCGAGCACACGGCCGAGACCCGTATCGTCGTGGCCAACAGCGAGCGCGGCGCCATAGGCCTGATAGTTGACGCCGTCACAGAGGTGCTCCGGATCCCCGGTGCCAGCATCGACGAGCCCGAGGACATCCTCGGCGTTGTGGCCAACGGCCATATTCGCGCAATCGCCAGGCTGGACGACCGGCTTGTCTCACTGGTCAATCTCGAAGTCCTCCTGCCTCAGCACCTTGAGGTCGAAGCTGCGGAAGAAGACGCCGAACTTTCAGCCGCCTGAACGAACTCCGGATATTTGAAGGAAATCTCATGGCCAAAGGTGACCGCCTGCAATTCGACCTCGATGCCGACGACGTCAAGCTTTTCAGCGACGAGGCCGAGGAACAGCTTGATGTGCTCGACACCGCGCTCGTAGAGATGGAGGGGGAATCAGACCCCGATCTGCTCCAGCGGATTTTTCGTGCCGCGCACACGCTCAAAGGCTCCTCCGCGACGATCGGTCACACGCGAATGGCAAAGCTCACCCATGCAATGGAGACAGTGCTGGACGCCGTCCGGCAGGGCCAGGTCACACCGACTTCGTCTATGGTCGACAAGCTGCTCGAGGGACTTGACGTCCTCCGTGTGCTGACTCTCGAAGTCACCACCGGTATCCAGTCGGATGCGGAGATTGAAGCACTCCAGGTTGAACTGTTGGAGACGCTCGAGGCCCCCGCCGAAGCGGCTGAATCGAAAGCCCAGAGCCCCGGTGACACAGGAGTCGTTGAGACCGTAGCGATAGCAGCCCAGACGGCGGTCGACCCGGGAAAGTCCGTCTTTCGCGTTAAGGTCGTCATCGAAGAAAGCTCCCAACTACCCTCGATCCGCTGCTTCCAGGTCCTCCAGGAGCTGGAGGCGTTAGCGACTCCCCTCTGGATGTCGCCTGAGCGCGAGCAAATCGAAGCAGGCAACGGGGAGTTCGGGCTGGAGGCACTCGTTGCCTCGACGACGAGTGCTGAGGAATTGCGCGTCGTCCTTAAGGCCGTGACGGATGTCGCTGCCGTCACGGTCGAATTGTTTGAAACCGACGACACGGACGCGGACGAACCGCCGCCTCCTCAGACGCAGGATGCCGACGACACGGTCGCTGTGACCGCCATCGAGCCGCCAGTTGCGCCGGATAGCCGACGTGCCGCGAAACAGCCGGTTCAGGCAGCGAAGGCTACACGGTCGGGTGGTTCTGTCCGGATCGAGGTCGAACGCCTGGACGGCCTGATGAATCTTGTCGGCGAGCTCATCATCGACCGGTCACGCCTCCAACAGATTCGCTCCCAGATGGCGACCCTGATGCGCGGATCTGAATTCGGCGGCCTGTCCGAGAACTTCGAAGATACGATTAACCACCTCGCCCGAATCACCGACGAACTCCAGGACGAGATCATGCGAAGCCGCATGTTGCCCATCCAGAGCGTCCTCACGCGGCTACCCCGACTGGTGCGCGACGTGGCCACCAGGTGCGGCAAGAAGGTCGAATTGGTGACCTCCGGCGAAGAGACGAAGCTCGATCGGTCGGTAATCGAAGAGCTCTCCGACCCTCTCGTGCACGTCCTCCGCAACGCCATCGACCACGGCATCGAGTCGCCGGAGCGCCGTCGCGAACTGGGCAAACCGGAGATCGGCACCATCACCATCAGGGCGTGGAACCAGGAGGCCTCTATCTACCTCTCCGTGAAGGACGATGGCCAGGGCCTGGATACCGACACGCTTCGCCGGAAAGTCATCGACAACGGAATTGTCCCGAGAGATGTGGCTGAAACCGCCTCAGACGAACAGGCGATGCAGTACATCTTCTACCCTGGCCTCTCGACCGCGAAACAGTTGTCCGATGTCTCCGGGCGTGGCGTCGGGATGGACATCGTCCGGACAAACATCGAGAGGCTCAACGGCACCATCGAAATCCATAGCGAACGCGGGAAGGGTAGCGAGTTCATCATCCAGCTGCCGCTCACCCTCGCGACGACGAAGGCTTTGATGGTGTCGTCGAATGGGGTCACCTACGCATTGCCGCTCGCCTCGGTGACCGAAGCGCTCGCCGAATCCGAAGCTCGCATTGAAACGGTCGGAAGCAGCGAAACTCTGGTCCTGCGGGACGCATTGCTTCCCGTTGCCGACCTCGCCAGCGCGGTTGGAGACAACCGCGAACGCACAGGGACAGCTGGGCGCTACGTCGTCGCCGCGAGCTTTGGTAAACATCGGCTCGGCCTCAGGGTCGACCGCATTCTGGGCGAACAGGATGTCGTCGTGAAATCGTTGGGCGGCATCATCGGCAACCACCCCGGTATCTCCGGCGCGACGATTCTTGGCGACGGCAGCCTGGGTCTCATCATCGATACGGCAAGCCTCGTCGGCCAGGGCCGACAGACCAGTGCCGCGTGAAGGAAGGCGACCGAGCTATGGATCAGACTCTGACGAAAGACCCTGCCCTGAAGGCCCTTCAGAAGGTGGCATCGGAAGGTGCAGTGCGTGCCGGCCGAGCGCTCTCAGAGATCATGAATCACGAGATCAGCATCTTTGCGCCCGAAGTGCGGATGGGCACCCGCTCGGATGCCTGCGATGCGGTGGGCGGCGAAGAGGCCCTCGTGCTGGGCGCCTATCTCGGGGTCACCGGCGAGATTAACGCTCACGTGATGCTGCTCTTCCCTGTCGAGCGTGCCCTTGAGTGCGTGGATCTCATGCTCCTCCAGGCGCCGGGCACCACGACGGGACTGGACGAAATGGCAGCGTCCGCAATTGGCGAACTGGGAAACATCATCGGCTCCGCCTTCGTCAACGCCCTCGGCGATCACACCAACCTCGTCCTTCATCCGACGCCGCCGACAATCGTGAACGACATCGCCATTGCGCTTGTTGAATCCGTCTACGCCGAGATTCTCTCGCTCGGCGGCGAGGTGACGATGATCGACACCGTCTTCAAGGATGCCCGTGGGCAGACCGCCGGCCTCCTGATGATCGCCCCGGACAGCGCCGGCCTGAATGTGCTGCGCGAGCGTGCAGCATGACCGTAGAGGCCACCCGGGCAACTCGCGTGGCTGTCGGGATCGGCCAGCTGGCGGTCAGCACAAACCCGACCGACACGCTTATCGCGTACGGCCTTGGCTCATGCGTCGGAGCGACACTCTTCGACGAAGCGAGCGGCGTTGCTGGCATGGTCCACGTCCTGTTGCCGAAGTCGGACGGAAGGCACCCGAGCAAAGAGCCGGCTCGCTTCGCAGACGAAGGCATCGAAAGCGTGCTGGCCAGGATGACGGCCGCGGGGGCAAATCCGCGGAACCTTGTTGTGAAGCTGGCCGGAGGAGCCGCCGTCCTCGGCGCTTTGAACGCAGAGAAATTCAAGATCGGCGACCGCAACGCTGAAGCTATCAGGAACGAATTCCGTGCCCGCGGGCTGCGAATCGCGGCCGAAGACCTCGGTGGTACCCGTGGCCGCACCCTGCAAATCAACGTCTCCGACGGACGTACCTTCGTGCGCCTGGCTGCCGAACAACCAAAGGAACTTTAGGAGAGCGCAAATGGCGACCATTCTCGTGGTGGACGACGCCGCATTCATGCGGATGCGGACGTCAAAGATCCTTACCGAAGCGGGCTACGACGTCCTGCAGGCCGAAAATGGCATCCAGGCTGTCGAGATGTACAAGGCCAGCAAGCCCAACGCTGTGCTTATGGACATCACCATGCCAGAAATGGACGGCCTCACTGCGCTCAAGCTGATCCGTGAGTTTGACGACGGTGCACGCATCGCCATGGTCACGGCTCTCGGACAGCAGCAAATTGTCCTGGAGGCCGTGAAAGCCGGCGCCCGGGACTTCCTCGTGAAGCCGGCTGATGGCGATAGGGTCCTTGCCGCTGTTAGCAAGCTCTGCGCGTAGTTGGCTTCCGTGGCGCAGCCTGCTCGGGAACCACAAAAGAAGACTCGCGTCCTCGTCGTCGATGATTCGATCTTCATGCGGAAGACAATCGAGCGGATTCTCACCGCCTCGAGCGAAATCGAGGTTGTTGGCACCGCCAGCGATGGCGCCGAGGGTGTGAAGCAGGCCCTCGCACTGCGCCCAGACGTCATCACGATGGACGTCGAAATGCCCCGCATGGATGGGGTTACCGCCGTCCGCGAAATAGTGAACGTTCTCCCAATCCCTATCGTCATGGTGAGCACCGCGACCACGCAGGGTGCCGAAACGACGATCCGAGCCCTTGAAGCCGGCGCGGTTCACTACGTGGCCAAGCCAAGCGGGCTCACTCGTGACCTCGAAGGCGTCAGCACCGACATCACAGAGGCTGTCCTCACGGCCCGGCATGCGCGCGTTCGCACACCCTCCCATGCGGCGGTCCCTGTGCAACCAGCCAAGACTCTCCACCAACGTTCAGGCCGCCCTTCTCGACAGCTTGTCGTCATCGGCTCCTCTACCGGTGGCCCTGCCGCCCTGAGTGAAGTGGTGCCACTCTTGCCCGCCGACCTCGGAGCTGGCGTGCTCATCGTCCAGCACATGCCTGCCGGTTTTACGGAGGTATTGGCCAAACGGCTCGATGGAATGTCCGCTCTCCACGTCGTCGAAGCGAAAGAAGGTGACATCGTTGGAGCCGGGGTCGTTCTTGTTGCGCCCGGGCATCGCCACATCGAGGTCTCCGAAACCGGGCGCATCGGGCTGAAAGACACGGAGGCGGTCCACGGGGTTCGTCCGTCGGTCGACGTCGCTCTCCAGTCCGTCGCCCGGTTCTACGGCAGGAATGCCCTGGTCGCGATCCTGACCGGTATGGGCCGGGACGGCGCCGCGGGCTGCGCACTGGTCGCCGGGGCGGGAGGTTCCGTCCTCGTCCAGGACGAGTCCAGCTGCGTCATCTACGGCATGCCCCGCGCCGCTCTCGAAACGACCCCGGGCGCAGAGACGGTGGCCCTGACCGACATGGCAAAGCAGATTGCCGCCCGCGTGCGGACAGGAAGAGCAGCAGCGTGAGCCGGTTCGACCTGGCAGTCCCGGACCCGGACTGGGAAGCATTCCGCGCAACGCTGGAGAGGACCACTGGCGTCCCCCTCTGGCAATACAAAGAACCCCAGATGAAGCGGCGGCTGGCGAATCTGATGCGGACGTACGCGCCCAAGGGCTGGTTGGCCTTCGCCGATGTGATCAAACATGATGCGACCGTGCTCGAGGTCGTCCGCGATACGTTGACGATCAACGTCAGCGAGTTCTTCCGCCAGCCGGCCCGCTACGCAGACCTCCAGAACAAGTACATCCCCGAGCTCCTCGCCGAGCGGCCACGTCTAAAGATCTGGAGCGCGGGCTGTTCTATCGGCTGCGAACCGTACTCGCTGGCCATCCTCCTCAGTGAGTTGGACCCGCGAGGTCGACACACGATCACGGCGACAGATGTCGATGGAATTGCGCTCGCCCAGGCGAGGGCCGGCAACGACTATGCCGAGGACGAGGTGCGGTCGGTGCCAGCTGCCCTGCGAGACCGGTACTTGACCCGGGATGGCGTTTCCTACACCGTCGATCCGGCGCTACGCCGCCTGATCCAGTTCCGCAAACATGACCTCCTCAAGGAGCCTTACCCCGACGACCTCGACATGGTCGTCTGCCGGAACGTGATCATCTACTTCAGGGAGGAGGCCAAGAAGACCGTTTTCGACGGCTTCGCGAATTCCCTTCGCATGGGCGGCCTGCTCTTTATCGGCGGTAGCGAGATGATCATGCGGCCGGGCGACCTTGGCCTGAAGGCCGCCGCGACGGGGATGTACCGGAAGATTGAGGAGCGTCCCGCGACGCTCCTACGGGCAGGGTAGGCAGCACCTCATCACCCCTGCGAGCGGCCGATTCGCTCTATACAATTGCGCCCATAACCACTCCCGTGCCACCGGCACGTGCCCGTAGGGAGGCGCACATGAGCAATGAGATCGGACTACCTGTCGACGAGAAGTACGCACCGCCTCCAGGGCTCGCCGCGCACGCCGTCTTCAAGACTCGTGCCGACTACGACGCCCTCTACAAGCGGTCGATCGACGATCCCGACGGATTCTGGGGGGAGCAGGCGAACGCACTCCTCAAGTGGAAGAAGCCTTTCGACACCGTCCACAAGGAGGACCTTCACAAGGGCGAGATCGCATGGTTCCTCGGGGGCGAACTGAACGTCACCGAGACCTGCCTCGACCAGCACCTGGCGACGCAACCCGACAAGGTGGCGCTCCTCTGGGAAGGCGACGAGCCGGGGGACAACCGGAGCATCACCTACCGCCAGCTGTACGAGGAGACCTGCAAGCTTGCGAATGCACTCCGGGCGCGCGGCATCAAGAAGGGCGACCGCATCGCCATCTACATGGGAATGGTGCCGGAACTCGCCGTCGCGATGCTCGCCTGCGCCCGAATCGGGGCGATCCACTCGGTGATCTTTGGTGGCTTCAGCCCACGCTCCATCGTCGACCGCGTTGAGGATTCCGAATGCAAGGCCGTCATCACGCAGGACGAGGGCATGCGAGGCAGCCGGCCCGTCGCCCTCAAGGCGAATGTTGATGAGGCGCTCGCTTCCGGCGGCAAGAGCGTCGAGTTCGTCATCGTCTACAAGAGGACGGGCGGCAACGTTTCGATGGCGGACGGGCGCGACGTCTGGTGGGACGATGCCATCGCCAATCAGTCGGCCGAATGTGAACCCGAACCGATGGGCTCCGAGGACCCGCTCTTCATCCTCTACACCTCGGGCTCCACCGGGAAGCCAAAGGGCGTCCTCCACACACAGGCCGGGTACCTCCTCTACACCATGCTCACGCATCGCTGGGTGTTCGACCTGAAGGACGACGACATCTACTGCTGCGCGGCCGATGTCGGCTGGATAACCGGCCACAGCTACATCGTTTACGGTCCCCTCGGGAACGGCGCGACGTCGGTGGTGTTCGAATCGATTCCGACCTATCCCGACGCCGGCCGCTACTGGGACATGGTCGATCGCCTCGGCATCACCATCCTCTATACAGCGCCTACCGCCATCCGGGCCATCGCCCGCGAAGGCGACGAGTACGTGACGCGCTACAGCCGTAAGAGCCTGCGCGTGCTCGGCACCGTCGGCGAGCCGATCAATCCCGAAGCCTGGCGCTGGTACTACAACGTTGTGGGCGAAGGCCGCTGCGCCATCGTCGATACCTACTGGCAGACGGAAACCGGTGGCCACATGATCACGCCGCTGCCCGGAGCCATCGCCATGAAGCCCGGATCCGGCACCGTCCCTTTCTTCGGCGTGGAGCCGGTGGTGGTGGACGAAGACGGCAAACCGATAGAGGGCAACGGAGTCACCGGTCGCCTTTGCATAGCTCGTTCCTGGCCAGGGATGATGCGGACGATCTACGGCGACCACCCACGTTTCATCCAGACCTACCTCTCGACCTACCCCGGCCTCTACTTCACTGGCGACGGCTGCCATCGCGATGGCGACGGGTATTACTGGATCACCGGCCGCGTCGACGACGTCCTCAACGTCGCCGGGCACCGGCTCGGGACCGCAGAAATCGAAGGTGCCCTGGTCGGCCATGAAGCCTGCGCGGAGGCCGCTGTCGTCGGCTACCCACACGACGTAAAGGGCCAGGGCGTCTATGCCTACGTCTTCCTGACGGCCGGCTACTCTCCTTCGCCGGAACTTGCCGCCGAGCTTCGTGCTGCCGTCCGAAAGGACATCAGCCCCATCGCCACGCCGGACAAAATCCAGTTCGTGGAGGGCCTGCCGAAGACCCGCTCGGGGAAGATCATGCGCCGCATCCTTCGCAAGGTTGCCGAGGGGGATCCATCGAACGTCGGCGACGTGACGACACTCGCCGATCCGGCCGTCGTCGAGGCGATTATCGAGGGAGCAAAGTCGGCCGGTTGAGGGGAGTCAGGCAGTAAGGGTGAGCAGCGTCGCGATCCCGGCGCCGACGAGCGCGACGGAGAACGCGACGATCGTTATCCCGAGCATGAGGTTTTCTCGCGGGGAGTTGCCGGGCGGGCGATTGCCAGTGAGCGCGACCACCGAGTAACGGAGTCGGCCCGGCACCACCGCACTGGCAGCCACGACCGTGACACCTGCAACGAAGAGCCACGTCGCCGGCCAACGCCAATCGCTGCCCCCGAAATCACCGAGGGCAGCCGCGATCGTCACCAGCGCCATGCCCGCGATGAGCAGCAACCGTTGCAGGAAAGCAGGATGCTTGAACCACGCCTGGCGTGACTCGACGAATTCGGCGACGTCCTGCCCGACTCTCTGTACCCAGGTTTCGTCGTTGCCGGTGACCGAAACAGCCGCCTGGTGCGGTTCGAAGACGACCAGAACCTGCCGTTCGTAGCGCTCACGATTGCCGAAGTCCACGGTCAGGAAGACATCGGAGCACTCGGGTGGCAGCGAGTCTGCCGGAATCGTCTCAGGCGAGTCGCCGGAGACATCGCCAGCGTCGAGCCGAAGATGGAAGCCGGCGTGCACGAACAGTCCATCGGCCACGGAGGGCTCAGTGAGAGCGCCGAGCAGCGCCTGCATGTCGGGCCGGGACAATCGCGAAGCCGGCAGAAGACGATGCAACTCGAAGTGCCCGGGCGAGACTTCTGTCACCTGTCCGGGTTCGAGCGTTGGGACCGGGGGCATGGTCTCGCTGCTAGCGATAGCCGCCACCTCGCGCCTGGGGCTGGAAGCAATCGCTGCAGTAGACGGGCCGGTCGCCGCGCGGTTCGAAAGGAAGCCGCGCAATCTTGCCGCAACTTGAGCAGACGGCTTCAAACATCTGGCGCGGTGGGCGATCATCCCCACCCTGCTGGCCCTTACGAGCGCGCCGACAGTCGGGGCACCGTTTTGGCTCAGTGGTAAAGCCCCTCGATGCGTGAAATTCCTGTTCGCCAGTTGTGAATACGAAGTCCGCGCCACATTCGACGCAGGTGATGGTCTTGTCGGTGTACAAACCTGACAACCTCCCAAAGTTCGGCCACGGGTCATCCAGCAACGAGACCGAAGGCCTGTTTGAGGCTGATGGTTGCCCGGCTACCGCAATCCAGAATATCAGACGCTGGAAAAAGCACGTAAATGGGCGATGCTCGGCGTTTGCCCGGGAACGTGACAGGCGGCTGCGCCTCCCCTACTCGTAGCGCAGGGCTTCGGCCACCGGAACGCTCGCGGCGCGTCGGCTGGGCCACCACGTCATCAACATGGCAAAGCCGAATGCCAGGACCGCCGCGGCAATGACTTCCGGCCAGGGGACGAAGAGAGTCAGGCCATCGACGCCCGTGAAATCTGCCGACGACATGAGATTCCGCGAGAGGATGATCGCACCGGAGATGCCCGCAGCGACCCCCATGAGCGACACGAAAGCAGACTCGAACAGGAAGCTCCAGGCAACGGTCGCTCGTTCGTAGCCGATCGCTCTGAGCATCCCAATCTGCTGGCGCCGTTCGACGACGGAGCGCAGCGAAATCACGCCAATCGCCGCCACGCCCACCACGAGCCCAAGACCCATGAAGAGTTGGAGCACCCGCAAGAACCCTCGCGATGCGGCCAAACTGTCGTCAATTTCCTTCCGGATGGAGAACGCCTGGACGCCCTGCGTTGCGAGGGCCGCTTCGATGGATTTGGCGGCGGTCACGGAGTCCGTTCCTTCTGTGAGACGGATGAAGTAATCAGTGAATTCCGGCTCTCCGAAAAGCTGCCGACTCGTTTCTGCGTTGATTGTGAGTCCTGGCAGGAGCCCCGGGGGAACCTTGTTCGAGTAAACGCCGACGACCGTGAGGGTGCGGACCTGTTGGGTCGCTTCGTTGCGCACCTCGAGAGTGAATGGCTCAAATTGGCCGTCTTCGATCTTGACGCCTGACACCTGGAAACTCCCTACCACGAACGTCTGGGCACTCACCGCGGAACTATCGATGATGGCGAGGTCGAGACCGTCGCGCACCGCCGCATACACCGCCGCATCGGAGGTGAAGCCGGTTGCCCGCCCCTCCAGTTTCGTGGCGACGTTGTTCCAGTAGTCCCCGTTGCCAGCCCTGACAATGAACCGCAGCCAACCCGTGAAGCCTGGCTGCCGGACTCGCTGCCGGTCGTCGTCACTCGGAGTCAGCCCACCAACCGCGGCAATGGTAGAAACGTCGAAGGCGCCGGTCGCTTCCAGCGCGGCTGGCACGTCGTCGATCGGGTTGTTGCGATTCGTCCCGATCAGGACGTCCCAACCAGCGGTCCCATCCTCACCGGAAAAGACTTGCAGCACGCTGGCATTAATCACGCTCATGACCGTGATTGAGAACAGGATCAACGAGAACATGGCGATGGTCATGCCCGTGCGGAACCGATTCGCCAGGGGGTAGGCGATCCCCATCCGCAGCGCCGGCGTGAGGCTTTGGAAGCGCTGCCCGAGCAATGCGAAGACTCCCCCGACCAGGACAATTATCGCGAGCAGATAGACGACATCCCCGACTCCGGCACCAGCATTGCCGAGAGCGATGCCCACAAGGAACAGACAGGCCGCCGCCGCGAATAAGCTCGCGGGCACCAGGTATCCACGTCGGCCCCGGCTGGCACCGTCATACAGGACCGTGAGCAGCCGCGCGTTGTGGATGATGATCAACGTGAGCGCCGTCACGATCATCAGTCCACTGAAAACGAACATTTCCATGCCCGTGTTGTCGAACGAACCGAAGAGCTTCTCGCTCAACTGGAAGGGCATCAGCCAATAGATTGCGAGCGCCACGCCGGCCGTCGTCCAGACCGTCCTTTCTTTCAACCCGCCCTCTCGCGCAAGAAGCGCGATTGCACCGATCAGCATCGAGATTCCCAGGGAGAAGAGGAACGATGATCCTGTGACTCGTCCCAGCGGCAGGAGTGTGGCCCCGATAACCACACCAGCGGGCCCGAGCGCCCACGTGCGGGAGACACTGAAGCCCCGTCGAAGCAACAGGTAGAGGCCAACCGGGGGAACGACTACGAGGAGTGGAAAACTGGCAATGACCCAACGGAGATGAAATCCGCCGCGTGCCTCGCGTGGCCGGCGGGCGATTTGGCCCCGAATGGCCGCAACGATATTGAGCCGGCTGACCAGGATCGACGAGACAACCACGGTTGAGAACGTCACGACCCACCCCAGGCAGAAACTGACGACCAGGGTTCGCACGGTCACATGTGGCGTGACGAAGCTGAGCTCATCGCCGAATGCCAGCTTTGCACCGGCGATGATCACCAGGAAGCCGAAGGCGACGCCCAACCCCACTCCGACCAGCCCTGCGAGTAACGCGTAGACGAGCCCCTCGGCGAGAAACGCCTGCACGAGGTGGATGCGAAGCGCCCCGACCGCCCGGGTAATGCCCATCTCACGCTGGCGCTCCGCCGCGAGCATCACAAAGATCATGAAGATGAGCAGTACACCCGAGGCTATCGAGAAGAGCCCAAGCACGAGGAAAATCGTTGTGAAGCCACTCGCAGCCAATCGCGCGCCTTCGACAGCGTCCTGCTTGACCTTCTCGACCTGGAAGCCCCCGGCTCCGAGCCCGAGAGCTTCGGCGGCGCCGGGCGATGCAATGTAGTCCTCAAGGCGTTGGGCAGCAGCGTCGCTACGCCCAAGGCTGCCCCTGACGCCGCCACGAAGGACGACGCTGACCGAGTTGATCTCACCCGGGTGTCCCGTGAGGCGTTGCACTGTCGTGAGCCTGGCCGCGAATCCAGGCTGGCCACCGCCACCGAATTCCAGGCCGCCGGTAACTCGCTCCTCTCGGACGATACCGGCGACCCTGAGAGACACGGCTTCGCCCCGGATGAAGACCAGGATCGTGTCTCCCACCTCGACGTTGAGATTATCGGCGGCGCGTTGGTTGGCGTAGATCTCATCGTCCGCCAACGTTGCCAGGTCCGCGGGCGAACCATCCAGGTAGTGGAGCCCGCCAAAGCGAGCGATGACAGCTGGGTCGGTCCCCGCCAGGATTGCCCCGGGTTCGGTGAGCCTGGTCCGCTCGTCTTGCACCGGCACCGGCTCAAAGAGCAACGGGATGAACCCTTCGATGTCGGGGTCATCGGCGAACGTCTCGCCAAGGCGGGCCGCAAGATCATCGGACGCATAGAAGTCACTGCCTGTCACCGACGCATCAGGAGATTGGAAGTGGTGAAGACTGATGTCGGTCCGTTGGAGGAAGTCGTACGCGACCTTTGTGATGCTGTAGTCCAGGGTGTCGCCGGTTGTGAAAGCCGCAGTGCTGATCGTCGTGGCGAGCATCAGCCCCACGACGATCAACACCGCTTGGGCCGGCCGGCGCCGGATGTTCCTCAGACCCATCTTGAACATCATCCGGCCGGACAGGAAAAGGGCTGCCGAGGCGATCGTCGACGCCGCGAACAGGCTCGCCATAACCACCATGATTGTCGACATCGACAGCCCGAAGAGTTCACTCATCGGAGTCGATCCTCGCCTTCGATCTGGCCATCGCGCATGCGCACGATGCGGTCGCAGCGGGCACCAACTTCGGGGTCGTGTGTGACGATGACGAACGTCTGGCTGTTTCGACGGTTGAGATCCTCCATGAGCCGCATCACGTCGTCGGCCATCTCGGAGTCAAGGTTGCCCGTCGGCTCATCCGCCCAAACAATCGCCGGGTCATTGACGAGCGCGCGGGCGATGGTGACGCGTTGGCGCTGACCACCGCTCAGCTGATTGGGCCAATGCCTGGCCCTGTCCCGCAGACCCACCTGTTCAAGTGCGGCGAGGGACTTCTCGCGCGCAATGCTGCCTTGCACGCCCGAGACAACGAGCGGCAATTCGACATTCTCGGCCGCCGAAAGCACCGGGAGCAGGTTGTACGTTTGGAAGACAAATCCCATTCGGCGAGCACGGTACCGGGACTTTTCCCGGTCGGTGAGTTCATTGATATCCGTGCCTTCGATCCAGATTTGGCCACTGTCTATGGTGTCCAGTCCGCTCAGGCAGTTGAGAAGCGTGGTTTTGCCGCATCCGGAGGGGCCCATGATGGCGATCATCTCGCCTCGTTCGACAGAGAGGCTGACGCCTCGAAGCGCCTGGACGCTCGCCACCCCTGAGTCATAGGTCTTGACGACATCTCGCGCCGCGATAATCGGCGCGCCGCTTTCTCCCGCGGGCATCGTGGAAAATGAATCTGGTGCGACAGTCACACTGGTTCTCCAACGCTCGTTGGTCTCAGTGTTGGCGTGCATCGGGCCGTCGCGAATGGCCACGCGGGCCTGATTGGAGCGACGAACGGCTACCGTAAGAAGCGGGACCTGGAGCCGGACGAGGAGGGCTCGTTGTCACGACTTACCGGCGGAGACTTGAGGGCTTCCGTCCTTTCTCCCCGTCTCCAACCGTGCCGCCCCAGCAGATGCTCCCGCGATGAGGCAACGTCTCGATCTCACAACTCATGACCTCGGAGGACGCGAATGGCCGCCACCATCATGAAGGTGACGATTCCCGCCACCAGGCAGATGACGACGAATGCGATCACGAGCGTCATGAAACTGGATCCGAGCGCAGCCAGGACCAACTGAACAGTCAGTTCGACGATCAGCCAGCCGACAAGTGAGCCGCAGCCGGGCGTCCAGTTCTCAGATTGCGGCGGCCGATCGTCGGTGCCCATTCCACAAGCATCGACGAACAAACGAACATTCGCGACGCCGCTGCCTACCGGTGGACGCGCGTCCTCGGGTCGAGGCCGTCGCGAATGCCATCACCGACAAAGTTGGCCGCGAGCGCGACCGACAGAATAGCGAGTCCCGGACCCGCCGCGATCCACCACTGGTAGAAGAACCGCGAGCCGTCGGTGATCATGACCCCCCACTCCGGCGTCGGCGGCTTGGCGCCAAGCCCGATGAAGCTGAGGGCGGCGGCGAGGAGAATGACCTGGCCGAAGTCCATCGTCATCGTGATGATGACCGGCGTGAAGGCAGTCGGCAGGATATGGCGCATCAGCACGCGGGACCGACTCGCTCCCATGGAGGTAGCCGCTTCGACGAACTGCATCTCCCGCACGACGAGCACCTGCCCCCGCAAGAGCCTGGCATAGACAGGCCAGGCGACGATGATGATCGCGATCATGATGTTTTGGAGCTCGCGGCCAAGGTAGGCGGTGACCGTAATCGCGAGGAGGATGGCCGGGAAAGCGAGGGTCATGTCGGCGACTCGCATCAGAAACGCGTCGACCCATGAACCTGCGAAGCCCGCGATCGCGCCGATCGTCCCGCCGACCAATACCGAACCCAGGATCACCATCGCGGCGATCGGAAGGGCAGAGCGGGAACCGTAGAGGGTGCGGACGAAGACGTCGCGGCCGAGATTGTCAGTGCCGAAGGGGTGCGTGAGCGTTGGCGCCTGGAGCCTGTCGCCGACGGGGACAAGTGGGTCGTTGGGCGCCCAAAATGGCACGGTAAGCGCGATCAGGACCCAGATGATGATGACGGTCCCGCCGATGATCGTCGGCGTGGTCAGCCAGATCGGGCGCGACCAGCGGCGCGCAGGCGGCAGGTCGGGAGCAACGACAAGAGCTTCGGCTGTCATGAGAGGCGTATCCGCGGATCCACGAACGCGTACGCGATATCGGTGACGAGGCTGAGGACGACGATCACGGCACCGGCGAAGATGGCAACGCCCTGGATCGCTGGGAAGTCGAGCGACTGTGCCGCCTCCACCGTGTAACGGCCGACCCCCGGCCAGCTGAAGATCTGCTCGACCAGTACCGCGCCAGTGATCAGGAGGGCGAACGAGAGCCCAAGGATCGTCAGCGTGGGGATGAGCGCATTCTTGAGTGCGTGGCGGAGGATGACATGGCGTGCGCGCAATCCCTTGGCCCGGGCCGTGCGCACGTAGTCCTGGCTGAGCACTTCGAGCATGCTCGCCCGGACCAGCCGCGAAATCAGTCCCATCACGGCCCAGCCGAGCACGAAGGATGGGAGCATGAGGTGCCGCGTAGCATCCCAGAAGGTGGCGAAATCACCTTCGAATAATGCATCGAGCGTGAAGATGCCCGTGATCTCGGTCGGAGGCGACGCTCTCGTGTCCAGCCTGCCCGGTCCGGGGAACCACCCTAACTTGGCCCAGAAGACGAAGAGCACAACCAGTCCCATCCAGAAGACGGGCATAGAAGAACCGAGCACAGCGAAGAATCGTGCCAGCTGGTCTGCCCAGCCGTTTCGCTGGACGGCGGCGACCACCCCGAGCGCGATCCCGGCGCTGGTCGCAAGGATCATCGAGGCAATCGTCAATTCAATCGTGGCCGGAAGGCGCTCGCCGAGGTCGTCGCGCACGTTCTTTTTCGTCCGGAACGAGGTCCCCATGTCACCACGGAGGACGAGGTTCCTAAGGTAGAGCACGTACTGTTCGGGTACCGACTTGTCGAGCCCCCAGCGAGTCCTCGCGGCTGCGACAATCTCCGGGTTCTGGAGCGAGCGGGTATCCACCACCGTCGTGATTGGGTCCGCGGGAGCAGCCCGCGAGATCGCGAAGGTAATGGTCGCCAGCCCCCAGAGGAGGAAAGGCATGACGAGGAGCCGGCGCATGATGTAGCCGAACAGCGAGGGCCTCCGTCAATGCAACGGCCCGGCCACAGAGGACCGGGCCCTGCTCAGCGATTCACTACTCCCGGACCAATCGCCCGAGTTCGATATTGCAACAGGCGCTGTAATGCACGTTGTGCAATTGCTCGTTGTAGGCGAGGAACAGGTCCGGGTTCACCATCGGGATGATGTAGTTCTCCGCGATCATCTCGTTGGCGAGCTTTTCGAAGATGGCGGCCCGGGCATCCGTGTCGGCTGTCTCCAGGGCCTGCTGCATCAACTCGACTTCCGTCGGGTTTTCGACGCCGATGAGGCCACCCCAGAAACTGTTCGGCACCATGCCAAAGTACTGGACGTACTGGATCGGGTCCGTGTGGTCGGGGGCAAAGTAGATGGCCGTAAGCGGAATGCCTCCGCTGAACGCTGCGTCGGCCCAAACCGAGGCCTCGGACGGCTGAAGGTTCAGGTCGATGCCAACCTCGGCGAGATCGATCTTGAGCTTCTGGAACATGGTGCTGAAATCGACGCCGTACACGTTGAACGTCGGGAAGATGACGTCGAGCGAGAAGCCGTCGGGGTATCCGCCGTCGGCAAGCAACTGCTTCGCCTTCTCCACGTCACGCTCGGGCATCTTGAGATTCGCCGTACCGAGGAACCCGTTAGGAATGGGTGACGGTTGTTTCCGTCCGGCGCCACCGACCGTGACGTCGATCATCCCGTCGTAGTCGATGGCCAGGCGGATCGCTTCCCGCACGTTGTCGTTCAGGTCGATATCGGGGTCGGTCGCTGTGCCGGGCCAGAGCGCGATGTAGACGAAGTTGAAGGTCGGCACCTCGTCGACCTTCACTTTTCCGCCGATACCCTGGGCAATGTCGGAGCTGATCTGCATCGCGAGGTCGGCTTCGCCCGTCTCGACGAGCTGACGCTGAGCAACTGCCTCAACCGTCTCCTTGATGATGATGTTCTTGACGTTCGCCTTCTGGCGCCAGTGGTTGTCGTTGCGGGTGAGGCGTAGCTCCGCACCATCCTGGTAGGACTCGAGCACGTAAGGGCCGCTCCCTGCCGAGTTGGAGAAGAACCACTGCTCCGCCATGTCGGTGGTGTCGGCATCCGCATCCGCGGTGGCGCCGTTCTCTATCGCAAGATCGCTATTCGTGATCGCCATGTAGGGGGCGGTAACGACGGCGAGGAACGCTGCATCAGCCGATTTGAGATTTACGACGACGGTTGAAGGGTCGGTGGCGTCGATCGTGTCGATGTTCGACACGAAGTACGAGGCGCTGCCCTTAACGTTGCCCAGTCGCTCCCACGACCACTTGACGTCCTTCGATTCCACGGCTGTGCCGTCGGCGAAGACCGCCTTGGGGTCGAGGTGGAAGGTGTACTGGGTCAGGTCGGCGTTTGACTCCCACTCACTGGCAAGGCGCGGGATAAGCGTCTGGTTATCGGTTGGGTCCAGCCCGATCACGGTTTCGTAGACCGCGGTCAGGTAAATCTGGCAGGTGTCGCAGTAAGCCCGCGCCGGGTCGAGAGAGTTGATGTCCATCCCCCTGGCGATGACCAGCGGGGTTTCGTCGTTGAAGGTTGCGTCGTTCGTAAGAAAGTCGCCGCTGTTGCCGGAGCTGTCATCGTCGTCGTCCCCGCCGCAGGCGGCGAGAGAGATGGCAAGGACGGCCAGCACGGCGAGGATCCAGGTCCACCGGGTACGAGGGAGCACCTGTATTTCCTTTCACGCGTGTTGAACTGCCGGAACTCTACACCGGCTTTCCCTTAAGTGTCTGGGTTAAGCGACGCGCGCCAGCGATTGCGACACAAGCGCAAACTGCCGGACATATGCAGGGAAGCGATGGAGGTGGTCGGAGCGCCGCGATTCGAACGCGGGACCTCCTGAACCCCATTCAGGTGCGCTACCAGGCTGCGCCACGCTCCGACGCCTTCATCCTAGCAGGGGCGACCGGTGCGAGTAACCCGCGCGGGCTAATCCCACATCGCTGTCAGGTAGTCCTCGCCGACGAGAGCGGGACCACCGGAAATGCCGATCGGTGCGCCATCAGCGCGCCAGCAGGCAGCGCCCTCAAAGAGGCCCGTGGCGGGATCGCGCATGATGCCGTTCATACCGCCAGCCACACGCTCGACAGAGACGATTTCGTGGCCGCGGGCTTCGAGTTCGCCCTTCAGGCCCTCGAAGCCGGGGAAGCTCAGCTCCAGCTCGAGACCGGTACCACGATCCCAGGCGCGGGCAGCTTCGACCGCCTGCTGCAGCGTCATGTCATGGTCGATGACGTTGACGATCGCCTGGAAAACAGCCCCGAAGATGCGCAGGCCGCCCGGCGTGCCAAGTGTCATGAACGGCTCGCCGTCGCGAAGGACGATGACCGGCGACATCGACGAAAGGATGCGCTTGCCCGGGGCGATGGAGTTCGTGCGGCCCGGGACAGGGTCCATGAGCTGCATGCAGTCGTTGAGTAGCATGCCGGTGCCCGGCACCGTGACCTTCGACCCGAAGCCCATGTGCAACGTGTTCGTCGTCGCGACGACGTTGCCCTCGGCATCCATCGCACAACAGTGGGTCGTTGAGTGGTGCTCGGCGTCGGGCGGCAGACCGTGGCTGTACTCGCCCGAGTGCGTCATGTCGATCTGGCCGCGACGCTCCTCGCCGTAGGCCTTCGAAGTCAGCCACTCGAGCGGGATGTCCGTGGTGAGCGGGTCGGCCATGTACTTATAACGGTCGGCGAACGCAATCTTCATTGCCTCCGAGGTCAGGTGTACGGCGTCCGCCGAGCCGAATCCCATCCTGCGAACGTCGAAGCCCTCGAAGATGTTGAGCATCTGGACGATGTGAGCGCCGCCTGAGGATGGCGGCGGCGGGGCAATGATTTCGTAGCCGCGATAGGTGCCGCGGACCGGCTCGCGCTCGTAGATGCGGTAGGTCTCGATGTCCTTCATTGTGATCAGGCCGCCATTCGCCGCCATGTCATCGGCGATCGCCTTCCCAAGGGGGCCGTGGTAGAGGTAATCCGATCCGTTCTTGCTGATCGCCTCGAGCGTATCGGCGTACTCCGGGCGAGTAAGAATTTGGCCAACATCGGGGACCTGGCCGCCGGGGAGGAAGACCTTCGCCGTCTCGGGGAAGCGACGCATCGACTCTTCGTTCATCCGGATGATGTTGCGCAGATAGGGCGAAGTCGCGAAGCCGTGGCGGGCGAAACGGATGGCCGGGCCCATGACATCTGGCAGCGACATCGTGCCGAACTTCTCGACGGCCGTGCACCAGCCGAGAAGCGTACCTCCTGTCGCCACGGAGAGGTGGCCCACCTCGTTTAGCCGTCCTTCGACGCCGTGGTCGAGGTCGCCGGGGATCGGCTTGAACATATCCGGCGTCGCGGCGGCCGGGATCGTGACGTAGTTGTCGATCACGGTGCACTTGCCATTCGCCCATCGGATGTTGACGAAGCCGGCGCCGAAAATGGTCACCATCATCGGTTCGACGACGGTTAGTGCGAACATCGTCGCCATCGCGGCGTCTACGGCATTACCGCCGCGGGCGAGCAATTCGACGCCGGCCAGCGAGGCCATCTGGTGGTTCGACGTCACCATGCCCCGTGATCCCGTTGCGGGCTGCTTGATCGTTCGTCGTGCGGTAGTGGTGGTCATGTCCCTGGCTCCTGCCGTGATGAGCCATTTCTATGCCCCGCGGAGCGCACTGTCACGCCGGGAGGTCGAGATCGATCCCCACAGGGCAGTGATCGGAACCCATGATCTCCGGCTCGATGAAGGCTCGCTGGACGTGCGGCACGAGGTCGGCAGAGACAAAGACGTAATCGATCCGCCAGCCGATGTTCCGCGCCCTGCGGTCACGCCATGGGTCCCAGAAGGTGTAGCTCTGGAGCGAATCCGGATTCAAATGGCGAAACGTGTCGACATAGCCCGCCTCCACAAAGCGGTCGAGCCAGGCCCGCTCTTCGGGCAGGACACCCGTGTTCCCTGCCGCCTCAAGGGGACGTTCGAGATCATCATCGGTGTGCGCGACGTTGAGGTCGCCCATGAACAGGACGGATTGGCCCGCCGACCGGAGGTCTTCGAGGCGGCGAAAGAACGCCTCGATGAAGGCGAGCTTGAACGGCACCCGCACGTTCTTTTTCTGGCCGTTGGGAAAGTACGCAGTGAGGACGGACAGCTTGCCGAAGCTCGCCTCTATGACCCGCCCCTCGCTGTCGTATTCCGGAAGGTCGAGACCCAGCCGAACCTCGTCTGGCTCGCGCTTCGCCAGCAAAAGAATGCCGCTGTAGCCCGTTCGCTCAGCCGGGTGCCACCACTCCTGGTAGCCGAGGTCGACCCAGGGCCGCTCAGTGCACTGCTCGGGCGTCGCCTTCACTTCCTGGAATCCGGCGATGTCCGGCCCGGTGTTCTCCAGCCAGTTGCCAAGGTCACCCGTGCCGATGGCGTGGCGAATGCCGTTGATGTTCCAGGAGCCGATGCGCATGGCTAGCTACCGACGGTGACGCGGGTGAAGACGACCGCAGCCACAGCCACTCCCGCGACCGTGAGGTACTCGAGCAACGTGAGGAATTGGAGGTCCCGGTCGCTGAGGTGGTGGACGAGGCCGGTGGCAAGATAGAACCCGATCACCAACAAGGCGCCACCGAGCAGCCCGTCGAGGGGGAAGAAGTAGAGGGCGATGCGCAATTCGGCGAGCGAAAGTCCGATGGCAAAGCCAGCAATCAGCGAATTGTTATCGAGGAGACGGCTCTCTCGGATGAGTTCTGTGGCCAGCAGCGCTGCTACCGCCCCCACGACGATCGCACTGGCCGGCAGGGCAATGTCATCTTTATACGAGACGCTGAACAGCGCGAAGGCGGCGAGATACGTCGCAACAGCAAGGACGAGTCGCATCGCCCCGTACCGGGGTGACTGGTAGTCGACCGACGTATAGAGGCCGAAGGCAATGACTCCGATGCCAACGGCTGCGATCGCGCCGGCGCCCGTGCGGGCATAGCCGTCGAGGGTCTCGTCGATGAAGAACCCTGCGGCAAGGACGGCGATCCCGGGGAGCGTCAGATGGACCAGGCCGCTGGCCAGCCCATTCTGTTCCCACCTGGGGTGCGTGCGGACGATGCCGTCGACGGCGAGGGCGACAAGGACCGCGGTGAGTGCGAGTAACCAGGACTGTGACGGCCGGATTCCCAGGAAACCGACGAGCCCGGTGCCACAGACCAGGACGAGGAGCGTGAGTCGCGCGGCCAGGCCACCGGCAGGGCGGGAGCGAGCACTGGCGCTCAGCACTTACTCCTCGGCAAACGTCGGCTCTTCGAGGCCGTAGATTTCCGCGGCATTGGCCCACCAGAGCCGATGACGCTGGTCTTCGTTCAGCTCAAGCTGGTCGTACATGACATCGAAGCGGTCGATGTGTTCCTTGATCTCGTCCATCCCGCAGTCGCTGCCCCAAACGAGCTTCTCGATGCCGATTTCGACTCCGATGAGTTGGCGTTCCATTGCATGGCGCTCGATGGTCTCGCCGCCACTCATGTCGAACCAGACGTGATGGCGCCAGCGTGCCACGGACGCGGAGAACTCGTAGTTGCCCTGATTCCCAAGGTGGGCACCGATGATCCTGAGCCTGGGGAAGCGGTTCGCGATCGTGTCGAGGTGAAGCGGGCTCATTCGCGAGGCTGTCCCGAGCTGCGCACCGCCACCGCGGCCGACGGCCGCACAACGCTCCACGCCGCCGTCTTCGACCCGCCCACTCCGGCGGGCAGCCCGCCGCCTGCATGGGCCTGGGTCTACGGCGGTCCGCACATCCAGCATGCGCGTGACCCCTGGGGAGCTCACGGTCCACCCGCTCCGACAGGCGCTCGTCGCAGCGGGGCTCGCGGTGATCGTGGTGGACGGCCGCGGGAGCGCGAACCGCGGACTCGCCTTCGAGTCGTCCCTCGCCGGTGCGCTCGGCACCGGCGAGGTCGATGACCAGGCGGCGGTCGTCGAGGCCCTCATCGCCGAAGGCCGCATCGACGGCTCCCGGGTCGGGATCACCGGCGGCAGCTACGGCGGTTACATGACCATCCGCTGCCTGGTGCGGCGTCCCGATCGCTTTCGTGCGGGGGTCGCGGCGGCGCCGGTCGTCGACTGGCGGCTCTACGACTCGGGATATACGGAACGCTACCTGGGCGACCCTCGCCGCGAGGCCGATGCCTACGCGCGCGCCTCGCTCATCGACGATGCGTCACGCCTCCGCGGAGACCTGCTCGTGATCCACGGCGCGCTCGACGAGAACGTCCATCCACGGCACACCGAGCGCCTGCTCGAAACCCTGGCGCCGGGGGGCCCGCGCGTCGAGGTCCTGTGGCTCGCCGGCGAGCGTCACCGCACCCAGTCGCGGCGGCAGGCCATGCGGCGCGACAGACGGACGGTGGTCTTTCTGTGCCGCGCCCTCGGCGTGAGGGAGCCTGGCACAGGTCAGGCGGCCACCTCGTAGAGCAGGTTGTAGGTCGTGAGCGGGTCCGGGGCGAACTCGGTCCGGGTTCCGCACGCGCCGCAGACGATCTCGTCCGCGGCCTCGTCGACCTCGAAGCGACCTCGTCCTCGCACCATGGACAGATGAGCTGAATGGTCATGGCCCCATCGTGCCGACCGCTCCGCGACACCTCGCCTGTCGCGATCGCGGCACCCGCCCACGTTCGCGGATCCCCCTACGCATGTCCACAAGGACTTGATTGCTTGCCAATTCATGAGAAAATCGCCGGCCGATGGGCCCGGCATCCTCGTCGCGCGACACCACCCGCACCCGCGCAGCCGCGATCGCCGAGGCGCTGGCGGATCCCGAGCGCCTGTGCGTGATGGAGGAACTGACGACCGGTGAGCGGTGGGTGGGCGGTCTCGGTCGCTGCATCGGCTGTCAGGTCCGAACATGAGCCAGCATCTCGCCGTCCTGCGCAGCGCCGGAATCGTCGCCAGCCGGCGCGAGGGCGACACCATGTTCTATCGCTCGTGGGCCCCCGTCCTCGACGCCTCCCGCATACTCCAGCAGCTCGCCCGCTGAATCGGGCGCCACTCCCAGTCAACCAACACGCGAAAGGATCAGGCAACCGATGTCGAACATACGTGAATGCACCGACGCCACCTGGGATAAGGTCGTGCTGAAGAACGACAAGCCGGTGGTCGTCGATTTCGGGCCGCCTGATTGCCCCTGCCGGATGGTCGCCCCCGAATCGGGGAGCTTGGCGGAGAAGTACGAGGGCAAGGTCGACGTCGTGAAGCTCGATGTCGACGCCAACCCGCACACCGCCATACACTACGGGATCATGAGCATCCCGACAGTGGCGATCTTCTCCCCCGGTCGGCGGCCCCGGGCCGCTGTCGGCTTCCGTCCCTGGACAGCTCGAAGTGGCCTTCGGCCTGGAGGCGCTGGCCAGCCATCGGCCTGACCCGAGACCTTCGGCTGACGCCGGGATGAGGCATCCATCCCTCACGGGATGGGTGCTTTCCCATTTGCGGCATTGTGCGGGCCGTGAAGCGCTCCGTCATCGGCCGGCTGTTCGCCATCGCCGCCGCGGTGCTGCTCGGGGGATGCGTGGTCGTCACGCCTCCGGTGGCCCGTGCCGCCGACACCGGGCTCCAGTTCATCACCGACACCCGCTACACGGCGGTCCCCGCCGAGAAGCGCATCGCGGTGACGATCAACGACATAGCCGCGGACACCACGCCGGACCCGCCGAACGGCCAGTACTACTACACGGCGGCGCGCTTCGCGGTCCAGCCGGGCATCACGAACCTGTCCGCGTCGAGCGGCGGGCGCACCTCGTCTCGCGCATCGTCGACAGCTCGGCGGAGTTCACGACCATCGAGGTCGCCTTCGGGCGCGCGGTCTTCCACGCGCAGTCGATCAGCTTCGCGGTCTCGTTCGACATCACCGACCCGGGCGGCCGCCCGAACCGCGACGTCAGGGTCGCCGGGAGCCTGGTCGCCTTCCCGGTCTGGGCCTTCGGCACGGAGAACACGGCCGGCAGCACGGTGGCCGTCGTCATCCCGGCCGGCTACAGCGTGACGGTCGGGGCCGGGACCCTGTCAAGCGCCAGCGGGTCGGGAGGCACAACCGTCCTGACCGCGACCACGATCCCCGATCCTACTCCTTCTTCGCCTACATCACCGCCGAGCGGCCGGGAGCCTACGCCGAGACGACAGCGCCCGTGGTGCTTCCCGAGGGACCGTCTCCGTGCTGATCCGCGCCTGGGACGACGACCCCGACTGGGGCACGCAGCTGACCAGCCTGATGACCCGCGGCATCCCGGTCCTGCGCAATCTGATCGGCCTCGACTACGAGATCCATGGCGAGCTGAAGGTGGAGGAGGCCGCGACCTCGCGCCTCGGCGACTACGCGGGTGTCTACAACGACGTGACCGAGACGATCGACGTCCGCTACGACGCGGACGGCTACACGGCGCTCCACGAGGCCGCCCACACCTGGTTCAACGACAGCCTCTTCCCCGACCGCTGGATCGGCGAGGCGTGGGCTGAGTACTACGGCGTCGCGGCCGGCAAGGAGATCGGGGCGGACGGCGACATCTTCACCCTCACGCCCGAGCTGCAGGCTGCCAAGATCCCGCTCAACGCGTGGGGAACCATCGGCAGCGAGCCGGCGACCACCGAGGACTATGGGTACGCCGCCAGCTACAGCTCGCCCAGCTGATTGCCGCGCGCACCACGACCAGCGGGCTGCAGAAGGTGTGGCAGGCCGCCCACGACGGCGAGGCCTCGTACCAGCCGCCCGGGGTGAGCGCCGGCGCCGGGCCGGAGAAGGGGGCGTCGGTGGACATTGGCGGCTGGCAGCGGCTGCTCGACCTGCTCGAGGAGCGGACCGGCGCGAACTACGACGACCTGTGGCGCACCTGGGTCGTGACGCCCCAGCAGCAGTCGGCGATGGACGCCCGGGTCACGGCCCGCGCGGAGTACGACCAGACCGTGACGGCCGCCGGCGACTGGCAGCTCCCCTACGAGGTGCGCTACACCATGGGCGCCTGGCAGTTCGGGCAGGCCGATGCGCTGCTGACCGATGCCCGCGCGGTCCTCGCCGAGCGCGCGCGGATCGAGAGCCAGGCTGCCACCCTGGCGCTGGTCGTCCCGGACACCCTGCGGACCGCGTTCGAGGCCGGTCCCACCTTCGACGTGGCGAAACGCGACGCATCCGAGGAGCTACCGCGCTGACGGCGATCGAGTCCGCGAGCGAGACCCTGAAGCGCGACCCGAGCCCGGTCGAGTGGGTCGGCCTGCTCTTCTCGGAACCTGGGCAGCAACTCGCCCCGGCGCGCTCCGCGTTCGGAGACGGCGAGGCGACCGACGCGACGGCCAGCGCCGATGCCGCCCGTGCCGGGCGTGAAGGTGCCGCCGATGCC
This sequence comes from uncultured Chloroflexia bacterium, assembly GCA_963774435.1. GTDB lineage: Bacteria > Chloroflexota > Dehalococcoidia > Tepidiformales > Tepidiformaceae > JAGQGZ01. The sequence goes on along the minus strand of CAVZEW010000001.1, from coordinate 2,560 downwards.
GGCCGGCTGCGGGTCGCGGTCACCGGCGGATCGCTCCTGGTCCTCGATGGCCTGGCGATGGGTGGCCTTGCGCTGCGGCGGCGCAGGATGCGCGCCGCCCGGGATCGTGCCGCAGCCGCCGCCAGCACGCCCGGCATCCCGCCGACGGAGCAGCCGGACCCGAGCCGCCGGCGACGCGACGCAGCATGCCCGCGCGCGAGCCATGGCTGCCCGGCGACGACCCGCAACGTGACGACCCGCAACGTGACGACCCACCCGCCGGCATCCCCTGACGATCGTCGGCTCGCGGGATGGGCGGGCGAACGCTACGCTGTTCCGCACCGTGACCCCCAGCTCCGTGCATCGTTCGATCACCGCGGTCCTGATCGGGACCTTCACCCTGCGGTTCTCGACCGGGCTGACCGGCGGTCTGCTGGTCTACTACATCGCGAGATGCCGCAGCACGGCGGGCCGGAGATCGCGGCCCTGGAGCTCGGCGCCATCACGGCCGCCTACTTCCTCGGCGAGCTCACCCTCTCCCCCGCCTTCGGCGTCCTGTCGGACCACCTGGGAGCGCACCGGATCATGCAGTGGGGCCCCGTCTTTGGCGCCGTGGCGGTGATCATGACCGGGATACCGGTGGCCCTGGTTCCCATCGCCATCATCGTCTGGCTGGGCGTCACCCGCCTGCTCGAGGGTGCGGCAGCCGGTTCATCGATCCCCTCCATCCTGGGCTACATCGCCATCGCCACCTCCGGCGACGAGCAGCTGCGCGGCCGCACCGTCGCCCGCTTCGAGGCCGCGACCCTTGCCGGGCTGGGTGGCGGGGTCGTGGCGGCGGGTTGGGTCTTCGACCTCATCGGTCCCATCGGCTTCTTCGTCAATGCCGCGATCTACGGCCTCTCCTTCGCGATCTACCGCTTCGCAGTCGGCGACCCGCAACCCGCCAGCGTCGCATCGGCGGAGATCACCGAGCACGACGCCGCGACGTCCGCGGCTGCGGGGCACACCCGGTTCGCCTGGGCGCGCTACCGCGAGGTGATCGGCAACCCGGCGGTCTGGCTGCTGGCCCCCACCTGGATCGCCCTGAACGCGGTGGTGGGGTCCTGGACCACCCAGTCGGTCTTCCAGCTGGTGCGCGCACCGTCGCGAAGCTTCGCCGGCCAGATGCTGATGGGCGGCTTCGATCCGGGGCAGGTGAGCATCGGCCTGGGCGCCGAGGGATGCTGGTCTTCTTTGCCGGGCTGCTGTACTGGGGGAACAAGTTCAAAGCGCTGCGGCGGACCACCATCATCTTCATCGGTATCGGCGGCGGCCCTCCTGATGCTCGCCGCGATCTTCGGCGCTGAACCACTCGCTCGCCTGGGGCATACCCCCTCCAGATCCTCATGGCCCTGGGCGCCTGCGCCGGCCTCTTCATCCTGGCGGGCGCCACGCCCGCGGCCCTGGGCCTGCTGGCCGACATGAGCGAGGCGCACCCCGACGGACCGGGGCGCGATCATGGGCCTCTACTCGGTCTTCCTCGCGATCGGGCAGATCACCGGCGCACTGGTGGGTGGCGCGGCAGCCGACTGGCGCGGGATCGATGGGCATCCTGGCCGCCAGCCTGGGGCTCCTCGTCATTGCCCTGCTGCCGATCCATCGGCTGCGATCCAGCGAGCACCTGCTTGACCCTGGCACCCAGAAGCACCGCCGGCCGCGCCTCCGGCGCGCGCTGCGCGGCGACGGCCTCGACTGGACCGCCCCGCGCGCCGGGTACCGGGGCGGCACGTTCGCCAGCGGCTAGAATCAGCGACCCATGCGCCTCTCGCAGCTCTTCTTCACCACCCTGCGCGACGATCCCGCCGACGCGGAGATGGCCGTCGCATCGGCTCCTGGTCCGCGCCGGCTACGTCCGGCAGCTGGGAGCCGGGATCTATTCGCTCCTGCCGCTGGGCTGGAAGGTGAGCCACAACGTCGAGCAGATCATCCGCGAGGAGATGGACCGCATCGGCTGCCAGGAGATGGAGATGCCGGTGGTCCATCCCGCAGACCTGTGGCGCCGAGAGCGGCCGCTACTTCAAGATCGGCCCGGAGATGGTCCGCTTCAAGGACCGCGGTGACCCGCGACATGGTGCTGGCCATGACCCACGAGGAGGTCGTCGCCGATCTCCTCCGCGACATCGTGTCGAGCTACCGGCAGCTGCCCCTCCTCGTCTATCACTTCCAGACCAAGTTCCGCGACGAGCCCCGCTCGCGGGGCGGCCTGATCCGGGTCCGCGAGTTCGTGATGAAGGACTCGTACAGCTGCGACCGGGACCTCGCCGGGCTGGACGTGAGCTACCAGAAGCACTACGAGGCGTACACCCGCATCTTCGAGCGCCTGGGCCTCGACGCGATCGCCGTCGGAGCCGATGTGGGCATCATGGGCGGGTCGCTGGCCCACGAGTTCATGGTCCTCAACGAGTGGGGCGAGGACACCCTGGTCCTCTGCGAGCGCGGCGATTTCGCCGCGAACCAGCAGATCGCGACCGTGGGCAAGCCCGAACCCCCCCGCGGAAGAGCCGATGCCGACAGAAGAGGTCGCCACCCCCGGCACCGC